>NZ_OY726395.1:2600833-5201667 GCF_963378085.1 Mycolicibacterium sp. MU0050 | reverse complement strand
GACACTCAGCACATGCAATGGATAACTTAACGAGGGCAGTCTGTCCACATGGTTATCCACAGATGTGGATAGGACGACTGTCCTCATGGGGCAGCCTACCGGCGGAAGTATGTCGGGCTGCACGGGTCCTTGGGCAACCCTGTTGTCGGTGGTCGGACGTCGGCGCCGTTCCGGTGGGAACGGTCATGCCAGAAGCTAACAGTTTTATCTCGGGGTGCCAACCATTCGGCAACATTGACGGAAACGTTCTTGCGGGGTGGTCGGTGCGGCGCGCGATGTTCGGTCGGCGGTCGGCTGTCCTGGAAGGATTCGGTCCGGCGGACCGGCTGTCGTCGTCGGCCCCGGTGCGCCGACGGGGGTGCCGGCCGTCGGTTTCGGGCGGGTCGCTCAGGTTTGACCCAGCGAAATCGTGTAAGTACCCTCGAACAGTCGCCCGGAAGTGGCGATACGGCTGCGAACCCGAACGGTTTCATTCGAGATCATGCGGAGCGCGCCGGCTACGCAGCAAGACCGCAGAACTTACCAAGGGCTGCCAGAGCTGCCCGATGGGTAGCTGTGGTGGCCAAACGCAATGAGGAGATACAGCCGTGGCCAAGGGCAAGCGGACATTCCAGCCGAACAATCGGCGTCGCGCACGGGTGCATGGATTCCGCCTGCGGATGCGGACGCGTGCAGGGCGCGCGATCGTAACCGGTCGGCGCCGCAAGGGACGTCGTTCGCTGACGGCCTGAGTCTGCTCGGGCAGTGACGTGCTCCCCGCGCAGTACCGGATGACCCGGTCGACCGAGTTCGGTGCGACGGTCAAACAAGGAGTACGAGCCGCACAGCCGGATCTCGTGGTACATCGTCGTCGCGATCCCAGCGGTGCGGCCGGTCCTCTGATCGGTTTGGTGGTCGGCAAGTCCGTGGGCTCTGCCGTCGAACGCCACCGGGTCGCCCGACGGTTGCGGCATGTGGCCCGCACCGTGGTCGACGATCTGGATCCCGCCGAGCGGGTGGTGATCCGCGCACTGCCGGGTAGCCGGGACGCGACGTCCGCGCGTCTGCGCGAGCAGTTGGTGGCCGGTCTGCGCCGCTCGCACAAGCTGATGACTGCCCGGCGATGACTGCCCGGCTTCGCGATCTCCGCACCGCGCCAGGGCGCGCGGTGGTGTACGTGATCCAGCTCTACCGACACATGGTGTCCCCGTTGCGGTTGCCGACGTGTCGATTCATGCCTACCTGTAGCCAGTACGCCGTCGAGGCCCTGACCGAGTTCGGGTTGATCCGGGGCGGCTGGCTGAGCGCGGTCCGGCTCGCGAAGTGCGGTCCGTGGCATCGGGGAGGATGGGACCCAATACCCGAGCGACACTCTCGCGAGCATCAGTCGCCCGACCCTCACGCCGGCGACGGCAGGAACGAGTTGCATGTTTAACTGGGCAAGCCTCGACATCATCTACTACCCCGTGTCGGGCATCATGTGGCTCTGGTACAAGCTCTTCGCGCTGCTGCTCGGGCCCACCAACTTCTTCGCCTGGGCACTGTCGGTGGTGTTCCTGGTCTTCACCCTCCGCGCGCTGCTGTACAAGCCCTTCGTCCGGCAGATCCGGACCACCCGGCAGATGCAGGAACTGCAACCGCAGATCAAGGCGCTGCAGAAGAAGTACGGCAAGGACCGCCAGCGGATGGCGCTGGAGATGCAGAAGCTGCAGAAGGAGCACGGGTTCAACCCGATCCTCGGCTGCCTGCCGATGCTCGCGCAGATCCCGGTGTTCATCGGCCTGTTCCACGTGCTGCGGTCGTTCAACCGGACTGGTGGCTTCGGCATCGGTGCGCAGCATCTGGACCCCGACTACAACCGGACGCTGTCCAACTACTTCTTCAGCGCCACCGACGTCGGCCACTTCCTGGACGCCAACCTGTTCGGTGCGCCGCTGGGCGCATGGATGACCCAGACCACGGGTCTGGAGGCCTTTACCCAGTACGGGCACTTCAGCCGGACCGCGCTGATCGCCGTGGGCGTGCCGGTGATGATCGCCGCGGGCATCGCCACCTACTTCAACAGCCGGGCCTCGATCTCGCGGCAGAGTCCGGAGGCCGCGGCCAATCCGCAGACCGCGATCATGAACAAGCTCGCACTGTATGTCTTCCCGCTGGGCGTCGTCGTCGGCGGGCCGTTCCTGCCGCTGGCCATCATCCTGTACTGGTTCGCCAACAACGTCTGGACCTTCGGTCAGCAGCACTACGTGTTCGGCAAGATCGAGCAGGAGGAAGAGGCGAAGAAGCAGGAGGCGATCGAACGCCGCGCGGCCAATGCGCCGGCGCCCGGCGCGAAACCCGCCAAGCGCAAGAAGGCGGCCGCGAGCGCCGCCACCACGATGGCCGACAACAGCGAAGGGACCGCCGCGGCCGACGAGACAGAGTCGGCTGCTGTCGAGCCCGCGAACGACGCCCCGGCCGCGAAGGCTACGCCGAAGGCCGCCCCCAAGGGCCAGCAGGGGAAGGCGGGCGGAGCCGCCAACCGGAACCCGCGCCCCGGAGCGAAACCGAAGAAGCGCAAGCGCTGAACAAGCCAGCGCCACTGATACCACCCCACGGTGACTTGAGAGGGACCCGAGAACAGATGACTGATACGACAGACACCACCCCCACCGAGGCCGCTGCCGCCGAGACCGTCGAAGCGGATCAGGTCAAGGGCAACGATCTCGAGGAGCGGTTGGTCGCCGAGGGCGAGATCGCCGGCGACTACTTGGAGGAGTTGCTCGACCTACTCGACTTCGACGGCGACATCGATCTGGACGTGGAGGGCAACCGCGCGGTTGTCAGCATCGACGGCGGTGACGACTTGGAGAAGCTGGTCGGCCGTAAGGGCGAGGTGCTCGACGCGCTGCAGGAATTGACCCGGCTCGCGGTGCACCAGAAGACGGGGGAGCGCAGCCGGCTGATGCTGGACGTCGCGAGCTGGCGCCGCCATCGGAGGGAAGAGCTGGCCGCGCTCGGCGACAAGCTCGCCCGTCGCGTGCTCGAGTCGGGGGAGCGCGAGCAGCTGGCGCCGATGACCCCCTTTGAGCGGAAGATCGTCCACGACGCCGTCGCCGCGGTCGACGGGGTGCACAGCGAGAGCGAGGGCGTGGAGCCGCAGCGCCGCGTCGTCATCCTGCCCGACTGATCTGACTTACACCGATGTAGTTCTGCGTCGACCGCCCGGGAGGATGTTTCACGTGAAACATCGCCCCGAACACCCGGAGGTTGTTTCACGTGAAACATGACGGCGGGACCGCGCCGCCCCCCGCTGCCCGCGAGGTCTTCGGTGAGCACCTCGAGACGGCGGAGCGGTATACGGAGTTTCTCGCGACCGCCGGCGTGGAGCGCGGGCTGATCGGCCCGCGGGAGACGGATCGCCTGTGGGACCGCCACGTACTCAACAGTGTCGCGATCGCTGAATTGATCGGCGAGGGCGACCGCGTCGTCGATATCGGCAGCGGTGCCGGCCTGCCCGGTATTCCGTTGGCGATCGCACGGCGGGATCTATCCGTGTGTTTGGTCGAGCCGCTGTTGCGGCGCGCATCCTTCCTCTCGGAGGTGGTGCGGGATCTCGGCCTCGATCACGTGACGGTGGTCCGTGGCCGGGCGGAGGATCGAGCGGTCATCGCCGAGCATGGTGCGGCGGACGTGGTGACCTCGCGCGCCGTCGCCCCGCTGGACAAGTTGACGCGGTGGAGCCTTCCGCTGGCGAAGGTCGGTGGGATGATGCTGGCGCTCAAGGGGGAGCGCGCCGAAAGCGAAGTCGCCGAGCACCGGCGTGTGATGACATCGTTGGGCGCGGACGATGTGAGGGTGATGAAATGTGGCGTGAGCTATTTGGACCCGCCGGCGACCGTCGTCGCCGCCAGGCGGTCGGAGTCGAAGTCCGGACGGCGCACTCGTCCGCCAACCAGGAGAGCACGATGACGCCGGAACCACGACGGACCAGCCGCCCGCGGCCTCAGCGCGCCGATGTTTCACGTGAAACATGGAGCGGACCGGGACAGGTCGACAGCGAGTACGACACCCCGATCGCCGCCGCCGCGCAGCGCGCGACGCAGGTGCTGCACACGAAGCAGCGACTGCCGCGGCCCTCCCGTCGCCGCATCTTCACCGTCGCGAACCAGAAGGGCGGCGTCGGCAAGACGACCACCGCGGTGAACCTGGCCGCCGCGCTCGCGGTGCAGGGGCTCAAGACCTTGGTCATCGACCTCGACCCGCAGGGCAACGCCAGCACCGCCCTGGGGATCGAACGCCGGGAGTCGGGCACGCCGTCGTCGTACGAGGTGCTGATCGGGGAGATCCCGCTGCGGGAGGCGCTGCGGCGCAGCCCGCACAGCGAGTTGCTGTACTGCGTCCCGGCCACCATCGACCTTGCCGGCGCGGAGATCGAATTGGTCAGCATGGTCGCCCGGGAGAACCGGTTGCGCTCCGCGCTCGCGGACCTCGAGCAGTACGACTTCGACTACGTGTTCATCGACTGCCCGCCGTCCCTGGGTCTGCTGACGATCAACGCGCTGGTCGCCGCGCCCGAGGTGCTGATCCCCATCCAGTGCGAGTACTACGCGCTCGAGGGGGTCTCCCAGTTGATGAACAACATCGAGATGGTCCGGGCGCACCTCAACCCGGCGCTCAACGTGACCACGGTCCTGCTGACGATGTACGACGGCCGGACCAAGCTCGCCGACCAGGTCGCAGATGAGGTCCGCCGATACTTCGGCGACAAGGTGCTGCGGACGGTGATTCCCCGCAGCGTCAAGGTTTCCGAGGCACCCGGGTACAGCATGACGATCATCGACTACGACCCCGGGTCGCGAGGCGCGATGAGCTATCTGGATGCCAGCCGCGAGATCGCCGAACGAGGCGCCGCGCCGACCGGAAAGGGACAGTCATGACGAACGCACCATCCAAGCGCAAGGGCGGCCTGGGCCGCGGGCTGGCCTCGCTCATTCCGACGGGACCGGTCGACGGCGAGTCGACGGCGCCGAAGATCGGTTCAGCGGCGGCCGACGTGCTCCTCGGCGGCGCTCCGCCGACCCCAGCGCCGGACGCGGCGGAGTCCGACATGGGTGCGGTGTACCGCGAGATCGACCCGGCCACCATCGAGCCGAACCCACGGCAGCCCCGGCAGGTGTTCGACGACGAGGCGCTGGCCGAACTGGTGCACTCCATCCGCGAGTTCGGACTGATGCAGCCGATCGTGGTCCGCGAGGTCTCCAAGGATCCGGTGCGGTATCAGCTGGTGATGGGGGAGCGGCGGTGGCGCGCCTCGCAGGAGGCCGGGCTGGCGACCATCCCGGCGATCGTCCGGGAGACGGCCGACGACAACCTACTGCGGGACGCGCTGCTGGAGAATATCCACCGGGTGCAGCTCAACCCGTTGGAAGAGGCCGCGGCCTACCAACAGCTGCTCGACGAGTTCGGTGTCACCCACGATGAACTCGCCGCGCGGATCGGCAGGTCCCGGCCCCTGATCACCAACATGATCCGGCTGCTCCGGTTGCCGATCGCCGTGCAGCGCCGCGTGGCGGCCGGGGTCCTCTCGGCCGGCCACGCTCGGGCGCTGCTCTCGCTGGAGGCAGGTGCGGAGGCGCAGGAGGAGCTGGCGGCGCGCATCGTCGCGGAGGGGCTGTCGGTCCGCGCGACGGAGGAGGCGGTGACGCTGGCGAACCGGGCTGACGGCACCACCCCGACCCCGGCACGACGCAAGCCGATCCAGATGCCGGGTCTCCAGGACGTTGCTGAGCGGCTGTCCGGGACGTTCGATACCCGCGTCACGGTGAGTCTGGGCAAACGGAAGGGCAAGATCGTGGTGGAGTTCGGCTCGGTGGAGGACCTGCAGCGGATTGTCGAGCTGATGGACAAAAAGGGCGGCTGAAACCCAGGTCTGGACATACCGGGGAATTACGTCACTGTGACACACCTGCCACCCAGCAGTCCGGCCAGATCGACGTCAGCGGTCAAATCCACTGTGCGCCATCGGTATTCGGCAAGAATCGGCGCTACTGGTGGGAAATCCGGTTCCTCTCCTATCCTGGAAGGGCTGCCGCGCACCGCGGCCTCGCAGAAAGGCCTGAAAACCTAGTGTCTGCTCGTATCTCGCCGCTTCGGCTCGAAGCTTTCGAGCAGTTGCCCAAGCACGCCCGACGGTGTGTGTTCTGGGAGGTCGATCCGGACATCGTGGGCCGCGAGGATCACCTCACCGATCCCGAGTTCGAGAAGGAAGCGTGGCTGTCGATGGTCATGCTCGAGTGGGGGTCGTGCGGTCAGGTGGCGTTGGCTGGCCCGCCCCGCGCGGGCACGGCGGAGGCCACCGACGACGAGGCCCCGTGCGCCGGGTACATCCTCTACGCGCCGCCGAATGCGGTGCCGCGGGCGCAGCGTATGCCCACCGGACCTGTCGGCGCCGATGCGGTCCTGTTGACCTCGATGGGGGTGGAGCAGGGCTGGGAGTCCGACGGGCTACCGCACACATTGATCGCGCAGGTTGTCGCGGAGCTCGTCCGACGCGGCGTGCGCGCACTGGAGGCGTTCGGCCGCACCGCCGAGGCCGACACGATCGATCCGGCCAGGACCGACCCGGAGACCAGGTCCGCGGTGGAGGCACTCGGCGAATGCTCGTTCGAGCATTGCATGATCGACGCGGAGTTTTTGCGCGAGGTCGGGTTTGTCGTGGTCTCGCCGCATCGCTACTTTCCGCGGTTGCGGCTGGAGCTCGACAAGGGGTTGGGCTGGAAGGCCGAGGTCGAAGCCGCACTGGAGCGGCTGTTGAATCCGGTGGAGCTGTCCCAGCCGGTGGGCGCGGCCAACGCCGGCTGACGGCTGACGGAAGCCGAAAGTCGTTCGCCCGGAGGAGAAACCAGGCAGACCGGGTCAGCTCTAGCGGCTGGCCTGCTCCACCGACAGTTCGTGGGCGAGCAGCTCGGCGAAGGTGAAAGTTCCTGTCGGACGGTCGTTCTTGCCCAACAGGTAGAGCCGCTTGACGGCGGCCAGGATGCCCTCGGCGATGGCGTCACGGGTCTGGGTCGAGACCAACATGGAACGGTCCCGGGGGTTGCTGATGTAGCCGATGTCCACCTGGACGCTGGGCATCCGGGTCAGCCGCAGCAGATCCCAGGTCCGACCGTGGGTACGGCAATCGCGTAACCCGGTGCGCGCCACCACCTCACGCTGAATGAAATCGGCGAGATTGCGGCCAATGGTCGACACCGAGCCGTGCGAGTTACCGAAGTGGAACGAGGCGACACCGTTGGCGGCCGGACTCGGCTGACGCGCGCATCGCAGACTGATCATCAGGTCGGCGCCCACTCCGTTGGCGGTGTCGGCACGCTGTGCGTCGGTGGGTCCGAAGTTGGCCGGCCGGGACAGGAACGTCTCCATGCCGATGGCGGTCATCCGGCCTTCGAGCCGACTGGCCAAGTCCCACAAGATGTCCGCTTCGCTGATCGGACCGTGCGGACCCTGGGCGATGACACCCGTGTCCTGGCCGCCCAGACCCGGATCGATGATGATCCGCTTGCCGGACAGCTTGGGACCGGAGCGGCGGACCAGCTCCTCTTCCCGGATCGCGTGCGGTGAGCCGCCCGTGACCCGCGATCCCAGAAAGTACAGGGAGCGCAACGTTTCCGGCCCGCATATCCCGTCGGCGGCCAGCCCGTACTCGCGCTGGTAGGACATCAAGGCGTTGTGCGTCTGCAATCCGAAGTGCCCGTCGACCAGGCCGGTGTAGAAACCGAGGTCCTGCAGCCGCGCCTGCAGCGTGGCGACGTCGTCGCCGTACATCGGGGCGCCGAACTGATGGTTGAGGGTGCGGGCCCCCAGCCGGTAGGAGGCTTCCTTGATGGCGCGGTAGGTGGCCTCGCCGACGATGCCGTCGACCAGTAGCGCGCGGTGCTGCTGGAAGGCGCGCACCGCCTCGTCGAGTTCCGCATCGAACAGATCGGCGGCCACGTGTCGGCCGGTGGTCAGATCCGAGTCCGGGTTGTCGACCAGACCCAGCGCGGCGAGAGCGGCGCGGATCTCGGTCACAGCGAGGCCGCGGTCTCCGAGACGGAGCACGTCTGGAGTGTCTCCGTGGCGGGGACTCGACATCGGTTAGGGCCCTTCGGTCACGGTGGTCGGCGTCCGCCAAGAACGTCGACCTTGGCAAGACAGACTGCCAATATTGTCGCAGACCTGTACCGGAATCGGGAAAACACCAGGCCAGTGCGCGAGCCTCACGCGTCGGTGAGGCCCGTGCGGCGGCGGATGCTCAGCTAACTACGTCGCCGAGTTCGCGCAGCAGCGCCGCCTTGCCCTTGGCGCCGACGATCCGCTTCACCGGCTCGCCGTCCTTGAACAGGATCATCGTCGGGATCGACACCACGGAGAACTGCTGGGCGGTGGTCGGGTTGGCGTCCACGTCGAGCTTGGCGACGGTCAGCTGCCCGGACTTCTCCGCGGCGATTTCCTCGAGCACCGGGGCGACCATCTTGCACGGTCCGCACCAGGTGGCCCAAAAGTCCACCAGGACAGGGGTATTGCTCTGCAGCACGTCGGCTGCGAACGAATCGTCGGTTACCTCGACGGTGGCCTGCGCCTCTGCGGTCATTGCTGAGCTCCAATCAGGTCGGTGTTCTCGTCGCTGGTCTCGGCGAGCCAGCGCTCGGCGTCGATGGCGGCTGAACAGCCGCTGCCCGCGGCGGTGATGGCCTGCCGGTAGGTGCGGTCCACCAGGTCACCCGAGGCAAACACGCCCTCCACCGAGGTCGCCGTCGTCCGGCCCTGGACCAGGACGTAGCCGTCGGCATCGAGATCGAGCGTGTCGCGGACCAACTCGGAGCGCGGATCGTGGCCGATCGCGACGAACACGCCGGTCACCGGCAGGGTCGACTCGGCGCCGGTGACGGTGTCGCGGACCCGCAGGCCCGTGACGGTGTCGCCGCCCTCCACGGACACCACCTGGGTGTTGGTCACGAACTTGATCTTCTCGTTGTTCTGGGCGCGCTCCAGCATGATCTTGGAGGCGCGGAACTCGTCGCGGCGGTGCACCAACGTGACGCTGCGGGCGAACTTGGTCAGGAAGGTGGCCTCCTCCATGGCGGAGTCACCGCCACCGATCACCGCGATGTCCTGGTCCTTGAAGAAGAAGCCGTCGCAGGTGGCGCATGAGCTCACGCCGCGGCCCAGCAACTCCTGCTCCCCGGGAACGCCGAGGTAGCGCGGGGCCGCGCCCATGGCCAGAATCACCGCGCGGGCATGGAAGGTCTCCCCGCCGGCGGTGGTGACGGTCTTGACGGGCCCGGTCAACGACACCGCCTCGACGTCCTCCATCTGCAGGTCGGCGCCGAACCGCAGCGCCTGCTCCCGCATCTGTTCCATCAGGTCGGGGCCCTGGATGCCGTCCTTGAAACCGGGGTAGTTCTCCACCTCGGTGGTGGTCATCAGGGCGCCGCCGAAAGCGCTGCCCTCGAACACCAGCGGCGCCAGCTGGGCGCGGGCGGTGTAGATCGCGGCGGTGTAACCGGCCGGGCCGGAACCGATGATGATGACCTCGTGGACGGTCGGACTGGCGCTCATGCGGGCCTTTCTGGGTTCTCGAGCGGGCGGCCTGGGGTTATCGGCCGAACAGGTGTAGTAACACCAGCGTAGGCGCGGGTGTTCCAGCGCCGTGGCCGGGCAGGCCGATCGTCGCACGCCCGCGGCGGCCGGGAGGCCCGCCGACCCCGAGAAATCGCCTCGTCACGGCGCCGCGGGTCGGGACACCGTGGTCTGGGCCAACAATCCGGTGTCGGCGGCGCTGCAGTTCGGCGCCACCACGACCACACTCAGGCCCGCGTCGTCGGCCCCCGGCACGATCAACAGGACCCCCGGCTGCCCCTCGACCTCGAGCGGACGAGCGGCCAGCACCCGGGTCGACGCCGGATAGCCGAGCCCGGTCAGGCAGGCGGCGCGGCGCCCGGGGGCCGTCAGCGCCCCATAGTCGGGGGGTCGGCGCAGCAGCGCCAGCAGCTCCGGTTCGGGTAGCGGCACGGTGGGGGTGACGGTGATGTGCTGCGCCGAACTCGGTGTGGACCGGACCGGACCGGGGGCGTGCACCAGCGCGAAGCTGCCCACCCCGACGGCCGCGACGACCGCGGCGCCGCCCAGCACGGCGGCGGTGCGCCGCGCGGTGCTCAGCGTGGGCCGCGCACGGTGATTCCCGCGACCGGACGCCATGCCTACGACGCGGTGGGCGGCGGCTTCGTCGTCGGGCGAGGGGGACGCCACCCGATCAGTGTCCGGCAGGCCCGTCGTCGGGCCGGCGGCGGGGTGCCAGCGTCCGCCGCAGTTGCGCGCGGGCGCGTGCTCGGCGGCTCTTCACCGTGCCCTCCGGCACCCCGAGCAGGCGCGCCGCCTCACCCACCGAATAACCGTGCATGTCCACCGCCAGCACGGCGGCACGCTGGGTGGGTGGCAGCCGCATCAGGGCGGCGCGGACCAGCAGGGCCGTCTCGATCTGGGCGGTGTGGTCCTCGACCGGGTGGGCGTCCTCGTCGAACCACTGTTCGCGGCGTGCGGCGTTCATCCGAAACCGGTCGATGCAGGCGTTGCCGACGATGCGGTACAGCCAGCTGCCGACGGCGGCGTGGTGGCGGAACCCGCCGGCGCGGCGGTGGGCATCGAGCATGGCGTCCTGCAGGGCGTCGGCGGCGTCCTCGGGGGTGTCGCTGCGGCGGGCCGCCAGCCGGGTCAGGCGGGGCCGGTGCCGGGCGAACAGTTCGGCGAATGCGTCGGCGTCGCCGGCGACGTGCGCGGTCAACAACTCCGCGTCGGAACGGGGTGCGGCGGCGGGAACGGGGGAGTCGGTGCTGACCATCCGCCGGACGGTAGGTCGCCCGGCCGGCCGCGGCACTTCACCGCGCGCCGCGGTTGTGGAGAACCGCTTGCCGGATCACTCCGCGGCGTGGACGGTGATCTCGGCGATGTCGGTGCGGCTCTCACCGTTGATGGTCCCGAGGGTCGAAATCCACACCAGCACATAAGATGTCGGCTCCGAGGCGTTGACCTCGATGGTGTTTTCGCCGCGCCGCATGGTGGCGGGCTCTGTCAAGGCGGTGGTGTCCTCGAGTGTGGACGGAGCGGCCGACGACGCCGAGCGGATCTGCACCTGGGTGCCGGTGCTGGCCAGGTCGACGGTCACCTCGCCCACCTTGGTCGGCTCGGGCAGCGCGAGCAGCAGGCCCACCCCGCTCTTGAAATCGGGGAACGGCACCGCATCCGAGTAGGTGTCGGTGGCCCACACGGTGTCGGGGTCGCCGTCGATGGCCAGCGGGGCCAGGCTCGGAGCGTCGGCGCCGCCGCCCGGTGAGAACACCGTCACGCCAGTGGGTTTGACCTCTGTCCCAGCGGGGGCGGGGGTGCTTTTCGACGTGGTCGGTGGATTCAGGCCGAGCTGGTCGCCGTCGAGGCCGCCGCCGACGTCGCCGAAGATGCGGCCCAGCACGGTGGCCAGGACGATCAGCGCCACCACGATGATGGCGCCGGCGATGCCCCCGCCGATCAGCAGGGCGCGGCGCCGGCGGGCGAGCGTCTCCTCGTCCGCCTCGGCGCCGCCCAGGCCGGAACGGTCCTGATCGACGGGTTCGATCAACTCGGTGCGGTCGGCGACCGCGGTGGTCTGCTGCAGCAGGTTCAACAGCGTTGGGGCGGTGCGGATCCCGCCGCCCTCCTGCACCGAACGTGCCGCGGCGGCGGAGATCTGGAACGGGATCGCCCGGTCGATCGAGCGGGTTTCCACCGGTTGGCCGGCGGCGTCCAGGTCGGCCGGGGCCAGCCCGCCGGGGGTCCCGGTTTCCGGTAGCGGCCAGCGGTTGACCAAGAGCGCGTAGAGCGCGGCGCCGGTGCCGCGGATGTCGTCTTCGGGCGTCGCGTCCGGGAAGGTGGCCGGGAACGCCAGGACCACGTCGCCGTCCACGCTGACCCGGATCCGGCTCGGGTGGTCCAGCGACAGCGCCACCCCGGCCTGATGCGCGGCTTCGGCTGCGGCGGCCAGGGATTGGACGGCCCGGGCGCCGCCGATCGGTGACGGTGAGGTGTCGGCCACTTCCTGCAGCGATCCGCCGCGGATCCACTCCGATACCACCAGGCCGCCGGCGCCGGTGTCGGCGACGTCGAGGATTCGGGCGATGCCCAGCGCCTCGACCCGGCTCAGTCGCATTGTCCGGGCGAGGATCTCCTGTACCTCGCCGGCGGGCAGCGCGCCCTCGGGGTCGACGAAGGTCAGCGCGACCTGACGGTCGAGCGCCGTGTCGAGCGCCTGCCAGAACTGCAGGTGCTCGGGGCCGCCGTGGAACACCAGCAGTCGGTAGCGGCCGTCGGCGACGCTGGCACCCGCGATCAGGTACACGTCGTCGTTGCCGCCGTCGACGGAGCGCTCGCTCGGCGGGTCGAACGCCACCGGCTCCCGGCTGGGGTCCCCGGCGACGTCTGCGCGAGGCCGCCGCGGCGGTTCGGCGTCGGCGGACTCGCCCTCGGCGGCATCGGTCAGCGGCTTTCTCGACTGCTCGTCGTCCACCACCGCTCCTCCTG
This sequence comes from Mycolicibacterium sp. MU0050, assembly GCF_963378085.1. Taxonomy (GTDB): domain Bacteria; phylum Actinomycetota; class Actinomycetes; order Mycobacteriales; family Mycobacteriaceae; genus Mycobacterium; species Mycobacterium wendilense. The sequence continues at coordinate 5,189,115 of NZ_OY726395.1, read as the reverse complement.
TGCCGCCGACCCCGGCAACCTTTGCCGGGGTCCCCGGCCGGTCCGCGCCGTGGGACGACGGCGACGCCGACTGGGGCAAATTGCTCTGCTCAGCGTACTGGACCGGTTTGCCGGGCGGATCCGACTGAGCTGCACCGGATCCAGTTGCGGCTACCTTGTGACCAGGCCGTAGCCGGCGCAGCACCGCCGCCTTGGCGGCCTCGGCCTCGGGCACCCGCGCCAGCAGCAGGACCGCCACGACGATCGGCAACATCAGGACGCCGAGCACCAGCAGCCGCAACAGCGAACCCGCTCCGCCCCACGCCTCGGTCAGCGCGGACAGCCCCAGCAACGTGTCGGCGACGTAGCCCAGCAACCCCGACAGCAGCGACGCGGCGAGGGTCACCAGCAGGGTGCGGACCACGGGCAGCCCCAACAGCCGGCCCCCGGGCGGGCGCAGCGCGCGGCGCAGCAGCACGTAACCGGCGACCGCGCCGGCGGCGAAGCCGAGACCGTTGGCCAGGCCGAGGTATCCGGCCACCAGGTCCGGGTTGCTCGTCATGTGCGGCGCCAGCAGCGAGGCCACGATCTTGACGATGGTGATCACCACGATGATCGCGATCGGGATCCACGGCTGCTCGCGGGCGTAGAACACCCGCAGCTGCAACAGAACCAGCGCGTAGGGCACCAACGTGAAGGCGGACAAGGAGATCGAGATGCCCAGGTAGTTCGCATCCACCGAACCGAAGTTGCCGTAGGCGAACAGGGCGCTGCCCATCGCCGGTCCGCCGACCGTCATGAACGCCACGATGGGGATGAGGGTGATCATGGTCAGCCGGGTCGCCAGCGACAGGTCGGCGAGCACCGCGGGTCCGTCGTCGGCGGCCGCGTTGCGGCTCAGCCGCGGCATCACCACCGTCAGCACCGTCACGCCGATCATGCCGAACGGCAGCATCAGCACCAGCCAGGTGTAGTTGTAGATCGCGGGCCCGGAAGCCGCGGCGCCGCTGGCGATCTGGTTGCCGACGATCAGTCCGATCTGGCTGATGATCACGTAGAGCACCATGGCGGCGGCCATCGCACCGAATCGCTTCAGGCGCTCGTCGATCCCCCAAAGCGGCCGCAGGCTGATGCGCTCGCGGCGGATGGCGATCAGCAGCACGGCGGTCTGCGCCACCACGCCCAACGTGGTACCGATCCCCAACACCAACAGCTTCGCGTTGCCCATCTCGACCGGGTCCACCGAGAGTTCCCCCGGCACCACCAGATACAGCCCCAACGTGGCGATGGCCACCACGTTGTTGACCACCGGGGCCCACGCCGGAGCGCGGAATTCGTTGCGGTTGTTCAGGATCGCCATGAACACCGACGAGAGCCCGTAGAAGATCACCTGCGGTAGCAGCAGATAGGCGAAGGCCACGGTCAGCGGCTCGTTGACCTGCGGGTGGCTGCCCAGCATCAGCCGCACCAGCAGCGGCGCCCCGGCGACCGACAACACCGTGGTGACCAGCAGCAGCGTCGTCGCCAGGGTGACCAGCCGGCGCACGAACGCCGCGCCCCCGTCGGGGTCGTCGCGTTCGGCGCGGGCCAGCACGGGCACGAAGATCGCCGTGAACGTCGCCTCCAGCACCAGGGCCGCGACCAAGTTGGGCAGTTGATTGGCGATGGTGAACGAACTCGACAGCGCGGCGCCCAGAATGGCCGCCAGCAACACGATGCGGATGAAGCCGGTGATCCGGCTGACCAGGGTCGCGACGGCCATGCCCCAGGAGCGGGAGACGACGGCGGAGTCGCTCAGCTCCGGCCGGACCGGCCGTTTCGGTGGGCCGGTGACGGCCGGCGGCGGCGGCGCGATGCCGGGGGCGCTTCGGCGCCGGGCGTCATGGGGTGCGTTCATCGTGGAGGTTCTGCTCGGCGGGTTCCGACCGGGAGGATTCTGGCCGATCGAGGTCGGCGGGGTCGGGTTGACCCCGGAAACGGTGCCACAACCGCCGCGCGGTCAGGGTGATCAGGACCGCCGCCGCGGCCAGGGTGATGAAGAACAGCACCTTGCCGTAGGCGTTGGAGTGCACGGACAGCCGCACGGGCTCGCCCAGCGGCAGCCCGTCGGCGGTGCGCAACGCGACGTCGACGGCCACCCGCTGGCTGAAGTGCACCTCGACCGGGATGTGGATCGGTAGGAAGCCCGGCGGCAGCTCCTGCTCGCCGATGTCGGTGACCGTCATGCCCGGCGGCGCGTCGACCAGCAGGCGGACCCGGATCGGTACCGCCAGATCGTTGCGCAGCGCCAACGGCAGCGGGCTGCGTTCGGTGGCCAGGGTGTAGGAACCCCCGGGGTTGACGATCGTCACCGCGCCGAACAGATCGTCGATGGTCCCGCCGACCACGGCCAGCCGCTGGGCCGCCAGCTGGTTGCGCACCGCGGGGGGCTCCGCCTGGCTCAGCGCGCGGAGCATGTCCTCGCGCAGCGGCGCGGTGTACTGCACGCCGGTCAGGCCGGTCTGTTCGTTGGTGGTCAGTGCCGCGGTCAGGCCCCACAACCGGCCGACCTGCCCGGCGATGGTGTTGACCACGTCGTCGGCGAACCGGGTCTGCGCCCCGATGCTCGAGATCGCGTCCTCGTCGACGGGCGGCGGGGTCGCCGCCGCCTCCGCGATCACCGCGGGCAGCGGGGCCGCGGTGGCCAATCCGGAGCGGATGGTCGTCGCCAGCGTGGTCAGGATCGCCTGGGCGTCGTCGGGACCGAGATTCCACTTCAGCGGCGGCATCAGGATCTGGCGGCGCGGCTCGGTCTGCGGATCGAGACTGCGCCACAGCATGGCGCCGAGCGCGTCCTGGCGGCGGGCCACTTGGGCACCGTCGCGCTGCGGCACGGCCAACGAGTCGTCCAGATAGTTCGGTGCGACGGGAGCCTGGCCCGCGGCGGCCAGCGCGGCGCCGACCGCCGGGTCGAACGGCGCGGCGACCACCCGCTCGGACACCCGCCGCACCGCGAGGTCGGCGGGATCTCCGGCGGTGGCGTCGGCGGCCGCGATCGCCACGGTGTTGCCCTGGGCGCCCAACAGGTCCACCACGCGTCGGGTCAGCGGCCCGTCACCGACCAGGGTGGCGCCGCGCATCGACTGCACCCCGAGCAACTGGTCGACGAGGTCCGCGGCGACCACGGTGTCGAAGTGGTTGAGCCCGCGATCGTTGACCCGCTGCAACGCGTCCAGGTCGGCCTGCGCGTACGGGGTCGCGACCACGCACATCCGCGCGGCCAGGGCGCGCAGCCGCTCCAACCAGCCGACCGCCGCGGCCTGCCCGGTGCCCGGGTGGCTGGCGGCGCCCAGCCCGTCGGCGGCGTCGGCCACCACGTAGCCGCCGGTCATGGCGTTCACGGTGACCAGCAGGTCCGGGTCGACTGCCAGACATAACGCCCGGCCGACCTCCCCGCCCGGGTCCACCGGACCACTGGTGGCGAACTCGGCCGCGCCCAGCAGCGTGTCCAGGCGGCCGCCGGGGGCCAGCGAGGTCGCCAGCTCGTCGTCCATCAACCGCACCGGCGAGGTGCCGCCGGGCACCCCGGGGGCCAGGCGGGGACGGTCGGCCAGCGGCCAGAGCATGGTCATCGCCACCGGCTTACGGGTGTCCGGCGGGACGACACCCTCGAGGTCCAGCGCGCTGACGGTGGGGGCGTCGGCGTCGGCGGTCTCGCTGGGCACGCCGAGCACCGGTAACAGGAACCGGGCGTAGTCGAGCCGGGCCGGCGCGCCGTAGTCGGGCGTGCCGTTGACGTTGACCAGCAGCGGATAAACCCCGGGTTCGGTGACATTCAGCGCCGGCTCGCTGTCCGAGCGCAGCGGGTAGCTGAACCGGAAGGGGACCTCCTGGCCGCGGTCGAGTTTTTCGGCGAGGGTGACGAATTCGCCGACCGCCGCGAACTGCGCGGTGCCACCGGTCAGGCTGGTGCGCAACGCTTCGGCGGTGCCGACCGCCGGGGCGTGTTCGAGGCGGGCGATGACATCGCGGACGGTGCGGTCGCCGACGTTGGACACGGTGCCGGTGACGGTGACGGTGGGGCTGCTGGCGGTGGTGACCACGTTCGGGTCGACGCTGTCGAGGGTGATCACCACGAAGGCGTCGGCGCCGGAGTCGTCGTCGGGTGGTTCGGCGAAAGCCTGGGGGAGCGCGGCCGGCACGAGCAACATCGTCAGGATCGCCAGCAGGGTCGCGATGCGTGCCGCCGCGTGCCGCCGGCGCCGCGGCGGGGTCATGGCGACTTTCCGCAACCGTTCGTCCGACCCGGCGCGGATTCGTCAGTGCGGCGATCGATCTGGCGGTCGCCGCGCCGCTCGCCGCGGCGATCCGGGCGGGGGCCATCGCGGCGGTCACGGGTGCGGGAGTGGGCCTGCGGCCGCCGCCGCGGCGAACTCGGCGGCAGCGGCGGCAGCGCCTCGGGCCCGTGCGTCTGCAGGGTGTGGATCAGCTCGCCGGCGACCTCGGCGAGCCGGCGCTCGTCGGCGTAGGCGAGGCGGGTGGGCAGTTCGGACAGCGGCACCCAGGCCACCTCGCTGACCTCCACGTCCTCGTCGGACAGCTCACCGCCGGTGCAGCGCAGCAGGTAGTGGTGCACGGTCTTGTGGACCCGGCGACCCTCGGTGACGAACCAGTAGTCGATGCTGCCAAGCGCGGCCAGCACGGTGCCCTGGATACCGGTTTCCTCGGCCACCTCGCGGATCGCGGTCTGCTCGGCGGTCTCGCCCTGCTCGATGTGGCCCTTCGGCAGCGACCACAACATCCGGCCCCGGCGGTCGAGGCGGCCGATCAGGGCGGCGCTCTGTTCATCGCGCGGCCCGTCGATGCCGTCGATCACCAGGCCGCCGGCGGAGGTTTCGTGCACGGTGCGCAGGCGCGGCGGCCGGGCGCGGCGGTTCTTGCCGGGCGGCGCCGTGGGGCGCGCCGCCGCGACGACGTTGGGGGTGTTCACGGCCGTCTTGGGGGTGGCCTCGCGCGGACTGTCGGACTGTGCGTCGGCCGGCGCTTGAGCGGGTCCGGCGGCACGACGACCGCGACGCCGCCCCCGGCGCCGTCGCGGTTTGGCCTGTTCGCCTTCGGACACCCAAGCGATAGTAGCTGCCAGGGCGGCGGCCTCCGGCCGCCACTCGCCGCTGCTGCGATATCGAGACCGGCTCGTAGCGGAGGAGGTATTAGGCCGTGGTCGGTACGGCCCATTAGGCTCCTCGAACGTGTCCGAGCCCCGTCCACGCAGTGCCGCCGCCGCCCCTCCCGCCGAGGACGACGCCGCATTGCTGGCGCGCGCGGTGGTGGCGTTGCAGCGGCACGCGGAGCCGTTGCAACAACTCGGTGCGTTGTTCAGCGAGGCCGGCCAGGAGCTCTACCTGGTGGGCGGCAGTGTCCGCGACGCGCTGCTGGGCCGGCTGGGCACCGATCTGGATTTCACCACCGACGCCCGCCCCGACGCGGTGCAGCGCATCCTGCGCCCGTGGGCCGACGGCATGTGGGACACCGGCATCGAGTTCGGCACCGTGGGCGCGGCGCGCCAGGGTCACCGGGTGGAGATCACCACGTTCCGGGCCGACACCTACGACCAGGTGTCACGCAATCCGGAGGTGCGCTTCGGCGAGCGCCTCGACGACGACCTGGTCCGCCGCGACTTCACTGTCAACGCGATGGCCGTGCGGATCGACCCGGCCGCGCCCGGCGGGGTAGGGGAGTTCGTCGACCCGCTGGGCGGGTTGGCCGCGCTGCGCGCCCGGGTGCTCGACACCCCCGCGGCCCCCGAGGTGTCCTTCGGCGACGACCCGCTGCGCATGCTGCGCGCCGCCCGGTTCGTCTCGCAACTGGAGTTCACGGTGGCCCCGCGGGTGCGCGCCGCGATCGAGCGGATGGCGCCGGAACTGGGCCGCATCACCGCCGAGCGGATCGCCGCGGAACTCGACAAGTTGCTCCTGGGTGCCGACCCGGTGGCCGGCATCGACCTGATGGTCGAGTCCGGGATGGGCGAGCAGGTGCTGCCGGAGATCGGCGCCATGCGGATGGCCATCGACGAGCACCACCAGCACAAGGACGTCTACCAGCATTCGCTGACGGTGTTGCGCCAGGCCATCGATCTGGAGGACGGGGTGCCGGACCTGGTGCTGCGGTGGGCGGCGCTGCTGCACGACATCGGCAAGCCCGCGACCCGCCGCCATGAGCCGGGCGGCGGCGTCAGCTTCCACCACCACGAGGTGGTCGGGGCGAAGATGGCCCGCAAGCGCCTGCGGGCCCTGAAGTACTCCAAGCAGATGGTCGACGACGTGTCCCAGCTGGTGTATCTGCACCTGCGGTTCCACGGCTACGGCGACGGGCGCTGGACGGATTCGGCGGTCCGCCGCTACGTCACCGACGCCGGCCCGCTGCTGAACCAGCTGCATCGGCTGGTCCGGGCGGACTGCACCACCCGCAATAAGCGCCGCGCCGCCCGGCTGCAGGCCAACTACGACGACCTCGAGCAGCGCATCGCCGAACTCGCCGCCAAGGAGGACCTGCAGCGGGTCCGGCCCGACCTCGACGGCAACGAGATCATGCGGCTGCTGGACATCCCCGCCGGCCCGCAGGTCGGCCGCGCCTGGAACCACCTCAAGGAACTGCGGATGGAGCGCGGACCGCTCAGCCGCGAGGAGGCCGAGGCCGAATTGTTGAAATGGTGGAACGCCGAGGGCGGCTCAACCGTCTGATCCCGGTATGGATTACTGCTTGGGTGCCGGCGACGGCACCGCTTCGATGTGGACCGCCGCCCCGGACGTCGATATCGACGGCGACGGCGTCCTGGACGGGGTCGGGGTGGACCTGGACGACGACGGCCTGTCCGACGACGCCCTGGTCGACCTCGACGACGACGGCCTCGCCGACCACGCCGTCCTGGATTTCGCGGACCCCGCCGCCGCATGGTTCACCGACGACGGATCGGGCTCCTGGGCGCTGGCCGCCGCGGCGCCGGGAACGGGGTCCCCGCTGCGGTGGTACTCGCTGGACGGGGTGGAACATTCCGGCGGTCCGCTCGTGGATTTCGACGCCGACGGGGTGGCGCACGACCGGCTGCTCGACAGTGACGGGGACGGCCTGGCCGACCGGGTGATCGCCGAGGACAAGTCGGTGGGCTACGTCGATGTCGACGGTGACGGCCGGATGGACCTCAAGCTGGTGGACGCCGACGGCGACGGCGCCGCCGACGACGCCGCGGCCCTGTGAGCGCGCTCAGCGGCGCTCGCGGTGTTTGATTCGGCTCGGCTCCGCTTTCGCGCTGGCGCGCTCAGCGGCCCGAGCCGGGCGGGCCTGCGAACGCCTGCGCGATCGTCAACCAGTGCTGCGCGTCGGCGCCGTGGGCGACCACGTCGAGGTCGCGCAGCGCCCGGCGCTGGGTGACCAGGGCGCAGAAGTCGGCCGCCGAACCCGTGATGCGCTGGTCGGCGTCGGCCGGTCCCCACGTCCAGGTGCCGCCGTCGGGCGCGCGTAGTTCCACGTGAAACGGTGCACTGGGCGGCGTTTCGCCGTGCACGGTGTAGGCGAAGTCGCGGGTGCGCACGCCGATGTGCGCGATCGACTTGAGTCGCGCCGTGGGAGCGCGCTGCACCCCGAGCGCGTCGGCGACGTCCAGGCCGTGGGCCCAGGTCTCCATCAGCCGCGCGGTGGCCATCGAGGCGGCGCCCATCGGCGGGCCGAACCACAGCAGCTTGCGGCCGTCGGGCACCCCGCGCAGCGCCTCGTGCAGTGCCGCGCGGGTGGCGCGCCACTCGGTCAGCAGCGGCTGGGGTGCGTCGGCGGCGAGCTCGGCGGCGGCGGCGTCGACGAAGCCGGTGGGATCGGCCGCCGCGGTGGCCAGCACGTCGGCGAATCCGGGCTCGTCGGTCACCGAGATCAGCGCGACGCGGTCGGTCCACAGCAGGTGTGCGATCTGGTGCGCGACCGTCCACCCCGGCGCCGGGGTCGGCGCGCGCCACTGCTCGGCGGTCAGCGGCGCGACGAGGCCGTCGAGTTCGTCGCTCTCGGCCGCCAGGTCGTCCAGGATCGGTCCGGCTGCGCCCATGGTGTCACCGTAGACGTCCGACGGCCGCGTGCACGGCCAGCCCGCTCAGATACAGCAGCGCTCCGGCCACCGCCAGTACCGGCGCCTGCCCGTCGGCGGGGATGACGGCCGCCGCGGCGGTCACCGCGGCGATGAAAGAGACCCAGAACAGCGAGTCCTGCACGGCGAACACATGCCCGCGCAACGCGTCGTCGACGTCGAGTTGCATCGCGCTGTCCGCGCACAGCTTGACCACCTGTCCCAGGCCGCCGAGCACGAACCCGCACAGCACCAGCACCGGCAGGTGCAGCGTCGCGCCGGCCAGCTGCACCGCCGCCGCGGCCCCCAGCGCGCCGTTGGCGGTGGCGTAGCGGCCCCAGCGGCGCACCGCGGCCGGCGTCAGCACGGTCGCCAGGAAGGACCCGGTGCCGGTGGCGGCCACGAACAGCACGGCCGTGCCCAGGCCGGCGACGTCCACGGACGGCACGTCGGTGTGCCGGACGATGACGAGCACCAGCAGGGTGTTGATGCCGAAGGCCATCCGGTGTACGGCCAGACCGGCCAGGGTGGCGGTGACCGCCGGGACGGCCAGCACCGTGCGCGCCCCGTGCACCCAGCCGGTGGCCACGGCGTAGATCGCCGAGCCCCCGACGGCGCGGGCGGTGTCGTCGGGACCCAGCGACCGGGCGGGGAACCGCAGCGCCAGCACCAGGGCGATCGTCACGGGGATCGTGACCAGGAAGATGACGGCCGCGGCCCCGGCGTCGTCGGCGCCGATCAACCAGCGCGGCACCAGCATGAAGTTGGCGCCGGCGAACGCGGCGAGCGCGCCCGCGGCGATGGCCACCGAGTTCATCGACACCACCTGGTCGCGGGGCACGACGTGGGGCAGCGCGGCCGACAGCCCGGAGCCGACGAACCGGCTGCAGCCGTTGACCAGCAGCGCGCAGCACAGCACCGCGACGTCGCTGGAGTGGGTGGCCAGCAGCGCGCCGACGCCGACGATCAGCACCAGCCGGCCGGTGTTGGCGCCGACGAGGACCAACCGCCGATCCCAGCGATCCAGCAGCGCCCCGGCGAACGGGCCCAGCAGCGAATAGGGCAGGAACAGCACCGCGAACGCCCCGGCGATGGCCCACGGGTTGGCGGCGCGCTCGGGGTTGAACAGCAGCGCGCCGGCCAGCCCGGCGGAGAACAGGCCGTCGCCGAACTGGCTGGCGATCCGCAGTTCGAGGAGCCGCCGGAACAGCGGGAGGCCGCGCACGGACCGCAGGCCGGCCAGCGAGCGGCGCGGGTTGGTCACAGCGAGCACTCCCTTGCCGTGGTGACGCCGGCCGCGCGCACCGTCCACCGCGCGGTTCGGCGGAACCTCACCCTACAAATGTCGATGTGTCCGGCGCTTGATGTCCACACCGAAGGTGATGGGTGCCATGATGGATGGATGGCTCAGCCCGAAGACCCCGAGGACTTCGTCGCCCCCGCGGCGCAGCGGGTGCGCGCCGGGACGCTGCTGCTGGCCAACACCGACCTGTTGGAACCGACCTTCCGGCGCAGCGTCATCTACGTCGTGGAACACAACGACGGCGGCACGCTGGGGGTCATCCTGAACCGGCCCAGCGAGATGGCGGTTTACAACGTGCTGCCGCAATGGGCCAAGCTCACCGCCAAACCCAAGACCATGTTCGTGGGCGGGCCGGTGAAGCGCGATGCCGCCCTGTGCCTCGGGACGCTGCGGGTGGGTGTCGACGCCGACGGCGTGCCCGGGCTGCGGCACGTGTCGGGCCGCATCGTCATGGTGGACCTCGACGCCGATCCCGACGAGTTGGCCCCGGTGCTCGAGGGTGTGCGGATCTTCGCAGGGTACTCCGGGTGGACCATCGGTCAGCTCGAGGGCGAGATCGAGCGCGACGATTGGATTGTGTTGTCCGCGTTGCCCTCTGACGTGCTGGTGGAGCCGAAGGTTGACCTGTGGGCACGGATCCTGCGCCGTCAGCCGATGCCGTTGGCGATGCTGGCCACCCATCCGGTCGACACCAGTCGCAACTGAGCGTCGCCGCGAGCGCTCACCCGTGTCCGCAGAATCCGCGAAATCTGTACACCGGTGAGCGCTCGCGGTCAGACACACTTACAGGCTCTGCTGCGGATGCGCCTGTAGTCCCGCGGGCCAGGCCTGCGGCCTCGGGCGCTGCCGCACCCGCTGCGGCCACCAGAACCAGCGACCGATCAACGCGGCGATCGACGGCGTCATGAACGCGCGAATCACGAAGGTGTCGAACAACAGTCCCAGGCCGATGGTGGTGCCGACCTGACCCATGACGGTCAGATCGCTGACCACCATGACCATCATCGTGAACGCGAACACCATGCCGGCGGCCGTCACCGTGGAACCGCTGCCGCGCATGGCGCGGATGATCCCGGTGTTCAGGCCCGCATGGATTTCCTCTCGCATCCGGGACACCACCAGCAGGTTGTAGTCGGCACCCACGGCCAGCAGGATGATGACCGCCATCGGCATGACCATCCAGTGCAGTTCGATGCCCAGCAGGTGTTGCCACAGCAGCACTGACATCCCGAACGAGGCGCCGAGGGACAGCACGACGGTGCCCACGATCACCGCGGCGGCGATGACGGCCCGGGTGAGGATCAGCATGATGATGAAGATCAGTGCTATCGCGGCGATGCCGGCGATGAGAAGGTCGTAGGTGGTGCCGTCGGCCATGTCCTTGAACGTGGACGCGGTGCCGCCGAGATAGATCGTCGAGCCTTCCAGCGGCGTGCCCTTGATGGCCTCCTTGGCCGCGGTCTTGATGGGTTCGATCTTCCCGATGCCGTCCGAGGTCATCGGGTCGCCCTCGTGGTTGATGATGAACCGCACCGCGTGCCCGTCCGGCGACAGGAACTGCTCCAATCCCCTTGCGAAGTCGGGGTTGTCGAACGCTTCGGACGGCAGGAAGAACGAGTCGTCGTTCATGGCCGCGTTGAAGGCCTCGCCCATCTCGGTGGAGTTCTCCTGCATGATGCGCTGCTGCTCCTGCATACCCGCCTGGGTCTGCTGCATGGTCAGCATCATCTCCCGCATGCGTTTCATGGTGTCGGTCATCTCGGGCATGATCGCGACCATCTGCGGCATCAGTTCGTTGAGGCGCCGCATCTGCGGCATCATTTCCTCGAGACCCGCTGTCATCACGTCGATTCCGTCGATGACATCGAAGATCGAGCGCAGCGCCCAGCACACCGGGATGTTGTAGCAGTGCGGTTCCCAGTAGAAGTAGTTGCGCATGGGGCGGAAGAAGTCGTCGAAGTTGGCGATGCTGTCGCGCATCTCCTGGACGTCGAGAACCATCCCCTCCATGTTGTTCACCATCTTGTTGGTGGTCTCGGCCATCTCGACGGTGATGGTCTGCATCTTCTCCATGTTGTCGATGGTCTTCCGCATGTCCTCGGCCTGCAGCAGCATGTCCGCGGTGCGGTCCTCGTTGTACTTGTCGTTGAGGCGTTGGATGTTGCTCTGCTGGCTGATGATGAACGGAATGGAGGTGTTCTCCAACGGTGTGCCGTCGGGACGGGTGATGGTCTGCACCCGCCCGATGCCCTCGACCTTGAAGATCGCCTTGGCGATCTTCTCGATCACCAGGAAGTCCGCCGGGTTACGGAGGTCCCGATCGGACTCCACCATCAGGATTTCCGGATTCAGGCGCGCCGGGGAGAAGTGCCGCTCCGCCGCGGCATACCCGAGGTTGGAGCCCATGTCGTCGGGCAGATAGTTGCGCTCGTTGTAACTGGTCTGGTAGCCCGTGAGCGCCAGCAACCCGACCATCGACACCGCCACCGAGGCGATCAGGATCGGTCCCGGCCAGCGCACGACGGAGGTGCCGATCCGGCCCCAGAGCCGTTCTCCGGACTTGCCTTTGGGCTCGAGCAGCCCGAAGCGACTCGCGACGGTGATCATGGCCGGGCCGAAAGTCATTGCGGTGATGATCAATACGATCATGCCGATCGCCAGCGGCACACCGAGCGTCTGGAAGTAGGGCAGCCGGGTGAAGCTCAGGCAGAACGTCGCGCCGGCGATCGTCAGCCCGGAACCGACGATCACGTGGGCCGTGCCGCCGAACATGGTGTAGTAGGCCGATTCGACATCTTCGCCGTCCCGGCGGGCTTCCTGGTAGCGGCCGATCAGGAAGATGGCGTAATCGACGGCAATCGCGATGGCCAGGGTGACCAGCAGGCCGGTGGCGAACGTCGAGAGACCGATTACGTCGTGGTAGCCGAGGAAGGCCACGACACCGCGCACGGTCAGCAGGCTGACGATCACCATCACCAGCATCAGCAGCGAGGTCACGATGGAGCGGAAGATGATCAAAAGCATGGTGATGATCACCGCGAAGGTGATCATCTCCACCAACCGCATGCTGGTGTGGCTGGCCTCCTGCTGTTCGGCCGACATGGCCGAGGCGCCGGTGACGAAAACGTCGACCCCCGCCGGCGGGGGCGTATCGGCGATCAAGTCCTGGACGGCGAAAACCGAGTCGTTGGCCCGGCTTTCGCCCTGGTTGCCGACGAGGTTCACCTGGATGTAGACGGCCTTACCGTCGCCGCTCTGGACGCCTGAGGCGGTGAGCGGATCGCTCCACAGGTCCTGCACGTGCTCGACGTGTTTCGTGTCGGCCTCGAGCTTGGCGAGCAGCTCGGCGTAGAACGCGCGGGCATCGTCGCCGAGCGGCTCCTGGCCCTCCATCACGATCATCATCGAGCTGTTGGATTCGTACTCTTGGAAGATCTCGCCGACGCGCTGCGTGGCGATCACCGCGGGGGCCTCCGACGGGCTCATGGAGACCGAGCGCATCTCTCCGACCGCCTCCAACTGGGGGACGGAGACGTTGACGAACGCGGCGATGGCGATCCAGATCAGGATCAGCGGGATCGCCATGATGCGGATCGTGCGGCCGATCCGGCCGAAGTGCGCCTGCCGGTAGACGGGCACCGGGATCGGGTCGGTGGGCGGCACCTGGTCCACGGGCGCGCTCATGCGGACTTCACGATGCAGAAGGTCTGGACGTTGGTGCCGGTGACGATCCGCTCGTCGCGCACCTCACCGTCGACGATCACGCGGCAACCCAGCCGGGTCGTCCGCCCCTGGGCGACGAGGTGTGCGGCGACCGAGGGTTCGGTGGTCTCCAGCGTGAGCGACCACGGCAGCGTCGCCCCGTCGATCCGCTGTGGCTGAGATTCGAGGTCGACGTAGTTCACGTCCACGGACGCCCCTTCCGGGCCAAATAGCTCGTAGGTCAACACTTTTGGGTTGAAAGGATCGGGATCGTTCGCAAAGTTCACCGGTGTCACCAGCGCCGGCTCGGACGCGAAGATGCCGCGGAGCCGGTCTACGGAGAAGCCGACCACCAGCAGCACGGCGATGATCAGCAACGGAAGCCACGCTTTGCGTATCCGCTTCATCGAGACTCCTTAGACGGGTTGAAGCTGAGGCGCACCTCGGGCGACGCGAAGCGTGAGGCGTCAGCACGCTTGGCACAAGCTATCTAGCCGCCCCGCCGCCAAGCAAGTCGAACGGCTAAGTAGAACCGGCCTAGTGACTGGAATCACCTAGACAAACGGATGTGACGAGTTGGCCGTTGGTGGTCGCGCGGGATTCGAATTGGCTAATGTTCCGGTGGGTCGGAGAACTCAGGGGGACAGGAGTAGCGCATGGCGAGGTCGGTCCTGGGCCGGGGCACCGCGCGCGAGCGCGTGCTCGAGGCCGCCATGGCGTTGTTCGGTGAGCACGGCGTCAACGGCACGTCGTTGCAGATGATCGCCGCGCGCCTCGGGGTCGGTAAGGCCGCTGTCTACTACCAGTTCCGGTCCAAGGAAGACCTGGTTCTCGCGGTCGTCGAACCCATCTACGACGACATGGCCCGGTTGGTGACCATCGCCGAGGCCCTGTCCACCGCGGAGGCTCGCCGCGACGTGGTCGTCAGCGGCCTGATCGAGATGTGCGTGCGGCACCGGCGTCTGGCCGCCGTGCTCTACGGCGACCCGGCCGTCGACAGCCTGGTCCAATCACGCCCGGAGTTGGCGGCGACGGTCGAGCAGTTCACGGCGCTGGTCACCGGCGGCAACCTCGACACCCACGGCCGGGTGATCCTGGCGATGATCGTCAACGGCATCTACACGGCCGCCATCGATCCCAACCTTGCCGACATCAGCGACGCCGACCTGCTGCAGTCACTGCAGGCGGGCACCCGGCACCTGATCAAGATGCTCTGAAGCGCCGGCCTTTAGAGGACGATCGTCTGGTTCCCGTGCTGGACAATGCGGTCCTCGCAGTGCCACAGCACCGCCCGGGAGAGCACCACGCGTTCCACGTCCGCGCCGAGCCGTCGCAGGTCGTCGACAGTGTGGCGGTGATCCACCCGCACCACGTCCTGCTCGATGATCGGGCCCTCGTCGAGTTCCTCGGTGACGTAATGCGCGGTGGCGCCGACCAGCTTGACGCCGCGCTCCCGGGCCTTGCGGTAGGGCGCCTCGCCGACGAAGGCCGGCAGGAACGAGTGATGGATGTTGATCAGCGGGCAACCGACCTCGGTGAGGAACCGGCCCGACAAAATCTGCATGTACCGGGCCAGCACCACCAGGTCGACGTTGCCGCGCAGCAGGTCCAGCTGGCGCGACTCCGCTTCGGCCCGAATGTCCTTGTGCGCGGGCACATGCAAAAACGGCACCCCGAACGGCCGGACCTGATCGGCCAGGTCGGGGTGGTTGGAGATCACCATCGCCACCGACATGTCCAGCTCGCCGCGACGGTTGCGCCACAACAGATCCAGCAGGCAGTGGTCCTCACGCGAGGCCATGATGGCGACGCGCTTGGGTTTGGCGGCCTCGGTGAGCCGGAACTCCATCCCGAACGGTTCGGCCACCTGCGCGGCGAAGTCGCGTTCCAGCGCGTCGCGGGCGGCGGACAGCCCGGCCATGTGAAAGATGGTGCGCTGCATGAACGTGCCGCCGGTTTGCGTGGTCGAATGCTGGTCCAGCGAGATGATGTTGGCCCCGGCGTCGGACAGGAACGCGCTGATGGCAGCCACCAGGCCGGGCCGGTCGGCGCAGCGCAGCAGCAACCGGCCGATGTCCTTGGCCGGCAGCGTGGTCGCCGAGGGAAAGTTTTCGGTGCTCATTGTTCGGTACTCATCGCCGGGCCGCTCAGTGGCACGACAGCGTGCAGGCCGCGCAGCTGCCCGCGCACGCATCGGATTCCGGGGTGGCCGCGGCGGCCTGCGCGACCATGTAGCGGGCGCCCCGCCACGAACCGGCGGCCACCGTGCCGACGGCGCCGAGCACGCAGACGACCAGGACCACGGTGGTGGCCGGTCCGCTGCCGGCCAACGCGACCGCTGCACCGGCGGCCAGCATCGCCGCGGCGGCCAGCTGGGTGGGCGCCACGGCGCGTCGAACCTGCTGCGACAGGTCGTCGGCGGGGGGTCGGGTCAGCGTCCACAATCCGAATCCCGCCGAGGCAATGGCCGCGCACAGGCACAGCACTCCGGCGATCAACATAGGGGCCACCTTAACGAGGTGGCCGCCGATCACCGCTATCCGGTGGGTGCGGGCAGCCCCGGCAGCGCCGCCGCGGGGGCCGGCTGGACCGGCGCCGCCGGAGCTGGAGCGTAGGCCCCGGGGGCGACGGCGGCCGGGGCGACCGCGCCGGGCGCCATCACACCGACGGCGGCGGGGACGTCGGCGGCGCCGGGGAGCACCGCACCCGGATCGGCCGGGGCGGCGGGAGCCGGGGCCGCGGGCAGGGCGGTCGGCGCGGCCGGATCGGTCACCCGGAACCCGTTCACGATCGCGTCGGTGGCGTCGGCGCTGGCCACGGCCTGACTCACCGCGGTGGTCACCGCGAACGACACCAGATAACGGTCGGCGCCGGCGTGGGCGATGACGTGGCGCCGCGAGGTGTTCAGCGGCAGCTCGTTCTCGGTGTAGGTCCCCTCGATCAGCGCCGACGGGAAGCCGCCGAAGTCGGCCAGGGACGCATCGGTGGACCGCCAGGCCGGCAGCTGCTGGCTGTCGACGAAGCCGTGGGTGATGGCTTCCTTCGGATCGAAGTCTCCGACCAGGCGATAGATCACCACCTGCGCGTTCGAGGTGTACAGGCCGCCGCTGGCCCGGTCGGCGATCACCACGAAGGCGTCGGGGACGTTGGGATCCGGGACCTGCGTCCACCCCGGCGGCATCGGCAGGGTGATGTGCAGCGCCTCGAACACGCGCGGATCCTGCGGTTCCAGGGTGACGCCCTTCTCGGCGAAGAACTCGTGCAGCGTCCCGGACGTGGCCGGGACCAGCGTCGGGACCGCGGGGGCGGCCAGCAGGGCCGCCGAGCCCTGCGGAACTGCCGCGGCCGACGGCGCGGTGCCGGCCACGACGGGCTCGGCGGTGACCGTTTGGGTGACCGTGACCGGCGCCGGTACGGGGGCCGGCGGCGCGGGCAGCACCGGGTCGGCCGCGGCGGTGGTCGACCCGACGAACCCCACCACGCAAGCGACCCCGGCGGCGGCGCCACCTGCCACAACCCGCCAGCTATGGGCCTTGGAGAACATGTTCTGACCGTCCCCTTCCAGGCGGCGGAAAAGGTTTCCGCATTCGATTGCGGGGCGCATACCCACCCCCTTCGTAGGGGCCGACCCTAACCCCGGCTCCGGGCGCCAACCAGGGGTCCCGACGACCTGGAATACAGCTGGAACCAACCCCTGATGTCCCCGCAACGCAACCGAGACCAAGCTGTTGCCCAGGTCACTGGTGTTCGGCGCTTTTTGGCCCGCGGCGCAGCCCTTATACCCTGTCTGGGTGACCGAACCCCAGAGCCCCGGAGCCGAATCCGACGCACCGCAATTCCGCTACACCGCGGAGCTGGCGGGCCGGATCGAGCGGGACTGGCAGCAGCTCTGGGAGCAGCGCGGCACCTTTCACGTCGCCAACCCGGTCGGGTCGCTGGCTCCGGCCGACGGTTCCCCGGTGCCGGCGGACAAGCTGTTCGTCCAGGACATGTTCCCGTACCCGTCCGGCGACGGTCTGCACGTCGGTCACCCGCTCGGCTACATCGCCACCGACGTCTACGCGCGCTACTTCCGGATGACCGGCCGCAACGTGCTGCACGCGCTGGGCTTCGACGCGTTCGGCCTGCCCGCCGAGCAGTACGCCATCCAGACCGGCACCCACCCGCGGACCCGGACCGAGGCCAACATCGTCAACTTCCAGCGGCAACTGGGCCGGCTGGGGTTGGGCCACGATTCGCGGCGCAGCTTCTCCACCACCGACGTCGACTACTACAAGTGGACGCAGTGGATCTTCCTGCAGATCTACAACGCCTGGTTCGACACCGCCGCGCAGAAGGCGCGGCCGATCTCCGAGCTGATCGCCGAGTTCGAGTCCGGCACAAGGACTCTCGACGACGGCCGGATCTGGTCGGAACTGGACGCCGGGGCGCGCGCCGACGTGGTGGACAGTCATCGGCTGGTCTACCGCTCGGATTCGATGGTCAACTGGTGTCCCGGCCTGGGCACGGTGCTGGCCAACGAGGAGGTCACCGCCGACGGCCGCAGCGAGCGCGGTAACTTCCCGGTGTTCCGGAAGCGGTTGCGGCAGTGGATGATGCGGATCACCGCGTACTCCGATCGGCTGCTCGACGACCTCGAGGTGCTGGACTGGCCGGACAAGGTCAAGAGCATGCAGCGCAACTGGATCGGCCGGTCCACCGGTGCCAGCGCGCTGTTCGATTCGCCGGCCGGTGACATCGAGGTGTTCACCACGCGGCCGGACACCCTCTTCGGCGCGACGTATCTGGTGCTGGCGCCCGAGCACGAGTTGGTGGATCAGTTGGTGGTCGACGCCTGGCCGGACGGGGTCGACGAGCGGTGGACCTATGGCGCCGCGAACCCGCGGGAGGCCGTCGCCGCCTACCGGACCGCGATTGCCGCCAAGTCGGATCTGGAGCGCCAGGAGAACAAGACCAAGACGGGTGTCTTCCTGGGTGCCTACGCCACCAACCCGGCCAACGACGCCCCGGTGCCGATCTTCATCGCGGACTACGTGCTGGCCGGCTACGGCACCGGCGCCATCATGGCCGTCCCCAGCGGCGATCAGCGGGACTGGGATTTTGCCACCGAGTTCGGCCTGCCGATCGTGGAAGTGGTTGCCGGCGGCGATATCTCGCAGGGCGCCCACACCGGTGACGGCACCCTGGTGAACTCCGGTTTCCTCAACGGAATGGACGTCGCCACGGCCAAGGCGGCCATGGCCGAGAAGCTGGCGGCCGACGGGCGCGGCCGGCAGCGCGTCGAGTACAAGCTGCGGGACTGGCTGTTCGCCCGGCAACGGTACTGGGGCGAGCCGTTCCCCATCGTCTACGACGCCGACGGCCGCGCGCATGGGCTGCCCGAGTCCGCGTTGCCGGTGGAGTTGCCCGACATCGCCGACTACTCGCCGGTGCTCTTCGACCCCGACGACGCCTCCACCGAACCGTCGCCGCCGCTGAACAAGGTGGGGGACTGGGTGCACGTGGATCTGGACCTGGGTGACGGGTTGAAGCCCTACAGCCGCGACACCAACGTCATGCCGCAGTGGGCCGGAAGCTCCTGGTACGAGCTGCGGTACTGCGACCCGCACAACCCGGACACGTTCTGCGACAAGGAGAACGAGCGGTACTGGATGGGGCCGCGGCCCGCCGAGCACGGCCCGGACGACCCGGGCGGCGTCGACCTCTACGTCGGCGGTGTCGAGCACGCTGTGCTGCACCTGCTGTACTCGCGGTTCTGGCACAAGGTGCTCTTCGACCTGGGGCACGTCAGTTCCAGCGAGCCGTACCGCCGCCTGGTGAACCAGGGCTACATCCAGGCCCACGCCTACACCGACTCCCGGGGCGCCTATGTGCCCGCCGCCGACGTCGTCGAGCGGGACGGAAAGTTCTTCCTGCCCACCGAGTCCGGCGAGATCGAGGTCTTCCAGGAGTTCGGCAAGATCGGTAAGAGCCTGAAGAATTCGATCTCACCGGACGAGATCTGCGACGGCTACGGCGCCGACACGTTGCGCGTCTACGAGATGTCGATGGGGCCACTGGAGGCCTCGCGGCCGTGGGCCACCAAGGATGTGGTGGGCGCTTACCGTTTCCTGCAACGGGTTTGGCGCCTGGTGGTCGACGAGAACACCGGCGCCGAGCGGGTCACCGACGACGAACTCGACGATGCGACGCTGCGGGCGATGCACCGCGCGATCGCCGGGGTGTCCGAGGATTACGCGAACCTGCGCAACAACACCGCCGCGGCCAAGTTGATCGAGTACACCAATCACCTGACCAAGGCGGGGGTGACTTCCCGGGCGGCTATCGGGCCGCTGGTGCTGATGCTCGCCCCGCTGGCTCCGCACCTGGCCGAGGAGCTGTGGCGGCGGATGGGTAACGCGAACTCGTTGGCGCACGGGCCTTTCCCGGTCGCCGACCCGGCGTATCTGGTCGAGGACACCGTCGAGTACCCGGTCCAGGTCAACGGCAAGGTCCGCGGTCACATCACCGTGCCCGCCGACGCCGACGCCGAGGCGTTGGAGGCCGCCGCGGTGGCCGACGAGAAGGTGCAGGCCTTCCTGGCCGGCGCCACCCCGAAGAAGGTCATCGTGGTGCCCGGCCGCCTGGTCAACATCGTCGCCTAGCGAGCCCTTCCCTCAGCGCGAGCGGGCGTGTCCCCGGCCGACACGCCGGGCAATTCACGTGGTTTGCGCACCCTCGAGCAGACCGAGCTGCCGGTAGATGTCCTGCCGATACAGCGGCGCCTGCGAGTTGGCCGGCAGACCGCCCATCGCCCAGTTGTGGATCTGGCCCATGCCGAGCACCACCTGCACCTCGGAGCCCTCGTCGAGCATGCGTTGGGCGAACAGCAATGCCGTCGGCGTCAGCATGTCGCGGGTGCCAAGGTACATCGCCGTCGGGGGCAGTCCGGCCGCGGAGCCGTTGGTCGGATCCCACAGCGGGCTGTCGTCGGGAAGGTCGCCCTGCCAGTCCGGCCCCTCGCCGGGCTCGACCGGCATCGAGACCGGGTCGTTGACCAACTGGGTGTTCGGGTCGTTCATGAAATCGGCTCCACCGAGCGCCGGCGAGATCAGCACCATGCGCGACGGCAGCGCGGTGGCGCAGTCTCCGGCGAGCTGGCAATCACGAACCAGCTTCTGCACCGCCAGCATCGCGATCATCCCGCCCGACGAATCGGCGTACACGCTGACATTCTCGGCGTCGTGCTCGGCAACGTAGCCGGCGATGAAATCGGCCATCGGCCCCACGATGGTCTGCGCGTTGCCGCCCTCCTCTGGGGTCACCATGGGGAAGATCGGCACCACCACGGTGGCGCCGGTCTCGCGGGCCATCGCCGCGTAGTCGAGCCACTGGATCATGTTGGGCTGGTTGACGAGTGCCCCGCCGTGCACCGCCACCACGTACTCGTCAGAGGGGTTCTGCGAGGCGATCTCCCACACCTTCCAGGTGGTCTCATCGCCGGTCTCGTCGGTGAAGGTGTATTCGCTCTGATCGACGTCGAGGCCCAGCGTGGTGAACCACGGCGGCTTGTCCGACGACATCAACGCCGACAGCTCGTAGGAGATGTTGAAACCCACCACCTCGGAGATCGACCGCATGATCGACAACCCGACATTCGTGATCTCGTCGAAGAACGAGGGCTTTCCGGTGACGGCGGTGTGCGGGTAAAGGTCCGGCGAAACGACGATTCCGGGCGCAATCGCCACGGGCGCCGTCACCGTCTGCGCGGACTCGAATACCTGCGCGGCCGGAGCAATCCCAGTCAGCGACGGAACGCGTTGCGCCGGATCGAATTCCCGGCGCGCGAATGCCAACGCGGCCCAGCCCAGCGGCGTGGACGCCGGGGCCGCGGGGACCGGGCCTGACGCCGAACTGCGGAACACCGCGTCGAACACCCGGGTCAGCAGCGGTGCGGATCGAGCGGGAACCGATTCCGACGGCGCGGCAACCACGGCCTCGGTGATCCGTTGCACAGGCAGGTTGATCACCGACTGGAGGGGACTGGACCGAAGCCCCGCGGTCACGCTCTCCGAGATTTCCGAAACCTCCGGCTGCCGGGGCTGCGCGACGTCCGGGGAGCGGAGCTGTCGCGGCGCGGAGCCCCGGACCTCGAGAGAAGAGAGCGGCGCGGGCTGCGCGTCTTGGTCGGTCCCTTCGAAAAGCCCGGTGCCCAAACGAGATTTGAAAGAGCCGCGCTTCCACTGCGGTCGGGGTCGCTCGGCCGGCGCAGCGTCGGCGTCGCCGCCCGGCTGTGCGACATCTTCGGGGCGGTGCGGCGACCAGCCCGAGCGGGGCGGCGGCGCCAACTCCTTGATTCGACCGGCGGCGTCGTCGAGTGCTTTGCGCACCGAGGCGCGCAGCCGCTCATCCACCCGATCGACCGTGCGGGCCCCGCCGACCTCGCGCCTGACCTCGCGCAGCTTCGCGCCGAGGCGTGGCCGTTGCACATCGGATTCGCCTCGGCTCGCCGGGCCCCGACGCGGCGCACGCGTCTGATCCGACCGGTCGTCGGCAGCCGCCGCCCCGGACCCCTGTGTGGACGACGAGTCGGTGTCGGCGGAGCGGCTCGACGCGCCGGAATCCCCGTCACCGGAACCGTTGTCGGCCGCTGCGATCCCGCAGCCCAGGCCGGTGGTGAGCGCCGTGCCGACACCAACGGCCACCACCAGGGCACCGAACCGGACATTGGCAGCGCGGGCGCTGAGCAAAGGCATGACTACTACTCATAGCAGCGCGACCGTGGCCCGAGCGGGGGTTTCGGCAAACTAGCGTGGCCGCACGACCACCTCGTGGACATCGCCATCCGGCGGCGTCGTGACCACATTGGCAACAATCTGCGCCACGGTCTCGGGCTTGAGGAAGCGCTCCGGGTCGTAGTCGCGGCCCTCGTAGGCGATCAGATCTCGCTGCATGTCGGTGTCGATGCGGCCCGGGTATACCGTGCTCACCCGCAGCGACGGCTCGTCGGCGCGCAGCGACTCGGCGAAGGCGCGCAGCGCGAACTTACTGGCCGAGTACGACGCCAGGCCGGGGGAGGGGTTGCGCCCGGAGCCGGAGTTGATGAAGACCACCTGGCCGCGGGCCGCGCGCAGCGCCGGCAGCAGCGCCAACGTCAGCGCGACGGCACCGACGACGTTGACCTCGAAGGTGGCGCGCCACTCCTCGGGGCTCGACTCGGCGACCCGGCCCGGATAGGCGACCCCGGCGCAGTGCACCAGGACGTCGAGTTCGGCCAGCACCTCGGCGCTGGCCTCGATGCTGTCGGCGTCCGTCAGCTCCAACGGCCAGGTGGGCGCGCCGAACCGTTCGGCGACGGCGTCGAGCTCGGCCGACGGGCGACCGGCCAGCAGCAGCGTGTGGGTGGGGGCCAGCGCGGCGGCGATCGCCGCGCCCAGCCCGCGGGAGGCACCGGTGATCAGAGCGGTCGGCATGAGCGCCACCCTACCGAGCCCGGGTTGGCGCGCGAGCCGCCGCGCGACCCCGCAGAATGGAGGGCGTGGCCCCGGATCCCAGTTTCACCCCGACGCAGCTCGCCGCCCGCGCGGCCTATCTGCTGCGCGGAAATGACCTGGGCACCATGACCACTGCCGCGCCGCTGTTGTACCCGCACATGTGGAGCTGGGACGCCGCGTTCGTGGCCGTCGGGCTGGCGCCGTTGAGCGTGGAGCGGGCCGTCGTCGAGCTCGACACCCTGCTCTCGGCGCAATGGTCCAACGGCATGATCCCGCACATCGTCTTCGCCAACGGGGTCGACGGCTACTTCCCGGGACCGGCGCGGTGGGCCTGCTCGGCGCTGTCCGCGTACGCCCCGCGCGCGCGGCACACCTCGGGCATCACCCAGCCGCCGGTGCACGCGATCGCGGTGCAGCGCATTCTCGACCACGCGCGGCGCCGCGGCCGGACCAGTCGCGCGGTGGCCGATGCCTTCTTGGACCGGCGCTGGGACGACCTGGTGCGCTGGCATCGGTGGCTCGCGGAGTGTCGGGACCAGAACTCCCGTGGCCGGATCACGCTGTACCACGGCTGGGAGTCCGGCATGGACAACTCGCCGCGCTGGGATGCCGCCTACGCCAATGTGATTCCCGGCGCGGTGCCCGAGTACCAGCGCGAGGACAACAGCATCATCACCGACACCTCACAGCGCCCGTCCGACGGCGAGTACGACCGGTACCTGTGGCTGCTGGAGGAGATGAAGGCCGCCCGCTACGACGACGAATTGCTGCCCAAGCTCATGAGTTTCGCCGTCGAGGACGTCTTCGTCTCGGCGATCTTCTCGGTGGCCTGCACGGTACTGGCCGAGATCGGCGAGGAGCAGCGACGTCCCCACAGCGATGTGCGCGAGCTGTACGGCTGGGCGGAGCGGTTCCGGGCCGGGGTCATCGAGAGCTGCGATGAAAGAACGGGCGCGGCAAAGGATTACGACGTGCGGGCGGAGCGTTGGGTGGCCACGGAGACCGTCGCGCAGTTCGCGCCGCTGTTGTGCGGCGGTCTGCCGCACGACCGCGAGCGCGCCCTGCTGAAGCTGATGGAGGGTCCGCGGTTCTGCGGACACCCGGACCTCAGGTATGCGCTGATGCCCTCGACCTCCCCGGTGTCGCGGGACTTCCGGCCGCGCGAATACTGGCGCGGGCCGGTATGGCCGGTGATGACATGGCTGTTCTCCTGGGCGTTCGGCCGGCGCGGCTGGGTGGAACGGTCAGCGATGTTGCGGCGGGAGGGGTTGCGCCAAGCCAGCGACGGCACGTTCGCCGAGTATTACGAGCCGTTCACCGGGGCGCCGCTGGGCAGCATGCAGCAGTCGTGGACGGCCGCGGCCGTGCTGGACTGGCTGGGCTGACTACTCGCCGGCGAGCCGCTCCAGCGGACCCAACGCCGCCTCCAGCATCTCCAGGTCCTCGGGACTGAGGTTGCGCAGCAGCGCCGCCAGCGAGGCGTAGCGCTGCGCCAGGGCCTCCTGATGCTGGGCGTGGCCCTTGGGGGTGATCTCCACCAGGACGGCCCGCAGGTCCGACGGATCCTTGGTGCGCTTGACCAGACCGAGCTTCTCCAGGCGACGGATCGCGACGGTGGTGGTGGGGGTGCGGACCCGTTCGTGGGCGGCCAGTTCGGTCATCCGGATCGGCCCCTGGTTGAGCAGGGTGACCAGGATCGACAGCTGCGCCAACGTCAGTTCCCCGGCGGCCTCGGGGTGGTTGTCGGTGCGCCGGAGCAGGGTGAACAGCTTCGCCAGGGTGCGGTGCAGCCCCTCAGCGAGCTGAGTCACATCGGGGAGCGTGGCGTCGCCTTCTGGCATAGTTCGCCAGTCTAACCTGTCCGTGACTGCCATACTTCGCGTCCGTCAAAAACCGTCGCTCACAGCACCTGGGACAGGAATCGCTGCAGTCGATCGGTCTCCGCGGCGTCGAAGATCCGCTCCGGCGGGCCGGCCTCCACCACCTTCCCGTGGTCCATGAATATCACCGCGTCCGAGGCGGATCGGGCAAATCCCATCTCGTGGGTGACCACCACCATGGTCATCCCGTCGGCGCCGAGTTCGGCGATCAACGCGAGGATGCCCTTGACCAGTTCGGGGTCCAGCGCCGAGGTGGCCTCGTCGAAGAACATCACCTGTGGTGACATGGCCAGCGCACGGGCGATGGCCACCCGCTGCTGCTGGCCCCCGGACAACGTGGCGGGGCGCACGTCGGCCTTGTGCCGCAGGCCCACCCGGTCCAGCTGGTCCAGGGCGAGGTCCTTGGCGGCCTCGGCCGACAGGCCCTTGAGCCTGCGCGGCGCCAGGCAGACGTTGTCCAGCACGCTGCGGTGCGGGAACAGGTTGAACTGCTGGAACACCATCCCGATGCGTTGCCGCAACCGGTCCGGGTCGTCCTGCAACACCGAACGGCCGTCCAGCAGGATGTCGCCGCGGTCGGGCTCGTAGAGCCGGTTCAGGGTGCGCAGCAGGGTGGACTTCCCGGAGCCCGACGGTCCGATCACCGCGGCGGTGCTACCTGCCGGGACGTCGATGTGGACGCCGCGGAGAACCTTGTTGGGCCCGAAGGCCAGGTGAATGTCCTTGCCGGCCAGCGAGACTGCTTCGGTCGCCATCAGATCATCTCCTGGGTGGTCGCCGGCCGCGGCGGCTCCAACGGGTCCTCGGCGGCGGTGGTGCGGCCCCGGCGCAGCCGGGCGTCGATGTAGTTGACCAGATGGGTCAGCGGGATGGTCAGCGACAGGTAGAACAGCCCGGCGGCCACCAGCGGAGACAGGTTCCCGGTCTGCGCGTTGAGATCTCGGCCCACCTGGAACAGTTCGCGCTGGCTGGCGATCAATCCCAGGAAGTACACCAGCGAGGATGCCTTGAGCAGCGAGATGAACTGGTTGACCAATGCGGGCAGCACCCGACGCACCCCCTGCGGCACCACCACCAGCCGCATCGATGACGAGTAGCTGAAGCCCAGCGCGCGGGACGCCTCCAGTTGCCCGGACTCGACGCTTTGAATGCCGGAGCGCAGGATCTCCCCGACGTAGGCCGCGGCCATCAGGCCCAACGCCGCAATGCCCAACGGGTAGGGGTTGTTTCCGGTCAGGCCGCCGACGACGGGGCCGAAGCCCAGTCCGATGATCAGGATGATCACCACTTCGGGCAGGCCGCGGAAGATGTCGGTGTACACCCGGGCGGGCCAGCGCAGCCAGCGCGAGCGCGAGATGCCGGCGATCGCCAGCACCATGCCGAGGGCCAGGCCGATCACCGCGGCCCAGAAGGTGAGGATCAGCGTGTTGGGCAGGCCGGTCTTGAACAGGTCGGGGATGGCCTGCTTGTACAGGTCCCAACTGAAGAACGCCGTACCCAACTGCGCCAGCACGGATTTCGGGGCCGGACCGGCCCCGGCGTCGTCGCCGGCGGCGGACTCCTGGGCCGCGGCGAGCGCGGCGAAGTCGGGTAGTTCGGGCACCGGGGCGGCCTTGGAGCCGGGTTTCCAGCCCGGCGGCAGCGCCCGCGGCACCCACTCCGAATACAGCCGCGCCCAGGTGCCGTCGGCGATCACCGCGTCCAGCCCGGAATTGAGCGCGTCGATCAGCGGCTGGTTGTCCTGGGCCACCGCGTATGCCACGAAATTGTCCAAGCTGAAGGTGTTTTCGACGATCTCCGCGGGATCCCCGGGCTGCACCGTGCCCACGGCCTGCTGCGACGGCGCCACCCACGCGTCGAGCTGACGGGTCTTCAAGCTGCCGTACACAGTGTTGTAATCGGGGAACTTCACCGGGTCGAGCTTGAGCGTGTCCACCAGGTAGGACTCCTGCACGGTGCCCTGCACCACGCCGATGCGTTGCCCCGGGCCCAGCTGCGAGAAGCTGGTGATCGACGACCCCGCCGGCACCACCAGCGAGAAGTAGCCGAAGTCATAGCCGTTGGTGAATCCGACCGTGCGGCGCCGAGGTTCGGTAGTGGTGATCGAGGACGAGCCGACGTCGAACCGGCGCGACGCCACCTGCGCGAGCAGCCCGGAGAAGTCCGTGCCGACGAAGTTCACCCGCAGCCCCAGCTTGTCGGCGATGGCGCGCAGCAACTCGTTGTCGAAGCCGGTGAACTGGCCGGCCGCGTTGATGCAGATGCTGGGCGGCGCGTCCGACAGGGTGCCGACGGTCAGGGTGCCGGGGGTGCTCAACCGCAGCGCCGCGACGTCGACCGCCTTGAGCGGTTCGGTGCTCGCGGTGGTGTACCGGTCCTGTTCGGGGCCCTGCGCGGCCGCGGACAGGTTGGTCGGCAGCGGGCTGGCCGCGGCCACCCCCGGCGGGGCGCACTGGTCGGCGGCCGCCGGTGGGGCCAGCACCAGGCCGAACCCGAGCAGCACCACGATCAGCAGCGCCGGTAGTCGACGAGCGGAAAACCTCATTGGTCGAAACTAGCCCCACCGCGGGCCGGTTTCTTCCCTTCAGGGTGAGCGCAATTCGCCGAGCACCCCGCGCCGACGCAGCTCGGCGACCATGATCTGGGCCATCGCCGCCGACACGCCGAGATTGGCGGCGCGGGCGCCGTCGGGATTGCCGCGCCGGATCGCCTCGGTCTCGGCCTCGTAGAACGCCATCAACTCGCCGCGGCGCGCGTCATAGGCGCTCCACAGGCTGCGCGGCACAAAGTTCTGCGACGCGCGCAGCAGCGCGCGCAGTCGCGGCCCGGCGTAGTCCTCGTTGATGGCGGTGCGGTACTCGTTGGCCAACTCCTGGAACGAGCGGCTCTCGCCGAGCAGCCGCAGCTGCCGCAGCAGCGATTCGAGCCGCTCCAGCAGCGGCGGATTGGGGTGGGCGGCGGCGCGCGCGGCGGCCATGCCGTTGAGCACGCCGTAGAGCTCGTGATGCTCGACGATGGTGTCCTCGTCGAAGCGCTCCACGAAGGCGCCGCGGTGGTATCGGGTGGTCAGGATGCCGTCGTGTTCGAGCTGAACCACGGCCTCCTGGACGGGAACTCGGCTCAGTCCGAGGGTCTCGGCGATCTCGTTGCGGTCGATGCGATCGCCGGTGCGCAGCTTGCCGGTGAGGATCAGGTTCACCACGTGGGCGACCACCTGGTCCTTCTCTTTGATCCCGTAATTCTTCGGCATGCAATCAGCGCTGCGCGGCGAAACAAAGTGGACCAAGCATCCCACCACGGTAGCCGCCGCCGCCCGGTCGCAGGCGGCTACGTTTTCAGACCCCGATGGGACCGTCGTCGCGCCACACCGCAACCACTGCCGGCCGCGCCACCCGATCCCCGCCGTCGGGCCAGTGCGACAACGGATTCGCCAGGCTGTGGTCGTCGCTCTCACCGGGGTGTTGGACACACACCAGGACCAGGTCGTCGGTCACCACGGGGCCGCAGGTCTCGGCCCCGACAGGGACGGTGAGGAACTGCCGGGTCTCCCCGCGGCTCGGTCCTTCCAGCGCGACCGCGAACAGGCCGTCGTTGCCGTCGAGGGCGTTGCCGTCGGTGGAGACCCACAGGTTGCCGTGACCGTCGAAGGCCAGGTTGTCCGGGCAGGAGATCGGGCTGACCTGGCTCTTGTCGAAGCCGCCGTAGTAGCTGTCGGCGGCGGCCGGATCCCCGCACACCAGCAGCAGCTCCCAGGTGAAGGCGGTGCCGGCGTGGTCGTCGGTGAGCTCGAGGATCTGACCGTTCTTGTTGTCGACGCGCGGGTTGGCGGCGTCGGGGCCCGGCTCGCCGTCGAGGCCGCGTTCGTCGTTGTTGGTCAGCGCGAGGTAGACCTTGCCGGTCAGCGGATTGGTCTCGAAATCCTCGGGACGGTCCATCTTGGTGGCACCGGCCTTGTCGGCGGCGAACCGGGTGAACACCGCGACTTCCTCGGCGGTGATGCCCGGCACCAGCGACTCGGCGGTGCCGCCGGCCCCGGCGCGCAGCAGCGGGATCCAGGTCCCGCTGCCGGCGAACGCGCCGGTGGACGGCAACGCGCCGGAACCGTCGATCTCGGCGGCGGGGATCTCGCTGGTGAGCTTGGCCACGTAGAGCGTGCCCTCGTCGAGGATCGTCATGTTGTGCGCCAGCGCCGCGGGATCCGTGCCGGGCCGGATCTTCTTGGTCGAGACGAACTTGTACATGTAGTCGAAGCGCTCGTCATCCCCGGAGTAGGCGACGACGGTGCCGTCCTCGGTGACGTGGATGGTGGCGGCCTCGTGCTTGAACCGGCCCAGTGCGGAATGCTTGACCGGTGTCGACGCCGGATCCCACGGGTTGATCTCGAGAATGTAGCCGTAGCGGTTGATTTCGTGGGGTTCCTTGGTGGGGTCGAACCGCGGGTCGAAGGTCTCCCACCGGCGCTCGGACGGCTCGAGCTTGACGCCGTAGCGGGCGAGTCGGTCGGCGTCGATGGGTGTCGCAGCCTCGGCGCCTTCGGCGGACCCGAAGTAGCCGTGAAAGTTCTCCTCGGCGGAAAGCGCGGTGCCCCAGGGGGTGAGCCCGCCGGCGCAGTTGTTGAAGGTGCCGACGACGTTGCGGCCGGTCGGGTCGGCGGTGGTCTTGACGTGGTCGCTGCCGGCGGCCGGGCCGACCAGCGTGAACGGGGTGTCGCCGGTGATGCGCCGGTTGTAGCGGCCCGGCACCGGTTTGAGGCCGTCCGGAGTGCGTTGCACCTCGACCACCGAAAGACCGTGTGCGGCAAGGCCGATCTCGAACTGTTCCCGTGTCGGTGCTTCCGGATCGTAGCCGGGGTGCATGAACTGCTCGGTGGTGTACTCATGGCTGACGACCAGCAGGTAGCGATCCGGGGCGCCGTCGATGGGCAGCAGGCCCGCGAAGTCGTTGTTGAAGCCGAACTGTTGCCGTTGCGCGGCGGCAGTCTGCGCCTCGACGTCGAAGGGCGGAGCGCCGGGCAGCACCGGGTCACCCCAGCCGATCACCACCGCCTGCCGGTAGCCGGCGGGAACCACGACCGCGTCCTCGGAGTTCGGCGCCACGGCCGTGAAGTTCATCCCCGGCCGGGGTTCGGTGTCCGCGGCTGGTGGCGCGCCGGCCGGCGCCGTGTCGTCGGCGCGACCGCAGGCGGCCAACGTCGACCCGGCGCCGACGGCCAGTACGGTCACACCGGTCGCCTGCAGCATGGCGCGGCGCGAAACCGATTGGCGGACAATGTCCCCGAAGTACTCGTTGGCGCTGGTGTTCGGGGCCGGGTGCGCACAGGCGTCGCCGCACTTGTAGCGGCATGTCACCCGCTGGCGGCCGGACTTGCCGCGATGGTTCACGAACAGGTTCAACGGCACGAGCGCCATGGTTTCCTTCTGGGGCGGGGAAAGGGTCCCGCGGAAAACTACGGCAACCGAGCAAGCAGTATCCGATCAGCAGGTGAACAGCAGCCGAACGCCGCTCAGAACAGGCCGCGCAGGATCTCGACGAGCCGCAGCGGCTGATCGCCCTGCACCGAGTGGCCGGCGTCGGGGACCACGATGGTCTCCCGAAATCCGGGGGCGCCCTTGGCGAACGACTCGGCGTCCTCGTCGTTGACGAAGAAGGAGTTGGCGCCGCGCACCAGGGTGGTGGGCATGGTGATGGCCGGGACGTCGTCCCAGAGGCCCTCGAAGCCGTCGCCCTTGCGGAACGAGTCGTAGCGCCAGGTCCAGGTGCCGTCGTCGAGGCGCTTCGAGTTGTGGAAGACCCCGCGGCGCAACGAGTTCCGGTCCCGGTGCGGGGAGGCGGCCACCGCGGCATCGAGCATGGCGGCGAAGTCGGGGAACGTCCGCTCGCCGCGTACCAGCGCCACCGCACCCTGCTGCGCCTTGGTCATCTGCTCGTGGCGCTCCGGCGCCGACGGCGTCACGTCGACCAGCACCAGCTGCGGCACCAGCGCGGGCTCGGTGGCCGCGACCCGCAGCGCGGTGAGGCCGCCCAGCGACATGCCGACCACCAGGTCGACGCCGCCGGCCAGTTCACGCAGCACCGGACGCAGAGTCTCGGCGTTGGTCTTGGGGCCGTAGTCGCCGTCCTCGCGCCACGCGGAACGGCCGTGGCCGGGCAGGTCCACCGCCAGCGCGGGCCGGCCCAGACCCAGGATCACGGTGTCCCAGGTGTGGGCGTTCTGCCCGCCGCCGTGCAGGAACAGCACCCGGGGATCCTCGGTGCCGAACTTCAGCGCACTGATCGCTCCGGTGTCGATGCGCTGCACCGGCGGGATGTCGCGGACCCCGGCCTGCTCGGCGTTCTCGGGGAGCAGGCCGAACTCGTCGAGTTTGAGCAGTTCGTCGTCGGAGATCATGAGGTCTTTATAGCCCCTGCCCGACGTCGAGGCTGCGCCCACCGTCGAGAAACCTCGCAGGGCCGCACGCTGAGCGCAGCATCGAAAAGAGCTATCCCTTGATGAACTGCTCCAGCTGCTCGCGGGCTACGTCGTCAGCCAGCTGCTTGGGCGGGCTCTTCATCAGGTAGGCCGAGGCCGGGATGATCGGGCCGCCGATACCGCGGTCCTTGGCGATCTTGGCCGCGCGCACCGCGTCGATGATGATGCCGGCCGAGTTCGGCGAGTCCCACACCTCGAGCTTGTACTCCAGGTTCAAGGGGGCGTCACCGAAGGCGCGACCCTCCAGGCGCACGTAGGCCCACTTGCGGTCGTCGAGCCAGGCGACGTGGTCGGACGGGCCGATGTGGACGTTCTTGTCCTCGGTCTTGCCGGCCAGCGAGCCGGTCAGGTTCGAGGTGACGGCCTGGGTCTTGGAGACCTTCTTGGACTCGAGACGATCGCGCTCGAGCATGTTCTTGAAGTCCATGTTGCCGCCGACGTTGAGCTGGAAGGTGCGGTCCAGGGTCACGCCGCGGTCTTCGAACAGCTTGGCCATCACGCGGTGGGTGATGGTGGCGCCGACCTGGCTCTTGATGTCGTCACCGACGATCGGCACACCGGCATCCTCGAACTTCTTGGCCCACACCGGGTCGGAGGCGATGAACACCGGCAGCGCGTTGACGAAGGCCACTCCGGCGTCGATGGCGCACTGGGCGTAGAACTTGTCGGCCTCGTCGGAGCCCACCGGCAGGTAGGACACCAGCACGTCGACCTCGGCGTCCTTGAGGGCCTTGACCACGTCGACGGGATCGGCGTCGGAAACCTCGATGGTGTCGGCGTAGTACTTGCCGATGCCGTCGAGGGTGGGCCCGCGCTGCACGACGACGTCGGTCGGCGGCACGTCGGCGATCTTGATGGTGTTGTTCTCGGAGGCGAAGATGGCCTCGGACAGGTCGAAGCCGACCTTCTTGGCGTCCACGTCGAAGGCGGCGACGAACTTGACGTCGCGCACGTGGTACGGGCCGAACCGGACGTGCATCAGACCGGGGACGCTGCCGTTCTCGTCGGCGTGGAGGTAGTACTGCACGCCCTGCACCAGCGAGGACGCACAGTTGCCGACGCCGACAATCGCGACCCGCACTTCTGGGGACGCACTCGACGCCGCAGTCGCGTTGGTCTCACTCATGGGTGTTCTCCTTAATCCGGTACTGCCGTAGTTCAGTGGTGCTGCAGTGGTCAGGGTTGGTCGGTGCTGGGTTGACTGCGTTCGGCGGCGATCAAGTCGTTGAGCCACTTGACCTCGCGCTCGCTGGACTCCAGCCCGAGCTGGTGCAGTTGCTTGGTATAGCGGTCAAACGAATTGCTGGCCCGGGCGATCGCCTCACGCAACCCCTCGCGCCGTTCCTCCACCTGGCGACGACGGCCTTCCAGAATGCGCATCCGCGCCTCGGCGGGGGTGCGGTTGAAGAACGCCAGATGTACACCGAAGCCGTCATCGGTGTAATTGGCCGGCCCGGTGTCGGCGACCAGCTCGGTGAAGCGCTGCCGTCCGGCATCGGTCAGCTGGTAGACGCGCCGGGCGCGCCGCAGCTTCGTGGTGCCCTCCGGGGCCGCGTCCTCGACGATCAGGCCGTCGGCCTGCATGCGCCGCAGCGCGGGGTAGAGCGAGCCGTACGAGAACGCGCGGAAGGCGCCGAGCAGGCCGGTCAGCCGTTTGCGCAGTTCATAGCCGTGCATCGGCGATTCGAGCAGCAAGCCCAGAATTGCAAGTTCGAGCACTCAAATCACCTCCCCTGCGCGATCGATCAATACGTGCCGCCGTTACGGCGGGTCGACACCTCGCGAAACTGTATCGCGCCGATATATTGACCGCCAACTCCGGGCATCGCAAATCCGACCGATCAAGCCGGTGAAGTGGCGCGGCCCCGCCCGACCCGCGGCGAGACCCCGTGCCGTGAGCGCGTCCGGGCCGCCGCTAAACATCCCTGGTCAGGGGTAGGAAATGCGCTTCTGGCTGCCGTCGGGATTCAGCTCGATCATCCCGGAGCCGAATTCACTGGAGACGTACACCGAGATCTCGACCGCATCCGGCGTTGTCGGATCCCCGGACGGGTCGATGATCAGGTAGGTGTTCTCCACGTCGTCGGGTTTGAGGCCCAATGTCTCCGGAGCCCCGCGCAGGATGCCGACGACGGCCTTGTGGTCGAACCGCTCCAGGTCGACCAGGCGTGCGTCGGAAGACTTGGCCGACGACGACGGGTCGTCCCAGCCGCCCCGGTAGCTATAGGAGAACTCGCGACGTTCCTCGGTCGGGTCCGGGCGGGTCAGGGATGCGTAGTCCGGGTAGATCACCACGCGGTAGCCCATGGTGTCGCCGAATTTCTGCCGCATCTGCTCGAACAGCCCGGTGAGACCGCCGAGCGAGTGCAGCTGCCGCGGCGGGGTCAATACCACCGGGGCCACGCCGTCGGGTTGGGCGCCGGGGTCGCGGGCCGCGCCCAGCGGTCCCGCCGCGGTCGAGCCGCCGAACAGTCCCCAGCCGATGCCGATGCCCAGCACCAGCAGTGCGGCCGCCGCTGCGGCCAGCAGACCGCGGCTGCGGCCGCTTTCCGGCTTGGTCAGGTTCGGCAACCGCACCGGGGCGTTCGCGTTCTGCAGGTCCTCGACCAGCGCGGCGAGCTGCCCCAACGTGGTGGCGCTGGTGGCGGCGGCCACGCGTTGACGGTGCTCCTCGCCGCTGAGCTGACCGTCGGCGAGCGCGCTGTCGAGCACCGCGCAGGTGTCGTTTCGGTCACTGTCCTTGGCCCGGGTACTCGCCGTCTGCCGCGTCGCCACCCGATGATCGTAAGAGGTGGAGGGCGCGTCGGCGCTCCGGTTGGGGACCCGCCTGCGGCCGGTCGAGCCTCGGCCGCTGGCGGGCCGACGTACTCTGGTGAACGTGCGATTGCAGCGACAGGTGGTGGATTACGCCTTGCGGCGCCGTTCACTGCTGGCCGAGGTGTATTCCGGCCGTACTGGCGTCAACGAGGTGTGTGACGCCAACCCTTACCTGCTGCGTGCCGCCAAGTTCCACGGAAAACCCAGCTCGGTGATGTGCCCGATCTGCCGCAAGGAGCAGCTGACGTTGGTGTCCTGGGTGTTCGGTGAGCACCTGGGCGCGGTGTCCGGATCCGCGCGCACCGCCGAGGAGTTGGTCCTGCTGGCGACCCGATTCGACGAATTTGCGGTACACGTGGTGGAGGTATGCCGAACCTGCAGTTGGAATCACCTGGTCAAGTCGTATGTGCTTGGCGCGCCCAAACCGCCGAAGAGTGCCCCCGCCAAGCGGAGCACCCGAGCGGCGCGCAACAGCGCGCGAACGGCCAGTGAATAGCGAAGGGCGCCACGACCGGTCAGCCAGTGATGCTCCGCGGGGAGCACCGCGTCCCGATCAGCGCCGCACCGAATCCCACCGACCGCCGTGGCAACAGCAGTCCGCGGCACCGGACCAGAACCCGGACAAGCGGCCGGAGAGCCGGACCCCGTCGCCGCGGCCCGAGCAGCGTGGCCCGTCGGCCCGCCCGGAGCGCCGGGCGCCGTCGGCGCCGACGCCCGGGTCCGGGCGGCACGCGGCTCGCAGCGACGGGCCACCCCCGCCGGACCTGCGTCCCACCGCGGTGATCCCGCCGGTGCGCGAGGGCGCCGACCCGCGCTGGCGT
This sequence comes from Mycolicibacterium sp. MU0050, assembly GCF_963378085.1. GTDB lineage: Bacteria > Actinomycetota > Actinomycetes > Mycobacteriales > Mycobacteriaceae > Mycobacterium > Mycobacterium wendilense. Next base: position 5,154,585 of record NZ_OY726395.1, on the reverse strand, counting down.
GACCCCATCGATGTCGTCAAGGCCGCCCTGGACGGCACCCCGCCCCCGCCGAAGCCGCCGGCCGGCCCTCCGCCGCGCACCGGCGGCGGATCCGGCCGTGGGTCCGGTGGCGGCAAGGACCGACCGCCCCTGCAGATCAACTGGCGTTGGGTGCGCCGTGGCGTCGCGGTGTCCGCGGTGGTGTTCCTGCTGTTGCCGCTCATCACGTTCGCGATGGCCTACAGCATTGTCGACGTGCCCAAGCCGGGGGACATCCGGACCAACCAGGTGTCGACCATCGTCGCCAGCGACGGTTCGGAGCTGGCCAAAATCGTTCCGCCGGAAGGTAACCGGGTCGACGTCAAGATCAACCAGATCCCGGTGCACGTCCGGCAGGCGGTGATGGCCGCCGAGGACCGCGACTTCTACAGCAACCCAGGCTTCTCCTTCACCGGCTTCGCCCGCGCGTTCAAGAACAACATCTTCGGCGGCGACGTGCAGGGTGGCTCCACCATCACCCAGCAGTACGTGAAGAACGCGCTCGTCGGCGATCAGCGCAGCGGCCTGGGCGGCCTGGTGCGCAAGGCCAAGGAGCTGGTGATCTCCACCAAGATGTCCCGCGAATGGTCGAAAGACCAAGTGCTGGAATCGTATTTGAACATCATCTATTTCGGCCGCGGCGCCTACGGCATCGCGGCGGCCTCGCGGGCGTACTTCGACAAGAACGTCGAGGACCTGACCATCGCCGAGGGCGCGCTGCTGGCCGCGCTGATCCAGCGCCCGTCGACCCTGGATCCCGCCGTCGATCCCGAGGGCGCCACCGTCCGCTGGAACTGGGTGCTCAACGGCATGGTCGAGATCGGGGCGTTGTCCCGGCAGGAACGGGCCGAACAGGTGTTCCCGCCCACCGTTTCGCCGGACCTGGCCAGCAGCGCCAACCAGACCACCGGACCCAAGGGCCTGATCGAGCGGCAGGTCATCCGGGAGCTGCTCGACCTGTTCAACATCACCGAACAGCAGCTCAACACCGAGGGCCTGCAGATCACCACCACCATCGACCCGCAGGCGCAGGAGGCGGCCGAGCAGGCCGTCGCCGACGCGTTGGAGGGCCAGGACCCGCAGATGCGCGCCGCGGTGGTCTCGATCGACCCGAAGACCGGCGGGGTCAAGGCCTACTACGGCGGCCCGGACGCCAACGGGTTCGATTTCGCGCAGGCCGGGTTGCCCACCGGGTCGTCGTTCAAGGTGTTCGCGCTGATCGCGGCGCTGGAGCAGGGCATGGGCCTGGGCTATCAGGTCGACAGCTCCCCGCTGACCGTCAACGGCATCGAGATCGGCAACGTCGAGGGCGGCAGCTGCGGCACCTGCAACATCGCCGAGGCGCTGAAGCGGTCCCTGAACACCAGCTACTACCGGCTGATGCTCAAGCTGGAGAACGGGCCCTCCGACGTCGCCGACGCCGCGCACCGGGCGGGCATCGCGACCAGCTTCCCCGGCGTCGAGCACACGCTGAGCGAGGACGGCCAGGGCGGCCCGCCGAACAACGGTGTGGTGTTGGGCCAGTACCAGTCCCGCGTCATCGACATGGCCTCGGCGTACGCCACCCTGGCGGCCTCGGGGGTGTACCGCACGCCGCACTTCGTGCAGAAGGTGGTCAACGCCGACGGCGACGTCCTGTTCGACGCCGGCGGCGAGGAGGACAGCGGGGAGCAGCGCATCGACGAGAAGGTCGCCGACAACGTGACCTCCGCCATGCAGCCGATTGCCGCCTACTCCAACGGACACGGCCTGGCCGGCGGGCGTCCGTCGGCGGCCAAGACCGGCACGCACCAGCTCGGCGACACCGGCGACAACCGTGACGCCTGGATGGTCGGCTACACCCCGTCGTTGTCGACGGCGGTCTGGGTCGGCACCACCGAGGGCACCAAACCGCTGAAGAACCAGTGGGGTGGCTCGGTGTACGGCTCCGGCATTCCGTCCGACATCTGGAAGAACACCATGGACGGGGCCCTGCAGGGCACCGAACAGGAGAGCTTCCCCAAACCCGAGTCGATCGGCGGCTACGCCGGCGTGCCGTCCGCGCCGCCCCCGCCCCGCGACCCGGCTCCCGAGGAGCCCCCGACGCCGCTGCCGCCGCAGCCCGGCACGGTGATCCAGCCGAGTATCGAAGTGGCCCCGGGTATCACGATCCCGATCGGCCCGCCGACGACGGTGCCGGCCGGTCCGCCGATGCCCCCGCCCCCGCCCCCGCCGGGAGCCCCGTTCGACCCGAACGCGCCCGCGCCGCCGCCGCCTCCGCCGCCGCCGTGACGCCGGGTCACCAGGACGCAGACGAGCCGCACGACGAGCTCTACGAGAAGGCCCGCGCCCAGACCGGGGCGGGGCCGGGTGCGCAGGCACCCGCGGAACCCGACCGCGTCACGGTGTCGCCGCTGCCGCTGGCCGGCGATCTGCGCAGTGCCGATGACCGCGACTTCCCCAGCCGCACCGACCCCGTCGGGGCGGCGCTGTCGGAGGTCATCGGCGGCCCGGTCGGGCGCCACGCGCTGATCGGCCGTAGCCGCTTCGCCACGCCGCTGCGGGTGATGTTCGCCCTCGCGCTGGTGTTCCTCGCACTGGGGTGGGTGACCAAATCGCCGTGCCTGCAGACCGTGGGGGAGGGCAGCCCGGCGCAGATGGTGGCCAACTGGGATCAGCAGCGGGCCTACTACCAACTGTGTTACTCGGACACCGTGCCGTTGTACGGCGCGGAGTTGTTGAGCCAGGGGAAGTTTCCGTACAAGTCCAGCTGGTTGGAGACCGACAGCAGCGGCGAGCCGCGCCAGCAGTACGACGGCACCCCGGCGGTGCGCTACATGGAGTATCCGGTCCTGACCGGGCTCTACCAGTACGTGTCGATGGCGCTGGCCAAGACCTACACGGCCCTGACCGCGTCCATTGCGCTGCCCAAGGTCGCCGAGGTGGTGATGTTCTTCGACATCGTCGCGCTCGGGTTGGCGCTGGCCTGGTTGGCCACGGTGTGGGCGACGGCGCGGCTGGCCGGCCGCCGCATCTGGGACGCCGCGCTGGTGGCCGCCTCCCCACTGGTGATCTTCCAGATCTTCACCAACTTCGATGCGCTGGCAACGGCTTTCGCGACCGGGGCACTGCTGGCGTGGGCGCGGCGCCGGCCCGTGCTGGCCGGGGTGCTGATCGGCCTGGGGGTGGCCGCCAAGCTGTATCCGCTGTTGCTGTTGGCCCCGCTGCTGCTGCTCGGGGTGCGCACCGGGCGACTCGTCGAGGTGGGCCGCGCGCTGCTGGCCGCGATCACCGCGTGGCTGGTGGTGAACCTGCCGATCATGCTGCTGTTCCCGCGCGGCTGGTCGGAGTTCTTCCGGCTCAACACCCGCCGCGGCGACGACATGGACTCGCTGTACAACGTGGTGAAGTCCTTCACCGGGTGGGGCGGGTTCGATTCGGACCTGGGGTTCTGGGAGCCGCCGACGGTGCTCAACACCGTGGTCGCCGTGCTGTTCGTGCTGTGTTGCGTCGGCATCGGGTACATCGCGTTGACCGCGCCGCAGCGGCCGCGGGTGGCGCAGTTGGCGTTCCTGGTGGTGGCCGCGTTCCTGCTGACCAACAAAGTGTGGAGCCCGCAGTTCTCGCTGTGGCTGGTGCCGCTGGCGGTGTTGGCGCTGCCGCATCGTCGGATCCTGTTGGCGTGGATGACCATTGACGCCCTGGTCTGGGTGCCGCGGATGTACTACCTCTACGGCGAGGCGAACCGCGGTCTGCCGGAGCAGTGGTTCACCGCAACGGTGCTGCTGCGTGACCTCGCGGTGCTGGGGCTGTGCGTGCTGATCATCCGGCAGATCTACCGACCCCAGCAGGACCTGGTGCGGTGGTCCGGGCGGATCGACGACCCAGTGGGCGGGGTCTTCGACCGGGCGCCCGACGCCCCGCCGGGGTGGCTGCCGCGGTGGTTGCGGCCCCGGCCCGCCCCGCTGGGCCCGCCGGCGGACCGGCCGCAGGTCAGCGCGGCGCCCGCGGCTGCGGATTTCGCAGGTGACCGGCGGTTCCTGTAGCCTGATCCGGTTGCCGACGCAGGCGACCCTCCTGCCGCGGACACGCCGCGGCCGAGAAGACCATAGGAGGTGATGGGTTCCTTATGCGTCCATACGAAATCATGGTCATCCTCGACCCCACACTCGACGAGCGAACCGTAGCTCCCTCGCTGGAGACGTTCCTGAACGTCATCCGCAAGGACGGCGGCACCGTTGACAAGGTCGACATCTGGGGCCGGCGCCGCCTGGCGTACGAGATCGCCAAGCATGTCGAGGGCATCTACGCGGTCATCGACGTCAAGGCCGAGCCCGCCACCGTGAGCGAACTCGACCGTCAGCTCGGTCTGAACGAGTCGGTTCTGCGCACCAAGGTGATGCGGACCGACAAGCACTGAAGCCCGGTGGTCGTCACCGCGCTTCCGTAGGCTCGCCTGCGGAAGCCTAGACCTACACCGTTGCTCGACCAGGACTTGAGGAGGACCCAGTGGCTGGTGACACGATCATCACCGTCGTCGGAAACCTGACCGCCGATCCGGAACTGCGTTTCACCCCGTCGGGTGCCGCCGTGGCCAACTTCACGGTGGCCTCGACGCCGCGCATGTTCGATCGCCAGAGCGGCGAGTGGAAGGACGGCGAGGCGCTGTTCCTGCGGTGCAACATCTGGCGGGAGGCGGCGGAGAACGTCGCCGAGAGCCTGACCCGTGGTGCCCGTGTCATCGTCCAGGGCCGACTCAAGCAGCGTTCCTTCGAGACCCGCGAGGGCGAGAAGCGCACGGTGATGGAGCTCGAGGTCGACGAGATCGGCCCGTCCCTGCGTTACGCGACGGCCAAGGTCAACAAGGTCAGTCGCGGTGGCGGCGGTGGCGGATTCGGCGGCGGTGGCGGCGGGGGATCCCGCGCGGCCGCCGGTGGTGGCGGCTCGTCCGCACCGGCCGAGGACCCGTGGGGCAGCGCCCCGGCATCGGGTTCCTTCGGCGGGGCCGACGACGAGCCCCCCTTCTAACCCTCTCCAAACACAAACCTTCAGCAGTACAGAAAGAGAACAACCATGGCCAAGGCCAACAAGCGTCGTCCCGCGCCCGAGAAGCCGGTCAAGACCCGCAAGTGCGTGTTCTGCTCCAAGAAGGGCAAGAACCAGGTCATCGACTACAAGGACACCCAGCTGCTGCGCACCTACATCTCCGAGCGCGGCAAGATCCGTGCCCGTCGGGTGACCGGTAACTGCGTGCAGCATCAGCGCGACGTCGCCGTCGCCGTGAAGAACGCCCGCGAGGTGGCGCTGCTGCCCTTCACGTCGAGCACTCGCTGACCCCCGACACGGCTAGAAACGGAAACACCAGATCATGAAGCTCATTCTCACCGCTGAGGTGGACAAGCTCGGTTCGGCCGGCGACACCGTAGAGGTCAAGGACGGCTACGGCCGTAACTACCTGCTGCCCCGCGGGCTGGCGATCATCGCGACCCGCGGCGCCCAGCGCCAGGCCGACGAGATCCGGCGCGCGCAGGAGATCAAGACCGTGCGCGACCTCGACCACGCCAAGGAACTCAAGGCCGCCATCGAGGCCCTGGAGTCGGTCTCGTTGAGCGTGAAGACCGCCGGCGACTCCGGCAAGCTGTTCGGCTCGGTCACCCCGGGCGACGTGGTGGCGGCCATCAAGAAGGCCGGCGGACCGAGCCTGGACAAGCGCGCCGTCGACCTGCCCAAGGGTCACATCAAGGCGCTCGGCACCCATTCGGTCGAGGTGCACCTGCACTCGGGCCTGAACGTCACCGTGCCGGTGGAGGTCGTCGCCGAGTAGTTCACTCGGCCACGTCGCCGTAAATCGGCTTCAGCGTCAATACTCCCCGGTGGTCGCCTTTTCGGCGGCTACCGGGGAGTTGCTGTATCTGCTGGCGAACTGACCGTGGCGTAGGTTGCGCAGCGAACCTCACGCGCCGTTAACCTGGTGCACCACCGGACGCAACACAACACGCCCGAGACCGCAACCTGGCACGACACGCCGTCGGGGTTGCCATCCACAGTGCTGTGAGCTTCCTGTGATGCCCTGGTCTGCGGAGATGCCGTACGCGGGCCGGGTTCTCCACAGGTTCTCCCCACCCCCCTAACATGGCAACCCACAGCTATGCACACGCAGTGCACAGGTTCGCTAACAGGGGTGGTTCCGTTGGCCGCCAGCAACGTCTACGGTCGACTCGGCGCGAAGCGGCGTGGGGTCGGGGCCCTGGGACTTTTTCGGTGAATACTTGTCGGTGCCCTGACTTACCGTCGGTCCGTGGTGTCGAACAGGTGTTTGGTTGTGTGAGGACAGGGGGAGCAGTAGCCGTATGGCCGTAGTTGATGATCTCGGGCAGCCGGGCATGGATGGTCCGCCGCCCAGTGAGGACTTCGGTCGGCAGCCGCCGCAGGACATGGCCGCCGAGCAGTCGGTGCTCGGTGGGATGCTGCTGAGCAAGGACGCCATCGCCGACGTGTTGGAGCGGCTGCGTCCCGGGGACTTCTACCGTCCCGCGCATCAGAACGTCTACGACGCGATCCTGGACCTCTACGGGCGCGGCGAGCCGGCCGACGCGGTCACCGTGGCGGCGGAACTGGACCGTCGCGGGCTGCTGCGCCGCATCGGCGGGGCGCCCTATCTGCACACCCTGATCTCGACGGTGCCGACGGCGGCCAACGCTGGCTACTACGCGGGCATCGTGGCCGAGAAGGCGCTGCTGCGCCGGCTCGTGGAGGCCGGCACCCGGGTGGTCCAGTACGGCTACGCGGGCGCGGAGGGCGCCGACGTGGCCGAGGTGGTCGACCGTGCCCAGGCCGAGATGTACGACATCACCGACCGGCGGGCCACCGAGGACTTCGTCCCGCTGGAGGACCTGCTGCAGCCGACGATGGACGAGATCGACGCGATCGCCTCCAACGGCGGCATCGCCCGCGGTGTGCCCACCGGCTTCACCGAACTCGACGACGTCACCAACGGCCTGCACGCCGGCCAGATGATCATCATCGCGGCGCGCCCGGGTGTCGGGAAGGCCCTCGCGCTCGACACCCCGCTGCCCACGCCCAGCGGCTGGACCACGATGGGTGACGTCGCGGTGGGCGACGAGTTGCTCGACGCCGACGGGGCACCCACGCGGGTGGTGGCGGCCACCGAGGTGATGCTCGGCCGGCCCTGCTTCGAGGTCGAGTTCTCCGACGGCACGGTGATCATCGCCGATGCCCAGCATCAGTGGCCGACCGACGACGGGATCCGGACGACGGCCGGATTGCGGGCCGGACTGCACACCGTCGTTGCCGACGTGGCCGGCGGCGCGTCCGGCGCCGGGGGTACCGCCCTGCTAGCCCCGGTCGTGCGGATCGCCGACGTCCGCCGGCGGCCCAGCGTGCCCGTGCGCTGCGTGGAGGTCGACAACCCAGCCCACCTGTACCTGGCCGGGCCGGGCATGGTGCCGACGCACAACTCGACGCTGGGGCTGGACTTCATGCGGTCCTGCTCGATCAAGCACCAGATGGCCAGCGTCATCTTTTCGCTGGAGATGAGCAAGTCCGAGATCGTGATGCGGCTGCTGTCGGCCGAGGCGAAGATCAAGCTCGGCGACATGCGCTCCGGCCGGATGAGCGACGACGACTGGACCCGGCTGGCCCGGCGGATGAGTGAGATCAGCGAGGCTCCGCTGTTCATCGACGATTCGCCCAACCTGACCATGATGGAGATCCGCGCCAAGGCGCGGCGGCTGTCTCAGAAGTCGGATCTGCGGCTGATCGTGGTCGACTACATGCAGTTGATGAGCTCCGGTAAGAAGTACGAGTCGCGGCAGCAGGAGGTCTCGGACTTCTCCCGCCAGCTCAAGCTGATGGCCAAGGAGCTCGACGTGCCGGTGGTGGCGATCAGCCAGCTCAACCGTGGGCCCGAGCAGCGCACCGACAAGAAGCCGCAGGTGTCCGACCTTCGTGAGTCGGGCTGTATGACGGCCAATACCCGGATCCTGCGGGCGGACACCGGTGCCGAGGTGACCTTCGGGGAGCTGATGGCCACCGGCGAGCGGCCGCTGGTGTGGTCGCTGGACGAGCGCAACCGCATGGTCGCCCGGCCCATGACCAACGTGTTCCCCAGCGGGCGCAAAGAGGTGTTCAAGCTCCGGCTGGCCTCCGGCCGCGAGGTGGAGGCCACCGCCAACCATCCGTTCCTCACCGTCGACGGGTGGGTTCCGTTGGGCGAGTTGACCGTCGGTGACCGGCTGGCCACGCCGCGGCGTGTGCCGGAGCCGGTGTACACCGAGCGCATGCACGACTCCGAGGTCGTGATGTTGGCCTACATGATCGGCGACGGCTCATGTGTGAAGCGTCAACCGGTCCGGTACGCCTCGATCGACGGGGCCAACCTATCGGCGGTGGCGACCGCTGCAGCGCACTTCGGTGTGACTCCGATCCGCGACGAGTACCCGGCGGCGCGGGTGACGACGCTGCGGTTGCCGGCGCCGTATCGGCTGACTCACGGCAAGCGCAATCCGATCGCCGCGTGGCTGGACAAGCTGGGGCTGTTCGGCAAGCGCAGCTATGAGAAGCTCGTTCCCAAGGAGGTTTTCGCCCTCCCCAATGATCAGGTTGCGCTGTTTCTGAATCACCTGTGGGCCACCGACGGGTCGGTGCGCTGGGACGCCAAGGCCGGTCAGGCGCGGGTGTACTACGCGACGACGAGCCGCCAGTTGGCCGGTGACGTCGCCCAGCTGCTGCTGCGGGTCGGGGTGTACGCGCGGATCAAACGGGTCACGAAGGCCGGTTACCGGGACTCCTGGCACCTGTACATCTACGGCGGCGAGAACCAGAAGCGGTTCCTGGCCCACGTGGGTGTCAACGGTGCCCGCGGTGTCGCGGCGCGCGAGGTCGTGGCCAAGCTCGAAGGAATCGAGCGCAACACCAACCTCGACACAGTGCCGAAATCGGTCTGGCAACAGGTGAAGTCGGCACTGACCGAGGCCGGGATGTCGCACCGTAAGTTCGCGGCTGCGATGGAGACCCAGTTCTGCGGTTCGACGCTGTGGAAGCACGCGCCGAGCCGTGCGAGGTTGCACCGCGTGGCCGCGTTGCTCGAGGACCGTGAGCTGCACGACCTGGCGACCAACGACGTGTTCTGGGACGAGATCGTCGAGATCACCAGCATCGGTGAGCATGACGTCTACGACGGCACCGTGCCGGGGACCAGTAACTTTGTGGCACAAGGGATCACGGCGCACAACTCGCTGGAACAGGACGCCGACATGGTGATGCTGCTGCACCGCCCCGACGCGTTCGACCGCGACGACCCGCGCGGCGGCGAGGCCGACATCATCCTCGGCAAGCACCGCAACGGGCCCACCGCGACCATCACCGTGGCGCACCAGCTGCACCTGTCGCGGTTCGCGAACATGGCGCGGTAGGGCGTCCCTCTGACTCTTCTGGAGCGATGCCGGACCGGTAGGCGGTTCCTTGCAGTGTCTCGTTTCTTCTAGGAACGAGACAGGCTCTTAAGACGTTGGGGCGTGTTTGGCGATCGGTAGTGCTCCGGGGTCGATGACGATGGCGCTATCGGTGGGTCCGGAGATGGGGGAGTCAGTGTCGGAGTCGTCGTAGCGGACGGTGGGGATTGCTTTGTTGCCGTGGACTTTCAGGTGTACCGGCCCTGGTGACCGCGCTCACTGAAATTCCCCACTGACGCTCATTGAAATTCCCCACCCGTGTGGCTCCGCCGAGAAGGGCGGGCCTCCCTCGATGCTGCTGGTGTCTGACGCCAGTAGCTCCAGTCGAAGGAGGCCCGCTTTCTCATGCTCACATGGGAGGACGACATGGAAGTACACGCCCTACGCAAACGTGGTTGGTCGATCTCTGCGATCGCCCGTCACACCGGCTTCGACCGCAAAACGGTCCGCAAGTATCTGGCCGGCGACGCCGAGCCCGGAGTGCGGGCCAGGCCGGGGCCGGACGCATTCGACCCGTTCATCGACTACGTCACCGCCCGGTTGGTCGAGGACCCGCACTTGTGGGCCCGCACCCTCTACGACGAACTCGAAGACCTGGGCTTCGGGCTGTCGTATCAGAGCCTGACCCGCAACATCCGCACCCGAGGGTTGCGGCCGGACTGCCAAGCGTGTCGCACCGCCACCGACCGGCCCAACGCCATCATTGCGCACCCGCCGGGTGAGGAAACCCAGTGGGACTGGCTGGAATTGCCCGGTCCACCCGATTCGTGGGGATGGGGCAAGAAGGCGTTCCTGTTGGTCGGCTCGCTGGCACATTCCGGGAAGTGGCGCGCAGTGCTCTCACCGTCGATGGATCAACCTCACCTGGTCGCCGCCATCGACACGATCTGCCGCGGCCTGGGTGGACTGAGCAGGGTGTGGCGGTTCGACCGGATGGCCACCGTCTGCGATCCCGGCTCAGGCCGAGTCACCGCATCGTTTGCCGGGGTCGCCAAACATTACGGGGTCGCGGTGGCGATCTGCCCGCCGCGGCGCGGTAACCGCAAAGGCGTGGTGGAGAAGGTCAATCACACTGCCGCGCAACGTTGGTGGCGGACCCTGGCTGACGAGGTGACCGTTGAACAGGCCCAAGCCAGTGTGGATCGTTTCGCCCGCGTGCGCGGTGACACCCGCATCCGTGCCACCGCTGACGGGCGATCCTCGGTCGCCGTAGTCGCCAAGGCCGAGCCGCTGACGCCGGTGCCAGGCGACGCCGTATCCGGTGATCGTGTCGCAGTCCCGGACCGCCTCGCGCCAAGCGTTGGTGTCCTACCGAGGCAACCGGTACTCGGTGCCACCGGAGCTGGCTGCCGCGCAGGTGACGATCAGCCACCCAATCGGCGGCCAGTTCTGCGACATCGCCACCACCAGTGGGATCGTGATCGCCCGGCACCGCATGGCTGCAGACGGGCTCGGTGTGATGGTCCGCGACAGCGGCCACATCATCGCCCTGGACACCGCGGCGATGGCCACCGCTAACACCGGACGACCACACCGCCGCAAGGAACGCATCCCACCCGGCCCGGCCGCCAAAACCGCTGCCGCGCAACTCCTTGCACTCCGCGACAACACCGCCAATTCAGCCGAATCAACCACGCCATCAACCGATTCCACTGTCATCGACCTGTCCGCCTACGAGCGGGCCGCCCAGAAAAGGACCCTGCAATGACCCCCACCCCACGCACACCTAAAACCACCACCGGCACCACCACCGAGACACCGGCGGCCGCGGCGAGCCGCTATCAGCAGCTACGGTCACACCTGGCCGAGCTCAAACTCGCCGCTGCCGCCGAGGCCCTGCCGTCAATACTCGACCAGGCCGCCGCCGAAGGCCTGTCACTCACAGTGGCCCTGGAGCGGCTGCTGGCCGTGGAAGTCGATGCCAGCACCGCCCGCCGCCTCGCAGGAAGGTTACGGTTCGCCAGCCTGCCCACCCCCGCTACCCTCGCCGATTTCGATGTCGACGCCGCCGCCGGCATCGACCGCGCACTGATCGACGAACTGGGCACCTGCCGCTATCTCGAATCGGCCACCAACGTTCTACTGATCGGACCGCCGGGGACAGGAAAGACGCACCTCTCGGTTGGATTGGCAAGGGCTGCAGCACATGCTGGATATCGGACCTACTTCACCACCGCCGCCGACCTGGCCGCACGCTGCCACCGCGCCGCCATCGAGGGACGCTGGGCCACCACCATGCGGTTCTACGCCGGCCCGACACTGCTGGTGATCGATGAACTGGGCTACCTGCCACTACCCGCCGAGGCCGCCTCGGCGTTGTTTCAAGTCGTATCCCAACGCTATTTGAAGACCAGCATCGTGATCACCACCAACCGCGGGGTCGGCGCCTGGGGCGAAGTGCTCGGTGACACCACCGTCGCCGCCGCCATGCTCGACCGCCTCCTACACCGGTCAGTGGTCATCAACCTCGACGGCGAGTCCTACCGGCTACGCGACCACCACGCCGCCGCCGAAAACCTCCGTCGAGCCGCAACAGGAACCCGTCAACCCCTACACTGACCGGTGCTCACAGGTGAGGAATTTCGGCGAGCACACCCGGGGACGTTCGATGAGCGCGATCACTGGCTCGGCCAGCGGGATCTGGTGGCTGTATTCGGGCTCGGGGGATAGGAGCTCACTGATTGCCAGGATTCCGGTGGTGATGTCGAGTTCGCCGTCGAAGATCAATTGCCCTAGTTCATCAGTGTCAAGGGGGTCGCCGGCGTAGACGCGGACGATGACTTCGCGGCCGATCATGTCGGACTCGTCGGCGGACATGGTGTAGATGTCCAGCCTATGGCGGGTGGCCTCATAGCCGGCCCGATGCCCAGCTTCGCTGAGGCCCACGACGTCCTGTGTGCCGAGGTCCTCAATGACGACGAAGCCAGCGTCGGGGAAAATCTCGGTTTCGAGGATTGGTTCATGTGCGGGTGTGGGCATGTTCCGGGCTTCCGGGTTACTTTCGCCGATCGCGTTTGCGTTTCTTCTTCGTCGCGATGTCGCGTTTCTTGTCGTTCTTCTTTTTGTGCTTCTGCTGTCCATCCTTGTTGTTCTTCTTACTGGATTTCTTGCTGCCGCTTTTGGACTTGCGTTCGGAACCGGATTGTCAATGGCCAGGTGGAAGTATCCGCTGGTGGCCAGATAAATGTATCCACCCCGTGTGGTGATTCCTAGGTTGTCGGGGTGGTCTCCTTTCGGTGGTGGGCGTCTTTCATGCGGTAGGACTGGCCGTCGGTGATGATGACGGTGGCGTGGTGCAGGAGGCGGTCGAGGATGCTGACGGCGGTGGTTTGTTCGGGCAGGAATCGGCCCCATTGTTCGAAGGGCCAATGTGACCCGATGGCCAGACTCCGGCGTTCGTAGGCGCCGGCGACGAGCCGGAACAGCAGTTGGGTGCCGGTGTCATCTAAGGGCGCGAAGCCGAGCTCGTCGAGAATGATGAGGTCGACGCGTAGTAGGGATTCGATGATCTTGCCGACGGTGTTGTCGGCCATCCCTCGGTAGAGAGTTTCGACGAGGTCGGCGGCGGCGAAGTAACGCACCTTGAGGCCGGCGTGGATCGCAGCGGTCCCCAACCCGATCAAGGTGTGGGACTTGCCGGTTCCGGCGGGACCGATAATCGCCAGATTCTGTTGGGCGCGTATCCATTCCAGACTCGACAGGTAGTCGAAGGTCTTCGGTGGGATCGACGATGCGGCCACATCGAACGAGTCCAAGGTCTTGGGCACGGGGAACGCGGCAGTTTTGAGTCGGTTGACGACGTTGGAGGCATCCCGGGCGGCGAGTTCGGTCTCGATCAGAGTTCGCAGAACCTCTTCGGGGGTCCAGCGTTGGGTCTTGGCGGTGATCAGCACCTCCGGCGCTGTCCGCCGGATGGCCGCCAGCTTCAGGCGGCGGAGCCCGGCATCGAGATCGGCATCCAATGGTGGAACTGATTTTGGTGCGACGGGTTTGGTCTCGGTCAACGGTGCTGTCTTGGTCACGAGTTCACCTCGCCGTCAGCGACGGGCGTGACCCGGTAGGCCTCCAGGGAGCGGGTCGGGGCGACCGGCAGATCCAGGATCAACGCATCCCCGGCTTCGCGTGGCTGCGGGGCGCCGGTGCCGGCGGCCAGGATGGAGCGCACGTCGGCGGCGCGGAACCGCCGGAACGCCACCGCCCGGTGCAACGCCGCGACCAACTGCCGCTCACCGTGGGCGGCGCCCAGAGCGAGAAGGATCTCTAACTCAGAGGCCAGTCGGGTGTTGCCGATCGCCGCAGCGCCGACCAGGAACGCTTGCGCGTCCTCACCGAGGTCGCAGAACTGCTTCTCCACGGTGGTCTTCGGCCGTGGTCCGCGGTTCGGTGCCGGCCGGGGCCCGTCGTAGTGCTCGTCGAGGATCGAGGTGCCACCGGGTGCGATGAGTTCGTGTTCGGCCACGATCACCCCGGTGGCCGGCTCGAGCAGGCGCACCGCGCCGTGATCGACCACGATGGCCACGTTGGTGCCGATCAGCCGGGTCGGTACCGAGTAGCGGGCCGACCCGTAGCGCACACACGATAACCGGTCGACTTTACGTAACACCGAGGGTGCACCAATCTGCAGTCGCAAGGATGGCAGTGGTTGCAACAGTTCATGTTCAGCGATCAGCCGGTCGTCGGGGATTGCTTGGATCTCTGAATGCGCCGTGGCGTTCACTTCGGCGCACCAGGCGGCCGCGGCGGTGTTGGCGGACCGCAGATCCACCGGGGCACCGGCGATGGCGGCCTCGGTCAGCAGGGGCACTGCAAGGTCGCGTTGGGCGTAGCCGCACAGGTTCTCCACGATGCCCTTGGACTGCGGGTCGCCGGCGTGGCAGAAGTCCGGGGCGAACCCGTAGTGCGTCGCGAAGCGAACGTAGTCCGGGGTCGGGACGACCACGTTGGCGACCACGCCGCCTTTGAGGCAGGCCATCCGGTCGGCCAGCACCCGCGCCGGAACACCGCCGATCACGGCGAAGGCTTCGGCGATCAACGCCAGCGTGGTGGAGGCCTTCTGATCGGTGGCAAAGCGCACGAATCGCCAGCGGGAGAACGCTAGCACCGCGCAGAACAAGGACAGCCCGGGGGCGGCCTGGGCCCAGTCGATCACCAGATACTCGCCCGGCGCCCACACTGCCGGGCGGCGGCCACGGTGATTGTCACTGCGCCACAACGCTTTCTTCTCTGCGACCAGACGCCGGAAATTACGCGGCGAGCCCTGGTAGCCGGCGGTCCGGGCGATCGGCAACAGCCGTTTGGCCGAGATCCGGCCTTGTGATTTCTCGACGCGTTCAGCGACGAGCTCGGCGACCGTGTCGTAGTTGTGCGGTCGTTCGACCCGCGGCGCCGGCGACATGCCCGCCTGCTCGGCCTCGTGCCTGTCGATGATCTTCTTGACGGTGCGGTGGGTGGTGCCGCACCTATCGGCGGCACCCCGGTACGACCCGAGCTCGTAGTAGGCGGAAATGATGTCCATGCGGTCCTTCGCAGATTTCAATGGAACTCCCCGATGGTGATGGCGATTGGTTGGCGCCTTCACCGTCACCATCGGGGCCCGCAGTTCCTGATCGACACGACGAACACAGGGTGGATACTTTTACCTGGCCAAAACTGGATACCTTCACCTGGCCACCAGTGGCTACTTTTTCATGGCCACGGACAAGGATTGCCGTTGCGAGCCTGACGTTGTGGTCGCGGAGGTCTGACTGCGTTCTGGACCTAACCCGTTGCGTTGCTGCTGCAAACGCGTGCGGGCGCAGGTCTGGCACCGAGAGACCCCGTCGGAGCCGCGGTTGAAACGCCCTGGAAATCCCGGAGGCTCCTGACCTTGGAAACGAGGATGCAGGTATGCCGAAGGAACAGTCGCCCGGGAAGCCGACGACACGTCGATACAGTGCCGAGGAGAAGGCCGCCGCGGTGCGGATGGTCCGCACCTTGCGCGCGGAGCTGGGCACCGAGCAGGGCACAGTGCAGCGGGTCGCTCGCCAGCTCGGCTACGGAGTGGAATCGGTGCGCACCTGGGTCCGTCAGGTCGACATCGACGAAGGCCTGGCTCCTGGGGTGACGACCTCGGAGTCGAAGAAGGTGAAGGAACTCGAACAGGAGATCCGAGAACTCAAGCGTGCCAACGAGATTCTGAAGCGAGCGGCAAGTTTCTTCGGGGCGGAGCTCGACCGCCAACACAAGAAATAGTCGATTTCATCGACGACAATCGCGGGGAGTTCGGGGTCGAGCCCATCTGCACGGTCCTGCGCAGCGCAGGCTTGCAGGTGGCACTGAGCACCTACTACGACGCCAAAGCCCGGGTCCCATCGGCGCGGGCCCTGCGCGACGCCGTCCTCGGGCCGGCGTTGTGCCAGCTCTGGAAAGACAACTACTGCGTCTATGGGGCCCGCAAACTCTGGAAAACGGCTCGTCGCGATGGTCATGACGTCGGTCGCGATCAGGTGGCCCGGCTGATGCGGGCCGCAGGCATTGAGGGGGTCCGGCGCGGCAAACGGGTGCGGACCACCAAAGCTGACCCAGCCGCGGCGCGGCACCCGGACTTGGTGCACCGCAACTTCGCCGCGGCTGCCCCGAACCAGCTCTGGGTGACCGACCTGACATTCGTGCCGACCTGGGCCGGGGTGGCCTACGTGTGCTTCATCATTGACGCACACTCGCGGATGATCGTGGGGTGGCGGGTGGCTTCGCACATGCGGACCTCGATGGTTCTCGACGCGTTGGAGATGGCGCGTTGGTCACGCGGAACTACATTGCAGGACTTGATATGTCACTCAGATGCCGGGTCGCAATTCACGTCCATTCGCTACGGCGAGCGGCTCGCTGAGAGATAGTGCCCCTTGGGGTGGTGGACTTCGGATCGGCGTGGGTTCACGCGTGGTGATCAACGAGTCGTGGTGAATGTTAGGCGATCTGGCGTTGTTCGGGAACCGGTTCGGTGGTCGCTCGGGCGGCGATGTGTTTGGTGGCGATGACTTTGCGCAGTTCAGCCATGGACACCTCGGACAGGTAGCGGCGGGTGACCTGCCATTCGTCGTGGGCTTCGATGACCACGGCGGTGGCCAGTCGTAGGAAGGCTGCGGGGTTGGGGAAGATCTCGACGACATCGGCGCGGCGTTTGATCTCCTTGTTGAGCCGCTCGATGGGGTTGTTCGACCAGATCTTCTGCCAGTGGGTGCGCGGGAACGCGGTGAATGCCAGCACGTCGGCTTTGGCCTCATCCATCATGGCGGCCACTTTCGGGAAACTGGACGAGAGGGTGTCGGCGACCTGATCCCACTGCGCGGCGACCTCGGCGGGGTCGGTGTGGGCGAAGATCGTCTTGACCGCTGCGGTGACCGCCGGGGCGTGTTTGGCGGCCACCGCCCCGTGCAGGTTGCGCATGAAATGCACCCGGCAGCGCTGCCAGGACGAGCCGGTGAACTGCTGGGCGACGGCGGCTTTCAACCCGGCGTGGGCATCGGAGATCACCAGGTGCACGCCGGTCAGGCCGCGGGCCTTGAGCGAGGCCAGGAACTCCCGCCAGAACTCGAAGGACTCGCTGTCACCGACGGCGGTGCCCAGCACCTCCCGGGTGCCATCGATGGAGACGCCGGTGGCCACCACCAGGGCCTGGGAGACCACGTGGGCGCCGACGCGGACCTTGCAGAACGTCGCATCGCAGAACACGTAGGGAAATGAGGTGTGGGTCAGGCTGCGGGTTCGAAACGCCTCGATCTCGCGGTCGAGGCCGGCGCAGATGCGCGAGACCTCCGATTTGGAGACCCCGGATCCAACCCCGAGTGCGGCGACCAGGTCATCGACGTTGCGAGTCGACACACCATGGACGTAGGCCTCCATGATCACCGCATGCAGGGCCTTGTCGATGCGACGCCGGCGTTCCAGCAGGGACGGGAAGAAGGAGCCGGCTCGCAGTTTGGGGATCTTGACCTCGATATCGCCCGAGGTCGTCGACACCGTCTTGGGCCGATGCCCGTTGCGGTGCGTACTGCGTTCGCCGCTGCGTTGGTAGCGTCCGGCCCCGATGGTCTCGGTGGCCTCGGCCTCGATCAACGCCTGCAGCCCAGCGCGGATCAGCTCAGCGAACACCGCCCCGACATCAGCGGACTTGAGTGCATCGAGTTGGGCGAGCAAGGCAGAATGGTCCTGGGTCATCGCGTGGTGCGTCCTTTGCTTGAGTCACTTGGTAGGTAACTCATTGACCACTACGCGATGACCCGCCCGAAAGCCTTCAACGACACACCCCGGCCTGGGCCGTCCTCAGCTCCGAAACCCCACCACACCAAGGGACTTACCCCGCTGAGATCGGCGCAGTCCCGTCAATTGGGACCGTTGGAGATAGTTTCGATAACGCTCTCGCGGAGACAGTCAACGGTTACTACAAGGCCGAGCTGATCTACGGGCCGGCTCGAAGCGGACCGTGGAAGACCGTCGAGGACGTAGAACTCGCCACCCTCAGTTGGGTCCACTGGCACAACACCAGCCGCCTGCACAGCTACCTCGGCGACATCCCACCCACGGAGTTCGAAGCCGCGTTCTACGATGCATACCGGACCGACCAACCCTTGATCGGAATCCAATAGCCCGAGCCTCCGGGAAACCCAGGGCGCTTCAGGTAGGCGAACTGGAAACGGCTACCGGGGTTAACGCCCTGCCTCCGGTACAGATCCCGCAGGAGCTGGGATTCATTCTGGCTTTCGCGCTTGGGGAGATGCCTGAGGCTGGATCGGCCGCCGCGGCTTTCGACTGCTGATGCTGGGGGGATTCATCCCGGTGCATGCCGTCCGCGGTACGCGTTCCCTGCAGGTTTTCTCTTCGGTTCCGTCTGGCTTGAGCAGGGGTTTGGGGCGGGGTTGATTTACCAGAAGGGGGGCTTGTTTTGGGCGAGCCAGCCGGTGCAGGTGTCGTGCCAGGCTTGGGGGTCGAGGGCAGGTAGGTCGTAGAGGAACAGTTCGGTGAGGTTTTTCGCGGCGAGCAGGGGGCGGGTGTCGGTGAGTTTGCGCAGGGTTTTGATGTGGAGTTCGCGCAGGTTCTGCAGGCCGGTGAAGTCGAAAAGTTCGGTGACGCTGGACAGTTGAGACAGATGCAGGGTGCGCAGGCCGGTGTTGGCGCTCAACGGGGTGAGGTCAGCGAGGAGTCGGGTTTTGTGGAAGCTGATCTCGGCGATGTTCGGATGTGCCGCTAATCCACTGATATCGCGGATACTTCCCACGTCCATGGTGAATTCGTGCAGGTTGGGTGGCAGCCAGTCCAGTGTCTTGGTCTGCGCGGCGTAGATAAGACCCAGTGAACGAAGCCAGGTCATGCCGGTGAGGCTGTGGTGATCGTGGTACTGGCCTCCGAGGAGCAAGGTTTCCAGCTTCGGCATGCCGGCGATCGGGGCCAACGACGTGCCCTTAGCGGCGCGGTAAATGGAGAGGTATCGGCATTCCTGCAGGTACTGCAACCCTTCGAGGCTGTCTAGTTGATCGATGTCGCAGGCGAAGCGGCGCTGTTTCGGAAAGTACTGCAGAAAATCGAGGTTACCGGGACCCCAGACGTGGAGGTAATTGTCGGGGTGTTCTTCGAGCAGGGCGGCGACCTTGCGGTACTCCTTGGGGCTCAGTGGTGTTGGCAGGAACACGCCGGGGCAGTCGGGTTCTAACGGCGCCAGGTCCTTGCCACGTACTGGAGGCACGATCTCTCGCGACAGGGCCATTGCTGCTCACTTCCTCAAACCACTGGGGGTCGACTCGCCTGAACTCGACTGGACATTGCCAGTTTCACATGGTGTCCACGCCAGGCTGGCTGGCCGGCTGGCTGCACAGAAATACTGGGTGGGTGTGAACGGTCGACGATCACGCTCAGCCGCGGGCTTTGCGTTGGCGTTTCTTCTTGCTTCCGGACTTTTTCTTCTTTTTCTTGTCCTTCTTGCTTTTCTGTTTCTTTTGTTTGTTGTCGCGTTTGGTCTTCGACTTCTTGCTACCGGACCGCTTGTTGCTGCTGGATTGGCGATCACCGCCGGTCGAGGAGTTGCGCTCAGCGCCTCTGGGCCCGGCGCTGCGCTGCGCGGCACTACCAGACTGCCCGGCTAACCTCTCGACAGCACCCGCTCGTTCGTTTTCATATCGGGCCCAGCGTTGTTGTTGGGCGGGGGTGTCGAGGCGGTGGTTGGGACTGCGGATCACTCCATCGGGCCGTTGCCCGTACTCCCGCAAATAGGTTCGCACCTTTGCCCGCGACTTGTTGGCGGCAAGTTCCCGCTCGCCGTTCCACCGGGTCGCTTTGAGGTCGCTTTTTGCGTTGTTGCAGCCTTCGCAGAGGATGTTGTTTCGGCTGGCGTTGGCGCCGGTGCCGCCGTGGGATTTCGGGATCGGGTGGTGATCGATTTGGGCCCGGTTGGGTGGGATTTTGTCGCCAGCTCTGGTTGGGCCTTCCTGCCGGAACACCCGAACCTCACAGTTGGCGCAATACAGGTTGGTGCCGGACTCGGCAGCAGCGCGATCCAGTTCGGCGCCGCGGATCTTGGGATCGACCCCGAGCGCGTCAGCAGTAGCCCTGTCTTTCTGGACACGGGTGAAGTCCTTACCGGCACCGGTCGAGGGCAACCCCTCGGTCCCCGGTGGGGCGTTGGGGATCTTCGGTGTCCCGGCTCCGGGTTTGGCCAGATTGGTGGCGGCCGCGGCCACGTCGTTGGCCAGCTGCGCTGGTGGGGTGGGGGTGGTTTTGGCGACGTCGATGACGGTGTCGGTGTGTTTGGCGAGTTGTCCGGCGGCTTCGATGCCTTCGGTGACGGCCTTTTTCGCCGCGCCTTGAGGAGTGGCCATGGAGGCGGCCCCCAGCACGGTTGCGGCCATCCCCAAGGTTTGGTTGTCCGGCATCACGGTGGCGGCGACATCGAGGCCGGCCGAGGCCAGGTTGACCGTGGCCCCGGCGATCATCGCCGCACCCGCCGGGCCACCGAGCCCGGTGAGCGCCAAAGCGGTGCCCCCGACGAGCATGGCCGATTCCAGCGGGTTGTCCTGAACGAATCCGCCGACTGCTCGGGCACCGGAGGCGGTGGCCGAGGCCGCGCTGACCGCGGCGTTACCGACTGCGCCTGCAGCCCCTGCCAGTGCGTCGGTGACATCGGAGAACCCGAACACCGCCAACCCGCCAGCATCGACGTGCAGGGGTGGGTCGACATAGACGGGCCAGGTGGTGTCCGGGCCGGGGTCGATGACTTCGGAGAGTTGATACACCTGCGGCCGGATCTGGCGCACCACATACGACGAGGGCACCAATTCCCCTGCAGCGTCGCGGGTCTCGGACGGGGAGAACACCCCCAACGTCTCAGCGGTGGCGGCGGCCCGATTCACGGTCAGGAAACCGTTCGTATGGGCCAACATCACGGTGTCGGCGGGGGTCCGTACGAAGGTGGTCACTATCCGCGGGCCGGCCGCATCGGCGATACGGGCGATGGTCCGGGTGCCGGTGGGGGTGTTCTCGGCCAGGAAGTCGAACCCGGCACCGGCATCGGGATAGATCACCACCCCAGAGGACGTGTGCTGCGCGGTCCCCAGCCCTGCCGGCAACACCAGCTGCACCGGCCCGGCCGCAGTCGGGGTGCTCAACCCGACCACCGGTTGTTCAGGCAGACCGGCGCGACGCTGTTGCGCTGGTACACCGACCGGGTTGGTGTACGGGGAGTCGGCAAACGCCGCCGCTGCGGCGGCCGCCATCTGAGCGACACCCCCGTCGGCGGTGGAGCTGTTGTCCAGATCGGGGTCGCGGTCGTCGAGCAGGTGCAGGCCGGCAGCAGTCAGTACCACCACACAGATCAGTGCAACCAGCTGACCTGGCCAGCGAAACCATAACGTTTGCTGGCTGGTTGTGAGAAAGTTTCCCAGCCGCTGGTTCCGCTGAGCCCGACTGCGCATCGCTGATCCCTCAAGTAGCAAACACCCTGAATCCGGGTCCACCCCGGTGTGATGCCGGTACCGTACGTTCCGCGCACCCGACTAGTCAACGTCTACCTCGATCTAGCTGGCGGCATCACACGTCCAGGGGAAGTGGCCGCGCCGCGCCGGTCCAACCTTCGGGCGCCAGCAGCAATCATGAAAAGCATCCACTTCCAGATCGAACGGGCGGTGTTGGCGCTTCATATCTAGGTTTGCTGTCGGGCCGTAGAATCATGTGCTCAAAGAACACTGGAGCACACCGTGCCTCGCGCACCGCGCAAAACAAGACAAGATCTAACTAATCCCGGATCTCTTGGGGTTGACCCCTGATGGTGGACACCTGACTGGTGGGACTGCTGGTCCCACGGGAAGGATGTCCGTATGTCGGGCAAGCGGAAGAAGTACACCCCGGAGTTTCGGGAGCAGGCGGCCCGCTTGGTGATCGAGACGGGCCGGCCGATCGCGCATGTGGCCGCGGAGATCGGTGTGGGTGAGCAGTTGCTGGGGCGCTGGGTGCGGGTGGCCCGCGAGGCCGCTGGCGCAGGCGATAATGGTGCGGTGCTTGATTCTGATGAGCGTGCCGAGTTGGAGCGGCTGCGCAAGGAGAACGCTGAATTGCGTTTGGACCGGCAGTTTTTGAAAAAAGCCGCGGCCTTCTTTGCCTCCGAACAGAACCAGTAGAGGCCTACGGTCTGATCGAGGCGGAGAAGGCCAATTACGCGATCACCCGGATGTGCGAGCTGCTGGACGTGTCGCGGTCGGGGTTTTACAAATGGCGCAAGTCCCAGGCCGCGGGACCGTCGCCGGCGGCGCGGCGTCGTGCCGAGTTGGATGTCAAGGTCGCGGCCTTGCATGAGGCCTCCGATGGGGTCTATGGGGCGCCGCGCATCCTGGCCGACCTGCGCGATGCCGGCGAGACCGTGTCACGCAAGACGGTGGCTGCCTCGCTGCGCCGTCAGGGTCTGGCCGGGATCAGCCCACGTACGTTCGCCCCGGTAACCACCGTGGTGGATCTGGACGCGCCGCCGATCCCTGACCTGGTCAAACGTCGATTCGATACAGGCCGTCTGGATGGGGTGTGGACCAGCGACATCACCTATCTGCGCACCGGTGAGGGCTGGTTGTACCTGTGCGCCGTGCGTGACGGCTGCAGCCGGCGGGTGATCGGCTGGGCCATCGATGAGCACCTGCATACCGACCTGGTCGAGGACGCGGTGGCGATGGCGGTGGCCATGCGCGGCGAGTTGGCCGCGCAGGTGGTGTTCCATGCTGACCGCGGATGTCAGTACACCAGTGCGCAGTTGGCACGGTTCGCCCGCAAGCATGATCTGGCCCGCTCGGTGGGCCGCACCGGGGTGTGTTGGGATAATGCTCAGCAGGAATCATTCTGGGCCACAATGAAAGTCGAGTTCTACGACCGCTACTTGTGGCCCACCAAAGCAGCCGCTAAGCTCGCCGTCGGCGACTGGATCGAACGGGTCTACAACCGCCGACGGCGCCACTCTTCGATCGGGATGATCACCCCGGTCGAGTACGAGAACCGGATCACTCAGACGGCACAAGCCGCCTGACCGAGTGTCCACCCAATGGGGTCAAGCCCACTCTACAAACGAGACAGGCGTGGCTGGACGGGACTGGGCTAGCGTTGCGAGATGGGCGACCCTTGGGGCGAGGGTTGCATCCCATGGCCGCCGACGCGGCCGTCGCCATAACCAGCTGGAGGTACGGACGAGACTGGTCCGTATACGACTTGTCAACACCTCCGCCGATCATCGATGAGCTTGCCAGCTACCTATCTATTGCGACGGGCGACGAGTTAGTTGGCTTCTGCTGTACCGGCATTGAAGCCCGAGTTTCAGGCATCGGCGAGTCCCAGCAATCCTTGACCTCGGTATGGGAAGGCACCCCAATCTAGTCGGATGCGGGAACGGGACTCGGTTCGGCGCGACCGTCCTTGAATACCTCGATGAGTGTCAGCCTGTAGTCACGTTGCGCGCGGTTGTTCAAAGCCGGAACGAGCGCAGTCTGAGGCGGACGCACGATAGTGCCCCTTGGGGTGGTGGACTTCGGATCGGCGTGGGTACACGCGTTGTGATCAACGAGTCGTGATGAATGCTAGGCGATTTGGCGTTGTTCGGTGATGGGTTCCGTGGCGGTTTGTTTGGCGGCGATGACTTTGCGCAGCTCAGCCATGGAGATGTCCGACAGGTAGCGCCGGGTGACCTGCCATTCGTCGTGCGCCTCGATGACCACGGCGGTGGCCAACCGCAGGAACGCGGCGGGGTTCGGGAAGATCTCGACGACATCAGCGCGACGTTTGATCTCTTTGTTGAGCCGCTCGATGGGGTTGTTCGACCAGATCTTTTGCCAGTGTCCACGTGGGAACGCCGTGAATGCCAGCACGTCGGGTTTGGCCTCATCCATCATCGCGGCCACTTTCGGGAAGCTGCCCGACAGCGTGTCGGCGACCTGATCCCATTGCGCAGCGACCTCAGCGGGGTCGGTGTGGGCGAAGATCGTCTTGACCGCCGCGGTCACCGCCGGGGCGTGTTTGGCGGCCACCGCCCCATGCAGGTTGCGCATGAAATGGACCCGGCAACGCTGCCAGGACGAGCCGGTGAACTGCTGAGCTACGGCGGCTTTCAAGCCGGCGTGGGCATCGGAGATCACCAGGTGCACCCCGGTCAGGCCGCGAGCCTTGAGCGAGGCCAGGAACTCGCGCCAGAACTCAAACGACTCGCTGTCACCGACAGCGGTGCCCAGCACCTCGCGGGTGCCGTCGATGGAGACCCCGGTGGCCACCACGAGGGCGTGGGAGACCACGTGTGCCCCGACGCGGACCTTGCAGAACGTCGAGTCACAGAACACATACGGAAACTGGGTGTGGGTCAGGCTGCGGGTGCGAAACGCCTCGATCTCCTTGTCCAGGCCGGTGCAGATGCGTGAGACCTCCGATTTGGAGACCCCCGATCCGACACCGAGCGCAGCGACGAGGTCATCGACATTGCGGGTCGACACGCCATGGACGTAGGCCTCCATGATCACCGCATGCAGCGCGCGGTCGATCCGACGGCGCCGCTCGAGCAGCGACGGGAAGAAGGAACCGGCCCGCAGTTTGGGGATCTGGACTTCGATGTCCCCG
The DNA here is from genome assembly GCF_963378085.1 of Mycolicibacterium sp. MU0050. Lineage (GTDB taxonomy): Bacteria > Actinomycetota > Actinomycetes > Mycobacteriales > Mycobacteriaceae > Mycobacterium > Mycobacterium wendilense. Next base: position 5,130,013 of record NZ_OY726395.1, on the reverse strand, counting down.
GAAGTGGTCGATACCGTCTTGGCCCGGTGCCCGTTGCGATGCGTACGGCGATCGTCGCTGCGTTGGTAGCGTCCGGCGCCGATCGTCGCAGTGGCCTCGGCCTCGATCAACGCCTGCAGCCCGGCGCGGATCAGCTCGGCGAACACCGCCCCGGCATCAGCGGACTTGAGCGCATCGAGCTGGGCCAACAAGGCAGAATGGTCCTGGGTCATCGCGTGGTGGTTCCTTTGCTTGAGTCACTTTGGTCGGTAACTCAATGACCACTACGCGATGCCCCACCCCAAAGCCCTCAACGACACACCGAACAGAGTCCGGCCTGGTCAGCCTCAGGCCCGAAACCCCACCACCCCAGGGGACTTACCCAGGATCTCAGTTTCGCTCAAGGCGATTCGTGCACGCACTGCACCATCACGAGATGGTCGGCTCGATGGGCCGTGTCGGCGCGGCCGGCGACAACGCTGCCATGGAGAGCTTCTTTTCCCTGCTGCAGAAGAACGTGCTCGACCGCCGCCGCTGGGACACCCGCGAGCAACTCCGAATCGCGATCGTCACCTGGATCGAACGCACCTACCACCGACGCCGCCGACAAGCCGGCCTCGGCCGGTTGACCCCGGTGGAATTCGAAGCCATCATGACCACACCGGCCAGTCAGGCCGCGTGACCGAAACTGTCACCTACTCGTGCAGCAGACCCCCACCTGGTGGATGGAGTACACCTTCCCGCACATCGTCGACATAGAGGCGACGCGCCACCGGATCCGCCAAGGTCCGCCGAGGGTCTGACAGCCCGCGCCAGAACGCCGTCCGAGCCTCAGTTGCTCGCCGCCCAGAACAGCGCAGCTGCCCCGACGATCTCGACCACACAGTAGAACCAGTTGGGGTAGAACGAGGTTCGTTCATCGAACAGCGCGGATACGGCGCGGCCGAAGGCCATCCCGGCTAGGGCGGCCCCGACGGTGAGCAGAATTCCGGTGCGCACTTCGCCGGGGGTGAGCGCCGCGTAGGTCAGCACGGCGGCGATCGCCAGTCCGAAACCCCCGTAGACCCCCGCACCTCGGCGCGGGATGCCGCGGTCTTGAGCTCGTAGTCGAAGGGCCGCAACATGGTTGTCGGCGCGGCCAGCGCGAAGATCCCCATCGCGGCGAAGAACACCCCGACGGCCACGATCACTGCTTGCACCACGGTAACCTCCTGATCAGTTGACGAGGAGTCCACGATGTCCGATCCCGGCCCCGTTGCGCTTCCACAAACCTGCTATCCCGCGGTGTGGTTGTGGCCGGGTCAGGCGCTGTATTCCGGGCCGGCGCTCGGGTTGGAGCCGCATTCCGGTTCGGTGTGGTGCCTGCTGGTCGGCGTCGACGGGCCCGTGGCCGTCGACGTCGAGGGTGTTCGGGTCGAGGCGCGCACCGCGTTGATCCCGCCTCGGCTCACCCACCACCTGACCATGACCGGGCCGCTGGTCTCGTGCTACCTGGATCCCGCCGGGGCGCGGGCGGCGGCGTGCCGCCGCCAGTTCGAAAGGTTCTGCGGCGACATCGGAGTGGACCATGTAGCCGAAGCCGACCTGATCCGCCCGCCGCGCGACGACGCCGGCGCATTGCGCTGGCTGGAGACCGCCGCGCCCTCAGACGTCCAGCAGCTCGATCCGCGAATCGAGTTGGCCGCCAAGCAGATCAGAGAGAACCCGATGGCGGCGACGTCGGCGGTCGAGCTGGCCGCATCGGTGGGACTGTCCGAGTCCCGGTTCCTGCACCTCTTTCGCGCCGAAATCGGCTCGAGTCTGCGCCGCTACCGGTTGTGGTGCCGGTTGATGCGGGCCGGTGCCCGCGTGGCCGCCGGCGACAACATCACCGAAGCGGCCGTCGAGTCCGGGTTCACCAGTCCGTCCCACCTGGCCGACCGGTTCAAGAGGACCTTCGGGCTGTCGGCGACGCAACTGCTCGGCACGGGGCTGACGATCCGGATGCCGTGAACGGGCCAGCGGTGGCCGAGTATTTCTTCGGACTCGCCGCCCCGGTGCCTCGACAGCCACGAGGAGTACCTGTCGGCGGCGTCGAATCAGTCGAACAACGCAACCGTCGGCAATGTTCCTCTGAACGCCGCGAGGGTCTGGATCCCGAAAATTGGTGCACCAACCGTGGCTCGGCGCGCCGTAGGCTCAGAGACCGAGCGCACAGGGGGTGCGCAGCAGAGGGGACCGCAATGGTGACCATCGACCTGGCCGGCGTGGCCATGGCGACGGCCGAGGAGTCGCACCCGGGGCGTGTCGTCGGCACCATCTTCGGGCAGCTGCTCATCATGGGCCTGATCGTGTACTTCGTCGTGCGGGGAGTGCTCAAACTGACGAAGGGACCGTCGCGGCCCGGTGCCGCACCGGCGTACTGGCAGGGGTACCCGCCGCAGCCCGGCGCGGCCTGGCCGCCGCAGCCCGGCGCGGCCTGGCCGGCGCACCCCCAGGCGAATTGGCCGCAACACCAACCCCCGCCGGGCAGTGGATGGCCGCCGCACCACCCGCCCCAGCACGACTATTGGGCCCGTCCCCAAACGCCGGGCCACCCACCGACGCCCGGGCCGGGGCAGCGCTGACGGACCCGCGGCGATCGACGTCGAGCGAGGCGCGCGCACCCCGTTGTGTGAGAAGAGGCGTGTCAGAAGAGCTGCCTGAGGTTCGCTTTCGCCAGATCGATCAACTCGTCGCCGCGGCCGGACATGACGGTCCGAATCGCGTAGAGCGTGAAGCCCTTGACCTGCTCGGCGGTGATCGCGGGCGGCATCGACAGTTCGTGTCGTTCGGTGACGACATCGAGGAGCGCGGGTCCGTCGTGGCCGAGGATTTCGCGAACCGCGTCGGGAAGGTTCTCGGAGCGCTCCACCCGCACGGCGTGGATGCCCATGGCGCGGGCCACCTCGGCGAAGTTGGGGTTGACCAGTTCGGTTCCGTAGTTGATGAACCCAGCCGCTTTCATCTCGAGCTCGACGAAGTTCAATGACGAGTTGTTGAACACCACCAGCTTTACGGGCAGCTTGTTCTGCGTGAGGGTGATCAACTCGCCCAGCAGCATCGCCAACCCGCCGTCGCCGGCCAGTGCCACCACCTGGCGCTCCGGAAAGGCCGCCTGCGCTCCGACAGCCTGGGGCAGCGCGTTGGCCATCGACCCGTGGGTGAACGATCCGATCAACCGCCGGCGGCCGTTCATCGTCAGGTATCGCGCGGCCCAGACGACCGGTGAACCGACGTCGGGGATGAAAACTGCGTCGGCAGCCGCGTGCTGGTCGACCAGCCGCGCGAGGTATTGCGGGTGAATGGGTGCGCCTCGCTTCGAGGGGGTCGCCAGCTCGTCGAGTTTGGTGCGGGTTCGTCGGTAGTGGTCGCGGGAATCTTCGAGATGATCGCGGGAAGTCTTGCGCTCCAGCAGCGGAAGTAGCGCGGAGGCAGTGTCTTTGACGGTGCCGACCAGGCCGAGCTCCAGCGGATGCCGGCGGCCGAGTTGTTCGCCGCGGATGTCGACCTGGATGGTGGCGGCGTGCTCGGGATAGAACTGTCGGTAGGGGAAGTCGGTGCCCAGCATCAGGACCGTGTCGGCGTTTTCCATCGCCCGGTAGCCGGACGCGAACCCGAGCAGGCCGGTCATCCCGACGTCATAGGGGTTGTCGTACTCGATGAACTCCTTGCCGCGCAATGCGTGCACGATGGGTGCGCCCAGCGCCTCGGCGACGGCCAGCACCTCGTCGTGGGCGCCGGCACAACCCGCGCCGGCCAGGATGGTCACCCGTTGGCCCCGGTTGAGCAGCGTTGCGGCGCGGGCGAGTTGGTCTGCCGTCGGCACCACGACCGAGCGACTCGCGCGGATGGCGGTGGCCCGATCGGTGACGGCGTCGGATAGAGCCACGTCGCCGGGGATCACGACGACCGCGACGCCCCGTCTCTCGACGGCGGCGCGCATCGCGATCTCCAGCACCTGCGGCATCTGGCTGGGGTGGGCGACGTACTCCGTGTAGACGGACGCCTCGCGGAAGAGCTCTTGCGGGTGGGTCTCTTGGAAGTAGCCGGTCCCGATCTCTGCGGTCGGGATGTGCGCCGCGATCGCCAGGACCGGCACCCTCGAACGATTCGCGTCGTACAGGCCGTTGATGAGGTGCAGGTTGCCCGGCCCGCAACTGCCGGCGGCCACGGCGAGCTCACCGGTCACCGCGGCGTCCGCTGCGGCGGCGAAGGCTGCCGCTTCCTCGTGGCGTACCAGTACCCACCGGATGCCGCCGTCCTTGCGCAGCGCGTCGGTGAACCCGTTGAGAGAGTCGCCGGGGATGCCGTATACGCGCTCGACGCCACTGGCCCGCAGCGTCGCGACCATCTGTTCCGCCACCGTGGGCATGCGGATCTCCTTCACCTCTGGTTCGTGGCCGGCAAACCCGCGGGCGGCGAGCTGGTGGGCAGATCCCGAATGGCGGGTACCCACGACGACAGTCTTGCGCGGAAGTGGGCCGCCGAGGCGCTGTTGAGCGAAATGCCGAGAGCATGGCCGGGGGGAGGTTCTGACCGCGGCCGCAACATTGGGGGCTGGACAATGACAACGAACGTAGTCAAAATGGATGCCGACCCCGACGGAAAGATTTGACCAGTGACCCAAGATGCTTCCGAGATCTGCCCGGTTGCAGAGGCTGAGACCTCCCCGGTGGCAGCGGGCTGTCCCGTCACCAACGGCGGCTACGACGCCCCGCCGGTGCCGCTGGGCCCCGACTCGCTGACCTGGAAATACTTCGGCCAGTGGACCGGGCTGTTCCAGGGCACCTGGGCGGGCTCGATGCAGAACATGCATCCGCAACTGGGCGCGGCGGTGCAAGAGCACTCGATCTTCTTTCTGGAGCGCATTCCCCGGCTGCTGCGGTCCATCTATCCGATCGGCGGTGTGGTTTTCGACGGCGACCGCGCCCCGCAGACCGGTGCCCAGGTCCGGGACTATCACATCGGTATCAAGGGCGTCGACGAGAAAGGCCGTCGATACAGCGCGCTGAACCCGGATGTCTTCTACTGGGCGCACGCCACGTTCTTCAAATCGGTCCTGCTGGCGGCCGAGAAGTTCGGCGGCGGGATCAGTGAGACCGACAAGCGGCAGCTGTTCGACGAGCACGTCACCTGGTACCGGATGTACGGGATGAGCATGCGGCCGGTGCCGAAGTCCTGGGAGGAATTCCAGGAGTACTGGGACCACATGTGCAACAACGTGCTGGAGAACAACTGGGCTGCCCGCGAAGTGATGGATCTGTCCACCATGCCCAAGCACCCGTCGCTGCGGTGGATTCCGGATCCGTTGTGGGCGCTGAACCTGAAGGTCATGCAGCGCTTCCTGACGTTCATGACCGTTGCGCTCTACGACCCGCCGGTGCGGGAGCTGATGGGTTACACGTGGTCGCCCCGGCAACAGTGGGTGCACGACCGGCTGTGCGACGTGATCACGCTCGTTTCGAAGTACGGTCCCAAGCGCCGGCTCATGCATCCGCGGAAACGCTCGGCGATGGATCGGAGCCAGGGACGGCTGCCCGCGGACGCGCCGCTGGTGGAGACACCGGCACGGAACTTGCCGCCCGAGGAGTACCGCGGCCAACCCCAGTTCTACTGCCCGGTGGTCTGAGCGAACCGCCCCGCCCGACGGGGCCGGCAACGCGACGAAACGCTCTTTGGCCCCGCACTGCCTTTGCTGTGGAGCTGGTGCCGGGGCAATTCCCGGCCTCCTGGTTCGACAGAGTCGATGCCGCTTCCGTAATCTGCACGGCAGCCAAGTCCCATGGACAGGTAGTAGCTCGACGCAGTAGACGTCGACAACGTCGAAGGATTCGCAGTCTTGAAGGTTGTCCCAGTGTTTGTGGCGAGGCGTTTTGTCCACAAGCCGCTGGCCGGTGCGATCGCCGGTTTGATGGTTCTGAGCGCGGTGTCGGGCGGCGGCGCGGCGTATGCCGACCAGGCCGAGGACAGCGTGGCGGAGGTCGCCGAGTTGTCTCGCGAGGTCGAGCAGCTGTCTGCGACCATCCTCAACGCCCAGCCGGACCTCGACGCGAAGCTGCAACTGCTGCGGGTGGCGGACGAGAAATACGCCGACGATTTGGCACGCCGAGAGGTGACCCAGACGCAGCTGGCCACCCAGCAGCATGCCGTTGACAAGTTTGCAGCCGCGGTCTACATCGGTGGGCGCACCGATGGCGCCAGCGCAGTCCTGACCGCCGCGTCGCCGTCGGGGCTGATCGAGAGCCTGGCTACCCAGCGGGTGATGGAAACCGAGATGTCTGCGCAGCTGAAGCGGCTCCACCGGGCAGACGAGGAAGCGCGGGCCGTCGAAGCAGAGTCGGCAAAGTCGGCGGCTGAGGCCAAGGCTGCCGTCGACGCGGCCACCGCCGTGCGAGCGGATCTGCAGAACAAGCGGTTCCAGTTGCGGACGAAGATGTCGGAACTCAACGCCAACTATTCCACGCTCCCGCCGGCGCAGCAGGCCGGTCTGAACCTCCCGTCCGGTGCCGTCACGGCAGCGCTGGGATCGACCTCACCCATCCCGACCGTCGGGATGCGCGGCCTGGTCCCCAACGCGCGGCTCCTGGCGGACTACATCATGGCGACCTACCCCGGAGTGCAGTCGATCGGTGGCGTGCGCGCGGACCCCCTTCCTGATCACCCGAGCGGGCGCGCCTTGGACATCATGATCGGCTCGGATATGAGTCTCGGAGATGTCATCGACGCGGACCTTCGTAGTCAGGCCGGACGCTTCGGCATCGCTTACACGATGTGGCGGGTGACAGCCCACTTCGACCACGTCCACGTCACGGTGTCCTGAGCCCTGGCACGGGGCAGCGGTCGTGACGGCCGCACGCCCGGCCCCGGACCCACCGACTATTCGACGGCAAGCTTGACGATTTGTCGTCCCTGGAAGTTGCCGATGTCGGCCATGACGTAAACGTTGCCGGCGCGGTCGACGTCAATTCTGGTGGGGCTCTTGATGTTGCTGAACGGCAGCTGGACCCAGGCACCGCCGCGCGCGGGTAGCCGGGATACCGTGCCCGCCTTGATGTCGGTGGCGTACAGGTTGCCTGCCGCGTCGACCGCCAGGCCGCCCACATCGGCGGGCGCCCCCTCGACCGGGTCGGCGGTCTCCGAATTCGGGCCGACCTTCACAATCCGGCCCATCGTGGAGACGAACACGTTGCCGTCGGCGTCGACCGCCATGTGCCCCATCCCCTCGAGGCCCTGCACGGGAACTTCGGTCGGGGCCCCCGCACCGGGGACCAGTTTCAACAGCTTGTTGCGCGCGTTGTCGCCGAGGTAGACCGTGCCGTCCGGCGCCACCGCGATCTGGCTGCGTTGCCGAATCTCGCCGAACGGCAGCGGGTCAGCAGTGCTGGACCCGGGTCGGAGGGTTTCGACGGTGTCCAGGGCGGTGACGAAGGACAAGGTGCCGTCCGGCGCGGCCGCCAGGGACGTGACCGTGGCACCGTTGCGCGGAGTCAGCTCGACTGCCCCGGGTGTCAGCGTCCAGATCCCCGTGGCGAAACCGCCCAGGTAGAGGGTGCCGGTGGCGTCGACGGCCATGGTGATTGCGCCCATCGGGTCGACGAGCACGCTCTGCGGGCCGGTCTGCAAAGGCACGTCCTGCGCCAGGGAGGTCGGTGTGGAGCCCGCGCATGCCGTCAAGACACCCCCGCCAAGGAGGGCCAGGACGGCGAGGAATCCGAGCGCCGTGGTGTGCCACCGCCGGACGGTATGCGGGTATATCGCCACCCGATCGGCAACCGGCCGCGGTCTCGGGTTATCCCTGTTCACCCCGAGGAGTTTAGGCAGCAACCACGTCAGCCGCCGGTGATCCGTCGGGCAGCGAACTCGGCGGCCTGCTCGGCCATGCCGTTATGGACGTAGGCGCTGTGCGCTCGGCGGTCGAGGCTGCCGAACTGGCAGACCGGATCGGCGGGAGCGCACAGATCGATGGTCTTGCCCGCGAACGCCGAGCCGATCACCAGCGGAGGCGCGCCTTGGTGCAGGAGGTTGACGACGCCGGACGACGGCTTGCCGAACAATGCCACGGCGGCAACGTTGTTGGCCACCGTCGGGGGCAGTGGCCCGGACAGGCCGGTGGGCAGCGCGTAGCCGGCGGGCACGGCGTCACTGGTGGCATAGGCGCTGACGGCGGCGCCCTGCGAGTATCCGCCGAGCACGATGTCGGTGGCAGGGCAACGGGCGGCCAGGTCGCTGAGGTGGTTGCTGACATCGGCGACACCGTCGGCGGCGCGGGCGAAGTCGGTCGAGGCGGGGTAGTTGACCGCATAGACCCCGATGCTTCGGCTGGGCAGCCGGTCACGGAGGGCGTCGACGAACGGGGCGCCCACCTTGCCGATGCCGGGCCCCTCGAACGTGCCGCGGGCAAAAACCACTTCGACATCGGCGCAGCCGGTGTTGGCGATGCCGGTCGGGGCGGCCGCGGCGGGACCGGCGCCCGCGCCCAGCAGCGTTGCGGCACCGGCGGCGCCAACCGCGCACGCCTGCAACAGCATTCGAATGCGATGGCGGTGGCCGACGGGAGAGGTGTGGCGGCGGTGGTTGAACAGGGGAATGTTCATGGCGGGCAATACCTCTCGGGCGGCGCTGGCGGCGCGGTCGTTGGTCGTGCGTCGGGGCGGTCAATCGGTGTCCAACGCGACTTCGCAACAAAAAATTTCCGGCCGCATACGCGTGGCCGGAATTTGGTGCGCGCCTCACGGCCCAGCGCGCTTTAGGCTCAGAATCCGAGCGCACATCAGTGCTGCCCAGCAGACGGGAGAAAGTTCTGTGTCTTCGAGCCGCGCTCTCGACGCTGCGGTGGCGTTTCCGCTGCTGGTGGTGCACGTCATCGTGGCGGTCGGCGGCGCCGGAGCCGTGATGTTGTCGGGGTCCGGGCTGGACCCGTGTTCTTATCGGCCTTGCGGGGACCCGCGCTGGGCGGACCTCGCCCTGGACACCGTGTTGGTGACCGCGGTGGCGTTGCCGGTCATCGATCTTCTGCTGATTGTCGTGCAGTTGGTGCGGGGCCGGCCCGCCTGGCCCGTCCCGGTGGTGCTGTGCATCGTGCAGGTGGTCGTCGCCGTGGTGTGCCTCGTGCTCGTCGCGCAGTCGGGACCGCTGTGACACCCGGGGTCACGAACTAGGCCGGGGGGCGATCGGTGAACCTAGGGCGCAGCTAAGCACCCTGGGGTGAGTCGGCAGGTTCAAGACGGACCGGTCCGTCTTGACGCGAGACGGGCCGGTCCGTATTCTCGGGCATCAGCAGGTTCGGACCACACGGTCTCTCAGTTCGACTGCTTGTTCCCTGAATACTCGATACGGCTGGCAAGGAGAATCCCCGATGCCCGACATCATCGGCAGACCTTTGGGCGCCGTCGTGTCACGAAGCGATCGCGGCCGATACGAATGAGCATCGTTCATCATCGGACCGTCACTGTCGACGGCTACGAGATCTTCTATCGCGAAGCCGGGCCGGCGGATGCGCCCGCGATCGTCCTGCTGCACGGCTACCCGACCAGCTCGTTCATGTTCCGTGAACTCATCCCGTTGCTGGCCGGCGACTACCACGTAATCGCACCCGACCACCTCGGGTTCGGCCGCTCCGATGCGCCAAGGGTGGGAGAGTTCGATTACTCCTTCGAGGCCCTTGCCCGGCTCACGTCCGGACTGCTCGACCACCTTGGCCTGCAGCGCTATGCCCTGTATGTCCACGACTACGGCGCGCCCATAGGGTGGCGGCTCGCGCTCGACCATCCCGAACGGATCACCGCCGTTGTCACACAGAACGGCAACGGCTACGAGGACGGTTTCGTCGAATCATTCTGGGAAGGCATCTGGGCATATGGCGCGAATCCCGGCCCTGAGACCGAACCCGCCGTCCGGGCCGCGCTGAGCCTCGACGCCATCCGCTGGCAGTACGTGCACGGCGTATCCGACCCGAGCACAGTCAACCCGGACACCTGGGAGCACGACTTCGCTCGAGTCTCCCGAGAGGGCAATGACGAAGTGCAGTTGGCCTTGTTCCGGGACTACCGCAACAACCGGGCGCTCTACCCGCTGCTGCATGAATTCCTGCGCACCCATGAGGTTTCGGTACTCGCGGTGTGGGGCCGCAACGACGAAATCTTCGCCCCAGCGGGAGCGCAAGCCTTTGCCCGCGACTCCTCAGACGCGGAGGTGCACCTGATCGACGGCGGGCACTTCCTGCTGGAGAGTCACCTCGACGTCGTTGCCGGCCATGTTCGGGGTTTCCTCAGCCGAGTGCTCGGCTGAATCGGCCGAGCCCCATGATGTCAGTGTGCTCGCACACGCCTATGCCGAGATCCGCGGGCACCTGCTGGGCGCCCCTGACCCCGAGTAACCCAAGGAGCAGACAATGACAGTGGCGCCAGAATCGCGAACCGGCATGCGGGTGGCGGCCCTGTCCGACCTGCCGGACAACGCTCCGTTCGCGGTGGCCGCCGCGGGGGTGGACCTTGTGCTCGTCCGGCGTGGTGCGGACGTCTCGGCGTTGCATGGCCGATGCGCGCATCGCGGTGTGCTGCTCGCGGATGGACATGTCGACGGCAACCTCATGGTGTGCGGCGTGCACGGCTGGCGGTACGACGTCGACACCGGGGTCTCACCGGTCAACCCGTCGGTGGCGTTGGCGACGTTTCCGGTCTGGGTCCGGAACGGGGAGGTGTACGTCGATGAATCCGCAATCGCCGAATTCGCGCGCGCCAATCCGCAATCTCACGGCGACGACGGCTATCAAGGCAAATGGGTCAAGCCGGCCGACTCGGTGGAAGAACCGTTCAACACCCAGATCCATGAGCTCGCCACGCACGGACTGAGCCGGGTCGGGCATCACGGACCCGCTGCGGCGATGGGCGTTTCGCGCGCCGAGCTGCCTTCGTGGGATTCGATTCAGCTGGTCACCGCGCAACTGCACCGGCTGCCGCTGCTCGATGAAGAGCCGGTGTGCACGAAGACGGTCATCGGTCCGCAAGCGACACGCCCTCTGGCGCTGGATATTCCGATCTTTGTCAGCGACATGAGCTTCGGGGCGCTGTCCGAGGAGGCCAAGACGGCCCTTGCGGTCGGTGCGGAACTCGCCGGGACCGGAATCTGCTCCGGCGAGGGCGGCATGCTTCCCGAAGAGCAACAGGCGAATTCGAGATACTTCTACGAACTGGCCTCTGGCCGCTTCGGATGGAGCTTTGAACACCTGAGCAAAGTGCAGGCGTTCCATTTCAAGGGCGGTCAGGGCGCCAAGACGGGTACCGGTGGACATCTGCCGGGGACCAAGGTGGTGGGAAAGATCGCCGAGGTGCGGGGGTTGGCTCCGGGCACCGCGGCGATCTCTCCGGCGCGATTCCCGGACTGGACCTCGCTGGCGGAGTACAGAGACTTCGCCGCGCAGGTCCGCGACGTCTCGGGGGGAATCCCGGTCGGCTACAAGCTCAGTGCCCAAAGCATCGAGCGCGACCTCGACGCCGCACTCGAGATCGGAGTCGACTACATCATCCTCGACGGCCGTGGCGGCGGAACCGGCTCCGCGCCCACGATATTCCGTGACAATATCTCGGTGCCCACGATTCCGGCGCTGGCCCGGGCCCGCCGGCACCTGGACCGCAGTCAAAGCCGGATCACGCTGGCCATCACCGGCGGCCTCCGCACCCCCGCGGACATGGTCAAAGCCCTGGCGCTGGGGGCCGACGCGATCGGCATCGCCAACAGTGCGATTCAGGCCATCGGCTGCGTCGGTATGCGCGCCTGTCACACCAATACCTGTCCGGTCGGCATCGCGACGCAGGATCCGCGCCTGCGCGCTCGGCTGCCGGTGCGGTCGGCCGCCGAACGGTTGGACCGGTACCTGCGATCGACGGTGGATCTGATGGCGGTGCTCGCCCGGGCCTGCGGGCACCGGCGCCTCGCCGATTTCACCCTGGACGACCTAACGACCTTCGACCGTGACTTCGCCTACCTCAGCGGGGTCCCCTACGCAGGAGTGACACCGCTGTGAGCATTGACGAGAACAGCCGAGAACTCGACTGGCACAAAGCTGCCGACCCGGGTGAACTTGACGAGGGCCAGGTGGCAGCGTGCCCAGTCGGGCTCAAGACAGTGGCGTTGACCAAGCTGGACGGCCGCTACGGCGCCATCGACAATCGCTGCCCACACCAAGGCGGCCCGTTGGGCCAGGGGACCCTCGAGAATGCCAAGATTCGTTGTCCGTGGCATGGTTTCGACTTCGACCCGTTCACCGGCCACGCCGCGGGTGGACCAGACTTCGACGTCGCGACCTACCCGGTGCAGGTGCGTGACGACGGAATCTACGTCGGCATCCCGCACCCTGCGCCAGTGCACCGCACCGTCAGTGACGTCTTGGTCGAGACGATGACCAATTGGGGTGTCGACACCGTTTTCGGGATGGTCGGTCACTCCAACCTCGGTCTCGCGGAGGCCATGCACCGAGCCGAAAGCGACGGAAAGTTACGGTATTTCGGTATCCGCCATGAAGGGGCCGCGGCGTTTGCGGCCGCCGCTTACGGGAAACTCACCGGCCGCCCCGCGGCGTGCTTCGGAATCGCGGGACCGGGTTCGACGAATCTGCTGACCGGCCTGTATGACGCCAAGGCCGACCGCGCCCCGGTGCTGGCACTGTCCGGCAACGTCGATTCCGCGGTGGCCGGCAAAGGGGCGTTTCAAGATATCGATCTGTTGGCGGCCTTTGCCGATGTCGCGGTGTACTCGGAGATGGTGCGCGCCGGCTCGGACCATGCCGAGTTGATGACCCTGGCGCTCAAACACGCCATCCTCGAGCGCGGGGTCGCCCACATGGTGGTGCCCGACGAAGTGCAGATCATCGAGGACCCGAAGCAACGATCCTCCGGGCCCGAGGGGCGGATGCCCGACCTTCGCGTCGCGCCGCCTGCGGCTGCGCTGCAGCAGGCACTCGACCGCATCGCCGCGGCGACTCGCCCGGTGATCATCGTCGGAGCCGGCGCAAAATTCGACATGGCGGCCATCGTTGCATTCGCCGAGAGCCTGCAGGCCCCCGTGCTGACCACCTTCAAAGCCAAAGGCCAACTCTCCGATGAGCATCCGCTGGCATGCGGTGCACTGGGCCGGTCGGGCACTCCGGTCGCGTCCTGGATGATGAACAAGGCCGACCTGCTGGTGGTGTTCGGCGCGTCATTCTCGAACCACACCGGCATATCGCCGTACAAGCCCATCGTCCAGGTCGATACAGACCCGCTGGCGCTGGGCCGATTCAACCCGGTGGCGGTACCCGTGCTCGGTGACGTGGGGGTGACGGCCTCAGCCCTGCTACAACGTCTGCGCACGCATCCGGCGCTGGTCGATCAGCGCGCGGAGGTCGCCGATCGCTGGTCGGTGTGGCGCACCGAGAAGGCCCGTCGCGCCGCCAAGCACCCCGACGGTCGGGTCGCTGCGGCGACCGCCTTCGCTGAACTGAGCCGCCTCGTTCCGGCCAACGCCGTACTCACCGTGGACGTGGGTAACCACGCCTACTCGTTCGGACGCTACTTCGAGACCAAAGACCAACAATCGGTTTTGATGTCGGGCTACCTCGGCTCGATCGGCTTCGGGTTTCCCGCTGCGATGGGGGCGTGGGCTGCGGCACCCGACCGGCCGATCATCGCCGTCACCGGCGACGGCGGCTTCGGCCAGTACCTCGCCGACTTCACCACAGCGGTCAAGTACGACATGAACATCACCCACATCCTGCTCAACAACGGTGAACTCGGCAAAATCAGTCAGGAGCAGCGCAGTTCCGAGTACGAGGTGTGGCAGACATCGCTGCACAATCCGGACTTCGCCGCGTACGCGCGGGATTGCGGCGCGTACGGGATTCAGGTCAGCAGTCCCGCTGAGCTGCGTTCTGCCATCACAGCGGCGCTCACGCATGCGGGGCCGGCGCTGGTCGAGGTCCTCACCGATCCGCGGTCGAACTGAGACAGATTGGATTTGCCCTGTAGGTGTTAGCCGGCCGTCGCCAGGCAGAAGCCCTGGGCTCCAAGGGCATTCGTCGGCCTCGCGGTCATGACGCGAACACCCTCATCGGACGCCCTCGAACGTGAGTTTCAGAAGCGCATCCATGTGTTCGGGTTCGAGCGGCATCGCGTGAAACATCCGGTACTCGATGACCCCGTAGAGCACATCTCGCAGCGTCGACACGTCGGCGTCGGTGCGGATTTCGCCGCGTTCCTGAGCCAAGGCAGCCCGCGCGCTGAACCCCTTGATGTTGGGTTCGATCACCTGCTCGTAAACGGCGTCCAACAGGTCGGGGTCAGATTGGCCGGCGGCGATCACACCCCGATATGCGGCTCCGAATCCCGTGGTGGTGACCAACTCCAAGATGCCGAGCAACTGGGTCCGCAGATCAGCGACGATGTCACCGGTGTCGGGGAACACGACGACGGGATTCAGGGACCGGGTGGCAGCTTCGAGTACCACCGCACCCTTCGACGGCCACCATCGGTAGATGGTCTGCTTGCCGCAGCCCGCCCGCCTGGCGATCGCCTCGATCGAGACGTTGTCGTAGCCGAGCTCGCTGATCAGGGCGATGGACGCGTCCAGGATGGCTTGCCGCGACTGCTCGTTGCGGCGGGCGGGATCGGGTGGGTTCGCGGACATGGCAGCACACTAGCGAGGGACAACGCCCGAAACAACACGAGACGGTCCGTATTGACACGAGACGAGTCGGTCCGTACCGTCAGTGTCGTCCCCGCACGAACGCAATCGAGCGGTCCGAATATGGAGGTTTGCATGCCGTTTCTGGCAGGTAAGACTGCACTCGTCACCGGCGCAACTTCCGGAATCGGTCTGGCCGGGGCACGCGCGCTCGCACAGGACGGCGCCTACGTTTTCCTGGTGGGGCGCAGCGAAGATGCCCTCGAAGAGGCTGTCGCCGGCATCGGCGCCGAACAGGCGGGCTACATTCGCGCCGACGTGACACAGCAGTCCGATCTCGACCGCGTGACGTCCATCATCGAGGCCACGGGACGGGGGCTCGACATCGTGTTCGCCAACGCGGGTATCGCCGAGGTCGCGCCGCTGGGGGAGATCACCCGGGAGCACTTCACCACCACGTTCAACACCAACGTCGGCGGCATCATCTTCACCGTGCAGGCTGCCCTTCCGCTGTTGAACGAGGGCGCGTCGGTCATCCTGTGCGGCTCCAGCGGTGACGTGAAGGCGAATCCCGGCACGAGCGTCTACGCCGCTTCCAAGACCGCCATCCGGTCCCTGGCCCGCAGCTGGGCCGCGGAACTGGTCGACCGAAAGATCCGCGTCAATGTCGTCGCTCCCGGACTCACGGAGACACCGGGATTGAAGCGACTCTTCGCCGGCGCCGACGACGGCCTCGCAGCGTTGACCGCCGCGATGCCGATGAAGCGCCTCGCCCGGCCCGAGGAGGTCGGTAGCGTGGTCGCGTTCTTGGCCTCCGACGGCAGCACCTTCATAACCGGCTCAGAACTCTACGTCGACGGCGGCGGCAGCCAGTTCTGATTCTGCGAAATCCACGACCACCGAACGGACTATCCAATGCTGTCACGCCTTTTCACGTCCGCGCGGCAGAAGCGCAGCGGCTCACACACAGTCGCGGGCCTCGCGGTGCTCGCCTTGGGCATCGCCATGACGGCCTGCACTTCAGACACCTCAGCGGTGTCGTCTTCTCCCGGCCTGCAACGGTTCCACTCCCAACAAATCACCTGGGAGGCTTGCGAGAGCTACGCCAACACCTCGATCGAGAGCGCCGTATTCGCGCAGGCGCCCACCATGGAGTGTGGACGCGTGGAGGTGCCGCTGGATTACCGGGATCCGGACGGCAAGACCGCGCGCCTGGCCGTCGCCCGGGTTCCCGCCCGGGGCGAACCCATCGGCTCGTTGTTGATCAACCCCGGCGGGCCCGGCGGTTCCGGGCTGTTCGCCACCGCGGCGACGGCGATGGCGCTCCAAGACGCCCGGTTGACCGAGACCTTTGACCTGGTCGGTTTCGACCCGCGCGGGGTGGGCAGCTCGGAGCCTGCCATCGACTGTTTCACCGATGCCGTGGCCGATAGCGGCGACATCGTCTTGAGCACGCAGGGCACCGCCGTGCAGTGGACGGAGGAGGAGACGAAGGACATCCTCGACCAGTGTGCCGAGCGCTCGGGCGGCGTCGACGTGCTGACCAGTGTCGGCACCCGCGACGCGGCGCGTGACATCGACGTGCTGCGGGCCGTCCTCGGCGATGACCAGCTCACGTTCCTCGGCCAGAGCTACGGAACGCGGCTGGGCGCCGTCTACGCCGAACAGTTCCCGCAGCACGTGCGCGCGATGCTGCTCGACGGCGCCATCGATCCGACCCAGGGCACCGTCGAGCGCCGGGTCGGTGCCTACGCCGGGTTCCAGCGGTCCTTCGAGCAGATGGCCGCCTTCTGTGCCTCGCAGGCCGACTGCCCGCTGGGCGAGGACCCGACCACGGCCACCGAGGTGTTCCACCAGATCGTGCGCCCGCTCCACGAAACGCCGGTGCCGGCGCTGAATTCCGAGCTGGGCTTCGACGAAGCGATCGGCGGCGTTGTCGCCGGTCTCTACACCGAGGCGGCGTGGCCCCGAATCATCACCGGCATAACGCAATTACAGCAGGCCCGCGGCGACGAACTGCTCCAGCTCAACTATGACTTCTCGCTCCGCGACGGCGAGGGCCGCTGGCCGAATTTCGCCGAGGCGCTTTACGCGATCAACTGCATGGACGAGCAACGGCTCAGCCTGGAAGAAGGTAACAGGTTGCGCGCCAGCATATTCGAGGCTGCACCGTTCATGGACCCCGGAGTCGCACTGACCGGCGCCCGCGACGGGTGCGAGCACTGGCCGACCGAGCCGACGCTGGGGTTCCCGTACGCAACCGATATCGAGGGACTGCCGCCCACGCTGGTGGTGTCGATCACCGGCGATCCCACCACACCGCATGCCGGCGGCATCCGGCTGGCGGAGCAGCTCGGCGGTGCCTTGCTCACCGTGGATGGGGAAGGGCACACCATCGTCATGGCCGGAACCAACCAGTGCGTCAACGAGATTGCCGCCGACTACCTGATCGACCTGGAGTTGCCACCGGAAGGTGTCTCCTGCGAGTTGTGACAACCGTGGGCTCTACCCGAGCGCGAAGGTGGTCGTCTCGGCCACCGACCGGCGTTGCAGCGGCGGCAGCGCGTCGGTGACCGGCTGTTGCCCGAGCCGCAACAACGCCTGCGGATAGGCGTCGCCGTCGAAGACCTCACAGGTGAGCGCCAGGCGGTTGCGCTGGTCGCGGAGCGGCTGCGTCAACGGGCAGGTGGCAAGCCCGAGGGCAGCGGCCGCGAGCGTCAGGTCGCTGAGCGCCTCGCCGGCCCGGAGCCGCATTCCCTCGGTGTCGGCGGCGGTGGCCAGCACCAACATCGCGGCCTGGTCGCCGTCGTGCTGCGGCGCGGCGCCGGCGTAGCGCAGCGCGAACTCGGCATCGCCGAGCCTGGCCCACCGACTGGCGGGAACCACGGACAGCTGGACATCGAAGCGGGCCGCGCGGATGACGAGTTGTTCGATCGTGCCGGCGGGCAGTGCGCCGCGGTAGGGCCGCCGATCGGCCCGACGGCGCGCGATGGCCGCGGCGAGTTCGCGGCTGGCCGCACCGGCGGGGCGCGCCGCGAGCTCGAGGGACGCCAGCACGTCGGGCTCGGGAAGGCGATGGATCCGGCTCGACCAGCCGGCGGCGCCGAAGGCGACGGCGCAATGGTGCAATACCGCGCCGCAGCTCAGGACCACGTCGCGACGGTCGGCGTCGGAATCACCGAGACTGCGGCTCCAGTCGGCGAACAGGTGCACGCCGCGGGTGTCGACCAGCCATCGCCACGGCTGCGCGTTGCCCGCCGACGGGGCGCGCGCGGCGAGGTCCAGGACGTGCTCGACGTCGGCGGCGTCGGGGAAGGTGGTGGCCACCCCTTCTCACCTCCGCTCCGAGCCGGCGACCGTTGACGGCCACAGTCTAGAAGCAGAGTAGATCCGGGTGGCGTCAGATCTTGCCGCCCGGGAACACCGTCCGGACGGCTTGGGTGATGTTCTCGCGGGCGGCGGCCTCGTCGGTGGGGTCCAGGGCGCCGATCGCCATCACGTAGCGGTGGTCGACCCCGATGGTGCCGGTGGACACGTGCAGTTGGTTTCCGCCGTTCCAGCAGCAGAACCAGCCCTGCTTGACCGCAACGGGCTCCCCGCTGAGTCCGTCGGGAATGCCGAACCGCTGCGGGTAGCCGTCGACGCCCGTCGGGGTGTGTTGCCCCAGGTTGGTGATGATCACGTCGGCCTGTTCGCGGGGCAGCCCGCCCGCTCCGTTCAGCAGCTTGTCGTAGTAGGTCACGAGATCGTTTGCGGTGCTGGTTGTTACGTCCCACTTGGCGTTGTTGTAGGGCGGCGTGGTCCCCGCCAGCCCGTAGCGGGCCACGATGCGCTCGATGATGGCGCTCTGACCGTTGCGGTTCCAGAAGGTCTGGGCGGCGCCGTCGTCGGAGGCGCGCAGCATGACGTCGAGCGCCTTGCGGTCGGCGGCGGACAACGGGCCGTCGGACTCGTGCAGCAGATCGTCGGCGATGAACACCTTCACCACCGAGGCGATGGGGAAGGCGGTGTCGGCCCGACTGGAGACCCGCTGACCGGTGCTGCGGTCCAGGACCGCCAGGTGGATCGCGGCGCCCGAGGCGGCGGCGTCGGCGGCGGCCTGCTGGACTCGAGTATCCAGGCCGGCCAGCGGCGCGGCGGGTGCGGCCGGGGCGGCAGGTAGGGCATCGGCGGTGGCCTGGGGGGCGTGCTCGATGGCGGGAGGCATCCCCCGCGCCTGCCCTCCACAACCCGCGACAAGGAGCGCCGCCGCGGCGATCGCCGTCCCCGTCATCAACCGATTGGGTAGCCGCCCGCGCATGAGACTCCTTCGAAGCTTCTGGATTCAGCGGGACCGACCCGCGGACACACGGTTACCCCCACCCTATTCGGCCAAACCTGGCAAGGTGCGGCCACGGTGGGGGCCTGGCGGGTCGGTCCCCGCTCGCCGCCGGATCGGTGCGTACACAATGGCGGAGGTGGATGAAGATCGCCGCGCGCGCAGGCAGGACCCGGACTCCCACGTCCGCGTCTACGCCTCCCGCGTGCACAACCTGAAGGCCGTGGACGTCGCGGCCCCGCGCGATTCGTTCGTGGTGTTCACCGGGGTCTCCGGGTCCGGCAAGTCCTCGCTGGCGTTCGGCACCATCTACGCCGAGGCCCAGCGCCGGTACTTCGAGTCGGTGGCGCCGTACGCCCGCCGGTTGCTGCTGCCCCAGGACGCCCCGAAGGTCGACGACATCACCGGCCTGCCACCGGCGGTCGCGCTGCAGCAGCGCCGCGGCACCGCGACGTCGCGGTCGACGGTCGGCACCGTCACCACGCTGTCGAACCTGCTGCGCATGTTGTTCTCCCGCGCCGGAACCTATCCACCCGGGGCCGAGGAGCGACTCGACTCCGATGCCTTCTCCCCGAACACCAGCATTGGCGCCTGTCCGGAATGCCACGGCCTCGGCCGCATCCACGAGGTGACCGAGCAGACGCTGGTGCCCGATCCGTCGTTGACCATCCGCGAGGGCGCGGTGGCCGCGTGGCCGGGCGCCTGGCAGGGCCAGAACCTGCGGGACATCCTCATCACGCTTGGCTATGACATCGACCAGCCGTGGCGCAAATTACCCAAGCGGCAACGGGATTGGATCCTGTTCACCGACGACCAACCCACCGTCGAGATCGATCCGAGCCGGCATCCGGTCACCGCGGACTACTACTACAACGGCACCTTCTCCAGCGCCGAGCGCCACGTCCGGCACACGCTGGCCAACTCGCAGAGCGCGACCATGCGGCGCCGGGTGCTGCAGTACGTGCACAGCACCGACTGCGCCGTCTGCGGCGGCGCCGGACTGCGGCCCGAAGCGCTCGCGGTGACCTTCGCCGGCCACACCATCGCCGAGCTGGTTGCCTTGCCGTTGACGGCCCTGGCCGAGGTGTTGGCGCCGGCGGCGGCCCGGACGGAGTTCGCGGCGGCCTACGAATCCACCGAGTCCGGTGAGTTCACCGAGGTGGCGACCATGATCGCCGCCGACCTGGTGGCGCGGATCGCCGTGCTGGTCGATCTGGGGCTCGGCTATCTGAGCCTGCATCGCCGCACCCCCACGGTGTCGCCGGGGGAGCTGCAGCGGCTGCGGCTGGCGACGCAACTGCGCGCCGGGCTGTTCGGCGTCCTCTACGTCCTCGACGAGCCGTCGGCCGGGCTGCATCCGGCCGATGCCGAACCACTGCTCGACGTGTTGGAGCGGCTGCGGCGGGCCGGTAACTCACTGTTCGTCGTGGAGCACGACATGGACGTGGTGCGGCGCGCCGAGTGGATCGTCGACGTCGGTCCCGGCGCCGGTGAGCTCGGCGGCCACGTGGTCTACAGCGGGCCGGTGGACGGCCTCGCCGACGTCGAAGCGTCGGTCACCCGCAGGTACCTGTTCGCCGACGGCATGCCCGCTCAACGCGCCACCCGCTCGCCGGTCGGAGTGATGCGCTTGCGCGGCATCACCTTTCACAACCTGCGCGACGTCGACGTCGACATCCCACTGGGCTCGTTCGTGGCCGTCACCGGCGTGTCCGGGTCGGGAAAGTCGACGCTGGTCTGCAAGGTGCTCGGCGACGTGATGGCGGCTCAGTTGGGTCGATCGGTCGACCTCGTCGGCGACGGTGCCGACGACGACGCCGAACTCCTCGACATCGACGTCGACTCCAGCGTGGGTGTGCGTGTCTCCGGCGCCGAGACGATCGACCGCCTCATCACCGTGGATCAACGGCCGATCGGCCGGACGCCGCGGTCGAACCTGGCGACCTATACCGGGCTTTTCGACGCCGTGCGCAAGCGGTTCGCCGACACCCCGGAAGCGCGGCGGCGGGGCTGGAGCGCGGGCCGCTTCTCGTTCAACGTCGCCGCGGGCCGGTGCGATACCTGCCAGGGCGAGGGTTTCGTCGCCGTCGAGCTGCTGTTTCTGCCGGGCACCTACGCCACCTGCCCGACGTGTGGCGGGGCGCGCTACTCCGCGGAGACTCTCGAGATCACCTACCGGGGACACACGATCGCCGACGTGTTGGCGCAGACCGTCGACGAGGCGGCCGACTTCCTGAGCGATCTGCCGGGCGCGGCGAGGAGCCTGACGACGCTGCGGGAGGTCGGGCTGGGCTACCTGCGGCTGGGGCAGCCGGCCACCGAACTGTCCGGCGGGGAGGCCCAGCGCATCAAGCTGGCCACGGAGTTGCAGCGGGTGAAACGCGGCCACACCCTGTACGTGTTGGACGAGCCCACCACGGGCCTGCACCCGGCCGACGTCGAGTTGCTGGAACGGCAGCTGCACCGGCTCGTCGACGCCGGCAACACCGTCGTGGTCGCCGAGCACGACATGTCGGTGGTGGCCGGGGCGGACCATGTCATCGACCTCGGACCCGGCGGCGGCGACGACGGGGGCGCCGTCGTGGTGGCCGGCGCGCCGGCCGTGGTGGCCGCCGAAAAGCGCAGCCGCACGGCGCCTTATCTCGCCGCGCGACTGGGCACGGCGTGACGGGCACGGCCGGCCGGGTAGACATCGTCACGCCCTGTTCGTAACCTGTCCCGGGGACGACGACAGCTGGGCCAAGGACGGTCCTTGCAGTGAAGGATCGTGACGAGCCGTATGACCTTGGTGCGCCATTCACTTCGGCGAGCGGTGTGCGGCGCTGCGGCGGGTGTTCTGGCGCTGGCCCTGTCGCTGGGCGGCGCGACCGCGGACCCGTCGGCCGACGCGCTGGCCAAGCTCAACGAATTGTCGAGTCAGGCGATCCAGGCCCGCGAGGCCGTCACCGCAGCCCAACGGGACGTCGACGCCAAGGCGGCCGCTCAGGCGGCGGCCGACGACCGCCGGCGTGCCGACCGCGAGGCTCTCGACGCGGCGAACGCCCAACTTGCGCCTCATCAGGAGGCCGTCAACCGGCTGGCCGCGATGACCTACATGAGTGGGCGCGGCGGTCAGATGGCCACCGTGCTGACCGCCACCTCGCCGAGCCAGCTGATCGACCAGCTGGGTCTGCAGCGCACGGTCAGCGCCACGATGGCCGAACAGATCAGGGTCTTCATCGAAGCGCGTGATCGCGCGGCGTCGGCCGCGGCCGCCTCGGAGCGTTCGGCCGCTGCGGCCCGCGCCGCGGCCGAGCAGGCCACCGCCGTGCGCACCGACCTGCAGGCCAAGTGGAAGGAACTGCTGCGCCAGATCGCGGCCGCCGAGGCCCAGTACGCGGCGTTGACGCCGCAGCAGCAGGCCGCGTTCGACAGCGCCGTCCCGCCGCCCCCGCCGCCGGAGGCCGCGCCGGCCCCGGAGGACCCGGCGATCCTCGCGATGCCCGGCGAGCCGTCGCTGGCGGCCGCCGTCCTCGACATCCCGGAGGCGCTGCCCATCGGCGTCGCGAACGAGGCCGGGCTGCAGCCCAACACCGTGCTGGCGGCCCGGGCCGTCAGCGCGCGGTTCCCGCAGATCGCGAACATCGACGGGGTGCGGCCGGACTCGAAGCCCTGGCACCCGCGCGGCCTGGCGATCGACATCATGATCCCGAACCACAACAGCCCCGAGGGCATCGCGCTCGGTGACCAGATCCTCGAGTTCGCCATGGCCAATGCCGGGCGGTTCGGGCTGCAGGACGTGATCTGGCGCGGCACCTATTACACGCCGGCCGGGCCGCAGGCCACGGGGTACGGCCACTACGACCACGTGCACATCACGACGCTGCCGCGCTGATTACTCCGTCAGGGATGGAAGTTCCACTGGCCGCAGTCCTGGGCCAGCACGTCGTTGACGTCGACGCGGCTGCCGCCGACCAGCGGTCCGGGGTTCGAGGCGGTGTCGATGATGCGTTGGTAGAGCACCGCGCCGGGGAAAATCTGGCCCTGTGACCAGGACCGGGTCTGCCAGGCCCACACCTTGCCGGGGGTGCGCGATTTGCCGATGACGCCCTCGGCCGCAGCCCATTGGCAGGGTTTGATGCCCCCGTAGATGCCGGTGCGCTGTACTCCCAGCACCGAGTTGATGCCGCGAAACCAGGGCAGCACCAGGGTGTCCCAGGTGTGGCGGTCGACGTCGTCGTCGACGCTGAAGTAGATCGGGGCGTTGCGGCCGCCGCCCGCGGCGGTGTGCAGGTTCCAGCCGGTGCGGGCGTCGGCGACGCCGCCGGGGTAGCCGCGGGTGAAGTCCGACGGCGCCGTCCCGCCCGGCTTGCCGTATTGGTAGTTGCTGACGATCACCAGGCCCGCCGCCGTCAGCGACCGTGCGTAGGGCAGCGTGATGGGCTTGGCGCCGAACGACGAGCCGGGCCGCGAGGTCGAGACGTAGTTGATCACCCCGGCGTGGCCGGCGGCGCGGATGTCCTGGGCCGGGATCTGGCGCATGGCGAAGTCGATGAGGGTGGGTGCTGCGGCATTGGCAGTGGGTGCGTGCGTCGCCGCGGTGGCGCCGAGGCCGACCACGGCCGACGCCGCGGCGGCATAGCGCAGCGCGTCACGCCGGGATACCTGCACGGCGCGAGGTTACCAAAGGGACTGCCGTGAATGGTGTGACCACGGGTGGCGGTGGGGTTCGTGTCCGATTCGTTGTCCGCGTGGGGCCGGTGGCGATCGTCCTACCCCCGCACGGTCGGCCCGCCCGTCAGCGCACCAGGGTGGCGCCGCCGTCGAGACGGAGTTGCTGGCCAGTCATGAACCGTGATTCGTCGGAGAGCAGATACAGTGCGGCATAGGCCGATTCCCAGACGGTCCCGCGGCCCATCTTGAGCTTGACCACCTCGTTGTGCCGCTCCGTCGCCTCGTCGGCATCGACACCGAACAGTTCCTGCGTGTCTCGGTTGGCCAGTACCGAGTCGATCGGACCCAGCATCAGCGTGTTGACGCGGATCCCGTCCCCGGCGTACTGCACGGCGGCGATCTCGGTGATCTGGTTCAGTCCGCACTTGCCCAGCGCGTAGGGCATCAGGCCGATGTTCATGCCGATCTCGTTCTTCATGCTCGCGATCGACGAGATGTTGACGATGCTTCCCGTCGAATCGCCCGGGTTCTTCGTCATGCATTGCGCGGCAAACAGATTGCAGTGATAGCAGCCGAGCATGTTGACGTTGAGGCCGTAGTTGAAGTTCTCGACGGTCATCGAGTTCGTCTCGAAATCGAACGGTGGATTCGTCGCAACGCTGTACACCATGCCGTCCACCCGACCGCTGGTCGCCATGGCGGTATCGAAGATGCGTTGGCAGTCGTCCTTGTCGGCGACGTCCGCCTCGACCGCGTACGCCTTGCCACCCTCGGCGACGATCAGCTCGACCGTCTCCTTCACCGCCGCCGGGTTGAGGTCCACCGCGACCACTTCGGCGCCATGGCGCGCGGCGAGCATCGAGATGGCCCGCCCGTTGCCCATGCCGGGGCCGGGGCTCTGGCCCGCGCCCACCACCACGACGACCTTGCCGGACAGGTCGAACGCCGTCCGTTCCTTCTGACCGAAGTCGATCGACATGTGGGCCTCCCTTTCAGTGCGCGGTGCGGGCTCGCCGAGCTGACTGACCAATCGTAAAGTTGTTCCTGACCAAACGTACAGGAGTTTGCTGTACGATTGGTCAGCAGATTCGTGTGATGTCAACGACGTCAGGAAGGCACCTGTGTGAGCGGGCACCCGGGCGGCTCCAGCGCGCCGACCCGGCAGCGACTGATCGATGTGGCGATCGAGCTGTTCAAACGGCACAGCGTCGCCGGCACGTCACTGCAGATGATCTCCGAGGAGCTCGGGCTGACGAAGTCCGCCATTTACCACCACTTCCGCACCCGCGAAGAACTTCTGACTGCCGTGATGGAACCGCTGATCGCCGAGGTGGCGGCGCTCGTCGAGGCCGCCGAGTCACTTCGCGGTGTGCGCGCCCGCGCCGACCACATGCTCGTCGGATACGCGGCGCTGGCCGCGACGCATCGTGAGCTGCTGCCGCTGTTCACCGGCGATCCGGGCGTGGCCGCGCTGCTGCGTACCCGAGCCGAATGGGGCGCGGTCATCGAACGTCAGATGGCGCTGTTCGCCGACGTCGAGCCCGGACTGGGCGGACGCGTGAAGGCCGGACTGGTTATGTCGGGGATCGCGTCGGCCGCCGGCGGCGACTTCGGCGACGTGGATGAGGCGGCACTGCGGGACGCGCTCATCGCCGCCGGGCGCCGCACGCTCGGTCTGCGTGCGCTACCGGGCCGGGACACCCGAGCCACCTGAGCGCCCGACGAGTTTCGGGTCTCGTCCACAGCCGCGCTCAAAGCTGGAAGAGTGGGGCCATGCGCGAATACTTGAAGTTCTACATCGACGGCCGGTGGGTCGATCCGATCGAGTCGAAGACGCTCGACGTGGACAACCCGACCACCGAACAGGTCTCCGGACGCATCGCGATCGGCGGTGCCGCCGACGTCGACGCCGCGGTCGAGGCCGCCCGCAAGGCGTTCACCACGTGGTCGCAGACCTCTGTCGACGACCGGCTCGCGGTGTTGGGAGCCATCCTGGCCGAGTATCAGAAACGTTCCTCCGACCTGGCCGACGCGGTCAGCGAGGAGATGGGCGCGCCGGCGTCGCTGGCGGCCGGCCCGCAGGTGCAGATGGGAATGGGGCACCTGGCCACCGCCATCGAGGTGCTGAAGAAGTTCGAGTTCGAGGAACAGCACGGCAGCACCCTGGTGGTCCGCGAGCCGATCGGGGTCTGCGGCCTGATCACCCCGTGGAACTGGCCCATCAACCAGATCGCCTGCAAGGTGTTCCCCGCACTGGCGACCGGCTGCACCATGGTGCTCAAACCCTCAGAGGTCGCGCCCTACTCGGCGCAGATCTTCACCGAGATCATCGACGCGGCCGGGGTACCGGCCGGGGTGTACAACCTCGTATACGGCGACGGGCCCGGCGTCGGCGCCGCGCTGTCCAGTCACCCCGACATCGACATGGTGTCCTTCACCGGGTCCACCCGCGCCGGCGTCGACGTGGCGAAGAACGCGGCCCCGACCGTCAAGCGGGTGACCCAGGAACTCGGCGGCAAGAGCCCGAACATCGTGCTCGATGACGCCGACTTCGCCAAGAGCGTGGCCGCCGGAGTCTCGGTGATGATGATGAACAGCGGGCAGAGCTGCAATGCGCCGACCCGGATGCTGGTTCCGGCCTCCCGGATGGCGGAGGCCGTTGCCATCGCGCGGGAGACCGCGGCGGCGGTCAAGGTCGGCGACCCGTCGGACAAGAACGCCATCGGGCCGGTGGCCTCCAAGGTGCAGTTCGACAAGATCCAGGGGCTCATCCAGCAGGGGATCGACGAGGGCGCCACGCTGGTCGTGGGCGGCCTGGGTCGTCCCGACGGCCTCGACACCGGTTACTACGTCAAACCCACCGTGTTCGCCGATGTCACCAACGACATGACGATCGCGCGGGAGGAGATCTTCGGTCCGGTGCTGTGCATCTTGGGGTACGACGATCTGGACCAGGCCGTCGAGATCGCCAACGACACCGACTACGGGCTCGCCGGCTATGTCTCCGGTGTGGACATGGAGACCGCGCGGGCGGTGGCCCGCCGAATCCGTGCGGGTTCGGTCGCGATCAACCACAGCTTCGACATCAGCGCGCCGTTCGGCGGCTTCAAGCGCAGCGGTAACGGCCGTGAGTGGGGGCACTTCGGTTTCGACGAGTTCCTGGAGACCAAAGCCGCGCTGGGGTACGCGCCGCAGTAGGTCGCGTGGCGCGTGCGGCGGCCGGGCCCGCAGCGCTGGACGTCGGGGGCTGGGTCACGGTCCTTCGTGGTGAAGCGGCGGCGCGGGTTGCCGGAACCGGGCGGTGATAACCCGGGGGCTAACGCCGCCGGGTGTGCGGCCGATAGCAGGGCATGACCGTGATTCGCGCCCTCGGCGGGCTCGCCACCGCCCTGGCCGCGGCTTGGTTGTCGTTCTGGTTGTCGGTGGGCGCGGCGCATGCCGAGCCGGTGGCGTACCTCGAGGCCGTGCCGGTGGTGGCGTCCCCGACGTGCGCCGGCGTCGTCAGCGCGGAGGCGCAGGTGACGCCGGTTCAGATCGAATCCTGGGTTGACGACGGAGTCCGGGTGGCGATCCACTACGACGCCGGCGTGTACGACGGGTCCTGCGCGCTCACCGTCACCGCGGCGTGGATGAACCTGGACACCGGCGTCACCGGGACCCGCGACATCACCGCGGTATCGACCATCGACGGGCACTACGGATTCATCGGTTATGCCAACACCGTGTTCCAGACCGGCTCCGGCACGGTGGTCGTCACGCTGAGCTCGCATCCGGGAGCTGAAATGCGGGTCACCGCCTGAGACGCCGGGCCCGATTGTGCACTCCGAGAGGTCAATTCAGCGGAGGCGGCTCGGGCTCGAAGGGCGTGTACCACCACCAGTCGGCGCGTTCGCCGGTCGGTCCGGGGCAGGGCGCCACATCCGGCGGAGGTTGTTTCGGTGGTCGGGACAGCGCCCGGTTGGTCAGCGGATCCCCGGCCGCGTCGGTGACCACGAGCCGGTCGGCCGGCCCGGTGATGGTGATGACGCCACGGTGGTGTGCCCGGTGGTGATACGGGCAGACCAGCACGAGGTTGTCCAGTTCGGTGGCCCCGCTGTTCTCCCAGTGCACGATGTGATGCGCGTGCAGACCACGGGTCGCGCCGCAGCCGGGCACCACACAACAGCGGTCCCGCTTTTCGAGCGCGCGTCGGAGCCGACGGCTGATCTGGCGGGTGGTCCGGCCGGCCCCGATCGGCTGGCCGCTGCGTTCGAACCAGACCTCGCAGGTGGCGTCGCAGAGCAGATAGCGACGCTCGTCGTCGGTGAGTGCGGGACCTAGATGCAGTGAGCCCAAGCGCTTCTCGACGTCGACATGCACGACCACGGTGGTGTGCTGCCCATGCGGGCGGCGCGCCGCTTCGGCGTCCCAGCCGGCCTCGATGAGCCGCATGAACGCATCGACCCCGTCCGGGAACGGCGGCGCCTGCTCGGACACCTGGCCGTCGTCGTCGGAGTCGTGGTCGCGTTTCCAATCGGAGATCAGTGCGTCGCGGTGGGACTGCAGCGCGGCCTCGAACTTGGCCGCCTCGACCCGCGGCAGGCGAATGCGCCAGCTGGTGTAGTCGTCCTCGACGACCTGGGTGATCGAGCGGCGGCATTCCGCGCGCGGCTCGGGGTCGGGCCGCGGTTCCAGCTTGACCGCGGTACGGAGTTGGGTGACGGTGGCCGCCTCGGCGAACTGGGCATAGTGCTCGTCGGACCCGTCGGCGGCGTTCTCGGCGATGACGCCGACCCTGTCGAGCGACAGCCGACCCTCGCGCAAAGCCTCTGTACAGCGCGGGAATTCGTTGATACGGCGAGCGACGGCGAGCATCGTCTCGGCGTTGCGCGGGGTGGTGCCGGTCTTCCAGGCAACCAGCGAGCCGACCGACCTCGCGCCTGTCATCCCGCACAGGTCGTCGCGGTCCAGCTCGGCGACGATCTCCACGATGCGACCGTCGATCGCATTGCGCTGACCGGTCAGCTCCGCGAGCTGCTCGAACAGCTGGTCCAGCCGCTGCGCAGGTGTCACTTCCTCGGCGAAAGTGTCTGCGGCGGTGGACATGACCCGAGTATCGCAGGGGGGTCTGACATCGAGCGGGACGGCGCCGAGACCGACGAAATGACGAAAGTTACTCGCACAAAGCGGCCCAAACTCCCGTTTGGGCGAGAAGGTGGCGAGAAGGGGGCGGGGGAATCATTCGGCAGCAGCCCCTGTTGAAGCCGAGTAGCGGGGCGGCGACCCCCGCTGTTGACTTTGCGAAGAGATGAGGCGATATGAAGAGGATCGGATCGGCGGGACTGGTGGTCGGCATGGTGGCGGCAGGTCTGATCGGGTTCTCCGCCACCGCGCAGGCCTACGATGACCCCGGCAGTAGCTTCCGCGACCGGGGCACGGGCGTCTACCGCGGCGACAGCAACAACCCGTGGCGGCACTGGATCGTGCCGCGGGTGAAGGTGCCGCAGGTCGACACCAGCGTGCGCACCTCGCCGTAAGCCCCGCCGCCGCAGAGCCCCGTGCCGGCCGCTCATCGAGATCGACGAAACGCCTGAACCCACTCGCACAAAGCGGCCCAAACTCACCTTTGGGCGCGCAGGGGAGGGCGCGCAGGGGGGCAGGGCTACTCGGCCGGGGACACGTCCGCGCCGGATCCCTTGATCGACGCCTTGGCCCGGTTCTCGGCGCGCACGGAACGCTTCCCACGCACGAACCCGGTCGCGGACACCGATGCCGACAGCAGCGCGTCCTCCCCCTTGACGAACGGGTGGAATCCGACGCCGGCACCGCCGCGGCCCTTCACCGGGACGTCGGCGGCCTCGGTCACCTTGTAGCTCTTCTCGGCGATCGACAGGATGGCCTCACCGTTGCCGCACGACAGCGGCAACGCGGCGATCACCTCGTCGCCGTCGGCGGCCAGCTTCACTCCGGCCACCCCATTACCCGCTGCGCCCTGCGGATTCACGGCGGCGGGGTCGATACGAAGGATCTTGCCGCGCCGGGTCACCAGGGCCAGATGGAACCCGTCGGGTAGCACGCCGGAGCGCAGCAGGCCGGTGATGTCCGGGGCAACCGGGATGTCGCGGATCTTGTACGGCAGGCCGGCGCCGGTGGTGAACTTCACCCGGCCGTCGGTCCACACCGCCCACCCCAGCCCGGAGGTGAGCAACTCGCCGTGGCTGTCGGAGAACACGCCCCGGTCATCGAGGCGCCAGGCGGCATTGACCTTGCGCTCTCGCGGACCGTCGTCGGCGGCGCTGACCGGGGTGGCCTCGAAGTCCAACACGGTGCGGCGATCGTATTCGGGACCCTTGAACAGCTTGGCGGTCTCCACCAATTCCTTGTCGATCACCTTGCGCCGCGCGTCCGGATTCGACACCAGCTCAGTGAGTTCGGCGAATTCGGCATCCAGTTTCTCGGCCTCGGCCTGCAGTTCGATGACGTCGAGCTTGGTCAGCCTGCGCAGCTGCAGCGCCAACACGTAGTCGGCCTGCACGGCGTCGATCTTGAACCGGTCCTGCAGGCCCTGCCGGGCCTCGTCGACGGTCTCGGACCCACGGATCACGGCCACCGCGGCGTCGATGTCCAGGTGGATGGTCATCAGGCCGGCCACCAGATGGCGTCGCGCGGTGACCTTCTCCAGCCGGTATTCGCTGCGGTGCAGCACCACCGAATCGCGCAGCGACAGGAATGCGGCGATCAGTTCCCGCACCGACCACCAGCGCGGCACCCGGTTCTCGTCCAGCGCGACGAGGCTCGCGGCGAAGGTCGACTCCAGCGGCGTCAGGGCCAGCAGTTGGTCACGGATCTTCTCGGCGTCGTGTCCCCGTTTGGCGGTGACGACGATGCGCAGCCCGTTGCGGCGGTCGGTCAGATCCGACATGTCGGCGACGCCGGACAGCTCGCCGGAGTCGACCATGGCCCGGATCCGTTCCTGCACAGTGTTGCTCGCCACGCCCGGCGGCAGTTCGGTGATGATGCAGTTCTTACCCTCGACGCTCACCGTGCCGCGCACCGTGAACTGTCCCCGGCCGGTGGTGATGTACTCGCGCAGGCCGGACTCGCCGATCACCCGCGCGCCGCAGCCCCAGTCCGGGCCCGGGATCAGCTTCATCAGCCGGTCGTCGGTCATGTTCGGGGTCTTCAGCAGCGCGCGACAGGCGGCCATGATCTCGCGCGGATTGTGGGCCGGCACCTTGGTGGCCCAGCCTTCGGCGATGCCCACCGCGCCGTTGCACAACAGCACCGGCCACTGCGCCGGCAGCACCGTGGGCTCGGTCCATTCGCCGTCGAAGGTCGCCACCATCGGCACGGCGTGGCTGTCGAGTTCGGCGGTCAGCGCGGCGCCGGGGGCGGACAACCGCATCTCGGTATAGCGGTCGGCGGCAGGGATGTCGCCCTGGATGCGGGGGAAAGCGCCTTGGCCGTCAATGACTTTCACGCGCTGGAAGTCGGCGGCCATCAGTGCCGCCGCACCGTACATCGACGCCCCGCCGTGCGGGTGCAGGTTGCCGGTGACCGCGGAGCAGACCTTCGACGACTTCTGGGGCTTGTTGCCGGGGAACAGCTTCGAGTCGTGCATCTGGTAGAGCAGACGCCGCTGCCCCGGTTTCAGGCCGTCGTAGGCGGACGGGATCGCGCGGTCACTGACGCTGTAGAGCGCAAAGGTCAGCTGGTAGAGGTTCCAGTAGTCGTCGGCGCTCTGGTCGAGGACCAGGTCGGGATTCTGCTCGGGGACATCCAGGGTGGCGGTCACAGTGTCTACCTACGGTTCTAGTCGAGATCGAGGGAAGCGGTGTCGACGCGGGCGGCGACATCGGCCATCCAGGTGCGCCGGCCCTCGGGGGGTCCGCCGAACAGCGTGTGGTGCAGTTTCTTCTCGGCGTCATCGGGATGCACGCGAATCACCGTGCGGCGCTGCGGATCCAGCACGGTGTTCCAGAAGTCGTCAGCGTCCATCTCGCCCAGGCCCTTGTTGCGCTGTACCTCGACCCGGCCCTTCGAGGCGGCCTTCATCTTGGCCACCGCCGCGTCGCGCTCGGACTCGTCCTGGCAGTAGATCCGCTCGCTGGCGGTCTTGACCACGAACAGCGGTGGCAACGTCACGTACACCATCCCGGCCTCGACCAGCGGGCGGTAGAAGTCGAGGAACATCGAGATGAGGCTCGAGTTGATGTTGCCGCCGTCGGGATCGGCGTCGGAGGCGAACAGGATCCGGTCGTACCGGCACAGTTCCGGATCGCAGCTGTCCCGGACGCCGCAGCCCAGGATGCGCTCGATCGAATCGAACTCGTCCTTGGCGCGCGCCTTGCTCAGGGCGAAGCCATAGACGTTGGGGGGCTTACCTTTCAGCGGAAAGGCTGCCTGGAACGTGGCGTCGCGGGCGGCCTTGATGGTGCCCAGCGCCGAATCGCCCTCGCACAGAAACAGTTCGGCGCCCGAGCCCCGGCCGGTCTCCCGGCTGGGCAGCAGCTTCGGCGGCAGCGACAGGTTGGTGCCCAGACCCTTGGCCTTCGACGCGGCGCGCGACCGGGCCTTGGCCCCTTCCGCGCTGCGCCGGGCGCGGGCCGACTCCAGCGCCAGCTTGGTCCACAGCGTGACGGTGTCGCCGTTGGCGGGATTGGCCGCCCAGATGGTGACGCTGCGTGCCACGTCCGGTGCCATCGCCATGTTCAACGACCGCGACGACACTGCGGTCTTGGCCTGGGAATCCCAGGACACATCGGGCGCCCGGGTATCGACGGCCAGGGCGGTGACGGCGGCGAAGTCCTGCGGTTCCGGGCCCTCCTCGCCCTTGGCCAGGCCCAGATCGCGGATCCGGGACGCCCGGTCGGCCAGTGCTTCGGACAGGCCCTTCATGGCCGCCGTCAGGTGCGACCCGCCGCCGGGTGTGCGGACGGTGTTGCAGAACGCGGCCACGGTCGCCGGTTCGGCGGGACCGGCGGTCAGCGACCAGCGAAACGGCGTCGGGCCGCGGCCGGTGGTGTATTCGCCGCGGCCCTCGACGACGGCGCGGATCTCGGGCGCGGGGGTGCCGGCCGCGGTGCACATCAGGTCCAGCAGGGTGTCGGTGCCCCACGGCCCGGCGAACGGTTCGAGCAGCGCCGGCGGGATCTCCTCGCCGGGCCAGCCCTCGTCGTTCACCACCAGGTGCACACCGGGCGACATCCGTGCCGCGGCGTGTGCCCGCAGCAACACCTCGCCGATGTCGATGGAGTTGTCGGGCACGACGGCGGGGTCGAACAGGATCCGGACCGTGGTGCCGTGCAGGTCCGGTTTGCGGTTGCCGGTGCCGCGCAGCTTCTGGGTGTCGGAGCGGGTGAACGGGGCCTCAGGGTCGAAGTCCTTGCCCTCGAACGTGCCGGGGTAGCCGCGGCCGAAGCTCTGCAGATAGGTCTTGCCGGCCCGGCGCACCGTGACGTCGGTGCGCGCGGAGATGAACACCGCCGCCGCGGCGCCGATCCCGTTCAACCCGGCGCCGGTGCTGGCAGCGTCGGTGTGCGCGGAGAACTTCCCACCGGCGCGCGCGGTGCCCAGCGTCTTGACGATGCCGTTCTTCCCGGTCGTGGGATCGGTGTCGACGGGCAGGCCGCGGCCGTCGTCGGCGACGCTCACCGACCCGTCGGCGTGCAGGGTGATCGTGACCGTCGAGCCGCCGTGGCTGGGCACGGCGACCTCTTCGATGGCGTTGTCGATGAGCTCACGCAGCGCGGTGTTCAGCACGTCGAGCCCCAGGTTCACCGCCGGCCGCAGGCGGGTGTGCTGGACATCATCGAGTTCGGTGATGTCGGCGGCGGTGTAACTCAACTGCTGGTCCTTCGTGTCGATGCCGAGATTGGGGCCGCAGGAATCCTAGACGCCAGGGGCGACATCCTTGCTCAAGCCGGCGGCGTGGAGACCCGGAATGCGGGGCGGGATCAACGTTGCGGAAATACACCCGAAGGCGGCGGGGGGTTGTGGACCAGCGCCGGCAGTACGAAAGTCTGCAGGTAGCGGCGCGTCACGTCCGGATCGCTCGTGCCCGGCACCGTGTGAAGCAGCAGGCTCAACGCGGTGGCGATGATGAACTGCGCCACATCGTGCGCGCGCAGACCGGGACGCAGCCTGTTCGAGTCGTCGGTGCCCATGCCGGCGACCGTGGCCTCGACCAATGAGACGAGCGCCGGGTCCTCGGCGATCATCGAGGCGATGGTTCCATCGGGAGCTTGTTCGGAGATGGTCCTCAACAGGGGGTCCTCGACCAGTTCGGAGGCGACGATGACGAGCGCCTCGACCAGGACCGTGATGAGTCCGGCCCCTTCGGGCAGGCGGGGCAGCATCGCTGCCATGTGGTGCTGGGTGGTTCGGTTGACCATCGCCGCGATCAGCGCGCGGCGGTTGGGGAACTGCCGGTAGATGGCGGCGCGCGAGTAGCCGGCGTGCTGGGCGATGGCCTCCATGGTCGTGGCCCGGTAGCCGTTCGCGATGAACAACTCCTCGGCTGCGTCCATCAGCACGGTCTTGGCCTGATCGGCGGAGATTCCGCCGCCGGCCGGTCGACCCCGGGGGCGGCGTTGGGCTGTTGGCACTGGCTCTCGTCCTGCTCGAGGATCCGGTTGCCACCAGTATGCCGGACCGAATCCCAAGGTCAGCACGTTGATAAATATACGTTTGACGAATTTGTTCAATTTCGCCCCGATGGGCGCACCGGGGCGGTTAACGTGGCGCGGACGCCTGACCCGACACAGGAGCACCCCACATGAGTTCCTCTCGACCCCGCACCACCCCAGCGACGGTTCTCGGTCTGACATTGGTGGTGGGCGCACTGTGGCTGGCGTTGACCACAGCGATTGCCCCGGCGGCGGGAGCGGAGCCCGGCGAGGGCGGTCGGGGTGGGGAGTCTTCGTCCCAGCGCGAGTCCGACGCGCGCCAGGACAACCGGACCGAGCGCAGGCTCGCCGGACTCAAGGAAGGTCGAAGGGCGGCGCAGGCCGTTCGGTCCCGAGATGAAGCCCCCGCTGCTGCGGACAGGTCGCTGCGACGGGTCCGTTCTGAGGCGACCGCGGATTCCGTCGGAACGCCCGCGGATCCCGCCGGCCGCAGTCTCCGGCGGCTTGAGCGAGCGCCCCGGTTCGCCCGAGCCGACGAGGTGGGGAGGCCCTTTGGCGGATTGCGTGGCAACAGATTCCAGCGCCTGGGGAACCCGCGCGACACGGGCGATCCCGACGGCATGCGTGAAGTGCAGGTGCCCGACGGGCCGGCGACGGAACCTGACGCGGCTGGACCGCAACAGGAGGTCGCGGCACCGACGCCGTCGGTTCCGGAAATTGCTGAGGTGGAGCAGGTTTCGCCTGAGGATCCGGCGGCAGCACCACCGGCCGATGCCACATCCGCCGACCTGCGTTCCCGGATACAAGGCGCCGAGGCCCGGGCTCGCGAGCTCGTAACGGCGCTGGTCTCGCAGGGGACGGAGAGCGAACGCCCGCGCGCGGCAACGGTCGACACCGAAACCCGGGCGGCGGCCGCAGTCGGCCCGGATGCCCCGTCGCGCGTGGAAGCATCACTCGATGCGGTCCGATCGGCGGCCGATGCGGTGTTGGAGCGCGCGGCGAACACCACCGCCGGTGAAGTGGAATCAACTGCTCCAGAGGATCTTTCCGACGACGCCGGGCAGCGGTCTTTCCTCGCGAGCGGCAATCAGGTCCAGATCGCGGCAACCGGCATCCGGGCGACCGCGATCGGAGTGGCCGGATCTTTGCGACAGGGTCTCGATACGCTGCGGCATCCTCATCCGGCCGGGCCGGTGAACGTGATCGGGTCGGTGGTGTTCTCCCTGCTGGGCGCGGCGCTGCAAACCCTTTCCGGCCCGCCGGTGTTACCGCCCAACAGCACCGTGGCCGTTCGGACCTCGACTCTGGCGCTGTCCGAATCGGGCAAGACGGTCCGCGCTGATTGGTACTTCCCCGACGAGATCGACGAAGAGACCCGGTTGATCTACCTGCAGCACGGGTTCATGGCTACTGGCCCGATGTACAGCTACACCGCGGCCCACCTTGCCGAGAGCACCAACAGCATCGTCGTCGCGCCGTCACTGTCATCGAATCTCTTTGTTCCGGACGCGCATTGGATCGGTGGTGGCCCGCTTCAGCAGGATGTGGCCGCCCTGTTCCGTGATGACCGGACCGAGCTGGCAGCCAGTGCCGCCGAGGCCGGATACGTCGGAGTGCTGCCGGACGAGTACGTGCTGGTGGGTCACTCGTTGGGCGGGACCCTGGTCATGGGCGCCGCGGAAAAGATGGACGACGCGACGATCCGAAACTTGAGAGGGGTGGTGCTCCTCGACGCCGTAGACGCGGACAACGCAGTTCCGGAGGGGTTGGCGCGGCTGCGCGGCGACAACTTCCGGCCCGTGCTCAACATCTCCTCCGAGCGCTACACCTGGAATCTCGACGGCATTGTGGCGGACCAGTTGCAGCAGGCGCGGCCCGATAGCTTCAACGGGGTGATGCTCATCGGGGGCCGCCACATCGATGCGTTGCAGGGTGGAAATCCGATCCTGCAAATCGCCGAGTACCTCATCGCGGGATTTTCGACGCCGGAAAACATCGATGCCGTCAAAGTCCTTGCCGGCGAGTGGATCAACGACATGTTCGACGGTGTTACGCCCAGCTATGACCCGGCGGGCCCCGGCACCGCGACCCCGCTGAGCTCCGCCTCAGAGGAAACTTTGATCGTCATGCCCTGGGATCCCATTGCGAAGGTCATTCTCGACGTGCTGTTCCGGTTCGCTGTGTTTCAGCCGCTGGCGGCAGCCGCTGACGGGGTGTGGGCCGATTCGACAAGCACGGCCGTGTGACGAGCCGCTGGCACTGGCGAGGCCATTCGCAGAAGACTCCACAAATCTCTTGACAATGTACAACCGATCGGTTGTACATTGGGGACGTGGCCGACCGGGACGAGGACAGAGCGGACGCGTTCTTCCACGCCTTGGCCGACCGGACCCGGCGGGACATCCTGCGTCGGGTACTGGCCGGGGAGCACTCGGTCTCGGCACTCGCGGCGAACTACGACATGAGCTTTGCCGCCGTGCAGAAACACGTCGCCGTATTGGAGAAGGCAGGCCTGATCTCCAAGCGTCGCCAGGGGCGAGAGCAATTGGCGAGCGGCGAGGTGGAGGCGCTGCGTTCGGTCTCATCGATGCTCACCGAGCTCGAGGACGTCTGGCGTGGCCGCATCGCTCGCATCGACGATCTACTCAACAAGGAGTAACCATGCCTGTCACCGATATCAGCAAGGACATCGACAATCTCACCCTGACCATCACGGCGGAATTCACCGCACCGGTCGAGCGGGTCTGGCAGATCTACGCCGATCCGCGGCAACTCGAGAAGATCTGGGGCCCACCCGGATTTCCGGCCACGGTGGTGGACCATGCGCTGCGCCCGGGCGGAACCGTGACGTACTTCATGACGGGACCCGACGGCGAGAAGTACGGCGGATGGTGGAAGGTCACGGCCGTCGACGAGCCCCGCAGCTTCGCCTTCGACGACGGGTTCGCCGACGAGGACCTGAAGCCGGCGGCCGACATGCCGGTCTCGCACAACGTGTACACCTTCGAACCCGTCGGCGACGGCGCCACCAGGGTCACCTACGTCAGCCGGTACGAATCGGCCGAGGGCCTGCAGCAGGTTCTGGAGATGGGTGTGGAGGAGGGCTCGCGCGAGGCGATCAACCAGATCGATGCCCTGCTCGCGGGCTGATCGGACCCGAATGAGGATGGACCCCGGCGCGCCGACGGTGCGCCGGGGTCCCGGGCGTCTGGCGAAGGCCGTCGAGAACGCCGGTTCACATAGTTGCGCCACTGGGCTAACGTCGTAATCAGTGCCCTGTACTCGCTGAGATTGGACTCGGTTCATGACTGTCACTGGTGAGCGTCCGGAAATCCTGCTCGAGGACGTGGAGTTCAACCGCCGCGACCACCCGGATCGGCCGTTGCGGCCCATCCCACCGGGGCGCGACCACTTCGCCGCGCAGTGGCGTCACATGCGGGAGTGCATGTTCGGCGAGTGGATCGACATCGACAAGGAGGCTGAGCCGAACACCATCACCCGGCTCCGAGACGACTATTTCTGGCAGGCCGACGAACACATGATCGGCGCGGTCGACGCGTTCGAGCGCCTCGGCCACGAAAAGGGCCGAGCGCTGTTCGAGCAGGCATTGACCCAGGGCATCGACACGCTGGAGGACCCGCCGGCGGAGTTCGTCGAACTCTTCGAGCACCTGGACGGCCTGGCCGACCAGTTCGACCTCGTCGCCGCCGAGCGGGGCCGGATGCTGGCGATGTCGTGCACGCAGGCGGCCACCACCATCATCCAGGGCTGGGCGTTCTACGAGACGGCGATGACCGGGGACATCTCCGCGTCCACGGGCGCCACCGGGCGGTTCGCCGACGACGGGCCGCGCCGTTTCCTCGAGACGGCGCGGGTGTTCTCGCAGTTCACCCTGCCCGACATCTTCGACCGGCACTCGGAAGCCTTCCAGGACGTGGTGCGCGTGCGACTGATGCACGCCATCGTCAGCCGCGGGCTGCGGCGCAAGTGGGGCGACAAGGTCTACCTCAAGTTCGGCGAGCCCATCCCGGTGACGTCGCTGCTCGGCTTCGGCAGCGGAATGCTGCTCGGGCGGCTCGTCGACCATGCGTTCGGGCGCAAACTGACCCGCCAACAACTCGACGACCTCGCCGAGTACTCGTCGTACAACGGGCGGCTGTGGGGCGCGCCGGAGCGCCTCCATTCCGCCGACGGCGTGGAGTTGATCAAGTCGCTGAACTACGTCCTGGCCCGGGGCGGCAACCCGTCGCCGTGGCGCGCCGAACTCGTCGACGCCATCGCCGGACCCGACCACATCCAGACCCTGACCGAGACGCAGCCCGACTGGGTCAAGAAGTTGGTGGCCCGCTACGCCAACCAGATCACCGCGACCATCGCCCTGGCTCCGGCCGGCGTCGTGTTCGGGTATCGGCAGATCGAGGCGATGATCGAGGGCACACTGTTCGAGCCGCTGGGCTACAACTTCGAGCGCCGGGTGCGGCTCTTCACGAACTTCACCCGGCTCAATGTCGGAATCGCGATGATCACCGACCGGTTGCCGTTCTCCAATCCGATCCGGGAGCGCAAGAAGAAGACCGGGGCGGCGGCGCGCGCACGGATCGGCATGCTGAACAAGATCGCCCGTGGCAGGCAGATTCCGCTGACCTACAGCCACCACGACCGGTCGGTGAACGGCGAGGGATTCACCGGCTGACCGCGCCCGACTGAATGCACGTTGGCGCGGTGCCGGACGATGTGCGCACGGCCACCCCTCGAGCGTGCGCAGATCACGGCATCTGCCCAGTGTGTCGGCCGGGGACACGCCCGCTCGCGCAGGGGCGTCGGCCCCCCTGCGTTGACAGCGCGGTAGCCGCGCGCCTAACCTTCTGACTACGAGCGTTGTCAAAGGTGAGCGCGAGAGGACCGACCGTGACCATCCCGACTCGTCATCCCGAAAGTCCGCGGCCGATCCCCGCCGGCGTGCGCGCCATCGCGACCGCGCTGGCGATCAAGGACCCGACGCCGCAGCAGTGGCAGATGCTCGGCGAACGACTCACCGTCGGCGACGAGCCCATGGACCGGCTAGTCGAATGGATGTCGGATGCCGGCATGGAGCAGACCCGCCCGTTGTTCGAGCGGGCCCTGCGCGACGGTATCGCCGCCGTCCCCGACGCCCCGGCGCCGCTCCGCGACTTCTTCGAATCCGTCGAGACGCTGCCGGACTGGGTGGATGTCCGTCTCTTGCGCAAGGGGCAGCGCGCGTTGCGCCGCGGCGGCGCCGACGGGATGTACATCGCCCGCGACGTGTCCCTGCTGGGCGGCTATCAGTTCTCCGGCTTCAACAAGACGTTGCTGCGTACCGGCGCCCTGGAGAAGGGGTCCAACAAGCGCTTCGCCGAAACCATGCAGTGGGCCATGGACGTCATCTCGGAGGGCGGCCTCGAGCGCCTCGGCGTCGGCTACCAGTCCACCATCCGGGTACGGCTCATCCACTCGTTCGTCCGGCGGCACGTATCGGCGATGCCGGACTGGCGCGCCGACGAGTGGGGCCTGCCGGTCAACCAGACCGACATGGCCGCGACGCTGGTCGGCGCCCTGGTGGCGCCCGCCGTGGGCGCCATCGGCATGGGAGTCGTGCTCTCGCCGTCGGAGTTCGGCGCGGTCGCTCATCTGACGCGTTATGTCGGCTGGCTCATCGGGGTCGAGGACCAATGGCTGCCACGGAGTTTCCGCGATAGCGTCCGGGTTTTGGCGCACACGCTGTCCGCGCTGGCCGAGCCCGACGAATCCTCCAAACAGCTGGCGGCGCCCATGGTCGAAGACCCGCTGGCCTGGCACTACGACGCGCTGCCGGGGTTGCGGCGCCGGATCGCGCGCGCCCAGCACCTGTCGATCACCAGCGCGTTCTTGGGCCGGCGCACCGTGCGCGACCTGGGCCTGCCGTCCTACGCGCTGCCGTGGTATCCGCTGTTGCGAATGCCGGTGAACCTCGCGCGCAGCGCCGCCGCGCTCGGCCTGCCGGGCGGTATGGAGCGTGCCGACCAGCGCGGCCGCCGCGAGCATCGAGAGTTGTTGCGCACCATGATCGGTGCGAACGCCTCGGCCACCATCGGCGAGTCGGCGGCCCACGTCGGCCAGGTCGCCTGACTCCGAGCCGATCACCGCGTCGGGCTGGGTGCGGCGAGCTCGCGCAGCGCCGCCAGGAACAGCTGGTCCATCCGGTCGGACAACCCGCCCAGTGTCGGCGCGCTGGCGTGGCTGGCCGAGCCGAAGACCCGCTGCAACGCCGCGCTGTCCGCGGAGGTGCTCAGCGACAGGCACAGGCAGGCCACCCCGTCGGCGCGCAACTCCTCCAGCGCCTTGTGCGCGTCGGCCTCGGCGTAGCGCCCCTCGTAGCCGTCGTCGTAGGGATGGCCGTCGGAGAGCACCAGCAGTAGCCGGTTCGGGGTACCCGCTTCGGTTTTGAGGATTTCTCCCGCACCGCGGATGGCGGCGCCGAGCCGCGTGTAGTTCGCGGGCTGCAGCTGGTTGAGCCGCGCCCGGCTCAAGGCGGTGAACCGCTGGCTGAATGTCTTGATTGCCGGTAGGTGCACGGCGTTGCGGCCCTTGGAGCGGAAGGCGTAGACGGCTACGCGGTCGCCGAGGTCCTCGAGGGTGGCCGCGATGGTGGCGGCCGCGCGGCGCTGATGGTCGTGCACGGCAAGCCCGTCGGGGTCGGCGTCGGTGGCCGACCCCGACGCGTCGAGCAGGATCAGGACGCCGAGATTGCGGGCGATCTTGCGGTGCTCGACGTAGATGTGCTCCGGCGGGGACCAGCCCGAGCGCAGATCGACCGAGAGGTCGACGAGTGCTTCGATGTCGAGTTCGTCACCGTCGGGCCGGCGCCGTAACGCTTTGGGGCCCAGCCCGATCCGCGACAGTCGCCGTCGCAGCACGTCGTCGGGGACGACCTCGGCGGCCGACATGTCCGCGTGCGCGGTGAACGGGTAATCGATAACCCGGCACCACTGCGGCCGGTACCGGTTCTTGAAGACGTCCCACTCCGGGTGCAGGGCGCCGCCGACCCCGACGGCGGCGCCGGGGTTCGCCTCGTCGGTGAAGTGGATTCGGGTGGGCAGGGGACGGGCCTCCGGGCCGGCCACGCGCCCCCGGCGCGCGGCGCCGGCGCGCAGTTCCGCGCCGCCCGAACTACTGTCGGAGGATCCGGGGGAGGAGCCGAGCAGCTTGCGTAGGAAGTCGCCCACCGCTTGGGAATTGAACAATGGGTTGTCGAACAGTTTGAGGATCTTGCTTTCCTCGGCCGGGCCGTCGTCGTCATCGTCGTCGTCATCGTCGTCGTCATCGTCGTCGTCATCGTCGTCGGGATCTTCGTCCGCGGTGCCGGCGGCGATTTCGAAGTGCAGATCCGCGTCGGTGGCGCGCTCGCTCGGCGCGGCGGCGGCCGGCGCGATCTGCAGCGGTCTGATGACGCCGAACCAGGGCGGCGGATCGGCGACTTTGGTTCGGCCGCGGGCGAATTCGAGCGACTCGGCGGGCGACGCCGTCGCGGGTGCGCCGTCGGGACACAGCCCTGCCGCCAGGGGCAGCCGGTCGGCGAGGTCGGTCAGTACCCGGCGGCCCTCGACGGCCAGGTAGCGCTTGGCCAGCCCACCCCGGGCGCGAAGCTGGCGGACCAGCCCCGGATCCAGGCTGCCGGCGCCCAGCAGGGCGGCCTGCACCACCACCTCGCGACGATGCTGCTCCAGGGCGCCGCCCGCGGAGACGAAGACCACGCGGCCGTCGGTGTAGGGCGGTTGCCCGGCGGGCGCCTCGGCGACGTCGACGGCACGACCGGCCAGATGGCCGGCCAGCAACCGCAGCCGGCCGGGGTCATGCCGCTCCGGTTCGGTCACGGCCGGGGCAGGTGGGCATCCACCAGTTCACCGAGCGCCCGGATCACGTCGCGGTCGTCGGTCAGGGCTTCCACGATGCCGGCCTGCACCGCGCGCCGCAGGCTCAACCCCTCGGCGACCAGCCCGCCGACCAGGATCAACATCCGGGTGGACGACACCTCGCGCAGCGGCGAGCCGTCGATGTTGCGGATGGCGGTGCCGATCGACACCAGCACCCGGGCGGTCTCGGCGTCGATCCCGGCCTCGTGCGCGACGATCTCGGTCTCCACCGGCGGGGGCGGAAAATCCAACTCGATGGCGACGAACCGCTGCCGGGTGGACTCCTTGATGCTTTTCAGCACGCTCTGGTAGCCGGGGTTGTACGAGATGACCAATTGGAAACCGGGCGCGGCCGCCAACGTGGTGCCCAAGCGGTCGATCGGCAACTCGCGGCGGTGGTCGGCCAGGGGGTGGATCACCACGGTGGTGTCCTGGCGGGCCTCCACGATCTCGTCGATGTAGCAGATGGCCCCGCCGCGCACGGCCCGGGTCAGCGGGCCGTCCACCCAGACCGTTTCGCCGCCCTTGAGCAGGAATCGGCCCACCAGGTCCGCCGAGGTCATGTCCTCGTGACCCGCGATGGTGATGAGGTCGCGGCCGAGTTCGTGCGCCATCGCCTCGACGAACCGCGTCTTGCCGCATCCCGTCGGCCCCTTGAGCAGTACTGGCGAGCCGCGCCGTGCCGCGGCGCGGAAGACCTCGGACTCGTCTCCCACGCTGCGGTAGAACGGTGCGGGCGAACGACTTTCCATCACGGCGGCGTGATTGTTCGTCGACACCGCGTCACCGTCCCTCGTGCGGTATCCGCGGGGGTACCTCTGCGCCCTCGGGCATCACGACCTCACCGTCGAAGTTCACATAGCCCGAGTGCTTGGTGGGGATGGGGAGCGACGGGTCCGGGCAGGGTCGGTCGGTGCCGTCGCCGCACAGGCCCGAGGTGAAGTAGGAGCGCTTCTGCACGTCCTCCGGCCACGGGTCGGCATGGGTGGCCATGAACTGCGCCGGGATGATGTAGAAGGTGAAGAACGATGCGCTCACCGCGGCGAAGATCGCCAGGAACCGGATGAACTGCTGTTTGGCGAAGCCACCGCGGATGTTGTCCAATCCGCGCTCGACCACGGTGCGGCCGCGGTCGTCGGTGAAGAAGCGCAGGCAGCACAGCGCGGCCTGGACCCCGCCCCACATCAGCCCCTCGTAGATCGGCCACTGGTAGTAGGTGCCCGCGTTGATCGACAGCGATTGGATGGCGCCGGGGAAGGTGTACATCCCCATCGGCATCAAGATGAGGCCTTCCATAACGAAGTCGAAGACGAATCCCCACGCGAACGCGACGCCGATCAAGCCCTTGGTGCCGAGGCCGGGCCAGCGGTTCTGCGCCTTGCGCATCACCCAGCAGCCGAGGATGGTGCACAGCAGGACGCCGTACGCGTAGCCGGAGACGTTGATGCCCAACGGTTCTGCCACCTGGGCACCCGGTCGCTCGGGGGACATCCAGCCCGGGACGTGCGGCGCCCAGGAGCCCATGTTGAACGCCCAGGCGTTGTAGGTGCACCAGGTGTTGATGTAGTTGAGCAG
The DNA here is from genome assembly GCF_963378085.1 of Mycolicibacterium sp. MU0050. GTDB lineage: Bacteria > Actinomycetota > Actinomycetes > Mycobacteriales > Mycobacteriaceae > Mycobacterium > Mycobacterium wendilense. The sequence continues at coordinate 5,086,295 of NZ_OY726395.1, read as the reverse complement.
CGGGTCCTGGAAGAAGAACAGGCCCGTGGACACCATGATCATGCCGTCCAAGGTGATCCGCCGCTCGCGTCGCCAGGGGCGGATGATGAACCACCAGATGGCCACCGGGAACAGCGCCGGCGAGCCGATCTGCCAGACCATCAGGGCGACCTTCATGAACGTCGGCGGGTCCGTCGGCCCGGGGTCCACTCGCTGGAAGTAGGGGCCGGTGATCCACCGAATCCACACGTAGATCTGGAAGGCCAGGATCAACCCGCCCGCGGTGGCCCAGATTCTCACCCGTCGTGCCGACGGCGCCGCCGGCGGCGGCGCGTCCAAGCGCCCGACGCTGCTCAGGGACTCGGTGGTCGCGGACTTCTTGTCCGACAGCTCGCTCACAATCACGCCTCCTCGGTTGCGTCGCACTGGGCGCAATCGGCAGAAATATACCCACTGGTATCTGAAGAACTCAATAGTTTCTTAGATCCTGTGGCAGACTCGGGGCATGGTAGAGCGCTGGACACGGGAGCGGCGCCTCGAGCGCACCCGGTCGCTGCTGCTCGACGCCGCCGAGCGGGTGTTCAGCGAAAAAGGGTTCACCGCAGCGACTCTCGACGACATCGCGTTCGCGGCGGGCTACACCAAGGGCGCCATCTACAAGCACTTCACCACCAAGGAGGAGCTGTTCCTCGCGGTCAGTGATCGGTATTGGCGCCGCTACTTCGACAACTTCGCCGAGGTGATGGCCTCGGCCGCCAGCGTCGGAGCGCACGAACTCGACGAAATCGCCCAGCGCTGGCGCGAACTGAGCATCGACCGCGGCGCCGAGCACGCCGCGCTGGGCCTGGAGTTCACCCTTTACCTGCAGCGCAACCCCGAGGCCCGGGAGCGGGTCGCCGCCAAGCGTTCGGAGGTCGTCGACCAACTGGCGGACTTCATCGTCGACAGCATGGCCAAGCTGGGCGCGACTCTGCTGATCTCGCCGGAGATGTTCGCCCGCGCGCTGATCGCCACGAGTGATTCGGTGGTCCTGAGTAGTCAGCTCGACGACATCGACCTCTACCGCCCGATGGTGGAGATGTACACCGCGGTCATCAAACTGCCCGGGTAGGTCCCGGCTAGGGCAACGCAAGCGCAGTGTTGGTCTCGTTTTCCGCGAACTCCAGCACCCGCGCCGCAGCGTCGTAATCGCAGGCGAGCACCGAACGGCCGATCAGTACGGGGCCGCCGCGCAGCCCGAGCCGTCCGCTCACCCCGACGTAACTGCCCGGCGGGATCGGCTCGCTGATGCAGTACAGGGTCGGCGCCGCGCCCGCGTCGATATCGTTGGCCAACCGGTCGGCAACCGCGCGAACCACCTTGTGCGTCACCGCGAACACCGGTTTGTCGGAAACCTGCGACAGGTTGGACGCCACCCAACCCGGATGCGTCAGGTGGGTGACGACGGGAGAGTTGGCGGCCCGCAACCGCCGGTCCAGCTCCAGACCCCACAGCATCACCGCCAGCTTGGACCGGGCGTAGGCGCCCATCGGCGTCCACTTGTGGTGCCGCAGGTGCATGTCGTCGAGGCGCAGGGTGGCCGAGCGGTGCGCATCGGAGCCCACGTTGATGATCTGTGAGCGGATTCGCGGCAGCAGCAGATTCGTCAGCGCGAACGGGCCCAGCAGGTTGGTGCCCAGCGTCATCTCGAATCCGTCGACGGTGTCGCGGCGGCGTTCGGTCAGCGCACCGGCGTTGTTGATCAGGATGTCGACGTCACCGTCGAGCTGATCCGCAAAAGCGCGCACCGAAGCCAGATCGGCGAGGTCGAGCTTGATGACCGACGTCGAGCCGCCGATCTCCGTGGCGCGCTGCGCGCCGAGGTCGGTGTTGCGGACCGCCAGAATGACGTGCGCGCCGGCGTGCGCGAGGCCGCGCGCGGTCCCCAGCCCGACGCCGTTGGTCGCCCCCGTCACGATGACGCGCTTTCCAGCCAGGTTGCCCAGCCGACTCGTCGACCACGGTGCTGCCACGGGCAACAGCGTAGCGTCGGGGCCGAGGAATGGTCGCCGTAGGCAAAGTTGGAATCCGCAGGACCGCGATCGTGACGTGCTGCCGGCCTACCCTGAATCGGCTGGCGTTCGGGCGGTTTCAGTGTGAGTCGACGCCCGACGACGCCCCCAGCCAGTCGAGCACCAGCTCGCTGTCGTCGGCATCGACCGACCGCAGCGCCGTGAGGGTGGGATGCCCCGCGGCCAGCAGCGCGCTGTCGGTGCCCTCCTCGGGCTCGTCGGCGATCTCGAATTCGGCCAAACGCAGGTCGCCGTCGCGCACTTCGTCGACGCGGGTCTGCACGGCGCCGCCCCGGGCCAACTGAGCCGGCCGGATCGGGCCCAGCTCGTCGGCCGGTCGGTCGGGGACGTTGAGGGACAACACGGTGTCCTCCGGTGCCTCGCGCACCACCTCCAACACCGGTGCCAGCAGGCCCGCGGCGGCGGCCCAATGTCGTTCGCCGGTGGGGTACAGCGCCACGTCCAGCGACACCGCCAGCGCGCGGGCGCCGTTGATCGTCGCGGTGAGCGCGGCGCCGACGGTACCCGAATGCAACACGGCGCGACCGACGTTGGCGCCGTGGTTGATTCCCGACAGCACCACGTCGGGGGCCGGGTCGAACCAGCCGTTGAGCGCGGCGGCGACGATGTGTCCGGGTTGGGCGTGCACGGCCCAGGCCTCCACGCCGTCGAGTTGCGGCAGCTCGCGCCGCTCGACCACTGTGCGGCCGTCCCGGCGCACCGCGGTCAGGGCCGCGCTCGCGCCGCTGGACTGCTCGACGGGGGCGGCCACCACCACCTCCAGGCCGGCCTCCCGCGCCGCAACCGCCAGCGCGTGCAAACCGGGCGAATCGATTCCGTCGTCGTTGGTCACCAGTGCGCGTCGCACGTGTCGTCCTCCCTTCCTGGCTGCCACGTATCCCGTTGCCGCCCAAGATCTCTGACGGCACTGCTCGTCACTTCCCGGACTCCCACGGCCGCAACTCGACCCGGTCGGCCAGGGTCTGCACCGCCCGCGCCCCGCCGGTGCCCAGCCCGTGCCGGACCACGTTGAGCGCACCGCACGCCGCGCCGACCTGCAGCGCCTCGCGCATCGGCCGACCGCACGCGAGCGCGGCCACCATGCCCGCGGTCATGGAGTCTCCCGCCCCGGCGGGGTCGGCGGGCTCCAGCTTGGGCATCTCCACCTCGACGACGTCGCCGCCCTTGGAGCCCTTGGTGTCCGCACTGTCGAGTAGCGCCAGCGCTGGGGCCGCACCCGACCGGGAGACCACGACGGTGCCGGCGCCCTCCTCCCGCATGGCGCGCATGGCCGCGACGAGGTCGTCGGCATCCTCGGACTTCGCCCGGCCGTCGTCGAGCAGTTCCTCGTGGCTCACCTTGATCAGGTGGGGCTTGCCGGCCAGCACCGCCTCGAGTCGCTCGCCGGACAGGTCCGCCGCCACCTTGCAACCGTTGGCGCCGAGGTCGGTGGCCAGGCGCCGGTACAGGTCGGCGGGCAGCACATCGTCCTCCTGTGGCCCGGACAGCAGCACCCAGCCGTGGCCCAGGCCCTCGGTGAGGGTCAGCTCGTAGAGCGAGTCGAGTTCGTGGCGGTCCAGCGGACTGCCAGGGCTTTCCGCGACGATCTCGCGGCTGCCGCTGCGCCGGTCGTGCACATAGGCGCCGTTGCGGGAACTGACCGGGACGATCCGCGCGCTGACGTCCTGAATGGGCAGCAGGTGGTTGAGCACGTCGCCGGTCTCGCCGCCGAGCGCGGCGCACAGCACGACGCGCACCCCGAGCGAGGACACCATCCGCGACTGCCACACCCCCTGCCCGCCGGCGTGCACATGGATGTCCGGCACCCCGGAGCGGTCCTCGACCGTCACGGTCAACACGGGCAGCGGGGCGAAAATCACCACCGTGTTCGGCTGGTCGTCGGGGTTCGCGGGGCTCGGCGTCTTCGTCATGGGTCAGGGAATACCCACTCGGCGCGCTCACCCGTCAATTGCCGTAGAGCCCCAGGGCCCGGGCGCTCGCCGTGGCCACCTCGCCGCTGAGATTCGCGATCGGTGGCGCCCCGCGGACGTGGATCACGTTGGCGAGGACCACCACGTAGGTGTTCGACCCGGGGTCCAGCCACAGCGTCGTCCCGGTGAACCCGGTATGGCCGAAGCTGCCGACCGGGAAGATCCGCCCGCGCGGCGCGGAGTGCGCGGTGTCGATGTCCCAGCCCAGCCCGCGCAGGTCACCGGTGTCGCCGGGCTGCTGCGGGGTCGTCATCAGCAGCGCGCTCGCCCGCGTCAGCGGGAACCGGCTCGGTCGGCCGGCGAGCCGGTCGAGCAGGGCCTGCGCGTAGAGGCCCAGGTCGTGCGCCGTTGCGAACAACCCGGCGCTGCCGGCCACCCCGCCCATCCGCCGCGCCGTCGGATCGTGCACGGTGCCGCGCAGCGGGTGTCCGAAGTCCGGGTTGCGCCCTGGGGTGTCCTCGTCGAGGGCCGTGGGCGCGACGCGGGCCAGCAGCGCGGTGTGCCAGCTGCCGGGCGGGCACTCGTCGACGTCACCGGCGGCCGGGTCGAACGCGACCGCGGTGCCGCGGACCCGGTGCGGCCCACAGGCTTTGGCTACGGGAAGGTAGTAACTGTCCGACATGCCCAACGGATCGAAGATCGCCTTCTCGACGTGAACATCCTCGGGTTCGCCGGTGATCTTCTCGAGCAGCGCGCCGAGCAGAATGAAACCGATGTCGGAGTAATGAAACCGTTCTCCCGGTTCGGACACCACCTGTGCGGCGAGCGCGCGACGGATCCCCTCGGCCTTGTCGGGCCGGTCCAGCCCCCACGGCCCGTCCAGGCTCAGATCTCCCGCGATCCCGGAGGTGTGGGTGAGCAGCATGCGCAACGTCACCCGCGCGCGCCGCGGGTCCCGGTCGGGATTGAAATCGGGCAGGTACGTCTGGACCGGCTCGTCGAGCCGAACCAACCCGTCCTCGTGGAGCCGCAGGATGGCCGTCGCCGTCGTGAGCGGTTTCGTCAGGGAAGCCAGGTCGAAGATGGTGTCCTCGGTCATCGGCTCGGCGGGCGACGGCGAACCGTCCAAGCCGGGCTCCCCGGTGAGTTTGCGCGAACCGAACGCCCGCCGCAGGACCACCTCGCCGCCGTGGCCCACCTGCACCACCGCGCCCGGCAACCGACCGGCCGCGACCGCCGCCTCGACAAGGTGGTAGACGGGTGCGAACTCGGCAGGCCCGACGATGCGGGCCGCAGCCGGCCGCGGCGCCGATGCGGCGGCGACCCGTGCTGGTGACGGGTCGCCGGTCGGCGACGGGTCCGGGGGTTGCCCGCAGGAGGCGAGGGTGCACACGATCGTCCCGACGGCCCAGAGCCGGGTGAGACGCGAGCCGGCCGCCGTCATTCGTTCGACGTTAGCCGCGGATTGCCGAGGGCACCGCGGATTGCCGGCGGACGGTGCGGCAGGTCAGCGGTTCTCGCCGTCGACGTCGGGGCTCACGGCTCCGAGTTCATGGTCGGGCTCTGCGTCGACTCCCACTTGGCTTCCAGCGATCGCGTCACGGGGGTGCCCGGTGCCATCTCCAGCTGGCAGGTCTCGCCGTCGTCGCCCTCCAGCGTGATGAGGAACCCCGAGTCGACGGTTTCCTTGTGGACCACCTTGAAGTCCTGCCCGCCGGCGCCGCGGTCGAGCGCGATGATGTCGCCGGGAGCTGCGTCGTCGATACGTGCGGTTGTGGTGGATTTCGACATGGTCGGTGGGTAACCAAATGCCCGCCGTATTAATCCTCGGTGATTAATCCCTTGGGCCGCTGCTGAAGTCGGCATCGGCTCGTTCGGCTGCCGACGGCCCGGGGGCTACGGCCACCCATTAGAGTCGTTGTGCCCGCCCGGGGCGCCGCAAGCGCCGGTAGGCCGGCACCGGATGGCTACCGCGCGTGCGCACGTCGGAGGAGAAGCAGATGACGGGTCTCTCCGCGGCGTTGTTCGGGCAGTTGACGGCGCCGGCGATGGTGGTCGCCCTGTCACCGGTCTCGATCGTCGCCGTGCTGGTCTTGTTGCTGCACAACGACCGGCCGCGGCCCGCGAGCGTCGCGTTCCTGCTGGGCCGGCTGGTGGCGCTGGCTGCGGCCACGGCGGTGTTCCTTCAGGTCCCACGGCTCGCGGACCGCTTCGCACAGCCGGATCCCGCGGTGACGGCCTGGCTGCTGGGCGTTTTCGGCGCGGTGTGCGTCGGGCTCGGGGCGTGGTTGTGGGCACGGCGTGACGACGCCGGTGCCCAACCGCGCTGGGAGGCCCGGATTGCCCGGCTCTCGTGGGTGGGCGCCGCCGCGATCGGCGCCGTCTTCGTGCTCGCCAACCCGAAGATGATGGCCGCCAACGGCGCCGCCGGGGTGCTGATCGGCGCCACCGTGGCCGGCGGGTTCGCGGCGGCGGTGGCCATCGGCTTCTACACGGTGCTGGCAAGTTGCACGGTCACCGCGCCGGTCCTGGCGTACGTGCTGTTCGGTGCCCGGATCGATCCGGCGTTGGCGCGAGCAAAACTGTGGATCCAGCGCCGTCGCAACCTGGTCACGTCGGTCGTGTTGATGGTCGTGGGCGTGGCCCTGTTGGGCGCCGCGCTGCGCGGGATCTGAGCGGGCCCCGCAGCCCGTCGCGACGCCCGCGCTTGTGACGAGTTGATGACGTGTCGGAGATCGCGCGGTGGCGCCGGACCGGCCGACAGGCATCCCGCGCGGCTGCTCACGGAATTCGTTGCAGGACAACGAGGTACGAGCTTGAAATGCGGTACGAGGCCGGGGCGCACCACCCGTGTTGATCGGCCCCGGACCCGTGCGAGGACCACTTTTGCGCCGGTCGGGACCGTCCGCCCGGAAGTTACATTGGCGACGTGCCGCCACCTTCGCCCCCGTTGCGACCGCCACCGCGCCTGACCGGCACGTCGAACAGGCGGGGCTGAGTCGTGCCCGCCGAGACCGCCATCCAGTTCTTCCTGCAGCTGACCGTCATCCTGGTGGCGTGCCGCGTCGCAGGGCTGGCGGCGCAACGGATCGGACAGCCGCAGGTGGTCGGCGAGATGATCGCCGGTGTCATCCTGGGACCCTCGCTGCTGGGTCGGGTCTCGCCCGGCCTGCAGGACACCCTGTTTCCCGACGGGGTGGCCAACGTGGTGCTCTACACCACGGCGCAGATCGGCCTGGTGCTCTACATGTTCATCATCGGTCTGAACTTCGACATCAACCACGTCAAAAAACGTGCGGGCACCGCCGCCGCCGTGTCCGCGACGGGCACGCTCGCCCCGCTCGCGCTGGGCGCCCTCGCCGCCATCCCGCTGCTGTCGGGCGGCGGATTCTTCGGCGCCGACGTCAGCCTCGGCATGGCCATGATGTTCCTGGGCGCGTCGGTCGCGATCACGGCATTCCCGATGCTCGCGCGGATCATCTTCGAAAAGGGGCTTTCCGGAACGCCTTTGGGCACCCTGGCGTTGGCGTGCGGGGCGACCTCGGACGCCATCTCCTGGTGCGTGTTGGCCATCGTGCTGGCCATCCACCAGAACAGCCCCACCATGGCGGTGGTCGCCATCGGTGGCGGACTGCTGTACACGGTCCTGCTGCTGACGGTGGGACGCCGCCGGTTCGCCGGGCTCGCCGACAAGTCGGCCGGCCACGCGAGCATCCCGACGCCGGTGCTCAGCACCGTGCTGATCCTGCTGATGGTGTGCGCGTGGATCACCGACTCCATCGGCATCTACGCGATCTTCGGTGCGTTCATTCTCGGCACTGCGATGCCGTCCGGCTTCTTCGCGCAGCGCCTCACCGAGAAGCTGGAGCCGCTCACCACGACGTTCCTGCTGCCGTTGTTCTTCGTGTACTCGGGCCTGAACACCGAGATCGGACTGGTCAACACCCCCGCGTTGTGGGCCGTCACGCTGGGCTTGCTCGTCGTGGCGGTCGCCGGAAAGGGCATCGCCTGCGCGGTGGCCGCGCGCGTCAGCGGGGTCTCGGGGCGCGAGTCGGTGGCGCTCGGCTCGCTGATGAACGCCCGCGGACTGATCGAGCTGATCCTGCTCAACATCGGTCTGGAGGCCGGCATCATCACCCCGACCCTGTTCACCATTCTGGTGTTGGTCGCCATCATCACGACGCTGATGGCCTCGCCGATCTTCGAGGCCGTCTATGGCCGCAAACGCGCCGACGACACGCCTTTGGTGCCGGTCGAAGAAGGGTATCCGCATGAACGTGCATGACCAGCTCGCGAACCTCGACCCGGCGGCCCGGGCGGCGCTGGCGCGCCGGATCCGAAGTCGCCTCGTCGAATCCGAGGCCCCCGCAGTCGACCATGACGTCGTGATCGTCGGCGGCGGCGCGGCCGCCCTGACCCTGGCGTTGGAGATCCGCAGCGCGCGGGCGCAGACCCGGATCCTGATCGTCGAACCGAACGCGCACCCGGTACCCGAGATCACCCACACCGTCGGCGAGTCCACCGTCGAGGTGTCGGCCCACTACCTGCGGGACCGACTCGGCCTGGGGGATCACCTCGCCACGGCGCACATCCGCAAGATGGGCCTGCGGATGTTCTTCTCCCACAACGGGAACAGCGACATCGCCGAGCGGATGGAGGTCGGCAGTTCGTCGTTCGTCCCGCAGGTCACGTACCAGATCGACCGGGGCCGGCTGGAGAACGAGCTCTACCGGCGCTGCGTCGCGGCGGGCATCGACACCGCCCGCGGCCGGGTGCGCGCGGTGGATTTCGGGGCCGACCGGCACGTCGTGTCCTACCAGGGCGATGACGGGGCGGTGGCGACGACGGCGCGCTGGGTCGTCGACGCGTCGGGCCGCAACCGGACGCTGCCCCGGCAGCTGGACCTCAAGCGCGCCAACCAGCACAATTGCAACGCGGTCTGGTTCCGCGTCGCCACCGAGATCGACGTCGGCCGCTGGAGCCAGGACCCGACGTGGCAGGCCCGGCTGGTGGAGGGCGACCGCGCGTTGTCCACCAATCACCTGATGGGGCAGGGCTATTGGGTCTGGCTCATCCGGCTGGGCTCCGGCGCCACCAGCGTCGGGATCGTCGCCGACCCGGCGTATCACCCGTTCGTCGGGTTCAACACACTCGACAAGGCCCGGGCGTGGCTGCATGAGCATGAACCGCAGTGCGCCGCGGTGATCGACGAGCACGAGCAGCAGATCCGGGACTTCCGCGTGATGAAGAAGTACAGCCACGACGCGACGCAGGTCTTCGACGGCGCCGCCCGCTGGTGCCTGACCGGGGACGCGGGCATCTTCCTGGACCCGCTGTACTCCTCGGGCCTGGACCTCGTCGCGATCGGCAACGGCCTGATCACCGACATGGTGGTGCGCGAACTCGACGGCGGGGACGTCGCGGCGCGCGCCCAGATCAGCGACACGCTGTTCAGGTCGCTGACGCAGATGTGGCTGGCCATCTACCAGGACCAGTACGCCCTGATGGGTACGCCCGCGGTGATGTCGGCGAAGATCATCTGGGACGTCGCTTTTTACTGGGGATTCATCGGGCTGCTCTACGTCAACGACCGGTTTGTCCGCATCACCGACGACCCGGACTTCGTGCCGCACCTCGACGGTCTGATCGCACTGAGCAACCGGATGCAACGTTTCTTTCGGGAGTGGGCCGCCGTCGAGCGTGACACCACCTCGGTGCCGTTCGTCGACCTGTACGCGCCGCTGAACTTCATGGGTGCGCTGCACACCGCGATGATGGGGCCGAGCCCCGACTTCGCCGCGCAGTTCGACTCCAACGCCCGCCTGCTGCGGCACGTGGCCGGTCAACTGGTCGACGCGGTGCTCGAGGAGAAGTCCCGCCGGTTCGACGACGACGCCGTCGTGCGGCAGGTGCAGGCCTGGCAGCGCGACCCGTTGCTGCGCGAATGGCGGCGCATCCACCGCGAGGACGACGCCACCAACCCGCTCAGCCGCGGCTGGATCGTCGCCGCCGCTCCGGCGCTCGCGCCGAACTGACCCGGGCAGGCGGGCCGCGCGGATCGGCGCGCGTGCAAGTGGGTACCCATCCAGACCGGCCGCGGCGACGAAGTACTCACAAGCCGTGCCAGACGACGAGGAGTGCCCATGCCTGCCAGCGATCCCACCCGCATCGACCGTCGCTGCCGGGCGCGCCGCGCATGACCACCCGGGAACCCCTGGCGATCGTCGGTGTCGGTTGTCGTCTGCCCGGAGGCGCGGACTCCGCGGAGAAGTTCTGGCAGCTGCTGTGCGACGGGGTCGACGCCACCCGCGAAGTCCCGGAGACCCGGTGGCACGCCGGGCGCTACCACGATCCCAACCCGGCCAAGCTCGGCAAGATCGTCACCCGCCGCGGCGGCTTCCTCGACGAGATCGACCAGTTCGATCCGCAGTTCTTTTCCATCTCCCCGCGGGAGGCGCACTCCCTCGATCCCCAGCAACGGCTGCTGTTGCAGGTCGCCTGGGAGGCGTTGGAGGACGGCGGAATTCCCGCCGACGGCCTGGCCGGCGGCGAGGTCGGCGTGTTCGTCGGTGGCTTCACCCTCGACTATCAACTCCTGCAGAACCAGGGCCGCACCAGCCGCTACCGGTTCAAGGCGCACTCGGCGACCGGCATGATGATGACGATGCTGGCCAACCGGCTGTCGCATGCCTTCGACTTCCGCGGTCCCAGCATGACGATCGACACCGCCTGTTCGAGTTCGCTGGTCGCGCTGCACCTCGCCGCGCAGAGCATCTGGAACGGCGAATGCGATCTGGCGCTGGCCGGCGGGGTCAACATCATGATCGGACCCAACACCGCGATCGCGGAATCGACCAGCGGGTTCCTCAGCCCGGAGGGGCGGTCCAAGGCCTTCAGCGATTCCGCCGACGGGTACGCGCGCGGTGAGGGCGGGGCGGTGGTGGTGATCAAACCGCTGGCGCGGGCGCTGCGCGACGGCGACGAGATCTACGCCCAGGTCCTGGGCACCGCGGTGTCCCAGGACGGCCGCACCGACGGCATCACCGTCCCCCGCGAAGACGCCCAGGAGACCGCGATCCGGACCGCGCTCGGCCGCGCCGGCGTGCAACCCGGCGAGGTTGGTTACGTGGAGGCGCACGGTACCGGGACCCCCGTCGGCGACCCGATCGAGATGCGGGCCCTGGCCAACGCGCTGACCTCCGAGCGGCCGCCGACCGACCCGCTGCTGATCGGCTCGGTCAAGACCAACATCGGCCACCTCGAGGCCGGCGCCGGCGTCGCCGGACTGATCAAGGCCGCGTTGGTGCTCAAGCACGGCTACATCCCGGCCACCCTGCACCTCGGTACCCCCACCCGGCACGTCTCGCTCACAGACCTCAAGCTCGACGTGCCCGCGGCGGGCCGGGCCTTCCCCGACCACGAGCGGCGGATTGCCGGGGTCAATTCGTTCGGCTTCGGCGGCACCAACGCCCACGCCGTGCTGGCCGCGCCGCCCGCACCGGAACCTCGGGCTGTCGCCGAGCGCCGCCGGGGCGGCCCGACCGTCCTGCCGATCTCGGCGCGCAGCGAGGAGGCCCTGGCCGCGACGGCGGGTCGGCTGGCCGAACACCTGGCCACGCACCCCGACACCGACCTGGCGGACCTGGCGTACACGCTGGGCCGGCGCCGCGCGCATCTGAGCTACCGGCAGACCGTGACCGTCGAGAGCATCGCCGAAGCGCCCGAACAGCTCCAGGCCATCACGGCCGGCGGGCAACTGTCCGTGGAGCGCGTCGCCGGGGCGCCCAAACTCGCATTCGTCTGCACCGGCATGGGACCGCAGTGGTGGCGGATGTGCCGCGGCCTGCTCGACACCTTCCCCGTCTTCACCGAGAGCATCCTGCGCAGCGACCGCGAGCTGTCCCGCTACGCCGACTGGTCGTTGCTCGAGGAACTGCGCGCCGACGAAACCCGTTCCCGGATGGGCGAAACGGAGATCGCGCAGCCGGCCAACTTCGCCGTCCAGGTGGCGCTGGCCGAGCAACTCGCGCACTTCGGCATCACTGTCGACGCGGTGATCGGCCACAGCGCCGGCGAGGTGGCCGCGCACCACCTGTCGGGTCTGTTGACCTTCGAGCAGGCGGTCGCGGTGATCTATCACCGCAGCCGCCTGCAACAACGCACCAGCGGGCAGGGTCGGATGCTCGCGGTCGGCCTGGACACCGAGACCCTGATGCAGACGATCGACGCGCAGACCCTTGCGGAGTTCGGTCGCCGGGTCTCGGTGGCCGCGGTCAACAGCCCCACGTCGGTCACCGTCGCCGGCGACGCGCAGGTCCTGGAAAGCGTTGCCCGACAACTGGATATCGCCGGGTTGTTCCACCGCTACCTCGCGGTCAAGGTGCCGTATCACACCCACTACATGGACGCGGTCAAACCCGAACTCCTCGACGCGCTGGAGGGACTGTCGTCGAAGGCGGCCGCGCTGCCGCTCTATTCGACGGTCACCGGGGAGATGTTGGACCGCTACGACGACGGCGCCGCCTACTGGTGGCAGAACACCCGCGCCACGGTCCTGTTCGAGCCCGCGCTGCGGCGGATGCTCGACGACGGCTACACCCACTTCATCGAGTTGGGCCCGCACCCGGTACTGGCGGCCGCCATCGCCGAAACCGCCGGCACGCAGCGGGTCTCAGTGATCGCGTCGCAACGCCGCGACCAGGACGACGGCCGGGCGCTGCTCAACTGTGTGGGCGCGGTGCACTGCCAGGGCCACGACATCGCCTGGTCCGCGGTGAACTCCGACGACGGCGCAGGCCTGCTCAAGCTGCCGTCGTATCCATGGCAGAACAAGCGGTTCTGGAACGAGACCCACGAGGCCGAGGAAGCGCTGTACTACCGGCCCGTGCACCCCCTGCTGGGGCAGCCGGTGCGCGGGGTGCACCCCACCTGGGAGGCCGAACTCAGCGCCATCAGCCACCCCTTCCTCGCCGAGCACCGAATCCAGGGCAGCGCGGTGGTACCCGGCGCGGTGTACGTCGAGATGGCGCTGGCCGCCGGCCGGGAGACCTACGGTGCCGAACACAGCGTCGACAACCTGACGTTGCACCGCGCGGTGCTGCTCGACGACACCTGCGACCCGGTGCTGCGGACCACCCTCAACCAGGACGACGGGACCCTTGAATTCGCCGCGTTCACCGCCACCGCCGACGGCGACCTGAAGTGGACGATCACCGCGACCGCAGAACTCAACACCCTGCCGCCGGCGCCGCACCCTCCCGGTGCCGCCACCGGCGCGGGGCCGGTCATCTGGATCGACGCCGCGGAGTTCTACCGCCGCACCGAGGCCCTCGGATTCGACTACGGCGCCGCCTTCCGTTCCGTGGCCGGCGTCACCGCCGGCCACGACTGGGCGTCCGCCGAACTCGCGGTCCCCGCCGCGATCGCCGGTGCTCTCCCCGAGTATCGATTCCATCCCGCCCTCATCGACGGTGCCTTCCAAACCCTTTTCGGTGCACCGTTTTCCGGGCAGGAGGATAGCGGCAGCCCCTTCCTGCCGACCCGGATCCGGCATTGCGCCCTCTACGGTTCCCCGGCCGAGCACATGACGGTGCACGCCCGAGTGCTGCTCGCCACCCGCGACGAGGTGGAGTGCGACCTCACGATCACCGACCCGGACGGCGCCCTGATCGCGGTGTTCGGCGGGTTCACCGTGCAGTCGCTGAGCGCATCGTCGCGGATGTCTCCCGACCACATCGACAAGAGCCTCTACGACCTCGAGTGGATCGAAAAGCCCGCGCCGGCAACGGTGCCCGGTCTCGACGAGCCCGCCTTGTGGCTGGTTCTCACCGACGACGGCGGGGTGGGTGCCGCGGTGGTCGAGCAACTGCGTGGCCGCGGGCAGCGCGTGCACGCCGTGTCACGGCCGTCCGGCGGGGCGCCCGGTGTCACCGAGTGGGGCGCACAGTTCCGCGCCCACCTTGGCGAGGCCACCGCGCGGGCCGGGATCATCGACTGCTGGCCCCTCGACATCCCGGCCGACGGCGGCGACGCCGACGAATACGGCGCGATCACGGTGCTGCGGCTGGCCAAGGCCCTTGCCGCCCATGACGGGAACAAACCCCGGCTGTTCCTGGTCACCGCCAACGCCCAACCCGCGGCCGGCGTCGACCCGACCGGCCTCGACCAGGCCCCCCTCTGGGGACTCGGCCGGGTCATCGGCCATCAGGAGCTCACCGAACACTGGGGCGCCCTGATCGACATCGACCGCCGCGACGGCGCGCCGCACTCGGCCGCGCAGATCTGCGAGAACGCGCTCGGCGAGGACACCGAGGATCAGCTCGCGATCCGCGGCGAGGCGACCTTCGTCCCGCGCCTGCGCCCGTGCCGGCAACTCACCAAACCCTTCCCGACGAAGCTGGCCGCCGACGCGACCTACGTCATCACCGGCGGGGCGGGGGCACTCGGGCGGGTCGTCGCCACCTATCTCGCCGAGCGCGGGGCAAGGCACATCACGCTGCTGGGCCGGACCGCGCTGCCGCCGCGGGAGCGGTGGTCGTCGTTGCGGGAGGGCGACGCGCAGTTCGACACCGTCACCGCGCTGCAAACGATCGAACGCCACGGTGTCCAGATCGCCACGGCCAGCGTGGATGTCACCGACGTCGAACAGCTGCGCGGCTGGCTGGCCGAGCACACCCGCAGCGGCGGCCGGCCGGTGCGCGGCATCATCCACGCCGCCGGGACGGTCAACGACCAGCTGCTGGTGAACATGCGCGAGCAGGACTACGCCGAGGTGCTCGCCCCCAAGGCCGCCGGCGCGCGGGCGCTGCACGACACCTTCGGTGAACATCCCCTCGACTTCTTCGTGCTGTTCGGTTCGGCGGGGTCCACCATCGCCGCGCCCGGTCAGGGCAACTACGCGGCCGCCAACGCCTACCTGGATGCCCTTGCCCACCACCGGCGGGCCCGGGGACTGCCCGCGCTCACCATCGGCTGGGGCCCGTGGTCGGTGGGGATGGTCGAGGAGCTCAAGCTGGAGAAGATCTACGCGCAGCGGGGGATCGAACTCATCACGCCGGCGGTCGGCGCGCGGATCCTCGAACGCGTCATCAACCAGCAGGTGCCCACCGTCGTCGCCATCACCGCCGACTGGAACCGGGCGCGTCATGCCGGAATGGGCGGACGGCTGCCGATGATGTTCTCGGAACTCGAAAAGACCGGTGCTCCAGTTGATCCCACCGACGCCGAAACGTCGATCATCGGGGTGCTCGCGGCGACGGCGGAGGCCGACCGGCCCGAGGTGATCGCGGAGCATGTGCAGCGTGTGGTCGCCACGGTGTTCGAATGCAGCCCCGCCGACATCGAGCGCGACGCCATGCTGGACGAGATCGGCCTGGATTCCATGATGGCCATGGATTTCCGGGTGCGGATCAACACGACTTTCTCGATCGACCTGCCGGTGCTCGAAATCCTGCGCGGGGTCAGCGTGAACTCCCTGGCGGCCCGCATCCTGGCCGACCTCAGCGCGCTGCACGGCCGGCCGGCGCCGACGGCCGAGGACGCGATGGCCCCCGTGGAGCCCACCGAAGACCTGGACGGCCTGATGCAGGATCTCACCGACGCCGAACTGCGGGCGCTGTTGGCCGAACTCGAATCGGAGGCGGCCGAGCCGGAACTCGGGGGGTCGCAGTCGTGACACACTCGCAAGTCCGGGCGTCGCCGGTGCCGGCCCCGACCGGCGCGTCCGCGGTGCACGTTCGGGGCCTGACGAAGAGCTACGGCGACACCCACGCCGTGCGGGGGCTGGACCTCGACATCGGCTACGGCGAGATCTTCGCGATACTCGGGCCCAACGGCGCCGGCAAGTCCACCACCATCGAGATCCTCGAGGGCAACCGTAAGCGGGACGCCGGGCAGGTCCGCGTGCTCGGCGAGGATCCCGGGAGTGCCGGCCGCGACTGGCGCGCCCGCATCGGGATCGTGCTGCAGGAGGTCAGCGACGCTGGAATGCTCACGGTGCGCGAGATCATGCAGATGTTCACCAGCTGCTACCGCACCCCGCGCGACCCGGGGGAGGTCCTCGAACTCGTCGGCCTGGCCGCGGTGTCCGGATCTCGGGTGCGCGCGCTCTCGGGTGGCCAGCGTCGCCGACTCGACGTCGCGCTGGGCATCGTCGGAACACCCGAACTGCTGTTCCTGGACGAGCCCACCACCGGGTTCGACCCCGAGGCGCGGCGCCAATTCTGGGAGCTGATCCGGCTTTTGGCCGCCGACGGCACCACCATCCTGCTGACCACCCACTACCTGGAGGAGGCCGCGGCGCTGGCCGACCGGGTCGCGGTCATCGCCGCCGGCCGGGTGGTCGCCGTGGACTCGCCGGCCAGGCTGACCGCGCACGTGGACACGGCGGCCACGGTGCGGTGGGAGGACGGGGACGTCGTCCACGTCGAACGCACGGACCGACCCACCTACCTGATCCGGCAGCGCAGCCGGTACGGGGACGAATTGGCCAACCTGACCGTCACGCGCCCCACCCTCGAGGATGCGTACCTGCAGTTGATCGGGTTGGCCTGATGTCGGTCGGGACGGCGAGCGGCACGGCGACGGTCGCGTCGGCGGTACGGATCGGGTTCTCGCGCGTGGTACCGGAATTGAAGATGTTCTACCGCCGGCCCGAACAGATGGTGCTGACGTTTTCGATGCCCGCGGTGATCTGCCTGCTGCTGGGCTCGATCTTCTCGAATCCCGTGCCCGGAAGTCAGGTCACCACGGGTGCGGTGATCGCGGCAAGCATGCTCGCCTACGGCATCCTGTCGACCTCGTTCATCAATCTGGGCATCAGCATCGCGGCCGACCGGGACACCGGGGCGCTGCGGCGCCTGCGCGGCACCCCGACCACGGCGACGTCCTACTTCATCGGCAAGATCATGCTCGTCGCGATCGTCAGCCTGGCCGAGGCCGTGATCCTGCTGGCCGTCGGGGTACTGGCCTTCGGATTGCGGCTGCCGACAGAGCTTTTCAGTTGGTTCACGCTGACGTGGGTGTTCATCCTCGGTGTCGTCAGCTGCTCGCTGCTGGGCGTGCTCATCAGCAACTTCGCCAGCAACGCGGTGTCGGCGGCGGCGCTGACCAACGGGCCGGCCGTGGGATTGCAGTTCGTTTCCGGCACCTACGTGCCGCTCATGGTGTTGCCCACCTGGATGTTGATCGTCGGGTCGCTGTTCCCCGTCAAATGGATGGCGCAGGGCTTCCGGTCCGTGCTGCTGCCGCCGGAGTTGGTCGCCATCGAGCCGGCCGGCAGCTGGGAACACTGGCGCATCTTCCTGATCCTGACGGCGTGGAGCATCGGCGGGTTGCTCGGTTGTCTGGCGGTGTTCCGTTGGTCGGACACTGACTGACCGCACGCTCCGCGGTGTGTCCGAGGCCATGTTTCCCGCCCGCGGTAAGCGGGCAATTGAGCAGGACCATCGAGGACCGCGGAAGGGGCCATGTCCAGTCATCCCACCATCGGTGTGGAGGAGGAGTTCCTCCTGGTCGATCCGCGCGCGGGTGAGCCCGTGCCCCGAAACACCCGCGTTGCCGAACTCGCCGCGGCCAACGGTGTGGACCTGCAACTCGAGCTCACCAGCTGCCAGGTGGAGACGGCCACAGAGGTCGCCGCCACCCTCGATGACGTTCGCGCGCAACTGAGGCGGCTGCGGGGCGTCACCCGCGACGCCGCCGCCGACGCCGGGGCGCAGCTGCTGGCGGTCGGGCTGCCGCCGTCGGTGCCCCATCACTTTCCGATCACCCATGCGCCGCGCTACGAGCGGATCGCGAAACGCTTCGGAATGATCGCGCACGAACAGGGGATCTGCGGATGCCATGTGCACGTCGCGGTGCCGAGCCGGGAGGCGGCGATCCAGGTGAGCAATCGGCTGCGGCCCCAGCTTCCGCTGCTGTTGGGGTTGACGGCCAACTCCGCGATCTACCGGGGCGCCGACAGCGGCTACGCAAGTTGGCGTCAGGTGCTGTGGTCCCGGTGGCCCAGCGCCGGGCCGCCGCCGTACTTCGACTCGGAGGACGACTACGACGGCCGCAGTGCGGCAGATGCAGGACATCGGCGCGATGCTCGACGACGGCATGGTCTATTGGGATGTCCGCCCGTCGGCGAACTTTCCGACCGTCGAGGTGCGCGTCGCCGACGTGCCCGCCACGCCGGCCGAGACGGTGCTATTGGCCGCGCTCACCCGTGGGACGGTCATGACGGCTCTGGACGACGAGCGGCGCGGTGTCCCCATCCGGCGGCTGCGGCCGCACGAACTGGCTGCGGCGCAATGGAAGTCGGCGCGTGACGGACTCGACGGTCACGCCGTGGATCCGTTCGAGGGCCGCGGCCTGGTGCCCGCCATCGACCTGCTGCGCGACCTCGTGGAGCGGATCTCGCCGGCGCTGCGCGCGGTCGGCGATCTCGAGTTCGTCGAGTCCGAACTGGGCCGCGTCTTCGAACAAGGCAACGGCGCGATGCGGCAGCGGGACGCCTGGGAACGCCGCGGCGAGGTATCGGATGTGATCGCCGCCGCCGCAGCGGCGACGTCCGAAGGATGCTGATCGCGGTTCACGGTGACTGCGCCTCCTCGCGCTCCTCTTGGACGCGGTCCTTGATGCGCAGCAGCCGCAGCATGGTGACGAGGGTGAAGCCGCCGACGATGTTGCCGACGACGACATAGCCGAACCAACGCAGCCAGTCGAGGTATCCGAACGGAGCCGCACCGGTATGCAGCGCGCCGAAGATGAGCAGCGAATCCAAGATCGAGTGGAACATCTGGAGTCCGGCGAGCACGAAGGCGCCGGCAACTGCGGCGGCGATCTTGCCGACCATTGCGTCGGTGCCGTGCTGCATGCGGGTCATCAATGTGATCGCCATGCCGCCGAGCAGCGACAACGTCACCGTCTCCAACGACAGTGGCGCGGTGACGAAGTGGGCGGCCGACTCGACCGTCTGTTCGTGCAGCCTCGGGAACGCCTGCATGACCAACCACATCAGCACCCACCCGCCGGCGAGGTTGGCGACGAGGGTGCCGCTCCAGTGCTTGAGCAGCTGTCCCACGCTGGCCCGCTTGGCGGCCACGGTCGTGATGGGAATGAGGAATCCCTCGGTGAACAGCTCACTTCGGCCGAGCAGCAGGGCCAGGAAACCGATGGAGAACGCCAGGCCGGCGAGTAGCTGGTTGCCTGTCGCGTGTAACACCGCGAGGTAGGCGAGGACCCCCATCGCCACGTCTGTGCCGCCGAACGCCCCGGTCACCAACACCTCTCGCCAGCTGCGGTGCAGGCGCTGGGTGCCTTCGTCGACCATCCGGTTGAAGGCGTCCTCCAACTCGTCCTCGATCGGACTGCCGGAATTACCCAGATCCCGCTGACTTGTGCTGCTCATGTGGGTCCTGACGGTCGGTGACACGGTAGAGCGGCGGAATACCCAGCCGGGAGCGTGCTGAACCTGTTCGTACCCGAGCCAGGTACTCCGGCAGGGGGCCGCCGGGGTCGAACAACCCGCAGGCGCGGAGCTTCTCCAGTTCCGCGAGCGAGGCCGGGGACGGGCTCAGATCGGGTCGTCGTAGGTGTAGCCGGGGATGGTGGTGGTCATGATCGCTCCTCGTGTAGTCAGGGGGCGCCGTAGAGGCGTTCGGTGTGGTCGTCGAGGTCGCCCGCAAGGCGCTTCTGAAGGGCCCGCTGCCAGCGCGCGGGGAGCACGTTGGGGTGGGCCAGGAGGCGGCGTGCAGCCATTCGGTCGGCGCGGTCGATGTTGAGGACGCGGTGTACTTCGGCGGCGGTGATGCCGTGGTTGGGTTGAGCAACCAAGGTGATGACGTCGCCGGCGCGCACGGTGCCGGATTGCAGCACCCGAAAGTAGATGCCGGTGCGGCCGGTCTGTTGGGTGCGCACCGCCAAGTCGGGCTGTTCATGGAAGGCCGCCAGCTTGTAGCAGGGTTGGCGAGGCTGCGTGGCCTGCAGGACGGCGGTCCCGATCCGGTAGACCGTGCCCAGCACGACTTGATGCTCCAAGAGTCCCGTCGTGGTCAGGTTCTCGCCGAAGGCGGGGCGCTCGGGACGGCCCAGCTGGTCCGCCCAAGCGGTGTAGTGCTCACTGGGGTACGCCAGCACCGCCTTGTCGGGACCACCGTGGTGCACCCGGTCTCCGTGTTCATCTCCGGTGAGGCCAAGGCGACCAACCCACACTGCCTCGGCGGTGGCGGATTTCGCGATCGCGGAGTCGATGACGCGCCCACGCACCGACATCTGGCGAGCCCGACCGACGGATACCGTGTCGAGGAATCCGATCGGCGTCATGGCTTCGACGCCGCGATCGCCGGCCGCCGTGGAGAATCGGACGAATGTCTCGGTCTGCTTACCGGCTTCGGAGAACAACGCGGCGTTCGTACAGGCGGGGATGTCACCGGTGACGGTGAAGGTGCCATACGCTCCGGGTCCCTTGCGTGCATGCGCAAGGCGAAGCGGCCGCTCATTGTGGTACCGCCGCCAGGATGGCCGTGAGCTCATCACGCCCGGCGGCGTCCAATGGAAGCAGGGGAGCCCGGGGCTCACCCACATCGCTGCCGAGGAGGTCGAGTCCGGCTTTGATCGTGGCGGGCAGCCCGCCGGCCACGATGAAACGGAGCAGGGGAGCGAGGTTGTCGTAGATCGACTGGGCGCGGTCGATGTCGTCGGCGCGTACCGCGTCGTAGAGGTCGAGGCACCGCTGCGGGCGGAGGTTCGGTGCGGCGGTGCACCAACCGGATGCGCCCTCCCGGAGGGCGTCGAGGACGAGCGGGTTGCTGCCGTTGTAGAACGGTAGGGCGCCACCCGAGAGCGCTTTGATGCGGCGCATCCGCGACAGGTCGCCGGTGGACTCCTTCACCATCTGGACGTTGTCGATGTCGTTGAACATCTGCACCAGCACCTCGGGGCTGATGTCGATGCCGCTGGTGGCCGGGTTGTTGTAGACCATGATCGGGATGTCGATGGCGGCGGCCACCGCAGTGTAGTGCTGCACGATCTCGCGCTCAGTCAGCTTCCAGTAGGAAATCGGCAGGATCATCGCCGCGTCGGCTCCGGCCTGTTGCGCGTACTTGGCCCGACGAATGGTGTTGGCAGTGGTCAGATCTGACGCACCGACGACGACTGGTACGCGGCTGTCGACGGCGGCCACCGTGGCGTCGACGACGGTATCGAACTCTTCCTCGGTCAGGTAGGCGGACTCGCCGGTGCTGCCCAGGGGGGCGATGGCGTGCGCTCCGGTGTCGATCAGCTGCTCGACGAGCTGGGCCAGTTTCGCGGTGTCGACCTTGTCGCCGCCGGGGGTGAACGGGGTGACGGGATAGGCGATGATGCCTGCGATCGGCTCGTTCATGGGGTTGGTCCTTTCGGGGTGGTCAGATCACTGGTCGAGAGCGTCGGGATGCTGGGCCAGGGCTCGGCGGGCGTAATAGGCGAAGTTGGCCTGGCTACGTTTGGGTTTCAGCGTCCAGTCGTGGGCCTCGCGCGCCAGCCGGTCGGGCAGTTCGGCGATGGTCCCGGCGGCCATGGCCGCCAGCTGCAGCTTGGCTCCCCGCTCGATCAGCATGGCCAGTGAGCAGGCCTCCTCGATGCTGGCACCGGCGACGACGTGGCCGTGGTGGGCCAGCAGGATCGCCTTCTTGTCGCCGAGGGCAGCGGAGATGATCTCGCCTTCCTCGTTGCCCACCGGCACCCCGGGCCAGTCCGCCAGGAACGCGCAATCGTCATACAGCGGTGCGATGTCCATCTGGGAGACCATCAACGGGACCTCGAGCATCGAGAGCGCCGCGACGTGGAACGGGTGGGTGTGCACAATGCACTGGACGTCCGGCCGGGCGCGGTAGATCCAGGAATGGAACCGGTTGGCCGGGTTGGCCATTCCTGTCCCGTCGAGCACGTTGAGGTCCTCGTCGACGAGGAGCAGGTTGCCCGCGGTGATCTCGTCGAAGCCCAGCCCGAGACGCTGGGTGTAGTAGGTGCCGGGCGCTTCGGCGCGGGCGGTGATCTGGCCTGCCAATCCGGAATCGTGGCCGGCGTCGAACAGTGCGCGGCAGGTCAGCGCGAGCTTCTGCCGCGCCGTGAGTTCGGAGTCCGTGACATTGCGGCTCAGGCTGTCGAGTGCGCGGCGCATCAGATCACCCTTGGAGTCCTGCAACGTACTGCCCATCGATCTTCCTCTCATTTCACAAACGACACAATGGTAATGATAGGACACAGCGTGTCATATATTCAAATGGGGGTAAGGTGGGGCGGCGTGAGTGGATTGGTGCGTGCAGTGCGGCAGCAGCGCGGGATGACGTTGGATGAGTTGGCGGCGGGTACCGGGCTGACCAAGAGTTATCTGTCCAAGGTGGAGCGTGGTCAGAGTGTGCCGTCGGTGGCGGCGGCGCTGAAGATCGCCGGTGCGCTCGACGTGGACGTCGCGCAGCTATTCTCGGATGACCCAGAGGTCACCACGTTTGCCATCGGACGCGCCGCAGACCGTGGTTCGGACCGGCACCATGCGGTCGCGGAGCGAATGCTCGGCAAGTCGATGTCGCCGTTTGTGGTGCGCCCGGGCCGGCAGTTCAGCGCGCACCCGCATCCGACACATCCGGGTCAGGAATTTCTGTTTGTGCACCGCGGCGCCGTCGAGCTGAATTACAACGGAGACATCACCCGCCTGCAGGCCGGCGACTGCGCGTACTTCGACGCCGCGGCGCCGCACAAGCTGCGGCAGGTTGGCGCTGAGGTCAGTGAAGTGGTGGTGGTGACCTCCGACGTCCCCGCGCCTGGCATCGGCGGACCCGGGTAGCGCCGGGCCCGCCGAGGGCCGCTTCATAAACCAGGAGGCCTTCGTGTCCCACAGCGAACACGCCCGTACCGGCCACAGACCAACGGCAAAATCGAGCGATTCCACCGCACCCTCGCCGATGGCTGGGCCTACGCCCGGCTCTATGAATCAACCGAGCACCGCAACGCAGCCCTACCAGGCTGGCTGCACTCCTACAATCACCACCGAGCCCACTCCGCCCCCGGAGGCCAGCCACCGGTCACCCGACTGACCAACCTCCCTGGACATCACAGCTAGGCCGTGTAACCGCCGTCCACATTCAGGTTCGCGCCGGTCACGAAGCCCGCCTCCGGGCCGGCCAGAAAGCTCACCAGGGCGGCGACCTCGTTGGTCTGCCCGTAGCGGCCCAGCGCGATGATCTGCTTGGCGAGCTCGGAGAATTCCCCGTCAGCGGGGTTGGCGTCCGTGTCGACCGGCCCCGGCTGCACGTTGTTGACGGTGATGCCGCGCGGGCCGAGCTCGCGGGCCAGTCCCCGGGTGAAGGAAGCCACCGCCCCCTTGGTCATGGCATAGACCGAAAAGCCCGGCACCGGAACCCGATCGGCGTTGATGCTGCCGATATTGATGATCCGGGCACCCTGGCCCAGGTGCGCCAGCGCGCTGCGGATCGTCCAGAACATGCTGCCGATGTTGATCGCCACCAAGCGATCGAACTCTTCGGCCGGGTAGTCGTCGATGGGCGCGAAATGACCGACCGCGACGTTGTTCACCACGATGTCCAGCCCGCCGAGTTCGGCCACGGCCCGCGCGACGGCGGCCTCGGTTTGCCCCGGATCGGCAGCGTCGGCCTGAATTGCCACCGCCTTCCCACCGTCCGCGGTCACCTCCGCGACCAGCTTGTCGGCCTCTGCTGCCGAGGCCGAATAGGTGAACGCCACGGCGGCACCGTCGGCGGCCAGTCGTCGAACTGTCCCGGCGCCGATCCCGCGCGAACCGCCGGTGACCAGGGCGCGCCTGCCGGCGAGGGTTGCTGTGCTCATCTGGAAGGTCCTTCCGAACTAATTACGAACCGGAGTGTTACTTAGTATCCTGAGGTCAGCACCGGTGTCGGGGTTTTCATTCCCGATATCGACGACGAGTTTGGAAGGGGCGGGCGATGGTGGTGGGACGGCCGCGGGAGTTCGACCCCGACGCGGTCGAGGACGCGGCGATGAAGTTGTTCTGGGAACGCGGTTACGACGCTGTGTCGATCGCCGATGTGAGTGCGGCCACCGGGGTGAACCGCCGCGGTATCTACGCCGAGTTCGGCTCCAAGGAATCCCTGTTCGATCGGGCGACACGGCGCTACCTCGCCGGCCCCGGCGGGTACCTGGGTCAGGCCTTGGCCCGCCGGACCGCCCGCGAGGTGGCCGCCGCGATGATGCACGGCGCAGCCGACACCGTGAGCGGCGAGGTACGCGGTTGCCTGACCGTCGGGGACGGGCCGGGCCTGGCCGAGTTACGGGCCGAGACGGTGCGAGCGTTGGCCGGGAGATTCGACGTGGCGATGGCCGCCGGAGAGATCGCCCCGGCCGACACCGCGTTGCTGGCGCGCTGGGTCGCCGCGGTGTGCCAGGGGATCGCGGTGCAGGCCCGCTGCGGGGCCGGCCGCGATGATCTGCACGCGGTCGCCGACCTGGCGTTGGCGGGATGGGACAACGCCGTGGCCGGCGAGGGCCCAGGTCCGCGCACCCATCGGTAATCGATTGTCTACGCGGGGTTTTGCCGCGCCTGGCCCCGTGCCGGCCGGTGCACCCCGGTCGTCGGTCCGGATGATCTCAATAAGGGCTGCGTTGCACGGTTTCCGGATGGATGACCAGTCGGAGGTGGTCCAGGGTCAGCATCGCGTCGAGGTCCCGGACACGGACTGGATCGTCGAGGTCCCAGTACCGAGCCGCAAGCCGGTTGGCGAGTTCGATGGCCCCGTCGGACGCCAGGGTTGCGGGTCCGGCGACCGAGATCCAGCGTTCGGGCTCGCCTACCGGTGCGGCGACCACCAACGAGACCCGTGGATCGCGACGGGTCCGTGTCACCTTCGCCGCGTCGGCTGCGGTGAACAGCTGCAGCGTGCCCGCGTCGGTGACCTCGAACCAGACCGGTCGCGGTTGCGGCGGTGTCGGTCCGGCCGCGGTCGTGAGGAAACCGTGCAGGGGACGATCCAAGAAGTCGAGGTCCGCGGCGGTCAGTGGGGAGGCGTCGGCGCTCATCGGTGCCACACCCCCGTCGCCGCCGTTCGCACCACGTAGTCCTCGAAGGTCCGGGGCGACCGTCCGAGTACGGCGGCGACTTCGTCGGTGGTCGACGCAGTCCCGGTGCTCAACCCGCGCGTCATCATCACAAACATCTCAGCGATGTGGTGGGCGGCCTCGGCTCCGAGGCCCTGCCGGGTCAGCAGCGCGGTGTATTCCTCGGCGGCGACCTGCTTGTAGGTGATCGGCCGACCGCATGCCCGGGCGATCAACTCGCAGGCCTCTTCGAACGTGAGCGCGCGCGGCCCGGTGAGCTCGTAGGTCATCCCCCCGTGGCGACCCGGTGAGGTCAGGACGGTGGCCGCGACATCTGCGACGTCCTCGAGGTCGACGAAGGGCTCGGGAACCTCGCCTGCGGGCAAAATCAGCTCGCCGGCGAGCAGCGGAGCATGGAATACGTCCTCGTCGAAATTCTGGTCGAAGTTGTTGGGACGCAGGATGGTCCACTCCAACGCCGACGCACGCACAGCGTCCTCGGCGTCGCGCATGTCCTGACCGAAAATGGAGTCGCCCCACGTATCGGCGCCGCGTCCCGAAAGCAGGACCAGGCGACGTACGCCGGCGGCCTCGGCACGGGCGACGAACTCGTGCACCGGTCCCGGGGTCGGCGGGGGCACGATGTATACCGCGCCGACGCCGTCGAGTACGGCATCCCAGCCGCTCGGAGCGGACCAATCGAACGCGGTGTCGCTGGTGCGGGAGGCTGCGCGCACCGGCAGGCCGCGCAGGCGGAGCCGGGGAATGATCCGGCGACCGGTCTTGCCGGTGGCGCCGAGAACGAGGGTGGGTTGAGGTGTCATGTCCTCGATTCAACGCGCGACAGCCGGACCATTCCATAGGTGATAGGCCGGACTGCATGTCCATTCGTCCGACATCAGGAACGTTGGCACGGTGTTCCGACCCGACTGGGCCGGGTCTTCGCCGCCGATACGAGTTGCTTGGCGGGAGGCGGTGCGCAGAACCCAGCACGATGTCACCGGTTCCATTCATCGGATCTACCCACAATTGGACGCGGTGGGAAGGCCGTTGACCCGGTCGGCGACCCACCGCATCCCACGTTCCCCGTCAACGAAATACGGTATGAGGCTGTTGAAGCCGGTCTTGTTCAGAAAGGGCGGCTGTTCGTTTGTCCACAATTCGACGTCCGCGCCCTTCGCGCACCAGTCCCGGGCGAGTTGCTCGGCTCCGATGTACGGGAAGAGGGGATCGAACCTATTGACGCTGATCTGCACGGGTGCAGTGGGTTTCAGGGTCCCCAGCTTCTGTGCGGCGAGAGCGGATTTGAGTGGCTCGGCCGCGAGAATCTGGCGGTAGTCCTGATTGAAATAGGGCTGAACGTGTCGGAACATAAACTTTGTCATAACCTCATTGATGCAGTTGTACCGAGTCTTCTCGAGCATGTCGATTCCCCGGGGGGTCAGTACGCTGCGGATTCCTTCCTCTGCCTCTGGGAATGCTGAGATGAAGCTGTTGAGCGTATAGCCCAGAACGCCGACGAACAGGGAGCCGTCGGCGTAGTCCGGCAGTAGCGAGTAGTCGGCGGTCGGCGCACCGACCCAGGCGCCGACAACCTCGAGTTCGGGTGCGTAACTGGGAGCCAGTTCGGCCGCCGCTCCGGCGGCATAGCCGCCCGGGCCCCAGCCCCAGAAGGCAACCGGACTGTCAGGAGCTAAAGAGGTGCCCGGCAGTCGCTTGGCCGCTCGGGCAGAGTCGATCACGGCGTGGGCGGTGGGGATTCGGATGCCGGAGGTCGGGGGACCATAGGTGCCGGTGCCCTGGTAATCGGTAACAACCAGGGCGAAGCCGCGGTCGAGCATGGTGGTGAAGAAGCCCTGTTCCCACAGGAAGAGGTAGTCGAGGTAGCCACCGTAATGAAAGCCACCTTCGCTGATCACTCGCGAAACGGCGCACTGGTCGCCGAGGCCGGTGGGAAAGGGGGCCAACGCGAGGAGCGGACGCGGGCCGGCACCTGTCCATGGAATGTGCGGTTCGAAGTAGGTGCCGGTGACGGCGACGGCACTACCGGCGAGGTTGCGGCTCTGGTACATCAGGCGAGTGCCGTCTGCTTTGTAGTTCCCGTGTCCCGCGGGGTCCAGGGCGATGCGCGACGGTTCGGTGCGGATCACGTCGCCGGAAGTCCCGTCCGGCAACGGGCTCGGTGGGGTGTAGAAGGGGCGATATTGGCACTCGGGTTGGTAACCGGTGTTCGGGGGGCAATCCTCGGCGACCGCATCTGGTGCCAATTTGATGTGGGCGAGCGTCAACAGCAGTGCCAGGGCCGTCAGTATCACCAAAGTTGTTCTACTTCGGGCGGGCCGTCTTGTCCGTTGCCTTGTTGCGGTCATCAATGTGTTCTCCAAATCGGCGGCGCCACTGCGCTTGTCGTGCTGACCGTCGTGTGATTGTCAGCACCGCAATCGTCATATGAGCGGGCAGCGGAATCATTGCCGAAAAACGACATGATCATCGGTTCTAAGTCCAAGCTCACCTGGCGGCCGAGGCGACTCCGGCAATTGGAGCGGATCGGCAGTAAGCGGGTACCTCGCGGAGGGGCGCGCATCGCCGCGCGCTCGGCAACATCCGGGTGGGCGGCGCGATTCCCTGATGCGCAGCCACCGTTCGGCGCTACAAGCCGGGCATGCCGATGCAGCGGCACGGTCGAGTGCGCCGAATTAGCGGCGGAGTGCTTCCATGGCGTCAACGATCTGACGGATCCGGGTCAGTACTTCGGATCCCTCCGTCGTGATCGTGACGCGTCGGCTGGTCCGCGCGAAGATGCGTATCCCGATGTGCGCCTCGAGTTGTCGGATACGGCGCCCGAATTGCGGTTCACTGATATGGCTGCGGGCCGCGGAGCGGCCGAAATGCAGCTCGTCAGCGAGGGTCAGCGCATACCGCAGCGACTCCAGGTCCATGCCGGCGACCTCACCTGGTATCCCGGGACGTAACACCGACGCTCGGCTCCTGCACGCCGGCGGGGACGTACCCAGGATCGTCGCTCGACGTCATCGGGTTCGCAAGACGTGATCCGGTCTGGGGGAGCTGAGAACGTCGGATCTTTCCCACACTGGTGCGTGGCAGCTCGTCAATCAGATGCCATTCCACGGGGCGGCCGGACGGCAGCAAGTTGCCCGCGGCCCAGTCGTTGAGCTCCTCAGAGGTCGGCGGTTTGGTCGGATCGGTGGGAACGATGAAGGCATGCGGAACCGTGTCGCGAACAGGGTCGGGCCGCGCCACCACTGCTGCTTCGCGGACACCGGGCGCCTCGGTCAGCCGGACCTCGACCTCAGCAAGACTGACGTTCTCGCCGGCCACCTTGATCACGTCGTCGAGTCGCCCGACGAATCTCAACACGCCGGTCGCGTCCCTGCTCATCAAGTCACCGGTGGCGAGCCACGCGGTGTCGCCGTCTCGATCGACGAGGACTCGCGCGGTGGCGGCGGCATCCTGGAAGTATCCGCCGAACAGGTCGTGCCCGGGCCTGCCATGAACCATGAGCTCGCCCACCTCGTCTATCCCGCATTCCTGGCCGGTCTCTGGTGACCGCAATCTGATACGCCGCCCGGGCAGGGGCTCGCCCAGTACGTCGTGCCGGTAGGGCGAGCGAGAGTCGCAACTCACGGCGGCGATGGTTTCCGTCATTCCGTAGAGCTGCCGTGGACGGGTACCGGCCAGTTTGGCGAACCGGTCATAGTGGGCGGCTGCAAGATTCTGCGCGAACCACACGTGCTGGAGGCTCAGTCCGGTCGTGGACCGAGAGGTCCGGTCGAGGATCATCCGGATCGGTGCGGCAAAGAGACTCGCGTGGGTCACCGATAGAGCTCGCGCTTGCTCGATCCAGCGCGACGCCGAGAATGCTGAAGTCAGAGCCACGCTGGAGCCGACCGCGATTGCCGAAGCAAAGCAGTAGTACTGGGCGTTTGCGTGAAACAGCGGCAAAGTAACGAACCATCGGTGTGCAGCAACCAGCTTCGATGCGCGCGCCATGAACTCAGCAGCGGCGACGTAATTGGCCTGAGTCACCATTGCTCCCTTCGGAGCCGAGGTCGTCCCCGAGGTGAACAACACCGCCAGCCGATCGGTCGAGCGCGGCGCGGAACTTATCGCACTGTTGACGGTGGCGGACAGGGCGCCGCCCGACGCGATGTCCGACTCATCTTCGGCCAACTCGAGGATCGGCGCTGCGGGCACTGCGCCCTCCTGGTAGGGAGTTGCTCGACTGCGTGCGCAGATTCCCAACCGTGGTTCGGTTCGTTCGAAATGCGCGCGCACATCGCGCGGCGTAACCGCCGGGTCAGCGGGCACGATCCACGCGCCGAGCCTCGCCGCCGCCAGCCACACCGCGACGAACGGGGGCGAGTTTCGCAGCGCCAGGTGGACTGGATCTCCGGCGTCCACACCGTGGCGCGCCAACACCTCGGCGGTGCGGGTAACCACGGCATCGAACTGCCGGTAAGTCCAGGTGGTGACTGTGCCTGTGTCGGAGTGGAAAACGAGGAAGGGCCGGGCGCCGTGCCGGTGCACGGCGGTAGCCCATAACTCGGTGAACGAGGATGCGGTGGTGTGCCACCCGTTTACTGGGTGGCTCCAGTTAGTCGTCAAGGAATGCCACCACCCGGGCCGGCGCCGCACTTGCTTTGTAGAGGCGGAGCGGGAAGAAGCCGACCATGAAACCGTGCGGGGGTAGCTTGTCGAGGTTCGTCAACTGCTGGACGATGAATGCTTCCTTCTCCTGGATGGCAAAGTGACCATCCCAGATCTGACCGGGATCACCGGTCTCTTTGTAAGCCTGCTTCATCACGGGAAACGGCCGGTCCCACGCCATCGCATCGGTACCGAGGATGGTTGCGCCCATTCCGGTGAGGTGTTTCGTTGCGGCCGCGGTCATCCCGGGGTACTGAAAGAACTCGGGGTCGGAAACTGAATAGCGCTCCTGCCCGGTGCGGATGAGCACGGCGTCCCCCACTGCCACTGGGCGACCAGCCCTTTCGATGGCGGCATCGAGCGCCTCGATGCTGATTGCCTCACAAGGGGTTACGTCGTTGCGGACGTCAAGCACAAGGGCTGGACGATAGAGTTCATCGAGCTCGATGTCGGTGATGGTGCGGGCGGGCCGGCCCTCGCAGTGGCTTCCGCTGTGCAGGGGCGCGTCGACATGAGTATTGCAATGGCTACTCATCACTATGGAGTCCTCGCCCCATCCCTCCCCGTTGGGCAGATCCTCGGCTGGACAGTCGAAGATCGACTGCATGTGTCTCAAGCCGGTGGTGGCCGGCGGCCCGTAATCGATCTGTGGACCAAGGACCACACGGAGGGTGTCGTACTCGGCAGGCACGGTGATGTCGGAGGCAGGCTTCATGAGCCGGGATAGTTCGATGAGTCGAGGCACCTTGAGTCCTTAGCTGTGGGAATCAGAAGTTGGCGGGTGGTGATTGTTCCTGTGTTGTGACGACGCGGCGGGCGCGGTCGCTCAGCGGTAACGGACGACGTTGCGGAGTGCTCCCAGACGATCTATCTCGAGTTGCACCTCGTCGCCGTCGTTGAGGCGACGGCCCAGTTCGAAGCCGCACCCCGATGCCACCGTGCCACTGCCGATGATGTCGCCCGCGAAAAGCCTTTTGCCTCGGCTGAGGTGGGCGATCGCGAACTCGAACGAGTAGGCCATCGAGTCAGAGCGCCCGCGCGACCACTCCTCCCCATTCACCAGTGCGCGCATGCCGAGTTGATAGGGATCTCCTACCTCGTCTGCGGTAACCAGGAACGGGCCGAAAGTGTTGCTGCCCTCGAAGTCCTTACCTTCTGCGGGTCCCAACGTGGACTCCATCACTTCGCTTTGAACATCGCGAGCGCTCCAGTCATTGAAAATGACGAAGCCGAAGATGTGGGAACGTGCTTGGCGTTCCGGGATGTCGATGCCGCCACAGCCCAGGACGACAGCGAACTCGAGTTCGTAGTCGATGTCGCGTGATGTCGGCGGGGCCGTGATCACGTCGCCCGGCCCGCTGGTCGAGAGGTGATCTGCGTTGTAGTAGACAAACTGCTTCTCGAAGATCTCGGGGAGATCGTACGCCCCCGACGCGAGCATGCGCTGATACTCGGACTCCGGGTCGGCGGCCCCTTCGGCGCGGCGGCGTGCCATGGCGCGAAGAGCCGGCTCAATATGGTTCGTGAACAGGGTGCAGTCACGAACCCGGATGGGATTGGGGACCGGCGCGAGCAGTTTCAACGATGCGAGCTCCCGCGTAGCATGCTCGGCGGGTCGGTCCTGCGCAGCGCGTATCTGCTCCCAGGCATCTGGCCCCATCTCGATGATGGTTCGCACGCTTCTGAAGTTCTCGCCCAGGACGGACGCGAGGTCAAGGACGTAGTGGCCATCACCCACGACCACGCCGGCCCGTGGTCCGGTATCAGTGTGAAATGTAATGTATCGCAAGAGGTTTCTCCGATCGATGGACGCGATGTCAGCTCGTGGATACGTGGTCGTTCACGTGGGGTAAGTGCGTTGCGCAGGTAGGGCCGCGACGAGCGCGGTGTCGACGCCGATGCGCCCGACACAGGCGGCTCCGCCGGGCGCCCCCAGCGGTTCCGATCGGCCCGCCAGCACCATCGAGAAGAACTCTGAGTTGTCCTGGATGTGCCTGCTTTGGCTGACATCGCAGGTCTGGACAGGGAAGATGGCGTCGACCGGGCAGGCGGGTTCGCAGTTCCCGCACTCGATGCACTCCACCGGGTTGATATAGAGCTTGCGGTCGCCCTCATATATGCAATCAACTGGGCATTCGTCGATGCAGGCACGGTCCTTAACATCGACGCAGGATTCGCCGATAACGTAAGTCATTGGTAAGCCGCCTGATTCGCAGATTCTGATCTGGCCTCGGTGGTGGAATGACCGCCGAACAACGGAGCCGTGGGGTCGATCAATCGACAGGCATTGCTGACTGCGGTCGCCGCCTCTCCGAACCCCACCGTGATCAGGGGGACCTTCCCGGGATAGGTGCTGATGTCTCCGGCTGCGAAGATGCGGGGAGCCGACGATTGCATACGGGTGTCCACGCGAACTTGCCGATTGTGCTCGACGTTGAGGCCCCAGTCGAGAAGTGGGCCCAGGCGGGCCGTGAATCCCAAGGCTGCGACCACCCGGTCGCAGCGAACCATTTCTTGGCTACCGGCGGTGGTTTCGACGGTGACCGCAGTGAGCTTCGGACTATATGTGCTGCCCACCACGTGCGCCTCCGTGAGCAGTCGGATACCCCGCTGTGCCGCCGTACGGACACTGTGTTCATGCGCCCGGAAGGTCGACCGGCGGTGGACCACAGTCACCGAGGAGGCAACGTTGGCCAGCGTCGTCGCCCAGTCGAGCGCGCTGTCACCGCCGCCTACGACGACGATGTGGCGCCCGCGATGCGCCTCGATGTCTCGGACGAAGTGGTCGACGTCCCCGGGGCGGATACCGCTTCCCGGAGATAGCGATCTTGGGGTGAAACCACCTACACCTGCAGCGATTATCACGGCCGCCGCGTCAATCGTGGTACCGGCTGCGGTGGCGATGCGGATGGCGCCGTCGGCGCCGGTGGGCTCGCCGGAGTGGGTGACTGACGCTGCCTGCTCGCCCAGGATGTAAGTAGGGTCAAAGGGTGCCGCTTGCCGTTCCAGTCCGTCGATGAGCTCCTGCCCCGCAACCGAGGGAAAGCCGGCGACATCGTGGATCAGCTTGTCGGGATACATCGCCGAGACCTGTCCGCCGATGACCGGCATGGCTTCGATCACGGCCGCGGTCCGGCCACGAAATCCCGCATAGTATGCGGCGAAAAGCCCGGTGGGGCCGGCGCCTATGATGGCGATATCACATTTGACCGGCGCGCAGTCCGGAGATCGATTGTCAGGCAAGAGAATGGCCCTGTTCGTTGAGAACCTCTATGAGGCCAAGCGGACATGCGTCGTGTGCATCGAGGGCCGCGTCTAGGTCGCCGTGGGGTGGGTTGCCGTCGAGGACTTTTACCCATCCTCCAGCGTCGAGCTCGAACAGGTGGGGCGCGGCAGCAACGCACCCGCCGCTTCCGGCGCAGTGCTCGGATCGAGCGGTCAAGCGGAAAGTTCGATCGGTACTCATAACACCACCGGGCGGGTTGCCCAGCCGCGGGCGACCGCGTTGGTCGTACGTCGGCGCGCCGGTGTCGAACCCAGCTGCAAGTTGGGGAAATTGTCGAGGATGTAACCCAAGACGACTCGTACCTCCATGCGGCCCAACGGTGCTCCCACGCAGAAGTGAATTCCGTTGTAAAAGGCGAGGTGCTTGTTGCTTGAGCGGTGAATGTCGAAACTGTCCGCCCGATCGAAGCGGCGTGGGTCTCGGTTGGCCGCTGCGAGACACGGAGCCATCATTGCGCCGGCTGGCACCTTGGTGCTACCGAAATCAGTGTCGTCCAGTGCCTTACGTAGAGTGAGGTGCAGCGGTGGATCCAAGCGAAGGATCTCTTCGATGGCCACCGGGAGCATGTCGCGATCGGCCCGGACCTCCTCGAGCACCACTGGGTGTTCCAGGAGGTACGTCAGGCCGCTACCGATCAGTGTTGTGGTCGTCTCGTTGCCGGCGACCAGCAACAGGGCCAGTTGTGCCACCAGTTCGACGTCCTCGAGGCGATCGCCCGAGATGGTCTCGGTCTGGATGAGCTCGCTGATCAGGTCGTCTTTTGGTGACTTGGAGCGCTCGTCGATCAGGCCTCGCAAATAGTCGAACAACTCCAGCGAGGCGGCGATCGCGGTATTGCGCATCTCGCCTTGGACAACCGGGTCAAAGGTGGAGGCGAAGCCGTAGGACCACTCCCGAAACTTGGCTCTGGCCTCGTCGGGAACTCCAAGGATGGACGCGATGATCGCGACCGGCACATCCGCGGCGAAGCCGGGCATGATGTCGAACTCCCGACCACGTGGATATCGCCCGATCAACTCCCGGGTGACATCGCGAATTGTGTCTTCCCACTGCGCTATCGAACTGGGGGTGAAGACGTGCCGGAACGACGACCGGATGCGGGTATGGGTCGGCGGGTCGGAGAACATGAAGAGTCGCGACGCGGTGTCGACGAATTGAAGATGCGCAGGGTTGGTGTGGTCATGCCAGCTGGGGGCCGAATCGTAGAACACGTCGCTGGAGAACCTGCGATGGTCGCTGCCCAGCAATCGCACGTCGTCATAGCGGCACACCAGGTAGGCCTGCAACTGCTCACACCAGTGCACCCCGTCGCCGATCTCGCGGAGTTCGTTGTACGCGGGGAACGGATCTTCGAGTGTCCCCCCGAACAGGTCCGCCATGACGGTCGCGGCCTGTGGATCCGCGGCCGGATTGGTCTCGATGGTCATTCTTCTCCTTCACGCCCGGTGGGCGACGTGCGTCACAGGTCGTGCCCAGTGTGCGGCGCATCGGCCGCTTAGTCAACACGCCGTCGTAATTTGTCGACGGTCCGTCGACTGGCTGGAGGGGCAGGTGCCTACGGGTGATGCAGGTCGGCGCGTCGGTATCGGTGGTCCTGGGCCGTCTAGCATCGAGTGCGATGAGTGACCATTCCGATGCCTCAGCGGCGGGAAAGCGGCCGAGCGCCAAGCCCCCTCGGACGCCACGACGCTTCCAGGCAGCCGTGCCTCGAGCCGGGGATGAGCGCCGTGACTTGCTCCTGGACAGCCTCGAGAATCTCCTGACGTCCATCCCGGTCGCGGACCTGTCGATGGAAGCCATCGCCTCGGCGGCGTCGCTGTCACGGACCAGCGTGTACTTCTACTTCGGCAACAAGGGCGAGGCCGTGGACGCTCTCATCGCCCGTGCGACAGAACAGATGCAGGCGCAGATGTTTCCCCGCACCCGTGATGAACCGCTGCGGGATTTCGTCGCTCGGATCGTTGCCGCCGCGCTCGACGGTTGGCGACGCCATTGTCCCGCATACATTGCGGCGGTCGAGTTGTCCGCGTCTCGCGGCCCCGGGGTAAGCCGCTGGCGAATGATAATGAGCGCCTTCGCTGAGGTTCTGGCCCAAGGCGTGCTCGCTGAGGATGCGGAGCTTTCCGACGCGGATGCCCAGCAGCGTGGCGCGATCGTGTGCTGGATGGTTGAACGAAATTTCTATTTCTTGTTCACGAATGACCACACCGTCGAGGAGGAGGAGACGCTGGCGGCGGGTTTGACCCAGGCAGCCCACGCTGTCCTCGCCGCGCCGCGCTGAGTTAGAGGAGCCTTGGTATCTGCGCGGCCGCTAGGGGAGCACCCCGAGGCGGCGTGCAAGTACCACCGCCTCCAATCGCGTATGCGCATGCAACTTGCGCATTGCGTCCTTCATGTAACCCTTCACGGTGTCGGTCCGCACGCCGAGCAGGTCGGCAATGTGCGCGTTGCCGTGGCCAATCGCCGCCAGTGCCAGCACGTCGACCTCCCTTGCCGTCAAGTCGCTTTCTGTGTGTGCGGGGACTTCATCGATGAGCGACTCTGAGATCCGGGTGATCGCACCCGCTGCCCGCGGATCATCCAAGGAGCGCGCCAGTATGCGCAGTTGCGCGTACGCATCCCCGATGCGGTCGCGCAGCGCGGCGGCCTCGCTTGATTCTTCGCCTCCCGAAACCCTGGTGCGTGCCGCAACGATGCGTTGCTCGACGGTGCGAGCTGCGTCGGCCAGACAGTCTTTTGTTCGGTCGCCGATCGGATCTGCTGTACGTAAGGCGGCGTAGAGGACGGCCACCGGTTTCTGGGCAACCACCACCGGAGTGGCCGCCATTGCGCGTAAACCCTCACTCGCAATGATCGCGTCGTATCGATGCGTGATCGTAGGGGTCCGACGGTAGTCATCGACGACCATGGGCCGGCCGACCTCGACCACTCGGCCGCCGAGTCCCTGTCCAACATCGACCAAGACGCGATGGAGTGCACCGACGGTGCTGCCGTCGAAGTGGCTGAGCCGCAAGCCCGCATCCGGCTCAACGGTGCCGGCGAAAGCCAATGAGACACCGGTTGACCGTCGTATGCGGACCAGAGCCTCCACCACGGCTCGGACTACTGGAGACGGGGCCATGATTGCTCCTCACGCTCAAGCGCGCTTACACACGCACCTGTGGGGAACGTGCGGCGCTCAGGTTACGCATCCCGAGTTGGGCGGTGAAGCCCTTTGTCGACGGCCCCCACTTTGGGGGGTGTTCCACCCTGGCGTCAACGCGGACACTGAGACAAAGTCAGTCGAGTTCTTAGTGAGGTCCCGTTGTCCCGCATGGTTACCACCAGTGAAATCCCTGCCCCTGCCGACGCTGTCGAGTTATTGCTCGAGCGCTTCTCTTCGGTCAAGGCAAACGCCGCGGAGCTTCTTGTGGATTGTCACGACTCGTCCTCGGCGGCATTCGTGACGGTAGACGACCTAGAGCAACGTCCGGTGGTCGTCAGCTACGGCGAGCTGCGGGATCGGTCGATGCGTCTCGCGCAGCTGCTCACGGATATGGGGGTTCGTCGTGGAGACACCGTAGCGGTACTGATGGGCAAGCGGGTTGAGTTGCCTGTCGCATTGGCGGCGATCCTACGCATCGGCGCGGTCTACCTGCCATTGTTCACTGCGTTCGCAGCGCCGGCGATCGAGTCCCGCTTGAGGGCGGCGAGCGCGCGGATAGTGATCACGGAACCGAGCCAGGCCGAGAAGCTGGACTCTATCGCCGGCATCGAAACCTTGGTCGTCGGAGCTGAATTCGACGCACGAGTCGCGGCGGCCCAGCCCCTTGAAAGTGCTGCTTCGGTGGGCGGCGGTGGCACTATTCTGCTGCTCTTCACCAGTGGGACGACGGGTGCCCCGAAAGGTGTCCCGGTGCCCCTGCGCGCTTTGGCTGCGTTCGCCTGCTACATGATCTATGGGCTCGACGTTCGTGAAGATGACGTCTTTTGGAACGCGGCTGACCCAGGCTGGGCCTACGGTCTGTATTACGGCATTCTGGGCCCCATGGCGATTGGCCGACCCAATATCCTTTTCAATAGCGGTTTTTCGCCGGAGACGACTGTGACGGTGATCCGGAAGCTCGGCGTCACGAACTTCGCGGCGGCGCCGACGGTGTATCGCGCGTTGAGCGCGGCGCCGGGCATCGGCGGGGTTTCGCTGCGCCGCGCTTCTTCGGCCGGAGAGCCGCTGACGCCGGAAATCGCCGAATGGGCGCCCAGCGCACTCGGCACGGAGGTGCGCGACCACTACGGCCAGACTGAACTGGGGATGGTCATCAACAACCATTGGCACGACGACCTGCGCCTACCTGCGGTAAACGGTTCGATGGGCCAGCCCATGCCAGGGTTTACTTGCGGCATCGTGGGCGGCCAGATTGCCGTCGATACCGCGCAGAGTTCGTTGATGTGGTTCACCGATTATCACAAAGACGCCCGAACGGCCGGTTCGCGCTTCACCGCGGACAAGCGGTGGTATCTCACCGGAGACACGGGCCATGTCGACGCGGCCGGACACTTTCATTTCGGCGGCCGAGACGATGACGTGATCATCATGGCGGGATACCGCATCGGGCCACTCGATGTCGAAAGTGTCCTCATCACCCACCCGGATGTGGCGGATGTGGCCGTCGTGGGACAGCCGGACGAACTTCGCGGGGAAGTCGTGGCGGCCTTTGTGGTGTTGAAGGCAGGGCAGGTTGGTACGGAAGAACTCAGCGGAGAGCTACAGCAACTGGTCAAGACCCAATATGCCGCGCATGCTTATCCGCGCGTCGTCCATTTTGTCGACGAACTGCCGAGGACCGCGAGCGGGAAGGTGCAGCGCTACCTTCTCAAAGGCCGCGGCTGAGGCGGTCGATTGTCAGTAGCCTGGTCGGGTGGACCAATTCGGCGATGTGTTTCGCGAGGTGCGCGCCCACGGCTCGGTTTTCAGTCGGGCGACCCTGTCTCCACCGTTTGCGTTGAACTTCGTCGACGGCGCACCGTTGACCCTGTGCACACTGCTCAGCGGGTCGGGATGGGTTGTGCCCGAGGATGGCCCGCCCGAGCACATTTCTGCCTATGAGTCCGCGGTGGTACGCGGACCGGGGACCTTCAGTTTCGTCGACGAGATCGGGACCAAAGCCGAGCCGGAGGCGTGTGGCGAGTTCTGTACCACCCTCGAGGAGGGAGGCACCCGTTACCGACGGGGCTGGATGGACAACGGTGAAACCGTCGAGGGCGGCACGGTGTTGATCGTCGGCGCCTACCCCGTGCGCGGCGAGATCAGCCGCCGGCTGCTCGACGCACTCCCGGCGGTGTTGCGGGTGAGCGCCGGCGGCACCGGGGACGCAGTACTCGACCACTTGGCCGCGGAGGTTGCCATCGACGCCCCGGGACAGCAGGTCGTGCTCGACCGGCTGCTGGATTGGATGCTGGTGTGCACGCTGCGTGAGTGGTTCGACCGGCCCGGTGGCCAACCGCCCGCGTGGTGGGCGGCCCAGCGTGACCCGGTCGCCGGCGAGGCGCTGCGCCTCCTGCACGCCGAACCCGCTGCGCCATGGTCGGTCTCGTCACTTGCGGCCCGTATCGGGGTCTCCCGCTCGACGCTGGCCAAGCGGTTCGCCGACCAGGTCGGGGAACCGCCGTTGGCCTACCTCACCCGCTGGCGCATGGCGCTGGCGGCGGACCTGCTGGTGGACCGGGCGACCATGACCATCGGCGAAATTGCGCGCAGCGTGGGGTACAGCGATCCGTTCGGGTTCAGCGCGGCCTTCAAGCGCACCAAGGGAGTCAATCCCAGCGAGTTCAGGCGCGCCGCGACGGCGCACGACCGCGAGCCGATGGGTGGCGTGGGGTAGGAGCCGCGGCCCCCCGATCTCCGGTGGGACACCGCCGAGCCGCGCCACGCGGAGGTCTGCGCCGATCAGGGAGGCGTCCGGGTCCTGAACCCCGCCTGGCTGCGTGGGCGTCCGGTCCGGTTCCCCGCCTGGTCAGGCGAAGTCCGCCGTGGCGGCGTTGTCGCGCTGGCCGGCCACCTCCACCAGGCGCCGACTCAAAGCGTCGGTTATCAACACCCACGCATCGGTGCCGAGCACCAGTCTTCGCGGCGGCCGGCCGGAGTCCGCAGCCCGGATGATCGCCGCGACGGCGCGCACGGGGCTCACCGGCATCTCCTCCGGTGTCGGCACCGCCCGATCGGCGGGCCCGCTTCGATAGGGCGCACTCGGCCGCACTTGCTCGGCCGCGTCGAAGAACCCGGTGCGGACGACGCCGGGTTCGACGAGGGTGGTGTGGATGCCGAAGGGTTCCACCTCGCTGGCCAGTGCATCGTAGAAACCCTCGATGCCCCACTTCGTCACGTGGTAGAGCGCGAAGC
The DNA here is from genome assembly GCF_963378085.1 of Mycolicibacterium sp. MU0050. Taxonomy (GTDB): domain Bacteria; phylum Actinomycetota; class Actinomycetes; order Mycobacteriales; family Mycobacteriaceae; genus Mycobacterium; species Mycobacterium wendilense. The sequence goes on along the minus strand of NZ_OY726395.1, from coordinate 5,046,950 downwards.
CAGGAAACGTGATGTGGCCGCCCATACTCGACATCTGCATCAGTAACCCGCCCGACTGCGCGCGAAGATGCGGCAGTACCGCGCGTGCGAGGTGGATGGATCCCGAGAGGTTGGTCTCGATCATCTGGTCGATCTGGATGTCGGTGAGGTCCTCGGCGGCGGCGAACACCCCGTAGCCGGCGTTGGACACGATGACGTCGATGCGGCCGAGGGCGGCGAAGGCCTCGTGGACCACCGCGCGCACCGCAGCCGCGTCGGTGACGTCGAGCGCCCGTCGCCACAGTCGGTCGCCGTAGCGCTGCGCGAGATCGTCGAGTTGCTCAGGCCGGCGCAGAGTCGCCGCCACCGAGTCACCGCGACGCAGGGTCTGCTCTACGAGTTCGCGGCCCATCCCCCGCGAGGCGCCTGTGATGAACCATGTCTTTGCCATGCTGATTCCTTCCGTCGTCCTGTGGGGACAACGCGGCGGGGTGGTGCCCGTACTCCATACTCTGTATGCATATTTCGGTGCACACCCATCCGAAGCTCACATGGGTACGGTGAGGCATGGCCGAAGTGACGTTGGAGGGGCTGCGCGTGTGTCGCGAGATCGCGCTGCACGGATCATTCACGGCCGCCGCGCTTTCGCTCGGTTATTCGCAGCCCGCGGTGTCCCGGCAAGTGGCGGCGATGGAATCGGCAGTGGGCTACCGGCTGTTTGTTCGGGAGCCGCGTGGCGTCAGCGCGACTCCCGCCGGTGCCCGTATGGTCGAGCACGCTGCGCGCATCCTCGGGGCCGTCGGCTCCCTGCACCACGACCTGAGCGCTTTGGGAGACAAGCTCGCCGGGCGCGTTTCGCTGGGCGCGTTCCCAGCCGCGATGGCGGTGCTGGTGCCGCGGACCGTAGCGCGTCTGGCGGTCGACCACCCAGCATTGGTCGTGACATTGACGGAGTCCGCCACACCCTCGCTGCTGCGGGACGCCCGGGGCCGGCGCCTCGACGTGGCGGTGATCGGCACAGGCAGCGGCCTACCGGATTACGACCTCGACGGGCTTCGTCAGCACCGTGTGTACGCCGGAGATCTCTGCGTCGCGGTGCCGGAGGGACATCGCCTTTCTGGCCGCGCAGAAGTCGCCGTCGGCGAATTGGTCGACGAAAGATGGATCGCGGGAACAGGTTCGGCGGGAGATCCACAATTCGCCGCTTGGCCCACCCTTACCGATCCGGTGATCGGCTTCCGCGTGCGCAGCTGGCACGCCCGGCTCGGCCTGGTGGGAGCAGGTCTCGGGGTGTGTCTGCTGCCGTCGTTGTCGGCGCAGGCGGTGCCGGCCGGTGTGCACTGTGTCCGCGTCGACGACCCGGCATGGGCGGGGCGCCGCACGGTGGCCGTCACCGCCGTCCAGCCCGACGAGGCTGCCCGCGCCGTGGTTGCGGCGTTGCGGGCGGTCGCCTCTGAGCTCGTCTGAATGGGGCACCGAGCCGAGCAGGCCCCGTGTTACGACCGTTGAGCCTTACGCCAGTTCCGGCGGAAAGCCCCCTGTCGCCACCGGGCCCCACCGCGTGGGCGTGATCCGCAGCAGCGACTTGCCTTGATCGCGCATGGCCTGCCGGTACTCGTCCCAGTCCGAGTGCTCGCCGGAGATGTTGCGAAAGTACTCGACGAAGGGTTCGACGTCCTCGACGGCGTCGATGATCTCCGCGGAGCCGTCGATCTGGACCCACTCGCCGTTCCAGTCGTCGGACAGTACGACGACGCTGACGTCGGGACGGGCGCGCGCGTTGCGCGTCTTGGCGCGTTGGGGGTACGTGGCGATCACAAGTCGCCCGGAGTCGTCGACGCCGCCGGTGACGGGGGAGGCCTGCGTTGTGCCGTCGCGGCGTCGGGTCAGCAGGATCATCCGGTGGCGCGGCCTGACGAAGCGCAGCAAGCCGTCGAGGTCCACGGTGGTGTTCGTGGCGATTTTGCGAGCCATGACTTACTCCTGTCGCGGCCGGCTCAGGCGATGGCCCACAACCCCAGGCTGATCGCAAAGGCACTGAGGCCCAACGTCGTCTCCATGACGGTCCAGGTCTTGAGGGTGGTCTTGACGTCCATCCCGAAGAATCGGCTGACCAACCAGAAGCCGGAGTCGTTGACGTGCGACAGCACCGTGGCGCCGGCGGCGATCGCCATGACCAGCGCGACAAGCTGAACATTGCTCAGATCCGCGGCTGCCACGGCCGCGCTGAGCAGGCCGGCCGTCGTCGTCAACGCGACGGTGGCCGAACCCTGCGCGACGCGCAGCAGCGTGGCGATGATGAACGCCTGCAGGATCAGCGACATGCCGAGGTTCGACAGCGAGCCGCTCAGGGCGTCGCCGATGCCGCTGAGTCGCAGCACGCCACCGAACATCCCGCCGGCACCCGTGATCAGGATGATCGCGCAGATGGGCCCCAGCGCGTTGTCCAGGATGTCGCTGACGGTGGCCATCGGCCGGCCGCGCAATCCGAGTACCAGCGTCGCCACGATCACGGTGATCAGCAGGGCAATCGAGGTGGTGCCGAGCAGCTTGAGGTACTCGGCCCAGGTCGCGCCGGATTCGATGACCCCGGCGGTCATCAGGGTGTCGAGCACGGTGTTGAACGAGATCAGCACGAAGGGCAGCATCAACACACCGAGCACGGTGAGAAACGCCGGTGCCGTCCGCGTCGCGGTGCCGACGCCGCCGTCTGCGCCGGATGCACCGCCGTCGGTGCCGTCGTCGTCGCGACCGCCGTTGATCTCACCGAACAAGGTGGTGGGGATGTCGACGTGGATACGCCGGCCGATGACCTGAGAGACCAGGTAAGCGCCGACGTACCAGGACGCGACGGCGACCGGGACGCCGAGGATCAGCGTGAGACCGATGTTGGCGCCGAGCAACTCGGCCGCGGCCACCGGACCCGGATGGGGCGGGACCAACGCGTGCATGGCGGCGAAGGCACCCGCGGCAGGGAACGCGTAAAGCAGCAGCGACCCGCCGAACCGGCGCGCCACCGTCATGATGATCGGCAGGAAAACGACCAGGCCGGCGTCGAAGAAGATCGGGAAGCCGAATAGCAAAGCGGCCACACCGAGCGCGAACGGGGCCCGTTTCTCGCCGAACCGGCCGATCAGGGTGTCGGCGAGAACCTGTGCGCCGCCGGTGATCTCGAGCAGCCGGCCGATCATGACGCCGAACCCGACGAGCAGTGCCACCGAGCCCAATGTGTTGGAGAATCCGAAGGACAACGCGGCCGGCACCTCGGCGACGGGGATGCCGGCGGCCAGCGCGGTCAGCAGGCTCACCAGTACCAGCGCCACGAAGGCGTGCAGCTTCACCTTGATGATCAGGAAGAGCAGTAGCGCGACCGCGCCCGCGGCGATCAGCAGGAGCGTGGTGGTCCCGAACGCCGGATCAATTGCCTCCACGGGACCTCCCCGCCTCGGTGCTTCCAGTGCCCCTGATCATCGGTCCTCCTGCTGGGCTGGGTGGGAATCGGTTGCGCGGACGTAACTTTCGATGATGGCGTCGATGCTCTGGTCCACATCGATGGCGAGCCCGTGTTCATCGGCCTCCAAGGGTTCGAGGGTGTCGAACTGCGAGGCCAGCAGACTCGCCGGCATGAAGTGGCCGGGGCGGCTGGCCTGGCGCCGGCCGATCACCTCGACGGAGCCCTCGAGGTGAAGGAACTCGATCAGGGCGCAGTGGCCGCGCAGCTGGTCACGGTATTTGCGTTTGAGGGCGGAGCAGCTCATCACGCCGCCGTCGCGGTGCAGCGCCAGCCACTCGCCGATCGAATCCAGCCAGGGCAGGCGGTCGTCGTCGTCGAGGGGCTCGCCGGCGGTCATCTTGGCGATGTTGGCCGGCGGATGAAAGTCGTCGGCATCCGCGAACGGGACCCGTAGTCGCTGAGCGAGTGCGGCGCCGACGGTCGATTTCCCCGAGCCCGAAACTCCCATGACGACGATCGGTGCCGGCATGCGCCCTCCGCCTGATCGGTGTGCTGGTTGTCACACAGCTTGCAGCAATAAGCATACGATTGCAAGAGCTTGACGAAAATCAGATGTTGCTACTGCGGCATTCAGTCCTCTGGCATCATCTATTAATGCTCGAACGGCCGAATGTGGGCGCGCTGCACAGCAGCCTGGTGACCGCGTTGGGAACCGCGATCGTCTCCGGCCAGTACCCGCCGGGGCGGGTCCTCAACCTGGACGGGGTGAGCGCCGAGCACGGCGTCTCGCGCAGCGTCGCCCGCGAGGCGATCCGGGTGCTCGAATCGATGGGCATGGTGGAATCGCGCCGGCGGGTCGGGATCACGGTCCAGCCCGCCGCCAACTGGAACGTCTTCGATCCGATGTTGATCCGGTGGCGTCTGGAGGCCGGCGATCGCACCGCCCAGTTGGTGTCACTGTCGGAGTTGCGGCTGGGGTTCGAGCCAGCGGCAGCGGCCCTGGCGGCGCGGCGCGCGAGCCCGCATCAATGCCGGGTCATGGCGACCGCGGTGTCCGACATGGTGGTGCACGGGCGATCGGGCGATCTCGACGCTTACCTGGTGGCGGACAAGCTGTTTCACCAGACCCTGCTCGAGGCCAGCGGCAACGAGATGTTCCGGGCGCTCAACGGGGTGGTCGCCGAGGTACTCACCGGCCGCACGCAGCACGGGATGATGCCGGAGCGGCCCAACCTGGAGGCGATCGCCCTGCACGACGAGGTGGCGCGCGCGATCAGGATGGGTGAGGAACGGCAGGCCGAGCGGGCGATGCGCGCGATCATCGGGGAGGCGGCCTCGGCGGTGGTCGAGGAGTTCCCCACGCCGTAGGGCGGCCGGCTGCGCCGTTCATCCGGGACTTCGCCCCGCGCCGCACCGGTCATGAAAGTCTGATGGGGTGACCGAGGACATCATGCATCCGAACACGGCCCTGACCTGGGTCGCGCAGGTGGGCAAGCACGCGCGGTGCAACCCGGGCGGCGCCGCGTTGCGATACCGGGGAGCCACCACCACCTGGCAGCAACTAGACGAGCGCAGTCGGCGGCTGGCGACGGCGCTCGAGGGCCGCGGCGTCCGGGCCGGGGACCGGGTCCTGCTGCTGCTGACCAATCGTCCCGAGTTCGTCGAGGCTCTGGTGGCGGTCAACCGGCTCGGCGCCATCGCGGTACCGGTCAATTTCCGGTTGGTCGAGGCCGAGGTGGCCTTTCTGGCGGAGAACTCCGGTGCCGGTGCGGTGATCGTGGAAGAGCATCTGGCCCCGCTGGTGGCCGGGGTGCGCGCGCAGAACTCCGCGGTCGCGTGCCTGGTCGTCGGTGAGCAAGCGCCGGCGCCGGCCCCGGGGCCGAAACCTACGAGCCCGCCGTCGCTGCCGCGGACCCGCACCCCGGCAGCGGGCCCACCGACCTGAGTGCCTGCGCGTTGATCATGTACACCTCGGGAACCACCGGCCGGCCGAAGGGGGCGATGCTGTCCTACCAGAACCTGCTGGGCCAAACCCTCACCCTGGCAAGGGCTTTCCGGCTGGTGCGCAACGACGAGGTGGTCGCGGTCACGTCGCCGATGTTCCATATTGCGGCCATCGGCGCCCTGGTGCCGGATCTGATCTTCGGCTATCCGACCGTCATCACGCCCACCGGCGCCTTCGACCCCGAGCAGTTTCTGGACCTCCTCGAGGCCGAGGGCGTCACCAACGCCTTCCTGGTGCCCACCCAGTGGCAGGCGGTGTGCGCCAGCCCGTCGATCCCGGACCGCCGGCTGCGGCTGCGCACCATCTCCTGGGGTGCGGCACCCGCCTCAACGGCCATCCTGCGCGCCATGGCCACGGCGTTTCCGGACGCGGCCAACGTGTGCACGTTCGGCCAAACCGAGATGTCGCCGGTGACAACGGTTCTCGACGGCAGCGACGCCCTCGAGAAGCTGGGGTCGATCGGCAAACCGGTGCCGCTGGTCGACGTGCGGATCGTGGACGACGAGATGAACGACGTGCCCCGGGGGGCCGTCGGCGAGATCGTGTACCGCGGGCCGCAGACCATGCTCGGCTACTGGGACAACCCGCAGGAGACCGCAAAGGCGTTCCACGGCGGCTGGTTTCACTCCGGCGACCTGGTCCGCGCCGACGAGGACGGTTTCCTCTACGTCGTCGACCGGCTCAAGGACATGATCATCTCCGGCGGCGAGAACGTCTACTGCGGTGAGGTGGAAGCGGCGATCGCCGACCATCCGAACGTGCACGAGGTCGCCGTGGTCGGCAGCCCCCACCCCAAGTGGGGTGAGACCCCGGTCGCGGTGGTGGTACCCCGCGACCCGGCCGCTCCGCCGAGTCCCGCGGATCTCATCGAGTTCGCCTCGACGCGGTTGGCGTCCTACAAGAAGCCGACGAAGGTGGTGATCATCGACGCGCTGCCGCGCAACGCCTCCGGCAAGGTGCTCAAAGCCCCGCTGCGCGAACAGGTTCTCGAAGGCTCGGAGGGATGACGTGACCGACACCGCCGAGCTGCTGTGGCGTCCCTCGGAAGAACGGATCCAGAGCGCCCCGATCACGAAATATCTGCGCTGGCTGCGCGAGGAGCGCGGGCTGGACTTCGCCGGCTACGAGGACCTCTGGCGCTGGTCGGTCACCGAACTGGAAGCCTTCTGGGCCTCGATCTGGGACTTCTCCGGCATCATCGCCCACCGCGGATATGACCGCGTGCTGGACCGCCGCGTGATGCCGGGGGCGCGCTGGTTCGACGGCGCCCTGGTCAACTACGCCGAGCAGTCGCTGTGGCGGGCCCGCGAACCCGAGTGGGCCGACCGGCCCGCGGTGGTCTGTGAGTCCGAGTCGCGGCCGCGGATGGAGTTGTCCTGGCAGCAACTCGGCGAACAGGTCGCTGCGTTCGCCGCGACGCTGCGGGGCCTCGGGGTTCGGCAGGGCGACCGGGTGGTGGCCTACCTGCCCAACGTGCCCGAGTCCATCGTCGCGATGCTCGCCGCCACCAGCCTCGGCGCGGTGTGGTCGAGCGCCGCCCCCGACATGGGTGCCGCCGGCGTGCTGGACCGCTTCCAACAGATCGAACCCAAGGTGCTCGTCGCCGTCGACGGGTATCGTTACGGCGGCAAGGCGTTTGACCGCCGGGAGGTGCTGCGGGACATCGCCGCAGGCCTGCCGTCGCTGGAGACGTTGATCCTCGTTCCGCACCTGAACCCCACGCCGGACTTCGGGGCACCCGGCGCGGTGCGGACCCTGACGTTCGGCGACGCGGTGGCGGCCCCGGCGCCGCTGGAGTTCACGCCGGTCCCGTTCGCGCATCCGCTCTGGGTGGTGTACTCCTCGGGCACCAGCGGCAAGCCGAAGCCGATCGTGCACGGCCACGGCGGATTCCTGCTGGAGAATCTGAAATCCGCTGCGCTGCACCTCGACATCGGTGACGGCGACCGTTTCCTGTGGTTCACCTCCACCGGGTGGATCATGTGGAACCTGTCGGTGGTGACCCTCGTCGCTGGGTGCACGGTGTTGCAACTGGACGCCAACCCCGCTCATCCGCATGCTGGGGCCCTGTTCGACTTCGCCGCGCGCGAGCGGGCCACCTTCCTCGGCACCAGCCCCGCCTACCTGTCGGCCTGCATCAAAGCCGGTGTGGTGCCGGGCGACGACTATGACCTCTCGGCGGTCCGAACCCTGGGGTCCACCGGATCGCCGTTGACGCCCGAGGCCTACCGCTGGGTGTACCGGCATGTCAACGCGGACCTGCTGCTGGCCGGCATCTCCGGCGGCACCGACCCGGGCGCGGCGTTCCTGACGTCGTGCCCGGTCCTCCCGGTGTACGCCGGCGAGATGCAATGCCGCGGCCTCGGCGTCGCGGCGCACGCGCTGGACGACGCCGGCCGGGAACTTCTGGATGAGGTGGGCGAACTCGTCGTCACCGAACCCATGCCCTCGATGCCGCTGTACTTCTGGGGCGACGACGACGGGACGCGCTATCGCGAAAGCTATTTCGAGACCTATCCCGGTCTGTGGCGGCACGGCGACTGGGTGCGGTTGATTCCGCGGCCGGAGTCGGTGACCGGGGTCATCTACGGGCGCTCGGATTCCACCATCAACCGCCAGGGCATCCGGATGGGCACCAGCGAGATCTATCGCGTGGTGGAGGAGTACCCGGAGATCGTCGATTCGCTGGCCATCGACCTCGAGTATCTGGGCCGGCCGTCCTACCTGGCCCTGTTCGTCGTGCTGCGCGACGAGGACGCGAAGTCCGTGCCGCCCGACCTGCGGGCGCGACTGTTCGCGGCGATCCGTGCCGGGGTGTCGCCCCGGCACGTGCCGGACGAGGTCTTCGCGACACCGGAGGTGCCCCGCACCCTGTCCGGGAAGAAGATGGAGGTCCCGGTGCGCAAGATCCTGCTGGGTCGCCCGCCGGATCAGGTGGCAAACCGCGACGCCACGGCCAACCCGGCCGCGTTGGACTGGTTCGCCGACTTCGCCCCCGTCCTGGGCGCCCGCCTCCGGTAGTCGCCCGGTCCATCGGTGGTGCGACGATGGGCCCATGACCGCAACCCTCGTCGCCAAGAACGTCTCCGGCGGGTTCGCCCACCGGACCCTGTTCGAGGGCGTCGACCTCACCGTCGCGCCGGGTGACGTGGTCGGGGTGGTGGGAGCCAACGGCGCCGGCAAGAGCACGCTGCTGCGCATCCTGGCGGGGGATCTCGAACCGCTCGACGGCTCCGTCAGCGTCGCGCCCGCCGACGCCTTCGTCGGGTGGTTGCCCCAGGAGCACGAGCGGGTGCCCGGCGAGACGGTGGCGGGCTACATCGCCCGGCGGGCCGGCTGCGCGGACGCCACCGAGGCCATGGAGGCGGCCGCCGCCGCGCTCGCGGACCCGCAGCAGGAGGGTCCGGACGCGGCCGACGTCTATGCGGCGGCGCTGGACCACTGGCTGGCCACCGGCGCCGCCGACCTCGAGGAACGGTTGCCGGCAGTGCTCGCCGACCTGGGACTCGACACCGACACGGTACGACCGGATTCGACCCTGATGACCGAGCTGTCCGGTGGGCAGGCCGCGCGGGTGGGGCTGGCCGCTCTGCTGGTGTCCCGGTTCGACGTGGTGCTGCTCGACGAGCCCACCAACGACCTGGATCTCGACGGGCTGGAGCGGCTGGAACGCTTCGTCGGTGAGCTGCGCGGCGATGTGGTGCTGGTGAGTCACGACCGAGAGTTTCTGGCGCGCACCGTGACTCGCGTGCTGGAACTGGACATCGCGCAGAACACCACCACTGTCTTCGGCGGCGGGTACGAAAGCTACCTGGAGGAGCGCGAAGTGGAGCGCCGCCACCGCCGCGAGGAGTACGAGGAATTCGCGGAGAAGAAGGCGGATCTGGTCGCCCGCGCCCGCATCCAGCGGGAGTGGTCCAGCCAGGGCGTCCGCAACGCCATCCGCAAGGCCCCCGACAACGACAAGCTGCGGCGCCGGGCGGCCGGCGAGTCCAGCGAGAAGCAGGCGCAGAAGGTGCGTCAGATGGAGAGCCGGATCGCCCGCCTCGAAGAGGTCGTCGAGCCGCGCAAGGAATGGACTCTGCAGTTCAGCATCGGCGCCGCACCCCGGTCGAGTGCGGTGGTGGCCACCCTCGACAACGCCGTCGTGCGGCAGGGCAAGTTCACGTTGGGGCCGGTGTCGCTGCAGGTGGCGGCCGGCGAACGGATCGGCATCACCGGACCCAACGGGGCCGGAAAATCGACGCTGCTGCGGTTGCTGCTGGGCCGTCGCGAGCCCGACGAGGGGCGGGCCAGCCTGGGTTCCAGCGTCGCAATCGGCGAAATCGACCAGGCCCGAGGACAATTCACCGGATCGCAGCGACTTGTCGACCGGTTCGAACAACGGGTCCCGGAGTGGCCGACCGCGGACGTCCGCACGCTGCTCGCGAAATTCGGGCTCGGGGCCGACCACGTGGAGCGCGCCGTCGACGACCTGTCGCCCGGCGAGCGAACCCGCGCCGGCCTGGCATTGCTGCAGGCCTGCGGCACCAATGTGCTGGTGCTCGACGAGCCGACCAACCACCTCGACCTCCCCGCCATCGAGCAGTTGGAGCAGGCCCTCGACAGCTACGACGGCGCGCTGTTGTTGGTCACCCACGACCGACGGATGCTGGACAACGTCCGGCTGGACCGGTCGTGGCGCGTCGAAAACGGATGCGTCACAGAGCTATAGCCGCACACCACCGACCCGCCATGGTCGACTGCCCGGGTACCGTGGGCCGACGACACCCCGATCTGCCTGGAGAAAATCGATGACCGACCTGTCCAGCCCGCTGGAGTTTGCGCACGGGCCCGCGTGGAGGAACCGGTTGGCGTTGGCCCCGTTGACCAACATGCAGAGCAACGCCGACGGGTCCCTGCATGACGACGAGTACCGCTGGCTGGTTCGCCGCGCGGAGGGCGGCTTCGCCATGGTGATGACGTGCGCGGCGCACGTCAGCCGGGCCGGGCAGGCCTTCGAGGGGCAACTCGGCGTCTGGGACGACCGGCATCTGCCCGGCCTGAGCCGCCTGGCCGCGGGACTGCGCGCCGCCGGGGCGGTGTCGTCGGTGCAACTGCAGCACGGCGGCCGACGCGCCGACGAACGGCTGACCGGCCTGCCGGTGGTGGCGCCGTGGGACGACCCGGAGAAGGGTGCCACCGCGTTGACGACCGCGCAGGTGGAGCAGGTGGTGCAAGACTTCGTCGCCGCGGCCGTCCGGGCCGAGCGGGCCGGTTTCGACGGGGTGGAAATCCACGGTGCCCACGGCTATCTCGTGGCGCAGTTCCTCGACACCCGACGCAACCACCGCAGCGACCGCTACGGCGGTTCGGCCGACAACCGATCCCGCATCGTGCACGAGATCATCGACGGTATCCGGGCCGCGACCGGCCCGAACTTCCAACTCGGCCTGCGGATTTCACCGGAGCGCTACGGCATCGTTCTCGACGAGGCACGCGCCTTGGCCCGGGACGTCCTCGCCGACGGCAAGCTGGACTACCTCGACCTCTCGCTGTGGGATGCGTTCAAGGAGCCCTATGAGGAGGCACATCGCGGCCGCCGCCTCCTCGACGTCTTCATGGACCTGCCCCGCGGCGCCGCGCGGGTGGGCGTCGCCGGAAAGATCACCGACGCCGCGTCGGCGCGACGGTGCCTCGAGGGTGGCGCCGACTTCGTGTTGATCGGCAAGGCGGCGATCGTGCACCACGACTTCGCGCGCAGCGCGCTGCGCGACCCCGACTACCGGGCCGCGGCGCTGCCGGTGCGCCGCGACCACCTCGAGGCCGAGTCCGTCGGGCCGCGCTTTCTGAACTACCTGGCGACGAACTGGGACGACTTCGTGGCGTAATCCCGCACCCCGGCATCTCCCAACCAACCGGTGGGCTAACCTGGGTTTCATGCAGCTGGCCTTGACCCCGGAGGAAGCCGCCTTCCGCGACGAACTCCGCACCATCTTCACCACCAAATTCCCCGCTGACATGCGGGAACGCTATCGGCAGGGTGGCCACCTCAGTCGTGAGGACATCGTCACGAGTCACAAGATCCTGCACGAGCACGGTCTGGCGGTGCCCAACTGGCCCGTCGAATGGGGCGGCAAGGACTGGACGCTGACCCAGCAGCAGATCTGGCTCGACGAGATGCAGCTGGCCTGCGTTCCGGAGCCGCTGGTGTTCAACGCGAAGATGGTCGGCCCGGTGATCGCCGAGTTCGGGTCGCAGGAGATCAAGGAACGCTTCCTGCCGCCGACGGCCGCGCTCGACATCTTCTGGTGCCAGGGCTTCTCGGAGCCCGAGGCGGGCTCCGACCTGGCCTCGCTGCGCACCACCGCGGTACGCGACGGCGACAGCTACGTGGTCAACGGGCAGAAGACCTGGACCACGCTGGGCCAGTACGCCGACTGGATCTTCTGTCTGGTGCGTACCGATCCGCAGGCGCCGAAGCGTCAGGCCGGCATCTCCTTCCTGTTGATCGACCTCAACACCCCCGGCATCACCATGCGCCCGATCAAGCTGATCGACGGCAGCTTCGAGGTCAACGAGGTGTTCTTCGAGGACGTCCGGGTCCCGGCCGACCAGCTCGTCGGCGAAGAGAACAAGGGCTGGACCTACGCGAAGTTCCTGTTGGGCAACGAGCGCACCGGCATCGCGCACGTCGGCACCACCAAGGTGCGCCTGGCCGAGGTGAAGAAGCGCGCCATCGAGACCGGTCTGATCGAGGACCCGCTGTTCGCGGCCCGGCTCGCCGAGGCCGAGAACGACCTGCTGGCCCTGGAACTCACGCAGATGCGGGTGACGGCAGGGTCCTCCGACGGCCAGCCGAACCCGGCGTCGTCGGTGCTCAAGCTGCGCGGCAGCCAACTGCAGCAGATCACCACCGAGCTGATGGTGGAGGTCGCCGGGCCGGACGCGTTGCCGTTCGAGGCCGACGCGATCGCCTCGCCGGAGTGGGCTCAGGCCAGCGCGCCGCACTACCTGAACTACCGAAAGACCTCCATCTACGGCGGCAGCAACGAGGTGCAGCGCACCATCATCGCTTCCACCATCCTCGGACTGTGAGATAGGCCGGCAACCACTATGGATTTTCAACTCAGCGACGAGCAGGAACTGCTCCGCGACACCACCCGTGACCTGTTGGCTCGGCACTACGACGTCGAACGCCGCAACCAGGTCATCGCCACCGATCTGGGCTGGAGCCGCGACGTGTGGGGCCAGCTGGCCGACACCGGGATCCTCGGCCTCGGCTTCGACCCGTCGGAGTCCGGGCAGATCGAGATCACGACCGTGATGACCGAGATCGGCCGGCGGTTGGCTCCCGAGCCGGTGCTGCACGCCGCGCTCGCTCCCGGTGCGCTGATCGCCGAGCACGGCAGTGACGAACAGAAGCAGTTGCTCGACGAGGTGGCCGAGGGCCGCCTGCTGCTGGCCTTCGCCCACACCGAGCCCGGCATGCGCGGCGCGACCGCGGCCGTCGGCACCACCGCGCGTCCCGATGGTGACTCCTGGGTGCTCAGCGGCCAGAAGAACCCGGTGCCCGCCGGCGACACCGCGGACACCCTGGTGGTCACCGCGGCCCTGCCCGACGGCGGAACCGGGCTGTTCCTGGTGCACGGCGACGCGGTGACCAAGAAGGGATACCAGACGTTCGACGGCCTGCGCGGCGCGCAGATCGACCTGAACGGCTCACCGGCCACCGCGCTGGGTGCGGCCGCCGACGCGACCGCGGCGATTGAGCGTGCGCTGGTGCGCATCCAGTCGGCGCTGTGCGCCGAGGCGCTGGGTGCCATGGAGGAGTCGCTGCGCCTGACGTCGGAATACCTGAAGAGCCGCAAGCAGTTCGGGGTCACCCTCAATACGTTCCAGACGTTGACCCAGCGGGCGGCCGACATGTACGTCTCGTTGGAACTGGCCCGCAGCATGAACCTGTACGCCGCGATGTCGATCGCCGACGGTGTGCTCGATCCGACGATCGCCGCGCGCGCCAAGCTGCAGATCGCCCGTTCCGGCCGGCACATCAGCCAGGAAGCCATCCAGCTGCACGGCGGCATCGGCATCACCGCCGAGTACCCCGTCGCGCATTACGCGGCGCGGCTCACCGCGATCGACAACACGCTCGGTTCCGCACAGGATCAACTGGGTGTGTTGCGCGGGCAGGTCCGCGACTACGAAATCGCAATGCTGTAGACAGTAAAGACATCTGGCGAAGAACCTGTCGCCCGCACCCGTTGGGAGGACGTCGTTGAGCGCTGACCAGAAGGAGTCATTGTCATGAGCAATCCCGATATGGTGGCGGCGGCCGCCGGCACCGGCGCGGCGATGGGTGAAGCCGTCGCGGTCTTCATGTTGCACCCGGAGACCTTCGCCGGCAGTGTCGCAGCCGGTTACCAGAATCCGCTGGCCGGCTACATCGCCGGCCGCGCCGGGGTGCTCGGAGAGGCCAGTGGGGCCACCGTCGCCGCGGTGCTCGCGGTGTTCGAGCCCAACCTCACGGCTGCGCTCTGGGACGAGGGCGTCGCGGTGCGCGGTGCCCTCGGTGCCGCGCAACAGTATTGGGAACAGACGGCCGAATTCGGCCGCAAGTACCTCTCCGGGGCGCAGGGGCTCGAGCGCATCGCCGAGTTGGGCGAGAAGGTGATCGCGGCGACGCCGATCGCGGGGACGCCGATGTTCGCGGGCTGGCGGACGATGCCGCTGGCCGACGACGCGCCGGCGCGGGCCCTGCAGGTGATGATGGTGCTGCGCGAACTGCGCGCCGACGTGCACTTCAACCTGCTCACCGTCTCGGGGATCGCCCCGGTCGAAGCGCACATGCTGCACGGCGGTGCCGAATACACCAAGATGTTCGGCTGGCCCGAGCCCTTCGCCGACGGCGCGGACAAGAAGGACCGCTACGCCGAGGTCGAGCAGGGGACCGACCGGCGGATGGCCGAAATCCTCTCCGGTGCACTGGATTCCGCCGAGGCCGACGAGCTGGCCAAGCTCAGCGCCGACGCGCTGGAAGTGCTGAAGGCCAACGTCCCGTCCTGATCCGGGCGGGCGGGTCGAGCTCAGTCGACCGACGAGCTGAGTTCCTTCAGCGCCGCCAGGTACTCGAGATACTCCGAGAGCGAATCCTGGGCTCTGCCCACGGAGACGATGGTCGCGCCCGCGGCCACGGTGGCGGCCAGGGTGTCCACGGCGTGCGCGGGTTCCTTGACCGGATCGAGCGGCTCCACCGGCGGCAGGACAACCTCGAAGCCGGCCGGCACCTCCACGCGGTCCAGCCACTGCCGCGCGGTGTCGGGGGTGACCGCGAACGGCGTCCAGCCGTCGCCGAGGGCAACGGCGCGCCGCAGCGAGCGTAGGGTGCGTCCGCCCACCCAGATCGGCATCCGCGGTTGCACGGCGCACGGATCGACGACCATGCCCTCGAAGTCGTAGAAGTCGCCGTGGTAGGCGGGGGTCCGCTGTGACAGCGCGGCGCGCAGCGCCCGCATCGCGTCGTCCGAACGCGGCCCCCGGTCGTCGAACGGAGCCTCGATGAGCTCGAACTCCTCCTTGAGGCTGCCGACGCCGACACCGAGGATCACCCGGCCGTTGCTGATCAAATCCAGTGTGCCGTAACGCTTCGCGATCTCCAGCGGGTGGTGGTAGGGCAGCACCAGCACGTGCGGGATCAACCGGATCTGCTGGGTGCGGGCGGCGAGGTAACCCAGCGTCGCCAGGGGGTCCCAGTAGCGCGGCCCCCGTCGCTCGAGTTCGTGGGCGGGCAACGCGATGTGCTCACTGCAGGTGAGGTGGAAGTAGCCGAGCCGATCCGCGGTCTCGGCGACCTGCGCGACGTCGTCGATGGTCGCGGCAACCTCCCACGGGCCATGCGCGCCCGGATGCAGTGAGACGACGGGGGTGGCGATCGACAGCTTCATCTGCGGGAGTTCCTCTTGTCCTTGTCTCAGTCCGGGGTGTGGATGCTGGAAATCACCAACTGAAGATACGGCCGGTACAGGTCCTGGCCGCCGAGGTGGCTGTCGAGGGTGATCCCGTCGTTGGCGGCCAGGATCACCCGGGCCAACGTGTCCGCGTCGATGGTGAGCACGCCACCGATCCGCGCGACGTTCTTGCTGATGAACTCGCCGAGCGCGCGGATGGTCTCCAGGCGCTGGTCGGCCACCCTCGCGCGAGCCTCGGGGTTGCGTAACAGGTACAGGGTGAGTTCGTAGCCCAGCGCGGCGCGATCCGGACCGCTGCTCAGCTGCCGCCAACGGTCGGCGAGGCTGTCGATGTCGACATCGTCGAGCCGGTGAAACGATGCCATCACCTCGGCGAACCCGTCGAGGAAGCGCTGACGTTGCCGGTCGACGACCGCCAGGAACAGCTTCTCCTTCGCGCCGAACTGGGAGTAGATCGCGCCCCGGGTGAATCCGGCGGCATCGGCGATCTCCTCCAGCGCCGCACCCGTCAGCCCCTTGCGGGCAAAGACCTCCTCGGCCGCGTCGAGGAGGAGTTGCCGCAGATGCTCGGCCCGGCGCTCCTTTGTCCAGCGTTCCACCACCGGAGCATCCTCCCATCACGCGCGCCGAGCCCAGGGGTCCCGCGGCGGCGCGGGCCGCGGCAGGTGTGATGCCGACCACTCTAATACACGCTTGTATCCGCGATGCAACCGTGTATCGTGAGGCCCGTCACATCGCGGAGATCAAGTGACTTCAGTCGGCAGGCCCTCGCCGGCTTCGATCTCTGCGGACTGGTGGTCGCTGACGAATTTCAGGAGGACTCATGATGCCCGCAACGCGCCCCGGCGATTGGCTCAATCCCGATTCGGGCCTCGGGCTGGGTTTGGAGGACGTCAAGCCCGGCACGTTCAACATGACCATTTCCACCGACCGGTACACCTGCCCGGAGTACGCGGCGCGGGAGCGCGACGCGATCTGGATGCGGTCCTGGCAGATCGCGGGCCGGGTCGACGAGTTGCCGAAGCCCGGGGACTGGAAGCGCTACCAGATCATGGATCAGTCCTTCATCGTCGTCCGCGGCAAGGACGAAGTGCTGCGCGGCTTCGTCAACGCCTGCCGGCACCGCGGCAACGCGTTGTGCATGACCGATACCGGCAACGCCAAGCGTGGCTTCCTCTGCCAGTACCACCTCTGGTCCTACGACCTGGACGGCAGGCTGAAGGGCATGCTGCGGGAGAACCTGGCCGGCCCGATCGACAAGACGGAGAACTCCCTGCTGCAGGTGTCGGTGGACACCTTCGCCGGCTTCATCTTCCTCAACCCCGACCCCGACGCCGAGCCGCTGCGGGAGTATCTCGGCGAGGACGTGGTGACGCTGCTCGAGCCGTACAACATCGAGCAGTTCACCGTCGTGATGGACGTCAAAGAGGCAATCGAGTGCAACTGGAAAGTCGTCATGGATGCCTTCGAGGAGGGCTACCACATCAACGGCATCCATCCGCAGTTGCTGCAGGTGCTGCACATCAACCCGGCGACCGCCCGGTATCGGTTCTTCGAAAACCACAGTGTCGCAATGGCTCCCTTCGAGGTCCAAGGTGCCAGCGCGCAGGAGCAGGTGGAGGGGATGCTGGCGTTGCCGGAGACCTTCCCGGGCACGGTCGCGGTGATCCCGCGCTTCCAGGAACTGCTCGCCCCCTATCAGGACGACGACGGCAAGGTCGCCTTCCCGGACGACGTCACGCCCCGGGCGCTGCTGCAGCAGGCCACCCGCGAGGTGCTGACCGGCATGGGTCTCGACGTCAGCAACCTCACCGACGACCAGATGGTCGACAACCAGGGCTGGGTGCTGTTCCCCAACTACTTCATGACGGTCCGGGCGGGTGAATGCCACGTCATCATGTCGGCGCCGCACCCGGACGGCGACCCGAACCGCTGCATCTGGCACGTCGCCAGTTACATGTATCTGCCGGAGGAGTTCCGCGACGCGGTGCGCGCCGAGGCGATCGTGGTCGACACGCCGGGCAGCCACAAGTATTTCGAGGCCCTGCAACAGGATTACGAGCAGATGCCGCGCCAGCAGAAGGGTCTGCGCAACACCCGTCTTGACCACATGTCGCTGGTCAAGGAGGAGGTGGTGATCGCCCACTTCCACTCGGTGGTCGACCGCCACCTGGCCGCCGCCCATAGCTGACACCAACCGCCAATCCCTGACCCCGACAAGGAAGACACCCCGTATGAATCTCGAAGAACGCTTGGCCCACCACACCCGGATGGCGGAGGCCTACCGCGACGCCTACCTGAGTGAGGGCGTCAAGGACGGCGCCGCCTTCGCCGAGGCGTGGAAGTTCGCCGCCGACGGCGTGTACGTGTCGCCGTACTTCACCGGCGATCAGGTGTTCCCGTTCACCGAGTTTCCCACCGACACCGCGCGGGCCTCCACCATGGAGGCCAAGGCCTATTCGCTGACCTTCCCGGACTGGAAGCCGGCCAGCTTCGACTACTGGCCCGCCAGCAACGGTGTGACCATGAAGACGCGCTGGGAGGGACACACCAAAGACGGTGTGAAGATGGGCTTTTACTCCTACAGCTTCATCCTGACGAATGATGACGGGGAGCTGACCCGGTGGGAGACGCACGTCAACGACGAGTACAGCACGTTCCTCGACGTGGCGATCGGCGTGCACGGACCGTTCAACGGCACCAGTGAGTACGTCGAGGCCCTGGAGCGCACCCTCGCCGCCGCCGGGATCTCGGTGTGATCACCATCGACGACGCGATCGGGCAGGCCACCGGGCGGTTGCGGGCGGTACTGGAGTACAGCAAGACCATGAAGGCGTTGGTGGACGCCGCCAAGCAGCCCGACTTCACGGTCGAGAGCTGGGCGCCGCTGGCCGAACTGATCGCCGTCGACGGCTTCGTGCGCGTCGGACCGTTCAAGGAGGTGATGAACTGGGCCGAATACACCGAGTTCCTGACCAACTGGGCGAAGTCCTCGGATTGGGATTGTTCGTTCCGGCGCATCAGCGAGGCGGGTGACGTGATCTTCCTCGAACTCGAGGAACGCAGCCGGATCGGCGATTTCAGCAGCGTCGTGAACACCGCCTCGGTCTATGAGTTCAACGCTTCGGACAAGATCACCGCGATGGCCGTGTATTTGCAGATGGAGCTGCCGGATCCGGCGGCGATTCCCAGCTTCGAGAACGCCGAGGAGAGTAAGTGACCGACCAGCGCGTGGGTTTCGACGTCGACGCCGTTGACTTCTTCACCGACAACACGCTGCTCCACGACCCGTACGACTACCTCGCGGCGCTGCGCGAGGAATGCCCGGTACGCCGGGAGCCGCACCACGACGTCGTGATGATCACCGGCTACGACGAGGCCGTGGCGGTCTACAACGACAACGAGCGGTTCTCGTCGTGCACCGCGGTTACCGGACCGTTCCCGGGTTTCCCGGTGCCGCTGGAGGGCGATGACATCTCGGACCTGATCGCCGAGCATCGCGACAAGCTGCCCTTCAACGATCAGCTGCCCACCCTGGATCCGCCGCTGCACACCGATCACCGGGCGCTGTTGTCGCGGATGATCACTCCGAAGCGCCTCAAGGAGAACGAGGAGTTCATGTGGCGGCTGGCGGATCGCCAGTACGACGAGGCGTTGACCGATGGAACCTGCGAGTTGGTCGGCGATTTCGGCAACCCGTTCGCCATGCTGGTGATCGCCGACCTGCTGGGCGTGCCCGAGTCCGACCACGAGGACTTCCGGGCCCGGTTGTTGACCTCGACGGGCACGATCGGCAGCAGCGGTGGCGACGCGATGCATCATTCGCCGCTGGAGTACCTGTACGGCAAGTTCACCGACTACATCACCGAACGCCGGGAGAACCCGCGCGACGACGTGCTGACCGGCCTGGCGACGGCGCTGTTCCCCGACGGCAGCACCCCGCCGGTCCTCGACGTCGTCTGCGTGGCGGCCAACCTGTTCGCGGCCGGGCAGGAGACCACGGTGCGGTTGCTGAGCACCGCGGTGATGATGATCGCCGAGGACGCCGAGCTGCAAGCGACGCTGCGCGCCGACCGCAGCCTGATCCCCGGCTTCGTCGAGGAGGCCCTGCGGTTCGAGAGCCCGATCCGGGGTGACTTCCGGTTGAGCAAGGTGCCCGTCACCGTCGGCGGGGTCGACCTGCCGGCCGGAACCACGGTGATGCTGAACAACGCCGCGGCCAACCGCGATCCGCGCCGGTTCTCCGACCCCGACACGTTCGATCTGAAACGCCCGAATGCGCGGCAACACATCGCCTTCGGGCGAGGACCGCACAGTTGCCCGGGTGCTCCGCTGGCACGCGCGGAGGCCATGGTCAGCCTCAACCGGTTGTTCGACCGGACCGCCGACATCTGGATCGACGAGGACCAGCACGGCCCGGCCGGCGCGCGCCGCTACCGGTATCTGCCCACGTTCATCCTGCGCGGCCTCACCAAGCTGCACATCGGGTTCACCCCAGAAAGCCACTGACACATGCCGTTTGAAGGAACCACCGCCATTGTCACCGGCGGCGCGCAGGGTCTTGGCCTGGCAATCGCCGAAGCGCTCGTCGAACGCGGCACCAAGGTCGCCGTGTTCGATCTCGACGGCGAGCAGCTGACCGCCGAGGTGGCCCGATTACGGGAGCGCGGCGGCACCGTCCGCGGCTACACCGTGGACGTCTCGGACCGCGGCCAGGTCCAGGCGGCCGTCGAACAGGTGCGCGCGGACCTCGGGCCGGTGCTGATCCTGGTCAACAACGCCGGCATCGAACAGTTCGGCAAGTTCGCCGAGATCACCGACGAGCAATGGGATCGGGTGATGGCGGTCAACCTGCGTGGACCGTTCATCTGCACCCAGGAGGTGCTGCCGGACATGCTGGATGCGGCCTGGGGCCGCATCGTCAACATCTCCTCGTCCAGTGCCCAGGGCGGGCAGTCCCAGATGGCCGCCTACGTCAGCTCCAAGTCCGGCGTCATCGGCTTCACCAAGGCCTTGGCACTCGAGTTGGGGCCCAAGGGAATCACCGTCAACACCATCCCGCCCGGCATGGTGGTGACCCCGATGCTCGAGAAGGCCATCGCCGAAGGGCGGTTCACCGCCTCCCTGGAGCACTTCGCGAAGATCACCCCGGTGCGCCGGGCGGGCCGCCCGGAGGACATCGCCAACGCCGCCATCTTCCTGTGCCAAGATGAGTCCTCCTACGTGACAGGACAGATCATCGGCGTGAACGGGGGTCGGCGCACATGACCGAATCGGCTGCGGGGCAACAGGGTCCGCGGCCGCCGGAAGGCGACTGGCTCGGGACGAAGTTCCTTCGTTTCGACCGGGAGGGCCCGTTCGGGATCTGCACGCTGGATCGGCCCGAGGCTCGCAACGCGATGACCCCGGCGATGTACTTCGGCATCAAGTACGCCGTCAACCACGTGGGGACCGACCCCGACCTGGCCGGGTTGCTGATCACCGGTGCCGGCGACGTGTTCGCGCCCGGCGGTGACATGGGCGGCGGCGGCGACGACAACTGGCTGACGTTCGGCAACGCGCTGGGGATGGATGCGCTGCCGTTCGACACCCTGCGGCAGTCGGCGAAGCCCGTCGTCGCGGCCGTCAACGGGTTGTGCCAGGGCGGCGGCCTGCAGATCGCCCTGTGCGCGGATATGGCCGTCGTCAGCGAACGGGCCACCTTCCGGGTGCCGGAGCTCTACCGGGGCATCGCCGACACCTACTACAGCCAGATGCTCGCGCGGCTCATCGGGCCGGTGCGGACCCGCGACCTGATGTTCACCGGGCGCACCCTGTCGGCGAAGGAGGCGCTGGACTGGGGCATGGTCGCCCGGGTGGTCCCGCACGACGAGTTGCACGACGCGGCGCGCGAGGTGCTCGCGCAGTGCTGCCGCACCGCGCCGGGCGCCCGCACCGTGGTCAAGTCCAGCCTGGACAACTACTTGGGCCTCTACGACCGGATCGGCATGCAGGCCAGCCTGGGTACGCCCGAGTCCATCGAGGGCTTCATGGCGTTCAAGGAGCGGCGCTCACCGGACTGGGTGCACCCGGCGCTGCGGATCGACGGCCGGCTCTGAGCGGTTTGCGGGTGTGGCGGGGACGAACAGCACCACCACGCGCATCGCCCCCGCGGTTCCGTCGCGCGCCTCTCTCCGGCCCCTTTCGATTGGCGCACGTCAACTTTGGGTGACGGTTGTCCACAGGACTACTCGGGTGCGACTACGCCCGGTGCGCCGGGCGGCCGGCCGCCACCCCCTTGTGGATAGTTGTCAACGATGGGTGACGGGCCGCAATCGAGTGGGGTGGGGGAGCCAGGACCTGGGGCGCTCGGCGACCGCGGTTGACCCTCCCCCAGGGGGAGACCACACCGTGGAGTCATGACCATCGACAAGACCACGGTTCAGGTTCCGGGGGCCGCGTTGCCGCCCGTGATTACTGCTTACTTGGCCGCCCAGTTGGCCCGCGACGCGACGAGTGCGCTCGCCGCTTTCACCGCCGACGCCGTCGTCACCGACGAGGGCCGGACCTACCGCGGACGACAGCAGATCGCGGCCTGGCTGGGTAGAGCGGCCAGCGAATACACCTACACCACCGAGTTCACCGGCTCCACCCAGAACGGCCCGGAAAGCTACGACGTCACCGCCCACCTGGAGGGCGACTTCCCCGGCGGAGTGGCCGATTTGCACTTCCGGTTCGTTCTCGACGGCGCGCTCATCGCCCGCTTGGTGATCGAACCCTGACGGCGCTACGCGGTCGGCGGCGCACCACTCGACGGGAGTGCTCCCTCGGCGGTCCCGGCCAGGCGAAAGACCGGCCAGCCGATCTCGGTTCGCCACTGTGCCGCGTCCGGGGTGTCGCGTGGTCCCACCAGGTAGGTCTCATGGACGGGGCCGTCGACCGCCAACGCGTGGTTGACAATCCACGCCCCGAGCCGCCCATAGGTGACGTCGAGGCCGTCGTGGGGGCCCGGGTGGACGACGACCGCGAGTTCGGCCGGTGGCAGGTCGGCGATCCCGATGCGGCCGACCCGGCGGGGATCGCGCACCGGCCGGAACACGGTCATTCGCCCGGCGCCGTGGCTGAACAACTCGTTGTCGTACAGCCCGCCCGGCGGGCCGAGCCGTTCCGACGTGGGGAACTCGGCATCCAATTCGTCCAGCGCCGACGAGAACCACCGCAGCGAATCCTCGAGCCGTACCCGCGCGCTGATCTGCGCGACCTTGCGCGACGGGATCGACCGCAGCTCGACGCGGATGTCGGCGGGTTCCGGCCGCAGCAACCGGCGTAGCGAGGCGACGGAGTCGCGGGCCCGCTCCAGTTCGGCTTCGGCGCGGCGTAGATGCCCCGCGATCACCTCGGCGCGCTGCTGCGGGTCGTCGGTCGCCAGGATCGCGCGGATCTCGGCCAACGGCACGTCGAGTTCGCGGAGCCGGTGTATCACCTGCGCCGTCGCGATCTGCTCCACGGAGTAGTAGCGGTAGCCGCTGAACTCGTCGACCCAGGCCGGTTCCAACAGTCCGGAGTCGTGATACCGGCGTAGTGTCCGAACGCTCAGGTGTGTCACCGTCGCGAACTCGCCGATGCTCAATCGGGTCGCCATGGGGCTCCTTCGTCGGCCGCGTTAATTGATCACTTTGCCGCAGCGGTGGGATGCTCGCCGCATGTCTCTCAGTGATGATCGTCCGGCGCCCGCTCTGCAACCCGTCCGCGAGGATTGGGACAGCGCGCTGTGCGTGGTCGCCCACCCCGACGACATGGAATTCGGCGCCGCGGCGGCCGTGGCGCGCTGGACCCGGCAGGGCAAGCGCATCGTCTACTGCATGGTGACCAGCGGGGAGGCCGGCATCGACGGGCTGCACCCAGCCCAATGCGGCCCGGAGCGGGAGGCCGAGCAGGTGGAATCCGCCCGGATCGTCGGCGTGGACGTGGTGGACTTCCTCCGGCAACCCGACGGCGTCCTGGAATATGGTGTGCCGCTGCGCCGGGTGATCGCCGCAGAGGTACGGCGGCACCGCCCCGACATCGTCATCACCAACAACTTCCGCGAGGGCTGGGGTGGCCGCGCGCTGAACCAGGCCGACCACATCGCCACCGGGAAGGCCACGCTGGATGCGGTCCGCGACGCCGGCAACCGATGGATCTTCGCCGATCAGCTCACCGGCGACCTGGAGCCGTGGGACGCCGTGTTGGAGGTCTGGGCGGCCGGTTCCCCGGACGCCGGGCACGGCGTGGACATCACCGAAACCTTTGAGCTGGGCGTGGATTCGTTGCGGGCGCACCACGCCTACATCGAGGGTCTGGGCTGGGAGCACTTCGATCCCGCGGAATTCCTCGGGCAGGCGTCCCGGCAGGCGGGGGAACGGATGGGCGTGGAGCACGCGACGACGTTCGAGGTGTTCTCGATGGGCTGGGGTGACTGACCCCAGTAAGACCCGACCCCCAGGGCTCTTGTCATCATACAGTCAGACGACATAGTGTCTCGTTGTATGTTGATGACCGTTGCCACGGGCAACGCGCGATGAGGGGTCGGTTATGACGGATCTGATCGTCCGCAAGATGCGGTTCGCGTTCGCGAGCCACCCGGTGCCGTTTCTGTGGAACGAGGCCAATCCCGCGTTCTCGGGCATGGCCAACGCGGTGTCCTTCCTGGCCATCGGCTTCGAGAAGATGATCGGCCGGATGATCACCGAGGCCATGCCGCTGATCAAGGACCCGGCCATCGCCGAGGAGGCCGACGCGTTCGTGCGCCAGGAGGGCCAGCACGCGATGGCGCACCGCCAGCACGCCAAGGCGCTGATCAAGTCCCATCCGCAGCTCCAGGACACCTTCGACAAGGTGATCGCGGCGTACGACGACTTGACCGCCAACACGCCGCTGAAGTACCGGCTGGCCTACACCGCGGACCTGGAGGCCACCTTCACCCCGGTGTTCAAGCTGATGCTCGACCACGACGACACGTTGTTCGCCGCCGGCGACGACAGGGTGGCCTCGCTGTTCCTGTGGCATTTCGTCGAGGAGGTCGAGCACCGCAGTTCCGCGCTGCTGATCTACGACGAGGTCGTCGACGACCCGTGGTACCGGATGCGGGTGGCGCCGTCGGTCTTCAAGCACGTGTGGTCGGTCATCCAGATGGCCTGCGACGACTTCAACTCCTACGTCCCGGTCGAGGACCGGAAGGTCGACGCGATCTCCACCTTCGGCATGCAGCGCCGCAAGAAGGCGTTGCTGCAGAAGCTCCCGTTCCTCGAGGTCCCCGACGACGGCCCGTTCGGAAATGCGTTCGGACATCTGCCGATCCGGGAACAGCTGGCCGCGGTCGTCGGGGTGATTCGCAGTCAGATCCCGGGGCACGACCCCGCGCACGAAAAGCTGCCGGCGCTGGCCCAGGTCTGGTTCGATCGCTACGACGCCGGCTACGACGTCACCCGGTGGTACACCGCCGATGCCCAGGACAAGGTCGAGTGGAAGCAGGCCGCTGATGTCTGATCTGTGTGCGCCCACCTTCGAGGGGCTGGCCGAGCGCCTCGGATTCACCTGCGAGGAGGCCGGCGGCCTGTTCGAGCTGCGTAACCCGTTCGCACTGGAGAACTGGACGCTGCCGGTGCTCGAGCTGACGATCGTGCTCGGCGCCGTGCTCGCGCTGGTGTACGCGATAGTGCGGCTGCGCCGCCACAACGACCCGACCAACCTCGTGCTGTGGATCGGTGCCATCGCCTATCTGGCGATCATCGAACCGCCGCTGTACTTCCCCGCCGCGTTCGGCATCGACGAGTACGTCGACACGATGTTCGCCCACAACGTGTTCACGGTCGAATTCCTCTGGGGCAGGCTCCCGCTCTACATCATCGCGATCTATCCCATGATGGCGACGATCGCCTTCGAGCTCGTCCGGGCGCTGGGCATCTTCCGTCGCTACGGCGCCTTCGTCGGCGCGCTCTGCGTCGGTTTCGTGCACCACGCGTTCTACGAGATCTTCGACCACCTCGGCCCGCAGCAGCGGTGGTGGGAGTGGACGTTGGACCATCCGATGGCCCAACCGTTCCTCGACTCGGTGCCGCTGCCCAGCGTCGTCGTGTTCGCCACGCTGTGGCCGATGTCGCTGGCGTTCTGCGTGCAGTTCTTCGTCGGCCGGCACATCGACGCCGGCCGCAGCTTCTCCGCGGGCCAACTGGTGTGGCGGACCATCGTGATCGGGGTGCTCGCCTCGATCGGCACCGCCATCCTGCCGCTGCCGGCGACGATCTCCGGCGGCATCACGGGCAGCACCACCGTCATCGGGGTGGTGTATGCCGCCGAGCTGGTGGCGCTCTCGGTGGTCGCGATCCTGATCTTCGCGCGTCAATGGCGCCGGCTGCGCAGCGGCGCCAACGAAGACCTGCTGGCCATCCAACCCCACTCGCCCGGAATCATCTTCGGATTCGCGGCGGTGTACCTGGCGGTCATGGCGGTGCTGTGGATCGCCGCCTTGCCGGCCTACTTCGGTGCGGTCGACGGGGTGACCGCCAACGGCGATCCGGTCGGCAGCCTCTGGTACACGATCGGCTGCTTCGTCATCGCCGTGGTGACCCTGGCGATGGCGGCGCTGGCGCACCGCTCGGTGGCCGGCGTGGTGGTGCCCGCCCCGGATGCGGCCGTCGAATCCGACCGCGTCTGATCTTCCTGCGCGAGGAGCGCTGAGGGCGACGTCGGGGCCACCGGGTCGCGCCACCGGAGGCGATATCCTGCTGGTTCGGTGTGGGCAAGGAGTTGTGGGTGGCGCGTAGACGCGGCTGGGTCGGGGATCCGCCGAGCAACGACGAAGAGGCCGCCCAGCGGATCGTCGACGCGGCGGTCAAGTTGATCGCACAACGCGGCGGGGCCGTCAGCATCGCCGACGTCGCCGCCGAGATCGGCGTGATCCGCCAGACCGTCTACCGCTACTTCCCGACCGCCGACGCCCTGATGAAGGCGGCGGCGTTCGCCTCCGTCGATGAGTTCTTCGATCAGCTCGCCGCCGCCGTGCAAGGCATTCCCGACCCGGCCGACGCCATGGTCGAAGGGGTGCTCTTCACGCTGGAGGAGGTGGCCCGCAACCCGCACCTGGGCACGCTGCTCTCGCAATCCTCCGGCGGTACCCACACCAGCGACGTCGCCTCGCCGACCTCCCAGGGCTTCGGCCTGCGGATGCTCGCGCGCTTCGACGTGGACTGGGCGCACTACGGCTACGACGAGCCCGCGAAGCGTGACCTGGTCGAATTCACCCTGCGGGTGATCCTGTCCTTCTTCGTCGCACCCAACGACGCCGCCCGCAGCCGCGAGGAACTGCGGCGGTTCCTGCGGGACTGGCTGGGCAGCGCGATACTGGCCCAGCAGCACCGCCGGTGAGCTTCGCCGCGTAACGGCGCCCACCCCCACGGACGACGTAGGGGGTAGTGCGGCGCCGGGATCGACAGCTCGACGCCGCGGGAGTTTCGGAAGGAAGTCTGCTGTATTTCGTCGTCTGGGACTGGCCCTCGCGGTGGCCGCGGTGCCGCTGGCCGGGCTGACCGCCGGGACCGCCGTACCTGCCCCCACCTGCGCCGATGTGCACTGGATCGGCGCCGCGGGCTCGGGTCAGCGCGACGGCGCGGGTCTGACCGCCAACGGCGGAATGGGTGACGTCGTCTACCAGTCCTACCAGCAACTGCGGACCGGTCTGGCGGCCGACGGGCAGACCATCACCGCCGAAGCCGTCGAGTACCCGGCCGCGCCCGTACCCGTCGACGGTGGGATCGGCGGTTGGATGGACTTCATGGACAGCGTCGAGGACGGCACCGACGCCACCGCCGAGCAACTCGAGGCCTTCACCGAGAAATGCCCCGACACCAAGGTGGTCCTGGCGGGCTACTCACAGGGTGCGATGGTGATCCACCGCCATCTGCACGACCTGGGCGACGACCCGCGGGTGGCCGCGGCCCTGTTGGTCGCCGACGGCGATCGGCTGCCCGCCGACACCACCATCAACATGGGGTCCACGGCGGTGCTGCCCAGCGTGGGTAAGGGTGTGGCGCAAGAGCATTCGTTCCTGGCGTCGACGGACACCTCGCCACTACCGGTGGCGATCGGCGCCCGCACCGTCAGCGTCTGCGACGTCGGCGACCCGGTGTGCGATTACGACCCCGATCAGGAGGCGCTGTCGCCGTCGGCCATCGCGATCCACACCGCCTATGCACCGGCCACCAGCGGCGTGCACGCCTGGGGAACGCCGCTGTACCAGCTGGTCAGCAGCGCCGTCGCGGCGTCGCAAGGGTCGACGGTGAGCACCGCCCACGGAGCGTGACCAGGGCCCGCGTGGTACCAGATATTGGTAGCATTTGCGCTTATGGGTAAGAACACCTCGTTCAGCCTCGATGAGCACTACAGCGACTTCATCGACCAGGAGGTCGCATCGGGCCGATACCGGTCTGCCAGCGAGGTGGTCCGTTCTGCCCTGCGGCTGCTCGAGGATCGGGAAACGCGTCTACGTGCCTTGCGCCAATCGCTGGTTGCAGGGGAGCAAAGCGGCGAATCCACTGAGTTCGACTTCGACGAGTTCATCGCGCGGAAGCGAAATGAAGAGTCCCGCGGCCGGTGACGAGGTTCGTACTTTCCCCCGCTGCGCAAGCCGACCTGGAAGAGATCTGGGACTACACCCACGAGCGCTGGGGTGCAGAGCAAGCGGTCGGTTACCTGCGTGAGATCCAACGCGGTATCGAACGAGTCATCGCCAACCCGATGATCGGCCGAGCCTGCGACGAGGTTCGTGCCGGCTATCGGAAGCACGCCATTGGGGCGCACATGTTGTATTACCGGATCGTCGGTGGTGACGTGATCGACGTCGTACGGATTCTCCACCAACGGATGGATGTCGACCGCCACTTCGACTGAGGATGGTCGCTTACAAAGTAGGGACGGTCTGGCTCAGCTGAACCGCAGACCCAACGTCGCCAGGCCGAAGATCTTGCGGCCGGCCGACTTCGCGCCGACGAGCAGGACGCCGCTGCGGGTCTCCGGGTCCAGCGACTTGACCCGGCCGCTGAATTCGATGTCCGCACCCTCGGCGGCCGGGACGATCGCCGGCGCCGACAGTCGCACCGCCAAGCGGGTCACCGCGCCCGGGTCCCCGTGCCAGGTCGAGGCGAATCCGGTGCTCAGGCCCATGGTGAGCATTCCGTGCGCGATCACGTCGGGCAGTCCGGCGAGCTTGGCGATCTGCTCGTCCCAGTGGATCGGGTTGGCGTCGCCGGCCACCCCGGCGTAGTTCACCAGGTCGCCGCGGGACAGTCGGGTGTGGTGCACCGGCAACTCGTCGCCGACCTGCACCTGCTCGAAGGACGGCGTGGCGAGGGGGCGGTCACCCGGACCGGCGATGCGCACCTCACCCTCGGGGCGGACCGTCTTCTGGTATCCCTCCTCGGCGTCACCGATGTCGAGGATGTTCATGTCGTGCATCATGGCCCGCTGCACGGCGCCCTTGATGGCCGGATCGACGTCCTCGGCGGTGACGCCGACGACGGTGGTGTGCAGGGTGTGCACCCGCTCGCCGGCGGTGTCGGTGAACGTGTTGGTGACCGTGATCAGGTCGCGCCCGGCGATCTTGCGCACGGAGGTCAGCTCGACGTCGATCTCCAGTTCGTCGCCCGCGACGATGGGGCGGTGCTGCTCGAAGACCTCCTCGGTCTGCATGTAGGTGTCGTAACCGACGACCACCTCTTCGAACATGCGCCGGTTGCAGGCCATCGCCGGGGTGGAGGTGAAGGTCAGCGGGGCGACCAGCCCGGAGTAGCCCAACTCGGCGGCGGCGTCGACGTCCCAGTGCGCCGGGTGATAGTCCTGCACCGCCCGGGCGTACTCACGCACCTTCTCGCGGCCCACCAGGTAGGGGGTGTCCATCTTGTAGTAATGGCCGACCCGAGATTCGAGCGTCGACGTTTCTGCTGCTGCGGTCATGATTTGCCCAACTCTTCTACCGGCCTGTTCGCTTGAGGCCGACCTCAGCACATTAACGTGCGGACGGGCTGGTCAAAAAACCGGCGAAGTCGAGTTCGGGTGCGCGGCGGCGGTGCGCCGGGTCCGGATCTGCGCCCCGGGGAGGCTCCGCGACGGCTCGACAACTATGTTTTCTGGGGTGATGTCCTCAGCTGCCGGAGCAGTCGCTCGTTGGATGACCCCCTTCCTTTCCCTGGCGGTGGTGCTGGGCCTGGGATTCCTGGCGCAGCCGGCCCAGGTCGGTCCGGCGCCGCAGGTGCGCCTGACCGCCGACGGCAACCCGCTGGCCGGCCAGACCTTCTACGTGAACCCGAACTCGGCGGCCATGCGCGCCGCCAAGAGCGCCGGAGGTAGCCGCGAGCTCGACTACATCGCCAACACCCCGCAGGCGTACTGGATGGACCACAGGTCCACCCCGTCGGTGGACGCGAAGTACATCCAGACCGCCCAGGCCGCGGGCACCATGCCGATCCTGGCCCTCTACGGCATCACGAACCGGGACTGCGGCAGCTACGCCGCGGGCGGGTTCGGGTCGGCCGCGGCCTATCAGGGGTGGATCGACGGCGTCGCGGGCGCCATCGGCTCCGGCCCGGCGGCCGTCATCCTCGAACCCGACGCGCTCGCGATGGCCGACTGCCTCTCGCCCGCGCAACGCCAGGAGCGCCTCGACCTGATCCGTTACGCCGTGGACCGGCTCACCGCCAACCCGGCCACGGCCGTGTACATCGACGCCGGCCATTCGCGCTGGGTCAGCGCCGAGTCCATGGCGGGCATGCTCAACGAGGTCGGCGTGGCCAAGGCCCGCGGGTTCAGCCTCAACACCGCCAACTTCTTCACCACCGACGAGCAGATCGGGTACGGCGACGCCATCTCGGCGATGACGGGCGGGAAGCCATACGTGATCGACACCTCGCGCAACGGGCGCGGCGCCACCGACGACGAGCTGTACTGGTGCAACCCCGCCGGCCGGGCCCTGGGCTCCGCGCCGACCACGGCGACCGCCAGCCCGAACGTCGATGCCTACCTGTGGGTCAAGCGCCCCGGTGAGTCCGACGGCGCCTGCAACGGGCACCCCCCGGCCGGGACCTGGGACAACAGCTACGCCCTCGAGCTGGCCCGCAACGCGGGAATCTGACCCCTTCCGGCGCGAGCGGGCGCGTCCCCGGCCGACACACCCGGGAAATCTCGGTCATGCGCACGCTCGCGGCGGCCATGGCCCAGCCGGGACAGCCCTCTCCAGGAAGACTCTCGGCCCGCACTCGTCAGTGAGTGTTGACGCCTACCCACAGCCTGTGGATCGCCGTCATCAATCGATGACGAGTTGCAATCGAGTGAGGCCGCAGACAGGTACCGCTACCCCAGCCAGTCGTTGCCCGCCAGCCCCAGCGCAGCGACGTCCAACCGTGGCACGGTGCCGGACGCCGGGGCCAGGTCGTGGCGCTCGAGCACCGAGCGCAGCGTCTCGGCGGCGTCGATGTTGAGCGGACTGGACACCCACATGGCGTAGGGGAAGTTGATGAACCGGTTCTCCCGGACCGCCTTGAGGTTTCGGCTGGCGGGATTGCTGCGCAGCGCCGCGATCTTCTCCTCGACGGACTGCCCCGGGTAGTCGACGAAGGCGATCAGATCCGGGTCGGCGATGCTGATGCGTTCCCAGCTCACGGCGGTCCAGGTGTCCTGCACGTCCTCGGTGGCATTGCGCGCCCCGGCCGCGTCGATGATGCCCTGCGGACCGCCGAACGCCCCGGAGGAGAAGATGGTGTCGCTACCGCTGTCGAACACGAAGACGGTCGGCTTCTGTTCCGGTTGCGGTGCGGCGCGCAGACTTTCGAGCCGTGCGGCGATGTCGTCGGCAGCCTGGGCGCCGGTCTCGGCGTTGCCGGTGATGATCCCGATGTTGCGGAGGTCGGTGTCGAGGGCGACCCACGGGTCCATGGTGCCGCGGACGCGTTCTCCTGCCACCGGCCGGCACGCCTCCGACAGCTGGTATACGTCAATACCATGCTGCGCCAATACTTCTGGTGTGATGCCGCGCGCCTCGCCCATCCCGTAGTTGTAGCCGGCGTAGAGCACCTGCGGGCGGGCGCCGACGATGTTCTCCAGCGACGGCTGCGCGGGGGCGACCTCGTTGAGGCTGTCGACCTGCTCGCCGTACACCAGGCGCAGAACGTCGGCGTCGCGGGCCAGGGAACTCACCGCCGTCATCTGCTCGCGTGCGCCCGCGGCCAGCGCAATGGCGATCATGCCGCCGTCGTTGACGAACAGTCGCTCCAGCGGCTGTGCAAAGCTGACCTCGACGCCGCAGTTGGTGACGGTCACCGTGTCCGTGGCGGCGGTGTCGGCCTCGGCGCTGCAGCCGGTCAGGCCTAGGATCGCCGAAAAGGCCAAAGCGGCAGCGGGTTTGGTGCGAATCATGACATTCCTCAATCGGTGGACGCCGGGTCGACGTGGGTGAGCAGGAGATAGGGGAGGCCGGTGTCGGGGTGGGGGACGATGTCGCCCGCCACTTCGAAGACCCGCCGGAGCAACTCGGGGTTCAACACCTCGGCGGGCGGTCCGTGCATCAGCAACCCACCCTCGGCGACGACGGCGACCGCGTCGAAATGCCGCAGCACCAGATCCAGGTCGTGCATCGCGGCGATGACGGTGCAGTGCAACTCGTCGAGCACCTGCATGAACCGCAGTCGCCAGGCCGCATCGAGGTGGTTGGTGGGTTCGTCGAGGACCAGCACGGGTGTCTGCTGAGCCAGCGCGCGGGCCAGCACCACACGGTGCCGTTCCCCGCCGGAAAGCTGGGTGCAGGCCCGACTTCCCCAACCCCCCAGGCCCACCGAAGCCAACGCGGCGTCGATGATGCCGCGGTCCTGCGCCGCGGCCACCGACCACGGCTGCCGGTACGGGGTCCGTCCCAGGCCGACGGCCTCGGCCACGGTCAGTTCCCCCGACGGCCGTTCCTCCTGCCCGACGAAGGCGACGGTGAGCGCCCGGCGCCGCGCCGACATCCGGCCCAGCTCCCGGCCGGCCACCTCGACCGCGCCGGCGGACGGGGCGTCGAGGCCCGCCAACGTGCGCAGCAGCGTGCTCTTGCCCGCACCGTTGGGGCCGACGACGGCCAGCCGCGTTCCGGCGGGGACATCCAACTCGACCCCGCTGACGATGGTGCGGGTGCCGCGGCAGCACCGCAGCCCCTGCGCGCGCACCGGCGCCGACACGGAGCTCACGAGCTGTTCCCGAACTCGTAGCGCCGCCGCCCCATCAGGAACAGGAAGATGGGTGCGCCGATCAGCCCGGTCAGGATGCCCAGCGGCATTTCCCGCGGGGCCGCCGCGACCCGCGAGATCACGTCCACCCACACCAGGAACAGCGCCCCGCCGCACACCGCGACGGGCAGCATCGCCCGATGCGTGGCCCCGACGACCAGGCGTGCGGCGTGCGGGACGATGAGTCCCACGAACCCGATACCCCCGGAGACCGCGACCAGCACACCCACCAGCACGCCCTGGATGACGAACAGCGTGGTGCGCAGCCCGCGCACCGGAACGCCCAGCGAGGTGGCGGTGTCCGAGCCGGCGGCGTAGGCGTCGAGCCAGGAGTGGATGGCGATCATCGCCGCGAGCGTGACCACCACCACCGTGGCCGCCAACGGCACCTTCGCCCACGTCGCCCCGGCGACGCTGCCCAGCATCCAGAACATCACGCCCTCGGCGGCGTGCGGATCGCCGGCGGTGAACACCAGCAGCGACGACATCGCCATGAACGCCGACGACAACACCACGCCCGAGAGGATCAGCCGCAGCGCGGTCAGCCCGCCTTGGGCCCGAGCCACGGTGTAGACGGTGAGGGTGGCGATCATCGCGCCCAGCAACGCACCGCCGGACAGTGCCCAGACGCCCAGGCCGGCGAACGCGCCGAGGGTGATCACCGCGGTCGCCCCGACGGCGGCCCCGGCCGACACCCCGAGCAGGTACGGCTCGGCCAGCGGGTTGCGGACCAACGCCTGCATGAGCGCGCCCGCGAGGGCCAACCCGGCGCCCACCGTCGCGGCCAGCACCGAGCGGGGGAGTCGCAGGTCCCAGATGATCACGTCGTAGGCGGCGTCCACGTCGGCGCCCCCGAACCGCCCGAGGATGGTCCGCCAGACGTCACCGATCGGGATGTGTTCGGCGCCGAAGGCCACCGAGACCACGATGCTCACGGCGGTCAGGACGCCGAGCAGCGCGGTCAGCGGACCGGCGGGGAGCCGTCGTACCGCCGCAGCGCCCGTCTTGTGCACGTCTTGCCTTCGAAGTCTGGGTAACTGTGCGCGAGTTACACGGTGGACTCAACGGGGTACGGCAGGTCTTCGGACTCGGGATCGTCCGAACTCGACGCCTTCCCGGGATTGCTC
Organism: Mycolicibacterium sp. MU0050; assembly: GCF_963378085.1. Classification (GTDB taxonomy): domain Bacteria; phylum Actinomycetota; class Actinomycetes; order Mycobacteriales; family Mycobacteriaceae; genus Mycobacterium; species Mycobacterium wendilense. The sequence continues at coordinate 5,013,171 of NZ_OY726395.1, read as the reverse complement.
CCAGTGGCCAGTGTCGAGTCCGTCTCCCACACCGCTGCGCGCCAGTCCCGGATTCGCACCGGGTTCCCTGGCACCCGCCGTCAGGCGGATGCGACCGTACTCCGGGGCTGAGGTTACCAATGCGGACCGGGATGCGGCGGTCCGGATCCGCGCGCGGGCTGTCCGGCCGGGACGATCCCGTTCAGCAGCGCATTCAGCAGACCGTCGAATTCGGTTGCCGCGTTGAGATTTCGCGGCTCGGCGACCAGCACTCGCAACAGCAGCGTGCCGATCAGGGCATCGGCGATGCCGGCGTGGTCGAGATCGGGCCGGATCTCCCCGGCCGCGGCGGCCCGGCCCAACCGCGCGACGACGCCCTGATGCTGGGGGATGCTCAGCTGGCGGTACAGCGCCTCGTTGTCCATCGGGCTGGCTGCGGCTGCTGCGATGAGCGCCCGAATCAGCGCGGCATTGGTTGTGTCAGCGAGGAATTCGGCGTGTTCGAGCAGCCAGGTTCGCAGGTCGGCGCGCAGGTCGCCGGTCTCGGGCACCTCGAACGTGCTGCGTCGACCGTAGGCGTTGAGGACGGCCTCGGCGACCATCGGGGCCTTGGAGGGCCACCGGCGGTAGAGCGTCTTCTTGCTGACCCCGGCCAGGGCAGCCACGCTGTCCATCGACACCTCGGCGTAGCCGCGTGCGACGACCAGCTTGCTCGTGGCGACCAGGATCTCGTCGTGCAACTGGGCGTCGCGTGGCCTGCCACCTCGGGCCTGAGGCATGCAGCGAGCTTAGATCAGCCGAACTCTTCCGCGGCGCGGTCGAGTTCGGTACCGTCGCAGTTACGACACGACTCGTGTCGTAACTAATTCCTGCCCGACCCGCGAGGAGCATCCGCGTGAACACGCTGACAGTGCCCGCCAACCTGGACGAGATCACGGCCGAGTGGATGACCGCCGCGTTGACCCGGCACCACCCCGAAGCGGTGGTCGACACGGTCACCGTCGAACTGCGCGACGACGGCACCAACCGCCGCGCCCGCCTGGGCCTGACCTACTCGGCCGGCGACGGGCCGGCGACGGTGTTCGTCAAGGCCGCCGACCCCGCCCACAAGGATCTGATCCGGATGACCAGCGGCATGTTCCACGAACCGCGACTGTTCAGTTCGGCCGTCGACCTGCCCCTCGAGCACCCCCTGGTCTACGCCGCGATCGCCGACGAGGACGCCTACGACTTCTGCCTGGTCATGGAGGACCTGTCCGCGCGCGGGGCCGATCCGCGGGATTCGTTGCGGCCGCTGACGGTCGAGCAGGCCGCCACCGGGATGCGGGCGCTGGGCAAAATGCACGGCCGCTTCTGGGGCGAGCGCGTGGCGGCGCATCCGGGCCTGGGCTGGCTGGAGCCGTTCGTGCCCTTCGACGGGCTGCAGTACGCCCCGCTGCCCTCGGCGCTGGAACGGCTCGACGCCGACACCCCCGCGGAAGTGTTGGCGCTGACCATCGACGAACTTGTCGAATCGATCTGGAAGCCCTACATCCGGACGCTGACCACCTCGCCGCAGACCCTGTTGCACGGGGACGCCCACATCGGCAACACCTACGTGACGCCCGCCGGCGAGGTCGGGTTCCTCGACTGGCAGATGGCCCGGCGCGGCAACTGGTCCCTGGACGTCGGCTACTTCCTGCAGGGCGCGGTGACCACCGAGGACCGTCGCGCGCACGAGCGCGCGCTGCTCGCCGAGTACCGGGACGCCCTGGGGCTACCGGGTGACGAGCTGCCGTCGGCCGACGAGATCTGGCTGCGCTACCGCGCCTCGGTGGCCCACGGCCTGGCCCTGTGGCTGGTCACCGCCAGCGCCGACGGCGGCATGTGGCAGCGCGCCGAGGTGGCCGTCGCGTTGGCGCAGCGCTACGCGATCGCGTTCGGTGACTTGGATTCCGCGGCCGCGATCGCCGAGATCGCCGACTAGCGCGACCAACCGTCAGGCCAGCGGGCAGTCACCGCATTTGGTGTGGTCCCTGGTCCGGTACCACAGGCAGCAGGTGTTGCGCCGGAGTCCGCCCGCAGCTGTCGGGACCATCTTGCTGCGCAGCGGATCCCGCGCCAGCAGCGTCGTCGCCACCGGGGTCACCCGGTCGTCGGAGCGTCCCGCGCCGACCCGTCGGGCGGCCGAGGACAGCGCCGCGGCCACATTGCCCCACAGCAGCCCGTCGGCCACCCGCACCGCCGCGCGCAGCGCAGAGTGCAGGCGGGTGAGGTGATCGGTCATGACCACCGCGGCGACGAGATCGGCGGCCTCGTCCACCGCCAGGTCGTTGCCGTCCCACCCGCGAAACTCGTTGAGGGACAGGTCTACTGATCCAGACGGGTTGACGACGTAGCGCACCGTACTCGGGTCGATCACCACCCCGCCGCGTTGCCACACGCCCAGTGCCATCGACCAGCACCGGGCGGCGAAACCGTAGTGGAACGTCGACGCGGTGACGCGGTCCTCCTCGGAACCCACGTTGTCACCGATGGTGCGCAGCAGCACCCGCAGTTGGTCCGGGTCGAACAGTTGCTCGCGGGACAACGTCGCGGTGGCCGCGCCGGTGTGCCAACCGAAGTACGGGCCGTATCTGGCGGCGGTCGCCACGGCCGCCCGCACCCGTTCGGGGTCGGCGCGCGGCGCGTCGGCGTAGGTGTCCGGCGGCAGGTAGGTATGGGCAGTCACCAGCGATCTCCGTCCCGGGGTTTCCACGCCCCGTCAGTGCGGCCCGCGTCGGCGCAGTGTCCTGACTCCCGGATCGTCGCTCGCCCCGACCTTCCAGCCCGTAGGGCCGTGGTCACGCGTGGGGTCCGCTCCCCGGTCACAGTGGCGGGACCGTGCCGGAATCACACCGGCTTCCTGGCCCCGTCGCGGGTTTACGCGCCCAGCGTAGCGCCACCGGTCTCGAGGTCAGCCGGTCTGCTGGCCGGGCCGGCCGGCGTCGGATCGCACGACGTCGCCGGGCCGAGCGTGCAGCCAGGGTCGTGATTTCGCGGGCGGGCACAACCCTGAGTGCATTTTCGCCCCCCGCGTGGCGAATCAAGTGGCAGGTTAATACCGGGCGCAGCGGGTACCCGACGCCCACGACGGCCGGGGTGCCGGCGAGTAGAGCCATGGAGGTAGCAGTGACAAGTTCCAGCAGCCACCCGGAGCAGCAGGCCGCAGGCGCGCCCGCCGATCGCCGGGTCGTCGCCTCTTTCGAGAAGTACGTCGACGCTCAGCGACTGGTGGACCGAATGTCCGACGGTGGCTTCCCCGTCGAGCACGTGCGCATCATCGGCGACGGGGTGCGCACCGTCGAGCGCGTGACCGGACGGATGACCAACGGCCGGGCGGCGTTCTCGGGGGCGGCCGCCGGTGCCTGGTTCGGGTTGTTGATCGGGCTGCTGCTGTCCATCTTCACGTTGGGACCCATGTGGATCGTGACGATGCTGGTCGCGCTGGCGATCGGCGCCTTCTGGGGCGCCGTTTTCGGGTTCTTCGCGCACCTGGCCACCCGCGGCGAGCGAGACTTCTCCAGCGTGCAAAGCCTCGAAGCTCAGCGCTACGACGTGTGCGTGTCGGCGCAGTACGCGGCCGACGCAGCCAGCTACACCCAGGGGCTCTGAGTACGCCGCCGGCGCCTCGCTCGCGCCGAGCAGCGCCGGCCTGACCTCACCGCCGCGCGGGCGCCGAGCCGACGGCGGCGATAATTGCCCGCATGGACGAAACGGCGGACGAGCCCGCGACGGAACGGGCACCGGGCCGCTTCGCCGTCTCCGCGCGCGACCTGACGCAGGCCGCCGTGTTCGCCGCCCTGCTCGCGGCCCTGGGACTGCCCGGCACCATCAGCGTCGGACCGACCGGGGTGCCGATCACCGTGCAGACCCTCGGGGTGATGCTGGCCGGGTCGATCCTCGGCGCCCGCAAGGGTGCCCTGGCCATCGCGCTGTTCTCCGTCCTGGCCATCGCCGGCTTGCCGATCCTGGCCGGCGCCCGCACCGGCCTGGTGGCGCTGGCGTCCCCGACCGCGGGGTTCTTCGTCGCCTGGCTGCCGGCGGTGCTGATCATCGGGGGGTTGACGGCGAGGATGATGCCGCGCTACGGGGCGGTCCGGGGATTCCTCATCAACGTGTTCGGCGGGATGGCGATCATCTACGCGTTCGGCGCCACCGGTTTGATGCTCCGCACCGACCTGTCGTGGTGGGCCGCGTTGGCGACGTGCGGGGTCTACCTTCCCGGGGACATCGTCAAGGCGGGGGTGACGGCGTTGGTCGCCGCGCAGGTGCATCGCGCCTGGCCCGGCCTGATCCCCAGGCGACGGGCGGCCGAGGCCGTCGATGGCTGAGCACAGCCAGGACAGCATCGCCTTCGACGACGTCGGCCACGCCTTCGGCGAACGGACGGTCCTGCGGGGCATCTCCCTGACGCTGCGCGAACGCCGGGTCGGCATCGTCGGCGCGAACGGCAGCGGCAAGTCGACGCTGGCCCGGATGATCAACGGGCTGGTCATCCCGGACCGCGGCACGGTGCGCGTGCACGGCCTGGACACCCGGCGCGCGGTCCGCAAGGTGCGCCGCAACGTCGGATTCGTGTTCACCGATCCGGACCGCCAGATCCTGATGCCGACGGTGGCCGAGGACATCGAACTCTCACTGTCGCGGCACCGCATGACCAAGACCGAACGGGCCGACCGGACCCGGCGCGTGTTGCAGCAATTCGGCCTCGCCGACCACGCCGACCAGCCCGCGCAGCTGCTCTCCGGCGGGCAGAAGCAGCTGCTGGCGCTGGCGGCGGTGCTCGTGACCGAGCCGCGGGTGGTAGTGGCCGACGAGCCGACGACGCTGCTGGACCTGCGCAACGCCCTGATGCTGCGCGCGGCGTTCGCGGAGCTGGACACCCAGCTGGTGGTGGTCACCCACGACCTGACGCTGGTCGAGGATTTCGATCGGGTGATCGTCCTCGAGGACGGCCGGATCCACGCTGACGACGTGCCGTCGGCCGCGTTGGCCGCCTACCGACGGCTGATGACATGACGGTGCTCGGTGTCTACCGTCCCGGGACGTCGGTGCTGCACCGACTCCCCGCGGGCGTGAAGCTCCTCGGACTGGGCGCGCTGATCGCGTTGGCGGCCGTGCTGGTCGATTCGCCCGCCAAACTCGGGGCGGCCGCGCTGGGCGTCGTCGCCGTGTTCGCCGCCGCGCGGATGAGCGTCAAAACCGTTGTCGCTCAGCTGCGGCCGGTGCTCTGGGTGATCGTCATCATCTTCGGGTTCCAGCTGCTGTTCACCGACTGGCGTCGCGCGTTGGTGGTGTGCGGCGTGCTGCTGTTGTCGGTGTCGCTGGCCGCGGCGGTCTCGGCGAGCACCCGCACCACCGACATGCTGGCGGCCCTGACCGGGTTGATGCGGCCGCTGGGCCGGGTCGGTTTCCCGGTCGAGCAGGTGGCTTTGGCCCTGGCCCTGAGCATTCGGGCGATTCCGTTGATCATCGACATCATTCGTCAGGTCGAGGAGGCGCGTCGGGCGCGCGGCCTGCGGTTCTCCCCGCGGGTGGTGGTCGCGCCCGTGGTGGTCGCCGCACTGCGCACGGCCGACGGGTTCGCCGAGGCGCTCAGCGCCCGCGGCCTGGACTGAGCGGGGTTACAACCGCACCAGCGAGAACGGATAGGTGAACGTCCCGCCGGGCGCCCCGTCGCAGCCGGTCGCGAACGACGAGGCCAGCGTGCCCTGCAGGGTGCCGGCGTCCCAGGTGTACTCGTCGCGGGTCGGGATGATCGGACCGTAATAGACGTTGCCGCAGCGCAATCCGTCCGGGACATCCACCGTCAAGGTGTACCGTCCGTCGGCCAGGATCGCGTTGCCGGTGTATTCGAATGCCTTGGCTATCGGCATCGGAATCGCCGAGACATGCCGACAATCCGCGGCCGCCGGCACGCAGTGCGATACCGCCCAGGTCCAGGTGTGGAAGTCGTAGCGGTCCGGCACCAGCAGTTGGTAGTTGGCGAAGAACGGCTCGGCGTTGCCCGCGGGAGCGCCGAACAGCCCCGCGACCGGCAGCGCCAGCACCGCGCACAGCAGCTTGCGGACCCTCAACTCCGACCTCCCTCGAGTTCCCGGCTCACATGTGCGACCCGCCGTCGATGCGGACCTCGGTGCCGGTGATGAAGAACGCGTCGTCGCTACCGAGCATCGCCACCACCGCGGCGACGGCATCCGGCGTGGCGAAGATCGCCCCGCCGTCGAGTGGCAGCATCGGAGCCACCTTGCCGAACAAGGTGAAGTCGGCGTCCTCGGGCAGCCCCGGGCCCACGCTCTGCTGCGAGGCGCCCGAGCCGTCGGTCATCCCCGACGAGATCGAGCCGGGCTGAACCGAATTGAAGCGGATCCCGGCCTTGGCGAACTCCGACGCCCAGGTGTGCGTCATCGCCAGAACCCCGCCCTTGGAGGCGGCGTAGGCGGCCATGTACGGGTGCGCGAACTGCGCGGAGGTGGAGCTGAAGTTCACCACCGCGGGATTCGTCCCGTCGCGCAGCGCGCCGATGGCTTCGCGAGTCACCAGGAAAGTGCCGACCAAGTTGACTCGCAGCACCTGCTCGAAGTCCGCCAGGGTGGTCTGGGTCAGATGCGCCGAGCGCAGGATGCCCGCGGCGTTCACCAGGGTGTCCAGTCCGCCGAGGCGCTGCACGGCCCGCGCCACCCCGGCCCGGACCGACTCCTCGTCGCCGACGTCCAGCACCACCGTCGACAACCGCTCGCCGTGCTCGGCCGCCTTGGCGACGGTGTCACCGAGCCCTTCGGCGCTGATGTCGGCGGCGACCACGCGGCCACCTTCCGCGAGGATGCGCAACACGCAGGCCTGCCCGATTCCGGAGCCGCCGCCGGTGATCAGCGTGCGCCGTTGGGCGTATCGGGACATCGGCCCCGGCGGCTCGGTAGGCAGGGACACGGTGGCACTCCTCGGGTCGTTGAACGCGCGCAGGTATCGACAGACGTTACGTTCTCGCGGGTCCGTCAGGTGCAGGTTGGGCGCTTCCCGGTAGGTGGGACGGAGCGTGTCGGTGCCGACCCCGGGCTGTCATCGTTCCCCTCGTCGGTGCGCCGACGCTTCGGTGATGGGGCTCTCGGTGAGCTGGCGAGGGAGGGTACTGCCGCACATGGTCAGCAATGCCCGGGACCGCTGGTCCATCGGCCTTCCGGCGCTCGGCGGCAGCGGAGCCCTGCAGGCAATCGGTGGTTTGTTTGCCATGGCTGCTGATGCGGTGCGGTTTGTGTTTGTGCGGCCGTTTCAGTGGCGGGAGTTTTTGGAGCAGTCGTGGTTTGTGGCGCGGGTGTCGTTGGCGCCGACGTTGTTGGTGGCGATTCCGTTCACGGTGTTGGTGTCGTTCACGTTGAACATTTTGTTGCGGGAGTTGGGGGCGGCGGATCTGTCGGGGGCCGGGGCGGCGTTTGGTGCGGTGACGCAGTTGGGTCCGATGGTGACGGTGTTGATCGTGGCCGGGGCGGGTGCGACGGCGATGTGTGCGGATTTGGGGTCGCGGACGATCCGGGAGGAGATCGACGCGATGGAGGTGTTGGGGATCAACCCGGTGCAGCGGTTGGTGACGCCGCGGATGTTGGCCTCGGGGTTGGTCGCTCTTTTGCTCAACAGTTTGGTGGTGATCATCGGAATCCTTGGCGGGTATGTGTTCTCGGTGTTCATCCAGGATGTGAATCCGGGGGCGTTCGCGGCGGGGATCACGTTGTTGACCGGGGTGCCGGAGGTGATCATCTCGTGTGTGAAGGCGGCGTTGTTCGGGTTGATCGCGGGGCTGGTGGCCTGTTATCGGGGGTTGACGATCACCGGCGGTGGGGCCAAGGCGGTGGGTAATGCGGTCAACGAGACGGTGGTGTATGCGTTCATGGCGTTGTTCGTGATCAATGTGGTGGTCACCGCCATCGGTATCCAGATGACGAACAACTAGGCGGGGCAGCGGGTTATGGGTACTTCGACGTTGTTGCGGCAGCGGTTTCCGCGGTTGGTCAGTCAGGCCGGTCGGCCGGTGGAGTTCTTCTCCCGGATCGGTGATCACATTTTGTTCTATGGGCGTGCGGTGGCCGGCGTGCCGCATGCGACGTTGCATTTCCGCAAGGAGATCGTGCGGTTGATCGCGGAGATCTCGATGGGGGCCGGGACGCTGGCGATGATCGGCGGCACGGTGGTCATCGTCGGGTTTTTGACGTTGGCCACCGGTGGGGTGTTGGCGATTCAGGGTTACAGCTCGTTGGGCAATATCGGCATCGAGGCGTTGACGGGGTTTTTGTCGGCGTTCATCAATGTGCGGATCGCGGCGCCGATTGTGGCCGGGATCGGGTTGGCCGCGACGTTCGGTGCGGGGGTGACCGCGCAGTTGGGGGCGATGCGGATCAACGAGGAGATCGATGCGTTGGAGTCGATGGGGATTCCGCCGATCGAGTATCTGGTGTCCACCCGGATCATTGCCGGGATGACGGCGATCACGCCGTTGTATGCGATTGCGGTGATCATGTCGTTTGTGGCGGCGCAGTTCACCACGGTGATGTTGTTGGGCCAATCCGGTGGGTTGTATGACCATTACTTCTATACGTTTTTGAACCCGATCGATTTGTTGTGGTCGTTCCTGCAGGCGATTCTGATGGCGATCACCATCTTGTTGATCCACACCTACTTCGGTTACTTCGCCGCCGGTGGGCCGGCCGGGGTCGGCGCCGCGGTCGGTAACGCGGTACGCACCTCCCTGGTCGCCGTCGTCAGCGTGACCCTGCTGGTCTCACTGTCCATCTACGGCTCCAACGGCAACTTCAACCTGTCGGGCTAGGGCGGAGCGCATCTGATGGAAATCGACAAGCGGCGGGTCGTCGGGGCCCTCAGCGTGCTGGCGGCGCTCGCCGTGATCGCCGTCGCGGTGGGACTGTTCCGCGGCGACTTCACCAAATCGGTGCCCGTCACCGTCCTGTCGCAACGGGCGGGCCTGGTGATGAACCCCGATGCCAAGGTGAAACTCCATGGCGCACAGGTGGGTTCGGTACGCGCCATCGAGTCGCTTCCGGACGGGCGGGCGGCCCTGCACCTGGCGATGGACCCGGCGTACATGGACATCATTCCGGGCAACGTCACCGTGGACATCGCGGCCTCGACCGTGTTCGGTGCCAAGTCCGTCGAACTGGTGCCGCCGGAGAAACCCTCCGCAGAGCCGCTGCGGGCCGGCCAGGTGTTGGGCGTCGAGCACGTCTCCATCGAGGTCAACACCGTCTTCGAGCAGCTGTCCTCGGTGCTGGACAAGATCGAACCCGCCAAACTGAACGAGACGCTCGGTGCGCTGGCCACGGCGGTGGACGGCCGTGGCGACCAGATCGGCCGGATGCTCGTCGATTTCGACGAGTTCCTCGCCCAGATCGACCCGAGCCTGCCGGCGATGGAACACGAGATCGCCGTGGCCCCGACGGTGCTGCGGGCCTACGCCGACGCGGCGCCAGACCTGCTCGGCACCGTCGACGCCGCCACCCGGATGAGTCAGACCCTCGTCGACGAACAACAGCACCTCGACGCCGTGCTGATCAGCGTGATCGGACTGTCGGACACCGGCATCGACGTGGTCGGGGCCAACCGGCCGGCGATCAGCGAGGTGATGCGTCTGCTCGTCCCCACCACCGACCTGACCAACGAGTACAACCCCGCACTCACCTGCGGCCTGGGTGGGGCCGTCGAACTGGCGAAGGCCCCCGGCACCCCCATGCCCGGCGGGGTCCTGCTGCAGTCGGTGGTCCTCGGCCAGGAGCGCTACCGCTACCCGCAGAACCTGCCGAAGGTTGCCGCCACCGGCGGACCGCAGTGCACCGACCTGCCCAAGGTGCCGTTCCAGAAGAGCCCGCCGTTCGTGATCACCGACGTCAACGCCAACCCCGCGCAGTACGGCAACGACGGAATCCTGCTGAACTCCGACGGTCTCAAACAGATGCTGTACGGACCGATCGACGGTCCGCCCCGCAACTCCGCACAGATCGGGCATCCCGGATGAGCGGATTGGCAGCCACCGCAACCAAGTTCGGCGCCTTCGCGATCACCATGGTGCTGTTGACCGTCGGCCTGTTCGTCATCTTCAGCCAATACCGGGCCGGTTCCACCAACGGCTACTCGGCGCTGTTCGAGGACTCCTCCAGCCTGAAGACCGGGGATTCGGTGCGGGTGTCCGGCATCCGGGTGGGCACCGTGCGTGACGTGGCGCTGCAATCCGACAACACCGTGTTGGTGCGCTTCGACGCCGACGACCACATCAGGCTCACCGAGGCCACCAGGGTCGCGGTCCGCTACCTCAACCTCGTCGGCGACCGCTACCTGGAACTGCTCGACGAGCCCGGGACCGCTCAGATCCAACCGCCGGGATCATTGATCGGACTCGACCGAACCGAATCCGCGCTGAATCTCGACCTGTTGCTCGGCGGCCTGAAACCGGTCATCCGGGGCCTCGATCCGCAGGACGTCAACACGCTGACCACGTCGTTGATCCAGATCCTGCAGGGGCAGGGCGGCGATTTCGAGTCGCTGTTCGCCAGGACGTCGTCGTTCACCAACGCCGTGGCGGACAACGGTCAGACCGTCGAGCGGCTCATCGCGAGTCTCGATGAGACGTTGGCCGTGCTCGCCAAGGACGGCACCAAGTTCTCCGGCGCGGTGGACGGGCTCGAACGCCTGGTGAGCGGCTTGGCCGAAGAACGCGACCCGATCGGGGAGGCCATCACCGCGCTGGACAACGGCACGGCCTCGCTGGCCGAACTGCTCACCGAGGCCCGCCCGCCGCTGTCGGGCACCGTCGATCAGCTGACCCGGCTGGCCCCGCTGTTGTCGAACGAGACGGACCTTGCCCGGCTCGACCTCGCGCTGCAGAAGACCCCGCAGAACTATCGGAAGCTGGTGCGCCTGGGCTCGTACGGCAGCTGGCTGAATCTCTACCTGTGTGGCATCTCGATGCGAGTGTCGGACCTGGAGGGGCGTACGGCCTACTTCCCTTGGATCATCCAGAACACCGGAAGGTGCGCGGAACCCTGATGCTGAAATATCGAGGATCTGCCCTGATCCGTTCCGGTTTCATCGGTCTGGTGCTCATCGCGTTGATCATCGCGGTCGGGCTGCAGCCCCAGCAATTGCTGTCGATGGCGACCTCGGTCCGGTATCAGGCCGTGTTCGCCGAGGCGGGCGGCCTGACCGCCGGCAACGAGGTGAAGGTTTCCGGCGTCACCGTGGGATCGGTGTCCGATGTCGAGATCGACCGCGGCAAGGCGCTGGTGACGTTCGCCGTCAACAGCAAGGTGCGCCTCGGCCAGGACACCGAGGCGCACATCAGCATCGGCACCATCCTGGGGGAGCGGGTGTTGGTGGTCGAACCGCGCGGCAGCGGCAGTCTCGGCGCCCTCGGTGTCATCCCGGCGTCGCGCACCGCCGCGCCGTACTCGTTGACCGACGCCCTCGACGAGTTCACCTCGAACACCGCCGACACCGACACCGCGGCCATCAACCAGTCGCTGGATACGTTGTCGGAGACCATCGAGCGAATGGCCCCGCAACTGGCGCCCACCTTCGACGGCGTGAGCCGGTTGTCGAAGTCGCTGAACAACCGCAACGAGTCGCTGGGCAGGCTGCTCAGCGCCGCCGGCGACGTCACCGGAATCCTGTCCGAGCGCAGCGATCAGGTGAACCGGTTGATCCTCAACGCCAACGACCTGCTCGGTGTGCTGCACGAGCGACGGCACGCGATCGTCACGCTGCTGGGCAACGCCACGGCGGTGGCCCGGCACCTCTCCGGGCTGGTCGACGACAACGAGCACGAACTGGCGCCGACCCTCGACCAACTGAACCGGGTCGCCGAGATGCTCGAGCGCAACCGGGACAACCTGGAGAAATCCCTCGACGGCTTGCGGAAGTACCAACTGACGCAAGGTGAAGCGGTGAACAACGGGTTCTACTACAACGGTTTCCCGGCCAACATGCTGCCGGGGGCGGCAATCCAGCCGTTCCTCGACTACGCGCTGGGATTCCGCCGCGGTGTGAACGCCGGCCAGCCACCCGACAACGCCGGGCCACGCGCTGAATTTCCCTTCCCCTACAACGGTATTCCCGGAGGATGACCATGATCGCCAACTGGCGGCTCGGTCCGCGGGCCAAGAGGTATTTGCTCACCGCGCTGGTGCTGGGCCTCGTCGTGGGCGCGGGGTACCTGAAGTACCAGAAGTTCTTGGGTCCCAAGACAATCGTGGCGTACTTCAAGTCGGCCACGGCCATCTATCCCGGGGACGAGGTGCGCGTCGTCGGCGTGCGCGTGGGCACCATCAAGGACATCGAGGCGCTGGGGACCCGCACCCGGCTGACGCTGCACGTGGACCGCGACGTCCCGGTCCCCGCCGACGCGAAGGCGGTCATCGTGGCGCCGAACCTGGTCTCGGCCCGCTACGTCCAACTGACGCCCGCCTACGGTGCCGACCCACAGGCGAGCGGCGAGGTGATGCCCGACGGCGGTGAGATCGGTGAGGACCGCACCGCCATCCCGGTGGAATGGGATCAGATCAAGGAACAGCTCACGCGGCTGGCCACCGAACTGGGGCCGGAGAGCGGGGTGTCGGACACCTCGCTCGGACGATTCATCGACACCGCCGCCGACGCAATGGCGGGCAACGGCGACCGGCTCCGGCAGACCGTCACCGAACTGTCCGAAGTGGGACGGGTCCTCGGGCAAGGCAGCGGCGACATCGCGGCCACCATCGAGAACCTTCAGGTGTTCGTCAGCGCGCTGCGGGACAGCAACGCCCAGATCGTGCAATTCCAGGATCGGCTCGCCGACGTCACCAGCGTCATCGACGGCGGCCGTTCGGACCTGGACTCGGCCATCACCGAGTTGTCCCAGGCCGCGGGCAAGGTGCAGCGGTTCATCGCGGGCTCGCGTGACCAGACCGCCGAGCAGATGCAGCGACTGGCCAACGTCACGCAGGTGCTGTCCGACAACAGCATGGTGGTCAAGAACGTCCTGCATGCCGCGCCGAATGCGCTGGTGAACGGCTACAACATCTACAACCCGGACACCGGTGGGCCGCGGGGGTCGTTTGCGATCAACAACTTCGCTGACCCGCTGCAGGCGATCTGCTCCTCGATCGCCGCAGTCGAGAACGTCACCGCCGCGGAGTCGGCCAAGGCCTGCGCGGAGTACCTGGGACCGGCATTGCGGCTGATGAACTTCAACTACGTGCCGCTGCCGTTCAACGCCTACCTGGGACCCGCCCCCAAGAACGTGATCTATTCCGATCCCGCGCTCGCTCCCGGTGGCGCCGGGACGGCCCCCGCCGCCCCGGAGATCGGACCCGCCGTGTCGGCGTACACGGGCGCCGGCGGTGATTCGCCGCCGCCACCGGGGTGGTTCGATCCGGCCCCACCGGCCGGTGCCTATACGCCCGACGGCCTGCCCGCGCACCGGCATCCGGCGTTGTATCCCGGCGCCCCGATCCCGCCGGGGGTGCCCGCCCCGCCGCCGGCAGCGCCGGCCGCCACCAGTCTGACCGAGATGCTGCTGCCCGCCGAAGCGCCGGCGAGCACCGCGACCGGAGCAACACCATGACCCGGCGTTGGCGGGTGCGGTCCGCGCGGGTGTTGGCCACCGTCTGCTCCGGCGCCGTGGTGCTGTCCGGCTGCGCGTTCGACGGGCTGAACTCGTTACCGCTGCCCGGCACCGTCGGCACCGGCGGCGACGCCATCAGCTATCGCGTCCAGATCGCCAATATCGGTACGCTGGAATCGAATTCACCGGTCATGATCAACGACGTCGTGGTGGGCGCCGTGCGCAAGATGACGGTGGACAACTGGCGTGCCGACGTGGAGTTGTCGGTGCAGCCCGACGCGGTGGTGCCGGCGAACGCCGTCGCCACGGTGGGGCAGACCAGCCTCCTCGGCTCGATGCACCTTGCCCTGGATCCGCCCGTCGGCGAAGAGCCGACCGGGCGGCTGCCCGCCGGGTCCACCATTCCGGTGAACCGGTCCTCCACGTACCCGTCCACCGAGCAGACGCTGTCGTCGTTGTCGGTGGTCGTCAACGGCGGTGGGCTCACCCACATCGGCGGCATCATCGACAACTTCAACGCCGCCCTGGACGGCCGCCAACCGCAGATTCGCGACCTGGTCACCAGAATGAACAAGGTGGTCGGGTTGCTGGACAACCAGCACGACAACATCATCTCTTCGATCACGGAGCTGGAACGGCTGGCGGGCACATTTGCCGACGAGCGCGAGGTGCTCGTCGCGGCGCTGGATCGCATCCCCAGGGCGTTGGAGGTGCTCAACGCGCAGCGCCCCCGCCTCACCACGGCGCTACGAAAACTGGGTGAATTCAGCGACACCGCAACGCAATTGCTCGACGAGTCGCAGGCCGACATCGTCAGGAACCTGGAGAACCTGGAACCGACGGTGCGCGCGCTCGCCGATGTCGGCTCCGATCTGGCGACCGCGCTGGCCTACCTGCCCACCTATCCCTATACGCAGGAGTTCATCGACCGCGGCATCCGCGGCGACTACATGAACCAGTTCATCGTCTTCGACTTCACCATCTCGCGCCTCAAACGTGGCCTGCTCCTCGGCACGCGGTGGGGTGAACCGGGCGCCTCGCTGGTGCCGGCGCCGGGGGACCCCTGGTACTCGACGTACACCCGGGACCCGCTCAAGGCACCGCTGACACCGCGGCCCGAGGAAGTGGCGACCATTCCGCCCGAACCGGCGGCGCCGCCGGCACCCGAGGGAGGCCAGGGCTGATGTTGACGCGATTTGTCCGGACCCAGCTGGCCATCTTTGCGATCGCCTCGATGCTCGGCCTCGGCACCATGTTCTTCGTCTACCTGCAGGCTCCGGTGCTGCTCGGCATCGGACGGATCTCGGTGACACTCCAGCTGCCCGGGACGGGTGGCCTGTACCAGTTCTCCAACGTCACCTACCGCGGGATCGAGGTGGGCAAGGTGGTCGAGATCCGCCCGACCCGCGACGGCGCCGAGGCAACCTTGTCGCTGAAGACCTCGCCGAAGATCCCCGCCGATCTGGATGCGAAGGTGCTCAGCGTGTCGGCGGTGGGCGAACAGTACGTCGATCTGTTGCCGCGGACCGACAGCGGTCCCTACCTGCACGACGGATCGGTGATCGTCGCCGGCCCCTCCGCGCTGCCGCAACCGGTCGGGCCGATGCTCGACCGGATGAACGACCTGGTGGGCAGCATCCCCACCGGGAAACTCACCGGGCTGCTCGACGAATCCTTCAAGGCGCTCAACGGAACGGGACACGACCTCGGGGTGTTGCTCGATTCCTCGGCCCGGCTGGCCGGCGACCTGAACGACACGGCCGCGCACACCCGGACGCTGATCGACGACAGCCGCCCGCTGCTCGACGGTCAGGTCGAAAGCGTGGACGCGATCCGGACCTGGGCGCGCAGCCTGGCCGGCATCACCGGACAGCTCGACGCCCGCGACGCAGAGGTGCGCACAATCCTGCGCACCGGTTCCGGCGCCGCCGACGAAGCGACGCGGCTGCTCAGCCAGGTGAAGCCGACGCTGCCGGTGCTGCTGGCCAACCTGACCACCGTCGGGCAGATCGGCGTCACCTACCACCCGTCGATCGAGCAGCTACTGGTGTTGCTGCCGCCCTACCTGGCGGCGACCCAGTCCTACGGATCGTCGCTGAACAACCCGACCGGCCTGGCATTGGCCGAATTCACCGTGACCCTCGGTGACCCGCCGGCGTGCACTGTCGGTTTCCTGCCGCCGTCGTCGTGGCGCTCGCCGACCGATCTGACCGATGTGGACACTCCCGACGGGCTCTACTGCAAGCTTCCGCAGGACTCGCCGATCGGGGTGCGCGGGGCGCGCAACTACCCCTGCATGTCCAAGCCGGGCAAACGCGCGCCGACGGTGGAGATCTGTGAGAGCGACGAACCCTTCCGGCCGTTGGCGATGCGCCAACATGTCCTGGGGCCGTACCCGCTCGATCCCGGTCTCATCGCCCAGGGGGTGGCGCCGGATGCTCGGGTCACTCCCGACGCGCAGATCTTCGGCCCCGCCGAGGGCACTCCGCTGCCGGGGCCGGCACCCGTCCCGGCCGAGGGGGCGCTTCCCGCGACGCCGAGCGGCCACGTCCCCGGGCCCGAGGGGCCGTCGGTCGCGGTCACCACGTACAACCCGGGAACCGGTCAGTACGCCACCCCGGACGGCGCGGTGTTCAGTCAAACGAACCTGACGAGCCCGGAGCCACAGAGCTGGGAGGACCTGATGCCCCGGTGAGGCGCGCGGGTGCCACAGCGGCGCAACGGGTTTGGCTCAGGCGACCTTGACGAGCTTGAACGGCATGTTGATGTAGACCGGCTTGTTGACACCGCAGGCGCCGCTGGGCGAGGTGGTGATGTCCTCGCCGACCAGGGTCGTCGACGTCGGGTCGGCGTTGGCGCCCTCCGGCGTCATCGGCTTGAACCGGAATGTCTGCAGACCCGGGGCGGTGCTGCCGTCCGGGCACGGTACCCAGTCCTCGATGGTGTGCTTGACGTACCAGACGCCGCTTCGCGCGTAGATCGGCGCTGTCCAGCCCCAGTCGCTGTGCACCGTTCCGGTGCACTCGCCCGGATAGCTGCACGAGGTGCTGACGGTCCACGTGCTGCGCAGGCTGGCCTGGTCGTAGAACACCTCGTTCTTGCGTGCCCACTCACCGTTGGACGTGGCGACGTAGGTTCCGTTGATGCCCCAGGCGGGGTTGGCGCGCGCCTCGGCGCCGGTCGCCGCGCCGCCGAGTGCCCCGACGACGGCGGCGGTCAGAACTGCGGGTACACGCAACATCGCCTGCTCCTAGGACTGGCTTGTGGCCCAACTAAACACGCCGTGGTGCCTGAGCGCGAGCGAGGTGTCCGCTCAGCGGGCCACGACCGGTCACTGCGGGGGCCTGGGCCGGATGAACACCCCCTCGGCCCGCACGGTCACCGGCCCCGCGGCGTCGAGCAGGTGGCCCACCGCGAAGGTCTTCCCCCGTTCCTCACGGTCGGTCCAAGCCTCGGCCCGCACCCGCCCCAGCGGGGTGGGCGCGACGTAACGCAGCGTCAGCGTCCCGGTGAAGGCCGGCGCTTCGGGGCGGTGCGCGGTGGCGCTGAGGACATGGTCGAGAATCAGCGCCGATATCCCGCCGTGCAAGTGGCCCGCCGGCCCCTCGTAGGGCGCACCGAGGTTCAAATCGGTGGTGACGCGGCCGTTTTCGGCACGTTCGATCTGCAGGGGGAAGGCAATGGCATTGCGGACGCCGAACGCCACGTTGCCCCAGGTCAGCGGGCGACCGTCGGGGCCGCTGCGCGAGCTGGGAGGTCCGGGGTCGAGTCGCGAGCCCAGCAGCCCGGCGGCCTCCTCGATCAAGGCTTGGGCCCGCCGGACGTCCGCGTCGTCGACGTCGCTGCGGATCGTGACGTCGATGAGTTCGCGCAGGGCCGCCGCCACGGGCGCGTAGAGGGCCTCGCTGTGCCGCTTCTCGTCCGGGGTGAGGTCCCGGGTCACGAGCGGGTCCCCGCGGCCACCATGTCCAGGGCGGCGAGGTGGCTGAACAACATCGAGGCCCCGATGGGGTTGCCCCCGCCGGGATAGGTGGTGCCGCTGACGGCCGCCATGGTGTTGCCGGCGGCGTAGAGCCCGGGCACCGGCGCACCGCCGGGGAACAACACCCGCGCGTGCACGTCGGTGCGCAGGCCGCCCTTGGTGCCCAGGTCCGAAAGGCCGAACGCGGCAGCGTGATAGGGCGGGGTGTCGATGGGTATCAGGGGACACGCGCCGTCGGTGAACGAGCGATCGTAGGGCTCGTCGCCGCGGCCGAAGTCCTCGTCCACGCCCAGGGCCGCGTATCGGTTGAAGCGGTCGATCGTGGCGGCCAGCCGGTCCGCCGGCACCCCGATCGCCGCGGCCAGTTCGTCGAGGCTGTCCGCGCTGTGCCACAGCCCGGCCTTGCGGTACTCCTCGGGGTCGACCATGGACACGTTGGTGGCGCCCACCGGCGGGACGGCGCCGGCCCGGTCGTCGTAGACCATCCAGAACGGCAGCGTGGTCTGCCCGGCGTCGATCTGCCGGAGCACCTCCCGGCCGATCCGGTCGTAGGGCGCCGACTCGTTGACGAAGCGCTGCCCGTCCTGGTTGACGAAGATGCCGCCGGTGAACCACAACGCGAACGCCGAGCGCCCGTCCGGGTGCGTCATGCCGGGGGACCACCAGGCCTGATCCATCAGATCGGTGTCGGCGCCGACCGCGATCGCCGCCCGGTGCGCCGCGCCGGTACTGCCGGGCCCGCCCATGGTATCGGCGGCGCTGCCGGGCACCCCGTACTGCGCGCGCATCGCCGGGTTCTGCTCGAACCCGCCCGCGGCGAGCAGCACGCCGCGGCGGGCGTGCACCCGCACCGGCGTGCCGTCCCGGTGCACCACCGCGCCCACCACCCGGCCGTCCTCGACGATCAGGTCGGCCAGCGGCGCGTTGCGCCAGCAGGACACGTTCGGCAGCTTGTCGAGCGCCGCCAGGAACCGGCCCACCAGGGCGCGACCCCCGACCAGCACGTCGGGTGCCGGACGGCCCAGCCGATCGGTGTCGAGCGGGCCCCGCACCAGCCCGGCGTACCGGCCCAGGTCGGCGTCGGGCAGCGGCACCGGAATCGTGTGCCGCATCCCGTCGTTGCGGGCGCCCGGCGCCGAGCCGTAGTAGTCCGGCCAGGGCAGCACCATGAACTCGAAGCCGGGATCCTGCTCCAGGTACTCGATCAACCCGGCACCGCCGTGAACGTAGGCCTGCTGAAGTTCGGCCGGGGTCCGGTCGCCGACGACGGCCCGGAAGTAGGTCAGGGCGGCCTCGAGGGTGTCGTCGCTGCCGGCGCGTTGCAGCACCGGGTTGCACGGGAACCACATGCCCCCGCCGCCGGAGTAGGCGGTGGTGCCGCCGAACCGATCGGTGGCCTCCACCAGCAGCACCGACAAACCTTCCCGCCCGGCCGTGTAGGCGCCGGCGATGCCACCGCCGGAACCCACGACGAGCACGTCGACGATGGTGTCGAAATCCGGTGCGGACGGGGTTTCTCGACCGACGGGCTGCTCGGGCAATGGAGTTCCTTCCGCCGCAGCATGGGCTGACTGACCTGCCGACCACTGTGTCGGTCTCCGCGGGGTTTACGCAATGCGTCATCCCGGTCACCGGTAGCTGCGACCCGTCTCTCGAGGCCACGTTGCTAGCCTTGGCCGGTGACGGAAGCTGCCGACAACGGACCTGGTGGGGTGAACGTATCGCCCACCGGGTGGGCGTTGCTGGGGATGCTCTCCGGCGGTGACGAGTTGTCCGGATACGACATCAAGAAGTGGATCAACTGGGCGATCCGGTACTTCTACACGAGTCCGGCCTACAGCCAGATTTATTCGGAGCTCAAGCGGCTGGAGCGACTGGGTTTGGTGAGTTCCCGCGTCGAGGGCGGAGCCCGCAGCCGGCGGATGTACAAGATCACCCCGGAGGGCTTGGCCGCGGTCACCCACTGGAGCAACGAGGAGCCCGTCGAACCTCCCACGCTGAAGCACAATCCGATCATGCGGGTCATGCTGGGCCACCTGCTGAAGCCGGGCCGGTTGCGGGAGGTCCTCGCCGAGCACGCCGCCTATGCCGAGCAGATGCATCAGTCCGTCGCCACGGAAGTGCGCTGGTCAGCCGATCAACCCGCCTGGTCGTACGCGCGGCTGGCGTTGCAGTGGTCCGAGCAGTACTGGGCGTCGGAACGCGAACTGGCGCTACGGATGATCAAGGATCTCGACGCCGTCGAGAGAACCTTCGACGAAAGCGCCGAGCGGGAGGTTCAGTTCCCGGTGCGGGAGTACTGGTACGAGGTCGAGCGCCGTATCGCCGCCGAACAATCCACCGACGGCAAAGCGGGCGCCGACGATACGGACCCGCACGGCTGAGCCGGCCTTCTCGACTCAGCTCAGCTGCCCGGCGGCGTGCCGGGCGGCGATGTAGCCGAACACCAGTCCCTGCCCGATGGTCGCGCCCGCGCCGGGATAGCTCGCGCCGAAGGCGTTCGCGGCGGTGTTGCCGATCGCGTACAGGCCCTCGATGACCGACCCGTCCTCGCGGAGCACCCGGGCTTTCGCGTCCGCTCGCAGACCCCCGCAGGTGCCCAGGTCGCTGAGCACCACCTTGACGGCGTAGAAGGGTCCGGCCTCCAGCGCGCGCAGATTCGGGTTCGGGGTGACCGTCGGGTCCCCGTAGTAGCGGTCGTAGGCGCTGGCGCCGCGCTCGAAGTCGGGGTCCACACCGGCCCGGGCCAGCGCGTTGAAACGCTCCAGGGTGGACACCAACGCGGACGGGTCCACGCCGATGGCGCCTGCCAGCGACGGCAGGTCCGCGCTGCGATGCGCGATTCCGGCGTCGTACCACGGGTGTGGGATGGGCATCCGCGGGAACAGTTCCGCGGCCATGAGATAGCTGTTGCGGTACTTCTGGTCGAAGACCATCCACATCTCCTCGACCGGATTGCCCGACCGCTCGCGCTCGAGGACCTGTTGGCCGAAGGTCATGTAATCGGTGGCTTCGTTGATGAACCGGCGACCGGTCTGGTCCACCAGCAGACAACCGGGCAGGGACCGTTCGGCCAGCATGACCGTCGGTTCGCCGCCGGGAAGCGCGGCGAACGCGGGGAACCACCAGGCCTGGTCCATCAGACCGATGTCGGCGCCGCAGGTGTCCTGCGCCAGCCGGATGCCGTCGCCGGTGTTGCCTTCGGCGCCCAAACTCGCGTGCTCGCCGAGCCGTTCGGACTGGAACTTGTGTCGCCAACTCATCAGATGATCGAAGCCACCCGCGGCCAGCACCACACCGCGACGGGCCTCGACGGTGACCGTCGTGCCGCCCCGGTCCACCACGGCACCGGTCACCCGGCCGCCGTCGACGCGCAGTTCGGTCACCGGCGCGTCCGTCCACACCGGGATGCCGGCCTGCAGCACACCGGCGTACATGCCGGCGGCCAGGGCCTGCCCGCCCGCGGCATAGCGACGGCGCAGCGCCAGTCCGCCGATGCCCTGGAATGCGCGCCGCAGGATGCGCGGCCACGACTTGGCCGGCGTCCTGGCCATCAGGTTGAGCCAGCGGTAGTCGGCGCCGGTGACCGGCATCGGGAACGACGACTCCATCACCCCGGGCCGTAACCGAGCCAGCTCCGGGCCCAGCACCGCGGTGTTGAACGGCCGGCACTCGCAGGTGCGTCCCACGGCGCTGCCGCCGGGCGACTCGGGGTGGTAGTCCGAATAACCCTTGGCCCAGAGGAATTTCATGCCGGTGTTGCGGCGCAGCATCTGCACTGTCGCAACCCCGTGATCGACGAAGGCGTGCGCACGTTCCCGCGGCGCATCGTCGCCGACCACCGCGTCGAGGTAGGTGCGGCCGGCCTCGAGGGTGTCCCCGGAGCCGGATTCGGCCAGGATCGGGTTGGCCGGCATCCAGAAGGCACCGCCGGATCGCGCCGTCGATCCACCCACGTAGGACGTCTTCTCCACGATCAGCGTCGAGAGCCCCAGTTCGTGCGCGGCCAACGCCGCGGCCATTCCGGTCCCGGAGCCGACGACGAGCAGGTCGACGGTGAGGTGCTGTGGTTCGGTCACCGCCCGATTCTCGGCCCCGCGCTCCCGAGGCGCCGTTGCCCTGCCCGGTCAGTGGAACACTGCCCGGCCGGGAGGCTTCGCCGGTGCTAGAACGGGGGTTGTTCCCTGCCCGCAATGAACAGCGAGGATGGCCGATCATGACATCGTTGCAGCCCGACGGCGTCGCCGAGGTTCGACAGATCGAGGCGCAGGCCGCACCCACTCGATTCGCCAGAGGGTGGCACTGCCTGGGCCTGACGCGCGAGCTGGGCGACGGAAAGCCGCACTCCGTCAACGCATTCGGCGGCAAGCTGGTGGTGTTCCGGGGCGAGGACGGCGCCATCAACGTCCTGGACGCCTACTGCCGGCACATGGGCGGCGACCTGTCCGACGGCGAAGTGAAGGGCAACGAGATCGCCTGCCCGTTCCACGACTGGCGCTGGGGTGGCGACGGCCGCTGCAAGCAGGTGCCCTACAGCCGGCGGGTGCCCAAGCTCGCCCGAACGGCGACCTGGCCGACCATGGAACAGGACGGCATGCTGTTCGTCTGGAACGACCCGGAGAAGAAGGCCCCACCCGCTGACGTGACGATCCCGAGGATCGAGGGCGTCGGCACCGACCGCTGGACCGATTGGCACTGGTACACCACGATCGTCGACACCAACTGCCGCGAGATCATCGACAACGTCGTCGACATGGCGCACTTCTTCTACATCCACGGCGGCCTGCCGACGGGTTTCAAGAACATCTTCGAGGGCCACGTGGCCACCCAGTACTACGAGAGTGAGGCTCGGCCCGACCTCGGCTCCGGGGAGGGCGCGAAGATCCTCGGTACCACGTCGGTGGCGTCCTACTACGGGCCCTCGTTCATGATCGATGACCTCACCTATCACTACGAGCACGGTGATCAACGCACCGTCCTGCTCAACTGCCACTACCCGATCGACGCCAATTCTTTTGTGCTGCAGTACGGCATCACCGTGGAGAAGTCGGACCAGGTGCCCGAGGAGATGGCGATGGAGATGGCCGTCGCGCTGGGTGATTTCGTGAAGATGGGCTTCGAACAGGATGTCGCCATCTGGCGGCGCAAGGCCCGGATCGACAACCCACTGCTGTGCGAGGAGGACGGTCCCGTCTATCAGCTGCGCCGGTGGTACGAGCAGTTCTATGTGGACGTTGCCGACGTGACCCCGGACATGGTGGACCGCTTCGAGTTCGAGATCGACACCACCCGCCCGCGGGAGGCGTGGATGAAGGAGGTCGAGGACAACCTCGCCGCCAATCGGCTGCCGCGCCTGGTGGGTCTGACGAAATGACCGTGCGGCCCGACAACCGGCTCAGCGACGCACCCATGCGGCCGGTCACGTGCGGGTCGTGTGGGGCACGCGTGCTGGCTCGCAAGAGCAGCTGGGAGCAGACCAGCGTGCAGTGGAGCCGCGCGGCGATGGCGCAATGCCTCGAACGCCGGCGGGCCGACGAACAGGCCGCGTCGCCGGTGCGCCGCGGCCTGTTCCTGGTGTGCGCGCCACTGCGCGCCTCGATCGAGGCGGCGGTGCTCGACGGCGCCCTGCCCGTCCTCGACGGACCCCTCTGACCCGTCGGAACGCAACTGCCGGAACACAACCGCCGGAACACAACCGCCGGAACACAAAGGCCCCGTGACCCTTTCGTTGGGTTCACACGGTCGTCGCAACGCTCTCTTATCTGAGAGGTTGCGGCGACCGTGTCGTTTTCGGAGGACTGTGTTCAATTTGGTGATCAGCTAGCAAAGCTCGTCGATGCGGGCGTGCCGGTGCGGGAAGCGGCGGAGTCGTTGGGGGTGTCACGGCAGCGGGCGTATGCCATCTTGAGTGCCACCGGCCGGCCGATGGGCTCGCCGCGTCCGGATGTCACCGGTGTGGATCCTGCGCGGGTGGCAGCGGTATTTGCAGCAACTGGCTCGGTGAATGCGGCGGCCAAAGCTGTCGGAGTGGCGCACTCCACGGCCCGCCGGATGCTTGTGGAGGCGGGCTTGGTCGACCCAGCGCGGCGCACGCGCGGCAAGACCTGCGAGAAAGCACGGTTCTTTGAACTGCTCGAGGAGGGCTGGTCGTCGGCGCGGGCCGCCCGAGAGGCCGGGGTCAATGTGCGCACCGCCCGGGATTGGCGTGCCGGTATCCGCAAGGTTGGCAACACGCGGGTGTATTCCGATGGCACGGTCGTCGATTACGCCAGCGGGACGCGGTACATACAACCGGTGAAATCCACTGCTGCCGAACAGCGTCCTGCATCTGGACAGGCATCCGCCAGTAGGTATTTGCAGCTCGCCGATCGGCTGGTCATCGCCGACGGCCTGACCGCCGGCCTGAGCTACACCGTGATCGCCGACAAGCTCGGTCGG
This sequence comes from Mycolicibacterium sp. MU0050, assembly GCF_963378085.1. Taxonomy (GTDB): domain Bacteria; phylum Actinomycetota; class Actinomycetes; order Mycobacteriales; family Mycobacteriaceae; genus Mycobacterium; species Mycobacterium wendilense. The sequence goes on along the minus strand of NZ_OY726395.1, from coordinate 4,989,151 downwards.
AATAAGTCGACGGTGTCCCGCGAGGTCGCTGCGCACCGTGTCGAGGGCCTCTACCTGCCATATCAAGCCGATGCGGCGGCTGCGGCGGCACGGTCCCGGCCCAAGCAGTCCAAACTGGTCACCAATCAGAGGCTGCGTAAAGAGGTCGAAGAGGGGCTGGCCAAGCGGTGGTCCCCGGAAGAGATTTCGCATCGTCTGGTCAAGGATTTTCCGGACGACGAGAGCATGCGGGTGAGCCACGAAACGATTTATCAATCCCTCTACTTCCAGGCGCGCGGTGGACTGAAAAAGGAAGTGGCCCAGTCACTGCGAAGTGGCCGCACGTGCCGTAAACCGAACCGTAAGCCCGGTGAGCGTTACCAGCGGTTCGTTGATCCGATGCTCATGATCGCCGACCGGCCCGATATCGAGGATCGCGCGGTGCCCGGGCACTGGGAAGGCGACCTCATCATGGGTGAACTCAACAAGACCGCGATCGGCACTCTGGTGGAACGCACCACCCGCTACACCATGCTGGTGCACCTGCCCGGGGGCCATGATGCCGAAACGGTTCGTGACGGGCTGATCGCCACCATGACGACCCTGCCAGAGCATCTGCGGGGATCGTTGACCTGGGACCAGGGCGCCGAGATGGCCGGGCACAAGGGGTTCTCGATGGCCACCGACATGGCCGTGTACTTCTGTGATCCGGCCAGTCCCTGGCAGCGCGGCACCAACGAAAACACCAACGGCCTGCTTCGTCAGTACTTTCCCAAAGGTACCGACCTCAGCATCTATGGGCCTGAGGACCTCGAACACGTCGCCCAGCAACTCAACGGCCGCCCACGCAAAACGCTCGGCTGGGATACCCCAGCCGAGCGCTTGCGTGATCTACTACAGGCTCAATAACCAGCAGTGTTGCGACGACCCCTAGAAACCGCCTTCGGGTCCGGGGCCTTCGTGCGTCGGCGATCCGATCAGGCCGGCATGAAGGCACTCAACGGGGCCTCCTCCGGGTAGATCGCCGGTCCACCGAGGTCGTAGGCGGCGTTGAGGGCGCCGATGAAGGCGGGGTCGTGCAGCGGGGCGCTGGGGATGTCGAGCTTGATGCCCTTTTTGCTCAGGTCGTCGACCATCATGTCGATCGCCTTGTCGATGGTCAGATCGTCGGAGTGGTCCATGTTCTTCTTCAGCTCGTCGTAATCCTCGAAGACTTCGGCGGACCAGTGCACCAGGAATCGCAGCTCGTCGGTGTGGTGGCGCGCGATCACGTCGTCGCCGTTCTTGAGCACCCAGTGATCACGCGAGCCGGTGTCACCGGCGAAGACGGTGTCGAATGACAGACCGGCCGGAACCTGTTGGTCCAGTGGGCCGTTGGCCTCCCCGCGGTGCATCAGCATCTCGTTCTGTACCACCACGCCACGGTTGTATACCGGCGGCAGGACGCGTTTGGGCTGCTTGAGCGGGCCGTCGGGCCAGTAGGTGAAGCCGCTGGCGGGATCGTGGGAGAACCAGGTGATCACCTGTGCCATCTTGACCAGATAGTCGGTGAACAGCCCGGATTTGCCCATCACGCTCACCAGCCAGGTGGGGGCGTTCTCGTATCGCACGCCCCGGAAGCTCGGCGAGTCGAGGTGGCCCGGGTCGCGGTTCGCGCAGGGGCCGTTGATGTTGAACAGCATCATCTGTGGCTTGGCGTACTGCGCGTTCCAGTAGGACTTGGCGTGTTCGAGGAAATCGGCGTTGTAGAAGCAGTCGTGCAACTCGGGGTACAACAGGGTCCCGTGATTGGCGAGGTGCCCGCGGAACGTGGGGGTGAGGAACAGGTCCAGGCTGGGTTCGAACCCCTCCGGGAAGGCTCCGCTCATGGTCGCCATCAGTTCTTCGGCCGAGGCGAAGTGCTGGGCGATGATCAATCGCCACGGGCCGTCCTTGCGTACCACGTCCAGGAGGCGCTCACGCTGGTCGTCGGTGTACACGGTGTCGATCTCGCGCGGCGGGGCGGCGGGACGGAGGATGTCGGACAGCTCCATTCGCCGCTCATCTGTGAGCATCACAGGAACTCCTTTTCTCTGTTCTGGCGTGGGCGACGCTAGGTCTGCCCCGATTGTGTGCGGTAGCGGCAACACCCGAACTGCAGGTGTCCGGCCATCGGGACGTCATTGATGCCCTGGTTTCAGGCGCGGGAATCACTGGAAGCCCAGCGGATTGGCGAACTTCGCGCGCAGCAGCGCCCCGATCTCCGCCATGGCCAGACGCCCCCGAGCCGTGGTTTCCGACCGCATCAAGAAGCCGTGGTAGATACCCGGATACCGGGTGATCGTCGTCTGGACCCCCGCATCCCGCAGCCGTGCCGCATACCGTTCACCCCAATCGGAGATCGGATCGAGTTCGGCGGTGGCCACGATGGCCTGCGGCAGGCCGCGCAGGTCGGTGGCGTAGGCGGGAACCCGGCGGATGTCATGCGCGGTGCCGGCACCGAGGTCGGCGAGTTCATGCATGTAGAGGATGTCGTCATGGCTCAGCATCGGCGCATCCGGTTTCGTCAGGACTGACGGCGCCGCCATGTCGCGGTCGAGACCGGGATACATCAGGACCTGGGCGAAGACCTCGGGGCCGGAGGGCTCCCGTGCCATCAGCGCGACCGCCGCGGCCAGTGCGCCGCCCGCGCTGTCACCGGCGAGCACCAACTTCGAGCGGTCCCAACCGTATGTGTCGCAGTGGGTGGCAACCCATTTGGTGACCGACCAGGCATCCTCGAACTGCGCGGGCGGCGGATTCTCCGGAGCCAGCCGGTAGCCGACGGCCACCACCGTCGCGCCGCTGGCCGCCGCCAGCGCTCGGGCGAGCGGTTCGAAAGACCGCAGGGAACCCATCACCAGTCCTCCACCGTGCAGGTGCACGATCACCGGGCCGGGTGCGGTCGCATCGCGGGGCCGGTAGATCCGTACCGGGATCGGGCCGCCGGGCCCCTCGACCGCCTCGTCGCGGATCTCCGCCATCGTCGGCATGTCCGCCGGGAGGGGCGCCGACTCGATGGATTCGCGGACCGCCTGCAGGCCCCGCTCCCGCATGGGCACCGGTGGGCCGAACGTCGCGAGGCGCGCCGCGGCGTCCGGGTCGAGCACGGGTCGGTGATGCACTGACCCGTCCACGTCAGTGCTTGGCCGGGTCGAACCGGCGCCCGGTACGCAACTGCGGAGCCGTCTGTGTCCTCAGTACCTCGGCACGCTCGGCCATCGCCGACCCGACGTACTCCGGTTGGGTCAGGAGATAGAACTCGCCCCGCGCGGCCTGCTCGAAGACCACCTCGGCAGCCTCGACGGGATCCATTGCGGCGGCCTTGATGTCGAGCATCGCCTCGCGGGTGGACTCGGCCGCGGCAACGTCGGCGCCGTCCGCGGCGGGATCGACACCGCCGGCCGCCTCGAAGATGTTCGACTTCACCGCCCCGGGCAGCACGGCCTGTACCTGGATGTGGTCGTGGCCCGCCAACTGCACTTCCAGCCGCAGACATTCGGTGAGCGCGAGCACGGCGTGCTTGCTGATGATGTAGGGCGCCTGCAGGGGCACCGCCGCCACCCCGCCGATCGACGACAGGTTCCACACCCACGCCGGCGACGGGGTGGCGATCATGTTCGGCAGGAAGGCCCGGACCCCGTGGAAGACGCCGCTGACGTTGATGTCCATCACCCGGTTCCAGTTCTGCACCGGCGTGTCCCACAGGTAGCCGAACTGCTCGACGCCGGCGTTGTTCACCAGCAGCCGCACCGGCCCGACATCCCGGTACACACGTTCGGCCAGTGCGGTCATCGCCGCGGGATCGCGGACGTCGCAGACGATGTCGACGGCGCTGCCCCCGGTGGCGACCAGTTCGTCACGCAGTGTCGCGATGGCCGCGGCGTCGACATCGACCAACACCAGTGACATCCCCAGGGCGTTGGCGTGGCGGGCCAGACCGGCCCCGATACCGGCGCCGGCGCCGGTGATGACGGCGACACCGCCGCCGAAGGTCTCGCGGGCGTCCACTGCTCAGGCGTTCGCCGGGGCGTTCTCGGCCCCGGGTAGCCCCGCGCCGGAGAGCGGTTCGGAGTTGGTGGCGTCGAGTATCACCGACATCTTGGTGAACTGGGGACCGTTCGGGCCGCGCCGGACACCGATCTCCACGACGCCGCTGGACACGGCGAACGGAACGAACTCGGTGATCTGGTTGACGAAGATGTAGTGCCGCGCGTAGGTGATCGGGCCTTCGGCGCCGGTGACGTGCAGGTTGGTGGTGTGGTGCCGCAGCGGGTACGGGCTGGCCTTGCGGTGCTCCACCAGCCAGGGCACGACCTCGGCGCCGGACAGGTCTGCGGCGAGCGCCTCTTCGAACGGGCATTCGCCGGAATCGCTGCGACTGATGTACACCGCGTCGTCGGTGAACGCGGCGCCCATCTCGGCGAAGTGACCCTGGTCGTAGTGGTACCAGAACTCGCCGATGAAGTTCTGCAGCTCGGTCAGCGAGAGGGTGTCAGTGCTCACGAGGTCGTCTCCCAGCATCGATCGGATGGAACCCGAAGTAGGGGTTCGATGCAGTCAACCGGCGATCGAGCACCTCCGAAACATCGATAACCGGTCAGTGGGAGCGATTTCGGCGCGCTTTGCTGCGCCCGGCGCCGGTACCCGCGCCGAAATCACGCGAAGCGGTCGCGGAGCACGCGCTTGAGCAGCTTGCCGCTGGGGTTCTTCGGCAAGGAATCGACGAAGAACAGCTTCTTGGGGGTCTTGAACCCGGCCAGGTGCTGCCGGCAGTGCGCCAGCAGCTCGTCCTGGGTGATCTCCACGCCGCGGCGCGCCACCACGGTGGCGACCACGGTCTCCACCCACACGGGGTCGGGCAGCCCGAACACGGCCACCTCCTCGACGCCGGGGTGTCGGTACAGAACCTCCTCGACCTCGCGGCTGGCGACGTTTTCCCCGCCGGTTTTGATCATGTCCTTCTTGCGGTCCACGACGTGCAGCAGCCCGTGGTCGTCGTAGTAGCCGAGGTCGCCGGAGTGGAACCAACCCCCGCGAAACGCCTCGACCGTCTTGGCCTCGTCGTCGAGGTAGCCGAGCATCAAATGCGGGCTGCGGTGCGCGATCTCGCCGACCACGCCCGGCTCGACCTCGACGTTGTCATCGTCGAGGATGGCGGTCTCCACGTTGACGACCGGACGCCCGGCCGCACCGGGCTGGGAATCCTGCTCGTCGGGTCCCAGCACCGAGGCCAGCGGCGCCATTTCGGTCTGACCGTAGAAGTTCCACAGCTGCAGGTTGGGCAGCCGTTCGCGCATCTCGGCCAGGATCTCGACGGGCATCGCCGAGGCGCCGTAGTAGCCCTTGCGCAGGCTGGACAGGTCGACCTGGTCGAAGACGGGCGAGCGCAGCAGTGAGATCCACACCGTGGGGGGCGCGAAATAGTTGGTGACGCGGTACTTTTCGATGGTCCGTAACACCAACTCGGGATCCGGTCCCGGCACGATGACGCTGGTGGCTCCCAAGTAGATGTCGGTGATCAGGAAGTTGTCGAGCTGCGCGCAGTGATACAGCGGCAGCGAATGGACCTCGACGTCGGTGCCCGCCATGGACCCGGCGATGATGGTGCTGATGTAGTTGCCCATCAGGCTGCGGCTGGAATGCATCGCGCCCTTGGGATTGGACTCCGTCCCGCTGGTGTACATCAGCCGGATCATCTGGTCGTCGGCCACCTGCGGGCTCGGCGCGGTGCGGGAGGTCTGCAGCCAGAGCGCGAAGTCGTCCCAGCCCGACGGCAGCGTCTGACCGGGCAGGACCAGGGCAGCGCGGGTTCTTACGGCCCCGCCCAGCTGCATGGCCTTCTCGGCGGTGGGAACCAGGTCGGCCTCGACCAGGAAGCCGCCGGCCTTGCTGTGCGCGAGGATGTAGGAGATCTCCTCGGCGGTGAGCATGAAGTTGATGGGCACCAGGACTACGCCCGCACGCGCGGTGGCGAACGCCAGCACCGCGTACTGCCAACAATTGTGCGACAGCAACGCCACCCGGTCGCCGACACCAAAGCCGTTGTCGTGCAACGCCGCCGCAGCACGGTCTACCAAGTGATCGAATTCGGCGAACGTCAACGTCACTTCGCCGTCGATGATCGCGACCTTGTCGGGTTGTCGGCGCGCCGAGCGACGCGGGATGTCACCGAGGGCGTGGCTGCGCGTCGAAGCGAGTAAGGCGTCCAGGTCACTCATGCGTGGAGACTGTAGGTGCGGCCGTCATCGGCCGAGAAAGCCGCGTCCCGCTCAGTAGACGTGGACGCCCCGCGACGCGCGCGACGAACCCATACTCGGGCGGCGAGCGAGGAGGTTCGATGACGACCGACGCAACCGTGTCGATGCAGGGCGCCGAGCTGGACCCCGACGAACTGCGGGCCAACCTGCGACTGGCCGACGCCGGCGTCCTGGTGGCGGTGCTGGCCCAGTTGACCGGGGACGCTGCCGTGCCGGATCGGTTCGCGGACAAGATCTCCTACGAGCCCAATCCACCCGAACAGGTGGGCGTTACCGATCCGGAAACCCTCGAGACATTGGTGGCCGCGGTGGCCGAGGCGGTGGCCCGGGCCGGATCCGGTAGCCAGGAGCCTGGGGCGCTGCCCGCGGACGACCCCGGCCTGTTCGCCCGCATCGCACCGGTCGCGTTGGGGACACCGGTGGGCGAGGAATACGTGGGCCTACTGCTGGAGCAGGGCGGGTTCCATCCGTCGCAGCCGGTGCTGGCTCGCGAGGCCGCATTGCCCCCCGACTTCAAGGTGGTGATCATCGGAGCGGGTATGGCCGGGATGGCCGCTGCCCTGGAATGTGCGGCCGCGGGCATCGATTACGAGATCATCGACCGCAACGCCGAGGTGGGCGGCACCTGGTACACCACGGGCTATCCCGGCATCGGCGTGGACACCCCGTCGGCGTACTACTCACTGTCCCGCGACATCAACGGCGCCTGGTCCAGCTATTACCCGCAGGGCGACGAGTACCAGAGGTATCTGCAGTCCGTCGCCGACAAGAACAACCTGCGGCAGCGCACCCGGTTCAGCACCGAGGTGGAGGCGCTGTGGTGGGACGAGCAGCGCGGGCAGTGGCAGGTGCATGCGCTCGCCGCCGACGGCAGCCGTGACGTCAGCTACGCCAACGTGGTCATTCCGGCGGTCGGTTACCTCAACCGGCCGCGCTGGCCGGAACTCGCGGGACGGGACAGCTTCGCCGGGGTCAGCATCCACTCGGCCGAGTGGGACCCGGAACTGGACCTGCGCGGCAAGAAGGTGGCGATCATCGGCGCCGGGTGCACTTCCGTGCAGATCGTGGACGCCTGCGTCGACGAGGTCGAGCACCTGACCGTATTCCAGCGCCAACCGCACTGGGTGGCGCCGCGACGCCGACTCAGCGACGACGTGCCCGAGCACCGCCGGTGGCTCAACACTCATATTCCGTTCTACGCCAACTGGAACCGACTGAAGTCGTTCTGGGGCACGGCCGACAACAACTATCCGGTGATCGTGCGGGACCCCGAGTGGGCGGCCGAGCACCTGTCGATCTCGCCGGCCAATGATGTGCTGCTGCAGATGTGCCTGGACTACATCGACCGGACCTTCGGCGCCGGATCCGAACTGGCCCGGAAGGTCACCCCCGACTTCGCCCCCTATGGCAAGCGCATCATCCGCGACCCGGGTGGCTACTACGCGGCGCTCACCAGGTCGCACGTCGACGTCGAGGCCGCCGAGCCGGCCCGCGTCAACGAGCGCGGCATCGTCACCCAGGACGGCCGTCAGATCGAGCTTGACGTCATCATCTACGCCACCGGATACCACCTCGACTTCCTGGCGACGGTGGACATCCGCGGCCGGGACGGGCTGCGGCTCAGCGAATTCTGGGGAGACAGCCCCAGCGCCTACCGCGGCGGGATGGTGCCCGGGTTTCCGAACATGTTCATCTCCTCTGCGCCCAACTACAGCCCGGGCCACGGCGCCGGGCACAACTTCGGCGTCGAGGTCATGGTGCACTACGTGATGGAGTGCCTGCAGCTGATGGCGCAGCGCGAGGCGACCACCATCGAGGTCACCCCGGAAGCCTTCGAGAGCTACGTGCGGCACATCGACGAGACGATGGCCGACACCGTGTGGTGCCACACCCCGACCGCGCACACCTACTACCGGTCCGGCGGCGGGCGCATCGTCACCGCGTTCCCCTTCCGGCTGATCGACGTCTGGCAGAGTCATCGCGCCCCGATTGCAGAGGATCTGATCCTTCGATGAACGGAATACTCAGCGGGAAAACCGCCTTGGTGACGGGCAGCAGTCGAGGCATCGGCCGGGCGGTGGCCCAACGGCTGGCGGCGGCGGGGGCCACTGTGGCCGTGACGGCGCGTTCCCATCAACCGTCGATGTCGGTGCGGGCGGGGCAGGCGACGGCGCTGCCCGGCACCATCGCCGAGACCATCGAGCTGATCGAGGCGGCCGGCGGCACCGCCTTCGGCCTGGCGGCCGACCTGGAGGACGCCGAGCAGCGGGCCGGGTTGATCGATCGCGTGGTCGAGCACACCGGCCGACTCGACATCCTGGTCAACAACGCCGGGTATGCCGACTACTCGACCGTGGGCGCGATGCCCATGGACACGTTCGAGCGCACGGTCGAGCACTACCTACGGACGCCGTTCGTGCTGACCCAACGGGCGATCCCGGAGATGGAACGCCAGGGTGCCGGCTGGATCGTGAACATCGGCTCGGTGACGGGTCTGGCACCGGTGCGCCCCTACCGGGAATACAACAAGACCTCCGGTGACGTCGTCTACGCGTCGTTGAAGGCGGCCCTGCACCGGTTCACGCAGGGCGTCGCGGCGGAGTTGATGGATTCGAACATCGCGGTGAACGCGGTCGGGCCGTCCAGCGCGGTGCGCACCCCGGGTGCTGCCAGTCTGATCCCGGAGACATTTCCCACCGAACCGGTGGAGTACCTGGCAGAGACGGTCCTGGCGATGTGTCACCGCCCGGCGGCCGAGCGCACCGGGTTGGTGGCGTTCAGCCTGCACTACCCGTGGTCTCAACAACTTCCGGTGCACAGCCTCGACGGCACCACGGTGCTGCCGCCGCTGGAGCCCCCGGCCGCCGCGAATCCCAACATTTTGCCTGCGGGCCTTTAGCGGAACCAGGAGTTCGACGGCACGATGGCTGAAGACGCCCCGAAATCCGGCGAGCGGATCGACCCGTTCGCTCCCGCCCAGCTCGGTCCCGTCCGATTGCGCAATCGGATCATCAAAGCCGCGACGTCCGAGGGACGGTCACCGGACGGACTGGTGACCGACGACCTGATTGATTTCCACACCCGGTTCGCCCGCGGCGGTGTCGGCATGACGACCGTCGCCTACTGCACGGTGGCCCCCGACGGCGCCATTGCACCCGGGCAGATCCTGATGAGCCGGCGCGCCGTGCCGGGACTGCAACGGCTGTCCGACGCGGTCCACGCCGCGGGCGCGGCGGTGTCGGCGCAACTGGGGCACGGCGGGGTGGTGGCCACCCGCAAGGTGAACGGGGTGACGCCGAAGGCGCCGAGCCGATTCCTCAATCCGCAGTCGTTCGACTATTGCCGGCCGATCACGCGCGACGAGATCAAGCGGGTCGTCGACCAGTTCGGTGCGGCCGCGCAGGTCGCCGTCGATGGCGGCTTTGACGCGGTCGAGCTGCACCTCGGGCATCTCTACCTGCCCAGCTCCTTCCTGAGCCCGACCATGAACCGACGCAAGGACGAATACTGCGGCAGCATCGACAACCGCGCCCGCTTCGCCCGCGAGATCGCCGGGCGCGTCCGGGAGGTCGTGGGTGACAGCATCGCCGTGACCGCGAAGCTCAGCATGGACGACGGCACCCGCGGCGGCATCGCCCTCGCGGAATCCCTTCGCGTGGTGCAGCTGTTGGACAACGACCGGCATCTCGACGCCATCGAGTTGACCCAGGGTTCCTCGGTGTTCAAGCCGCTGTACATGTTCCGCGGCGGCACTCCCGTCGACGAGTTCGCCGCGGTGATGCCGCCGCCGATGAACCTGGGCGTCCGGTTGATCGGGAAGTGGGCGTTGGGGTCCTATCCGTACAGCGACATGTACATGCTGGAATCGGCGCGCCAGTTCGTGCCGGTGGTCGAGCACACCCCACTGATCCTGTTGGGCGGCATCACCAATGCCGATCACGTCCAGACTGCGATGCGGGAAGGGTTCAGCTTCGTGGCGATGGCGCGGGCGTTGCTGCGCGAACCCGACCTGATCAATCAGATCGCCACCGACCCCGCGAAGCGGAGCCGCTGCGACCACAACAACAAGTGCATGGTCACGGTGTTCGGCCGGACGCACTGCGTGCTCGATCCGACCCAGCGCTACGGCACCGCGGGCACCGAGATCGGTACGGCCGGCTGATCGCGTCGTGCTCAGCGCGGTGCGGGGGTCCTCGCTCAGCTCAGGATCGCGGTGTCACACCGGCAGAAGCTGTGGCAGACCCGATCCCGCACGATGACCTCGGGGCACTCCGGGTCGAACCACCGATCGACCACGGCCCAGTGGATCGGGTGCATCAGGTAGGGGCCCATGAGCCCGTCGACATCGGTGAACTCCTGCGTGAACACATGTGTCCACGCGGTGGTGCCGACCGATTCGATCACCCGGCTCAGTTGCCACGCCAGGATGGTGTCGACGTAGCGCGGCATCGCCGCCAACTCGGCTTCGAAACGCGCGACCGTGTCGGGGTGGGTTCCCGGCGTGACCCGCAACAGCAAGGCCCGAAACACCGTCCCGGTTCGTTCGGTGGCGGTGGGGGTGCCCGTGTAGGTGGCACCGTTGACGCGGGTCACCGCCGGGTCGGCGAGTGCCGCGGTGAATTGGGCTGCCGCACTGCGCCAGTGGGCCTCATCGTCGAAGACCAGCTGAACGAGGATGTCGCCGCCATTGCGCGATCCGGGATCGGTGAACTCCACCAGCCACCGCCGCGCCCCGGTCGCGGCCGCAGCGCCGCGAAGGGCGGCCAGGAGGCGGTCACGCTGGTCGGGCGACACGTCCACCAAGCGGGTGACGCTATACATCGCCGGAGTCCGCCATGGCGCACAACGTATCGACGTCCGCGGCGGCCGCAGCGACGCTGCGCGACCGCTCTTGCACCAATTCGTCTGCGCGCGCCCACCATTGCCCCAACTCCGGATCGGGCCGCCCCTTCCAGGTCATCTGCCACCAGGCCAGCGGGCTCGGCAGGGTCCAGGTCGCGGTCACCGTGTTCGGCTGGTCCTCGAACCAGATCGGCGGGCTCACCAGGAGGTGCTCCAGCGTCATCCCGCGTTCCCGGGCTCCGGGGGCGTATTCGGACAGGTAGCGGTCGACGAACCGGCGTCCCATACCGGGCTTGGTCAGCACGCGGTCGGTGACGTAGACAACCCTGTTGACCGACGACGTCATGGGGTACCCGTGGTGATGGTGTGCACCAGTTCGGTGACGTCGGCGCAGGCTTGCGCGCGGGCACGCTGACAGATCTCGAACGCCGGCATCGTCATGAAACCGTGCACGCCGCCGTTGAACATCCGGGACACGGTGGGCACCCCGGCGGCCCGGAGCTTCTCGACGTAGGCCGCGCCCTCGTCGCGCAACGGGTCGTGGCCCGCCAGCACCGCGATGGTCGGCGGCAGGCCGGTCACGTCCTCGGCGTGCAGCGGCGAGGCGTAGGGGTTCGTCCGGTCGGCGGCAACGGGCACGTATTGGTCCCAGTACCACTGCAGTGCCGGCCGCGGGTTGTAGAAACCCTGGCCGTACAGGCGGTACGACTCGGTGTCGAAGTCGGCCGCGATGACGGGATACAGCAGCAGTTGACCGGCGAGCGTGGGCCCACCGCGGTCGCGGGCCATGAGCGCGGTGACCGCCGCCAGGTTGCCCCCGGCGCTGTCGCCGCCGACCAGCACGGCCGCGGGGTCACGTCCGAAGTCGTCGATGTGCTCGGCGACCCAGCGGGTGACTGCGTAGATATCCTCGGCCGCCGCGGGCCACTGCCCCTCCTCGGAGGCGCGGCGATAGTGCACTGACACCACCACCGCCTGCATGCCGTTGGCGAAGGCGCGACACAGGCCGTCGTGGCTGTCCAGATCGCAGAAGACCCAGCCGCCGCCGTGCGCGAAAACCATTGTGGGCACGGCCTTGTCGAGCGCCGCCTCGGGTCGGTAGACCCGCACGGTGAGGGGCCCGCCGGGGCCCGGAACGGTCCTGTCGTCGACCGACGCGACGTGCTCGGGCTGCGCGGGCGCCACGAACCGGGCTCGGATGGCAGCGCGGGCTTCTTCGCCGGTCATCGTGTGCACCGGGGGGAAGCCCGCGTCCAGCGTTTCGATGATCTCGGCGATCTGCGGGTCCAGGCTCATGCGAGCTTCCGGGGGGCGACGTGCTGGGGACGCGGGCCCGCGGTCGCGGCGGGCCCGACGCGCAGCGGTCGCATCTGCTGCAGCGTGGGGGCCACCCGGACCGGCCCGTCTTCGACCGCGCGCCAGATTCCCATCGCCGCCATCCGGACCGGGGCCACCAGGCGCTGGTCGAACATCATTCGGCTCATGGGACCACACACCGACACCGCGGCCACCGCCTCACCCGGGTCGCCGATGGGCGCGGCCACGCACCCGAGGCCGGGGAGGGACTCCTCGCGATCGAAGGCCGTGCCGTGGGAGCGGACCTTGAGCAGCTCGTTGCGCAGTTGGGCGTGCGTGGAGATGGAGTACTTGGTCAGACGGGGCAGGAGGTCGGCCTCCAGGGTGTCGGCGGCGTCGTCCGCGAAGGCCAACATCGCCTTCCCGACGGCGGTGCAGTGGGCCGGTCGCCGGCCGCCGACGCGGGTGGGAATTGCGGCGGCCATCCGGTCGCCGACCTTTTCCATGTACACCACGTCAGTGCCGTCGAGCACCGCAAGATGGACCACCAGACCCGTCGCCGCATGCAGTTCGTGCAGGCGGGGGATGGCGGCCTTGTGCAGGCGGTCTTGGTGGACGGCCAGCGAGCCGAGCTCGACCAGCCGCATGCCCAGCTCGTAGTCACGGCCGTTGCGGCGCAGCCAGCGCAGCTGCACCAGGCGCTCCAGCATCCGATGCGCCGACGACCGGGGCAGTCCCGTGCGGCGCACGATCTGGGCCAGGGTGAGCCGACCGGGACCGTCGAACGCATCGAGGACCAGCGACACCCGGTCGATCACTGCGCTGGGCGTTTCCGACCTGGGGCTTTCGGCGGCGGCCGCGGGCAGGGTGGTCGTCCCGGTCATGGGTCCTCCATGGCTGAGTGGAATATTTCTAGTAGGCATATGCCTAATGCGCATATATCTACCACACATATGTGTGCGCTGTCACGTGGATGGGGAAAGTTGATGGCGCACACGCCGACGGACCCGTCCGGCGATTGCCGGACGGGTCCGTCGGGATGCTCGTGAACTGCGGCACCGGCATCGAGCCGGTGCCGGGTTTGTGGGGTCGCTCGGCCGCGGGCGGTGCTACCTGCGCCGGGCGGCGCGGATGAGGACCGCGCTCACGGCCGCATGGCCGCGGGGAGGTCGTCGACCCACTGGTGGCCCCAGTAGCTGTCGGCGGTGATTTCCTCTGCCGTGTAATACGTTTCGTCGACCCGCATGCCATCCGTGCCGAACTCGATGTCCCAATCGCCGGGCGCGCGGACGTAGAACGACACCATCTTGTCGTTGGTGTGGCGCCCCAGGGTCGAGGACAGCTGGAAGCCGTCCTTGTTGACCCGATCGAGCGCCTGACCGACGGCGTCGAGGGAATCGACCTCGACCATCAGATGAACCAGACCGGGGTCCCGCAGCGTCGACGCCGGGCACAACGCCAGGCTGTGGTGGCGTTCGTTGATGCCCAGGAACCGCACGCGCAGGACGCCGAACTCCGGCGGCACCGGGACGCGAAACGCCCCGCGGGACCGGAAGCCCAGCACCTCGGTGTAGAAGTCGAACGCCTCGGCCACGTCCAGCGCCGGGAGCACCACATGGCCCAGTCCTTGGGCGCCGGTCACGAACCGCGCACCGAACGGCGTGACCACCGGACTGTGATCGAGCACCGCACCGTGGAACACCTCCAACGCCGTGCCGGCGGGATCCCGGAAGGCAATCACCTCCTCGACACGGCGCGCGTCGGCGTCGGCCTGCGACAACTCCTCGTAGCTGACGTCGGCGGCCCGGAGTGCGCGCTTGACCTCGTTCAGCCCGGCACGGTCGCGCACCTCCCAGCCGATGGTGACGATCTTGTCGGTGTCGCCGGGCCGCACGATGATGCGGGCGGCCCGCTCATCCATCCGCAGGTACAGGGCATCCGGATCGGGCCCGTGGCCCTGGGCGAACCCCAACACGTCGAAGGCGAACTGACGCCAGCGGTCGATGTCGGCGGTCTGCACCGTGACGTAGCCGAGGCTCTTGAACAGGGGAGTGGTCGTCATCGGTTCGCCTCTTTCAGATCATCGCCCGCAGCGGACCCTGCGGGTCCACGCCGATGGAACTCAGCGCGGACGCGTGGTAGGTGCTGCCCGGAGCGTGGATGGCGTGCGCCTGGCCGATGTGCACGTCGCGCCAATACCGTTGCAGCGGCTGGTCCATGCGCGCTGCGTTGCCACCGCAGCGGGCGAAAATCTCGTCGACGGCCGACACCGCGCGCCACACGGCCCGGATCTGGGTGCGGCGCCCGGCGGCACGGTCCTCGAAGGACACCTCCTTGCCGGCCGCCACCAGGTCGTAGATGCGGTCGGCGTTGGCCAGCAACTCCTGGCGGGCCGCGTTGATGTCGGCCGCGGCCTCGCCGATGGCATACATGACGTACGGGTCGTCCTTGATCGCCACGCCGCTGGAGTTGATCCGGCCGCGCTGGTAGTCAAGAGCCGCCGCCAGCGCACCTTCGGCGATACCGATCGTCGCCGAGGAGATCCCGAGCGGGAACATGGTCGACCACGGCATCAGGTACAGCGGCTCGGTCATGCCGGCCTCGCGTTGCGCCGTGCCGTCCATGACCTTCATCCCGTCCATGGTCCGGTAGTCCGGGACGAAGGCGCCGTTGACGATGACGTCCTTGGAACCGGTGCCGCGCAGCCCGACGACGTCCCAGGAGTCTTCGACGATCTCGTAGTCCTTGCGGGGCAGGATCATGTGCAGCATCTGCGGCGGCATCAGCGGAGCTCCGTCGGCGTCACCGACCATGGCGCCCAAGATGATCCAGTCGCAGTGGTCGGTGCCCGAGCTGAACTGCCAGCCGCCGGTGAAGATGTAGCCGCCGTCGGTCGGGACGGCCACGCCCTGCGGCGCGTAGGGCGACGCCACCCAGGTGTCGATGTCGTCGGCCCAGATCTCCGTGGCCACCCGGGGATCGGCGTAGGCCAGCTGATATGGGTGCACGCCGACGACACCGTTGATCCAGCCCGCCGACGGATCCAACGCGGCGGTGGCCATCACCGTCTCGGCGAATTCGCGCGGGTGAACCTCCAGACCACCGTGCGTCTTGGGCTGCAGCAGCCGGATGCTCCCGATCTGCTTCATGGTCTTCACCGTGTCGTCGGTCAGCTTGCCGATCTTCTCGGCTTCCACGGCCTGCTCGCGGAACTGGTCGGCGCGTTCGGCGAGGCTGTCGATCACCCGTTTCGTCATGACGTTGATGGTGGCTGGACGGAACCCCTCTCCGCTAGCCCCATCCCGTTGAGCGGACCGGATCCGCCGGTCAGAACTCCACCGTGACCGTGTCCGACCGCGGGCGGGCCTGGCAGGCCAGGAACAGGCCCTCGGCGATGTCGTCGGGTTCGAGGATGCCGGCGTTGCCCAGGTCGACCTCGCCGTCGACGACGGTGGCCGCGCACGAGCCGCAGTTGCCCTCCCGGCACGAAAACGGAACCTCCAGCCCCGCGCCCAACATGACGTCGACCAGGTTGCGGGTCGGTGGCCAGCGCAGGTGGTGCACCGTGCCGTCGAGGCTGATCGCGGCCGCCGTCCCGGCGGCGTCGTCGGTGACGGGCTCGAGCGGCACCGCGGCGAACGGGTCGCCGCTCAAGGACTCGAACACCTCGAGGTGCACGTTCCGTCGTGGGACGCCCGCCTCGGACAGCGCCTCCTTGACCACCGTCATGAACGGCGCGGGCCCACAGACAAACGACTGATACGTGGTGAACATGCGCGCGAACCCGCCGAGTTGCGCGCGGGTCGGCAGACCCTGGATGGATTCGAGCCAGTGCAACACCGTGAGCCGACCGGCGTACCGGGCCGCCAACTCCCGCAGTTCGGCGGCGAAGATGACCGAGCGCTCGTCGCGGTTGGCGTAACACAACACCACCCGGCCGGTCCCGGCGGCGAGCACGGACTTGAGGATCGACATCACCGGGGTGACCCCGCTGCCGGCCGCCCACAGCAGGAAGTCCGCATCCAGGTCGTCCGGCGTGAACAGACCCGCCGGCGGCAGGGTGTCGATGACGTCGCCAACAGAAGCGTTGTCGCACAGCCAGTTCGAACCGTAACCGCCGTCGGTGCGCTTGACGGTAACCTTGGGTGCGGCGTCGGTGTGCGGCGAGCTGGCCAACGAGTAACAGCGCGCCACCGAGCCGGTCTGCTCGCTGGGAATGCGCAAGGTGAGGAACTGGCCCGGACGGTAGTCGAACCTCGGAGCTTGGTCGTCAGGGACGGCGAACACCAACGACTTGGCGTCGGGGCTCTCGTCGATGACGGCGGTGACGGTCAGCGGCACGGCGCGCGCGGAGCCGCGACCGGGTTCGGCGGCAGTCATGATCGGTATTGTGTGCCCCTCGAGTTGGCGCGGCGAGAGGGTCTCACCGGTGATCGGGAGAAACAGCGAGATGCCCGTTGACCGGGAAGCGTCCACCGAAGGGCGGCGTGACCGGGCTTAGCCTGCTGCCGTGAGTACCGCGACCAGTAGCCGTGTCGATGTCGTTGTGGTGGGCGCCGGGTTCGCCGGGCTGTACGCCTTGCACAAGTTCCGCGAGCAGGGCCACTCGGTGCGGGTCTTCGAGGCGGCTCCCGAAATGGGCGGCACCTGGTACTTCAACCGCTACCCGGGGGCACGGTGCGACGTCGAGAGCCTCGACTACTGCTATTCCTTCTCCGATGAGTTGCAGCAGGAATGGACCTGGTCCGAGAAGTACGCCAGCCAGGCCGAAATTCTCGAGTACATCAACTGGGTCGCCGACAAGCTGGACCTGCGCGACGGCATCACCTTCAACACCCGGGTCCTCGCGACCGTTCTCGACGAGGACACCCTGACGTGGACTGTCACCACCGACAGCGGGGAGGTGGTCACGGCCCGGTTCGTGGTGCTGGCCACCGGTCCGCTGTCGTCCCCGCTGACCCCGGACATCCCCGGCTTGGACACCTTTGCCGGCGACGTCTATCACACCGCGCACTGGCCGCACGGCGGCGTGGACTTCACCGGCAAACGGGTCGCGGTGATCGGCACCGGCTCCTCGGGGATCCAGTCGATCCCTCTCATCGCGGAGCAGGCCGTGCAGCTCTACGTCTTCCAGCGCACGCCGAATTACAGTGTCCCGGCGGGAAATCGGCCCCTGACAGCCGAAGAGATCACCCAGGCCAAGGCGACCTACGACGAGCGTCGGCGGATGTCGTGGCGCAGCGGCGGCGGGTCTCCGCATCTGGCGCATCCGAAGCTCACCATGGAGGTCACGCCGGAGGAACGTGAGGAGGCGTTCGAAAAGCGTTGGCAGCTGGGCGGTGTGCTGTTCTCGAAGACGTTCTCCGATCAGATGATCGACTTCGAGGCCAACGAGGAAGCCCGCAAGTTCTACGAACGCAAGATCCGCGCGGTTATCGAGGATCCCGAGGTCGCCGAGTTGCTGATCCCGAACGACCATCCGATCGGGACGAAGCGAATCTGCACCGACACCAACTACTTCCAGACCTTCAACCGGCCCAACGTAGAGCTGATCAGCGTCCGCAAGACGCCGATCGAGGCGGTCGAGGCGACGGGCATCGTGACGTCGCAAGCCCGTTACGACGTCGACGCCCTGGTGCTGGCCACCGGCTTCGATGCGATGACGGGCACGCTGGCCAAGATCGACATCGTCGGGCGCGGCGGGCAGCGACTCGTCGACGACTGGACCGACGGGCCCCGCACCTATCTGGGCCTCGGCGTCGACGGGTTCCCCAACTTGTTCCTGGTGTCCGGTCCGGGTTCGCCCGCGGTGCTGGCCAACATGGTGCTGCACGCCGAGGCCCACATCAATTGGATCGCCGACGCGATCGGCTACCTCGACCAGCGCGAGCTCGCCGCCATCGAGGCGACCACCGACGCGGTGGACAACTGGATCGCCGAATGTAATCGCCGCGCCGACGCCACGCTGTTCCCGCGGGCGAACTCCTGGTACATGGGCGCCAACGTGCCCGGTAAGCCGCGAGTGTTCATGTTGTTCATCGGCGGGTTCGGGGCCTATCTGGACATCTGCTCGGAAGTGGCTGACGCCGGCTACAAGGGCTTCGATCTGATCGCGCGCTGAGCCGGTTCTGGCCGATTACCTCGCCGAGAACCAGATCAAGAGATGGAACCTCAGGACAGCCGGGTAAGTAGGCTGCTTCTCGGCGGCGGTGAGGAGAACCATGTCAGAACTTGCGAAGTACGGACCCTGGGCGGTCATAGCCGGGGGGTCTGAGGGCGTCGGGGCCGAGTTCGCCCACCAACTCGCCGAGGCGGGCGTCAATCTGGTGCTCATTGCCCGGAAGCCGGAACCGCTCGACCAAACGGCCCGGCGCTGCGAGGCCGTCGGGGCCGAAGTGCGCACCGTCGCGGTCGATCTGCTCGAGTCCGACGCCGCACCGAAGATCTTCGCCGCCACGGCGGACGTGGAGGTCGGGCTGTTGATCTACAACGCCGGGGCCAGCACCTGCAATGAGCCGTTCCTCGACGCCCCGCTGGGCGAGTTCCAGAAGGTTCTCGATCTCAACGTCACCCGGATGATGGAGCTGGTGCAGCACTACGGCCGACAGATGGTCGACCGCGGGCGCGGCGGCATCGTCCTGGTCGGCTCGCTGTCGGGGTACATGGGCGCCGACCGGCACTCGATCTACGGTGGCGCGAAGGCGTTCTCGCGGGTGTTCGCCGAAAGCCTGTGGCTGGAGTTGCGGCCGCACGGGGTCGACGTCCTGGAACTGGTGCTCGGCGTCACCCGAACTCCGGCGATGGCACGCGTCGGATTGAACTTCGACATCCCGGGAATGATCGTCAACGAACCGGCCGAGGTCGCCGCGGAAGGGCTGGCGAACCTGGCCAACGGGCCGGTGCACGTCGCCGGCGGGAATGCGGCGACCGCCGCGGCCAACAGCGCACCGGACCGCGCCAACGTGGTCTTGGAGGCACACGAGCGCATCCGCAGGTTGGTGAACCGCAGGTGAGCGAGGCTGACCAGGGTGCGATGCTCACGGAGTTGCTGGCGCGGGTGCGCCGCCTCGAAGACGAACGGGACATCGCTCGTCTGATCGCGTCGTATGGCCCGGCGGTGGACGCCGCGGACGCGGCGGCCGCCGCCGAGTTGTGGGCGGAGACCGGGACCTACGACGTCGAGAATTGGCAGATGGTCGGCCAGGCTGAGGTCCAGGCGATGGTGAGTTCGTCCGCGCACCGGGAGCTCGTCGCGGCCGGCTGCAGCCACTTCCTCGGACCGGCCGTGGTCACCGTCGACGGTGACGGCGCGATCGCGGTTTGTGAGTCGTTGGTGTTGCTGCGCCGCCCAGAACCGCTGCCCGACAGCAAGGTTGCCCAGGAATACCTGGTGTGGCGAGCGGCGGCGAATCACTTCGAGCTCACCCGGGGCCCGGACGGCTGGCGGATCACCAAGCGCAGCAGCCGGATGCTCGATGGCGGCCCCCGGGCGCACGCGTTGCTGACCAGGGGGCTGCGTGGTGTGCCCGCCGGTGACGGACCGTAGTGATCTGGCCGACCGCCGAGCCGAGCTAGATGCCGAGAACCTCACGCGCCCGGTCGATCTCGTCAGGATCGGCGGTGGTCGGGACCAGCCGGATTTCGTCGAGGCCGGCTGCACGTGCGCCGTTCACAGCGGCGAGTAGACCGGCCGCTCCGCAGTTCAGCGTCCCCGCGTTCGGAGCCGTCAGATAGGAGGACTCCGCGTCGACGTTGCCCACCTCCTGGTCCCAGAAGTCCACGACGTGCTCCCCGAGCTGGTTCTGCGGGTCGGGGCCCAGCGCGAACCAGACCGGTGCGGAGAAGTGTGGCCGGTCGGTCCGGCCGGCCACCCGCCAGGCCTCGACGACGCGCTCCCGCTGGGCCGCCAAACCCTCGGCATCGAAGTGCAGGGAATGCGCCGGGTCGCTCACTCCGTCAGCCCAGCGCGCGGCGCGGGCGAGCGCCTTCGGACCGATAACACCGGCTACCAACGGGATACCGCCGTTCTGTGCGGGCTTCGGGCCCACCGGGAGATGTCCCGCGACGGGCGGCTCCTGAGCCCACACGCTGCGCATGGTGGCCACCGCCGCGTCCATGCGTTGACGCTTCCGGTCCAGCGGGCTGTCGACCGCCAGATAGTCCTCGTCCCACGCGCCGATGCCGACCCCGAGTGTCAGGCGTCCACCGGACAGTACGTCCACGGTCGCCAGATCTTTTGCGAACAGGACCGGGTTGTGCAACGGGAGCGCGACGACGTCGGTCCAGAGCCGCACCCGCTCGGTCATCGCGGCCGCGGCGCCGAGTTGGGGGATCACCGACCAGCTGTTGGGGTAGAGCAGCCGCTCGTAGGTGACGAGGCCATCCCATGGTCCCTGGTCGATCTTTCGGTACCAGGCGAGTTCGGTCTCGCGTTCGTGCGGAAAGAGGGTGGGGAGCCCCATGGAGATGCGCATGCGGGGAGTCGACACGCTCACGATTCCGGTCGTGTCAGGAAGCCCAGCACCGTCTGCTCGAAGGCGGCCTTGGCCTCGATCATCACCCAGTGCCCGCAGTTGGGGAACACGTGGAACTCCGCATTGGGGATCGTGCGCATCGGGATCAGCGCCATGTCCAGCGGGCTGACCCGGTCGTCGCGTCCCCAGGTCAGCAGGGTCGGTGCGGTGACCTTGTGCATGACCGCCCAGGGCATCGGGAAGTCCGCCTTGCGCATCATGTCCATCATGGCGGCGTAGGCGGCCTTGCCGTACAACCGACGCGCGGCCGCCAAGGTCGCCGGGTCGGTGGCCAACGCCCACCGCTCCTCGATGAGTTCCTCGGTCACCAGTGCGGGGTCGTACACCATTGACTGCAGCCAGTCGACCAACCGTTGCCGGGTGGGATCCTCGGTGAACTCCTGCAGCAACCGGATGCCCTCGCTGGGGCCCGGGCTGAAAAGGTTGGTGCCGATTCCGCCGATGGTCACCAGCTTCCCGACGCGGTCGGGATGGTTGATCGCGAAGTTGATGCCGACGCCGCCGCCCATCGAGTTACCGATGATATGCGCGCGCTCGAGGCCGAGAACCTCGGTGAACTGCACCAGCGCCGTTTGGGCATCGATGACGGGATGCCCACCGAAGTCGTCGCTGACGCCGTAGCCCGGGAACTCCAGCACCAGGCACCGAAAGTGCTCGGCGAAGAAGCCGAGGTTTCCGCGGAAGTTGCGCCAACCGGTGACTCCCGGGCCAGAGCCGTGCAGCAACAACAGCGGGGGACCGGCGCCGGCCTCGTGATAGCGCAATACCCCGCCGGGGGTGGTGATCTCGCGCAAGGTGTCGTCGTGGTCGTAGGTGTGCACCGTCATCCTCGCGACCCTAGGCGTGGGCACGCAAGCTGGTGCGACGGGGTTCTCGCTCACCGGGACCGCTCCCCAGCAGATCGGACGCGCGGCCGGCGAACGCCTGCACCTGTGCCCCGAGACGATCGATCGCGTCCGTTGCGAGTTCGCGGTACGGCTGCGCGGATACCGTCAGCGCGACTGCTCCGCTGGAGTCCCGGATGGGGGCCGACACGGTGGCCACCGCCACCGCCGGCCCGGAGGTGGCTTCCTCGCCGAGCACGTCCACCACCGTCAGGTCGGCGAGGGCGCCGGCCAACCGGGCCGAGATCGCATCGGAGCCACGGCCGCCGTCGAGCGCCAGCAACGCGGTGACGACGCGATTGAGTTCGTCGCTGAGTCGTTCGACGCCGTACCCGCGTCGCCGGATAATGTCGAGTACCAACGAAATCCGAGTACGGAACTTCCTGTTCACCGGCCCGGCGGCCGCCAACCAGTCCCGCCGCGCCGCCACGGGTGCCCACGCGACGAATTCGCGGCCGAACGGGGCGACGAACGGCAGCCGGAGACCCGGACTCAACGGTGGGCTACCGGACCCAGCGCCGATGGACTCGACGACCACGATCGACGAACCCTGGACTTCCGAAAGGCAGACCGCAATCCCGAGGTCGGCAGCCAGATCGACCAGCGGACCGCGCAACACCTCGACACGAGGTGCCGGGGCCTGCGGCGCCCGTGGCAAGCGGTCACCGATCGTGTATGTCCCACTGAGCGGGTCACGCCGAGTCCAGCCGTACGCACTGAGCGTCTGCAGGATGGCGTGGCCCGTTGACCGGGATATGCCGAGTTCACGGATGATTTCAGCGAGGGGGGCACCAGGGGTCGACCGCGCGGTGAGGTACTCGATCACTGCTATCACGCGTGCAGTCGGGGGCGACGGGTCTTGACCCGCCTGTTCTATGTGACTTAGCTTCCCATCCATATATTCGAAGCATATAACGAATATTCGACACCGCGCCATCCGGAAGGGGGCACGCCATGGCGTCAGCCACGCTGGACATCGAAGATCTGTGTGCGCCGGTGCTGAACAGCACGCAGCGGGCCCTGCTCGACCAGGTCGCCGGCGTGCCGGTGGACCTTCGACCGACCGAACTGATGCGGCAGGCGGCCGAGCGGACGGGACTCCATGACTTCGGGAGCGACGAGTTCCAGCCCCGGTTGGCCCGCTATGCCGAGGCTGTGGAGTCGGATTCGGGCAACACCAACCTGAACCGGATCATCCTGCAGAGCCGGATTGTGCGGTTGCTGACCAACCGACTGCTGTTCACCGACTTGCTGCGACGCTACCCCGAGATCCACGACATCGAGATCGACCGCCCGATCATCGTGGTCGGGCTTCCGCGTTCCGGCACAACGCATCTGGTGAATCTGATCGCCGCCGATGTCCGACGGCGCGCGCTGCCGTACTGGGAAAGCCAGGAGCCCTTCGCGTGCCGCGGTGAGGGACCCGATGTCAACGGCACCGACCCTCGATTCCTGCGTTCGATCGCCGAGCACGAGTCCGCGACCGCATTGACGCCGTTGCTGGCCGCGATGCATGACCGGTTCCCGCAGGCCATCGAGGAGGAGGTCGAGTTACTGGACCTCGACTTCGCCAGTTACGTCCTGGAATGGCATGTCCGGTCACCGCAATGGCGCGACTACTACTACACCTTTGACCAGCATCGTCATTACGGGTATCTGCGCACGATCCTTAAGGCGCTCACGTTTCTGCGGGGACCGCGCCAATGGGTGCTGAAATCGCCGCAACATTGCGAACAGCTCGGCCCACTGCTGGCCACATTCCCCGACGCTACCGTCGCGTTCACGCACCGCGACCCGGTGGCGGTTATCCAGTCGGCGGTGACCATGCTGGCTTATGGCGACCGGATCCGACGCACCAGCATCGACCCGGACACCTTGGTCGAGTACTGGATCGATCGCGTCGAACGACTGCTGCGCGCGTGCGTCCGGGACCGCGATCTCGTCGGGGCGGACGCCAGCCTCGACATCAGTTTCCACCACCTCAACGGCAATGAGATGACGATCCTGGACCGGCTCTACGCCTGCAACGGAACCGCACTGCCGGAACAGACCAGGGAATCGTTCCGCAGCTATCTCGACAGCAATCCCAGAGGCAAACATGGGCAGCTCCGGTACGACGTCGAACGGCATTTTGGCCGGACGCCCAGCGAAATCCGTTCGCGTTTCGACTTCTACTTCTCGCGCTTCGACGTCCGGGAGGAAGTGTGAGTCTCGAGGAACCGCTGTTCCGGAGTCGGCCGGGGGCAGACCGGATTGCCGGCGCGCGGCCGGGCGCCACCGAAGCCGTCGTCCCCGGGATATGGCTCTCACCCGGGCTTTCCAACAGCTACTTGCTGACGACCTCTGAGGGTCGAGTCGTGGTCAACACGGGCATGGGCTTCGAGGGTCCGGTGCACCGGGAGAATTACGACGCGATTGACCGGTCCCTGATCCGCTACGTCATCCTCACCCAGGGCCACTACGACCACGTCGGCGGCGCGGACGCCTTCGTCAACGACCACACCGACATCGTCGCACAGGCGAACTGGGACTCCTGGCGTCGCGACAACGAACTGTTGGCGCCGTTCCGGATCGCGAACTCAGCCTTCGCCTTTGCCGCTACCACCACCAGAGCGATCCAGGAGGCCATCGCACGCTACGGTACCGTTCCGGCCCAGGCGGCCCCGCGACCCACAGTCGTTGTCGACGACCGTCTCGACCTGACGGTCGGCGGACGCCGGATGGAACTGCACGCAACACCGGGTGGCGAGACCACCGACAGCCTGGTCATCTGGCTGCCGGATGAAGGTGTCTGCCTGTGCGGGAACGTGTTCGGAGCATTGTTCGGTCATATTCCCAACCTGGTGACGATGCGCGGCGACCGTTATCGCGATGCACTCACAGTTGCCGATTCCATCGAGAAGGTGCGGTTGTTGGGCGCGGAAACACTGCTGACCGGGCATTTCGAACCGGTCCGGGGCCGCCGCCGCATCGACAGCGAACTCAGCCGACTGCGGGACGCCGTGCTCTATCTGCACGACGCCACCGTCGCGGGCATGAACGCCGGCAAGGACGTTCACACCCTGATGCGCGAAATCACGTTGCCGCCGCCTCTTGAGGTCGGCCAGGGCTATGGGATGGTCCGCTGGAACGTGCGAGCGATCTGGGAAAACTACGCCGGATGGTTCCATCATCGCTCGACGGCCGAACTATATGCCGAAGCGCCCCAGGCCACCGCGGCAGACCTGGTCGAGCTTGCGGGCGCCGAGTCGCTGATCACCCGCGCACGTAGGCACCTGGCGGATGGGAACGCAGTGCACGCAATCCAACTCGCCGAAGTGGTGCGGCAAGTCGACTCCGCCGACGCCGCCGCCGCGCAGGTACTGGTCCAAGCCCACCAGCGACTCCTCGAGACCAGCACGAACTTCTGGGAAACCGCGTGGCTCCGCAAACAGATCGAGGAATTGTCATGACCAACCGGATCAGCTTCGACTTCGCCGGCACCCAAGTTCTGATCACCGGCGGTACCAGCGGTCTCGGCCACGCTACCGCATGCTTGTTCCGAGACAGCGGCGCGGCGGTGACGATCACCGGCACCAAAGCGAGTCCCGCGGAGTACCCGGTCGATCTGTCCGGAATGGCCTATCGCGCACTCGCGTTGACCGACAACGCCGCAATCGACGCACTTGCGGCGTCGTTCTCGACACTGGACGTTCTGGTCAACAACGCCGGTGTCAACTTTCCGGGCGGACTCGACGAGAGCACGCCCGACGGATTCGCGGCCTCCGTCGACATCAACCTGACTGCTCAATACCGACTGACCGTTGCGTTGGAGTCGGCGTTGCGGGCGTCGGCGCTGCGTGGCGGTGCCAGTGTGGTGACGTTGGCGTCGATGGCGGCGATTCGCGCGACGACGGTGGTGCCGGGCTACGGCGCGGCCAAGGCTGGGGTGTTGTCGATGACCCGGGCGCTGGCCGCCCGCTGGGCTGCGGCGGGAATCCGGGTCAACGCCGTGACACCGGGAGTTGTCGCGACCCGGATGACCGCGCCGATGGAGCATTTCCCCGAGATCAAGCAGGCCGAGCTCGACCACATCCCGCTCGGCCGGTTCGCAGAGCCTGCTGAAGTCGCAGGCGTCATCGCTTTTATGTGCAGCGAAAGAGCCTCGTACTGCACAGGATCCAGCTTCGTGGTCGACGGCGGATACAGCCTGCAGTAGCCGGTGTGACCGCACCCGGACGGCCATGCCGGCTCGTCGAACAGGCGCCTTCAGCGCACCGAAAGGATGGAACACCATGTCAAGCAGTGAAGTCCGGTACGACCCGTGGGCCGCTGAGTTCCAGACTGAACTGTGGGACGTGTACCGCACCATGCGTGATGAACACCCGGTCTACCGCGCACCTGGTGGAGAGTTCTTCGCACTGACGCGGTTCGCCGATGTGTGGGCCGCCGCCGCCGACCATGAGACATTCTCCAGCCGGGTGGCCGAGGCCAATGATCTGCTGCCACAACTCATCTACCTGGATCCACCACGGCAGGTTGCGCTCCGCAAACTGGTTTCAGGGGTCTTCACCCCGCGGCGGGTGGCGGCCATGGAGGATTCGATTCGATTCGATGCACGGTCAGGAACCTTCTCGATGCGATCGCCGCGAACAACGGTTGCGAGTTTCAACATGATTATGCTGCAGTTATTCCCAGTGTGGTCATCGCCGGAATGATTGGTCTCGATGAGCAGTACATCGCACCCATGCGTGCCTGTACGGAGACATTCATCGATACCACCAGCACGGAAGAGCCGCTGAAGGCGGCGATCCAGATCTACACGATGTTCGCCGAGCTGCTCGAGGAGCGCCGGCATCGACCACGAGATGACATGATGTCTGCACTGATCAGCGCCGAGATCGACGGGGAACGGCTGAGCGACGAGGAACTCCTGGGTTTCTGTCTGCTGCTGGTGCTCGGAGGCAACGACACGACTGCGAGCCTGATCGGATCGGGCACCGTCCTGCTGCTGAATCACCCCGACCAGCTCGAACTGCTGCAAGATGATTCGACACTGTGGCCGGGCGCGATCGAAGAGATGCTTCGAATCGAATCCCCGACACAGGCCCTACCCCGGAGCACCACGCGCGATATCGAGTTGCACGGCGTCCACATTCCGGCCGATTCGCGGGTGCTGTTGGTATGGGGGTCCGCCAACCACGATGAGCGGGAGTTTCCAGACCCGGAGCGCTTCGACATACAGCGGAAGGCGCAACGTCATACCGCATTCGGCCATGGTGTGCATTACTGCATGGGCACGCACCTTGCCCGGTTGGAGGCACGTATTGCCTTTACCGAGTGGTTCGCCCGATTCCCCGGCTGCAGGCTGGCCGGCGAGGCGGTCCGAACCACCTCGAGTTGGGCGCGTGCGTTCGACTCGATTCCGTTGCAACTGGGCTGAGCATCCCGACTGGCCGGCGCGTATCCGCGCGCCGGCCAGCGCCGGCCAGGTGCCACCCCGATCAGTCGAAGACGATGACGACCTTTTCCGTGGCGCCGGGTGTGGCTACCAGCTCGAGGGCCTCCGGCAGGTCGTCGAAATCGATGGTGTGGCTGATGATCTTCGCATAGGTCTGCCAGTCAGCGACGATGTCGGGGGTTACTTCGAAGATCTCCGTAGGATACCCCATCGAGCCGACCAGAGTCAGCTCGTTGCTCATGATGTTCATCAGGTCCACGCTGACCGGTTCCTTGTGGACCCCGACGATGCCGATCTTGGCGCCGCGCTTGGCGGTGCTCAGCGCAGTGTTCACCACCGCGGGCACCCCTGCGGCGTCGAGGTAGATGTCCGTGCCGGCCCGGTCCGGCCAAATGGATTCGCCATTGCCGTGCAGTTCGCGGAGGCGGGCGGGCAGGTCCTCGGTGCTGGAGTTGATGACCGCATCCGCTCCGACTTCGAGCGCTTTGTCGAGACGGTCAGCCACCACATCGACCACGACGACATGATGGACGCCAAGGGATTTGAGCGAAATTGTCATACCGAGACCAATCGGGCCGGCACCGAAGACGACCACCTGGTCGGTCAGCTTGGGCGCTACCTGGTTGACGCCGTGGCGGGCGACGGCCATGGGTTCATTCAGTGCTGCTACCTCGAATGGCACGTGATCGGGGATGGGCTCGACGCTGTGGCCTACCACCGCATCCTTGATGAGGAGGTACTGCGCCAGTGCCCCGCTGGCGCCGCCGTTGCCGATGACACCGTCCGGCGCAGCCATGGGGTTGATCACCACGCGTTGGCCGACGGCGATGTCGGTAACCGCACTACCGACCGCGACGACTTCGCCGGCTGCCTCGTGTCCGAGCGGCATGTTGCCCTGGTGCGGCGGTAGACCACCGATGGACAGGTAGAACGTGTCGGACCCACAGATCCCGCAGGCGCGGATACGTACGAGCACATCGCCCGCACTGACGGACGGAGTCGGGATGTCGACAATGTCGACTTGACCGGGCGCGGATATTACGGCGGCTCTCACGCTATGTCCTTTCTGAAACCGGCGGTCAGGAAGTCCGCTGGTGCGGGATCAGTGGTGGAACGGAGCCACGTCCGCGGCCGTGCAGTACGAGTGCAGCGAGGTGCTCCGGACGCCCTCGTCGAACGTCATGTCAGTCGGCGTCTCGGTGCACCGACCCGAAGCCCAGCCGCTGTGCGGCGTGGGCGGCCGCCCGGCGACCGCTGAAGATGCAGTCGGAGAGCGACAGGCCGCTGACATAGCTGTTGGAACAGATGCCGACGGCGTTGCGGCCCGCGGCATACAGGCCCGGAACCACACCGCCGTCGCGGTGCACCACCTCGCCGGTGTTCTCGTCGACCACCAGGCCGCCCAACGTCAGGCCGGGGATCGGAAAGAACATCGACGAATCGGCGGAGATGTTGATCGAATAGAACGGCCCGGTCTGCATCGGCGGGCACAACTCGGACGTCTTGTGCGCGGGATCTCCTGCACCGCTGGTGATCCCACTTCGATACTCATCAAAGGTGCGGCGTAGCCCGGCCGGGTCGATGCCGTTCTGCGCTGCGATGCCCTCGATGGTCGCGGCCTTCTTGTGCCCGAGTGTGAAGAGGTACAGCAGCTGCAAACGTTGGAACACGTGCGTCTGCCCGCGGATCTGTCGGCGCACCTTCTTCCAGGTCGACGCGTCGTAGATGGCCCATCCGCGGCCACCGAACTCGCGCATCAGCACGTTGCCGTGGGTGGCTCCGTAGAGGTCTTCGTTGGCGATTCGTCGACCGTCCGCGCCGACGGTGAGGCCCTCCAGGAACGCGCTCGGCGGCGCCAGGAAACGCCAGGCGGTGACGTTGCCCATCTTGTCGGCCGTGCCCCCGGCCGCCAGACCGAGCGCGATGCCGCCGCCGTCGTCACCCGGCGTTCCGAGCGGCGAGATCTTCATGAACTGCGGCGCGAACTCCTGCATCCATTCCCGGTTGTAGACGAACCCCCCGGCGGCCAGCACCACGGCCCCGGCGTGCGCGTGGCCCGGCACGGCGGCCTCGGTCCAGATTTCTTCGGCCCGCGCGACTGCTCCCTTGACGACGCCGGGCAGCCAGGTGCCCACCTTGCCGGTCAGCTTTGTCAGCGTCGAATACTTGCGTGCGGCAGCGCTGTCGGTGGGCACCGCCCGGTAGCGGATACCGGTGACGCGTCCCTGATCGTCCTTGATCAGGTCGTGGACCCGGGCCAGCGGGACGATCTCGACGCCCTTGCTTCGCGCGGAGCGGTGCAGGTGCTCGAAGAGCACTCGGCCCGAACTCATCCCGGGGGCCAGGACGCGATGGCCGCGCGGCGCCGGCCGGGCGTACCCGCCGTACGGGTGGGCCTTCTCGTTGCCCGAGTAGTAGAGGTAGAAGTCGTCGGTGGGGTAGGAGGTCTTGTAGGACGACACCGGCCCGCCCCGGAATTCCACCCCCTGGGCCTTGAGCCACTCGATCATCGCGGGGCTCTGCTCGCAGAACCGGGTGAGGGTTTCGTCGCTGACGGCATCGCCGACTTCGGCCCGCAGGTAGGCGCGCATCTCCTCGACGCTGTCCTCGTAGCCGCCGGCCCGCTGCTCCGGTGTCCCGGCGCCGGCGTAGATGATGCCCCCGGACAACGCGGTGGCCCCACCGCCGTGGCCGCGGTCCAGCACGAGCACGCGTGCCCCGCGATCGGCAGCCTCGATGGCCGCTGCGGCACCGGCGGCGCCGAATCCCACCACGATCAGGTCGTAGTCACCGCCTGTCGGCATGGTTTGTCCCCTCGGCGAATTGGTACGCGCACCCCTAGAAACGGGGCGGCGAGCTGCGAGATCCTTGGGCCTCTATGGTGGTGACCGAGGGTGCTCCGCACCAGGGGACGTCCCACTCAGCGGGTATGGGCACCGGTCCGTGATCCTGGTCCACGGGAAACGAGCTCGGCTCTACATTCGCACCGCCACCCGCGCGGCCGACGGGCGATTGGCACATTGGTCCGATCGCGGGTTCGGTACCACAGGCAGCAGGTGACGCGACGCGGCCCTAACCCCTGCAGTCCCAACCATGCAATGCCTTGACCGTCACATCTACGATCCCGAGGGAACTTTGCTGCTCGGCGAACGTAACCACTCACGCGAGTAGACGTCGGGCCGAGCCGCCGTTGCTGCGTCCGTGGGTTCAGCGCCTCGAACGCGATCAAGGTCCGCGAAAGCTGCTTGTTTTCAGCGCTTCTTGCCGTTGATGAGCGAGTCGGTGGCGGACGCCTGGGCCTGGGCGGCCTTGGCGTGCTTGGCGGCCCGCTTTTCCTTCAGGCTTTTTCCGGACTTTTTCGTCATCGACTGGCGCGGAGACTTATCAGACATGCTGGCCCCTTGATCATGGGGTCCTGAGTTGGTCCCGATGCCTCGACACTACCCCGCGGCGTCGATCAGCGGGGGCGGCTTGGTCGGCTATTCCTCCACGATGACCGGATCGCCGATCTTGACGTGGTCGAAGTACCATTCGGCGGCGGCGGGGATCAGCCCGATGCAACCGTGGCTGGTGTTCTCGATGCCCATGGAGTTGACCGCCCACGGCGCCGAGTGCACGAAGATGCCTCGCCAGGTGATCCGCACCGCGTGGTCGACCTCCTGCAGGTAGCCCTCGGTCTCGGTGATCGGCACTCCGACGCTGCTGGAATCCATCAGCACCGTCCGGTTCTTCTCCAGCACAGTGTATTTGCCCACGGGCGTCGGATACTTCTCGCGTCCCATGGAGGCCAGCAGCACGCCCTCCTCGCCCGCGTGCGGCAGATGATGAGGCGCGGGCAGGCGGACCGGCGGTCCGGCCGGGTCACCGTCGATGGTCACCGTGAACGTGTGCTTGGACAGGCTGGCGACGCCGATGACGGCGGGGCCGGTCTTGAACTGCGCATTCTTGGCGCCGACCGACAGCATCACCGTGCTGTTCGACGGCCAGTAGCGGTCTGGAACCCATTGCACCACATTACTTTCCAGCCACTCGAACTTGCCCGTCATGGCCGGCGTGGAGCTGATTCGCAAGGCCCGCTCCGCGCTGGCGCGGTTGGCCACCGGCCCGGTGAACGTCACAATCACGGGGTGGGCCACGCCGACGGGTTCGTCGCCGGTCGGCTGGATCGATTCGATCATCGAGTGCAGCGGTTGGACGATCGCCGTGGTTTGGACTTCAGCCGTCGGTGCGGCTAACACGGCGGCGACCACGACCGCCGCGAGAACAGAACGAATGACTGCTCGCATGGACCCGACCTCTTAGATGAACAGCACTGCTACGACGAACTCTGCGCCGGGATCCGCTGTGCGGGAGTCATTGGTTCGACTGCCGCGCAGCGGATCCCGTCCACATTTGATCAGCTGGGATCGGCGGCTCCGGGCAATGTGGGGACGCCGGACTGCGGACCGCGGGTGGTCTGCGGATTGGTGGGTACGCCCTTGCCGGACGCCGCGCCACTCATCGTCGTGAGCGGCGCGCCGGCCGCCACAGGGGCCGCGACGGGCGGGACGACGGGGACCGGCGGCGGCGGGGCAACCGGCGGAACGGGCGGCACCAGCGGCGGAACTGGGGGCACCGGCGGCACCAGAGGGGGCACCGGTGGGGGCGCGACCGGCGGCACCGGCGGCACCAACGGGGGCGGCACCACGGGCGGAACCAGCGGCGGGCCGGGCGGCGGACCCGCGACGGGGGCGGCCAGGCCGGACGCCTCGAGTGACACCGCAGCACAGGGCGCCGCGGTCCCCGACATCTTCTCCAGGCAGTCGGCGCCGCCCGTGACGAACGGAGTGGCCGCGGCCTGTCCGCCCAATAGCACTGCAGCAGCACCCATTCCGATGCTGACGACCCCCGTGCAAAGGAATCGAGAAATAGAAAGCCGCACGTCGACTCCTTCTGTTAGTCCTGGCGAATTACAGGAGAGAAATTACGCACCTGAAATATAAGAGCTCTCTGGGGCCGATTCCGGAACGGTTGCGCGACCGAGACGGAAATGAGCCTCGACGTGACCGCACCGCTCCCAATCGGTGACCTTCGGCGGGCAGCGCGTCGTAGGCTGGACGCACTCCACCCGTGCTCGTCACCGAGGAAGGCCCGGCGCCATGCCCACGATCACGACCAGCGACGGTGTCGAAATCTTCTACAAGGACTGGGGCTCGGGCCAACCCATCGTCTTCAGTCACGGCTGGCCACTGTCATCCGACGACTGGGACACCCAGTTGTTGTACTTCCTGTCCGAGGGTTATCGGGTGGTGGCACATGATCGCCGCGGACACGGGCGCTCGGCCCAGGTCGCCGGCGGGCACGACATGGACCACTACGCCGACGATCTCAAGGCCGTCATCGACCACCTGGATCTACGTGACGCGATCCACGTCGGGCATTCCACCGGCGGGGGAGAAGTGGTCCGTTACCTGGCCCGCCACGGCGAGGAGCGCGCGGCAAAGGCGGCGCTGCTGTGCGCGGTGCCGCCGCTGATGGTCCAGACGGACACCAACCCGCAGGGCCAGCCGAAGGCCGCGTTCGACGACCTGCAGGCCCAGTTGGCGGCGAACCGCTCGGAGTTCTACCGCACGTTGGCAGCCGGGCCGTTCTACGGTTTCAACCGGGACGGCGTAGAACCGTCCGAGGCCGTGATCGCGAACTGGTGGCGGCAGGGCATGATGGGCGGCGCCAAGGCCCACTACGACGGCATCGTGGCGTTCTCCCAGACCGACTTCACTGGGGACCTCAAACGGCTCACCCTGCCCGTACTGGTGGTGCACAGCGAGGACGACCAGATTGTGCCGTACGCCGCGGCGGGGCCGAAGTCGGCGGATCTGCTGGCCAACGGCACCCTGACGACCTACGTCGACCTGCCGCACGGGTTGCCGACCACGCACGCCGACGTGCTCAACCCCGAATTGTTGGCGTTCTTCCAGTCCTGACGGCGCCCTGCACGGCAGGCCGGAACCCAGTTTGGCCGATCCCTCCCGGGCCGATGGCCCAGTCGATAGCGTCCGGTCATGATCGACTTCCAGAACGGCCTCTTCGTCAAACTTGGACCAGCCGATCCGAAGCCCGTCGCCGGCGAACTGGCGCCGATTCTCGTCGATGACGAGCACGTCCACCTCAGTTTCAAGGGGATGCGCGACGCGGTGGTCTTCACCAACAAGCGGCTCATCGTGATCAACGTCCAGGGCTTCAGCGGCAAGAAGCGTGACTATTCCTCCCTGCCCTACAGCAGGATTCAGGCGTGGAGCATCGAGACCGCGGGACGGTTCGACCTGGACGCCGAACTGGAATTGTGGTTTTCCGGCCTCGGTAAGGTGCGGCTGGACTTCAAGGGGCACGTCGACATCCGCACCATCGGGAAGCTGATCGGCGACTACGTGCTCTGAGCGCCGCGGTACCCGGTTGGGTCCTCCCGCTGCCGGCGGCTACGGTACTGAGCGAACCTAAGCTCTTTTATGTCGGGCGGGCAGCCCCGAGGAGGAAGCGTGAGCCACACCGCAGCGGTCACCGACACCGACACCTTCACCGGTGCCCTGCTCGGCAGCGGATCTGCCCTGGAAAGCCGCGTGCTGGAGGTCCTCGGGGACATCGAGAGCGCGTTGCGGCTCGAGCGCATCGGCCCGGACCGGTTCCGGGCGGGCAGCGAGGCCGACCGGTTCGGGTCCATCTTCGGTGGCCAGTTGCTCGCGCAGGCCCACCTCGCCGCGGCCGCCACGGTCGAGGGGCAGACGCTGAACTCACTGCACGCGTACTTCACCCGCCCGGGAGCCTTGGACGAGCCGGTCGAGATCGTCGTGTCCCGCACCCGTGACGGTAGGGCGCTCTCCACGCGGCATGTCGAACTGGTGCAGAGCCGCGGCACCGTGTTGACCGCGGTGGCCTCCTTCCACGACAACCCGGACGCGCCCGAGCAGCCGGCCGCCCCACCGCAGGCCCCCGCCCCGCTCGAGTTGCCGCTGTTGCAGCACTGGGCGAGCAGAGCCCCGGCCGAGGCGCAGGACATGGCGCAGACGTGGATCGAGGTGCCGCCGCCGCTGGAGATGCGCATCGGGGAGGCCCCCAACTTCCTCGGCGGCCAACCGGCCCGGGGGCCGCGGGCGCACTGGATGCGCCTGCCGCGAAGCGTCGGGGACGACCCGGCGCTGCATCACGCGATGATCACCTACGCCAGTGATTACCTGTTGGTGGACATGGCATTTCGGGAGTACCCCGAGCCGATCGACTGGACGCAGAACATCGGTGTGAGCCTGGACCACGCCATCTGGTTGCATCGACCGGCCCGCTTCGACCAGTGGCACCTCTACACCCAGGAGTCGGTGACGATGCGCGGCCACCGGGCGCTGGTCCGCGGCAGCATCGTCGATGCGGCCGGCGCGCTGGTGGCCAGCGTCGCCCAGGAGGTCATGATCCGGCCGCATCCCGCCCCGTCCCGGTGAACCTCCCGCTGTTCGAACAGCCTTGGCCCGACGGCGATTTCCGGTTC
The DNA here is from genome assembly GCF_963378085.1 of Mycolicibacterium sp. MU0050. GTDB lineage: Bacteria > Actinomycetota > Actinomycetes > Mycobacteriales > Mycobacteriaceae > Mycobacterium > Mycobacterium wendilense. Next base: position 4,954,385 of record NZ_OY726395.1, on the reverse strand, counting down.
TTCCAGCTGGGTTTCGTGGTCGATGACCTGCTGGACGCGGCCGCGCGATGGGCGCGGGCGTTCGGGATCGGGCCTTTCCACATCCTGCCGCGCGCGCAGAACACCTGCCGCTACCGCGGCGCCGACGCCGTGATCGACCTGCAGGTCGGGGTGGCGCAGGCCGGTCCGGTGCAGATCGAACTCATCCAGAACCACACCACCGGCCCCAGCGTTTTCGCCGACATGGCCGCGATCACCGGCCGCAGCGGGTTCCACCAGGCCGCGACGCTGACCGCCGATTACGAGGCCAAGGTGGCCCAATTCGTCGGCCAGGGCTACGACATCGCCTGCGAACTCACCGCGCCGGGCCAGCGCATCGCGTTCGTGGACACCGTCGAGGACTTCGGCTTCTTCACCGAAGTGGTCGAGGAAACGCCCAGTTTCCGGGCCAACCTGGCGAGGATCGCGGCGACGTGCGCGGCCTGGGATGGCGCCGATCCGATCCGGATCCTCGGTCGCCGCAAGTGATTTCGGTGCGCTCAGGTGACACTCAGCGCATCTGAGCGCACCGAAATCACGTCCCGCAGAAGGTTTGATACGGGCCGAAGGAGTCCGGCGCCGGTTCGGCGTAACGCTCCAGGCCGGCCCGCTCGACGTAGGGGTCGGTGACCGCCGCGAGCAACCGCTCGAAGGGCTCGAGGTCGCCGTCGGTCGCCGCGGCCAGCGCCTGCTCGACGAGGTGATTGCGGGGAATGTAGATCGGATTGACCCGATCCATCGCCACCGCATCGGGATTCAGCGCGAGCCAGCGCACCAACCAGGCGTCGAACGCAGCGAGGTCGAGGAACAGTCCCCGGGCGGGCTCCCGATCACCGCGGGCCGCGTCGGCGAGCGCACGGAAGAACGAGGTGAAGTCGACCTGGCTCTGGGACAGCTGCGTGAGCAGGTCCTCGATGAGCGGGCCCGTCTCCTCGTCGCCGGCCTCGGCGGGCAGCCCCAATTTGGCGCGCATACCGGCGGTCCAGGCGGCCTCGTACCGGGTGCGAAAGCCCTCGAGCGCCGCGGTGGCGATGCCGATCGCCTCCTCGGTGTCCTCGGCGAACAGCGGCAACAGGGTCTCGGCGAAGCGGGCCAGATTCCACATCGCCACGCCGGGCTGATTGCCGTAGGCGTAGCGGCCACCGACGTCGATCGAGCTGAAGACCGTGCCGGGGTGGTAGCCGTCCATGAACGCGCACGGCCCGTAGTCGATGGTCTCACCGGAGATGGTCATGTTGTCGGTGTTCATCACGCCGTGGATGAAGCCGACCAGCATCCATTGGGCGATCAGGGCGGCCTGCACGTCCACCGTCGCCTCGAACAGCGCCAGGTACGGGTTGTCGGCCTCCGCGGCGGCGGGCGCGTGCCGGGCGATGGCGTGGTCGGCCAGCCGGCGCAGCAGGGCCGGGTCGCCGCCGGTGGCGGCGTACTGGAAACTGCCGACCCGCAGGTGGCTGGCGGCCACCCGGGCGAGCACCGCTCCGGGCAGGGCGGTGTCGCGGTGCACGGGCCGCCCGGTGGCCACCACCGCCAGGGCGCGCGTCGTCGGCACGCCCAGCGCGTGCATCGCCTCGCTGATCAGGTACTCACGCAGCATCGGACCGACCGCGGCCAAGCCGTCGCCGCCGCGGGCGAACGGCGTGCGCCCAGAACCCTTGAGGTGCAGGTCGCGCACCCTGCCCGCGGTGTCGGTGAGCTCGCCGAGCAGCAACGCCCGGCCGTCGCCGAGGCGCGGGACGAAGCCGCCGAACTGATGACCGGCGTACCCCTGGGCGACCGGGGCGGCCCCGTCGAGCAGCACCGTGCCGGTCAGCAGGCCAACGCCGTCGGGACTGCGCAGCCAGTCCGGGTCGAGCCCCAGGTCGGCGGCCAGGGGCGCGTTGAGGATCAGTAGTTTCGGGTCCGGCGGGGGCTCGGCCTGCCACGTGACGGCCAGTTCGGCCAGGTCGCGTGCAAACCAGCTGCCCAAGACGACGGGATTCGCTGGTGCGGCGCTCATCCCTCCACCCTACGGAGGCCGCGAACTACTGGACCAAGTCCTCGTAGCGGAACTCGGTGTCGATCGGCGCGCCCTGCCGATGCGCCTCGTCTTCGCGCTGGCGTAGCTCGACCCGGCGGATCTTGCCCGAGATGGTCTTGGGGAGGTCGAAGAACTCGACCCGCCGGACCTTGAGGTAGGGCGCCAGGTTGTCGCGGGCGTACTCCATGATGGCCTGGGCGGTGCCCGCATCGGCGCTCCAGCCGTCGGCCAACGCCACATACGCCTTGGGCACGCACAGCCGGGTGTCGTCGGGCTGCGGGACCACGGCGGCCTCGACCACTGCGGGATGCTCGATGAGCACGCTTTCCAGCTCGAACGGCGACACCTTGTAGTCCGAGGACTTGAACACGTCGTCGGTGCGGCCGATGTAGGTGATGTAGCCGTCGGCGTCGCGGCTGGCGACATCCCCGGTGTGGTAGTAACCGCCCGCGGTGACGGCGGCGTTGCGCTCGGGGTCGTCGACGTAACCGGTCATCAGATTCAGCGGTGCGGCGCTCAGGTCCAGGCAGATCTCGCCTTCGGTCTCCGACGGCTGGCCGGACACCGGGTCGACGAGCACCACCGGGACCCCCGGCATCGGCCGGCCCATCGACCCCGCCTTGATCGGCTGGCCCGGGGTGTTGCCGACCTGCAGCGTGGTCTCGGTCTGTCCGAACCCGTCGCGGATGGTCAGGCCCCAGGCGTTCTCGACCTGGGTGATGACGTCGGGGTTGAGCGGCTCGCCGGCGCCCAGCACCTCACGCAGGCCCTCCGGCCGGGCGCCGAGGTCGGCCTGAATCAGCATGCGCCACACCGTCGGTGGGGCACAAAAGGTGTTCACCCGAGCGCGCCGGAGCTGGTGCAGCAGATCCGCGGCGTCGAAACGCGGATAGTTGTAGACGAAGATCGTCGCCTCGGCGATCCACGGCGCGAAGAAGCAGCTCCACGCGTGTTTGGCCCACCCCGGGGAGCTGATCGCCAGGTGGACGTCGCCGGGCCGGACGCCGATCCAGGCCATGGTGGTCAGGTGGCCGACCGGATACGAGATCTGGGAGTGCTCGACAAGCTTGGGGCGGCTGGTGGTGCCCGAGGTGAAGTAGATCAGCATCGGGTCCGTCACGGCGGTGCACGCCGTGAATGGGCCGGCGTCGACCACGTCGTACGCGTCGGCGTAGCGCAGCCACCCCGGGACTTCATCGCCGACGGCGATCCGGCCGTAGTCGCCGGCGACGGACTCGAATTTCGGGGCGTCGGCCGCGTTGGCGATCACGAATCGGGCGCCGCCGCGGCTGATCCGGTCGGCGAGGTCGGCCGGACCCAGGGCCGCGGTGGTCGGCATGATGACGGCTCCCAGTTTGGCAACCCCGAGCATCGCCTCCCAGAGTTCGACCTGGTTGCCGAGCATCAGGATGACGCGGTCGCCCTTGGCCACCCCCTGCTGCTGCAGCCAGGTGGCGACCAGATCCGAGCGCTGGGCCATCTCCGCGAAGGTGACCTGATGCTCGCTGCCGTCGTGTTCGACGATCCACAGCGCCGGCCGCTCGGCGGTGGCCGGGTCGCGACCGATGGCGTCGAACCAGTCGGTGGCCCAGTTGAACGTGCCCTCGAGCTGCGGCCAGGCGAAGGTCTCGAGTGCCTTGTCGTAGTCGTTGATCGCGGCGACCAGCTGATCGCGGGCGCTGCGATACAGATCGGCATTGGTTGTCATGCCAGCTAGGATCTATGTCACACTCGTCCGCCCGCTACCCCCGAAAGAGGGTATTGCCCCATGTCCACCGGTTCGGGGCTGCTGCGTCCCCGCGATACCGACGTGGTGCGCGCCGAGCTGCGTCGACTCGCGACCGACGGCGGCATCCCGGTGCTGTTCGGCGGTGAGGTGCGGGGCGGCGCGCTGGTTCTCAGCGAGTTTGTCGGAACCCGAACAGGGTTGTTGCGCGGCGTGGTGGTGCGGCCCAGCACGGGTCTTGGTGGGGCCAGCATGGTCGCGGGCCGACCGCTTTCGGTCGCCGACTATCGCAACGCCTCGAACATCACCCACGACTACGACGTCCCGGTGTTGTCCGAGGGCATCGAGTCGATCCTCGCGGTGCCCGTGGTCGTCGACGCGACCCCGCGGGCGATGCTCTACGGCGCCTACCGGTCGAGGGCACCGATGGGTGGCCGGGCCGTGGACCTGATGCTCGATGCCGGACGCAGAGTGGCCGACGAGCTACGGATCCGCGACGAGGTGGACCGGCGGTTGCGGTTGCGCCAGGCCGAGGCGGCCGGCACCGCGAGTCCGGAGGCCGTCCGGGAGGTGCACGCTGAACTGCGGCGGCTGGCCGCCGGGGTGGATCCGGACACTGGCGCGCAGCTGCGTCGGCTGGCGGAGCGGCTCGCCGGTGCCGAACAGCCGACCGCGGTGACGCTAACTCCCCGGGAGCGCGATGTGCTGGCCCAGATCGCGCTCGGCTGCACCAATGCCGAGGCGGCCAAACGTCTTTCGCTGCAGACCGAGACGGTCAAGAGTTATCTGCGTAGCGCCGCAACCAAACTCGGCGCGGGCACGCGGTTCGAGGCGGTGTCACGGGCGCGGTTGCTCGGCCTGCTGCCTTAGCTAAACCTCCAGGGGGTGGCGCCAGCGCAGCCGTTGGAAGCGCGCGAAACCCCGGTCGGCACTGAGCCACAGTGCGCTGTTTTCCACTGCGTAGGCGGCCAGGTACGCGTCGGGGATGTCGTTGCCGCGGGCATCGATGTCACCGCATAGCTGACGGAAAGTGCTCCAATGCCGTTCGCCGGCCCGCAGGTGCATAGCGGCGGGTGCGGCCAGAAGTGCATCGACCGCTGCCCAGGCCCGTTCGGGCGTACTGGGCACGGTGAAGATCCGGCGATTCGTCACGACCCGAACGAAACCGCTGAGTACCGCCTCTGCCAGACCCAGGGGCTCTTCGTCGTTGGCGAAACGTTCGAGGACGGCGCGGTATTCGTCGTGTTCCGGGAGATCGGCGCGATGCGCGTACACCAGCACGTTGACGTCAACGCAGCGCATTCAAGTCCACGTCCTCATCCTGGAGTTCGGCGAGTTCCGCGCTGGAGGACAGGTCGACGCCGGGCCGCAGGCCGCCTTGGCCGAACGGTTCGACGCGGTAGGGGCCGGCTTGCGGCCGGGTGTCGGCGGCGAGGCCTCGCCGAACGGCGTCCTGAAGCACGGCGGCTACGGTGCGGCCCGATCGGGCGGCGCGCGCCTTGATCTCCCGGTAGAGGTCTTCGTCGATCCGGATGGTCGTGCGCACGCATGGCATCTTAGCATCAGGTAGCAGCATCAAGATGTCGGCGATGGGCGAGTAGGTTTGCTACGTGCTCACCGTCGACCTCGCCGGCTCGAGCACCCCGTCCCCCACGATCACCGACCACATCCGGCCCGGGATGCCCAACGAGAACGGCGAATCCACCGGCAGTTTCCTCTACACGAGCCCCGACGGCAGGCCGCCCACCATCGGCGCGGACTACAACCAGGAACTGGGCACGGTCGAGTGGGACTGGGCGCAGGAAACCACCAGCAGCGTGCGGGTCCACTACACCCACACCCGCAATCCGGACTATGACGGCCCGCCGACCATCGACACGGTGGTCATGACCGTCGAGGGCATCGACGACCCGGTCACCTTCGACGTCCAGATCGCCGCCGCCGGGCAACCTGCGGAACTCAGCGTGATCGACTCGTGGTCCTGGGAAACCGACCCGAGCGATGGATCCGTTCGCGGCAGCATCATCGTGAAGGGCGCCGAGGATCCGCGAGAGCTCAGGTGGTTAGGGAGGTCCTCCGAATGGGGCGATCGGGTGGATTTCGACCTGGACAACGTCAATCGCGTGGACGAGAACACGTGGGAGGTCGGCATCACCTACGTCCCGAGCCAAGAAACCCTGGAGCGGGCAACCCAAACCCCCGGCGGGCTGGCTGTCCATCTCCATGTCACGGCCGCCGGGAGGTACGGGCACTCTGACCTGACTATCCCCGTGAATCTGCGCCCGGCAGAGGATTCGGCCTCGCCGATCACCGACCACATCCAGCCCGGTGCGCCGGACCAGAACGGCGTGGCCACAGGCAGTTTCCTGTACACGGGCGCCGACGGCGAGGGGCTGAGCTTCGATTACAGCGAACTCGAGCACGGTGGCGCCGTGGAGTTCGACATACAGCTGGAAGCGGAAGGGTGGCGGGTCCACTACACCTACACCCCGGACCGGGAGTTCGCGCACAGCCTGGCCCATGTGGACTACCAGGGGGGCTCGGTGACCGAGGCCTTCGCGATCACGGTCACCGAGGCCGACGGCACCATCCTGCCGGCCCTCGACGTCGAGGTTCCGGTCACACCGGTGAACACGGCGCCGATGGTGGCCAGCCCGCAGGAAGCCGTGCTGCTGGGGGTGATTTCGCCCGACTTGTCCATACATCTTCGGATGGTCGTCTGGTTCGATGACCCCGACGGCGACGAGTTCGAGGTCGTCGAGGTGACGGCGGCCAGCGGCCGGGATGTGCATCTCCTCGGCGTCGAAGAGGTCGGTGGGCCGCCGCCTCACCCCAAACCGTCGACGACGCTGCCGGCGACCCGGATGCGGTGACGCTCTGAGGTGAGGGCGGGGGCTCGGTCGCGAACCTGATGCGACGTACACTTCTCAAGTAGTTGATACTTCGGGAAGGGGCACGCATGAGCCAGGGCCGCGACGGCGTCATCACGGTGATCTCACCGCACACCGAACAACCCATCGCCGAGGTCCCGGCCGCCACCGCCGCCGAGGTCCAGGCCGCGGTCGCGGCCGCGCGCCAGGCCATCGACGACGGCCCGTGGCCGCGGCTGGACCCGGCCGAACGCATTGCCGCGCTGCGCCGGCTGGCCGCCCGCTACGCCGAGCGCGGCGGCGAGTTGGCCGAACTGATCAGCCGGCAGATCGGCGCGCCGATCAGCTTCGCGCAGCGCGCCCAGGTCGGCCTGCCGACCATGATGATGGGCGCCTTCTGCGACATCGCCGAATCCTTTGCGTGGCAGGAGAATCGGCCCGGATTCTTCGGCGCCGAGGTGCAGGTCCGCAAGGAAGCCGTCGGCGTGGTCGCGGCGGTGGTGCCGTGGAACATGCCCCAGTTCCTCATCATCACCAAGTTGGTCCCGGCGCTGCTGGCCGGGTGCGCGGTCATCGTGAAGCCGGCCCCCGAGTCGCCGCTGGATGCGCTGTTGCTCAAGGAGATGCTCGACGAACTCGACCTGCCGTCCGGCGTGGTGAGCGTCCTGCCGGGCGGTACCGAGGTGGGCGCGGCGCTGGTCGGACACCCCGGCGTCGACAAGGTGTCGTTCACCGGATCGACCGCCGCGGGCAAGGCGGTGGCCGCGGCGTGCGCCGCCAACCTGACCACGGTGAGCCTGGAACTCGGCGGCAAGTCAGCCGCGGTGGTGCTCGACGACGCGGACCCGGCCGCCGTCGCCGCCGCGGTGCGTTCGGCAAGCCTGTCCAACAGCGGGCAGATCTGTAATGCGTTGACGCGCATCCTGGTTCCGCAGCACCGGCAGAGCGACTTCGTCGACGCCCTGGCCGCGGAACTGTCCACCATCGCGGTGGGCGACCCGGCCGACCCGGCCACCCAGATGGGTCCGTTGGTGACGGCCCGGCAGCAGCAACGCGTGCGCGACTACATCCATTCGGGGGTCAGCGAGGGCGCCCGACTGGTGACCGGCGGCGCCGAGCAGCCCGACGGGCTGGACACCGGCTGGTACGTGCGCCCGACCCTGTTCGCCGACGCCAACAACGCCATGCGGATCGCCCGGGAGGAGATCTTCGGCCCCGTCTTGACCGTCATCGGTTACGGAGATCAGGCCGACGCCGTGGCCATTGCCAACGACTCGGATTATGGCCTGGCGGGGTCGGTCTTCACCGCCGACACCGAGCGTGGGCTTGCCGTGGCCGCACAGGTCCGCACCGGAACCTTCGGCGTGAACCAGGGCTACACCATGGATCCCGTCGCCCCCTTCGGCGGCGTCAAGGACAGCGGTTATGGCCGCGAGCTCGGTCGGGAGGGACTCGACGGCTACCTGCAGACCAAGTCGGTGGCGGTGGCGGCCGGCTGAGCCGCGCCCGTCACCGGCGCGGCTGAGCCGGGCCGGTCACTGGATGGGCTCGTCGCCCAGCACGGTGGTGCGCAACATCTCCCGGGGCGAGTTGGGCTCGTAGGGTGCCGCGCGGTGCAGAACCCCCTGGTTGTCCCAGATGACGGTGTCGCCGACCGACCACTGGTGGCTGTACACCCGGCCCGGCGCGGTGGCATGCGCCAGCAACTCGTCGAGCAGCGCGCGGCCCTCGGCGAGGTCCATGCCGACGATGTAGTCCGCCGACGCGCCCAGCACCAACGACTTTCGGCCGCTGCGGTGCGTCCACACCAAGGGATGCTCGTGGGTGGCGCGACTTTTCCAGCGGGACAGTTGGTCCTCGGTGGGGTTCGGGTACACCCGCCGCTGCGAGGCCTCCAGGGAATGCACCACCCGGAGCGTTGCGTAGTGCTTCTGCTCGGCGTCGCTCAGAGTCTCGTACGCCGCGTAGGAGTTGGCGAACTCGGTCTCCCCGCCCGTTGCGGCGACCTGCACGGCCGACAGCACGGTGGCCTTCTGCGGGCACTCGTCGCCCATCGGGGTGCAGCCGTCGATGTGCCAGTCGAACGTGGCCTTGAGGTACTCGGCCGCGCTGTTCTTCGACTTGTCCAGGGTGATCGGGTAGATGCCCGAGACCGGGTGGTGCCCGTCGGCGGACCGGTCGATCTGGCCCAGCCGCTCGGCGAACGCGACCTGCGCCTCGGGGCTGAGGTTCAGGTCGTGAAACACCAGAACTCCGTTGTCCTCCAGGGCATCGAGGACCGCGGCGCCCAGGCCGCCATCGGTCGCGAGCCGGTCGGGGTCGACGCCCACCACCTCGGCGCCGACAGAGGAAGTCAGTTTGTTGATGGTCAGCAGGCTCATGGAAGGCGGCCTTTCTCGAAATGGGAAGTCACGGGCGGGGTTCGCCGGTGCGGATCATCACCGCGTCGGCGGCGTCGACGGGTGCCGGCTGATGCATGATCTCCACGGCCATGGCCACCATCACCAGCGAATAGATCAGGTGCAGCAGGTTGAGCGCGTCCTCGGGTAGGTCATCCAAGGTGAACTTGTCGCAATACTCGATCGCCTCTTCGACGCGCGGAAAGAACGCGTCGTAGAACTCCTGCATGGCGGGCATGCTGCTGGACAGCCGCTGGTTCCACCGCTCGGTCTCCGTTGGCAGGCACCATGTTTCGGCGAACGGCTCCAGCTCGGCAAAGGCGCTGGGCAAGCGTGGCGTGGTCATTGCTGGGCTCCTGCCGGGGTCCGCTCGCGCTGATGGTCGCTGACCCAGTCGGCGACGGTCTTGTGCAGGTGGCGCACCAGGATCTCCTGGTCGTTGACCGGGAACTCGTCGACGACGTCGTACTGGAGTGCGGCCTGGGTCCCGCCCAGCATGCCCGCGTCCTGCAGCGCGAATTCCTTGAGAACCACTGCGGCGACTTCATGTTCGATCCGCTCCCGGACCGTCCGCGCCGGATGGAAGTACGTGAAAGCCTCGTAGCGGTGGGTGTTGTACGACGTCGGCCAGTACCGGTACACCAGATACCAGCCGCCGTAGATGAGGATCTCCAGGTTGGGGAAGATCTGGAAGTTGCTGATGCCCCACGGTTCGATGCCACCGGGGTTCAGCCCGGCGGGCAGCTCGCCGATGTCGGGGGTGCGCCACGGCCCGACCAGCCCGGAGCGGGTGGCCCGTTCGATCGGATACATGTATTCCGGGGCCAGCAGCCAGCGGCGGGTGCCCGCGGTGGAGACCAACCGGTGCGGCCCGTCGAGTTGGAAATGCCCGCAGGTGAACCCGGCGCCGGGGTTGCGAACCTCCGGCGGCACCTGCTGGGTGTGCAGGGCCGGCACGTGGTAGTACTCCTGGAAGGCGTCGGCGAAGATTTTCCAGTTGCTGTTGTTGTGGGCGACCCAGTCGTAGCGCTCGGTCAGCTTGTCGAAGGGATAGTCGTCGAGACCGGTGACCATCGGTCCGAGGAACTCCCGCAGGCTCTGGCGCGGGTTCTCGTCGAAGTTGAGGAACACGAAGCCGGCCCAGACATCGCAGTGCACCTCCTTCAAGCCGAAGTCGACGAGGTCCAGATCAGCGAAATGATCCGGATCCGGAACGGACCTCAGGGACCCGTCGAGCCCATACTCCCAACCGCAGTGCCGGCAGGTGAATCCGGTTCCGGTGTTGCGCAGTTCGGAAGCGCGGTAGTCGATGGTGACCACCGGGTGGCCCCGTCGCCGACAGCTGTTGTGGAAGGCTCGGATCCGGCCGTTCTCGTCCTTGACGAGGAGCAGCGCGGCGTCGACCGCCTCCACCTGCCGGGTGATGTAGCTGCCGGGCTCGGGCGTCTCCTCGACGCGGCTGATGTTCAACCACGCCCGCTTGAAGATCGCCTCCTGCTCGGCCGCGTAGAACTCCGGCGAGATGGAGTCGCGGAACGATATCGGGCCCGTACCGAGTTCCGGGTAGTGCTCGGTCCAGGATCCTTCAGCCGGTTTCGGCCATTGTGCCGCCATGTGAACCTCCGTGGGGCTAGTGGTGTTGGGACTGCAGGAAGAACGAAGTCACATGACGGACCCACCGTTGACGCCGAGGGTTTGGCCGGTGATGAAGCCGGCTTCCTCGGAGCACAGGAATCCGACGGCCGCGGCGATGTCCGCGCCGGTGCCAAGCCGTCCCATGGGGATGTTGGCGGCAATGGTGTCGTTGTCGGGGAGGTGGCCGGCGGCCTGGGACTGGTGCTGCATCGGGGTTTCGATGCCCGAGGGCGGAATGTTGTTGACCGTGATGCCCACCGACGCGTACTCCCGTGCCAGCGACTTCGTCAGCGTCAGCAGCGCCCCCTTGGAGGACGCGTAGTGCGCGGCGAACGGGGTGCCGCGCTGCGCGCTGGACGACGAGATCATCACGATGCGGCCCCAGCCGGCGGCCACCATGTCGGGCAGGGCCACCTGGCAGCAATGGAAGGTGCCGGTCAGGTTCACGTCGATCATGCGTTGCCAGTCGTCGACCGTGATGTCTGCGAAGGACGCGAAGCCGAACAGGCCCGCGCTGGTCACCAGGATCTCGATGGGCCCGAGCTCGGCGCGGACCTTGGCGAAGGCGTCCTGGACGCCGGCCCGGTCGGTGACGTCGGCGCGCACCGCCGTCGCGGTGACCCCGTCGCGCCGCAGATCATCGGCGACGCGTTGTGCCGCTTGGGCATTGACGTCGACCACGGCGACAGAGCAGCCGCGTCGGCCGAGTTCGTGGCAGGTCGCTTCGCCCATCCCGGACGCGCCGCCGGTCACCACCGCCACCCGGTTCATCGGAACCCCACCGAACACACGCTGGACGCCTTTCTGTTGCCGATCACTCGTAGACCACCCGCACCGTCGGACTGGTGGGGATCGCTTGGCAGGTGACCACCCAGCCCTCGGCCACCTCGTCGTCGTCCAGGGCGTCGTTGTTGAGCATCCGGGCGGATCCCTCGGTCACCTGCGCCATACACGTTCCGCACGAACCGGTTTCACACGACGACGGGGCCTTCAGGCCGGCCAGCCGGGCGGTCTGCAGCAAGGTGTTGCCGGCGCGGTAGGGCTGCGTGACCGTGGTGCGATCCAGCTGGATGGTCACCTCTTCGGTGATCACGGCGCCGTTGGTGTCGGGGGCCGGGGCCGCGACAGCGGTGAAACGTTCGAGGTGGATGCGTTGGCGGGGCACCCCGAACTCGAGCAGCGCCGTCTCGACGGTGTCCATGAACGGCCCGGGCCCGCACACGTATACGTCGGCGTTGCCGCGGCCGCGCATGAACTCGGCGACGTGTTGCTGCGACACCACCCCGGCGGACTCGTCGAGGTGGTGTCGCAGCGAGAAGCGTTCGGGATGCTCGGTTTCCAGCTGTGCCAGGGCATCGGCGAAGATGATCGAATCACGGCCGCGGTTGGCATAGAAGAGCCCGGCCCGTCGTGGGGTGGCGGTCAGCGCGGAGCGCAGCAGCGAGATCACCGGCGTGATGCCGCTGCCGCCGGCGAACGCGACCAGTTCGCGATCGGTGTCGGTGAGCACGAAGCGGCCCTCCGGGGGCCCGACGCTGTATTCGGCGCCCACGGCGGCGTTGTCGTTGAGCCAATTGGACACCAGCCCGCCGCGGTCGCGTTTCACCGTGACCTGCAGGTCCGCTTCCAGCACCGGACATGACGACATGGAGTAGCAGCGCTGGTGCTCGTGACCGTCGATGAGCACCCGCAAGGTGACGAATTGCCCGGAGCGGTAGGCGAAGCGCTCGCGGTCCCCGTCGGGGACCTCGAAGATCAGGGAGACCGCGTCGGCGGTCTCCTGCACAACGCGTTTGACCCGCAGCGGCGCGAACCCGTTCGAACTGGACGGGGTCACCGCTGCGGCCGTGTCAACGGGGCGGGTCGCAGGAGGCATCGCGGCCAACAATATCAAGTACTTGTCATAAGTATCAAGGGTTGGCGCCACAATGCGGTGGCGACGGCGGACTACGACTCGACGTGGTCGGTGACCAGGGTGTGTCCGGTGCCCTGCTCGACGATGCGGGCGAGCAGCGACCGGAGTTGCTTCTGCTCTTCGGGGGTGAGCACGCCGAACACCCGGTCGTGGGCGGCGATCGCGTCGCTGACGACGGCGGCGGCGACGGCCCGGCCCTCGCCGGTCAGAAACACCTGGCGGATGCGGCCGTGCTCGGGATCCTGCTTGCGCTCGACCAAACCGCGCTTCTCCAGGGCGGTGAGCGCCAATTGGACGCCCTGGGGGCTGATCAGCAGGCGGCGCGCCAGTTCCGCGCCCGACAGGCCGGGTTCGTTGGCCAGCTGGCGCAGGACACCGATCTGGGCGGTGCTGACGCCGTGCGACTTGACCGCGTCGTTCACCGAGGTCAGCGAGAAATAGAAGGCCTGCTTCAGCAGCCACAACGTGTTCTCGGTGAGTTCCATGTCCGCCTCCTGCCCTACCGCGGACCGCGATGACCAGCGACTGCCCGGTGCCACGACGTTAGCGCACGTCAACCGGTCTGTCGGAGCCCACCGGGGCCGACCTCACGGCTGTTTGACCACCTGTCCGTCCTTCATCACGAACCGTACGTCCAGGGTGGCGGCAATGTCGGTGCTGGGGTCGCCCGGGACTGCGATGATGTCCGCCAGGTAACCCGGCGCCAGCTGCCCGAGGTCGTCGGTGGCGTCGATCAACTCGGCGCTGGTGACCGTCGCGGCTTGCAGGGCCTGCATCGGGGTCATGCCGCGCTCGACGAGCGCCACCAGTTCCTTGGCGTTCTGCCCGTGCGGGATCGCCGGGGCGTCGGTGCCGCAGGCGATCTTGACCCCCGCGGCGATTGCCTTGGGCAGCATGGACTTTGCCCGGGGGAACACCTCCAGGGCCTTCTTGCGCAACTCCGGGGCAATCCGGTCGATGGCCATCGCATCGGTCAGGTACGTGGTCGACACCAGGAACGTGCCGTGGTCGACCATCATCTGCAGGGTCTCGTCGCTGGCGAGGAAGCCGTGCTCGATGCAGTCGATCCCGGCGCGGATGCACGCCTGGATGGCGGTGTCGCCGACGGCGTGCGCGGCCACCCGCACGCCGGCCCGGTGCGCCTCGTCGGCGATGGCCGCGAATTCGGCATCGGAGTACTGCTGCGCGCCCGGGGAGGTGCTGTGCGACATCACGCCGCCGGAGGCCGAGACCTTGATCAACTTGGCGCCGTGCCGGATCTGGTAACGCACGCAGGCGATCACGTCGGGCACGCCGTTGGCGATGCCCTCCGCGACGGTCAGGGGCATGATGCCCGGGGCCAGGCGCTGGAACACGGTGGGATCGAGGTGCCCCCCGTACGGGGTGACCGCGTGGCCGGCGGGGTAGATCCGCGGCCCGGGGTGCCAGCCCTGGTCGATCGCCCGCTGCAGGGCGACATCCAGCAGATAGCCGCCGGTCTTGACCATCAGGCCGAGGTTGCGCACCGTGGTGAACCCGGCGTCCAGGGTGGTGCGGGCGTTCACCGCCCCGCGCAGCGTCCGGTAGGCCGGGTCGTCCTGCACCCCGTGCATCGGGGTGGGCAGGCCCTCGGGACTGCCGGGACCGCCGATGAGCAGGTTGAGTTCCATGTCCATCAGGCCGGGCAGCAGCGTCACGTCGCCGAGGTCGATCTCGGTGGCCGAATCCGGCAGGGGCCCTTCGGGGTTGACGGCGGTGATGCGGTTGCCCTCGAGCACGATCACCGCGGGCGAGCGGACCTCGCCGGCGGCGACGTCGGCCCACCGGGCCGCCCGCAGCACCGTGGTGGCGGCAGCGGTCACGGGACGGGCTCGGCGACGCAATCCAACGACGTGGCCCCGGAGTCGGGCACGCGCGGTTGCTTCCAGCATTCGACCGGGAAGGACACCGTCACCATCGAATACAGCAGGTGCATCAGGTTGAGCACGTCCTCGGGCATGTCGTCGAGGCTGAACTTGTCGCAGTAGGAGATGGCCTCCTCGGCGCGCGCGGTGATGGCGTCGTAGAAGGCCTGCATCTCGGTCATGGTGCTGTTCAGACGCTTTGCGTAGCGCTCCGGTTCGGAGCCCAGCGACCACTCGGAGAACGGCTCGAGGTCGGCGAATTCCGGGGGCAGGATGCTACTCATCGCGGTCACACCCCGGCCGTCGTGCGCTGGTAGTCCTCGATCCAGGCGGCGGTCTCCTTGTGCAGGTGCCGCAGCAGGATCTCCTGGTCGCATAGGTGGAACTCCTGGACCACCCTCGACTCGATGGCGGACTGGGTGGCCTCCAGGGTGTTCGCGTCCTGCAGGCCGTACTCCTTGAACGAGGCCGCGGCCAACTCCTGGCCCAACCGCTCGCGCGGGGTCCGAGGCTGGGGGAAGTACAGCGTGCACTCGAAGGTGTGGGTGTTGAACGACGTCGGCCAGTAGTGATAGGTCAGGTACCAACCCTGCCCCCAGAACAGGATCACGAAGTTCGGGAACAGCTGGAACGAATCAAGGCCCCACGGGTCGCAGTTGGCGGGGTTGAGGCCGGGCGGCATCTCACCGAGATCCGGCTTGTCCCAAGGGCCGAAGAGTCCGCTCTGGCAGATGTCCTCGATCGGCTTGCGCATCTCGTCGGCCATCTCCCAGGCCCGTACCCCGGAGGTGCTCACCAGGCGATGCGGACCGTCGATCCGGTAGTGCGGTGCCTCGAATCCGGCCTGCGCGGCGGCCTTCGAGTACGCCGTGGGGGACTGGTTCGCATGCAGTACCGGGGCGTGGTAGAACTCCTGGAAAGCGTCCATGTACAGCTTCCAGTTCGCCTTCACGTCGGAGCGATAGGTGAACCGCGAGGTCATCTTGTCGAAGGGGTAGCCCTCGAGGCCGGTGATCATGGGCCCGAGGAAATCGCGCAGCGACTGCTCCGGGGTCTCGGCGAAGTTGACGAAGATGAACCCCTCCCACACTTCGCAGTGCACGGGCACCAGGCCGTAGCGGCTCTTGTCCAGGTCGAAGAACTCTTCTTCCTGCTGCACATAGGTCAGGTTGCCGTCCAGGTCGTAGCGCCAGGCGTGGTACTTGCAGATGAACTGCCGACACATACCGCTGGTGTCCTCGAGCGGCATGTCGTCCCACACCAGCTTGTTGCCGCGGTGCCGGCACACGTTGTGGAAAGCGTTGATGTCGCCGGACTTGTTGCGCACGACGATGATTGACGTGTTGGCCGCCTTCATCTCCTTGGTGAAGTAGCTGCCGGTGCGGGGCACCTGCTCGACGCGGCCGACGTTGAGCCAGGCGCGCTTGAAGATCGCCTTACGCTCGAGTTCGTAGATTTCCGGACTGATCGAATCCTCGTACGACACCGGTCCGGTGCCCAGTTCGGGGTAGTGCTGGGTCCAACTGCCTTCAGCTGGTTTGGGAAACCGAGCCATGCCCGCTCCTCTGCCAAGTCATTGCCACTTCGAGTGCCGGTGCAGGGCTGCGAACCGGCGAGTCCTGTGCAGCGAGCCGCTGGTGCTCCGGTCGCTGCGGTCAGGGCTACAGCCTCAGACCGTAGCCCGCCGCCGACAAGATGACAAGTAGTTGATATTGCCGCGACGGGCGTGCTCAGCCTCGCTTCCCGGACGAACCCCCTTGTCCCGCGGGTGGCGGCCCAGTAACGTCTCGCTATGCAAGTCAGTCTTGTAATGCAAGTAACTAGTGACTGGTACGGAGGTTCGGCATGGGTGACGAGCAGAAGTTGGTTGTGGAGCGATCCGGTCCGGTGACCACCGTGACGTTGAATCGGCCGGAGGTGCACAACGCGCTGGATCGGGATCTGTCCGAACAGCTCAATCACGCCGTCCGGGAGATTCGCGACGACCGGGATTGCCGCGTCGTAGTGTTGCAGGGTGCCGGTGAGACCTTCTGCGCCGGCGATGACGTCGCGGAGTTCAACACCTGGGATGACGAGATCGCCGGACGGCAGATCCGTCTCTATCAGGAGACGGCGAAGATCATCGAGGACATGACGATGATGACGATCGCAAAGGTCGACGGCATCGCCGTCGGCGGCGGCCTGGAGCTCACGTTGGTCTGCGACTTCGTGGTGGCCACCGACCGGTCGCGGTGGGGCATGCCGGAGATCGACTGGGAGATCACCCCCGGCTGGGGCGGCACCAACCGGCTGGCGGCCTTCGCCGGTCGCCGGAAGGCCAAGGAATGGAACCTGATCGGCGCGCTGTTCGACGCCGCGACCGCGGAGAAGTACAACCTGGTCAACCGCCTCACCACGCCGGAGCAGCTCGACGCCGAGGTCGAGGCGTTGATCGAGGTGCTGCTGGAGAAGAATCCCCGCACTCTCGAGCGGACCAAGAAGTGTCTCAACTACGGCGCGGACAATATTGCCGTCGGCCTCGCGCTGGAGGCCGAATGGATCGGCCGCCACAAGACCGAGGGGGTCTCGGACTTCCGGGACCGCGAACGCCGGGAGCAGCGGCGCCAGCGCTCGAAGCGGTTCTGGCAGGACTGACGCGCAGGCCCGGGCAGGTACCCTGAGCGCGTGTCGGACCTGGTCAAGGCTGCTGCGCCGCTCAGCTGTTCGGTGTTCGGCGCCACCGAGGCCATCGGGGACGCCTGGTCCTGGCTGCTGCTCAGCGAGGCGATCATCGACGACACCCGTCGGTTCGATGCGTTTCAAAGCCGCCTACAGATCGCCCGTTCGACCTTGAGCGCCCGGTTGAGCGCGTTGTGCGCCAACGGACTGATGGTGCAGGACGGCAGGGACTACACGCTGACAGCCGCCGGCGCCGACTTCTTCACGTGCGCGATGACGGCGATGGCGTGGGGCGACCGGTGGTGTCTGGACGGCGCAGCCGCGCCGACGCGGGTTGCACACCTGGGCTGTCGCGATCAGATTCGGGGCGAGTTGCGCTGCGCGGCCTGCAACGAGGTGGTCCTCGCGCGTGACGTCAGCTTCAGCCGACGGCCCGAAGCGCTCGAGTCCGCTGGCGCCGCTGCCCGCCATCGTGCTCCCAACCTCGACCTGCTGCAGCGTCCACGACGCAGTTCGATCGCCGCCACCCTCCAGGTGATCGGCGACCGCTGGAGCGCGTTGATAATCCGTGAACTGTTCTACGGCTCAATGCGTTTCGAGGATTTCCTGCGGCACCTGGGGATCGCGAGCAACATCTTGAGTCAGCGTCTGCAACGCCTGGTCGACCACGGCATCGTCGGCAAGCACCCCTACCAGACCCGGCCGCCCCGGCACGAATATCGGCTCACCGCCAAAGGTCTCGATCTGTACCCGGTGCCGTTGTCGATGTTGGCGTGGGGGGACCGCTGGCTGGCGAGCGGGCAGCCGCCGGTGCGGCTCGCGCACCTGCGCTGTGACGCCGTACTGACGCCGCGGCTCAGCTGCAGCGAGTGCGCACGGCCGATCACCCGAGCCGATGTCAGCTTCGAACACCGGGATTAACCGGCGGGCGCGCGGTCGGTCAGCTCCCCGGCCACTCCCCGGTTGCTTTCTCGAACAGCCGGGCGCCCTGCCGGTCGATCACGGTTTTCACCACCGAGTAGATGACGCCCTGAATGGCGGCGGCCAACAGAATTTCCTTGAACGGATATTCCGTCTCCAACGGCTTGGGCGGGTCGGGTTTGTCGCCGGGTGACGCCCTGCGCCACACCTGCTTGAAGATCACGCCCGCCAACAGTCCGCCCGCCATCGAGCTGGCAAGGCCGACGGGCCGGTAGAGAATCTTCGCCGACGTGCTCGTCCTGTTAGGCATGAAACGCGCTCCTTTCAACAGTGCTCAGCGGCGGCGGCGTAGCCACAGCACGGCCCCGACCAGGGCTGCTGCGGCGATCAGCGCCGCCACCGGAACTACCGGTCTGACCGATCCGGTGTCGGTGGTCAGCGCCTCCCGGGTGGCGTGCTGCGCGGCGTGCGCCCTGTCCGCGACGGCCTCGGGGGCTTGGGTGGTTTTGGCGGCCATGCGGTCCTTGGTCTCGGACACCTTGTCCTCGACCCGCGCCTTCACGTCGGCCTTCGCTGCGAGCGCCTCGACGGTCTGACCCAGCTCATGACGGGTCTTTTCGATGTCGGCCTGCAGGTCATCGATGTCGGCGTCCGGGCCCGGTTCGCCGTTACGGCCCGACGGGGTCTCTTCAGCGGTCATGGCGAGCGCCCTTCACTTCATCGATGTCCTGTTTCACGTTGGCCACGGTTCGTTCTGGGGTGGGGGAGACCTGCTCGAACTGCTTCTTGCTGACCAGACCCGCGACACCGGCGACCAGAAAGAGAACGGCCGCAACAATCAGGGCGGCGGCCCACACCGGGACCGCCAACGCGAGCGCGGCGATGGCGGCGGCGACCACGCTGGCCACACCGAACATCGCTGCGATACCGGCGGCGCTGATGATGCCGGCGCCACGCCCGGCGTGCTTCGCCGACTCGGTGAACTCGCGTTGCGCCAAACGCATTTCGTCGCGCACCAGCCGGGAGGTTTGCTCCGATAACTGGGCGACAAGATCCCCGATCGACGCATCGGCGTCGGATTTCGGTTGCATCTTTGCCTCTCTTCGGTCTTGGTCGACGGCATGGGCCGACCACGCTCCAATGCGCTAGAGGTTCCCGGTGCCATTGGCCGTCAAACGTTGCCGGCAAGCGTCGGTGGGGCCGGCGCCCATCAGGACGGCGGGTAGGGCAGGCCGACATCGTCGGCGAGCAGGCTCTGCACGACGATCATCGCGGCGTTCGAGCCCGCGGCGATGGCGCCGGCAACGTGAGGGTGCTCCGTGCACACATCTCCGGCCGCGAAGATGTCCGCGGAATCGGTGCGGAACAAGCTGTCGACGCAGATCTGTTCCGGCGACAACGGCCCCGAAGCGCAACGGGCACCGAGCTTTTCAGCCAGGGGCGTGCGTTGCCGCAGCGGGGCGGTCACCAGCAGGCCGTCGCGGCGCAGCGGCGGCCCCTCGGCAAACACCAGTTCATCGAGCTCGCCCGCTTCGCCGACCACCTCAACCAAGCGTCGCTGCTCCACGGTCACCCCGTCCCGGTGCTCGAGTGTCAGGCCGGTGTCGGCGCGCGCGCCATCGGTGACTTCCCCGACTCGGTATTCGACGCTGGGATAGGCCGCCAGTTCGCGCCGCCCGGCCGCGTAGAGCTCAGCCGGCGGTCGACCGTCGTATCCGAGCAGCCCTCCGAGCACGGCCGACGCCCGGTTGCTCTGCTCGTCGAGGTCGACCACCAGGGTCCGTCGTCGTGCTCGGCCCAACACCAAAGCGGCACTCAACCCTGCCGCGCCGCCTCCGACGACGACGCAATCCCACTCCGCGCTCATCGACCGCTGATATCCGCCAGCGCGTAACCCCAAACCCTAGACTCGGGGGCTAGCGTCGCCACGGGCCCGAGGGCCCTGCTCGGCGAGGCGGGAAGGCAATCATGGTGGACCGGTCGGGGCACGAGTTGGCGACCCGGATGGCCGAACTGGCCCGGGCGCCGGCGGGACGACGCACAACCGAGGAGGTGCTGGCGGAAGTATCCGCCACCGCCGTCGAGTTGATCCCGGGCGCAGACACGGCGGGGGTCTTGCTGATCCGTCGGAATGGCTTCGAGTCCCTGGGCGGCACCACGGACATCCCCGAGCGCCTCGATGAATTGCAGGTGTCGTACGACGAGGGACCCTGTATCCAAGCGGCCGTTGCCGACGTGGTGGTGCGCACCGACGACTTCCGGACGGAGACGCGGTGGCCGAAGTACTCGCCGGCTGTGGTGGAAATCGGTGTGCTCAGCGGGATCTCGTTCAAACTGTTCACCGCCGAGAAGACCGCGGGCGCACTCAATTTGTTCGGGTATCAGCCGCACGTTTGGGACGGGGACGCCCTGACGGTCGGAAGCGTACTCGCGGCCCACGCCACTGCGGCCATTCTTGCGAACGAACACGGACACCAGCTCGAGACGGCGTTGTTGAGTCGAGACCGAATCGGTCAGGCCAAGGGCATCATCATGGAGCGCTACGACGTCGACGACGTACGCGCTTTCGACATGCTGCGCCAGCTGTCGCAGGAGAGCAACGTCAAGCTGGCCGATATCGCGCAGCGGGTGATCGACAGCCGGGGGCACTGAGTCAGTTGGCCAAGGCAGAGGCGTCCTTTACGGCGTTCTCGCACATCGCCATGACTGGTGTTACGTAAGGTCCGGGCAATACCTTCAGCTCGATGCCCGCCAGCGCGCAGCGGTGTTCCAGCGTCTTGAGCATCCAGTATCCGTCGCACGAGAAGAACCGCACTCGGGTGAGGTCGAGGACCAGGCGGTGACATACCAGCACCTTGTTGAGTACGTAGTCGCGCACGTCGCAGGTGCCGGCTGCGTCGATGTCACCGGAAACCAGGACCCTTGCAACGTCGAATTCCGGCCAGTCGGTGGCCATTTCGGGTCCACTGCGTCGATAGAAAGCGCTCGGAGGAGCGGACCACCGCCGCGTGCGTCGGCGCGCCGGCCCCTCGGAGAGCATGCCCGTCATATCATCAGCCCCCATCGCCTCAGTGTGGAAATCGGGCGAGCCGCGCCGCGTTGCGTCGCGACCCGAACGGCTGTTGCTGAACCGAACCCTCACCGTACCCGGCTGGGGGTAAAGGCGCAGGCGAACGGCCATATCCGCCCGCCGGGAATGCTGCGTGGCGGATCACGCTCCGGCGCCCCCATCGGGGCCGTTGGCGTCGTGCCGGGACGCTGCTTGGGCGACGAAATACAGCACCACCCCCACGGCCAGCAAGATGGCGGCGAACAACCACACCTTGGCCGTCTGCTGGCTCAGGAGCAGCAGGCACGACGCAACGCCCAGGACGGGAACGGCGGTCCAGACCCGGAAATGGTCGTGCTTGACCGGATCGCGGCGCAGAACCAGCACCGCGATGTTGGTCGCGATGAACACGAACAGCAGCAGGAGAACAACGGTCTCGGCCAGTGTCGACAGATCGCCCATCAAGGTGAGGATCATGGCCACTGCGGTGGTGGAAACAATTGCCACCCAAGGGGTCCGGCGTTCGGGCAGGACTCGGCTCAGTGCCCCCGGCAACAGCCCGTGCTCCGCCATGCCATAGGCGAGCCGGCTGGCCATGATCATGGTCAACAACGCGCCGTTGGCCACGGCGATGAGCGCGATCGCACTGAACGCCCAGTCGGGCACCCCGAGCCCGGAGGCCGACACGACATCCAAGAGTGGGCCGGAGGATTCTGCGAGCTCCGCCGGCGGCAGGACCACCGAACTGGCCAGCGCGACCAGCACGTAGACCACACCGGCGGCGATCAGGGAGCCGAACAGCGCGGTCGGATACACCTTGCTCGGATTGCGGATCTCCTCGGCGACGTTGGCGGAGGTCTCGAACCCGACGAACGAGTAATAGGCGATGATCGCCCCGGCCAGGATCGCCAGGGCGGGAGTCGATTCCGGGGGAAATTCGCTCAGTCGGCTGACGTCACCGCGGCCACCGGCCAGCACCACCGCGCCGGCGATGATGACGATGAGCAGCCCGGTCAGCTCGATGACGGTCATCACCACGTTGCTCTTGACCGACTCGCTGATGCCGCGGGCGTTCAGGGCGGCGACCAGGGCGAGAAATACCACCGCCGCCAGCACGGGCGGCACGTCGATGAAGGTGGTCAGATAGTCGCCCGCGAACGCCAAGGACAGTCCGGCCGCGCTGGTGACGCCGGCGGCGAGCATGCAGAACCCGACCACGAAGGACACCATCGGGCGTCCGAAGGCCCGCTCCGCGAACACCGCGGCGCCGCCGGCCCTCGGGTACTTGGTGACCAGTTCGGCGTAGGAGCCCGCGGTGAGCAGCGCCAACAGCAGCGCCACCAGCAGCGGCGCCCACAATGCTCCGCCGACCTTGCCGGCGAGCACCCCCATCAGCGCGTAGATCCCCGCACCCAGGACATCGCCGAGAATGAACAGGAACAGCAGCGTTCCGGTGATCTTGCGTTTGAGCTTGCTGTCGGGCTGCGTGCCCTCATGCACGTCAGTAGTTGCTGCCGATGCCATTCCCGCCTCCTGTGCTGCCTGTGGGCATTCGGCGCCGACTCGGGCGCCGAGTCCGGTTACCCCAGTGGCCTTGACCATAAGCATTGCTGCGTCCGTAGCCGGTCGGGTTCGTGAGGCCCGCCACCGGAGTCGGCGGCGTTTCACGCAATCGAAACGGGGTAAGCGCCGCAGTGACAACGACGGAGGAGGGCGCATGCGCGCGATGGTCTACCGCGGCCCGTACAAGGTACGCGTCGAAGAGAAAGACGAGCCTCCGATCGAACATCCCAACGACGCCATCATCAGGGTCACGATGGCTGCGATCTGCGGCTCCGACCTCCACCTCTACCACGGGATGATGCCGGACACCCGGGTTGGCATGACCTTCGGCCACGAGTTCATCGGGGCAGTCGAAAAGGTCGGACCGTCGGTGCAGAAGCTCAAACCCGGTGATCGGGTGATGGTGCCGTTCAACGTCTTCTGCGGTTCGTGCTACTTCTGCGCCCGTGGTCTCTACTCGAACTGCCACAACGTGAACCCGAACGCCACGGCCGTCGGCGGCATCTACGGGTACTCGCACACCTGCGGGGGCTACGACGGCGGCCAGGCCGAATTTGTGCGGGTGCCGTTCGCCGACGTCGGCCCGGCGTTGATACCGGAGTGGATGGACGACGAGGACGCGCTGTTGTGTACCGACGCCCTGGCCACCGGGTACTTCGGCGCACAACTCGCTGACATCGCCGAGGGCGACACGGTCGCGGTATTCGGCGCCGGCCCGGTAGGGCTGTACGCGGCGACGTCGGCCTGGCTCATGGGTGCCGGCCGCGTCATCGTGATCGACCACCTGGAGAACCGGCTGGCGAAGGCGCGGGACTTTCGCGCACGCGGAGACCCGCAACTTCGCCGAATACGACGACATCGTGGTCGAGATGAAGAAGACGACCGACGGCTTGGGCACCGACTCGGTGATCGAATGCGTCGGTGCCGAGGCCGACGGGAACTTTCTGCAGCACGTGACCGCCGCGAAACTCAAACTCCAGGGCGGTTCCCCGATCGCGCTGAACTGGGCCATCGACTCGGTGCGCAAAGGCGGCACGGTTTCGGTGATGGGGGCATACGGGCCGATGTTCAGTGCCGTCAAGTTCGGTGACGCGATGAACAAGGGTCTGACGCTGCGCATGAATCAGTGCCCCGTCAAACGGCAGTGGCCCCGGTTGTTCTCCCACATCCAGAACGGTTATCTGAAGCCCAACGACATTGTGACGCATCGTATTCCGCTGGAGCACGTGGCCGAGGCGTACCACATCTTCTCCGCGAAGCTCGACGACTGCATCAAACCCATCGTCCTTCCCCACGCCAGCTGACGGGAGTTCCATCATGGTGTACACGGCCGACCGCCCCCCGGTGCCGAGCAGCGACGACCTACGGGCACGCATTCCCGGGTGGGGTGTCGACCTCGACCCCGCCGACCGCCCTGCGGTCCCGCGGCTGCGGTTCGATCCGGATTCCACCGGCGCGCACTGGGACCTACCTGAGCAGCAACCCGAGAAGTGGCCGCGGGAACGGTCGATCGAGCACCAACGTCTGACTCCGGTGTTCGGAACGGCGACCCCGCCCCGCGGGCTGTCCGGTGCGGTGCGCCGGTACGCCTATCGCTACAGCGAGGCCCGAGCCGCACACTGGTTGCTCCTGCTCGGTGCCGACCGCATCAATGCCCTCGAGAGTCACGTCGGGTCGATGTTCACGCTCCGCCCGGACAACCCGATCACGCAGACGGGCATCAAGAGTGAGTTCACCCACAACGGCTGGAAGTCGCGGGTGGGCACCGGCCGCGTCGACAATTCCCACACCTGGATGGACCCGGTGCTGGTCGCTGGGCCGTGGGTGCTGGTCGGGTGGCTGCTGAGCCGGGCCGGTCGCGCAGCCGCCAAGCGCTTCACGGCGACCGGCCGACCGGATCGCGTTTGAACGGCTCGCAAAACGAGCATGCAAGGAGCCAAGCCCCAGCGTTGTGGATGACTCGGGATGTCGCACGTGTGTTCCCCGCGCGACGTCATCCCCGAAACCAACAGGAGAAATGTATGAGTGAGCAGGACAAGGCCGGCCAGGCCCGCAAGGGACTGATCGACACGGTGAAAGGCAAGGCCAAGGAGGTCTTCGGCGCGGTCACCGGC
This sequence comes from Mycolicibacterium sp. MU0050, assembly GCF_963378085.1. Classification (GTDB taxonomy): domain Bacteria; phylum Actinomycetota; class Actinomycetes; order Mycobacteriales; family Mycobacteriaceae; genus Mycobacterium; species Mycobacterium wendilense. Next base: position 4,929,614 of record NZ_OY726395.1, on the reverse strand, counting down.
AACGACTCGCTGACGGCCGAGGGCCAGCTCGAGCAGGTGCAGGCCAAGGAGCGCAAGGAGGCCGGCGCGGTCGAGGCCGTCGCCGACGCCGAGGCCGCGGAGGCGCGCGCCAAGGAGGCCGAAGCCCACCGGCAGGCTGCTGCCGCGCGCGGCGCGGTGAACAGCAGCGCCGCCGCCGCCGAGCAGTCGCTCACCACGCAACAGGCCGCGCAGAAGCAGGCCGCCGAGCAGGCCGCGGCCCGCGACGCGGCGCAACAGCGGTCGCAGGCAGACCTCGACGCCGACCGGAAGGTCCAGCAGGCCCAGGCCCGAGAGCAGGCCGAGGCCCGGTCCGCCACGCGCGAGGTGGTCGATGCCGCCGACGAGCACCGCCGCGACGTCCAGGACGCCGCCGGCGACAAGGCCGAGGCCCAACGGCTCCGCGAGCGCGCCGACAGCCTGTCCGAACGCACCGACCTGCCCTGACTTACCGAAAACCAGGACTTAACCAATGAACATCATCGAAGTTCCGCGAACCATTCTTCGGTTCCAGTACCAAATTGCCCGGCTGCCGTTGCGCGTCATCGAGGACCGTGTGGTCTCACGGATGGACGAGGAAGCGCCGGCCCGGCTGCTCTACGAGCGCACGATCGGCGCACTGGACGCCACCGTGGGCAATGCTCTGGGCGAGCCCGAGTTGCACAATCAAGGCGCCGCCTTGGCCGCCCGCAGCGAGGCTCGCGGCCGGGCGGCCGCGCTCGAGGCCACCGCCGCGGAAAAGAAGGCGCAGGCCGACCAGCAACTCAAGGCGGCCCGCGACGAGGCCGTGGCGGACCGAAAAGAGGCTCGTGCCACCGCGGAGGCGAAGATCGATGCCGCTCGCGAGACGGCCGCTGAGCGCAAGACTGCCGCCACCGTGGCCGCCGGGAAGCGGGCCACCGCCGCCAAGAAGCAGGCCGACGACGTCGCGGCCCGTCGCAAGGAGACGGTGGAGGCCGCCAAGCGGCAGGAACTGGACCGCGTCCGGGCCGCGGAGAAGAAGGCGGCAGCAGATGCGCAGGCCAAGCGCGAGGATGCCCAGGAGAAGCGTCGGGCGGCCGAAAGCAAACGCGCGCAGGCTGATCGGGTGGAGGACCTGGCGGACGTGGAGAAGCAGAAGCGGCAAGCCGAACGCGCCAATTGAGCTACCCGGCAGGCGGGTGTCGTCCACCTCGGCGGCACCCGGCTACCGGCAGGAAACCGTCTCCCGTTCGGCTTGACCGTCACGATGGACGGTGTCCAGGGCGCCGACGCCGTGGAGTTGCTCGGGCTCCCCAAGGTGATTCCCGTGCATTATTTCGACGACTACGGTGTCTTCGCCTCGCCCCTGAGTGACTTCACCGACGAAATGAAAAGACGCCGCCTCGACGACAGGGTCGTCGAACTCGGTCGCGGCGCGACGGTACGGATCTAACACCACGCGGCGCGCGCGTTTGCGCCGCGCGGTCTCGGGTACCCGAACCGAAATAGGCGGTCTTCAGCCCTCGGATCGCGAGTCCCCTCCTACCGATTCCGAGAGGCCACGACGTGTTCACTCATAACAAAGACCTTCAATTCGAGGTCCGGGTCAACGAGCCGGACCCCCGCTTCGCATCCCTGCTGATGGAGCAGTTTGGTGGCGCCAACGGCGACCCCGCCCGATCCGCAGATCCACTGACCGGTCGTCAGTAGCTCAGGCAAGCGCGGCCAGCGCGGTTTCCGGGTTGTAGCCGGCGAATTCACCGAGTTGGCCGTCGCGTAGCCGGTTCACCCAGTCGGGGTCGGCGAGTAGCGCGCGGCCGATGGCCGCGATGTCGAACTCGCCGGCCTCGAACTGTTCGACAAGGCGGTCAAGCGGGGCGGGCTGGATGACCTGGCCGCGCTTTTCGCTGCGGAACTGTGTCTCCAGACCCACCGAGCCGACCGTGATCACCGGCAGCCCGGTCACCTTCTTCGTCCAGCCGGCCAAGCTCAACTGGGCATCGTGGTCGGGGAACGCGGGCACATAGTGCCTGCGCGCGGAGGGGTGGAACGCGTCGACTCCGGCGTCGACCAGCGGCGTCAGCAGATCCTGCAGCTGAGTCGGGTTCTCGGCGATCGACGCGGTGTAGTCGGTGCCCTTCCACTGCGAGTACCGAAAGATGATCGGATAGTCCGGTCCGACAGCTTCCCGGACCGCGCGCACCACCTCGGCGGGGAAGCGGGTCCTCGCGGCCAACGAACCGCCGTAGCCGTCGGTGCGCAAATTGGTCTTTTCCCAAAGGAATTGGTCGAGCAGATACCCGTGAGCTCCGTGTAGCTCCACGGCGTCGAAGCCGAGTTCACGGGCGGTGGCCGCACTGCGCGCGAACAGGTCGGCGAGTTTCGGCAATTCCGACGGCTCGAGCGCGCGGCCCTTGCGACGTCCCAGCCCGTCGATGCCCGACGGGCTCACGGTGATCACGCCGTCGTCATCGGCACGCTCGGCGCCCTGGTGCCAGAGCTGGGCGGCGATCCTCGACCCCTCGCCGTGCACGGCGTCGACCACGCGCCGCCAGCCGGTCAGGACCTCGTCGCCGGCCAGCGTCGGGATGCTCGCCGGGTAACCCGCAGCCGGATCCGGCAGGCGAATGCCCTCGGTGATGATGAGGCCGACCCCACCCGCGGCCCGGCGCCGGTAGTACTCGGCCACGTCGGTGCCGGGCACGCCCTCGGGGGAGGCCTGGCGGGTCATCGGTGCCATAGCGAACCGGTTCGGCACGGTGAGCGAGCGGATGGAAACGGGTCGAAAGAGATCAGCAGCGGCCATGGACGTGTGCAACGCGGGGGACCCGTCGTTGATTCCTACCGCAGTGCGGACGGGCGGTGGAAAAACCGTCCCGGGCGCGGCGCGCGTCATCGTAGGCTGAGGCATGCGCCAGCTCAGGTACGCCGTCGTTGCCCTGTTCGGGGTCGTCGCGCTCGCGACAGGGTGTAGCAGCACCGCGGGAACCCCGGTGGCCGAGAAGGCCGGCACCGCCACCGCCGAAACGGCAACCTCGGCCCCGTCGACGACATCCCCGTCGACAACCCCGCAGGCGGCGCCGGCCGGGGACCCGGTCGGCACGGCGGTCCTGGCGGTCCGGGGCAGCGGCGCGCCGGTGACGATCCGTTACCGCATCAATGGCGGCCCGGAACAAACCGAGACCAATGTGGTCCTGCCCTGGGAAAAGCAGTACGACGTGTATTGGGAGCTGGACTCGGAGGTCAGCGCCGACGGCGGGGACGCCGAACTCATCTGCACCATCATCTTCAACGGCGATCAGCTGGTGTCGTTCGTGAGCGAACCGCGACCCACCTGCACCTTCGCCTACTGGGGCTAGCCGGATTTCAGATGGGTGGCACGCGGTCGTGCCACGGCAGCGCGGTTTCCAGCTGGGCCGCGAGCCGGATCAGCAGGGCTTCACCGTCGAGCGGCGCGACGAACTGCACCCCCAGCGGCAGGTTGTCTGCCGTCCAATGCAAAGGCAGTGAAATCGCCGGGCGGCCAGTGAGATTCGCCAACTGGGTGTACGGCACCCAGGACAGGTTCTTGTCGACCATGTCGTCGACGATCTTGGTGTAGCGCAGCAGTCCCGCGGTGCGGGTCTTGAGCAGCACGTCCGCACCGCGTTGCAGCGCGACCGGAAGGTCGAACTCGCCGATCCTCGGCGGCGGGGTGGCCAGCGTCGGGGTCAACAACAGGTCGAAGGACTCGAAGTAGGTGCTGAGCTTGCGGGTGTGTTCATGGCGACGCTGCACGGCATCCAGGTAGTCGACGCTGCTGGTCGCGCGACCCAACCCGGCCAGGATCAGCGTGTCGCGCTCGAAGGCGTCGTCGCCGGCGCCCGTCACCCGCTTGGCCTCGGCGAGCTCCCAGGCGGTGTAGACGAACCATGTCAGCAGGAAGTCCCGGGCCAGCGCGGCGTCGTCGAACGGGGCGCGCGGCAGCTCCTCCACGTGGTGGCCCAGCTCGGTAAGCACGCGCACCGCGGTCTCGACGGCCGCGAAGGCCTCGCGGTCCGGGGCCGGGTTGATGGCCGTCGGCACCCGCACGCCGATGCGCAGCCGGCCCGGGTCCCGCCCCACCGCGGCCGCGAACGACGTCGCCGGCACCGCCGGCGAGAACGGGGCGCAGGGCTCACCCCCGGCCAGCACGTCGAGCATCCCGGCGGTGTCCCGCACCGTCCTGGAGACCACGCCCTGCACGGCGGCCCCGTGCATGGATTCGCCGGTCGCCGGACCCGACGGGATGAGTCCGCGGCCGGGTTTCAGGCCGACCAGGCCGCAGCTGGCCGCCGGAATGCGGATCGAGCCCCCGCCGTCGCTGGCGCCGGCGCACGGCACGATGCCCGCGGCGACGGCCGCCGCGGCCCCGCCGGAGGACCCGCCGGGGCTGCGCTGCAGGTCCCACGGGTTGCGGGTCGGGCCCCACGCATCCGGCTCGGTGATGCCCTTCGCCCCGAACTCGGGGGTGTTCGTCTTCCCGAAGATGACCAGCCCGGCGTCGATCCAGCGCTGCACGACGGTCGCGTGCTCGGTGGCCGGCAGCGACATGAAGGCGCGCGAGCCCGCCGAGGTGGGCACTCCCGCGTAGTCCTGCGAGAGGTCCTTGATGAGGAACGGCGCCCCGCCGAACGGCCCGGTGCGCGCGCGGTCGGGATCAGCGGGGACATCGCGGACGATCGCGTTGAGCCGGGGATTGACCTCGGCCGCTCGCTGCTGTGCGAGCGCGAGCAGTTCGGCCGCCGTCACCGCCTTGTCGGCGACCAGTTGGGCCAGGCCGGTGGCGTCGTGGGCGCGGTACTCGTCGAGATTCATGCCACGACCGTAGGGCGTGCGGCGATCCGCCGGGGGCGGCCGTGGCTCAGCGCGGAATGTTCTCGTAGTAGGGCACCACGATCTCGTCGGTGGCGTCGACGTCGCCGAGCATCATGGTGGTCACCGGATGCACGATCTCCGGGTCGACCTCGAGGTCGATGCAGGCGGGCCCGCCGGCGGCGAAGGCACGCTTCATCGCGTCCGGGATGTCGCTCACCGAGCTGACATGCTCGCCGTGCGCGCCGAACCCCAGGGCCACCAGGTCGTAGCGGGTTTCGGCGAGCTCGGTCACCACCACCCCGCGCTGCCCGTACACGGCCTGCTGACCGTGAATGGACATGCCCCAGACGGCATTGTTGAACACCACGGTGACGACGGGGATGCCGTGCCGGACCATCGTGTCGAACTCCTGTACATGGAAGCCGGCCGCACCGTCACCGGTGATCACGACAATGGGCGCATCGGGGCGGGCGCGATGGGCGCCGATCGCGAAGCCGGGGCCTACTCCCAGGCAGCCAAGGTAACCCAACCGCAGGATCTGTCCGATTTCTCCTGCCTTGGTGAAGAATTCGGCCCACTGCGGCGCTTCGGCGCCGTCGAGGACGAAGATCGTGTCCGGCGGGCAGGCCGCCACGATCGCCTGCGCGGCGAAGTAGGGGTGCGGCTTCCCGGTTGCGGTGGTGTCATCGGTATAGAGCGCCGCGGGCAGATTCTTGGCGCCGGTGGCGGTCTCCACCCACGCGGACCAGTCCGGCCAGTCCTGCCCGGCCGCCCTGGCATGCAACGCTTCCAAGGTCGCGCGACAGTCCGCGACGATCGGCACCTCCACGTCGTGCATGCGGCCGATCTCGGCGGCGTCCACGTCGATCTGCACGATGCGGGCGCCGGGGAAGGTGCTCGTGCGTCCGCCGGTGAACATGCCCGACCGCGTGCCCACCAGGAACACGACGTCCGGAGTCTGCAGACCCGCAATGGGCAGCGCGCTCAGCGCCAACAGTCCGCCGGCGGCCAGGCGATGGTCGGCAGGGATGGCGCCGTCGGCCTTACCTGGGTAGTACACGGGCGCGCCGACGGTTTCGGCGAATGCCACCACGGCCTCCGACGCCCCGGAGAAGATCACGCCGCCGCCGATGAGGATGGCGGGTCGCTGCGCGCTGCGAAGCACATCCAGGGCCTGGTCCACCGCGGACGGTGCCGGCGCGGTGTGGCTGTCGAGCACGTAATTGGTGGGCCGCCGCACCCGTCCGGCGTCGACCTCGGAGAACATCACATCGATGGGGATCTCCAGCAGGACCGGGCCGGGTGCGCCGGAGGTGGCCTTGCGCACCGCGAGTGCCACCAGTTCCGGCACGCGCGCCGGGTCGGTGATGCGGTGGGCCCACTTCGTGACCGGTTCGGCGGCGGCGATCTGGTCGAAACCGCCTTGCAGCGGGTTGGTTTCGGTTTCCCGCAGCGGCGGCGCACCGACGATGAACAGGGTCGGCACCCGGTCCAGGTAGGCGTTGGCGAGCGCGGTGTAGACGTTGGTGAAGCCGGGACCGGAGGTCACGACGCAGACACCGAATTTGCCGGTTTCGCGCGCGTAGGCGTCGGCGGCGTGGCCCGCGCTGGACTCGTGGCGGGTGTCGGTGAGCCGGATCCCGGCGTCACCGCAGGCCACCAGGAAGGCGTCGAGATGGCCGCCGTGCAGCGTGAAAACGTCATCGACGCCCGCGTCGGCGAGCGCCTCGGCCAGCAACTGTCCACCGGTGACCGACATCGGTCTCACCCCTTCTTGTTCGTGTCGCGCGTCACGTCCAGACGCTGCCCCGACCATATCGAGGTTGCATAGTGCGTAGCAACAGTGGCATAGTGCGAACAATGGTGCGTGAATCACCGCAAACCGACCGGATTCTGCTGCTCATGGATCTGCTGATGGCCGATCCCGGTCAGGGCCGCACGCTGGCTGAGATCGCGCGTCATCTCGGGACCGCAAAGGCGACCTGCTACCCGATGCTCATTGCGCTCACCCGGGCTGGGTGGCTGGTGCGCCATCCGCGGCGGAAGACCTACCAACTGGGGCCCGCGCTGATCCCGATCGGGCACGCTGCGGCCGGTGCCATCGACGTGGTCGACCACGCCCGCGATGCCATGCACGCACTCGCTGACGCCGCCGACATGGTCTGCCTCGGTTTCGTGCCCTCGGCCACCGACCTGGTGGTCGCCGAACTCATCCAGCCCGCCCGCGGACGGCGGGGGAGTCTGGGCCTGCGGCTCGGGGACCGGATCGACTTCGCTCCGCCGCTGGGCGCCGTGGCCGCGGCGCGGCTGCCTCGCGAGCAACTTGCGCAGTGGTACGAGCGCGGGGAGCGGGACCTCGGCATCCCCGCGACCCGGCTCGAAGAGGCCTATTTTCCTGCGCTGCAATTGATCCGGGAGCGAGGCTTTGCCGTCGAGCATTTGGGACGGGGTGGCGCCGGCATCGCCGAGGTGATACAGGAGAGGCGAGGGCAGCACGCCTTGTCGTTGCAATACCTGGCCGCCGGGCCGACCCTGCAGGAACTCAGCGGGAACCCGCACGCCGATGTGCTGCTGCGGGAGATTCAACCCGACGCGGACTACCGCGTGGTCACGATCAGCGCCGCGGTCTTCAACGCCGACCACGCCCCGGCGCTGGTCCTGAGCCTGGTTGATGCGCCCGAGCCCCTGCCCGGAGCGCGGGTGAACGAACTCGGCGAGCAGATCTGCGCCGCCGCCGCCGACATCACCGCCCGCATCGGCGGCGCAGCCCCGTCCGGCGCCACGGGCTAGATCGAAACCGACACGGGGACAACAACATCAGGGGTGGGAGGCCGTTCCCTGCATTCTCTTCTCGCGGCACGAGAGCCGCGGGTCGGTTTGGAACGCCACTTACCGGCAACCCTGAAAGCATGATCAAGCCCATGCGTGCCGCCGCCGCGGCGGCGGCCTCTGCGGTGGCCGCGGTCGCCGTGCGCGATGTCTTCCAACGTAAACACTCGATACTGCGAAACTTTCCGGTCATCGGACACGGCAGGTACCTGATCGAGTCGATCGGCCCGGAATTGCGGCAGTACATCGTGGCCTCAAACAACGAGGAGCGGCCGTTCACCCGCGACCAACGTCGATGGGTGTACGCCTCGGCGAAGCGGGAGAACAACTACTTCGGCTTTGGCACGGACAACGACATCGAGCACACGACGGGCTATCCGATCATCAAGCATCGGACCTTCGGCCGGGCCACACCGCTGTCGGAGCCGATGTCCGTGCACGACGTGGCGTTGCCGTCCGCGAAAGTGCTCGGTGCCGCGCGGCGCCGTCGGCATGCGTTCCGGCCCGCGTCGGTGGTCAACATCTCCGCGATGAGCTTCGGCTCGCTGTCGGGCAACGCCGTGGAGGCCCTCAACCGCGGCGCCCTGATGGCGGACTGTCTGCACAACGCCGGCGAGGGCGCCGTCTCGCGGTATCACCGCCACGGCGGTGAGCTGGTCTTCCAGATCGGCACCGCCTACTTCGGCTGCCGCGACCAGGAGGGCCGCTTCGACCTGGAGAAACTCAAGGACGTGGTGGCGAGCACGCCGGGGCGCGCGTTGGAGATCAAACTCAGCCAGGGTGCGAAGCCGAGCCTGGGGGGACTGCTGCCGGGAGTGAAGGTGTCCGCGGAGATCGCCGAGACGCGCGGGATCCCGCAGGGGCAAGACTGCGTCAGCCCGTCGCGGCACGCGGAGTTCAGCGACACCGACAGCCTGCTCGACTGGGTGGAACTGCTCGCCGCCGAGACGGGGTTGCCGGTGGGCATCAAGTCCGCGGTCGGCGATCTGGACTTCTGGTCGGAACTGACCGATCTCATGCGCGATACCGATCGCGGCGTGGACTTCGTGACCATCGACGGCGGGGAGGGTGGGACCGGCGCGGCGCCGCTGACGTTCACCGATACCGTGTCGCTGCCCTTCCAGCTGGGCTTTTCGCGGGTCTACCGAGCCTTCGCAGAGCGGGACCTGCACGAGCAGGTGACGTTCATCGGCGGCGGCAAACTCGGACTCCCGGACAACGCGGTGGTCGGGTTCGCCCTCGGCTGCGACATGGTCAACGTAGCCCGGGAGGCCATGCTCGCGGTCGGGTGCATCCAGGCACAGCGGTGTCACGATGACAGCTGCCCCACCGGCGTCGCCACCCAGAACGCTTGGCTGAGTCGCGGTTTGGTGCCGGATGAGAAGGCGGTCCGGGTGGCGAACTACATCAAGGCGCTCCGCCGCGACCTGGTCAAGGTGTCGCAGGCCTGCGGTGTCGAGCATCCCGGGTTGATCAGCACCGACTCCGTCGACATCCTCGATGGTCGCGTCGATTCGACCCCGCTGCACGAGGTGTACGGGTATGACCGCGGGATGGGCTTACCGTCGGTCGCCGACCGCGCGGAGATCGCCCGTTTGATGGTGGCGCGGGAACCGCAGGGCGGTTCGGCGCCGCCGTCGAGGTCGGCGGTGGGATGAGTGCGGTCACGTCGGAGGGTTTGCCAGCGCCGCGGCGACGCGCGCCGCGACCTCGGTGACGACCGCCCGGGTGTGCGGATCGTCGGTCGGTTCGTAGCGGTCTTCCGCCGAGTTGTACTGCGCCCCAGCGATGTTGCCGTGATCGGCTGCCAGCTCGATGACCTGGACCGGCCAGCCGGCCTGCTCGAGTTCGGCGGCGAAGTCCCGACTGGCCTGTAACGGCACCACGTCGTCGGCCGCCCCGTGCAGCAGCGTGAAGGGCGCGCGCACGCGCGCGGCGGACAGCCGCGGACCGAGCATCTCGCCGGACAGCGGATCGCGCACCATGAAAGCGCCGCCCAGCCCGACGACGTGCTGCAGGGCAACGTTGTATTCGTCGGCGCGAATGGCGAGACCCGCCGCCGCGACCGCTCCGAGCGACCACCCGACCACGGCCAGTGGCCCGGCGGCGTCGGCCTGCGCGAACTCCACGGAGGCCAGCAGATCGGCGCGGCCGCGATCGTCGGCGTGCGAATTCCAATCGGGGACCACCACGCGCAGGTGGTGGCCGGCGAGCAGTTCGGCCAACGAGCGGACGGTGTGTCGGGCGTCGGTTTGCGTACCGTGCCACAGCAGCACCGTGGGATGGGCGGGGTCGCCGAAAACGCCGACGCTGCGCCCGGGGGCGTACTCGAGAGTCTCCATTGCTGCAGTGTGCCCACAAAGCGCCCGCGCACACCTGCACCAACGCTTCGATCGTTGAAGTGGCTAAGATGCGGAGTGCAGCTGGTCTGCCGTTCGTACACCCGTACGGAAGGCACCGACCGGTTCACCCACCTGGGTGGATCGGGAGAGGGAACCCGGTGAGAATCCGGGACTGTCCCGCAGCGGTATGCAGGAACGACCGCCGTCATCAGCACTGGTAGCGCAGAGCTACCGGGAAGCGACGGCCACTAGGAGCACCGAGCACGGTGCGCGCCTGCGAGTCCGAAGACCTGCCGGCTGTGTCGGACGCGCCGCGTCCGGCGGCGTATCGCCTCGAGGAATGGGCGGATGGCCGAGGGCCGCGTTGTCGGCTGCCTTCGTTACCCGTCCATGGGCGATGCGCTTCCCGTCGTACCGAAGGACGTTCCATGGCAACACCATTCACCGCGACCATTCTGGGTGCTCCCCGCATCGGGCCGAACCGGGAACTCAAGCGCGCCACCGAGGGCTACTGGGCCGGCCGGATCGACCGCCCCCGACTCGAAGAGGTCGCCGCCGAGTTGCGTCGACAGACGCTGACGTCGCTGAACCGGTCCGGATTGGATTCCGTGCCGGTGAACACGTTCTCCTACTACGACCAGATGCTCGATACTGCGGTGATGCTGGGCGCACTGCCGCCGCGCGTGCAAAGTATCGACGACGATCTGGACCGCTACTTCGCGGCGGCTCGCGGCACGGCCGAGGTCGCGCCGCTGGAGATGACCAAGTGGTTCGACACCAACTACCACTACATAGTGCCGGAGATCGGCCCGGACACCACGTTCTCACTACACCCGGACAAGGTGCTGACCGAACTCGCCGAAGCGCGGGAACTCGGGGTCCCGGCCCGTCCGGTCGTGATCGGACCATTGACCTTCCTTGCGCTGAGCAAAGCCGTGGACGGCGCCGACGCGCCGATCGAACGTCTCGATCAGCTGTTGCCGCTCTACGCGCAACTGCTGGCCCAACTCGCCGATGCGGGCGCGGAATGGGTCCAGCTCGACGAGCCGGTGTTGGTCACCGATCAACTCGACAACGCAGCCAAGCTCGCGCACCGGGTGTACACCGAGCTCGCCGCGGCGCCCCGGCGTCCGGACATCCTGGTCGCGACCTACTTCGGTGCGCTCGACGACGCGCTGCCGGCGCTGGCGCGCACCCCGATCGAGGCGATCGGCGTCGACCTGATCGCCGGCGGGGTGCGGGCCGTGGGCGCGGTCCCGGAACTGGCCGACAAGCTGGTAGTCGCCGGTGTGGTCGACGGCCGCAACATCTGGCGGACCAACCTGCAGACGGCACTGGGCGCTTTGGCCTCCCTGTTGGGCTCCGTTGGCGCACTGGCTGTTTCGACGTCGTGTTCGACCTTGCACGTGCCGTATTCGCTGGATGCCGAGCATGATCTCGACGACACCCTGCGCACCTGGCTCGCCTTCGGCGACGAGAAGGTGTTCGAGGTCGCAACTCTGGCGGTGGCGCTACGCAAGGGCCGCGAGGCCGTCGTCGGCGAGATCGAGGCCTCCGACGCGGCGGCGGCCAGCCGGGCGGCGGATCCGCGGTTGCATGTGGGCGCGGTCCGGGAGCGGCTGACGTCGGTGCTGGCCACCGGTGCTCAGCGCGGCCCGGCCGACAAACGGCGCGCGGCGCAGAACGCGCGGCTGGGCCTGCCGGTGTTGCCCACCACCACCATCGGCTCCTATCCGCAGACCATCGCCATCCGTAAGGCTCGTGCTGCATTGCGGGCCGGAGAAATCGACCAGGCCGGCTACGAACAGCAGATGCGTTCGGAGATCGCCGATGTCGTCCGCCTGCAGGAAGAGCTCGGACTGGACGTGTTGGTGCACGGTGAGCCCGAGCGCAACGACATGGTGCAGTACTTCGCCGAGAAACTCGACGGGTTCTTCGCCACGCAGAACGGATGGGTGCAGTCCTACGGAACCCGGTGTGTGCGACCGCCGATCCTGTACGGCGATGTGGTGCGCCCGGAGCCGATGACGGTCGAGTGGATCACCTACGCGCAGTCGCTGACCGACAAGCCGGTCAAGGGGATGCTCACCGGTCCGGTGACCATTCTGGCCTGGTCCTTCGTGCGCGATGATCAGCCGCTTGCGGACAGCGCCAACCAGATTGCTCTGGCGATCCGGGACGAGACCGTCGAGCTGGAGGCCGCCGGGGTGTCCATCATCCAGGTCGACGAGCCGGCGCTCCGGGAGTTGCTGCCGTTGCGCAGCAAGGACCAACAGGAGTACCTGGCGTGGGCGGTCGCCGCGTTCCGACTGGCGACTTCCGGTGTCGGTGATACGACCCAGATCCACACTCACCTCTGCTATTCGGAGTTCGGCGAGGTGATCGGGGCGATCGCCGATCTGGACGCCGATGTGACGTCGATCGAGGCCGCCCGCTCGCACATGGAGGTGCTCGGCGATCTGAACGCCGTCGGGTTCGCCAACAGCGTGGGTCCGGGTGTGTACGACATCCACTCGCCGCGCGTGCCGTCCACCGAGGAGATGGTGGCTTCCTTGCGGGACGCGCTCGAAGCCGTTCCGGCCGAGCGGCTTTGGGTCAACCCGGACTGCGGTCTGAAAACTCGCAAGACCGACGAGGTGACCGCATCCCTGCGCAACATGGTGGCCGCGGCAAAGGCTGTCCGCGACCAGAGCTGACACCGCGACGTGCGTTGCGCCCCAGGCTGTCTGGGGTGCAACGCCCCCTCGGCATGCCCGCCGTGACACAGGAGATCATCGTGCCGTTGCACACCATCGCGTTGGAATTGGTACCACCCAATCTCGACCGCGGCCCCCATGCCGCGCGCGACGAGGCGCACAAGGTACTGAGTTGCGCGGCCGACGCCGGCCTGGCCGGAAGGATCAGGCACGTGATGATCCCCGGCATGATCGTCGAGGACGCCGACCGACCGGTCGAGATGAAGCCCAAACTCGACGTGCTCGACTTCTGGTCCAGCATCGGACCGGAGTTACCGGGGGTGGCCGGTTTGTGCACGCAGGTGACCTCGTTCCTCGACCCGGCGGCGCTGCAACGGCGGGTCGGCCGCCTGCGCGCCGCCGGCTTCGACGGGGTGATCTTCGTCGGCGTTCCGCGCACCATGAACGACGGCGACGGCGCAGGTGTCGCCCCCACCGACGCGTTGTCCAGGTTCGCGCTCCCTGACGCCGAGCACGTGTCGAACCGCGGCGTGATCCTGATTCCCACCCGCGACGGCGAAGCGGCACGGTTTGCCGGCAAGTGCGAGCACGGCGCCACCTTCGGGATGACGCAACTGCTCTACTCCGATGCGATCGTCGAGTTTCTCCGAAAATTCGCACGGGCGTCTGATTTTCGGCCGGAGATCCTGCTTTCGTTCGGCTTTGTGCCGAAGATCGAAGCCAAGGTGGGGCTGATCGACTGGCTGATCCAGGACCCCGGCAATGCCGCGGTGGCCCGTGAGCAGGAGTTCGTGAGGGCTCTGGCAACCAGTAATCCGGCAGTGAAGCGCAGGCTGTTGCTGGACCTGTACCAGCGGGTGATCGACGGCGTCGTCGAACTCGGCTTTCCGCTGAGTCTGCATCTCGAGGCTCCGTATGGGGTCTCCGGCCCGGCTTTCGACACTTTCGCCGAGATGTTGACCTACTGGGCGCCCCCTCTACCAGTCCATCTGAACAGGTAGGCCGCTTTGCGGCAACGACGGTGAGTTCGATTTCGTCAAGGTGTTCTGGAACGTGGTCAACTGGGCTGACGTGCAGCAGAGTTTTGCGGCCGCGCGCAGCAAAACCTCAGGCCTGGTCAACTTGTCCGGCCTACTCCTTGGTGGACTGGAAGTCCCCATCGGTAAGAACGCCGAACAGATACTCCAAGCCATTGCATTCACGCTGGCTCGTCAGTGATGGCGAACCAGCGTGGATGCTTTGTGATGAGCTCTCAGCTGATCACGACGAGTAGATCCTCCGCTTCCACCTGAGCGGTCCGAGCGATCACAATGCGCTGCACGGCACCAGATTTCGGAGCTGTGATCGCAGCCTCCATCTTCATCGCCTCGATGGTGGCCACGGTGTCACCGGCGGCGACCTGATCGCCGGGCTCGACCACCACGGTGACCACACCGGCGAACGGCGCGGCCAGATGATCGGGGTTGGCGCGGTCGGCCTTCTCGGCAGCCGGGACGTCCGCCGAGATACCGCGGTCACGAACCAGCACCGGACGCAGTTGGCCGTTGATGATGCACATCACCGTCCGCATGCCCTTGGCATCGGGTTCGCTGATGGCTTCCAGGCCGATCAGCAGTTCCACACCCTGCTCTAGCTTGACCCGGTGTTCTTCGCCGCGGCGCAGCCCGTAGAAGAACTGGTTGGCAGAGAGCCCACTGGTGTCTCCGTACTGTTCTCGATGCGCCAGGTATTCCTGGTTCGGGCTCGGGAACAACAACGCGTTCAGCTTGGCCTGACGTTTGGGGCCGGGGGCGGCGAGCACCTCCAGATCCTCCGCGGACAACGGTTGCTCGGATCGGCCCGGGCCGCGGTTGGCAAGTGCCTTGGTGCGCAACGGCTCTGGCCAACCACCCGGCGGATCGCCGAGTTCGCCACGCAGGAACCCCAGCACACTGTCCGGTATGTCGCACCGGGTCGGGTCAGCGGCGAACTCGTCGGCGCTGAGGCCCGAACCGACGAGAGCCAGAGCGAGATCCCCGACCACCTTGCTCGACGGGGTGACCTTGATCAGACGGCCGAGGATGCGATCCGCGCCCGCATAGGCATCCTCGATCTGCTCGAATCGGTCGCCGAAACCCAAGGCGACGGCTTGCTGACGAAGATTGCTCAACTGGCCGCCGGGGATCTCATGGGAATACACCCGCCCGGTCGGCGCGGCCAGTCCCGATTCGAAGGGCGCATACACCTTGCGCAAGGCTTCCCAGTACGGTTCCAGCGCGCAGACCGCATCCAGCGCCAGGCCAGTGTCGAACCGGGTGTGCGCTGCGGCTGCGACGATCGAGCTCAGTGCCGGCTGGCTCGTCGTGCCGGCCAGCGGAGCTGCCGCGCCGTCGACTGCCGAAGCCCCGGCCTCCCACGCCGCGACGTACGTGGCCAGTTGGCCGCCCGGGGTGTCGTGGGTGTGCAGGCGCACGGGCACGTCGAAGCGGGTGACCAGGGCCGACACCAGCTTTGCCGCAGCGGGTGCGCGGAGTAGGCCGGCCATGTCCTTGATCGTCAGCACGTGCGCGCCCGCCTCGATGACCTGCTCGGCCAACCGCAGCCAGTAGTCCAGGGTGTAGAGGTCCTCGGCCGGATTCATCAGGTCCCCGGTGTAGGACATCGCCACCTCGGCCACGGCCGTTCCGGTTGCCCGGACCGCATCGATCGCGGGGCGCATCGACTCGACGTTGTTGAGCGCATCGAAGATCCGGAAGATGTCGACACCGGTCGCCGCTGCCTCTTCGACGAACGCATCGGTGACGGACACCGGATACGGCGTGTAGCCCACGGTGTTCCGCCCGCGCAGCAGCGTCTGCAGGCAGATGTTCGGCAGTCCGGCACGCATTGCGGACAGCCGTTCCCACGGGTCTTCCTTCAGGAAGCGCAGCGCGACGTCGTAGGTGGCCCCGCCCCAGCATTCCACCGACAGCAGTTCGGGCATGGTGCGTGCGATATGGGGAGCGACCGTGACCAGGCCGCTGGTGCGGACCCTGGTGGCCAGCAACGACTGATGCGCATCGCGAAATGTCGTGTCGGTGACCAGGACTCCCCGGTGCTGCCGCATCCAGTCGGCAAAACCGCGTGGACCTAGTTCGGCCAGCTTCTGTTTCGAACCGGCCGGTGCCGGAGCGCCCAGATCCGTCGGCGGCAGCTTGTCGTGCGGATAGACCCCGGTGGGTCGTGGACCGTGCGGTTGATTGACCGTGACGTCGGCCAAGTAGCTGAGGATTCTGGTACCGCGGTCCGCGCTCGACCGGGCTGTCAGCAGGTCGGGCCGCTCATCGATGAAGCTGGTGGAGACCCGCCCGGCCAGGAAGTCCGGGTCCTCCAGCACCGCCTGCAGGAAGCCGATGTTGTTGGCCACGCCGCGAATTCGGAACTCGGCCACCGCACGTCGCGCTCGCCGAACAGCCACGCGGAAATCCGCGCCACGGCAGGTGAGCTTGACCAGCATGGAGTCGAAGTGGGCACTGACCTCCGCACCGACATGGGTACCGCCGTCCAACCGGACGCCCGCTCCGCCCGGCGACCGGTAGGTGGTGATCCGGCCGGTGTCGGGGCGGAAACCGTTGGTGGCGTCCTCGGTGGTGATGCGGCATTGCAGCGCCGCACCGCGCAGCACGATGGCCTCTTGGAGCAAGCCGAGGTCGCTCAGCGATGCGCCGGCCGCTATCCGCAACTGCGCCGACACCAGGTCCACATCGGTGACCTCCTCGGTGACCGTGTGCTCGACCTGGATCCGCGGGTTCATCTCGATGAACACGTAGTTGCCGCGTTCGTCGACCAGGAACTCCACCGTGCCCGCGCACGAATAGCCGATGTGCCGGGCGAATGCCACAGCGTCGGCGCACATTCGGTCTCGCACCGCTGGATCCAGGTGGGGCGCGGGGGCCATCTCGATGACCTTCTGGTGTCGACGCTGCAGGCTGCAGTCGCGCTCGTACAGGTGCACCACGTTGCCGTAGTTGTCGGCGAGGATCTGTACCTCGACGTGGCGCGGGTTGACCACCGCCTGTTCGAGGAACACCGTGGGGTCACCGAACGCCGACTCCGCCTCTCGGCTGGCCGCCGCAATCGCCTCGGTCAATTCCTCGCGGGACGCCACGCGCCGCATGCCGCGTCCGCCGCCGCCGGCGACTGCCTTGACGAAAAGCGGAAACTGCATGTCCTCTGCGGCGGAGAGCAATTCAGCGAGTTCCGCGGAGGGCTTCGAGGAGGCCAACACCGGTAGACCTGCCGCCTTCGCCGCGGCCACCGCGCTGGCCTTGTTCCCGGTCAGTTCGAGTACCGCGTGGGAGGGCCCGACGAAGGTGATCCCGGCCTCAGCGCAGGTACGGGCCAGTGCCGGATTCTCGGAGAGGAACCCGTAACCGGGGTAGATGGCGTCCGCACCGCAGCGCTGCGCGGTCGCCACGATCTGGTCGACGCTCAGGTAGGCCCGGACCGGATGGCCGGGCTCCCCGATCTGGTAGGACTCGTCGGCCTTCGACCGATGCACCGAGTTGCGGTCCTCGAATGGATACACCGCGACCGTCGCGGCTCCGAGTTCATGGGCAGCGCGGAACGCGCGAATCGCGATCTCACCGCGATTGGCGACCAACATCTTGTCGAACACGCGGTCAGGCCAACCGACGCTGAGGTTGACCGGAATACTCACTGAGCGGCCGGATCAACGCGTTGGATTGGGTCTGCTCGATGATGTGCGCCGTCCACCCGGTGATCCGACTCATCACGAAGATCGGTGTGAAGCTGGGAATGTCGAACCCCATCAGGTAATAGGCCGGCCCGGTGGGAAAGTCCAGGTTCGGTTTGATCTGGGTGGCGGCAAACATCGCGCTCTCCAACGCGTTGTAGATGTCGACCCAGCGCTGCCCATCGCGGACCGCCGCCATGTCGATCAGGGCCTGTTTCATGGTGGGCACCCGCGAGTCGCCGTTCTTGTAGACGCGGTGACCGAAACCCATCACCTTGTCCTTGCGGGAAAGCTTGCCGTGCAACCACTCCGCAACCCGATCCGCCGAACCGATCTCGAGCATGTCATGCATGACTGCTTCGTTGGCCCCGCCGTGCAGGGACCCTTTGAGCGCGCCGATCGCCGCCGTGACCGCGCTGTAGATGTCGGATTGGGTAGAGGTCACCACCCGTGCCGCGAAGGTCGACGCGTTGAAGCTGTGTTCGGCGTAGAGCACCATGGACTGTTCGAATGCCCGGACCACGGACGCATCGGGAACCTCACCGAAGCACATGTTCAAGAAGTTCTGCGAGTAGCTCAGATGGCTGTGTGGTGCAATGGGTTCCAAGCCGCGTCGCCGCCGCAAGTCGGCGGCGACGATCGTGGGCAGTACCGAGAACATGCGCAGTGCTTTCGCCATGTTCGCCGACACGCTGGGGTCGTCCTCGTCGGGGTCCTCTGCCCCGAGGTAACTGATGGCGGTGCGCACCACGTCCATGGGATGGCAGTTGTCCGGCAGTTTGGCCAACAGCGACTGCATTGACCGGTCGATGCGCCGCGACGCCCGCTCCCGCTGGGTGAACAGTGCCAACTCCTGGTCGGTCGGCAGTTCACCGTGCCAGAGCAGGTAGGCCACCTGCTCGAAACTGCAGTGCGCGGCCAGGTCTTGCACCGGGTAGCCGCGATAGGTCAGCGTGTTGGTCTCGGGAACGACCTTGGAGATCGCGGTGGTGTCCACCACCACCCCGGCCAGACCCTTGTGGATCTTCGGTTGTCCGGTTTGGTTCGCGGTAACGGTCACGGTGTCACCCCTTGCAGCGAGAAGTTGAAGATGTCGGAGTCGAACTGGTTGTAGTCGGCGTAGCGCAGCAGCTCGTAGAGTCGGCTGCGGTGCTGCATCTGATCCAACAGTTCGGATTGAGTTCCGGCGGAATCGATTTCGCGTAGGCCCCGCTCGACGGCGTGCATAGCCAGGCGCAGGGTGGTGACCGGGTAGATCACCATGTTGTACCCGATCTCGGAGAGCTGCGCGGCGGTGAGGAGCTCGGACTTACCGAACTCGGTCATGTTGGCCAGCAGCGGAACGTCGACCGCATCGCGGAACTGTTCGAAGTCGGCTGGGGTGTGCAGCGCCTCGGTGAAGATCAGATCTGCTCCCGCGTCGGCGTAGGCCTTGGCCCGCTCGATGGCAGCGGCAATGCCTTCGATGCTGGCCGCATCCGTGCGGGCGCAGATGATGAAGTTCGGGTCGCGCCGAGCCGCGACCGCGGCGCGCAGCCGCCGGACCATCTCCGCGGGTTCGACCACGGCCTTGCCGTCCAGATGCCCGCACCGCTTCGGGTTGACCTGATCCTCGAGGTGCAGGCCCGCGAGGCCCGCATCCTCGAGCAATGTGACAGTGCGAGCTGCGCTCATCGGCTCGCCGAAGCCGGTATCGGCGTCGATGAACGTGGGAAGCTCGGTGGCCGAGGCGATCTGGGCCCCGCGACCGGCCACCTCGGTCAGCGTGGTCAACCCGATGTCCGGCAATCCCAGATCGGCGGACAGCGCGGCGCCCGAGACGTAGACGCCGTCGAACCCGACCTCGGCGACCAGCTTCGCCACCAACGGAGAGAACGCGCCGGGGAGGCGCAGCAACCGGCCAGAATCCAGTCCGAGGCGTAACTTGCGTCGCTTCTCCGAGGCCGGTGTCGACGATCCCAACAGGCCCGCCATCAGAAGATGCCCCCGGGAATCGTCGGCGCCTTGTCCAGGACCAGCTGGTCGACGCGCACGTTCAGTGCGGACAGGTCGCCGGGTCCGGCCGCCGAGACGTCCTGCACCGCGCCGAGGAAACGCTGCTGTTCCTCGACGTCCACCACGCCGTCGGCCAGCTCGGTGAACTTGGCGATGTACTGCTCGCGCGCGAACGGCCGAGCACCAAGTGGGTGGGCGTCGGCGACGGCAAGTTCGTCGACGATCGTCTCGCCGCTCTTGAGCGTGACGACAGCCTTGGCGCCGAATGCCTTTTCGGCCGGGTCCGTCGAGTGGTAACGCCGGGTCCATTCCGGGTCCTCGACGGTGGAGATCTTGCGCCAGAGCTCGATGGTGTCGGGCCGGTGCGCGCGCTCGGGTGCGTACGAGCGCTCGTGATGCCAGGTGCCGTCTTGGAGCGCGACGGCGAAGATGTACATCACCGAGTGGTCCAGTGTTTCCCGGGACGCATCGGGGTCGAACTTCTGCGGATCGTTGGAGCCGGTGCCGATCACCACGTGGGTGTGATGGCTGGTGTGCAGCACGATCGAAGCGATCTGGTCCAGGTCACCGATGCGTTCCCGCATCCGGCGGGCCAGGTCGATGGGCGCCTGACTCTGGTATTCGGCGGAATGCTCCTTGGTGTAGGTGTCCAAGATGGCGCGCTTGGGCTCGCCCGGTGCAGGTAGCGGGACCTGATAGGTGTGCTCGGGACCGGAGAGCAGCCAGGCGATGACGCCGTCCTCGCCCTCCCAGATCGGGGCGGGGGAACCTTCGCCGCGCATGGCCCGGTCCACGGCCTCGACGGCGACCTTGCCGGCCCAGGCCGGGGCGTAGGCCTTCCAACTGGAGATCAAGCCCTTGCGGGACTGCCGCGTCGCCGTCGTCAGGTGCAGCGCCTGCCCGATCGCGTCGTAGATGGTGTCCGGGTCCAGGCGCAGCATCGTGCCCAGTCCGGCGGCCGCCGCCGGGCCGAGATGCGCGACGTGATCGATCTTGTGTTCGTGCAGGCAGATGCCTTTGACCAGGTCGACATGGACCTCATAGGCGGTGGCCAGGCCGCGGATCAGGTCGGCGCCGCTCACCCCGAGTTGCTGGCCCACCGCGACCAGCGCCGGGATGTTGTCCCCGGGATGGGAGTACTCCGCCGCCAGGAAGGTGTCGTGGAAGTCCAGCTCCCGCACCGCCACGCCGTTGGCCCAGGCGGCCCACTCGGCCGACACCGTGCCGTCGACGCCGAACACCGAGGCACCGCCGGCCCGCGGATGTGCCAGCGCCTGGACACGAGCCACAGTCACCGGTCGACGGAGGACCGACGCCGCCGACACCGCGGCGTTGTCGATGATCCGGTTGATCACCATGGCTTCGGTCTCCGGGGGTACCGCAACCGGGTCGGCCGCGATCTCGGCGATCTTGGTGGCCAGGTGCTGGCTGCGGGGAAAGTCGTCGGCGCTGCGTCGGGTACGCACTTCGTGGATCTGCATGTTTCGCACCGTACGCACCCCGTCGACCTCCGGATAGAGGCTCTACATGCGTATTTGTGTGTCCTGATATCGCTGGTTTTGCGAAGGTTGTGAAAGCACGTCGAGCTAGGCTGGAGCGGTGTCGAGGACCTTCATGGGAGCGCGGCTACGCCGGCTGCGGGAAGAGCACGGCCTCACTCAAGTAGCGCTGGCGCGGGCGCTGAACCTTTCGACCAGCTACGTCAATCAGTTGGAGAACGACCAGCGGCCGGTGACGGTGCCAGTGCTGCTGACGCTTACCGAGCGCTTCAACCTGCCCGCGCACTTCTTCACCCCCGATTCCGATGCGCGCCTGGTGGCCGACCTCCGGCAGAGTCTGGGCGAAGCTCAAGTCAGCGCCGCCCAGATCGAGGAACTTGCTGCGCGGATGCCCGAGGTCGGGCACGCCGTGATCAGTCTGCATCGTCGTTTGACGGCGGCCACCGCCGAATTGGAAACGCTGGCTGTCCGGGCCAGCCTGGATGTCCCCGGCGACCTTGCGCCGCCCAAGCCGTTCGAAGAGGTCCGCGACTTCTTCTACGACCGCCAGAACTACCTCGACGACCTCGACCGCGCGGCCGAGCAAATGTTCGCCACCCACCAGCTGCGGATCGGCGGCCTGGACCGCCAGCTCGCCGAGCTCCTGGCCGCCGAGCTGGGCGTCACCGTCGTCCTCGACGACGTGGAATCTCTTGGTCCGCACGCGAAGAGGCGGTATCGACCGGACACCAGGACGTTGCACGTGGCACGCTGGCTGGATTCCGGTCAGCGGGCCTTTCAGATGGCCACTCAGCTGGCGCTACTCACCCAGACGGAGTTGTTCACCGCGATCATCGCCGCCGACGAGCACTTGAGCACCGAGGCCCGCCCGGTGGCCCGGATCGGACTGGCCAACTACTTCGCGGGGGCGCTGCTGTTGCCCTACCGGCAGTTCCTGGAATCGGCGACGCTGCTGCGTTATGACATCGATCGGCTGACGCGCAAATTCGAGGTCGGGTTCGAAACCATCTGCCACCGGCTCTCGACGTTGCAGCGTCCCGACTCGCGTGGCGTGCCGTTCATCTTCGTGCGTGCCGATGCCGCCGGCAACATTTCCAAGCGCCAGTCGGCCACCGCTTTTCACTTTTCCCGGGTGGGTGGCAGCTGCCCGCTGTGGGTGGTGCACCGGGCGTTCAACCGCCCCGGCGAGTTCATTACCCAGGTGGCCCAGATGCCCGACGGCCGGTCGTACTTCTGGATCGCGCGGACCACGGATTCCGCACCGAGTCACTATCTGGGACAACGTAAGTCGTTTGCCATCGGGCTGGGCTGCGAACTTACTCACGCTGCCAAGCTGATCTATTCGGCGGGTATCGACCTCGCCAACGAGGAGGCCCGGGTGCCGATCGGGGCGGGATGTAAGGTGTGCGACCGACCGTCCTGCGCGCAACGCGCGTTCCCCTACATCGGGCGACCGGTTCACGTCGACCCGCGCACCAGCAGCGTCTTGCCCTACCCGTCGACCGAGACCAACTGACCATCGATCAGCGCAGCGCGGGCCAGGACTTCTTCGGCCTTCTTGACGTGCGCGGCATCCACCAACACACCGTCGACACCGGTGGCACCGCGCCCAGCGGCCTCGGCCGCGCGGTAGGCCTCGATGTTGCGGTGCGCCAACGCAATCTCCTCGGCATTCGGCGCGAAGACCTCGTTGGCGATCGGGACCTGGTTGGGGTGGATGGCCCATTTGCCGGTGTAGCCATACAGTGAGGACCGGCGTGCCTCGGCCTCGTAACCGGCCACATCGGCGTAGTCCGGGTATGGCGAGTCGATGGCGTCGATGCCGGCGATGCGCGCAGCGACCATGATCTTGTTGCGGGCATAGGCCCAGAAGTCGCCGGGGTAGTCCGCGATCGGCACGAAGTTGGTGTCCACCCGCGCCCCCTGGGACAACGAGAAGTCCCCAACTCCGAAGATCACCGCGTCCAAGCGCGAACTGGCGCGCACGATCTCCTCGGCGTTGGCCAGTCCCTCGACTTCCTCGATCAACACCTCCAGCCGGATCTTGCGGTTCAGACCCAGTTTCTCCTCCAACTGGGTCAGCAACACATCCACCCACCAGACATCGCGCGCGGTACGGGCTTTCGGTATCACCAGGGTGTCGAGTTGGGCGCCCGCGTGCGTGACCACCTCGATGATGTCGTCGTGGCACCAGGGGGTGTCCAGGCCGTTGATCCGCACGGCCCGTGCGGTGCGACCCCAGTCGAGTTCGGTCAGCGCACGGATCGCCTTGGCCCGCGATTCGACCTTCAGTCCCACCGGGGTGGCGTCCTCGAGATCGAGGAACACCAGGTCCGCGCCGCAACTGACGCCTTTGGCGAACATGTGGTCGTTGCAGGCCGGCAGGGCCAGTTCGGAGCGGCGGATCAGGTCAGTCATCGAGTGAATTCCTCTGTGTCATAGAAGTTGTCAGATAAAGGCGCTCAGAGCACGTCGTCGACGCGCAACTGATCCAGATCCGCGGGCGTCAAACCGAGCAGTTGACCGTAGACCTCGGCGTTGTGCTGCCCCAGCCGCGGCCCCAGGGCTTGGACCCGGGGCTCGGCGCCGGAGAACCGCGGCACGGGGGCCTGCACCGTCATGGCGCCGAGTTCGTCGTCGTCCACCGAGACGAAAACCTCGCGGTGCGCCAGCTGTTCGTCTTCGACGAGCCCACGCACGTCGTACACCGGCGCGGCGGCCACCTCGTGCGCGTCGAACACTGCCATGGCATCCGAAAGCGTCTGTCCGGCGACCCATTCCGCCACCACCGCGTCCACCTCGGCCGCGCGCGCCAAACGGCGCTGCGGATCGGAGAAGTCGGCGTCGGAGACCAGGTCCTCGCGACCGATCGCGTGAAAGACCCGCAGTGCCAGCGCCGGGGAGCTGCCCGACATCGCCAGCCACCGCCCGTCGGCGGTCCGGTAGGTGTTGCGCGGTGCCGAGATATCCCAGCGATTACCGGCCCGCTGTCCGACGATGCCCAACTGGTCATAGCCGAGCAGGCTCTGTTCCAGCAGTCGGGCCAGCGGATCGATCAGGTTGACGTCGATGAGTTGGCCTGGGGCGCCGTGCACGTCGCGGTGGTAGAGCGCCATCATCACCGCGTAGGCCGCGTTGAGTGAGGCCACGCCGTCGGCAAGCATGAACGGCGGCAGCGTCGGCGGCCCGTCGGCCTCCCCGGTCAGGTGCGCGAATCCGCTCATCGCCTCGCCGAGGGTGCCGAACCCGGGGCGTTCACTCTTGGGCCCCGTCAAGCCGAAACCGGTGATGTGCAGCATGACGATGCGGTCGTTGACCGCGCGCAGCGCCTCGTAGTCCAGACCCCACTTGCGCAACGTCTGCGGCCGGGTATTGACGATCACCACGTCGGCGTGCTCGACGAGCCGATGCACCAACTGCTGGCCCTGCTCGCAGCGCAGATTCAGAGTGATCGATTTCTTGTTGCGCGACAGCGACTTCCACATCAGTCCGACTCCGTTGCGCTGATGCCCCCAGGTGCGGATCGGGTCGCCCTGCCCGGGCTGTTCGACCTTGATCACCTCGGCGCCGAACTCGCCGAGGTAGGTCGCTACCAGCGGGGCGGCGGCCAGCGTGGCCAGGTCGAGCACCCGGATGCCGTCGAGCATTCCGGCGGTGGTCGCACTCGCCATCAGACGGCCATTCCGGCACCGCGGTGGTTGGACTCCGGGCGCGGCAAACCGAGATGCTCCCGCAGCGTCGAACCCTGGTAGGCGGTGCGGGACAGTCCGCGGCGCTGCAACTCGGGCACCACCATCCGGACGAAATCCTCGAACGAACCGGGCATGTGGGTGGCGGCCAGCACGAACCCATCGCACGCACCGTCTTCGAACCAGGCCGCCATCTGATCGGCCACCTGCGGTCCGGTGCCGACGAACCTTGGGCCCTGCAGCAGCGTGGCGCGGTGGGCGGCGAGGTCGCGCACCCGGACCGTCCCGCCGATATGCTCACGCAACCCCTGCACCAGGCCGCGGATACCCGAGGCTTGAGCGAGCAGATCGTCGGTGATCGGATCGTCGAGATCGTGCTGGGCGAAGTCGTAGTTCATCAACTCCGACAGCAGCGTCAGCGACGCCATCGGGTGCACCAGGTCCTCTAGGAACATCGCCTCGCGTTCCTTGGCGTGGGATTCGGATTCGCCGACCACGGCGTAGGCCATCGGGCAGATCCGCACCGTCTGCGGGTCGCGCCCGGACTCGGCGATGCGCTGCTTCTGATCGGCGTAGTGTGCGCGCGCGACGTCGAAGCCGGGATCGCCGGTGAAGATCAGATCGGCCCAGCGCGAAGCGAAGTCGCGGCCCCGGCCCGACGAGCCGGCCTGCAGGATGACGGGTCGACCCTGCGGGGTGCGCGGCACGGTCAGCGGGCCGCGCGCCGAGAAGTACTGTCCGACATGACCCAGCTCGTGCACCTTGGTCGGGTCGGCGTACTGGCCCGACCCGCGGTCGGCGACGATGGCCTCGTCCTCCCAGCTGTCCCACAGGCCGGCGACCACTTCGAGGAACTCGTCGGCGCGGTCGTAGCGTTCGTCGTGGCCGAGATGGCTTTGCACACCGAAGTTCTGCGCCTCGCTGTCGTTGACCGAGGTGACCACGTTCCACGCGGCTCGGCCACGGGACAGGTGGTCGAGCGTGGCGAACGTGCGGGCCACGTGGAACGGCGCGTAGTAGGTGGTGGAGTAGGTCGCGCCCAGGCCGATGTGTGAGGTCGCCTCGGCCAGCACACCGAGCACCACCGACAGGTCGAGTTTGACCGGTCGCGCGCCGTAGCGCACCGCCTCGGCCACCGACTGGCCGTAGATGCCGGGCATCGCCAACCGGTCGTCGAAGAACATCAGGTCGAAGCAGCCCTCTTCGAGTTGACGGCCCACCTTGGCGTAGTACGCCGCATCGAGATAACCGTGCTCGGTGGCCGGATGCCGCCACGATCCCGAGTACACCGAGGCGTTGCCCGCCTGCATGAATGCGACCAGGGACATCTGGTCGGCGCGCTTCTGGCTCATGATGGCGAATCTAACATCTGATACATCAGATTTCAAATGCTTGATCTGGTGGGCTGTACAGTATGGCCATGGCGATGGACATCTCCGGGACGGTGCGGGAACGCGCCGCCCGCGAACTCAGGGATCGCATCCTGACCGGCGCGATGGCGGCCGGCACTCGAGTCGACCTCGACTCGATCACCGAGGAGTTCGCCACCAGTCGCACCCCCGTGCGGGAGGCGCTGCTGGAACTGTCGTTCGAAGGCCTGGTCAAGATCGCGCCGCGCAGCGGTATCACCGTGGTCGGCGTCAACGTCGGCGACGTGATGGACTCGTTCACCATCCTGGGCGTCCTCACCGGCCAGGCGGCAGCGTGGGCGGCCGAACGGATCACCGCAGACGAGCTGGCCGAACTGCGCTCCCTGGCCGCCGACGTGGCATCGCGGTCCGGCGACGACAGCATCGGTGAAGCGAATTGGCGCTTCCACCAAGAGATTCACCGCGCTGCGCACTCACCGCGCCTGCTGACCCAGATCCGTCAAGCCGTTCGCGTCGTGCCGTCGAACTTCCTCACGCTGTTTCCCGAGCACGAGAACCACTCCCTGGATGAGCATGAGGAACTCCTCGACGCGCTGACGGACAAGGATGCCGAACGGGCCCGAGTGATCGCCGAACGCCACGTGCTGGAGGCGGGGCGTTCCTTGGCCGGCTGGCTCGAGCAACGGGCGGCGTCCCGCCCGGCCGATCAGTAGCGCGCTTATGCCGTTCAGGGCATCTGCGGCGGTGCCGGCCCGGGTCACTTCCGCATGCAGCCGCCGTCCGCCGTGACCGGCAGGCCGGTGATGTAGCGGGCGTCGTCGGAGGCCAGGAAAGCACGGCATTGCTGATGTCGACGTGCTTGACCCAAGCGACATGAAGACGCGTGAGCCCGCCGAGGTGGGCACTCCCGCGTAGTCCTGCGAGAGGTCCTTGATGAGGAACGGGACCCCGCCGAACGGCCCGGTGCGCGCGCGGTCGGGATCGGCGGGGACATCGCGGACGATCGCGTTGAGCCGGGGATTGACCTCGGCTGCCCGCTGCTGTGCGAGCGCGAGGAGTTCCGCCGCGGTCACGGCCTTGTCGGCGACCAGTTGGGCCAGGCCGGTGGCGTCGTGGGCGCGGTACTCGTCGAGATTCATGTCACGACCGTAAGGCGTGCGGCGCGGGCGGGGGGTCCGCCAGCGCCTCCGCGATGTGGCCGGCCACCTCAGTGACGACCCGCCGGGTGTCCGGATCCGACGTCGGCTCGTACCGGTCCTGCGCCGAGTTGTACTGCGCCCCCGCAATATTGCCGTGATCGGCGGCCAGCTCGACGACCCGCACCGGCCAGCCGACGGCCTGTAGGTCGGCTGCGAACGCACGGCTGGCCGTCACCGGGACCACGTCGTCGTCCACTCCGTGCAATAGCGTGAACGGTGCGCCTACGCGTGCGGTGCGCAGCTGTGGGCCCAGCGTTTCCCCCGAGAGCGGATCGCGCACCATGAAGGCGCCGCCCAGCCCGACGACGTGCCGCAGGGCAACGTTGTATTCGTCGGCGCGAATGGCGAGACCCGCCGCCGCGACCGCCCCCAGGGACCACCCGACCACGGCCAGTGGCCCGGAGGCGTCGGACTGAGCGAACTCCACGGAGTTGAGCAGATCGGCGCGGCCGCGATCCGCGGCGTGCGAATCCCAATCTGGCACGACCACCCGCAAGCCGTGGCCGGCCAGTTGATCGGCGAGGGACCCGACGGTGGACCTGGCGTCGGTTTGCGTGCCGTGCCACACGAGGACGGTCGGGTCGGTGGGTTGGCCGAACACGTCGACGCTGCGCCCGGGCGCGTACTGCTGAGTCTGCATGGCTGCAGAGTGCCCACTTTTCGCCCGGGCGCAACCTCCTCAGGCCACCTTCGGCTTGATCTCCTCGATGACCCATTGCGAGTAGTCGAGGTATTCGTCGACCCCGCGCACCTGCGGGATGGGGACCGAGCTGACGGTGACGCCCTGCTCGCCGAGCCAGCTCAACCGGTCCACGATCTCCGATGCGCTCATACCCGGACGCCCGTGCGGATCATCTTGCACCGCATGCCCTTCCCCGACGCGCGTGGTGCCCAACCCGTGCACCACGTCGAACGGACGGCCGTCGTATTCGGGTTGGGACTTGATGAAGTCCAACCGATCGGCGATCTGCTCCGGTGGGGTCAGGAACGACCACCACCCCGAAGCGAATTTGGCCGCCCTGCGCAGCGCCGCGTCGGCATCACCGCCGATCCAGATCGGCAGGTGCGGCTTCTGCACCGGCTTCGGCTCGAAAGCCACGTCGTCGAACGACACGTACTTGCCGTCGAAGCGCGGAGTGTCGCTGGTCCACAGTTCCTTGATGGCGGCCAGGTATTCGTCGGCGATCCTCCCGCGTTCGTGGAACGGCACGCCGAGCAGGTCGAATTCGCCTTTGAGCCAACCCACTCCGAACGTGACCATCATGCGCCCGCTGCTCATCCAGTCGGCCGTGGCCAAGTTCTTGGCCAGCACGATCGGATGCTGCAGCGGCAACACGGTTATGCACGAGTTCAACATGATCCGACTGGTCGCCCCGGCGAGATACGCCTGGGCGATGGTCGACTGCAGGTAATGCGGCCCGGACAGTTCGAGATGCTCGTTGGGAATGATGAAGTGCTCCGGGACCGCGATCATGTCGAAGCCCCACTCGTCGGCACAACGCGCCATCCGGGTCTGGTCGGCACCCGTGACGGCATGCTCCCACGGTTGCGTCATGGCCTTGAGCCGCAACATGTGTGGCAGGCTGAATACGAGCTTCACGCGACGCCGCCCCGCGTCACTTCAGCATGCTGCCGGCGTCGACGGTCATGGGCAGGCCGGTGATGTAGCGGGCCTCGTCGGAGGCCAGGAACAGCACGGCGTTGCTGATGTCGATGGGTTCGACCCACCCCACGGGGAGCACGTGCATGAACTGCGCGGCCACCTTGAGGTCCTCGGGGCCCGGGTTCTCCAGGTCTGGACGGAACAGCTTCATGGTGCCCTCGTTCATGAACAGCGGGGTGTTGACGTTGGTCGGGCACACGGCGTTGACGCGGATCGAGTGCTGCCCCAACTCCACGGCGAACGTCCGCATCAGGCCGATGACGCCGTGCTTGGCGGCGATGTAATGGCCGGTGTGCGGGTAGGGCTTGAGGCCGCCGACCGAGCTGGTGAGGATGATCGATCCGCCGTTGCCGCCGGAAAGTAGGTGCGGCACAGCCGCTTTGACTGATTTCCACACGCCCGACAGGTTGACGTCGATCATGTCGTCCCAGTCTTCTTGCTTGGTCTTGTCCAGGGTGTCGCCACCGTTGCCGATCCCGGCGTTGGCGACGACGATGTCCAGCCGGCCCAACTGCTCGACGCCGCTGTCCACTACGTCCTTGACCGCGTCGTAGTCGCGCACGTCGACCTCGGCGGTGACGATGCGGCGGCCGAGATTCTTCACCAGGTCGGCGGTCTCGGCCAGGTCGTCGGGAGTGGCTGCGGGAATGCGGCTCTCGCTGCTGATCTGCCGACAGACATCGATCGCGATGATGTCGGCGCCTTCCTCGGCCAGCCGCACCGCGTGGCTGCGGCCCTGCCCGCGCGCCGCCCCGGTGATGAATGCGACCTTGCCTTCAACCCGTCCGCCCATGACCCACCTCAATTCTTTCGGACGCCTGCCAGCAATCGCCCGACCGGCGTGAGGGTGATCGCCCTGTTTGGTCGATCGATCAGGAGCGTGGCATTGATCGGGCGACCTGTCAACCAGGTGTGGGGGAAGTGGGGTGGTCGATCAGTCGTCCGAGGTGGGGCCGGCGAACAGGTCGAGCTGGCGTTTCATGAACGCGCGGAGTTCCTCGTGCCCCAGGGTGACCCCGACGGCGCTCTCGTTGCACAGGCTGCGGGCGATCTGCGCGATGATCATCGACACCGCCACCGGCGGGTACTCCTCGACGTCGACTCCGGCCGTGCGCAGGGCGACGGTCACCGCCGCCGTCTCGATGTCGCGCACTCGCTCGGCGTACGCCTTGAGTTCCGCGCGGATCGCCTTGCGATGATTGGCCAGCGCCATGAACTCGGTGTTCAGCCCGGTCATGCGCAGATCGCTGTTGATCAGCCAGAGGGTGCGCAGCGGGTCGTTGTCGGTCAGCGCGGCGCGCATGTTCGCCAGGGACGCCTCGGCGCCGGACCGCAGCACCTCGACGTACAGGTCGTCCATGGTGGGGAAGTAGTAGTACACCAGTGCCTGCTTGACGCCGGCCTCGGTGGCCACCCGCCGTGAGGTGGCCGCAGCGTAGCCCTCCTCGCGCATGACCTTCGCGGTGGCCTCGATGAGCCGCTGCCGCGCGCTGCTGTCCGCAGGCTTGGTCTTGGGGGACACGGGCATTCAGCCGTCCTTTGTCGCAGTGTTGCTTGACCGTCTGTCACGCGCCGTGATAGGCATTGCGTATCCTAACAGTTTGGTCGGTCGATCAGATTCCAACAGGGAGGGCAAGTGAGCGTGGGTGCGCGGATTCTGCGAGTGCGGATCGACCAGCAACTGTGCGAAGGCCACGCACTCTGCATCGAAACCGCACCCGAGGTCTTCGACCTGACCGACGACGACATCGCCCGCTGTGACGAGCAGCCGCCGCCGGAGTTCTGGGAACAGGTGCGCGCTGCCGTCGACGCATGTCCGCGCGGGGCGATCACGGTCGACGAAGAGTAGTTCCAGCCCAATAGTCAGCCCGCATCATCGCCGAAAGGACGGCCGACCCATGACCGACCTCGCTTCCGTCGACTACTTCTCCGACCCCGAGATCAGCCAGGACCCCTACGCGTATTGGGACCACCTCCGTGAGCAGGGGCCGGTATTCCGCGAGCCGCATTACGGCGTCGTCGCGGTGACCGGCTACCAGGAGGTGATGACCGCGTTCAAGGACCACGATTCGTTCTCCGCGGTCAACGCCATCGGCGGACCGTTCCCGCCGTTGCCCTTCGAACCCGAGGGCGACGACATCACCGAGCAGATCGAGGCCCACCGGCACCTGTTCCCCATCCACGAGCACATGGTGGTCATGGACCCACCGGCCCACGAGCGGGCACGGTCGCTGCTGAACAAGCTGTTGACGCCGCGACGCCTCAAGGAGAACGAGGAGTACATGTGGCAGCTGGTCGACAACCAGCTCGACCAGATCATGGATCCCTCGGGTGCCGACGGGAAGTGCGAGTTCCTCTCCGAGTACGCGAAACCCTTTGCCACCTCGGCGATCATCGATCTACTCGGTGTTCCCGACGAGGACCGCCCGGAGTTCCTCGCCGCACTGGGCGCCGAACAACCCAGCGGCACCCGGGTGGGCGCCCTCGACGGTGAGCCGGTGGGTCTGGACCCCCTGCAGTACCTGGACGACAAGT
Organism: Mycolicibacterium sp. MU0050; assembly: GCF_963378085.1. Lineage (GTDB taxonomy): Bacteria > Actinomycetota > Actinomycetes > Mycobacteriales > Mycobacteriaceae > Mycobacterium > Mycobacterium wendilense. The sequence continues at coordinate 4,898,268 of NZ_OY726395.1, read as the reverse complement.
TTGCCGGGTACCTCGCCGAGCGCCGCCGCGAACCGCGTGAGGACGTGCTGTCCGGGATGGCCACCGCGGTGTACCCCGACGGCTCGACGCCAGAGTTGATGGAGGTGGTCAAGCCGGCGACGTTCCTGTTCGCCGCCGGACAGGAGACGGTGACCAAGCTTCTCAGCGCGGCGGTGCAAACACTCGGGGACCGCCCGGACTATCAGCAGATGCTGCGGGAAAACCCGGACAAGATACCGACTTTCATCGAGGAGTCGCTGCGCATGCATTCGCCCACCAAGGTGGATTTCCGGCTGGTCCGCAAGACCACCACCCTGGGCGGGGTGCATCTGCCGGCCGGCACCATCGTGATGCTGTGCCTGGGAGCGGCCAACCGGGACCCACGCAAGTTCGAGGACCCCCACGAATTCCGTCCGGAACGCAAGAACGTGCGCGAGCACATCGCGTTCGGCCGCGGCATCCACACCTGCGCGGGTGCACCGTTGGCGCGCGTGGAGGGTCAGATCACCGTGCGCCGTATGTTGGAGCGCATGAGCGACATTCGCATCGATGAGGAGTTCCACGGTCCCGCAGGCAATCGCCGTTTCGCCTACGACCCGACCTTCCTGCTGCGGGGTCTGACCCAACTGCGGATCGAGTGGACCCCGGCGGCCGGCAAGTGACCGCCGGGCCTGACTTGCGGGGCCGACGTGCCCTGGTGACCGGCGCCGGCCAGGGCATCGGCCGGGGGCTCGCGCTCGCGTTCGGTGCCGCGGGAGCCGAAGTCCTGGTCAATGACCTGCGTCCCGAACGTTGTGAGCAGGTGGTCGACGAGATCCGCGCCGCCGGGGGCGCGGCCACGCCGGTCCCGTTCGATGTGACCGAGTACGACGCGGTGTGCACCGCGGTTGCCGCGCACGGCCCGGCCGATGTCCTGGTCAACAACGCGGGGAACGCGGGCGCCGAGGGGTTCGCCACGCGTGGGCGTTTCGCGGAGTCCGAGCCGGCCGACTGGGAGGCGTTCCTGCGCGTCAATCTGTATGGCGTGCTGCACTGCACCCGGGCGGTCTTGCCGGCGATGGTGTCCAACAAGTGGGGACGGGTGCTCACCGTCGTCTCGGACGCCGGCCGGACCGGGGACCCCGGCGGCGCCGTCTACGGCGCGGCGAAGGCGGGGGCCGCCGGACTCACGCGAACGATCGCCGCGGAGAACGGTCGCTACAACGTCACCGCCAACAACATCTCGTTGGGCACCATGCGAACCCCGCTGACCGAACCGCTATGGGCCGAACAGGCCGATTCGCCTCAGGCGAAGGCGATCCTGCAGAACTACGCCATCCGCCGGCCGGGCGTGCCCGACGACGTGACCAACCTGGCCCTGCTACTCGCCAGCGACCAGGGGTCGTGGATCACCGGTCAAACCATCTGCGTCAACGGCGGATTCTCGTTCGCGCTCTGAGGCGCCGCGGCGCCGAATCAACCGAACTCCAGCAAGGTGTAGGCGCCGCGCCACTGCTTGGTGGGCTTCCACTGCCAGAACGCGGGGAACAGCTTTTCGAATGCCCAGCCGCGCCCACGCGGCATCGGCAGGTCGTGGACCGCGCGGATCCCGGGGACGGTGTTGGCCAAGTCCGCCAGCTGCGCGGGCGTGAGGCTGAACGGCATCGGGGGGACCCGGTAGCGGCGTGAGGAGCGGACGCCCTTCGGGGCAAGTTTCTTCACCAGCACCGGCGGCAGGTCGAAAATCATCTGACCACCCGGGAACCGGCGGGCGCACTCCCGGATCAGCCCCATGGACTCGTCGGGCTGCAGATACATCAACAGGCCTTCGGCCGTGATGAACACACCGTTGCTGGTGTCCACCTGATCGATCCACGAGTAATCCAACGCCGACTGCGCCAGCGTTCGAATTCGCGGAGAATGCGGTAGCAAGCGTTGCCGGAGATCGATGATGGGCTGGAAATCGACCGTGAGCCAGGAAAACTCGAGTTCGGGACGCACCTCGGTGAGGCGCCAGAAACTGGTCTGCAGACCTTCGGCAAGCGCCACGACTGTAGCTGCGGGATGCTGCGACAGGTAACTGAGCGCGGCGCGGTCGAACGCCAGCGAGCGCAGCGCCATCTCCTGGCCCTTGCGGCCGAACTTCTCGAAATCGAAGTCGATGGCCTCGACCAGTCGGATGGCCATCGGGTCATCGATGATGGCGTCCCGGTGGCCGGCCTGATGGGCGCGGCCGTACAGCGTCAGCAGCGCGGTCTCGGAGACGCCGGTCAGGGTGTTGGCGTCGATGCGATCGCCGTCGGGGTGGTCCACCAGATCGAACTTACCGGCGGATCCGTCGGGGGGAGGCCCGTGCGGGCGGGGGAGGTGAGAACGGGACGGGCGTGCCGACTCCGAGTAGCACGGTCGTGCCAGAGATTTTGCTTTGAGAATCTAAGAGACCGATCATTCTGCATTCGCCAGGAGGGGTCGTGAGCGCGGTTTTATGCAGGCCTGCATAACAACTCGACGGGGTCGAAAGTTGCCGGACTTAAGGGTGGCGAGAACCGACTTATCCGCTGGCCGTGGGCATGGTTTACTCTTCCAGAACTGAGTTGCGGCCTCGGGGGGCCACGCGTTTGTGAGTGCGGCGCATCACCGCGCCGGGTGTGGCGAGTTGACAGAGGAGAACTACGATTTTGCGGCTTCTGAAGCGGCTGTGGATACCGCTGCTGGCGCTCGTGGTTTTCAGTGCCGGCGGTTTCACCGTGTCGAGGCTGCATGGCATTTTCGGTTCGGAGGACCGGCCCACATATGCGTCGTCGGAACAGGCCCAGACCGAAGCGTTCAAACCGAAGAAATTGACCTACGAGGTGTTCGGGTCTCCGGGAGCCGTAGCCAATATCAGCTATTTCGACGCGGAGACAGATCCGCAATTCGTCGAGAACGTCAGCCTGCCGTGGAGCATGCAATTCGAGGTCTACCAGACGACCACGATCGGCAGCATCATGGCGCAGGGGGACGGTAGCACCATCGGGTGCCGGATCAGTGTCGATGACGAACTCAAGGAGGAGAAGGTGTCCAACCAGGTGAACGCCTTCACCTCCTGCCTGTTGCAGGCCGCATGACCAGCGGGACCGAGACGCAGCGGGCATCTCGGCCGCGCATCGCGTCCTTCATCCGCGCCTTCTCCCCGCTGATCATTCTCGGGTGGTTGGCGCTGGCCGTCCTCGCCACGGTGGCGGTGCCTCCCCTGGAGGTGGTGGAACGCGAGTACGCCGTCTCATTGGTGCCCACGGAGTCGCCGGCCGTCAAGGCGTCGATCCGCATGGGCGAGGTCTTTGAGGAGCCCAGCGCGCAGAGCGTGACGGTCATCGTCCTCGAGGGCCAGGAGCCACTCGGCGCCGAGGCCCACGAGTACTACGACGAGATCATTCGCCAGCTCGAGGACACTCCCGAGCACGTGCAATTCGTCCGGGATTTCTGGGGGGATCCGCTCACCGCCGGTGCCGCGCAGAGCGTCGACGGCAAGGCCGTTTTCGTGCAGGTCAACCTAGCGGGAGAGTTCGGTGAGGCCGACTCGAACGAGGCTGTGCGGGCGGTGCAAGACATCATCGAACGCACCCCGGCCCCTCCGGGCATCGAGACTTTCCTGACCGGTCCGGCGGCCATCGCCGCGGATGCGGGTGAGAGTGGCGCCGCGACAGTCCTGCTCTTCACGCTGGTGACCATCGCGGTGATCTTCTTGATGCTCATCTTCTTCTACCGCTCCTTCATTCTGGTCGTGGTGCTGCTGTTCGCGGTGCTCGTCGAATTGCAGGTGGCGCGCGGTCTCGTCGCGTGGCTCGGCATGCATGGCTACGTCGGCCTGACGACATTTGTGGTCAACCTGCTGGTCTCGGTGGGCATCGCGGCGGGAACCGATTACGGGATCTTCTTCTTCGGGCGATATCAGGAGGCGCGACAGCAGGGCGAGGACCGCGAAAGCGCGTACTACACCGCCTTCAGCGGCGTCGCCAAGGTGGTCCTGGCCTCCGGCGTGACCATCGCCGGAGCCATTGCCTGCCTGAGCTTTACCCGACTGCCCCATTTCCAGCCCTTGGGTATACCGGGCGCGCTGGGCATCTTGGTGGCCGTGGCGGTGGCGCTGACCCTGGTGCCGGCCACCATCGCCCTGGGCAGCCGCTTCGGCCTGTACGAACCCAAGCGAAGCGTGATGACGCGGCGATGGCGGCGCATCGGCACCGCCATCGTCCGATGGCCGGGTCCCATCCTCATCGCAACGTTGGCGCTGGCGTTGATCGGCCTCCTGACGCTGCCCGGCTACAAACCGAGCTACAGCGACCAGGACTTCATTCCCGACAGCATTCCTGCAGCCCGCGGATACGAAGCTGCCGCAAGGCACTTCCCCGCATCGGTCATGGCGGTTCCCGAAGTTCTGATGATCGAGGCCGACCGCGACATGCGGAACCCAACGGACCTGCTGGTCTTGAACAAGCTGGCCAAGGCCATCTTCGAGGTGCCGGGCATTGCCAACGTGCAGTCGGTGACGCGGCCGGAGGGCACGCAGCTCGAGGACACGACCATTCCCTACATGATCAGCATGTCGAATGCCAGTCAGCGCCTTGCGCTTCCGTTCCAACAGGCGCGCATGAACGACATGCGCAAGCAGGCCGACGAGATGGCGGAGACCATCGCGCTCATGAAGCGCATGTACGCGCTGATGCAAGAGATGGTGAGCACCACGCAGCGGATGGTCGAGACCACGCACGAGCTCCAGGACACCACCACAGAATTGCGCGACCATATCGCGAACTTCGATGACTTCTTCCGGCCGATCCGCAATTACTTTTATTGGGAACCGCACTGTTACAACATCCCCGTGTGTTGGTCGCTGCGAGGCATTTTCGAGGCGCTCGACGGCGTTGACGAGGTCAGCGGCACCATGGAAGAGATGGTGAAAGACCTCGACAAGATGGCGCTGCTGATGCCGCAGATGCTGCTGCAGTTCCCACCGATGATTGCGTCAATGGAGTCGAGCCGCACCATGATGCTGACGATGTTCAGCACCATGTCCGGGATCTTGGGCCAGATGGACGATTCCGGTGATACGGCGACGGCGATGGCGAAGGCGTTCAACTCGTCTAACAATGACGACTCCTTTTACCTACCACCGGAGGTAATCGAATCCCCGCAGTTCCAACGCGTCATGGACATCTTCCTGTCGCCCGACGGCAAGTCCGCGCGCATGCTGATCACCCAGCGCGGCGATCCGGCGACCACCGAAGGCATGGCACTGGTCGACCCGGTCAAGATCGCAGCGGAGGAGGCGCTCAAGGGGACCCCGCTGGAAAGCTCGGAGATCTACCTCACCGGTACCGCCGCCTCCGTGAAGGACCTCGTTGAGGGCTCCGTCTACGACCTGCTGATCGCCCTGGTCTCCGCGATCTGCCTGATCTTCATGATCATGGTGCTGATGACCCGCAGCATCATCGCCGCGATGGTCATCGTCGGCACGGTGGTGCTCTCACTCGGGGCGTCCTTCGGGCTGTCGGTGCTGGTGTGGCAGCACATCCTCGGTATCCAGTTGCACTGGGTGGTGCTCGCCATGTCGGTCATCGTCTTGTTGGCGGTGGGCTCCGACTACAACTTGATGCTGGTCTCCCGCATGAGGGACGAAGTGGGCGCCGGCTTGAAGACCGGACTGATCCGGGCCATGGGAGGTACGGGCAGGGTCGTCACCATGGCGGGGTTGGTGTTCGCCGCCACCATGGCCTCCCTGATCGTCAGCGACCTGCTGATGCTCGGTCAGGTGGGTACCACGATCGGCCTCGGCCTGCTGTTCGACGCCATGGTGGTCCGTGCGTTCATGACTCCGTCGATTGCCGCCCTGTTGGGTCGCTGGTTCTGGTGGCCGCAGCGGGTTCGTCCCCGGCCGGCCAGCACCATGCTCCGATCGACCGGACCTCGCCCCCTTGTGCGGTCGCTGCTTATGAGGGACTAGCGGACCCTTATGGACACTGAGGATTCCCGGCGGCCCTTCATCGCGCGGACCATTCGTAGGTTCGCTCCGATCATCATCGTGGGTTGGCTGGCGCTGATTCTGGCGCTGACCTTCTCGGCACCGATGTTGGAGACGGTGGGCGAGGAGAATGCCGTCGCGTTGATGCCCTCCGACGCTCCGTCGGCGCAGGCGATGAAGCGGATGGTCGAGACGTTCGACAACTCGGACTCGGACAACTTCGCCATGATCGTGCTCGAGGGGCAGGAGCCCCTCGGTGAGGGCGCGCGCGAGTACTACACGCGTCTGGTCGCTGAATTGGAAAGCGCCCCAGAGTATGTGTCGAATGTCCAGGATCTCTGGGGGGACCGGCTCACCGCTTCCAGCGTGCAGAGTCCGGACGGACGGGCCACCTATGTACAGCTGAATCTGGTCGGCGACCAAGGGACCGCCCTGGGGGACAAGTCGGTCGCCGGGGTGCGCGACATCGTAAGCGGGATACCGGTCCCGGCGGGGGTCGACGTCTACGTCACGGGCGCGGGCCCGCTGATCACGGACATGCACCACGGCGGAAACGCATCCATCCTCAAGATCACGATCGTCAGTGTCGCGGTCATCTTCGCGCTGTTGCTCATGGTGTACCGGTCTTTCGGCACCGTGATCCTGTTGCTGTTGATGGTCGGCTTCGAGCTGGGCGCGGCGCGCGGCGTCGTGGCGGTGCTCGGCCACTACGAGATTCTTGGGCTGTCCACCTTCGCCGTCAACATGTTGGTGTTCCTTTGTATTGCGGCGGGCACCGACTACGGCATCTTCTTCTTCGGCCGATATCTGGAGTCGCGACAGGCCGGCCAGGATCGCGAAACGTCCTACTACAGCATGTATCACGGGGTCGCGCCCGTGGTTCTGGCGTCCGGCCTGACGATTGCCGGTGCCATGCTGTGCCTGAGCTTCACCCGCCTGCCGTATTTCCAGACCATGGGCGTTCCGGCGGCCATCGGACTGGCCGCGGCGGTGGCGGTGGCGGTGACCCTGGTCCCCGCCGGTGTCGCGGTGGCCAGTCGCTTCGGCATGCTGGAGCCCAAGCGCAAGATCGCCGAGCGTCGTTGGCGGGGAATCGGGACCGCTATCGTCCGATGGCCGGCACCGATCGCCGTCGCCACGCTGGCACTGGCGTTGGTCGGCCTGCTGGCGCTGCCGGGCTACAAGACGAGCTACAACGACCGGAATTACATCATGGGTGACATTCCGGCGAATCAGGGATTTCAGGCCGCGGATCGACACTTTTCCCAGTCGCGTATGACACCCGAAGTGCTGATGGTGGAAACCGATCGCGATCTTCGTAATCCGGACGACTTCTTGGTGCTGAACAAGGTCGCCAAGGCGGTATTCCAAGTGCGCGGTGTGTCACGGGTGCAGGCGATTACCCGGCCCGAAGGCACCCCGTTGGAACGCACGTCCATCCCGTTCCTTCTCAGCTTGCAGAGCGCTACGCAGGCCCAGGCCAATCACTTCCAACAACAGCGCAACAACGACATGCTCAAACAGGCCGACGACATGGCCGAGCTGATCGAAGCGCAGAAGCGTTCGTACGCTGTGATGCAAGAGATGGTCGCCACTACCCACAGCATGGTTGGCAACACCAAAGAAATGGAGGAAGTCGTCTCAGAACTGCGGGGACGTATTGCCCTGTTCGACGATTTTTTCCGACCTATTCGTAACTACTTTTATTGGGAACCGCACTGCTACAACATTCCCGTGTGCTGGGCAGTTCGGTCGCTCTTCGACTCTATCGACAAGGTCGACCGCCTGAACGACGAGATGTCGGGGTTGGTCGATGAGATGGAGATTTTGGACCGGCTGATGCCCCAGATGTTGGTCATCATGCCGCAGATGATCGCGGTGATGGAGCGTATGCGGGAGATGACGCTCACCATGCACAGCACCCAGACGGGTTTGAACGCCGGCATGGAGGATGCGGCCGAGGATGTCAGCGTCATGGGCCGCGCTTTCGACGCCGCCCAGATAGACGATTCGTTCTTCCTACCGCCGGAAGTCTTCGAAAATCCGGAGTTCCAGCGCGCCATGGACTTCTTCCTGTCGCCGGACGGAAAGTCCGTGCGCTACATCATTTCGCACAGCGGAGACCCGGCGTCGATCGAAGGCATCCAACGCATCGATCAGATCCGGACGGCGGCCGAGGAGGCGCTCAAGGGCACCCCGCTGGTGAACAGCAAGGTGTACATCGCCGGTGCCGCGGCGACGGCCAAGGACTGGCACGATGGCTCGAAGTGGGATGTCTGGCTCGCCGGCATCGCGGCTGTCTGCCTGGTCTTCATGATCATGCTCATCGTCACGCGCAGCCCCATCGCGGCACTCGTGATCGTCGGCACGGTGGTGCTGTCGCTGGGCGCCTCGTTCGGCATCTCAGTGCTCATCTGGCAGTACATCTTCGGGATATACCTGCACTGGATGGTGCTGGCGATGTCCGTGATCATCCTGCTGGCGGTGGGTTCCGACTACAACCTGATGCTGGTCTCCCGGATGAAGGAGGAGATCGGCGCGGGTTTGCACACCGGCATCATCCGGGCGATGGGCGGCACCGGCAAGGTCGTGACGACAGCGGGTTTGGTGTTCGCCCTGACGATGGCGGCCATGGTGGTCAGCGACCTGCGGATCATCGGCCAGGTGGGCACCACCATCTGCTTCGGCCTGCTGTTCGACGCATTGATTGTGCGCGCCTTCCTGACCCCGTCGATCGCCGCGCTGCTGGGACGGTGGTTCTGGTGGCCGGTACAGGTCCGGCCGCGGCCGGCAAGCGCCATGCTCCGCGAGTACGGCACGCGTCCCGCCGTGCGTGAGTTGCTGGGCGAAGACCGCACCTAGTACGCAGAACGTCCCCAGCGGTGAGACCGCAAGCGGACTCGGCGCTGGGGACGGCCTGAGATGAATCAGCGACTCGCGTTTGCTCCGGGTCGAAGCGAACTCGAGTCAGTTCAGTACTTGGTGCAACTGGTGAGCATCTGCTGGAACACCGGTAGGGCCTGGTTCGCCCCGGGGTTGTCCTTGATCTGATTGAGCAGGTTGATGCGTTCATCACGGGGCGCGCCGAGATACACGCGCAGGAACTGCACGTTGGGCGGCGACTGATCGAGGTAGCGCGCCGCCATCGGGTTCTCGGTGCGCACGGCCGTCATCGCCTGATCGAAGCTGCAGGTCGTATCGACCATCGGGCCGTAGTCGGGAGCGGCGGACGCAATTCCGGCGCCCGCGGAGAGGGACAGAGCCAGCCCGCACGCGGCGGCAGCCACTCCGGTCAATGATGATCGGATCATGTTTTCGCTCCTTCGAGTATTGACAAGATGTCGTCCAGTGGTCGGTCCCGGACGGTCTCGGCATCGGTTGAGCTACCCACTGATGCCTAGGCCTCAAACTTGTTGCGAAACCTAACTCTTATGTCTGGCACGAACGCCTTGACGTTACACAGACAGACGCCCGCCGTTGTCGTCCGGGCTGACCAGGCCGCGCCGACCTATTTCCTTTCCAGCAGATGTAGCAGGTACCGACCGTAGCCGGACTTAAGGAGTTCCTTGCCGCGGGCAGCCAACTGGTCATCGTTAATGAATCCTGCGCGCCAGGCAATCTCCTCGGGCGCACTGACTTTCAGTCCCTGACGACGCTCGATGGTGCGGACAAAGTCGCTCGCGTCGAGAAGCGAATCGAACGTTCCCGTGTCCAACCACGCCGTTCCGCGGGCCAACACCTCTACCGAGAGTCGGCCTTGTTCGAGATAGATCTGGTTTACCTCGGTGATCTCGTACTCACCGCGGGCCGATTTCCGGAGGGAGCGGGCGATCTCGATGACGTCGTTGTCATAGAAATACAGGCCGGGCACGGCGTAGTGGGATTTCGGATGTTGGGGTTTCTCCTCGAGTGAGACGGCTGTCCCGTCGGCACCGAACTCCACTACGCCGTACGCCGAGGGGTTAGCCACCCAGTAAGCGAAAATGGCGCCGCCGCTGACGTTTTGGAAACGCCTGAGGCTGGTCCCGAGCCCAGGCCCGTAGAAGATGTTGTCACCCAGCGCCAAAGCCACAGTGTCGTTGCCAATATGCTCGGCTCCAAGCACAAATGCCTGTGCTAAGCCTTCGGGCTGGTGTTGCGAAATATAGCTGAGATTCACTCCGTACGCCGACCCGTCGCCAAGCAGGCGCTGGAACGCCGGAGCGTCGTGTGGTGTGGTGATGATCAGAATGTCTCTGATGCCAGCCATGATCAGGGTCGACAGCGGGTAGTAGACGAGTGGCTTGTCGTAGACCGGCAGGAGCTGCTTGCTTACACCCATCGTGATCGGATGTAAACGCGTGCCGGACCCACCCGCGAGAATTATCCCGCGCATGACGTCATACCCGACGTGGTCAAAGAACCGGACCGTTCGAGGGCGTGGCATTGGCCCATGGGGCAAAACACCCGTAAAGCTTAACCCGCACGGTAAAGAGACCGGCGGATTAGTGGCCGCTGCCGCTGATGCGCGTTCGGGCACGCGACCCACCGCCGGCCAGAAGCCGAATCGCCGTTCGAATATCGCTGGTGCTGGCGTATGCGATATCTGGTTGCCAGGGCCGGCGGAAAACCGCATATTCCCTGCAAGATCCGCCACGAAACGCCGATCCGGGATCGCTGCAACATCTTTCGCAATTACGAAAAGCTTCGTACGAAGATCGGAACACCGCCGCCGGCACCGGGCAATCGCCATAATGGCCAACAGAACGCGGTGATTGACCGGCACGTCGAAACCGGGGAGGGGCGCAACCCACATGAGGTTCGCCATGGCGAGTTACGGGACCCGCGGCGACATCGAGCCCTCGGTGGCCGTCGGACACGAACTCCAGCGCAGAGGACACGAGGTCCGGATGGCCGTGCCGCCGGATCTGGTCGGCTTCGCCCACGCAACGGGACTCGATGCCATCCCTTACGGAATCGAGGTCGAACCACAATTGGGTGCCTACCGTGACGGATGGACCCGCTGGACCCGACGGTTTTGGCGAATACAGGACCTGGTCGCGTTGTCCCGCGACGCATTGCAGGGTGCGACCCGACATTGGGCGGAGATGAACAGGGCCCTGATGACCTTGGCGAAGGACGCCGATCTCTTGTCGACTGGCGTCGGCTATGAGCAACCCGCTGCAAATGTTGCGCAGCATTACGGCATCCCGCTCGCCGTCCTGCACACGTTTCCGTGGCGGCCCAACGGCCGTATCGTTCCGACCCTGCCGGCACCGGTGGTTCGGTCCGGAATGCAGGCTTACGATTGGCTGTTGTGGCGCCTGACCAAGCGTGTGGAGGACGCGCAACGCTGTGAGCTCGGACTGCCGCAGGCGAAAGGCACAGCGGCGCGCAGGATGGCGGAGTACGGAGCGCTCGAGATTCAAGCCTATGACGCGGTGTGTTTTCCCGGCCTTGCCGAAGAATGGAACGTGTCGCATCCGGGGCGGCGCCCCTTTGTCGGGACCTTGACAATGGAATTGACCGCTGCGGACGACGTGGAGGTGATGGCGTGGATCGACGCAGGTTCTGCACCGATTTGTTTCGGTTTCGGCAGCATCCCCATGCAGTCGCCTGCGGACACGGTCGAAATGATCAGCGCGGCTTGCGCAGAATTGGGAGAGCGGGCGCTGGTGTGTGCCGGCGGCACAGACCTGAGAGAGACGCCCCGGTTCGGCCATGTCCACGTAGCGGGCGTTGTGAACTACGCAGCGGTCTTTCCGAAATGTCGAGCCGTTGTCCACCACGGCGGTTCCGGAACGATGGCGGCGAGCCTGCGCGCTGGTGTACCGACGCTGGCGTTGTGGACCGCGGGGGATCAACCGCTCTGGGGCGCGCAGCTGGAGAACCTCGAAATCGGTGCCGCAAGGCGATTTTCGACCACAACGCGAGCGACTCTGGTTGCCGACCTGCGGAGGATCCTGACGCCAGATTGCGCAGTGCACGCACGAGAGATAGCTGCCCAGATGACTGCTCCCTCACAAAGTATTCGCCATGCGGCCGACCTGATCGAGCGACGCGCCGCCGCGGTGTTCGAGCCATGAGCGGTGACGCCTGGCTCGGAGCCCTGAGTGCCGGCGATAGCATGACTTGGTTGTTAATCGGCAGTCCACTGACTATGCACTCGCACGGAAGGCGTCGATCTTGTCTAGATCCGTACTGATCACCGGCGGAGCGGGTTTCATCGGGTCCGCCCTCTCGGCCCGGCTGGTTCAGGCAGGCTACGAAGTCGCTGTGATGGACATCCTGCATCCGCAGGTTCACGCTGGGGGCGGCGAGCTGGATCTGCCGGCGGCAGTGCGGGTATTCACCGGTGATGTCACGCATGCACCGGACTGGAACGCCGTGCTTCGCTTGTTCGTACCGGACCAGATCGTGCATCTCGCGGCCGAAACAGGGACAGCGCAGTCTCTATCAGAAGCCACCAGGCACGGGTCCGTGAACGTGGTGGGGACCACCCAGATGCTCGACGCCCTGAGGCGGTCCGGTGTGGTGCCTCGACAGCTCGTGGTTGCGTCATCGAGGGCTGTTTACGGCGAGGGTGCGTGGCGCTGTGCCGACCGAACCTTTTACCCGCCGCCCCGCAGCCACGCCCAGCTCGCCGCCGGAATCTGGGATCCGCAGGGGCCTGAAGATGCCCCTGCACAACCAATCCCCAGTTGTGCCAGTCGAACCGAACCACGTCCCACCAACGTCTACGCCGCGACCAAACTGGCTCAGGAGCATCTACTGGCGGCTTGGACCGCGGCGCACGACACCAACCTGACGGTGCTCCGCCTGCAAAATGTCTATGGTCCCGGTCAATCGCTGACCAACTCCTATACCGGCATTGTGGCGCTCTTCGCACGGTTGGCTCGGGAGCACCACGCATTGGAGGTCTACGAAGACGGCCGTATCGTTCGTGACTTCGTCTACATCGAAGATGTGGTGGAGGCGTTGTTCGCCACGATAGCGGCCCCGGCGGCCGGTCGGCGCTGCCATGACATCGGGTCGGGCGCGGCGACCACTGTCCACGAGTTGGCGCGCACGGTAGCGGGAATCTGCGAAGCGCCAGAGCCGGTGGTTGTGGGCAAGTTTCGAGACGGGGATGTGCGCGCCGCGAGTTGTGACATCGGACCCGCGAACGATGCTCTCGGCTGGAGTCCCAAGTGGACGCTGGCTGACGGTCTGCCCGTATTGCTCGAGTGGATCAGCACGGTCACGCCAAATCCCTAGCGCGGCAATGGTTGGGCCATCGCGATTGAGTCGGGTGTCCCAGTTTTGGGATACCCGACCGATGAAATATTCGGACCGCTTGCGGGGGGCGCCTCGGGGCGGCTAGCGTCGGGTAAAGCGGTCACTATTTACTGGGTGGCCGTAATCTGTAAAGCAATTGCTGGCCCCCGGACCAGAGGCTCTCATGACTGAAATCCTATGTCTGTCAACATATCTTCCGCTGCAACAGCGACGCGCCAGAAGAACTACGGCGCCGATGGATCGGAGTTCGCTGTGACCGCGACGAACGAGATGAACTCTGCCCGGCGGCCTGTCATCATGTTTGTCCTGGGCATGGGACGGTCCGGGACCTCCGCATTGACCCGAGCGCTTTCGCTCAGCGGTGTGGCCATGCCACCCGGAATGTTGGGGGCCGATGCGAACAACCCGCGCGGCTACTGGGAGCCCCGCGCCGCGCTGCACCTCAACGAGAAGTTCTTGTACCGGCATGGCAGCAGCTACTTCGATCCGACACTCCGATTGCAGGACGAGGGGGTGCTGAGCGACGAAGAGAAGACCCAGTTCAGCGCCCAGATCGCAGACTATCTCCGCGAATTGCCGACTGCGCCTGTCACGGTCATCAAAGTCCTGCACATTTCGCTGTTGTGTGATGCCTGGTTCAACGCCGCGCGGATGGCCGGCTACGACATCGCCGCCGTACTCGCGGTCCGGGACCCTACGGAGGTGAATCGCTCACTCGCCAAATTCATGCAGGCGACTCCGCAACTCGCGAGTGCATTATGGCTCAAATACAACTTGTTGGCTGAGCAGCACACTCGTGGTTTGCCGAGGGTGTTCGTTGATTACACGAACCTACTGGAGGATTGGCGACGCGAACTCAAACGCATTTCCGCCATTCTGCCCATCGCACTCGACACCGGGGACGACAGTCCCGTTGATGAGTTTCTCGAACCCAGTCTCCGTCGGCAGCGCGAATCGGGTCCCGTCGAAGAACCCTTCGGCACCGACTGGCTGACGGTCGCCTACGACACGCTGCGCGCTGCAGCGAACGATGACCCTTGGGACGAGGCCGTTTTGGACCGCGTATTTGGCGCGTATCAGGCCAGTGAGCGGGGGTTCCGCACCTCATTGGACGACTTCCGAGGCCACTTCAATCTGCGCTATCGATTCTCGCGCAAGTTCATGAAGCCGCTCTACGAGGCTGTCGCAATTGCCCACGGCCGCAAGGGGACGTGGGCCTAGCGAAGTCCCGGCGCCGCCGACGGGGCAGCAACCGGAATCCGCGCAGCAGCGGGGCTCTGACCACAACAACCGACGATTTCCGTCAACGGTGGCGAACACACCCGTATCGGTGGTGATGTTGGGTGCGTGAAAGTTGGGCAGCCGTAACCGGTCTGGCGATACGATTACGCCGCTACAGCGGAACCGAGGAGGCGGATGAAGCTCGGAACAGCGTTCGATCCACGCAACAACGCATTGAACGCATTACGGCTCGTCTTGGCGACTGAGGTGATCTTGTTTCACGCGTTTCCGGTCACCGGTCACGCAGTTCAATCACCGGCTGTCCTGCAGCTGCTCTTCTCGGTGGGCGTCGACGGATTCTTCGCGCTGTCCGGTTTTCTCATCACGGCGAGCTGGCTCCGGGACCCGCATGTGCGCGATTACCTGGCCGCCCGCGCGCTGCGCATCCTTCCCGGCTTCTACATCTGCCTGGCGATCACTGCCTTCGTCATCGCGCCTCTGAGCGTCGCGATTCAGGGCGGCTCGCCGATGAAGCTGCTGCTGTCTACTGCTCCGGTCGAATACGTGCTGAAGAACCTCGGCATCATCCACCTACAGTTCGACGTCGGCGGCACGCCGAGCGACATCCCATTCGCCGGCATCTGGAATGCCTCTCTCTGGTCCCTCATCTGGGAACTGATGTGCTACCTCGCCGTTGCCGGCCTCGGCATAGTCGGGCTCGCCAAGTTCCGGTGGGTGTCGCCGGTGATCCTGGTGCTGGCGGTGGCCGGGGCGGCTATGCTGCCGCCCTTGACTTTCCCTGGGGTATGGACCATCCCGCAGCTCGCGATGCGCTGCGCAATCATGTTTGCGGCTGGGGCGGTGTTGTACCACTGGCGGGACGTTATTCCAGCGCGCTGGTCGCTGGTCGCGGTGAGCAGCGTGATCGTCATGGCTGCCAGCGTCATGCCGGACTATCGGTTGGTGGGCGGCCTGCCGTTGGCGTACGCCGTGGTGGTCTCCGGCATCCTGGTCAAGAAGAAGCGGTTGAACATCCGGACCGACGTGTCCTACGGGATGTATATCTATGCGTTCCCGGTCCAGCAATTGTTGGCGGTCGCAGGGCTATCCGCCATGAATCCCTTCCTCTTTTTTGTCGTATCAGTTGCGGCCACGCTGCCACTCGCGGCGGCGAGCTGGTTTTTGGTGGAGAAGCGAGCGTTGTCGCTGAAACGCCGGATCAAACGTCGGCGGTTGGCGGCGGCGTCGGGGGCTCCGCTGGGAGAAGTCGCGGCGGCCGAATCCAGACAACACTAGTTTCCAACCCCCAACCGGCCGACGGCGTGAGTTCGGGGTACCGTGGCGCGCCACCCCCTTTGCTGACAGCAAAATCCAAGAAAGTTGCCAAATATCGTGAGTATGCTGCGCCGCATGGCGCTTTTTGGAGATCAAGTAGGGCTTAGTTCTATTGACGGGCATAGGGTTTCATGACGATGGCCCCCTTCCGCCTGGCGCTGCAATCGAAGCCGCCCTTCGTTACCCGCCGCTATCCCTACAAAGGGCGGTCTCGGATGCTCGAGGCCCTGGGACCGGACCTCGCACGCGCCGTGCCGATGCGCGCCGAGGACAGCGCACCCGGGGACACACCCATCGGGCGAGTGTTCGAACACACCGAGAACGTCCACAAGCTGCGGCACTATTTCCCGATCTATCAATCGGTTCTGACTCACACGGAGCGCATGCTCGAGATCGGCGTGGATCGGGGCGGCTCGCTACGGATGTGGCGAGAGTACCTACCCGATGCCACGATCGTCGGTCTCGATATCAATCCCAAGGTGGCCCAGTACGACGCGCCCGAGAGCGATATACACGTCCGGGTAGGCGACCAGACCGACACCAGCTTCCTGAGTAGCGTCCTCGAGGAGTTCGGGCCGTTCGACACCGTGCTCGACGACGGCGGTCACACCCCTAAACAGATGATTTCCTCATTCCAGTATCTGTTCCCGCGGCTCCGGCCGGGTGGCGTCTACATGGTGGAGGACGTGTGCGCCAACTACTGGACGCCATATCGGGACCAGCCCGAGTCCTTCGTTGACTTCACCAAGTGGCTCATGGACGCCATGCACGCGCACTACATGCAAATGAAATCGGTATTTCAGGTCATGGAAGGCCATCCCAAGCGGGTTCAGCAGGTGGACGTGCCGTTTGCCGCGACGATCATCGACCGCATCGAGGTTTTCGATTCGGTGGTGGTGGTCCACCGGGCCAAAGAGTCGAAGCAGCTTCCTCGAGCGGTCTTTCGATAGGCGCCGGAGCGGCCTGGTGGGCCATCGTAGTTTTGCCAGCACGGCTACCGGTAGCCATTACTCCTAGTGGAACCTGAGTCCGGGCGCTTCGTATAGTTCGCCAAAACTGAATGTATGCGCGTAAATGTCTCGGATGGCAGCCAAAACCTCAGCGTCCCAACGGGTGCGGGAGAACCCGAAATGACGCCAAGGCATGGCGATAGGGTTAGGCTGTCCCCGAGATTGCCAATATTGGAGATTGGGGCAGTTTTTTGACCGTGACTGATCGTGACAGCCGATCTGCGTACTTGGACCTGCTGCGGCAGGACCTGACCCGGTACGGGAGCGATGAGCTGGTGCCGGTTGGGTGGGACTGGTTGCATCGTCCTCTCTTCAAGATCGGCAACTTCATGTTGGTGCGTAAGCGCCCCTTCGATCAACGCAAACGCGACCTGGGGCTGGATTGGCCCGCCGACGCGCTGACGATGATCGGGATGAAGCGCCTCACCAGTCTCCAGGAGTGCGTCGAAACCGTGCTCGCCGATGACGTCCCCGGTGACTTGGTCGAATGTGGCGTATGGCGCGGCGGGGCATCGATTCTGATGCGTGCGGTGCTCGCGGCCTACGGCGATGAGAGCCGTTGCGTCTGGCTGGCCGATTCGTTCGCCGGGGTGCCGCCGCCGGACGCGGCCAACTTCAAGGCGGACAAGGGCGACCGATTGCACTTGGCCGCCCCGATCCTGGCGGTGTCCGAGCAGGATGTCAGGGCAAACTTCGAACGCTACGGCCTGTTGGACAGCCAGGTGCGGTTCCTCCCCGGCTGGTTCAAGGACACCTTGAACGATGCTCCTATCGAACAGATTGCGGTGCTACGCCTCGACGGTGACCTCTACGAATCCACGATCCAGGCTTTGGACGGGCTGTATTCACGGTTGTCCCCGGGTGGCTTCTGCATTGTCGACGACTATCACGCGATCGATGGTTGCCAGCAGGCCGTCACGGATTACCGTTCAGCGCACGGCATCTCGGCTGAGATCGTCGAGATTGACGGTACCGGGGTGCTCTGGCGGAAGGAATGACATCCTCCCGGACGCCGACGAGTCCGCGATGGCTGCGGAGCCTGGTGGAGAGGTGTGATCCGCGATGAAGCTTGTGTTGGCCAGCTATGGAACGCGCGGCGATATCGAGCCCACAGTCTTCGTCGGTCGCGAATTGCAGCGCAGAGGACATACCGTGGTGATGGCGGTGCCGCCCGACCTGGTCGACTTCAGTGAAGCTGCAGGCCTCGAGACCGTCGCCTATGGTCTGGACACCAGGACGTGGGTCGACGTGTATCGCAGCTTCTGGACGTTTGCCTTACACAAGTTCTGGAGAATCGGCGATATCCGTCGGTTGTGGCGGCAAATGTGGGAGCTCAGCGATCAGGCGTGGGTGCAGATGGCTGAGACGCTCACCGCCGCGGCGGACGGCGCCGATGTGTTGGTCGCTGGTCAGAGCTATCAGGAACCGGCCGCCAACGTGGCCGAGTATCACAATATTCCCCTGGCCACGTTGCACCACATTCCGATGCGGCCCAACGGTCAACTGGTCACGTGGTTGCCCGCACCTCTCGGCCGCGCGGCGATGATCGCGTTCGATTGGTTGGGCTGGCGCCTGAACAAGAAGATCGAAGATGCGCAGCGGCGTGACCTGGGCTTGCCGAAGGCGACGGGACCGACGTCGCGCCGCATCATCCGCCGCGGGTCGGTGGAGATCCAAGCCTACGATGCCGCTGCGTTCCCCGGCCTCGCCGCCGAGTGGTCGTCATGGAATGAAAAGCGGCCGTTCGTCGGCACGCTGACCATGGAGTTACCGACCGAGTCCGACGACGAGGTGATGTCCTGGATAGCAGCGGGGACACCCCCGATCTGCTTCGGCTTCGGAAGCATGCCGGTCGAGTCTCCCGGGGAGACAGTCGAAATGATCAGTTCGGCTTGCGCCGAACTCGGCGAGCGAGCCTTGATCTGCGCCGGCTGGAGCGACTTCAGTGATGCAGCGACCCACGACAACGTCAAGGTGGTGTCTGGGGTGAACTATGCGGCGATCTTTCCCGCCTGCCGCGCGGTGGTCCACCACGGCGGTTCCGGCACGACCGCGGCGAGCATGCGCGCGGGTATCCCGACCCTGATTCTTTCGATGGATGCGAATCAAGCCCTCTGGGGGGGACAGGTGAAGCGGTTGAAAGTAGGTACCACGCGCCGCTTTTCGAAGACCAACCGCCAGACGCTCACCGCCGATCTACGCCGAATCTTGACTCCGGAAACTGCCGCACGAGCCCGCGATCTTGCGGCTCGGATGAGTAAGCCCAGCGACAGCGTCGTTGACGCTGCTGACCTGGTGGAGAAGGTCGCTGGCGCGCGCAGGCACGGCTGACTGACCCGTATGAAAGTCGCGAAGACGCGTTTCCTGAATCGAGGAGAGAATCCGTGTTGCGCCAGCGAGTGTTAGTGTTGCCGCTGTGGTGGGCAAACTTTCAGGACGTACTCGCCTGTGGTTGAAGGCGGTGCGGGCCGAGTACTGGCTCGCACGCAAGCTGCTGCCGAAGGTGTATTCGAACGACGCGCTGATCTGCTTCAATAGCTACGCTTTTGTGGACGATCCGGACTTCCAACGTGCCTACCAGCGCGGGGCGCGTGCTCTGGGTGACGAGGATTGGTACCAATGGCAGTGGCGTGTGCACGTCGGACTGTGGGCCGCCGCCGGCGCGAGTCGACTCGAAGGCGACTTCGTTGAGTGTGGTGTCAGCCATGGGTTTTTGAGCAGCGCGATCATGGAGTATCTCGACTGGGATCGTTTGGGTAAAACGTTCTATCTTCTCGATACTTTCGCGGGTCTGGACCCGCGGTTCATCTCCGAGAGCGAGCGCGAGTCGGGCGCGCTGGTGAAGAGCGAAGAACTGGTTCGAAATGGGATGTATGTCGACGGCGTCGACAGCGTGCGCGCCAACTTCGCTGAATGGTCCAACCACCGGATTGTCGTCGGAGCGGTGCCGGAGACGCTGGGTCAGGTGGAGTCTGAGTCCATCGCGTACTTGCATATTGATATGAACTGCGCGCCACCGGAAGTCGCGGCGTTGCGGTACTTCTGGCCGAAGTTGACGCCTGGCGCGTTTGTGCTGCTGGACGATTATGCCAACCGTGGCCGAGATGAACAGCGCGTTGCTATGGATGAGGTGGCGCGCGATTTGGACGTGTCGATCTGCGCCCTACCTACCGGCCAGGGTTTGCTGCTCAAGCCTGCGGTCTGACGTAGGACCGTCACGCTGGGCGGGAAAGCCAACTACATTCATCTGGGGCATACGGCGGGGTATGGTTTTCGCGTGGCACATACATGGTCGATGAGGTTCCGCCTGGCATGGTTCGTGCTCCGTACCGCATACTGGATCCCGCGAACGATCCTGCCCGATGTGTACTCGAACGATGCATTGATCTGCTTCAACAGTCACGCCTTCGTTGACGATCCAGAGTTCAAGCGTGCCTATCAACGCGGAGTCCAAGCTCTTGGTGGCAAGGATTTCTATCATTGGGAATGGCGTGTGCACGTTGGACTATGGGCCGCTGCAACAGCCAGTCATTTGGAAGGCGACTTCGTTGAGTGCGGCGTCAGCCACGGCTTCTTGAGCAGTGCGGTGATGGAGAATCTCGATTGGGACCGATTGGGTAAGACGTTCTATCTTCTGGATACATTCGAGGGTATGGATGAGCGATTCGTCACTGCGCTGGAGCGTAAGGCAGGAGCTTTGACGAAGAGCAAGGCCGCGCTGGACTTCGGTATCTACGCAAACTCCGCCGACCAGGTGCGTGCCAATTTTTCCCAATGGCGTAACCACCGCGTCATCGCTGGCACAGTCCCGGAAACGCTGGACGAGGTCGACACCGACAGGGTTGCGTTTCTACATATTGATATGAACTGTGCGCCACCGGAAGTCGCTGCTCTGAAGTATTTCTGGCCGAAGCTTACCCCAGGTGCCGTTGTGCTACTTGATGATTACACTCAGCGCGGCCGCGACGAGCAGCGGCAAGCCATGGATGACGTGGCGAAGGAACTGGGAATTGCTATCTGTGCGTTGCCCACCGGTCAGGGGCTGCTGCTGAAGCCGGCTCGCTGACTCGGCGCCGCAGTTCCCGGCACCTGGTCGTGCTCACGGTCACTGAATAACGGAGCGCTCGAAGAGGTCGGCGGCCTTGGACACACTCTCCGCCGGGCTGGTCATCTGCGCGGCGAGTTCGCGGGCTCGAGTTGCATACTCAGGGCGGAGGATTCGGCGGATATCGGTGACTAGTGTTTTCGCACCGCTGCGCGAAAGGCGGCGAGCGGTACCCACTCCCAATCGTTGGACTTGGTTTCCCCAGTAGGGCTGATCGGCCGAACTCCAAAGAATGAGCGTCGGAATTCCGGCGCGGAGACTCGCTGCGGTGGTCCCGGAGCCGCCATGGTGGATTACCGCGCGGCACAAAGGGAACACCTCTGCGTAATTGACCGCGCCGACCACCTTAACGTGCTCCGACTGCAAGATCCCGGTGAAGTCGGTGCCACCGCCGCACAACAACGCCCGCTGGTCCAGTTGAGAACACGTGGCGCTGATCATCTCGACGGTCTCGGCGGGTGACTTCACCGGGATGCTGCCGGTGACGAAGCAGATCGGTGGCGGTCCATCGGCGATCCATGAGGTGACTTCGTTGTCCACGTCAGTGGACAACGACATCGTCAATGCGCCCACGAATGGCCGGCGGTCCCCCCACCGGGCCCATTCCTTCGCGAGACCAGGGACCGATACAGCGTCGTAGCCTTGTATCTCTAGGGTTCCTCTGTCGGCGATGCGCCTCGCCGATGTTCGTGTGGTAGGCCCCAACCCCAACTCGCGCCGCTGCGCGTTATCGACGTCCTTTGTCATCCGCCACAACATCCACTCCGACATCGACCCGGCCGATCGAACCAGTGTGGGCGGAAGCATTGGCACCAGCTGCCCGTTGGGGCGCATCGGAAAGTGATGCAGTGTGACCAGTGGAATGTCGTAGTACTCCGCAATATTGGCGGCCGGCTGCTCATAGTTGAGCCCCGTGGACAGCAGGTCGACACCGTCGGCCAGCGACTTCAAGGTCGCACCTGTCTGATCCCAGTAGTGGACGATCGGCTGCCAGAGCTCCCGGAGTGTTTTCAGCGGGCGACGGGCCAACTCGGCCCAGAAATTTCGAAGGAAGTCCTCCTGCAAGAAGTCCGACAGTTTCGGTCCGTAGGAGACCGTTGCGAGGCCCGCTTCCTCGGCAAAGGGCACCAGATCAGGTGGTACGGCCAGGTTTACCTCGTGGCCACGCCGCTCAAGTTCGCGGCCGATACTGACAGAGGGCTCTACGTCTCCGCGAGTTCCGTAACATGCCAGCGCAAACTTCATGCGGGTCTGAGCCTTTCAGGGATTCTCTGGAGCGGAAGCCTTTCGCGGCTATCGTCTGCAGCCTATCGGGCGGACAGCCGGACGAGGGCAGCGGACCTTGAAGCGAACTGTTCAACTGGCGGTAAGGTCCGCAGATCTCTGCAATACTCCGGGCATGGCTGTGAGAACTGGGGGGTGGTCGTCTCGCGACCGGATTCTTCCGACGCTGAATGCGAAGTTCACCCAATTGGCGCAGAAATCTATTTATCGGTACGCGACACGCAGGCTGAATTCGGATGACGTGGTGTTCCTCAACTACGGGTACGAAGAAGATCCGCCGATGGCATTGGCGTTGTCGCCGGCCGACGAGCCCAACCGATTTCCCATCCAGCTCTATCACCGCACGGCCTCCCAGGTGGAACTCGAGGGCAAGCGGGTGTTGGAAGTTGGTTGCGGCCACGGCGGCGGGGCGTCGTATATCACGCGCGTTTTGGGACCGGAGTCGTACATCGGCCTGGACGTGAACCCGGTTGGCATCGAATATTGTCGGCGCCAGCATCAACTGCCGAACTTGGATTTCGTGCAAGGCGATGCCGAAGAACTGCCGTTCCTGGACGCATCGTTCGATGCGGTGATCAACGTTGAGTCCTCCCACCTATACCCGCGATTCTCGCGCTTTCTTGACGAGGTCGGACGTGTATTGCGGCCGGGTGGACACTTCCTCTACACAGATGCGCGTTCAACTCGGCAGATTGCCGAATGGGAGGCGGCACTGGCGGCCGGACCATTACAGGTTGTTTCGTACCAGGTCATCAACACCGAAGTCAGGCGCGGCATGAAGATGACCCTTGAGCAGTGGCAGGACGTCATCGATCGAGTCACACCGAGGATGTTCCGCCGAATGGTTCATGACTTTGCGCCGGCGCAGAAGGCATACGATGACCTCAGTAGCGAAGGTAGCTCAGAGTACCGCCTGTACTGCTTCATCAGGGCTTGAGACGCAACGAAAGCAATTGCAGTGCAGCCGAAGTAGTGGGCTGTCCCGGGGTTTGGGTCAGATTGCGAATCGCGGGCGGCTGCGCCTCCCCGGGTATAGTCGCCACCATGAACCTGGTCGAGTCCATCGAACGCGGTCTGGATTGGTTGGCTGCGCCCAAGCGTCTACCGGGTCGTCTGGAGATGGAGACCCAGCGGGGCCGACGCCTCGAGTTGGAGGTCGTATCCTTCACTGTGCGCGCACCGGTCGGCGGCGTCACGGTGAAGATCCCGTTGTTCATGATGGTCTTGCCTCGCGGTACATCGCCGGGTTCGGCGGCGCAGGATCGCCCTGACCCAGAATCTCACTGAGAGTTTCTTCGTCCCCGTAGGCCGTGCCGGGTTCGCGGCGAAGTTTCTATCGTGCACTCGTTGTTTGCCTAGACTGCCGAGCGCCGGCGAGGAGGGCCAGGGGCGTCGGCCGCATCAGGACGCAAGGCTTTGTACTTGCCGCTCGGGGAAGTTCAGCGGAGGACTTGGAGGCTCGCGTCAGCTGCTGCCCTGGCCTCAGCGCCAATCGAAAGCCTCAGGCCACCTGTCGCACCTACGAACCATGACGTTCAGGGTCGGTCTGTTGTACCCAAGCCTGAGGGTGCGTCCACATGACTCTCATAGAGAGTGAAATGTCGCAAGCGCGCTAGCGCCGGTCGGGCAGGCCAATGACCTCGCAAAAGCGAAGAAAAAGGTTAGTACAGCAAACTCCTAGCCTGAGCTAACTAAACTTCAATAAAGAAGTGGTCACCCGGAAACTTGGTGAATACATCGGGCGTTATCCTGAGACCTCCCGTATGTTGGGTGAGGTCACGTGTTCCTGGGCGGTATGGAGAAAAGTTGAGCATTAATCCGTTCGACGACGAGAGCGGCAGCTTCTTCGTGTTGGTCAATGACGAAGAGCAGCACAGCCTATGGCCGAGTTTTGCCGACGTTCCAGCAGGTTGGACGGTGGTTCATGGGGAAGCGCCCCGAGCGGAGTGTTTGGAATTCATCGAAAAGAATTGGACAGATATTCGACCGAAGAGCCTGCGCGATCGATTGGCGCAGGGCGGGGCTCTTTAAAAAAGCGGTCAATTCAATTACACGGTCAACTCATGGTGTGGGGAATTGATAATGGAACCTGACCCCAGGGCTCTGCCGCTGTCACGAGGGCAGCTGGATATCTGGCTATCGCAGGAAAGCGGACTGGCCGGCACGGAATGGCAGCTGGGCCTCCTGGGCAGAATCGACGGCACCGTGGACCACGGCCTCCTGCAGGAGGCGGTACGGCAAGCTCTACAGGAAGCCGAGCCGGCCCGGGCAACCTTCTTCGAAGTCGACGGTCAGGTTTTCCAGAAGTCGCTCGATTACTCCAAAATCGAACTCCCCCTCTATGACGTCAGTGACACCGAGGATCCGGTGCAGTCCGTCCTCGAAAAGGCGTCGGAGATTCAGCACACCCCGCTGCCGCTCACCGGGCGACTGGTGAAATTCGCACTTTTCCGCACCCGGCCTGACGAGTTCTATCTGTTCGGCCTGGGTCATCACATCTCCGTAGATGGATTGGGAATGGCTCTGGTGAGCCGCCGGATCGCATCGATCTATACGGCGTTGGCCACCGGAGAAGCCGGCGCGCCCGCCTACTTCGGCTCGTTGCAGGATTTCGTCGACTGCGAGAAGGATTACGAGGCGTCCGCGGACTACCAGGACGACCTGGCGTACTGGCTCGGCAATCTTCCACCGGAGGCGGGCCTCGATCAGCCGCCCGCCCCCGCGGTTGCCGGTCGCAACGCGTACGCCCCGTCGGCATCGGTACCCATCGATCCGGCGGTCGTCGGCCACATCAAGGAACTGTCCAAGAGCCTGCGCATCCGCCGCTACACGGTCACCACCGCCGCGGTCGCACTGTTGACGCGCGCCTGGTCGGGCTACGGCTCGGAGGTGGCGCTGGACTTCCCGGTGAGCCGGCGCGTGGGCGAAGACTCGAAGTCGCTGCCGGCCATGCTCGCCGGTGTCGTGCCGTTGGTGCTGCAATCCCCGCCGGAGATGACGGTCGGCGAGTTCTGCCGCCACGTCGACATCCGCATCCGCGAACTGCTGCAACACCAGCGGTTCCCGGTCCACGCCCTGAGCCCCGACGGCACCGTCGGGGGTCCGCGCCAGCCCTCGCGGCGCATCGCGGTCAACTTCATTCCCTCTCGCCTCACCGCCGACCTCGCCGGCGCCGAGGTGTCGGTGTCGTACACCAACCACGGACCGACCGGCAGCTTCGGGCTCTTCTTCATCGGCGCCGGCAACGAGTTGTTCCTGAGCACGGCGGGTGCCGGACAGCCGTTCGCAAGCTTCGAGGTCGCCGAATTGGCGGACCATATCCAGACTCTCGTCACCGCCATGGCCGCCGATCCCGATCGGCCCTTGTCCTCGTTGGATCTGCTCGCCGGCAACGAACGCGCCGAACTCGCGGCGATCGGCAACACCGGCGCCTTGACCGGTGCCGCCGACAAGATCTCGATTCCCGACCTGTTCGCACAGCAGGTCGCCGCCGCTCCCGACGCGGAGGCGCTGACCTTCGAGGACATCTCGCTGACCTATCGGGAGCTGGACGCGACCGCCAACCGGTTGGCCCACCTGCTGTCGGCCGGCGGGGTGGGCCCGGGCCGGCGGGTGGCTCTGGTGTCCGAGCGCACCGATCGCGCCGTCGTCGCGATCCTGGCGGTGCTCAAGACGGGCGCGGCGTATGTGCCGATCGACCCCTCGGTGCCGGAGTCGCGGCTGGAGTTCGTGCTGGCCGACGCGGCGCCGGCGGCCGTGCTCACCACCGCCGAGCTGCGCTCCCGTTTCGACGGCCACGACATCCCCGTCGTCGACGTCGATGACCCGGCGCTGGCCGACCAGCCCGACAGCCCCCTGCCCGCACCGCGTCCCGATGATCTGGCGTACGTGATCTACACGTCGGGCACCACGGGTGCACCCAAGGGTGTGGCGATAACCCATCACAACGTCACCCAGTTGATGACGACGTTGGACGCGGGCCTGCCCAACCCGGGCGTCTGGCCGCTGTGCCACTCGTTGGCCTTCGACGTGTCGGTCTGGGAGATCTGGGGCGCCCTGCTGCGGGGCGGCCGGCTGGTGGTGGTCTCCGAAACGGTTGCGGGTTCGCCGCAGGACTTCCACCAACTGTTGGTGGCCGAGAAGGTCACCGTGCTGACCCAGACCCCGTCGGCGGTGGCGATGCTCCCGTCGGAGGGGTTGGAGTCGACGGCGTTGGCGGTCGTCGGCGAGGCATGCCCGGCCGCCGTCGTCGACCGCTGGGCCCCCGGGCGGACGATGATCAACGCCTACGGCCCGACCGAGACCACGATGTGTGTGGCGATCAGCGCCCCGCTTTCCGCCGGCACCGGCGTGGTGCCCATCGGCTCACCGGTGCCCGCTGCGGCCTTGTTTGTGCTGGACAGCTGGATGCAGCCGGTACCGGCGGGCGTCGTCGGCGAACTGTACGTGGCGGGCGAGGGCGTGGCACCGGGCTACATCGGGCGCCCGGATCTGACGGCGTCGCGCTTTGTGGCATGCCCGTTCGGCGAGCCGGGGACCCGCATGTACCGCACCGGCGACCTGATCCGCTGGGGCGACGACGGCCAGTTGCAGTACCTGGGCCGCGCCGACGAACAAGTCAAGATCCGTGGTTACCGCATCGAACTCGGCGAGGTCCATGCGGCACTGGCGGCCCTCGACGGGGTCGAGGCCGCCGCCGTCATCGCCCGCGAGGACCGCCCCGGCGACAAGCGGTTGGTCGCCTACATCACCGGCAGTGCCGATCCGGTCGAGGCCCGGAGCCAACTGGCCGACCGGCTGCCGCCGTACATGGTGCCTGCGGCCGTGGTGGTGCTGGACGCGCTGCCGCTGACACCGAACAACAAGCTGGACATCCGCGCGCTGCCCGCACCCGAATACGTCGGTGCCAACCGGGATTACCGTGCCCCGGAGACCGCGGTCGAGGAAGTCCTGGCGGGGATCTTCGCCGAGGTACTGGGGATGGAGCGGGTCAGCGTCGACGACTCGTTCTTCGACCTCGGCGGCGACAGCATCCTGTCCATGCAGGTCGTCGCCCGCGCGCGAGCGGCAGGCATCCTGTGCCGGCCGCGCGACATCTTCGTCGAGCAGACCGTGGCTCGATTGGCCGTCGTCGTCGACGTGGTCTCGGGTGAGGCTGCCGTGGTGGACCAGGGCAATGGTCCGGTCTCGGCCACCCCGATCATGCGCTGGTTGCGCGAAAGTGACGGGGCCATCGACGAGTTCAACCAGACGCTGGTCCTGCAGGCCCCGGCCGGGGTGCGCGAGGACGACGTGCTGGCGGTCTTGCAGGCCCTCCTGGACCGCCATGCCACGCTGCGCCTGCAGGCCGAGGTCGTCGACGGGTGGTCGATGCTCGTCCCCGACGCCGGCTCCGTGCAGGCCCGCGAGTGCTTCACTTCGGTCGACGCGCTGACGCCGGAAACGCTGGTGGCGGCGCGCGCACAACTGAGCCCCGCCGCGGGGTTGATGCTGCGTGCGGTATGGGCAACCGACACCAGCCAACTCGCGCTGATCATCCACCACCTCGCCGTCGACGGCGTGTCCTGGCGCATCCTGTTGGAGGATCTGAACCTCGCGTGGGCCCAGCACCACCACGGACAACCGATCGAGTTGCCCATCACCGGGACATCCTTTGCCACCTGGTCGGCGGTGCTCGCCGAGCATGCGCGGACGCCGGAAGTCCTCGACCAGGCCGACGCCTGGCGTCAGGTGTTGGCGACCCCGCCCGCGCTGCCCGAGGTCCAGCCGGCCACCGACACCTATGCCAACGCCGGGCACCTCTCGCTGTCCCTGGACGCCGAGACCACGCAGCAGCTGCTGGGTCCGGTGCCGGCCGCCTACCACGCCGGCGTGCAGGACATCCTGTTGATCGCCTTCGGCTTGGCCTGGACGGAGTTTCTGGGTTCGAGCCGACCCCTCGGAATCGACGTCGAAGGCCATGGCCGCCACGAAGAGCTTTCCGCGACGGTGGACCTGTCCCGCACCGTGGGCTGGTTTACCACCAAGTATCCGGTGGCGTTGGCGGTGGGGTCCCTGCCCTGGGCTCAGGTCCGCACGGGCGACGCTCAGCTTGCCGCGGTGATCAAGAGCGCCAAGGAACAACTGCGCGGGTTGCCCGACGGTCTGACCTACGGACTGTTGCGCTACCTCAACCCCGAGGCAGAACTCAGCGGCCCGGAGCCCACCGTCGGTTTCAACTACCTCGGCCGGCTGGGCGCCGGCGCCGGCGACCTCTCCGAAGAACTCTGGCGGATCAGCCCGGACAGCATGGCGATGGCCGACGTGGCCTCGGCCGTGGCAATGCCGTTGGCGCACACCGTCGAACTCAACGCCGGCACCATGGACAGCGACGCCGGTCCCCAGCTGCAAGCGTCGTGGACCTGGGCGCCGTCGGCGATGGACAGCGACCAGATCAGCCGACTCGGCCAACTGTGGTTCGAGGCGCTGGCCGGCATCTGCGCCAACGTCCGCAACGGCGGCGGCGGATTGACGCCGTCGGATGTCACGCCGGTGCGGCTCAGCCAATCGGAGATCGACAGGCTCACCCGGCAGTACGAGGTCGCCGATGTGCTGCCCCTGACCCCGCTGCAGCAGGGCCTGTTGTTCCAGGCGAACTTCGGCGACAGCTCCGATGGCGTCGCCAACGACAGCGTCTACGCGGTGCAACTCGGCATCACCGTCAGCGGCCCACTCGATGCGGATCGGCTGCGCGACGCGGTGCACGCGGTGGTCGCACGGCATCCGAACCTGGCGGCTCGGTTCAGTGAAGACTTCGGCGAACCGGTGCAGATCATTCCAGCCCAGCCCGAAATAGCCTGGCAGTACCTCGAACTCGTCGATTCCGGCGCGGGCGCTGCCGTCGACGAACGGGTCGAGCAGTTCTGCGCCGACGAACGCGTCGCCGCCTGCAGACTCTCCGACCAACCGGTGTTCCGGGCCGCCCTGCTTCGCACCGGGGCCGACCGGCACCGGCTCGTGGTGACGATTCACCACATCGTGATCGACGGCTGGTCGCTGCCGGTGCTGTTGCGGGACATCTTTGCCGGCTATCACGGTCAACGGCTGCCCGCGGCGGCCCCGTACCGCAACTTCGTCACCTGGCTGGATGGCCAGGACCTCGACGCCGCGCGCAGCGCCTGGGGCACGGTGTTCAACGGATTCGACAGCCCGACGCTGGTCGCGCCACCCACCCAGGCGGGACCCCGCGGCGTCGAGTCCTACCTGATGCCCGAGTCCCTCACGCAGGCGCTCACCGAACTGGCGCGCGCGCAGCGCACCACCGTCAACACCGTGCTACAGGCCGCCTGGGCGCAGCTGCTGACGTGGCTGACCGGCCAGCAGGACGTTGCTTTCGGCACCGCCGTTTCCGGCCGGCCTGCCGATCTGGCCGGGGCGGAATCCATGGTCGGTCTGCTGATCAACACCGTCCCGGTCCGTGCGGACCTCACCGCGGCGGACACCGTGGCCGAACTGCTGGATCAGCTGCAGCGCGCTCACAACGACACGGTCGAGCACGATCACCTGGCGCTCAACGAGATTCACCGCATCACCGGTCAGGAACGTCTTTTCGACACGCTGTTCGTGTACGAGAACTATCCGATCGACGCAGAAGCCCTACTGGGTGGTGTGCAGGACCTGGCGATCACCGATTTCGCCAGCCGCGAGTACAACCATTACCCGCTGTCGGTGGTCGCGATGCCCGGATCGCAACTGGGGTTGCGCATCGAGTTCGACACCGAGGTCTTCGAAAAGGCCGGCATCGATACCCTTTTCGGCCGGCTGCAGCAGGTACTGACGGCCATGGCCGCCGATCCCGCCCGTCGGATGTCCTCGATCGACCTCCTCGGAGCCGACGAACACCAGCGCTTGGACGAGTGGGGCAACCGCGCGGTGCTCGCGCGTCCCGACAGGGACGCTCCGGCGATCCCGGCACTGTTCGCCGAACAGGTGGCCCGCGACCCCGCGGCGGTGGCGCTGACCTTCGAAGGACGTTCGCTGACCTACGGCGAACTGGACGAGATGGCCAATCGGCTGGCGCATCTGTTGGTCAGCCGCGGCGCCGGGCCCGGGGAGCGGGTGGCGCTGCTGCTACCGCGCAACGCAACGGCCATCGCGGCCATCCTGGCCGTGCTCAAGACCGGTGCCACCTATCTGCCGATCGATCCCGCGCATCCCGACGCGCGGATCGAGTACGTGCTCTCGGATGCCGCCCCGATCGTCGCGGTCACCACAGCGGAGCTGCGCCCCAGGCTGATGACCGCCGGCCTGCCCGACATGGTCGTGGTCGACGTCGAGGACCCCGACGTCGCGGCGCAACCCAGCACCGCGCTGCCGATTCCGGCAGCCGACGGCATCGCCTACATCATCTACACCTCCGGAACCACCGGTGCGCCCAAAGGCGTTGCGGTCACCCACCGCAACGTCACCGAGCTGTTGGACGCGCTCAGCGCCGAACTGGCTCCGGGGCAGGTGTGGACGCAGTGCCACTCGCTGGCCTTCGACTATTCGGTCTGGGAAATCTGGGGGCCGCTGCTCTACGGCGGGCGCCTGGTGGTGGTGCCGGATGCGGTGGTGCGTTCGCCGGAAGACCTGCACGCGCTGCTGGTCACCGAGGAAGTCAGCATGCTCAGCCAGACACCCTCGGCGTTCTACGCCCTGCAGACCGCCGACGCGCTGCACCCCGAGCTGGGACAGCAGCTGAAGCTGCAGACCGTGGTGTTCGGCGGCGAAGCGCTGGAACCGCAACGACTTTCGGGCTGGATGCAGAGCCATCCCGAAACACCGCGGATGATCAACATGTACGGCATCACCGAGACCACGGTGCACGCCTCGTTCCGCGAGATCACCGCCGCGGATGCCGACAGCAACGCCAGCCCCATCGGCGTGCCGCTGAACCACCTGGCCTTCTTCGTGTTGGACGGCTGGCTGCGGCAGGTGCCGGTCGGTGTCGTCGGCGAACTCTATGTCGCCGGAACCGGCCTGGCGACCGGCTATCTGGGCCGCTCCGATCTGAGCTCCACCCGCTTTGTGGCGTGCCCGTTCGGCGCTCCCGGAGCACGCATGTACCGCACCGGCGACCTGGTCGCCTGGGGTGCCGACGGGCAGTTGCGGTACATGGGTCGCGCCGACAAGCAGGTCAAGATCCGCGGCTACCGCATCGAACTCGGCGAGGTCCAGGCGGCCTTGGCAGATGTGGACGGCGTGGAGCAGGCCGCGGTGATCGCCCGCGAGGACCGTCCGGGCGAGAAGCGGCTGGTGGGGTACGTGACCGGCACCGCCGACCCGGTGAAGGTCCGCGCCGCGCTGGTCGAACGGATTCCCACCTACATGGTGCCGGCGGCGGTGGTGGTGCTGGAGACGCTGCCGCTGACGGTCAACGGCAAGCTGGACACCCGTGCCCTTCCGGCACCGGAGTACCAGGATGTCGACCAGTACCGCCCGCCGGCCGACGCCGTCGAGGAGCTCCTGGCCGGCATCTACGCCCAAGTCCTCGGCGTGGAGCGGGTCGGCGTCGACGATTCGTTCTTCGACCTTGGCGGAGACAGCATTTCGTCGATGCAGGTGGTGGCCCGGGCCCGGGCGGCCGGCCTGGTGTGCCGACCGCGCGACATCTTCGTCGAGCAGACGGTGGCGCGGCTGGCGCAGGTTGTCACCTTTGCGGACGGCGCCGCCGACGTGGTCGACGAGGGGACCGGTCCGGTGGTGACCACCCCCATCATGCATTGGCTGCGCAGCCTCGACGGGCCCGTCGACCAGTTCAACCAGACCGTGGTGTTGCAGGCTCCCGAGGGTGTCACCGAAGACGGTGTCCTGACCGTGTTGCAGGCTCTGCTGGAACGACACGCCATGCTGCGGATGCAGGCCGCCGACGACAACGGCGGGTGGGCGGTGACCGTACCGACACCGGATGCGGCGCGGGCCATCGACTGCCTGCAGACCGTGGCGGAGCTGTCCGACGAAGCCCTGGCGGCGGCGCGCACCCGGCTGAACCCGGCTACCGGCGCGATGCTCAGCGCGTTGTGGGTCCCGGCGACGCGGCAGCTGGCGATGCTGGTGCACCACCTGGCCGTGGACGCCGTGTCGTGGCGGATCATGTTGGAAGACCTGAACATCGCGTGGGCGCAGCACCGGAGTGGGCAGCCCGTGGAGCTGCCCACCGGCGGCACGTCCTTCGCGCGGTGGTCGACGCTGCTGGCCGAGTACGCGAAGGATCCGGCGGTGACGGCGGCGGCCGAGCTGTGGCGGGAGGTCGCCGCGACTCCGGCGGCGCTGCCCGCGCCGGATCCGGCGGCCGA
Organism: Mycolicibacterium sp. MU0050; assembly: GCF_963378085.1. Taxonomy (GTDB): domain Bacteria; phylum Actinomycetota; class Actinomycetes; order Mycobacteriales; family Mycobacteriaceae; genus Mycobacterium; species Mycobacterium wendilense. The sequence goes on along the minus strand of NZ_OY726395.1, from coordinate 4,865,760 downwards.
CACGTACGCGACCGCGGGATCGACGCAGCTGTCGCTGGACGTCGAGACCACCCGACAGCTCCTCGGTGATGTTCCCGCGGCATTCCACGCCGGCGTGCAGGACATCCTGCTCATCGCCTTCGGATTGGCGTGGCGGGAGTTCCTGGGCACCACGGCGCCGGTGGGGATCGACGTCGAGGGACACGGTCGCACCGAGGAACTGTTCGGCGACGTCGATTTGTCCCGCACCGTCGGTTGGTTCACCACCAAGTATCCGGTGGTGCTGGATGTCGGTGACCTGCCATGGGATCAGATCGCCGCGGGCGCCACGGATTTGGGCCCGTTGGTCAAGAATGCCAAGGAACAGCTCCGGACTCTGCCCGACGGCCTGACCTACGGACTGCTGCGGTACCTGAACCCGGATGTCGGCCTCGCCGGGGCCGACCCCACGATCGGGTTCAACTATCTGGGCCGGCTGGGCGCGGGAGCCGGCGAGCTGTCCGAGGAGCTGTGGCGCATCGACCAGGATGCGGTGGCGATCTCGGCAACCGGCTCGGCGGTCCCGACCCCGTTGGGTCACACCGTGGAACTCAACGCCGGCACCATGGACACCGACGCCGGGCCGCTGTTGCACGCGACGTGGACCTGGGCGCCGTCGGCGCTGAACCAGCAACAGATCGAGAGGATCGGTCAGCTGTGGTTCGAGGCGTTGACCGGTATCTGCGCCCACGTGCGCGCCGGTGGCGGCGGCCTGACACCGTCGGACGTGGCGCCGGCCAAGCTGAGCCAGCAGGACATCGACGAGCTGGCGCAGCAGGGCGACATCGCCGACGTGCTGCCGCTGACTCCGCTGCAGCAGGGGCTGCTGTTCCACGCCACTACCGCCCAGGGCGGCGAGGACCTCTATGCGGTGCAGCTGGATGTCAGCGTGACGGGACAGCTGGATGCGTCGCGGTTGCGCGACGCGGTGCACACCGTGCTCAAGCGTCGACCGAACGTGGTGGCCCGCTTCCACGATCAGTTCGGCGAGCCGGTCCAGGTGCTCTCGGCCGAACCCGAGCTGGTCTGGCAATACGTCGAGCTGACCGACGAGGCGGACGCCGAGCGACGCGTCGAGCAGGTGTCCGCCGCCGAACGCGCGGCCGTGCTCGATCTCGAAACACAGCCGCCGTTCCGGGCCGCCCTGATCCGCACCGGGACCGACCGCTACCGGTTTGTGCTCACCAACCATCACATCGTGCTCGACGGCTGGTCGAAACCGATTCTGCTGCAGGAGATCTTCGCCAGTTACCTCGGTGAACGGTTGCCCGCCCCCGTTCCCTATCGGCGGTTTGTCACCTGGCTGGCCGAGCAGGACAACGACGCCGCGAGAAGCGCGTGGCGCACGGTGTTCGAGGGATTCGAGGTGGCGACCATGGTGGGGCCGCCGGGAATGTCACTCGGCCGGCGCGCCGTCGAGTCGTTCCAGGTATCCGCGGAGACCACGCGGGCACTCGGCGAGCTGGCGCGGTCGTGCAGCACCACCGTCAGCACCGTGCTGCAGGTCGCCTGGGCGCAGCTGCTGATGTGGCTGACCGGCCAGAACGACGTCGCGTTCGGCACCGCGGTGTCCGGCCGGCCCACGGATCTGGCGGGCGCGGAATCGATGGTGGGACTGCTGATCAACACGGTGCCGGTGCGCGCCACCATCACCGCCGACACCACCGTCGCCAGCCTGGTGAAGCAACTCCAGACCGCTTACACCGACACCCTGGACCATCAGCACCTCGCGCTGCACGAGATCCACCGCGTGGCCGGTCACGACCAGTTGTTCGACACCATGTTCGTCTACGAGAACTATCCCATCGATGCGGCGGCATTGCTGGGGGTGCAAGACCTGGCCATCACCGACTTCAGCAACCGCGAGTTCAACCATTACCCGCTGTCGGTGCAGGCGGTCCCGGGCCATGAACTGGGACTGCGCATCGAGTACGACACCAGCGTGTTGAGCCCGGCGCGAATCCAGAAGTTGGTCAAACGGTTCCATCGGGTACTGGACAACATGACGGCAGACACAAGGGAGCAACCATGAGCGTGGATTCGACCCGCACGCTGTTGTCGTTCGACGCGCTCGATGACGACGACCACGATCTGCTCGATGAATGGGGCAACCGGGCGGTACTGACGGCACCGGGAACACCTGCGGTCTGCATCCCAGAATTGTTCTCCGCTCAGGTAGACCGGGCGCCGGACGCAGTGGCGCTGGTGTGCGGGGACCGGCAATGGACCTATCGAGAACTCGACGAGGCCGCAGATCGCCTGGCACACCTACTGAGCGAGTACGGCGCGCGGCCAGGTGAATCCGTAGCCCTGCTGATCCCCCGATCAGCGGAAGCCATCCTGGCAATCCTGGCGGTGTTGAAGACGGGGGCAGCGTATCTGCCCATCGATCCCGCGCATCCAGATTCGCGGATCGAATTCATGGTGTCGGATGCCGGCCCGGTCGCCGCTCTGACCACTGCCGACCTGCGGGGCCGACTCGAGGGCTGCGACGTCACGGCCATCGACATCGGGGATCCGCAGATCGAGAGCCGGCCCGCAACGGCGTTGCCGCTGCCGCATCCCCACGACCTGGCCTATATGACATACACATCTGGCACCACCGGTGTACCCAAGGCCGTGGCGGTGACGCACGCCAACGTCACCCAGCTGATGGATGCGCTCACCGGGGACCTGGCGGCCCGGCCCGGTCAGGTGTGGTCGCAGTGGCATTCGCTGGTGTTCGACGTCTCGGTCTGGGAGATCTGGGGTGCGTTGCTGCACGGCGGTCGTTTGGTGATCGTGCCCGAATCGGTGGCGAGTTCTCCGGACGATCTGCACAGTCTGCTCGTCACCGAAAAGGTGAGTGTGCTGTGCCTGACTCCGTCTGCGGCCGGCATGCTCTCGCCCGACGGCCTGGAATCGACGACCCTGGTGGTGGGTGGCGAAGCCTGCCCCATCGACCTGGTGGATCGATGGGCAACCGGTGACCGAATCATGATCAACGCCTACGGCCCCACCGAGATCACGGTGTACGCCGCGATCAGCAAGCCCCTGCGGCCCGGCGCAGAGGTGGCCCCGATCGGTTCGCCGGTGCCCAACGGTGCGCTCTTCGTCCTGGACAAGTTCCTGCGGCCCGCTCCGGAGGGTGTGGTTGGCGAACTGTATGTCGCGGGCGCCGGCGTCACGACTGGGTACGCGCGACGCTCCGGGTTGACTGCGTCGCGGTTTGTCGCTTGCCCGTTCGGACAGCCGGGGGCCCGGATGTACCGCACCGGAGACCTGGTCCGTTGGGGGAGCGACGGTCAACTCGAATATCTAGGCCGGGCAGACGAGCAAGTCAAGATCCGCGGCTACCGCATCGAACTGGGAGAAGTGCAGGCGGCGTTGGCCCGACTCGATGGCGTGGAACAAGCAGCGGTGATCGCTCGTGAGGACCGTCCGGGTGACAAACGCCTGGTCGGTTACATCACCGGTACCGCCGATCCGGCGGCCGCCCGCGCAGCGCTGGCCGAACGGCTGCCCGCATACATGGTCCCCGCCGCGGTAGTGATGTTGGAGGCGTTGCCGCTGACCGTCAATGGGAAGCTCGACCGCCGTGCACTTCCTGCCCCCGAGTACCGCAGCGGCGCAGACGAATACCGAGCTCCGACGACGGCCGTCGAAGAGGTCCTGGCGAGCATCTACGCACAGGTTCTCGGAGTTGAGCGGGTGGGCGTCGACGACTCGTTCTTCGACCTTGGCGGCGACAGCATCCTGTCGATGCAGGTAGTGGCTCGAGCTCGGGCCGCCGGGGTGCAGTGCCGGCCGCGGGACCTTTTCGTGGAGCAGACCGTCGCGAGGCTGGCGCAGGTGGCGGTAGTCGCCGACGGCTCGAACGACGTTGTCGACGAGGGTATCGGCAGCGTGTTGCCCACCCCGATCATGCACTGGCTGCAGAGCGTGGATGGTCCCGTCGATGAGTTCAACCAGACGGTGGTGTTGCAGACCCCCGAGGGGGTCACCGAGGACGACGTGCATGTCGTGCTGCAGGCGTTGCTGGATCGGCATGCCACGCTGCGGCTGCGGGTCGAGGACAACGACTCTCCCGGAGGGTGGTCGTTCGTGGTTCCCGCCGTCGGTGCAGTGCAGGCGCCCGACTGCACGAGCACGGTCGACGCGTTGTCGGACCAAGCGTGGGAAGCCGCGCGGTCGCGGCTGAGCCCGACGGCAGGCTCGATGCTCAGTGCTCTCTGGGTACCCAGCAGCGGTCAGTTGGCCCTGATGATCCATCACCTCGCGGTAGACGGCGTGTCCTGGCGAATCTTGTTGGAAGACATCAACATAGCCTGGGCACTGCGTCGTAGCGAACAGCCGCTGGAATTGCCGACCGGAGGCACTTCGTTCGCCCGGTGGGCGGCGTTGCTGAATGATTACGCTACGGACCCGGCCGTGCTGGAATCGGCCGATTTGTGGCGGGAGGTGACCGCGGTCCCGGCGGCTTTGCCCTCTCCAGAACCGGGCGTCGACACCTACGCCAACGCAGGACGGTCGACGGTCTCCCTGGACGTCGCTACCACCCGGCAACTGTTGGGTGAGGTGCCCGCAGCGTTTCACGCCGGAGTACAAGACATTCTGCTCGTCGCGTTCGGCTTGGCCTGGACGGAATTCCTCGGCACTGACGCCCCGGTCGGTATCGATGTCGAGGGACACGGTCGCGCCGAGGAACTCTTCGAAGGCGTCGATCTGTCACGCACCGTTGGCTGGTTCACCACCAAGTACCCGATTGCTCTCGACGTTGGCGGATTGGCTTGGGAGCAGGTCAGCGCCGGCGCTCCAGCTCTGGGCGCGGTGATCAAGAATGCCAAGGAACAGCTGCGTGCACTGCCGGACGGCCTGACCTACGGTCTGCTGCGCTATGTGAACCCCGATGTCGAACTTGGCGGCTCCGAACCGACGATCGGTTTCAACTATCTGGGTCGACTGGGTGCCGGGGCCACAGATCTTTCCGACGAGCTGTGGCGCATCGATCAGGATGCGTTGACGGCGACTGGTGCCGCCTCCAACGTTCCAATGCCACTGATGCATACGGTCGATCTCAACGCCGGCACCATGGACACCGATGACGGCCCGCAACTGCAGGCCGGGTGGACGTGGGCGCCGTCGGTGCTCGACGAGGCGCAAATCGACCGGCTGAGCCAATTGTGGTTGCAGGCGCTGACCGGCATTTGCGCGCACGTCCGCAACGGAGGTGGCGGTCTGACTCCGTCGGACCTGTTGCCGGCGCGGCTGAGCCAATCGCAGATTGATCAACTGACCGAGCAGTATGCGGTCGCCGACGTCCTGCCACTGACTCCGGTGCAGCAGGGTTTGTTGTTCCACTCGATCTTCGCCCGGGGTACTGACAGCGACGTCTATGCGGTGCAGTTGGACATCACCGTGTCCGGTGTGGTCGACCAGCACCGGCTTCGGGACGCCCTGCACACCGTCGTCGAGCGCCATCCCAATCTGGCAGCGCGATTCAGCGACCAGTTCGACGACCCGGTGCAGATCATCCCTGCGCAACCGATGATGGCGTGGAGGTATCTCGACCTCCGGGGGGATGACCTCACTCCCGACGAGGAGATTCAGCAGTTGTGCGCCGCCGAACGCGCCGCGGTCTGCGACCTTTTCGAACGACCCACCTTCCGGGCGGCGCTGATCCGCACGGCCGGAAACCAACACCGATTCGTCCTGACTTTCCACCACATCGTCATCGACGGATGGTCGCTCCCCATCCTCCTCCAGGAAATCTTCGCAAGCTATTTCGGGCAACGTCTTCCGGCGGCCACCCCCTATCGCAACTTCGTGGCCTGGCTGGCCGATCAGGACCGCGAAGAGGCCCGGGAAGCCTGGCGCAATGAGTTGGACGGGTTCGAGACGCCCACCCTGGTCGCCGCACCGGGCAGCGCCGGCCCGCGTGGGATCGAGTCTTATCGACTTTCGCTCGAAACCACCCGTGCCCTAGGCGAATTGGCGCGCGCCCAGCGCACCACCATCAACACGGTGCTGCAAGCCGCGTGGGCGCAGCTGCTGATGACCATGACCGGCCAGCGCGACGTGGCCTTCGGCACCGCGGTGTCGGGGCGACCTGCCGACATGATGGGCTCCGATTCCATCGTCGGACTGATGATCAACACCGTGCCGGTGCGGGCCCGTGCCGACGCCGAGACCACGGTGGCGGACTTGCTGGGCCAGCTGCAGCACGCCCACAACGAGACGCTCGAGCACGAGCACCTAGCGCTCACCGAGATCCATCACCTCGCCGGGCATGAGCAGCTGTTCGACACGCTCTTCCTGTACGAGAGCTACCCGATCGACACCAGCGCGTTCACGGGTGCACAGGAGCTGGCGGTCACCGACTTCACCAACCGCGAGTACAACCACTACCCCCTATCGGTGATGGCCCTGCCCGGCCACGAATTGGGATTGCGGGTCGAGTTCGACACCGACGCCTTCGACACCGCCACCATCGAATCGCTGATCGAACGCTTCCAGCGGATTCTGGCGGCGATGACCGGCGACGCTGCGCAACGGCTTTCGTCGCTCGATGTACTCGCCGACCCCGAACGTGACCAACTCGACGAGTGGGCCAACTCGGCCGTGCTCGCGGACCCGGCCCCCGAGTCGCTGTCCATCCCCGAGGCGTTTTCCCGGCAGGTCGACCTCGCACCCGAGGCGGTGGCGCTGACCTTCGAAGACCGCGACCTCACCTACGGCGAACTTGACGATGCTGCCGAAGAATTGGCGAACCTGTTGGCCGTCTACGGTGCCGGGCCGGGTGAGTCGGTGGCCCTGCTGTTGCCGCGTTCCGCCGATGCGATCGTCGCAATTCTCGCGGTGCTCAAGACGGGTGCGGCTTACCTGCCGATCGATCCGACGATACCCGCAGCGCGGCTGGCGTTCATGCTCGAAGACGCGGCGCCGATCGCCGCGGTCACCACGACCGATCTTCGCTCCCGGCTGGAAGAAGCGGGCGTCGCCGTCATCGAGATCGATGATCCCGCTCCCGCGTCACTCTATCCGCACACCGCACTGCTGCTGCCGGCCGCCGACGACATCGCGTACACCATTTACACATCGGGTACCACCGGCGTTCCGAAAGGCGTTGCTGTCACGCATCGCAACGTGACGGAGGTGCTGTCGACCCTGCACGCCGACCTTCCTGCCGGGCCCGGTCAAGTGTGGTCGCAATGGCATTCGTTGGTGTTCGACGTCTCGGTCTGGGAGATCTGGGGTGCGCTATTGCACGGCGGCCGACTGGTCATCGTGCCCGAAGCGATTGCCGGTTCCCCGGACGAGTTGCACGACCTGCTGGTCGCCGAGAAGGTGACTGTCCTCTACCAGACCCCGTCGGCGGTGGGCATGCTGTCGCCGGAGGGTCTGGAGAGCACCACCTTGGTCGTCGCCGGCGAGGCCTGCCCCACCGAAGTGGTGGATCGTTGGGCGCCGGGACGGGTGATGATCAACGCCTACGGCCCGACCGAGGCCACCATCTATGCCGCGATGAGCGCCCCGCTGCAGGCCGGCTCCCCGGCCGTGCCGATCGGGTCGCCCGTGCCCAGTGGCGCCACGTTCGTCCTCGACGACTGGTTGCGGCCGGTGCCTCCCGGCGTCGTCGGAGAGCTTTACCTGGCCGGCCGCGGCGTCGGCGTCGGCTACGTCCGGCGCCCGGGGCTGTCCGCTACCCGATTCCTGGCCTGCCCATTCGGGGAGCCGGGCACGCGCATGTACCGCACCGGGGACCTGGTGCGGTGGGGCGACGACGGTCAACTGCAGTACCTGGGCCGCGCCGACGAACAGGTCAAGATCCGCGGTTACCGCATCGAACTCGGCGAGATCCAGGCCGCGCTCGCCGAGGTGTCGGGTGTGCAGCAGGCCGTGGTGATCGCCCGCGAGGACCGCCCCGGGGATAAGCGCCTCATCGGGTACATCACCGGTTCGGCGGACCCGGCGGCGGCGCGAACCGCGCTCGCAGAGCGGCTGCCGGCCTACATGGTGCCGGCCGCGATCATCGAGTTGGACAGCCTGCCTCTGACGGTGAACGGCAAGCTTGATCGGCGGGCGCTGCCGGCACCGGAGTATCGGAGCGTGGAAGACTACCGTGCCCCCGAGACTGAAATGGAGAAGACCATCGCCGGGATCTACGCCCAAGTGCTGGGTGTCGACCGGGTCGGGGTCGACGACTCCTTCTTCGAACTCGGCGGCGATTCGATTTCCGCGATGCGGGTGGTCGCGGCACTCAACACCGCGTTGGATGCAAACCTTGCGGTGCGCACGCTGTTCGAAGCGCCGTCGGTGCGACGCCTCGTCGGGCAGTTGGAGAGTGCCGCGGGCTCGGACACAGGCCCCGGACCCGGCCGGGTTAGCTTCGCATCCGTCCACGGCGCCGACAGCAACGAAGTTCGGGCGAGCGACCTGAAACTGGAGAAGTTCATTGATCCGGCAACACTCCGGACGGCGACGACCCTGCCGCGCCCGACCGGGTACGTGCAGACCGTCTTGCTGACCGGGGCCACCGGATTCCTGGGCCGTTACCTGCTCTTGGAATGGCTGTCAAAGTTGCGCCGCGCCGATGACGCGGTGATCTGCCTGGTGCGAGGGAAGTCCGACGAGGATGCCCGGCAGCGCCTCGAGGCGGTATTTGCCACGGATCCGAAGCTGCATCAGCACTTTCAGGAACTGGCTGCGGGTCGACTGACGGTTATCGCGGGCGACAAGGGTCAACCGAATCTGGGGCTGGACGAACGGACCTGGCAGCGACTGGCTGAGAAGGTCGACCTGATCGTCGATTCGGCCGCCTTCGTCAACAGTGTGTTGCCCTACAGCGAGTTGTTCGGCCCCAACGTGGTCGGTACCGCCGAACTGATCCGATTCGCGCTCACCGCCAAGCTCAAGCCTTACAGCTTTGTCTCGACGTCGGACGTGGGTCGCCAGGTGGATCCGTCGCGCTTCATCGAAGATGCCGACATCCGAGTGATCAGCGCATCCCGGACCGTCGAGGCGAGTTACGCCAACGGCTACGGCAACAGTAAGTGGGCCGGGGAAGTCCTCTTGCGGGAGGCTCATGATCTGTGCCGATTGCCGGTGGCGGTATTCCGGTCCGGAATGATCATGGTCGATTCGACCTACGCGGGTCAGTTGAACGTCGCGGACACAGTTTCCCGCATGGTGTTGAGCATCGTCGCGACGGGAGTGGCGCCCGAGTCGTTCTACCAGAGGGGTGAGGACGGGGAACGGCAACGTGCGCATTTCGACGGCCTGCCCGTTGATTTCGTTGCGGAGGCGATCACGAAGATCGGTTGGCAGTTGGCGCGTTCCGCGGCGACCGATTCGCCGGTCGGCTTCGAGACCTATCACGTGATGAACCCGCACGACGATGGTATCGGGATCGACACCTACATCGATTGGATAGCCGGCGCAGGCTACCCGATCGAGCGTATTGCTGATTTCGGTGATTGGTTGCGGGAGTTCGAAGCTCGGCTTCGGGCCCTACCCGAACGCCAACGGCAGCACTCGGTACTGCAGATGCTGACGATGCTGCAACAGCAGGCAGGTGATCTACATGCGCCCGAGCCCACCCGTGGATCGTATGCACCTGCGGTCCGGTTCCGGACGGCTGTGCAGGAGGCAAAAGTCGGTCCAAACAACGACATACCGCATGTCTCGGCAGCCAACATCCTCAAGTACGTGACCGATCTGGAACTGCTGGGGCTGCTTTAGGGCGTACCGGGTCTGGGCAACGTGGCCGGTACCGGCCGACGCCGGGGCCGGTCGACCGGGATCAGCTAACTGGTGACGTGGCGACGGCAGGTCTGTTCGGGGCAGTGTGTCGCGATGCGGCACTGCGATTCGGGCAGGCAGACAATTTGATACCAAAGATCAGCTAACTAGGTAGGGTGACGCGAATGTGGGGCGATGTGTTGGGGTTGGCGCTCTTGGCGTCGCTAAACCCGATGCTGCTCGGTCTCATCCTGATCATGCTTTCCCGGCCACGACCGGTGCAGAACCTGCTGGCCTTCTGGGTGGGTGCGCTGATCGTGAACGTGCCGTTGTGGCTGGGTTCGTTGGCGGCCCTGCACTGGATTCCATCCTTCGAGTCCTTCGCCCACGACATGGCCACCGCACATCCGAGTTCCGGTATCCGGCCGCTACAACTCGGCACCGGAGTGTTTTGCGTGGTAGTCGTGATCCTCATCGCGACGCGAATGCTGGTCCTCCGGTGGGGCAGGCGGCCGGTTCCGGTGGGCGCGGATGGCGACACGTCAACGCTGCTCTTGGAATCCGACCCGCAGGCGACGGTCGAACCGTCGGCCGGCCGCTTTCGCTCACACCACCTCGTGGAGAAAGTGCGGGGGTTGTTCGGTCGCGCCAAGGTGGCCTGGGAGAGCGGAGCGGTTTGGGTCTCGCTGTTGTTCGGGCTCGCCTATATCGCGCCGCCGCCCCTGATCCTCCTGGTGCACACCATGATCGTCGGATCGGGAGCTTCCCTGGGCACGCAGATCGTCGCCGTTCTTGCCTTCGTCTTCGTGATGCTGGCTGTTCTCGAGGTGGCGCTGTTGAGTTATGCCGTATCGCCTACGCATACCCAGGCGGTACTCGAACCGATCCACGTCTGGGCGCAGGCGCACCGCATGATGATCCTGCTGGTGCTGTTCGCCGCTGTCGGCAGCTGGCAAGTGGTCGCAGGGGCCGGCCTGATCTGATCCAACCGGGGGATTCTCCGACGGTAAGGGTTCGCGTCGGCCGCTCTGCACGCGAAATTCGCGCTTCGACGCGCCAGGCAACCACTTTACGATTTACCGCATGGCGATACAGGGGTGGACGGCCGTCGCGTACTGGGTCGGCGCGGGCATCATCCTGGTCGGGATGGTCGGTGGCGCGTTCCTTCCCGAGCGGCGACACCAGCGCCGCGTGTATTGGTACAGCTGGCTGGTCGGCGGAACGCTCCTCGTTGTGATTCTCAGCGGCGGCGAATTGCGCTGGACGGTGGCGTTCGCGCTGCCGCTGGCCCTTCTGGCCGTCGCGATCGCCTACTTCAAGAGCCCCTACATCAAGATCGGCGGCAAGATCTACGCGGCCTCCCTGGAAAACCGCCAGCCCGACCCGCCGCGGGAGGGTGAACCTGCCGCCGATCCCGTTCCGTGGCCCGAGGACAGCTACGGCCACCTGACCCCCGCGACCGTGTGGTGGACGCTCGCCGTGTTCCTCACGGCCGTCGCCGTCATGGTCGTGGACCTGGGCTGGACGTCGCGGTCGGTGTGGGCCGCCGGGGTGACCGTGCTGTTCTTCGGTTCGGTGGGCATCGCGGACGGCCGAGGGCGCTTCCCCCGGTTCCGGCGGCAATACGCACCCGCGGTGGTGGCCTTCCTGGTGTCGATACCGATGTTCATGGCGCCGACCGCGCTCTACCTGCTGACCTACGAGCTCGGCCGCCTGCTTCCGGCCACCTCCCGCACCACCGCCGAAAGTGCGTCACCCAGCACCGAACTCCGTTAACCGATTGCATTACCGTAAGCGCCATGAATCGAGTGTCGGTAATCACGGGCGGCGCGGGCGGCATGGGTGTGGCCACGGCGAAGATTTTGGGTCGCGACCACGCCCTGGTGCTCGGCGATGTCCGGCAGGACCGGCTCGACGATGCTGCGAACACGTTGAAAGATCTCGGCATTGCCGTGACGGCCCTCAATTGCGATGTCACCGATCGCGCGGCCGTCGACCGGCTCTTCGACACCGCCGCCGGCCTGGGCACCCTCGCCTCGGTGGTGCACACCGCGGGCGTCAGCCCCAGCATGGGGACGGCCGATTACGTCATGCGTACCAACGCGCTGGGCACCGTCAATGTCAACGAGGCGTTCTTCGGAGCCGCCGCCGAAGGCGCGGCGATCGTCAACGTGGCGTCCATGGCGTCGCACCTGCTGCCCGACGAGATGGTCCCCACCGACAAGTTCCCGCTCGCTCGCCAAGATCAGGACAGCTTCATGGCCGACATGCTCGCGGCCTGCGGCGTGGTCCCGGAGGAGTTGCAGCCGGGCATCGCCTATGCGGTGAGCAAGACCTTTGTCCGCTGGTACTCCAGCTCGCAGGCGGAGCGGTTCAACGGGCGTGGACTGCGCATCGTCTCGGTGTCGCCGGGCTCGGTCGACACCGAGATGGGTCGGCTCGAGGAGCAGGCCGGAGCGGGCGCCATGGTGGCCGACGCCGCGGTGCCCCGGTGGGGCAAGGCCGAGGAGATGGCCGAACTGTTCGCGTTCTGCGTCAGCGACAAGGCCGGATATCTGACCGGCACCGACATCCTCAACGACGGCGGCGTCATCGCCTCAGTGCGGGAACGTGCCCGAGTGGCCGCCGCCAACGGCTGACCGCAATCGGGCCATACTCATAGGCGTTCACCCCGCGCCGACCGAGAGGACCCAGGCATGACTGAGCCGGTCAGGGTTCGGATCCTGGGCGTCGGGATGGGCCCGCAGCACGTCACGCCCGAGGTTGCGGCGGCCCTGCGCGGCGCCGATTACGTGCTGGCCGCCGACAAGGGCGCCGACAGCGGCGACGACGGATTGTTGGCGCTGCGCCGCGACATCGTCCACGCCTACCCGGGCCCCGACGGTCCGGCCGACATCGTCACCGTGCCGGACCCGGAGCGCAACCGATCCGCCGGACTGTCCACCGCCGGCTACGAGGACGCGGTCGCCGACTGGCACGCCGCGCGGGCGCAGCGCTACGCCGAGGTCCTCCGTGAACGCGGCGGTACCGCAGCGTTTCTGGTCTGGGGCGATCCGTCGCTGTACGACTCGACGATCCGGGTGGTCGAGCGGATCCGCGAGCTCGGGGTCCCACTCGAGTTCGACGTGCTCCCCGGCATCAGCGCCCCGCAGCTCCTTGCCGCCCGGCACCGCATCGTGCTGCACGAAGTGGGCCGGCCCGTGCACGTGACGACCGGCCGCCGGCTGCAGGAGGCCGTCGCGGCGGGTTTGGACAACATCGTCGCGATGCTCAACCCGCCGCCGGAGCGCCTCGACCTGACCGGGCTCGACGACTGGATGCTGTGGTGGGGTGCCAACCTCGGCGCCTCGGGCGAGCGGCTGGTGGCCGGTCGGCTCGGTGACGTACTCGGTGCCGTCGTCGACGCCCGGGCCGCCGCCAAGTCCGAGGCGGGCTGGGTGATGGACGCCTTCCTGGTGCGGAGACGCTGATGGCCGGCCTGCTCGTGGCCGGCACCACCAGCGACGCCGGCAAGACCGTGGTGACCACCGGGTTGTGCCGAGCGCTGGCCCGCCGCGGCGTGAAGGTGGCGCCGTACAAGGCGCAGAACATGTCCAACAATTCGATGGTGTGCGTGGGCGCGGACGGGTACGGCGCCGAGATCGGCCGGGCCCAGTGGGTGCAGGCCCTGGCGGCGCGGGCGGTTCCCGAGCCGGCGATGAACCCGGTGCTGCTCAAGCCCGGCAGCGACCGGCGCAGCCACGTGGTCCTCATGGGTGCACCGTGGGGAGCCGTGGACTCCTCGGACTGGCTGCACGGGCGGCGTGCGCTGGCCGACGCCGCGCACGCCGCGTACGACGACCTGGCGGGCCGCTTCGATGTGGTGCTGGCCGAGGGCGCGGGCAGCCCCGCCGAAATCAACCTGCGCGCAGGAGATTACGTGAACATGGGGCTGGCCCGGCATGCCGATCTGCCGACCGTGGTGGTGGGGGACATCGACCGCGGCGGGGTGTTCGCGGCTTTCCTGGGTACCGTCGCGCTGCTGTCGGCCGAAGATCAGGCGCTGGTGGCGGGCTTCATCGTGAACAAGTTCCGCGGTGACCCGGCCCTGCTGGCCCCCGGCCTGCGCGACCTCGAACGCCTCACCGGTCGACGGATCTACGGCACCCTGCCGTGGCATCCGGACCTCTGGCTGGATTCCGAGGACGCCCTGGATCTGCAGTCGCGGCGATCGGCGGACACCGGGGCGCGCCGGGTGGCGGTCGTGCGACTGCCCCGGATCAGCAACTTCACCGACGTCGACGCGCTGGGCCTGGAACCGGACCTGGACGTGGTGTTCGCCGCCGACCCGGGCGCGCTCGACGACGCCGACTTGGTGGTGCTGCCCGGCACCCGCGCGACCATCGCCGACCTGGCCTGGCTGCGCTCCCGCGGGCTGGACCGCGCGCTGCGGGCGCACGCCGCGGCCGGTAAGCCCGTGCTGGGGATCTGCGGAGGCTTCCAGATGCTCGGCACCGCGATCAGCGACCCGGCCGGTGTCGAAGGTGCGGCCACCGAGGTCGAGGGGCTTGGATTGCTCGATGTGACAACGACTTTCCACACCGAAAAGGTGCTTCGGCTGCCGCGTGGAACGGGCCTGGGCGCCCCGGCGGCCGGCTACGAGATCCACCACGGACGAATTCGGTGCGGGCCCGGTGTCTCGCCGTTTCTGGGTGGTGCCCGCGCCGGCGCGGTGTTCGGCACCATGTGGCACGGCTCGCTGGAGGGCGACGAACTACGCGCGGCCTTCCTACGGGAAACCCTGGGCATGCCGCCGTCGGGAGTCAGCTTTCCGGCTGCCCGGGAGCGGCGCCTGGACCTGTTGGGCGACCTGGTTGAAGAGCACCTCGATGTGGTGGCGCTGCTGGACCTGGTCAGTGGCGGTGCCGGGGCGCCGCCGTTCTTGCCCCCGGGTGCGCCGTGATGGCGCCGCGGGTTCTGCTGCTCGGCGGCACCGCCGAGGCCCGCGCCTTGGCGGCGCGGCTGGTGGCCGCCGACATCGACGTCACCAGCTCGCTGGCGGGACGGGTCGCCGATCCCCGGATGCCGGTGGGCCCGGTGCGCGTCGGCGGGTTCGGCGGGGTCGACGGTCTGCGCGCCGCGCTGGTCGACTACGACGCGGTCATCGACGCGACGCACCCGTTCGCCGCGACGATGTCCGCCAACGCCGTCGCCGCCTGCACCGCGGGTCCGGTGCAGCGGCCGCTGCTGCGCCTGGAGCGGCCCGGCTGGGCCGAGCGGGCGCGACCGTCGTGGCACTGGGTGGACAGCCACGACCAGGCCGCGACCGAGACGGCACGGCTGGGGGAGCGGCCCTTTCTCACCATCGGTCGTCAGCAGCTGGCGCGGTTCGTCCCCGCGTTGCGGGACACCGCAGCCTTGGCCCGCGTGGTGGACGCACCCGAGTTCGAGCTACCGCCGCGGTGGCGGCTGATCAACAGCCGCGGCCCCTACCAACTGGCCGGTGAGTTGGCGCTGTTGCGGGAGCATCGGGCAGATGTGTTGGTGACCAAGGACTCCGGCGGCGAATACACCTGGCCGAAGATGCTGGCCGCCGACGAGTTGGGCCTGCCGGTGGTGATCGTCGCCCGTCCGGCCGTGCCCGCGGAGATCCCCGTTGTTGCCGATGTCGACGCTGCGCTGGCCTGGTTGAGCGCCCAGCGGCGCCTACGATGACCGGGTGCGAATCCTGGTGACCGGTGGCGTGCGTTCCGGCAAGTCGAGGCACGCGGAAACGCTGCTGGCCGGGGCGCCGGCCGTCACCTACATAGCCCCCGGACGCCGCGCCGACGGCACCGACCCGGACTGGGACGCCCGCCTGGCCCGGCACCGTGCGCGCCGTCCGGGCGACTGGTCGACGGTCGAGACCGCCGCGATCGAGGACGCGCTGCGCGACGCCGCGGGACCGGTGCTGGTCGATTGCCTGGGTACCTGGCTCACGGCCGTGATGGACGACGCGGGGTTGTGGGAGGCCTCCGCCGAGTCCGTCGACGCCGTCGTCGGGGCGCGCATCGATGCGGTGTGCGCGGCCCTGACCGAGCGCCACCAGGCCGTCGTGGTGACCAACGAGGTCGGCTTCGGCGTGGTGCCAGAACACCGCTCCGGCAGGCTGTTTCGCGATCTGCTCGGGACGGCGAACCAGCGGGTCGCGGCCGTTTGCGACGAGGTGCATCTGGTGGTGGCCGGCCGCGTGCTCAAGCTCTGAGGGGTAGGTGTCGTGGCGCGGTGGGGGCCCTGTCTCCGCGGGCCACTCGGTTGCGGGTCGTCATCATGTGTGGCTCTTGTGACATGTTCGTGGGTCGTTGAACGGCCACACGCCGTTCCCCGTCTAGGTTTTTGGCTTGTCGAAGGTCAAAAACTGAAGAACGGAGAACGGCGTGCAGAACGCCAGCTTATGGCGCGCGGTGTTGGGCGTCGAGAACGCGGTGGTCGAAGATGTCGAGTTCGACGAGCAGACGCAGGCATTCGTGGCCCATGTCCGGCCGCGGCGGCCGCGTCAGGGTCGATGCGGAATCTGCGGATCGAAGGCCTCCTGGTACGACCGTGGTCAAGGGCGGCGGCAATGGCGAGGGCTCGACATCGGTACCGTTCAGGTGTTCTTGGAGGCCGAGGCTCCCCGGGTCAACTGTGCTGTCCACGGGCCCACGGTGCGACAAATCCCTTGGGCCCGCCACGGCGCTGGACATACCCGCTCGTTCGACCAGCAGGTGGCCTGGCTGGCCACCCAATGCTCCAAGAGCGCGATCACCGAACTGATGCGAATCGCCTGGCGCACAGTCGGATCGATCATCACCCGAGTATGGGCTGATACCGCCGCCGGGATAGACCCCCTGGCCGGCCTGACCCGGATCGGCATCGATGAGATCTCCTACAAACGTCGCCACAAGTACCTGACCGTCGTGGTCGATCACGACACCGGCCACCTGGTGTGGGCCAGCCCGGGCCGCGACCGCGCGACCGTGCGCGCGTTCTTCGATGCGCTGGAAGCCTCCGGGCCAGGGCGCTGCGCTCAGATCGCCCATGTCACCGCTGACGGAGCTCCCTGGATCGCCGATGTCGTTCGCGAACGCTGCCCCGATGCGGTCCGCTGCGCGGACCCGTTTCACGTCGTCGGTTGGGCCGCCGAAGCCCTCGATGCGGTACGCCGCGAGGCCTGGCACAACGCCCGCCGCGCCGGACATACCCGTCCACACGGATGGGCCCATGGCCGCCGCGCCACAGTGTCCACCGGGGCGGCACAGAAACTCCGGCGCGCCCGATATCCGCTGTGGAAGAACCCAGAAAACCTCACCGAGCGCCAACAGGCCAAGCTGGACTGGATCGCCAAGACCGACCCCCGCCTGTACCGCGCCTACCTGCTCAAAGAAGGCCTACGGACCGTCTTCAAACTGCCCGTCGACCAAGCCGCCGAAGCCCTGGACAAGTGGATCGGCTGGGCACGGCGCTGCCGCATCGAATCGTTCCTCACCCTGCAGCGTCGCATCGTTGGCCACCGCGAGCAGATCCTCGCCTCCATCGAACATGGCTTATCCAACGGCCTCATCGAGTCGGTCAACACCAAGATCCGTCTCATCACCCGCATGGCCTTCGGCTTCGCGAACCCCGACCCCCTGATCGCACTGGCCATGCTCTCCCTAGGAGGACACCGACCAGCCCTGCCAGGCCGCCCATGACCCACACATCAGTCAGGAGGGCCTCAAATGATGACGGGGTAGAACCGAGAGAGGCAGGAGAGACGTCGGGCCGCCCTCGCGGCCCCAGCCCGCACTACCACTCGATGCCGCGCTGCCCCTTCTGGCCGGCGTCCATCGGATGTTTGACGTTGCGCATCTCGGTCACCAGGTCGGCGATCTCGGTGAGCTTCGGGTCGGCCCGCCGGCCGGTGATGACCACGTGTTGATGCCCGGGCCGGTTCGCGAGGGTGCTCACGACGTCGTCGACGTCGACCCAACCCCAGTTGATGGGGTAGGTGAACTCGTCGAGGATGTACAACTGGTGTGCTTCCTCGGCCAGCCGCCGCTTGATCTCGGCCCAGCCCTCGGCCGCATCGGCCGCGTGATCGGCCTCCGAGCCCGCCTTGCGGCTCCACGACCAGCCCGAACCCATCTTGTGCCATTCGACGGGCCCGCCCTCGCCGGTCTCGGTGTGCAGCGCGCCGAGGCGCTCCAGGACGGTCTGCTCGCCGATCCGCCACTTCGCCGATTTCACGAACTGGAAGACCCCGATGCGAAAGCCCTGGTTCCAGCCCCGCAGCGCCAGCCCGAAGGCCGCGGTCGACTTGCCCTTGCCGTCGCCGGTGTGGACCATCAGCAGCGGCCGATTCCGGCGCTGGCGGGTGGTCAACTGATCGTCGGGGACCACCGACGGCTGTCCCTGCGGCATCAGAACCCTCCCACACCTGGCACGCGGCCACGCTAGCATCGCCGCCGTGGCCGTCGCTGATGTGCATCTCACCGTGATCGGGATCGGCGCCGACGGCTGGGCCGGACTCGCCGAGACCGCCCGCGCACTCCTCCAGGAAGCCGACGTGGTGCTCGGGGCGCCGCGGCAACTCGACCTGCTGCCGCAGATCGCCGGGCAGCGGCGGGCGCCGTGGCCGTCGCCGCTGCGCGATGCGCTGCCGGCGTTCATCGACTCGCACGCCACCGGCCGCGTCGTCGCGCTGGCCTCCGGTGACCCAATGGTCAGCGGCATCGGGACCACCCTGGTCGACCTGCTCGGCGCGGACCGGGTGACCGTGCTGCCGCACGTCTCCTCGCCGGCCCTGGCCCGTTCCCGCCTCGGCTGGTCGGCGGAGTCCACCGCGGTGGTCAGCGTCGTGGGCCGCGACGTCCACGCCGTCTTGCGACAGCTGGCCCCGGGCCGCCGGGTCCTGGTGCTCTCCTCGGACGAGAACACGCCGGGCGAGCTGGCCGCGCTGCTCGCCGCCCGCGGCTACGGCGGCAGTCGGATGGTGGTGCTGGGGGACCTGGGCGGCGCCGCCGAGACCCGCGTCGAGACCACGCCCGCGACCTTCACCGGACCGGCGCCGCGCCTCAACATCGTCGCCCTGGAACTCTCCGGCCCACTCGAGACCGGTTGGGCCACCGGCCTTCCCGACGAACTGTTCGAGCACGACGGGCAGCTGACCAAGCGCGACCTGCGGGCCGCGGCGCTGGCCCGGTTGCTGCCGGTACCGGGCCAGCTGCTCTGGGATGTCGGCGCCGGTGCGGGATCGGTGGGCATCGAATGGATGCGCGCCCACCCGACCTGCCGGACCGTGGCCGTGGAAGCCGACCCGGCCCGAGCCGAGCGCATCGGCCGCAACGCCCGCGCGTTGGGCGTGCCGGGGCTGCAGGTGGTGCCCGGCACCGCGCCCGGCGCACTGGCCGGTCTGCCGGCCCCGGACGCGGTCTTCATCGGCGGCGGCGCCACCCGGCCGGGGGTGCTCGAGGCGTGCCTTGCCGTGCTGGCGCCGGCGGGGCGGCTGGTGGTGCACGGAGTGACGGTGGAGACAGAAATGCTGCTCGGGCGGTGCCACGCCGAGCACGGCGGGGAGCTGACCCGCATCCACGTGGAACGCGCCGCGCCGGTCGGATCCTTCACCGGGTGGACGCCGGGGCGCGCGGTCACCCAGTGGGCGTTCGCCAAACGCTGAGGTCAACGCGAGGGATAGCGCTCCTGATGCACCACCGTGGACAGCGGGGTGCGGCTGCGCCAGCCGTAGCGCTCCAGATCGGGCACCTCGGGCAGCTCCGCGACGTGGCCGACGCACAGCCACGCGACCGGGCGGACGTGTTCGGGCATCCCCACCAACGCGCGCAGGAACTCCTCGCGGTAGAACGAAACCCAGCCGACGCCAAGGCCTTCCGCGGTCGCGGCCAACCACAGGTTCTGGATGGCGCAGATCACCGAGTACAGGCCGGCGTCGTCGATGGCGTGCCGGCCGAGGATCCGCGGGCCGCCGCGGGTGGGGTCGTACCCGACGACGACGCCCAGCCCTGATTCGCAGATGCCCTCGATCTTGATCTTGGCGAACGTCTCGGCCCGTTCGCCGTCCAACGTCTCGGCGAACGCGCGCCGCTCGGTGGCCACGTGCTCACGGAAGGTGACCAGCGTTTCCGGGGCGCGCACCAGCACGAAGTCCCACGGCTGCGACATCCCGACCGACGGTGCGGCGTGCGCCGCGGCGAGGATCCGCTCGAGCACCTCGGATTCGATGGGAGCGCCGGTGAATTCGCGACGGGTGTCACGCCGGCGGTGAATGATGTCGTAGAGGGCCGCGACGCTCGGCGGTGCGTTCATCGCCGCTCACCGTCGCCGCGGCGGGTCCGGTCCCGGCGCGGGTCGTAGAGGTAGCTTTCGCCGGCCCGCGGGTCCGCCCGTTCGGCCAGGGCGCGGCCCACCAGGATCACCGCGGCCTGACGCAGGCCGGCCGCCTCCACCTGGTCGGCGATGTCGGCGACCGTGCCGCGCAGTACCAGTTCCTCGGGCTGCGATGCCCGGTACACCACCACCACGGGGCAGTCCGGGCCGTACGCCGCCACCACCTCGGCCATCACCTCGCGGGTGCGGGTGATGGCCAGGTGCAGCACCAGGGTCGCGCCGGTGGCGGCGAACGCCGCCAACGACTCGGCCTCGGGCATGGCGGTGGAACGCTGCTGGGTGCGGGTCAGCACCACCGACTGCGTGACCAGTGGCACGGTGAGTTCGTGGCCGACGCGGGCCGCGGCGGCCGCGTACGCCGGGACCCCCGGCGTCACGTCCCACGGCACCTGCTCGGCGTCGAGGCGGCGGGTCTGCTCGAACACCGCGCTGTAGAGCGACGGGTCGCCGGAGACCAGTCGGACCACCCGACGGCCCGCCCGCTGCGCGGAGACCATCCGGCCGACGATGTCGTCGAGGTCGAGGTCCTGGGTGTCCACCAAATCGGCTTCCGGCGAGCAGGTTTCGAGCACCTCCGGGTCGAGGTAGGTGCCGGGGTAGAGCACCACGTCGGCCTCGGCGAGCAGTCGGCCGGCGCGCAGCGTCAGCAGGTCCGCGGCGCCGGGGCCTGCTCCGACGAACTGGACCGCGTGCATCGATGCATCCTACGACGCGGACGTCGGGCCTCGGCGAAGACCACCACCGTCGACCGGGGGATAAACCGATCGCGTCGTGGCAATGTTGTGGACACTGGAAAGCACACCGACGAGATCGATGGAGGCCTTTCTTGGACCCGGACTTTCCGCTCTGGTTGCGGACGACCCACCTCCTCAACTTCGTGCTGATCGGCATTCTTCTTCGCAGCGGCTGGGAAATCCTCTCCTCCCTGCCCAGATTGTGGTGGCGCAACGACTGCAAGCCCGGGACCGAATGGATCAAATTCACCCGCCGCCGCGTCCCGGCGGAGGAGGGGGTCTACACCTCCCTCATGGACGAGCGCAGCGCAAGTCCACTGCTGACGTTGCCCGGCCACAAGAACGTGGGCCTGGGCCGACACTGGCACGCCCTGGGCACGACGCTGTGGCTGCTCAACGGCCTCGTCTACGTGGGGTTGCTGTTCGGCACCGGGTTATGGCGGCGCATTGTCCCGACCTCCTGGGACGTGATCCCCGACGCGCTGGACTCGCTGAGGATCTACCTCGGCTTCGGGGTGCCGTCGATCGAACACTTCCAGCCTTATGACGCGTTGCAGATGATCGCCTACACCGGAGTGGTATTCGTGGTGGCGCCGGTGCTGATCCTGACCGGGATTGCGATGTCGCCGGCCGTGCGCTCACGATTTCCGTGGTACGTGAAGGCCTGGGGCGGGCATCAGGGCGCTCGTTCGATCCACTTCCTCGGCATGGTGGTGATGGTCCTGTTCACCGTGATGCATGTGGGCCTGGTGTTTCTCGTCCATCCCGAATACAACCTGCCGCACATGGTTTTCGGTGTCACCGACCCGAGCCGCCATGCGCAGGCCTTCACCATCGCCATCGCCACCATCGCGGCGGTGATCGGCTTCTGGATCGCGTTGAGCTACCTCACCCTTGCGGACCGAGTCCGAGCCCAGAAATGGTTGGTCGCACTCACCGAACCGGTGCGCAAGATCGCGCTGGGCTGGATGAAGCCCCGAATGGGCCGGCAACGTAGCTACACCGAGAAGGACGTCTCGGAGTATCACTGGACCAACGGCCTGCCGCCGACAGAGGACGAATCGGTGGAATGGCTGGCCCACCGCGACAACGATTTCCGAGACTGGCGCCTGGAGGTGGGCGCTGAGATGTCCGACCGGAGGCTGCAGCTGAGCCTCGCAGACCTGCGGGCCCTGCCGAAGACGGAGTACGTCGCCGTGCATTCCTGCATGCAGGGCTGGACCGCCACCTCGAAGTGGGGTGGGGTCCGGTTGCGGGAGGTCCTCGACTTGTTCGGTCCGCGGCCAGAGGGGACGAACTACGTGATGGTCACCTCCCACGGACTGGCCCAGGAGATGATCGATCACCGCCCGCGCGAGCCGTTCTATGCGGTGCTGTCACTGGATCTGGTGGCCGAGGACGACACCATCCTGGCGTACGAGCGCAACGACCGCCCCCTGGAGATTCACCTCGGGGCGCCGCTGCGGCTGCGCGTGGAATCGAACCACGGGTACAAGATGGTCAAGTGGATCAAGTCGATCGAGTGGATCGCCGACTATGCCAACTACGGCGACGGCCGGGGCGGTACCCGCGAGGACGCCGCGTTGCAGGCGTTCAATGGCCGAATCTGAGAGGGCCGAATCTGAGACGGCCGAATCTGAGCGAGGCGGATCGGACAAGGAGCGCCGCATGATCAGCACCATCTATCGGGTCGTGGGCATGGATCGCCCCGCCGATGCCCGCGCGGTCAAGGACAGCCTCAGCGCTGTGCCCGGCATCGGCGGCATCGCCACCGAGATCGTTCCCGGCGGGGATTCGAAGGTGATTCTCAAGCACAAGGCCGACGTCGTGTTGGACCGGTCGGCGATTGAGGCGGCCCTTCGCAAGGCCGGCCGCTACACGCTGTCCTGAGCAACCCCCGGCCTAGCCGTCACAGCGCCGTGATCGACGCCAGGGTGTAGACCCGCACCCGGCCTGGATGCTTGGCACTGCATTGGGACAGCAGCGGTTCGGAGTGTTCCTCGTTCACGATGACCTCGATGGGCCCGGACTCGCCGCTGAGCACCACCCGGACACGCCCCTCGCCGCGTTCGACCTCCAACGGAGGCAGGCCGATTATGCGGTCGTCACCGCTTTTCGCGCGGACGAAATATTGCGCGGCCTGCGCCGCATGCGGCACCGAGGTGCGGCCCCGGAGGAACTCGTTGTCCAGGCGTCCCTCGAGATACAACCGCACCAAGCCGGCCGAATCGGTGGAGTCGACGCGCCCGTAGCACAAGCCCTCGGGCAGAATCAGCATGGTAGCCGCAAACCGGTCGCCGCCGAGATGTGAACATTCCCAGGTGATTTCGGGGTAGGCGGCGGAGATGGCCGCGGTGGCGCCGCGGCCCCGCACCGCGCAGCACTGATCGTGCTTGCCGTGGGCGCAGATCGCGACCAGTGGTTGTTCGGACACCGTGCCGTCGGTGCCGTCGAGGGCGACGTCCAGGTAATCGCGCGGTCCGTCCACCTCTCCGTGGTACAGCGCCTCACTGCCGATGTCGGAGTGGGCGATGAACCAGCGCCACCTCGGGGTCGGCGCGCGGCGGCCGTGGCGGCGAATCGCCGCGATCCGCATGCCGGCCTTCTCGGCTCGTCGCACGACGGCGCGCCCCAGCTCGGGGTCGATGATCGACGGGGACTGAAGGAACGCCGAATGTCCCCACGCGCCGGGCAATTCCAGTAACAGCCAGGAGTGCCCCGCCGATGCCGTCCCATAGATCGGGTCGTTGCGGGCCAGCGACTGATCGCTGCACGGCAACCGGTCGGGGGCCGTCATCCGCGGACCGCCGGGACCACGACCGCCTCCCGCAGCAGCCGGCGGATCAGCACCGTCGCGTCCGCTCGGTCGAGACCGGGCAGCCCGTCCGCATCGGCGATGAGCCCGTCGTGCAGGGCGCGCAGTGCCTGAGCGCAGAAGGCCGGGAAGGTCATCACCCGGTCGGGTAGGCGCAGAACGATGCGCTCACCGGAACTTTCGATGGTGGCGGTCAAACCGTGGCGCCAACATACGGCCACCGGACCGGTGGACTCGGCGGCGCGGAACGAGGCCAGCGGCCGGACCGGCACCGGGCGGGTCTGCTCGGCGTGCCGGTGGATCAAGCCCGCTGCGGCGTCGCCGCCGAGCACCGCCGCTTCGTCGCGCAGCGTGGTGACGGTTTCCGCCAACACCTTGCTCACCGTCGCGAGCGTCTCATCTCGGTCGGCGGGGTGCGCGGCCAGCGGCAGCGACTCCCGAAATGCCGCCTGGCTTGCCAACTGGTCGACGACGGCCTGCACGACGTCGAGCCGGGTGACCGCCGATACCCCGATGGTCAGGTGGATCGATGTCGTCTGCTGGGCCTGCGCAGAATGCACCCAGCCGCGCGGCAGATACAGCGCGTCACCCGGGCGCAGCACCGTGTCGATGACGGGTTTCTCGGGCACCCGTTGCTCGATCGCGGCCTTGTGCAACGTCCACGGCTGCGAGGGCAGCGGGTGCGGATGCACCGGTTCGTGCACGATCCAGCGCTTCTCCCCGGCCGTCTGGAGCACGAAGACGTCGTGAACGTCGTAGTGCGCAGCGAAGCCCCGGTTGCTCGGCGGCGTGACGTAGGCGTTGGCCTGCACCGGACGGCCCAGGTCATCGACGGCGCGGCGGACGAAGTCGATCAACGGCGGCCACAGCCGGTGCAGGCCCTGCAGCACCATGGTCGCGCCGGCGGCGAACTGCCCGAGCACCTTGGCCGAATCCACCTGATCGGTGATCTCGGCGCCGAATCCGGCCGGCCCCAGGTAACAGTCCCGGGCCAGGACGTCCCCCTCCTTGGCCATCCGGAGGAAGGGCGAGCGCACCCCGCGTTCGGCGATCAACTCGTCGACCATCTCGGCCGAGAGCAGATCGTCGAAGTCGCGGGGCAACTCGCCGGACCGACTCAGCAGCGGCTTGCGGTCCCAATACTCGGAGGCGAAGGTGCCTGGGTCGGTGGCGATGCAGCGGTTCAGCATCGCGGGGCGGTCAGGCCGTTCCGTCGGCGCCGCCGTCGTGGCCGTCCGGGTTGGAGCCACCGTCGGCGGTGCCCTCGCCGGCGTCCGCGGTGCCGTCGGCGCCGCCGTCGTGGCCTTCCGGGTTGGAGCCACCGTCGGCGGTGCCCTCGCCGGCGTCCGCGGTGCCGTCGGCGCCGCCGTCCTGGCCCTCGGGGTTGGAGCCGCCGTCAGCGGTACCCTCGCCGCCTTCGCCGGGGGTGGTGGTGATGTCGTCGTCGTCCAGTGCCATGGTGAATCCCTTCCGTCGGCGCAAAGCTACGAAGCCTGTGTTGCCGGGAACCGACCAGACCAAACGACCTTTCCCGTTCCGAGCGTCGGACCCAGGCGCCGTCCGGTCACCGCGCCGCGCGACCCCCGCTCACAGGGAGTCGATCGCCGCCCGCAGCTTGGCCGCGGCCTCGTCCGCCACCTCGCGGATCCCCGGTTGGTCGGAAAGCTGAACCATCACCTGCGGGTCCATCGCGTCGACGATCACCGCGTCGCTGCCGGCGGCGGTGTCGGCGCGGACGGTCACGTTGCAGGGCAACAGCAATCCGATCTGCCGGTCGGCGTTGACCGCGCGGTGCGCCAACGGTGGATTGCAGGCGCCGAGGATCAGGTAATCCTCCATGTCCTCACCCAGCTTGGCCTTCAGCGTGGCCTTCATGTCGATTTCGGTCAGAATTCCGAAACCCTGATCGGCCAGCGCCTTCCGCGTCTTCTCGACGGCATCCTCGAACGTGGTGTGCAGCGTCGTTGACAGTGCGTAGCTCATGACTCTCTCCGATATTCCTCTGCTCAGGCCAACGCCAGGAACAGCTTTTCCAACTCGCCTTCGGTCATCGGCTCTTGCCCGTCAGCGCCTTCTCCGGTCAGGCATTCCCGCAACCCAGTGGCGACAATCTTAAATCCGGCCCGGTCCAAAGCCTTGGATACCGCGGCCAATTGGGTCACCACGTCCTTGCAGTCGCGGCCCTGCTCGATCATCGAGATCACCCCGGCGAGCTGGCCCTGGGCCCGCCGCAGCCGGTTGAGCACGGCGGCGATTGCGTCTTCGTCACCAACCATGGTGTTGTTCCTCCCTGAAGTCCTCAAGTCGATACAGCCATGGTACCCACCGGGGTATTCCCCGGGCCTCATGCCGGAGCGGGGCCGGGGGTTCCGGTGATCCGGCGCAGCGGGCAGTGGACGTATCGGGCGCAGACGAACGTGACGGCCGCGGCGATCGCCGTGAGCACCGCGGCGGCGATGCCGACGCGCGGGTCGATCTCCTGCGCCAGGATCACCGAGGACATCGCCAGGACGAACCAGCCGAAGGCCTTCCGCAGCGCGTCGGGGTTGATCAACGAAGTCAGGCGCGCGCCGATCAGGGCGCCCACCACGGCCGCGACGGTCACCCCCAGGGCCACCGTCCAGTCGATCTGAATACTCGTCAGGTGGCCGGCAAGACCAGCGACGGCATTCATGGTGATCACGACCAGCGAGGTTCCGACCGCAACCTGCATCGGCAACCCGCCGAGCAGCACGAGCGCCGGCACGATCAGGAAGCCGCCACCGGCTCCGATCAGGCCCGTCACGAAGCCCACCGCCACACCGTCGACGAGGACTCTGGAGACCGGCAGCCTCGGTTCGCGCCCGTCGGCACCGGTGTTCGCCTTCCGGCCCCGCAGCATGGCGACGGCGGTGATGGCCATCATGACCGCAAATGCGACGAGCAGGGCCCTGTCGGGGACGAAGCGCGCCAGCATTCCGCCGCCGAACGCGCCGACCATGCCCGCAGCGCCGAAGGTCAGGCCGATACGCCAGCGCACCCGGCCGGCCCGCGCGTGCGAGATCGCACCGATTGCGCTGGTGACGCCAACCACCAGTAGGGATGTGGTGATCGCCTCCTTGGCGTCCATCCCCGCCACGTAGGCCAGTAGGGGGACGGTCAGGATGGAGCCGCCGCCACCGAGCAGCCCCAGGGCGACGCCGACGAGCACGGCCAGTCCGATCGCGAGCGCAATCATGAGCGTCGGCTCGCGTTCCGGTCTGCGGGACAGGAGCCGACGAGCTGGGCGACGACGGTCTGGGCGTCGCAGCCGGCGCCGCGGTTGTACGGCAGCTTGGACAGCGCCATGCCCATGGCGCAGGTATTCGTCAGCGATGCGAAGGTCAGTCCGCCGCCGATCGCGGCGGCCACCCACTTGAGCTTGGGGACCGCGACGCTGGCCAAAATGCTGGAGAGCACGATCGAGCCGGCCACCAGACGGACCTGTCGCTCGAGGTCCCAGCGTTGTGCGCCGCGGTTGACCGTGAAGCCCGCGGCCTCCCAGGCGGTGATGCCGCCGGCGAGGATGTGCACGTTCGTCAATCCGGCGTCGCGCAGCGTCTCCTCGGCCTGGGCGGCGCGCTGACCCGAACGGCAGACCAGGACGACGTCCTCATCGAGATGCCGAACGATCTCCTCGCGGTGCTCGCACAGCAGGTCGAGGGGGACGTTGTAGGCGCCGGCGATGTGGGCGGTCTCGAACTCGCCCGGGGTTCGGACATCGATTACCCGGGGCGGGGTGGCGGAGCCGAGCAGGTCGCTGAGGCGCTGCGAATCGATGGTGGTGGGTGCAGTCATGTCGTTGTCCTTTGGCGGCGTGACGGGATAGTGATTGATACCTCATGGGGTATGTGTGCAATGATGATAGACATACCCCCAGGGGTAAGCGCAAGTGGAAATATTTATACCCCCTAGGGTACTTGACATACCCCGAGGGGTATAGCCATCCTATGACTCGAGGTCGTACCCGCCGCCGAACGAAAGGACCTGGCGACATGAAGTTCATCCAGTACTACTTGGAATGCCTGTCACACGCGTCGTATCTGATTGCCGACGAAACCACCGGTCGCGCAGTCGTTGTCGACCCGCAGCGTGATGTGGGTCAGTATCTCGCCGACGCGGAAAAGTTCGGTTACACGATCGATCTCGTCATCGAGACCCACTTCCACGCCGACTTTCTGTCCGGCCACCTCGAGCTGGCCGAGGCCACCGGCGCGAAGATCGTGTACTCCTCGGTTGCCGAGACGGAGTTCGAGTCGATGGGCGTCGCCGACGGCGAACGTTATTCGCTGGGTGGGGTGACGCTGGAGTTCCTGCACACCCCGGGGCACACCCCCGAGTCGATGAGCATCGTGGTCTACGAGAATCCCGACGACGAGGTTCCTTACGGCGTGCTGACCGGCGATGCCCTGTTCATCGGCGATGTCGGCAGGCCGGACCTGCTGGCCTCGATCGGATTCACCCGCGAGGAGCTGGCCGAGAAGCTGTACGACTCGCTGCACAACAAGCTGATGACACTGCCGGATGCCACCCGGGTGTACCCGGCGCACGGCGCGGGCTCAGCCTGTGGCAAGAACCTGTCGACCGAACTGTGGTCCACGATGGGCGAACAGAAGAACTCCAACTACGCCCTGCGGGCGCCCGACAAGGCCACGTTCATGGAGTTGGTCACCGAAGGGCAGCCACCGGCGCCGAGTTACTTCGTCTACGACGCGATCCTCAACCGCAAGGATCGTGCGCTGTTGGACGAGGCCGAGATGCCACCCGCGATGACGTACGAGCAGATGCGCGACGCGACCGAGGCCGGCGCAGTCCTGGTGGACGGGCGTAACCCCGAGGAATTCGCACTGGGGCATCTGCGCGGCGCCATCAACATCGGTCTGGCGGGCCGTTACGCCGAGTTCGCCGGATCGGTGGTCCCCACCGATGTCGACATCGTGTTGTTCACCGACCCCGGCCAGGAACTGGAAGCCAAGACCCGGCTCGCGCGCATCGGCTTCGACCGGGTGATCGGCTACCTGGACCGCCCGTTCGAGGTGATGTTGTCTCATCAGGACGACGTGCAGGTGGCGTCTCGGTTGACCGCGACGGCCTTCGACCAGCGCGCCGCGGAGCTGGTCGACCTGCAGATCGTCGATGTGCGCAACCCGGGTGAAGTCGCGGCCGGCACCATCGCGAACGCGATCGAGATCCCGGTGGGTCAGCTGCCGAACCGTCTCGGCGAGTTGGATCCGGCCAAGCCGACGGTCGTGTACTGCGCAGGCGGCTACCGGTCGTCCGTCGCAGCGAGCCTGTTGCGGCACAACGGCTTCAGCGATGTCAGTGACATCCTGGGCGGCTTCGGCGCCTGGGACGAGTCCCGGCAGACCGCCTGATTCGGCATCGGAAAGGGGCAGAACAGAATGGTTACCGCCAAGCACCAGATCGTGATCGTCGGCGGGGGCACCGCCGGGATCTCCGTGGCCGCCCGCCTGTTGCGGCGCGGCCACTCCGACGTCGCCGTCATAGAACCGGCCGCCGTGCATTACTACCAACCGCTGTGGACCCTGGTCGGCGGCGGCCAGGCCAAAGCCTCGACGACGGCCCGGCCGACGTCCTCGGTGATGCCCAAGGGTGTTCGGTGGGTCAAGAACGCGGCGGCTGCCGTGGACCCGGACAACAACGCGGTCACCTGCGTAGACGGCGCGACCTACGAGTACGGCGTGCTCGTGGTGTGTCCCGGCATCCAACTGGACTGGGACCGCACCGAAGGGTTGTCGGAAGCGCTGGGCAAGGACGGGGTGTCGTCGAACTACCGGTTCGACCTGGCGCCGCGAACGTGGGACTTCATCCGAAACCTACGCTCGGGTAGTGCGGTGTTCATGATGCCGTCGGGTCCGATCAAGTGCGCGGGAGCGCCGCAGAAGATCGCCTACCTGGCCAGCGACTACTGGCGGTCCCAGGGTGTGCTCAAGGACATCGATGTCCACCTGGTGGTGCCGACACCACGGTTGTTCGGGATTCCGGCGATCGCCGACAACCTCGACGCGATAGCCGCCGACTACGGCATCACGGTGCACACCAATGCCGAGGTGACCTCGGTCGACGCGGCGGCGCACAAGGTGGGCGTGACCCGTGTCGGGGACGGCGGTGCCGAGACCATGCTGCCTTTTGACGTATTGCACGCCGTGCCAAGGCAATCCGCCCCGGACTGGATCAAGGACAGTCCGCTGTCGACGGCCGACGCCAACGGGTACGTCGAGATCGACAAGCACACCATGCAGCATGTGCGCCATCCCAACGTGTTCAGCCTCGGCGACGCCGGTTCCACACCGAACTCCAAGACCGGTGCCGCCATCCGCAAGCAGGCCCCGGTGGTGGTCGCCAATATCGAGGCGTTCCTGCGCGGGCGCGAGCCGGCTGCCGCGTACAACGGGTACGGTTCGTGCCCGATCGTCACGTCCTCGCGCGCAATGCTGCTGGCAGAGTTCGACTACGACCTGAACCTGACGCCCTCGTTCCCGGTGATCGACCCGACCAGACCGCACAGCGGTTATTGGTACCTCAAGAAATACGGTCTGCCGTTCATGTACTGGAACTTGATGCTCAAAGGCCTGGCGTAGAAAGTGACCCCGCGTCGACCATCCGGATGACCGCGGAACCCTCCTCGTCGGAGGCGGCGAGGTCCACCTCCACGTCGAACCCCCAGTCGTGGTCACCGGCGGGGTCGTCGAGGATCTGCCGCACCCGCCATACGTCGGGGCGCCGGTCGAAGATCAGCAGCGCCGGGCCCCTGGCGTCGGCGCCGGTGCCCACGTCGTCGTGTTCGGCGTAGTACGCGTCGCCGACCTCGGCCCAGCGCTCGGCCGTCCAACCCGAACCGGCGTCGAGCGCGCCGAGTTCGGCCCAGCGCTCGCGGGCAAACAACTCCACCCGGCGGAACAACGCGTTGCGCACCATCGCGGTGAAGGCGCGCTCGTTGCCGGTCAGCGGCCGTGGACGTGCCGGCATGGCCACCGGAACGTCGTGGGGTTGGTCGGGGTTGGTGAGCTGCTCCCATTCGTCGAGCAGACTCGAATCCACCTGGCGCACAAGTTCACCGAGCCACTCGACGATGTCGGTGAGCTCCTCGGTGCGCGCCGCCGCCGGCACGCCGGAGCGCAGCGCCTTGAAAGCGTCGGACAGGTAGCGCAGCACCGCGCCCTCCGAGCGAGTCAGCCCATAGACGCTGACGTACTCGCGGAAGGTGAAGGCCCGCTCCCACATCTCCCGGACGACGGACTTGGGCGAGAGTTTCCCGTCGGCCGCCCACGGGTTGCTCTGCAGGTACAGCTCATAGGTGTGCTGCAGCAGCTCCTCGAGCGGTTTGGGATAGGTCACCTCGTCGAGCAGTTCGAGGCGCTCCTCGTATTCGATGCCCTCGGCCTTCATTTCGGCCACCGCCTCGCCGCGGGCCTTGTTCAGCTGTGCGGCCAGCACCTGACGCGGATCCTCCAGCGTGGCCTCGATCACCGAAACCACGTCCAGCGCATAGGTTTCCGAATCAGGGTCGAGCACCTCGACGGCGGCCAGGGCGAAGGTGGACAGCGGTTGGTTGAGGGCGAAGTCGTCCGGTAGGTCGACGGTCAGCCGGTAGCGGCGTCCGTCGTCGTCGGGCTCGTCGAGCCGCTCCATGACGCCGGCCTGCAGCAGCGACCGTGCGATGCCCACGGCCTCCCGGATGAGCCGCAGTTGACGCTTGCGTGGTTCGTGGTTGTCGGTGAGCAGACGCCGCATCGCGACGAAGGGGTCGCCGGGCCGGTCGACCACGTCGAGGATCATCGCCGTCGACATCCGCATGTTGCTGGTCAGCGGCTCCGGCGCGGCGTCGATCAGCCGGGTCATGGTGGTCTCGCTCCACGGCACCATGCCCTCGGGAACCTTGCGGCGCACCAGTTTACGGCGCTTCTTCGGGTCATCGGCGACCTTCGCGAACTGCTTGAGGTTCTCCACCTCGTGATCGGGGGCCTGCACCACCACGGTGCCGGCGGTGTCGTAACCGGCGCGCCCGGCGCGCCCGGCGATCTGGTGGAACTCCCGGGCGCTGAGCAACCGGGTCCGGACCCCGTCGTACTTCGACAGCGCTGAGAACACCACCGTGCGGATCGGCACGTTGATGCCGACCCCCAACGTGTCGGTGCCGCAGATGACCTTGAGCAGACCGGCCTGCGCCAGTTGCTCCACCAGCCGCCGGTATTTGGGCAGCATGCCGGCGTGGTGCACCCCGATGCCGTGCCGCACCAGCCGCGACAGCGTGCTACCGAAGCTGGTCGCGAACCGGAAATTGCCGATCTGCTCGGCGATCGCCTTCTTCTCCTCCTTGGTGCTCACGTTCACGCTCATCAGCGCCTGCGCCCGTTCCAGCGCCGAGGCCTGGGTGAAGTGCACGACGTAGACGGGGGCCTGTTTGGTGTCCAGCAGGTCGCCGATGGTCTCGTGCATCGGCGTGGTCGCGTAGCTGAAGAACAGCGGGACGGGACGCTCGGCGCCGGCGACCAGCGCCGTCGGGCGACCGGTGCGCCGGGTCAGGTCCTCGCGCAGGAACGTGACGTCGCCGAGGGTTGCCGACATCAGCAGGAACTGGGCCCGTGGCAGTTCCAGCAGCGGTACCTGCCAGGCCCAGCCGCGGTCGGGGTCACCGTAGAAGTGGAATTCGTCCATCACCACCAGGCCGATGTCGGCGTCGGCGCCTTCCCGCAGCGCGATGTTGGCCAGCACCTCGGCGGTGCAGGTGATGATCGGGGCATCGGAGTTCACCGCGGCGTCGCCGGTGAGCATCCCGACGTTGGCCGCCCCGAAGACCTCGCACAGCGCGAAGAACTTCTCGCTGACCAACGCCTTGATCGGGGCGGTGTAGAAGCTGCGACCACCCCCGGGCGACGACCGGGCCAGCGCCGCGTACAGCGCGCCGGTGGCCACCAACGACTTGCCGGAACCGGTGGGCGTCGCCAACACCACGTTCGCGCCGCTGACCAGCTCGATCAGCGCCTCCTCCTGCGCCGGGTACAAGGTGGTCCCGTTGGCCTCGGCCCACGCGGCGAACGCGGTGAACAGCTCGTCGGGATCGGCGCCGCGCGCACGCAGGCCCGACAGATCGGTGGGGTCCTCGAGCAGCGGCACGGTGTCGGGCAGGGTCATCGTGCTGACCAGCCTGCCTGATCGCGCTTTCGCTAGGGGAGGACGGTCCGCATCAGCATCACGTTGTACGCCGACCACAGCGACAGGTTGTAGTACAGCTCCTTGCCCGTCGACCACGGGTGCAGGTAGGGCGCGTAGATGCCGCCGGGGATCTCCGCCGAGGACGCCAGCCGCTGCTCGGGGCTCCACGGGCCCTGCGGCGCGGGGGCGGTCCGCATCACGACGTCGTTGCTGGCTCCGTTGCAGTACAGCACCACGTACTGCTTGAGATAGGTGTTGTACTGCGCCGACATCTCACCGACCGGACCGGGGATGACCGGCGTGGCCGCGGCCGGGTTGCTCGGGACCCAGGCGCCGCGCTCGGCGTTCCAGTATTCGTACTTGCTCAGGTCTGGGATCAGGTTCGGCGCCACCCGCGCCACGTAGGCCGCGCCGCCGCGGCCGTTCGGCGTCCCGAAGCTGTACAGGTAGGGGTCGCCAGGGCCGGGCTTGAGGAACGCCCCCATCTGGAAGTTCTGGTTGCCCGCCGACGGGGTGCGGATGGTGCCGGGGTAGACGCCCCAGTTCTCGCCGTTGTCCTGCGATACGGCGATCGCGGAGTAGTTCGTCGACCACGACCCCGGACTGTCCCAGTTCCGGATCGACATGAAGTTGACGAATTGCTTTCCACCGACGGCGATCCCGGCGGTGGGAATCACCCCGGTCTCATCCTTGGTGCGCCCGATGGTGTTGATGATCTGCTTGGAGATACCGGGCCGCCACACCGGGGAGCCGGAGTACCGGTTGCCGACGACCCCGTTGGGCACCGCGACCGTGTTGGCCAGCGAGCCGTCCTGGCTGCGGAACAGCACGTTGTAACGCCACTGCTTGCCGGGGATGCCGCAATAGCCGTTGGTGTCGCCGAAGGCCATGAGCACCTGGCGATTTCGGGGATCCCCGTTGTCCCACATGATGCCCAGGTCGGTACCGGTGATCGCGAATCGTTTGATGGTGTCGTTGGGGCTGTCCGGTCCGGTGACCCACCCGACGATCGATGTTCCGACCGGCGCCGAGGGAACCGGTTGCGCGGCCGGTGCGGGCGCGGCCTGGGGCGCGGGTTGCGGGGCGACCGGCTGGACTTGTTGGGCGGCATCGGGATTCGGCGATGGACGCACCGCCGCCTGCTGGTCCACCCGGCCGGAACCGGGGACCAGCGCCTTGAGGATCGCCAGCGGCAACTGACCCAGCTTGGGCAGCGGCGCCTGCTCGTTGGCGCCCGGCGGCTTGTGGCCGATCGGACGCTGGAACGGGGCCAGCGCGGACGGGCTGGGGAGTTGGAAGGCCTGCTCAGGGAGGGGCTGGGCCGCCGCGGCCGCGCCGGTGCAGGGTTCGGCACCGGCCATCGGTGCGACGCCGATGGCCACGCAGAGGCCGATGACGGCCGTGGTCGCGATCGACGTCGGTAGGACGGTGCGGTGACGCGTCGGCATGTCACAACCTCTCGGGGACGGGACGCGGCGAGAACGTCTGATCGGACCGCTGTGACGCTAGTGATCAATGTGGCGCCAGGAGCCCGTGATGCGGGACCGGTACGCACCCGTGATCGTGTCGAGACGGCTCGTCCTAAGGTCGAACCGTGACCATCAGCTACGACGACGCGTTGCGCGAGCGGTTCAACCAGCACTTGGCCCGGCACGAACGCCGCGTCCTGACGGATCCGTCGAAGCGGCACGCGGCAGTCGCCGTGGTGATCGTCGACTCCGAGATCGGGGAGGACCGGGTGGATCCCGCTTCCGTCGATGACTGGAACGCCGGGCGGTCCCTGCCGGACTTCGGCCTGGACGGCCGCATGGTCGACGTCTCCGGAGGTGCCGCCTTCCTGCTGTGCCGGCGGGCCTCGCGGCTCTCGTCGCACGCGGCGCAGTGGGCGCTGCCCGGCGGCCGGGTGGATCCGGGGGAGACCGTGACCGAGGCGGCGCTGCGGGAACTGGATGAGGAGGTGGGCATCCGGCTCGAGGATTCCTCGGTGCTGGGGCTGCTCGACGATTACCCGACGCGCTCCGGCTACGTGATCACTCCGGTCGTGGTCTGGGGCGGTGGCCGACTGGATCTGCGGCCTTCGCCGGACGAGGTGGTGGCCGCCTACCGGGTCGGGCTGCACAACCTGCAGCGGGACGACTCGCCGCGCTTCATCAACATCCCCGAGAGCCCACGCCCGGTGGTGCAGGTGCCGTTGGGCAACGACCTCATCCACGCGCCCACCGGCGCGGTGCTGCTGCAGCTGCGCTGGCTGTGCATGGAGGGGCGCCACGACCCGGTCGCCGACCTCGAGCAACCGGTGTTCGCCTGGAAGTAGCGGCACTGCGGTAAACGGGGGGAATGCGCGGCGATCCGGACGTCCACCCCGGTACCGTGCGACGGGTGAAGCGCACACAGTTTGTCGTTGCCGCCGTCGCGGCACTGCTGGCAGTGTCCGGCTGCGCGGCCCCCGTCACCGAGCCGGAGGTCACGCAGCAGACCACCGCCGAGGCACCGGCGCCCGCGCCGGCGGCCAATCCGCCGTCGGCGACGGGATTCGCCGACATCGTCGAACGGGTCAGCCCCAGCGTGGTGACGGTGCAACTCGAGGGTGGTGTGGGCAGCGGCGTGGTGCTGCGGCCCGACGTCATCGTCACCAACGCGCATGTGGTCGGGCGGGCCCGCGAAGTCATGATCGGCTACGCCGACGGCGTCAGCTCAGCCGGACAGGTCCTGGCCACCGACGAGGTGACCGATCTCGCGGTGGTGCGGACCGAGCGCCGCGACCTGCCGGTGCCCGAGTATCGAAGCGAGCTGCCCCGCCCGGGCGATGTGGCCATCGCGATCGGCAGCCCGCTGGGCTTCGAGAACACGGTCACCGCCGGCGTCATCTCCGGCCTGAATCGCAACATTCCGGGCTCCGCTGTGGAGAGCTCGTCGCTGGTCGATCTCATCCAGACCGACGCATCGATCTCGCCGGGCAACTCCGGGGGCGCGCTGCTCGATGCGGACGGTCGGGTGGTGGGCATCAACGAGGCCTACATCCCGCCGGCAGCCGGTGCGGTGTCGCTGGGTTTCGCGATCCCGACGGCGACGGTTCTCGACGTCACCGAGCAATTGCTCACCAACGGCCGCGCGTCGCACCCGTTCCTCGGGGTCAGCACCGGCCGGCTCACCCCGGCCATCCGGGAGCGGCTTCGGGTGCAGACGAAAGCCGGGGCGCTGGTTCGCGGCGTCGAACCAGGTGGTCCGGCCGCCGTCGCGGGGGCCCGGCCCGGCGACGTGATCGTGGATCTCGCCGGGACCCCGGTGCAGAGCGTGGAGGACCTGTTGGGTGCCCTGCGCCGCACGGAACCCGGCGCCGAGCAGCCGATGGTCGTCGAGCGCGGTGGCGAACGGGTGAACCTGACCGTGCGGATCGGATCGCGCCAGGGTTAGTGCCGGGTTAGGGCCGGACCTCGAAGACGTTGTTGAACGGGGTGTTGGCGGCGAGCCGGAACCGGGTGAACCCGGCCTGCGTCACCACGTCCCGGATCCGGGCCGGGCCGGCCTGGGTGCCTAACGCCAAGCCGACGGGTTGCGCCAACGACGACGGGGTGCACAGCAGGGTGGAGAAGCCGTAGTAGGCACGCCCGATCGGATTGAGGTTGTCCTCCACGTGATCACCGGCGGCGGGTTCGACGATCATCCAGGTCCCGTCGTCGGCGATGATCTCGCGGATGCGGCGGGCCGCCCCGACGGGGTCGCCCATGTCGTGCAGGCAGTCGAACATGGTCACCAAGTCGTACGGTCCGCCGGTCACCGCGGCGACATCGGCGGCTTGGAAGCTGATCTGCGCGCCGGGCGCGGCGTCGGCGGCGCGCTGCTGTGCCGTCGCGATCGACTCCCGGTGATAGTCCACCCCCAGGAACGACGACGCCGGAAACACCTGTGCCATCAGGATTGTCGAGGATCCGTGCCCGCAACCGATATCGACGACCGCGGCTCCGGAGCCGAGCTTGCCCACCAC
Source organism: Mycolicibacterium sp. MU0050 (assembly GCF_963378085.1). Lineage (GTDB taxonomy): Bacteria > Actinomycetota > Actinomycetes > Mycobacteriales > Mycobacteriaceae > Mycobacterium > Mycobacterium wendilense. The sequence continues at coordinate 4,828,910 of NZ_OY726395.1, read as the reverse complement.
GCCGTCCAGCGCCGGTAACCAGTCGCTCACCAGGTGGGCGTTGTAGGTGGGGCGAAAGAAGCGTTCGCATCCCACGTGGACGTCGCTGTTGTGGTCGCCCCACGCGACCCCGTTGCCGGCGCGGGCCGCGGCGATGACGTCCGCCGCGTCGGTGGCTGTTCCGTGCGCGATCTGGAACAGCCCGCCGACGAAGGCCGGGCTGGTCTCGTCCGTCAGCGCGACGGCCTGTTCGGGCGGCAGGTGGTAGCGGCCGGTGTCGGGTTGGTACGTGACGAACGACCCGGCCGCCTGGGCGTTGAGCCATTCCCGGGCGTAGTGCTCCTCGGTGCCGGTGCGCTGCGCCAATTCGGCGGGTGTGCTGGCCCCGTGCTCGGCCAGGCTGCGGTAGTAGCCGAGCCGGTCACCCATCACGACCAGCGCACAGTTCAGCGCGGCGCCGGTCTCTTCCACCGCGCGAAAGACGAAGGCCATCAATTTGTCGGGATCCACCGCGGGTGCGGCGTTCTGTGTGGTCATCGGACTGTCCCCCCATCGTTCGCCGGTGTCCGAACGCCGGCGTCACCTCCATGGTGAGCCCCTGTCGGAGCAGGTGCAACGGGCTCTTCGGTCCGATGCTGTCTTGATGCATGCCGCCGGGCGTTCCTGGTGCGGCGCCCCGGAGGTTCCGGTGTTCGAAAATCCCACCTCCGAGCGACAACGAGGGCCGGCCCGTGGCGAACTCCCGTGGTTGTCGCTCTGAGGTGGGCCGTCCGGAGGGGCGACCTCAGAGGAATCCTGAGCGCGGGCGTGAACCCGGAGGTCGGGGCGCCCTCAGCCCGTCGTGGGCCCGGCGCCGGTCCGACAACTAGGCTCCGATTGGTCCGGGCGGCAAAAGGGAGTCCATGTTCATCGTCGTTCTCTGCACGATTCTCGGGCTGATGCACCTCTATCTATGGAAGCGACTGGTCAAGGACACCACGTCGCCTGGGCGCACGCGTCGACTCCTCACGGCGGCGCTCGTGCTGCTGGCCGGCCTGTTGGTCGAGGCCCTGCTCGTGCCGCGCGCGGTCGGGCTTGCGCACACCGGGTGGTTCGTGTGGCCGGGGTACTTCTGGTTCGGCCTGCTGGCCTACCTCTTTCTCACGCTGCTGGCACTGGAGCCGGTGCGGCTGGCGTTGCGCACTTGGGTGAAGCGGGATCCGCGCCGCGGCGAGACGGTCGGCAGGGCCGCTGCGGAGACGGAGAGCGCGCAGCCGGTCACCGACCAGGTCCCGACCGACCAGGCGGGGATGAACCGCCGGATGTTCTTGGCCCGAAGCAGCGCGGTGGCCGCGGGCGTGGCCTCGGTGGGCCTGGTCGGGGTGGGGGCGTCGAACGCCCTGGGTCCGCCGGATCTGCTGCGCGTGCCGGTCCGGTTGGGCCGGCTGGACCCGGCGTTCGACGGTTTCCGGATCGCCGTGGTCTCCGATATCCACCTCGGCCCGATGGCAGGGCGCCGGCACAGCGAACGGATTGTCCGGATGATCAACGAGTCCGAGCCGGACCTGATCGCCGTGGTGGGCGACATCGTGGACGGGACGGTCGACGAGCTGGGGGCGGCCGCAGAACCGTTGCAAGACTTGGTTGCTCGCGAAGGTGCCTTCTTCGTCACCGGCAATCACGAGTACTTCGTCGAGGACACCACGGAATGGCTGCGCGAACTGGAACGACTGGGACTGCAACCGCTGCGCAACGAGCACACCGTGATCCGGCGCGGGGGTGCCACCTTCGACCTGGCCGGCGTCAACGACATCGCGGGGGAGACGAAGTCCGACGGGCCCGACTTCGACCGTGCACTGGCGGGTGTGGACCCGTCCGGCCCGACGATTCTGCTTGCCCACCAACCGGTTCTGGTCGACGAGGCCGCGGCGCGCGGTGTGGATCTGCAGCTGTCCGGCCACACCCACGGCGGGCAGATGTGGCCGTTCCACTACGCGGTGCAGGCGGTGCAACCATCGCTGGCCGGACTGTCCAGCTTCGAGGACACCCAGCTCTACGTGTCGCGCGGCGCCGGTTTCTGGGGTCCGCCAGTGCGGATCGGGGCGCCGCCGGACATCTCGGTGCTGACGCTGACCGGCGGCCGCTAACCCGCGGCCCCGGCCAAATCCGCCTCCAGCGACGCGCACAGCCGCTCCCGGTGATGCCGGGCGTCGCCCGACAACATCGAGTTGACCCGTGCCCGCCGCAGGAACAGATGCAGGTCGTGTTCCCAGGTGAAGCCGATCCCGCCGTGTAGCTGCAGGGCCTGCCCCGCCACCCGGTTGATGGCATCCGACACATAGGCCTTGGCGATGCTGACCGCCCGTTCGCTGTCGTGGTGTTCGCTGTCCAGAGTCATGGCGGCGTAGTAGGTCGCCGCGGTGCTGGCCTGCACCCAGATGCGCATGTCGGCGCACTTATGTTTGACGGCCTGGAAGCTTCCGACCGGCCGGCCGAACTGTTCGCGCTCCTTGACGTAACCGACCGTCATGTCGAGCAGGCGGCTGCCGATGCCGACCAGCTCGGCGCAGGCGAGCACCGTGCTGAGCTGCATGGTCCGCGCCAACGACCGCCGAGCCTCGTCCCCGCTTGCCAGCAGCGCCGCGGCATCCACCTTGACCTGCGTCAGGGTCACGTCGCAGTAGCTGCGCGTGACGTCGAGCGTGTTCTGCCGAACGATGCGCAGCCCGTCGGCGTCGGTGGACACCAGGAAGCGGGCCGGGGCGTCATCGAGAACCGCGTCGACGATCAGCAGCTGCGCACTGTCGGCGTCCTGCACGGAGACCTTCGCCCCGTCCAGCAGGTAACCGCCCTCGTGGGACTGGGCCCGCGCGGTGATGCCGGCCGGACCCCAGGGCTGTCTGAACTCGGCGAACCCCCACGATGCGACCAGATTGCCCTCGCAGATCGCCTGCAGCAGCTTGGCTTTCTGCTCGTTGTCGGAGTGGCCGAGCGCGTCGGCGACCAGTGCGGTCGGCACCAACGGGGTGCTCGCCAGGCTGCGCCCCAGTTCCACGGTGACCAACGCCAGATCGATGATCTGCTGGCCCAGGCCGCCGTCCTCCTCCGCGACGGTCAACGCCGGCCACCCGAGTTCCACCCCGTGCCGCCACAGCGCGGTGTCGAAACCATCGGGGCCGTCGATGAGGTCGCGGGCCCCGGCGAGCGAGGACTTGGCGGTCAGCAGCGACCGAGTGGCGTCGACGAGGCCCTTTTGTTCATCGGTGAGCTCGAAGTCCACGGCTGCTCCTTGCTGGGATCGACGGTCGCGTTTCGGGGGATTGCCAAACGCGTCTCAAACATACAGGATACTGATTAAGATTAATGTGGGTCGGTCGACAATGCGGGAGAGAGCTTCGTGCAACTCGGGCAAGACACGGAACTGGACGAAGTGCGACGTCGGGTGCGCGAGCTGGCGGCCCAACATGCACCGCCGCGGCATGGCCGGACGGGGGTCCGCGCGCCGGAGCCCGAACAGGTTCCGGCGCTGCGGGACTGGACCCGACGGCTGTTCGAAGAACAGTTGCTGGGGGTGCACTGGCCGGAAGAATACGGCGGTCTGACCAACCCCCACCCCTTGTTCGAGTCCGCGGTCACCGACGAATTGATCCGGGTCGGTGCGCCGGGCCCGGTGGGCGGCGGCCTGCTCGCGGCCGCGGCGATCATTGCCTCCGGCACCGCGGAGCAGCGGGACTTCTTCCTGCCCCGCATCCGGTCCGGGGAACACATCTGGTGTCAGTTGTTCAGCGAACCCGACGCCGGCAGCGACCTCGCGGGCCTGCGCACCCGGGCGCGCCGCGACGGCGACCACTTCGTGGTCGACGGCCAGAAGGTGTGGACCACCAACGGTCAGTATGCCGACTGGGGGTACCTGCTGGCGCGCACCGACCCCGACGCCCCCAAACACGCCGGCATCACGGCCTTCGCGCTGGACATGACCACGCCCGGGGTGTCGGTGCGGCCCCTGCGGGAGATCACCGGCACCGCGGACTTCAACGAGGTCTTCCTGGACGCCGTCCGGATCCCCGCCCACCACGTCATCGGCGAGGTCGACCAGGGGTGGGCGGTGACCACCACCAGCCTGGCCCTGGAACGCTCGAGCGCCGGCAGCGGCGCCTCGCTGTTCGGGGCGCTGGACCGGCTGGCGCGCCTGGCCGGTGAGGTCACGCTCGACGGCGGCCCGGCGATCGAGTGCGCCGACGTGCGCCAGCGCATCGGTGGGTTCGTCGCGGATGTCCATGTCAATTCCCTGGTTTCGGCGTTGAACGACAGCCGGTCGCTGCACGGTGGCGCCGACGCGGCCGACGCACCGGTGTCGAAGATCCTGTTCAGCGAGATCAACCTGGCCCTGCACGAGTACGGCCTCGAGCTGCAGGGCCACGACGGTGTCCGCATCGAGGGGGACGCGCAGGTGCAAGACCTGGGTTGGTGGCAGGACGCGTTCATGTACGGCCGTGCTTTCACGATTGCCGGGGGCACCAACGAGGTGCTGCGCAACGTGATCGCCGAACGTGCGCTGGGGTTGCCTCGTTGAGGCCCAACGACATTCGGCTTCCGTCAGTAAGCGGCGCCGGGGACAGTTTCGAAGTGGAGGAGACCTGATGCCATTACAGGACTGGATGAAGATCATCTCGGTCGATGACCATGTCATCGAACATCCGCAGGTGTGGCAGGACCGGCTGCCCGAGGCGCACCGGGAGGAAGGCCCGCAGATCATCGAGACGGCCGAGGGCCACCACGTGTGGCGCTACGAGGGCCAGCTCTATCCGCAGATCGGTTTGAACGCGGTGGCCGGCAAGCCGCCCTCGGAGTACGGCATGGAGCCGGTCCGCTACGACCAGATGATCCCCGGCTGTTACGACCCGGTGGAGCGCATCAAGGACATGGACATCGACGGCGTGCACGGCGCGCTGTCCTTCCCGTCGTTCCCCGGCTTCGGCGGCGGGGTCTTCCAGCGCGCCAAGGACAAGGAACTGGCCCTGGAATGCGTGAAGGCGTGGAACGACTTCCAAGTCTACGAATGGTGCGCGAGCGCCCCGGACCGCTTGATTCCCTTGGGAATTCTGCCGACCTGGGATCCGCAGTTGGCCGCCGCCGAGGTGGAACGTTTGGCCCAGATCGGCACCAAGGCGGTGTCCTTCCCGGACAGCCCGGTGCCGCTGGGGCTGCCGTCGTTCCACCACCCGACCCACTGGGAGGTGCTGTGGGACGCGCTGGAGGCGGCCGACATGCCGGTGTGCCTGCACTTCGGGGCCGGCGGGTACGTGCCCGGCTTCTCGTTCCAGAACCCCTCGCCCACCGACATGGCTCCGTTCGCCGTCGCCATCGCGACGTTCTCGACCAACCTGATGTGGAGCACCGCCGACCTGGTCTTCTCGGGGATGTTGCAGCGGCACCCGAACCTGAAGTTCATGCTGTCCGAGGGCGGCATCGGGTGGATTCCCTACCTGCTGGAACGGCTGGACTACACCTGGGAACGGCACCGCTGGTATCAGCCCATCAGCCGCACCGACCGGCCCTCGGACCTGTTCCGTAAGCATTTCTGGGGCTGCTTCATCGACGACGTGCACGGGGTGAACGCGCGAGACCAGATCGGTATCGAGAACATCCTCGTCGAGGTGGACTATCCGCATTCGGATTCCATCTGGCCGAACAGTCGTAAGGGGATCGCCGAGAACCTGATCGACGTCAACGATCACGACGTGCACCGCATCGTCGAACTCAACGCGCGTGAACTGCTGCGCCTGGACGGCGGTCGGTAATGGTTGATGGGCCGCAGCGTGCCGACGAGCATGGGGCGCCGGACGCGGAATCGCCTGTGGCCCGGCCGGAAACCGACGATTACGACCTGCTGACGTTCGGCGAGGTTGCGGCCCGACTGGCCGAGGAGTTGGCCGACCTCACCGCGGAGTTGGACCGGGCCCGTCAGGAACCGACGCCGGACGCGCGGCGGATCCGGGCGCTCGAGGAACGCATCGCGTTGCTGACGGCCAGCGGCGAGCGGTACCGCCGGGAGGCGAACACCGAGGAGTTCTTCAAGCGGCGCTTCGGCGGAATCGACGTATCGCAGGACGAACGGCCGCAGTGGCGCTGAGCGCCACGGACAAGCAGATGCAGGGACGCGGAGGTCAAGGGTGACAGTGCAGCAGCCCCCGTCGGCGGTCGGCGATATCACCGAGTGGACCCGCGGCTATGTCCGCCGTCACCCGATGGCCTCGCTGGAAACGGTGGGCAGCCAATGCATCCTGGGGCTGCGCGCGTTGCAATACCTCGTCATCGACATCGTCAAGTGGCGCTTTCCGTTCGAGGAGTTCGTCCGGCAGGCGGCATTCATGGCTTCGACGGCGATGTTGCCCACCATGTGCGTGGCGATCCCCATCGGGGTGACCCTGCAGATCCAGTTCGCTCTGCTGGCCGGTCAGGTGGGTGCGACGTCCCTGGCCGGCGCGGCCAGCGGTCTGGCCGTGATCAAGCAGGGCGCACCGTTGGTCGCGGCGCTGCTGATGGCCGCCGCGGTGGGTTCGGCCATCTGCGCGGACCTGGGCTCACGCACCATCCGGGAAGAAGTCGACGCCCTTGAGGTGCTGGGCATTTCGGCGATCCGGCGCCTGGTGGTTCCGCGGCTGGCCGCCGCCATCCTGGTGGGCCTGGGCTTGACCGGGCTGGTCTGCTTCATCGGGTTCCTGGCGGGCTACCTGTTCAACACGTTCGTCCAGAGCGGGGCGCCGGGCAGCTTCGTGATGACGTTCGCCTCCTTCGCGACGGTGGGCGACCTGGTGCTCACGCTGATCAAGTCGGTGGTGTTCGCCGCGATCGTCGCGATCGTCGCCTGCGACAAGGGATTGAGCACCAAGGGCGGCCCGGCCGGCGTGGCCAACTCGGTCAACGCCACCGTGGTCGCTTCGATCCTGTTGTTGATGATCACCAATGTCGTCTTCACCCAGATGTACGTCCTGCTGTTCCCGAAGGCGGCCCTGTAGTGGCGGCAACCTACTACCCCAGGGGCGTGCGGCCGCTGGTGGTCGCGGTGACCACGGTGGCCGGTCTCGGCGTCCGGCTCGGTCATCTGTTGACGTTCTTCGGCCACGCCGTCGCGGCGATCCCGGTGGCGCTGACCCGTTACCGCAAGGCCGCCGGACTGCTGTCGTCGACGGTGTCCACCCGTGAGCTGGCTCCGATCATGGCCGCGTTGGCCTTCGCGGCCCAGGCCGGTTGCCGGTTCACCGCGCAGCTGGGTTCGATGCGGATCTCCGAAGAGGTCGACGCCATCGAATCTCTTGCCATCCGCCCGATCCCGTACCTGGTGACCACGCGGCTGCTGGCCTCGGTGGTGGCGATCATCCCGCTCTACGTGCTGTGCCTGGTGGTGAACTACGCCGCCGTGCAGACCATCGTGACCTTCGCCGGCGGGGTGTCTGCGGGCTCCTTCGACCACTACTTCCGGCTGGTGCTGACCGGCTCCGACATCGTCTACTCGGTCATCAAGGCCGTCGTATTCGTCACCATCACCTCGACCATCCAGTGCTACTACGGCTACTTCGCCACCGGCGGTCCGCAGGGCGTCGGCATCGCCGCGGGCCGCGCCATGCGGGCCAGCATCTCGGTGATGATCATCGCGAATCTCCTTCTCACCATTGGGCTGTGGGGAATCGGCTCGGGCGCTAGGTTGGGCGGCTGATGACACAGAAGCTCGAGTCGGCGGCCCGGCAGGTGTCCGATGGGCGGCTGCTCGTACGCGGGTTGGCGCTGTTACTCGGCGCGGTGCTGCTGTCCGCGGCCGCGATCGCCAAGTCCGAGGGCTTCTTCGCGAGCCGCGTCGAGGTCTTTGCGCTGCTGAGCAATGTCGGCGACGGTCTGCCGTCCGGGCCCGACGTCAAGTTCCGCGGGGCGCTGGTGGGGACCGTCGAGGGCGTGCAGCCGGCGACCGAGACCCGCCCCAACGAGATCCTGCTGAGCCTCGACCCGCACTTCGCCGGGGGCATCCCGGCCACCGTCACCGCTCGGGTGGTGCCCAGCAACGTCTTCGCGGTCTCGTCGATCCAATTGGTGGACAACGGACCCGGGCCGAAACTGCAGCCCGGCGACGAGATCAGGCAGGACGACAGCCTGGCCACCGTGCAGTTCCAGACCGCGTTGACCAAGCTGCGCGACGTGATGGGGGCGGTCGGCCGGCCGGGCTCCCGCGACAGCGTGGGCGTCCTCGCCGCGGTGGCCGAGGCGACCAGCGGGCGCGGCGACGAACTGTCGCACGCCGGCGGCGGCGCCAACCGCATTGTCCGGGAACTCAACGCCGTCATCGCCGACGACGGCACCGAGCCGACCCTGCAGACGCTCTCCGAGGCGTTGAACGCCGCCGCGACGGCGCCGGGGGCCTCGCTGGCGACGTTCAACCTGCTGTTCGGCCCCATCCTCAAGCTGACTAACTCCACGTCGTCCCATGTCTCGATCGACCTGGCCGACATGGCCGTCGGGGCGTTCGCCGACCCGTATCATCCCGCCGACCCGGGCAGCCGGGCGCCCACCCGGGAAGATTTCCGAAACATGTTGGGCAGCATCACCTATGAGCTGATCAAGGTCCGCGACAAGTTCTGGGGCGCGCCGACGCCACCGCCCGGCAACGTGCCGCCGCCGAACCTGATCGGTCCCGCGCCCGGCGCCCTGACGCCGGCGCCGCCCCGGCCGCCGGTGCCGCCCCCCGCGCCGGTGCGACCGGCGCCCCCGGAGGGCACGCCGTGATCGCCCGGCTGCTGGCCGCGCTGCGTTACGCGCGGGAGCGACGACTGGGGCTGTCCGCGGCTGCGTTGGCGCTGATGTTGGTGGTCGGGGTGGCCTACCTGCTGTTCGGGACGCTGAAGATCAACCCGGGCAGCACCGAGAAGCTGGTGCGCGTGCACCTCGCGGAAACCGGCGGGCTGCTTCCCGGCCAGGACGTCACCTTGCGCGGGGTGGCGGTGGGCCGCGTGCAGTCGATCGACCTGACCGACGACGGCGTGGTGGCCACCGCGGCGCTCAGCCCCGACGCGCAGATCCCCGCCGACAGCGTGGTTCGGGTGTCGGCGTTGTCCCCGGCCGGTGAGCAGTATCTCGACTTCCGGGCCACCAGCAACGCGGCCCCCTATCTGGTCGACGGCAGTGTGGTCGACAGTGACCGGACGCAGACCCCGGTGACGTTGGCGACGCTGCTGGGAAATCTGGACGGCACCCTCAAGCAGGTTGAGCCCGACAAGCTTTCCGCGGTGTTCGACGAGCTGCGGGTGGGTCCGGAGGGGGTGCACAAGTTGGCGGCCATCCTCGACGGCGGGGCGCTGCTGGTATCGACCCTGGATTCGGTGCTGCCGCAAACGGTGAGCCTGGTCAACACCAGCAAGGTGATGCTGTCGACCGTTCGCGACGTCAGCCCGGGCCTGGCCTCGACCTCATCGGATCTGTCGTCGATCCTGGGTGGCGTGCAGCGCATGGACGGGGGCTATCGGACTCTGCTGGAGCGCGGGCCGCAGACCATGGGGTCGCTCGATGCCCTGATCGCCGACAACTCGCCGACCATGGTGCAACTGCTCGGCAACCTCACCACCGTGTCGCAGCTGGCGTACCTGCGGGTGCCCGCGCTCAATGCGTTCTTCTTCCCCGAGTATCGGGCCGGTTCGGCGCTGGAAGCGCTCGGCTCGACGTTCCGCGACGGCGGCGTTTGGGGCGCGGTCAGCCTGTACCAACGGTATTCGTGTGACTACAACCTGCCGCACGCACCGCCGTCGGTCGCCGATCATCCGGAGCCCTATCTCTACACCTATTGCCCCAACCCGGATCCCAAGTACCTGGTGCGGGGCGCGCGCAACGCGCCGCGGCCACCCGGCGACGACACCGCGGGTCCGCCGCCGGGCGCCGATCCGCTGCGGCGCGCCGATCCCACGCCGAAGGGGCCCTACAGCATCGACCTGCCCTACGCGGGGCCTGTACTGCCGCTACCGCCGCCGCCGAGCGGACCGTGAGACGTCGTGAGCTAGGAGTGCGCACCATGCAGCCGGACAACGTGTTTCGAAGGACGTTCGCGGTGGCGCTGGCGCTCGCCACGGTGCTCGCGCTCCTCGGGTTCGGGCCCGCCCCCCGGGCCCAGGCGGAACCGGTGTCCAACGGCGTCACGTACGCGGTGGTGCCGGACGTCCGCGCGGGCGTGAGCCCCAACGGAATCGGCAACTGGACGGTTGCGTTACGAGAAGATCGCCGGTGGCGACCCGGCCGTCACCGACGCCATCAACCGGATCCTCGACGAGGAGGCCGATGGGCACGTGTGGCTGTATGCGGCGAGCGCCAGCAAGACCTCGCCGTGGACCTTCCACGCCCAGGGGCGGCTGCTGTTTCGGCCCATGACCATCTCGGCGCTGTTCACCGGGCAGTACCACGCGACGGAGTTGCCGAACATGCCGGTGGACACGGTGGCGACCCGAGTCTTCGACTCCCGCAGCGGGATCCAGATCGTCTGGGCGAACCTGTTCCGGGACGAACGCGCGGGCCTGACGCGGCTGTCGGATCTGACCAAGCAGATCCTGCCGGCCAGTTACCCGGAACCGCCGTTGGGCGGCTGGGCCGAATACGGGCCGTCGATGGCGCCGTTGAAGCGCAACTTCCGGTTCTGGTTGCCCACCGATCAGGGCATCGAATTACACTTTCCGGCCGGTCAGTTCGGCCGCGCCCCGCGGGCGATCACCGTGCCGTGGTCCGCGGTGCAGGATCTGATCGCGCCGGAGTTCGCGGCGATCACCAGTTGAGGACGTCGTCGGGCCCGCCCGGGTTACAGCCGGAGTTGACCAGCATGGTGTTGGTGACCACCTCGCGCCAGGGCTCCAGGTTCCAGGTGCCGACCTTGCCCGGGTTGGTGAACGTGGCCAACTGCCAATGACAGAAGAACTGGCGCTGCATGGTCAGCGTGTTCGCCTCGGGGGCGTGCTGCAGCAGTTCGGCCCACGCGTCGTAGCTCTGGGCGCCGTTGGTGAACACACCGGCCGCCGACCATCCCCAGGCCGTGGGGAAGATCCGCAGGGTGGCGCGCTCGCCGTGGTACTCCCAGGCCACCCGCTCGATGTAGTTGGGGGAGCCGGGCGGCCGCGGGGGCGGCAGGTCGGCGCGGGCGGGGCTCACCGCGCCGAACGCGGCCAGCAGCCCCGCCGCCGCCGCGGCCGCCGCGCATCGTCGGAACATCCGCGCCGCCCTTCTCACTCCGCTAGCCCACGGGCCATTGAAGCGCCTTGTGCTGCAGGAACTCTGACAAACCGAACTCGCCGAACTCGCGGCCGATGCCGCTCTGCTTGTAGCCGCCGAACGGGGCGGCCGGATTCAGCCCGCCGCCGCCGCCGTTGATCACCACCATGCCGGTGCGCAGCTTGCGGGCCACCTCCGCGGCGCGCACCGGATCGGCCGACCACACGCCGCCGGCCAGGCCGTAGCGGCTGTCGTTGGCGATGCGGACAGCCTCGGCGTCGTCGCGGAACGGGATCACCACTCCGACCGGGCCGAAGAACTCCTCCTGGGCGATGCGCATCCCGTTGTCGACGCCGACGAACAGGGTCGGCTCCAGGAAGTAGCCGCGGTCCAGGTGGGCCGGACGCTTGCCGCCGAAGGCGATCTGGGCCCCTTCCTCGACGCCGGCGGCGATCAGTGCCTCCACCCGCTGGCGTTGCACGTCGCGGATCAGCGGCCCCATCATGGTGGCCGGATCCGACGGATCGCCGACACCGATGAAGCCCAGCACGCCGACGATCCGGTTGACCAGGTCGTCGTGGAGTGATTCGTGGACCAGGATCCGGGTGAGCAACGCGCAGCCCTGCCCGGCGTGGGTGACGATGCCCGCCAACACGCTTTCCAGGGCCTTGTCCAGGTCGGCGTCGTCGAGAATGATGTTCGCCGACTTGCCGCCGAGTTCGAGCACCACCTTCTTGATGGTCGCGGCGCCCTGGGCGTACACCTTGCGGCCCACCGTGTCGGAACCGGTGAAGCTGACGATGTCGACGTCGGGATGGGTGGTGAGCCGTTCGCCGGCGGCGAGGTCGCCGGTGACGATGTTGAGCGTGCCGGGCGGCAGGCCCGCGGCCTCGGCGATCTCACCGAGCAGCAGCGCCTCCAGCGGCGTGTACGGCGACGACTTCAGCACGGCGGTGCAGCCGGCGGCGAGCGCGGGGCCCACCTTGGCCAGGTTCAACAGGAACGGGAAGTTGAACGCGGTGATCAACGCGGCCACCCCGTAGGGCTCCCGCAGCACCTGGCCCTGGCCGATCCCGTTGCCCACGACGGGCCGCACCGACTCCTCGAATGCGAACTGCGGCAACACCCGGTGCGCCAGGTCCGAGAAATGGTCGATCGGGGTGCCCACCTGGAGGATGTCGGCGAGCATCCGGGTGGAGCCGGCCTCGGCGATGTTCAGTTCCACCAACTCGGCGCGACGACGGGTGAGTTCGTCGGCCATCGCCGCGAGGATCCGGCCGCGTTCGGCGGGACTCATCCGCGGCCAGGGGCCGTCGTCGAAGGCGCGTCGGGCCGCGCCGACCGCGGCATCGATGTCCGCGGGGGAGGCCTGCGGCACCTCGGCGATGGTTTCTTCGGTCGCCGGATTGATCACCGCGAGGGTCTCCTCGGTGGCGCCTTCGGTCCAGGCGCCGTCGATGAAGAGCTTGCGGGTGGCCAACTGGGTCGAGGTCATCAAATCTCCTAGTATTCGCGTTGAGTGGCATCATTTAGGCGATTGATGCGCTGAGGAACGGATGGCTGATGGATGCGGTGAGGCGAGCGGGCAGTGCGTCGAAGTTGGTGCGGGCGCCGAAAACTGCGGAGCTGATTGCCGATCAGTTGCGCAGCCAGATCGTCCGCGGCGTCCTGAAACAGGGGGATGCGCTGCCCACCGAGGTGGAACTGGTCAAGCAGTTCGGTGTCTCGCGGCCCACACTGCGGGAGGCGTTCCGCATCCTGGAAAGCGAGTCGCTGATCATCGTCCGACGTGGCTCGCGCGGCGGTGTACTGGTGGCTTCCCCGCAAACCTCCGTAGCGGCAAGAGATTTCGGATTGTTGCTGCAGATGTCGGGCGCCACGCTGGCCGATGTGTACGAGGCGCGGAAGGTCTTCGAACCGGCGGCCGCGGAAATGCTGGCCCGCCGCGCGACCGCCGAGGACATCGCCGAGCTGACCGGCGCGGCCGACACACTGGCGGCGCTGGTCGCCGAGGGCACCGAATTCGCCGATCTGGCCGAGTGGTCGGCGGCGACCTTCCGCTTTCACGACGTGATCCTGGAGCGCGCCGGGAACACCACCGTGGCGTTGATCGGCGCGGTGCTGCGCGACGTCGTCACCCGGCACATGGACCGGGCGGTGGCGTCGACCACCGACGCGGCCGTGATCGAGAAGCAGTTCAAGAACACGATCCGCTCGTTTCGGCGATTGACCGCGCTGATCGAAGCGGGCGACGCGGACGGTGCCAGGACGCTGTGGGTCGACCACATGGACCGGGCCGGGCGCAAGATGCTGTGGGGCACCCTGGGTACCGAGTCGGTCATCGACCTGTTCGCCTGACACCGCGATCACCCGAGCGCACCGCCCTCGCGCAGCGCGCTGATCTCGTCCCAGTCCCATCCGCAGTCCAGCAGCACCTCTTCGGTGTGCTGGCCGAGCTCGGGCGCGGGTCCGGCCGGCACGCCCGGGACGCCGTCGAACTGGTAGGGCGGGGCGACCACCCGGAACGGCTGCCCCTGTGCCGGGGTCACCTCGGGGAGGTAGCCGTTCTCGGCGACCTGCGGGTTGGCGCAGACCTCTTCGAAGGACGCCGCCGCCGACCAGACCCCGGAGAAACCGGCCAGCGCGGTGCGCCACTGGTCCAGCGTGCGTTCGCCGAAGGTCTTGTCCAACTCGGCGATGCACGCCGCCCGGTTGACGTATCGGCGGGCCATGTCGGTGAACCGTTCGTCCTCGGCCAGTTCCGGCCGGCTGATGGCCTGGCACAGCTCGGGCCAGTACCGATCCGATTGCAGGCAAACAAGATTGATCCAGCGGTCGTCCGCGGTGCGATAGGTGTTCACGATGGGGTTGGCGACCTCGTTGCGGTATTGCCGGGGCAGCTCGCCGGAGCCGGCCGCCACTGCCGCCAGATCGGGACTCATCGTCCACATTCCCGTGCCCAGCAGCGACACGTCGACCTCGGCGCCCTGGCCCTGCCGTTCCCGCTGGAACAGGGCCATGGCCACCGCACCGGCGATGGCGCTGGAACCCTGCAGGTCGAAGAACGCCGCCGGTTGCGCCGCCGGTTCCGCCGCACCCGGTGCGGTGAGCTTGTTCTGCACACCCGCGGCCGACCAGGCCGCGGCCGAGTCGAATCCGCCGGCGTCGGCCATCGGGCCGTTACGTCCCCAGCCCGAACCGCGCACGTAGATCAGGCGGGGGTTGTCCGCCCGCAGCGCCTCGGCGTCGATGCCGAGCTTGGCGCGCACCTTCGGCAGATAACTCGTCAGGAAGACATCGGCGGTCTTGGTCAGTCGGAACAGCGTCTCGACGCCGGCCGGGGACCGCAGGTCCAAAGTGATGCTGCGCTTGCCCCGGTTGGGCACCTGCAGAAAGGGATTGGGGGTCGAGTCGTCGGCGTTGAGCGCGTTACGCAGCGCCCGCTGGGGGTCACCGGTGGGCGGTTCGACCTTGATGACGTCGGCGCCGAGGTCGGCCATGATCGCCCCCGCTCCCGGCACGAACGTCCACGACGCCACCTCGATGACCCGGACACCGTCGAACGGTCCGCTCACTGTGTTCTCCTGTTCTAGTCGCCGCTGGGCTCAGCGCACAGCTTGGAGGGCGTCCCGCATTCGGGCGAAATGCTTTGGGTGCCAGATGTCTTGGTCCTCGCCCCAGCCGATCTCGGAGCCCAGGTCCCAGCGCATCAGCGCGGTACTGCCGCCCCCGCGCTCGCAGATGTGACTGGCAGCGATCCCCTCGGCGCCCAGGGTGCGGCCCCGGACGTCGACAAGGTCGACCTGCATGTGCGAACTCCACCCGGTCAGCGGGTCGCGGTAGTTCTTCATCCGGCTGGCCGACTTGTCGAGCAACTCGAAGCGGCCGTCCTGCAGCAGCCAGCCATGGTTGAGCGGGGCCCAGCCCGCGGCGTCGGCGCTGTCCTCGAACTCGATCTCATAGTCGCGCAGCGGGCGGATCATCTTCACGCTGAAACCGCCGCCGGGAATGGTGATGTCCCGAAGGTCCGGAGCCGGATCCGTGACCGGGACGTCGGTGGCCATCCGGAAGTACCGCAGGTCCGACTGCTCGGCGCCGCGGGGGTCCCAGACATAGACCCGCCACGTCACCGTGTCGCGGTTGGTGTTGAACTGGCCGTGTAGCCAGCCGCCGATCTTGCGTTCCGGAATGTTGAACGACCACCACGTGGTCTCGGCCCAGTAGGGGTTGTCGTCCGGCGACCGGTGGAACTGGTCGTCCTCGGGGCCGAAGGGCGTATCCGCGGTGATCTGCGTCGCCGCGGCCGTCGCGCCGGAAGGGGCTGCACGCACCATTGCGCCGTCCTAACGTAAAGGATACTAATTTAGGGATTACTTGCCGGACTTCGCCGACGGGCTCAGGCGGCCTTTTCCAGGATGTGGATCCCGCAGGTCGAGCCGAGTCCGATCACGTGCGCCAGACCTACTCGGGCACCGTCGATCTGGCGGTCGCCGGCCTCGCCGCGCAGGTGCTGACAGATCTCCCAGACGTTCGCGATGCCGGTCGCGGCGATCGGATGGCCCTTCGATTGCAGACCCCCGGAGACGTTGACCGGCAGCCGGCCGTCGCGCCACGGGGCTCCGCTGTCGAAGAAGTCGACCGCGCCGCCGGGTTCGCACAGCCCGAGGTTGTCGTAGTGCACCAGTTCGGCGGTGGCAAAGCAGTCGTGCAGCTCCACCAGATCCAGATCCTCGGGGCCGACGCCGGCGGCTTCGTAGGCCTGGGTGGCGGCGTTGCGCGTGACGGTGTTGACGTTGGGCAACACCTGGCAGGCCTCTTCCCACGGGTCGGTGGTCAGCACCGATGCGCTCACCTTGACCGCGCGGCGGCGCTGCTCGGGCGACAGGGTGCGCAGTCGCTCGTCGCTGACCAGGACCGCCGCCGCGGCGCCGTCGCAGTTGGCCGAGCACATCGGGCGGGTGTTCGGGTAGGCGATCATCACGTCGTTCATGATCTGTTCGGCCGACATCGCTTTGGTGTGTGCTGCCAGGGGATTCAGCGTCGAGTGGAAGTGGTTCTTCTCGCTGATCCGGGCGAACAACTCCAGCGGCGTCCCGGAATAGGCGTGCCGATGCAGGTACTGCATGCCGATCTGGGCGAACACCCCGGGCATCAGGTCGGTACCGATCTGGCCCTCCAGCGGGGCGACCGCGTCCAGGCGGCCGCTGGGTTGCCAACTCTTCGCGTCGGTGCGGGCCTTGCTGCTGGCGCCCAGCATGCCGGCCCCGGCCAGCTTCTCGGCGCCGAGGGCAAGCCCGAGGTGGGCCTCGCCGGCCTTGATGGCCAACATCGCGGTCCGCAGGGCGGTGGCTCCGGTGGCACAGGCGTTGGCGACGTTGAACACCGGGATGCCGGTCTGGCCGAGTTGCTTCTGCACCGCCTGCCCGTATCCGGGCGAGCCGAGCAGGTTGCCCGCCGCGAAGATGTCGATGTCGGCCACGCTCACCCCGGCGTCGGTCAGCGCGGCGCCGGCCGCGTCGACGCCGAGGCCCACCGCGTCGCGGTCGGGGCGCTTGCCGAACTTCGTCATGGCGATGCCAAGGATCCAAACGTCGGAGCTCATCGCGGGTCCTCTCCCGATGCGGCCGGCCGGAATCCGAAGCCGACCGCGGTGCGGCCCTCGTCATCGGTGCCGATGTCAAAGGTGGTCAGTTGCAAGGGCATTCCGAACCGGACCGACTCGGTGTCCGGTTCGACGCCGACGATGTTGGCCCGCACCGAGATGCCGTCGCAGTCGACCACGCCGGCGATGTAGGGCACGGGTACCCCCGGCGCGGCCACCTGCACGACCGTGAAGGTCTCGAGCGTGCCGGTAGTGGCCACCGGCTTGGTGGTGAAGTAGGTGCCGAAGCACGAGGCGCAGGCATCGCGGCGGTCGAAGAAGTAGGCCGCGCAGTCCGTGCAGACGGTGACGTTGAGGTGGGGCGGATCGGCCAGTTCCAGATAGCCGACGATGGGGATGGTGTCGCTCATGGTGGTGGGTTGCAGCCTTCCTGTCGTGGAGGGTCAGACCTGCCGGCCCGCGGCGGCCCAGTAGGAGTCGCGGATCTGGCGCTTGACCAACTTGCCGGGCCTCGGTGCGCGGCAGCGCGGAGTCGAAATCCACGGTGCGGGGGCACTTGAACCCGGCCAGCCGCTCGCGGCAGTAGGCGATGATCTCCGCGGCCAGTTCGTCGGAAGGGTCGGTGCCGTCGAGCAACTCGACCACCGCCTTGACCTGTTCGCCCCATTCGGGGTCGGGCACGCCGATCACCGCGACGTCGGCGATGGCGGGGTGGCTGGACAGCACGCCCTCCACCTCGGCCGGATAGATGTTCACGCCGCCGCTGATGATCATGTCCTTGGCGCGGTCGCAGATGAACAGGTAGCCGTCGTCGTCGAGGTATCCCACGTCGCCGATGGTGAAGGCCGCCCCGCGGTGTACCGAGGCGGTCAGTTCGGCGTCGTTGCGGTACTCGAAGCTCTGGCCGTCCGTCCGCTCGATGTAGACGTCGCCGACCTCTCCGGGACCCAGCGCGCGGCCCTCGTCGTCGAGGATCTTCACCCGAACGCCTCGGATTGGACGGCCCACGGTGCCCGGCTTGGCCAGCCAGCGATGCGGTTTGGCCACGGTCGCCGGCCCCTCGGTGCCGCCATAGGTCTCCCAGATGACCGGGCCCCACCAATCCATCATTTCCTGCTTGACCTGGGTGGGGCAGGGCGCCGCGGAGTGCACCACCGACCGCAGGCTGGACAGGTCGTAGCGGTTGCGCACGGCGGGGTCGAGCTTGAGCATCCGAACGAACTGGGTCGGCACCATGTACGCAGAGGTCACCCCGTGGCGTTCGATGGCGGCCAGCGTCTGCTCGGGATCGAACTTGCCGAGGATCGCCAGGGCCTGCCCGACGTTGAGGGCGCCCAGGTAGAAGCTCTGGCACCCGGCGTGGTGCATGCCGGTGGACACCAGGTGGGCGCCGTCGAAGGGGCGAAAGTCGAAGGCGCGGCCGAAGATCGCCAGGGCGTTGGCGGCCTCGCCGGGCTCGCGGCCGTCCAGCGGGCGCACGATGCCCTTCGGTTTACCGGTGGTGCCCGAGGAGTAGCGGATGGCGTCGCCTTGGGTGCGGTCGGCCGGCGGGGTGGCTGGGGCGTCAGCCAGGAAGTCGGCCTCGGCGACGAACCCGGCGCCGGCGGGTCCGCCGACCACGACCTGCAGGGTGATGTCCGCGGGCAGGCTGGGGAAACGGTAGAGGTAGTCGGCGTGGGTGACCAGCACCTTGGCCTCCGAGTGCGCCAGGATCGCGGCGAATTCCTCGGCGGACAGTGCGGTGTTGAGCGTCAGATAGCGCAACCCGATCTGACTGGTGCCCAGCTGCCAGATCACGGCGTCGACGTCGTTGGGTAGCGCGTAGGCGACCACGTCGCCGGTGCGCAGGCCGTGGGCCTGCAACGCATTGGCCACCCGGTGGGCGGCGGCGGCCAGTTCACCGGAGGTCAGGGTCCGACCGCTCGGCGAAGCGACGACGGCCGGTGCGTCCGGATGATCTTCGGCGATCCACCACACGCCGAGGCGTTGATCCCACGGATGCTGCATCCGCCCTCCCTCGTTCAATTAGATAGAACAGTATCCTCAACTACGGAATCTGCAAAGCCCCCGGGTGTCCGATCGGGGCCGAACGGGTTTTCAGGTCGGCGGAGACGCGGTGGCTGTCATGTGCGCCCGCATGCGCATCACCGCCAGTTCGGCGTCGCCCGCACTGAGCGCTTCGGTGATGTCGCGGTGCGCCGGCTCGATGGCCGCGGGCTCGGAGATGGCGTTGACGCGCGGGTTCTTGGTGGCCAGCTGTGAGAAGAACTGCCAGCCCAGACGCATCGTGACGCGGTGCA
The DNA here is from genome assembly GCF_963378085.1 of Mycolicibacterium sp. MU0050. Taxonomy (GTDB): domain Bacteria; phylum Actinomycetota; class Actinomycetes; order Mycobacteriales; family Mycobacteriaceae; genus Mycobacterium; species Mycobacterium wendilense. The sequence continues at coordinate 4,809,818 of NZ_OY726395.1, read as the reverse complement.
GCAACTGCAGCGCCGGGTTGCCGGTGAGGCCGCCCAGCACCGAGTGGAAATCCTCCCCGCGGCTGAACGCCAGCGCGAAACCCAGTTCCGATTCGGCCCGCAGCGACTGCGTGAGGTCGGCGGCCATCGTCTCGAGGTCGGCGGGTTGGGCGGCGCGCAGCCGCTCGCCGGCGCGCTCGGTCACCGCCAACTCGAGCCCGGTGCGCAGGTCGCTGATGTGGCGCAACTTCACCCCGCGGCGCCGCAGGTAGATGGCGATGATCTCGGCGAGTGCGGTGCTGTCCGGCTCGGCGACGAACAGGCCGCCGCCGGGGCCGCGGCGGGTCAGGGCGATCTGGTGGTACTCCAGGATGCGGATGGCCTCCCGGACCACGGCTCGGCTGGCCTGGTATTTCTCCATGAGCGCGCTCTCGGAGCCGACGAAGTCACCCGGCGTGGCCCCGCTGCGGACGATCTCGGTGAACAGCTGACGCGCCAGGGCTTCGCCGCGCTTGTCGCCGAGCGAGCCGGCCAGCGCCACGGCGGGGTCGAGCCGCTGCACGGTGTCCGGCTGTTTGCGGATGAAGTCGGCCTCGGCGCTGAGGTGGCGGCGCATCCGCGCGCGCGCCAGGCCGGAATTGTTGGTCAGGATCGCCCGCGCGATCGCGTCGTGTGCGCGGCACACCTCCTCGACCACCGACGAAGGCAGGGCCGCCCGGTCCGCGAAGTAGAAGTTGCTGACCCGGCTGAAGGTCTCGACGAACAGTTCCAGCACCGGATTGGCGGTCAGTGCCGCGACGTGGGAATGCAGCAGGCGATAGTCGGGGACCTCGCCGGCCGCCTCCTGCTCCAGCGTGTTGCGCAGCAGGGCGAGGTCGCTCTCGCCGGCCCGCTCGGAGGCGAGTTCGGCGGCCAGTTCCTCGAGCAGGATGAGGGTGTCGAAGATCTGGTCCAGGGTGGCGTCGACGCGCAGGAGGTAGATGATGGCGGGGCCGATGACCGCGTCGATGTCTGGTTCGTCGATGACCAGCCCGCCCCCGGTGCCCCGCCGCATGCGGGCCACCCGCTGATGCTCCACCAGGCGCACGGCCTCGCGCAGCACCGCCCGGCTCACGCCGTAGCGCTCCAGCAGCTCCGCCTCTGAGCCGAGGACCTGCCCTACGGGCCAGCCCAGCTCGATGACATCGGCGACGATCTGTTCGGCCGCCCGGCCGGCAAGCTTGGCCTGCCGCGAATCGATGCGCGGCGCGATCATGTCCTGACTCACGGTGTCACCGGTAGATCGGTGGTCCGTTGCGGCGAGGGGCGGCCCGCCGCTCGGCGAGCGGAGGGTTGCCGATGTGGGTGTAGGCCATGCCGTTCTGCAGCGCGGTGGAACGGGTCATGTCCAAAGACTCCCATATCGCGCGGATGGTGCCCTGGATCGCCTGCGGGTTGCGCGCCGCGATCTGCGTCGCGATGTCGTTTGACGGCCGACGAGGTCGCCTACATCGTTGACAACTGCGCCGCGCAGGCGGTGGTGTCGTCGCGGGCGCAACGGGCGGTGTGTGCGGAACTGGCCGCGCACCTGCCCCGCGGCTTGCCCGGTCTGCGGCTGATCGCCGACGACGACCTCGAGGGGTGGCAGCGGTATCCGGAGTGCGTGGCCGGCCACCCGGACACGCCCATCGCCGACGAGTCCGAAGGTGACCTGCTGCAGTACTCGTCGGGAACCACGGGCCGGCCCAAGGGTATTCGGCGGGAACTGCCGCGAAAGTCTCCGGCGGAGGCGGGGGTGATGCTCGCGCCGCTGCTCGACGCCGCCAGTATCGACGGCGATGCGGTGTATCTGAGTCCCGCCCCGCTGTACCACACCGCGCCGTCGTACTGGTCGATGTCGGTGCAGGCCCTCGGCGGCACCACCGTGGTGCTGGAGCGCTTCGACGCCGAGGATGCGCTGGCGGCAATCGAGCGCTACGGCGTGACCCACGGGCAGTTCGTCCCGACGATGTTCGTTCGGATGCTCAAGCTGGACCCGGCTGTCCGGGACAGCTACGACGTGTCCAGCCTGCGCCGGGTGGTGCACGCCGCCGCGCCGTGCCCGCCGGAGATCAAGCGGCAGATGATCGAATGGTGGGGGCCGATCGTCGACGAGTTCTACGGCTCCTCGGAGGGGGTGGGCGCCTCGTTCATCCGGGCCGAGGAGTGGTTGACCCATCCGGGATCGGTGGGCCGCCCACTCGGCGGCCGGGTGCACATCGTCGGCGAGGACGGCGCCGAGCTACCGGCCGGACAGCCCGGCGACATCTACTTCGAGAGCCCCGCGTCGTTCCGCTATCTCGGTGACGACGCCAAAACCGCTGCGGCGCACAACGACCGCGGCTGGGTCAGCGTCGGGGACATCGGCTACCTGGACGACGAGGGTTATCTGTACCTCACCGACCGGCGACACCACATGATCATCTCCGGCGGGGTCAACATCTATCCGCAAGAGGCCGAGAACCTGCTGATCAGCCATCCGGCGGTGCTCGACGCCGCGGTGTTCGGCATCCCCGATGAGGCCATGGGGCAGTCGGTGAAAGCCGTTGTGCAGACCGTGGATCCGGCCGCGGCCACCGATGAGTTCGCCGAAGAGCTCATCGCATGGTTGCGTGACCGGCTCGCGCACTACAAGTGTCCACGCTCGTTGTCCTTCGCGGCGCAGCTGCCCCGCACCGAGGCGGGAAAGCTGATCAAGGCGGGGCTGGTCGAGCAGTACGGCACCGCCGCGGCCCAGCGTTGAGGGCGGCCCGTCTCAGTCCGGGTGCGCCGCCGCGCGTTGTTGCGCCAGGTCGACGGCCCCGTTGCCGGTGAGCAGCCACAGCGTGGCGAGGCTGTCCACGAGTTCGTCGTGGGTCACCACCGCGCGGCCCTCGATGAACGCCAGGATGGCGTCCGCGGTGCCGCCGATCATGAAGGCCGGCGCCAGCTGGGCCAGCGGGTCGGACTCCAGCCGCACGTCGTGCACCGATCGGGCGTGGCCCACCAGCACGGCCGTGAGCCGGCGGATCACCCGGGCCCGATGCAGATGGTGGGCCGTCGAGCCGACGGCGACGCCGCCGAGCAGCACGCGGGCCCGCCGCGGATCGTCGGTCAGGGTGCGTACCACCGCCGCGGCCGCGGCGTGGGCCTGGCGCTCCACCGGGTCAGCGGCGGTCTCGGCGAGCGCTGCCAGCGCCGCCACCTGTACCCGTTCGGCGATGTCGTCGATGGCCGCGGCGGCCACCGCGTCGAGACCGTCGAAGCTCTCGTAGAAGTACCGCTTGTTCAGACCGGCAGCGGCACAGAGTTTCTCGACGGTCACCAACCGCCATTCGCCGTCGGTCATGAAGTCGATCGCGGCGTCGATCAGCCGGCCACGGCGCTGCGCGCGGCGCGCCTCCGCGGGCTGGCCACGGTAGGTGCGCTCCGGCTCCGGATTGCGCGCGTCGTTCCTTGACAACCGTCTCACCTATCTGGCACCGTTCTGTACCAACAATCTGGTCCGGAAATGTACCAGAGTGGCGGGATCTGCAGGAGGCCACCGTGAATGTCGCGACCACCCTACTGCCGCCGGTTCCGGCGATGGCCAAGCAGCGACTGCAATCGGCAGCGGCCACGTTGACCTCCCGGTATCCGAGCCACGAACGGCCACTGGCTGTGCCGCCGCCGGGGTCGGGGCTCAAGCCGGTGCTCGGCACCTACGGCTTCCCGGTCCTCGGCCACGTCCTGAGCACGCTCGCCGATCCGCTGGAATTCGCCCGGGAGCGCTACCGCAAGTACGGGCCCGTCTGGTGGGCCGGCGGGGTGGGATTCCGGGTGGCCTCCCTGATGGGCCCGGAGGCGCTGGAAGCGGCGTGGATCAACAAGGACAAGGCGTTCTCCAGTACCAGGGGCTGGGCACCGGTGATCGGACCGTTCTTCCACCGCGGCATCATGCTGCTCGATTTCGACGAGCATCGCGACCACCGGCGCATCATGCAGCAGGCCTTCACCCGCACCGCCCTGGAGGGCTATCTGGATCTGATGCGCCCCGGCATCGCCCGGACCGTCACGAGTTGGCCCAGCGCCCAGCGTTTTTCGTTCTACCCCTCGGTCAAGCGGCTGCTACTGGACCAGTCCGCCGAGGTCTTCGTGGGCGCGTCGATCGGCGCGGAGTCCGACCAGCTGTCCGCGGACTTCCACGCCACGGTCCTCGGCGGGCAGGCCATCGTGCGGGCCGACGTGCCGGGTGGAGCCTGGGCGCGTGGACTGCGGGCCCGGGAACGGCTCGAACGCTACTTCGGCAGCCAGCTGCCCGACCGTCGGGCCGGGGACGGGACGGACCTCTTCTCGATGCTGTGCCGTAGTCGCGACGAGGACGGTGAACGGTTCACCGACGCCGACATCGTCAACCACATGATCTTCCTGCTGATGGCCGCGCATGACACCAGTGCCATCGCCATCGCGATGCTCGTCTACGAGCTCGGCCGAAACCGGGAGTGGCAGGACGCCCTTCGCGAGGAGGCCGTCGCACACGCCAACGATCAGATCACCCTCGACGCCTTGGCTGACTACCCGGTGCTCGACGCGGCGTTCAAGGAGATCCTGCGGATGTATGCGCCCGCCGGCACGCTGTTCCGGCAGGCCATCAAGGACACCGAGGTCGCCGGGCACTACATCCCGCGCAACACCCAGGTGGCCATCAACGTCTACGGTTCGATGCGCCTCGAGGACTGGTGGCCGAATCCGGACCAGTTCGACCCCGGCCGATTCCTGGCCGGCGCGGACCCGAGCGCCGTGCATCGTTACGCTTTTGCACCGTTCGGCGGGGGCGTGCACAAGTGCATCGGCCAACACTTCGCGGACATGAACGTGAAGACGATCATGCATCAGATGCTGCGGCATTTCGAATGGAGCGTGCCCGACGACTACCGTGTGCAGCTCACCTGGGGGACCGGACCCACGCCCGCCGACGGTCTACCGATCACGCTGCGACGGCTGTACTGCCGGGGCCGACCTTCGGGCATCGAAAGGGTGTGACGCGGGCCCCGCGCCCGGGGCCCGTCGTCGTCTGGCGGAAACCTGTGCGGATCAGGCGCAGTCGGCGCAGATCGGCTGGTCGTTCTCCCGGCGGGCCAGTCGGTGGCTGTGGTGCACCAGGAAGCAACTGCTGCAGGTGAACTCGTCGTCCTGTTTGGGTACGACGCGCACCGTCAACTCTTCACCCGAGAGATCGGCGCCGGGCAACTCGAAGCCCTCGAAATCCGCGGACTCGTCGACATCGATCACCGCGGTGGCCGCGTCCTTGCGTCGGCTCGCCAGCGCCTCCAGGGACTCGTCGACGGTCTCGTCGGTTTCCTTCTGGCGGGGTGCGTCATAGTCAGTGGCCATCTCGTGTCCTCTCGATGTGCTTTTGGCCTCGGTCCCACAACGTCGGCAATCTCACTCTTGTTCCCCGGCGGGTGCCGGGCGAAACCCGATAGCAACGGTGCACTGTACGCGGTCACCGAACGCGCCGCGCCACCAGTACGACCTGCCGTGACCTACGTCAACCCCCGCGGGGTGAACGGCTCGGCGTGCCCCCTCGACACCGCCTCGCCATGCTTGGCCGCCGCGCGTTCGAGCAGGTCCATCAAAGCGGCTTCGTCGCGGACCAGCTGGCGGTACTTGGGACCCAGCGCCAGGATCTGATCGCGCTGCTTGAGCAACTGCCCGAAGATTCGCTCGCGTTCGCCGGGGTCGTGGGTGTATTCGGAATCGAGGTAGGCCGTGGCGTAGCGGCGCGCGTTCGAGATGGCCGTCTGGGCTTTGCCACGCGGGCTCAGCAGCGACGCGATCACGGTGACGACCAGCACGCCGACGATCACCGTCAACGACAATCCGGTGCTGACTTCGACGACCTTGACCGGCTCGCCGTCGTTGATGAACGGCACGTTGTTCTCGTGCAACGCGTGCAGGATCAGCTTCACACCGATGAAGCCGAGGATCGCGGCCAACCCGAAGGACAGGTAGATCAGCCGATCCAGCAGGCCGTCGATCAGGAAGTAGAGCTGCCGCAGACCGAGCAGCGAGAACGCGGTCGCGGTGAACACCAGGTAGACGTTCTGGGTGAGCCCGAAGATCGCCGGCACCGAATCGAAGGCGAACAGGATGTCGGTCCCGCCGATGGCAACCATCACCAGCAGCATCGGCGTCAACATCCGCTTGCCGTCGACGACGGTGGTCAGCTTGTCGCCGTCGTAATGCTCACTGGTGGGAAGAAGTTTCTTGGCGAGCCGGATGACGACGTTGTCGGCCCCGCGGGATTCCTCGCTGTCCTCGGGCTTGAGCAGGCTGCCGGCGGTCAGCAGCAGGACCAGCCCGAACACGTAGAACACCCACGCGAAGGTGTTGATCAGCGCGGCGCCGAGGAAGATGAACGCGCTGCGGGCGATCAGCGCGAAGACGATGCCGAACAGCAGGACCTTCTGCTGATCCTCGCGCGGCACCCGAAAGCTGGCGATGATGACCAGAAACACGAAGAGGTTGTCGACCGACAGTGCCTTTTCGGTGACATACCCGGCGAAGTACTCGGATCCGGGTTCGATGCCGCCGAAGACCAGCACGCCCACCCCGAACAGCAGCGCGATGCCCACGTAGAGCGCCGACCACACCGCGGCCTCCCGCAGCGTGGGCACGTGCGGCTTGCGGACGTGGAAGATGAAATCGAAGGCAAGCAGGCCGGCAATGCCGGCGATCGTCAGGCCCCACACCCAGCCAGGTACATCCACCGCGGTAACCGCCCTTCTCCGGCAGCCTGTTTCCCTGATTCGCGCCAGTTGAAACTACCGGGTCTGCTCGTCTTCTCGCGCCGAAGTGACCAGTTCGCGCACCGCCGGGGCCACCTCGGCGGCGTAGCGCTCGGTGGTGGCCGGGTCGTTGCAGGCCAGAATGACGTGCTGGCTCACCGCTCGCGGCCGGCCAGTGCGAGCCCGTCGTCGTGCCGGCTGTCGGGGGACACGTGGCGCGGCCGCGAGCGCAGTGTCAAGGTCGCGATGGCGGCGACGGCCAGCGGCACCGCGATGAACCCGAAGTACCCGCCGACGCCGACGCTGCTCAGCAGCGCCCCGCCGAGCGCGGATCCGATGATCGACCCCGTTCGCCCGACACCGATCGAGAAACCGGTTGCGGTGCCGCGCAATTGCGTGGGGTAGGTCTCAGCGATCAGGTAGTTCAACACCAGCTGCTGGCCGCCGATCCCGAACCCGGCCGCCGCGATCAGGGCGAAGGTCAGGGTCCAGTTCGAGCCGCTGACCGACAGGCCGAGCGCGACCAGGATGCCGACGCCGAACATGCCGAGCAGCAGGGTCCGGATCGCGACCCGCGACAGCAGTACCGCCACCAGGAAGGAGAACAGGATGAAGGCGCCGTTGACCACGATGGTGCCCGAGGCGGCCTGTTCCTTGGACAGTCCGGCCTGGTGGAGCGCGGTCGGCGTCCATTGCAGCAGCAGGAACCAGGCGATCCAGTTGGCCAGGTAGATCGCGCAGATGGTGATGGTCGTGCTGCGGTAAGCGCTGTCGAACAGCGCCCGGATGGAGCCGGCGTTCTCGTCTTCCTGCTCGGCCCGCAGGACCGCGTCGTCGGCGATGTCCGCGCCGGTGATGCGACGTAACAGGTTGCGCGCCTTGGCCTGGCTGGCGGCGTCGCCGCGGGTGGCCAGGTAGCTGGGGGATTCCGGCAGCACGGTCGCGACCACCAGCAGCAGGATCAGGGGCAGCACGCCACCGAGCAGGAAGATGCCCCGCCAGCCCAGGACGGGCAACCAGGCCGCCGCGACCACACCCCCGAGCATCGCGCCGCCGGGCAGACCGAGCAGCACCAGCGTCATCGACATCTTGCGGGATCCGACGGGGCTGTACTCGGCGGCCAGGGCCAGCAGCGACGGTGTCGCGCCGCCCATGCCGAGACCGATCAGGAAGCGCAGCAGGATGATCTGCCAGGGCGCCTGCGCGAACGCGCCGAGCAGCGAGAAGAACCCGAAGATGGTGAGCGACAGCAGAATTGCGCGCTTCCGGCCGACGCGGTCGCCGATCGAACCGAGCGAGATCGCGCCCAGGGCCATGCCGACGGTGCTGGCCGTGATGACCGCCGTCATCGACGCGGTCGACATCGCGAATTCCTCGGCGATCGATGAGCCGATGAAGGCGATGGACTGGGTGTCGAAGCCATCCAGCAACGCGATGACGAAGCAGAGCGCGACGACGCCCCACCGCTTCACATTCATTGGGGTGTCATCGATCACGGCTTGTACGCGAACCGATGGGGCGAGCGTCATGGTGAGCCTTTCATCTACGCGCGAGCACCAATCCCGCTAGCGCAAAATTCCGCAAGAGTGGGGTCCTCCGGGCGACACGCGGCATGCATTACATGTCCTGCGCACCCTTCGGCGGGCACTGTCACCTGTGATGGTCGACACGATCGACGTTAAGTGGCGAATCCATCAAGAACAAGGACACATTTGCGCGCTATTGATCGACGAAATCTATGAATACGGGGCCGCGCCGTTGGACCCGTAGGCGCATGGCTCCGCCGCGTCGCTGTGTCGAGGGCGGAAGCATTGCCGTGGGGGAAGCTTCGCTTCGGGCCTCTCGGTTCTGGCTAATGGCCTCGCGCTACCCGCCCAGGCTGCGCTCAGCGTTGGGTTGCGCATCGAGGCTGCGCTGAACGTAGTAGGTGCTCACACATTTCCGCGCTGAGCGCAGCGTCGGTGAGGGGTCTGGATCTGATCGCTTGGGCGCCGGCGGCCTACAGTCGCTGGCCGCTGCGCGTGGCGAGCGTGCGCAGACCCGGACGGGACTCGGCGTGTCGGCCCGGGGACGCGCACGCTCGCGCTGTGTTAGGGGCGGGAAAGCGCCGGCAGCAGTCGCCCGAACGTGGCCTGCGCAAGATCGGCGTCGCGGTGCCGGCGGTCGCTGCGCAGGATGCGCCGGTTGAGTGCCCGGCGTTCCCGCTGGCTCAGGGTGCGGTGCCGCTCGGCGACGCGTTCGAGTTGCTGCCAGCTGAGCCCGTCGAGGTCCCCGTCGCCATCATGGGTGGCGACGACGACGCAACCGCGCAGCAGCGGGACGGTTTTCACGTCGAAATTGGTGGTGGCCAGCAGAAGTTCGGTGGCGTTGCGGTTGATCCGCCGTTGACAGTTCTGCGGTGAGGAGCTGAACCAGAAGTCGAGCTCGCGGTCGGCGCTCGTCAGGCTTTGCAGGCCCTGATTGCGGATGAGTCGGTCGATATCGGCGGCGGTGTAGGCGTTGGTCTCATAAATGGCGCCATTGACGCTGTAGTACAGAACGGTATTCATCTCGATGTTCCATTCGACGCTTTCTTCGGTTCCAGTGCGCAGTGCGGGTTCGCACTGTGACTGAAGTTACCCTTGTGACAAAAGGGATAAACGTCGATAACGATTGGAACTATTCCCTCGACGCCGAAAGCACCGAGGTGTACGCAGCGCGAAGTGGTAGATCAACCGCCCGCCGGCACCGGATCGCGATCGTTGACGTCGGCATTGGTGTCCTTGCGCGCGCAATGGGCGCAACAGAACATGCCGGCGTCCGTTTCAATGCCGTGGCCCAGGATTCGACAGCCACAATGGCCACATTCGGGAGCCAGGTGCACCGCGGCGCACTCCACACTGTCGAAAGTCGCTTCCTTGCCGTCGTGCCAGGTGACGGTGAATGCCTTGTCGTAGTCGTTGCCGCAGGTTGCGCAGATGCTCATCGGGGTCGGTGCTCCTGTGTCTTGGTCGGGTTTGGGTTCGAGTTCCCGCCCTGCACGTGGGCAAACGTGGCCGGCGGCCGGCGCGCCGTTCCCACGTCGGGGCCCGCCTACACCGATCGAGGGCTATCTCACAACCGTCGGATCCGGTTATCTCGCCGAGCACGGCGGGTAACCGACAACCGAGGGCCCCAGCCACGGTGCTGGAGGTGCTGATGACAGAGAAATCAATTCCCAAGGGGTGGAACAACTATGGCGACAATGAACACCAAGGCTGACACTGCGACCCTGCTCGCCCAGCTGCGGACGGTCCTCGACCTGACGCATACGGAGATCCAGGTCGCCGAGACCCGGGTCGCGCAGGCCCGTACCGAGGCGGTGCGTCGTGAGCTGCAGCAGAACGCCGACAACGGCCGGCTGCGCGCCGAGGCCATCGAGAAGGCCATCCGCGACCTGGGCGGCTACCCCGACGTGATCGGGCCGTTCCTGGGTCGGGCCGCCGCAGCGGTCAAGGCGTTGACCGAGCAGGCCGAGCCGTTCGACGAGGCGCTGCTCGGGGACCTCGCGCTGGAGAACCAGCTGCTGGATCGTTCGCGCTACGTGAAGGCGCTGGCGGTCGCGGTCGGCGACAAGGACGTCGAGGCGCTGGCGACTCGCCTGATCACCGCGCACTCCGCGACGGTCGAGTGGCTGACCACCGTGCTCGCCGAGGAGGCCCTCGGTGGTCCCGCCGCGTTGCGTCGGACGCCGCTGCAAGCGGCCGCGGGCGGCGCGATCAAGTTGGTGAACATGCCGTTGACGCTGTCGACGCGCGGTGCGGAGCGGGCCGCCGAAGCGGTGCGCTCGGTGCGGCCGGCCATCGCCGACCTGGTCAACCGCGGCTCGCGGACCGGGGACATCGCGGCCAAGACGCTGGCCGGCGCGCGTGACTCGGCGCTGAACACCGCCGAGAAGATCACCCGTCGGGAGGGCGCGGACGGGGCCGCCGACGTCATCCACTCGGCGCGCGGCGCCGCGGGCGTCCTCGACGCCGACGAGCTGCCCATCGCCGATTACGACGACCTCAACGTCAACGAGGCGGCGTCCGCGGCGAAGGAACTCACCGAACCGGCGGACATCCGCGTGATCATCGCCTACGAGGAGGCCCACAAAGCTCGCGCCCGGGTGATCTCGGCCGCGCAGGCCCGGCTGGCCACCATCGCCCAGGAAGTGGTCGGCATCAGCTGATCCGCGTGCGATCGAGCGGCCCCGGGACGATTTCTCGTCTCGGGGCCGCTAATCGTTTGGCCCGGGCGCATTCGGGTAATAGGCCTGCAACTGTTCTCTTGCCGGCCGTCGAGTGGGAGGCAATCCGTCATGGCTGTCGGGCAGCGGGGCGAAACCGGTGACGGGCGGGCCGGCCATTGCTGAAGGCGCTCCTGTTCGGGTTCGGCGCCTCCAGCGCGCTGATCATCGGCGCGGCCATCGGGGCCAAGTGGACCCCGCCGCGTCCGCTGGTGCGGGTGCTGTTGGCCTTCGCCAGCGGCGCCCTGATCGCGGCCCTGGCCTTCGAACTGTTCGACGATTCCTTCAAACAAGGCGGCCCCTGGCGGGCGGGCTTCGGCCTGCTCGCGGGCGCGGGGACCTTCATCCTCATCGACTGGCTGCTGGAACGACGGGTGCAGAGCCAGAAGGAGAAGAAGTCCAGCGGCGGCAAGTCGGCCGCGCGCGGCGGCGTGGGGTTCGCCCTGCTTGCGGCCGTCACACTCGACGGGGTCCCGGAGAACCTCGCGTTGGGCGTGACGCTGGTCGAAGGTGCGGCGTTGGCGCTGCTGGTGGCGATCTTCTTCTCCAATTTCCCGGAGGCATTGGCCGGCAGCGTCGAGATGCGCGACGGCGGAATGAGCGCCCGCGCGGTGATGATCACCTGGTCGGCCGCCGCGGTGGCCCTGGCCGCCGCGGCGATCGGCGGCTATCTCGTCGCCGGCATGCTGCGGCCAGAAACCGTCGCGTGGGCGTTGGCGTTCGCGTGTGGTGCGGTGCTGGCCTCGGTGGCCGACACGCTGATGCCCGAGGCCTTTGAACGCGGCCAACCCTTCAACGCGTTCGCCACCGCGGCCGGCTTCTTCCTGTCGTACGTGCTGTCCTCGGTGTGAGGTCGCGCCTACTCGACTTCGTGTGGACCCAGCCGCTCAGCCAGGGCGGCCAGCCGCCAGGTGCACTCCCGATTGCGGATCCGGACGGCCAATTCGGCCAGCTTGTCGGGCACCAGGTTCGCCGGTCCGCGCGCGGGTACCTCGTGCATCTCGATCTCGCAACCGCCGTCGGCGTTGTCGCGGAGTTCGAGGGTGACGCGGGCCGCCCCGAGGAAACCGAACTTGGCCAGCAGCACCAACCGCTCACCCGGCACGGACTCCTCCACCACCGTTTCGTCGTCGATGGCGGCGGGCCAGACCCCGACCGAATGCCGGATGGTCGCGCCCGGGGCCGGCCAGTCCGGGTCCACGGCGCGCATCCGGCTGTTGCCGACGACCCACTGCGAGTACGTCCAGCCGTCGGCCATGACCTCCCACACGCGTTCCCGGCTGGCCGACGAGTTTCGAATTACGGACACGGCTTCATCCCTCCCTCGGACTCCCCGGGGACGTACCCCGGGGTAAAGCTGGGCAAACGCCGACCGGCGTGCCGACGCCGAAATCGCGATTCGACGTTTGACCGGCGAGAAGAGGGGGCATGTTGCAGTAATGATTCGGCATGACGAAAGTGAGCACCGGTGACGACCGCGCAAAGTGATCTTTGGCCTTCAAATGTGCCCGCAGATGTCTATCCGCCGCAGGAGGATTCGCAGCTCCTCATCGATGTCGCCACCCAGAGCGGTACTTTGCCGGATGCGTGCGTCGCCGACCTCTGCACCGGATCAGGCGTGGTCGGCGTCGCGGCGGCCGCGGCGGGCGCGCGCAGCGTCCGGGCCTTCGACGTGTGTCCGCACGCGGTGCGGGCCGCCAAGGCAAACGCTGCGGTGGCCGGGGCCGACGTCGCGGTGCATCTTGGGCCCTGGACCCGAGCTGCGGAATTCGGCCCCTTCGACGTCGTGCTCAGCAATCCGCCCTACGTACCGGATTTCGACGACGAACGCGAGCAGATCCCCCCGACGGCGGGTCCGCCGCTGTCGTACAACGCGGGCTTCGACGGCCGCAGCATCCTGGATCCGCTGTGCCAGACTGTGCCGGAGTTGCTCGCGCCCGGCGGCGTGTTCTTCCTCGTGCATTCGGAGTTCTCCGGTGTCGACCGCTCGATGCAGCAGTTGCGCGCCGCGGGACTGTCGACCGATGTCGTTGTGCGCCGGTCGATTCCCTTCGGTCCGGTGATGACCGCCCGCGCGGCCTGGCTGGAGCGCGTGCGGCTGCTCGAACCGGGCCGGCGCACCGAAGAGATCGTCGTCATCCGCGCGGACAAGCCATGACCGACCGCACCCCTCGGACCGTCCGGGTCGTTCCGGGCGGTCCGATAATGGTGGAGGGCCCGGTGTGTATCGAGATGCCCGACGGCAGCACCGTTGAGTCCGACCGGTTCATGGTCGCCATCTGCGCTTGTCGGCGCAGCAAGAACTACCCGATGTGCGATACCAGCCACCGCCGCCGCGGTGCGAAGGTCGCCAAATCCGTTACCGTGCAAGCGGACAAGGCGCCGGCCAACTGATCCGGCGGGCTCTTTCGCAGTTCCGCGCCGACAACCTACCGCCCCCGCAGGCCCACGGCCTTGCGGGGGCGCGTCTTTCAGTCGAGCGGCCGCAGCAGCGACGACCGGCCACTGTCCCAGCTGGTCAGCAGGTGCTGTGCCAGCCGGCCCTCGACCACGTCGCGGGCGCGGATCCCGAACACCACGTCCCGGTCCAACCGCGGGTCCGCGTCGACGAGGGTGCCCACCACGTCGGTGCGGACCACCTGTTCGTGCACCGCATCGGCCTCGACGTGCTCCCGGTAGAACAGCGCGCACGCGTCCGGCGCGCCCATCCGTTCCATGGCCTGCACCAGGCGGGCCGAACCCGGCGGCGAGGTGATCTCGGTGGCGGCGAAGTGCCCCACCGCGGCGGCGCGCCAGCGCCGGTGCAACCCGAACAGCGACATCAGGTTCACCACGGCCAGCGTCACGCCCGGCACATCGTTGAGGTAGCCGAGGTAGGAGGAGTCCAGGCCCGCGGCGTCCATCAGGTCCGCGAACAACTGCTGGTGCACCCGGCTGCCGTGCCCGCTGCCGTACTCGTCGAACTCGATGGCCACAAACGAGGCCTTGGCCTGCCCGGTGAGCCGCGGGATGGCAAACGCGTGCGGGTCGCCCTCCTTGAGGTGATACAGCGACCCGTGGACGAAGTACTCGCGCAATTGATCCCAGGTCCCGCCGTCGCGCAGCAGATACGACACGCCGGTCCCGTCAGCCGGCTCGACCGCCAGCTTCGCCATCTCGTCAGCGGCGGTCGCGCTGTCCTCGATGGGGCCGACCTCGTCGCGCACCGCGGCCAGAAAGCGACGCTCGAGTTGTGCGCGCAGCGCCAGCAGAGCTGGATTCCACTCCCATTCCGGATCGACGTCGGCGAAGCCCCGGTAGTGCAGTTCGTAACAGACGTACAGCGCCAGATGCAGGTCCAACCCGTAGGGGTCCGCGTCCGCGAGCGCCGCGCCCAGCCGGTCGAGGCGATGATCGCCGTCCCGGCTGCGCAGCGCATCCAGGACGGCTGCCGACACGACGCCCGCGGAATCGGGCAGGCGGGGATCAACCATGGTGAGCATGTGCAGCAACATACCCAGATCGCCGCCAGAAGAAACGCCGTAACCAGCGCGGACCGGGGCTACTCGGCGTCGCGGCCCTGCCGACTGCTGCGGTAGGCCCGGCGCCGCACCCCCGCCAGCCATCGGGGCAGCAGCTGCACCCCGGGGGCGGCGTTCAACGTGGGATCGAAGGACACGTCCTCAGGCGGCCACCCGCTTTCCAGGGCGCGGTCGAATTCCAGCACCGCCAGCGGAGTGAAGGAACCGCGCCCGCGCGCCTGCTCGACGTCGACGACCAGCGGTTCCGTGCGCAGGTGTTGTCTCAGCGCGTCGACGCCCAGCCCGGACGTGGCTGCGGGCGAGGTCAGGCGCGCGCGCAGCCAGTACACGTCGTCGTCGTAGCCGTAGGGCATCAACGTCGAGAACTCGGCGCTCGTCCACGACGTCGTCGGCCGCAGCAGTACCCGTGCGTTCGCCGACACCATCAGCACGTCCCACGGGCGCGCGGAGTCCGCCGACTGCGCCCGCCACGCCAGGCCGGCGAAATCGGGCACGCCGACGGGGGTGCCCACCCCCTTCGAAAAGCGGCCGAGCACTTCACCGTCGGCGACGGGCAACCCGGCGCCCACGTCAGCGACGCGACGCAGGGTGCCCGCGCACAGCAGACCGTCGGGGTGGAACACCCGCGCGTGCCGGAGCGCGGCCCCGGCACGGAACGGTAGAGCGGCAATCTCGGATGCGTTCATCCGACTTGGGTGCCCGTCCTGCCGACGCCCAAACCGGACGGCGTCAGCGTTTGCCGCGTTTCTTGGGAGCGGCGGCCGCAGCGCGCAGCGGGGGAGCGGTCGAGGCCAGAACCTGCTCGGTGCGCTCCCACACCCGGTGCAGCCCAACGGCCTTGGTGAGGGCGTCGACGAAGCCACGGTCGGGCTCCTTGGCGACCAGCACCCCGGGATCGTCCTTGGTGATCCCGGCCGCGGTGAGCAGTTCGAGTCCGCTTCCCCACGCCGCCAGCGCCTTGCAGTGCCGGTAGGCCTGCTGCAGGAGCAGCACGATGCCCAGGTCGGGAGCGCTGGACATGCCACCGGCGACGACGACGGCGTCGAACTCGACGGACCGGGCGGTCAGGAAGGTCCGCTCCACGATGACGCTGCGGCGACCGCTCTTGAGCGTGCCGCCGACCGGCGCGGTGACCAGCGGGACGGCGCCCAGCTTGGTGATGGCCTTGACCAGCTGGGAGACCTCCGCCAGGTCGCAACCCGCGTCGGCGATGATGCCGATCTGGCGACCCATGATCGGGCCCGGCTCGGTGACGACCTGCGAGAGCGCCGGTGATAGCGGGACCTCCGTGGGCGGGGCCCCGTTGGGCGCGGGCAGCCCCAGTCCCGCCGCAACCTGTCGGCACAACTCGGCATCCACGTTGGCCAGCACCTCGAGCTGACGCTCCTTGACCGCCTGCTCGTAGCACTTGCCCAGCTCGAAGGTGAACGCCTCGATGAGGTGCTGCTTCTCGATCTCACTCAGGCTGCGGTAGAACATCGCGGGCTGAGTGAAGTGATCGTCGAACGACGCGGGTTGGGCCCGCACCACCGGGCCGTTCACCTGCCGCGGGGTCGGCACGTATGCGCCCTCCTCGGCGGTGGTCACCTCCGGCAACCCCTTGTCCAGGCTGTTGGGCCGGTACGGTGCCACCCCGGTGTGCACGCCCATCTGGTGCATGCCGTCGCGCAGCATGTCGTTCACGGGGCAGCGCGGGCGGTTGATCGGCAGCTGCGTGAAGTTGGGTCCGCCCAGCCGGATCAGCTGGGTGTCCAGGTAGGAGAACAGCCGGGCCTGCAGCAGCGGGTCGTCGGTGGGCTCGATGCCGGGGACCAAGTTGCCGATGTGGAACGCCACCTGTTCCGTTTCGGCGAAGAAGTTCGTCGGGTTCCGGTTGAGCGTCAGCTTGCCGATCGGTTGGACCTCGGCAAGCTCCTCGGGAACTATCTTGGTCGGGTCCAGCAGGTCGATGCCAGCGAACGTATGGGTGCCGTCGTCGGGCAGGACCTGTATCCCCAGTTCGTACTCCGGGAAGGCGCCGGCCTCGATGGCGTCGGCGAGGTCGCGGCGGTGGAAGTCCGGGTCGAACCCGGCGGCCAGTTGCGCTTCCTCCCAGACCAGCGAATGCACGCCCGCGACCGGCTTCCAGTGGAACTTCACCAGCGTGGTCTCGCCCTTGGCGTTGGACAGCCGGAAGGTATGGACGCCAAAACCTTCCATGGTCCGGTAGGACCGCGGGATGCCGCGGTCGCTCATGTTCCAGAACACGTGATGGGTGGCCTCGGTGTGCAGCGACACGAAGTCCCAGAACGTGTCGTGGGCGGACTGCGCCTGCGGGATCTCCCGGTCGGGGTGGGGTTTGGCGGCGTGAACGACGTCGGGGAACTTGATGCCGTCCTGGATGAAGAAGACCGGCATGTTGTTGCCGACGAGGTCGAAGGTGCCCTCGTCGGTGTAGAACTTGACGGCGAAGCCCCGGGTGTCGCGCACGGTGTCGGCCGACCCGCGTGACCCGAGCACCGTCGAGAACCTGGTGAACACTTCGGTTTTGGCGCCCTTGTTCGCCAGGAACGCCGCGCGTGTGTACGGCGCTGCGGTGCCGTAGGACTCGAAGACCCCGTGCGCCGCGGAGCCGCGGGCATGCACGACCCGCTCCGGGATGCGCTCATGGTCGAAGTGGGTGATCTTCTCCCGCATGTGGAAGTCTTCGAGCAGCGTGGGTCCGCGCTCGCCGGCCTTCAGCGAATGGTCGGTGTCGGGGATGCGCACGCCCTGCGCGGTGGTGAGCGCGCGGCTGGCGCCGGCGCCGACGGCGTTCTCGGTGTCGACGCCGGGGGCCACGGTGTCGGGATCGGACGGCGAGTTCTGCTTCGGGGGCATGGATTCCTCCAGACTGGGCGGTGCTGGTCGGGGACACGACGCGAGCCGGGCTGCGGCGTGCGGAGACGACGCCTGGCTGCCGAGTACCCGTCTGCACGCGGGGCAAACGCATCGGTTCCGCCGCCGCCGGGGCACTACCGGGGGAGCGCTGTGAAAGTGATTGTCACCGCCTGGCTTTCACGACCCCGCCGAGGACGGGAACGCGGTGCGGCCGGCCCGCCGCGTCGCGACGGATCAATCCGCGTGCGTCGAAGGCGTCCAGAGGAGTGAGCAGAGACCCCTGTGCAACCACGCCGGTGTCCACCCAGGAACACTCTCGGCCGGCGAATGTGTTCCTCCGTGGACGCTGGACGCGCCTGGGTGTTGATATCGGGGCGTCAACCCGGCAACGGTTCGCCCTGCGTTCCGATGGTCATCACGATGTGGTCGACCCTGGTGCGGCCCGCTTCGCCGACCACCGACTCGTCGGCCAACGTGTCGATGAGTTGCTCGCACAGCGACCGGAGCTTGACGTTGGTGTGCTGGGAGCGCCACCTGAGAATGTCGAACGCGCGGTCGGCGGGGATGTCGTAGATGAGCATGAGCATGCCCTTGGCCTGCTCGATGACGGCGCGGTTCGTGCTGAAGTCGGCGACTGCGGAGTCCAGTGCGTC
Source organism: Mycolicibacterium sp. MU0050 (assembly GCF_963378085.1). Lineage (GTDB taxonomy): Bacteria > Actinomycetota > Actinomycetes > Mycobacteriales > Mycobacteriaceae > Mycobacterium > Mycobacterium wendilense. The sequence continues at coordinate 4,791,793 of NZ_OY726395.1, read as the reverse complement.
CTCCAGTTGGTCGCTGGCGGCTCCGGAGACGTCGACGTAGAAGCCGTCCGCACCGATGACGGCGCCGTCGGCGTCCACGAGTCGAGTGCTGGCGACCAGGACGTGACGGGTGTTGCCGTGCCGATCGATGATTCGGTGTCGGCTCGACAGCGGCGCCCCCGAGGCGTCGGGTAGTTGGCCGAGTAGGGCAGCGAACCGGGGCCGGTCCTCGGGATGCTTGTGGGCCAGCGCAAATTCGGTGGTCACCGTCATGGGCTCACGCGGGTAACCGTGCATGGCCGCGATCTCGGGGGACCAGCGAAACTGGTCCTCGGCCAGATGCAGCGTGAAGTTCCCGACGTGCGCGGGGGACCCGTTTTTCTCCAGATCCCCCGACGCCTTCACCGGTACCTCCTCGACTCGATTGTGGGTGCGCGACGGCGAAAATGTCGCGGATATCAACGAACGCGGCGGGTGGCCACCGACCGAGGCCGGCGGCCACCCGCCAAGGCGACTCCGCTAGGTGTCGGCCTCGACGGTTGCCGGTTCGATGGATCTCGATTCGCCGGCATGGGTGACTTCGATACGCCTCGACTTGGCGCGCTCGGCCAGCGGGATGGTCACCGTCAGGACACCGTTTTCGTATGTGGCGGTGATCTTTTCGGCATCGATACCCTCGCCGAGGGACAGCTGGCGTCGATAGGTGCCGAAGAATCGCTCATTGGACAGCCACTGCACGCTTTCCTCGGAGCGGGCCGTGCGGCGCGCGGTGAGGGTCATGGTGCCGTTGTCGACGCTGACGTCGACCGAACCGGGATCGACGCCCGGCAGGTCGGCTGTCAGCACGTAGTGGTCGCCGACTTTGTAGAGGTCCATCGGCATGAATCGCGGGGTACGGTTCGATCCGGTCTGGCTCGTCAGCAGTCCCCGGGTCATCGCATCAAGGTCACTGAACGGATCAAAGCGAAGCACAGCAGTCCACCTCCTCGAACACTCGAGCCCGCCCCCGTGGCGGGCTTCTTACTGCGCTACACCGCCTAGATTAGCACTCGAGCATCGCGAGTGCTAATACTTTTTTCGCGGTTTTCGGGCCTGGGCGCACGGCCTGAATGTCCTCCCCGACACCACCTTTGAGAAATCGGGGGCGCCCGTGAGCCGGTGGCCGGCGCATCGACCGCGGGGTCAGGAGGCCAGGTGCGGACCGGCGCGATCGGGACGCACGTACCGGGTGAAGAGGTAGCCGTCGTGGACGAGGGCGTGGCGCAGGTGCAGACCGGTCGGGGCCGCGAGCCGACTCGCCGCGGCACTTCCGACCGGCTGACTGCCCGCCAACCGCGGGGCCAGCGTCACGCAGATCTCGGTGAGCAGGTCGGCCTCGACGATCCCGTGCAGCAGCGTCGGTCCGCCCTCGCACAGCACACGATGCAGACCGCGTTCGGCCAGGGCCGCCAGCGCCGCCGGGATGTCGACACTGTCCTGCCCGGCGACGAGCACGCGACACCGGGGGTCCGGCCGGTGCTGTCGGGCGCCGACGGTGCTGGTGATCAGGATCGGCTGGTTGGTGGTGTCGCGGAACATGCTCTCGGGAAGACGGCCGGTCTGGCTCACCACGGCGATGGGTGGCCGGTCGGGCAGGCCCTCGGCCCGCCGCTCCGCCAGCTGTACATCGGAAAGGCGCACCGGGCCGTAGCTTTCGGCTCTGGCCGTACCCGCCCCCACCAGAACGACATCGGCATAGCCGCGCAGCTCGCGCAGCAGTTGCTGATCGGCAGGGCAGGACAGCGGCCCGGCCCGGCCACCGAAGGCCGCGCCGCCGTCGGCGCTGAAGATCATGTTCGCCCGCACGCCCACCGGCGCGTCCCGGTAGAACTCGCGCAGCTCGCCGCTGTCGGCGACATGCGCGGTCTCCAGGCCGGTCATGCGTCGTGGCCCGGTTCGAGGTCGCGCACGTCGGCGAAGGTCACCCAGTCCTGCAACCCGTCGGGTGCTTCCCCGGCGATGGGCTGCAGGAGGTGCCCGACGTGGTCGCCGACATCGAAGCGCTCGACGATCTCGCCGACGAACCACGCGGCAGCGTCCTCGAGGATCGGCAGGCCGGCCGGACCGTCGCGCCACTGGCATCGGGCGAACTTGTCGGTGCGGTCGCCGGTCTCGGTGCCGAACAACTCGGCGAGTGCGAGATGTTCCCGCGCCACCAGGTGCACCGCCAGATGGCTCGCTTCGGTCGCCAGCCGGTAGGTGGCGTTCTTGCGGGACAGACCGACCAGGAACTTCGGGGGGTTGATGCTCGTCTGGGTGGCGAAACCGACCAGGCACCCGCTCCGCTGCCCGGCGGCCAGCGTGGTCACGACAAACATCGGATAGTCGAGGGCGGCAACAACTTTTTCGAACGGTTCGCGGTCCGGGTCGTCGGTCACCGGCGGTCCTTGCTCGCATGCGTCATGGTCGAGCAGGGATACCCGGGTGCCGGCGAAATGTAACGCGCGGTTCCGACGCCGCCCCGGTCAGCCGGCGGAGGCGATGCGCCGACGGTATTGGGCGACCTGGTCCAGCCGCTTGAGCGCGAGTTCGAGATCCGAGCACAACGGGAGTTCGCCGCTGGTGTCGCAGATGCGCAGCAGGCGGTGCACCGGTGGACTGCCGAGGAGCATCCAGTCGATGTCGCGCCGGGTGCACTGCACGCTGATGTAATACAGCGCGGTGAACCCCTGGGTTCCGAAGAAGTCCACGGCCCGCAGGTCGAGGATCAGTTGCTGGGAGGCGCCGGTGTGCGCCTCGACGAAGTGGCCGAGCGCGCGGCCGTTCACGGCGTCGACGTCACCGCACGCGGCGATGCGCAACCGGTTCGCCGCCGCGGGGTGCACGGAGAAGGTGGCCCGCCCACACCGTTTGGATTCCCGAATGGTGCCGGGGTCGGGCCGATACAACCTGATGGTTCCGGTGGGGCTGGTCATGTCAGGCCACCGCGCCGTCGGTCGCGTCATCGAGCATGTATTGAGGCATCGTTTGAGCCACCCCTCATCGCCGCAAGTGGATGGGTCGCGACGCCGTTCGCTTGCCGAGCACGGCACGGACAGTCGTTGCGACCCACGGCTGTAAGCTCAACCAAACGCCAGGTTACTACTGATTTCGTCGTGTCGGCAGGCTTTCGTCGCCGGAATATTTCCGCAGTTCGGGTGCTTCTCCGTAGGCGCCGGGTGCGCCGACGGAGAGCACCCAGACGCTCGGCAACCCCGGCCGCGACGGATCTCGTTGTCGTCACACGCCTGTTTTGCGGATCCCGGTGCGGTGCGCCTGTCCGGCCGCGAAATTGCGCTTTCGTCCGCCGGGATGGCGCGGCGCGGACGAAACAGCGGGGTCGCGACGAGCCGCGAGCGCTGCCGCCGGGAGGTCTCGTGCCCCGGGGGCCTCAGCCCGCCCGGAGCGCCTCCCACCGGACCCCGCTTCGCGTGAGATCGGCGCAGGCGGGTACCCCTGCGGGGGTCGGGTTGCTTTCAGGAAGGACACATGACCGCAGCAGATATGCAACTCGGCCAGCGCGACCTGGCCGAGACGCAACGCGTCGTCAACGCCGTGGCCTCGTCGTTTGCGACGAAGGTCGTGGGCCAGGCACACCTTCGGGAATCGATGCTGGTGGCCTTGCTCGCCGGCGGTCACCTGCTGATCGAGAGCGTGCCCGGCCTGGCCAAGACCACCGCGGCACGGGTCATCGCCGAGTCGATCGACGGCGAGTTCCGGCGCATCCAGTGCACGCCGGACCTGCTGCCCAGCGACATCATCGGCACCCAGATCTACGAGGCGGCCACCAACTCCTTCGTCACCCAGCTCGGGCCGGTGCACGCCAACATCGTGCTGCTCGACGAGATCAACCGCTCCAGCGCCAAAACCCAGAGCGCCATGCTCGAAGCAATGGAGGAACGCCAGACGACGATCGCCGGCGTGCAGCACCCGATGCCGCGACCGTTCCTGGTCATCGCGACCCAGAACCCGGTGGATCAGGAAGGCACCTATCCGCTCTCGGAGGCCCAGACCGACCGATTCATGCTCAAGGAACTGGTGAGCTACCCGACGGTCGACGACGAGGTCGAGGTGATCGCGCGGATGGACGCCGGCCTCCTCGACCGGGAGCGGCCCGCCACCCCCGTGGTCGGGGTCGAGGACATCCTGCGGGCCCAGCAGGTGACGCGCGCCGTGCACATGGCACCGCGGTTGATCCGCTACGCCAGCACCCTGGTCTCCGTCACCCGCAACCCCGGCGAGCACCTGCCGGCTCAGCTGGCCAGGCTGGTCGAGTACGGGGCCAGTCCCCGGGCCACGATCGCCTTCTGCCGGACCGCGCGCGCGATGGCCGTGCTGCGCGGCCGCGACCATGTGGTGCCGGAGGACATCGCCCGCCTGGCCCACCGCGTGCTGCGGCACCGCTTCATCCTCGGCTTCCAGGCCGCCAGCGAACGCGTCACCTCGGACGTGATCGTCGACGCGGTGCTGCGCGCAGTCCCGGTGCCCTGAGTTCATGGGTACCCATCTGGACCGTGCCCGGGTGCACTTCGGGCGCGACACCGGCGGATTCCTGGAGGGCGGACGCTACGCGCTGATCCACACCCGCAGCCTGGAATTCGACGAGCTGCGACCCTACGTCCCCGGCGATGACGTGCGGGACATCGACTGGAAGGCGACGGCCCGCTCGGGACACACGCTGATCAAGCGCTTCGTCTCCGAGAAACACCACAAGATCCTGGTGGTCGCCGACGCGGGCCGGAACCTCAGCGCACTCGCCCCGTCGGGGGAACGCAAGCGGGAGGTCGCCGCGCACCTCATCGGGGCGATGGGCCTGATCACCCTGCAACGTTCCGACGAGATCGGGATGGTCTTCGGGGACGCGCGCGGTTGCATGGACATCCGGCTGCGCCGCGGTGAGACCCACATCGAAAGCATGCTGCATCGCTTCCGTGATCACGCCGGGGATCGTCCGGGACCAAGCGACGTCGTCACCCAACTCGACTGGGTGGCACACCATTACCGGCATTCGATGCTGATCTTCGTCGTCTCCGACGAACCCGACGTCGACGACCAGCTCGGCGAGGTGCTGCGGCCCCTGACCGCCAACCACGACGTGCTCTGGGCGATGGTCGCCGACCAGCCGGCGGTGACGTCGGCCGAGGACGACCGGCCCGGCTACGACGTGGGCAGCCGGCAACGGGTGCCCAGCGGCGCGGTGCTCGGTTCGGCTGTGGTGCAGGCGTATCGGCAGGCCGAGGCCGAGCGACGCCGGTCGCTGTCGGAGTTCCTGAACACGTGCGGGGTGGCGCACGCGCGGGTGGGCGGCAGCCGCGACATCCGGGCGGCGCTGACCACGATGACCGGAGTGCTGGCCCGTGCCCGATGATCTGTTGCAGTACCTCATCGGACCGTCGCCCTACTCGCTGCGGTGGCTGTGGCTCGCGGTGGTCCTGACCCTGGCGTTGATCGCCTGGTACATCGGGGTTTTCGCGTTCACCGCGCCCAGTCGGAAATTGGCCGAGGTGCCGTTGGTCGGGGCCATGCGCAACGAACTGCTCAAGCGGCGCGCGGTGAGCGCGGTGCGCGGGATCGTCCGCCGGTATCGCGCCGGCGACCTCGACGCCCCCGCCGCCGGTGCCGCGTTGAGCCGGGAACTCCGCGAATTCCTGCACCGCCTCACCGGGATTCGGGTTCGGCACATGCAACTTTCCGACGTTGCCGCGAGTGACCTGTCGGCGGCGGCGCCCGTTCTCATCGACCTGAACGACGTGCAGTTCAACGCCCGGTCCACCGTGGACGTCGGCGCGGTGAGCGAGAGCACCGAGGAGCTGATCCGCACGTGGACCTGATGTGGTGGGGCGTCGTGATCGCCGGGATGGCGCTGCTGGCGGGCTGTATTGGGGCGGCCATGCTCAGCCCGGACCGTGCGGGCCGGCGTGAACTGCGCCCGTTGGCGCACGTGGACCGACTGACCCGGCTGCCGGAGTACGTGCGGGCGTTGCGCCGTCGGATGCTCTCGGTGATCGTCGTGATCTTCCTGCTCGCAGTGGGATTCACCGCCGCACTGTGGACCACCGCGCGGCCGGCCGGGCTGCCGAACATCGCCAGTGCCTCGGCCGCGGGGCAACCCGAAGACATCATGGTGTGCGTCGGCGAGTCCGCGGCCACCCCGGCGGTGGCCCAGACCCTCGAGTACTTCGCCCAACGCGTGGGTGGCTTCGGAACCACGCGTGTCGGCCTGACCTCCGCCAACGTCCGGGTGGTGCCGCTGACCCGCGACCATCAACATGCGGCGGCCCGGTTCACGGCCTACGCGCACAGCGCCGACCCCGGTGCGGCGCCGGCGGCGTTCGTGGCCCCGGTGCGCTATGCCGACTACGCAGCCACCGTCGAGGATGTGCTGGCGCTGTGCCTGACCGGGTTTCCCGAGTTCGACGAGCCGGCCGGGCAGCGGCGATCCCTGGTCTATGTGGGTCCGGGCACCCTCGGCGAGAATCGCGGTACCCCTTCGCTGTTCAGCGCCGAACAGGTACGCGAGCTGGCCACCACCGCGGGTATCCAGGTCAACGTCGTGTACACGGGACCGCCGAGCGCCGAGCTGGACGCCCTGGCCCGCGACACCGGCGGGCAGACGGCGTCCGCGGGATCCGAGGTGGCAACGCAACTGGCCGCGATCCGAAACCATCCGCCGGAGCCCGCCGCGGTCGACGACGTCGGTGCGACCGTCGGGGTCGAGACCCCGGACGTTCCCCTGCTGATGGCGTTGTTGGCCGTGCTGGCGTTGGCGTGGTGGCCGGTGGTGCGTCGATCATGACCGTACATCCGGTGCTGCCCCTGGCGGTCATGGCGCTGCTGACCGTCGCCTTTATCGGCGCGCGAATCGCCGTGCTGCCCCGAAAAGGGCACCGGCGCAGCAGGACCGTGGTGTGGCGTTGGTGCGGGGTGACCGCCGCGGGGTTGTTGCTGGTTCTCGCGGCACTGCGCCCGACGATCGGGGAGGAGCCCGCGGCGGCCCGTGCCGCCGGCGCGGATGCCCCGAACGTGTTCGTGCTGCTCGACCGATCCCCGGGGATGGGAGGCGAAGATCGTGGCGAGCCGCCGATGGCCCAGGCCCGCCGCGACCTCGACGCGCTGCTCGACCGCTACCCGACGGCCCGCTTCGCCGTCATCGAGTTCAGCTCCGAACCCGACCTGCGCTGGCCGCTGTCCGCCGACACCTGGAGCCTACGGCCGGTGCTGGATGCCGTGCGCCCGCAGCCGGCCACCCCGGAGAACGTGGCGCGCGCCAACTCGGGCGCGGCGGGAACGGTGCTGCGGTATCAGCTCATCGGCGCGGCCCAGCAGTATCCCCAGGCCGCGAACCTGGTGTTCTACCTGGGCTCCGGTGCTCCGGACGCGGAAGTGCCCCAACGCGAGTTCGTGCTCCCCGAGCAAGCGGTGGACGGCGGGGCGGCACTGGGCTACGGCGCCGCAGCGGGTTCGGACGGGCGCGCGCCCGCGACCCTGCGGGGCGTCGCCGGGCAGTTGGGGGTGCCCTACCTGCCGCGGCCGGCGGGTACGCCGCTCGATGCCGACGCGATCCGCGACGACACCGGCCCGGCCGCCCCGCCCGCGGCGAGCATCGCCGACCGCACCGAACTGTATTGGCTGCCGGCGGCCGCGGCGACGCTGCTGCTGCTGACCGAGCTGTTTCTGGTGCTGCGCGGGCTGCGCCGCGAGCTCGGTAGCCCCGGGCCGCTGTCGACCGACGACGAGCTGGAGACCCGGTGAGGCGGCGCCGATGCTGAGCAGGTGGTGGGAGGGCCGACGGGCCTGGTGGCAGGCCGGCGACACCCGGCTGCGGACCCGGCGACGGTTACTGGTGTATTCGGCGCCGGTCGCGGCGCTGGTGGTGGTGATCGTGCTCAAGTGTGTCTCCGTGCTGCTCGCGGGCCACTCCGCGGTCTCTTCCTTCGAAGAGCGGGACTCCGAGGCGCTGGGATCGGACGCGCGGATCATGGCCGTGCTCAACGTGATCGAACCGCACAAGGCACACTTTGCGGCCGGACTCGGGGCGGCGCTCGACGACCGGCTCGAGGAAGCCGCGCGGTCCTTCACCGCGGCATTGGCGCGCACACCGGAAGGCGCCGATTGCCCGGTGCGGGTGAATCTCGTGCTGGTGCAGGAGACCCGTGGTGATCGCGCTGTGGCCGCCGGGGATGGTGAGACTGCGGCCGCACGCTATGGACAGGCCCGCGAGGTGGCCGAACAGGCCCCGCCGCAATGCTTTGCCGACAACGCCGATCCGGATCCGCAGCGGCAGGCGGTGCGCCGTGACACGCTGCCCCGGCTGGAGGCCAAGCTGCGCGCACCCGCGCCGCCCCCGCCACCCCCGCCGGCTGCGACACCCCCGCCGGCCGGCGCAGCGGTGCCGCCCGGCGGCGCCGGTGACGACGAGACCCTGCGGCGGTTACACCCTGAGGTCGGCGACCCGTTGGACCGCCTGCGGCAGATCCTGCGCGACGGGGCCTAGCGGAACCCGCCCCGGCGGTGCCGCGCTGGGTGCGGGAGCCTCGACGCCGGGGCGGGGTCAGCCTGGTCAGGTACCGAGGCGCGGTCCGGTGGCGAGGCACGTCGAGGCCGGCGGGAGTTCCTCGGCGAGGAACACCGTCTGCGCCATCATCCGGTAACCCGACATCTGTTCGCGGAGCACCTCCAGCGACTCCTCGGGATGCACCGAATCGATGACCGCGTGCGGTCCCACGGCGTTGAACTGATGGCTCACTCCGCGCGGGATCTGCAGATCCACGAACGAGTTCTCCGGGACGATCAGGTTGTACCGCAGCCGGTTCGGCCCCTCTTCGGTATCGGCGCTGTCCGGGAGGTCGTCGACGAAACTCGCCGGGGCGAACGGCGTGACACCGGCGACGTCGCTGAGGTGGAACGAGGACAGGCTGCTCACGCGGATGTGGGTGTCCGGTCCGGTCATCATCCGGACGAACCGCAGGCCGGTGTGCCAGTGCATCCGGGAGCAGATGCCGCGCTCGGCGACGTCGTAGAAGTCCATGAGGTAGCGGTCGGCGAAGTAACCGTCGAACGGCTTTTCCACCATGTAGACGTCGCCCTCCTCGAACGTCTGCGAGCGCACTATCCCGTCCTCGTCCGGGGTCGTGGCCGCCGGACTGGACTTCGCGCGGCGCACGATTCCCGCGAAGGTGTCGACGACGACCCGGGCCACCTCGGACGGAAACTGCGCCACCGGGGTCACGACGATGCGGCCGGCGTCGGTGAACGCCGCGAGGTCGTGGACCTCGTTGCCGTCGTCCGGATGGATCTTCATGGCGTCGGGCATCACACCTCTTCTGTTCGAACTCGGTCACAGGGCAGTACGGGTGGCCCGGTCACGGGCGAAGATCGTAGGCGCGCAGCCACATCTCCAGCGTCAGCACCATCCACACCTTGCCGCCCTGGCGGGGCAGCAGGGTGCCGTCCCCGCGCAGCCAGTTGCGCAGGGTGTCGGCGCGGAAGATGTCCCGGGTCCGCGCCGACGGGCCGAGCAGCAGGTCGTGGCTGAGTTCGCGCAGTGGCCCGGTCAGCCACTGTTGCACCGGCACCCGCATGCCGCTCTTCGGGCGATCGACGATGGTCGACGGGAGCAGGTCCCGTACCGCTTCCTTGAGGATCCATTTCTCCTCGGTGCCGGCCAGCTTAAGCCGTGGCGGAACGGCGAATGCGTAGTCGATCATCGTCGCGTCGAACAGCGGTGAGCGGCCCTGCACGCCGGCGGCCGCGGTCAAGCGCTCGACCTTGGGCAGGATGTGGTGTGCGCCCTTGGTGCGTAAGTTGGTGTGCAGCAACTGGTTCAGCAGGCTGTTCATCCGGCCGGGTCGCAGGTAGGGCAGCAGCGGTTCGGTGAGCGCCGGTGCGTGGTCGAGGTCGGCCAGCGCCGCTGGGGACAGCAGCACCGGAAGGTCCTCCAGACATTTCCGATAGCTGTCCAGGTAGGCGCGTGCCCGGGCCCGCGGGTCGGGGTCGTCGCGAAACAGTTCGAAGATGAGCATGGGCAGGTTCTTGGGTCCGCCGAACACCGGATCGCCGCCCTCGCCGTTGAGGATGGTGTCAAGCCCGTCGTCGGCGGCGGCCTGCGCGAGCATCAGGTTGGGCACCGTCAGCGGGTCGCCGACGGGGCAGTCCAGCAGGGCCACGGTCTGGGCCAGGCGCGCGGCCACCGCGTCGCTGGAGACCGTGAGCACGCGGTGGGTGGTGTGACAGTGTGCGGCCACCAACCCGGAGTAGGCCAGTTCGTTGACGGTGGTGCCGTCGAACGCGATGGAGTAGGTGTGGACCGGTTGGTCGTGCAGCTTGGCGGCCAGCGCGGTGACCAGGCTGCTGTCGATGCCGCCGGACAGCAGAACCCCGGTGGGACCGGCGGGCAGTCGACGAGCCGTCGCCTCCTCCAGCAGTTCGCGCAGCCGCAGTGCGTGTTCTGCCGCGGTGGCGGGGATGTCGACTTCGGCCGGCTCCCAGAAGATCTCCTCGGATCGGCTGCCGTCCGGGCGCAGCCGCACGCAGCGTCCCGGCAAGACCTCGTGCACATCGCGCAGCAGGGTCTCGCGGTCCGGTAGGTAGGCGAAGGTCAGGAAGGATCGCACGGCGGGCAGGTTCAGCCCGGTGCGCAGGCCGGGCCAGCGGCGCAGCGCCGGCAGCGACGTCGTGGCGGCCCACGTCGGACCGGATCGCGCGACGAACAGCGTGCGCGCACCGACGTGGTCGCGGATCAGCACCAGGTCCCGTCCGTCGGTGACGACGAGGGCGAACATGCCGTCGGCCGCGGCGATCCCCGCGGTGCCCAGGGTGACGTAGCAGTGCAGCAGCAGTTCGGCGTCCGGGCAGTCCGCGGCTGGCGCGCCGGCGCCGAGCAGCGCGCGCAGCCGGGCCCCGTTGAACAGGGTCACCTCGCCGACCGCCGTCCAGTGCCCGACCCGGTGCGGGCCGGTCGCCGTGCCAGGACCGTCGAGCAGGCCGAGCCCGTAGCCGTCGGTGACGGCCACCGAAGCGGCGCCGACCGATCGCAGCTGGGCGGCCGGTTCCGCCCGCGTCAGGAATGCGCACCACCGTGCCATGACACTCTCCTCAGCCGAAGTCGCCGCCGCCGTCGTCACCGGGGCCGCCCCACTCCCCGTAGTCGTCGGAGCCGCCGCCATCCGGATCGTCGATGCCCTGGTCGCGCAGGTCCTGTTCCTCCTGCGGTGTCAGCGATTTCGGGGGCAGCGCCAGGCCGCCCAGTACCGCCGTCCCGGTGACGGCGGCCAGGATCCCGCCGAGGCGACCGCCGAACGAGGACCGGTTGACGGTCAGGGTCCCGTCGCGCCACAGGGTGCGGCCGAACCCGGCCTCGCGGCCGTAGGCCACCGAACCGTCCGAGAAGCTGCGCTTGATCAGCTTGGGGCCCAGCGGTTCGTCGACGCCCTCCCCGCCGCGGTGGTCCCGCCACTGCACCGCGCCGTCGGCGCGACGGGTGCGCCACTCCTGGCGGCCGTCGGCGTAGCGCCGGTGCACGCTGCCGTCGGCCAGCAGTTCATCGACGTAGCTGATCTCGTGGACGTTCTCGCCACGGTCGGGCATCGGCGACTCCTTCATCCGGTAGGCCAGGTCAGAAAGCCCGCGCGGCGGGCGCGTTGCACGTTCACCAGCCCGGTGTCGGCCCGGGCCACGCCCCGAACCAACCGGTGCACGCTGCGCAGCAGCACCGCCGGGGGCACCGCCTCGACCTCGACGGTCCGTCCCCGTCGCAGCCAGGCTTGTTCCTTGCCGGACAGGGCGGCTTCCGACGGTGTGGCAGGACCGGGGACGTGCGCCAGATGCAGCGGCCAGGCCTGCGCGGGCCGCAGCCCGATGGGGACCACCTTGGCGGTCGGGGGAACCTCGGTGAGCCGGCGCAGGTCCCGGGGCGCCGCGAGGCCGGCAGGCCCGGCGTCGTGCAACACGTAGACGGTCGCCGTGCCGGCCTGGTACAGCATCCGGGCCAGGCGCGGGTCCGCCGGCAGCTCGTCGACGCTGAGCACCGGGCAGGCGGACTCCATGGGTATCCCGTTGGCGCGCAGCATGACCGCCACAGCATGGGTCTGGCAGACCAGCATCCGGGGCAGGCCGTAGTCGAACAGGTCCGGTTCCGGGGTGTGCCGACCGAGCACCGACGGCGCCGGCGCCGGGGTGGCGAGCAGTCCGTCGATCGGTCCGTGGCGCTCCAGTGCCGACCGAAAGGTGCGGTACGGCAATGCCGTTGGTGTAGTGAAGCCCGGGCGCCGGGGCAGTCGGTGGGCGGGCAGCAGGCCGCGGCACATCTCGTAGAAGAGTTGTCGTTCGGTGAAGCGCAGGCTGCCCGGGGCCCCGGCGCGGCGGATCGCCGCCCGTAACATGCGGTCGGCCAGGTGCCGTCTCATGCCGCCGGCCACGACAAGAAGCCGATCCGCCGGGCCCCGGCGCGGTCCGGGTCGGCCTGGTCTTCGATGCGGGCCACGGCCCGGGACACCGCGGCGAGTAGTGCGGCCGGCGGCATCGCGGCCACCGGCGACCACCAACCGGCGGCCAACCACCGCACCTCGCGCTCCGAGACGGGTTCGTCGGCCAGGAACCACCGATCCGATCGTCGGGGCGGACGCTCCCGTAGCCGGATCGCGCCCTCGTTGTCCATCACCATCCGGGGTGCTATGCCGAGCACCCGGACCCGGGAGCCGAACCACCGCCGCGCGTCGCGCGCCAAGGCCAGGCCGGGCAGGCTCGCGTTGTGCAGCACCAACAGCGGGACCTCGGCCGGCACCTGCCGGGGGTCCTCCAGCAGCGCCATGTCGTAGGCCTGCGGGACACCGTTGGCGGCCAGGCACGCCAGCACGCTGCGGTTCGGGCACACCAGGGCGTAGCGCGGGGAGCTGACCACCGGGATCGGCACCCGGTCCTCGTCCACCGCTCCCGGCGGCCACTCGCCGTACAGTTCGCGCCAGGGCTCCAGCACGTCGCGGGCCAGGCTTTCGGTCGTCAGCGGCATCCGGACCCGGGTCCGGCGCCGTAGCAGCGGCCGCAGCGCCGAGAGCACCCCGATGCCCGCCAACAGCGCCGCTACGCCGAAGCCGATGGTGGTGACCACCGACCTACCGCCGATGAACAGCACCGCGTAGGTCCCCCAGAAGGCGACCCCACCCCAGACGATCATCATCCAGTTGCCGACGCGGTTCAGCGCGGGCAACCGACGGCGCGCGGCGGCGTAGCGGAACTGCGTGAGGGTGTAGTAGAGGTCGCGACCGTCGCGGAGTCGCTCGCTGAGCGCGCGCACCCGCACGTCGTGCAAGCGCAGCGGGGTGTCACTGGGCTCGAGGGCGAACCGGCGCCGGCAATTGCTGCATCGGCGGCCGCCACGATCACGATAGAGCAGGTCGGTGCTGCAGTGCGGGCAGATCACGGATCGTCCTTCCTGCAACCCCCCGCGAATCGCCACTGCGGCAGCGCTCACACCCCGGTTTCCATGAGCAGCTGTGCTTCTACAACTATCACGACAGCCATCCCCACCGAAACGTCCCATTGGGCCAGCAAGGTCGAGTGGCTTCGGGCTTTTCGTCAATCTCGGCGAGCAGAGGCCGTCAGGTGGGGTCTTTGATCCGGCTGCGCGGCCGGATCGCCAGCAGCAGCAACCCGCCGACGAAGAGGGCGGCCGTGACGACGGGGAATCGGCCGTCGGGCGCGAAACCACCGGCGGCCAGCATCCCCAGCGCGACGGCCGCGGCCGCGGTGCCGAGGAGGAGCCCCGCGGTACCCACCGCGTCTGGAATCGGCACGGCCACGCCGGGCACCGGCGCGGCGAAGACGGCGCGGCCCCACCACAGCAGGAACAGCAGTCCGACGGTGACGACGGCGAGGATCAGTTCCCACTCCAGCCGGGCCAGCCACCAGGCTCCGGAGCCGGTCGGCGGCTGGGGTAGCAGCCCGGTCGGATAGCCGACCAGCGTGACGATCACGACGGGCAGCATGTGCCAGAGGTAAAGCGCCATCACGTTGTTGTTCGCCACCCCGATGATTCGCGGCCAGGGCCCGCGGCGCAGGAAACGGTTCACCGGGCCCGTGATCGCGAGCAGCACGCCGATCTGCACGGCGGCCAGCGCCAGCAGTGCCACCGACGGCGGCGCGCTGTTCTCCACCCGAACCCCGGGTACGCCGATCATGGCCACGGGATACGGCCCCCAGGTCACCAGCATCGGCAGCGCCACGGCCGCGACGGTCGCCATGCCCAAGAGCTGTCCGCGCCGTAAAGTGCTGTCGCGCCAGGCGATTCCGAGCTGGTAGATGGCCGCCCAGCACAGCAGGTAGTTGAGCATCCGGATCTCGGGCTGCCCGGCGAGGATGCCGATCGCGTCGACGACGACGACGCCGGCGGCCAGCAGGGTCGGGACGGCCAGCCCCAGCCGCCGGTGCAGCGCCACCGCCACCGGTGTCAGGGCGACCACCATCAGGTATACGGCCAGGAACCACAGGTGCATGGCGACGGCCCAGCCGCCCAGGGCCAGCACCGATCCGCTGATCCCCGCCGCCATCAGAACGGCCATCACGACGAACACCAGCACCACGTAGGCGGCCGTCGGCCCCAGTACCCGGCTCACGCGGCGACGCAGCCACTCCTGACGGGTGTCGGTGCCCTCGGCCTCGAAGCGGGCCCACGACACCGCGCTGGCATAGCCGGCCACCGCGAAGAACACCGGGACCACCTGGAAGAGCCAGGTGATCCACTGTGTCCACGGCATCAGCACCAGTGGGTTGTCCCGGCCGAACGTCCCGTCCTCGTAGGTCATGACCGAGAGCAGCCAGTGCCCGATGACCACCAGGATGACCGCCGCGCTGCGGTACAGGTCCAGCGCGAGCTCGCGGGAGTGGCCAGTGGCGGGGGCGTGGTTCATGCGCGTCCTCTTCGGCGGAGTTGCGCCCGGTGCTCCCGAGGGACCGGGTGCCGTCGTCCGCACGCTACCCGACTGGGACCGACCTCAGCGGGTCCGGACCGGTAGCTGCGCCCACCCCCGCACGCTGGACGTGTGCGCCATCCGCGCGTTGTCGTAGTCGACCGACCAGTCCGGCCAGCGCTTGAGGACCTCCTCGAACGCGACGCGCGCCTCCAGTCGCGCCAGCGCCGCGCCGAGACAGAAGTGGATGCCCTGCCCGAAGCTGAGATGTCCACCCTTGCGGTGGATGTCGTAGCGGTCCGGGTCGGTGAACCTGGACTCGTCGCGGTTGGCGGAGCCGTTGAGCAGCAACATGTACGAGCCCTCGGAGACCACCTGACCGTAGAGTTCCACGTCCTGCGCGACGTAGCGGGCCTGCACCGGCGACGGCGGGTCGTACCGCAGGGTCTCCTCAACGGCTCCCGGGATCAGCGTGGGGTCGGCGACGAGTTCGTGTCGCTGGTCGGGGTGCCGGCCCAACTGCTCGCCCATGAAGCCGATCAGGCGGGCCGTGGTCTCGCCGCCGGCCCCGGCGATCATCGCCGTGTAGGCGAGCACCTCGGTGCGTTCCAGCCGGCGTTGGGTGCCGTCGGGCTCCTCGACCTCGGCGTTGAGCAACTCGGTCATCAGATCGTCGGACGGGTGGGTGGACCGCCACTCGATGTACTCGGCGAACAGCGCGAGCGAGTCCGCAAAGACCGTCGCGCTGACGTCGGCGACCTCTTCGCCGACGGCGATGTTCTTGTCGGTCCGGGCCCGGATCTGTTCTTGGCCGTCCTCGGGGATGCCGAGGAGGTAGCCGATGGTGCGCATTGGCATGATGGCACCGAGGTCGACGACGAAGTCGAACCCGTCGGCCTCCCGCAGCGGATCCAATGCGCGCGCACAGAATCCGCGGACCAGGTCCTCGACCGCGAGTATCCGGCGCGGCGTGAAGACCCGCGACAGCAGGCGTCGATGGAGGTCATGCAGCGGCGGGTCTTCGAACAGCAGGATGCCCGGGGGCACCTCGATGCCGCTGAACAGGATGTCGGCGGTGGTACCCCGGCCGGAGCGGTAGGTCTGCCAGTCCGGCAGGGCGTGGGCGACATCGTCGTAACGGCTCAGGGCGTAGAAGTTGTACTTGTCGTTGTAGTACAGCGGCGCCTCGGCCCGCATCCGCTTCCACACCGGGTACGGGTTGTCGTCGATGTCGAAATCGAATGGGTCGTAATACAAGTCAGTCATCGGGTTGACTGTCACTGCGGCTGGTTCGGGACACCGGGGAACAGTTGTTCGGTGGGCCCGGAGGTCACCCAGCCGTTGAGCTTGGTCACCAGGTGCGGCGCGAACACCGAGAGGTAGACGGCGTGCCCGACGACGATCACCGCCACCACGGAGACCAGGGCCGACTGCAACTTGGTCTTGGACAGCCTGTCCGCCAACATATCCAGCACGTTGCGACCCTGGGCGTCGGTTCGGCCGAGGAGGTAGGTGAACGTCATCATCTGCACGCCCATGGCGATCGAGTCGTAGATCGGGTACTGGTGCTTGGTGCCTTCGGCCACCGCGAGGCCGGGGATCACATACCCGTAATGGAACAGCCCGAGGCGCGCGCCGATCAGCGCGTTGAACACGAACGCCCAGCAGAAGCCGACGGTGAAGCCGACGGCCAGCAGGGTCTGCGGCCGGCGCCACTGGAAGCGCCCGGCGACCCAGCGGCCCAGGGCGGCGCCAAGGACCGCGGGCAGCACGAAGTACGCGATGTAGCCGACCGGGACCGCCGACGGCAGCCCGCCCCAGGTCATGTCCAGCGGCCACCAGGACGGCATCCGCGGCAGCGCGGGCGGGAACTGGGCATAGACCGCCCAGTCGTAGGGCGCCTCGATCCAGGAGAACGAGATCGCCGAGATGGACAGCAGCAGAAGCGGATGCAGCCGACCCCGCCGGTAGCTCAGGTAGATGCCGATGAGCAGGAAGGACAGGCCGCCGACGTAGGCGAACGTGACACCGGCGGTGATCAGGAAATCGACGCTGACGTTCACTGCTCGACCTCCGGGCGCACGGCACCGCGGGCCTCCGGATCGAAATAGAGCACCAATCCCACGATCAGGACGATCAGGCCGAAAAGTGTGCCGAGCATGACGAGTGCGCCCACGGCTGCCTCCTTTGGCGGGCAAATTCGATAGTTAATAGTGGACACTATTAACTGGGTTGGGTCAAGCATGCGCCTATCGTTGAAAGTTCCACCGCGCAGTGCGGTCCGAGGAGTGATGCACGTGCCCCAGGGGCGTTCGACCGGAAAGCGGTCGACGGGTGCCAAGGCGGCCCCTCGCCGGCCCCCCGGCGAGGCCCGCCGGCTGTTGCTCGAGGCCGCCCGGGATCTGTTCGCTCGCCGCGACTACCGCAGCACCACCACGCGCGAGATCGCCGAAGCCGCCGGTGTCACCGAGTATCTGCTGTTCCGCCACTTCGGGTCGAAGGCGGGCCTGTTCCGGGAAGCGCTGGTGCTGCCGTTCACCAACTTCGTCGACGAGTTCGGGACGACGTGGCAGTCCGTCGTCCCCGAAGAGACCGACGAGAAGGAGTTGGCTCGACAGTTCGTCGGCCGACTCTACGACGTCCTGGTCGATCACCGGGGCCTGTTGCTGACCCTGGTCGCCGCCGACGGGCTCAGCGACGAGGACATCGAGAGCGCCGGTATAGCCGACATCCGGCGCGCGCTGACGCTGCTCGGCCAGATCAGCGGCGAAGGCATGAGCCTGCGTGGAATGCATTCCGGGCAACCGGATCTGCCCGCACACTCGACGGTGGCGATGATCGTCGGCATGGTGGCGTTGCGGTCGACCTTCTTCGGCAACAGACCACCGCCGCGGGAAGTGATCGTCGACGAGCTGGTCCAGGCCGTGCTGCACGGCTTCCTGCACCGCCAGAGCTGAGCGGCTATCCACCCGGACCGTTGGGCCACTTCAACAGCGACCCAGCGTCGACCCGGATCTGCTGGCCGGTGATGTAGCGGCTCTCGTCGCTGGCGAGGAACACCCCGAGATGGGCCATGTCCTCGGGCTCGATGTAGGGGATCGGCATGGCCTGGAAGATCGAGAACAACGGCTCGGCCTCCTCGCGGGTGGGCTTCTTGCCCTCGGCGATCAGGTCCGGCCGGAACACCCCGTACATGCCGTCGTTCTGCAGCAGATGGGTGTTGCAGTTGGTGGGGTGAATGGCGTTGACGCGAATCATCTTGGGCGCCAGGTGAAGACTCATCTCCTCGACGTATTCGATGACCACGCGTTTGCTCCAGCCGTACCCCGCGCCACCGGGACCCATGTCGGGACTGGTGGTGGTGCCCCGGATCATTCCCGCCGTCGACCCGGTCACGATGATCGATGAGCCGTCCGGCAGGTGCGGGATCGCCACCGCCACGGTGTTCATGACGCCGACCAGGTCGACGTCGGAGGCATCGACGAAGCCCATCGGGTCCGGGTTGCCCATGGCCATGGGCAGGATGCCGGCGTTGGCGACCACGATGTCGACGTGCCCCAGATCGGCCAGGCCCGCCTCCAGGGCGTCGCGGAGCTCGTGGCGCTCGCGGACGTCGGCGATGCGGGCCACGACCCGCCGGCCCAGTTCCTTGACCGAGCGCTCGGTCTCGGCGAGGTCGTCCGGGGTGGCCAGGGGATAGGGATTGGATGGGATGTCGCGGCAGATGTCCACCGCGATGATGTCGGCGCCCTCGCGCGCCATCGCGCACGCGTGGGCGCGGCCCTGCCCGCGTGCCGCCCCGGTGATGAAAGCGACCTTGCCGCTGAGCTTTCCGGTCATGGTATGTGTCCTTTGCTGGTCGGTTCAGCCGATCGGGTCGAAGGTGATGTGGAGTTCGCTGAGCCCGCGCATGATGAACGTCGGCTCGTAGCTGTAGTGCCGGTCGGCCGGGGTGCCGTGGTGTTCCTCGGAGATCGTGATGTCCCGCATTCGATCGAGGATCCGATTGAGCGACACCTTGCCTTCGGCGCGGGCGAGCGGGGCGCCCGGGCAGGAGTGCACTCCGCGGATGAAGGCGATCTGTTCGCGGACGTTGGCACGGTCCGGCCGGAAGCTGTTGGGGTCCTCGAACTTTCGCTCGTCGCGGTTGCAGGCCCCGGGCAGCACCATCACGGTGGTGCCGGCGGGGACCTCGACCTCACCGAGTTTCGTCGTGGTGCGCGCCAACCGGAAGTGCGCCTTGACCGGGCTCTCGACCCGCAGGGTCTCTTCGAGGAACGCCGGGATCCTGCTGCGGTCCCGGCGCAGGTCCGCCTCGTACCCGGGGTCCTCGCCGATGAACCGCACCGCAGCGCTGACCAGCTTGGTGGTGGTCTCGGTGCCCGCCGCGAACAGGAACGTCGACAGGTTCATGACGTGCTCGATGTCCGGCGTGGACCCGTCCTCGTGCTTGGCCTGGGCCAGTTCGGTCAGGACATCGTCGCGCGGGGCGCGCCGTCGATCCTCGATGTAGCCGTAGAACTTCTCGTTCAGCCAGCTCAGCGGGTTGTGCTCGGTGGGTGCCTCCTGCCCGAGTTCCCCGACCTGCGACAGCGCGAACGCCGCTTTGAACTCGTCGTGGTCCTCGGCGGGCACGCCCAACAGATCGGCGATCACCAACAGCGAGAACGGTTTGGCGTAGTCCGACAGGAACTCGCAGGCCCCCCGCTCCAGGAAGGTATCGAGCTGTTGGTCGGCCAGCCGCCACATGAAGTCTTCGTTCTCGCTGAGGCGTTTGGGGGTGATCAGGCGGTTCAGCAGGGCGCGGGTGCGGGTGTGTTCCGGTGGGTCCTCGGTGGTGATGTGTTCGGACATCGGCACCTGGCCGCGGTGCTGCTCGATGAGGTCGGACACGTCGTCGGATTCCCCGGGGCCGAACGGCAGGCCGGAGAAGGGGCCCGCCACCGAGACGCACGACGAGAAGGCGGGGTCCTTGTAGACCGCCAGCGCCTCTTCGTATCCCGTCACGGTCAGGACGTTGAACGGGGTCGCCATCGTGACCGGGCATCGGGCGCGGAGGTGGTCGAAGTACGGGTACGGGTCGGGGACGAGCTTCTCGTCCGTGAAGAAATCCATCGTGTCGAAGTCGGTCACAAGGCGCTCCTGCTCCATCCGCCGCCGACCACCCGTAGGCGATCCCAGAAAACCTAACCTTTGTTCTCAGCACCGTAGCGCCGCGGGCGTGGCGCGGTCAATGGCTAGGAACTACGTAGATCTCACGGTGCTGACGTGCCATCGCTGCCCCTGGGAACGGCCTAATATCTGTTTCAGCGACGGTCGGCCGGTTCGGCCCGGCCGGTGGTCGCCGGGGACGCGGGGGCGGTCAGTCGCGGCCGGCGACGCCCCGGATGACGTCGTCGCGGGCCATCGCGAGCGCGGCCTCGGCGCCCAGTCCGCGGATCAGGTTCTCCGGTACCCACAGCACGTCGATGACGCAGCGGGCCAGCAGGTCCAGCGGTGGCTGCGGGTCTACTCGCAGGTCACCGTCCTGTAGGCCCCGGATCAACAGCATCGCCAGATCCTGCATCCGCTGCCCGAACGACTCGGCCGGACTCTCGCTGGTGGGCGGCGAATGGCGCATCCAGGCCAGCTGGATCTTCCACTCGTCGGGGAACCGCAGCACGGCGTTGATGTGGATCCAGCACACCGCGTCGAGCTTTTCGACGATGGTGGAATCCGAATCGAGCGCGGCCGCCGTCGCGGCGCTGATCTTGTCGCCGAAGGCCTGCATGATCGAGGCCAGCAACTGGTCCTTGGCGCCGATCACCCGGTACACCGTTGCCGCGTTGAGGCCGGCCTCGGCGGCGATGTCCCGGATGGTGGTCAGCTCGAACCCCTTGCGCGCGAAGACGGTACGTGCGGACCGGCGGATGTGGTCGGCCTTGGCATCGCTGTCGGGGCGGGTGGGGCCGGTGCGCCCGCCGGCCACCGGGTCGGCGCTGTCGCCCCACTGGTCGATCACTGCGTCGGCCGCCGAACGGGCCGCCGAGCGGTCGAGGTCGGCGTCGGCGGGAGGGCGCGCGGCGAGGCCGTGCAACAGGATCTGACACAGCACCCGGGCCACGTCTTCCGGGGCGGCGTCACGCCGGATGACATCGAGGCCCACGTGCAGCATGGACTGGCAGAAGCGGTCGGCCAGCGGAGCCAGGTCCAGGTCCGCGCGCAGGTAACCGCTCCAGCGCCCGGCGCGCAGGGTTTGCACCATGGCGTCCTGGATGGCGCCCGGCGGTCGACTCAGCAGCGCCTTCAATTCGGGGCTTTCCGTGGGGGCCTCGAGGAAGGACATCTGCAGCGCGGCCCGGTTGCGCACCGCGCAGCGGGCGATGTCCGCCGACAGTTCGACGATCTTGTCCTCGACGCCGGCCGCGTCGGCGGCATCCAGGCGGCGCAGTCCCGTCGCCCCGACCTCGGCCAGGTCCGCGTGATAGCGGCGGACGAGTTCGATCAGCAACGCTTCCTTGGAGGCGAAGTGGTGGTAGAGGCTGCCGGTGAGAATGCCGGCGGCGCCGGCGATCTGCTGTAACGATGTGCGCAGCCCCGTCGTGGCGATCAGGGCCTCGGCGGTCGCCAGGATCTCGGCGCGCCGGGAACTCTCCCCGGAGAACGCCTCGGCTTCACCGGCTGGCACCGGCGCCGGTCCGTCGGCAGAGTGCTGCAGCGACACCACACCTCCCAGGCTGCCGAAGTCGTGCCGGTGGGGCCGCGCGCGGTCCCACCGAAGCGCCGATGACACCACTGCCGGCGAGCCCGCAGTGAGGGCAAACGGTATCAGATCAGCTCACCTGGCTTGGGGCCGGCTACCCGTGACATCTTCCCTAAGGTTTGTTGCGCATGGTCCAGCGGGCCGCGTGAACCGGGAGCGGGAGCCGTCCGGGCCGAAGGGCATTATCGCCGGTCCAAGTGTCTGCACATGCGTAAATAAGCAAAGTTCGCCCGTGGTCCCAGCGGAACCGGCGGAGTTCGCTGACTCGGTGCGCTCATCCTATTGACCTAACATCTGTTTCTGCCGTAGTCTCGGCACGCTCAGCCCACGGGACTTCGGCCACGTGTCCGGAACCCCCCCACCGATGGAGACCGCTCACGTCCACTTCGGCGAAACATCAACGCGCGCTGACGGATACCCACGGCCGCGGCGCCGATGCGCTGCGGCAGCACGGCTCGATGCGGTGACGGGGACCGGGGGGAGCGCGTGATGCACGGGTTGGGTCGGCCGCGGATGTTCCACCCGGGCAGGCCGGTGTTGAGCGACTACCTGATTCGTCCGATCGTCGGGCTGGTGACGGTCCTGGGCATGGTCGCGCTGGTGGCGCTGACGGCAGCGTTCTTCCGTGGCAGCTTCACCGCAAGCGTCCCGCTGACCGTGCTGTCCGACCGCAGCGGGCTGGTGTTGAATCCGGACGCCAAGGTGAAGATGCTGGGTGTCCAGGTCGGTCGCGTCGCCGCCGTCGAACGCCGGCCCGACGGTTCCGCGGCGGTCCAGCTGGCGATGGACCCCGACCGGTTGGCAATGATCCCGGCGAATGCCCGGGTGGACATCGCGTCATCCACCGTGTTCGGCGCGAAGTTCGTCCAGTTCCTGCCCCCGGTCGCAGCCGCCGCGGCGCCGCTGCGGCCGGGCGACGTGGTGCGGGCCGACCGGGTCACCGTGGAAGTCAACACGGTCTTCGAGAAGCTGTCCGCGGTGTTGGCGGTCATCGAGCCGCAGAAGCTGAATCAGACTCTGGGCGCCTTGGCGGCCGGCCTCGACGGGCGTGGCGAGCAGCTGGGCCGAACCATCGCCGACTTCGACGCCGTGCTCGCCGAACTGGAGCCCGAGTTGCCCAGCCTGGCGCACGACATCGCCGTCCTGCCTTCGGTTTTGACCACCTTCGCCGACGTCGCACCCGACCTCGTCGACGCCGCCGCGAATGCCGGCCGGATCAGCGACAGCATTGTCGCCGAGCAGGACAATCTGGATGCGCTGCTGGTGAGCGTGATCGGCCTGGCCGACATCGGCAACGACGTGCTGAGCGCCAACCGCGGCCCGCTGACGGAAACCCTGCGCCTGCTGGCGCCCGTCACGGACCTGACCAACCAATACGGGCCGGCGCTGACCTGCGGACTGGGCGGCATGGTGGTGATGGCGCAGGCCGACCCGCTGACGGTCCCCGGGGTCGAGGTGCTCGCCGGATTCCTGTGGGGACAGGAGCGTTGGCGGTATCCGGCCAATCTGCCCAAGGTGGCCGCCAAGGGCGGACCGCAGTGCACGCACATGCCCGAGGTGCCGTTCGAAACCCGGACCCCCTATGTCGTCGCCGACACCGGGGCCAACCCGTGGCGCTACGACAATCCGCGCATCACCTGGAACTCCGATGCGCTCAAAGAGGCCCTGTTCGGACCGCTGGACGGCCCGCCACGCAATTCCGCACAGATCGGCCAGCCCGGATGAACCGCACCCGCGGACCGGCGTGGAAGTTCGGGATCTTCGCTGTCGTGATGTCGGTGATCACCGCCTTCATGGTGATGATCTTCAGCGAGTACCGCGGCGGCAGCACCACCGGTTACAGCGCGGTCTTCCAGGACGTCTCGAGCCTCGAACCCGGTGACACGGTGCGTATCTCGGGTATCCGCGTGGGGCAGGTCAGTGCGGTTCGGCTGACCGAGGCGAAGACCGCCGTGGTGGATTTCGACGCCGACAGCACGGTGGCCCTGACCGCCGGAACCACGGCCGTCGTGCGCTATCTCAACCTGGTGGGGGACCGGTACCTGGAACTCGTCGACGGCCCCGGGCCCACCGCGGTGTTGCCGGCCGGCAGCCGGATCCCGGTGGAGCGCACCGCCGGTGCGCTGGACCTCGACTCCCTGCTCGGCGGGCTCAAACCGGTCATCCAGGGACTCGACCCGGCCGACGTGAACGCGTTGACCTCCGCGCTGGTCCAGGTTCTGCAGGGACAGGCCGGCACCGCGGAATCGCTGTTCGCCCGCACCTCGAGTTTCACCACGGCCCTGGCCGACAACGGTCAACTCCTCGAGGACCTGATCGACAATCTGAACGCGGCCATGGGCACCATGGCCCGCGACGGCGCTGAATTCTCCGCGCTGGTCGACGGAATGGAGCGGTTGGTCACGGGTTTGGCCGCCGAGCGGGAGCCGATCGGCGCCGCCATCGAAGCGCTGAGCAGTGGCACCAGCTCGCTGTTGGACCTGCTCGGCGAGGCCCGACCGCCGTTGGCCGCCACTGTCGATCAGCTCAACCGTCTCGCGCCCGCCCTGGACGCGAAGAAGGACCGCATCGAGACGGCCCTGCAGAAGGCGCCGGAGAACTACCGCAAACTGGTCCGGATCGGCGCCTACGGCAGTTTCGTGAACTACTACATCTGTTCGATCGCGATCCGCATCTCGGATCTGCAGAACCGGACCGCCGAATTCCCGGTCTTCCGGCAAGAAGCCGGCCGCTGCACGGAGCCGGAATGAATCGATACCGCGGCCCGCAGCTGATGCGCACCGGCTTCATCGGTGCGGTCCTGGTGGTGCTCGTCGTCGCGATAGGACTGCAGCCGCAACGCATCATCAGCTGGGCCGGCGCCGTGCGCTACGAGGCGGTGTTCGCCGAGGCCGGCGGCCTGATCCCCGGGAACGAGGTGAAGATCGCGGGCGTGACGGTGGGTTCGGTGTCCGGGGTGAGGCTGGAGCGGGGCCGCGCCCGGGTCGATTTCTCCGTGGACAGCAAGGTTCCCCTGGGCTCGACGACCACCGCGCACATCCGGACCGGGACGCTGCTCGGCGAGCGGTTGCTGGTGCTCGAATCGGACGGCGAGTCCCGCATGCGCCCGCTGGAGGTGATCCCGCTGGCCCGCACGTCGTCCCCGTACTCCCTGACGGAGGCGGTGGGCGAATTGACCACGAACATCGGCGGCACCAACACCGAGTCACTGAATCAGTCGCTGGACACCCTGGCCACCACCATCGATCGGGTCGCCCCGCAACTGGGGCCGACATTCGACGGGCTGTCCCGGCTGTCGCAGTCGGTCAACCGGCGCAACGACACCGTGACCGAGCTGCTGGCCAACACCGGAAAGGTCACCGGAATCCTCTCGGAGCGCAGTCAGCAGATCGACACCCTGCTGCTCAACGCCAACGATCTGCTGGACATCCTCGTCCAGCGCCGCCAACAGCTCGTCCAGCTCATCAACGCCAGTTCCGCTGTCGCGCGGGAACTCTCCGGCCTGGTGGCCGACAACGAACAGGAGTTGGCCCCGACCTTGGCGAAGCTGAACGCGGTGACCGAGATGCTGGAGCGCAGCCGCGAAAACATCGCCAAGGCGTTGCCGGGGTTGGCCAAGTTCCAGGTCACGTTGGGGGAGACGGTCGCCAGCGGACCGTTCTACACCGCGTTCATCCCCAACCTGGACCTGCCGCCGCTGTTGCAGCCGTTCCTGGACTACGCGTTCGGCTTCCGCCGCGGCGTCAACGCCGGCCAACCGCCCGACGACGTCGGTCCGCGGTCCGAATTCCCGTTCCCGTACAACGGAATCCCGGAGAAGCCGCGGTGAGCGCGCGCATGCGTGGGCCACTGGCGCTGGTCTTGGTCGTCGTGCTGCTCGCCGGGTGCGCGGTCCTGGTGCGCGCCACGCTGTTCCGGCCGAACACCATCACCGCCTACTTCAGCACCGCCACCGGTATCTATCCCGGCGACGACGTCCGCGTCGCCGGGGTCAAGGTGGGCACCATCGGCGGCATCGAGCCAGTCGGTGCCCATGCCCGCGTCACGATGCACGTCGACCGCGACGTGCCCATCCCGGCCGATGCCCAGGCGGTGATCGTCGCGCTGAATCTGGTGGCGGCCAGGTATGTGCAGTTGACGCCGGCCTACCTGGAGACCGGGCCGACGATGCCCGACGGCGCGGTGATCCCCGCGGACCGGACCGCCGTGCCGGTGGAGTGGGACGAGGTCAAGGAGCAGGTGATGCGGTTGGCCACCGAACTGGGTCCCGACGGGGCGGTGTCCGACACCTCGGTGGGCCGGTTCATCGACAGCGCGGCCGACGCGATGGGCGGCAACGGGGTGAAGCTGCGGGAGACTCTGCGCCAGTTGTCCGGTGCCGGCCGGATCTTGGCCGAGGGCAGCGGTGATCTGGCCGACATCATCAAGGCCCTGCACACCTTCATCAGCACCCTGCGCGACAGCAACACGCAGATCGTGCAGTTCCAGGATCGGCTGGCCACCCTGAGCGCCGTCCTCGACGGCAGCCGGTCCGACCTGGACCTGGCCTTGCGCAACATCTCCGAGGTGATCGGCGAGGTCACCCGGTTCGTGCGGGGCACCCGGGAGCAGACCGTCGAACAGGTGCAGCGGCTGAGCAATGTCACCCAGACGCTGGTGGACAACCGGCGCAACCTCGAAGAAGTCCTGCACGTGGCGCCCACCGCATATGCCAACGCCTACAACATGTTCGATCCGCGGACCGGCGCCGCCAGCGGCGTGTTCACCCTGAACAACTTCGCCGACCCGGTGAAATTCATCTGCGGCCAGATCGGTGCCCTGGAGAACGTGACCGCGGCCGCGACCAACGATCTGTGCACGAAGACGCTGGGGCCGGGCCTGCGCTCGATGAGCTTCAACTATCTACCTTTTCCGTTCAACCCGCTGCTGACGGCGCAGCCCGCGCCGCATCAGCTGATCTACACGGAACCGCATCTGGTCGACGGAGCGCCCACGACCTCGGCGCCGACGCCGGCGGTGTCTGCCTACACCGGCGTCGGCGACGTGCCGCCGCCGCCGGGCATGGGGCCCCCGGCCCAGCTGCCGGATGTCCTGCTCCCCGTGGGTCCGGCCGAGCCGCTGCCCGCCGAGCAGAAACCCGGCGGTGCCCTCGCGGGAGGCCCGCCCTCATGACATCGCTGAGGTTGCTCCGCCGGGCCGCCGCCTTGTCGTGTTGCGCGCTGCTGCCCGGGTGCGCGTTCGGCGGGGTCAACTCGCTGCCCCTGCCGGGTGCGGTGGGGCGCGGCAGCGACGGCGTGGTGTACACCGTGCAACTGGCCAACGTCGGGACGCTGGAACCCAATTCGCCGGTGCTGATCGACGACGTCGTGGTGGGAAGCGTCCGCTCGATGCGACTCGAGGATTGGCAGGCGAACGTCGAGGTGTCGGTGCGCTCCGACATCGAGGTGCCGGGCAACGTGGTGGCGACGGTCGGCCAGACCAGCCTGCTCGGCTCGATGCACGTGGCGCTCGACCCGCCGTTGGGTGAACCGCCGGCGGGCCGCCTCGAACCGGGTGCCACCGTGCCGGTGAGCCGGTCGAGCGCCTATCCCTCCACCGAACAGACACTGGCCTCGTTGTCGACGGTGGTCAACGCCGGTGGGCTCGGGCAGATCGGCGACATTGTGCACAATCTCGGCACGGCCCTGGCCGGCAATCGCGATCAGGCCAGGGACCTGCTGCAGCGGCTGGACCGATTCGTCGGGATCTTCGATGCGCAGCGCGACAGCGTCATCGCCTCCATTGCGGCGATGAACCGACTCGCGGCCACCCTGGCGGCCCAACGCGACGTGGTCAGCGCCGCGCTCGAGCGGATCCCGCCGGCGCTGGAGGTGCTCAATCGGGAGCGGACCCGGTTCACGACGATGCTGGACAAGCTGCGCGTCTTCGCCGACACCGCGCGCGGTCTGATCGACGAGACCCAGGACGACCTGTTGCGCAACCTGCGCAACCTCGACCCGACGGTCGGGGCGCTGGCCGACGTGGGACCCGACATCGACGACGCGATCGCATTCGCTCCGGTATATCCACTGGGCCAGAACATGATCGACCGTGGGATCCGCGGCGACTACATGAACCTGTTCGTCACCATCGACCTGACTCAGCATCGCCTCAAGAAGGGCCTCGCCGCGGGAACACGGTGGGGTAACTCGGAGCTGCCCCTGGTGCCGGCGCCCGGAGACCCCGGCTACGAGGCCTACTACGGCGCCAGCCCGCTCACCGCCCCGGCGCCGCCCCCGGACGCCCCGTCACCGGTGCCGGCGCCGCCGATGCCCGACTTCCCGGGTGGTGGCTGATGCTCCCCAGATTGGTACGGATACAGCTGGTCATCTTCACCGCAGCGTCGATCGTCGCGGTCTCCACCATGCTGTACACCTACATGCAGCTGCCCACCCTGCTGGGGGTGGGGCGGATCACGGTGACGCTCGAGCTGCCCGCGGCGGGCGGCCTTTACCGATTCGGCAATGTCACCTACCGCGGTGTGGAAGTCGGCAAGGTCACCGAGGTCGACCTGACCGGAGACCGTGTCACGGCCACGCTGTCCCTGCAGACCCGCCCGCGGATCCCCGAGCGGCTCGTCGCGGAGGTGCGCAGCATGTCCGCGGTCGGCGAGCAGTACGTCGAGCTACGCCCGGACCAGGACGCACCGCCGTATCTGCGCGACGGGTCGGTGATCCCGGTGCAGAACAGCCGGATTCCGCAGCCCGTCGGGCCGATGCTGGACGAGGTCAGCGAACTGGTGGGCAGCATCCCGAAGGACCGGATGGCCGCGCTGTTGGACGAGTCGGCCCGGGGGTTGGACGGGGCGGGATTCGATCTGGGCTCGCTGTTGGACTCCGCGTCGACGCTGGCCGAAGACGCGCGCTCCGTGCGCACCGACGTGCGCGGGCTGGTGGCCGACAGCACGGTTCTGCTCGACGGCATGGTCCAGGCGGAGCAGTCGACGCGCACCTGGACCCGCAGCATGGCTGCGGTCACCGCCCAACTGAACCACAACGATCCGCAGATCCGGACCATCCTGCGGACCGGACCGGAACTGGCGCAGGATGTTTCGGCGCTCCTCGACCGGGTCCGACCGACCCTGCCGATCCTGTTGGCCAACCTGGTCAGCCTGGGTCAGGTGGCGCTGGCCTACCGGCCCAGCCTGGAGCAGTTGCTGGTGTTACTGCCGCCGGCGACCAGCAACTACCAATCGTCGATGCCGAAGAACAACGCGACCGGCATTCCCCTCGGCGATTTCCGGATCTCCGTGGACGATCCCCCCGGCTGCATGGTCGGCTTCCTGCCGCCCTCGCAGTGGCGGTCGCCCGCCGACACCACGATCATCGACACCCCGGACGGGTTGTACTGCAAGCTGCCCCAGGACTCGCCGATCGCGGTGCGGGGCGCGCGCAACATCCCCTGCATGACCCGGCCGGGTAAGCGGGCCCCGACGGTGGAGATCTGCGAAAGCGACAAGGAATTCATGCCGTTGGCCATGCGGCAACACGCGCTGGGACCGATGCCGTTCGACCCGAACCTGGTGGCACAGGGAGTTCCGCTCGACATCCGGGCCGGCGATACGGAGATCTTCGGTCCGCTGGAGGGCACCCCGTTGCCGGCCCAGGAGCCACCTCCGGCTCAAGGGACCCCGCCCGTCGGAGAGCCCCCGCCCGTTCCGGTGGCACCGAGTGCCCACCACGGCGGCGCGAACCCTGGGCCGGGGTTGGCGATCGCGGAGTACGATCCGCGGACGGGCCGATATCTGGGACCCGACGGCCGCAGCTACGAGCAGTCCAATCTGGTTGGTGCGCCGTCTGATTGGCGCGACCTGATGCTGCCGAGGGGGCCGGGATGATCACCCGCCGAGTAGCGCTGCTGGCGTGCGGCGCCCTTGTGTTCGGCGGGCTGGGTGCGGCACCGGCCCGCGCCGACGAGATCGCCCTCAACGGCGTCTACACCGCGGTCTCCGATGGCCAGTGGGCGAAGACCAACGAGCGCTTCGAGGAGCGGCCGGCGCTGATCAGCACCTGGACCATCAGTTCGACCTGCCAGAGCTATCTGGATTGCACCGGGCGGGTGGACAGCGACCACGGGTGGAGCGCCGACCTGACCTATCGCAGCGGCTATTGGTGGGTGTCGCACACCGTGCCGGAGTGGCTGAAATGTCGCGACGGCGCGACCTTCCCGGGCAAACAGGGCTTTCAATTCTGGCCGGACCGGTCGAACCCCATCGCGCTGACCGGCTGGGACAAGACCGTCGGCCCCAGCGGGGCCTGCGGCGTCAACCGGTGGGTGACCATCGAGATGCCCTTCACGCTGACCCCGGTGGGGTGAGGCGGTCAGCCTTCGCGGGTGGTGACGCCGCGAATGACGGTGTCCCGCGCGTGGATCAGGGAACCGCGGGGGCCGAGCTCCAGCAGGATGTTCTCGGGAATCCACTGCACGCCGATCACGCAGCGGGCGAGTATCTCCGCGCTGGGATGTTCGATGTCGATCTCGCCGGACCGAATCCCCTCGGACAGCATGGATTTCATCTGCCGAACCCGGGTGGAAAAGGCCGCACCGGGGTTTGGCGTGTCCGGCGGTGATGTTCGCATCCAGGCCAGCTGAATCCGGAACTCGTCCGGAAAGCGGGTCAGCGCATTGATGTTGACCCAGCTCAAGGCGTCCAGCTTCTGCACCGGCGTCGCGTCGGACTTCAACACCGCGGTCCAGCCCGCACCCACCCGCTGGCCGAAGGCCAACATGATGGACATCAGCAGATCCTCTTTCGACCCGATCAGCCGATAGACGGTGCCGGTGCCCATCCCGGCGGCGGCGGCGATGTCGCGCACCGTGGTGGTCTCGTAACCGCGCCGGCCGAACTCGGCCCGCGCCGCCGCCCGCACCCGGTCGGCCTTGTTGTCGAGATCCAGATCGGCGTCGTCCCAGGTGTTCACCACGTCGTCGGCGGCCGCAAACGCGGCGGACCGGTCGAGGTCCGCGTCGGTGGGCTGGCCGGCGGCCAACCCCTGCAACAAGATCCGGCAGAACACGGTGGCCACCCGGTCGCTGGGGGCGTTGTTGCGGATCACGTCGAGACCCACGTGCAGCATGGTCTGGCAGATCCGGTCGGCGAGAATGGGCAGGTCGACATCGGCCCGCACGTAGCCGCTCCACTTGCCTGCCCGCAGGATCTGCAGCATGGCGGCCTGGATCGAGGTGGGGCGACGCCGGGTCAGTTCCATCAGCTCGGGGTCCGCGCTCGGTCCCTCGTAGAACGACATCTGCAGTGCCGCACGGTGTTCCACCGCGCATCCGGCGATGGCGCAGCCGAGTTCGATGATCTGCTCGTCGATGGGACGCGGATTCGGAGCGTCCAGCCCGTCGAGGGCCCGTTGACCGATCCGGTCGAGCTCGGCGTGGTAGCGCCGGATCAACTCGATGAGGATGGCTTCTTTGGACTCGAAGTGGTGGTAGAGGCTGCCGGCCAGGATCCCGGCGGCGTCGGCGATCTGTTGCAGCGAGGTTCGCAACCCCGAATTGGCGATCACGGTGTTGGCGGTTTGCAAGATCTCGGTGCGACGACTGGCGTCATCGACCGCCACATCCACCGCCGTCGTCTTGCTCACCGCTTCTCGCACGGTTACCGACTCTCCCGTCCTACCTTCGCGCAGCAATCCCACCGGTGCGCTGGGGCACGAGGATTCTCGCAGCGAGTCTACCGACCGATCGGTGGCCCGGGGCGGTGCCGGCGAAGCACGTCAGACGCTCAGCTTCCGGTAACGCTGCAGGCGGCGGAACCCGGCCGCCGGCGCGGGCGCATCGATCGGGCGCACCGCGTTCTCGACGCGGGCGCGCACGGCGTCGAGGTCCAGGCCGGTGCCGATCGCGACGAGGGTGTTGCTGCGCGCCTTGGGCGGCGCCGCCGCGATGTGGATTGTGTTGCCAACCGTATTGACCAGATAGCGGCGCGAACGATCGCGGGCGCGCACGGCGACGACGCCCTTCATCCGGTACACCCCGGCCGGCGGCTCCTCCAGCAGGTCGAGTAGCGCGCCCGGGTCGATGTCGCCGGTGCTGGTGGCGGTCACGGACGCGGCGTGCGCGCCGTCATGGGGGTGGGCGTGGTCGTGACCGTCGCGCTGCTCGGCCGCCTCGTCGAGCAGGAGCTCACGCAACGACAGCTGCCCCGAATGGTCCTCGGCAGCGGTGATGTCGAACAGCAGCGCCGCATCGATCTTCGCGCTGACGGCGCCGACCACGTGCACCGCCGGGTTGCTCTGGCGGATGCGGGCCTCGATGCGGTCGAACACCGACTCCCGGTCCGCCTCGCCCACCTGATCCAGCTTGTTGATCACCACCAGCGACGACGCCGAGTACCGGGCCGGTGGAGTGGGGTCGCGATCCACCGTCTCGAAGTGGGTCGCGGCGTCGATGACGTCGACCACGCCGCCGAGGCGGACGTTGTCGACGCCGCTGAATCGGATCATCCGGCCCACGGCGACCGGCTCGGCCAGCCCGCTGGCCTCCACGATGATGGCGTCCAGGCGCAGCCGTGGGTCGGCGAGCTTGGCCAACGCCTCGTCGAGGCCCCCTTCGTCCGGCAGACAGCAGATGCAGCCGCCGGCGATCGAGGCGGGTTCGTCGATCTGCCCGGTCACCAGGGCGGCGTCGACGTTGAGTTCACCGAAATCGTTGATGACCACCCCGATGCGCGCATCGGGGGTGCGCAGCACGTGGTTGAGCAACGTGGTCTTGCCGGCACCCAGATATCCGGTCAACACGATCACGGGCACCGCTGCCACGCTGTTTCCCTCTCCACTGCCGACGGCTTCGCGCCCCGAGTGTAGATGTCGCGGCAAACCGGCAACGTCAGGATCGGGTGAGCCAAATATTTGTCCCGGGAAGTCGTGGAGGGCGATCACCGCGGGCGGGCGTCGGGAAACGCCACCTCGGCGCCGTCCGGCATGGCGCTGATGCCGAGCCGGTCGCACACCTCCAGGACTTCGTCGACGATCGAGTCGGGGACGATGAACCTCTCGGTCGACGAGATCTCGGCCAGATTCGCGTGGATGTCCTCGGCCGTCGGCGCGCGGTCGGGCTCGGCCAGCCACCCCTCGCCGAGGCCCACGAAGACCCGCGCATAGCGGCCCGCGCAGGCGGAGTAGTTGCGATGGGTGAACTCGCAGGCGCGACTGGCCAGGAACGTCACCAGTCCGACGACCAGCTCGGGCCGGATGGCTCGCATGAAGCCGGACTCGGCGAGAAATTTCTCGTCGCCGACCGTTTCGGTCACCATCCGGGAAAACCCGGTGGGCAGAACGGTATTCGACAAAATACCGTGGGCGGCTCCCTCCATGGCGATGACGTTCGACAGGCCGATCAGGCCGGTCTTGGCGGCGGCATAATGCGCCTCCATGGGCTGGCCGAAATTGCCGGCGGACGACGAGATGAACACGAACCGGCCGTACCGCTGCTCGGCCATCACCTGGAACGCCGGTTGGCTGAGGTAGAACCCGCCGTCGAGGTGCACCCGCAACATCTGTCGCCAATCCCGCGCGGACAGTTGCTCGAACGGGACGCTGTTGAAGATGCCGGCGTTGCTGATCACCGTGTCGACTCGGCCGAAGGCCGCGATCGCGGTATCCACGATCGCCTGGCCGCCCTCGGGGCTGTCCACCGAGTCGTAGGACGCCACCGCGCGGCCGCCGGCGGCGACGATCTCGGCGACCACCTCGTCGGCGACGCTGCTGTCGGTCCCCACGCCGGCCATGGTGCCCCCGACGTCGTTGACCACCACCGATGCGCCGCGGCGGGCCAGGTCGAGGGCGTAAAGCCGGCCGAGGCCGCGGCCGCCGCCGGTCACGATCGCCACCTGGTCCCGGAAATCAATCACCCCGAAAGGCTATCCAACGGCGGGTCTCAGGTTCTACTCTGGAACAGATATTTGGTCCCACGATGGTCGATCGCCGGGAAGGTGCGCGGTGCAGAACGACGCGGTGCAGAACGACAGCGAAGGTGCCCACCTGCAATCCCTCGGCATGCTGGCCTCGGCGTTGGCCGGCCGCCCGGTCGGAGTGTCGCCGGCGCCGCCGGGGGCGCCGTCGTGGACCGACGGCCAGACGATCTATCTGGACCCGGCGGGCGCCCGGGCCGAGCACACGGCCTCGGTCGCCGTGCACGCGTCGCTGATCGCCGCGGACAGTCTGGACCCCGCGGTGGTGGGCAGCCTGGTGCGCCACCCGCGGCTGGCCAAGCGGTACCTGGCGGTGGAGGCGCACCGCGCACTGGTCGCCAACGGGCTGATGCTGCCCCCGCGCCTGTCGACCCTGGCCGATCCCGTCGTCGCCGGTCTCAGCGACTCCACCGCGGCGTCGCTGCTGGTGGCCCGGGGGCGGCAGCAACTCCCCGGTGCACCTTCGGGTTTCGGCGTGCTGCGGCCCAAGAAGATCTTGGCCGCCGCGGCCGCGACGGCCAAGCAGGCCGACCACGAGCAGGTGGGCCACGTCCCGCGGCAGCAGTCCACGCCACCGGAGCTGGAGGAACTCGACGACGAGGCGGTCGACGACTCCGATGATCCGGACCTCTTCAGCAGCCCGGTCGGTGGCGGCGGTGCCATCGGCAAGCTGCTGAAGAAGCTGCTGTCGGCCGCCCGCAAGACCGGGGGCAACGGTGGGGGGCCGCCGGGAGCGGACGCACCCACGCACCGCACCGATTCGTCGAGACGGGGGACCTACGCGGTCGCGTCGTTGGCGACCCTGAACAGCGATGAGGTGACCGACATCGCGCGCGACGGCCGCAAGTACCCGGAATGGGACGCCGAGCACGGCAGCTACAAGCCGGACTGGTGCACCGTCCGCGAGGTCGAGGCGCAGATCAAACCGTCGGCGACGCAGGAGATCGAGGGCGCCGTCGGGGTGCGACGCCCGTTGGCCCGGCTGGGGATGGGACTGCACCGACGGCACCGGCAGCCCCAGGGCGACGACATCGACGTGGACGCGGCCGTCGAGGCCCGCGTCGAGGTGCGCGCCGGTTCGGTGCCCGACGAGGC
This sequence comes from Mycolicibacterium sp. MU0050, assembly GCF_963378085.1. GTDB lineage: Bacteria > Actinomycetota > Actinomycetes > Mycobacteriales > Mycobacteriaceae > Mycobacterium > Mycobacterium wendilense. Next base: position 4,757,097 of record NZ_OY726395.1, on the reverse strand, counting down.
GGTCTACCTCGACAGTCTGCGCCGGCAGCGCGATCTTTCGGTGCTGCTGCTGCTCGACATCTCCGGGTCGACGGCGGAACCGGGCACGGTGGGCCGGACGGTGCACGAGCAGCAGCGGGTCGCGGTTGCCCACCTGATGGTCGCGTTGCACGATCTGGGCGACCGGGTGGCCCTCTACGGCTACTACTCGTCGGGACGTTCGGCGGTGAGCATGGTGCCGGTCAAGCGTTTCGACGACCACCTCGACGCCCAGGTGCTGCGGCGGCTGAACAGTCTGGAACCCGGCGCGTACTCCCGCCTGGGCGCGGCCATCCGGCACGGTTCGACCGTGCTGGAGCAGCGCGGCGGGACGTCGCGGCGGCTGCTGGTCGTGATTTCCGACGGCCTCGCCTATGACCATGGCTACGAGAAGGCTTATGGCGCTGCGGATGCCCGACGTGCACTGGGCGAGGCCCGCCTCCGTGGCGTCGGGTGTGTATGCCTGACCGTCGGCGCCAGCACCGACGTGAACGCGCTGCGTCGGGTGTTCGGCAGCACGGCGCACGCCACCATCGCGCAGCCGGACCATCTGGCGCGCGTGATCGGACCGATGTTCCGCTCGGCCGTTCGTTCGGCGGAGGTTCGCCGGCGCGTGGCATGAACACCACCGACCTGAGGGCGAGTTGTCCTCGGTGGCAAGGCTCGACAACCAACAGGAGAGGTAATGACCAGTCGCACCAACGCATTCGTCTACCGCCGGCCCATCCCGTTCGCGGCGTCCAACTTCTAAAACAAACATCTGTTGCGCTCGCCGTGTGGCGGAGCGCGCGATGCGAGGAAAGGTATCTAGATGTCGAATGATTCCGGGGTCGCCTACCAGAACGGTGTGAAGCCGCAGACCGCGAGCGCCCGCCCGTACTACCGGGCGGTCGGTAACGAGGAGACCGTGTTCAAGGCGGCCTACCGCCAGGGGCTGTCGCTGGTGCTCAAGGGCCCGACCGGCTGCGGCAAGACCCGATTCGTCGAGGCGATGGCGCACGATCTGGGCCGGCCGCTGATCACCGTCGCCTGCCACGACGATCTGACCACCGCCGACCTCGTCGGCCGGTACCTGCTGCGTGGCGACGAGACGGTCTGGGTCGACGGTCCGCTGACCCGCGCCGTGCGCGAGGGCGCGATCTGCTACCTCGACGAGGTGGTGGAGGCCCGTCAGGACACCACCGTGGTGCTGCACCCGCTCGCCGACTACCGGCGGCAACTCCCGATCGAACGGCTCGGTGTGACGCTGGAGGCGGCGCCCGGATTCGGCCTGGTGGTGTCGTACAACCCGGGCTATCAGAGTGTGCTGAAGGATCTCAAGGACTCGACCCGGCAACGGATGGTGGCCATCGAGTTCGGGTTCCCGGAGCCGGAGGTGGAGGAGGGCATCATCGCCCACGAGTCGGGCGTCGATCACGCGACCGCCGTGGAGTTGGTGCGGTTCGGCCAGGCGATCCGTCGCCTCGAGACCGGCGGGTTGCGGGAGGTGGCCTCGACTCGGGTGTTGATCGCCGCCGGTCGTCTGATCGCCGAGGGGTTGCCCATCGCCGACGCCGCCCGGGTGGCCATCGCCGGACCGTTGACCGACGACGCGGCGGTCCTGCGCGGACTGAACGAGATGATCGACATCTACTTGGGGCAGCCCGCCAACCATTGACCATGCGGAGACGGCGCCGCTAGTGTCTAAACAAATATTAGGTTTCCCGTGCGGGTGGCTGTGACCTGCGCGGCGCGACGGAGGTCAGATGTCCTACGAGAGCACCGCAGAGCCCATCAAGGTCGGATACCTGATGGACTTCACCCTGCCGCCCGGATTCCCGGACGAGCTGATGAGTTCGTTCACCCGCACCTTCGACCTGGTCTTCGAGGAGGCGCGGGAACAGGGTGTGCTGGACCGCTCGGTGCAGATGATCTACCGCGAGGTCGAGGGTCTGCCGAAGGGGTCGGTCAAGGCCGTCATCGATGCCTACGGCGAACTGGTCGACGAGGGCTGCCTGGTGGTGTTCGGACCGAACATCACCGACAACTGTGTGCCGGTGCGGGAGGCCATCGAGGAGCGGTTCAAGGTGCCGGCGATCAGTGTCACCGGCACCGACGACTGGCTGGGCGAATGGACCTTCGCCTTCCCCCAGGGGTCGATGACCGACGAGCCGATCTTCCTGATCGACCTGGTGGCCAAGCGGGGCCTCAAGGAGATCGGGGTGCTGGTCGAGCAGAACCTCATCGGCGAGAGCTATCTGAAGAACCTGCGGAGCGCCGCGGCGCGCAAGGGGATTCGCATTGTCGCCGAGGCCGGCATCGCGCAGACCGCGCAGGACATCAACGCGGCGGTGAGCACCCTGCATCAGGCCAAGGCCGAGGCCATCGTGCATCTCGGGTTCGGTTTCGGCATCGTGTTCATCAATCCCGCCCTCGAAGCCGTCGACTGGGATCCGCCGCGCTTCACCACCACCGCCTTCCAGAACGCGTGGGTCAACCCGATCATGTGGAACGCGTTTCTGGGGTGGGTGGGGGTCGACCAGTACGACGAGGGCAACGCGGTGGGGCAGGCCTGGCTCGACCGGTATGCCAAGCGCTACAACGGAAGCCGCCCCGAGTACTGCGTGTCGGTGGTCAACCACGACGTGGCCGCCACCCTGGTGCGGGCCTTCGCCGATGCCCACCCCCTGAGCCCGCGCGGGGTCAAGGAAGCCCTCGAGCGGGTCAAGATGATGCCGGCCGCCTCTGGGGCCCCCGGCACCCGGGTGTCGCTCGGCAAGTGGACCCGACGGGCGTGGATGGGCTCGGGGTATCTGGTGGCCCGCACGCTCGACGCGGACGGTATCAACTCACATCTGGTCGACAGATTCGGGGAGGAAGACTGATGGAACCGTCGTCACTGACCGGAGCCCTCCGGTGACCACCGAGGAGTTCGCGCCGCTGGCCACCGAGAAACCCTCGGCCCGAAAGGATCCCGCGGCTCGAACCGGCCCCAACTGGGGACGGTGGGCGGGTGCCTTCGCGCTGATCGCCTTCTTCGGGCTCTTCATCGCGTTCGCGCGCACCGAGGTCCATCCCCGGGTGGCGAACCCGAACGTCGAGGGCCGACCCCGACCGGTCGAGTTCCTGTTCGGATTCGACGGGTGGCTGTGGGTGCACCAGATCGGCACCGTGGTGCTGTTGGTGGTCCTCGTGGTGATCTTCGTGCGCGGGTGGCGGCGCGATCCGGGTAGCCCGATCATGTTGATGTTCCTGTGCACCACCCTGATCGTGTGGCAGGACCCGATCATGAACTGGGCGCCGTTCGCGGTGTACAACCCTGAATTGATCCACTGGCCGGAAAACTGGCCGTTGATCATGCTGTCGCCGACAGTCGAGCCGTTCATCGTGTTCGGCTACGTCGCGTTCTACTTCGCCCCGTTCTTCCCGGCCATCTGGATCCTGCGCAAATGGCAGGCCAAGTACGGGCCCACTGCCTTCGTGTCACGGCACCCCCTGATCAGCCTCGGGTTGCTGGTGCTGGTCATCGGCTTCATCTTCGACGCGATCCTGGAGGTGAGCCTGGTCCGCACGGGCCTGTACATCTACTCCCAGGCCATCCCGTTCGGAACGTTGTTCCCCGGCACCACCTTCCAGTTCCCGCTGATCTGGGAATCGCTGGCGGTGACGTTCGTGATGATCCCGGCGGCCATCCTGTGCTACCGGGACGACACCGGCAAGTCGGTGGCCGAGAAGCTGGCCGCGCGCGCGAAACTGTTCCCGAAGAAACCGGTGTTGGGCACCTTCCTGGTGATGTTCACGATCATCAACGTCGCCTACTTCGCCTACGGCTCCTGGTTCGCCGCCATCAAGGCCAGTGGCCTGGCCACCGCGGTGGCCTGCCCCTGGCCGTACCCGGAGGCGAAAGTGTATGACCCGCAGGGGTATTTCGAGAAGGAAGGCGCCCAGGGGCCGTTCTCGGTCGGCAAGTGGGCCACCTGGCAGAGCGGTCTGCCCAACGGCCGGCCCGACGTGGAACCGCCGCCGCCCGGGGAAGGCAAGTGCGCACCGGAGAACCAGGATGGGTGAGCCGCGCACCGTCGTCGTCACCGGGGCGTCGCGGGGGCTGGGCTTCGCGTCGACCGTCCGGTTGTATCGCGAGGGGTGGCGCGTGGTCGCGGCGATGCGCACGCCGGACCGGGGGATGCCGCTGCTGCGTGAGGCCACCGGCGCCGGCGAGGATGATCCGCGGCTGATCGGTGTGCAACTCGACTTGATGGACCACGCGTCGGTCACCGCCGCGGCCAAGCTCATCGAGGAGTCCGTCGGCGCTCCGTACGCCATCGTGCACAACGCCGGTATCTCTGCGGCCGGCATGGTGGAGGAGGCCGACCTACAGCTCTGGCAGGACATGTTCGCCACCCACGTCATGGGCCCCGTGGCGCTGACCAAGGCGTTGCTGCCGGCCATGCGCGCCGCCGGGGAGGGCCGCATCGTGCTGATCTCCAGCGCCGGCGGGGTGCGGGGCCAGCCCGGGATCGCGGCCTACTCCGCGGCCAAGGGTGCCCTGGAACGCTGGGGCGAGTCGATGGCGGGTGAGATCGCCCCCTTCGGGCTGGGCGTGACGGTGCTGGTGACCGGTACCTACGACACCGACATCATCACCGACGCCGGCACCATCGACGACCGCGATCTCGACGGCCCCTACGCCCGGGTGCACGACACCATGAACACCCGCGGTCGGTACGCCATGAGTTTCGCGCGGCCCCCGGAGAAGTTCACCGACGGCCTGCTGGCGGCGCTGGCCGACCGGGCCGGCTTCCGTCGGCGCGGCGTCGGCATCGAAGCATCGATGTTGTTGGTGGCCAACCGGATCCTGCCCGCCGCGGGCATGCACCACATGTCCCGGATGGTGCTGGGGATCCCGCGGCAGGGTGCGATGCGCGGCGGCGCGGTGCCCTTGACCGCCACGCAGCGGGCCATGGTGGTGGCCGCCAAGATTCTTCCGCAACCCGTCCTGCAGCGGCTCGGGCAGGCGGCCGCCCGCCGCCAGGCCGCGCGGCAGGACGCCGAACAAAAGAATGCGAACCATGACTGAGGCCGTAGCGGCACCGTACGAGTCCCGGATGCTGATCGACGGCAAGCTCGTCGACGGCGAAGCGGGCGCCTTCACCAACATCAATCCGGCCACCGAGGAGGTGCTCGGTGAGGTGGCCGATGCCTCGCGTGCGGACATGCGCCGCGCGATCGATGCGGCCCGCCGCTGCTTCGACGAGACCGACTGGGCCACCGATCACCAGTTCCGGAAGCGCTGCCTGCTGCAGTTGCACGACGCCATCGCCGGCGAATTGGAGGAACTGCGCGAGGAACTCATCCGGGAGGTGGGCGCGCCGCGCGCGGTGACCCACGGCCCGCAGCTGGACGCCCCGTTCGCCGACGGCCTGCGCTATCCCGCCGGTCTGATCGACACCTTCGGCTGGGAAACCGACCTCGGTGACACCGTGGTGTCGGTGACCGGCGTCAACACCACCCGCAAGGTCTGGCACGAGCCGGTCGGCGTCGTCGGGGCCATCGTCCCGTGGAACTTCCCCTTCGAGGTGAGCATCAACAAGCTCGGTCAGGCGCTGGCCGCGGGCAACACCGTGGTGCTCAAAGCCGCGCCGGACACCCCGTTCAACGCCACCCGGCTCGGCCGGCTGATCGCCGAGCACACCGATATGCCGGCCGGCGCGGTGAACGTGGTGACCGCTTCGGATCACCTGGTCGGCGAGGAACTCACCCTCTCGCCGAAGGTGGACATGATCTCCTTCACCGGTTCCACCGCGGTGGGCAAGCGCATCATGGAAAAAGGCGCGGCGACCATGAAGCGGCTGTTCCTCGAACTCGGCGGCAAATCGGCGACCATCGTGCTCGACGACGCCGACTTCAACACGGCCTGCCTGATCGGTATCGGTCCGCTGCTACACGCCGGTCAAGGATGCGCCGCGCCCACCCGGATATTGTTGCCGCGCTCCAGGTATGACGAGGGTGTCGCGATCCTGCAGGGCATCTACCAGAACATCGCTCCCGGCGATCCGCAGGACCCCGGCACCTTGTGCGGGCCGGTGATCTCGGCCAAACAGCGGGACCGCATCCTCGGCTACATCCGCAAGGGTGTCGACGAGGGCGCGACGATGCTGGTGGGCAGCGCCGCGGCGCCCGCGGAGTTCGACAAGGGATTCTGGGTCAGCCCGACGCTGTTCACCGAGGTGGACAACTCGATGACCATTGCGCAGGAGGAGATCTTCGGCCCGGTGCTGACGGTCATCGGATACGACGATGAGGACGACGCCGTCCGGATCGCCAACGACAGCCCGTACGGCCTGGCCGGCAACGTGATGTCGGGCTCGCTGGAGCGCTCCCTGGCCGTGGCGCGGCGGCTGCGGGCGGGGTTCATCGGCCTCAACGGCACCGCGGGCTACGGCGCGGACACCCCGTTCGGTGGTTACAAGGACAGCGGCGTCGGCCGGCAGAACGGCGCCATCGGATTCGCGCAGTACACCGAGGTGAAATCGGTGGCCTACCCGGCCCAGTAAGCAGGCTTTCACCCCGTAAGGAGCACAATGGAACAGCTTTTCGACGATCTCGAGGATTTCGGCGCCTTCGACGACGCGATCTCCGGTGACGTCCGCGACCCCTATACCGAGTTGGCCCGGCTGCGCAACTCCGAACCCGTCCAACGCCTGGAGACCTCCGGGGCGTTGCCGCACGAGGAATCGCTGCCGATGTTCATCGTGTACCGCTACGAGGAGGCGCAGCAGATGCTGCGCGACAACGAGACCTTCTCCTCGGCGAGCGTCATCGCGGCGTTCGGCCCGGTGCTCGGCGAGCGGGTGATGCTCGGCATGGACGAACCGGTCCACGGCCGGCTGCGCGCGCTGGTGCAGAAGGCGTTCGGTCAGAAGGCCTTGGCGCGGTGGGAAGACGAGTTGGTCGGCCGGGTGGGCAACAGCCTGATCGACAACTTCGCGCCGAACGGCAAGGCCGACCTGGTGAAGGAATTCACCTTCGACTACCCGAGCCAGATCATCGCCGGGTTGCTCGGGCTGCCGGAGGACGACTACCCGCAGTTCCAGCGCTGGTCCATCTCACTGCTGAGCTGGCTGATGAACCCGGAGCGCGGACTCGCTGCGTCGCAGGCGTTGTGCGACTACTTCGCGCCGATCCTCGACGCCCGCCGGGCCGACCCACGCGAGGACCTCATCAGCGCGTTGGCGGCGGCCGAGATCGACGGCGAGAAGCTTGCGGACGAGGAGATCTTCTCCTTCCTGCGACTGCTGCTGCCCGCCGGAGTGGAGACCACCTACCGGGCGCTGGGCAGCCTGCTGCTGGCGCTGCTGTCGGATCCGGCACAGCTGGAAGCCATCCGCGCCGATCGGTCGCTGCTCCCGCAGGCCATCGAGGAGGGCGTGCGCTGGGAAGCTCCGCTGCTCACCATCACCCGGGTGGCCACCCGCGACACCGTGCTCGGCGGGGTGCAGATCCCGGCCGGGGCGACGGTCATGCCGATGCTGGGCGCGGCCAACCGGCAGGACGATCGGTACCCCGATCCCAACACATTCGACCTGTTCCGCACCCCCAAGGGACACCTGGGCTGGGGGCACGGCGTGCACGTGTGTCTCGGCATGCACCTGGCGCGCCTCGAAATGCGCACGGCCATCAACCTTTTGCTGGACCGGCTGCCCAACCTTCGGCTGGACCCGGACGCGGGTGATCCGCACATCCGCGGCCAGGTGTTCCGTTCACCCACCGCCGTGCCGGTCCTGTTCGACCCGCAGTAACGGGCCGTGGTGACCGAACTTCGTTTCGACGACCGGGTCGTGGTCGTCACCGGCGCCGGCCGCGGCGTGGGGCGCAGCTACGCGTTGCTGTTGGCCGCCCGCGGAGCGCGGGTGGTGGTCGCTCACCCGCAATCTCGCCACCGAGGGGGCGGCGCACGGGATCGCGGTCAACGCGGTCGCCCCGCGCGCCTTCACCCGCATGTCGGCCTCCCACTCGGACAAGGTGGCGGCCGTGCTGTCGCTGAGCAGCGAGGTGATGGACCAGATCAACGCCGGCATGCCCCCGGACCTCGTCGCCCCGGCCGCGGCCTTCCTGGCGCACGAGTCGTGTCCGCTCACCGGCGAGGTACTGCAGGCCGGCATGGGCGGGGTCGCCCGGATGGCCATGGTGGTCAGCCAGGGCATATCGAACCCGTCGCTGACGATCGAGGACGTCGCCGGGCAACTGGACCGCATCATGGACCTCGACGGGGCGGGTCTGACCGGTGCGGCCGCGCCCCGCCTGTGAGGTCGTCCTAGCGCCCGGGCGCGAACCCGGTGCGGCTATCGTGTCCTGAGGTGCCGATCCCCGGCCGCCGGCGATGGCGATGCGGCCACACTCACCGGCAAGCCGTCCTAGGAGCTATTTCGTGACCCTCAACACCGTTGCGCTGGAACTCGTGCCGCCCAACGCCGAGCTCGGCCGCGGACGCGCCATCGAGGAGGCACACAAGGTGCGGGAGGCCGCGTCGGCCACCGGCCTGGAGGGGCGGATCGGGCACGTGATGATGCCCAGCATGATCGAGGAGGACGACGGCCGTCCCGTCGAGATGAAGCCGAAGATGGACGTCCTGGACTTCTGGAACGTCATCAAGCCGGAACTTCCCGGGGTCAGCGGATTGTGCACCCAGGTCACCGCGTTCCTCGACGAAGATCCGCTGCGCCGCCGGGTGCGTGACCTGCAGGACGCCGGGATCGAGGGCATCGCCTTCGTCGGGGTTCCGCGCACCATGAACGACGGCGAGGGCCACGGGGTCGCCCCGACCGACGCGCTGTCGCTGTTCGAGGCCGAGGTGCCCAACCGCGGCGCGATCCTGATCCCCACCCGCGACGGCGAGCACGGCCGGTTCAACTTCAAATGCGACCGCGGCGCCACCTACGGCCTGACCCAGCTGTTGTACTCCGACGCCATCGTCGACTTCCTGACCCGGTTCGCCGCCGAGACCGATCATCGCCCCGAGATCCTGCTGTCGTTCGGATTCGTGCCGCAGGTCGAGACCCGGGTGGGTCTTATCAACTGGCTGATCCAGGATCCCGGGAACGCGGCGGTCGCCGAGGAGCAGGAGTTCGTGAGGTCGTTGGCCGCCGACGAACCGGCGCAGCGCCGCCGACGGATGGTGGACCTGTACAAGCGGGTGATCGACGGGGTCGCCGAGCTGGGTTTCCCGCTGAGCATCCATCTGGAGGCCACCTACGCCGTCAACAAGGCCGCCTTCGACACCTTCGCGGAGCTGCTGGCCTACTGGTCCCCGCCTATCCTCGACTGAGTGTCCGATCCATCTTCGCGCGAGGCGGTGCGCGCGCTGCGCGCCCGCCTGGACGGGCTGACGATCCGCGACGCGGCCCGGCTGGGACGGCGGCTCAAGGGCCTGCGGAAGCCCACTCCGGACGCCCTGGCCAAGATTGAGAACCAGATCGGCAGCGCCGAGGCGCTGGTGGTGGCGCGCCGCGACGCGGTGCCGCAGATCAGCTATCCCGACCTGCCGGTCAGCGCGTCCCGGGACGAACTGGCCGCCGCGATCAACGCCAACCAGGTCGTGGTCGTCGCCGGCGCGACCGGCTCCGGAAAGACCACCCAGCTGCCCAAGCTCTGTCTGGAACTCGGCCGCGGGATCCGCGGCACCATTGGGCACACCCAGCCGCGGCGGCTGGCCGCGCGCACGGTGGCCCAGCGGATCGCCGACGAACTGGGCACCCCGCTCGGCGAGACCGTCGGCTATACGGTCCGGTTCACCGATCAGGCCGGCGACCGCACCCTGATCAAGCTGATGACCGACGGCATCCTGTTGGCCGAGATCCAGCGGGACCGGCGACTGCTGCGCTACGACACCCTGATCCTCGACGAGGCGCACGAACGCAGCCTCAACATCGACTTCCTGCTCGGCTACCTGCGGGAGCTGCTGCCCCGCCGACCGGACCTGAAGGTCATCGTCACCTCGGCGACCATCGAACCGGAGCGGTTCGCGGCGCACTTCGGCGACGCCGGACGACCGGCTCCGATCGTCGAGGTGTCCGGACGCACCTACCCCGTCGAGATCCGGTACCGCCCCTTGGAGGTGGCCGTCGGCGACGCGCAGGACGACGCGGACCCCGACGACCCCGACCACGAGATCATCCGCAGCGAGACCCGCGACCAGACCGAGGCCATCCTCGACGCGGTCGACGAACTGGCCGCCGAACCACCCGGCGACGTCTTGGTGTTCCTGTCCGGGGAGCGCGAGATCCGGGACACCGCCGAAGCTTTGCGGGCCGCCCACACCGGCGGCCACGAGCTGGAAGTGCTGCCGCTGTACGCCCGGCTGCCCACCGCCGAGCAGCAGCGGGTGTTCAGCCCCCGGCCGGCCGACAACCTACGCCGGCGAATCGTGCTGGCCACCAACGTCGCCGAGACGTCGCTGACGGTGCCGGGCATCCGCTACGTCATCGACCCCGGGACCGCCCGGATCTCCCGCTACAGCCGCCGGACCAAGGTGCAGCGGCTGCCGATCGAACCGATCTCGCAGGCGTCGGCCGATCAGCGGGCAGGGCGGTCCGGCCGCACCGCGCCCGGCGTCTGCATCCGGCTGTACTCAGAGCCGGATTTCGCGGCTCGGCCGCGTTACACCGACCCGGAGATCCTGCGCACCAACCTGTCCGCGGTGATCCTGCAGATGGCGGCACTGGGCCTCGGCGACATCGAGAGCTTCCCGTTCCTGGATCCGCCGGAGGGCCGCAGTATCCGCGACGGCGTGCAGCTGCTGCAGGAACTCGGCGCCTTCGACGCCGGCGGTGCCATCACCGAGCTGGGCCGTCGGTTGGCGCAGCTGCCCGTCGACCCCCGGCTGGGCCGGATGATCCTGGCGGCCGACGAACAGGGCTGTGTCGCAGAGGTATTGGTGCTGGCGGCGGCGCTGTCGATCCCGGATCCGCGCGAGCGCCCCACCGACCGCGAGGAAGCCGCCCGGCAAAAGCATGCCCGCTTCGCCGACGAGCACTCCGACTTCATGACCTATCTGAACCTGTGGAACTATCTGCGTGAGCAGCGAAAGGCCCGGTCCGGAAACGCCTTTCGGCGGATGTGTCGCGAGGAGTTCCTGCATTACCTGCGCATCCGCGAGTGGCAGGACCTGGTCGGCCAGTTGCGCAGCATCGCCGCCGGGCTCGGGATCCGGGCCGGCGAGGCGGGCGGGGAACCGGCGGACCCGAACCGGGTGCACGCGGCGCTGACGGCGGGCCTGCTGTCGCACATCGGGATGCGGGACGGAGATTCCCGGGAATATCAGGGGGCGCGGAACTCCCGGTTCGTGTTGGCGCCCGGATCCGTGCTGACCAAACGGCCGCCGCGCTGGCTGGTGGTCGCCGAACTGGTGGAGACCAGCCGGCTCTACGGGCGGATCGCGGCGCGTATCGAACCGGAAGCCATTGAGGGCATCGCCGGTGACCTGGTGCAGCGCAGCTACAGCGAGCCGCACTGGAGTGCCAAGCGCGGGGCCGCGATGGCCTACGAGCGGGTGACGCTCTACGGCTTGCCGCTGGTGGTGCGGCGGCCGGTGGACTTCGCGCGCACCGACCCGGAGTTGGCGCGCGAGATGTTCATTCGGCACGCCCTGGTCGACGGCGAGTGGCAGACCCGGCACCACTTCTTCCGGGACAACACCGCGCTGCGCAACGAACTCGTCGAGGTCGAGGAGCGCGCGCGCCGGCGTGACCTCATGGTCAGCGACGACGAGATCTACGCGCTGTATGACGCCCGCATCCCGGCCGACGTCGTCTCGGTCCGGCACTTCGACGCCTGGTGGAAGAAGCAGCGGCACCGCACCCCGGACCTGCTCACCTTCACCCGGGACGAATTGCTACGCGGCGACGACGACGCCGAGCATCCCGACGTCTGGCGCGCCGACGACGTCGCGTTGCCGCTGACCTACCGGTTCGAGCCCGGCGCCGAGGACGACGGCGTGACCGTGCATGTGCCGCTGGAGGTGCTGGCCCGGCTCGGCGGTGACAGCTTTGCCTGGCAGGTCCCGGCGTTGCGCGAGGAATTGGTCACCGCGCTGATCAAGTCGCTGCCGAAGGATCTGCGGCGCAACTTCGTTCCCGCACCGGACACCGCGCGGGCGGTGCTGCCCGAACTGGAGCCGGGCACCGAACCGCTGCTCGACGCCCTGCAGCGGGCTCTGCGTCGGCGCACCGGCGTGGTGGTCCCGGTGTCGGCGTTCGACCTGGAGAAGATCCCCGCGCACCTGCGCGTCACCTTCGCCGTGGAGAACGCCGACGGTGCCGAGGTGGCCCGGGGCAAGGACATCGACGCGTTGCGGGAGAACCTGGCGGGGACCACCCGCGTGGCAGTGGCCAAGGCGCTGGCCGACGGCGTGGAACGGACCGGCCTGCGGGACTGGCCCGCGGACCTCGAGACGCTGCCGCAGACCGTCGAATCGGTCAGCGGCGGCAACCCGGTGCGGGGCTACCCGGCGTTGGTCGCCGCCGGTGCCGCGGTGGACGTGCGGGTCCTCCCGACGCCCGAGGAACAGCGCGCCGCGATGCGGGCGGGCACCCGGGCGCTGCTGCGCCTCGTGGTCCCGGTGCCGACCAAGGCCCTCGAGCGCGAACTGGACCCCCGCGCGCGGCTGATCCTGGGCAACAATCCCAACGGGTCGCTGTCGGCTCTGATCGAGGACTGCGCCGACGCCGCGATCGCCGCGCTGGCGCCCGAACCGGCCTGGACCCGAGACGAATTCGCGGCCCTGCGCCGGCGGGTGGCGGACGGATTGGGTGCGCGGACGCGCGATCTGCTGGCCCGCGCGCAGCGGGTGCTGGCCGCCTATCACGACGTGCGAGTGGGGCTCCCGGATCAGCCCAACGCGGCGCAGGCCGACGCCGTCGCCGACATCCGCGCGCAACTCGCCGACCTGATGCCCGCCGGATTCGTCAGCGCGGCCGGGGCGGGGCATCTCGCTGATCTGACCCGCTATCTGACCGCGATCGCCCGGCGGCTGGAACGCTTGGCGCAGGCACCGGGCGCCGACCGCGAACGGATGCTGCGCGTGCATGCCGTCGAAGACGCTTATCATGAACTGCTGCAGTCACTTTCACCGATCCGGGCGCAGGCCCAGGACGTCCGTGAGATCGGCCGGCAGATCGAGGAGTTCCGGGTCAGCCTGTGGGCCCAGCAGCTCGGCACGCCGAAGCCGGTCAGCGAGAAGCGGATCTACCGCGCCATCGACGCGGTGCTGCGCTGAGCGCTCACGCCTTGAAGTACACCAGCTGGTGGGTGGTGGCCAGCAGCGCCCCGGAACGGGACCAGAGTTCGGCTGATTGGTCGAAGTACCCGTTCGAGAACCGGTTCCCGCGCGCGCAGCCGAGCAGGAAATCGTCGCCCACGGACTGTAATTCGGCGCTGTCGGCGTGGAAGTAGATGGTCATGGAGATGGTGCCGGCGGGGCCGACCTGCGCGCGCCGCACATAGGACCGCGGATAGAAGATGTCGCACAGGGCGGTCAGCGCGGCGTAGTCGTGGGTCCGGCCGCGGCGATCGCGCACCCACAGCTTGGTCAACGAGGACGGGCTGGGACCGTCGTCGGGTCCGGGATACGGCCCCTCGATGACCCGCATGTCGTAGTTGCCGATCCACACCGCGACCCCGCGCGGTGTGCCCGGCTCCGGCAGGTCCTCGGGGACCGGCACGTCGGGCGCGATGAGTTCGGTGTCCGACCAGGTTTCGCGGCGGATGCCGAAGATCGCGGTGGCGGTGGTCTTGGGCGCACCGTCCTGGGACAGTTCGGCATACCAGTGCTGGTTGGTCCGATTGGTGCGCAGCGCGCGTGCGGACACCTGGAACTCGCCGTCGGCGATCGGCGCGAGGAAGTTGACCGTCAGGGTCAGCGGTGCGCCGTGCGCGTCGGGCTGGGACTCGATCGCGTGCAGCAGGGTGGCCGCGGTGATCCCGCCGAACGGACCCACCATGTTGTTCCAGCCCGGGTCGGTACGGCCGCGCAGCGTCCCGTCGTCGGAGTGCTCGAGGGCGATGCCGACGTCGAAAGGATGCTGCTCAGCCATAGACCGAATGGTACATAGCGCGTGGCGGGTGACCGGTGTCGGCTGCCCGGGTCAGCCGGGCACGCCGACCGCGACGTCCGGAACCCGCTCCACCGACGCGTCGTCGAGCACCAATTGCGCCACCCGGTCGCGATGCTGCTCGGGCGACCCGAGCAACGCCGCGTCGCAGACGGCGCGCTTGAAGTACAGATGCGCCTGGTGCTCCCAGGTGAAGCCGATGCCGCCCAGGGTCTGGATGGTGTCGCGCGCAACCTGGCTGAACGCCGCCGAGCAGGTGGCCTGCGCAATGCTGGCCGCCAGCGCCGGATCGTCGCTGCCGTCGGTGAGCGCCCACACGGCGTGGTAGGCGGTCGACCGGGCGTGCTCGACCTCCACCAACAGATCGGCCAACCGGTGCTTGACGGCCTGGAACGACCCGATGGGCCGACCGAACTGCAGGCGGGTCTTGGCGTACTCCACGGCGATGTCGAGGAGATGCTGACTCGCGCCGACCTGTTCGACGGCCAACAGCACCGAACCGACCTGCAGCGCATGATTGATGACCCGCTCGGCCTCCTCGGCGCCGGCCACCAATTGCGCTGGGGCTTCGGAGAATTCCAGATCGGCCTGCGGGCGGGTGAGGTCCAGGGTCACCAGCTTGCGGCGCTGCACGGCGCCGGCGTCCACGGCGTACAGTCCCACGCCGTCGGATCCGTTGGCCGCCACCAGGATCACGTCGGCGGCGTCGCCGTCGACCACCCGCGCGACCGTACCGCTGACGGTGCCGGACTCGCCGGGGGTTGCGGTCAGCGTGACCCGACCGGCGTCGAACGCCCCGCCGTGATCGGGCACCGCGAAGGCCGCGGTCTTGCGGCCCTCGATCAGCTCGGGCAGCAGCGCATCGCGCGCGGCGCCGGCGGACGCGGCCACCAGCGCGGGGATCGCCAGGTACACGGTGCCGAACAGCGGACCGCAGGACAGCGCGGCACCCAGCTCCTCGACCGCGACGGCCTGGTCCACCAGGGTCCCGCCGACCCCGCCGGCGCCCTCGGGGACCGCCAGGCCCAGCACGCCGAGCTCGGCGCCGAGCCGTCCCCACACCTTCGGGTCGAAGGTGGGATCCGACTCCATCAGGCGCCGGACGGTCTCCTCGCCGAAGTTGTCCGCCGCGAACTTACGCACCGCCTTGCGCAGCTCCTGCTGCTCGGTGCTGAACGTGAACTCAGCCACGGGGGATCTCCTTCCACGGCATGCCGGCATCGGCACGCAGGTCGCCCGGCAGGCCCAGAACGCGCTCGCCGAGAATGTTGCGCATCACGTCGGAGGTGCCGCCTTCGATGGTGTTCGCGCGGCTGCGCAGGAACCGCTGCTGGATCGGCCCGCGCCAGTCGGTCTCGGAATCGCGCTCGGCCGGCAGGTTGTAGTCGTGGTACAGCACCCCTTCCGGCCCGAGCAGATCCATGCACCACTGGTAGATGTGCTGGTTGAGTTCGGCGCCGACCAGCTTGCCGATCGACCCCTCCGGGCCGGGGCCGCCGACACCGGCCGAGGCGCGGGAGCGTTCGGCGGTCAGACGTTGCGCCTCGGACCGCAGCCACAGCTGGGTCAGCCGGTCGCGCAGCACCGGCGTGCGCAGTTCGGGCCGGGCCGCCCACAATCCGACGGCATCGGAGATGGTGCCGGCGCCGCGTCGGCTGCCGCTGCCGCCCAGCGCACTGCGCTCGTTCATCAGCGTGGTCATTGCCACGCCCCAACCGTTGCCGACCGCGCCGAGACGATGGGCGTCGGGAATGCGCGCGTCGGTGAAGTACACCTCGTTGAACTCCGCCTGCCCGGTCAGCTGCCGCAGCGGCCGGGTCTCTACGCCCGGACCGTGCATGTCGATGACGAAGTAGGTCAGGCCTTTGTGCTTGGGCACGTTGGGATCGGTGCGCGCCAGCAACAATCCCCAGCGGGCGCGGTGCGCCAGGCTGGTCCACACCTTCTGGCCGTTGATCACCCAGTCTGCGCCCTCCCCGGAGCCGTCCTGTACCGCGGTGGTGGCCAGCCCGGCCAGGTCGGAGCCCGCGCCCGGCTCGGAGAACAGCTGGCACCAGATGTCCTCGGTGGTGGCGAGCGGGCGCAGCCAGAACGTCTTCAGTTCGTCGGACTGCGCATGCTCGCGGATGGTGGGCGCGGCCATGCCGTAGCCCATCGGGTTGAGCCCCAGCGGCACCGGACCGCCGGCGCCCTGCAGGATCCCGTCGGCCACGGCCTGCAGACCGCGGGAGACGCCGAGGCCACCCTGGCCCTCCGGGAAGTGGACCCAGGACAGGCCGGCGTCGTAACAGGCGCCGAGATACTCGGGAATCGGAACGGATTTCGGGTTGTGGTCGGCGACGACCTGCCGGGCGAGGTCGGCGACCCGTTCGGAGTCGGCAGCGGTGCTCATGGCAGCCACGATATGGAATGGACACCCGTCAACAAAGACCGGGGTGTGATTTGCGTCCTACCAGGTGTCCACGAACCGGGTGCGTCGCGGCCCGCGGTCGTGCAGCGTCGCCGCCTCGAGCGTGGCGACGATCAGTTCCCGGGTGTCGGCGGGGTCGATCACGTCGTCGATCTCGAAGATCGTTGCTGCGTTGAGGGCCGCGGCGTTCTGCTGCGCGGACGCCGTGGCTTGCCGTACCCGTTCCTCGCGCTCGGCCGGGTCGGCGATGGCCTCGAGTTCCTTGCGCAGGCCCAGGCGAACCGCCCCTTCCAGCCCCATCGGGCCCAGGTGCGCGCCCGGCCAGGCGACCGTCAGCAGCGGCTCCTGCAGACTGCCGCCGGCCATGGCCTGGGCGCCCAGCCCGTAGCCGCGGCGCAAAATCACCGCGATCAACGGCACCTCCAGCGCCGCCCCGGCCACCAGCATCCGCGACGCGCGCCGCACCAGCGCCTGCGCCTCGGCGTCGGGGCCCACCATGAACCCCGGGCAGTCCACCAGCGACACCACCGGCAACCCGAAGGCGTCACACAGCTGCAGGAAGCGCGCCGCCTTGTCGGAGGCGGGCGCGGTGATGGCCCCGGCCATGACCCGGGTGTTGTTGGCGATGAACCCGACCGGGCGCCCGTCGATGCGGCCCAGGGCGGTCACGAGTTCGGGCGCGAACCGCGGCCGCAGGAACGTCACGCTGTCCTGGTCGGCGAGCGTGGTGATGATCGGGTCGACGTGATAGGCGCGGCGGGCGCGTTCGGGAAGGATTGTGCGCAAAGAGGTTTGATCGGCGACCGGCCCCGGCTCGGCGGGTCCCTGGAAGTAGGACAGCAGACGTTTGGTGACCGCCACCGCCTCGGCCTCGTCGGCGACCACCACGTCGACCACGCCGTTGGGTTCCTGCACCGAGATGGGCCCCACCTCGTCGGGCGGCACGTCGCCCAGGCCGCCGCCGGTGATCATCGCCGGACCGCCCATCCCGATCGACGTGTCGGCGGTCGCCACGATCAGGTCGGCCGAACCCGCGATGACGGCGTTGCCCGCAAAACAGCGGCCCTTGACCACGGCGATGCGGGGGACCAGCCCGGACAGCACCGCCCACAGCTTGAACGCCCGCACTTCCAGCGAGGACACCGTCGGGTAGTCGGTGTCGCCGGGACGGCCGCCGCCGCCCTCGGCGAAGAACACCGTGGGCAGCCGCATCCGCTCGATCAGGTCGAAGAGCCGGTCCTTCTTGCGGTGCCCGAACACGCCCTGGGTGCCGGCCAGCACCGTGTAGTCGTAGGACAGCACCGCGCAGGCGCTGCGCTGCGGCCCGAACATCGCGCCGTTGACCCGCGCCGTGCCCGCCACCAGGCCGTCGGCCGGGGTCCGCGCGATCAGGTCGTCGACGGGACGACGTTGGCGCTGCGCGGCGATCGCGAACCGGCCGTACTCGACGAACGAGCCGGGATCGACCAGGTCGGCGATGTTCTCCCGGGCGGTGCGGGCCCCCGCGGCGTGGCGACGTTGCACCGCCTCGGGCCGGGCGGCGTCCTCGGTGAGTGCCCGACGGCGAAGCAACTCGAGATGGTTGTCCGGTAGGTCGCCGTCGGGCATCCGCGCTCCTCTGCTCAGTCCGCCGCGACCCGGTCGGGCGTGCGGCGCTTGACGCCACCGATGATCGCATCGACGACGACGAACGCAAGCAGACTCAGGCCGAACAGCGGCAGGAACCAGCCCACCGCGATCGCGGCGGCCGCCAGCGCCACTGTGGTCACGGGCGACAGGCTGCGGATCGCGCCGCGCAACGGCGGGCGTCCCATCGCCCACGCCGCGCCGCGGGTTGGCCGGCGCTGCCACCACATCCGGTAGCCGTGGACGATCAGGACGATGAGCCCGATTGCGATGAGCGCCAACACAATCTGGTTCGGTACCCCGAACAGGATCCCCATGTGGGTGTCGATGGCCCAGCGGGTGAGTTTCGCCAGCACGGGCCATTGCGCGAAGTCGACCCGGTCGGTGATGACCCCGGTCTCCGGGTGCACCGAGACGGCGTCGTTGCGGGTCGGCCAGTCCCGCTTCTTCTCCGCGACCAGCCAGCCCTGTTCGGCCTCGGCGGGGGGATACATCCACATCGGTTCCCGCAGGCCGGCGTCGTGGGCGGCGTGCAGCGCGATATCGGCGCCGGTCAGGAAATCCGCACCTTCGCCCGCCGGTCCGCCGTGCTGCGCGTGCGGCCCGGCGGCGGCGGTAGCGGCCGTTTCGCCCAGCGTGGTGTCCACGGCCGGGGCGGTGCCGCCCAGCGCCTGCTGCACCGAGTCGATGGAGGCGCCGCCATACCGGGACCAGGTGATCCCGGTGAGCGACAGGCCGAGCAGGCCCAGCAGGATCCACACCCCGATCACGGCGTGCCAGGACCGGGTGCGGCGGCGGCCCTTTCGCCCGCGGTCGGGCACCGCGATCCGCCGCCAGGACCCGGTCTGACGCCGGTGCCCGACCCACAACCACAGGCCGGCCAGCGCGGTGATGCCCAGCCAGCTGGCGGCCAGCTCGCTGTAGTGGCGGCCCACGGCATCCAGATGCAGGTTGCGGTGCAACTCGTCGAACCAGGCCCGGGTGGGCAGCCACTGCCCGTAGGTGGTCAGTGCGCCGCGCACCTCGGCGCTGTACGGATCGACGAAGACCGTGCGTTGGTAGTCGGGCGGGACGTCGTCGACCGCCAGGGTGACCCAGGTGGTCTCCTCGGGAGCCCCCGGCGGCCGGATGCTCGCCACGGTGCCCTCCGGGTGTGCGGCGCGGGCCGCGGCGAGTTGGTCGGCCAGCGGCAGCCGCTGGTCGCCGACGCGATCGACGGTCAGATGGTCGCGATGGACATAGGTGTCGAGCTGCGGAATCAGGGCGTACATCAGCCCCGTCACCGCCGCGATCAGGATGAAGGGGCCGACGAACACGCCGGCGTAGAAGTGCAGCCGGCGCAGCAGCGCGGCAAAGCCGTGCGGCCGGGGCGGTGGCGCGCAGCGGCCCGGTGGACTGGGCTCGTCGTACGGAGGCTTTTCGGATTCGGTTGTGGTCATGGTGCGCTTTCGGTTACGTCGAAAAAGGAAGCACAACGCCGACCGGGGTCGGGGTTGGTGCACAAGGACATCGCGCCGGAGCATCCGGCGGCGGTGAAGGGGTCGGCTCAGCCGATCGACGCAACACCGGGCGGGGCGCGCATGCCCCTCCCGCAGTAGACGAGAACAGATTGCGCGACAACGTTTTTCGCGCGACGACGGGGAATTCTGACGAGCGGGGTGGACCCGCCGACCAGGATCAGGCGCAGCCAGCACAACACCGACTCGCAGACGGAATACAGGTGCTCGACGGCGGCGATCAGCACGGCCAGGCCGACCGCGGCCGCGGTGTGCAGCAGCAGCATCGGCAGCGACGGCAGCAGGGGACCGTGCGCGTGCTCGCCGGTGAGCGCCAGAGCGAGGTGCCCGAACGCCTGCGCGACGCCCAGCGCCGCGACGAGCGCACCGAGTTGGCCGCGCCGGTTCTCGACGGTGAACCGGCTTGCGATGGCGCCGACGGTGACCGAACCGATGGTGAGCACCATCAGGGTGCCACCGCCCGGGAGTCCGCCGCCGGCGGCGGCGTGGGCCGCCGCGGTGACCAGTGCCGAACAGCCACCGATCAGGGCGCCGCGCAGTCGGCGGACGCGCGACGACGGCGTGCTCACCCGCGTCACCCTACTAAAAGGTCACCGGGCGGCCGCCGTAGCGGCTGGTGGAAATGGGTCAGGAACCGGCTTCGGCGGCACCGGGGGCTTCGGCCGCGCCGGCGGCTGGGCCGGGGGCCGGGCCGGTGCCGCTGGGTCCGGCGGGAGCCGGCTTCGGCGCGCCGGGTGCCGGGCTCGACGCGGCGGGCGCCGGCCCGGTGGGTGGTGCCTGACCGGTGGCCGCACCGGGATTGCCGAGCACCAGTTGGCCGAGTTGGCCGAGGATGGCGGCCGGGTTGGCGCCCTGCGGGCCGCAGCCCGGCAGGCAGTCCTCGATCTTGTTCCACGGCTGGCAGTCGCTGGTCCGGAAGGACGTGTCGCCGGCCTCGATCTTGACCACCTGAGGCTTCTTGCTCATGGCGTTGTCGACCAGCTTCTCGCCGCTGACCCGCTTCCAGTAGCAGGCGCTGCCCTCGACGGGCCCGGCCGAGCGGTAGGTCCCGGGCAGGATCTGGGTGCCGACGGCGTAGGTGCCATCGCCCTCGAATGTCGTCTGGGGGCCCGGCGGGGGGCCGGGGGCGGGTGCGGGATCGGGATCGGCGACAGCGATCGCTGCGGAGGCGCACCAGCCCACGAGGGCCAGCGCGGCGGCCAGCCCCACGGATTGCTTAGACCTCATAAGCGCTCAGTGTAGGCGCTCATTTGTCGCCGCAGCGTCGAACGCCGACGTACCCCGAGCTCAGGGCCGGGGTCTGGGACAGCGGATCCACCGGGTCCGCGGAGATCAACAGGTTCCGGTTCACCCCGTGGGCCTGCGGCGCACCGGCGCCGGTCGGATCGAACACCCGCGAACCCCAGCCGTGATCGATGATCAGCAGGCCCCGCCGCGGCCGGTCGCTGAGCTCCGCGGACAGTTCCACCTCGCCGACCGCCGAGAAGACCCGCACGGCGTCGCCGTCGGCGATACCCAACTCGGCCGCGTCGTCGGGGTGCATGAGCACCCGGTTGCCGCGCCCGCCGGGGTGCAGGCCCGGGAGTTCGTTGAGGTAGGAGTTCATCGAATGCCGGTGCCGGCGGTTGCCCAGCTGGAATGGATAGCCGGCCGGCGGCACGGGCGCCGGCTCGGCCGACAACTGCCGGGCGCGCGCGACGAGTTCGGCGGGCGCGACGTGAATCTTCTTGTCCTCGGTGCGCAGCGCCGCCGCGAAGTGGCCGTACTCGCGCGGCCCCAGCACCCGGCCGTGCGGGTTCTCGGTCAGATCGCGCCACCGCAGTTTGCGCCCGTTGACCTTCCGTGAGGCCGCCACCATGACGCGGTCCAACCAGCCGGGACCGAACTCCAGGCCCGGGCGACCGGTACGCCGCGCGAGCACACGGGTGGCGCGAATGAACCCGTTCAGCCCGCGGGCGCCGAACAGCGGGGTCTTCATGGCGATCGCCAGGTCGACGAAGATCCGCCATTCGGGCCGGGCTTCGGGCGGCGGCTCGACCGCCTTGGTTCCGTATTGCACGAACGGTTCGTCGTGCATGTTGCTGGTCAGTGCCAACAGGTCGTCGCGTTCCAGCCAGTGCACCGCCGGCAACAGCCAGTGCGCGTGCCGGTGACTTTCGCGCTGCACAAGGTCGATGGCGACCAACAGGTCCAGCTGCCCCAGCGCCGCGTCCAGCGCGCCGCCGTCGGGACCCGAGACCACCGGGTTGCCGGCGTCGATCACCATCGCCCGGATCCGGCCGCGGCCGGGCGTGGTGATCTCGGCGGGCAGGTCGCTGAGCGTGTGCGCGCCGGCGACCATCGGCCGCCCGGAGACCCGGTTGCGGTGATCGGGCGTCTTGGCCAGCCCGGCCAACCGCAACGCATCGAGGTAGCCGGGCTCGAACCGGCGCCCGCCGGGGCGGTCCATCCGGCCGGTGACGACGTTGAGCACGTGCCCGAGCCATTCGCCGACGGTGCCGGCGAGATGCAGCGACACCCCGGTTCGGGTGACGGCCATCGCGGCCCGCGCGGTGGCGAAGTCGCGGGCGGTCTGCTCGATCAGCGCGCGCGGCACATCGCAGCGGGCGGCCAGGTCGTCGAGGTCGACGTCATCGATCAGGTCGCGCAGCGCGGCCATCCCGGTGACCCGCTGCATGCAGTCCTGCCGATGCTCGAGGCGCTCGGAGAGGATGACCTTCACCATCGCCAGCAGCAGCGCCCAATCCTGGCCGGGGCGCACGGCGAGGTGGGTGTCGGCCTGATCGGCGCTTTCGGTGCGCACCGGGTCGACCACCACGATCTTGGCGCCGTCGCGTTGGCGCTGCAGCGCGCGGCGCCACCCACCGGGCACCGTCTCCACCCAATTCCAGGCGCTGACAGCGGGATTCGTGCCGATCAGCAGGAAGTAGTCGCAGGCGTCGATGTCGGACACCGGCACCATCACGGCCGAGCCGTACATCGCCTCGGCCACCACGTGCAACGCGTTCTGGTCCACCGAGCCCACCGAATAGCGGCTCCGGGTCCCGATCCCGTCGAGCCAGCCGTTGAGGAAGATCAGGTTGGACGACGAGAACCCCGCGGGATTGCCGTAGTAGACGCCGATGGTGTCGGGGCCGTCGCTGGCGATCAGCGCGGTCATCCGCGCGGCGATGTCGGCGATGGCCTCGTCCCAGCCGGCGGCCACGTAGCGGTCGCCCACGCGCTTCATCGGGGTGCGGATCCGGCGCGGGTGCTCGACCAGTTGGTGCGCGTTGCGGCCCTTGGCGCAGAAGTCGCGCCAACTGTGCGGGTGTTGTTTGTCGGCGGCGATCTTCAGTACCCGGTTGTCGGAGACCGTCACCTCGACACCGCAGGACGCCAGGCAGAACCGGCAGAAGGTGAACACGGTGTCGGCGGCCTCGTCACCAGTGCGGGCCGCCGCCCCGGCCGCCGTGGGCGCAGTCATTCGCTCAGCGTGACACCGGAGCGGTTGGTTGTAAAGGTCAAGCGTCGAATGGTCATTCGCTACCCGCGTGGCGTTTCGACCGACCCTCGGCGTGGCAATACTGGCCGAGGTGGCGATGGCGAGCCAGGGCATCGGAGGCCGGCCGTCCGTAGTCTCGTTGGAACACGCGGTCCGAATCGGCCGAGCGATTCCGGATATGCCAGGAAGGAGCTCCATGTCGCAACCGGTGGAATCGGTGTCCGGTGACCAGCCGGAGCAGCCCAGCGACTCGCCCGAGCTCACTTTCGACGAGCATCTGCATCCCGCGCGGCCGCGCACCCTGCGCTACCGGCCCCGGGTCAAGGCGGCGTTCACCCGTAAGTCGCTCGGCCAGGAGGGGGCCCCTGCGGCGGATAATCCCGCGTACGTGTCCTGGCTGCTGTCGCAGTCGATGCTCGCCGACGCCAACACCATCAGTCAGCAATTCTCCGGGCAAGGGTCCATGTGGCAGAACCCGTACGCCACGCCGATGCCCCGGGCGGCGGTGGAGACCGCCTCGGTGTGGTTCACTGCCTACCCCTTGTCGCTGATCACCCGGCCGGACGAATCGTTCCTCAAGGCGATGGCGGACGAGGCGATGTGGAAGGCGTTCGCCGACATCGGTATCGAGGCCGTGCACACCGGGCCGGTGAAACGTGCCGGCGGAATCTCCGGGTGGTCGCACACCCCCAGCGTGGACGGTCACTTCGACCGGATCAGCACCCAGATCGATCCCGCGTTCGGCACCGAGGACGACTTCCGGACCCTGTGCGGCACCGCCAACTGGTACGGCGGCACCATCATCGACGACATCGTGCCCGGCCACACCGGCAAGGGCGCGGACTTCCGGCTCGCCGAGATGAAGTACGCGGACTACCCGGGCATCTACCACATGGTCGAGGTCGACCCGCGGGACTGGGAGCATCTGCCCGACGTGCCCCCCGGCGCGGACTCGGTCAACATCGACGCGGCCTGCGAGGACTGGCTGGACAAGGCCGGCTACATCATCGGCCGGCTGCAACGGGTCATCTTCTACGCCGAAGGCGTCAAGGAGACGAACTGGAGCGTGACCCGCCCGGTGCTCGGGGTCGACGGCGTCGAACGCCGCTGGGTGTACCTGCACTACTTCAAGGACGGGCAGCCGTCGATCAACTGGCTGGACCCGTCCTTCGCCGGTATGCGGCTGGTCATCGGCGACGCGCTGCATTCCCTCACCGACCTCGGCTCCGGGGGGCTGCGGCTGGACGCCAACGGCTTCCTGGGCGCGGAGAAGACCGCCGCCGACGAGAACCCGGGGTGGTCGGAAGGGCATCCACTCTCGGAGGCGGCCAACCATCTGATCGCCAGCATGGTGCGCAAGCTCGGCGGGTTCACCTTCCAGGAGCTGAACCTGACCATCGACGACATCAAGCAGATCGGCGAGGATGGCGCCGATCTGTCCTACGACTTCATCAACCGGCCCGCCTACCAGCACGCGTTCGCCACCGCCGACACCGAGTTCCTGCGGTTGACGCTGCGCACCACACTGGAACTCGGCGTGGACCCTGCGTCGCTGGTGCACGCGCTGCAGAACCACGACGAGCTGACCTACGAGTTGGTGCACTGGTCGACCGGTCACCGCGACGACCGCTACATCTACAAGAACGCGGAGGTCACCGGCGAGGAACTGGGCGAAATCGTCCGCACCGATCTCACCGAGAAGCTCACCGGCGAGCACGCCCCCTACAACCGGGTGTTCACCACCAACGGGATCGCCTGCACCACAGCATCGTTGATCACCGCGACCCTCGGCATCACCGATCTCGACGAGCTCGACGATCCCGCCGAGGTGGACCGCGTGCGCCGCGCGCACCTGTTGCTGGCCATGTTCAACGCCCTGCAGCCCGGGGTGTTCGCGCTGTCCGGGTGGGACCTGTGCGGCATGCTCACCCTGCCCGCTGACGACGTCGCCGAGTTGATGCGGTACGGCGACACACGCTGGATACACCGGGCCGCGCACGACCTGATGGGGGTCAACCCCGGAGCCACCGGGTCGATGGCCGGAATGCCCAGGGGGAAAAGTCTTTACGGCTCCATCCCGGAACAGCTCGCCGACGAGACCAGTTTCCTGCGTCAGCTGCGGGCGATCCTGCGGGTCCGCTCGCACTACGGCATCGCGACCAGCCGGCAGATCGACATCCCCGAGGTGTCGCATCGAGCCATGCTGGTCATGGTGCACCAGCTCGAGGATCCCCAGCAGCATCAGCTGACCGTGCTGAATTTCGCCGACGAACCGATCGCCGGGACGGTGCGCTCCGACACCTTGCCGCCCGGCGCGACGGTCTCGGACATGTTCAGCGGACACGCCTTCGCCACGATCGACGACCTGCACAGTTTTGCCGTCGAGATGCCGCCGCACCACGGGATGGCACTGCTGGTCGAGGCGCCGGAACCGGAACCCGAAACCTAGGCCGGCGCCGGCGGTTCGCGGCCGGGCTGCGTCGAGCCACGACGATGCTGGTCACCGCGCGGCCAGTACCTTTGTGGGCATGAGTCACCCCAGCGTGCCGGGCCCGCCGGCGCAGGCCCCGGTCTGCTATCGGCACCCCGACCGGACCACCTATGCCCGCTGCACCCGGTGCCACCGCTACGTCTGCGGGGACTGCATGCGGACCGCCGCGGTCGGCCACCAGTGCGTGGATTGCGTGCGCGCCGGAGCCGCAACCGTGCGGCAGCCGCGCACCGTGCTGGGTGGCCGCCTGCACGCCTCCGGGAAACCGGTGGTCACCTGGACGTTGATCGGGATCAACGTGGTGATGTTCGTCCTGCAGATGGCATCCGGGCAGTTCGAGCGGCAGCTGACGTTGTGGCCGCCGGCGGTCGCCGACGGACAGGTCTATCGCCTGGTGACGTCGGCGTTCCTGCACTACGGGGCCATGCACATCCTGTTCAACATGCTGGCGCTCTACATCGTGGGACCGCAATTGGAACTGGCCCTGGGACGGCTGCGCTTCGGCCTGCTCTACGGGCTCAGCGCGCTGGGCGGCTCGCTGTTGGTGTACCTGCTCTCGCCGATCAATACCGCGACCGCCGGCGCCTCGGGCGCCATCTTCGGCCTGTTCGGCGCGGCGTTCGTGGTGGGCCGCCGGCTGAACCTCGATGTCCGCGGCGTGGTGATCTTGATCGGGCTGAACCTGGTCATCACGTTCGTCGCGCCGCTGACCGGTGTCGGGGCCATCAGTTGGCAGGGTCACCTCGGTGGCTTGGTCGCCGGCGCGCTGGTGGCGGCGGCCTTCGTCTACGCGCCCGCCCGGCAACGCAACGCGGTGGCGGCCACGGTGACCGTGGCGTTCCTGGCGTTGTTCGTCGCGCTGGTGTGGTGGCGCACCGGGGTGCTGCTGGATATGTTCGGCGGCGCGATCATCATCGCGTGATCGGGCCGGGGCGTCAGCGGGAAGGTCTGATGCCGACCGCGTGCCGCAACTGGTCCAGGAAGCCGTCGTCGTCGTCGCTGCGCACGATGTAATGCGACACCGCGACCCGGATGGCGGTCGCGGCCTTGACCGGCGCGCTGGGCCCGGTGAGCAGCCGCTCCAACTGCGCCCGCATCACCGGGATGACCTGCCCGAGCCGCGCGATCACCACCTCGGGTTCGATGTCGACCGCGCGGACCCCCGAATACGAGTGCTGATAGTCCACGATGAACTGCAGCGCGCCGTCGAGGCGGTCGCTCCCGCGTAACCCCGCCGTGGCGCGGCTGATGCCGGTGTCGAACATCTGCCGCTCGTACACGGCGAACGCGTCCAAGAGCGCCTCCTTGGAGGCGAACCAGCGGTACAGCGTGGGCCGGGACACCCCGGCCTGCTGGGCGACATCCGATAGGCTGAGCTTGGCCTGCCCGCTGCGGCCCAGCACCTCGGCCGTGGCCGCGAGGATCCGCTGCCGCGTCGAGTTGTCCTCGACGGCGCCCCCCGCAGTGGCGGGGCTGGAAGGTCGGTTCACGGCGTCGGTCCTACACGGGTCGGTGGGGCGGATAAACGTATGATGAACCAGATCGTAGAGGTAAAGCCAAAAAGATGGCCGCAACGTGGGGCAAGAGAGCGTGTACCAGCCCTTGTCGCGAAGTGGCCATGGACAGGACAGTATTGTTCTCGAGAACGACCTTGCCAGGTTCAACCCGCAGCCTTGCAGACGTGACGCAAACGCATGTGCGCGAAAACAGTGAGGTGCTCTGATGCCAGATGAATCGAACATCGCCGACGAGGTGATCCTGCCGCCCGACTGCGTGGTGGAGGAGAAGTGGTTCGACCGGGTCGCGGTGGTCTCCGCCGCCGGCACGGTGGACATGCTCACCTCGCCGAAGCTCGAGGAGCGGATCTCCACCGTGGTGGCGCAGAAGCCGGCCGCGGTGGTGGTGGACCTCACCGATGTCGAATTCCTGGCCTCCGCCGGCATGAGCGTGTTGATCGCCGCCCGCCAGCAGACCCCGGAAGGGATCACGTTCGCCGTGGTCGCGGACGGTCCGGTCACCGGTCGCCCGCTGAAATTGGTGGGCGTCACCGACATCGTCGACGTGTACCCGACGCTGGACAAGGCGTTGGCCGAGTTGGCTGCGTAGTGGCCGGCGAATTCGGGTAACCACCTCACGCCATGCCCGCCGCCGCAGAATCCCGCCACCACAGCGATGTTGCCGACGCCGTCAGCGTCGGCCGAATGCGCGAGGAATTCAGCCGGTGGTTGCGCCAGTTCGGACTCGCCCCGGATCGGCACGCCGATCTGGTGTTGGCGGTCAACGAGGCGTTGGCAAATACCGCGGAATTCGCCTATCGCCGCCATCGCAAGCCGGGGGCCGTCACGCTGACGGTGCGCTGCGACCCGGCCAATGATTCGTTGACGGTCACCGTCACCGACGAGGGGGCCTGGCGGGAGCCGTCCGACGACGGCAACCCGCAGCTGCGCGGCCGGGGGATCCCGCTCATGGAGGCCCTCGCCGACGAGGTGGTCATCGATTCTTCTCCGACGGGCACCACCGTCCGGATGCGGTTCGACCAGGTGAGCAACCCGTCCTCGGCCATGGCGTAGCGGCCGCCGGTAGGCCGGGCCGTTGACCGGGGTTGACAGTCGGCCCTGAAGCTGTAACGCGGGTCCGGGCCGTCGAGACCAAATCGAGCCTTTACATATCGCGAGAAAACTGTCACGCTCGAGGGACTGCTAGCTCGGTCAGCCCCTACGGAGGATTCAGCGATGCCCGCCACCCTGGTGCACGACGAGTACGCGGGCGGGGCCACCCCCGCCGAGTCTTCGCTGAAATACCAGCTCACGATGGTCGCGTCCTCGGTGATCGAGGCCGTGTCGACGTCCGGTGGTTGGATGTTCGACCGGGTGATGGCCGGGTGGGAGGTCAACGTGTTGTTGCCGAAACCCGACGACGTCCGGCCGCTGTCGATACTGGGTGCGCGCGCTTTCGATCTCGAGGCGGCGTTGACGGAGGCGCGCGCCACGGGCTACCGACCGCAGGCACTGGCGGTGTCGGCCGAGATGTGCGCCCGCGATCCGCGGATCGGCCGCCAGGTGAGCACCGCGCTGCGGCGCGGCACCGAGGTGACCTTCTGGGGTGCCGAGTTGCCGGCCGGCGTCGGCCATCGGGCGGTTGTGGCCGAGCACCAGCTCACCGCGGCGGCACACGTTTTCAAGAATCACGCGCTGGCGTCGATCGCGGCGCCGGCCGCCGAGCGCACCGAGCGGTTCTTCGTCGGCGGTTCCGGTTATTCGGGGCTGTAGGGGGGCGGTTGCCCGTCACGCCAGCCGGGCCCGCAGTTCGCGTTTGAGCACCTTGCCGTAGCTGTTCTTCGGTAGTTCATCGACGAACAGATACCGCTTGGGGCGCTTGAAGCGGGCGATCCGCTCGAGTAGGTGCGCGTCGAGCGCGCTCGCGGCAACGTCGCCGACGATGAAGGCGACGACCACCTCGCCCCACTCGGCGTCCGGTGCGCCGACGATGCATGCCTCCCGCACCGCGGGATGCGCGAGCAGCACCTCCTCGACCTCGCGGGGGTAGATGTTGGATCCGCCGCTGATCACCACGTCCTTGGACCGGTCGCGCAGCGTCAGGTAACCCCGGTCGTCGAAGGAGCCCAGATCGCCGGTGTGCAGCCAACCGCCGGCCAGTGCGGCCGCCGAGGCGTCCGGGTTGTTCCAGTACCCGGCCATGACAACGTCACCGCGACAGACGATCTCGCCGATCTGGTGGGGGGCGGCCCGGGTTCCGTCCTCGGTCAGCACGGCCACCTCGACCCCGGACCGGGCGGTGCCGACGGAGCCCAGGATCGCGTCCTCCCCGCATTGGTGGTCGGCGCGCCGCAGGCCGGTGATCGTCATCGGTGACTCACCTTGCCCGTAGATCTGGGCGAATATCGGACCGAACGCGGCCATCGCCTGCTTGAGGCTCTCGACGTACATGGGCCCGCCGCCGTAGACGATGGTGCGCAGCGTGGGCGGCGCGCCGCGGCCGGTGTCCACCAGACGCTGCACCATGGTCGGCGCCAGAAAGGCGGCGCAACCCGGGTGCGCCGCGCACAGGTCCAGGAACTCGTCGGCGTCGAACGCCCCGGAGGCGGGCACCACCTGGCGGGCGCCGCGCAGCACGTACGCCGGGATGTACAGCCCGGAGCCGTGCGACATCGGCGCGGCGTGCACCAGCGCGCAACCGTTGTCCGGGGCGTCGATGTCGGCGAGGTGCGCGACGGTCATGGCGGTCAGGTTGCGGTGCGTGAGCATCGCACCCTTCGATCGACCGGTGGTGCCGCTGGTGTAGAACAGCCAGGCCAGCGCCGCCGGGTCGACGTCGGCGGCGGGCTGGATCGCGGTGTCGAATCGGCCCAGGTATGCCGCGGAACCGACGACCTCGATGCGAACGTCGGTGTGGGAGGCCAACTCCGCGGCGATCTTGGGGGAGGCGAAGACCGTTGCCGCCTCGCAGTCCCCGAGGATGTCGGCCATCTCCCGCGGGTGCAGCTTGAAGTTGATCGGCACGACGACGCAGCCGGCCGCCCAGATGCCGAACAGCAATTCGACGATCTCCGGCCGGTTCTCGCTGGCCACCGCGATGCGGGTGCCGGGTTCGCAGGAGTCGCGCAGCGCCGCGCCCAGCCGCAGCGCCCGGTCCCGGAGCTCGCGCCAGGTCGCAACCCGCTGTTCGCCGAGGTAGAGCGCCCCCTCGTCGGGATGGCGGGTCGCGGCGGCCTCCAGCATGGTGAAAACGTTCACCGCGGAACCCATTCCGAGCTCAGCGCGAAGTCCGACAGATACTTGGTGGAGCTCCAGCCGCCGTCGACGACGATGGTCTGGCCGTTGATGAAGGCGCCACCCGGCGAACAGAGGAAGGCCACGGTGGCGGCGATGTCCTCGACCCGGCCCAGCCGCTGATGCGGTGTCATCTCGGTGTTGATCTTGCGGAACCGCTCGTCCTCGAGGCGCTGCTCGACCATGGGGGTCACGGTCACCCCGGGGGCCACCGCGTTACACCGGATCCCTTGCGGCCCATACTGACACGCGATGTGCGTGGTCAATGCGGTCAGGCCGCCCTTGGCCGCCGAGTAGGCGCCACCGCGCAGTCCCCCGACCACCGCGAACGTCGAGGTGATGTTGATGATCGCTGAGCCCGGCTGCATGTGCCCGACGACGTCCCGGGCCAACCGGAACGGGGCCCGCAGCATCAGACCCAAGAAGTAGTCCAGGGATTCGTCATCGGTCTCGTGCAGAGGTTTGGGGCTGCCGACACCGGCGTTGTTGATCAGGAAGTCGATCCGGCCCCACCGCTGCAACGCCGTCTCGACGATGCGCGCCGGGGCGTCGTCGGCGGTGAGGTCCACCGCCAGGGTCGCCACCCGGTCTGGATCGCCCGTCGCCGCGGTCACCGCCTCGGTGAGGGCGGCCAGCCGCGCCTCGTCGCGGCCCGTGCCCAGGACGGCCATGCCCTGTTCGGCCAGCAGTGTCGCGCAACCGAATCCGATGCCACTGCTGGCACCGGTGACTATTGCCACCTGCATTGCGAATCCCCTCTCATCCCGCCTCCACGGCTGCGGTCAGCGTCGCGCGGATCCGATGCTTGAGCACCTTGCCCGCATCGTTCTTCGGGAGCTGCTCCCAGATCTCCACCTGCTCAGGGATCTTGAACTTCGCCACGCCGTGCGCCAGCAGGGCGCGGCGCAACCGGTCCAGATCCGGCGGGCCGGCCGGTCCGGGCACGATGACCGCGCAGGACCGCTCGCCGGTGCGGGCGTCGGGCAGACCCACCACCGCGATCTCGGCGATCTCCGGCAGCGCGATCAGGAGATCCTCGATCTCCTTGGGGGAGATGTTCTCGCCGTTGCGGATGATGATGTCCTTGGCCCGCCCCGTGACCACCAGGTAGTCGTCGTCGACCCAGGCGCCCAGATCCCCGGTGCGGAAGTAACCCTGCTCGTCGAACGCCGCCTCGTTGTCCGCCGGATGCAGGTAGCCGCACAGCATCTGGGCGCCGCGGGCCCGTATCTCGCCGTCCACCAGGACCACGTCGGCGATCCCGGGGCGCCCGTCGGTCTCGGCCGCATGGACGACGTCGCCGGGACGCATCGAGCCGACGGTGGTCACCGGCACTTCGGTGGAGCCGTAGACCCGGCTGACCACGGCGCGCTCGAAATATCCGGTCGCGCGGTGGATGAGCGACGGGGGGACCGAGGCGCCGCCGCAGATGAACACCTTCAGGTCCGGCAGCCGGGTCGCGGCACGCTCGGCGGCGGCGAGCAGATCGACCAGGAAGGGGGTGGCGCCGGCCATGTGGGAGCAGCGTTCGGCGGTCATCAGCGCCACGGCCGCGTTCGGCTCCCAGCGGTCCATCAGCACCGCGGTGGTGCCGAGCAGCAGCGGACATTCGAAGGCGTAGATGGAGCCGCCGATGTGCGCGATCGGTGAGGGCACAAGGAAGGTGTCGCCGGGATCGACGTACCAGTGGTCACGCAGCTGGCCGATCAAGGCGTTAAGCGAGTTGTGGCTGTGCAGAACACCTTTGGCGCGCCCGGTGGTTCCCGAGGTGTAGAGCACCATCCGGACGGCGTCGGGATCCAACGCGGGGAATTCGGGGCGCTGCGGTGCGTCGTCGATGAGGTCGGCGTACGGGGTGTGTTCGTCGCCGCGGACCACCACCACCTCCGGCGGGGCGGAGAGTTGCGCGGTGACGCGCCGCAGCATCGCCGCGTAGTCGTGGCCGCGGAAGGTCGGCGGGATGAAGATCATCCGCGAGTCGACGTCGTCGAGGATGAAGGTGAGCTCACGGTCGCGCAGTGACGGCAGGATGGGGTTGACGACCAGCCCGGCCATGGTGGCGCCGAGATAGATCACCGCGGCCTCGTGCCAGTTGGGCAGCATGAACGACACCACGGCGCCGGGCTGCACCCGCGCCAGCAGCGACTGCGCCAGGGCCGCGGCCTGCCGGTGCAACTCCGCGCAGGTCAACCGGACCTCGCCATCGACCACCAGCACCCGGTCGGGGCTGCGCGCGGCGGCGTCGCGCAGCGCGTCGGCCAGGGTGCTCGCCGCCGGTCGCGGTTCCCCGTCGCCGCGGGTCGTCATGGCCGGCACTAGCTTTCGACCCGGCGCAGGGTCATCGTGTGGCGGTACCGCGAGGAGGGGTGGGTGTTGATGGTGACCTGGGCGATCTCCCCGTCGGAGGTCTTGTAGGTGCGCCGCAACTCCAGCGCCGCGGTGCCCGGGTCGACGTCGAGTCGTGCGGCCAGGTCCGAGCGCATCAGCACGGCCGCGATCTCCTGATGTACCTCGACGACGCTGCGCCCGAACATGTCCTCGATCAGCGGGAACACCGGACCCTGGTGGCGCTGGAGCAGTCGGCCGACCGCGGCGAAGGACCGGTTGATGTAGTACTCGGTGAAGCACACCGGATTCGGGGCGCCTTCGACCTGTCGATAGCCTCCGACCGCCAACCACTCCTCGCCGATCGGCAGGCCGGTGCGGTCGGCCAGGTCCGCGTCGACGGTGAGCATCTTGTTGGCGTGGATGACGAAGCGCGCCCCGGTGGCGAAGGCCATCAGGTCGTCGATCGACATCACGTCCTGCGCATAGGAACTGGTGGAGGTCCGCGGGACCACCAGGGTGCCCGCGCGCGGCCGCGAGGAGATCAGATGGTCCTCGCGCAACCGGCGCAGCGCCTCCCGGACCGTGTAGCGGCTCACCGAAAAGCGTTCGCACAGTGCGTGTTCTGTCGGCAACTGGGAACCGACGGGGTAGATGCCGTCGACGATCTCCTGCCGGAGCACGCGGGCGACCTGCAGGTAGCGAGGATCGGAGGTGCGGGCCGCGGTCATCGGCTCACCGGTCGGTGGGGCGGAGGGCCAGAACGCTGCCGTCACCGTCGGCCGAGACGAACAGGGTGCGGTCGGGCCCGGCGGCGATGCCGGCGAACGGGCCCTGCGGGCCGGAGAACGGCGGCATCCCCAACAACGGCTTGGGGGTGACCCCGGCGGGGGCGCCCAACGGCAGGCCCGCGGCGATGGTGTGTCGGGTGCCGCTGCCGGGATCGAATTCGATGACGGCCTTGCTGCCCGCATCCACGACGTAGAGCCGGCCGTGGGATTCGACGATGCCCTGCGGACAGACCAGCCCCTCGAGCACCGGTTCGGCGCCGCCGTCGCCCAGTCGGACCACCCGGCCCGCGCCCGACTCGGTGACCAGGACGGCACCGTCGGCATCGACGGAGACGCCCACGGGATCCGCCAGCTCCGAGGCCAACTCGGTGACCTCGCCGGCGCGCACCGACAGCACGCGGCCGGTGCCGAGTTCGGCGACGACCGCGGCGCCGTCGGGTGCCAGGCTCACCCCGTAGAGCTGGTCGAATCCGTCGGCGAGATACTCGGTTTCAGCGGCGGCGGGCCGGTAGCGGGCCACCTGACCGCCGGAGGTCGTCACCGTGAACTCGTCGGCTCCCGACGGTGTCAGGCCGCGCAGGAACCCCGGATAGCCGGGACTGAACAGCATGCCGACGGTCTGCAGCGCGCCCTCGGGCGTCAGCCGGTAGAAGTAGGTGCCGTCGGCGACGTAGAGCCCGCCGTCGGCGCCGACGGCCAGGTCCAGGGGCCAGTTCAGCCCGCCGGGCAGCAGGGTGCGATGACCGCCGTCGAGGATCTCGGTGATCTCGCCGGTGAAGTTCGAGACCAACAGCCTGCCGTCGGCGAAGGTGAGGTTGTCCAGGCCGGGGGTGAGGGTCGCGAGGGCGGTCTGCGCGCCGGAGCGGGGGTCGATCCGCAGCACCTGGCCACTGGCGACCTGGGTGGAGACGATCTGTCCCTGCGCGTCGAACTTCACCGCGTCCGGGACGCCGAGATCGCCGGCCACCTTCTCCACGGTGATGGGGCCGGCCTGGTCGGGGTCGATGCGCCAGATCTCGTTGGCGCCCATCACCGGGAAGTAGAGCAGTCCGTCCGGGCCGAATTCCATGGCGTTGGGGGAGGGCACGTCCTCGAGGAGTAGCCGCGCCGCGCCGGTGCCGGGGTCGAGTTCGAACAGCCGGCCACCTTCTCGGCACTCCCCGACGAACAGCCGGCCGCGGTGCACCGTGATGCCGTTGGCCGAGGGCAGATCGTCGCGCAGTACCCGCGCGCGGCCGTTCTCCAGCGCGCTGACCCTGCCGTCCATGACCTCGGTGGCGAACAGGGTGCCGTCGTCGGCGAACGCGACATCGTCCGGGGCCACGATGTCGCTGCCCTTGGGGCTGACGGCATCCAGTTCTCCGGAACCGAGGTCCAGCGCGCTGATCTGACTGCCGGTGACCTGGGCGATGTAGACCCGGCCGTCCGGACCGGTGCGCAGCCCGTTGGCGCCGAACAACCGACTCGGCGCGGTGAGCCGATCGACGCGCCAGCCCGCGGCGCTCTCGAGGGTCGACGAAAAGAGGCCGGAGCGGGTCGGCGAGGCGTTCACGGCTGGGACATTAGCAACCCGGATAAGTCCAGACAATAGCGACAGACGATTTCCCGATCGGGCCTTGACGAGCGACGAGCTGGTAAAGAATGATGTTCTCAAATGAGTGCACATGCGTTTTTTGTCCGGACAATTAGCCGGGTGCGGTAGTCGTGGAAGCCGACCTGTTGGGGTTGAGGGACCGCGTCGTCATCGTCTCCGGAGCCGGCGGTGGCGGCATCGGCACCACGGTCACCCGTACCGTGGCGCGGGCCGGGGCCACCGTGATCGCGGTCAGCCGTTCGCCGGAGAACCTCGATCGGCACATCGGGCCCCTGATCGCCGAGGGGTTCGACGTCGTGCCGGTGGCCGCCGACGCCGCGACGGACGAGGGCATCGCCACCGTGCTGGGGCGCGCCCGCGACGCCGAGGGCGACCTGTACGGACTGGTCAACGTCGCGGGCGGCGCGGCCCCCGGCACCTGGATGCCCAGCACCCGGGTGAGCCGCGCGGACTGGCGCGCGCTGTTCGCGCAGAACCTCGAGACCATGTTCTTCATGAGCCAGGCGGTGGCCGCCGAGTTGCGGGCGCGCCAGTTGCCCGGCTCGATCGTCTCGGTCTCCTCGATCAGCGGGATCAACACCGCCCCGTTCCATGTTGCCTACGGCACGGCCAAGGCCGCGGTGGTCGCGGCGACCCGCACGATGGCCGTCGAATTGGCCGACGCCGACATCCGCGTCAACGTCGTCGCCCCCGGCGTCACCGAGACCCCGGCCTCGGGGACCTACGTGGCCGCCGACCCCGAACGGGACCGGCGCGCCATCGCGATGGGACGGCGCGGCACCCCGGAGGAGCAGGCCGGCGCCATCCTGTTCCTGCTCTCGACGCTGTCGAGCTACATCACCGGCCAGGCGCTGTTGGTCGACGGCGGACTGAACCTGCGCTGGACGCATCTGGGCGCCGACAACACGTCGCTGTTTCTTGCCGACGACTCCTTCCGCGCAGCCATCACCCGGTGGGAGTCCTGAGAAGTGCCACGAGCGAAAGCGAGGATCGGATGACCCAGGACATCAACGCCATGGACGCCACGAGAATCGACGTCGAGTCGGCCGAGGAACTGTCCAGCCCGGTGACCATCCCGGTCGAGGCCTACACCTCGCCGGAGTACGCGCGCGCCGAACGGGACAAGTTGTGGCGCAAGGTCTGGCAGCAGGTGGGCCGGGTCGAGGACATTCCCGAAGTCGGCGGCTACCTCACCTACGACATCCTCGACGACTCGATCCTGGTGGTGCGCACCGGAACCGGCTCGTCGGCAGAGGATTTCACCGCCCACCACAACGTCTGCATGCACCGCGGCCGCCGCCTGGTGGACACCCCCGACGACGCGAAGAACGCCTGCGGCCGGGCCCGCAAGTCGTTCGTCTGCGGCTTCCACGGGTGGACCTATGGTCTCGACGGTGCCTGCACGCACATCCGCGAACAGGACGACTGGAAGGGCGTGCTCACGCCGGAGAACACCCATCTGGTGCCCGTCCAGGTCGACACCTGGGGCGGATGGCTGTTCGTCAACATGGACCCCGACTGCGAACCGCTGGCCGACTACCTGTTCCCGGCCGCCAAGATCCTCGACCCGTTCGGGTTGGAGAACATGCGTTACAAGTGGCGCAAGTGGCTGTACTTCGACTGCAACTGGAAGGTTGCGCTGGAGGCCTTCAACGAGACCTACCACGTGTTCACCACCCACCCGGAGTTCAACAAGTTCGGTGAGTTCAAGGGCTGGGCCAAGGCGCAGGGCAAGCACAGCAACATCGGCTACGACGCGCCCAAGGACATGGAGGCCACCAAGTCCAAGATCCGCCTGGGCACCGGCGACGACCCGCGCGTCTCCACCGCGGAGATGCAGATGTACACCTGGGAGCAGACCAACGCGACCACCACCGAAACCCTGGTGAACGCGGCCAAGCGGCTGGTCGACGAACTGCCCGAGGGCACGCCGCCGGACAAGGTGCTCGAACATTGGCTGGCCTCGGCGCGCCGCGACGACGAGGCGCGCGGCGTCATCTGGCCCACCATCCCGGCGGACATCCTCGGGCAGGCGGGCACGGCCTGGCAGGTGTTCCCCAACTTCCAGATCGGCCAGGGACTGACCACCGCGCTGTGCTATAGCGCCAGGCCGCATCCGAGCTACGACCCGAACAAGTGCATCTTCGAGGTGGCCACCCTCGAGTTGTATCCGAAAGGCGAAGAGCCGCAGACCGAGTGGGAGTACACCCCCAAGGACAGCCCCAACTGGCTCTCGGTGCTGCCGCAGGACTTCTCCAACATGGCCGCGGTGCAACAGGGCATGAAGTCGCTGGGCTTCCCCGGCACCCGGCCCAACCCCTACCGCGAACGCAGCACCGTCAACCTGCACCACCAACTGTCCAAGTACATGGGAACCGGCGAGCCCCGCGAACTTTAAGCCACGCGATTTCGGTGCGCTGGGGTGAGCTCACCGCCGCTGAGCGCACCGAAATCACCACGAAGGAGAAGGAAATGAAAGTCAATCTGGGGACCGGAGCGCAGAACTCCCGCGACTGGGAACGCGTCATGGCCGGGAACTTCAGCACACCCCCGGAGACGCCCGACTACCAGTGCGTACAGGCGGCGCTGGCCCTCGGGGATCTGGCCGAGCCGTTGGGTTTCGACGGCATCTGGTTCCCGGAGCATCAGGGCACCCCGTACGGCATGACCCCCAACCCGATTCAGGCGCTGACGTACTTCGCCGGCCGCACCGAGCGGGTCAGCCTGGGCACCTTCGTCGCCGTCGCGCCGTGGTGGAATCCGGTGCGACTGGCGCACCAGATCGCCTACCTGGACATCGTTTCCAACGGCCGGTACAACACCATCGGCATCGGCCGCGGGGTCTCCAAGGGAGAGTTCGACGCGGTCGGGGTGCCTCGCGAGGAGAGCCGGCAGCGCTTCAACGAAACCCTGGACATCCTCAAGCTCGCCTTCAGCGGCGAGCGGTTCTCCTACGACGGTGAAATCTTCTCCTTCCCGGAGATGTCGCTGCGCCCCGAGCCCATCAGCACCGATCTGTACGACCGGATCTACAGCTCGTCGTCGACGGCCGAGTCGCTGGAGATCCTGTCCCGGCGCGGCATGGTCCCGTTGTTCGTGGGCAACAAGCCGATCTGGGACGCCGGCGCCGAGGTGCAGAAGGTCAACACCTTCCGCGCCGAGGAGGGCCTGGAGCCCTGTCAGCCCAAGAACGTGATGTTCATGTACTGCACCGCCAAGGAGGACGACCGGATGGCGGCCCTCACCGAGGAGTGGATCTGGACGGCCAACCGCGACGTCAACGTCCACTACGGCTTCGCCGACGCGTCGAACTTCAAGGGCGTCAAGGGATACGAGGCCTACGCCGCCCGGGAGGCCACCGCGACCGCGGTGCTCGCCTCGGCCGTCACCGGTGACCAGAAGAAGGGCGGCCCGCCCGGATATCACGCGTCGAACCTGCTGATCGGCACGCCGGAGCAGGTGTTCGAAAAGCTCAAGGCCGCCCAGGAGGCGTGCTCGTTCTCCGAGGTCACCATCGTCCCGCAGTTCGGCACCATGCCGTACGAGGACGCGATGGAAAGCACCCGCCTGTTCGCCGCCGAGGTTCTGCCCGCGGTGCACGAGATGCCGGCACCGCTGCATCCGGCCGCACTGCCCGAGGGCGTCAGCGCATGACCTCGACCGAATCCGCCGCCGGCTGCGGGCCCACCGATACCCCCACCGACATCGACATCCCGGCCATCCGGGAGCGCTACGCGGCCGAGCGCGCCAAGCGACTGCGGCCCGAGGGCGGCGATCAATACCTCGAACTCGAAGGCGATTTCGCCGACTTCTACGAGGTGGACCCGTACACCACCCGCGTCGAACGAGATCCGATCACCGAGGATGTCGAGGTCGTCATCCTGGGCGGCGGGTTCGCGGGTCTGCTGGCCGGCGCCCATCTGAAGAAGGCCGGGGTGGAGGGGATCCGGGTCATCGAGATGGCCGGGGACTTCGGCGGCGTGTGGTACTGGAACCGGTTCCCGGGCATTCAGTGTGACAACGACGCGTACTGCTACATCCCGCTGCTCGAGGAACTCGGCTTCATGCCGAGCAAGAAGTTCGCCGACGGTGCCGAGATCTTCGACCATTGCCGCAACATCGGCAAGCATTTCGGCCTGTACGACGGGGCGCTGTTCTCCACCCAGGTGCGCGAACTGCGCTGGGAGGACGATCTGCAGCGCTGGCGGATCGACACCGACCGCGGTGACGAGATCCGCGCCCGGTTCGTGGTCATGGCGCAGGGCTCCTACAACCGCCCGAAGCTGCCGGGGATCCCCGGCATCAAGGACTACCGGGCGGCCGGCGGGCACGTGTTCCATTCCGCACGCTGGGATTACGACTACACCGGCGGAACTGCCGACGGCGGCCTGCACAAGCTGGCCGACAAGCGGGTCGCGCTGGTCGGCACCGGCGCCACCGGCGTCCAGCTGGTCCCGCACCTCGGCCGGGATGCCAAGGAGTTGTTCGTCTTCCAGCGCACCCCGTCCTCGGTCGACGCCCGCTCCAACCCGCCGACCGACCCGAAGTGGGCGGCCTCGCTGCAACCGGGCTGGCAGGAGGAGCGCAAACGCAACTTCCACAACTGGTCGCCGTTCGTGGGAGTCGTGTTCGGCGAGCCCGATCTGGTCTGCGACTTCTGGACCGAATTGGGCCGCAACCTCACCGCCCGCATCGCGAGTAGTCCCGACCCGGCGTCGGTGACGGTCGAACAGATCATGGCCTTCCGGGAGGAGGAAGACTACAAGATCATGGAGCGGCTGCGGCGCCGCGTCGCCGAGATCGTCGCGGATCCGGTCACCGCCGAGGCGCTCAAGCCCTACTACCGCTTCATGTGCAAGCGCCCCACCTCCAGCGAGCAGTACCTGGACACGTTCAATCGGCCCAACGTGACGCTGGTCGACGTGTCGGAATCCAAAGGCGTGGAACGACTCACCGAGAAGGGGATCGTCGCCAACGGACAGGAGTACGAGGTCGACTGCGTGATCTTCGCGAGCGGATTCGAGATCTCCACCGAGATCAGCCGCCGCTTCGCGATCGACCAGATCGTGGGGCGCGACGGGTTGTCCCTGTTCGAGCACTGGCGCGACGACTACAAGACCCTGCACGGGATGACCAGCCGCGGCTTCCCGAACCAGTTCTTCATGGGATTCATCCAGGGGGGCGTGTCGGCGAACACCACGGCGATGTTCGAACAACAGGCCGAGCACATCGCCTACATCATCGCCGAGGCCCAGAAGCGGGGTGCCACCCTGGTCGAACCGAGTCAGCAGGGGCAAGACGAGTGGGTGGCCACCGTCCGCGAACTGTCGATCGACAACTCGGCGTTCGAACTGTCCTGCACGCCCGGCTATTACAACAATGAGGGCCGCGGCGGCCAGGAACGCAACGGAGCCTTCCTGGGCGACTTCTATTCACCGGGGTTCTACGCCTTCGGCGACCTCATCGCCGGGTGGCGGGACAACGGCGACCTGGCGGGGTTGGAACTGCGGTGACCTTGCGCTTCGACGATCGCGTTGCCGTCGTCACCGGCGCCGGCCGCGGTCTGGGCCGGGAGTACGCGATGCTGCTGGCGGCGCGCGGGGCCACGGTGGTGGTCAACGACGTCGGCGGCACGCTGACCGGGGACGGCGCCGACGCCGGACCCGCAAGCGCGGTGGTCGGCGAGATCGTCGCGGCCGGCGGGCAGGCCGTGGCCAGCACCGAGTCGGTGGCCACCGCCGAGGGCGGCCAGGCGATCATCGACACCGCC
This sequence comes from Mycolicibacterium sp. MU0050, assembly GCF_963378085.1. Lineage (GTDB taxonomy): Bacteria > Actinomycetota > Actinomycetes > Mycobacteriales > Mycobacteriaceae > Mycobacterium > Mycobacterium wendilense. The sequence continues at coordinate 4,716,194 of NZ_OY726395.1, read as the reverse complement.
CTGCGGGAGTTCGGCCGCATCGACATCCTGATCCACAACGCGGGCAACGTGCGCCGGGCGCCGCTGGCGCAGATGTCCTACGAGGACTTCGACGCCGTCGTCGACGTCCACCTGCGCGGCGCCTTCCACGTGGTCCGCCCGGCGTTCGCCGAGATGGTCGAGGCGGGCTACGGCCGCATCGTCCTGACCTCATCGATCGGCGGTCTGTACGGCAACCACGAGGTCGCCAACTACGCCGTCGCCAAGGCCGGTGTGCTCGGGCTGTCCAACGTCGCCGCCCTGGAGGGCGCGGCGTCGAACGTGATCAGCAACGTGGTGGTGCCCGCGGCCGTCACCCGGATGGCCGAGGGGATCGACACCTCGGCCTACCCGCCGATGGGCGCCGAACTGGTCGCCCCGGCCGTCGGCTGGCTGGCGCACGAAAGCTGTTCTGTCACCGGCGAGATCCTGGTGGCGCTGGCCGGCCGCGTCGCGCGCGCCTACATCGGCGAGACCCGGGGCGTCTACCGGCCCTCGTGGACCATCGAGGACGTTGCCGCGAACCTCGCCGAGATCCGCGACACCGCCGACCCGCTGGTTTTCCCCGTGGTCCCGGGCGGGCACGACGCACACATCCGTCACAGCTTCGGGATGGCCGCCGAGGCGGTGCAACCATGACCGCCGCCGGGCCGCTGAGCGGCGTGCGGGTCGTGGATCTCACGGCCATGGTGATGGGCCCGTACTGCACGCAGATCATGGCCGACATGGGCGCCGACGTCGTCAAGATCGAACCCCCGCAGGGGGACAACACCCGATTCATCTCGGTGGGGCCCGCCCCCGGGATGAGCGGGGTGTTCGTGAACGTCAACCGCGGCAAGCGCAGCGCCGTACTGGACCTGCGCACTGAGGAGGGCACCGCGGCTCTGCGCGCCCTGATCGAGTCCTCCGACGTGTTCATCCACTCCATGCGGGCCAAGGCCATTGCCAATCTCGGGTTTTCCTACGCCGAGGTGGCCGCCATCAATCCGGAGATCATCTACACCAACTGCTACGGCTACAGCCGCCGCGGGCCGGCGGCGGATCGCCCGGCCTACGACGACACCATCCAGGCCGAATGCGGGCTGCCCGCGGTCCAGGAGCAGCTGACCGGCGAGGCGAACTATGTGGGCACCATCATGGCCGACAAGGTGGCGGGCCTGACCGCGCTGTACGCCACCATGATGGCGCTGTTCCACCGCGAACGGACCGGTGAGGGCCAGGAGGTCGAGGTCAGCATGTTCGAGACGATGGCCTCGTTCATGCTCGTCGAGCACGCCAACGGGGCCATGTTCGACCCGCCGCTGGGGCCCGCGGTCTACCCGCGGACCGTCGCCCCCAACCGCCGGCCGTACGAGACCAAGGACGGCCACATCGCCGCGCTGATCTACAACGACAAACACTGGAACGCGTTCGTCGGTGCGGTCCGGCCGTGCTGGGTTGAACAGGATCCGACGCTGTATTCGACGCTGGAGCGGCGGGCGCAGCAGATCGACAAGGTGTACGGTCTGGTGGCCGAGACGTTGAAGGAGCGCACCACCGAGGAGTGGCTGACGCTGTTCGAGGAACTCGAGATCCCGGCCGCACCGATCCACACGCCGGATGCGTTGTTCGAGAATCCGCACCTCAACGCCGTCGGGCTGTTCGAGACGGTGCAGACGCCGCACGGCCCGGTCCGGTTTCCCGGTGTGCCGACCTGGTTTTCGCGGACCCCCGGGCACGTCCGGGGCCCGGCCCCGGAACTGGGCGCCGACACCGCGGCGGTACTCGACGAGCTGGGTGTGCGCAACACCGCAGCGCTGGCACCCGACAGTGACGCCGAGCCCGCACTGGGTTCGGGATAGGGAGACGACAGTGGACTTCGAAATGGGAGCGGCGGCCACGGCGCTGCGCGGTCAGTTGCGCAGCCTGGTGGCCGAGCACCTGCCGGACGACTTCATGGGGGCATTCACCGACAACCCCGCGGATCTGGCAGCGGCCCAACAGTTCTGCCGAACCCTGGCCGAGCAGGGCCTGCTGTGCATGTCGTGGCCGCAGGAGTACGGCGGCCGCGACGCCTCGGTGTGGGAGCAGACCGTGGTGCGCGAGGAGATGTGGGCGCACCACGAGCCGCGCGGCGCCCAGTACATGGGCGTCAACTGGGTGGGGCCGATCATCATGCGGCACGGCACACCCGAGCAGCGCCAGCGTCACCTGCCACCGATCGCCAACGGCGAAGTGATCTGGTGTCAGGGCTTTTCGGAGCCCGAGGCCGGTTCCGACCTGGCCTCACTGCGGACCACGGCCCGCCGCGACGGCGACGGCTGGTTGGTCAGCGGGCAGAAGATCTGGACGTCGTACGCGACCATGGCGCAGTGGTGCTTCCTGCTGGCGCGCACCTCCAAGGAGGACAAGAAGCAGAAGGGCCTGACGATCTTCCTGGTGCCGATGTCCGATCCGGCGATCCAGGTGCGTCCGATCCGCTGCATCATGGGGCCGCACCATCTCAACGAGGTGTTCTTCGACGACCTGCGGGTCACCGAGGCCGACGTGCTCGGCGAGGTGGGCGCCGGCTGGTCGATTGTGCAGGACGTGCTGTCGTTCGAACGGGTCGGGATCGCGCGGTACGCCCGCTGCGAGAAGCTGTTGCACGATGCGCCCCAGGCGCTCGGGCCGGCGTGGGACGCGTTGCCGGATGAGTTGCGCGCCAGGTGGACTCGGATGCTCGTGCACTGCCGTCGGGCGCGCCTGCTGGCGTACCGGTTGGTGGCGTTGCAGAGCAAGGGGCAGGTCCGGCCCGGCGACGCCTCCGGCTACCGGATCGCCGTGACGAAGTTGGATCAGGACAGCGCGGAGGTGCTGATGGAGATCATCGCGGCCGCGGACGTCGACGCACCGCCGGTGCGACGGTTCCGCGAGGAGGTCGAGGACCATTGGCGGTACTCGCAGGCCTCCACCGTGTCGTCCGGGAGTATCGAGATGCAACGCATCCTGCTGTCCCGCGCCCTGCTGGCGGCGTCATGATCCTCGATCTCAGTCCCGAGGCCGACGAGTTCGGCCGGCAGGCGCTGCGGGCGTTCGAGGCCGCCGGCGGCGATCAGCTATTGCAGCAGGCCGAGGCCAAGCCGGACACCCGGGAGGTGCTCGTCGGCGCGGTGCTGGCCGACCTGGGCGCCTGGGAGTTGGAGCCCCGCGCGGACTCCGACAGCCTCGAGGCCGCCGCGGCGCTGTGCCGCAGCGCCGGGTACTGGGCGCTGCCGTATCCCGTCGCGGAGCGGCTGTCCCGGCCGACGGACGGCGATACCGCGGGTCTGCTGGTGGTCGCGGACACCAACCCGTCGGCCCCGGTGTTCGGGGTGCGGCTGCCGTGGACGGCGGTGACGCTGTCCGGTCAGAGCCGCACCGTGGCGGGGACCTCGGCCGCCCGGCCCGGATTCGTCGCGGAACTGGAGCTGTCGTCGACGAGCGCCGCGGCGCCCGACGACGTCGCGCTGGGCCTGGTGCTGCCGTGCTGGACCCTGCTCGGAATGTTGGATCGCGCACTGGAACTGACCATTGCCCACGTCCGCATGCGACAGCAGTTCGGTCAGCCGCTCTCGGCGTTCCAGAGTGTGCAGTTCCAACTCACCGACGCCGAGGTGGAGCGCGGCGGCCTGGAGGTGCTGGCCAAGCATGCGCTGTGGAGCGCGGGGCCGTCGTCGGGCACCACCGCGACCGAGGCGCTCGACGACGCGCTGGCGCTGCGGATGGCCGCCATCGAGGCCGCCGAGGTGGTGTTCCGGGTCTGTCATCAACTCCACGGCGCCGTCGGGTTCTGCGACGAGACGACGCTGTCCTGGCTGTCCCGCTACAGCCAACCGTTGCGGCGCCTGCCCTTCGGGCTGTCGGCGACCCGCGCCCTGCTCACCGACCGCGTCGACCGGCGCGGGCTGACGGGGCTGTACTCGGGATGAGCGACCTGGACGATTTCCGCGCGGCGGTCCGGGACTGGTGCGCGGCCAACGTCCCGACCGACTGGCGCCAACGCCAGGCGTCGGTGACCGAGGCGGAGTTCGTGGCGTTCCAGAAGGACTGGTTCGCCACCCTGCATTCGGCCGGCTACGCCGTGCCTCACTGGCCCGCCGAATGGGGCGGCGGCATGTCCGTCGCCGAGCAGGTGGTGCTGTATCAGGAGCTGGCGGCGCAGGACGCGCCGCGGCTGGTGTTGGCCTTCGTCGGCATCCACCACGCGGCCTCGACGCTGCTGGTGGCGGGGACCGACGAGCAGCGGCAGCGGCACCTGCCCGCCATCCTGGACGGTGAGATCTGGGTCCAGGGCTTCTCCGAACCGGAGGCCGGGTCGGACCTGGCGGCGTTGCGGGCCACCGCGCGCCGCGACGGCGACCGGTTCGTGGTCAACGGGCAGAAGGTGTGGGCCAGCGGCGCCTCGCACGCCGACTGGTGCCTGCTGTTGGCCCGCACCGACCCGGAAGCGCCGAAACGCAAGGGTATTTCGTATTTCCTGATGGACATGAGCAGCCCCGGTGTCGAGGTGCGTCCCATCCGCAACGCGATCGGCGAGTCGCACTTCTGCGAGATCTTCCTCAACGACGTGCAGATCCCGGCCGCCAACCTGGTGGGTGCGGAGAACAGCGGCTGGCAGGTGGCGCAGGCGACCCTGGGCGCCGAGCGCGGCATGACCATGCTCGAACTCGCCGAGCGGTTGGGCAATGCCGGATTCCGGTGGCTGGTCGAGGCCTGCCGGGATCACGCCGACCCGGCGGTGCACGATCAGGTCAGCGCGTTCGAGATCGAGATCGCCGGGTTGCGGGGGCTGTGCCGGGACCTGGTCGAACGCAGCGAGGCGGGGACCGCGGGCGCCGCCGACGCCTCGGTGGTCAAGCTGTTCTACAGCGAACTGCTGCAACGGATGACCGATTTTGGGGTGCAGATCGGCGGGGTCGCGGCGCACACCGTATTGAGCAAACCGATGTCGAGCGGCTGGGAGTCCGGCGCCTGGGTGCTGGACTTCATCGGCTCCTGGGAGTGGACCATTCCCGGTGGGGCCAGCGAGATCCAACGCAACATCATCGCCGAGCGCGGCCTCGGGTTGCCGCGGGAACCGAGTGTGCAGTGACCGACGTCGACTTCAGTGAACTCCACGACGAACTGCGGTCCGTGGCCGGCGACCTGCTGGGTAAGCAGGCCGGCAAGGAGATCGGCACCGAACTGCTGGCCCAGGCCGGATGGACCGGACTGGAGATCGCCGAGGAACGCGGCGGTGCCGGCGCCACGGTGCGCGAGACCGCGGTCATCTGCGAGGAACTGGGCCGGGCGGTCGCCCGCAGCGGATATCTGGGCGGCGTGGTGCTAGGCGTCGGACTGCTGAACCTGTTGCAGCCCAGCGACCTTCGCGATCGCCTGCTCGACGAGGTGGCCGGCGGGACTGCGGCTGTGACGGTCGGCGTCTCGGCCGAACATCGGGATGCGGAGCTGACCTGGGCCGTCGATGCGGACGCGCGACTACGCGGTGCGGCCCCGTTCGTCGTCGACGGCGCCGCGACGTGGCTGCTGGCCCCGGCCACCCGGCCCGACGGCACCGTCGTCGTCGCGGCGGTCCGGACCGAGGCCCCCGAGGTGACCGTCTCGGATCAGCCGGTGGTCGACGAGACCCGTTCCCTGGCAGCGGTATCCGCGGACCAGGCGCCCGTCGAGCTGTTGGAGTTCAGCGGCGATCCCGCGGCGGGGATGGCGACGGTGCGCAACCGCGCGTACCTCGGGTTGGCTTGCGACAGCCTCGGTTTGGCCGCCGCCATGCTGGACGACACGGTGGCCTACCTCGGGGTGCGCCAGCAGTTCGGCCGACCCATCGGGTCCTTCCAGGCGGTCAAGCATGCCTGCGCGGACATGCTGGTGCAGATCGCGGTGACGCGCCGTCTGGTCACCGCGGCGGTGGATGCCGTCGCGGACGGGGACCCCGATGTCGGCCGGACGGTCGCGATGGCCAAGGCGTACGCGGGGGAGATGGCAGTGCAGGTCGCGGGGAAGGCCATGCAGTTGCACGGCGGCATCGGCTACACCTGGGAGGCGGGGGTGCACGCGTATCTGAAGCGGGCGACGTTGAACCGGGCGCTGTTCGGTTCGCCGGCCGAGCACCGGGCGTCGCTCACCGAGGCGCGCCGCTGATCCGTTGCGAGCGTGCGTAAACCACGGAAATCGCTCGGCGTGTCGAACGGGGACACGCACGCTGGCGGGGATCGCTAGAAGACGTTGTCCTTGTGGTTGACGTCGGTGACCAGGCCGCCGTCGACGACGAACTCGGCGCCGGTGGCGAACGAGGACTCGTCGCTGACCAGGAACACCACGAACGTCGAGACCTCCTCGGACCGGCCGGACCGGCCGAGCGGGGCGGTCACCATGTCCTCGGGGAAGTGCTCGGTCATCGGGGTGCGGATGAAGCCGGGATGCACCGAGTTCACCCGAATGTTGTGCCGGCCCAACTCGAGCGCCGCGGACTTCGCCAACCCGCGCACGGCCCACTTCGACGCGACGTACGGGTGCACCATCGGCGCACCGCGCAGCCCCTCGATGGACGAGATGTTGATGATGGACCCGCTGCCGGCGGCCTTCATCTGGCCGACCACGGCCTGCATCCCGAGGAAGGTGCCGGTCAGGTTGACGTCGATGACCTTCTGCCACTCGGTCATGTCGAACTTGCCGATCTTGCCGAGGGCGACGATCCCGGCGTTGTTCACCAGCGCGGTCAGACCGCCGAACGTATCGACCGCCGTCGCGACGGCCGCATCCCACTGGTCGGCCTGGGTGACGTCCAGGTGCACGTACCGGGCGGCGTCCCCGAGCTCGTCGGCCAGCGCCGAACCGGGTTCGTCGAGGATGTCTCCGATGACCACCTTGGCGCCCTCCGCGACCAGCATCCGCGCGTGCGCGGCGCCCATGCCCTGGGCTCCACCGCTGATCAGTACGACTTTTCCGGTCACGCGTCCCATGGGGCGACAGGTTACCGCACCGCGCGGGCAAAATTAGAACCTGTTCCAATTTTGCCGGGAACCGCGCATACTGCCCTGGAAACGCCACCGTGAGGAGACAGGTATGACCATCCGCGTCGCGCTGATCGGCACCGGGAACTGCGGCCGGTTGGCCCTGATCCAGCTGATCGAGGATCCGCGGTTCGAATTGACCGCCGTCGGAGTGTCCACCGCGGACAAGGTGGGCCAGGACGCGGGCCAACTCGCCGGAGTCGACGTCGTCACCGGGATCACGGCCACCCTCGGCATGGACGCGGCGCTGGCGACCGCGCCGGACTGCCTGGTGTATTGCGCGATGGGCGACACCCGCCCCGTCGAGGCGACCGCCGACGTGATGCGCGCGCTGGCGGCCGGGATCAACGTCGTCGGCTCCGCACCGGGCACCCTGCAGTACCCGTGGGGCTTGGTGCCGGGCAAGGCCATCGACCGGCTGGAAGAGGCGGCCCGACAGGGCAACTCGAGCATCTTCATCACCGGGGTCGACCCGGGTTTCGTCACCGACCTGATCCCGTTCGCGTTCGCCAGCACCTGTCAGCGCATCGAGCAAATCCGCACCCTGGAGATCGCCGACTACGCCAGCTACGACGGCAAGGAGGTGATGTTCGACGTCATGGGGTTCGGCAACGAGATCGGTGATCTGCCGCTGTTGTTCCAGCCCGGCATCCTGTCGCTGGCGTGGGGCACCGCCATCCGGCAACTGGCCGCCGGACTGGGCATCGAGGTCGACGAGATCACCGACTCCGTCGAACAGGAACCGGCCCCCGAAGATCTCGACGTCGCGGTCGGGCGGATCAAGAAGGGCACCGTGGCTGCGTTGCGGTTCGAGATCCGGGGCATGGTCGGCGGGCATTCCGCGGTCGTGGTCGAGCACATCACCCGGTTGCGGGACGACCTGCGCCCGGACTGGACGCAACCGGCGCAGCCCGGCGGTTCCTACCGGTTGGAGATCACCGGCGAGCCGTCATACGCGGTCGACATCTGCCCCAGCAGCAGTCGCGGGGACCACAACTACGCCGCGATCCTGGCCGCCGCCGGCCGGATCGTCAACGCGATTCCCGACGTCGTCGCGGCCGCCCCCGGACTGCGCACCACGTTGGATCTTCCGCTGGGAACCGGCCGCGGCGTCTACCGGTCACCGAACTGAGTTGCGCCGAAGCCCGCCGTCACCCGTCACCGTCATCGCGTCGCAGGACGAACATGAGCGGCCGGTCGAGACCTCGCATATCCATCACACCGAGCACGGTGTCGTCGTCGATGAGCCGGAAGTGATCGTTGATCGGAAGTGCGTCATAGATCATCGTTGCGCTCAAGACGCCCCGATACTCCACCATTCGCAGCCGCACCAACGGCTTCCTGCCTCCGGCGTATCCGCAACGTGTTGCGGATCGCTGTGACGGCCGTCGGCGTGTTCAATAGCCGGCCGAGTCGCAGCCCCGTCCGGAGTGAAAGTCCGGCCGGGTTGACGCAGAACAATCCTCGGCGATCTTCGAACACCAACGGATGGACGGCATCCGGGCTGTCGAATCGCTTCCCGTACCAGCCCAGTGCCGACATCCACCGGCGGCAGTTCGTCGAAGAACTCCAGGGCTTTGTCGACGCCGCCGCCCGCCTCCAGCGCCACTGCGGACACCGATTGAATCACTGCATCTTTTTTGTGAATCGTTCATTGCCGAAAGGCGCCGATAGCCGCTATCGAAGGGCGGTTACCTGATCAGTCCGGTGTTTCTACCGGCCTTCGACGGGATTCCGGTCTCGAAGACCGCATCTGCGAGTTCCTTCGGCGCCCAACGTGTCTCCTTCCGAAGTTTCCAGCTGTCGTCCAGCGTCCACGGTGCCACCCGGTGCACGACGCCGCCGTACACCACAAAGACCTCTCCGCTTATGGCGCAACTGTCCGACAGCAGATAGGCCACCCACGGCGAGCAGTTGCCGGGATGCATGGGCGCGTTAGGATCGGTGCTCTCCGCGGCGCCGACCTGGGCGGTCAGTCGCGTCGCGGCACGCGGGGCAATGGCATTCACACGCACGCCGTATCGCTTGAGTTCACGTGCCCACACCTCGGTCAGAGCCGCCACACCGGCTTTGGCCGCGGCATAGTTGCTCTGACCCATGTTGCCGAACAACCCGGATTCGCTTGTCGTGTTGACGATCGATCCTGCCACCGGCTTACCCGCCTTGGACAGTTCTCGCCAGTACCGAGCGGCGGCGCGGCCGGGGTAGAAGGTCCCGCTGAGACCGACGTGAAGCACCGATTCCCATTGCTCGTCATCGACATTGAAAACCATGCCGTCCCGAAGGATGCTTGCGTTGTTCACCAGGCCATCCAGCTTGCCGTAGGCGGCGATGGCTGACCGGATGAGATTGTCAGCGCCTTGGGCAGATGCGACGTCGTCTGTGCTGACGATGGCATCGCCGCCGGCGGCCTTGATCTCTTCGACCACCGCGACTGCCGGGCCCGCCTCCGACCCCTTTCCGTCGGCGCTGCCACCGAGGTCGTTCACCACGACCTTGGCCCCTTCGGATGCCAGCAGGAGTGCGTGCTCACGACCGATGCCGCGCCCGGCACCGGTGACTACGATGACGCGGTCTTCCAGAGTTCCCATCAGATGTGCTCTCTTTCTTGATAAGTGGGACTGCTTTTCAGATGCTTGGTAAGCGGTGCTGGAGCGGGTGCTCCCCGTTGCGGGTCGGCAGCGCGATGGTGGCTGATCCCGGCATGACGTTCTGACCGCGTTGGTTGGTGGCCCAGGTTTCGACGGTGACGAGGTGGTCGCCGTTCGGGGCTATGGACTTGCCGGTGACCCGTCCGCCGAGGCGGATCACGTCGGAGAGGAACACGAATCCACGGTATTCGGACTTGGCGCGGCACAGCCACGCGTCATCCCCGATCCAGTTGGTGAGTAGGTGAACCTGCCAGCAAGTCCGTTGTATGCCAACGTCGTACGATGCGGCCACACCCATGGCTCGCGCCGCGTTGTGGTTGTAGTGGACGGCGTAGATCGGCTCCTTGGCCGCAGTGTCGGGGTCGCGGAAGGACCACGCCGGGTGGGCGGCGTACTGCTGGAGGGAAGCGCGGTTGGCCGCAATCCTGGGAATGGGGGCCGCACCGGAGGCGACAAAGGCGATCTCGTCGGTCAGCCCGAGCGGGCCTTTCGTGACCGAATCGAGCTCATCGCCCACCTCGACGTCCTCCCACCAGCGTGGATCGGAGCCACGGCAGGTCTCGGCGAGTACGGCTGCCTCGATCTCGTTGATCTCGTCGGCGGTCCACGGGTGGGGCAGGGTGACCGGGCGCTTGTCGGCCCGTGACTTCGCCTCGCCACGCTCGTAGCGGACGCAGGTGGCGACGCTTTCGAGTACCAGCTCGCCGCGCTGGTTGTGGTAATCGTGGCGGAACCGGTCGACCACCGATTTACCGGCGAACTTGCTCGGGGCAGGACCATCGAAACCTTCATAGATGCAACGAGGTTCGATCCGATCGCCGACCATGACCGGCCGGTGGAAGGTGATGTCACTGCCGGAATGAAACGCCCCCAGACCGGGCCAGCCGAACTGCACGCCGGCGAAACAGCAGAAGGGCCACGTCGGAGGACCGACGAGCGTTCCGTACTTGGTGGTCGCCGCGTAGTCGGGGTCGGTCCATAGCGGGTTGGTGTCGCCGATGCCCTCCGCAAAGCGCAGGATGGTCCACCGATTCGCCTGGTCGTTGTTCCGGCACTCGTCGATGCGTAGCTCCATCCCGCTCTTGGAGCGCATCGACGCGATCATCTCCTCGGTCATGCGGGCCTCGACCATGCGAGCTGTCGTCATTGTCTACTTCCTGTCCATAGGTCGATTCGTTACCGCTGGGGTGCCGGGGATTTCAGGCAATCCAGGTTGTCGATGCCTGCGACAGAACGACATTCGAGTTCTGTGTCTCGGCACTCACGATCGCGGTCCCGTGGCCGCTGCGCCAGATCTTGGTGACGATGGTGTCGCCGAGTTCGACTCTGCTCGCGAAGCGACCTTCCAATGAGCGGAACCGGGCGGGATCATTTCCGCAGAGGGTGGCCAAGATGGCGCGGCCGACAATTCCGTACGTGCACAGTCCGTGCAAGAAGGGCGCATCGAAGCCGGCTTCACGTGCGAATGCCGGATCGATGTGAATGGGATTGCGGTCCCCGCTGAGACGATAGATTGCTGCCTGCTCGGGGCGTGTCTCGAAGGCAAGGGCGTAGTCGGGCGCCCGATCCGGCGGTGCATTGACGCCGTCCGTCGACGGCCCACGCTCACCACCGAAACCGCCCGCGCCGCGGACGAATATCGACATCGCTTCGGTGAACAGCGGACCGTCATCGTCCACCACCGTGGTCTCGACGTCGATGACGGCGGCCTTGCCCTTATCCCACACTCCGGTGATGCGCCCGGTGGCCGTGGCAGTGGCCTCGGGAGGCAGCTCCCGGTGCAACTGAACCGACTGGGCTCCGTGCAGAATCTTCGACAGGTCCACGTGGACGCCGGCCTTGGCCAGTGTCGCGGGCCCGGCCCCACCGCGAATGGAGGCGAAGGTGGGAAACACCTTGGGGCCGTGCCCCTCGTACAGGAATTCCAGATCTCGGTCGGGTCTGGCCCCGATACCGCACGCGTACAGCAGCACATCCTTTTTCGTCCATCGGACCGGAATCGCCTCAGATACGGTGCCCACCAGGTCGCTACTCAGCGCAGCGGTAGTCATCGATGTTGCTCCTTCACTTCATCAGAGAGGTCGGCCGCAGCACCGAGGTGCTGGACAGCCAGCGTGCGAATCGCGGGGTAGTCGGCTTTGCCGTTGGGGCTGCGGCCGAGAGAGTCGACGCGAACGATGTGTTTGGGTGCCTTGTACGCGGCGAGGGCGTCCTTGACGTGGTGTATCAGCTGGTCGTCGGTGACGTCGGCGGAAGCTTCCACGACAGCGGTCACCACCTCGCCGAAACGGTCGTCGGGGGTGCCGACCACCAAGGCGTCCTTGACGTCCCGATGGCACTTCAGCACTTCCTCGACTTCCTCGGCGAAAACCTTCTCGCCACCGGTGTTGATGCATTGGGATCCCCGCCCGAGCAGCCGCACCCTGCCGTCGGATTCGATGATGGCGAAGTCGCCGGCCACGGTGTAGCGCCTGCCGTCCAGGATCACGAAGGTCTGCGCCGAGCGGTCGGGGTCCTTGTGGTAGCCGACAGCACCGCCGGGGATGGCGATACGGCCCACTGCACCGGAGCCGGGCTGAACATCACGGTTGTCGCTGTCGATCACGCGAACTCCCGGCGTGGGGTCGAAAGTCCCTGTCTCCACGTCTGTTCCGGGCTCCGAGAGGCAAGTTCCGGCAGTGCCGTTCTCGGTGGACCCCAGTTGATCGAGGATGCTGAGGCCGGGGAGCAGGTCCATCAGCCCGCGTTTCAGGGGTGCGCTGAACATCACTCCGGCGGAGATCACGCGGGTCAGGCTCTGCAGTTTCCAGCGGTCGCGATGCGTCCTGAGGGCATCGAGCATCGGGCGGGCGAAGGCATCACCCACGATGCAGATCTGCGTTGCGTCGTCTCGCTCGGCGGTGTCCCAGAGCTCGAGTGGATCAAAGCGGCGACTCGGCAGTAACGAGACTGTTCCACCGGAAAGTAGCGCCTGCAAAGCTGCCATCATGCCGGTCCCGTGCATGAGCGGCGGGCCGATCAGAATGGTGTCGCCGTGCCCGCGTTGCCTCAGTTCCCCGATCAGCACATCGAGGTCGGTGGGGGCGAACCGCATCGGGAGGGCGAGCACCTGGCGCTGTTTGAACACCACCCCTTTGGGCATTCCGGTGGTGCCGCCGGTGTACAGGAAGATCAGGTCATCGGTGGACCGCGGCCGTGGGGACGCAACCGCGGGCGTGGCGGCAGCAGTCTCGTAGGGGGTGGCCCAATCAGGGCATTCCGCGGTGCCGTCGTCGACCCAGATCCATTGCTTGACGGTGGGGGCGTTGTGGCGTACCCGACCCGCGGTCTCGGTGAACGCGCCGTGAAACACGACCGCGGCCGCGTCGGCGTTGTTCCACAGATAGGCAAGCTCAGCATCGCGGTAGCGGAAGTTGGTGTTCACCGGGACCAACGAGGCCTTTGTCGCCGCGACAAACGACTCGATGTACTCGGGCGCGTTGTTCAGGTACAGCGCGACCCGGTCCTGATGTTCCAATCCGGCGTGCAGCAATGCCGCGGCGACACCGTCGGCGCGGCGGTTCAATTCGGTCCAGGTGACCCTGCGCTCGCCCTGTGAGATCGCGACGTGCGCCGGTGTCGCCGCGGCTATGGCTTCACAGATGTCGGCGACATTCCACCAGCTTTGGGGTCGGGCGGAGCGACCGGACACGCCCGGCATCTAGACGGCTTTCTCGAGGATGTGAATGCCGCAGGCTGAGCCCAGGCCGATGACATGTGCCAGCCCTACGGTGGCCCCCTCGATCTGACGATCACCGGCCTCTCCCCGGAGGTGGTGACAGACCTCCCAGACGTTGGCAATGCCGGTGGCGGCGATCGGATGACCTTTGGATTGAAGGCCACCGGACACGTTCACCGGCAGCGATCCGTCCCGCCAGGTCGCGCCGGATTCGAAGAACGCCACCGCTTCTCCCGGCCGGCACAGCATGAGGTTGTCATAGTGGACGAGTTCGGCGGTCGCAAAGCAGTCGTGCAACTCCACCAGGTCCAGATCCTCGGGCGAGACGCCCGCGAGCTCGTATGCCTGTGTGGCCGCGTTCCGGGTGAGGGTGTTGATGTCTGGGAGAACCTGGCACGCCTCTTCCCAGGGGTCGCTGGTCAGCACCGATGCGGAGATTTTCACGGCGCGGCGCCGCTGTTCCGGTGCCAGCGTGCGCAGTTTCGCGTCGGAGACCACCACAGCAGCCGCCGCTCCGTCACAGTTCGCCGAGCACATCGACCGCGTGTTGGGGTACGCGATCATGACGTCACCCATGATCTGTTCCAAGCTCATCTTCTTCTGATACGCCGCGAGCGGATTCAGCGTCGAATGGGCATGATTCTTCTCGGCGATACGGGCGAACAGTTCCAGTGGCGCGCCGTCGTAAGGGTTGTCGTAGAGGTACTCCATGCCGATCTGAGCGAAGGTCCCGGGCATATTCGTGGTGCCGATGAGGCCGTCGGTGGCCATCACCGAGCCATGCCGACCTCGGGGCTCGAATGCCTTGCGGTCCGGCTTCTTACCACCGCCGCCCAACAGCCCGGCCCCGGCGAGCTTCTCGGCTCCGACAGCCAGGCCGTAATCCGCCTCGCCGGCCTTGATGGCCATGATTGCCGTCCGTAACGCCGTAGCGCCGGTCGCACAGGCGTTGGCCACGTTGATCACCGGGATGCCGGTCTGCCCGATCTGCTTCTGTATCTGCTGGCCGATTTGGCCGCCCGCCATGAGGTTCCCCGCGGTGAGGATCTCGATATCCCGCATTGAGACGCCGCCGTCGGCCAGTGCCGCCATCGCGGCCTCACTGGCCAGGTCCAAGACATCCAGCTCAGGATGCTTGCCGAATTTCGTCATGTGGATCCCCAGGATCCAGACATCGCCGTTTGCCATTTAATCCTCCACTGGTTCGAAACCGAAGCCCATCGCCTCGGTGCCCTCGTCGTCGACACCCACCACGCTGGTCGCCAGGCGCAGCTTCATGCCGAGCCGGACGTGGTCAGGGGCGGGCTCGACGTTGATCACGTTGGCGCGCACACTGGTTCCATCGCAGTCGACCACCCCCGCCACGAAGGGGACCGGTATGCCGGGTCGCGCCATCGTGACGATGGTGAACGTGGTGAGCACACCCTCGGTGGCAACAGCTACGGACTCGAAGTCCGCTGCGCCGCAGCCGGCACATGCGTTGCGGCGGTCGAAGAAACGCGCTCCGCAGGTGGTGCAGCCGTGTGCGGTCAGATGTGGGTGTTCACCCAATGTCAGGTAGTCGACGACGGGAACAGTTTTGGTCATGCTCGGGCTCCTTGTGTGGTCGGGGCAGTTCGCCGGCGGGAGTGTTGAAAATAGTTGTGGGACAGTGCCGCAGACAGGTTCGGACGGGTGCGGTCGGGTGAACTGACCACATATCACCGCCAGCGTGTGGCGTCAGTCGTGATGGAGACTCAAGGTCAGGGTGGGGCAGTTGGCGATCGCCGACTCCGCCTGATCCCGCTCCTCTTCGGACGGCGTCGCGTTCAAGACGGCCACCAACCCGTCGTCGGCCACGGTGAACAGCGAAGGCGCGGCTGCCTCGCACAACCCGATACCTCTGCACTTGGTGTGATCAGCCCTGATGTGCATGTGCACTTCCCGATCTCTGAGCGGGGCGTTCATGATCCGGTGGCAGCGTCGAGTTGCCAGCGGACCGGGAGGTGTTTGACGCCCCCGATGTGCGTTGTCCGGATGCGCTGCGGCTCGCCCGCCAGTTCCACGGTCCGCAGCCGGGGGATCATTTCCTCCAGCAGCACCGAGATCTCCATCTGTGCCAGAGCTGAGCCCATACAGAAGTGCTCGCCGATGCCAAAGCCCAGATGCGGATTGGGATCTCGATCGACTCGGAACGTGAAGGGGTCGTCGAAGACGGATTCATCTCGGTTGCCCGACGGGTAGTAGAGAGCCAACGGGTCGCCCTTGCGGATACGCCGCCCGTTCAGTTCACAGTCATCGGTCGCGGTGCGAACGAAGTGTGCGACGGGCGTCGACCACCGGACAATTTCCCGCGTCGCTGATTTGATCAACGACGGTGCGTTCCGCAGCAGGTCCAGCTGGTCGGGGTTGTCCAGCAGGGCCAGCATTCCGCCGGCGAGGGCATTTCGGGTGGTGTCATGGCCCGCGGTCGCGATGATGAGGAGGTAGACGACCGCCACCATGTCATCGAGCGGCTCCCCGTTGATCTCACCGTTGGCAATGATGCTTGCCAGATCCTCGGTGGGCTTGGCGCGGCGCTTGCCGACGAGGTCCAGCAGGTAAGGGAGGAATATCTCCCATCGGGTACCCGACATTGGATTCGACTCATCGGGAGTTTGGCTGCCCACGGCTGTTTCGGTGCTGAACTCCGGGTCGTCGACCGCGAGTGCTGAATTGGTCATATGGAGGACGATCTCCTCGTCCTCTCGAGGGATGCCGAGCAATTCGCTGATCATCCGCAACGGGTGCCAGGCCACGAAGTCGTCGACGAAGTCGAAGTCGCGTCGGCCGGCAAGCCCGTCGAGCAGATCTCTGGTGACGTCGCGAACACGCTGTTCCAGTTCGGCGAGCACGCGGGGGCGGAAGTACGGCTGGGCCAAGTTGCGAAATTCCCGGTGGAGCGGGGGATCGGTGTTCAGTACCGTCGGTGGCTGGAGCTCCACCGGGATGTCGCGCACACGACTTGTTTTCGGTGCGATATCGAGCATGCCGGTCGAGCTGAAGAGTTGAGGGTTGGTAGAAATGGTTTTGATGTCAGCGTGCCGGGTCACTGCCCAGAACGGGGTGAAGCCTTCCGGCTCGCACCGATGCACCGGTGAACTGTGTCGCAGTTCTGTCCACACATGGTGGGGATAGCCGCGTTCGAAGGCAGCTGGGTCGAGCATATCCGCGATATCGATGTCGGGTTGCTGGGTGGTCATGCATCGCTCCTCAGAGGTATTTGATGGTGGCGGGCGCGTTCTCGGTGTCACCGGTCGTGCCGTACCGGTCGCGAACCGCCCGTCGAAGCAGCTTTCCGCTGGGCAGGCGGGGTAGTTCGGCCACGAAGGTGATCGATTTGGGCTGTTTCACCCGAGCCAGCTTGCTGGTGCAGAATGCGATGAGCTCGGCCTCGAGAGCAGGGCTCGGCGACTGGTCTTCGCCAAGCTGCACAACAGCTTTGACCTGTTGGCCCATCTCCGGGTCCGGCACTCCGATCACGGCGACGTCTGCTACCGAGTCGTGGGCCGCCAGCGCTTCTTCGATTTCGCGGGGGTAGACGTTGACGCCGCCGACGATAATCAGATCGGTGCGACGGTCGGACAGGTACAGGTAACCATCGGCGTCGAGCCATCCGATGTCGCCGACTGTGCTCCAACCTTTGGAATTGAATGCCTGAGCGGTCTTTTCGACATCACCGTGGTAGTCGAATCGAATCGGACTTTCGATCCATATCTGGCCGATCTCGCCGGCGCCGAGTTCGTCTCCGTTGTCATCGAGAATATGGGGGATGCCCAGCAGCGGCTTTCCTACCGACCCGCGGTGAGACAGCCAGGTCGTGGAGTCGATGGTGAAAAAGCATGTGCCTTCGCTGAAACCGTAG
Source organism: Mycolicibacterium sp. MU0050 (assembly GCF_963378085.1). Lineage (GTDB taxonomy): Bacteria > Actinomycetota > Actinomycetes > Mycobacteriales > Mycobacteriaceae > Mycobacterium > Mycobacterium wendilense. The sequence goes on along the minus strand of NZ_OY726395.1, from coordinate 4,698,911 downwards.
TATTCGTGCACAATCGGTCCGAGCCAGTGGATCATCTGCTCTTTCACCTCAAGTGCGCACGGCGCTCCCGCGTGGACGACGTACTTCAGGCTGGACAGGTCGTACCGGTCCCGGACCTCCGGTGCCAGCTTGAGCATTCGCGAGAACATCGTTGGGACGAACTGTGCGTGGGTGACGCGGTTGCGCTCGATCAGGGCGAGCGTCTGTTCGGCATCGAAGCGATCCATCACCACGACGGTGGCTCCCAACGACTGAGAGGCCAGGGACCAGCCCAGTGGTGCTGAATGATAGAGCGGCGCCGGGCACAGGTAGATGCTCGAAGCATCCAATCCGGCAGTGGAATGGAGCATTCGTGCCATCGGCTCGCCGTCCCCGAACCGGTTGCGCGGTAAGGCCGGTTTGATGCCTTTCGGACGCCCTGTGGTGCCCGAGGAATAGAGCATCAGTGCACCCTGGCTCTCGTCGGCGAGGGCCTCCGCGGGCTGCCCGGCGATGATTTCTTCATAGGAATCGAAGCCGTTGCGTGGTTCGCCAACAACGAGAACCGACAGTTTGGTCGGATTCACCGCGGCGATGATCTCCGTTGCGAGACCGGCGAGGTCGCTCGAAACGACCAATGCACGAGCTTCGCTGTTGGCGACGATGTAGGCCGCCTCCGCCGCGGTCAGGTGCCAGTTGACCGGTACCGAGTACAGGCCCGAACGCATTGCTGCCCAGGTCACTGTCAGAAAGCGTGCGCTGTTGGTCATGAGGACCGCGACGACGTCCCCGCGGGACAAGCCGATCGAGCGCCAGAACTGAGCGAGGCGCTTGGACTCCTGGTCGAGTTGGCCGAAGGTCGTTACTGCCTGCGTCGCACCGTCGATCGCAGCGACCTGGTCGGGGAACCGCTGCGCCCTTTCGCTGATGTGCACGTCAGGCACCACCATCGATGTCTGCGCGATGGCCGGTGATGTGGGGTCGGAGCTTTAGCACGACATCGACCATACAGATCTGTATGGTCGATGTCAATGCACTTGTGTATGGCGAATAAGCCTCAGTCGGGTCCTGCCGGCGGCGTACTGCCGGTTTTGCGGACGAGGTCGTCGTAGACATCGACCACGGCGGTTCGCCGGGCGCGATCGAACCCGTCGACCACCTGCACGCCGGCATAGAGCGCGACACCGAGGTCGGCGAGCGTGGCGGCCGTGTCCGGCTCGACTCCGAGTTCGGTGAAGATGCCCACCAGCCGCGCCTGGCGGAATTCGTCCACGCGCCGTTGTGCGGCGGCTACGCGGGCGTCCTCGTAGGACCAGCCCCGGATCGCCCGCTCGGCCCGGTGTTGTGCGGAGACGCCGGCCGCCTTGAACGCAGCTATGTGGTCACCCGCCCCCGATGCCGCCTCGTCGGCTCGGGCATAGACATCGGCCTCCCAGTGTGCGATGAGCGCTGAGATGAACGCGGGACCACTGGCGAAATGGTGATAGAAGGAGCCTCGGGTCGCGCCGATGCGTGAGCAGATGTTGGTCGTCGTCAGCTTGCGCGGACCTTCTTCGGCCAGGATGGCCATTCCCGCGGAGAAGTAGTCGCTCCTGCTGAGGTGGCCGCCGTCGGAGGCGCCCGTCCGCCGCGAATTCGGTGTAGTCATCCGGGTCAGTATGACATTGCCGCTCCGATCCGGCGGGGCTAACGAGCATGCACCACTGTATTGACCCCAAGCATGCAGCTATGTATGATGGCGGTGTGTGATGCGGCCGATGTCAAACCCGCACTGTGATGCCGACAGCCGATTGCGGCGAAGTGGATTCCGCAATCCAGACCCCGGAAGACCGAGATATGAGTCCTGCCGATACCGCCCGGATGACGATCGGCGGCCACGCCGTGGACAGCCCGGACCGTTTCGTGGTGATCGACCCCGCCACCGAGGAGCCGATCGGCTTCGCGCCCGATTGCCAACCCGAAACATTGGCCGGCGCGGTGGCGGCGGCCGAGCAGGCGTTTCCGGTTTGGCGTGCGGACGACGACGCGCGATGCGACGCGCTTCGTGCATGCGCCGCGATGTTGCTGAGCGAGGCGCGCACCATCGCACCGCTGCTCACCGCCGAACAAGGCAAACCGCTGGCGAGTGCCCACCTCGAGGTGGTCGCCGCCGCCACCTGGTTGAGCTACTACGCCGATCTCGAATCGGAACCGACAACGTTGCGCGATACCCCCGACAGTCGAGTCGAGGTGCGTCGACGGCCATTGGGTGTTGTCGGGGCGATCACTCCCTGGAACTGGCCTCTGGTGCTCGCGACCTGGAAGATCGCGCCCGCACTTCGAGCCGGGAACACCATGGTGCTCAAGCCGTCACCATTCACCCCACTTTCGACCCTGAAGATGATCGAAATCTTGAACGCCGGCTTACCGGCCGGCGTGCTCAACTCCGTGTCCGGTCTCGAACCCCTGGGCGCACGCCTCGTCGATCACCCGGCGGTTCGCAAGATCAGCTTCACCGGCTCCACCGCGACCGGGCAGAAGGTGGCCTCCGCGGCGGCCCACCAGATCAAGCGGGTGACGCTCGAACTCGGCGGGAACGATCCCGCAATCGTTCTTCCCGACGCCGAACCGGAAGCCGTTGCCGAAGCGATCTTTTGGAGCGCATTCGAGAACAGCGGTCAGACGTGCGTCGCGATCAAACGCGTTTACGTGCATGAGTCGATTCATGACGAGCTGGTCGAGTTGCTGGCTCACCTCGCCTCCTCGGTGCCAGTGGGTCCCGGGTGTGATCCCGGCGTTCGCCTGGGACCGGTGAGCAACCGTCCGCAGCTCGACCGCGTAGTGGAACTCGTCGATGATGCGGTCGCAGCCGGTGGCGCAGCGGTCGCCGGCGGCGGGCGCCGACCCGGTCGCGGGTACTTCTTCGCGCCGACCATCATCACCGGAATCGACAACGGGGTTCGGCTGGTCGACGAGGAGCAGTTCGGGCCGGCGCTGCCGATCATCAAGTACCGGCACACCGAGGACGCCATTGCACGTGCCAACGGCACCTCGTTCGGCCTGGGCGCATCGATCTGGACATCTGATCCGGTTGCGGCGGTGCCGATAGCTGAGCAGCTGGAAGCCGGAATGACCTGGATCAACCAGCATGCCGCGGTGACACCCGACCAGCCGTTCGCGGGTGTGAAATCCAGCGGACTCGGCGTCGAGAACGGGCCTTGGGGGCTCGATGAATTCACCGATATCCACGTGCTGAGTCGTACGACACTGGCGGCCGCCGAGCAGCAGCGGCAGGCCATCGCAAGTGCGGCCCAGCAGCTCTCCACCGGTACGGCGGGGGCGACGTCATGAAGGCGACAGCAGCCGTGGTCCGGACACCCGGAGGCCCGTTCTCCATCGAAGAACTGGATGTGGCGGACCCGAGCGCGGGCGAAGTGATCGTCGACTTCGTAGCGACCGGCATCTGCCATACCGACCTGAGCGCGGCGCAGGTACTTCCGATGGCGGGTCCGGTCGTCTTGGGCCACGAAGGCGCCGGAATCGTGGCGGCGGTCGGATCAGGTGTCGACGATGTCGCGGTGGGTGACCGTGTCGTCGCGAGTTTCAGTGCCTGTGGCAACTGCACGCCGTGTCTATCCGGTCGGCCTGCGTACTGCCGCGATTTCATCTCGGCGAATGTGAGCGCCGGTCGTGCAGACGGCACGCACGGCTTCACCGACAGCAGCGGCAACGCGGTCGGCAGCCACTTCTTCGGGCAATCCAGTTTCGCAAGCCGCGCGGTAGTACGTGCCGGCAATCTGGTACCGATCCCGGATACCGTTCCGCTGGAAATCGCCGGCGTTCTGGGATGTTCAGTCCAAACCGGTGTCGGCGCAATCATTCAGGCACTGCGCCCGTCGGCGAACTCGTCGGTGATCATCACGGGTACAGGTGCGGTAGGGCTGTCAGCGGTGATGGGGGCGGTGATTGCGGGGTGTCACCCGATTGTCGCCGTGGATACCTCGCCCGTCCGGTTGCGCACGGCGCGGTCGCTCGGCGCGACACACACCCTCGACGGGGCCGCCCCCGATGTCGAGGAGGCCGCGCGTGCCGTTGCCCCGGACGGATTCGACTACGCACTGGATACCACGGGAGTCGCTGCGGTGATTCGCCGTACCGTCTCCCTCCTGACGACCAGTGGGACTTGCGGACTGGTGGGACTCGCCGATCAGGAAGTGTCATTCGGCCTCGGCGACCTGGTCGTGGGTCGCACCGTTCGGGGAATCATCGAAGGGGACGTGGTGCCACGAACTTTCATTCCCAGGCTCACCGAACTCTGGCGTCGCGAATCGCTGCCGTTCGACACCCTCTTGACCTCCTACCCGATAACTGAGATCAACGCTGCCGTAGCGGATCTGGCAGCAGGGCGCGCGACCAAAGCCGTCCTCACCTTTCCGTAGCCGTAGTGCGCTTCTTCCGGTCGACCAGTCTGTGCGAGATGGGATGTGACGATGCACGTTTGGGGGTGCTCCCGTTGACGATCACCGAGAATGTGAGCGGCGGCAGATCCGCGGTCCGAGAGATCCAAGACTGGGGCCGCCGCTATCTGCGTTCGCATCCTCGGCAGTCCCTGGACACGCTCGGTGGCCAGGTGTTGCTTGCCGCCCGCACCCTCCGGTATCTGGCGGAGGATGTCGTCAAGCGTCGATTTCAGGGGCGTGAGTTTGTCCAACAGGCTGCGTTCATGGCCGGGACTGCGTTCGTGCCCACGCTGTTCGTCACCATTCCGATCGGCGTCACGCTGTCCATCCAGTTCAGCTTGCTTGCCGGTCAGGTTGGCGCGACATCATTGTCGGGCGCCGCGACGGGTCTGGCGGTGATTCGCCAAGGTGCCCCACTGGTGGCCGCAATTCTGCTCGCAGCTGCCGTGGGCTCGGCCGTCTGTGCCGATCTGGGGGCCCGAACCATGCGAGAAGAGATCGACGCGATGGAAGTGATGGGCGTATCGCCCATTCAACGACTTGTAGTGCCCCGGTTCGTTGCGGTGATTCTCATCGGTGTCACCCTCACGGGGCTGACGTGCTTTGTCGGGTTCATCGCGGGATATCTGTTCAATGTCTATCTACAAAACGGCACGCCGGGCTCTTTCGTCGCAACATTCGCCGAATTCGCCACCGTTTCCGATCTGGTGTTGGCGCTGTTGAAGGCCGTCGTCTTCGGCGCCATCGTCGCAATAGTGAGTTGTTACAAGGGATTGGACACCCGTGGCGGCCCAGCCGGGGTCGCGAACTCGGTGAACGCCGCAGTGGTGGAGTCGATTCTGCTGTTGATGGTCGTGAATGTGGTGATGACCCAGCTCTATGTCCTGATCTTCCCGCGCGAGAGTTTCTGAGATGGCAACGGCCACATATCGTCCGCCCGGCGCCCGGGCCGTCCTGCAGGCTGTCGAAGCCCTGGCCCCCGCCGCCGGCAAGTTGGGGCATATCGTCTACTTCTTCGGCCGGACGCTGGTGTCGATGCCGACGACGGTCCGACGGTATCGGCGCGAGTTCATGCGCACGCTTGCTGATATCACCTGGGGAAACGGTTCGGTTATCGTCGGCGGCGGCACCCTCGGTGTCGCCCTGGTCCTGGGTGCCACAGCGGGCGCACTGATCGGCGTCGAGGCATACAACGCTCTGGACCTCCTCGGACTGGGCCCGGCCACCGGGCTGATCTCATCCTTCGTGGGTACTCGGGAACTTGCGCCGGTGATGGTGGGGCTGGCCTTCACAACTCAGGCGGGTTGTCGCTTCACCGCCCAGATAGGTGCGATGCGGATCAACGACGAGATCGATGCCTTGGACACCATGGGCATCAACTCCGTTTCGTATCTGGTCACCACCCGGATCACCGCAGCGATCGTGGCCGTGATTCCGTTGTTCCTGGTCTGCCTGGTCGCGGCGTACCTCTCGTGTCAGTTGGTGGTGGGGATCGCGTCCGGTCAGGCCAGCGGTACCTACATGCACTACTTCTCGATGTTCGTCAATGCTGCGGACGTGATCGCGGCTACGTGGAAGGCGGCGTTGTTCGTCTTCGCATCGGCAACGATTCAGTGCTATTACGGGTATTTCGCGGCAGGCGGTCCCGCCGGAGTGGGGATCGCCGCAGGCCGTGCGATGCGGGCGAGTATCACCACGATCATCGTCTTGAACATGTTGATGACGATGACGTTGTGGGGTGTCGATTCAGGCGCGAGGTTCGGGGGGTAGACATGCCGAACTCATTCGACTCGGACAGCCGGGGACCGTCGAACACCAAGCTTGTGGTGATCGGCTTGTGCTTTGCGATGGTCGCCGCGATCGCAAGCGTCTCGGCGGTGGCGAAGTCGCGCGGCGACCTGGACCGGGTCCTGCGGGTGAGCGCCGAGTTGACCAACGTGGGTGACGGGCTGCCGGAGAAATCCGATGTCAAATTCCGGGGCGTGCTGGTGGGACAGGTGTCCAAGGTCGAGACGACCCCGATGGGTCAGCCCAACACCGTCCACCTGCAACTGAAACCGGGCCTCGCTGCGGGGATCCCGGGCAACGTGACGGCGCGCGTGGTGCCCTCCAACATCTTTGCAGTGTCGTCCGTGCAACTTGTGGACAACGGCGACGGCGCAGCGCCGCTTCGCTCCGGCGCCGCCATACCCGAAGACACCAGCCTGCCGACGGTGCTCTTCCAGACGACGCTGAACAAATTCAGAAAAGTGTTCGCAGCCTTGGCCGGACAGCCCACCGAGCGCGGAGTCGGACTGCTGGCCACCCTCTCCGAGGCCACTCATGGCCGCGGCGACTCGATCAGGGCTGCCGGTCGCGACCTGAAAGAGATTGTCACCGAACTTGATACGGTGCTGAGCGACGGGTCGGACGCCTCGACCATCGCCGCACTCACCGAGGCGACGGATGCCCTGCGGGACGCGGCTCCAGAGCTGTTCGATGCGCTCGATCGGGGGGTGCGGCCGATGCGGACGTTGGCGGAAAAACGAGAATCCGTATCCAGTTTCCTGGCAGCTGCAACACATACATCGCTGGCCTTGGCAGAATCATTCGAGAACCAGACGGACCGATTGATCAACATCACCACTCAGTTGACGCCGGTAGTGGGAGTGCTCGCAGACAACGCCGAGCAATTCCCGATGATCGCCGGCCGCATCCAACGGCTCAGCGAAAACGTGCTGAATGTGTACGATCACGAAACTCGGCAGTTGACGGTGAAAACCATCTTGAGTCTTACGCCGACGCGTTCATACGTCAGGGCGGACTGTCCCCGCTACGGTGAGCTCTCCGGTCCCAGCTGTGAGACGGCCCCGGAGGTGCCGGCCGCGCCGCAGCTGTATCCCGCCCTGGGGTCGATGGGGATTGCGCCGCCGGCGGGCGTATCCGAGAACCGGCCCAATCACGCACCGCCGCGGGATTCGACGCGCCATGGCGGCCAGATTCCCGGCGGTCGGCCGCCGGGGGCCGCGGAGTCCGTTCCGCAGCCCCCTGCCGCGGTGGAACCGGTTCCCGATGCCGTCCCGAAATCCGCCGGGATCGGAGGCAACGTCGGACCCGTCGGCAGCGCTCAGGAGGGTCGGCAGCTGAGCATGATCACGGGGACGGTGGCCAGCCCTGCGACCCACCTGTTGCTGGGTCCGGTCGTGCGTGGATCGACCGTTCATCTGTTGCCGGAGAGCGGAGGACACTGGTGAGTTACCGAAAGCCGTTGATCGGATTGTGCCTGTTTCTGGTCGTGACGACGGTTGCCACCTGGATGGTGTATGTCACCCTCAGCCGCGAAATATCCGGCAGCACTGCGACGTACAGCGCTCATTTCACCGATGTGACCGGATTGCAGCCCGGCGACGATGTGCGCGTTGCCGGGGTACGGGTGGGCCGGGTGGATGACGTCGAACTGGACGGCACAGTGGCCGAGGTGACCTTCAAAGTCCAGAACGAGCAGGTGCTCTACGCGAATACGGTCGCATCGATCATGTATCAGAACATCATTGGTCAACGCTACCTCGGGCTGTCACCCGGCGTCCGGCCCAGCGTCGAGCCGCTGCCGCCAGGGAGTGTGATCCCGTTGGAACGCACGGAGTCGTCGTTCGACATCACCTACGTGCTGCGCGGATTCGAACCGCTGTTCGCCCTGCTCGACCCCGAACAGGTCGACAATCTGACCACAGCGATCATTCAGGCGTTCCAGGGAGACAACGGCTCGTTGCTGACGCTGATCACCGAAACCTCCTCCCTGGCCGAACTTCTGGCAGGTCCTGACCGGCTGCTCGACGAGATCATCACCAACCTCAATCAAGTGGTGACCAATCTGGCTGAGCGCAACAGTGATCTACAAACCGTGATCGCCCGGAGCAGCGACATCCTGGTCGGGCTGGAAGCACGTCGTGAGGATCTGCGCACCTCGGTCGGGTCGATCAACTCCGCGGTCGGCCGGCTCGCAGAAATCAGCGGGGCCGTTTACCCAGACTTACGCGAGTTCGTCACCCGTGAACCCGGTCTGGCAGCTCACCTCGCGGGCGAAGGCAGGGAACGGTTCGCTTTCTACGGCGCGAACATGCCCCTCGTTCTGAAGGGTTTGGCGCGGTTCACCCAGGAAGGCGCGTACGGAAACATCTACGCCTGCGACATCACCTCGAACCTTTTCGCCTTCCTGGCCCGGCTCATTCCCGACGTCGTTCGGCACGCCACTCCTGGCAACACCATCAAGCACTCCCCGGTATGCAGGTAGGAAACATGCTCGAGAAACTGAAGCCGCAACATCCTGGTGGGGACCACAACAAGACCGGCATCGGCGTCATCGCCCTGCTGGTGATCTGCGGATTGGTTGGCGCGGTCCTGCTGGTCGGCGGCCTCGGCCTGGGAAAGACCCGTTACCAGGCCGAGTTCGTCCAGGCTGCTCAGCTGCGTGCCGGCGATCCGGTGAAGATCGCGGGAGTAACGGTGGGTGCGGTAGCAGAGCTGCACCTTGCCGACGACCGCGTCGTTGTCACGTTCGATGTCGACAACAACGTCCAACTCGGCGCTGACACCGGCGCCGGAATCAAACTCACCACGCTGCTCGGATCGCGCTACCTGGAGTTGTCGCCCGGAACCAGCGGTGACCTGGCCGAAGGAAGGATCCCACTCGCCAACACCACAGTGCCGTACGACCTCCAGCGCACCCTCGCGAATGCGACCACCACATTCGAAAAGGTCGATGCGGACCGGATCGCCCAATCGCTGACCACCCTGTCGCAGAGTCTGGACGGCGTACCCGAGGCGCTACCCCAGGCGCTGACCAATCTGCGCTCGCTGTCCGCGATCGTGGCCGAGCGACGTGACCAGCTCACGACGCTGCTGGCCAGCACCGACACGTTGACCACCATGATCCGGGACCAGAAGGCCAGTATCGGCGCGTTGATCCTTCGGGGGCGCGATCTGCTCGCCGAGCTCACCACGAGACGTGAAGCGCTGCAACACCTGTTCGCAAGCGCGACGGCACTGGTCGACACCTTGAACAAGGTGCTGGGCGACCGCCCTGAGCTCGACGTGCTGCTGACGAGCGTCGGGGAGTTCGCCGATATGATCGCCTCGCACGATGCGCAGTTCCGAAACACGTTGCAAGTACTGCCGATTCCCATGCGCAACATCGCCAACTTGACAGGTAGCGGCACGGCCGCGGATGCCACCCTGCCTGCCGGGCCGCTGGTCGATTCCTGGATGTGCGCCATCAGCGGTCGGGCCGAACAGTTCGGCCTGGTGGAATATTTCAAGGACTGCGAATGAAGCGCACACTGATCGGCGCCGCATGTCTGCTGGCGGTCCTCGCCGCCGGAACGGCGTTCACCGTCCTGCCACACGATCGGCCCGGTCCCATGGTGGTCACGGCACATTTCCAGGACGCCGTAGGGCTGTACCCGGGTAACTCGGTGGCGGTGCTCGGCATGCCGGTGGGCTCGGTGCGACGTGTCGAGCCGAAGACGACCTATGTCGAGGTCGAACTCGAGATCGACCCGGAGGTCGAACTACCCGCGGACGTGAACGCGGTCACCGTCTCCACCTCCATCCTGACCGATCGGCATGTCGAGTTGACACCCCCCTACAGCGGGGGGCCGAAGCTGCGAAGCGGTGATGTGCTGGGGCCGAACAGGACCCGCACACCCGTGGAATTCGACCGCACCCTTGCGATGATCCAGAAGCTGGCAAGTGCGCTCAAAGGCGACAGTTCGGGGGGTGGTCCGGTCGCGGACCTGATCTCCATCGGCGCGGAGATGACGGACGGCAACGGCGTGGATCTTCGCGCCACGCTCGACGAACTCTCCCAGGCTTTACGTCTGGGCGCCGACAATGGAGCTCAGAGCCGACAGAATATCCGGGCGGTTGCCGAGAACCTCGCCGATCTCTCGCAGGCGGCGGTCGAGAACGACACCGTGATCCGCGAATTCGGTGCGCACGTGCACCAACTGAGTGAGATTTTGGCCCAAGAGGAACTTGGGAGCGGATCGACCGGCGCCAAGATCAACGAAATCCTGGATCAGGCAACTGTTTTGCTCGAAGGTAATCGGAACACCCTGAGTGGCTTCGTGACCGACTCCGAAGCGATCAGTCGGGCGATGGTCGACTACCGACGGGAGCTGGCCGAATTCTTCAACGTCGCCCCGCTGGCGCTCGACAATGTCTACAGCGCTACGGACCCGAATGCCGGGGTGATCAGGGTCCACGCGCTCGCCGACAAGATCATGTTCAACAGCCAGTTGGGCAAAGAGATCTGCAACTTGATCGGGAAGAAGCAGCTGGGCTGCGCCACCGGTACTTTGCGCGATTACGGGCCGGACTTCGGTATCACCGGGATGTTGGAACTGATGGCGGGAGTGGGCCCGTGAAACTGAGGAGTCGTGGGTTACGCGGAACCACTCGCACCGCGTCGATCCTGGCTGCGGCCGGCCTGGTGTCCGGATGTGCGATGGGCCTCGAAACGCTGCCGCTCGTTGCGCCGAGTGGATCCGATACTTACCCGTTGACCGCCGTCTTCGAGAACGCGTTGAATCTGCCGGAACGGGCGAAGGTGAAGTTCCAGGGCGCGGATATCGGCGAAGTCGAGTCGATCCGGGCGCAGAACTTCACGGCGCAGGTGAAGATGCGGATCCGCCCGGAGGTGCGTATCCCGGCCGGGGTCACGGCCGAGTTGCGTTCGGCGACTCCGTTGGGCGATCTGTTCGTGGCAATTCAACCTGATCCCGCTGCTGTCGGTGCCGTCGCAGTCATGGACCCCGGCGGCACCATCGACGTGCCGTCGACGAGCGGTGGTGCAACGATCGAAGAGGTGCTCAGTTCGGCGGCCCTGCTGGTCAACGGCGGCGTTGTCAGGAACTTGACCGCACTGGTCAACGGAGCGGGCGCGGCAGTGGGCGGCCGCGGAACGAACGTCGCCGAGCTACTGCAAAGGACCAACACATTAGTCACGCGACTCAACGACCGGTCCGCCGAGATCCGCACCGTGCTGGAAAGCACCTCCGCCCTGGCCTCGACAGTGGCCGCGCGCCAGGATTCGCTCAACTCGGCAATCGCGGTAGCAGGGCCGGCCACCAACGTCCTCGCCGACAACACCGGACAGTTGATCGATCTGACGACGACCGTCGCACGCGTTACCGCCCAGCTGGGTCGGTTCCCGTCATTGCAAGGTGCCGACACCCGTAGCCTGATCGCAGATATCAACCGCTTGTCCGAAGCGTTCAACGAAGTTGCGGTTGATCCGGAACTGTCGATCACGCCGCTGAACCGGGTTCTGCCCATCATCCTCGACATGGTGGGGTCAACCTCGTTGCGCGGTACGGCCGATGTCGTCCGTATCGCGCTGGGTTCGCTACCGGATATGAACTACCCGGGTGATCCGATGATGCACGGCCCGGACGGAACCGATTGGCACTCGATGGTCGCCAGCCTGCGGTACGAATGGAACCTGTTGTTGGACAAGATTTACGGACCGCGCCAATGAGATCTGCGCATCCCGTGGAAGTGTTCGCGCGTGGGGTCGTCGATGCGACGCGGTTCCTGGCTGCCAGACGTTCTCTCGTTGCTTTCGTCGGTCTCCTGTTGGTGGTCGCCCTTACGGCCGGGTACGTGGTCGTGGGTGCCCTCCGGCTGAATCCAGCCCGTAAACAGATCGCTGTGGAGGTACTGCTGTCCCAGTCCGGTGGACTGCTGCCAAACCAGGACGTGACGTTGCGTGGGGTACCGGTCGGGCGAGTTCAGACCGTCGACTTCACCAAAGATGCGGTACGGGCCGTTGCCGTGATCGACGGCGATGCCCGCATCCCGGTCGGAACTCCGGTGCGTGTCTCCGCCCTGTCGCCGGCCGGTGAACAGTACCTGGATTTCCGCCCGCGCACCGACAGCGGACCCTTTCTCATCAACGGCAGCATCATCGACGAGCAAGAGACAGCAGTGCCGGTGCCGTTCGCAGATCTGCTCGCCGACGCCGAAGGGTTGCTCCATCAGGTCGACCCGGAGAAGGTCAGCGCGATCATGCGGGAATTGCGCGTCGAAAGTACCGGTCCGAAGAAGCTCGCCGCATTGCTGGACGGTGGAACATTCCTGATCTCCACCCTGGATTCGGTTCTGCCCGAGACGATCAGCGTCATCCGGAACAGTCGGGTGGTCTCGACGACCATCGCAGCGGGAAGATCGGCACTACAGAGCACCACCAGGAACATCGATGACATCCTCGGCGGGGCGGATCGCATGGATACGGGTTTTCGTCGCCTCGTCGACACCGGTGGCGCACCGCTGCACCAACTCGACGCTGTGATCGCCGACAATTCCGAGACGATGATCCAACTCTTGGGCAATCTGGTGACGATCGCCCAGCTGTCCTATGTACGGGTTCCGGCGTTGAAGGCGTTGTTCCCCGATACTCGGGGATCGATGTTGGAAGCCGTGGCTGGCGCCATCCGTGATGGTGGTGTGTGGGCTCTCGTCGACCCCTATCCACGATATGGCTGCGACTACAACCTACCGCGTCACCCACCCAGCCAGGCCGACTATCCGGAGCCGTATCTCCATACCTACTGCGATAATCCGGACCCATCGGTGTTGATACGAGGTGCGCGGAACGCTCCCCGCCCGCCCGGTGATGATACGGACGGTCCGCCGCCCGGGTACGACCCGTCGGCGACCACGGATCCGACGCCCGTCGGTCGCTACACCATCCCGTTGCCGTACGGCGGTCCGCCGCTGCCACTGGAACCGCCCAATTGATCTGCACAGTAGGAGACACGATGTCGGACCGAACGACTCAGGATGTTGTCGACCAGCTCCACGACTCCGAGGAGAGTCGAGGCGCGCAGCAGAATCGCAGATCCGATTGGGCCCGCCGGGTTCTCATCGGTGCCGGCGCTCTGACGTTCACCGCTGCCGTCGCGGCTGCCGGATTGTTGGCCTGGCAGGTCAAGCAGCACCACGATCTCGAGTCGGCCGGTATTGCCGCGCTCGACACCGCTCGGAACTATGCAGTGACTCTGACCAGCGTGGACGACGGCAACATCGATGAGAACTTCGAGCAGGTGCTGGACGGGGCCACGGGAGAGTTCAGGGACATCTACGGTCAGTCCTCGGCGCAGCTCCGGCAGGCACTGGTGGACAACGCGGCGGTCAGCCGCGGCACAGTGGTGGACGCGGCGGTCAAAACCGTGACCGCTGATGAGGTGGAGGTCCTGATCTTCATCGATCAGTCGATCAGCAACCGCATCGATCCGGGGCCCCGCATAGACCGGAGCCGAATCAGCATGACGATGGAACGTATCGACGGACGCTGGCTCGCCAGCAAGGTCGACGTCAAGTAGGGGCCATGCGGATCAGAAGTGCCTGGGCGCTGGGAGGATGGCTGTTGTCGATCCTGTGCAGCACGCCCCTTGCGAACGCGAATCTAGCCACTGACTGCGAGGCGGTCCTGGGTGCCGGCTGGTCAGTGGCGGGCGACGGAACGTGTCGGACCGAGGTCACCTCGGTCCGAAATGCCACCACCACAATGACCGCACGGCTGCCCACCGCTCTACTTGCACGGTCACCGTCGGGGCCGATCCTTCGGAACCACCTCGGTGGACGTGCCGATCAGTGGCGCGTGACCGCTCACGATATGGTGCGCGACGCCCAATATCGGCTCGGCTATCAGCAATTCACCCGAGACACAGTCACGTCGGTGGTGTTCGAGGAGTCCTGGCGGACCGTTGGCATGAACCCCAACCGTGCGTTCCAGACGTTCACCTTTGATCTCGCGGCCGGCCGACAACTGGAACTGGTCGACCTCTTCCGGCCCGGCGTCGACCCACTGACTGCCCTGCCGCCCCTCATCCGTCCCTACCTGGAACCAGCGCTCGATGCCGCACCGCCGACCCATGCCCCTGGCACCTACCCGTTCACGCCCGAGGAATGGCGGCCGCAACCCGACGGGTCGGGATACTCCGGGCAGTACCGCGCCTTTGCGGTGACCCCCGACGAACTGATCCTATACTTGCCGGATGTCCCGATGACGCACGAAACACCCTGGCCTCGTGACAGGTTCGTGTGGTCCATGGACGGAGGGACGGTGATCGTGAGGGTTCCGCTGAGCGCCTTGAGCTCGATCCTGGCGATCTAGTGAATCCGACCGCCGAACTGAGTTACACAACCGCAACTTTCGGCCGGCACCAGCCGCACCGGTACGCGCGGTGAGGTGGTCGCGGGTGCCGGCGAGTGCTGCGGCGACCCCGCCGAACTGATGGCACGACGGGCGAGTTCGTCCACATCCTGCTGCACCGCGGTCAGGGTGATCAGCCCGTACTTGTTGCGGGCATCGGCGTCGAAGCCGACCACCGGCACGTCGGCGGGCACCCGCAGCCCCGCATCGGCCAGCGCCCGCAGCACCGGCGCGGCCTGAAAGAATGTCCCGACGATCAGGCCGTCGGGCGCGCCGTTCGCGCGGATGTCGCCGCGGACCGCGCGGTAGGCCGAGTCGAGCGTGAGGTCGGTCGCGATGTGCCGAACTGCGGCGCCGACCACCTCGCGGTAGCCCTCGAAGCGTTCCCGCACGGTGTCTCGATCACCGTGCAGGACATGCTCATCGGTGAAACCACCGACGAACGCGATCGAGGCGCGGCGGTGGGTGTCGATCAGGTGCTGCGCGGCCAACACCCCGGCCCGGACGTGATCCGAGCACACCGCGTGCGGTCCGTCGGCGTTGCGGTTGTGGTGTACCCAGATCAGCGGGACGCGACCGTCGCGGCACAGCTGCGCGACGGCCCGGCCATCGCACACCCCGGCCACCAGGAGGCTGTCGACACCCGCGTCGACGAAGGAGCGCGCCAACTCGCGTTCCACCCCGACCTCGAATCCGGTGTTGCCGGTCAGCACGAGTTGGCGACGGCGCCGCGCCTCGGCCTCGATCGAGGCCGCCAACGTGGCGTAGAACGGCAGGGTCAGATCGGGAATAAGCACACCGAGCTGTCCCCAGTCGCTGCGGCGGCGCAGATCGCGGGCGTGCCGGTGCGGTCGGTAGTCGAGTTCGGCCACCGCCTGCAGCACCCGGACACGCAGTCCGTCGGAGACGGGTTTGGAACCCGGATTCAACACATAGCTGACCACCGCCGTCGACGTACCGGCCCGGCGGGCCACATCGACGATCGTCGTCCGCTTCACACGTACCCCTTCGAAATGGCCGACCCCGTGGCGACAGTAGACGCAGACCATCGTCGTTCTAATCGTTTAGATCAGGTCGATCGCAAGGGTGGGATGACGGCGGCCGGTGCGGGAGATTGCGTGCATGGCATTGGTTCAACTCAGCGGCGTCACCTATCACGATCCGCAGCGGTCCCACCACGGATTCGTCCTCTTCACCGGGGCCGACGGCACCACCCGGCTGATCGACCTGACCGGGGCGGTCCGCAACGAGTGGCCGCACGCAGGCGTGCCGGCGCGGGTCCTCGACCCCGCGCTCAACGGCGGGCGCCGCGGCGACATCGGCGTGCAGCTGTCCGTCCTGCCGGAGTCGCAGGGCGGGATCTACGCCAACCGCACCGTCGGGCAGCTGACGTGGACCGGCGAGACCGTGTGGGAATGGGGCGCGCAGGCGCCGGGCGGGGCGGCCCGGCAGAACCACGACTGGGAGCTGCTGCCGAACGGCAATTACCTGCTGCTGGTGACGATCCCACGGCAGGTGCCCGAGCTGGGTGCCGCCGTGATCGGCGATCAGGGACTCTACGAGGTCACCCCGGCCGGCGACATCGTGTGGGAGTGGCGGGCCGGGGACCACCTCACGGAACTCGGGTTCTCGCCCGAGGGCTTCGAGCAGCTGCGACAGGCATCCCAGCGCGACCCCGAAAACCCTTGGGGCTATCTGGAACTCAACAGCGCCAAGACTATCGGACCCAACCGGTGGCACCGGGCGGACCCGGACACGGTTTTCCAGCCCGATCAACATCGTGATCAGCGCCCGCAAGGCGAACATCATCGCGGTGATCGACCGGCGCACCGGCGCCATCGCGTGGAAACTCGGGCCCTACCTGCCGGCCACATCGGGGGCCGAGCACCAGCGAATCAACACCCATCACCTGCCCCGCCCGCTGGACCAGTTCTCCGGGCAGCACAATCCGCACTTCATCGCCGACGGGCTGCCGGGTGCGGGGAACCTGCTGGTCTTCGACAACCAGGGCGGCGCCGGCTATCCGCCGGCACCGCTGGGAATCTACGCAGGCTCAAGGATTCTGGAGATCGACCCCGTCACCGAGACCATTGTGTGGCAGTACACCTCCGAGGATTCCGGCCAGCCGTCCTGGAGCTTCTTCAGCTCGTTCGTCAGCAACGCGCAGCGGTTGCCCAACGGGAACACTTTGATCACCGAGGGCATGCAAGGCCGGATTTTCCAGGTCACCCCGGACGGCCGGATCGTCTGGGAGTACCTGAGCCCGTATGAGGGCAAGGGCGTCGCCGGTGAACCCGAGGTACAGACCGTGCGGGTTCCGGGTGTCGATCGGCTCAGCCGAACCCGGCTGGTCTACCGCTCGCAGGCGGTGCCGACGGACTGGGTGCCCGCCGGGGTGCCGAACGCGACCGAGGCGATCGACCGGCGGCGACCTTGAGCGTGCTCACCAAGCCGGTGTCCGCGGCCGGCGCCCGGGCCGGGCGCGGGGCCGGCCTCGCGGCCGGCGTGGTGATCGTCGCGTTGGTCTGGTCGGCGGTCGCGGCCATCGGGGTCTTCCCGCGGGCGTTGTTCCCGACCGCCGCCGACATCGGCACCGCGGGCTGGAAGTTGTTGGTGGGGGGCGATCTCGGTCCCGACATCGCCGCCAGTATGACGCGCGCGCTGCTCGGCCTGGGTATCGGTGCGTTCGCCGGATTCACGGTGGCGGTGGCGACGGCATCGACCGCGGTCGGGCGCACCGTGCTGCAACCGGTCCTGCGGTTGTTCGCGCCGATCCCCACCATCGGGTTGGTGCCCTTGGCGATCCTGTGGTTCGGGCTCGGTGAGGAAAGCAAGATCAGCGTCGTCGCGCTCGGGGTCTTCGTCCCGGTCTGGATCAACAGCCATGCCGGCCTCTCGACCACCCCGGCCGACTTCCTGCAGGCCGCCCGTTGCCTCGGCGCCTCGCGCTGGCACACGCTGACCAGGATCGTGATCCCCGAAGCGGGCCCGGACATCGTCGCCGGACTGCGGGTGGGAGCGGCCATGGCGTTCGTCCTGATCGTGGTCGCCGAGATGACCGGAACCACCCACGGGCTCGGCTACCGGATCTACCAGTCGCAGTTGTTCTCCCAGGCCGACCGGCTGATCTTCTGCCTGATCGTGCTGGGCATCGTCGGTGCCCTGGTCGACCAACTACTGGCCCGTCTCACCACGCCGGTGACACGCTGGGCCGCTCAGGAGCGATGAGATGACCTTGCGCGCAGAGGGTTTGGTGGTTCGTCATCCAGGCCAACAGGCGCCGTCGCTGAAGGGCATCGACCTGGCGTTTCCCGAGGGGTCCTTCACCGTGCTGGTCGGACCCTCGGGTTGCGGCAAGACCACCCTGCTGTACTGCCTGGCGGGTCTACTCGCGCCGACCGACGGCCGCGTCACCGACGGCACCGAGACCGTCCAACGCCCGGATCCGCGCCGCGGCATGGCGTTTCAGCGCGACATCCTGTTTCCCTGGATGAGCGTCGAGGCCAATTTGAAGTTCGCGCTGCGTGCCCGTTCGGTGCCGTCGCGACTGCGAGGCGACCGGGTGCGGGATCTGCTGGCCGCCGTCGGCTTGTCCGACCGGGTGGCGAAACAGCAACCCAACCAACTCTCCGGCGGGATGCGACAACGGATCGGCCTGGCGCGTCTGCTCGCCGGCGAGCCCGAAGTGATGCTGATGGACGAACCGTTCGCGGCCCTCGATGCGCAGACCCGGTTGCGGATGCAGGACCTGGTGGTCGATCTGTGGTCCAGCACGGGCCGCACCGTGGTGTTCGTGACCCACGACGTCGACGAGGCCATCCGGCTCTCCGATCGGATCGTGGTACTCGCCGACGGCAGTGTGCGCAGCGCGGTTGACAATCCGCTGCCGCGGCCACGGCCCGCGGACCGGCTGGCCGACCTCGCCGGCTACAGCGACCTTCGTCGGTGGCTGCACAACGAACTCGGGTCGGACACGGCCGATTCCGTCGCACCCATGTCAATCAGTTAGGAACACAACAGATGTCAGTCCTGAATCGGAGAGCCATCGCGGCCCTCGTCGTCGCCGCCGCGGCCGCGCTGGGCGGTACCACCGCCTGCACGACGCAGTCCGACGACGCCGACGGCAAGCTCATCGTCGGCTTCGTGGTGGATCCGTCCTGGTCGCACATCCCGGTGGCGCAGCAGGCCGGCTACTTCGCCGACCGCGGCCTCGACGTCGAGGTGGTGAACTTCTCGACCGGAGTCGAAGCGTTGCAGACGCTTACGGCGCGCCAGGTCGACGTGACCACCGCGGCGGCCGTGCCCACCTCGGCCGCGGTGGTGAAGTCGCCCGAGTTGCGGGTGGTGGCCGACGGCGCGCGCTGGAACGGTGGGCGCATCGTCGCGCGCAGGGATTCCGGGGTGGCCCGCCTGGCCGACCTGAACGGCAAGAAGGTCGGCGCGCCCCAGGGCACCAGCGGGGCTTTCTTCGCCGACAGCGTGCTGGCGCAGGCCGGCGTCACCGCGCAGCAGGTCCAGGTGGCACCGTCGGCGATCGTCACCGCCGCGACCCAGGGCAACGTCGACGCGGTCTCGATCTTCCAGCCGTACCAGGCGCAGGTCATCGCCGCGCTCGGCGATGACGCGGTGGTCCTCGAGGAAAGCGGCGGCAGCTTCGTAGACCATTGCCTGTACCTGACCACC
Organism: Mycolicibacterium sp. MU0050; assembly: GCF_963378085.1. Lineage (GTDB taxonomy): Bacteria > Actinomycetota > Actinomycetes > Mycobacteriales > Mycobacteriaceae > Mycobacterium > Mycobacterium wendilense. Next base: position 4,679,615 of record NZ_OY726395.1, on the reverse strand, counting down.
GCCGCGACGGCCACCGACAAGGCCGAGGACCTGAGCGCGTTCTTCGCCGCGCTCGACGCCGCCGGTGCGGATCTGGCCGCCGGCACCGAGGGCAGCGTCGCGGCGGTCTCAGCGGCCACGCAACTGGATCCGGCGCTGGTCAGCGGTGTGCTCGCGGAGTACGACTTCGCGTTGGAACTGCGGCCGTCGCTGGCCGAGGAACTCGCGGCCAAGGGCGCGTGGGCCAAAAAGGCCGGCAACATCGACGCGAGTGTCACGCTGCCGGACTACGGTCAGTTCCTCGACGCACAGTTCCTGGGGCAACCGGCACCGGCCTGACTTGTAAACTGCCCTCTCGGTCGATGAGAGGATGGTTTCCATGACGCAGGTCAGCGAGCCGAGCACCGTTACCCTGCGCAAGGTCATCATCGGGGCGTCGGTCGGCAACGCCGTCGAATGGTTCGACTTCGCCATCTACGGCTTCCTCGCGACGTTCATCGCGGCGAACTTCTTTCCCGAGGGCAACGACACCGCGGCCCTGCTGAACACGTTCGCGATCTTCGCTGCAGCGTTCTTCATGCGGCCGCTGGGCGGATTCGTCTTCGGTCCGCTCGGCGACCGCATCGGGCGGCACCGGGTGCTGGCGCTGGTGATCTTGCTGATGTCGGCGGCCACGCTGGCCATCGGGTTGCTGCCCACCTACGCCGCGATCGGGGTGGCCGCGCCGCTGCTGCTGCTGTTGATGCGCTGCCTGCAGGGCTTCTCGGCCGGCGGCGAATACGGCGGCGGCGCAGTGTATCTGGCCGAGTTCGCCGAGGAACGCACCCGCGGCCGGACCATCACCTTCATGGTGTGGTCGGGGGTAGTGGGCTTCCTGCTCGGTTCGATCACCGTGACCCTGCTGGAGGCGGGGCTGTCGGCCGAGGCGATGAACAGCTACGGCTGGCGGATCCCGTTCCTGATCGCGGGCCCGCTGGGCCTGGTGGGGCTCTACATCAGGCTGAAGCTCGACGACACCCCGGAGTTCAAGGAGCTCAGCGACAACGACGAGATCGCGACATCGCCGTTGCGGGAGTCGATCCGGACATCCTGGCGGCAGATCCTGCAGGTCATCGGGATGTTCGTGATCTTCAACGTGGGCTACTACGTGGTGTTCGCTTATCTGCCCACGTACTTCATCCGAACCCTGGAGTTCTCCGAGACCGGCGCCTTCGTCTCGATCACCGCGGCCTGCCTGGTGGCGATCGTGCTGATCCTGCCGCTGGCCGCGCTCTCGGACCGGATCGGCCGGCGGCCCATGCTCATCGCGGGGTCGGTGGGCTTCGCCATCTTCGCCTATCCGCTGTTCCTGCTGCTGAACTCGGGCTCGCTGGCCGCGGCGATCGCCGCGCACATCGGGCTGGCGATCATCGAATGCATCTACATCTCGGTGGCAGTCTCGGCGGGCGTGGAGATGTTCGCCACCCGGGTGCGCTACAGCGGGTTCGGCGTGGGGTACAACCTCTGCGTCGCGGTGTTCGGCGGCACCACGCCCTACATCGTCACCTGGCTCACGGCCTCCACCGACAACCCGATCGCGCCGGCCTACTACATCGTGGTGGCCGCGGTGATCTCGCTGGTGACCGTGCTGACCGTCCGCGAGACCGCGGGCAAGCCACTGGTGACGGCCTGAGTTTTCAGGCCTCGGCGGTGGCGACCGACTTGGCCCAGCGGTAGTCGGCCTTGCCCGCCGGTGAGCGCACCACCTTGTCGGTGCGGATGAAGCTCTTCGGCACCTTGTACCGGGCGATGCTGCGGCTGCAGGTCTGCACGAGTTCCTCGTCGGTGACCGACTTGCCCTCGGCCAGTTGCACCACCGCCACGACCTCGTTGCCCCAGCGCTCCGACGGCCGACCGACGACGACGACGTCGTAGATGCTGGGATGGGCGGCAACGGCCCGCTCGACCTCCTCGGCGAAGATCTTCTCCCCGCCGGAGTTGATGGTCACCGAGTCGCGGCCGAGCAACTCGATCCGGCCATCGTCGAGGTAGCGGGCCTTGTCGCCGGGCACCGACCAGCGCACGCCGTCGATGGTGGGGAAGGTGCGCGCGGTCTTGGCCTCGTCGCCGAGGTAGCCCAGCGGGATGATGTCGCGGCGGGCCAGCCAGCCCTCCTCCCCGCTGCCGGGGGTCAGCACGCGGTCGTAGTCGACCGAGACCACGGCGGTGTCGGCTTGCGGGTTGAACACCGCCGACGGCACCTCGTCGGAGGCGACGGTGTTCATCTGCTGGCCGGCCTCCGAGGAACCGACCGCGTCGAGCAGCAGCACGTGCGGCAGCGCCGCCCGGATGCGGTCCCGCACCCCCGGTGACATCGGTGCGCCGCCGTTGGTCACCGAGATCAGGCACGAGAGGTCGTAGCCGCCGGCCTCGATCTCGTCGATCAACGGGCGCGCCATAGCGTCGCCGACCACCGGAATGCTGACGACCTTCTCCCGCTCGATCAGCCGCAGGATGTCGGCCGGGCGCAACCGCTCGACGTCGTCGGGAATCACGATCCGGCCGCCCATGGTGACGATGTTGTAGGCCGCCCACTGCGCGGCGCCGTGCATGAACGGCGGCAGCATCAACAGCGACATCGCGCCGCCGGCGAGCTTGGCGCGCTCGGCCAGCTCCGCATACGACCCCAGCGGGGCGTCGCTGCCGAACGGCCGCCCGCCCATCGCCGAGATGAAGATGTCGTGCTGGCGCCACAGCACGCCCTTGGGCATGCCGGTGGTGCCGCCGGTGTAGAGGATGTAGAGGTCGTCGGCGGAAACCTGCGGCAGGGACTCGGGAGCGGTTGTGCCGGTGATGGATTCGTAGTCGACGGCGCCGGGCAACAAGTCGTTGCCGGACTCGTCGGCAACCTGGATGAGCAACCGCAGATCAGGCAGCCGGTCACGGATGGCGGCCACCCGCGGCGCGAACTCGGCGTTGTACGCCAGCGCCGTGGCCCCGCTGTCGGTGAGGAGGTAGATCAACTCCTCGTCGACGTAGCGGTAGCTGACGTTGAACGGCGCCACCCGGGCGCGGTAGCCGGCGATCATCGCCTCGAGGTATTCGTTGCCGTTGCGCAGGTACAGCCCGAGGTGGTCCTGGCCGCTCTCGTGTCCGCGCAGTTGGGCGCGCTCGGTGTGGCAGCCCAACCCCGCCGACGCCAGATAGCGCGCGACGCCGTCGATGCGCGCCTCGCCCTGGGCGAAGGTGAACCGCTTGTCCCGCCACACCAGGTACTCCTGGTCGGGCAGCTCGGCGGCCACAGTGGAGAACACCGTCGACAGATTGAACTCCACCTGGTTGCTCACTGGTCTACCTTCCTGAGGTCAGCGCTTCTGGATGAAGCGTTGATGCACCCGAGGTGCCACCAGGTCACTGCCCTGCTCGCTTGACGCGGTTGACGTCCAGCATGAGATCTGCAGGCCTTGGTGGTGGCCCGGGGCGTGTCGACCGTCGATAGGGCTGAGCGCCAACGCCACCTGTGGCTGCGAGCGCCGATCAGTGAGCGAACCGGCAACCACGTCCCGGCACCAACGGCACCGACACAAAAGGGTGCCTCCCCACTGGAGCAAGCAGCGAGGAGGCTGACATGAAGTCAGCCAGCAACACCCCGACCAACACCATTACCCTGCCGCCAGAACCGCCCGGCGGTGTGACCGCCGGTGTGGACTGGGCGCGCGACGACCACGCCGTCAGTGTCGTCGATGACCGCGGCCGCGAACTGGCCCGGACCACGACGCCCCACAACGCGGCCGGACTGCGAGATCTCACCGCCTTCTTGCACCGCCACGGTGCCGGTGAGGTCGCCATCGAACGCCCTGACGGCCCCGTGGTGGACACCCTGCTCGCTGCCGGACTCACTGTGGTGGTGATCTCCCCGAACCAGGTCAAGAACCTGCGCGGCCGCTACGGTTCGGCCGGCAACAAGGACGACCGGTTCGACGCCTACGTGCTGGCCGACACCTTGCGCACCGACCGCCACCGGCTGCGGGCACTGGTCCCCGACACCGATGCCACCGTCGCCCTGCGGCGTGCCTGCCGGGCCCGCAAAGACTTGGTGAATCACCGTGTGGCCGTTGCCAATCAGCTCCGCGCTCACCTGCGCAACGCGCTGCCCGCCGCCGTCGGCCTGTTCGCCGAAATTGACTCGTTGATCAGCCTGGCGTTCCTGACCCGCTTCGACACCCAGGACAAGATCGACTGGCTGAGTCCCAAACGGCTCGGCGACTGGCTGGCCAAACAGGGCTACTCCGGCAAGGCCGCCCCCACCGTGCTGCACCAACGCATCCTGGCCGCGCCCCGGGGCGCCATCGGCGTCCACGGGGCCACCCAGGCCCACATCACCGCCAGCTACCTCGCGCTGCTTCACACCCTGGTCACGCAGATCAAAGCCCTCACGGCCCAGATCGAGACGCAACTCAGTGCCCACGCCGACGCCCACATCTTCACGTCCCTGCCGCGCTCCGGCCGTGTCCGGGCCGCCCGGTTGCTCGCCGAGATCGGCGACTGTCGCGCCCGATTCCCCACCCCCGAATCGCTGACGTGTCTGGCCGGTGCCGCACCCTCCACGCGCCAATCCGGCAAAGCCCGCATCGTCGGATTCCGCTGGGCTTGCGACAAACAACTGCGCGACGCCGTCACCGACTTCGCCGCCGACACCCGCCTGGTCAACCCCTGGGCCGCCGACCTTTACGACCGAGCCCGCGCCCGGGGCCACGACCACCCCCACGCCGTGCGCATCCTCGCCCGCGCCTGGCTGCACATCATCTGGCACTGCTGGCAAGACAACGCCCCCTACAACCCCACCAAACACCGAGCACTCCAACGATTCACCACCAACCAAAACGAGGTGGGCTTGACCCCATTGGGTGGACACTCGGTCAGGCGGCTTGTGCCGTCTGAGTGATCCGGTTCTCGTACTCGACCGGGGTGATCATCCCGATCGAAGAGTGGCGCCGTCGGCGGTTGTAGACCCGTTCGATCCAGTCGCCGACGGCGAGCTTAGCGGCTGCTTTGGTGGGCCACAAGTAGCGGTCGTAGAACTCGACTTTCATTGTGGCCCAGAATGATTCCTGCTGAGCATTATCCCAACACACCCCGGTGCGGCCCACCGAGCGGGCCAGATCATGCTTGCGGGCGAACCGTGCCAACTGCGCACTGGTGTACTGACATCCGCGGTCAGCATGGAACACCACCTGCGCGGCCAACTCGCCGCGCATGGCCACCGCCATCGCCACCGCGTCCTCGACCAGGTCGGTATGCAGGTGCTCATCGATGGCCCAGCCGATCACCCGCCGGCTGCAGCCGTCACGCACGGCGCACAGGTACAACCAGCCCTCACCGGTGCGCAGATAGGTGATGTCGCTGGTCCACACCCCATCCAGACGGCCTGTATCGAATCGACGTTTGACCAGGTCAGGGATCGGCGGCGCGTCCAGATCCACCACGGTGGTTACCGGGGCGAACGTACGTGGGCTGATCCCGGCCAGACCCTGACGGCGCAGCGAGGCAGCCACCGTCTTGCGTGACACGGTCTCGCCGGCATCGCGCAGGTCGGCCAGGATGCGCGGCGCCCCATAGACCCCATCGGAGGCCTCATGCAAGGCCGCGACCTTGACATCCAACTCGGCACGACGCCGCGCCGCCGGCGACGGTCCCGCGGCCTGGGACTTGCGCCATTTGTAAAACCCCGACCGCGACACGTCCAGCAGCTCGCACATCCGGGTGATCGCGTAATTGGCCTTCTCCGCCTCGATCAGACCGTAGGCCTCTACTGGTTCTGTTCGGAGGCAAAGAAGGCCGCGGCTTTTTTCAAAAACTGCCGGTCCAAACGCAATTCAGCGTTCTCCTTGCGCAGCCGCTCCAACTCGGCACGCTCATCAGAATCAAGCACCGCACCATTATCGCCTGCGCCAGCGGCCTCGCGGGCCACCCGCACCCAGCGCCCCAGCAACTGCTCACCCACACCGATCTCCGCGGCCACATGCGCGATCGGCCGGCCCGTCTCGATCACCAAGCGGGCCGCCTGCTCCCGAAACTCCGGGGTGTACTTCTTCCGCTTGCCCGACATACGGACATCCTTCCCGTGGGACCAGCAGTCCCACCAGTCAGGTGTCCACCATCAGGGGTCAACCCCAGAGGCGGCTTGACATAGGGCTTCTCATGGGTCCTCCGCGTGGCCGATCCGGGCTTGGATAGGAGTTCAATCTAGAACACGTTCTAGTGCGGGTGTGAGCCAGGTCGCGCCGCGATCGTTGACGGGCCAGGGGAAGTCTGGAAACCTCATTCCGCGATTCAGAGAGCGGCATTCTCGCCGCCACCACTAGCAAGGAGCGTCAGTTGGCAGGCAAGGGTTACATCATCATCACCGAGGACATCAAGGATCCCGAGGGCATGAAGGAGTACGCCAAGCTGGCGGGCGCCGCGATGGGCGGCGCCAAGGTTCTCGCCGTCGACACCAACGCCGAGGTGCTCGAGGGCAGCTGGCACGGGTCGCAGACCGTGGTGCTGGAGTTCGAATCGGTCGACGCCGCGCGCGAGTGGTACAACTCCGAGCAGTATCAGGCCGCGGTCAAGCTGCGGCAGGCCGCCGCCGACTGCAACGGCGTGATCATCAGCGGTTTCTAGACATTCACGCGAACGGGTCGCCGAGGAACACCGCCGGACTCCGACGCTTCCTCGGCGGCCGTTCGGCGTAGGTGGGTCAGGTGTTGCGCCCGCCGTTGACGCCCAGAATCTGGCCCGTGATGTAGCTGGCCTCTTCCGACGCCAGGAACGCCACGGCCGCCGCGATGTCCTCGGGCCGGCCCATCCGTCGCACCGGGGTGGCCTCGATGGTCTTTTCGATGTCGCCGAGGTAGCCCTTGTCGGCGGCCTTGCGCAGCATCGGGGTGTCGATGAAGCCCGGTGGCACCGCGTTCACCGTGACACCGCTCGGACCGTATTCCAGCGCAAGGCTTTTGGTCAGCCCGTTGACGCCGGACTTCGCCGACACGTAGTGCGACATGTACGGGGTGCCGGAGTGTGTGCTCGACGAGGAGATGTTGACGATGCGGCCCCAGCCCGCCTCGATCATCTCCGGCAGCACCGCCTGGATCATGTGGAACACACCATGCAGGTTGACGTCGACCACCCGCTGCCAGTCCTCGAAGGAGATCTTCAGGAACGGCTTGAAGCCGTCCAGTCCGGCGGCGTTGACCAGGATGCCCACCGTCCCCAACTCGTCGTGGATGCGTGCGAGCGCGGCGTCGATGGCGGCGCGGTCGGTCACGTCGGCGACATAGGAGTGCGGGGCGTCGGAGGGCTGCAGGTCGAGGGTGGCCACCCGATGGCCGTCGGCGGCGAGGCGCTCGACGATTGCCTTGCCGATTCCCGATCCGCCGCCGGTCACCAGCGCGACCCGAGGGGTGTTGGTCGTGGACATGAGTGTTCCTTCCAGTGTGGGCTTCAAAGGGTGGAGGTCAGTGCTTGGCGCGCGGCACGCGCAGGCCGAGGGCGCGGCGCCCGGTGTCGATGAGGTGGGCGAGCAATTCGTCGCGGTCCAGCTTGGCCGACAGCGGTCCGGAGGCGGCGGCCACGCCCGCGAACACCACGGTGGCCTTGACCAAGCCGGCCGGACCCGGGTCGACGTCGGCCAGCAGCGCCATCTGCCGGTCGACGAGGTCGTCCCATTCGCGGCTGGCCCGCACCATCTTGTCGACGGCCGGGTCGACGGCCAGCACCGCGACCACGCGGTGCTGCACGGCGAGCTCGGCGAAGCCGGTGAGCAGATGGTCGGCCCGCGCGTGGACGCCGCGGAGTTGCTCGGCCTCGGCGATGACGGTCTTCAGGCGTTCCAGGATGGGGGAGACGACGGCGTCGAGCAGCTGCTCGCGCGTCCGAAAGTGGTGGTAGATCGCGGCTTTGGTGAAGCCGAGCTCATCGGCGATCATCTGCAGCGACGTGCCCGCGTAGCTGTGCCGGATGAAGAGCTCGACGGCGACGTCGATCAGTCGTTGGCGGGTGTCCGGGCGCGCATGGTCGGCGGATGTGGTGGCGTCGGCCGCGGGTGACCCCATGTACCACCCTCCTCGTTCCGATCGATGATTGCTCAAACCGCCTTTACGATCGTATAGTAACTTACTAGTCGATCGTAAAGCTCGATGCAGCCCAAATGACGTGAAAGCGAACACGATGACCGAACTTGAACAGTTGGATTTCTTCAAAGACCCGAGCTTGGTCGAGGACCCCTACCCGTACATGGAGGCCATGCGCAACGGCTGCCCGGTCCGTCGGGAACCGCACCAGAACGTGCTGGTGGTGACCGGTTACGAGGAGGCGGTGGCGGTGTTCTCCGACGCCGACACGTTCTCCTCCTGCACCGCGGTCACCGGCCCGTTCCCGGGTTTCCCTGTCCCCATCGAGGGCGCGGCCGACGACGTCAGCGACCTCATCGAGCAGTACCGCGAGCAGTTGCCGTTCAGTGACCAGGTCACCGTCATGGACCCGCCCAAGCACACCGAACACCGCGCGCTGCTGATGGGCCTGATCACGCCGAAGCGGCTGAAGTCCAACGAGGACTTCATGTGGCGGCACGCCGACAACTACCTGGAGCCGTACCTGAACGCCGGCGGCGGCGACGCCATCAAGGGCTTCGCGGTGCCGTTCACGCTGGGCATCATCGCCGACCTGCTCGGCGTCCCGGAGGAGGACCGGCCCGAGTTCTCCCGGCACATGAACCACAGCGCCGGTGGTGTCGGGGGCACCGACAACAAGGCACTGGCGCACAGCCCGCTCGAATACCTCTACGAGAAGTTCTCGGCCTACATCGCCGACCGTCGCGCCAACCCGCGCGACGACGCGTTGACGGAGATGGCCGCCGCGAAGTTCCCCGACGGCTCCACCCCGGAGGTGATGGACGTCGTGCGGATCGCGGCGAACCTCTACACCGCGGGACAGGAGACCACGGTGCGGCTCATCTCGACCGCGCTGAAGTTGATCGCCGAGGACGCCGAACTGCAGCAGGAACTGCGCAAGGACCGCGGCAAGATCTCCAACTTCATCGAGGAGTGCCTGCGCTTCGAGAGCCCGGTCAAGGGCGACTTCCGGCTGGCCAAGCGCAAGACCACCGTCGGCGGCGTGGATGTCCCGGCCGGGGCCACCGTGATGGTGATGAACGGGGCCGCCAACCGCGACCCCGCGCAGTTCGAGGATCCGAACACCCTGGACATCAACCGGAGCAATGCCCGTCGGCACCTGGCCTTCGGCCGGGGACCGCACAGCTGCCCGGGCGCCCCGCTGGCCCGCGCCGAGGCGCGGGTGAGCCTGGAGCGAATCCTGGACCGCACCAGCGACATTCGGCTCTCCGAAGAGCATCACGGGCCGGCCGGCGCGCGGCGGTTCAACTACGTGCCGACCTTCATCCTGCGCGGCCTGACCGAGCTGCATCTGGAGGTCACCCCCGCCGAACCGGAAGCGGCGCGGTCATGACACCGCGGGAGGTACGGCGATGAAGGTGTCGGTCAACGACGGTCTGTGCCGCGGGCACGGAGTGTGCGTCGCGCTGTGTCCGGAGGTCTTCACGCTGACCGACTGGGGGTACGCGGAGGCGATCGAGGACGACGTCGCACCCGAGCATCACGCAGCGGTCCGCGAGGCCATCGAGGCCTGTCCGGAGCACGCCATCACCGAGAGCTGAGCCGGGCACGGCGGTTGATGGTGCGGCGAAACGGGTAGATCGCACAATGTGCCGTCACTATGGAACGCGGGCCGGATTGAGCGGCCCGCCAGCGAAGCAGAGGTTCTGGCCGCCGAATCCGTCGACGTCGCCGTGGTGGGTGCCGGACTGACCGGACTGGTCACCGCGGTACTGCTGGCCAGGTCGGGAAAGAACGTCGTGGTGCTGGAGGCGCGGCGGGTCGGCGACGGGACCACCGGCAACACCACTGGCAAGGTCAGCCTGTTGCAGGGCACCAAGCTGTCCCGGATCCGCGCCAAGCACAGCGCCCAGACCGTGCGCGACTACGTCACCGGCAACCGCGAAGGGCTCAGCTGGCTGCTGCACTACTGCGAGAGCCACGGCTTGTCGACCCAGACCGAGGACGCCTACACCTACGCGCAGTCCGCGAAGGGACTCGACGACGCCGACGCGGAGTTCCGCGCCGCCCGCGAGGCCGGCCTGCCCGTCAGCTGGACCACCGACGCCGACGTCCCGTTCCCCTTCCACGGCGGCACGCGGCTCCCGGATCAGGCGCAGCTGGATCCGCTCCCGGTGCTCGACAGCCTCATCACCGAACTCGAGAAGCACGGCGGGCGGCTCCTGCAGGGCGCCCGGGTGGAGTCCGTCTCGGGTTTCGGCCCGGTGCGGCTCAAGGTCAACGTCCGCAGTCACTCCGATCGCCACGTCACGGTCCGCGCCGAGCACTGCGTCCTGGCCACCGGCATCCCGATTCTCGACCGGGGCGGGTTCTTCGCCCGGGTGGTGCCGGAGCGGTCCTACTGCCTGGCTTTCGAGGTGCCGGGCGAGATCACCCGACCGATGTTCCTGTCCGCCGACGCGCCGACCCGCTCGGTCCGCTACGCGCGGTCGGCCGATGGCACCGAGCACCTCATCGTCGGCGGGGCGGGTCACACCGTCGGTCGCGGCGGCGACGAACGCACCGGTCTCGACGAATTGGCGCAGTGGACCCAGCGGTACTTCCCGGGCGCGACGCAGACCCATCTGTGGTCGGCACAGGACTACTCGCCGGCCGACGAATTGCCTTATGTGGGACCGATTCTGCCCGGCGCCGACGGCATCCTGGTGGCCACCGGGTTCGACAAGTGGGGGATGACCAACGCGGTCGCCGCCGCGCTGGCGTTGTCGGGGCGGGTGCTGGGCGGGAACATGCCGTGGGTCGGTGTCTTCGCCAGCTGGAGCCCGCATGAACTCGCCGGTATCGGTGCGGCGCTCAAGGCGAACCTGGAGGTCGGATTCCATCTGGCGCGCGGGTGGGCCACGCCCCGACTCGGGCGCGACCGCCCGGCCGACGGGGAGGCGGAGGTGTCGGGTCCGCCGTGGCGACTGCACGCCGACAGCAGCGTCGGCGGCGTGCAGCATTCGGTGTCGGCGGTGTGCCCGCACCTGGGCGGGGTGCTCAACTGGAACGAGGTCGACCTGGCCTGGGAATGCCCGCTGCACGGATCGCGTTTCGGCCCGGACGGTCGACTGCTCGAGGGCCCGGCCACCTCCGACCTCGCGCCCCGCTGACGCCACCGGTTACCGGGATGACCCTGCCCGGCCCCGCCGACCGGTCGCTGGAGCAGGTGCGCGTCGTGGCGTGAACCCGGCCGGACGTCGCGGTTTGGGCGGTCGCCGCCGGGGTATGCGTCGGCAATGACCAAAGATCCCGTTGATCCCGCTCCGCACGGCGTCATCCCGTACCCCGGGCGCACCGCGGAGATGTCCGAACGTCCCCGCGACGAGATGCGCGACTACACCGGTTCGAACCTGTTGGCCGGCAAGCGGGCCCTGATCACCGGCGGCGATTCGGGCATCGGCCGGGCGGTGGCGGTCGCCTTCGCCAAGGAGGGCGCTGACGTTTCGATCGCCTACCTCGAAGAGACCGAGGACGCCGCGCACACGGTCTCGCTGATCGAGGCCGCGGGCCGGACCGGCATGGAATTGCCCGGGGACCTGGGCAGCCCGGCGCATTGCCGGTCCGTGGTCGATCAGACCGTCAAACAGCTTGGCGGACTGGACATCCTGGTCAACAATGTGGCCTACCAGTCGCCGGTGAACAGCCTCGCCGAACTCACCGAGGAGCAGTGGCGCCACACGTTCGCGGTGAACATCGACAGCTTCTTCCACGTCACCAAGGCGGCGCTGAACCACCTGCCCGACGGGTCGGCGATCATCAACACCGCCTCGATCAACGGCCTGCGCGGCAACAAGACGTTGATCGACTATTCGGCGACCAAGGGCGCGGTCATCGCGTTGACGTACTCGTTGGCCCAGAACTTGAACGAGCGCCGCATCAGGGTGAACTGCGTTGCGCCGGGCCCGGTGTGGACCCCACTGATCCCGGCCACCATGGATGCCGAGAAGACGGCGAGCTTCGGCGAGCAGGTCCCGATGAACCGGGCCGCGCAGCCCGACGAGATCGCACCGTCCTACGTGTTCTTCGCCGCCAGTCGGATGTCGTCGTACTACAGCGGCGAGGTCCTGGCCCCGATCGGCGGGGAGACGCTGCCCGGGTGATGCTCAGTGCCGCAGGAACTCGGTGAGTATCGCGGTGACATCCGGGATCGCCTGTCGGGCAATCACTTCGTAGCCGTGGGTGCTCAGGGTGGGCAGGCACAGCAGGCCCGCCTGGGCGGTGAGCCCGTTGGCCTTGGCGTGCGACGGGTCGGCCTCGAAGGCGCCGACCACCGCGGCCTGCGGTTCGGTGCCCAGGTCCGCGCCGATCTGCATCAGCCGGTCGGCGATGGCCTTGTCGTACACGCATTCGGCGTCGCTGTAGACCACGATGGGTCCGCCAGCCACGCTGGTCCCGTATTCCTCCTCGGTGGGGCCCACCTCCACCCCGAGCGTCCGGTCCCCGGGCAGCACCCGGCTGGCGTACGAACCGCCCACCCCGCCGACCTCTTCGTTGGTGGTGAACACGAAGTAGACGTCGCCGGCGGGCCGCCGGTCGCAAAGCAGTCGGGCCGTCTCCAACAACACGACGATGGCGGCCCTGTCGTCGAGGAAGTAGCTGCCCACGTAGTCGCCGAAGGTCACCAGGCTGCGCTTGCCGGCCTCGACGCACACCCGGGTCCCGGGGTGCACGCCCGCTTCGCGCAACTGTTCGGGCGTGCACCCGGTGAACACGTAGACGTCGCTCCAGTCCAGCGCCTTACCGCCCTGGTCCGGTTTGGTGGCGAAGATGCGTGGGCTCTCCGAGGTGGTGTGTTCCGAGCCGAGCGTCAAGACCGCGCGCAGCGTCTCCCGGTCACCCAGCACGGCCACCGGCCCCAGGCCGAAGTTGCCCGGATACATGGTGCCCAGATGCGTGAGGTGTAGCGAGCCGTCGGGGAAGATCCGCTTTACCAGCATGGACAGCTCGTCCATGTGCGCCATCACCCGGGTGACGGGTGCGCGGTCACCGTCGTGGGATTTCGCGCCGCGGAGCAGGCCGACGACATTGCCCGCCGGGTCCACCCAGAGCTCGTCCACGTGCGGAGCCAGCTCGCGTCGGCAGATCTCGCGGACCGCGTCCTCCTGCCCGCAGGGGCCGTAGGCCCACAGCAACTCCTGTAACAGATCCAGCTGGGCGCGGCCCTCGTCCGCCTGCCCGGTGTCGTCCGGGCGCACCGCACCGACACTCACGGTGGCCATCCCTACTCCACCACGGTGAAGTGCGAGTCGCCGTCCTCGGGGGCGCCGTCGACCTGACCGTGGTCGCGGCCGTGGCGCTCCGGGGTCAGCCGGTCGAGTTGATCATCGGAGACCGAGGCGACGGGACCCCGACCATCGGCGTCGGCCGGGTCGATGTCCTCGGGTGCGACGTCGGGTTCCTCCTCGGCGATCCGCTGATCCAGCGTCCGGTCGTCGTCGGCGGGAATCCACTTCTCGGGCGGATCCACCACCTCGTCGCCGTCGTCGTTGCGGACTTGGTCGGAATCCAGGCTCTCGGTGGCGTCGAGCATGTTCTCGGACGCGTCGTCGTTGTCTGTCTGCACTACTGCCGGGTGCCCGTCGGTCAGCCCGGCGAAACAGTTCCCGCGTCGGGCTCAGGCCTGGACGGTGACCGGGTCGCCGATCCCGACGTTGTTGTAGTACCAGGCGGCGTTGTCCGGGCTGAGGTTGATGCAGCCGTGGCTGACGTTGGCGTAGCCCTGCGATCCGACGGACCACGGCGCCGAATGGATGTAGACCCCGCCCCAGGTGATCCGCACGGCGTGGTTCACGGTGAGCTTGTAGCCCTCCGGGTCCTCCAGCGGAATGCCGATGGTCCGGGAATCCATCACCACCGGGTTCTCTTTGCCGAGCACGGTGAAGCGACCCTGCGGCGTGGGGAACTTGGCCTTGCCCATCGACGCGGGCATCTGCCGGACCACCTCGCCGTCGATGCTGACGGTGAACGTGTGGGCGGAGATGTCGGCGACGGCCGTGACGGCGGCGCCCGTCCGGAAGCTCATGGGCATGCCCCCGGCCAGCAGCTTGATCTCGGAGTGCGCCGGCCACAGCTCGTCGGGCACGAAGTGCACGGTGGTGGGGCTGACCCAGTCGTAGTCGCCGGTCACCGCGGTGGGCGACAGGACGCGGATCGAGCGCTCGGCCCGGGCGCGGTCGGCGACGGCCTCACCGAAGGTCACCACGATCGGATGCCCGACGCCGACCTGCGAGCCGGTCCGCGGCGCCACGTCGACGACGCTGACGTCCGCGGTCGGGGTGGGTACCGCGGCGGTCCCGACGGCGGCCCACGCGGTCTGGGTGAGCGTCACCACGCCCAGCAAAGCCAAGACGTAACCGAATGCCTGCCGCACGGTGGTCGTCCTTTCGTCATGCCTGGAATCAACGATCGTAGTGAACCGATGGTTCTACCCAGGAAAGTCGCTGATCATTGCGCATTTGTTACAAAAGTGGCTGACGCGAAGCGCGCGCCACGGGTCGGGGATGGCCTCAGGCGCCCCCGGACACCGCGGCGGTCGACGGGGCCGCGCTCAGGCGGGGCAACCGCAATCGCCGCCGGTGCCGCCGGGCAGCTCGGCCAGCATCTGCACCCGCTCGGCGTCGAAACTCAGGAAGCCCTTGATGGGCAGCGATTCCGGCAGCGGGTCGTCGTAGCTCCACGCGATGTCCTCGACGGTGGTGCCGTCCTCGAGCGTGACGGCCCAGTACGTGGTGTGACCCTTGTAGTTGCAGTAGCTGGTGGTGGCGGTGGGACGCAGCAGATCCATGCGCACCTGCGCGGGGGCGACATAGAGACGCGGCGCCAGCGAGGTCTCGAAGACGATCACCGTCTCGGTGGTGTCGACCAGCGTCGTGGCCCCGACGCTCACCCGCAGGCCCCGGGTGGTGGGGCGGCAGTCGACCCGGTGGTACGGGTTGGGCGGGTAGTGCACCAGTTGCCGGCCCTCCTCGAACCAGCTGTCGACGGCGGCCCACGGCACGGTGACATAGCCGGGGGCCTCGGCCACGGGCTCGGCGGGCAGATCCGCGACCGCGGCCGACGGGAAGGCATAGCTCAGCGGCCGGCCCCGGCGATGCACCAGCAGCACGTCTTCGGTGTCGATCACCGGAGAGCCGTCCCGCACGGCCTGCACCCGGCGCGGATGCGGTTCGACGAACACCACGTCGGCCGGCACCGGCGGGGTGAACCATCCCGCCGGGTCGCTGCCGAACGGGCCGCGCCCGGCGACGAGGCTCATCGCCGCGCTTCCGGGTGATTCGGTCGTCCTTCTGCCACGGGGCCAACCCTAACTCGGTCTTTACAATGCGGGCAAATACTGTCACGCTCGCTGACGGCGGTTCGAGTGGAGCACGGAGGACCAGTGGACTTTTCCCGCGTGGCGTTGTCGCAGGACGATCAGGCGTTCCAGGATGAGCTGCGGGCACTGCTGGCCGAACTCGTCACCGACGAGGTGATCCGTCGGGATCGGGAGACCGGCGAGAACTTCGACGAGACCGTCCATCTGGCGCTGGGGGAGCGGGGCCTGCTGGCCGCCGACTTCAACGAGGAGAGCGACGGCGGCTTCAGCGCAGTGCGTCGCCGGATTTGGGACCTGGAGATCGGGCGCGCCCACACGCCGTGGTTCCACTGGGGCACCACCGCGATGGTGGCCCATGTGGTGGCCAAATTCGCGAGCGACGAGCTGGCGCAGGAAGTGATGCCCGGCGTGCTCGCCGGCCACATCCGGCTGTGCCTGGGCTACACCGAGCCCGACGGCGGCTCCGACGTGGCGACGTGCAAGACCCGCGCGGTCCGCGAAGCGGATGGATCGAGCTGGATCATCAACGGCGCCAAGATGTTCACTTCCAACGCCCACAACGCGCAATACGTCTTCCTGTTGACCAACACCGCCCCGGAGGCGCCCAAGCATCAGAGCCTGACGATGTTCCTGGTGCCGATGGACACCCCGGGCATCGAGATCCAGGGCCTTCGCACCGTCGACGGCGACCGCACCAACATCGTGTATTACAGCGACGTGCGGGTCGACGACCGCTACCGCATCGGTGAGGTGAACGGCGGGTGGACCGTGATGCGAGTCGCGCTGGACGCCGAACACGGTGTGATGGAACCGGATTCGCAAGGTCTGCAGAAGATCGCGATGATGTCCGAGCATGGCCTGCTGATGGCGGAGGCGGCCGACCGCGCGGCTGCCATCCTCGGCGCGGCATCCCCGGACGGCAGTCGCCGCATCGACGACGACGCGGTGCAATACCGGCTGGGCCGCAGCATCGCCCGGATGGAGGCCGCGCTGAGTACCCCGGAGATGTACGGCCGCGTCGCGATCGTGGCGACGATGCGGGAGGTCGCGCCGGAGCTGATGGACCTGCTGGGTCCGGCGGCGCTGCTGCCCGCGGAGACCCCCGGGGCGGCCGACGACGGCGCCGCCGAGCACGTCTTCCGGCTGTCCGTACCGTCTGGAATCTACGGCGGCACCCTGGAGGTGTTCCGCAACATGATCGCCACCCACGCCCTCGGGCTGGGCAAACCGAACTACTCGCCGCCGGCGAGCAAGACGCGCTGACGGGCCCGCGCGCACCGGCGGGTCAGGGCTTGATGCCCACCGCGTGCCGCAGCTGGGCCAGGAACTGTTCGGCGTCGTCGCTGCGAACGATGTAGTGCGACACCGCGACTCGCACCGCGGTGGCGGCCTTCTCGGCACCGTTGGGTCCGGGCAGCATCCGCTCCAGGCCGGAACGCATCACCGGAATGACCTTGGCCAGGCGGGAGATCGCGGCCGCGGGTTCCACGTCGATCAGGCGCACCCCGGAGTACGAGCGCTGGAACGCGACGATGTAGCGCAGTGCGGCATCGAGGCGCTCGCTGCCGCGCAGCCCCGCCGTGGCGGTGATCATGCCCTGGTCGAAGCCCTGCTGCTCGAAGGCGCCGAACGCCGAGAGGAGGTCGTCCTTGGAGGCGAACCAGCGGTACAGGGTGGGGCGCGACACCCCGGCCTGCGCGGCGACCTCGGACAGGCTCAGCTTGGTCTGCCCGTTGCGGGCCAACACTTCTGCGGTGGCATGCAGAATCCGTTGCCGCGAGGAGCTGTGTTCGTCGGCGGCATACTCGAGATCGGGCAGCGTCGAATCCTGCACGTCTGGACCCCCCTAGCTGTACTGAGTCATGAGGTTGGTGTCAGTCGGCTGATCGGTGGGAGGCCGCCGAGTGCACTGTGACGGCGTTCAGTGTTGTAGTACTTGAGCCAGGGGGCAAGGGCTGCGGCGCGGTGAGCGTTGGACGCGAAGACGCGCTTGTAGGCCCACTCGGTCTGCAGGGTGCGGTTGAGACGCTCTACCTTGCCGTTCTGCCAGGGGCAGTGCGGTTTGATGAACACCTGGCGCGCACCCAGCTCTGCGCAGACATCGCGCAGGCTGTAGCGGTAGGCCCAGGCGTTATCAGTCATGACCGCCTCGATGGTGGTGATTCCGTGGGCGCGGAAGTGCAGTGCCGCTCGCTGCAAGAACCCTGCGCAGGTGGCCCCTTTCTCGTCGGGCAGGATCTCGGAATAGGCCAGGCGGGAATGGTCATCGACCAGGGAGTGCACGTAATCGAAGCCGTTACCGCTCTTGCGGTCTCGGTTCGGGGCGTGTCCTCGACCGTGAGCCCGCCAGCCGCCGCCGTCGGGGATGCGGCCCAGTTTCTTGACGTCCATGTGCACCAGTTCGCCGGGGCGGGCTCGCTCGTAGCGAACGGCCGTGGCCTTCGAGGCGCGGATTACCTGACCGGTCATCGGGTCGCAGTCGCGCAAGTACGGCATCTGACGCCTGTTCAACACGCGCGACACCGTTCGCGCGCATACCCCCAGCTTGGCCGCGATTTCGTCGGGGCCGCAGCGGTGGCGCCGCCGCCAGGCCACGATCTGGTTCTCCACGCTGCGCGGAGTACGGGTCGGTGTGGTGTGCGGCCGCGAGGACCGGTCGATGAGGCCGGCTTCGCCCTCGGACTCGAACCGGCTGATCCAGGTGTGGACACACTTGCGCGAGACGCCCATCGCCGTGGCGATATGGGTCTTAGGCCAGCCGGCCTGATACCGGCGCACCATCAGCAGCCGGCCGTGAAACGTCGTACGGGCATTACGGTGGGACACGAGAACCTCCGGAGAGCAGTGGACCTAGACAAGCCACACCCCACCCGGAGGTTCTCCTCACTTCAAGCCAACACGCCTGCTACCAACGTCCTGTCCCGGTACACCTAGCCGGTAACGGGTGCCGGGCCCGGTGCCCGCCATCGGTTAACGTTACAACTTGTAGTGCTGTTGTAAATCGATTCGGCCCGTGTTGGAAAAAACTGACCTGCTGCGCGGACCGCCCCCACCGGCCGGCCATCTTTACAAACTAAATCGAAAGTGTCACGCTGTTGGCCGGAGTCGCCGCCCCATGTCGCGCGGCCAGGAGGGAGACATCCAGTGACGGTCGCCGATGCGCCGCAGGCCCGGGAGTACAGCCCGCACGACATCACCTCGCACGACTTCTGGAGCCGGCCGTTCGACCAGCGCGACCAAACGTTTGCCCAGCTCCGGGCCAGTGACGGGCTCAGCTGGCACCCGCCGTTGCCCACGCTGTTCGACCTGGAAGAGCCGGGGTTCTGGGCGCTGACCCGGCGCGAGGACATCGTCTTCGCCAGCCAGCATCCCGAGTTGTTCACCTCGGCGCGCGGGGTCGCGCTGGACCCCATGCCCGCCGAGATGCAACACGTGGCGGCGTTCTTTCTGGTCATGGATCCGCCGCAGCACACCACCTACCGACGACTGATCAGTTCGGCCTTCACCCCGCGCAACCTGCGCCGCATCGACGAGCAGATCCATGCCAACGCGGTCAAGATCGTCGACGACCTGGTCGGTGTCGGCGACGTCGACTTCGTCGAGGCGTGTTCGGCGCGGCTGCCGATGACCACCATCTCCGACATGCTCGGTGTGCCGAAGGCCGATCAGCCCGCGCTGGCCGCGGCCGCCGAGAAGCTGTTCAGCATGAGCGACGACGAATACAGCACGCTGGAAGAGCGTGCCATGGACACCATCAACGAGATCATGCTGATCTCCAACACCGGGGTCGAACTGGCCAAGTTCCGTCGGGCGAACCCCGGTGACGACCTGATGACCAGCATCGTCAACGCCGAGGTGGACGGGCACCGGCTCACCGACGAGGAGATCGGCGCGTTCCTGATCCTGCTGGCGTCCGCGGGAAACGACACCACCAAGCAGACCACCACGCACGCCATGATGGCCCTGGCCGCCAACCCCGAGCAGAGGGACTGGCTGCTCGAGGACTTCGACGGCCGGATCGGCCTGGCGACAGAGGAATTCGTGCGGTGGGCCACCCCCGTGCTGCAGTTCGCCCGGTTCGCCACCGAGGACGTCGAGGTCGGCGGCCAGTTGATCTCGGCCGGCGACAAGGTGGGCCTGTTCTACTGTTCGGCCAACCGGGACGAAGCGGTCTTCGCCGACCCCGGCAAGTTCGACCTGTCGCGCTCGCCGAATCCACAGGTCGGATTCGGCGGCGGCGGTCCACACTTCTGCCTGGGCAACCAGTTGGCCAAAACCGAACTGCGCCACCTGTTCCGGGAGCTTTTGACCCGGCTCAAGCGCGTCGAGTTCGGCGAGCCCGACCTGCTGTACAGCAGCTTCGTGCACGGCGTGAAGCGGCTGCCGGCACACATCCAGTAGCGGAGGCGGGAGGGACGATGCGGATCGCCGTCGATCTGAGCAGGTGTGTCGGCCATGGGATCTGCGAGACCATCGCCGAGGACGTCTTCGAGGTCCAGGACGAGGGGTACGTGGCGATCACCGAGCCCGAGCGACCGGAGAGCGATCGTGAGCGGATGGCGAAGGCCGTCGCCGAATGCCCCGCCGGCGCCCTGTACTTCCCCTGAGCTATCCAGCGCGAGCGGGCTCAAAACACGTAGCTTCTGCGGCGTGTCGGTCGGGGGCGCGCACGCTCGCGCTTGGTGGGTGCGGGCCTCGCGCCTACCTGGTGGGCCGCGGGCGCACCAACACCGACTGCTGGACGGCCCCCACGGCGCCGCTCTCGTCGAACAGCGTGCCCAGCGTGGTCCCGATTCCGTCGGGACCGTAGCTGGTTTCGGCGCGGATGCCGGTCCATTCCCCTTCGGGGACTCGGTGGATGTGCACCGCCAGATCGGTGTTCATGAACGTCCACTTGCGGATGTCGAGCTTGTTGCCCAGGCCGTTGGCGTCGTCGGCGACGGTGAACAGCCGCTGCAGGGGTGTCAGTTCCTCGCCCTTGACAAGATCCACCAGCGGGCGGATCCAAGACGCGCCGGGGCCCTCGTCCATGGGGTTGGTGAGCCAGCGCCAGTCCACGCTGTGCACGTAGTTCTGATCCCAGTCCTTGCGCATATCACGGGATTTGGCCTCCGACAGCGGCGGCATCGGCTGCGCTGGCGCGTGCCGCAACGCCTCGGTGTCCAGGGTCTGCATGCGCCACCCGGTCGCGGTCGCCACCGGGCGCGGCGCACCCTCCTTGTCGGGGGCGAGCATCTGCGCGCTGACCAACTCGATCTGCTTGCCGGCCCGCTCGATTTGGGACCGGACCCAGATGTCGCCCTCGGCGGGAACGCCGCCGAGCAGATCCACCACCACCCGGGTCAACCGGGTGTCGTCGCGCTGTTCGCAGCGTTCCAGCGCGCGGGCCAGCAGCGCCGATACCGGCGCGCCGTGCTGGATGCTCGCCGACCACGTGCTGCGAACCAGGTCGGTGGTCGCGAACCTCTCCCCGCGACTGCCGTCGGCGTCGACGAGTTCGTAGTAGCAGTCCGACATCACGGCCACCCCGCCCCGGGCGCCTCGACGAGGACGGCGTCCACGCGCGAGTTCCTGGTGCCGATCAGCCGCTCCGGATAGGCGTCGGTGCTCGACAGCAGGAACAGCGTCCGGCGCTCCGGACCGCCCAACGCGCAGGCGATCGCAATGCGGTCCCCGATCTCGATGCGCTCGGTCACGGCCCCACCGCGCTCGATCCGGTCGAATCGGCGGCCCAGTGTCATCGCCGTCCAGACCCCGCCCGCGGCGTCCAACGCGATGCCGTCCGGGGGCGCGTCCAGGCCGTCGGCGAACACCCGTCGCCCCGACAGGCCGCCCGAATCGTCGATGCTGTAGGCGGTCAGGCGTCGGCCCAACGACTCGGCGACGATCAGGGTCGACCCGTCGTCGGTGATCACCATGCCGTTGGGGAAGTCCAGGTCCTCGGCGACCACCCGCGCGCTACCGTCGCGGTCGAGCAACAGGATCACCCCGCCCGAGCGGGCCTGCGAGCCGACGTAGGCGCGGCCGTGGGCGTCGACCACCATGTCGCCCAGGTTGGCCGGGGCCAGCGCGGAAAGGTCGGCGAACCCGGTGACGGCCTCGCCGTCGTAGTGCAGGACCTGCCGTTTCTCGCTGGAAACCACCAGCAGACAACCGTCCGGGCAGAACCCGAGCCCGGAGGGCGAATGGCCTTCGAGCGGCAGGGTTGTCATTGCGCCGCCGAGCGTCACGGTGTGCACGGCCGCGCCGAGCATGTCGGAGAACCAGAGCAGGCCTTCGAACCACCGTGGGCCCTCGCCGAAGCAGAAATCCTCGGCCAATGTCGTCAGAGTCAACTCCATACCACCGACCCGTCCCGCCAACCTTTACAAATCACGCGACAAGTGTCACGCTCGCTGGGTGTCACTGTCAACAGGGTCCCGGTTATGACCATGAAGAAGTACTACGGCCACACTCTGCTCTACCTCCACGAGACCATCGATCTGGGGTCGGGCCGCAGCGACGAGTTCGCCGCGGCGTTCACCGAGATCTACCAGCCGATGATGGAGCAACTCGGCGCCCGGCTGTTCGCCATCTGGGAAACCACGCCCTACAACGGGCACTGGCCGCAGGCCACCATCATCTGGGAGATCGACGCCTTCGCCGACTACGCCCGGATCGGTAGGGAACAGGCCCGCGGCGGCAGTCACGCCGAGTCGGCCGCGCAGTGGACGCAATACCTGGCCGGCATCGGCGCCCGCGGCGAGGGGCGCATCATGTACGCCGGAAAATACAACAAGACCCTGGCGCAACTGCGGGAGGCGAACTTCGGCGCCGGCCTGGTGATCCAGGAGATCATGCAGGCCAAGCCCGGCCGGCAGGACGACTACATCCGCGAACTCGAACGGCTCTACGTGCCGTGGTCGGAATCCACCGGTAAGCGCTGGCTCGGCTCATTCATCACCACGTTCCGGTTCAACGAGGTCATCCACTACTGGGCGCTCGACGGCGACTGGGACTGCTTTGAGAACCACTACCCGTCGTGGAAGGACCAGCCGCCCGCCGAGATCGTCACCTGGATGAGTGTGGCGCCGGCCCTGCGCGACGGCTGGGAGGACTCCATCCTGGCCGCCCTGCCGCCCTCACCGCTGCGATGATGCGATGAATCAGACCGCCGCCCAGCTGTTTTCCTACGATCCGTTCGATCCGGACGTGATGGCCAACCCGCTGCCCTACTACCAGGTGCTGCGCGACGAACATCCGGTCTATTACATCCCGAAGTGGGACACCTACGCGCTGTCGCGGTTCGACGACATCTGGGAGGTCCTCGGCGTCACCGACGGCACGTTCGTGGCGTCGGAGGGCACGCTGCCGGCCGCAGCCGTGTTGGAGCACCACAACGACGGTCCGGTGCCGGATCCGCCGTTGCACCCCATGCCGTTTCACGCGAACTTCGACTCGCCCATCTACGAGAACGTGCGGCGCTGCACGTCGGCGCAGTTTCGGCCGCGGTCGGCGGCCACCCTGGCCGACCGGATCCGCGCCCTGGCCAACGAGCGGCTCGACGAGTTGCTGCCGCGCGGCCGGTTCGACCTCACCCAGGACTACGGCGGCATCGTGGCGGCGTCGATGGTCTGCGAATTCGTGGGCCTGCCCGTGGATCTGGCCGGCGAGGTGCTGGCCACGGTGAACGCCGGCAGCCTGGCCCAGCCCGGTCAGGGCGTAGAGGTGGGCAACTCGCGGCCCGGCTACCTGTCGTATCTGACCCCCATCATCGAACGCCGTCGCGCCGCGGGCGCCGACGGCAGCGTCCCCATCGCCGACAGCCTGATCAACTTCGCGTTGCCGGACGGCACGGCGTTCAACGACGTCGAGGCCGCCACCCAGATGCTGGGGGTTTTCATCGGCGGGACCGAGACGGTCCCGAAGATCACCGCGACGGGCCTGTGGCAGCTCAGCGAGCATCCGGAGCAACTCGCGGCGGTGCGGGCGGACCTGGCGGCCAACGTTCCGGTGGCCCGCGAGGAGATCATCCGCTACTGCGCCCCTGCCCAATGGTTTGCCCGAACCCTGCGGCGGCCGTACACCATTCACGACACCACCATCGACCCCGGCCAGCGGATCATCACGCTGCTCGCGTCGGCGGCGCGCGACGAGCGGGAGTATCCCGACCCCGACGAATTCCGCTGGAACCGGCCCATCGAACGCCTGCTGTCCTTCGGCCGCGGCCAGCACTTCTGCCTGGGCGTTCACGTCGCCCGGCTCGAGATCACCGTCATGCTGGAGGAATTCCTGAAACGGGTGCCCGAATTCCGGATCGACGCCGATGCGGCGTCGCGGCCGCCGTCGAGTTTCCAGTGGGGCTGGAACTCGATCCCGGTGGAGGTGTAGACCCATGTGGTCCTACCGACTGGTCGCACCCTATACCTTCGAGCGCGTCGAACTCCCCGAACCCGACCTGGAATCGCTTGCCGACCAACAGGTCCTGCTGCGCTTCCTGGCGGCCGGGATCTGCGGCAGCGACCTGCCCGGCTTCCGTGGCACCCAGGGCCGGCTGCCCGGCGACACCGGCGCCTGCGCCGCGGAGATGGACGGCTTCCCGGCACACGAGATCGTCGGTGAGGTGCTGGCCAGCCGGCATCCCGAGCACCGGCCGGGGGACCGGGTGGTCGGCTGGGCGTCGGGCTTCGATGGTCTGATGGGCCAGGTGGTGGCCGACGGCAACGGACTGGCGTCCTACGACCCGGCCTTGAGCCCCGCGCAGGCGGTCGGGCTGCAGCCGCTGGCCTGCGTGCTCTACGCGCTCGAGCAACTGCCGGACCTGGCCGGCCGGCGGGTGGCGATCCTCGGCCAGGGGTCGATTGGCCTGCTGTTCTCCTATGCGGCAAAGGCGTCGGGCGCCGCCCAGGTGATCGGTGTGGATCCGGTGGACCGCAAGGAGGTGGCCGCGTCGTTCGGCGTCGACACCCTGGTGCGCGCCACCAGCGACCGCTGGGTCCGCCATCTCGACCCGGCCGAGCGGCCGGAGATCGTCATCGAGGCGGTGGGGCATCAGGTCGCGACGCTGAACCACGCCATCGAGGCCGCGGCGTTCGGCGGCACCGTGTTCTACTTCGGCGTGCCCGACGACGACAGCTATCCCATCTCGATGCGGACCATGCTGCGCAACAACCTCACCCTGAAGTCCGGGGTGACACTGGAGCGGGCCCGCGTGCTGCGCGCCGCCGATGACTTCGCCCGCCGGCATCCCGATCTGCTGGGAAATTACATCACCCACACTTTCGGGCCCGACGAGGTGCAGTCCGCGTTCGAGCTGGCCTGCCGTCCGGAACCGGAGCGGGTCAAGATCGCCGTCGCCGAGGCGGACCGGTGAGCGCGGCATCGAGTCGGCTACAGGCGGCCCTCGCCGAGCGCGCGCAGGTGTGGGGCGGCTGGGTGGTGGGCCCGACGATCCTCGGGCCGGAGGAGTTCGCCACCGCCGGTTACGACTACGTCGGTTTCGACACTCAGCACGGCTACCTCGACGACGCCGACGTGGCGCTGATGTTGCGTCGCCTCGAGCGTGTCCCGATCGCCACCGCGGTCCGGCTGCCGTCGGCCGCGCCCGCCCCCATCGGCCGGGTTCTCGACGCCGGGGCCGACGCGGTGATCGTTGCCATGGTGGAGACCCCGGAGCAGGCGGCGCAGGCCGTGGCGGCCACCCGGTACGCGCCGGCGGGCGTGCGCAGCTTCGGCCCGCTGCGCGCCGATCTGGGCCTCGACACCCCGGCGCTCGAGGCGCGCGCCGGGGTCTACGCCATGGTCGAGACCGCGGCCGCCTTGCCCAATGTCGCCGAGATCTGCTCCGTGCCCGGGCTTTCCGGAGTGTACGTCGGCCCAGCGGACCTGGCGGTGTCGATGGGGCAGCCGGTATCGGCGATGTGGAGCGCCCCCGAGGTCACCGACGCCATCAAGGACGTCGCCCGCAGTGCCGCCGCGGCGGGTTTGGTCGCGGGCATCCACGCCGGCGACGGCAGGATCGGAAAGCTGGCCGCCGAGTGGGGCTTTCAGCTCATCACGCTTGCCTCGGAGTCCCAGGCGTTGCGCCGCGGCGCGGCCGAGCACCTGCGCGACGCCCGCGGGCAGACCCCGACCACCCAGACCACCTCGAAGGGGTACAGCTGAGATGACCGGTACCGACCGGATTGCCCTGGTGACCGGGGCCGCCCGCGGGCAGGGGGCGGCGATCGTGGCCCGGCTGCGACGCGACGGATTCGCCGTGGCGGCCTGCGATGTGCAGGCCGACGAACTCGAGGCCGCGGTGGCGGCACTCGATGACCCAGGAGTCATCGCGGTCCCGTTGGACGTCACCTCAGAGGAACAGTGGAGCCGCGCCGTCGAGCAGGTCGCCAGCCGGCTGGGGTTGCTGACCACCCTGGTGAACAACGCCGGCGTGCTGCATCGCGCCGCGCTCGCCGACGAAACCGCAGCCGGGTTCGAAAATGCCTGGCGGGTCAACTGTCTGGGGCCGTTTCTCGGCATCCAGGCTTGCCTGCCCGCGCTGCGGGAGGCGCACGGCGCGGCCATCGTCAACACCTGCAGCACCGGCGCGGTGCGCGCCTTCCCGCACCACGCCGCCTACGGATCCTCGAAGTGGGCGCTGCGCGGGCTGACGCAGATTGTCGCCGCGGAACTCGCCGGGACCGGCATCCGCGTCAACGCGGTGCTGCCCGGTCCGGTCCAAACCCCGATGCTCGACGACCGGACCCAGGCCAAGCTGGCGGCCTCCGCGGTCAGCGGAAGGCTGGGGCAACCGACCGAGATCGCCGATGCCGTCGCCTTTCTGGTGTCCGAACACGCCTCGTTCATCACCGGTTCGGAACTCGTGGTGGACGGCGGCCAGACGCTGCAGATGGGATGAGTCGAATGGCCAACGATCTATCGGTGGGGGTCATCGGGGCCGGGCCGGGCGGCCTGGCGCTCGGGATCTTCCTGAAGAAAGCCGGATTCGAGAACTTCACCATCTTCGACCGGGAGGACGGGGTGGGCGGCACCTGGCGCACCAACACCTATCCGGGTCTGGCCTGCGACGTGAAATCCCACCTGTACTCGTTCTCGTTCGACCTCAACCCGGACTGGTCGCGACTGTGGTCGGAGCAACCGGAGATCCTGCGCTACTTCGAGAACTGCGCGCGCCGCCATCAGCTGGAGCGCTACCTGCGCCTGAACACCGACATCGTCGGCGCCGACTGGGACCCCGAGGACCGCAGCTGGCTGCTGTGCACCGCCACCGGCGAGGAGCACCGTTTCGACGTGGTCGTATCGGCGGTCGGGGTGTTCAACCAGCCGCTGACGCCGGACCTGGTCGAGGAGGAGCCCTTCGCGGGCACCGTCATGCACACCGCGAAGTGGGACCACTCGGTGGACCTGACGGGAGCGCGGGTCGCGGTGCTGGGCACCGGATCCACCGCGACGCAGGTGCTGCCCGAGATCGCCCGCCGGGCGGCGCGGGTGTACTCGGTCCAACGTTCGCCCACCTGGATCCTGCCCAAACCGGACCGGCCCTACACCGAGCGGGAGAAGCGGATCTTCAAGTACGTGCCGTTGGCCAAGCGGGTGTACCGCACCCGGCTCTGGTTGCGCAGCGAGTCGAACATCTCGGTGATCGAGAACGGCAGCGACAAGACCCAGGAGTTCAAGGCGACCGCACTGCGGGCGCTCGAAGCGACGGTGCCCGATCCCGACCTGAGGGCCCGGTTGACCCCCGACCATCCGCTGGGCTGCAAGCGGCTGGTGTTCGCCACCGATTACCTCACGTCGTTGACCCAGGACCATGTCGAGGTGATTTCCTCGCCGGCCAAGGCGCTGCGGACGCGGTCCCTGGTCACCGCCGACGGCACCGAACTCGACGTGGACGTGGTGGTGTGCGCCACCGGCTACGCCGTCGCGGACTATCTCGGCCAGATCGAGGTCCGTGGCGAGGGCGGCGCGACGCTGGCCGACACCTGGACCGACGGGGCGTATGCGTATCTGGGGATGGCGGTGCCGGGCTTCCCGAACTTCTTCATGCTGTACGGGCCCAACACCAACGTCGGCTCCAACAGCGTCATCTTCGTCCTGGAGGCCCAGGCCCGCTACATCGTGCGGGCGCTGCGGCTGATGCGCCGGCGCCGCAAGTCCTACATCGCGGTCCGGCGCGACGCCACCGCCGACTACATCGCCAAGATCGACCGCTGGATGGTCGGCACGGTCTGGACCACCCGGTGCAGCAACTACTTCCGGGCCGCCAACGGGCGGGTCGTCACCCAATGGCCCCGCAGCGCGCGGGCGTTCTGGGCGATGACCCGGCGGTTGCGGCCGCGGGACTACAGCTTCGAGCCGTCCGGGACGCCGGCCGAACCGATTGCGGTGCGCTCGCATTCGGCGGTGGGGCAGTGAACCCGCTCTCGCCCGGCGGCAACCCCCTCGATCGGCTGGACCCCGCGCTACGGCCGTTTGCCGAGTTCCGCACCGATCTCGCCGCGGAGCTGCTGCCGGTCGTCCGGGCCTCGATCGACGAGCGCCGGGCCTTGACCGCCGCACAGCTGGACACCGCCGGTGTCGACATCACGGAGCAACCGGTGCCCGGTGACGGCGCCCGCACGATCGGGGTCCGGATCTACCGCGGCGGCCCCAGTCCCGGTCCGGCCGTACTCTATTGCCACGGCGGCGCTTTCGTGCTGGGGAACCTCGACACCGACCACCTGCAGTGCGTCGAGTTCGCCCGTCGCGGGCGGTGCACGGTGATCTCCGTCGACTACCGGTTGGCGCCGGAGCACCCGTTTCCCGCAGGCTACGACGACGCGGCGGCGGTGTTGTGCTGGGCCGTCGACAACGCCGCGGACTTGGGTATCGACCCGGCCCGGATCGCGGTCGCGGGCAGCAGCGCCGGCGGTGCCCTGGCAGCCGGTCTGGCGCAGGCGGCTGCGCGCGACGCGAAGCCGCCGGTGGTGTTCCAGTTGCTGCACCAACCGGTGCTCGACAACCGGCCCAGCCCGTCCAAGGAGGAGTTCACCGCCACCCCCGGCTTCGACGGGCCGGCCGCCGAGCAGATGTGGCGGCACTACGCCAGTGCGCTTCCGGCCGCCGCGGTTCCCGGTCTCACCGAGGATCTCGACGGTCTGCCAAGGACTTTCATCAGCTGTTCGGAGCTGGATCCGCTGCGCGACGAGGCCATCGACTACGCGTTGCGGCTGCTCTGGTCGGGGGTCGGCACCGAGCTGCACGTGTTCCCGGGCACCTGTCACGGCTTCGACTCGATGCTGCCGGGGTGGGAGGTCAGTCAGCGGCTCTTCGAATTGCAGGGCGCCGCGCTGCGGGCCGCCCTCGGTTAACCGCCGACCGGCGCGCCGTCGAGTTCGCGAGTGATCGCGTCGTGATAGCGGTCGATGAAGGCCGGGTTCACGATGCGGAAGAACTTGTCGGGCATCGGGGCATCGCGATAGGCCTCGATGGTCATCGTCCGGGTGAACAGCGTGTGGGGTCCGGGCTGAGTGAAGTGATACTGCACGGTGATTCGGCCCTCGAACCCGCCGTTGCCGTCGCGATCGTGTCCGAGACGGCCCACCGAGTTGAACATCCACAGCGTGGGCCGCATGGCGATGGCCAGGTGCCAGGTGTAGATGTGCGCCCCGTCGGGGCCGGCCTCCTCCCAGGTGTCGCCGACCTTCAGCGGCAGATCGTCGAGCTTGCCGACATAGTTGCTGCCCGGGTACGTCTTGGTCCAGTTGTTGGGGTTGGTGACGAAGTCGTACACCACTTCCGGCGGATGCTGGAACGACGTAGCTGAGGTGGTGGTCACGATGCCCAAGGGAGTCGCCTTTCTGATTCGGCACAACCGGCCGGGTCGCAGCGACCCCGCACCGTGTTGACTTTACAGATCAGCGTCAAAATGTCACGCTTTCTGTTCGCCGGGGGTACCGGCGACTCGAGACAGGCAGGATGTCGTCGTGATGGAGCAGGCCGTGGAGTTCGATCCGTTCTCCGAGCAGCACTTCAACGACCCGTACGGGACCTACCGACAACTGCGCGACCACGCGCCGGTCTACTACAGCGAGAAGTACGACTTCTACGCGCTGAGTCGGCACGAGGACGTCGCCGCGGCGTTCAAGGATTTCGAGACCTTCTCCTCGTCGCGCGGCGTCACCCTCGAGGAAATCCAATCCGGTCAGCACGCCCACCAGCCGTCGATCATCTGGATGGACCCGCCGGAGCACCGTCGCATGCGCAGCCTGGTCAACAAGGTGTTCACCCCGCGCGCAATCCAGAAGCAGCAGGACGTGATCCGCGACCGGATCACCCACCACCTCGAGGCCGCCGACCCCGACAACTTCGACGTGGTCGCCGACTTCTCCGCGCTGTTCCCGGTCGAGGTGATCACCACCATGCTCGGTGTTCCCGAGCCCCGGCGCCAGGACGTGCGGGTCTGGCTGGAGACCGCGCTGCACCGCCCGGCGGGGCGCAGCACCATGGACAAGGCCGGCCTGCAGGCCATGATGGACACCGGGACCCTGTACTACGAGATCATCCAGCAGCGCCGCGCCGAACCGGCCGACGACATGATCAGCGCGCTGTGTGCGGTCGAGGTGGAGCGCGACGACGGCACCACGACCCGCCTCGACGACATCGAGATCGCCGGCTTCTGCACGCTGCTCGGCGCGGCCGGGGCCGAAACCGTGGCCAAGCTGCTGGGCACGGCGGCCGTGGTGTTCGGGCGACACCCGGAGCAATGGCAGCAGTTGCGGGCCGACCGCAGCAAGATCCCGGCCGCGGTCGAGGAACTGCTCCGCTACGAGGGGCCGGTGCAATACGACTGCCGCTACACGCTCAAAGACGTTGACCGGCACGGGGTCACCATCCCGGCCGGCAGTGCCGTGCTGCTGATCGGTGCGGCCGCCAACCGCGACGAGCGGGCTTTCACCGACGCCGAGAAGTTCGACATCAACCGGGACCGGACCGAGGCGCAGAACCTGGCGTTCGGCTATGGCATCCACAGTTGCCTCGGCGCGGCGCTGGCCCGCTCGGAAAGCGCCATCGCGCTGGAGTACCTGCTGGACTTCATGCCGCACTACGTCGTGGACGTCGACAACCTGCAGCGGGTGGCGATGACCAGCGTCAACGGCTATTCGAACGTGCCGGTGCGGGTGGTCGGCGGGAACTGACCGCCCGGCTCAGCGGCCGGTCCACGAGGCCCAGGTGTGCACCTCGATGTCGATGACCGGCCCGTCCAGCGAAACCGACTCGTACTGGGAGTATTTGGCGTGCAGCAACTCACGGCCGCGATGCGCGACGGGGCCGTCGTCGTGCACGGTGGCCAGGCCGTCGGCGCGCACCCACCACAGCAGCGCCCAGTCCTCGCTGTAATGGTCGACCAGCGCGCTGACCGCGGGACGGTCGGCGATGTTGGCCAGTCGCCGCAGCCGCGTGCTCGATTTCGGCTTGCCGTCGACGGCGGTGTAGATGTGCTGGTCGCCGACGGCGAACACGATCGGCACCAGATGCGGTTGGCCGGTGGCATCGACCGTGGCCAGCCGCGCGACCCGGGCGTCCCCGAACGCCCGCAGCACCGCCTCGTCGACTTCCGCGGTCATGCGACCAGCGTAGAGCGACTAACTGAGTTCCCGCGCCCGACCGACCAATTCCACTGCCGCCGCCCGCATCTGATCGGCGGAGTCCAACCGGGTCGGATAGCCCACCCGGGTATAGGCCACCCCGCGGGGCGTGCTGACCTTGAGGTCCAGGCCGTAGCGGTCGGCGCCGGTGCACTCGGCGGTGTCGGTGTCGGGGAAGCCGCCCAGCGTTCGCGCCATCAACGCCAGTGCGTCGGCGTGATCGGCGTTGAGATGCGCCACCGCGCCGCTGGCATGGGGTGCGACGGGGTCGGCCTCGGCGTCGTTGTAGGCCTGCCCGGTGGCCGAGTCCATCCGGCCGTAGCCGCCCACCCAGCGCACCCGGTCCACCCGCAGGATCCACACCGTGAAGTCGCTGTATTCGATGTAGTACTTCGCAGCGGGCACGGCGGCCACATGTGCCTCGCGGGCGGCCGTCAACTCCGGGCCGGCGGGGCGTTCGACGGCGCCGGCCAGCGTGATGCGGCTGTTCGCCAGCGGATCGGACTCGGTGGCCGGGGCCACGATGGCGATGCTCGCGCGCGGGTCCTCGGCCAGGTTCCGGCCGTGCTCGGCCATGTGCGAGACGCACAGCACCGGCGCGCCGTCGAGCAGGCCGTAGGTCACGAAGGACGCCCACGGGTCGCCGGTCGGGGTGAGGCTGGCCAGCACGCCGGCGTTGGTGGACGCGGCGATGGTGCGCGCCTCCTCGGCCGCCGACGGGCGCGCCGGGTTGACCACATCGGTCAGCGGGGGTGGGACGGTCGGCGCATCGCCGGGGTCGCCATGATCGCGGTTGGCCACCCCCGCACCATAGGCGATCAGCCGGACCCCCGTTGCAGCGTCCGTTCCAGCCAGTTCAACACCGGCGGGGCGACCTGGTCGACGGCCGATGCCGCGATGATCCAGTGCGGCAGCCCGGGGTGGACCTGCTGCTGGGCGCCGTAGCGCGCGGCGATTCGCCGCGAGATCCACGGCGCCACGTTGCGGTCGTCGCCGGCGCTGACGGACAGCACCGGGCAGCGGACGTGTTCGCGGTCGACGCGCACCGCACGGGTGCCCAGGGACATCTCCCGGAACACCCGGCCGGAGTCCCGGGCGAGCCGTGGCAGCAGGCTGTCCTGCTCGGACTGCGGCAGGGTGCTCAGGGGGACCGAGCGCATGGTCCGCTCCGACGGCAGCATCGGCCGGCCCGCCAGGATCGCCGGCAGCACCGGCAGCAGGTTGTGCATGACCTTGGGCTGCGGCCACAGCACCCCGGGTGGGATCGAGGCCAGCAGCACCAGGGCCGCCGGGTCGCGCACGGCGGCCAGCTTCTGGCCCAGCAGTCCGCCCATGCTGTGCCCGATGACAACCGGCTTGTGGCCCGGGGTGCCCGGTTCGGGATCGATGTCGTCGAATGCCTGCAGGGCCACCGCGAAGCAGTCCTCGATGCCGGTGCGGCGCAGTACCTGCTCGTCGGTGGGGTCGCGGCCGGGCAGCGTCGGCGCGTGACAGCTGTAGCCGGCGGCGGTGAAGAACTCGGTCCACGGCTGCAGCAGCGCGGGGCGGCCGAAGACGCCGTGGAGGAACAAGATGGGCGGCTTGTCCGTGGCCATCGGCTCAGTATGGGCGCATCGGCGAATAGCGGATGGTGTTTGGAGCCGAAATGGCGATAGAACGCGCGCCGCGATACCCCGGCATTCGCGGCAATCTGTTCGGTCGTCGTCGCGTC
Organism: Mycolicibacterium sp. MU0050; assembly: GCF_963378085.1. GTDB lineage: Bacteria > Actinomycetota > Actinomycetes > Mycobacteriales > Mycobacteriaceae > Mycobacterium > Mycobacterium wendilense. Next base: position 4,646,867 of record NZ_OY726395.1, on the reverse strand, counting down.
CACCAACTACGCCCGGAATCGGACGTGCGCCGTGGGCTCCGAGGCTTTTCCCGGAGCGCCCGCTACGAATAGTTTGGGCTGGTCAACCCCCGTTTCCCCGCTATGGCCGGGGCGGTGGAAGGGCACGGCCCAAAGCCTCGGCGCGCACGCCGGGGCGGCGGTGGTCTAGGCTGCAACATTGGCTGTTTCGACGCACCCTCGACTATCGAATCGGGTGGTCTGCCTGTAGGGTCACCCGTCGAGGGGAAACTCATGTGTCGAATCGATGACGTAATGAATAGGCCGTTTGCCGCGATGAAGACGTTGTCCGCCGCGGTGGAATGCGGCTGGGTCCAAGAAACGGCGGGAATTACGTCGTACACACAGATTGGCTGGATACAAGTATGAAATTCATTCAGAAGATGCGTGGGAAATGGGCCCGCCGGGTCGGCGTCGCCGCCGTGGCGACGGCCGTGCTTCCCGGGCTGATCGGCCTCGCTGGGAACACCGCCACCGCGGGCGCGTTCTCGCGGCCGGGTCTGCCGGTGGAGTACCTGATGGTGCCGTCGCCGTCCATGGGCGTGGACATCAAGGTCCAGTTCCAGAGCGGTGGGGAGAACTCGCCCGCCGTCTACCTGCTCGACGGCCTGCGCGCTCAGGATGACTTCAACGGCTGGGACATCAACACCCAGGCCTTCGAGTGGTTCCTCGACTCGGGCCTGTCGGTCGTGATGCCCGTCGGCGGTCAGTCCAGCTTCTACACGGACTGGTACGCGCCGGCCCGCAACAAGGGACCCACCAAGACCTACAAGTGGGAGACCTTCCTGACCTCCGAGCTGCCGCAGTGGCTGTCAGCCAACCGCGCGGTGCGCTCCACCAACAACGCCGCGATCGGCCTGTCGATGGCGGGGTCGGCTTCGTTGACCCTGTCGATCTGGCACCCGAACCAGTTCACCTACGCCGGTTCGATGTCGGGCTTCCTGAACCCGTCCGAGGGCTGGTGGCCGTTCCTGATCAACATCTCCATGGGTGACGCCGGCGGCTACAAGGCCGACGACATGTGGGGCAAGACCGAGGACCCCAACAGCGGCTGGGTGCGCAACGACCCGATGGAGAACATCGATCGCCTGGTGGCCAACAACACCCGCATCTGGATCTACTGCGGTAACGGCCAGCCCAACGAGCTGGGTGGCGGCGACCTGCCGGCCACCTTCCTGGAGGGCCTGACCATCCGCACCAACGAGACCTTCCGCGACAAGTACCTGGCCGCGGGCGGCACCAACGGTGTGTTCAACTTCCCGGCGAACGGCACGCACAACTGGGCGTACTGGGGTCGGGAACTGCAGGCCATGATCCCGGATCTGCAGGCTCACCTGATCTGATCGGCTCGTCCGTAACGCGAAATCCCCCAGCGCAGGCTGGGGGATTTCGTGTTTCCGGGGCGCGGGCACTGGCGGGCCGTCGTTGCAACGGCTACCTTTCACCGGGCATGTCGATTCGTGTTCGGCCGGTCGTCACCGCCGCGACAGCCCACCGTCGAGTGCTCACCGGAAGGTTCTCGTCATGAAGACACCCCGCCCGCTCGCCTTGGCCGCCGCGGCGCTCGCGCTGCTGCTCGCCGCCGGGTGCGCGCCGCCGCAGCAGTCCACCGGTGACAGCGACGCCGCCACGGCCACCTCCGCGGAAGATTTCGGGGGCATGGAAGAGCTGGTCCGGGCCGCCCAGGCCGAGGGCGAACTCAACGTCATCGCCCTGCCCCCGACATGGGCCAACTACGGCGCCATCATCGCGGCGTTCAGCGAGAAGTACGGCATCAAGGTGAACTCCGCGCAGCCCGACGCCTCCAGTCAGGAGGAGATCAACGCCGCCAAGCAGCAGCGGGGCAAGAGCACCGCGCCCGACGTTTTCGACCTGGGCCAGTCGGTGGCGCTGGCCAACGAGTCGATGTTCGCGCCGTACCGGGTGGCGACCTTCGCCGACATCCCCGCGGGGTTCAAGCATCCCGACGGGCTGTGGGTCAACGACTACGGCGGCTATATGTCGGTGGGCTATGACGCCACCGCGGTGCCCGACGTGACCAGCATCGACGACCTGCTGAAGCCCGAGTTCAAGGGCAAGGTGGCGCTCAACGGCGACCCGACCCAGGCCGGGGCCGCGTTCTCCGGTGTGCTGATGGTGGCCGTGTCGCAGGGCGGCTCGGCCGACGACATCGCCCCCGGGGTGGAGTTCTTCCGCAAGCTCAACGACGTCGGCAACTTCTTGCCGGTCGATCCGACGCCGGCCACCATCGCCTCCGGGCAGACGCCGGTGGTCATCGACTGGAACTACCTCAACGGCATCGAAAGCGAAAGGTTGCCGTCCTGGCGGGTTTTCGTGCCCAACGACGCCGCGGTGGCGGGCTTCTACTATCAGGCGATCAATGCCGACGCGCCGCATCCGGCCGCCGCGCGGCTGTGGCAGGAGTTCCTGTTCAGCGACGAGGGACAGAACCTGTTCGCCCAGGGCGGGGTCCGCCCGGTGCGCGCCGACGCGATGATCCAGGCCACCACCTTCGACTCGGCCGCCTTCCACCGGCTGCCCGCCATCGACGGCATGGTCACGGTCCCGACCCAGGAGCAGACCGAGGTCGCCACCGAATACCTGGCGGAAAACTGGGCCGAGGCAATTGGCTGATTCGACCACCATCGGGCGCCGGCTCCGTACCGGCCTGCCGCTGTTGCCTTTCCTGCTGTTCGTCGGGATCTTCCTGCTGATCCCCACCGCCACGGTGGTGGTCAACGCGTTCATCTCCGACGGCCAGTTCACCCTCGACCGGGTGGGTGTGCTGTTCTCGTCCACGGCGCTGCTCGCGCTGTGGCGCAGCGTGCTGCTCTCCGCCAGCACCGCGGTGCTGGGAGCGGTGTTCGGTGCCGTGCTGGCGTGGTTGATCGTCAGCCGGCCGGTGACGTCGGTGTTCCGTCGGATGGCGTTGGCCTTGTGTGCGGTGCTGGCCCAGTTCGGCGGTGTGGCACTGGCTTTCGCCTTCCTGGCGACGATCGGGCTCAACGGTGTGCTGACCGTGTGGGCCGCGGATCTGTTCGGGCTGGATCTGGCCGGCGGAGGTTGGCTCTACAGCCTGCCGGGGCTCATCCTGGTGTACACCTACTTCCAGATCCCGTTGATGGTCATCGTCTTCCTGCCCGCCCTCGACGGGTTGCGGGACCAATGGCGCGAGGCGGCGGTGAGTCTGGGCGCCACGCCGTGGCAGTACTGGCGGGAGGTGGGCTTTCCGCTGCTGGCCCCGGCCTTCGCGGGTTCGGCCCTGTTGTTGTTCGCCAACGCGTTCGCCGCCTACGCCACCGCGGCCGCCCTGGTCAGCCAGGGCAGCCCGATCGTGCCGTTGTTGATCCGCTCGGCGCTGACCAGCGAGGTGGTGTTGGGTCAGGCCGGCTTCGCCTATGCGCTGGCGCTGGAGATGATCGTGGTGGTCGCGGCGGTGATGTTCGGCTACAACCAGCTGATGCGACGCACGGCGAGGTGGCTGCGATGACCCCGATGACCCCGCGCGCCAAGACGATTCGAACCGCCCTCACGGTGCTGTTCGCCCTCTTCTTCCTGTTCCCGCTCTACGCCATGGCGGACTTCTCCACCCGCAACCTGCGCGGCGCGGGCCGCACCGCTGCGGCGTGGTCGAACCTGTTGGCGGACAACGCGCTGTACTCCGCCATCGTGGTGTCGGTACTGATCGCCGTGCTGACCGTCGTGGTCATGTTGGCGCTCCTGGTGCCGACGATGATCTGGGTGCGGCTGCGCGCACCGTGGGCCAACGGGCTGATCGAGTTCTTGTGCCTGCTGCCGTTGGCCATTCCGGCCCTGGTGATCGTGGTGGGCCTGCGCAACGTCTACCTGTGGGTGACCTATCTGCTCGGCGAATCCGCACTGGTGCTCACCTTCGTCTACGTCATCCTGGTGCTGCCGTTCGCCTATCGAGCCCTCGACTCGGCGTTGACGGGTATCGACCTGCCCACGCTCACCGAGGCAGCCCGGTCGTTGGGCGCCGGATGGACCACCACGGTGGTACGGGTGGTGCTGCCCAACATCTGGGCCGGTGTGCTGTCGGCGGCGTTCATCTCGATCGCCGTGGTGCTCGGCGAGTACACCATCGCGTCGCTGTCCGGATACGAGACCCTGCAGGTGCAGATCGTGGCGATCGGCAAGAGCGACGGGCCCACCTCGGTCGCGGCCTCGCTGGCGGTGCTGCTGTTCGGATTCGCCCTGCTGCTCACGCTTTCGCTGCTGGTCCGCCGTGGTCGCGGGTCGCGGCGGACGGCGGTGGCACCGGCCGTGGGGGCACCCGCATGAGCCGGCGGTCGGCCGCGGTGGCCGTCGAGGTCAGCGCGCTCACCCGGACCTACGGCAGCGTCCGCGCCCTCGACGGCCTGAGTTTGCGGCTGGCACCCGGCGAACTGGTTGCGTTGTTGGGGCCGTCGGGCTGCGGCAAGACCACCGCGCTGCGCATCCTGGCGGGGCTCGAGGAGCCCACCTCCGGCCGGGTGTCGGTCGCCGGCAAGGACATCACGACCGTCCCTCCGAACCGCCGCGACATGGGGATGGTCTTCCAGGCCTACAGCCTGTTCCCGCACCTGACGGTGCTCGATAACGTGGCCTTCGGGCTGAAGCTGCGCGGAAAGGACAAGGGCGCCAGGGTTTCCCGGGCCATGCAGATGCTGGACATGGTGGGGTTGGCAGGCCACCGCGACAAGTTCGCCCACGAACTGTCCGGCGGTGAGCAGCAGCGGGTAGCCCTGGCGCGGGCGCTGGCGGTCGAGCCGCAGGTGCTGCTGCTCGACGAGCCGCTGTCGGCGCTCGATGCCAAGGTCCGGGTGCAACTGCGCGAGGAGATCCGCCGGGTGCAGACCGAGGTGGGCACTACCACGCTGTTCGTCACGCACGACCAGGAGGAGGCGTTGGCCGTCGCCGACCGCGTCGGGGTGATGAACCGCGGCAGGCTGGAGCAGATCGCCACTCCGGTCGAGCTCTACGCGGCGCCGGCCTCACCGTTCGTCGCGGAATTCGTCGGCCTTAGCAACCGCGTCCCCGCGCGGGTCTCCGACGGCGCCGTGCGGGTGCTGGGCAGCCGGGTACCGGTGCTGCCCGGCTCGGTTACCGGCGTGGGAACGGCCCTGGTACGACCCGAGGCGGTGCAGCTGACGGTGACGCCCGAGGGCGCGGCCGTCGTCGTCGACACGGCCTTTCTCGGACCCGTCTCCCGCGTGCGGGTTCGGATGGTCGGAGGCGCGCACGTCGTCGCGCAGATGTCCGGGGCGCGCGCCCGTCGCCTGACCCCCGGCACCCGGGTCGACGTGCGGGTCGACCCGGTGCCCGTCCTGGTGGTGTCGACCTAGCCGCCGAGCGCGGCGATGAGCTCCTTGACCGCTGCGGTCTCTTCCTCGGTGGTCGGTTCCTCTTCCTCGATGGCACGGATCAGGTCGGCGCGCAGGCCGGCGCCGTTGGCCGCCTCCTTGGCGGTCAACTTCGCCCGCGTGCGGGCGACGTAAAGCCGTTGTCCCAGAGTCGATCCCGGTCCATCGGCGGCGCGCTCCATCAGGTTGTCGTAGGTGGTGCGGACGCCGCTGAGCGAGATGATGACCGCCGGCGTGGGCCGGTTGCGCTCGGCGGCGCGGCTCAGCGAGGCCACCAGCTTGCGCAGCCCGGTCAACACCACCGCGACGCGCTGCGGGAACTCGGGATCCTCCGGTTCGGGGAGGTCCTCGATCGCCGCGTTGAACATATGCACGGCGGCGTCGGCGACGCTGACGATGACCTGTGCTTCACCTTCATCTGGCTGACCGTTGCCCACGGTTCTCCTGCTCTCGTTCGGCGCGCGCCGCGGCGCGCGGGGTAGTAAACAACGTGGGCGATGCGCCCGGGTGTCGAAGTGCGGTTGCGCAAAGGACGTTCAGCGTTACGAAACCGAAAGAAATTTAGCCTGTCGATATAGTCCTTTCAAGGGCGGTGGTGTCCAGCAAACCTCGCCGCGCGCAACGATGTTCGCGGGCGACCGAACGTAACCCGAGTTTCGGGGCCCGCGGTCCGGACAACAATGCGATTGAGTGCCCGCGTCGGCGGGTAAGCGAGGCGATGATGGAAGCCATGACGCCGATGAACCTGCCGTTCGCCGAATGGTTGCCGCGGCAACGCTGGTACGCGGGCCGCACCCGACGGTTGACCACGGTGACCGCCGCGGCGATCAACTCACTGCGCACCGACCTCGACCTGCTGCTGCTCGACGCGCACTATGACGACGGTGGCACCGAGCGGTATCAGGTCCTCGTGCTGTGGAGCGACACCGAACGCACCGACCTGCCCGACCTGGCCGGCATCGGCACCGTGCGGGGGCGGGTTGCCTACGACGCGCTGTACGACCCGGAGGCCGCCCGGCACCTGCTCGAGCTCTGCGCTGCCCAGGCCACCCGCGGTGAGGTGGGCTTCAGCGTCGAACCCGGCGTGGAATTGCCGGTCGAGGCGCCGCCGCGGCTCACCGGCGTCGAACAGAGCAACACCAGTGTGGTGTTCGGCGACGAGGCGATCCTGAAGGTGTTCCGGCGGGTCAACACCGGCATCAATCCCGACATCGAGCTCAACCGGATCCTGGGCAACGCCGGAAACCGCCACGTAGCGCGGCTGCTCGCCGCCTTCGAGACCACCTGGGACGACGTGCCCTGCCCGCTGGGCATGGTGACCGCGTTCGCCGCCGGTGCCGCCGAAGGATGGGCGCTGGCCACCGCGGCCGCCACACGCCGGTACGCCCACGCCGGCGAAGGCGATTTCACCGACGCGTCGTTCCGGCTCGGGCAGGCGGTGTCCTCGGTGCACACCGCCCTGGCGGCCGAACTGGGCACGGCCTCAGGGGTATTCGCGGTGGACTCCGCGTTGGCGCGGCTGGACTCCGCCTGCGCACAGGTCCCGGAGCTGTCGGCGTACCAGCCGACGATCGCCGATATTTTCAAAAGTGTTGCGGGGCAGTCGATTGTCGTACAACGCGTGCACGGCGACCTGCATCTGGGGCAGGTGCTGCGAACGCCGTCGTCGTGGCTGGTCATCGATTTCGAAGGCGAGCCGGGAGCGCCGCTGGAGGAGCGGCGCCGCTCGGACTCGCCGCTGCGCGACGTCGCCGGCATGCTGCGGTCCTACGAATATGCGGCGTTTCAACCCCTGGTGGGCCGCGGCGAACAGGATTTCGCCGCGGCGCTGGACTGGAGCGGACAATGCCGGGCGGCCTTCTGCGACGGGTACGCCGACGTCGCCGGCTTCGACCCGAGGCAGGCGGGACCGGTGCTGGCGGCCTACGAACTGGACAAGGCGGTCTATGAAACTGCCTACGAAGCTCGCTATCGTACGGATTGGCTGCCCATACCGCTTCGGTCGATCGCCACTCTGACCGGTACCGCGCCGCCGAGCTGACAACTGCTACCGATGGGGGAACGCCGATGCAAGCTTCGGTGACCGTACACATGAACGCACCCGCCGACGAGATCTGGGAACTGATCGCCGACGTCCGCAACACGGGCAAGTTCAGCCCGGAGACCTTCGAAGCGGAGTGGCTCGACGGCGCCACCGGACCCGCGGTGGGCGCGAAGTTCCGTGGTCACGTCCGGCGCAACGAGATCGGCCCGGTGTACTGGACCACCTGCCGGGTCACCTCGTGTGAGCCCGGCCGCGACTTCGGATTCGAGGTGCTGCTCGGCGATCGGGCGGTCAACAACTGGCGCTACCAGCTGGAGCCCGCGGGTGGCGGCACCGACGTCACCGAATCCTTCCGGATGAACGAGGGGATCTTCACCACGCTGTTCGGGTTGCTGGGTGGCCAGTTGCGCAAACGGCGCAACATCCGCGACATGACCAAGACGCTCAACCGGATCAAGGACGTCGTCGAGCAGCCGGCCTGAGACGCCGAAGTCGACGGTATGCCGTCGTCGCCCCGCACTTTTCGGCCCAAAGGTGAGTTTGGGCTCGGTACGGGTCAGAAGATGGTTGCGGTGCAGTAGGTGCGCGCCGGTGACGGGTACGGCCAGGCGTACTGACCGCTGACCGCGGGGCAGGCGTGCTGGTCACGCACCTCCAACCGGCGGGTGACCTGCACCAACAACCCCGCGTCGGGGTCGGCCGGATTGCTCGCGCAGTCCGCCCGTTCCATCAGGCCGATCGGCACGCCCAGGCGGTAGCAGTGCTCCGCGACCAGGTTCGGCACCAGGCACAGGCTTGCCGTGACGCGATCCGCGGCCGGGCCGGGGAAGTGCTGATATTCGGAGCTGGGGCATTCGCCGGTCGAGGTGGCCAGGGCGCCCACGGTGAAGCTGGGGTCCGCCTGGCAGTCCGCTCGTCGCGCCTGGACTTCCGGGGTCGCCGGGTCGCTGTCGGTGTCGTCCACCACCACGCAGTCGCCGACGGCCAACGGCCGGTTGTGCTCGGCGATGAAGGAGTCCCGGGCCCGGTCGAGCGCCACGACCGTGGCGACCGCGGCGGCCACCAGCGCCAGCACGGCGCCGACGACGAGCAGTCGGCGGCGGACGGTCAGAGTCGGGTTCATTGATACGAGGGTGGCAGAACCAACCCCACTTGTCTCCCGTTTCACAGGCGTATACACCCGTTGCGGGGGAACTTTGCGCAGCGACACGCCGGGACGGGCGGTGAAACGCCTGCTGGCGAGGATGTGCGACCTTCAAATGTGATAGGCGTCACAGCGGGGTGGCCGGCGGAAGGGTGGTCTCTGCCCGGCGACCCGCTCGCCCCTTGGATCGGTTGTCCAACCAGGAGCATGAGACGCGGCCAACAGTGTTCCTGGGTGGCCACCAGATGGGGCCCGGCCGGCTCAGAAGACGCGCGTCTGGCCCTCGAGCGCCGGGACGGTGTCGGGCAGCTTGTAGGTTTCGATGCCGTTGCGGAACATGATGGCCTCGCGGGCGTGCTCGGGTAGGTGCTTGACCAGCCAGCGCGGATCGTCGAAGGTCCAGTGCGGATAGTCGCTGGAGAACAGCAGGATCTTCTCGCACTCCATCCACTCCAGGGCCCGGGTCAATTCGGTCTTGTCCTCGGGGTAGTCCAACGGCTGGGTGGTGAACTTGATGTGGTCCTTGACGTATTCACTGGGCTTGCGCTTGATGTCGAGCCAGGACTTGCGGGCCTCGTAGATGGCGTCCATGCGCCACATCAGCGGCAGGATCCAGGTGAAGGCGTGCTCGACGAACACGAAGCGCAGGGTGGGGAAGCGGTCGAAGACCCCGTCGAAGATCAGGCTCATCACCTGGTTGGAGGCCAGTAACGAGTAGGTGACCATGAAGTCGTGGTTATAACTGGGGAAGCCCACCGGGGGGATTGGCAACTCCTCGAAGTGACTGCGCGACAGATGGCACGCCACGGTGATGTCGTGTTTGGTGGCGGCGGCCCAGACGGGGTCGTACATCGGGTCGCCCCAGGCCGGGCGGCGTTCGGCCTTGATCAGGACCTGCGCCATGTAGGGGTGGTCGGCCCATTTCTCGATCTCGGCGGCCGCCAAGTGGGGTGCCTCGATGGACACGCAGATGGACCCGCGCCAGCGTTGGTGCCAGTTGTTGTGTGAGTCCAGCCAGTGCGCGTCCTGCCAGGAGTTGAGCGCCTGGCTCAGGGCGTGGTCGGCCTCGGGCAGCCGGATCGGGTAGGCCGCGGGTTCCAGGATGCCGATGTCGGAGCCAGCCTCCATGATCAGCTGTCGGAAGGCCAGATCGGGGTCGCTGCAGGCGAATTCGCCGTCGTCGGGGAAGGCGTCGACCCGCATCGCATAGGAATGCGCGTAGTCGGGGGCGTCGTAGTAGATCAGCTCGCCGAACTTGTGCGACGAGAAGTACTTCGTGCGCCACGGCTCCGGGATGTATTGCACCAGTTCCCCGGAACGGGGCGTCGGATGGACATCGGAATCCACGCAGCGGACCGCGACTCGCTCGGCGGCCGGCTTGCGTTCGGTGCTGTGGGCAGTCATCGTGGGCCTCCTGTTGCCCAAGCTACCAACCGAAGCGCGGGCAGACCGCCGACTCGGGATGACGATTCGATTTCGTGGCAGCTCGATTCGGCCCGGCCCCGGCCGCGCCGTCATACCCAGGCTCTAGATTGGGCTGCGATGGCGCTCCACCTGCACCGTGCCGAACGCACGGACCTGCTCGCCGACGGGTTGGGCCAGTTGCTGTCCTCGCCCCTGCCCGACCCGTTCGCCGAGGAACTGGTGCTGGTGCCCGCGCGGGGGGTGGAACGCTGGCTGTCGCAGCGGCTCGCGCACGTGTTGGGGGCGGGCGGCGGGAACGACGGCGGGCGGGGCGGCGGGAACGACGGCGGGCGGGGTGGCGGGAAAGACGGTGTCTGCGCGGGGGTCTCCTTCCGCTCCCCGCGCTCGCTGATCGCCGAGCTCGCCGGCACCGACGACATCGACCCGTGGTCCCCGGACAGCATGGTGTGGCCGCTGCTCGAGGTCGTCGACGCCGCGGCGGGACAGCCCTGGTGTCGCCCGCTCGCGGAGCATCTCGGGCATGGTCGCAGCGGCGAAGAGGCGGAACTGCGGCTGGGGCGTAGGTACGCCGTGGCCCGCCGGCTGGCCGGGCTGTTCGCGTCCTACGCGGCCCAGCGTCCCCAGCTGTTGATCGACTGGTGCAACGGCGCGGACACCGACGGCCTCGGCGCCCCGCTGGACCCAGACCTCGGCTGGCAACCCGAATTGTGGCGGCAGCTGGTGCGGCGGGTGCCGGCCGACCCGCCGCACGTACGCCACGACCGGGCGGTGGCCGCGTTGCGGGCCGAGCCGACGGAACTGCCGCCGCGCATCTCGCTGTTCGGCCAGACCCGCCTGGCGGCAACCGATATCGAACTGTTGACGGCGCTGTCGACCCACCATGACGTGCACCTGTGGATCCCGCACCCCAGTGACGCCTTGTGGCGGAGCCTCGGTGAGCACCGCACCGGACGGGTGCGTCGCGCCGACGCCGAGGGGCGCGATGACGTCGCGGAGAGCGGTCACCCGCTGCTGCTGACGCTGGGGCGCGACGTCCGCGAGTTGCAGCAGTCGCTGCCGGAGACCGCGGTCGACCACGGGGCCGGCGCCGGCGAAGCTCGACCCGACACCCTGTTGGGCTGGTTGCAGTCCGATCTGTCGGCCAACGCGGTGCGCCCGCAGGGCCGGACCTTCTCCGCCGCGGACCGCTCGGTGCGGGTGCACGCCTGCCACGGCCCCGCGCGTCAGATCGACGTGCTGCGGGACGTGCTGTTGGGCGCGCTCGCCGATGACCCGACGCTGGAGCCCCGCGACATCCTGGTGATGTGCCCCGACATCGACACCTTTGCGCCGCTGATCGTCGCGGGGTTCGGGCTCGGCGAGTCCGACGGCCACGGCGACGGCCATCCGGCGCAACGCCTGCGGGTTCGGCTGGCGGACCGCTCGCCGGTCCAGACCAACCCGCTGCTGGCGGTGACCGCGAACCTGCTGGATCTGGTGGGCGGCCGCGCCACTGCCAGCGAAGTGCTCAACCTCGCCGAGGCGGGCCCGGTGCGGGCGCGGTTCGGTTTCACCGATGACGACCTGGACACCATCAACGAATGGGTGCGGGAAGCCGGTATCCGGTGGGGTTTCGATCAGGAACACCGGGAGCCGTTCGGGGTTGGCGCGTTCGTGCACAACACGTGGCGCTTCGGGGTGGACCGGGTGCTGTGCGGGGTCGCCATGTCCGACGATTCCCAGGACTGGCTGGGCCTGACGCTGCCGCTCGACGACGTGGGCAGCAACCGGGTCGAGCTGGCCGGGCGCTTCGCCGAGTTCATCGATCGGCTGCAGGGCACGGTGGATTCCCTGTCGGGGACGCGGACGCTGGCCGAGTGGCTGGGCCTGCTCACCGAGGGGGTGGCCCGGCTCACCCGGGTGGGTGCCGCCGACGGCTGGCAATCGGGCCAACTGCACAGCGAGTTCGCCGATATGGTCGCCGACGCCGGTCCGCAGGCGTCGATCGCCTTGCGGCTCAGCGACATCCGGTCGCTGCTGAAACGTCACCTGTCCGGCCGTCCCACGCGGGCGAACTTCCGCAGCGGCGGCCTGACGGTGTGCACCATGGTGCCGATGAGGTCGGTGCCGCACCGGGTGGTGTGCCTGGTGGGGCTGGACGACGGCGTGTTCCCCCGCGTCGGTGCGCCCGACGGCGACGACGTGTTGGCGCGCGATCCCGTTGTGGGCGAACGGGATATCCGGTCCGAGGACCGTCAGCTGCTGCTGGACGCCATCAGCGCCGCGGGCGAGAAGTTGGTGATCACCTACACCGGCGCCGACGAGTACACCGGACAGGCCCGCCCGCCGTGCGTGCCGCTCGCGGAGATTCTCGACGCGCTGGACCGCACCACCCCGGCGCCGGTGCGCGGGCACGTCCTGGTGGACCATCCGCTGCAACCGTTCGACAGCCGCAACGTGACCCCGGGCGAGCTGGGGGAGCCGACGGCGTTCACCTTCGACCCGACGGCGCTGGTGGCCGCCGAGGCGATCGGCGCGCCCGCCGAGGAGCGGTCCCCCGGGTTTCTCGAGGCTCCCCTGCCCGCGCCGGAACCCGGCGACGTCGGGCTCGAGGATCTGCTGGGGTTCTTCAACGACCCGGTGAAGGGTTTCTTCCGCAGCTTTGGCGTGGCGTTGCCGTTCGAGGCGGACGCCGTCGAGGACGCGATTCCGGTGGAGGTCGATGCCCTGGCCGCGTGGGGTGTCGGCAACCGGATGCTCGACGACCTGCTGCGCGGCCGCGATCCCGAATGGGCCCTGCACGCCGAGTGGCGCCGCGGTCAACTGCCGCCCGGTCAGCTGGGGTGGCGCAAGGCGCAGCGCACCCAAGAACTCGCCAAGCGGCTGGCGGCAACCACATTCGAGTTCCGGTCCGGTGCGGCCGCGGCCGTGGACGTCGACGTCGACCTGGGGGCGGGGCGCCGCCTCACCGGCACGGTGAACCCGGTGCACGCCGACCGTTACGTATCGGTCACCTACTCGACTCTGGGTCCCAAACATGTGCTGCAGTCCTGGATTCGGCTGCTCGCGCTCACCGCCGCGGCGCCGGAGCGGGACTGGTCGGCGATCTGCATCGGACGGCGCGGCGGCAACGGCGTCGCCGTGCGCGCCTTCGGCCGCCCCGCCCAGCCTGCCGCCACGCTGCTCGCGCAGTTGGTGGCCATCTACGATACCGGCCGGTGTGAACCGGTTCCGTTGCCGCTCAAAACCTCCCACGCCTGGGCGGCGGCGCGCCGCAACCGCGCGGATCCGTACCGGGCGGCGTTGTACGCGTGGAAATCGAACAAATACCCCGGTGACGACGACGCCGCGGCGCACCGTCGGGCCTGGGGGCCGGACGCGCCGCTGGAGGTGCTGCTGGGCCCGCCCGCGCCGGGGGAGGAGTTTCCGGGGGAGACCACGCGCCTCGGTGCGCTGTCCCGTCGGGTCTGGGGGCCGATGCTGGACGCCGAGCAGCAGGTGGACCGATGAAGCCCTTCGACCTGTTCGGTCCGTTGCCCGCCGCGAACTCCACCACTGTGCTGGAGGCCAGCGCCGGAACCGGAAAGACCTTCGCCCTGGCGGCGCTGGTCACCCGCTATCTCGCCGAGGGCCACGCGACGCTCGACGAGATGCTGCTGATCACCTTCAGCCGGGCGGCCACCCGCGAACTACGGGAGCGGGTGCGCGCGCAGTTGGTGGAGGCCGTCGAGGTCTTCAACGCCGTCGAGACCGCCGGGGCGCCCGTCGAGCCGGCCAACGACCTGATCGCCCACCTGTTGAACGCGGCGCCGGAGGAACTGGCCACCCGGGCCCGCCGGCTGCGGCATGCCCTGGCGGACTTCGATTCCGCGACCATCGCGACCACCCACCAGTTCTGCCAGATCGTGCTCAGATCGCTGGGCGTGGCCGGTGACGGCGACCCGGATGTGCAACTGGTGGAGTCTCTCGACCACCTCATCGCCGAGATCGTCGACGACGTGTACCTGGCCCATTTCGGCCAGCAGAAGGTCGCACCGCCGATGACCCGCCAGGAGGCGCTCGACCTGGCGCGCGACGCAGTGGGCAACCCGGGCACGGCCATTCATCCGGTCGAAGCCCCGGCGGACTCGGATGCCGCCGTCCGGCTGGACTTCGTCCGTCGGGTGCTCGCGGAGATCGAGCCCCGCAAGCGTCGGCTGCGCATCCAAGGCTACGACGACCTGCTCAGTCGGCTCGCCGACGCGTTGCAGGAGCACGACGCCCCGGCGCGGACCCGGATGCGGCGGCGCTGGCGCATCGTCCTGGTCGACGAGTTCCAGGACACCGACCCCATCCAGTGGCAGGTGATCGAGCGGGCGTTCGCCGGCGCCTGCACCCTGGTACTGATCGGCGACCCGAAGCAGGCGATCTACGCGTTTCGCGGCGGCGACATCGTCACGTATCTGGCGGCGGCGCACAGCGCCGGCGACCGACGCACCCTGGACACCAACTGGCGCAGCGACAAACCGCTCGTCGACGCGGTCCAGGCGGTGCTGCGCGGGGCGCAGCTCGGCGACGCCGACATCGTCGTCGGAGACGTCCGGGCTCACCACCAGACCCATCGGCTCGCCGGTGCCCCGCACAACGATCCGTTCCGGTTGCGCGTCGTCGGCCGCGCGCAGTTCCGGAAGCAGGACGACGACACCATCCCGATCGCGGATCTGCGGCTGCACATCGCCAAGGACCTGGCCGCCGACATCGCCCGATTGCTCACCAGTGGAGCAACTTTCGACGGTGCCGCGCTCACGGCCCGCGACGTCGCGGTGATCGTGCAGAATCGGTGGGACGCAGCACCGTGCCGAGACGCGCTGGCCGCGCTCGGCATCTCGTCGGTGTACTCCGGGGATGCCGATGTGTTCACCTCGGCGGCGGCCAACGACTGGTTGTGCCTGATCGAAGCCATGGAACAGACGCATCGGCCCGCGCTGGTCCGCGCCGCCGCGCTCACGAGCTTCTTCGGTGAGACGGGGTCGAGCCTGGCCGCGGGTGGGGACGCGCTGACCGACCGGGTCGCGGAAACGTTGCGGGACTGGGCGGATCGGGTGCGTCGGCTCGGGGTGGCCGCGGTCTTCGAGTCCGCGAATCTGGCCGGTATGGGGCGGCGGGTATTGGCCGAGTCCGGGGGTGCCCGGCGGATGACGGACCTTGCGCACCTGGCCGACCTCCTCCAGGACGCCGCGCACCGGGACGGGTTGTCCCTGCCCGCGCTGGCCGAACTGCTGCGCGGGCAGCGGGCCGCCAGCACCGGCGCGGAACGTAACCGACGGCTGGACAGCGAGACCGCCGCCGTGCAGATCATGACGTACTGGGGCAGCAAGGGCCTGGAGTTCCCGGTGGTGTATCTGCCCTTCATGTTCAATCGCAACATTAGGTCTGCCGACCGGGTGTTGTTTCACGACGAGTCCGGGCAGCGGTGTCTGCACATCGGCGGCGCCGGCAGCCCGGGGTACGCCGAGGCCGCCGCCCGCGCCGCCGCGGAATCGGCCGGGGAGGTACTCCGGCTGGCCTACGTGGCGCTGACCCGGGCGAAATCCCAGGTGACCGCGTGGTGGGCGCCGTCCTGGGACGAGGTCAACGGGGGCCTGTCCCGGCTGCTGCGCGGGCGACGGCCCGGCGAGGCCGCGGTGCCGGACCGCTGCGAGGCCGGCATCACCGACGCGGACGCGTACCGGTTGTTCGCGGCGTGGCAGGGTGCCGGCGGGCCCGTCGTCGAGGAGTCGGTCGTCGCGGAGGTGTCGAAGCTGCGGCCGATTTCCCCGCCGGAGGGCTTGGCGGTCCGCACGTTCGACCGTGCGCTCGACTCGAGTTGGCGGCGGACGTCGTATTCGGCCCTGGTCCGGTCCTCGCATCAGAGCCCGGTCGGGGTGAGCAGCGAGCCGGAGGCGGTCGGCAAGGACGACGAGGTCGAGGCTCCGGCCACCGGGTCGGCGCCGGACGCCACGCACCCCGAGGGGGTGCGATCGCCGATGATCGATCTGCCCGGCGGGGCGACCTTCGGTTCGTTGGTGCATGCGGTGCTGGAGACCGCCGACCCGCTGGCCGCCGACCTCGAAGCCGAACTCGCCGCGCACGTGGCCCGGCACTTCGCCTGGTGGCCGGTGGATGCGGAGGTGGCCGACATCGCGGCGGCCCTGGTGCCGGTGCACGACACCCCGCTGGGTGAACTGGCCGCCGACCTGCGGCTGCGCGACATTGGCCGGGGCGATCGTCTTCGCGAGTTGGAGTTCGAAATCCCCTTGGCCGGCGGCGATTTCGACCCGCATCCGGACACTGTGACGCTGGCGCAGGTCGGCGACCTGTTGGCCGCGGAGTTGGGCGACGGCGACCCGTTGCGCGCGTACGCCGACCAGTTGCGCGCCCCCGCGCTGGCCGCGGCCACCCTGCGCGGGTACCTGTCCGGTTCCATCGATGCGGTGCTGCGGGTCCCGGACCCCGCCGTCGGGCATCGGTTCGTGGTGGTCGACTACAAGACCAACCGGCTCGGCGAGGACCGGCGCGCGGTGGCCGACGAGTACAACCACGCCCAGCTGACCGCGGCGATGCTGCACTCCGACTACGTGTTGCAGGCGCTGCTGTACAACGTTGTCCTGCATCGCTATCTGCGCTGGCGGTTACCGGACTATCAACCCGAGCGGCATCTGGGCGGGGTGCTGTATCTGTTCCTGCGCGGGATGTGCGGCCCCGACACCCCGGTGGTCGACGGCCACCGCACCGGCGTGTTCAGCTGGCGGCCGCCGGCGCGGCTGGTGCTCGCCCTGTCGGATCTGCTCGACGGTGCGGCGGTGCAGCGATGACCGCGCCGGCCCCCGACGACACGCTGCATTGGCGCCGCGCGCTCAATGCCGCGGGGCTGCTGCGCGCGTTCAACGACGCGGGGGTCCTCGATGCCGCGGACGTGCACGTGGCGACGCGATTGACCGCGCAGGCCGAGGAGACCAGCGAACTCGTCGCGCTGGCGTTGGCGTTGGCGGTGCGCGCGGTGCGCTTCGGTTCGGTGTGCGTGGACCTGCGGACGGTGGCCACGGAACTGGACGGCGGCGAACTGCCCGGGGCGGTGCCCTGGCCGGAGACCGACGCGTGGTTGGCGGAGTTGCGCCGCAGTCCGCTGCTCACCGAGCGCGCGGTGCTGCACCTCGAGCAGGACCGGCTGCTGTATCTGGACCGCTACTGGCGCGAGGAACGGCAGGTGTGTGAGGACCTGGTGGCGGTGCGACCACCGCCGCCGGCGGTCGACGAGTCGGTGCTGACCGCCGGCTTGGACCGGGTGTTCCATCGCCCGGGCTCCGAGGAACAGCGTGCGGCGGTGCGAATTGCCTTGTCGCAGTGGATCACTGTGCTCACCGGCGGTCCCGGCACCGGCAAGACCACGGCGATAGCCGGGTTGTTGGCCCTGGTCGCCGAGCAGGCCGAGGGCGTCGGGGCGCGACGGCCCCGCATCGCGTTGGCGGCGCCGACGGGCAAGGCCGCGGCGCGGCTGCAGGAGGCGGTGCGAACGGAGGTCGGCAACCTCGGCGAATCCGACCGCGCCCGGCTGGCCGGTCTGCAGGCCGTCACCCTGCATCGACTGCTCGGGGCGCGGATGGACAGTTCGACGCGCTTCAAACATCACCGCGGCAACCGCCTGCCGCACGATCTCATCGTCGTCGACGAGACCTCCATGGTGTCGCTGACCATGATGGCGCGGCTGCTCGAGGCGTTGCGGCCCGACACCCGGCTCATCCTGGTCGGCGACCCCGATCAGCTGGCCTCGGTCGAGGCGGGGGCGGTGCTGGCCGATCTGGTGGAGGGGTTGGGTGCGCGCGGCACGGGCCACGTCGCCGAACTGTCCACCACGCATCGGTTCGGCGCGCAGATCGGCGCGCTGGCCACCGCGATTCGCCGGGGCGACGCCGATCAGGTGATGGAGATCCTTTCCGCCGGCGGCGAGCACATCGAGTTCGTGCGCACCGACAATCCCACCGAGCAGTTGCGCGAGATCCTGGTCCCGCATGCGCTGCGGGTGCGCGCCGCCGCGGCGGCCGGCGATGTGTCCGGCGCCTTCGCCGCGGTCGAGGCGCACCGACTGCTGTGCGCGCATCGCGACGGCCCCGTCGGGATCCGGCACTGGAATCGCCAGGTCGAACGGTGGCTGTCGGAGCACAGTGGCGAATCGTTGTGGAGCCAGTGGTATTTGGGCAGGCCGGTGCTGGTGACGGCCAACGACTACGGCTTGGGGTTGTACAACGGCGACATGGGTGTGACCGTGCTTGCCGGCGGCGCGCTGCGGGTGGCGATCGCCGGCGCGGAGCAGGTGCAGGACTTCGCCACCAGTCGGCTCGCCGACGTCGAGACCATGCACGCCATGACGATTCACAAGAGCCAGGGCAGCCAGGCCGACGAGGTGACGGTGCTGATGCCGCCGCAGGACTCGCGGTTGCTGACCCGTGAACTCTTCTACACCGCGGTCACCCGGGCGAAATCCAGGGTGCGGGTGGTGGGCACCGAGGCGGAGGTCCGCGCGGCCCTGGCCCGACGGGTGGTGCGGGCCACCGGCCTGCGGCAGCGGCTCCGCGACAGCTGAGCCGTCGCGGACTTTCCTACGCCGAGATCGACGAAATACCGGAAGCCACTCGCACTTTGCGGCCCAAAGGGGAGTTTGGGCCGCAAAATACTGTGGCCCCCGCCTCAAGCGGGGGCCACAGGGGTGGTGATGGATCAGGCGGCGGGCGGCGCGCCGTTGAGCACCCGCTGCAGGTCCGGGATCATCTGCTGCAGCTGCTGTCCCCAGTAGCCCCAGCTGTGGGTCCCGTTGGCCGGGAAGTTGAACACGCCGTTGGTGCCACCGGCGGCCAGGTAGTTGTCCCGGAAGGTGACGTTGGTCCGCAGCGTCAGCCCCTCGAGGAACTGTGCGGCCAGCAGGTTGCCGCCGTTGGTGCCCGCGTCGAGCTCCGACGGGTTGCCGGTGCCGCAGTAGATCCAGACGCGGGTGTTGTTGGCGACCAGGCGGTTGATGTTGACCATCGGATCATTGCGCTGCCAGGCCGGATCCGACGACGGGCCCCACATGCTGTTGGCGTTGAAGCCGCCGGCGTCGTTCATCGCCAGGCCGATCAACGTCGGCCACCAGCCCTCGGAGGGGTTGAGGAAGCCGGACAGCGAGCCCGCGTAGATGAACTTCTGCGGATGCCAGATCGCGTAGGTCAACGATGCGGCGCCGGCCATCGACAGGCCGACGGCGGCGTTGCCGGTCGGGGATACACCGCGGTTGGCCGCGAGCCAGGTCGGCAGCTCCTGGGTCATGAACGTTTCCCACTTGTAGGTGTAGTCCTGACCGTTGCCCTGCGACGGCTGGTACCAGTCGGTGTAGAAGCTCGACTGACCGCCGACCGGCATGATGACCGAGAGCCCGGAGTTGTGGAACCACTCGAACGCCGGGGTGTTGATGTCCCAACCGTTGAAGTCGTCCTGTGCCCGCAGACCGTCGAGCAGGTAGACCGCCTTGGGTCCGCCGCCCTGGAACTGAACTTTGATATCGCGCCCCATCGACGGCGACGGGACCATCAGGTACTCGACCGGCAGCCCCGGACGCGAGAACGCGCCTGCGGGTGCCGTGGCACCGACGACCCCGAGCAGGCCGGGCAGCGCGGCGGCCGCGATGGCGGCGACCGACAGTCGGCGCAGGGATTCCTTTGCCGTACCGCGCAACTTCCGAACGAACTTCACGACTCGCTCCTCCATGGTCGTAATTACAAGGATGTGTTACCTGTGTGACGCAAGTGAACCATGGGTTTTCCGGTGGAACGCCTGTTGAACCGCTGCGCGCGATCGCGGTTGACTAACGATTGCGCTTCACGCCGGAGGCCGATTTGTCACCGCGTTGTGATCCGTCCGCGGCGTGTTCGCCCCTGTCCGGGCCCGCTCCCCGGCGGAGTCGGTGCCGGTCAACCGGGGTCTAGCAGCATCCGCGCGGCGCGTCGGTTGCGTTTGATGCAACGGGCTCCGCGTCAGTCCTCCGCGACGGGGTCCGGCCGCACCCACGCCAGGATCATCGCCGGGGCGCAGCCACCGATCAGCAGCACCGTCAACACCATCAGGGCGCCGGCGTAGGCCACGTCCTCGCCCGCGCCGAGTCCATGGACGGCGCCGATCAGCAGGTAGCCGATCGGGATCAGCATCAGGTACTGCGTGATGGTCAGCCCGATGGACCGGGCGCTGTTGCGCTGAGCGACCTCGAACTCGTCGAGGGCGGCCTCGGGTGCGTCGCCCAGTCGGCCCGAGGCGATCTGCAGCACCGTCCACGCAGGGAAGAACAGCGCGCACGCCGGCAGCCACAGCAGTGCGGCCGTGGTGAACCCGAACGCGCACAGCACCGCCGTCGTCGCCATGACGAGGAACGACACCGCGACCGCGATCACCAGGGCCCGTCGGCGTCCTCGGGTGCGCCAGCGCGGCAACGATGTGGCCCAGGTCTGTTCGTACTTGCGGAAGCGTCTGGTGCGAAAGTCCTGGTAGCGCTGCAGGATGTTGCGGTGGTCGACGTGCGCCTGTTCAGGCATGGTCGTCTCCTCAGGTTGCGGTCGTGCGCCCGTACACCTCGGCGGACAGCGGGGTGAACTCGGTGCGCGAGAACACTGCCTCGACAGGCAGCTCGAACACCGCACAGATCCGAAACGCCAGGTCCAGGCTCGGATAATGGTCACCGCGCTCGAGTGCGCCGACCGTCTGCGGGTTCACCCCGATGAGGTTCGCCAAGTCGGCCCGGCTCATCCGCCGCTCGGCGCGCAGCACGCCCAGGCGGTTGTAGATCGGGAGCGATTCCCCCCGTCGAACCGGACTCATGCAATCAAGTGTTGGGAAAACCCAACAATCTGTCAAGGATTCTGGTGGGTTGCGCGGCGCCGAAACCGCTCAGCGCACCAGACGGCGCAGCAATGCCGACGCCGCGATCACGCCGAGGACCGCGGCGACCACCAGCACGGCGAGGTCCAGTGCCATGTTCGACGGGGTCCCGAGCAGCAGCCCGCGCAGCGCATTCACCTCGTAACTGAGCGGATTGACCGCGGAGAGCCAGCGCAGCCATTCGGGCATGATCTCCACCGGGTAGAGCGCATTCGAGGCGAAGAACAGCGGCATGGTGATGGCCTGGCCGATACCCATCAGCCGGTCGCGATTGCGGACCAACCCGGCCAGGGTCATCGACAGACAGGCGAAGAACGCCGACCCGAGCACCACCACCCCCATCGCCGCCAGGATGCGCAGCGGATTGATCGTCAGCGCGACACCCATCAGGTAGGCGATGGCCAACACCCCGATGACCTGGACGATCGAGCGCACCCCCGCGGCGAACGCCTTGCCGGTGATCAGGGCCGAGGCCGGGGTGGGGGTCACCATCAGCTTGGCCAGGATGCCGGCGTCGCGGTCCCACACCAGCTGGATGCCGTAGAAGATCGAGATGAACAGCGCCGACTGCGCGATGATGCCGGGCGCCAGGAACGCCAGATACGACACCGAACCGGTGTCGATGATGCGCAGATGGGAGAACGTCTGCCCGAAGATCAGCAGCCAGAGCGCGGGCTGGACCATCCGGGTCAACAACTCGGTGCGGTCGTGCCGCAGCTTCTGCAGTTCGACCAGCGCGAAGGTGCCCATCCGCTGCAGCAGTCCGCGCACCCGGCGCCAGCCGCGCGGGGCATACAACAGCGGCCGGGACTCAACTGCCACGGCGGGCCGTCCTTCGGCTGGAACGGATTTCGCGCAGCCCGCGCTTGGAGGTGTCGTCGTCGAGCCGGGAGCCGGCGTAGTGGCGGAAGACGTCCTCGAGGCTGGCCCCTGCGCCCACCGTGGCCTTGAGCGCGTCGGGGGTGCCGACAGCCTGCAGCCTGCCCTGGTGCAGCAGCGCGACGCGATCACACAGGGCGTCGGCCTCCTCCATGTAGTGGGTGGTCAACAGCACCGTCATGCCGTAGTCGTCCTGCATCCGCTGCACCTGGGTCCAAACATCGTCGCGGGCAATCGGATCCAGCCCCACGGTCGGCTCGTCGAGGATGAGCAGCGAGGGTTGGTTGACCAGCGCCTGGGCGAGTTCGAGCCGGCGCACCATCCCGCCGGAGTAGGTCGACGCGGGCTTGTCGGCCACCTCGGTCAGGTTCATCGCCGCCAGGGCATCGCCGACCCGGCGGGCCCGGTGCCGGCGCGGCACGTCGTAGAGGCGCGCGAACCATTGCACGTTCTGTCGTCCGGTCAGCGCAGACTCTATCGAGAGTTGTTGCGGCACATAGCCGATGTTGTAGCGGACATCCATGGTCCGACTACGGGTGTCCAGGCCGAAGATCGACACCTGGCCCTGCTGCGGGGGCGTCAGGGTGGTCAGCACCCGCACCGCGGTGGTCTTCCCGGCGCCGTTGGGACCCAGCAGGCCCAGGGTTTCGCCGCTGCGCACCCGCAGGGTCAGGTCGTCGACGGCGGTGAAATCGCCGTACCGGTGGGTGAGGTGGCGGCAGTCGATGGCGGGCACGGCGGTCATCGGGCCGGCCTCGGCGGCAACCGGTGCAACTGCACGTCGGCGAGGGTGCCGTCGTGGGCGGTGGCGGTCATGTAGGTGCAGTGCGGTTGCCGGCGCCGGTCGGTGGGCGAGCCGGGATTGAGCAGCCGCAACCCGGTCGCCGAGGTGGTGTCCCACGGAATGTGACTGTGCCCGAACACCAGCACGTCGGTGTCGGGGTAGAGCCGCGACATCCGGGCCTCGCGTCCCGCGGCCGCCCCGGTCTCGTGCGTCACGGTGAACCGCAGTCTGGCCAGCGTGGCGTCGGCGCGCTCGGGCAACCGCGCCCGCACGTCGGCGCCGTCGTTGTTGCCCCAGCAGGCGATCAGGCAGGCGGCACGGTCCGCCAGCGCGTCCAGCAGCGTGACGGCCATCCAATCGCCGGCGTGGATCACGACGTCGGCGCGGGCGACCTCGTCCCACACCTGCGCCGGCAGGTCCTTGGCCCGGGTGGGGACGTGGGTGTCGGAGAGCAGCAACAACCGCATCTCAGCTCGGTCCCAGGACGTAGTCGCCGGTGTCCGGGTGGTGATACCAGCCGGCGGCGGCCTGGGTGCCACCGTCGACGTGCAGGGTCTGCCCGGTGATGTAGCCCGACAGGGCCGACGCCAGGAACACGGCGGCACCCGCGAGGTCGTCGACGTGGCCGGCGCGACCCAGCGGGACGATGCGTGCCAACCGCTCCGAGTGGTCCTCGTCGGAGAGCGCGGCCAGCCCTTCGGTCAGGGTGATGTCCGGTGCCAGGGCGTTGACGCGGATGCGGTGCGCAGCCAATTCCAGTGCGGCCGTGCGGGTGTAGTTGATGACGCCGGCCTTGGCCGCCGAGTAGGCGGCGTAACCCGGCGCCGCCCGCACGCCCTCGATCGAGGTCACGTTGATGATGCTGCCCGGCAGCTCGGCCGCGACCAGCGCGCGGGCAACTCGCTGCGTGCACAACAGGACGTGGCGGAGATTGCTGCGGTACAACGCATCCCAGCCGTTCTCGGTGGTGTCCAGCAGCGGGGAGTGGAAGACCCCGCCGGCGTTGTTGACCAGGACGGTGACGGGGCCCAGCTCGGCGGCGGTTCGCGTCAGTGCCGCGTCCACCTGCTCGCCGTCGCGGACATCGACGGTCAGGCCCAGGGCGCCCAGGGATTCCGCTGCGGCGGCGCAGGTTTCAGCGTTGCGTTCCCAGATCGCGACCTGGGCCCCGAAGGCGCGCAGGCCGGCGGCGATGCCGCGCCCGATGCCGGCCCCGCCACCGGTGACCACCGCGACCCGACCGGTCAGCGAGATGTCCGTCGGGCCGAGGCTCACCGGTGCTCCCGGTCGGTGTCGACGGCCGCGAGGCAGAAGCTCACCACGTGTTCGATCTCGTCGCGCCCGGGCTGCGTCTCGGCCGCCGCGTGTCGCCGCAGCACCCCGCTGACCGTGGTGAAGAGGGCATCGGCGTCGCGCGCCGGGTCCGCGGAGCCGAGGTCGGTCAGCGGGGGCACCAACAGGTCGCGCATCGGGGCGGTGATCTGCCCGTCGGGCACCGAACTGAACTGACTGAGGACCGCGCGGCTGCGCGCCGTCCGGCGCGGCTCACCGACCTGGCCCAGCGCCCCGATGATCCAGGTCCGGACCTTCGCGACAGGGTCGTCCTGGGCCGCCATCTCGCGCTTCAGGTAGGCCGCGGTGATGTTGACGCCACGCTCCATCACCGCCAGCAGCAGCTCGTCCTTGCCGGTGAAGTAGCGGTAGAAGGCGGCGTTGGAGGTGCCGGCCGCGGCCACGATGTCGCTGACCTTCGGCGGCGCGGGTCCGGTCCGCTCGATCACCCCGAGAGCCGCCGACAGGATGCGGTCCACCTCCTCGGCGGCCTCTCGCTGACGGGCGTCGAGCGCCCGCTCAATCGCCGCGTCGATCCGAGACCTCACGAGCAAAGGATAGGCGTCAGCCGTACCGGCATGTCACGCGTCGTGCCGGTACTGGTTGACTAGCGGCGAACGACGTCGGGCCAGAAAGGGCATGCAATGACCGGAACGTCGAGCTCGGCCACTCCGCTGGCCGGGGTTCGGATCATCGAGATCTCGAGCTTCGTGGCGGTGCCGCTGGCCGGGATGACCCTGGCGCAGCTGGGCGCCGAGGTGATCCGGGTGGACCCCGTCGGCGGGGCCTCCGACTACCGCCGTTGGCCGCTGACCGACGACGGCGAGAGCATCTATTGGGCGGGCCTGAACAAGGGCAAGCGCTCCGTCGCGGTCGACATGCGCAGCCCGGACGGCCAGGAACTCATCGCCCGGTTGATCACCGAGAGCGGGCCGAAGGGCGGCATCCTGATCACCAACGTCGTCGGCCGCGAATGGCACGGGTACGACGCGCTGGTGGCCCGTCGTCCCGATCTGATCCACCTGGAGGTCTCCGGTCGCGCCGACGGCGGCACCGGCGTCGACTACACCGTCAACGCCGGGATCGGGTTCCCTCTGGTCACCGGGCCGGAGTCACAGGCCGGCCCGGTCAACCACGTGCTGCCGGCCTGGGATCTGGCGTGCGGGTTGTACGCCGCGCTCGGCATCGTGAGCGCGCTGCGCCACCGCGACGCCACCGGTGAGGGCAGCCGCATCCGGCTGCCGCTGGAGGACGTCGCGCTGGCCACCGCCGGCAATATGGGCTTCTTGACCGAACCGATGATCGCCGGATCGCAACGGCAGCGCTTGGGCAACTCGCTCTACGGCCAGTACGGTGCCAACTTCACCAGCAGCGACGGCGTCGACTTCATGGTGGTGGCGCTGACCGGACGGCACTTTCGGGATCTGGCGGAGCTGACCGGCACCACCAAAGCGGTTGCCGCCCTTGCCGAGGCGCTGGACGCCGACTTCAACGACGAGGGTCAGCGGTACCGGCACCGTGACGCGTTGACGGGATTGTTCAGCGTCTGGTTCGCCGAGCACACCGGTGAGCAGGTCGCGGACGCGCTGGCGGGCACGTCTGTGTTGTGGGAGCGCTACCGCAGCTTCACCGAGGCCAGCACCGACCCGAAGGTGACCGCCAACCCGCTGTTCACCGTGTTGCAACAGCCGCGGATCGGCGAGCACCTGGCGCCGGGTCTCCCGTTGATGATCGACGGCGCGCACAACCCCGCCGTCCCCGCGCCCGCACTCGGCGACGACACCGCGGCGGTGCTCACCGAGCAACTCGGCGTCTCGGCGCAGGAGCTGGACCGGTTGCTCGAATCCCACGCGGTCGCAACGTCTTCGGAGGTCGACGGCTCACGATGAGTGCGCTGCTGAAGGTTCTCGAACTGCAGTCCGCGGACACCGATGTCTGGGCCGGCCGCGGGTACGGGCCACCGGGCAAGCGGGCCTTCGGTGGGCAGTTCCTGGCGCAATCGCTGGCCGCGGCGGCCGCGAGCCTGCCGCTCGCCGACGACATCGCCCCCACCAGTCTGCATCTGCAGTTCCTGCGCACCGGCGACGCCGTCGAACCCACCGAGTACGCCGTGGAGCGCACCCACGACGGGCGGACGGCGATGACCCGGCGCGTGGTGGCACGGCAGGCCGGCAAGATTCTCACGACCGCGACGGTGTCGTTCTCCCGGGCGATGGCCGGCCCGGAGCACGGGGTGCGCGAGGATCTGCCGCACGACCCCGAGCAACTCGACCGCACCGGGCCGCCGGGGCCGGCGCCGGGGCTGCCGCTCGACGAACTCGACATCCGCATCGCCGACGAGGGGGCGGGGGCGGATTTCGTCCGTCGAATGTGGTGGCGTGCAACCGTTCCCATGCCCGACGACGCGCTGCTGCACACCTGCGCCATGCTGTTCGTCACCGACGTGTACATGATCGATCCCGCGCTGCGGGTGCACGGCCACTCCATGCAGGCGCGCACCCACCGCAGCGGCACCCTGGACGCCGCCGTCTGGTTCCACCGCCGTATTCGCGCCGACCGGTGGAACCTGGTGGAGTCGCGATCTCCGGCGGCCTCGCGGGGGCGCGGCCTCGTCAGCGCCGGGCTGATCGGCGCCGACGGGGGCATCTGCGCGACCATCGTTCAGGAGGGGCTCATCGCCTCCCGTGACACTGCAAGTACCACAACCAATTAGAGAGGATCCACCATGCGCAAGTTCAGCTCGGCCGCGGAATTGGTCGCCGCCCAGGGTGAAGTGCTCGGTAGCAGCGACTGGCAGACCATCACCCAGGACGCCGTCAATCTGTTCGCCGACGCCACCGGCGATCACCAGTGGATTCACGTCGATCCCGAGCGCGCCAAGGACGGACCGTTCGGCGCCACCATCGCGCACGGATTCATGACGTTGTCGCTGTTGCCGGTGTTGATGCACCAGATCTACACGGTGGAGGGCGTGAAGCTGGCAATCAACTACGGGCTGAACAAGGTTCGGTTCCCGGCGCCGGTTCCGGTGGGCGCGAAGGTGCGCGGTACCTCCACCCTGACCAAGGCCGAGGACCTGGGCAACGGCGCGCTGCAGCTCACGGTGTCCACCACCGTCGAGGTCGAGGGTGGCGACAAGCCGGCCTGCGTCGCCGAGAGCATCCTGCGGTACATGTTCTAGGCTCCATTTCCTCGCGAGCGGGTGGGGCACAGCCACTTTCTCGCGAGGGGGCCGGGGTCCGCTTGCAGGGGCGTCCCGGCCGACACGTCGGGTAGTGGGCCGGGACTGCGCACACTCGCGCCGCAAAAGGTGGGGGTGGGCGTCCGGTCGCGCCGTTACGATCGACCGATGAGCCCACGTTTGACCGCGGACGACGTCCGGGATGTCCGCTTCTCCATGCCCCGCTTCGGGCGTCGCGGCTACGACGAGGACCAGATCGACGCGTTTCTGGACGAGGTCGTGGAGCGTTTGGAGGGCCGCGGCACCTTGACGGCGGAGGACGTACGGCAGTTCCGATTTCGACGGCCGCCGTGGGGCAAGCGCGGCTACAACGAGCAAGAGGTCGAAGAGTTCACCGCCCGCATCGCCGACACGTTGGCCGGTTTGACTCGGTAGTCGGGCGCGCCGAGCGTGCGCAGATCCGGGTGTCGAGCGGCGTGTCGGGCCGGGGACGCCCCTGCACGCGGGGGACCCAGCACGCTCGCGGGAAGTTCAGCACGGTCCCGGGTGATCAGTAGGTGTCGATGCCGAGTTTGACGGCCACCGCCAGGCCCGCGGCGCCGATCAGCAGCCGCATCGGGGTGGCCGGCGAGTGCCGCACCACCACCGGGCCCAGCCGCGATCCGATCAGACAACCCAGGCCCAGCGGCACGACGGCCGCCCACGCGACCGGGGCCAGCACCGCGAACAGGATGGCCGCGACCAGGTTGGCGACCCCCATCAGGGCGTTCTTCGAGGCGTTGGCGTGCGCCAGCGTCGCGCCGCCGGCCCGCAGCAGCAGCGCCAGCATCAGCACCCCGGCCGCGGCGCCGAAATAGCCTGCGTAACCGGTGATGAGCAGGATCGCCAGGCCCTCGACGATCAATACCGGCCGACGTCGGCGCGGCTTGTCGTCGGGCGATCGTGGCCGGCGCGGGAGCAGGATCGCCAGCGCCGAAGCGCCCATCAGGATCGGCACGCTGCGCTCGAAACCCTCTGCGGGGATGTACAACAGCAGCAGCGCGCCCGCGGCGCCGCCGAGCGCGGCCAACGGACCCATCCGAAGCAGCCAGGCGCCCTGCCCCTCGAGTTCGGGGCGCGAGCCGAACACCGAGCCGATGCCGTTGAACACCACGGCGACGGTGTTGGTGACGTTGGCGGCCACCGGCGGCAGCCCGACGGCCAACAGTGCGGGATAGGTGGCCACGGAGGCGAGCCCGGCAATGCTGCCCGTCAGCCCACCGCAGATCCCGGCGAGAAACAGCAGGGTCGGGTTCATCGGGCCGACAGGGAACTCAGTGCGTGCATGTCGGCGAGAAGCGTGGCACACCCGGCCGCTCACCGCGCGACGAGCGTGCGCGATCCCGGGGTTTTGGTCGGCGTGTCGGCCGGGGACGTGCACGCTCGCGGGAAAAAAAGTTCAGAGGTCGGCGACGTCGAGTTCGAGGCGCTCGGCCAGCCGGGCCTGCGCCTCGGCACGCCGGGTCGGCAGGTGGCCGGACCCGAAGACGGTGTCGGCGGGCTCGTACTCCTTGAGCGTCCGACGCGCCAGGGTCAGCTTGTGTACCTCGGTGGGGCCGTCGGCGATGGCCAGCGACTGGGCCGCCACCATCATCTTGACGAACGGCATCTCGTTGGAGACCCCGAGCGCGCCGTGCAGGTGCATCGCGCGCTGCACGACATCGTGGAGGACCTGGGGCATCGCGACCTTCACCGCGGCGATGTCGCGACGCACCTTCTGGTAGTCGTGATGCTTGTCGATCAACCACGCCGTGCGCAGCACCAGCAGCCGGAACTGCTCGATCTGCAACCAGCTGTCGGCGACCTTCTCCTGGGTCAGTTGAAAGTCCCCCAACGGTCCCTGCCGGGTCTGCCGGGACACCGCGCGCTCACACATCAGGTCGAAGGCGCGCCGGGCCATCGCGATGGTGCGCATCGCGTGGTGGATGCGGCCGCCCCCGAGTCGGGTCTGCGCAATCGCAAAGGCCTGGCCCTCCCCGCCGAGCACGTGATCCAGTGGCACGCGGACATCGGTGTAGCGCACATATCCGTGGGTGCCGTGATCGGAGGATTCGGCGCCGACGCCGATGTTGCGGACGATCTCGATGCCCGGCGTCTCGGCGGGGACGATGAACAACGACATCTTGTCGCGGGTGCGCGCGTCGGGGTTGGTGACGGCCATGACGATGAAGAAGCTGGCGTGCCGGGCATTCGAGGAGAACCACTTCTCCCCGTTGATCACCCAGGCCTCGCCGTCGCGCTCGGCGCGCGTGACGAACAGGCCCGGGTCCGAGCCGCCCTGCGGTTCGGTCATCGAATAACAAGAACTGATCGCGCCGTCGAGCAGCGGCTGCAGGTAGCGCCGCCGCTGTTCCTCGGTGCCGAACAACGCGAGGATCTCCGCATTGCCGGAGTCGGGGGCCTGGCAGCCGAACACGGACGGCGCCCAGCGGGAGCGGCCCAGAATCTCGTTGAGCAGCGCCAGCTTCACCTGCCCGTAGCCCTGACCGCCGAGGTCCGGCGTCAGGTGCGCCGCCCACAGCCCGCGGTCACGGACCTGCTGCTGCAAGGGCCGCAGCGCCGCCATGACCTTCGGGTTCTGCTTGTCGTAGGGGTCCAGCGGCAGGAAGTCGAGGGGTTCGACCTCGGTGCGCATGAACTCGTCGGACCCAGTCCAACTTCTCCTGGTATTCGGGGTCGGTTTCGAAATCCCACATGCTGGCCTCACCATCTTGTCGAGTTCGCCCGCGCCGCCCCCCGTGTCTACCGCAGATGGCGCCGGTGAGGTAGACCTGTACGCATGAAGACTCACCTGAACTGCCCGTGCGGAGAGTCCATCGTCGGGACCGACGAGGACGACCTGGTCGAGAAGACCCAGAAGCACTTGTCGGAGAACCACCCCGGCCACGAATACTCGCGCGACGAGATCCTGTTCATCGCGTACTGAGGCCCAGCTAGCAACGGGTCAGCATCACCGAACGCCGCTGGGTGCCGGCGAGGAAGTCCCCGATGAGGTCCGCGACCTGGTCGGGGACTTCGACGTGCGGCGAGTGCCCGACCCCCGGGAGCACTTCCAGCCGACTGTTGGTCAGGGCCGCGTGGGCGGCGCGTCCGTGCGCGACCGGCACGATCCGGTCGTCCTCGCCCCAGATCAGCAGGACCGGCATCTGCGCTGACGGCTGCGGTCGGTTCAGCGCGCTGACGGCCGCCTGCCCGCGGATCTCGGCGGCGGAACGCACGGTGCCCAGCAGGGCGTGCCGGGTCTCGGCGTCCGAGAGCTTGGCGTAGGTGTTCCACAGTTGCGCAGCGCGTGCCGAGCGCAGGCCCGTCGCGGCCAGCCAGCCGCGGACGGCGTTGCCCGCGCTCAGCACGGCCGTGGGGGCGACCGCCGGAAGCACGTATTCCGCGCCCGGTGTGGAGAGCATCCGCAGCGGCCAGGACAGCTCGGGGGCGACACCGCCGCCGCCGATCAAGATCACCCGGTCGCAGCGTTCGCGATGCTGATGGGCGAATTGCGTCGCGATGCCACCGCCGAGCGATTGGCCGACGGCGGTGACGCGCGCGACGCCCAGTTCGTCGAGGAAGTCGCGCAGCCACACCGCGGCGGCGCCCAGCGAGTAGTCGCCGCGGGGCTTGTCCGACCGGCCGTGCCCGAGCAGGTCGGGGGCGATGACCCGATGGTTTTGGGCAAGCAGCGGCTTGATGTGGCGCCAGGTGGTGGAACTGCCCGAGATGCCGTGGACCAGCAACAAGGTGTCCGCCCGGTCGGTGGCACCGGAATCCCAGTAGGCGATCCGGTCCCCGTTCAGGTCGAGGTAACGAAAGTCGTCCATGTTCGCGACGGTAGTAGCCCTTTCCTACAGCAGGGTTACTGCTGAGTAGCAATAATGGTGGCGACGGCCGAATGGCAGCGTGTGACCTGGAAAAATAACGGTTTGATCTCTATTGGCCAGGGGTTTCCAGCAAACTCATCACGGGGAGGTGAGCAGCAGTGCGATGAAGGCGAGCAAGATCAGCAACCAGCCGACGATCGGCACCAGGATGCCATTGCGTCTGCGCGCCGTGACGAACGACAGCGCCACGGTGGCCGCAGCCACCACCGGGGCGCCGTAGACGATGACCGTGAAACCCGCCTCGCCGGATCCCGGCCGCGGACAGGCTTCGTGCGCACCGCAGCCGGCTGTCGCCATCACCTGGACGAACGCGTAAATCACCACCGCTGCGGCGCCCAGCAGGGTCGTCAGCGCCAGCACCCAGTTCAGCACGGCGTTTCCGCGCCGGGTGGTGGTCGGTTCCTTGTTCACATCAACTCCCGGGGACGGCCCGGCAAGCGCGCCGAAGGCCCAGCCCCCGTGGGCTGAGCCTTCGGATGCCCGCTGTCGAGCAGCGCGGCCTACTGATTGGCCTCTTGGCGCTTTTCGGCGGTCTTCGCAGCGCCACGGGCCGATTCGGCTTCGGCTTCCTTCTGTGCCGCGTCGCGCTGGGCTTCGGCCTTGTCCTGCTGGGCCTTGCCCTCCTGCGTGAGATCGTCACGGCCGCTGACCGTGCCGACGGCTTCCTTTGCCTTGCCCTTGACGTCCTCGACGACGCCTTTGATCCCTTCCTGGGGACCGCTGTTGTCAGCCATGGTGCTCCTTCCCAGCATGCTGGTGCGGATGGTGAACGAACCGCGGTTCGATTCGCTGGAAGTCGGGTTCCTCGACGGACGCCGGGCTAAACATCCCGGGTCTCCGGCGCCGGCCGGTACTACAGCGCGGTGTCCGCCTGCAGCGGGCTGATCCCGGTGGTACGGAACACAATTCGGTCGGCGATGGCTTTCGTGTGATCGCCGAATCGTTCGTAGAACCGGCCCAACAGGATCAGGTCGACGGCCCGTTGGACGCCTCCGTCCCAATCCGGGCTCATCAGGACCGCGAACAGCCGTCGATGCAACTCGTTGACAAACTCGTCGGTTTCACGAATGTGGTCGGCGCGGGCTGGGTCACCGTCGATGACCATCGCGGCCGCGGCGCCGGCGAGATCGACGACAATGCGACCCATCTTCATGAAGTACCCACTGACCGCATCGGTGACGACGGGCTCTGGGTAGCGCCGCTCCACCGCCTGGGCCACGTGGTTGGCGAGCTCGCCCATCCGGTCGGCGTCGGCGCCGACGTGCAACGCGGTCACCACGCGGCGCAAGTCGCTGGCCACCGGGGCCTCACAGGCCAGCGTCACCAAGGCCAACCGTTCCAGATTGCGGTGCTTGGCGTGCAGGTCACTGAGCTCGGACCGCATTGCCGCGGAGTCGAATTCATCGGTGCGCAGCAACGCGGTGTTCGCATGGCGCATGACCGAACCCGCGAGGACGCACATGGCGCTGGCCTCGGCGGTGAGGGTATCGAGTCGTTCGTGGAATTCGCTACGCATGGCTATGTCTCAGGGGTGAGGATGCCCAGTGTACCGTCCGACGTCCGTGGACCCCGGCGAGGTGGATGCGGCCGCCGCGCGGCGGATCACGCCTTCTCCCGCAGGCCCAACCTCGCCACGAGCGTCAGAAACGCTGCCGCGTAGGGATTCTCGCAGGTATCGTCCTCGATGCGATCCCAGTCCAGCTGTTCCCGGATGGCCCGGGTCGCCGGCAGCAGCGCCGCGAGGTCACAGTCGTGTTCGCCTAGCGCGCGCAACTTCTGGATCAGGATGGCGCTGGGCGGTAGCACCGGCATCCGGATCGCCAGGACGTCACATTGCTGCGCTTCGGTCAGGTCGGCGGCGTCGATGGGGCGCCCGTTGACCCGGTGCAGGATGTCGACGGTCACGTCGGGTGCCCCGATCGGCCGCGCCTTGAACAACCAGTCCTCCGGTGGCCGGTCGACGATGAAGTCGGCCTTGGCCAGCGTCTCGGCGGCGGCCTCGGTGTCGGGTTCGGCCACCACGAAGTCGACGTCGTGTACCGGTTCGGGTGCTCCGTAGGCCCATAGGCCGTAGCTTCCCGCCAGCGCAAACGGCGGGCCGCCGTCCTTCAAGGCGGAGGCGGCGCACCGCAGGGCTTCCCGCAGTGCCGCGCGGTTCTCGTCGGTCATGGTCCGCTGCTCCGGGAAGTGGGTAGTCCGAACCGATGAGAATCGCGACGTTCAACATCCTGCACGGCCGCACGGTGGGCGACGGGGTCCATCCCGACCGCCTGCGGGACTGCGTGGAGCAGTTGAACCCGGACATCCTGGCGCTGCAGGAGGTCGACCTGCACCAGCACCGGTCGAATAGGGCGGATCTCACCGATCTGGCGGCGCGGGCGATGGGCGCGGTGGCACACCGGTTCGTGGCGGCGATCGCCGGGACGCCGGGCGCGACGTGGATGGCGGCGACCGGCGCCGAACAGCCCGGCACGGCGGCGTACGGCATCGCCTTGCTGTCGCGGTATCCGGTCAGCGACTGGCGGGTGGTGCGGTTGCCCCGGCTCCCCGTGCGGGTGCCGCTGTTTCTGCGCGACCCCCACCGGGTGACCCTGGTGGAGGAGGAGCCGCGCACCGCGGTGATCGCTCGGCTGGACACGCCACGGGGGCCACTGTCGTTCGCCACGACCCATCTGTCGTTCGTGCCGGGCGCCAACCGCCGGCAGCTGCGCCACTTGGTGCGCCGGATGCGGGAATTGCCCGGACCTCGCATCCTCGCGGGGGATCTGAACATGCCGCCGAGCGCGGTGCGACGGTGGTCCGGCATGCGCGCCCTGGCGCACGCGGACACGTTTCCCGCCGCCTCGCCACGGCAGCAGTTGGATCACATCCTCACCGACGCTCCCGGGCTGCGCGCGCTGAGCAGTGCCGCCCCCGAGGCGCCGCTGTCGGATCATCGTCCGTTGGTGGTGGACATCGGATGACGGCTCAGTCGCGCGACCGCGCCTCGGCACCGGTCTCGCCGCTGTCGAAGTCGTCGTCCGACGACGCTCGACCCACGTAGGCGCCGTCGTCGTCCTTGCCGGCACGCGATGGTGCCACCTTGGGGTCGGGCTCGACATCCGTTTCGGATTCGCGGTTTTCGGGCGTCATGGCCCTCCTCTGCTCGTTCTTCGCCGCGCGGCGGCGGCTCAGTGCTTGCGTAGCTTGCTGACCAGCTTGTCTTTGGTGAGGTCGGAGTACCCCGACATCCCGAGTTCCTTGGCTCGCTTCTTCAGTTCCGGCACGGTCCAGTCGTCGTACGATCCGGACTTGCCGCCCTTGCGTCCGACGGCGGACTTGCCGCGGGCGGCCGCCGCGTTCGAGATGCGGGCCGCTTTCTCCTTGGAGTTTCCTTGCTCGCGCAGGTCCTCGTAGAGCTTTTCGTTCTTGATCGATGAATTCGGCATCGTCACAACCTCCGATCTCGATGCTGTTGTTGTCCGCATTGGGTGCCCTGCGCCGCGATGGCCAAAACCCATGGCGTGGTTGAAGCGGCGGGCGCGGGGGTATGTCGGGGGCGACCCCGAGAACGGAGGACGAGATGCCACGCGGACGCGGAATTTACGACGACGAGGGCGACGACGACCGGGCGCAGCGGCGCCGCGCCGACGAGGCCGCCAAGGCACCCCCGGAGGAGGTACCGGAACCGGAGTCCGCCGGAGAGGTGCCGGAGCCGCCGGACTGATCCGGCCCGAAGGCTCAGTTGGTCATCGGCGGCGCGCTAGCCTCCGGGTGCTCCTCGAGCCACTCGGCATGCAACCGGCGCACCCGGCGCTTGCTGAAGTACAGCCAGCTCAGCCCGGCGACGAACAGCACCACGGCGACGACAGCGCCGACGGTCCCGGCGCTCGAGTTCCCCGCCCCAAACAGGAACAGGGTGATGACGAATGTCACCACGCCGAGCGCGGTCACGATCATGCCGGGCAGATTGGTGCCGTCCTTCATCGCCTCGCCGGCGCGGGGGCGCGTGGTGCGGGCGTGGTCAACTGGGTCTTTCGCGGTGTCACCCATCGTGTGTCCTCCTTTGACGGTGAAACTCATTGGTATGCGGGGTATTTGGCGCTCCTGAGCTGGCGCGCGAGGTGCGCCGCGTTGCGCGCCGCGGCCGCGGTGGCCGCGGCAACCGGCTCGGGAACCTCGTCGAGGTCGTTGTAGTCGACCGAATCCATTGCCCGCCCGTTCCAGTAGGTGCTGCCCTGGGCGGGCACGGTGTAGCCGATGTCGTTGAGGCCCTGAAACACGTCGGCGATCACCTTGTGGGCGCCGTCTTCGTTGCCCACCACGCTCACGATGCCCACCCGGCCGGCCATGACCGGCCGCCCGGCGTCGTCGGTGTTGGAGAGTTCGGCGTCCAGGCGTTCCAGGACGCGCTGGGTGATGCTGGACGGGTGGCCCAACCACACCGGCGTGCTGATCAGCAGGATGTCGGCGTCGAGCAACTTCGACCGGATCGCCGGCCACTGATCGGTGCCGCCCATGTCCGGCTCCACGCCAGGAGCGATGTCGTAATCGACGCAACGCACCGCCTCACACTCCACGTCCTGCTCTCCGAGGCGTTCGAAGACATGCTCGGCCATCAACACGCTGCTCGACGGCGCCGGGCTGGGCTTGAGCGTGCAAATCAGGCCCAGCGCCTTGAGTGTGTCGGTCATGGTCCCTCGGCTACCCCCGCGGCGTCGAACGGAAACCCCGGTACAGGGCGAGGGCCCGCACCCCCAGTGGGGAGCGGGCCCTCGCGAACGTGCCGTTGTCGGACTCTTACGGCTTACTGCTCGGCCTTCTGCCGAGCCTCGTTGGCCTTCGCCGCGGCGCGTGCGCTCTCGGCCTCGGCCTCCTTCTGCGCGGCCTCACGCTGGGCTTCGGCCTTGTCCTGCTGGGCCTGTCCCTCGCGTTGAAGATCGTCGCGGCCGGTCACGGCCCCGATCGCCTCCTTGGCCTTGCCCTTGACGTCCTCGACGACGCCCTTGACGGCCTCGGCCGGCCCGCTGTTGCTGTCAGCCATGTCAATTCCTCCCGGTCAAGACACTCACGCCCCTGTGAGCGTGTGGGGACTGTCCCCGATGGCACGGGGATTTCCCAGCGTTTCGGCCCACCAAACCGGTTGATCGGAATCGGCGGTGTGGCGCTGCACACGCCGGACTCAGTCGCGCAGGAAGATCGGCGTCCGTCCTGGGGGTTGCGTCGGCCGGGGCAACAGCGGGACGCGTGCTTCGACCGGGACGGTGACGGGCTCGGCGGTGGTCAGTTCCAGGTCCTGGCCGCAGTGCCGGATCCGCACCCGTCCGTCGGGTCCGTCGCGCAGGGTGTAGGTGGTGGTCTCGTGGTCGATGTCGACGGTGAGACGGAATCCGCGCCAACGCAATCGGAACACCAGACGCGAAATCCGCTCCGGCAGTGCGGGCTTGAAGGAGACGGTGTTCTCGTCGTCGCGCAGACCGCCGAATCCGTCGACCAGCGCGGTCCAGGCGCCGGCGAGCGACGCCATGTGCAGACCGTCACTGGTGTTGCGATGCAGATCCCGTAGGTCGATCAAGGCCGCCTCGGTGGCGTAGGCGTGAGCCAACTCCAAATGTCCCACCTCGGCGCACATCACGGCCTGGGTACACGCCGACAGTGACGAGTCGCGCGTGGTGCGCTGCTCGTAGTAGTCGACATTGCGTGCCTTCTGCTCGTCGGTGAAGTGATGGCCCAGCCAGTGCATGGCCAGCACCAGGTCGGCCTGCTTGATGACCTGCGACGGGTACAGCCGCACGTAGGGCTGGTGCAGCAGCAGCGGATAGTCCCTGCCGCCGTTGAAGTCCCACTCCCGCAGCCGGGTGAACCCCGCGGACTGTTCGTGGACCCCGAGTTCGTCGTCGAACGGGATGCAGACCGCCTCGGCCGCGGCACGCCAGCCGGCGATCTCACCGTCGGTGACGCCGAGCGACTCCGCGGTGCGGGGATGGCGTTCACACGCTGCGGCGGCGACCTTCAGGTTGTGCGCCGCCATCAGGTTGGTGAACACGTTGTCGTTCACCACGGCCGTGTACTCGTCGGGACCCGTGACCCCGTCGAGGTGCCACACGCCGTGCCGGTCGTGGTGGCCCAGCGAATTCCACAGCCGGGCCGTCTCGACCAGGACCGCGACGCCGCACTCGTTTTCCAGCGAATCGTCCCCGGTGACCAGGCGGTACCGTTCGAACGCCATGGCGACGGCGGCGTTGATGTGCCAGGCCGCCGTCCCCGCGGGCCAGTAGGCCGAACACTCCTCGCCGCGGATGGTCCGCCACGGGAACGCCGCACCGGTCAGGTCGAGTTCGGCCGCGCGTTGCTTGGCCAACTCCAGCGTCGAGGCGCGCCAGCGCAGCGCGTCGGCCGCCGCATCCGGGGCGGTGTAGGTGAGCACCGGGAGCACGAATCCCTCGGTGTCCCAGAAGGCGTGTCCGTCGTAGCCGGTGCCGGTCAGGCCCTTGCCCGGAATGGCTCGGCGCTCGGCGCGGGCGCCGGCCTGCAACACGTGGAACAGCCCGAATCGTACGGCCTGCTGCAGGTCGGGGTCGCCCTCGACCTCCACGTCGGCGCTGTCCCAGAAGTCGTCGAGATAACCGCGTTGTTGCTCGACCAGGCCCTCCCAGCCGGTATAGCGCGCCGCCGAGATCGCCGCGGCGATCTGACTGCGCAGGGCCGGCCGGGAACGCAGGCTCGACCAGCCATAGGCCAGGAATTTCACGATGCGCAACCGCTGCCCGGGGCGTAGGCCGCAGATCACGGTGGTGCGGGCCAGGTCCGGACTGGTCTCGGTGGACACCTCGACGCGGCCGGGTACCTCGATCAGGTGGTCCATGGCGGCCGCCATCGTCAGGTTGCTGGCCCGGGTTCGGTGCACCAGCACCGCCTCCCGCCCGGAGCCGTCGTGCTCGACCGACTCCAGTGGCCGTCGCAGGACCGCGGCCACCCGCGGATCCGCCGACGGTTCGGGTTGATCCTCGTTGGCCACCAGCTCCGATTGCACTGTGACCAGCGTGAATTCGTCGACCGCCTCGACGATGTACTCGATGGCCGCCACGCTGCGGTGGACCAACGACACCAGGCGGGTGGACCGCACGCAGATCTTCTTCTCGGCCGGTGAGCGCCAGCGCGCAACCCGGGTCAGGGTGCCGGCCCGCAAATCGAGGGTCCGCTCGTGCTCGAGCAGTTCGCCGTAGCGGACGTCGAAGGGTTCGTCGTCGACGAGAAGGCGGATCACCTTGCCGTTGGTGACGTCGATGATGGATTGGCCGATCTCGGGATAGCCGTAGCCGGCCTCGGCATACGGCAGCGGCCGTTCCTCCACGAACGAGTTCAGGTAGGTGCCCGGCAGCGCGTACGGTTCGCCCTCGTCGAGGTTGGCGCGCAATCCGAGGTGCCCGTTGGACAGCGCGAACAGCGATTCGGAACGGCCCAGCACTTCGAGGTCCAGGCTGGTCTCGCGAAGCTGCCACGGCTCGACCGGGAACCTGGTGTCGTCGCTCAGCACCGGGTCAGCAATTCGTCGAGGTCGGCAACCACGATGTCGGCCCCTGCCCGGCGCAGCGATTCCGGATCTCCGACGCGGTCCACGCCCACCACCACGGCGAACCGTCCAGCGCGGCCCGCCTGCACGCCGGCCAGCGCGTCCTCGAAGACCGCGGCGTCGGCGGCGGACACCCGGAGCAACTCGGCGGCGCGCAGGAACGAATCGGGAGCGGGCTTGCCGGGCATGCCCTCGGTGCGGATGGTGACGCCGTCGACCCGGCAGTCGACGAACTCCGTGAGGCCGGCGAGTTCGAGCACGTCGGCGGCGTTGGCGCTGGACGACACCACGGCGATCGCCACCCCGGCGTCGCGCACGGCGCGCAGATACCGCCGCGACCCGTCGAAGACGGTGACCCCGTCGGTGTGCAGCAGCCGCTGGAACGCGGCGTTCTTCCGGTTGGCCAGGCCGTGGACGGTCGTCGCCTCGGGGCCGTCCTCGGCGCTGCCCGCGGGCAGTTCCAGGCCCCGGCTGGTCAGGAAGCTGAGCACGCCCAGGTCGCGGGTCTTGCCGTCGACGAAAGCGCGGTAGTCGGCGTCATCGAACGGCCGGTGCCCGGGGCCGAGGGAGGCCAGGAACTCGTCGAACATGGCCTTCCAGGCGTTGCGGTGCACGCTGGCGGTGTCGGTCAGGACGCCGTCGAGGTCGAAAAGGCAGGCGCCGACTCGGCGCGGCAGGCCCAGCGGTGTCGTCCGCTCGGGCGGTTCGGGGTTCGGGATGGTGACCTCACCTACTGGCTCGAGTGCCTATCGTCTCTTTCGCTTCACCAGCTCGGAGCCCTCGTACGTCACGCGGTCGTCCGGGCCGTTGCCATAGAAGCTATAGGCTCCGTCAACCGCGTCGGTGAGCATTCTGATTTCGTGAACGGTGAGCCAGCGCCGGCGCGCGGGGTCCTCGATGACGTCGCCCTTGACGATATCGGTCGGCACCACCAGTTCGACTTCGGGATTTTCGGTCACCTGTGCCGGTTACCCGCGGCCGCAGGGCCCGACACCACCGTGGGACGCGGGCGTTCACATGCCCGCGATCGCGGGTATGTAACCGGTGCCCGCGCCCGGTGAGAAAGGATGGTGCCCGCCGTGACCGATACCGCGGTCTTGGTGATCGACATGCTGAATGCCTATCAGCATCCCGACGCCGAACTGCTGATACCGAATGTGGCCGAGATCGTCGAACCGGTGTCCGGACTGATCGACGCGGCTCTGGCACGCGACGACGTCGACCTGATCTATGTCAACGACAATTACGGCGACTTCACCGCGCAGCCCGACGACCTGGTGCGTGCCGCGCTCGAAGGCGCTCGTCCGGACCTGGTGAAACCTGTTGCACCGCGGCCCAACTCCCGATTCCTGACCAAGGTGCGGCACAGCGTGTTCTACGCGACCGCGCTGGAGTACCTGTTGTCCCGGTTGGGCGCCAAGCGGCTGATCTTCGTGGGGCAGGTGACCGAGCAATGCGTGCTCTACAGCGCGCTGGACGCCTACGTACGCCACTTCGAAGTGGTGGTGCCCCGTGACGGTGTCGCCCACATCGACCCGGAGTTGGGCGCCGCGGCGCTGAAGATGATGGAAAGCAACATGGACGCCAGCATCGTCTCGGTCGCCGACTGCCTGCCCGGGTGACGCGGGTTTCGGGCAAATCGGTCGAGGGTAAGAACATCCCATCCACACCCGGCCCGCGTGTTGGGCCGAAGCATTCGTGACCGAAGGACAGCAGACATGAACTCAACCCAGCGAACGACGTTCCGCACCCGCGCCACCATGGCCGGTCTGGCCGCGGGCGGCTTGGTGTTGGCCGGCTTCACCGCGCCGGTGGCCGCCGCCGCGCCATGCATGGTGAGCGAGGCGGCCGGCACCATCAGCGCGGTGTCGGGGGCCGCCGGGCAGTACCTGGCCAGCCATCCCGGTGCTGATCAGGCACTGAGCACCGCGCGCACGCAGCCTCGGGAACAGGCGCGGGAGACGGTGCGGGCCTACTTCACCGCGAACCCGGGCGAGTACGTCGAGCTGAAGAACATCACTGCGCCGCTGGTGGACCTGCAGAATCGGTGCGGAACCGCCGGAATTCCCAGTGACTTCGTGTCGGCGTTCAACGAGTTCCAGGCGGGCTGACGGCGCGCCTGAGGACCGGTAGTACCCGGCCGGGCCGGGCGGAAGTTGTACCGTGGCTTGATGTTTGACCGAAGAACTGGGCGCTTCCTGTCGACGGTGTTGCTGCTGGTCCTGTTTTCCGCCGTCGCGTGTTCGTCCGCGCCGGACCCTGAGCCGATCGATCCGCCCGGCGCGGCCGCCCCGGGCGGATTGGCCGCGGCGGTCGACGCCGCGTTCGGCCCGCTGCTCGACGAGTACGACGTGCCGGGCCTGGCTGTGGCCGTCAGCGTAGACGGACAGTCGCACCTCTTCGACTACGGGGTGGCCGACAAGGCGAGCGGGGCCCCCGTCACGCCCGACACGGTGTTCGAAATCGGCTCGGTGAGCAAGACTTTCACCACGTTGCTGGCCGCGCTGGCGGCCGAACGTGGCCAGTTGGAGCTCGGCGACCACCCCGGTCGGCACCTTCCGGAGTTGCGCGGTCACCCCATCGACGCCGCGAACCTGCTGAATCTGGCGACCTATACCGCCGGCGGGCTGCCGCTGCAGTTCCCCGAGACGGTCACCGACGAGGCGGCCATGGTGTCCTTCTTCCAGGAGTGGACCCCGGCCGCCCCGCCCGGGCGAGTGCGCGAATACTCCAACCCCAGCATCGGTTTACTGGGCCACGCGACGGCCGCCGCCATGGACGGGGACTTCACCGAGCTGTTGCAAACCCAGCTGTTTCCGGCGCTGGGGCTCACCCACACCTACATCGAGGTGCCCGAGCCCGAAAGCGCGCACTACGCCTGGGGGCACAACGCTGCCGGCGACCCGGTGCGCGTCAACCCTGGCATGTTCGACGCGCAGGCGTACGGGGTGAAGACCACCGCCGGTGACCTGATCGAGTTCGTCGAGGCCAACATGCGACCGGACGGACTCGATCCCGAACTGCGTCGGGCCGTCGAGGCCACGCACGTCGGCCACTTCGCCCTCGGAGCCATGACGCAAGGGTTGGGCTGGGAACAGTACCGCTACCCGGTGCGCCTGGATGATCTGCTGGCGGGCAACTCGCGGACGGTCAGCGGCGAGCCGCAACCGGTCACGCC
Source organism: Mycolicibacterium sp. MU0050 (assembly GCF_963378085.1). Taxonomy (GTDB): domain Bacteria; phylum Actinomycetota; class Actinomycetes; order Mycobacteriales; family Mycobacteriaceae; genus Mycobacterium; species Mycobacterium wendilense. The sequence continues at coordinate 4,605,160 of NZ_OY726395.1, read as the reverse complement.
GGCGCCCGAACCCCAGGCCCCCACCGCATTGCTGTTCAACAAGACCGGTTCCACCGACGGTTTCGGGGCCTACGTGGTGTTCGTCCCGGAGCAGCGGATCGGCATCGCGATGCTGGCGAACAAGAACTTTCCCATTCCCGCGCGGATCACCGCTGCTCACGCGGTCCTCGATCATCTGTCCGGGGACTGAGCGGGAACTACACTGGGGCAGATGAGCGGAGATTACGACGACGTGCCGCCGGACAACACGTTGGCGCCCAGCGAGTCGTTGGATTCCGACGAGGTGCGCAACGACGACGGCGACACCGTGGTCGATCCGCCCGACCGATGGATCCCGCCGCACGAGGACCACACCCTCGACGAGAAACTCGCGGCCGAAGAGCCCGACCTGCCGCCACGCGGCGCCGCGCAACCGGACCGCCCCACCCGTCGACACCGCGGTCAGGTCGACGGTGCGCCCGAGGACGGCGACTCGTTCTACACGGTGGTCGACGACGGCGGCGACAAGGCCTACTGAGCGCAGGCGGTGCCGGTGTCGGTGGTGGTGTCCCGCAGGGTGACCCGGAACTGCATCACCCGGTACGGCCAGCCACGCTTGGTGTTCCAGTGGGAGACAATCAATCCCACTCCACCGACGCGGTCCAGCCGGGAGCCGGGCAACAGATATCCGCCGTAGAGTTGAGCCACCCGGCAATCGACGTGGCTCTCTGCGGACCAGCTGCAGCCCGAGATCGGCTGCTGGACCGGTGCTTCGGCCAGCGGCGACGTCGGCGCCGCCAGCACCCGGTACCCGAGGGCGTATCCGGAGGCGAGGAATCCGCCGAGGACCCATTGCCCGGTGGCCAGCCGGCGCATCGACAACTCTCCCCAGCGCTCCCCGGCCGGTGTCAGCACGGTCGCCCGCGGCCCCCAGGACCATCGGCCGCGGCTGCGGCCCCAGGCCTGATACTTCGATGCGTCGCCGATATGGGCGGGCTGCACCCGGCGCAGGATGATGCCCTTGTCGCGTTGAAATCCCGTCGACGCCACGTACACCCAACCGTCCTCCGGGTTGTGGTCCCAGGTCCACAGCTGGGCGTGACCGTCGTGCAGATCGGCGGGGAACTTCGCCGTCTCGCCCAGGTGTTCCCAGGTGATCCCGTCGTCGGCGGAGGACCAGATTTCGGTCCAGATGACATGGGGGAAGCCACGATTGACGATCACGTGCAGATAGATCTTGTCCTCGACGCGGAGCAGATCCGAGGGCAGCACCGTGCTGATGCCGCCGCGCGCCCAGTGCGGGCCGTGGTCGTGGATGTAGAAGCGCAACTGCCGCGCGTAGTCGGGGTCCGGCCCGCCGGCGCGCTCCCAGGCGATCGGGGTGGTCGCGTCGCCGGCACCGATCAGGATCACCGGGGAGCGCCAGTCGCCGGTGCCGACCTTGCGTCCGGCGAAGGTGTCGCCGAAGACAGCGACGAGTTTCCCGTCGTCGGCGCGCACCACCGCACCCAAATCGGTGGCCGTCACCCCCCAACGGTCGGTGATGCCGGGGCCGGTCAGGTCGGCGATCTTGCCGTCGGAGCGGGCCCCGGGCGCCAGCGCCGCCTGCGCGAATTCGTCGCGGCCGCGCAGCACCGACAACGCGCCCGACAGCCAGCTCACGGCGTCAGCGTCACCTTGACGCATTCGGAGGACCGGGCCGCGACGGCGGCATAGCCCGCCGCGGCGTCGTCGAGCGCCATGGAGTGGGTGAAGATGCCCGCGGTGTTCAGGCGGCCGGACTGGATCAGCGGGATCAGCTCGGGCCAGGTCTGCTGTACCGGGGCGGTGGTGCTGCGCAGAGTGATGCTGCGCAGCAGGCACATCGTGGCCGGATACGGGAAAGTGGTCAGGTCGTGGACGCCGATCACGGACACAGTTCCGCCCGGTCGCACCAACGACAACGCCGCGGTCATCGTGGCGTCGCTGCCCACGGCGTCGATCACCGACGCGGCGCCGCGCCCCCGGGTGGCCTCCATGACGGCATCGAGCGCCGGCGGGGCCACCGGCGTCGCGCCGCTGAGCGCGGCGCGGTCCCGGCGGCCCTCCACCGGATCGACCGCGAACACCGTGCCCGCGCCCTGTGCGATCGCGCTGCGCACCGCGCACAGTCCGACCGCGCCGAGACCCAGCACCACCACGGGGCCGCCCGGGGGGATGTCGGCGCGCCGGGCGCCGGCCCAGCCGGTGGCCAGATTGTCGGTCAGCAGCAGGGCTTCCTCGGTATCGAGGCCCTCGGGAATCCTGAGCAGCTGAAAGTCGGCGGCGGGAACGGCCAGGAGGTCCGACTGCGCGCCGCCCAGCCCGCCGGTGCCGAAGATCTGCGGCCCGGACAGGCAGTTGATCGGGTCGCGGGTGGCGCAACCGATGCAGGCGCCGCAGCCCGCGACCGAGGACACCAGCACCAGATCGCCGACCTCGACGGTGCGCACGTCGGGGCCCTTCTCCACCACGGTGCCGATGGCTTCGTGGCCCAGCGCCACCGGTTCGACCAGCGGATAATCACCCTCGTAGAAATGCAGATCCGAACCGCAGATGGCGGTGGAGTTGACTTCGATGACGGCGCCGTCGGGGCCGGGCAGAGGCGGGTCGGGGCGGGTGTCGATACGGATTTGACCGGGGGCGTCGATCACTACGGTGCGCATCACCCTCCTTGGTATCCCGCGCTTCTTCGGGGGTCAAGCAAATTGAGGCCGGCCGAAGCAGTTTGCGATGGCACCGCGGTTCTCCATAGAATATTTTCTATTGAGATGGGAGGTGGCGGCATGGTGCTGTCGGCAGAAGAGCAGTCGTTGGTGGACACGGTGCACGACTTCGTCGAGAAGCAGGTGAAACCGGTGGCGCGCGAGCTCGAGCACGCCAACACCTATCCCGAGGAACTCATCGAGACGATGAAGGAGATCGGGATCTTCGGACTGGCGATCCCGGAGCCGTATGGGGTCGGGCAGGTGTCGATGCCCTGCTACGTCACGGTGACCGAGGAACTGGCCCGGGGCTGGATGAGCCTGGCGGGCGCCATGGGCGGGCACACCGTGGTCTCGAAGTTGATCACCATGTTCGGCACCGAGGAGCAAAAGCAGCGGTACCTGCCCCGAATGGCCACCGGCGAGCTGCGCACCACGATGGCGCTCACCGAACCCGGCGGCGGTTCGGACCTGCAGGCCATGCGGACGGTGGCTCGCCGGGACGGTGACGAGTACGTCATCAACGGCAGCAAGACCTGGATCACCAACGCCCGGCGGGCCGGGCTGGTCGCGCTGCTGTGCAAGACCGATCCGACCGCCGAGCCGGCCCATCGTGGCGTCTCGATCCTGTTGGTCGAGAAGGTGCCCGGCTTTGCCGTGTCCAAGGATCTGCCCAAGCTCGGCTACAAGGGCGTCGAGAGCTGCGAGCTCAACTTCACCGACTGCCGGGTGCCCGCCGACGCCCTGCTCGGCGCGGCCGAGGGCAGCGGCTTCGCCCAGATGATGAAGGGCCTGGAGGTGGGCCGGCTGCAGGTCGCGGCGCGGGCGACCGGGGTCGCGCGGGCCGCGTTCGAGGACTCGCTGCGTTACGCCCAGGAGCGCGAGAGCTTCGGCAAGCCCATCTGGCAGCACCAGTCGGTGGGCAACATGCTCGCCGACATGGGCACCAAACTGTCGGCGGCCCGGGCGCTGTTGCTCACCGCCGCAGCGAAATTCGATTCCGGCGCGCGCGTCGACATGGAGGCCGGGATGGCCAAGCTGTTCGCCTCGGAAGTGGGGATGGAGATCGCCCTGGACGCGGTGCGGGTGCACGGCGGGTACGGCTATTCCACCGAGTACGACGTCGAGCGGTACTTCCGGGACGCGCCGCTGATGATCGTCGGCGAAGGAACCAACGAAATTCAGCGCGGGGTGATCGCCAAGCAGCTCGTCAAGAGGGGCGGGTTGGACCTCTGACGTTGCCCGATATCCCTGCCGGGCAGAGGTTTCGAGCGAGAGTACCTAGCCGAGCGTTCCGCTGGCCGCGAGGTGGTCGGCCAGCAACGCCCCGGCGTTGCGGATGTGGCGGGCCATCGCTTCGCGGGCGGCCTCCTGGTCGCCGGCGCGGAGGTGCTCGATGATGGCGCGGTGGTCCTGCGCGGAGGCCTCGGGCCACCCCTCGACCGCGGCGAAGAACTTCCGCGGGGCATACGGAAGCGTGGTCTTGATCAGCCAACGGATCTTGCGGGAGCCCGCCAGCCGATAGATGGTCGCGTGGAACTGGTGGTTGAGCCGCTCCACGGCTTCGTAATCCTCTTCCGCGGCGGCCCTTTCGAGGTCGGTCTGGATGGCCTCGAGTTCGTTCACCACCTCCGGGGTGATGATCCGGGCGGCACGCGCGGTGAGCTCGCCCCCGAGCAGCGCCTGGGCGTCGTAGATGTCGCGGATGTCCTCGCTGGACAGCGCGGTAACGGAGAAGCCACGTCGGGGTTCGATGGTGAGAAACCCCTCGGTCTGCAGCAGCAGCAGACCTTCCCGGGCCGGAGTGGCGCTGATCCCGAGTTCCTCGGCGACGGTTTCGGGACGGATGAACTCGCCGGCCCGCAGCTGGCCGGCCACGATGAGCTCACGCACGTGTGCGGCTGCGAGGTCGCTGAGCCGCATCAGCGGCCTGCGTTTTCGGTCAGCGGCGGGATTCACCCATCAAATATAGACAATTTTCTGTATTCGGCAGACCCGTCGCCGCGCCCGCTACTCGTCGGCGGCCTGCAGCACCACCAGCGCGCGGCCCTCGACGATCACGACGCTGCCCGCGGCCATGGTGACCTCGCCGTGCCCGTTCTCGGGGACGGCGGTGTGGGTGACGACCCGCCATTGCGCACCGAGTTCGGTGGGCGGCAGCGTGAATTCGATCGGTTCGTGGTGGGCGTTGAAGCACAGCACGAAGGAGTCGTCGGTGATCCGTTGGCCACGCGGGTCCATCCCCGGGATGCCCAGGCCGTTGAGGTACACCGCGATCGACTTGCCGAAGCCGGAGTCCCAGTCCTCCTCCGTCATCTCCGAACCGTCGGGCTGGAACCAGGAGATGTCCCGTAGGCCGGTCGATTCCCGTCGTCGCACCGGTCGGCCGGTGAAGAAACGCCGCCGGCGGAACACCGGATGGTCGGCGCGCAGCGCGGACACCTTACGTGCGAACTCCAGCAGGCCCTCGTCGGCGTTCTCCCAGTCCACCCAGGTGATCTCGTTGTCCTGGCAGTACCCGTTGTTGTTGCCCTGCTGGGTGCGGCCCAACTCGTCGCCGTGGCTGATCATCGGCACGCCCTGCGACAGCAGCAGCGTGGTCAGGAAGTTGCGCTGCTGCCGGGCCCGCAGTTCGACGACATCCGGGTCGTCGGTGGGGCCCTCCACCCCGCAGTTCCAGGAGCGGTTGTGCGACTCCCCGTCGTTGTTGTCCTCGCCGTTGGCCTCGTTGTGTTTCTCGTTGTAGGACACCAGATCCCGCAGCGTGAACCCGTCGTGGGCGGTGACGAAGTTGATGGAGGCCACCGGCCGGCGGGCGGTGTGCTCGTAGAGGTCGGCCGACCCGGTCAGGCGCGAGGCGAACTCGCCGAGGCTGGCCGACTCACCGCGCCAGAAGTCGCGCACCGTGTCGCGGTACTTGCCGTTCCACTCGGTCCACTGCGGTGGGAAGTTGCCCACCTGATAGCCGCCGGGACCGAGGTCCCACGGCTCGGCGATCAGCTTGGTCTGGCTGACCGTCGGATCCTGTTGTACCAGTTCGAAGAACGTGCTCAGCCGGTCCACGTCGTAGAACTCGCGGGCCAGAGTGGCGGCCAGGTCGAAGCGGAACCCGTCGACGTGCATCTCGGTCACCCAGTATCGCAGCGAATCCATGATGAGCTGCAGCGAATGCGGGTGACCGACGTTGAGGCTGTTTCCGGTGCCGGTGTAGTCGGTGTAATAACGCTTGTCGTTGTCCTCCAGGCGGTAGTACGCGGCATTGTCGATGCCCCGCATCGACAAGGTGGGACCGAGGTGATTGCCCTCGGCGGTGTGGTTGTAGACCACGTCGAGGATGACCTCGATGCCCGCTTCGTGCAGGGCCCGTACCATCACCTTGAATTCCTGCACCTGCCCGCCCGGGGTGGTGCTCGAGGTGTACTTGGAGTCCGGGGCGAAGAACCCGATCGTGTTGTAACCCCAGTAGTTGGTCAGGCCCTTGTCGATCAGCGTCGAGTCATTGGCGAAGTGGTGCACGGGCATCAGTTCGACCGCGGTGACCCCCAGCGACTGCAGGTGCTCGATGATCGCCGGATGCGCGATGCCCGCATAGGTGCCGCGGGCCTGCTCGGGGATCTCCGGGTGGGTCTGCGTCAGGCCCTTGACGTGCGTCTCGTAGATGACGGTGTCGGCGTATTCGTGCTTGGGCGGGCGGTCGGTGCCCCAGTCGAAGTACGGGTTGATCACCACCGACTTCGGCATGCTGGCCGCCGAGTCCTCGTCGTTGCGGCTGTCGGGATCGCCGAAGTTGTAGCCGAACAGCGACTGATCCCAATCGAAGTTGCCGTCGATCGCCTTCGAATAGGGGTCGAGGAGCAGCTTGTTGGGGTTGCAGCGGTGGCCGTTGGCCGGGTCGTGCGGTCCGTGCACGCGGTAGCCGTACCGCTGGCCGGGCTCGACTCCGGGGAGGAAGCCGTGCCAGACGAACCCGTCGACCTCGGGCATCTTGATGCGCGTCTCGGTCCCGTCCGCGTCGAACAGGCACAGGTCGACCTGCTCGGCGACCTCGCTGAACAGCGCGAAGTTTGTGCCAGACCCGTCGTAGGCGGCACCCAGTGGATAGGCCTTTCCCGGCCACACCTCGATATTCGACGCCGGGGTTGAACTCGTCACCTCGTGCTTCACCCACTTCTGCAGTTTTCGATGCGCGCGGTGCGCAGGGGAACAACGTAGCGAGTTCCCAACTGTGTCGCGCAGTACACCGCCGATCGCCGGGTCGGAACTCCGCCGGGCCCGGCTGAGAAAAGAATGAGGAAATCGCCACCGGCCCGGAACTGGGCTAGCCTTGGTGAAGGTTGAGTGCACAGCCGCCCGGAACCGTCAGCATCTTCGAGGTGACGCGCAGGCCGAATTCCTGCCCCACCCTCGGTGCTTCTCAACATGACGTAATCCGTAGTACGAATTTCGTCTACTGACGGGGCACACGATGTCTGTAACAGCTAATTTCCACACCGACGAACCGGTGGTATACCGGTCCGTACGGTTGAGCCAGCGATGGATGGACGACTCCATCGCGGCGGTACATGCGCACGGCGAGATCGACGCCGCCAATGCCGACCGTTTCTGCGACTACGTCCTGGGTCTGGCCCCGGACTGCCAACACCTGATGGTGGACCTGTCCGAGTTGACATTTCTTGGCACAGAGGGGTTTTCCGCGTTGCGGCGGATCCGGTCCGAGTTGGTCGACACCAGCTGGGTCGTGGTGTCGAGCCCGGCGGTCGCGCGCATCCTGCGGGTCTGTGACCGCGCCGGCGAGTTCACCGTCGCTGGTTCGGTCGAGGCGGCGCTGGCGCTGCTGCGCGACGAGCCTGGCCGACACCTCGTCAGCTGCTGAGCACCCTTGCGCCAGCGCGACGGCGTCACCTGCGGTCCCGCCGTGGCAATCATGGCGGCGACGCTGTTGGACCCGGATTGCGCGGCGCTGCTGGCGGACCCGGACTGGTTTGCGGCCGAACAGGGTCGGCTACACCGCCGGCTCAACCGAGGCTGGCCGCGGGCCTTGGGCACCACCCCGATGGCGATGGCTGCGGCGCTGAGCGCCCACAGCGCCGTGCCCTACCGTTGGCGCCGGGCGCGCGCCCGGGACGCACTGCTGGACGTGCGTGAGGCGGTGCTGCTCGGGCTGCCGGTCGCGATGCTGGTGGGCAACGTGCTCCCACGACACTGGGTGCTGCTCACGCACTGGCATGCAGACGGATTCCGTTGTTACGAGCCGTCATCCGGGCACACCCGACAGGTGTCCGCCGACAGTATCCGGGGCGGCCGGTTGAGCGGTCTGGGTTTTGCGCGGCCGTGGGCGTTCGTGGTGCCTCGGCTCAGCGGCCGGTGACCAGGCCGACGCAGGCGTGCACGGCGGCCGCGGTGATGCCACGGATCTCCTCGCCGTCCTCCATGGTGTGCGCGGTCAGCTCACGCAACCCGCCGAGCAGGATCAACGCCGTCTGGCGCTGGACCGGTCCCAGGCCGGCCCGGGCGAAGCCGGGACCCGAGGTGATCTCGATGAGCAGGTCGATGAAGCGGTCCATGCCGCGGCGTTGCACCGGACGCACAGCGTCGCCGAGTGCGGGGAACTCCCGGATCCAGGTCAACGTCAGGGCCGGGTGTGCCTCGATGGCGGTGATGTAGGCATCGATGGCCTGCTCGATCTGGACGCGCCAGTCCGCCTCGGGATCCACCGCGGCGCGGATTCCGGCGACGGTCTGGGCGTTGTCGTCGTCGAGCAACTCCAGCAGGCAGTCGTCCTTGCTGGCGAAGTGCGCGTAGAACGTGCGCTTGGAGGTCTTGGCGTGCCGGACGATGTCGGCGACCGTCGTCTCGCGGTAACCGCGTTCATCGATGGAACCGGCCAGCCCCTCGAAGAGTCGGCGACGGAACGTTTCCCCACCGGGACTGTCCACCTCGGGGTGCGCGACGGTGCCCGTGGTCATGACGCGATTTTCCCCTAACCACCCTTGCGGCACTTGGTACTACCCGGTACCGTACTCCACATCATTGCGGTACGCAGCGGTACCGCCGCGGAGTTGGGAGGCCGTCGTGACCGAAACCACCGCTCGGCCGGTAGCGGCCGAGTCGATCAACCTGCCGCCCGCGCCGCGCCTGGTGCCCTCGCTGTTGCAGGGCGTCGGTTACGCGTTCTTCCGCCGGCAGGTCGTCAACGCGATGACCGCCCGGCACGGCGAGGCGTTCCGATTGCGCGTGCCGCTGTTCGGCAACATGGTCGTGGTGACCGACCCGGCACTGGCCAAGCAGGTATTCACCGCCAGCCCAGAGGATTTGGGCAACATTCAGCCGAACTTGAGTCGCGTCTTCGGGCCAGGGTCGGTGTTCGCGCTCGACGGGGCGGAACACCGCCGCCGCCGCAAGCTGCTGACGCCGCCCTTCCACGGCAAGGCCATGAAGAACTACGAAAAGATCGTCGAAGAGGAGACGCTGCGCGAGACCGCGTCGTGGCCGGAGGGCCGCGAGTTCGAGTCGCTCGAGCCGATGATGCGGATCACCCTGAACACCATCCTGCGGGCGGTCTTCGGTGCCGGCGGCGCCGAACTGGCCATGCTGCGCCGCATCATCCCGCCGTGGGTGACGCTGGGTTCGCGCGTCGCGGTGCTGCCGAACCCGTCGCGCGACTACGGGCGCTTCACCCCGTGGGGACGCCTGACCACCTACCGGCGGCAGTACGACGCGACCGTGCACGTCCTGATCGAGCAGGCCAAGGCCGATCCACGCTTCGACGAGCGCACCGACGTGTTGGCGCTGCTGCTGCGCAGCACGTACGAGGACGGCACGCCCATGTCGACCAGCGAGATCGCCGACGAATTGCTGACGTTGTTGGCGGCCGGCCATGAGACCACCGGCTCCACGCTGGCGTGGGCATTCGAGCGCATCTCCCGTCATCCGGCGGTGCTCGAGCGGCTGGTGGCCGAGGCCGCCACCGACGACAACGAGTATCGCCAGGCGGTCATCCTGGAGGTTCAGCGCAACCGCACCGTCATCGACTTCTCCGGTAGGCACGTCTACGCGCCGTCGATCGAACTGGGGCAGTGGCGAATTCCCCGCGGGTATTCGGTGACGGTGGCCATCGCGCAGGCGCACGCGAGTGTCGCCGAGTTCCCCGATCCGGAGCGGTTCGATCCCGAGCGGTTCGTCGGCCAGCGCCCCAACATGATCGCCTGGATCCCGTACGGCGGCGGCACTCGGCGCTGCGTCGGCGCGGCGTTCGCCAACATGGAGATGGACGTGGTGCTGCGAACCGTGTTGCGCCACTTCGTCATCGAGACCACCGATGCCCCCGGCGAGAAGTGGCATTCCCGCGGGGTCGCGTTCACGCCAAAAAAGGGCGGCCGGATCTCGGTACGCCGGCGCTAGGGGCGCGGAACCAGCGTGCGACCATCGTGGGCGTGACTGATGTGATCGTCGACGCGATGAACGAGCGGATGGATCAGACCATCCCGGCCGCCCACCGGATGGGTGTTCGAGTCGCCGAGGCCCGACGTGGCTTCGCCGCCGCGACCGTGCCGCTGGAGGGCAACGGCAACCACTTCGGCGTGATCTACGCCGGGGTGCAGTTCACCGTGGCCGAGATCCTCGGCGGCGTCATCGCCTTGACGACCTTCGACGCGGAGAACTACTTCCCGTTGGTCAAGAACGTCGACATCAAGTTCGTCGGGATGGCGTCCAGCGACCTGCGGGCCGAGGCCACCATGGACGACGAGACGATCGCGCGGGTCGCGGCGGAAGCCGAGCAGAACGGGAAGGCCGACTACGTGCTGGACGCCGTCGTCACCGACGCAACCGGCAAGGTGGTGGCCACCACCCACGGCCTGTATCAGCTACGCGCGCACAACACCTAAGCCGCGGCGGAGGTGTCTGCGACATCGCTGCTGTGGGACTACCGTGATGAGGCCCGCCTGACCCCTCTCGGCGCGCCCTGAGGGCCACGACCTCGCGGGGTGCTCAGGCCTCGACTTCGCTGTGGTCGCCGCTCCAGAGGGTGTGGAACCGCTTGTCGCGGTCGGCGTCGGTGCGGCCGTAGGTGTGCGCGCCGAACAGGTCGCGCAGGCCCTGGGTCAACGCGGCCGGCAGTCGCTCGGTGCGCAGTCCGTCGTAGTAGGACAGTGCGGAGCTGAAGCCGGGGATCGGGATGCCCAGCGTGGTGGCGGTGCCCACGACGCGCCGCCAGCTGTCCACCGATTCCTCGATGGCGCTGCGGAAGTACGGCGCGGCGATCAGCGTCGGCAGGTTCGGCTCGGCGTCGAAGGCGTCCTTGATGCGGTTGAGGAACTTCGCCCGGATGATGCAGCCGCCGCGCCAGATGGTGGCCAGATCGCCGGGGGTGATGTTCCAGCCGTACTCGGCGCTGCCGGCCTGGATTTGATTGAAGCCCTGCGCGTAGGCGATGATCTTGGAGGCATAGAGTGCGCGGCGGACATCTTCGGTGAATTGCTGTGCGTCGTTGGGCTTTTCGCCGAGGTTGCCGGCGGCCAGGCCGGTGGTGGCCTGACGCTGGGCCACCGAGCCGGACAGGGCGCGGGCGAATACCGCCTCGGCGATCCCGGTGACCGGCACCCCGAGGTCGAGCGCGGACTTGACCGTCCAGCGTCCGGTGCCCTTCTGCTCGGCCTCGTCGAGGATCACGTCGACCAGCGGTTGCCCGGTCTTGGCGTCGATCTGCTTGAGCACCTCGGCGGTGATCTCGACCAGGAAGCTGTCGAGGTCCCCGGAGTTCCACTCGGTGAACACGTCGGCGATCTGCGGGGCGCTCATGCCCAGGCCGTCGCGCAGCAGCTGGTAGGCCTCGCCGATGAGCTGCATGTCGGAGTATTCGATGCCGTTGTGCACCATTTTGACGAAGTGCCCGGCGCCGTCGGGGCCGATGTGCGTGCAGCACGGCACCCCGTCGACGTGGGCGGAGATCTCCTCGAGCAGTGGGCCCAGCGACTTGTAGGACTCGGCGGGGCCGCCGGGCATGATCGAGGGCCCGTTGAGTGCGCCCTCCTCGCCGCCGGAGATGCCGGCGCCCACGAAGTGCAGGCCGCGCTCGGCCATCGCCTTCTCGCGCCGGATGGTGTCGGTGTAGAGCGCGTTGCCGCCGTCGATGATGATGTCGCCTTCCTCCATCGCATCGGCGAGCTCGTTGATCACGGCGTCGGTGGCGTCGCCGGCCTTGACCATGATCAGCACCCGCCGCGGCCGCTCGAGGGCGGCGAGGAACTCGGCGATGGTCTCGCTGCGGACGAACTTGCCCTCCGAGCCGTGCTCGGCCAACAGCGCGTCGGTCTTGGCGACCGACCGGTTGTGCAGCGCCACCGTGTAGCCGTGCCGGGCGAAGTTGCGCGCGATGTTCGAACCCATGACCGCGAGGCCGGTGACCCCGATCTGCGCGGTGCCGGTGGTGCCGGGAATGGACGATTTGCTCATGCAGAACTCCTTTGTGCTGTGGCTATCAATTGAAAACAGCCATCCTGCTGTTGCTGTCGGGAAGATGGTTCAGAGCAAACGGGAATCCTGGAAATCCACCGGCAGCAGGAGCGGCATCGCCAGTCCACTTCTCGCAGCAATCGGTTCGTTCTGGCTCGACAAGTTCCACGAAACGCCGCTGATCAGACAATGCGGCCGCGCTCCGCGCGGTAGCGGCGCACCAGGGCGTCGGTGGACGAGTCGCTCTGTTGCTCGGGTGGGGTGTCCGCGGTGAGTACGGGCAGTAGCGCCTTGGCCTGAGTCTTGCCGAGTTCCACACCCCACTGGTCGAACGAGTCGATGCCCCAGATGACGCCCTGGGTGAAGACTTGGTGTTCGTAGAGCGCGATCAACTGACCGATCACCGAAGGGTTTAGCTTGGTGGCCAGGATCGAGGTGGTGGGGCGATTGCCCGGCATCACCTTGTGCGGGACGGCGGCGGCGGCCGTACCTTCGTCGGCGATCTTCTCGGCGGTCTTGCCGAACGCCAGCACCTGGGTCTGGGCGAAGAAGTTGCTCATCAACAGGTCGTGCATGGACCCGCTGCCGTCGGCGGTCGGCAGGTCGTCGGTGGGTTGGGAGAACCCAATGAAATCTGCGGGGATCAACCGGGTGCCCTGGTGCAACAACTGGTAAAAAGCGTGCTGGCCGTTGGTTCCCGGTTCGCCCCAATAGATTTCGCCGGTGTCGGTGGTGACCGGGGTGCCGTCCGCGCGCACCGACTTGCCATTGGACTCCATCGTGAGCTGCTGGAGGTAGGTCGCGAACCGGGACAGATCGTTGGAGTAGGGGAGCACCGCTCGGGACTGGGCACCGAAGAAGTTGTTGTACCAGACGCCGATGAGGCCGAGCAGGACCGGCGCGTTCGCGGTCAGCGGGGCGGTGCGGAAGTGCTCGTCGACCAGATGGAACCCGGCCAGAAACTCGGCGAACCGTTCCTTGCCGATCACCGCCATCACGCTCAGGCCGATGGCGCTGTCCACGGAGTAGCGCCCGCCCACCCAGTCCCAGAAGCCGAACATGTTGGTGGTGTCGATGCCGAACTCCTCGACCAGCTTCTTGTTGGTGGAGACCGCGACGAAATGCTTGGACACCGCGTCGTTGCCGAGCGCCTCGGTCAGCCAGCGCCGCGCGGCGGTGGCGTTGGTCAGCGTCTCCAGGGTGGTGAACGTTTTGGAGGCGATGACGAAAAGCGTTGTCGCCGGGTCCAGTCCATGCAATTTGGCGACCAGATCGGCGGGGTCGACGTTGGACACGAAGCGGGCCGAGATGCCGGCGTCGGCGTAGTGGCGCAATGCGTCGTACACCATCGCCGGGCCCAGGTCGGATCCGCCGATCCCGATGTTGACCACCGTGGTGATGCGCGCGCCCGTCGCCCCGGTCCACTGCCCAGAGCGTAACTGGTCGGTGAACGCGCCCATCGCGTCGAGCATCTCGTGCACGTCGGCGACGATGTTCTGGCCGTCCACCTCTAAGGTCGCGCCCCGGGGCAACCGCAGCGCGGTGTGTAGTACCGCGCGGTCCTCGGAGGTGTTGATGTGTTCGCCGGCGAACATCGCCGCACGACGGCCCTCCAGGTCCGCGGCAACGGCCAGACCGGTCAGCAGATCCAGGGTTTCGCGAGTGACCCGGTGTTTGCTGTAGTCGATGTACAGATCGCCGACAGTCAACGTGAGTTCGATGCCGCGGTCCGGGTCCTCGGCAAATATCTCAGCCAAATGCTTGTCTCGAACTTGTTCGTGGTGGCGAGCAATCGCACTCCACGCTGGCGTAGCCGAAATGACCGCGATATCCGATCCTGTCACCACGACCAACCTTTCCCTTGGCTATGTATTCAAAAACTCTGTGCGGCATACATTCTCGCCGCTCTTGCCAGCGATTGTTCTCTGATGGCCTTCGCCGAACGAGCCCCAAACCCACCACCGCAAAAGGTCCGAAGGCCGTCGTTGCAACCCATGACGGCATCGTGGTGGCAAGAGCGCGGTGTCAGCCCAGTTTCCGTAGCCGTGGTTCCAGGTCGCGCTTGAACAACTCCAGGAACCGGCGCTGATCATGACCCGGCGCGTGGAACACCAGATGGTTCAGACCCCAGCCCACATAATCGACGACCTTGGCCACCGCCTCATCGGGATCCGAGGCAACGATCCACCGCTTGGCCACCTGCTCGATCGGCAACGCATCCGCGGCCTTTTCCATCTCGATCGGATCATCGATGGAATGTTTCTGCTCCGCAGTGAGCGATAACGGCGCCCAGAACCGGGTGTTCTCCAACGCCAGCTCTGGATCCGTGTCATAGGAAATCTTGATCTCGATCATCCGATCCACATCATCAGGATTCTTGCCCGCAGCCTGCGCGCCCTCACGCATCGCCGGCATCAGCTTCTCCTTGTAGAGCTCCTCGCCCTTGCCCGAGGTGCAGATGAACCCGTCCCCGGCCCGCCCCGCGTACTTGGCCATTTGCGGCCCGCCCGCAGCGATGTAGATCGGGATACCGCCGGCGGGCACGTCGTAGATCGACGCACCCTTGGTCCTGTAATACTCGCCCTCGAAGTCCACCCGGTCCCCGAGCCACAACTCCCGCATCAACCGGACCGCCTCGCGCAACCGGGCGTAGCGCTCCTTGAACTCCGGCCAGTCCCCCTTGTACCCGGTGGCGATCTCGTTGAGCGCCTCACCGGTACCGATACCCAGGAAGATCCGGTCGGGGTACAGACACCCCATCGTGGCGAAGGCCTGGGCGATCACCGCTGGGTTGTACCGAAACGTCGGCGTCAAGACCGACGTGCCCAACTGCAATCGCTTCGTGCGCTCGCCTACCGCGGCCATCCACGCCAACGAGAATGGCGCATGTCCCCCCTCATGGCGCCACGGCTGGAAGTGATCGCTGACGGTCGCACTGTCCATGCCGTGCGCCTCGGCCTCCACAGCAAGTTCGACGAGCTCGCGCGGGGCGAACTGCTCCGCCGACGCCTTGTACCCCAGTCTCAGCTCAGCCACTGAATCCTCCTGCGTTCCCGTGACTGCTGTCTTAGCGATGTCAGAAGTGACGCAATGCCCGAAGCGAAACGTGCTGTTTCGTCGCCCGCCAATGTCGATTGCATGCTTCCTCCGAGGTTGAGCCCAACGGTTGCGTGTCCGAACTGCCGCTCTCCGCGTCCCCGGGATGCAAACGCGCGAATTCGTGCAATTGAGCGCGATAGTAGGCATACTTGGACGGCGCAGGCAACCTCGCAGCGCCTGAAGGGGCCAGGACGATCCGTTTGGTCGGGTGTTGGCTGCCCCTGACCAACGCAGTGGACCTGCGCTCTCTACCGGAAACGCCGGACCACTCGCGCCGAACTGCGCCAGGCCATCGTGTCGTGGACCGAGGGGACCGACCACCGCCGGCGCCGGCAACGCGCCCTAGGCAGGCTCAACCCGATAGAGTTCGAACTGCGCCACCCGCAGGCCGCAACCGTGGCCCTGAAAAACCCCGTGGGTCAACTCATGGAGCAGCCCCAAGCGGCTTGTGGTTATCGTCCTCGGCTGTGCACCATGAGGTCGTTCCCCTGGGCTATTCGCAGGCGGTAACCGTACTGGGTCCGGTTTCCCCGGAGTCAACTCTTGAGATGGTCACCGGGTACAGCTGAGTGTCATCGTCTGACAGCCCCTTATCGGTGATTATCAAGTCGATTTCGTCGAACGCGGCGACCTTCGCCAACGCTCGTTGGCCGAACTTGGAGCTGTCGGCTACCAGCACTGTCGTCTCGGCTGCGGCCACCATGGCCCGTTTCACGGGTACTACAGCGGTGTTCGCGTTCGTAACTCCTGCTCGTGGCTCTACGGCGTCGGCCCCCAGAAACGCAATGTCGGCTGTGTAGTCGTCGAAGAAGCGGACTGCCCTTTCTCCGACGAGAGTGAAGACTGATTCCAGGAGTTCGCCGCCGGTCACCAACAGCCGAATCCTGGGCACTGTGGCGACGAATTTGCAGATTCTGAGATCGTTGGCAATCACAGTCACCCCCTTGCGGTGCTGGATGGCCTCGGCAATTTCGTACGTGGTCGATCCGCTATCGAGAATGACCGTGTCGCCGTCTCGCACGTACTTGGCGGCGGTCAGGGCAATGGCGCGCTTCTGTCGGCGGTTCGCGGCCTCCTTCAGCGCGTACGGCAATTGCACTACGGCCGCCGAAACGGGTCGCGCTCCACCATGAGTGCGACGCACCTGTCCCGTTCGTGCGAGTGCGTCGAGGTCCCTGCGGACAGTGGAGATGTCGACACCCAGATCGTCGGCCAACGCTTTGGCTTCGACGTAGCCTTCGGTGTTGACTCGGAGCAGAATTTCGTGCTGCCGCGATTCAGACGTCACCTATCGACCCTTCCGTCCGTTCAATCTGCGCGACCTTAGTCTCCTCACCGCCTACCCGCTGGCTCTCACGACCGCGCAAATCCACGCTCTTCTTCAATTGAGGCGATGTCATGCGCGGTTGTGCGCGATAACGCGCGTTGACGGCGACGCGGGTGGGTAGAAGCCGCGTCCGTAATACGCGTGAATCTGCGGCGTATCGGCCGAGACCGCCCCGCTCGTGGGGTGTCCAGGACCTCGACGCGCGCCGCCAGACCCAGATCGACTAGACCGCAGAGCGTTTGGGGAGCTTCCAGCCCGGGCGCGGATAGTGGCAGGTGTACCCGTTGGGGATGCGCTCCAGGTAGTCCTGATGCTCGGGCTCGGCCTCCCAGAAATCACTCGCCGGGGTCACCTCGGTGACCACCTTGCCCGGCCACAGGCCCGAGGCGTCCACATCGGCGATCGTGTCCTCGGCGATCTGCTTCTGTTCGTCGTCGAGATAGAAGATGGCCGAGCGGTAGCTGGTGCCGACGTCGTTGCCCTGCCGATCCTTGGTGCTCGGATCGTGGATCTGGAAGAAGAACTCGAGGATGTCCCGGTAGCTGGTCCGGGCCGGGTCGAAATCGATCTCGATGGCCTCGGCGTGGCCGGGGTGATTGCGGTAGGTCGGATGGTCGTTCTGGCCCCCGGTGTAGCCGACGCGGGTGGACACGACCCCGGGCTGCTTGCGAATCAGATCCTGCATCCCCCAGAAGCAGCCTCCGGCCAGGATCGCCTTCTGATACTCCGCCATGCGTGCGTCCTTCCTAGGTCATCGAGCTGGATCATCTTCCATTGTGCGCGCTCCCGCTACCGTGGACCCATGCGCGTCATCACCGCAGCGGTCGCACTGCTGCTCGCACTGTGCACCGCCCCGACGGCCGTGGGGGAGGAGACCACGCCCGCGCCGACGCCTGTCCCGCAGGAAACCGTGGCGCCGGGGCGGGACGGGATCGTGCCGGTGCCGACGACCGCCCCGGAGGAGACCGTGCCGGTCCCGGAGGCCCCCGAGGGGCTGACGGGCGAGCCGTTCGTCGACAACTCGTCGCTGCTCGACCTGCGGCCGATGCCCATCGAGTTCTGGACCCGCTCGGATCGCGACGACGCGATCACCGTGTTCTTCACCGGCGGAGTGCCGCAGTGTCACGGCGTGCACGCCGCGGTCTACGAAACGCCGGAAGCGGTCACCGTGGACCTGCTCGGTGGCACACCCCCGGAAGCCGTCGGCATGGCCTGCATCGAGATCGCCGTCGTCGGCACCCTCGAGGTGCCGCTGCAAGCCCCGCTCGGCGACCGCGCCGTGCTCACGACCAGGCTCGACAAACCACACTAGAACGTGTTCTAGTCGGGGTGTGACACGCCCAACATTCTCCCGCGACGAGTTGGTCGCGGCGTTCGAGACGTTCGAGCAGACGGTTGCCCGCGCCGCCGAGACCAAGGACTGGGACGTCTGGGTCGAGCACTACACCGAAGACGTCCACTACATCGAGCACGCCGCCGGGACCATGCACGGCCGCGAACAGGTGCGCACTTGGATCCGCCGCACCATGTCGGTGTTCCCGGGCAGCTACATGACCTCGTTCCCGGCGCGCTGGACCGTGATCGACGAACCGACCGCCCGGGTGATCTGCGAGCTCGACAACCCGATGCGCGATCCCGGCGACGGCACCATCATCAGCGCCACCAACATTTCGATCGTCACTTACGCGGGCGACGGGAAATGGTGCCGGCAGGAAGACGTCTACAACCCGCTGCGGTTCCAGCGGGCCGCGCTCAAATGGTGCCGCAAGGCCGAAGAACTGGGCACCCTCGACGACGAGGCCGCCGCCTGGTACGCCAAGCAGCAGGCCGGGACCACGCCATGACCGCGCCCAAGCTGGTGATCGGCGGCAACGGCTTCCTGGGCTCGCACGTGGTGCGGCACCTGGTCGATGAGGCGACGGACGCCGAGATCCGCGTGACGGTGCGCGCCACGGCCAACACCGCCGGAATCGATGACCTGGACGTCACCCGCTTCGTCGGCGACATCTTCGACCTCGACGTGATCCGCGCGGCGATGACGGGATGCGACGTCGTCTACTACTGCGTGGTGGACGCGCGGGCCTGGCTGCGTGACCCGTCGCCGCTGTTCCGCACCAACGTCGACGGCCTGCGCGGGGTGCTCGAGGTGGCCGCCGAGTTCGCCGCTGCGGGGACGCTCAAGAAGTTCGTGTTCACCAGCAGCTACTCGACGGTGGGACGGAAGAAGGGGCGCGTCGCCACCGAAGACGACCTGATCGACCGGCGCAAGCTCACCGCCTACGTCCGCTCCCGGGTACAGGCCGAGGACCTGGTGCTGCAGTACGCCCGCGACCGGGGCGTGCCGGCGGTGGCGATGTGTGTGTCGACCACTTACGGGGGCCGTGACCACGGGATGACACCGCAGGGGGCCGTGGTCGCCGGCACGGTGTTCGAGAAGCTGCCGTTCGTTCTCGACAAGATCGCGCTGGAGGCCGTCGGCGTCGAGGACGCCGCACGCGCCATGGTGTTGGCCGCCGACCGGGGCCGGCCCGGACAGCGCTACCTGATCTCCGAGCGGATGATCAGCAACCGCGAGGTGATCCGGATTGCGGCCGACGAGGCGGGGGTGTCCGCTCCGCGCCGCGCGATACCGGTGCCGCTGTTGTACGCGATGGGGGCGATGGGCTCGGTGCGGGCCCGGCTGACCGGTACCGACCAGCAGTTGACGCTGGAGTCGGTGCGGCTGATGCGCGCCGAGGCCGAGGTCGACTGCGCCAAGGCCCGCCGCGAGCTGGACTGGACGCCGCGGCCCGTCGAGGAGTCGATCCGGGCGGCGGCGCGCTTCTGGGCCCAGATGCGCTCGGCCCGCCGCCAGGCGCGCGCCGCGAGCTGAGTCGTTGGCGGGCCCATTCGGGAAACGCGTACAGCAACGAACTTTCGGCGGTCAGGCCGCGGGTGTTGAATCTCCTCATGACCGAGCGCCACGTCCTTGAGCCCACCGCCGAGCATCCGATCACCATCACGCCCACCGCCGGGCGAGTGGTGGTGCGGGTCGACGGCGCCATCGTCGCCGACAGTTGCGCTGCGCTGACCCTGCAGGAATCGACCTATCCCGCGGTGCAGTACATCCCCCTGCGCGACGTCGACGGGCAACGCTTACGCCACTCCCAGACCACCACCTACTGCCCGTACAAGGGCGAAGCGGGCTACTACAGCGTCGCCGGGGCGCGGGTGGTCGTCGACGACGCGCTCTGGTGCTACGAACGGCCCTATCCGGCGGTCGCGGCCATCGCCGGACACGTCGCGTTCTACCCGGACAAGGCCGACATCAGCGTCACCCCGGATTAGCGCCGAACACCTTCTCGAACAGCCGGGTGTCGCAGTACTCCCGCAGCGAGGTGATCAGGCCGTGGCGCATGTCGAAGATGAACACGACGGGGCTGTCGTAGCGGTCACCGGCGGGGTTGGCACCCTCCGACCGTGCCTCGATGACCACGCTCTCGCTCTCGTTGAGGCAGCGCACCAGGTCGAAGTGCAGCACCATCTGTTGGCGCGCCCGCTCGGTGATCTCGCGCAGTTCGGTCTTGGTCAGGGTGCGGCCGATGGCGTTGTTCCAGTAGGTGAAGTCGTCGCTGAGCAACGCGAACCCCTCGTCGAGGTCGCCGTCGTCGCTCAGGGTCTGCAGGAACATCCACGCCTGCTCGGCCTGGGGGTCGTCGAACGGCGTCATCACGCCGCTCATCCTGTCCGCTGCCGGTGGTGTCGTCAACGGTGGCTAACCTGGCCGACATCGACACCGACGGTCTGACGCGCGTCGTCACTTTCCCGGGACCCGTGAGCCCGGCCGCGACGCTGGCCCCGCAGCGGCGGGGGCCGGCGGACCCGACCTACCAGGTCGGTGCCGACGGGGCGATCTGGCGGACCACCCTGTTGGCCACGGGGCCGGTGACCGTGCGCCTGGAGCGCGCCGGGCCCTCGGCGGTGGGGGCGCGCGCCTGGGGCGCCGGTGCCGCGGAGTTCCTCGAGGCGCTGCCCGCCTATCTCGGCGCCGACGACGACTGGTCGGATTTCCGCCCGGCGCATCCGGTGGTGGCCCGTGCCGCCCGGCAGGCGCCGCACCTGCGACTGGGGCGCACCGACCGGGTACTCGAAGCCCTGATCCCGGCGGTGATCGAGCAGCGGGTGCCCGGCGTCGATGCGTTCAAGGCCTGGCGCACGTTGGTCGGCAAGTACGGCACCGCCGCGCCCGGCCCGGCCCCGGAGCGCATGCGGGTGTTCCCGGCGGCCGAGGTGTGGCAGCGCATCCCGTCGTGGGAGTTCCACCGCGCCAACGTCGATCCCGGCCGGGCCCGCACCGTCGTCGCCTGCGCCCGGCGGGCCGCGGCGCTCGAACGGCTGGTGGCCCGGCCCGCCGCCGCGGCCCGCGCGGCGCTGACCAGCCTGCCCGGCGTCGGGGTGTGGACCGCGGCGGAGGTCGCCCAGCGCGCCTTCGGCGATGCCGACGCGTTGTCGGTCGGCGACTACCACATCTCGAAGATGATCGGCTGGACGCTGCTCGGACACCCGGTGGACGACGACGAGATGGTCACGCTGCTGGAACCGATGCGCCCACACCGCCATCGGGTGGTGCGCCTGCTGCAGGTCAGTGGACTGGCCTACGAGCCGCGCCGTGGCGCGCGGTTGCCGGTGCAGAACATTCGCGACCTCTAGGTGGTTGACATCGCGGCGACCCGGGTATGCCGTGACTCGACATCTTGAAGGAGGAACGATGCCCAGCCACTACACCGTCCCGGGCCTGACCGACAAGCAGGCCGCGCAGATCGCCGAGGTGTTGCAGCGCAAGTTGAGCACCTACAACGACCTACACCTGACGCTGAAGCACGTGCACTGGAATGTGGTGGGCCCGAACTTCATCGGCGTGCACGAGATGATCGACCCGCAGGTGATGCTGGTCCGCGGATACGCCGACGAGGTCGCCGAGCGCATCGCGACCCTGGGCTACTCCCCGGAGGGCACCCCGGGCGCCATCTGCCGCGATCGGGATTGGGACGACTACTCGGTGGGCCGTGACACGGTGCAGGCCCATCTGGCCGCGCTGGACCTGGTCTACACAGGCGTGATCGAGGATGTCCGCAAGGGCATCGCCGACGTCGAGGATCTCGACCCGGTCACCGAGGACATCTTGATCGGGCACGCCGCCGAACTCGAGAAGTTCCAGTGGTTCGTCCGCGCGCACCTGGAGAACTCCGGCGGCGAGTTGCCGCACACCGGCAAGCGCACCGAGAAGGGCGCCGCCAGCAAGGCGCGCTCCAGCAAGTAGCGAAGCTAGTACGCAGCGGGGGGTGTCACACCGGCCCGCTCGGCGGCGGCCGCCTCTCGATTCATCCGCTGCGCACGGTAGATCGACACGTCCGTGCGGGTGATCAACAGGTATGCGACCCCGACGGCGATGATGGCGGCCGGGATGACGGAGAACGATGCCGTCATCTCGGCCACCATGATCATCACCGCCAGGGGCGCGTGCGCGACGCTGCCGAAGCAGGCCATCATCGCGATGACGATGAAGACGCCGGGCCCGGCGGGCAGCGCCGGTGCGCCGGCCAACTCCGCCAGCCGCCAGGTCGCCGCGCCCAGAAAGCATCCGATCACCACGCCGGGGCCGAAGATGCCCCCCGAACCGCCGGTGCCGATCGACAGCGAGGTCGCCACGATCTTGGCGACCGGCAGGATCACGACGACCCACAGCGGTATTGCCATCAGGGTGGACTCATCGGCGGCCAACTGCACCCAGCCGTAGCCGCTGGACAGGACCTGCGGGATGGCCAGCGCCAACAGCCCCACCAGCAAGCCGCCGAGCGCGGGCTTGAGCACCGAGCCGCCGGGAATGGGAATCCGCTGCGACAAACGGACGGTGGCGTAGAACGTCCTGGCGTACAGGTAACCGGTTGCGGCGGAGACGATTCCGATGAGCAGAAACCACGGCAGGCCGGCCGGGTCGAAGGTGTAGTCGGGGACCAGCGCACCGAACAGCGGTTCGAAGCCCAGGACGGCGCCGTAGACGGCGTAGGCGGTGCCCGAGGTGATGAAGCCGGGTATCAGAGACCGGTAGTCGAAGTCCTGCCGGTAGACGATCGACGCCGCGAGCACCGCACCGCCCAGCGGCGCCCCGAAAATCGCGCCGATGCCCGAGCCGATGCCCATCGAGACCGCGACGCGGCCGTCGTCGTCGGAGAGGTTAAGCCGGCGGGTCAGCAGCGAGCCGAACCCCGCGGAGATCTGGGCGGTGGGGCCTTCCCGGCCGCCGGAGCCGCCCGAGCCGATGGTCAGGGCGCTGGCGATCATCTTCACCAGCACCACCCGGCCGCGGATGGCCCGCGGATCGGTGTGGACGGCCTCGATGGCGTCGTCGGTGCCGTGGCCCCGGGCCTCGGGCGCAAATCTGGCGACGATGGCCGCCGAGGCGAGCGCGCCCAGCGTGGTGACCACCGGGATGGCCCAGGCTCGGGAGAACCCGCTCGCGCCGGGGTTGTTGCCGTCGCCGTAGGCGGTGGGCACGTCGTAATCGGCGAGGTGGCCGAGCAGGAATTCGGTGGTGTACGTCAGGGCGAGGTAGAACGCGACGGCGCCGAGACCGGCGATGACGCCGATGGCGACGCCGAGAAGCAGCCATTTGCGCAGATAGCCGGAGTTGCGCAGGAACGTGGCGATCCTGCCGTCGGTGTCGGCGTTCGCCATGACGCGGATGCTACTGCCGTGGCGCCCGCGCCGTCAGACGATGCGGTGCTCCACCTCGCCGATGTCATCGAGCGTCAACCGCAAGGTGTCGCCCGGCTGCAGCCAGTTGCCGGTCTCCATCCCCGACCCGCCGGGCAGCGTGCCGAGCCCGAACAGTTCGCCGGGCAGCAACTGCTCGTCACGGGAGGCGTGCGCGAGCACCTCGCCGATGCCCCACTGCAGGCCCGCGCTGTCGACGCGGCTCACGGTGTGCCCGTTGATCGCCACTGTGCCGGTCAGGGCACCGATCCGGGGCAGGACCTCGTCGGCGGTGACCATCGTCGTCGACATCGAGGACAGGAAGTGTTTGGACTTCTGCGGTCCCATCCCGCTGGCCATCTCCGCGCGTTGGACGTCGCGCGCGCTGAAGTCGTTCACCAGCACGAACGCGCCGACCGCCGCGACGGCCTGCGCCGGGGTGGCGTTGTGCAACGGTGCGGACAGCGCGAAGCCGATCTCCAGTTCGAAGTCCAGACCCCTGGAGTAGCTGGGACTGGCGACCGGGGTGCCGCTGGGCACGATGGTCATCGCGTTGGCCATGTAGTAGATGGGTTGCTGGTAGAACAGTTTCTTCGGGTTGAACGCGGGAAACGTTCTGCGCGTCAGCTTTTCGTAGGCGTTGGTGATCCGCGCGGTGGCCGGGTGGAACCGGTTGATCAGGCCGCGGGCGGCGCTGATGTTGTGAGGTTCGGACAGCAGGAAGTCGCGGAACGACAGCGGTGTGAACGGCAACACCGCGTCGGTGTGCGCCAGGTGCCGGTCGGCGGTCGCCAACTCCCAGTCCTCGGCGAACGGGGAGGGGCCCAGCGGGGACGGGCCGGAGTGGGCGCGCCAGTGCCCGTCGTCGAGGTGCTGTAGTTCGAGTCCGGCCGCGGTGCGTACCCTGCGCAGTTTCATTTCCCGATTGTCGTCGTGACGACGGCGCTGTGCATATACCCCCATGGGGTATATGGTGGCGAGCATGACCGGCCACCGCCATCCGGCGCAGCACCAGCAGCACGTCAACCACGACGACCACCGGGCTCACGTGGGGCACGCCGGTCACGCCGGGCACGGCGACCATGTGGCGCAGTTCCGCCGGCTGTTCTGGGTGATGCTCGTGCTGGCGGTCCCCACCGTGGCGATGTCGGGGATGTTCGCGATGATCCTGGGCTACCAGGTGCCGAGCTTCCCGGGCTCACAGTGGGTGGCCCCGGTTTTGGGCACCGTGATGTACGTGTGGGGTGGGCAGCCTTTCCTCACCGGCGCGGTCGACGAGATCCGTTCCCGTGCACCGGGAATGATGCTGCTGATCGGGCTGGCGATCACCGTCGCCTTCCTGGCCTCCTGGGGCGCGAGCCTCGGCGTGCTGGACCACCAGTTGGAGTTCTGGTGGGAGCTGGCGCTGCTGATCGTCATCATGCTGCTGGGCCATTGGATCGAGATGCGCTCCCTGGAGCAGACCACGTCCGCGTTGGACTCGTTGTCGGCCCTGTTGCCCGATCAGGCCGAGCGCGTCACCGGCGACACCATCGAGACCGTCGCACCGGTGGAGCTGCAGGTCGCGGACCTGGTGCTGGTGCGCCCGGGCGGCCGGGTGCCCGCCGACGGACGGATTCGCGACGGCGCCGCCGACATGGACGAGTCGATCGTCACCGGTGAATCGCGTACCGTGCGGCGTGGCGTCGGCGACAGCGTGGTCGCCGGCACCACAGCCACCGACTCGGCCCTGCGGATCGAAATCACCGCCGTCGGCGACGACACCGCCCTGGCCGGAATCCAGCGACTGGTCGCCGAGGCGCAGAACTCGTCGTCGCGCGCGCAGCGCCTGGCCGACCGGGCCGCCGGCTGGTTGTTCTGGTTCGCCTTGGGCGCCGCCGTGCTCACCGCCCTGGTGTGGGCGGTCATCGGGCTTCCCGACCAAGCCGTCATCCGCGCCATCACGGTGCTGGTCATCGCGTGCCCCCACGCCCTGGGCCTGGCGATCCCGCTGGTGGTGTCCATTGCCACCGAGCGCGCCGCGCGCGGCGGAGTGCTGATCAAGGACCGGCTGGCCTTGGAGCAGATGCGCACCGTCGACGCCGTGTTGTTCGACAAGACCGGCACGCTGACCAAGGGCGAACCCGTCGTCGTCGCCGCCTCCGGCGGGGACGATGTTCTGGCGCTTGCGGCGGCCGCCGAACTCCCCTCGGAGCACCCGCTGGCCCGGGCCATCGTGGCCGCGGCCCGCGAGCGCGGACTGTCGATCCCCGTGGCCACCGAATTCAGTTCGTCGGCCGCGGTCGGGGTGACCGCCACCGTCGACGGCCGGCAGATCCGGGTCGGCGGGCCGAAACTGCTCGAGGAGACCGGTGTTGCGGCCTCAGGGGAACCGATGCCTGCGGGCACGACGGTGCTGCACGTGCTGGCCGACGGACGGGTGCTCGGTGTGCTGGCGTTGGCCGACGAGGTCCGCCCGGAGTCCAGGCAGGCCATCGACGAACTGCACCGGCTGGGCCGCGAGGTCGTGATGATCACCGGCGACGCGCAGAGCGTGGCGGACGCGGTGGCCGCCGAACTCGGCGTCGACCGGGTGTTCGCGGGGGTGCGGCCCGAGGACAAGGCGGCCAAGGTCGCCGAGTTGCAGGCCGGGGGACGGGTGGTCGCGATGGTCGGCGACGGCGTCAACGACGCCCCCGCACTGGCGCGGGCCGACGTCGGGATCGCGATCGGCGCCGGCACCGACGTCGCGATCGCGTCGGCCGGGGTGATCCTGGCCAGCTCGGATCCGCGATCGGTGTTGTCGGTGATCGAACTGTCTCGGGCCAGCTACCGGAAGATGAAGCAGAACCTGTGGTGGGCCGGGGGCTACAACCTGATCGCGGTGCCGCTGGCCGCGGGTGTGCTGGCCCCGGCCGGCTTCGTGATGCCGATGTCGGTCGGCGCCCTGCTGATGTCGCTGTCGACGGTGGTGGTCGCGCTCAACGCGCAACTGTTGCGGCGGTTGGACCTGCGCCCGTCGGACGTCGTCCGCTAGCGTTGAACGACAGAATCCGGAAATGGGGGGCCAGATGCGAAAGTCCGATCGCGTCGCCGAGGCGGGCGCGTGGGTACTCGAGAACGGACACCGGGCGTTGCTGGCGCTGACCGGCGGCCGGTTCCCCCGCACCGTGATGGGCATGCTGACCGTCGAACTGCACACCGTCGGCCGCAAGTCCGGTAAGCCCTACGCCAACCTGCTGACCAGCCCCATCCACGACGACCACCGGATTGTGCTCGTCGCCTCCAAGGGCGGCCACCAGGACCACCCGGACTGGTACAAGAACGCGCTGGCGCACCCGGACGTGACGCTGACCGTCGACGGCGCGCAGGTGCCGATGCGGGCCCGCGCGGCCACGGCCGCCGAGCGCGCCGAGTTGTGGCCTGAGGTGGTCAAGACCTACCGCGGCTACGCTGGCTACCAGCGCAACACCGACCGCGAGATCCCGCTGCTGATCTGCGAGCCGCGCGCTTAGGCGTCGAGGTCTTGTTCGACGAGGTCGGCGATGGTGTTCACCGCGGCCTCGTCCTCGGAGGCGACGGTGACCGACGCGCCCTTGCCCGCGCCCAGGGTCATGATCATCAGCGCGGACCCGGCGTCGACCGGTTCGCCGCCGTCCATCGACAGCGTCACCGGCACCCCGGCGTTCACGACGGCCTCGGAGATGATGGCGGCCGGTCGGGCGTGCAGGCCGACGGCGGATCCGACGATCACGGTCTTGCTGTGCATGCGGGTGTGCTCCTTCGTGGGTTGGGCCGAAATCTCTCGTTGTGACGATGCTTTTCGAACTAAGCAGCTGAAAGTTGCGTTTGGGCAGGGGGTTTGGGCGCGGCGAGTTGCTTGGCGGTGACCACCGCCAGCGCGCCGACGACGGTCCCGGCGACCAGCGCGACGATGAACCACACCAGGTTGCCGATCGCGAAGAACACGAAGATGCCACCGTGCGGGGCGCGCAGCGTCACGTCGAACGCCATGATCAGCGCCCCGGTCACCGCACCGCCGGCCATCATCGACGGGATCACCCGCAGCGGGTCGGCCGCCGCGAAGGGGATCGCGCCCTCGGAGATGAACGAGGCGCCCAACAGCCATGCGGCGCGGCCATTTTCCCGCTCTGGCTCGCTGAACAACCGCGGCCGCACCGCGGTGGCCAACGCCATCGCCAGCGGGGGCACCATGCCCGCGGCCATCACTGCGGCCATGATCCGCAGCGACGACGGGTCCGCGACATTGAGGCCGACGGTGGCAAACGCGTAGGCCGCCTTGTTGACCGGGCCGCCCAGGTCGAAGCACATCATCAGGCCCAGGATGATCCCGAGGATTATCACCGAGGTTCCGGTCATCCCGCTCAGCCAGTTGGTCAGCCCCTCCTGGATGGCCGCCAGCGGGCGGCCCAGCAGCAGGAACATCAGCAGGCCGACCACCAGCGAGGCGAACAGCGGGATGATCACGACGGGCATCAGGCCGCGGAACCACTGCGGGACGGTGCTCCGGCTGATCCACAACGCGGCGAAGCCGGCGATCAGGCCGCCGACGATACCGCCGATGAAACCACCCTCGACGAACACCGCCACCGCGCCGGCGGTGAAGCCCGGGGCCAGCCCGGGGCGGTCGGCGATGGCGAACGAGATGTAGCCGGCCAGCGCGGGCACCAGGAAGCTGAAGGCCAGGCCGCCGAGGGTGTACAGCACCGCGCCCAGATACTGCATGAGCCCGCCGGGCGGCAGGTTGGTCAGGGTGTTCTCCAGCGCGATCAGATTGCCCAGTGAGGTGTCGAAACCCTCCGGCGGATTGGCGATGTCGTAACCGGCGAACAGGAATCCCAACGCGATCAGCAGACCGCCGGCCGCCACGAACGGGATCATGTAGCTCACGCCGGTGAGCAGGATCTGTCGGGTCCGGGTGCCCCAGCCGACGTCGGCGGAGCCCTCGGACTCACGGGTCGGGGCGCCGTCGCCCTCGACGCGCGCGGCGTTCGGATTGTCGGCCACGGCGACCGCCTCGGCGATCATCGCGTCGGGTTCGTTGATCGCGCGTTTGACCCCGGAGGCGACCACCGGCTTGCCGGCGAAGCGGCCGCGGTCCTTGACCCCGACGTCCGTCGCGAAGATGACGGCGTCGGCGCGGGCGATCGTCGCCGCCGCCAGCGGCGTGCTTCCGGAGGACCCCTGCGTCTCGATGACGATGTCGACGCCGGCCCGTTCGGCCGCGAGCTTGAGCGCGTCGGCGGCCATGTAGGTGTGCGCGATCCCGGTGGGGCAGGCGGTGATGGCCGCGACGGTCTTCCGCGTCGCCGGTGCGGTTTCGGGGGCGGCGGACCGCGCGGCGGCGGATGCCGCGGGCGCGGGCTCGGGCGTCGACGACGGCCCCTCGGATTGCGCGGGTGCGGGATTCACCGTGGAGTCCACCAGCGTCACGATCTCCTCGGCGGTCGACGCCGCCCGCAGCGAGGCCACGAAGTCCGGCCGCACCAGCGCCCGGGCCAGGCTGGACAACAGCTTCATGTGCTCGGCGCCGCCGCCGTCCGGCGCGGCGATCAGGAACACCAGGTCGGCGGGGCCGTCCGCGGCGCCGAAGTCCACTCCCGGATCGAGCCGCGCGAAGCCGATGGTGGGGGCAACGACGTAGGGCGAGCGGCAGTGCGGGATGGCGATGCCGCCGGGTAACCCGGTGGCGGACTGGGCTTCTCGGGCCATGGTCGCGCCGACCAGCCCGTCGACGTCGGTGGCCCGGCCGGCGTCGGCGAGGGTGGCGGCCAAGCGGCCGATGACCTCGTCCTTGCTCGCCCCCGCGTCGACGTCGAGCAGCACCAGGTCGGCGGTGGTGATGGGCGGGTTGGTCATAGACACACCTTCGTCGGAATGGTTCGGCGGCGTTGGCGATTGGCCGATTTCGGTCAGCGGTCGGGGGCTATCGGCACCACCTGGACCGCGTCCAGGTCGATCAGTTGGGGGGAGGGCAGCGCCGAACCGGGCAGCGCGGCCGCGGCGCTGCCGTAGGCCACCGCCATCTGCAGCCGCCGGGGTTCCTCGGCGCCGCCGATCGCCGCGCGGACGTAACCGGCCAGCGAGGAGTCGCCGGCCCCGACGGTGCTGCGCGGCGTGATCGGCGGAGCCGCCGCCATCCAGGCCCCGGTGCCGTTGACCAGCACCGCACCCGCGGCCCCGAGAGTGGCCAGCACGGCACCCACGCCGCGGTTCATCAGTTCGGTCGCGGCGGCGACCACGGCCTCCGGGTCGCCGTGCTGCACAGCGCGTTCCAACTGCTCGGGGTCCGCACCGGACAGGCTGGCGAGTTCCTCGGAGTTGGGTTTGATCAGGTTCGGTGCCGCGCGCTCGAAGTCGGCGGCCAGCGCCGCCAGGGGGCCCTCGGAGGTGTCGACGGCCACCTTGCAGGGCAGTTCGCGAAGCAGCGCGGCGACCTCGGCATACCAGTTTTCGGGCATTC
This sequence comes from Mycolicibacterium sp. MU0050, assembly GCF_963378085.1. Taxonomy (GTDB): domain Bacteria; phylum Actinomycetota; class Actinomycetes; order Mycobacteriales; family Mycobacteriaceae; genus Mycobacterium; species Mycobacterium wendilense. The sequence continues at coordinate 4,575,384 of NZ_OY726395.1, read as the reverse complement.
CGGGCGGCAACGATCCCGACATCACGACCCACTGCGCGCCGGCGGCGCGGGTCAGGACGGCGTCGGTCAGCGCCGTGACGCTCGCCGCGTCGAGGCCCGCGCCCGGTTCGTTGAGTTTGGTTGTCGTCCCGTCGTTCTCGGTGACGGCGACGTTGGTGCGGACCACACCGGTGACCGGGACCGCGGCGTAGCCGACGCCGGTGGGGCTCAGCACGGACAGGAACGGGTCGTCGGGGCTGGCGGGCAGCACCGCGCAGGCATCGATCCCCGCCAGCGTCAGCACCCGCGCGACGTTGACACCCTTGCCGCCGGGCTCGTCGGAGACCGACTGCACCCGGTGCACGGCGCCGCGGGTCAGGGGGCCGCCGAGCGCGATGGTGCGGTCGATGCTCGGGTTGGGCGTCACCGTGACCACGACCGGTCCTTGGTGTGTCATTCGCTCACTCCTCCGCGCTGCTCGTGCCTCGCACCGCTGCGTCGATTCGCGGGACTCACGCCACCACCACCTCTACTCCGTGCTCGGTCAGCGCCGCGCGGTCGGCGTCGCTGATCTCGTCATCGGTGATCACCGCATCGACCTTGTCCAGCGGCGCGAAACTGACGAAGTCCTCATGGCCGATTTTGGACGAATCGGCAACCACCACAACATAACTCGCGCTGACCACCATGGCTCGCTTGACGGCGGCTTCGTCGCTGTCGGGGGTGGACAGGCCGTGTTTGACGCTGATGCCGTTGGTGCCCATGAACGCGATGTCGACCCGCAGGGTATCCAGGGTCCGCAACACCGGCTCCCCGACGGCGGCCTGGGTCAGGCCGCGCACCCGCCCGCCGAGCAGATGCAGGTTGATGGCGGGCATGGTGGCCAGCCGCGCGGCGATGGGCACCGAGTTGGTCACCACGACCAGTTCGCGGTCGGCGGGCAGACGCGCGGCCACCCGCGCGGTGGTGGTACCGGCGTCGAAGAGCACGCTGGCCCCGGCCAGGGGGAAGAAGTCGCCGGCGGCCGCCGCGATGGCGTCCTTGTAGTTGGCGCGGGTGCCCTCACGTTCGGCGACCCCCGGCTCGACGACGTGCAGCGCGCGCACCGGCACCGCGCCGCCGTGGACGCGTCGCACCAGCCCGGCGCGATCCAGCGCTGCCAGGTCGCGGCGCACGGTCTCGGTGGTGACGGCGTAGGTCTCGGCGAGTTCGGTCACCGAGGCCCGGCCGCGCGAGATGACCAGGGAGGCGATCGCTTGCTGGCGCTCCTCCGGGTACACGTGGCCTCCAGGGTCGGGTGGGACTGAATCGGGTCGGATGGACGGAAAGCAAGTACGTTTGGCGGGCGTTCGCGTGGAAGTCCGCGAACTCCCGCCAGCCGTAATGTTGGTATGTGTTGTTTTACGCCTATTTGTGTTGAATTGTCAACGGTTCGATGTAACCTGGTTCACATGACTTCCACTACTCCTGCGACTTCACAGGGTGCGGTGCTTTCCGGGGTGCCGGTGGTTCCCGGCGTCGCGTACGCCCCGGTGGTCCGGCCCGGCCGCCTGCCCGCGCCCGAGGACCTCGCCGCGCCCGGCGAGGTGGCCGAGGCCGACCGAGACGGCGAGATCTCCCGGTTCAAGGCCGCGGCCACGACGGTGGCCGAGCGGCTGCGGGAGCGGGCCGCGCACGCCACCGGCGCGGCCTCGGAGGTGCTGGGCGCCACCGCGCAGCTGGCCACCGACCGGGCCTGGCTCGGGGCGGCCGAGAAGCGGATCGGCGAGGGCGCTCCGGCGATCCGCGCCACGGCCGAGGCGGTCGAGCAGTTCGTCGAGATGTTCACCAAGATGGGCGGATTGATGGCCGAGCGGGTGACCGACCTGCGCGATATCCGGGACCGGGTCGTCGCCGAACTGGCCGGACTACCCGAGCCCGGGGTGCCCGTGCCTGACGTGCCCTCGATCCTGTGCGCCGAGGATCTGGCCCCGGCCGACACCGCCGGTCTCGACCCGGCCCTGATCGTCGGCCTGGCGACCTCGCTGGGCGGGCCCACCAGTCACACCGCGATCATCTCCCGCCAGTTGGGGATCCCCTGCGTGGTGGCGGTGGCCGGGCTCGACGACGTCCCCGCCGGCGAAATTATCCTGATCGACGGCACCCGGGGCACACTCGCAGTCGGCCCCGACCCGGCCGAGGCTGCGGCCGCCGTCGAGCGCGCGGAGCAGGCCGCCGCGGCGATGGCGGGCTGGACGGGTCCCGGCGCCACCGCCGACGGACACCCCGTGGCCGTGCTGGCCAACGTGCAGGACGGCGCGGCCGCGCGGGCCGCGCGTGAGACGCCGGCCGAGGGCATCGGGCTCTTCCGCACCGAACTATGCTTCCTCAACTCCGACACCGAACCGTCGGTGGCGGAGCAGGCCCGGATCTACGCCGAAGTGCTGCAACCCTTTTCCGAGCACAAGGTGGTGATTCGCACCCTGGACGCGGGTTCGGACAAACCGCTGAAGTTCGCGAACAGTCCCGACGAGGCCAATCCCGCGCTGGGGGTCCGCGGCATCCGGATCTCGTTCGGCAACCCCGCGTTGCTGGACAACCAGTTGGCCGGCATCGCGCAAGCGGCACAGCAGACCGGAAATCCGCCGTGGGTGATGGCGCCCATGATCGCGACCCCCGAGGAGGCGCGCGATTTTGCGGCGAAGGTGCGCGCGCACGGGCTGACCCCGGGGGTGATGATCGAGGTGCCCGCCGCGGCGCTGTTGGCCGACCGGATCCTCGAACACGTCGACTTCCTGTCGATCGGCACCAACGATCTGGCGCAGTACACGATGGCTGCCGACCGGATGTCCGCGGAACTGGCAACCCTGACCGACCCGTGGCAGCCCGGCGTGCTCGCCCTGGTGGCGATGACGGCCAAGGCCGGCGCGGCGGCCGACAAGCCGGTGGGCGTGTGCGGGGAGGCGGCGGCGGACCCGCTGTTGGCCTGCGTGCTGGTGGGGTTGGGCATCACCTCGTTGTCGGCGGCCGCCGCGGCGGTGTCGGCGGTCGGGGCCAAGCTCTCCACGGTGACCCTCGAACAGTGCCGGCGCGCTGCGGCGGCGGTGCTCGCCACGGCCAGTGCCGCCGACGCGCGCGCCGCGGCCCTCGCGGTGCTGGAGTGATCGCCGGGGAATAACTGGACCGCGGTCCGGTTATATCGGGTGACTCTCTCATCAGCATGGAGGTGCCCAGATGCCCGCAGTGACCGCAGACACCCTGACCCTGACGCGGGTCGCCGCTCCGGCGCCCGGCGACACCGAGCGCCCGGTGCGTTCCATCACCACCGGCCCCCGCGGGCTGGAGGGCGAAGGCTTTCCCGTCGTCCGCGCGTTCGCCGGGGTCAGCGCGGCGGATCTGGATCCGTTCGTGCACATGGATCAGATGGGGGAAGTCGAGTACCAGCCCGGCGAGCCGCGGGGCACCGACTGGCATCCGCACCGCGGCTTCGAGACCGTCACCTACATGATCGACGGCCGCTTCGCGCATCAGGACTCGCACGGGGGTGGCGGACTGATCGCCGACGGCGCAACCCAGTGGATGACCGCCGGCTCGGGCATTCTGCACATCGAGACGCCGCCGGCCGAACTCGTCCGCAGCGGCGGTCTCTTCCACGGCGTGCAGCTGTGGGTGAACCTTCCCCGCAAGGACAAGTTCGCCGCGCCGAAGTACCAGGCCATCGAGGGCGGCGAGGTTCGGTTGTTGTCGTCGTCGGACGGCGGAGCGTTGATCCGGGTGATCGCCGGTGAGTTCGCCACCGCCGACGGTGTCCAGCGCGGACCCGGTGCCACGCACACACCGATCACGTTGGCGCACGCCACCATTGAGCCTGGAGCGCAGCTGAACACCGCGTGGAGTCGCGACTTCAACGCCCTGGTCTACGTGCTGTCCGGGCGCGGCTCGGTGGGCCCGGTGCGGCATCCGATCCGCCAGGGGCAACTCGCGGTGCTCGGACCCGGCGACCGGTTGACCGTCGCCGCCGATGCCGATCAGGACGGCAACCGCCCCGCCATGGAGGTCCTACTGCTCGGCGGTCGGCCACTACGCGAGCCGGTGTTCCAGTACGGCCCGTTCGTGATGAACACGAAGTCCGAGGTGATCGAGGCCTTCGAGGACTTCCAGGCCGGACGCTTCGGCGCCATACCGCCGGATGCACTGATGCCGCATCGGCTCGGGGACTGACGCCGAACCCCCTTGACTGTGGCGCGTATCACAGTAATGTGACCAGTGGTCATCGACTGCTGGGAGGTCCGATTGCCAACGGTGACATGGGCACGGGTTGATCCGGCGCGGCGCGCCGCGGTCATCGACGCCGCGGAGGCCGAATTCGGCGCCCACGGGTTTTCCCGAGGCAGCCTGAACGTCATCGCGCGCCGGGCCGGAGTCGCCAAAGGCAGCCTGTTCCAATACTTTGCGGACAAGCGCGACCTGTACACGTTCATCGCCGACCTCGGTAGTCAGCGGGTCCGCGCCTACATGGAGGCGCGGATCCGCCAACTCGATCCCACCCGGCCGTTCTTCGAATTCCTCACCGACCTGCTCGACGACTGGGTCGCGTACTTCGCCGAGCATCCTCGGGAACGGTCGCTGCATGCCGCCGCGAGCCTGGAGGTGGACACCGACGCCCGGATCAGCGTCCGCAGCGTCCTGCACCGGCACTACCTCGAGGTGTTGGGTCCGTTGGTGCGCGCCGCGCAGGCGCGCGGCGACCTGCGCGCGGACGCCGACACCGACGCGCTGTTGTCGTTGCTATTGATGATCTTTCCGCATCTGGCCCTGGCGCCGTATGTGCGCGGCATCGACCCGATCCTCGGTCTCGACGAGCCGAGCCCGGAGCAGCCGGCACTGGCCGTGCGTCGACTCGTCGCGGTGTTGGCCGCGGCGTTCTCCCCGATCGCCGATTCCGCAGCCCAACCGACCTGAGGAGGTCACATGTCGCACACTCATTTCGACTCCATGAGAGCCGGCGGTCTGAACTGGGATAGCTTGCCGCTCAAGCTATTTGCCAGCGGTAACGCGAAATTCTGGAACCCGGCGGATATCGACTTCTCCCGGGAGCGCGAAGACTGGGAGGCGCTGACGGACCGGGAGCGCGACTACGCGACTCGCCTGTGCGCCCAGTTCATCGCCGGCGAGGAGGCGGTCACCAAGGACATCCAGCCGTTCATGCGGGCGATGGAGGCCGAAGGACGTCTCGGCGACGAGATGTACCTGACGCAGTTCGCCTTCGAGGAGGCCAAGCACACCCAGGTCTTCCGGATGTGGCTCGACGCCGTCGGGGTCACCGACGACCTGCACAGCTACTTCGATGATCTCCCGTCGTATCGCCGGATGTTCTACGACGAGCTGCCGGAGTCCTTGGAGGCGCTGCACACCGATCCCTCGCCGGCCGCCCAGGTCCGCGCGTCGGTGGTGTACAACCACGTGGTCGAGGGCATGCTGGCGTTGACGGGATACTATGCGTGGCACAAGATTTGCGTGACCCGCGGCATCCTGCCCGGGATGCAGGAGTTGATCCGGCGGATCGGCGACGACGAGCGGCGGCACATGGCCTGGGGCACCTTCACCTGCCGGCGGCACGTCGCCGCCGACGACGCCAACTGGTCGGTGTTCGAGACCCGGATGAACGAGCTGCTCCCGCTGGCGCTGGGCCTCACCGAGGACGGCTTTGCGCTGTACGCCCCCGACGTCCCGTTCGGGTTGGATGCCGACGAGTTCATGAAGTACTCCGCGGACAAGGGCATGCGACGGTTCGGCACCATCAGCAGCGCGCGTGGTCGCCCGGTCGAGGAGATCGACGTCGACTATTCGCCGGTGCAGCTCGAGGATTCCTTCGGTGAGGAGGATGCCCGGGCGCTGGCCGCCGTGTGAGCGGCAACCGCGTCGAGATCGACGAAAAGCCCGAAACCACTCGCACTTTCCGGCCCAAAGGGACGTTTGGGCGGGTGGGTGGCGGGTGCTTGCCTCAGTCCTTGGCGGGGTAGAGCAGCTGCAGCTCACCGAGGTTGGCGGCGACGGTCACCAGGGGTAGCGCGTCGGCCACGGGGTGTTCGGCGGCCGCGGACTCGGCACGCAGCGCGGTGATGAAATGCTCTGACAGGCCGGTGGATTCGAGCGGGCGGTCGGTCCGGCCCGTCATCCGGTCGGTGACCAGCGTGGCGTGCGCATCCAGCACCGTGCGCGCGTTCGGGTAGGAGTCCGGCGCGGGCAGCGTGGGGATGTCCGCGATCAGGTCGGCCGCCCCGCGCAGTCGAATCGCGCGGTTGGCCCGACGGATGACCGGGGCGCGCCGATCCGGCGTGCCGCCGTTGTCCGAAAGATACTGCCGCACAGCGCTGTCGACGGTGCGGGACGCGGTCAGTGCCTGATGGCTCAACTCGTCCACCGCGGCGGCGGGGGTGCCGTGGGTGACCCGCGAGACCGCCGTGCGCAGATAGCGGGTACCCACCACGAAGGCGGCGTCGATGGCGGCCGACACCGCGCGACCCGATCCCCGGGGCCACAGCAGCAGGGACACCACCAGACCCACCACGCCGCCGACGACGATGTCCTCGATCCGAACCAATCCGACCTGCCAGCCGGTCGGATTGATGAGGTTGAACACGATCAGCACCAGCATGGTGAAGGCCGCCTGCCCGGCCGCGAACGACGCGATCTCGGGCACGTAGGCCGCGACGAACGCCACCACCGGTAGCGCTACCCACAGGACGGCCGGCTCGACCCCCAGCAATTCGATGAGCACCGCGCCGATGACGAAGCCCGCCACCGTCCCGCTGACGGCGCGAAAGACCTTGGTTCCCGTCGTCAACGCCGTGCTGCGCAACACCGACAACGCCGCCAGCACCACCCAGAAGCCTTGTTCGACCGGGAACAGGTGGGTGGTGGCGACGGCGGCGGCCAGCCCCAGGCCGGTGCGGAGGCTGCTGCGGACCACCGTCGCGCGGGTGGCCAGGTAGCCGGACGGAATGGTGGTGACGGCCTGGGTCTCGGACAGCACCCGCACGGCCGCCCCGGTCTCGGGCAGCTGCCGTCCGAGCACCCGCATCAGGACCGGGCGCGCATCGGCGGCGGCTGCACCCGCGATCACGCGGCCGGTGGTCATCACGGTGGCCCCGAACGTCCGACGCTGCAGGAGCCGGGCACCCACGACGATGGCGCTCTCGTCGCAGTCGGAGCGCAGCACCTCGGCGACGTCCTCGCGGTATCGGCCGCGCGCCACCGACCGCAGCTCGGCCAGCGCCGCGTCGAGTTCGGCGCGACTGGCGGCACGGTCGGCGACCCGGGTGATGCGCAGCAGCCGGTCGCAGGCACGCAGCACCCGCACCGACGGTCCCGCCATGACGCCGAGGGTGGCCGCGGTCTCGTCGCGCGTCCGGTCGGTCAGCCAGCCGAGATCGTCGACCACGCGGACCAGCGCGCGGCTGCCCGCGGTCAGGCCCACCGGGCGGAAATCACCGTCGAGGTAGTGGGCGTACAGCGTGTTCATCGCGGTGTTGAGGTCCCTGGCGCTCGCGCGGCCCTCGAGTCGGTCGGCCAGCGTGGCGCACACGTGCGCGGCGTGGCGGCGCAGATCGTCGTGGTGGCGCGGCGGGAACACGAACAGCGCGGCCGGCACGCACACGGCCAGTGCGATACCCCAGCCGAGCAGCCGGTCGTCGATGGGGCCGGTGGGGGTGCAGACCGGCAGCACGAACGTCATCAACGTCGCGCGCTGTCCGGCGGCGATCGCGGTGCTCAGCACGCCGGCGAAGGTGATGACGGCACCGAGGACGAACATGGTGGCCACGGCCAGCCACGCGTGGGGGGTGACCCATGTGCCCAGCGTGATCAGGGCGGCGCCGATGAGACCCAGTCCCGCGTAGGACACGGCGCGGCCGGGCCGGTTGCCGGGGAAGTCGGCGGTGATCAGCAGCGCGATGGAGCCGAAGATGGCGTACATGGGGGTCTCGCCGGTGCCCACCAGGAAACCGACCGCCGCGGCCGCCGGGATCATCAACCCGGCGCGGGCGGCGCGGCGCAGCGCATCGCGCTCGGGATCGCGGTTCTCGAACCGGTCGACGAGTCGGCCCCGAATGCTCCTGGCGTAGCGGAGCATCTATTCGGGCACGGTCGTGAACCGCCCCGCATCCAATGCGTCGAGCAATTGGACGGTGATCCACTCCAGGCCCTCGGGGTCCGGGGGCAGCGTGCACTGCTCGTACCCCACCAGCAGGTACACCGCGGTGCTGGCGAACACCTGGGCGCCGCGGTCATTACCCAAGATCTCGAAGGCGGCCTCGCGCAGCACGTCGAAGCGCTGCCGGTCCACCACCTCCTGGGCCTGCCGCACGCGGGGATCGATCGAACTCCAGGTGCGGATTGCGGCCTCGGTGCCGTGGGGCAGGTTCAGGCCGACCTCCACGACGCCGTCGATGCGACGCCGCGGATCGGGCTCGTTGCGCAGGCGTGCCACACGCTGGCCGGTCAAGCCGTTCTGCCAGTGTTCCACCAGGTCACTGGTGTAGGCCGACCAGCTGGGGAAGTAGTGATAGAAGGATCCCGTGGTGACGCCGAGGCGACCGCACACCTGGGCTAACTTCAGCCCCCCATAGCCCAGTTCGGCCAACACCTCGAGACCGGCGTCGAAATACGCTTCCCGGGAGACGAAGGTCGCCATTTCGTAAACCCTAGTTCGCTCCGGGGTCCCCGCGCACCCACTTTGGCGACGGCAAACCACGCCCGGCTCGCTGTCTATGCGGCGACGTCGCGAATTGCCGAACGGGTGGTGCGACAGCGAAATCGGGGTTGCGGCGACCGGTTCGGCCGAACTTCGGCGTTCGGCTTTGCTGCGGGAATAGTCGGCAAATGCGGGTTGTGGCTCCGTTTTTCTTCGACCGCAGGTAGATCCGCTTACGGATCCGTCATATTCGGGCCTTCAGTGAACCTCCGCGGGGATTGACCGGTGACCTGTGGCACAATTTGACTGTGCCGCATACTGCTAGTCGCCGGGGCCCGGGTCGGCCCCCCGCAGCAAAGGCGGCGGAGACGCGGGAGCGAATTTTGCGCTCCGCTCGCCAGGTCTTCAGTGAATTGGGCTACGACGCGGCGACTTTCCAGGCAATCGCCCTGCGCGCCGATCTGACCCGACCCGCCATCAACCACTACTTCCCCAACAAGCGAGCCCTGTTCGCCGAGGTCGTGGAACGCACCAACGCCCTGGTCATCGCCGCCGGTGTGGAGCGGGCGCAGACCGCGACCACCCTGGTGGGCCGGCTGGAGGCTTTCCTGGTCGCCGCGGTTCAGGCCGACTCCGAAGATCGCTCCGCGGCGGCCTTTATGGTGGCGGCGGTGTTGGAATCCCAGCGGCACCCGGAACTGCGCCAGGACGGCAACGATGCGCTACAGGGCTCGCGCGACTTTGTGGCGTGGGCCGTCAACGAGGCGATCAAGGCCGGGGAGTTGACCACGGACACCGATGTCACCTCGCTGGTGGAGATGCTGGTCGCGGTGTTCTGGGGGATGGGCTTCTATGCCGGATTCGTCGGCGATCACGAGCAGCTCGAGCGGATCACCGATCAACTCAAGTTACTGCTCGAGCACCGGTTGTGGCGGCTCAAGCCGGCAAAGTGACGGCAGCCACTCCGGAATGTAAGTCCCTGTGTGGCAACGGGTTTCGTGGCCAGGGCCCGTGTTGCTGCACTCGGTACCGATAGGTTGGCTAAGTTTATTCGGTAGGATGGCGGCGGAACTTTTCGCTGTAGGACAGGGATTGATCATGGGCGCACTTCGCACCGACGACGACAGCTGGGACATCGCGACCAGCGTCGGCAGCACCGCCGTCATGGTGGCTGCCGCACGCGCGGCCGACACCGAGAGCCAGGACTCGCTGATCAACGACCCGTACGCGCGTCTGCTCGTCGACGGCGTATCGGGACTCCCCTGGCAGAACTTGCTGGAAGAGGACGTCATCGAACGGGTGGCCGGAGTGGACGCCGAGGCCGCCGCGATCTTCCGGCACATGCGCAACTACCAGGCCGTGCGCACCAATTTCTTCGACGCGTTCTTCACCGAGGCCGCCGCCGCCGGAATTCGGCAGATGGTGATCCTGGCCTCTGGCCTGGACTCACGCGCCTACCGACTGCCGTGGCCGGATGGCACCCGGGTCTTCGAGATCGACCAGCCCAAGGTCCTCGAGTACAAGGCGGCCAAGCTTGCCGAGCACGGCGCGGCCCCGACCGCGCGGCGCGTCGAGGTGGCCGTCGACCTGCGCTTCGACTGGCCGGCCGAACTGCGCCGGGCCGGGTTCGATCCGACCCAGCCCACCGCCTGGCTGGCGGAGGGATTGCTGATGTACCTGCCCGCCGAGGCGCAGGACCGGCTGTTCGAGAACATCGGCGCCCTGAGCGCCCCGGGCAGCCGGATCGCCGCCGAGACCGCCGGAAAGCACTCCATGGACCGCCGCGAGGAAATGCAGCAGCGGTTCGAGCGGGTCGCGCAGGCGCTCGACCTCCAGCGACCCGACCTCGACATCGCCGACCTGGTCTACAACGATCCGGACCGCGCTGAGCTCGACGAATGGCTCAACGCCCACGACTGGCGGGCCACCGCGACCGCGGCCACCGACGAGATGCGCCGCCTCGACCGTTGGGTCGACGGTGTGCCGATGACCGACGACCAGGACGCCTTCTCGAACTTCGTCGTCGCCGAACGCGGCTGATCGCGCAGGCCGCCCGACCGCGGCCTGTCGCCCAACCAGGTGGTTGGCTACCATGGCGCCCAGGGACACAAAGCCTCCGCAACGTCAGGAAGGGCATGCCGTGACCACCGAAGTTTCCAAAGAAGCCATCCCCGCCGCCGGCGCCGTGGACATTCCGGCCGTCGTCGCGGGCGTCCGGAAGGCCTACGCGACGGGGCGCACCCGCGACATCGAATGGCGCAAGCGTCAGCTGCGCGCGCTGGAGAAGCTGGTCGTCGAGAACGAGTCGATGATCGCCGACGCGCTGGCCAAGGACCTGGGACGCGCGCCGTTCGAGGCGTGGCTGGCCGACATCGCCAGCACCGCCGGTGAGGCCAAGAACGCCGCCAAGAACGTCGGCAAGTGGGCCAAGCGCCGCTACCGGTTGCTGGAATCCTCACAGCTTCCCGGGCGGGGCTGGGTCGAGTACGAGCCCTACGGCACCGTGTTGATCATCGGCGCCTGGAACTTCCCGTTCGCCCTCACGCTGGGCCCGGCCGTCGGCGCGATCGCCGCCGGCAACACCGTCGTGCTCAAGCCGTCCGAGGTGGCACCGGCCTCGTCCGCGGTGATGGCCGAGCTGGTGCCGCGCTACCTGGACCCGGAGGCCATCGTGGTCGTCGAGGGCGACGGCGCGGTCAGCCAGGAACTCATCGCGCAGGGCTTCGACCACGTGTTCTTCACCGGGGGCACCGAGATCGGTCGCAAGGTCTACCAGAGTGCGGCGGCGCATCTGAGCCCGGTCACCCTCGAACTCGGCGGAAAGAGCCCGGTCATCGTGACGGCCGACGCCGACGTCGAGATCGCGGCCAAGCGCATCGCCTGGACCAAGCTGATCAACTCCGGCCAGATCTGCATCGCCCCCGACTACGTGCTGGCCGACGCCAGCATCAAGGACAAGCTGGTCGACGAGATCACCAAGGCTGTCACCAAGTTCGAGTCGAAGAACCCCGAGGGCAAGCGCATTGTCAACGAGCGCCACTTCGCGCGGCTGACCAAGGCGCTGGCGGAGACCAAGGGCCAGGTGGCCCTCGGCGGCGGCTCCGACCCCGCCAACATCAAGATCCAGCCGACGCTGGTGGTCGACCCGGATCCCGAAGAGTCGCTGATGACCGACGAGATCTTCGGGCCCATCCTGCCGATCGTGACGGTGCAATCCCTCGACGAGGCAATCAAATTCGTCAACGCGCGGCCCAAGCCGCTTGCCGCCTACCTGTTCACCAAGACCAAGGCGGTCCGGGAACGCGTGATCCGCGAGGTGCCCGCCGGCGGCATGGTGATCAACCAGCTGCTGTTCCACTTCGCCACCTCCAAACTGCCGTTCGGCGGTGTCGGCCCGTCCGGGATGGGCTCTTACCACGGCAAGTTCGGCTTCGAGGAATTCAGCCATCACAAGACCGTGATGACCAAGCCAACCCGCCCTGACTTAATCTCGATGATCTACCCGCCGTATACAGAGAAGGCGTGGAAGATGGCGCGACGGCTGTTCTGAGCGCCGATCCGCGCCGGACCCGTTGGGAAAAATCGAGAGAGGAAGTTCATGCCCGGAGTGCAGGATCGTGTTGTCGTTGTCACTGGTGCCGGTGGCGGCCTGGGGCGCGAGTACGCGCTGACGCTGGCCCGCGAAGGTGCCGCGGTGGTCGTCAATGACCTCGGTGGAGCCCGCGACGGCAGCGGTTCCGGTTCGGCCATGGCCGACCAGGTGGTCGCCGAGATCAAGGCGGCCGGCGGCCGTGCCGTCGCCAACTACGACAGCGTCGCCGAGTCCGAGGGTGCGGAGAACATCATCAAGACCGCGCTCGACGAGTTCGGCAAGGTCGACGGCGTTGTCAGCAATGCCGGCATCCTGCGGGACGGCACCTTCCACAAGATGAGCTTCGAGAACTGGGACTCGGTGCTCAAGGTCCACCTCTACGGCGGCTACAACGTGATCCGTGCCGCGTGGCCGCACTTCCGCGAGCAGGGCTTCGGCCGGGTGGTGGTCGCGACCTCCACCAGCGGGCTGTTCGGCAACTTCGGGCAGGCCAACTACGGTGCGGCCAAGCTCGGCCTGGTCGGCCTGATCAACACGCTGGCCCAGGAGGGCGCCAAGTACGACATCAAGGCCAACGCGGTCGCCCCGATCGCCGCGACCCGGATGACCGAGGACATCCTGCCGCCGGAGGTGCTCAAGAACCTCAAGCCGGAGTTCGTCGCGCCGGTGGTGGCCTACCTGTGCACCGAAGAGGTGCCGGACAGCGCCTCGGTGTTCATCGTCGGCGGCGGCAAGGTGCAGCGCACCGCGCTGTTCCAGAACGAGGGCGTCACCTTCAGCTCGGCGCCGTCGGTCGACGATGTCGCTGCCCGCTGGTCGGAGATCGACGACCTGTCGGCTGCCAAACCGGCTTCCTTCAACCTGCGCTGACTGATACATGAAAGCCTGCGTAGTACAAGAGCTTTCCGGGCCGTCGGGCATGTCCTACACGGACGTGCCCGACGTCTCGCCCGGCCCCGATCAAGTCCTGGTCGACGTCCGGGCGGCGGGGGTGTGTTTCCCCGACCTGCTGCTCACCAAGGGCGAATACCAACTGAAGGTGCCGCCGCCGTTCACCCCGGGCATGGAGATCGCCGGCGTGGTGGCCGCGGCCCCCGAAGGTTCCGGATTGACTGTGGGGCAGCGGGTTTCGGCCTCGACCCTGCTCGGTGGGTACGCCGAGCAGGTCGCGGTGCCGGTCTCCGCGGTCCGGCCCAGCGCCGCCGAACTCGATGACGCCGAAGCGGTTTCGCTTCTGGTCAACTACAACACCATGTACTTCGCCTACGAGCGGCGCGCCGCGCTGCGTCCGGGGGAGACGGTGCTGGTGCTCGGTTCGGCCGGCGGGGTGGGCACCGCCGCGATCCAGATCGCCAAGGCGATGGGAGCGCGGGTCATCGCGGCGGTCAACCGGGAGAGCGCGGTCGAGTTCGTGCGCTCGCTGGGCCCGGATGCCGTCGTCCCGCTGACCGAAGGCTGGGCGCAGGCGGTACGCGACGCGACCGACGGCCGCGGTGTCGACATGGTGGTCGACCCGGTGGGCGGCGAGGTGTTCGACGACGCGATCCGCACCCTGGCCACCGACGGTCGGCTGCTGGTGATCGGCTTCGCCGCCGGCGGCATCCCGACCATCAAGGTCAACCGGTTGCTGCTGCGCAACGTCGGCGTGCTCGGCGTCGCTTACGGCGAGTACATCAACCGCGACCCGGCCTCGGCGGAGGTGTTCGCCGCCGGGCTCAACAAGCTGGTTTCCGCCGGGCTGCGGCCGCCCCCGCCGATGCGCTTCCCGCTGTCCGAGGCCTCGGCGGCCCTGGAGGCACTGGCCGACGGCGCCGTCTTCGGCAAGCTCGTCCTGGAGCCGTGAGCACCCTCGGCATCGCGCTGGTCGCGTTGGCCATCGCCATCGGGCTGGCCGGCATCATCCTGCCGGTGTTGCCCGGCGCGCTGCTGGTGTTCGGTTCGATCCTGGTGTGGGCGCTGGTGGAGCGCACCACCGTGGGCTGGGTGACCCTCGGCATCGTCACGGCGTTGTTCCTCACCGCCGAGGTCATCAAGTACCTGTGGCCCGTCAAACGCATGCGGCAGGCGCAGGTGCGGACGTCGGTGCTGGTCATCGGCGCGGTCTGCGGCATCGTCGGGTTCTTCGTCATCCCGATCATCGGCCTGCTCATCGGCTTCGTCGCGGGGGTGTTCGTCGCCGAGTTGGCCTCTGGCCGGGACGCGACTCGGGCCTGGGTGTCCACCGTGCACGCCGTCAAGGGCGCGTTGCTGTCCATCGGCGTGGAACTTGTCGGCGTGCTGGCCTCGACCATCGTGTGGGCCTGCGCCGTCCTCTTCTGGTGATTTCGGCGCGATTTTCCATACTGGGCGTGGATTTTCACGCCGAAAGCAGGGCTTCGGCCGGGACCGGGCGCACCGGAGTGCGGGGGACGATCAGCCCCGCAGCGCCGTTCGCAGCCGGGACAGCTGATCGTCGGTGACCCCGGTGGATTCCAGGTAGCCGCGCACCGACCCGTAGTCGGCCTCGACGATCCGTAGCGCGGTGTCCAGGTACTCCGGCCGGACGCCCAGCACGTCGTCGGACAGCCGGGCTGCGGTGAACTCCGCGGCGTCGGCGGGGAGCTCACCGTCGAAGCGGTTGCGGATCATTCCCAGAATCTGCTCGCGCAGCTGCGGCGCGGCGGCGTTGCTGTGCAGGTAATCGTTCATGATGGCGTCGCGTTCGACCCCGGTGACGTCGAGGATGACGGCGACGGAGAAGCCGGTGCGGTCCTTGCCGGCGAAGCAGTGGGTGAGCACCGAGGCACCGTCGGCGAGCAGCGTCGCCGTCCGGTGCACCGCACGCGCGGCCCCGGGCGCCTTGGCGAAGGCCGTGTAGGACTCGGTCATGTACCGCTTCGCCGCATCGACGGGCGACTCGTCGTCGGGCTTTTCGGTCATCAGGCGCTTGAACGCCTGCTCGTGCGGCGCATCGACGTCGTCGCCGCCGTCTACCGCCGCCACCACGTCCACGAACGGCAGCAGATGGACCTTGACGCCGTCGGGCACCAGGTCGGCGCCGTGCCGCTCGACTTCGCGACCGCTGCGCAGGTCGGCAACGTCGGTGACGCCCAGCTGGGCCAACTGCGCCACCCCGGTGTCGTCGAGCTTGGTCAGCTCACCGGCGCGGAAGAGCCGACCGGGGCGCACCGCACCCCCGGTCGAATCCGCGACGTCGCGGAAGTTCCAGCCGCCCGACAGCTCCTTGGTCACTTCGGGGTGACCGCCGCGGCCAGCGGGCTCTTCTCCCGGCCTAGCTCGTGGCGCGCGATGGTGCGCAGGTGCACCTCGTCGGGGCCGTCGAAGATCCGCATGGCGCGCTGCCAGCCGTACATCCGGGCCAGCACCGTGTCGTCGGAAACCCCGGCACCGCCGTGGACCTGGATGGCGCGGTCGATCACGTTGCACGCCATCTGCGGGGCGACGGCCTTGATCTGGGAGACCAGGCCGTGGGCGGCCTTGTTGCCTTCCTTGTCGATGACCCAGGCGGCCTTGTGACACAACATGCGGGCCTGGTCGATCTCGTTGCGCGACACCGCAATCGAGTGCTGGATCATGCCCTGCTCGGCCAGCGGCTTGCCGAAGGCGATGCGCGTCTGGACGCGGTCGACCATCAGCGCCAGCGCGCGCTCGGCCACGCCGATCGCCCGCATGCAGTGGTGAATGCGACCGGGTCCGAGCCGGGCCTGCGCGATCGCGAAACCGCCGCCCTCCTCACCCAGCAGGTTCGACGCCGGGACGCGGACGTTGTCGTAGACGATCTCGGCGTGCCCGTGCTGGTCCTGCCAGCCGAAAACGCTTGTCGAGCGCAGGATCTTGACGCCGGGGGTGTCGACAGGCACGAGGATCATCGACTGCTGCTGATGGCTGGCCGCGTCGGGATTGGTGCGGCCCATCACGATCAGGATCTTGCAGCGCGGGTCGTTGGCGCCCGAGGTCCACCACTTGCGGCCGTTGATGACGTAGTGGTCGCCGTCGCGGACGATCGCGGTCTGGATGTTGCGGGCATCGCTGGAGGCCACCGCGGGCTCGGTCATGGAGAACGCGGACCGGATCTCACCGGCGAGCAACGGCTCGAGCCACTGCTTGCGCTGTTCCTCGGTGGCGAACAGGTGCAGGGTCTCCATGTTGCCGGTGTCCGGCGCCGCGCAGTTGATGGCCTCGGGGGCGATCTCGGTGCTCCACCCGCTGATCTCGGCCAGCGGCGCGTACTCGACGTTGCTCAGCCCGGACTCCGACGGCAGGAACAGGTTCCACAGCCCCTGCTTGCGCGCGATCTTCTTGAGTTCCTCGACCACTGGGGGAACCGTGAAATCCTTTGGTCCCTTCTCGGCGCGATAGGCGTCGTAGGCCTCCTCCGCCGGGAACACGTGCTCGACCATGAAGTCGGTCAGCCGCTGGTGGTAGTCCTGTGCTTTCGCCGACATCGCGAAATCCATCCGATGGCCTCTCGTTTCGCCCTGCCCCAACCGTTCGGTTGGTCGCTCGCGCTCCACCATATTGCAGGGCTCGGGGGGCCCGACGGCGGGCCGACGTTCGGTGTGAGCGGTCCGGCCCGCGGACCGGAGCGCACGCTACATCGCCGCGAGAATGTCGTTGACGCGGTCGCGGGCGTCGCCGAAGAGCATCTGGGTGTTCTCCCGGAAGAACAGCGGATTCTGCACGCCGGCGTACCCGGAGGCCATCGACCGCTTGAACACGACGACGTTGTCGGCGTTCCACACCGTCAGCACGGGCATGCCGGCGATCGGGCTGCTCGGGTCTTCGGAGGCGGCGGGGTTGACCGTGTCGTTGGCGCCGATGACCAGGACGACGGCCGTGTTGTCGAAGTCGTCGTTGATCTCGTCCATCTCCAGGACGATGTCGTAGGGCACCTTGGCCTCGGCCAGCAGCACGTTCATGTGCCCGGGCAGGCGGCCGGCGACGGGGTGGATGCCGAACCGGACGTTCACGCCGCGCTCGCGCAGCTTGCGCGTCAGGTCGGCCACGCCGTACTGCGCCTGGGCCACGGCCATGCCGTAGCCGGGAGTGATGACGACGGTGTCGGCGCCGGTGAGCAGTTCGGCGACGCCCTCGGCCGTGATCTCGCGGTGTTCGCCGTAGTCCTGATCGTCCGAGGGGCCTGCCTCGATGCCGAAGCCGCCGGCGATCACCGAGATGAACGACCGGTTCATGGCCTTGCACATGATGTAGGACAGGTAGGCACCCGAGGAGCCGACGAGCGCGCCGGTGATGATCAGCAGGTCGTTGCCCAGCAGGAAGCCGGCGGCGGCGGCCGCCCACCCGGAGTAGCTGTTGAGCATCGAGACCACGACGGGCATGTCGCCGCCGCCGATGGAGGCGACCAGGTGCCAGCCCAGCAGCAGCGCGAGCACGGTGACGACGGCCAGCAGCCACAGCTGCGGATCGATGACGAACCAGGCCGTCAGCGCGGCGAACACCACCAGCGTCCCGACGTTGATGATGTTCTTGCCGGGCAGCATCATCGGCGCGGACTTCATCCGCGCCGACAGCTTCAGGTTGGCCACGATGGAACCGGTGAACGTCACCGCGCCGATGAAGACGCCGATGACCACCTCGGCGGAGTGGATGCCGAGCATGCCCTCGGCGGCCATCGCCAGGGTGTCCGCACCTTCCGGGTGCGCCTCGATGTGCAGGTAGCCGTTCCAGCCGACCAGTACGGCGGCCAGGCCGACGAACGAGTGCAGCAGCGCGATCAGTTCCGGCATGCCGGTCATCTCGACGATCCGGGCGCGCCACAGGCCGATGGCCGCGCCGACGAGCATGGCCACGGCCAGCAGCGCCAGGCCCACCGGTTCGATCTCGTGGTTGATGGCCAGCGCGATGGTCGCGATCAGGGCGATGGCCATGCCCACGATGCCGAAGCTGATGCCGGCGCGGGAGGTCTCGTGCTTGGACAGGCCCGCCAGGGCGAGGACGAAGAGCAGGGCGGCGACGACGTAGGCCGCGGTAGCGATTTGTTCCAGCATGGATTTGGTTCCGATCGGGTAGGCAGGCGGGCTTCTAGCTGCGGGAGAACATCGCGAGCATGCGGCGTGTCACCGCGAAGCCGCCGAAGACGTTGATGCTGGCGACCAGGATCGCCACGAAAGCCAGTGCGGTGATGGTGGTGTCGTACTGCCCGATCTGCAGCAGCGCGCCGACCACGATGATCCCGGAGATCGCGTTGGTGACCGACATCAGCGGGGTGTGCAGCGCGTGGTGCACGTTGCCGATGACGTAATAGCCGATGACGATCGCCAGCGCGAACACCGTCAGGTGAACCTGCAGGGCGGCGGGGGAGAGCGCGATCAGGACGAAGATCGCGGCGGCCGCACTGAACGCGACGCCGAGTCGGCGCCCGGTCGACATGGGTTGCTTGGGCTCCGATTCGACCGGAGCCTTCTGGGTGGCCGCGCCGGCGGCCGGGGCGGCCGAGACCTGCACCGGCGGCGGGGGCCAGGTGACCTGTCCGTCGCGCACGACGGTCATGGAGCGCTGGACGACGTCGTCGAAGTCGAGGGTGAGCCGGCCGTCCTTCTCCGGGGTCAGCAGCTTGAGCAGGTTTACCAGGTTGGTGCCGTACAGCTGGGAGGCCTGCGCGGGGAGCCGCCCGGCCAGGTCGGTGTAGCCGATGATGGTCACGCCGTTTTCGGTGACGATCGCCTGGTCCTTGACGCTGCCCTCGACGTTGCCGCCGTTGGCCGCGGCCATGTCGACGATCACGCTGCCCGACTTCATCGAGGCCACCATGTCGGCGGTGATGATGCGCGGCGCCGGCTTGCCCGGGATGAGCGCCGTCGTGACGATGATGTCGACGTCCTTGCACTGCTCGGCGTAGAGCGCCGCCTCGCGGGCCTTGTAGTCGTCGCCCATCTCCTTGGCGTAGCCGGTCGCCGACACCTCGGCTGCCGCGGGGTCCACGGCCAGGTACTCGCCGCCCAGCGATTTGACCTGATCGGCGACCTCGGGGCGGGGGTCGGTGGCGCGCACGATCGCACCGAGGCTGCCGGCCGCGCCGATGGCGGCCAGCCCGGCCACGCCGGCCCCGACCACCAGCACCTTGGCCGGCGGCACCTTGCCGGCGGCGGTGACCTGGCCGGTGAAGAACCGGCCGAAGGTGTGTGCCGCCTCGACCACCGCGCGATACCCGGCGATGTTCGCCATCGAGGACAACACGTCCAGCGACTGCGCCCGGGAGATGCGGGGCACCGCGTCCATGGCCAACACGGTGATCGCGCGCCTGGACAGCCGCTCGACCAGCTCGGGATTCAGCGCCGGTGAGATCAGGCTGATCAGCGTGGCGCCGTCGCGCAGGGCGGCGATCTCGCCCTCGTCGGGCGCGTTGACCTTCAGCACCACCTCCGCGCCGAGCGCCTGCTGCGCCGAGCCGATGTCGGCGCCGGCCGCCACGTAGGCGGAGTCGGCGAAACTGGAGGCGCTGCCCGCGCCCGACTCAACCAGGACCGAGTAGCCCAGCTTGATCAGTTGCGCGACGGTCGCAGGGGTGGCGGCGACTCGCGTTTCGCCAGGCAGCGACTCGCGCGGTATCCCGATGAGCATTGATTTCGGTCCGATCTGGTGTGGTTCAGGGCGAGGATAAAGTTGTCAGTGTAGGAAACCCCGATTCGCCCGTGCGCACCCCGTTGCCTTCGGTGTCAGCTGTATCGGTGCAGTCGAACCGCCCTGGCGAGCGCCGCCGCGGGTCAGCCGTACTTGTAGAACCCCTCGCCGGACTCCATGCCGAGCTTGCCCTTGTCGATGTAGTTCGTCTTGAGCCAGGCCGCCAGCTGCTGAGATTCGGCATCGCCGTGCACCATGATGTTGTACGGCGTGTTCAGGCCGATGATGTCGTAGATCTGGAACGGCCCCAGGGGCGCACCGGTGCCGATCCGCCAGGTGGTGTCGACGTCGGCGGGGTCGGCGTAACCGCCGGCGGCCAGTTCCGCCGCGGCGTGCAGGAACGGCACCAGCAGCGAGTTGAGGACGTAACCGGCCTTCTCCTTGTGTAATTCGATGGGGACCATGCCGATGGCCTTGGCGAACTCGACGACTCGGGAGTACACCGCGGGGTCGGTGTCGGGGGTGCCCATGATCTCAGCGGTGTTGAGCTGCCAGACGCGATTGGCGAAGTGCAGGGCCAGGAATCGGTCGGGTCGGCCGGTCGAATCCTTGAGTTCGCTTGGCAGCAGGGTGGACGAGTTCGTCGCGATGATGGTTTTCGCTGGCGCGAGTTCACCGACCTTCTCGAAGGTTTGTCGTTTCAGGTCGGCGACCTCCGGGATGGCCTCGATCACCAGGTCGGCGTCGCCGACCGCGGCGGCCAGATCGGAGGTCAGCGTCAACCGGGTCAGGGCGGCCTCGTTGGCGCCGTCCTTGGCGTCCGGCACCTCGCGCGCGTAGGTCTCGGAGAGCGTGGCGAAGCGTTTCCGGGCGGTGGCGAGCACGTCGTCGTTGATGTCGTAGGCGGTTACGGTGCAGCCCTTGAACGCACTCTGGTAGGCAATCTGCGAGCCGAGCACCCCGGTGCCCAGAACGGTGACATTGGTGATGGCAGCTGACATGGTGTGCAACTTTCTCTAGTCGGTTGACGGGTCGGTGGGGCGTTGTTCGCCGAGGCGCGCGGCGACCTCGAAGGCCAGGCAGAGCTCGGCAAGCTCGCGCGGACTGCTCAGTGACTTTCCGGTGTGTTCTTCGATGCGGCGAAGTCGGTTCCGCACCGTGTTGGGATGGCAGAACAGTGCTTCGGCGGCACCTTGGGTCGAGCCCTTGTGATCCAGCCACGCGGCGAAAGTGTCCAGCAGGGCCCATCTTTCATCCGCGGGAAGATCATGGAACGCGCCCAGGGTGAGCTCGGAGAGCTTGCGGGTGACCTCCGGGGCGCTGACGGCCGCGACGCCAAGGATTGAGTCGTCGAAGACGCCCACCGGGTCGTGAGCGGTCGGGGAGGCCATCGCCACCCGCGCATAGCGCAAGGACCGCGCGGTGTCGGCCAGGTCGGCGAACCCCGGGCTCACCCCGACGCGGGTGGTCGTCACTTGTCGCAGCAGCTCGACCATGTCGTCCAGGGCGGCCGGGGCGGCAATGTGGGCGATGCCGATCTGCAGGTCGGGTAGCAGCCGCCAGGCCGAGAAAATATCGATGTCGCGCAGCAACACCTCGATCCGCGGAAGTGCCTGTCGGCCGACCTGCGGCACCGCGGCGGCGACGACGACGTAGGGACCTTGGGCGGGAATCCCCAACAGCTGGGCGACATCCCACAGGCTGTGGTCGCCGAGTGGACGGCCCTGCAACAGGGCCTCGGTCAGCGCGGCTTGTTCGGCGGCGTCCTCGAGGACCTGATGGGTGGCCTGCTCGTGGTAGGCGGCGGTCATCGCGGCGGTGTAGCGATCCTGGCCCTCCCAGAATCGCTCGGTGGCGCGCAACAGCGCCGGGCCGCTGATCTCCGGATGATCGCCGGCGAACTCGACCATCAGGGTCCACGCGTGGTGGCTTGCCACGCGGAAGGCGTCCATCACCGGAGGCATGGGCACGCCGGCGGTGGCTCGCTTGCGGCCGGTCGTCGAGGCCGGGGTGGTGTCGAAGGTGGCGCCGTTCTGCAACGCCTGGAACACCAGGCGCAGATGGCCCGCCGCGGTCTCGAACAGATCGTCATCCGTGACGATGTCGTTGCTGCGGTAGAACGCGACCCCGGTCCGAACCGAATCGACGACGCTGCGGGCGATCTCGGAGACTCGGGACTCCAGCAGTCCACCAAGCTCGACGAGTTGGTTGTCGCCATCGACTGAGCTCACGCTCGAAGCATAGGAGGGTCGCGACCGCGTTGCCACAATTGTGGTCGGACACACCCCGATGTGCGAAATCGTGTTTGCTAATACAGCAGAACAAAACGTGGATTCGACGTAAGACCCGAAATGTATACCGGCGCGGGCAACTTGCCCGCGCCGGACCTTTGCCCCTGATGCGCGATCACGGGGCGGGGTGCCCGTTGTCAGAGGTAGTCGTCGGAGGAGAAGTATGTCGTTATCCGGATCGCTGATCACCCCCCGTTTGTTGCGTGCGCTCTGGCAGACCGCATTGGCCTGGGGCGTTTTCGCCCTGGTCCTGGGCATCCTGCTGCTGGTCTGGCCCACGATCTCGATCGTGGTCGCCGCCGTGCTGTTCGGGGTGTACCTGCTGGTGTCCGGTATCGCTCAGGTGGTGGCGGCCTTCGGCGCCGACGAGTCGGCGGGCACCCGGGTGTTGTTCTTCATCACCGGCGCGCTGTCGGTGGTGCTGGCGGTCTTGGCATTTCGGAACTTCGGCGAAGGCCTCGGCGTGTTGTTCCTGGCGATCTGGATCGGTGTCGGGTTCATCTTCCAGGGCGTCTCCGAAACCGTCCTCGGCATCAGCTATCCGGATCTGCCTGGCCGCGGTTGGCAGATCTTCCTCGGCGTGATCACCGTCCTGGCCGGGATGATCGTCCTGGCTTCGCCGATAGATTCCATCGTCCTGCTGGCGATCGTGACCGGTATCTGCCTCATCGTCGTCGGTATCGGGCAGATCGTGAAGGCGCTGAAGTTGCGCAGCGGTATCGGCCGAGCCGCCCCAGCGGCATAGGCCACCGCCGATACTCGAGGCTGAAACCGACTGAACCACAGGAGAAACACGTGAACGAATCGACCCTCACCCGGGCTGTCATCGCCGCCGCAGGCGCGGCTCTGCTCGTCGTCGTGCTGCGGCTGTTCGGCCGGAAACGGTCCACGGTCAAGGCGACGGCGGCGGACATCGAAGCCATGATCGCGGCGCTGGATCCAGTGTCCCGGGCGGCGGTGCTGGCCCGCCTGAGCCATGACGGCGTGGACGTGGTGAAGGAGCGCCTCGGTCGCTGAAACCACTGGGTTCGGAGGCGTATCGCGCTGTCTTCAGTCTCGGAGGAGTTTAGTCTTGGAATA
Organism: Mycolicibacterium sp. MU0050; assembly: GCF_963378085.1. GTDB lineage: Bacteria > Actinomycetota > Actinomycetes > Mycobacteriales > Mycobacteriaceae > Mycobacterium > Mycobacterium wendilense. The sequence continues at coordinate 4,552,187 of NZ_OY726395.1, read as the reverse complement.
CACTGCAGGAAACTACTATTCGTTTGTCCAGTCCCGTGCGCCGGAGGGTGTCGAACGTAAGACGGCTTGGTTCGTCGGTGCCGGTCTGGCGTCGATGGCCTCCGCGGTCTTCATGATTCGCGACGGCAAGATGCGCGGTGATCAGATCACCATCCTGGAGCGGTTGAAGCTCCCCGGCGGGGCACTCGACGGAATCAAGATGCCCGAGAAGGGCTTTGTGATCCGCGGTGGCCGCGAGATGGAAGACCACATGGAGTGCCTGTGGGATCTGTTTCGGTCGATACCGTCGCTCGAGGTTGACGGTTACAGCGTGCTCGACGAGTTCTATTGGCTCAACAAGGATGATCCCAACTCCAGCCTCTGCCGGGTGACCGAGAAGCAGGGACGGGACGCTCACACCGACGGCAAGTTCGACATCGGCGCCAAGGTGCAACACGAACTCCTGAAGGTGTTCCTCGCGACCCGCGAGGAGATGGAGAACAAGCGGATCGACGAGGTGTTCGGCCGGGACTTCCTGGACAGCAACTTCTGGTTGTACTGGCGCACCATGTTCGCCTTCGAGGAGTGGCACAGCGCGCTGGAGATGAAGCTGTACCTGCACCGCTTCATCCACCACATCAAGGGCTTGCCCGACATGTCGACGCTGAAGTTCACCAAGTACAACCAGTACGAGTCCTTGGTGTTGCCCATGTATAGGTGGCTGCTCGATCAGGGCGTGACCTTCCGGTTCGAGACCGAGGTCACCGATATCGATTTCGTCTTCGACGGTAATCGAAAGCAGGCCAGCAGGATTCACTGGATTTCCGAGGGCGTGGCCGGAGGTGTCGACCTCGGGGTCGACGATCTGGTGCTGACCACCATCGGGTCATTGACCGAGAACTCCGATGACGGCGACCATCACACTCCGGCCAAACTGAACACGGGTCCGGCGCCGGCCTGGGATCTGTGGCGGCGCATCGCGGAAAAGGATCCGTCGTTCGGGCATCCCGACGTGTTCGGTGCGCACATCCCGAAGACCAAATGGGAGTCCGCGACGGTGACCACCCTGGATCACCGTATCCCGGAGTACATCCGCAAGATCTGTAAGCGGGATCCGTTCTCCGGCCGGGTGGTTACCGGGGGGATCGTCACCGCGCGCGACTCGAGCTGGCTGATGAGCTGGACGGTGAACCGGCAGCCGCACTTCAAGCAGCAACCCAAGGATCAGATCGTGGTGTGGGTGTACGGCCTGTTCGTCGAGACCCCCGGCGACTACGTCAAGAAGCCCATGCAGGATTGCACCGGCGAGGAGATCACCCAGGAGTGGTTGTACCACATGGGAGTTCCCGAGGAGGAGATCCCGGAACTGGCAGCCACCGCGGCCAAAGCCGTGCCGGTGATGATGCCCTACGTCACGTCGTTCTTCATGCCCCGTAAGGCCGGTGACCGGCCGCAGGTGGTGCCCGACGGTGCGGTGAACTTCGCCTTCATCGGCCAGTTCGCGGAGACCACCCGCGACTGCATCTTCACCACCGAGTATTCGGTGCGCACCGGAATGGAAGCGGCCTACCGGCTACTTGGTGTCGAGCGGGGCGTGCCGGAGGTGTACGGGTCGACCTACGACGTTCGTAGCCTCCTCAACGCGACGCTGCATCTGCGCGATGGCAAGGAGGTCGACATTCCGGTTCCCGAGATCCTCCGGAAACGGATGATCGACAAGGTAACCGGCAATGAGGTCGGCGAATTGCTGGCAGAGTACGGGCTGGTGCCCGCGGCGGACTGACGCTTCAACCATGATGCTTGACCTTTCGATGGACGGTCGGGTTGAAAAATGTTGTATAACAACGACGAGAGGTACTGATATCGCACTGTCCGATCAACTCGCGAAGCTCAGCGAGCAGACCAAGTCGCTCGAGGATTCCGCGCGCGCTGCCGAACAGCGGGACAAGGAGTGGGTTGCCAAGCGCGAGGGTGAGGTGAAGGCTTCCCTGGAGCGGAGTCGCGCGGAGGCTGAGGCGCAGGTGCAGGGCGACGCCGACGACGTCGCCAAGGGATGGCACAAACTGCAGCGTTCGGTCTCTGACGATTTTGACTCGCTGCGGGAGAAAGCCGGAAAGCGGCATGCCGAGCATCAGGCCAAGCGCGCCGACCGGGCCGCCGACCGTGCTGAGGAAGACGCGGAGGATGCGATCGCGTTCGCGATCTACTCCCTGGAGCAGGCCGAGTACTACGTGCTGGCCGCGGCGCAGGCGCGCCTGGATGCCGTCGACGCCGAGTTGAACGCGGAAGTCAAGGCCGCCGAGTAGTTTTCGCGCACTTCGCGACCGACGCTCGGCCGGGTATTCCGGCCGAGCGTTTTGCGTGGGGAGCCGAGCTCAGACCAACTCGATGACGTCGGCGATCGACGGCAGTACCCGGCCGGGGCGGAACGGATAGCGGGCGATGTCGGCCTCGACGGTCGAACCCGTCAGCACCAGGATGGTGTCCAGGCCCGCCTCGATGCCGGCGACCACGTCGGTGTCCATCCGGTCGCCGATCATGGTGGTGCTCTCCGAGTGCGCGTCGATGCGGTTCATCGCGCTGCGGAACATCATCGGGTTGGGCTTGCCGACGAAGTAGGGCTCGTAGCCGGTGGCCTTGGTGATCATCGCAGCGACGGATCCGGTCGCCGGCAGCGGGCCCTCGGCAGACGGACCGGTCACGTCGGGATTGGTGGCGATGAACCGGGCGCCCTTGCCGATCAGCCGGATGGCCTTGGTGATGGCCTCGAAGGAGTAGGTGCGGGTCTCGCCGAGGACGACGAAGTCCGGGTCGACGTCGGTCAGGGTGTAGCCGACCTCGTGCAGCGCGGTGGTCAGCCCGGCCTCGCCGATGACGTAGGCCGAGCCGCCGGGCAATTGGGCATCGAGGAAGGTCGCCGTCGCGAGCGCGGAGGTCCAGATGGACTCCTCGGGCACGTGCAGCCCGGAGCGGACCAGACGCGCGGCCAGATCGCGCGGGGTGAAGATCGAATTGTTGGTCAGGACCAGAAAGGGCCGGGCCTTGTCGATGAGTGCCGCCAGAAATTCGGCAGCACCCGGCAACGCGTGCTCCTCACGGACAAGGACGCCGTCCATGTCGGTGAGCCAGCATTGCGATGTCGCGCGCACGCCGGCGATTTAGACCGGGGGGTAGGCCGGGGGCGGATAGTTGCCGCGCAGCGCCCAGGGCAGCCACGAGAAGAAGTACTCGATCTCGTCGCTGGCGTCGTAGTCGGGATTCGGATCCATGCGCGAAGTGTAGCCCGCAGCGAGTCCCGCGCAGCGGGGATCAGGCCCATTGCCTACACTGGCCAACTAGTTGATTGGTTACCCGGGGTTTCCCCGCCGTACGCAGAGAGTAGAGAATGCCGCCAGAGAACGGCCAGACCCGCCGCGAAGAGTTGCTGGCCGTAGCCACCAAACTGTTCGCCGCCCGCGGCTATCACGGCACCCGGATGGATGACGTCGCCGACGTGGTGGGGCTGAACAAGGCGACGGTCTATCACTACTACGCGAGCAAGTCGCTGATCCTGTTCGACATCTATCAGCGGGCCGGTCAGCGGACCCTGGCCGCCGTCCACGACGACCCGTCGTGGACCGCGCGCGAGGCGCTCTACCAATACACCCTGCGGCTGCTGAACCAGATCGCCGAGAACCCCGAGGGCGCGGCGGTGTACTTCCAGGAGCAGCCCTACATCGCCGAGTGGTTCACCGAAGAGCAGGTCGCCGAGGTCCGCAAGACCGAGACACAGGTCTACGAGCACGTCCACGGCTTGATCGACCGCGGCATCGCCAGCGGCGAGTTCTACCCGTGCGACTCCCATGTGCTGGCGCTGGGCTACATCGGCATGACCCTGGGCGCCTACCGCTGGCTGCGGCCGCACGGACGGCGCAGCGAGAAGGAGATCGCCGCGGAGTTCAGCCTGGCGTTGTTGCGCGGCCTGATCCGCGACGAGAACGTCCGCACCGAGTCGCCCCTGGGCCTGGGTCTGGCCAGCTCAGAGAAGTAGGCCGAGAAGTAGCCGGCGTACACATCGCCCGAGTAGAGCCGTCACTGAGCTACTTCTCGGCGACGAAATAGACTCTGCCAATGCCCATCGTGAGCAAGACCCTGGAAGTGGCCGCCGACGAGGCGTTGATCCTGTCGATCGTCGCGGACTTCGAGGCGTACCCGCAGTGGAACGAAGAGGTCAAGGGCTGCTGGATCCTGCACCGCTACGACGACGGCCGGCCCAGTCAGTTGCGCCTGGACACCCTGATCCAGGGCAACGAGGGCACCTACATCCAGGCCGTCTACTACCCGGCGCCCAACCAGATCCAGACCGTGATGCAGCAGGGGGAGCACTTCTCCAAGCAGGAGCAGTTGTTCTCCGTGGTCGGCATGGGGCCGACGTCGCTGCTGACCGTCGACATGGACGTCGAGACCACGTTCCCGGTGCCGGCGATGATGGTTAAGAAGGTCGCCAACGAGGCCCTCGAGCACCTGGCCGACAATCTCAAGGCGCGCGCCGAGGCGCTGGCCGGCTGACCCCCGCCGGGGTTTCGGCCTACAGTCGTAGGTATGCCGAACTCCGATCCGCTTCCGCAGGCAAATCCCGCCGACGTGGCCGAACAGACGTCCGGCCTCGACGACTCCGACATCGACGACGACGAGCCCGTCACCGAGATCCCGCTGGAGACCGATCCGGTGGACTACAGCGAGCAGCGCGAGGTCGTCGACCTGTCTGACGACGGGTACGAGGACAGCGCCGAATAGCGGGTCAGTCCCACATCCCGCTGTCCCGGAGCAGGCCGGTGAGCCGACGCGCGCCGTCGGTGAACTGCCATTCGGTGAGTTCGACGACGGTGTCCACATCGCGTTGGCGCAGCGCCTCGATGAGTTGCTCGTGGTTGGCGACGGCCTGGGCGCCCCAGTCCGGGTCCGAGGCGTACACCTTGGCCGGCATGTAGCGCGCGACGTGTAGCAGGAACCAGGCCAGCTTGGTCCGCTCGGCGCTGTGGTTGAACGCGCGGTGGAAGGCGAACTCGGCGGCCTGCACCGCAGCCACGTCGCCGGCCCCGACGGCGCGCGCGAGTTCGGTGTTGAGCGCGACGAGGGTGTCGATCTGTTCGTCGGTGATGTGTGCGACGGCGGAGGCGGCCAGTTCCTTGGCGATGGTCGCCTGCAACCAGAAGATGTCCTCGATGTCGACTTCGTTCAGCGGCATCACAACGTGGCCGCGGTGCGGTTCGAGGCGCACCATGCCCTCCCCGCGCAGCGTCAGCAGCGCCTCGCGCACCGGGGTGATGCTGACCCCGAGCGCCGCGGCGGTCTCATCCAGCCGGATGAAGGTCCCGGGCCGCAACTCGCCGGAGGTGATGGCGGCGCGCAGATGCGCGGCGACCTCCTCGGAGAGCTGTTCGCGCCGCAGCGCGCGACGCGCGGCAGGCTTGGCGTGGGCCGGTGCGTTCACGGTGACCTTTCCCGCCCGGTTGGGCTTGTCTGAATGCCGCTGAACTCATAGTGTGACCAGTGCAACTCAATGTTTGATCAAATGTAAGATTCCCGCAAGTCCGAGCAAGAGGGAGCGACCGTTGACCGCGCAGTTGGCCGAAGGTGCGACCAATCAGACGCCCGCCGAAGAGCCCTACCTGTCTCGTCGTCAGAACTGGGTGACCCAGCTGACGCGGCACGCCATGATGCAGCCCGAGGCGGTCGCTCTGCGCTTCCTGGGCAAGTCCACCACCTGGGCCGAACTCGACCGGCGCGTGACGGCGCTCGGTGATGCGTTGCGTCGTCGGGGCATCGGGTTCGGCGACCGCGTGATGATCCTGATGCTCAACCGGACCGAGTTCGTCGAGGCCATGCTGGCCGCGAACCGCATCGGCGCGATCGCGGTCCCGGTGAACTTCCGGCTGACCCCGCCGGAACTCGGCTTCCTGGTGGAGGATTGCGAAGCCCGCGTCGTCATCACCGAGCCGGTGCTGGCCGGCGTCGCGACCGCGGTGCGCGAGCTGGCGCCGCTGCTGGAGACGGTGATCGTCGCCGACTCGCCGACCGAGGACGGCCTGGTCGGCTACGAGGACCTGATCACCGAAGACGGTGAATCCCAGCCCGCCGCCGACGTTCCCAACGACAACCCGGCGCTGATCATGTACACCTCCGGCACCACCGGCCGGCCCAAGGGTGCGGTGCTCACGCACACCAACCTGACCGGTCAGACGATGACCATGCTGTACACCAACGGCGCGGACCTCAACAACGACGTCGGCTTCATCGGTGTGCCGCTGTTCCACATCGCCGGGGTGGGCAACCTGCTGGTCGGCCTGACGCTGGGCCGCCCGGTGGTGATCAACCCGCTGGGCGCGTTCGACCCGGGCCAACTGCTGGACCTGCTGGAGGCCGAGAAGGTCACCAGCATCTTCCTGGTACCGGCGCAGTGGCAGGCGGTCTGCGCCGCGCAGCGTGCCCAGCCCCGCGCCCTGAAGTTGCGGGTCATCTCCTGGGGTGCTGCGCCGGCCTCCGACACGCTGCTGCGGGAGATGGCCGAGGTGTTCCCGGACTGCAACATCGTGGCGGCCTTCGGCCAGACCGAGATGTCGCCGGTGACGGCGATGCTGCTCGGCGACGACGCGCTGCGCAAGCTGGGCTCGGTGGGCCGGGTCATCCCGACCGTCTCGGCCCGGGTGGTCGACGAGGACATGAACGATGTGCCGGTGGGCGAGGTCGGTGAAATCGTCTACCGCGCACCGACCTTGATGGCCGGTTACTGGAACAATCCGCAGGCCACCGCGGAGGCGTTCGCGGGTGGATGGTTCCATTCCGGGGACCTGGTCCGGATGGACGAAGAGGGTTACATCTGGGTGGTCGACCGCAAGAAGGACATGATCATCTCCGGCGGGGAGAACATCTACTGCGCCGAGGTGGAGAACGTCCTGGCCGCGCACCCGGCCATCGTGGAGGTGGCCGTGATAGGTCGCGAGCACGAGAAGTGGGGCGAGGTGCCCATCGCGATCGCGGCGGTTTCCGACGAGCAACTGCGCATCGAGGACCTCGAGGAGTTCCTCAACGAGCGGCTGGCCCGGTACAAGCATCCGAAGGGTCTGGAGATCGTCGACGCGCTGCCGCGCAACCCGGCCGGCAAAGTTCTGAAAACCGAACTGCGGGAGCAATTTAGCCGGGGCAACAAGTAGCCCGCGCAGGGTCAAAGCCCTCGAGATCACCGGTTCCCCGGCAAATCCGGAGCGATTGACGGGACGGGAAATTGCCGATGGTCTCAATTGAGAGTTAATCGCGCCGATGGCGTACCGGGGACAAGCGGTATCGGGTACATTCCTGTGGGCTGCCTTACTGCCGGAGAGTAGTAAGGCGGTGGTCACATTGATCGGAGCGGGCCAAGGAGGGGGCGTGCAGAACCGGCGGCCGCCGGCCCGGGACGCGCGGGCCAGCACATCACCGTGCACCCGGCAAAGGGTCACTGCGTGACTGCATCGACGAGTGGACTCACCGGCTATGTGCGCGACCAACTGCGCACACCCCTCGAACTGGTCGGTGGGTTCTTCCGGATGTGTGTCCTCACCGGCAAGTCGGTGCTGCGCCCATTCGAGTGGCGCGAGTTCATCGAGCAGAGCTGGTTCCTCATGCGGGTGGCCTTCCTGCCCACAGTCGCGGTCTCCATCCCGCTGACGGTGCTCATCATCTTCACGCTGAATATCCTGCTGGCCGAGTTCGGCGCCGCTGACGTCTCCGGCGCCGGTGCGGCGCTGGGCGCGGTGACACAGCTCGGTCCGCTGGTGACCGTGCTGGTGGTCGCCGGCGCGGGGTCGACGGCGATCTGCGCGGACCTCGGCGCCCGGACCATCCGCGAGGAGATCGACGCGCTCGAGGTGCTGGGCATCGATCCCATCCACCGCCTGGTGCTGCCGCGGGTCGTCGCCTCGACCTTCGTGGCGTTCCTGCTCAACGGCGCGGTGATCACCATCGGCCTGGTCGGCGGATACATCTTCGGCGTCTACATCCAAAACGTCTCGGCGGGTGCGTATGTCGCGACGCTCACCTTGATCACCGGCCTGCCCGAGGTGATCATCTCGGTCATCAAGGCCCTGACCTTCGGCCTGATCGCCGGTCTCGTCGGCTGCTATCGCGGCCTGACGGTGTCGGGCGGCGCCAAGGGCGTGGGCACCGCGGTCAACGAGACGCTGGTGCTGTGCGTCGTGGCGCTGTTCGCCGTCAACGTCGTGCTCACCACCATCGGTGTCCGATTCGGAACCGGGAACTGAGGGGGTAGGCCGTGTCGACCACTCAGATCCTGCGCACCCGGTTCCCCCGGGCCTACGGGGACGTCACCAAGCTGGTCAGTGCGCCGGCCCGCTTCCTGGACACCCTCGGCCACGTCGCGTGGTTCACCCTGCAGGCCATCGGTTCCATCGTGCACGCGCTGCGCCACTACCGGCGCGAGGTGCTGCGGCTGATCGCCGAGATCGGGATGGGCACGGGCGCAATGGCCGTCATCGGCGGCACCGTGGCCATCATCGGCTTCGTCACCCTGAGCGCGGGTTCGCTGATCGCCATCCAGGGCTTCGCGTCGCTGGGCAACATCGGGGTGGAGGCGTTCACCGGGTTCTTCGCCGCCCTGGCCAACGTCCGTGTCGTCGCCCCCATCGTGACCGGGCAGGCGCTGGCCGCTACGGTCGGGGCGGGCGCCACCGCCGAGTTGGGCGCCATGCGCATCAGCGAGGAGATCGACGCGCTGGAAGTCATGGGCATCAAGTCCATTTCGTACCTGGTGTCCACCCGCATCCTGGCCGGCACCGTGGTGATCATCCCGCTCTACGCCATGGCCATCCTGCTGTCCTTCTTCTCCGCGCAGGTGGTGACCACGGTCTTCTACGCGCAGTCGGTGGGCACCTACTCGCACTACTTCAACACCTTCCTGCGGGTCGACGACGTCTTCTGGTCCTTCCTGCAGGTGATCATCATGTCGGTGATCGTGATGCTCAACCATTGCTACTTCGGCTTTTTCGCCAGCGGCGGCGCGGTGGGCGTCGGCGAGGCCGTGGGCAAGTCGATGCGCACCTCGCTGGTGGCCATCGTGGTGGTCGTCCTGTTCGCTTCATTGGCGCTGTATGGCACCGATCCGAACTTCAACCTGACGGTATAGCGCCATGACCACACGAATGGATCAGGTCCGGGCCACCGAGAACAAGCCGCGCACCCCGCCGTACAAGTTGGCGGGACTGGTCTTCGCGTTGGTGACCGCGCTGGTGGCCACGGTGCTCTACATCCAGTTCCGCGGCGGGTTCGACGACAAGACCGAGCTGACGTTGGTCGCCGAACGCGCCGGCCTGGTGATGGACCCCGGATCCAAGGTGACGTACAACGGCGTTCAGATCGGTCGCGTGGCTGCGGTCAACCCGCTGGAGCAGGACGGCACCACCAAGGCGCAGCTGACGTTGGACGTCGACCCCAGGTACATCGAGCTGATCCCGGCCAACGTGCAGGCCAACATCCAGGCCACCACGGTTTTCGGCAACAAGTACGTGTCGTTCACCTCGCCGGATGATCCGGTCGCCGAGCGGATCACCTCCGCCGACGTCATCGACGTCTCCGGGGTCACCACGGAGTTCAACACGCTGTTCGAGACCATCACCTCGATCTCCGAGCAGATCGACCCGGTCAAGCTGAACCTGACGCTGAGCGCGGCGGCCGAGGCGCTGACCGGGTTGGGCGACAAGTTCGGCGAGTCGTTGGTGAACGGCAACGCGATCCTCGACGAGGTCAACCCGCGGATGCCGCAATTGCGGTATGACGTACAGCAATTGGCCCGGCTCACCGAGGTGTACACCGAAGCCTCCCCGGATCTGTGGAACTCATTGGAGGGGGCCGCCACCACGTCGCGCACCTTCAACGAGCGCCGCGGCGACCTCGACGCCGCCTTGCTGGCCGCCGCCGGATTCGGCAACACCGGCGCCGACGTGTTCGAGCGGGGCGGGCCGTACCTGGTTCGGGGCGCCCAGGATCTGGTGCCCACCGCGAAGACCCTCGACACCTACAGCCCGTCACTGTTCTGCACCGTGCGCAACTACGCCGGGGTGGCGCCCAAGGTGGCGGCATCCCTTGGCGGCAACGGGTATTCGCTGAACACCAATACCACGTTCCTCGGGGCCGAGAACCCCTACGTGTATCCGGACAACCTGCCCCGGATCAACGCCCGCGGCGGCCCCGGTGGCGCGCCGGGTTGCTGGCAGAGCATCGACCGCGACCTGTGGCCGGCACCGTATCTGGTGATGGACACCGGCGCGTCGATCGCGCCGTACAACCATCTGGAGCTCGGCCAACCGATCCTCACCGAATACGTCTGGGGCCGGCAAGGCGGGGAGAACACGATCAACCCATGAAAATCACCGGAACCGCAATCAAGCTCGGCGCCTTCTCGGCGGTGTTGTTGGTCTTCACCGCGATCATCATCGTGGTGTTCGGGCAGATTCGTTTCGACCGAACCAGCAGCTACACCGCCGAATTCGACAGCGCCAGCGGATTGCGCGCCGGGCAGTTCGTGCGGGCCTCGGGTGTGGAGGTCGGCAAGGTCGACAAGGTGGAATTGGTCGACGGCGGACAGAAGGTGCGGGTCAAGTTCAACGTCGATCGCACGCTGCCCCTGTATCAGTCGACGACGGCCCAGATCCGGTACCAGGATCTGATCGGCAACCGCTACATGGACCTGCAGCGCGGCCAGGGCGAGGGGTCGGACCGGATCCTCGAGCCCGGCGGATTGATCCCGACCTCGCGCACCACGCCCGCCCTCGACCTCGACGCCCTGATCGGCGGATTCAAGCCGCTGTTCCGGGCGCTGGATCCGGACAAGGTCAACAGCATCGCGCAGTCCATCCTCACGGTGTTCCAGGGCCAGGGCGGCACCATCAGCGACATCCTCGACCAGACCGCACAGCTGACCTCGGCGCTGGCCGACCGCGACCAGGCCATCGGTGAGGTCATCAGCAACCTGAACACGGTGCTGGACACCACGGTCCGACACCAGCGCGAGTTCGACGAGACGCTGAACAACTTCGAGGTGCTCATCACCGGGCTGAAGAACCGCGCGGATCCGATCGCGGATTCGACCGCCAACATCAGCAGCGCCGCGGGCACCCTCGGCGATCTGCTGGCCGACAACCGCCCGGTGCTCAAGGACACCATCGCGTACCTGGAGGACGTCGCTCAACCGTTGGTGGACAAGCAGGCCGAGGTCGACGACGTGCTGACCAAGCTGCCGCAGGCCTTGAAGATCATCGGCCGCGCCGGCGGTGTCTACGGCGACTTCTTCAACTTCTACCTGTGCGACCTGACGCTCAAGCTCAACGGTGCGCAGCCGGGCGGACCGGTGCGGACGGTGAAGGTGTTCACCCAGCCGACGGGTAGGTGCACGCCGCAATGAGAACCCTCGAAGGCTCGAACCGGATCCGCAACGGCCTGGTCGGCATCATGATCACCGTCCTGGTGATCGGGGTGGGCCAGAGCTTCTCCAGCGTGCCCATGTTGTTCGCGCAGCCCAACTACTACGGGCAGTTCAGCGACTCCGGCGGCATCCTCAAGGGCGACAAGGTCCGCATCGCGGGCATGGACGTCGGCACCGTCAACTCGCTGGAGATCGACGGCGACCACGTGGTGATGGGCTTCACGTTGGGCGCCAACCAGATCGGCACCGACAGCCGGCTGGCGATCCGCACCGACACCATCCTCGGCAAGAAGGTCCTCGAGGTCGAACCGCGCGGCAGCGAGATCTTGCGCGCCAACGGCGAACTGCCGCTGGGCCAGAGCACCACGCCGTATCAGATCTACGACGCGTTCTTCGACGTCACCAAAGCTGCCGCCGGCTGGGACATCCAGACCGTCAAGGACTCGCTGAACGTGCTGTCCGAGACCGTCGACCAGACCTATCCGCACCTGAGCGCCGCGCTGGACGGGGTGGCCCGGTTCTCCGACACGATCGGCAAGCGCGACGAGCAGTTCACGAAGCTGCTGGCCAATGCCAACAAGGTGGCCAAGGTGCTCGGCGACCGCAGCGGCCAGGTCAACGACCTGCTGGTCAACAGCAAGACCCTGCTGGCCGCGGTCAACCAGCGCGGTCAGGCCATCGACAACCTGCTGGCCAACGTGCAGCTCGTCTCGACGCAGTTCCAGGGTTTGATCAACGACAACCCGAATCTCAATCACCTGCTCGAACAGCTGCGGGTGGTCACCGACCTGCTGGTCAAGCACAAGTTCGACCTTCAGGACGTGCTGATCACGTTGAGCAAGTTCACCGCGTCGCTGGCCGAGGCGCTGGGCTCGGGGCCGTACTTCAAGGTGATGATCGTCAATCTGCTCACCGGGCAGGTGTTGCAGCCCTTCATCGACGCGGCGTTCAAGAACCGCGGCATCGACCCCGAGAAGTTCTGGCGCGACGCCGGTCTGCCGGCCTTCCAGTTCCCGGATCCCAACGGTGAGCGGCACGCCAACGGCGCCCCGCCGGCCGCGCCCCGGGTGCTCGAGGGCACCCCGGACCACCCGGGTCCGGCCGTGCCGCCCGGCTCGCCGTGCTCCTACACCCCGCCCGCCGACGGCATCCCGTCGCCCGGAAACCCGCTGCCGTGCGCGGATCTGACGGTCGGTCCCTTCGGCGACAACCCGTACGGCCCGAACTATCCGGGACCCACCGGCGTGCAGACCTCCGCGCCGAACCCGGATGCGCCCCCGCCGGCGCCCGGTCTGCCGATCGCCGCCATCCCGGGTCAGCCCTCCCCGGCGCTGCCCGGCGCCCCGGTGCCGCTGCCGGACGCCCCGCTGAACTCCCGCACCCTGCCCCTGGGGCCGGCGCCGGGCCCGGGACCCGCTCCGGTGCCGGTGCCGCCGGTGCCGCGCGAACAGGGCACCCCGCCGCCCGGGCCCGGACAGCAGCTGTCGCCCCACACCGTGGCGCCGCTGCCGGGCAATCCGCCGTTCCTGGTCCCCGACACGGGAGGTTCCTGACCGGTGTCGACGATTTATGACTTCCGAAAGATCAAACTGCCGAACGTTTCCCGGACCGCAGTGGTGATCAGTGCGCTCCTGATCGTGCTCGGGCTGGTGGGCGGCCTGGTCGGTTGGCAGCTGTACAAGCGGCTGACCACCAACACCGTGGTGGCCTACTTCCCGCAGGCGCTGGCGCTGTACCCGGGCGACAAGGTCCAGATCATGGGGGTGCGGGTCGGGGCGATCGACAAGATCGAGCCCGAGGGCGACACGATGCGCGTCACCATGCACTACCAGAACAAGTACAAGGTGCCCGAGGATGCGACCGCCTCGATCCTGAACCCCAGCCTGGTGGCGTCCCGCACCGTGCAGCTGTCCCCGGCCTATACCGGCGGGCCGGTGATGAAGAACAACGCCGTCATCCCGTTGGAGAAGACCCAGGTGCCGGTCGAGTGGGACGACCTGCGCAACCAGATCACCGACATCGTCAGCCAATTGGGCCCCACCCCGGAACAGCCCAAGGGCCCGTTCGGCGACGTGCTGGAGTCGTTCGCCTACGGCCTCGAAGGCAAGGGGCAGCAGCTCAACGACACCCTGACGTCACTGTCGGAGGCGATCACCGCACTCAACGACGGCCGCGGCGACTTCTTCGCCGTGGCCAAGAGCCTGGCGTTGTTCGTCAACGCGTTGCACCAGAACGATCAGCAGTTCGTCGCACTGAACTCGAACCTGGCCGAGTTCACCGACAGCTTCAACCGCACCGACACCGAACTGGCCGACACCCTGGTTCAGGTCGACCAATTGCTCACCACCGCACGGGACTTCATCGACCAGAACGGTGAGGTGCTGGCGCACGACGTGAACAACCTCAGCGAGGCCACCACGGCGCTGTTGCAGCCCGAACCCCGCGACGGCCTGGAGACCGCGCTTCACGTGTTCCCGAACCTGGCCGCCAACCTGGTCACCATCTACGAGCCCACCAGCGGCGCACTGTCCGCGATCCCGGTGGTGGCCAGCTTCGCCAACCCGATGCAGTTCATCTGCAGCTCGATCCAGGCCGGCAGCCGGTTGGGTTACCAGGAGTCGGCGGAGTTGTGTGCGCAGTACCTGGCGCCGGTGTTGGACGCGATCAAGTTCAACTATCCGCCGTTCGGCATCAACCAGGTCTCCACGGCCGCCACGCTGCCCAAGACGGTGGCCTATTCCGAGGAGCGGCTGCGCCCGCCGCCGGGGTACAAGGACACCACCGTGCCGGGCATCTTCTCCCGCGACACGCTGTTCTCACACGGCAATCACGAGCCCGGCTGGGTGGTGGCGCCCGGTATGCAGGGCGTGCAGGTCCAGCAGTTCACCAAGAACATGCTGACCCCGGACTCGTTGGCGGCGTTGATGGGTGGGCCCGACCCGGTGATCGCGCCGGGCGGTCCGCGCGGTGGCGCGCCGCCGAACGCCTACGACCAGAACAATCCGCTGCCGCCGCCGTGGTATCCGCAGCCCGGCCCGCCGCCGGGCCCGGATCCGGGCGTGGTGCCGGGTCCGTTGCCGGTGTCCCAGCAGTTGCCGGGCACCAATCCGGCCCAGCAGGGTCCCGCCCCGGCCGCTCCGGCTCCCGCGGGTCCGCCGCTACCGGCTGAGGTAGGGGGTCGGTGATGCGCAGTTTGCAGGTGACTCGCCGCGTCGTGTGGCGCGCGCTGGTGTTGATCGTCGCCGTGGTGACGCTGTCCTCGTGCGGTTGGCGCGGCATTGCCAACGTCCCGCTACCCGGGGGCCCGGGGACCGGTCCGGACAGCATGCGGGTGTACGTCCAGATGCCGGATACGTTGGCGCTCAACGTCAACAGCAAGGTGCGGGTGGCCGACGTGAACGTCGGCTCGGTGCGCGCGATCGAGTTGAAGAACTGGGTTGCGACGCTGACCCTCGACATGGAATCCGACATCACGTTGCCCGCGAATGCGACGGCGCGCATCGGACAGACCAGCCTGTTGGGCAGCCAGCACGTCGAATTGGCGCCCCCGGAGAATCCGTCGCCGGAGCGGTTGCGCGACGGGGACACCATCGAGCTGAAGAATTCCACGGCGTTCCCCACCACGGAGCGCACGCTGGCCAGCATCGCGACCGTGCTGCGCGGGGGCGGCATTCCGAACCTAGAGGTCATCCAGACCGAGGTCTACAACATCCTGGACGGCAACGCGGGCGAGATCCGGGCCTTCCTGGACAAGTTGGCGACGTTCACGCGGGCACTCAACGAGCAGCGCGAGGATCTGACCCGCGCCATCGACGGCACCAACGAGCTGCTGACCATCGTCGCCGAACGTAACGACACGTTGGACCGGGTGCTCACCGAGATCCCGCCGCTGATCGAATATTTCGCCAATCAGCGGGAGGTGTTCGCGGACGCGGTCACCTCGCTGGGCCGGTTCTCGGCGATCACCGACGAGACGCTGTCGGCCGCCCGCGGCAACCTGGAGACCAACCTGCAGTTGCTGCAGCGGCCGTTGAAACAGCTGGCGAAGGCGTCGCCGTACCTGGTGGAGTCCCTCAAGCTGCTGCTCACAGCGCCGTTCAACATCGACAACGTGCCGAAGGTGGTCCGCGGTGACTACATCAACACCTCTGCGACCTTCGACCTGACGTTGAGCACGCTGGACAACGCGTTCCTGTCCGGCACCGGGGTGTCGGGCATGCTGCGGGCGCTCGAGCAGTCGTGGGGCCGCGACCCGGCGACGATGATCCCCGATGTCCGGTTCACGCCGAATCCGAACTCGGTGCCCGGCGGCCCGCTCGTCGAGAGAGGGGAGTGAGGGGTGAGTAGACCTTGCTGACCCGATTCGTTCGAATCCAGTTGCTGCTGTTCACCGTTCTGACGCTGATCGCGTTGGTGACGCTGGGCTGGTACTACCTGAAGCTGCCGAGTGTGGCGGGCATCGGGCAGTACCAGCTGAAGGCGGACCTGCCGGCCTCCGGCGGTCTGTACCGCACCGCCAACGTCACCTACCGGGGTATCACCATCGGAAAGGTGACCGGGATCGAACCCACCGAACGCGGTGCGCTTGCCACCCTGAGCATTTCGGAGAACTACCGGATTCCGGTCAACGCCACCGCGAATGTGCATTCGGTGTCGGCGATCGGTGAGCAGTACCTGGACCTGGTGTCCGAGGGCGGCGCCGACCAGTACTTCCAGCCGGGGCAGACGATCACCAACGGCACCGTGCCCCAGGAGATCGGGCCCGCGCTGGACGCCGCCAACCGCGGTTTGGCCGTGCTGCCGAAGGAGAAGATCTCCGCGCTGCTCGACGAGACAGCGCTGGCCGTCGGCGGGTTGGGTCCCGCGTTGCAGCGCCTGGTGGACGGCACCCAGGCGGTCGTCGGCGACTTCCGGACCCACATCGACGACATCAACGACATCGTCGACAACTCGGCGCCGATCCTGGAGAGCCAGGTCACCTCCGGTGATGAGATCGCGCGGTGGGCCCGCAACCTGAACAGCATCACGTCGCAGACCGCGGCGCAGGATCAGGTGCTGCGCAACACGTTGACCAATGCGGCCCCGACCGCCGACGCGGTGACCGCCGTGTTCAGCGACGTGCGGGAGTCGTTGCCGCAGACGCTGGCCAACCTCGAGATCGTTCTCGACATGCTCAAGCGCTACAACAAGGGGCTCGAGCAGACGCTGGTGGTGCTGCCGCAGGGCGCCTCGGTGGCCCAGGCGGTGGCGGCGCCGTTCGAGAACGCCGCGGCGCTGAACTTCAGCTTGACCATCAACCAACCGCCGCCGTGCCTGACCGGATTCCTGCCGGCCACCGAGTGGCGGGCCCCGGCCGACACCACCACCGCGCCGCTGCCCAGCGGCACCTACTGCAAGATCCCGAAGGACGCGCCCAACGTGGTCCGCGGGGCGCGCAACTACCCCTGTGCCGATGTGCCCGGGAAGCGGGCCGCGACCCCGCGGGAGTGCCGGTCCGAGGAACCGTATGTGCCGCTGGGGACCAACCCGTGGTACGGGGATCCGAACCAGATGCTCAACTGCCCGGCCCCCGGTGCGCGGTGCGATCAGCCGGTGGACCCGGGCCGGGTGATCCCGGCGCCGTCGATCAACAATGGGCTCAATCCGTTGCCGGCCGACATGCTGCCCCCGGCGCCGCCGATCGTGAGCGATCCGCTGTCCCCGCCCGGCAGCGGCACGGTGCAGTGCAGTGGGCAGCAACCCAACCCGTGTATCTACACTCCGTCATCAAGCACCTCCGCGGTGTACAACCCGCAAAGTGGTGAAGTCGTGGGGCCCGACGGAGTGAAGTACACCGTCGACAGTTCGACCAACACAGGAGACGACGGATGGAAGGAGATGCTGGCTCCGGCCGGCTGATCCCACCCGAGGACGAGGACGGCACCGGTGTCTCGTCCGGTGAGCCTTCGGAACCCGGGCAGGCCGACGAGATCGGCCGGTCCGGCGAATCCGTCGATTCCGGAGCTCCCGGCGAGTCTCCTACGCCGAGCGACCACCTCGGGCAGCGTTCCCGCCTGTACAGCCGGGGCTGGGTGATCGGGGTCGCCGCGACGTTGCTGGTGCTCAGTGTCCTGCTCGCCGGCGCGGGCGTGCTGGCGCGGGTCGCCGACAACGACATGCAGGCCCGTAACGTCGACGAGGCGACGGCGGTGCAGGCGGCCAAGGACTGCGTTATCGCCACCCAGGCCCCCGACCTGGCCACCATGGAGGCCAGTCAGCGCAAGATCATCGAATGCGGCACAGGAGATTTCGGTGCGCAGGCGGTGCTCTACAGCGGCATCCTGGTCGACGCCTACCAGGCGGCGCAGGCCCAGGTCCAGGTGTCCAACATCCGGGCCGCCGCCGAACGGCACCACGACGACGGCTCGGTGGATGTACTGGTCGCGTTGCGGGTCAAGGTGAGTAACAGCACGGTGCAGAACCAGGAGACGGGTTACCGGCTCCGCGTGCAGATGGCTCCCGAAGACGGCACCTACAAGATCGCTCAGCTCGACCAGGTGACCAGGTGACGGAGCTGTTGACCGACGACACCCGCCAGAGCGATACGGAGACAACGGATCCGAGCTCGCTGGCGTCGTGGCCCGCGCGCGCGGGCGCATTCGCCCTGGACGTCGTGGTGGGCTTCGGGGTGTTCGCGGCGCTGGTGTTGGTGGCGTGGTCGACCCCGCAGCGGGAATGGCTGTGGTGGGTCACGGTGCTCGGGGCCGCCGCGGTCCTGCTCGCGGTGGCCGTGAATCGGATGCTGCTTCCCGCGTTGAGTGGATGGACCCTGGGGCGCGCCCTGTTCGGTATCGCGGTAGTGGACCGCGACGGCACCAAGGTGGGGCCATGGCGGCTGCTGGCCCGCGACGCCGCCCACCTGATCGACACCGCAGCGCTGCTGCTGGGCTGGTTCTGGCCATTGTGGGACCGCCGCAACCGTACGGTCGCCGACATGGTGGCACGCACCGAGGTCAGGGTGGTCGAACCCACGCCGCGGCACGCGAAAAAGACTGTGGTGAAGGTGGTTTCGTTGGGTGCCGCGATCGCCGTCGCCGCCGCGACGCTGGGTTACCTCACCGTCTACCGTCAGGACCTGCGCCTGGCCCAGACTCGCGAGCAGTTGGCGGTACAGGGCCCCAAGCTGGTCACTGACATGCTCAGCTACCAGGCTGCGACGCTGCACGAGGACTTCGAGCGTGCGCGGGGAGCGGTCACCGACAACTACCGACCGCAGTTGGAGGAGCAACAGCGCGCCATCGAGCAGGCCGGTGCGGTGGACAACGACTACTGGTCTCCCAACGCGGCGGTGCTGACCGCGGGCGCCGACCGGGGCACCATGCTCGTGCTGCTGCAGGGACAGCGCGGGACGCCGCCGGACTACCGGACCATCACCGCCACGGTGAAGGTCGAGTTCGTGCGCGCCGCCGCGGACCAGTGGAAGGTCGACAACCTGACGGTGCTGGCCAGTCCCAACCCGGCGGGCGGTGGCGGATGAGCCCTCGTCGAAACACCGCGGGTAGCAAGGCGTTCACCGATCTTCCGGCGCCACCGCCGCGAACCCGAGCCCTCACGGTCGCATTGACCGTCGCGACCGTGCTGATCGTCGCCGCCGCGGCGGTCAGCGCGGTGGTGCTTTTCACGCATCAACGCCAGCACCGGGAGGCCATGCGCACCGCCGAGTCGCTCGGTTTCGTACGGTCGTTCATGACCGATTTCACGTCGCCGGACCCCTTCAACGCCAATGCGTATGCCGACGGCCTGCTCGCCCAAGGCACCGGAGCCTTCGCCGAGGACTTCAAGTCCCGCATCAACGAGATCGCGGTCTCGGTGGCACGGTTCGAGCCGACCGCCGGCGAGGTGCTCGAGGCCGGCGTGGAACGGTGGAACGACGACGGCAGTGCCACCGTCGTCGTCGTCACCAGAACCGTCACCACCATGCCTGACGGCGGCCGCGTGGAGGATGGCAGTCGGTGGGTTGTCACTGCGATCCAGGAGGGGGGCCAATGGAAGATCAGCGATCTGGCTCAGGTGATCTGAGCGACGGCGCCGCGGAGTCCTCCGCCGAGAAGACCGACCCGACAACGCAGCAGCGGGTGCCGCGTGGGAAGCGGAAACGCGCCGCGTCGACACCGGCCCCGGAGCCCGTGGTCGAGCCGGACGCGACCGACGAGCCCGAGGCGACCGAGGAGCCCGAGGCGACCGAGGAGCCCGAGGCTGAGACCGACAAGCCGGACGCGACCGAGGAGCCTGAGGCTGAGCCCGACAAGCCCGACGCCGAACCGGTGGTGCTCGTCGAGCGCAAACTGCCGGGACGCCGCGCGGGCCTCGTGATCGGCATCGCGGCCGCCCTGTTCGTCGCGGCGGGCGGTTTCGCCGGGGCCATGGCGCAGCCCTACATCGCCGAACGTGCCACGGTGCACACCAAGGTGCAGATCGCCCGGACCGCCGCCGACGCCATCACCACGCTGTGGACCTACACCCCCGACAACATGGACCAGCTGGCCAACCGGTCGGCGCGTTACCTGGCCGGTGACTTCCAGGCGGAGTACCGCAAGTACATCGACGCGATCGTGCCGACCAACAAGCAGGCTCAGGTGACCAACTCCACCGAGGTGGTCGGTGCGGCGGTCGAGAGTCTGAACGGCTCCGAGGCCACCGCGATCGTCTACACCAACTCCACCTCGACCAGCCCGCTGACCAAGGACATCCCGTCGCTGAAGTACATCTCCTACCGGCTGACCCTGCAGCGCGAGTCGGGGCAGTGGCTGGTCACCGGGATGACCTCGATCACCAACCTGGATCTGACCCCGCAGATCTGACCGTCACCGTGCCGGGTCGGCATACCTGTCGTACGCGCCGGCCAGGTACTCGCTGCGGCAGGCGCTGCGGGCCAGCTTGCCGCTGGTGGTGCGCGGGATCACGCCCGCCGCGACAAAGCGGAAGTCCGCGACGCGAACTTGATGCAGACGTGACACGGCAGCGCGCACGGCGTCGGCGACGGCACCGGGCTCGACGCGGCCGGCCCCGGCGGCGCGTTCGGCGACGATGACCAACTGCTCTCCGCGCTCGCCCGGCACGGAGAAGGCCGCCACGTAACCGGACCGCACGGCCCGGGAGGAGCGACTGACCGTGGTCTCGATGTCGGTGGGGTAGTGGTTGGCGCCGTCGAGGATGATCAGGTCCTTGCTGCGCCCGGTCAGGTACAGCTCGCCGCCGAGATAGGTGCCGAGATCCCCGGTGGCCAGCCAGTACGCGTTGTCGGGGACACCGGTGGCGTGGCTGTCGTCGCCCAGGCGGGTCTGCAGCTTGTTGCAGAACACCCGGTTGGTCTCGTCGGTGCGGCCGAAGTAGCCGTTGCCGATGTTGTTGCCGTGCAACCATATTTCACCGATGGTGCCCTCGGCGACCTCGTTGCCGTCGCCGTCGGTGACGACGACCCACTGGTTGGGGATGGCGGTTCCGCACGACACGTGTTCGACAGCGGCCGGGTCGGCGGCGTCGACCCGGACCGCACGGCCCGCGCTGAGCTGTTCACGATCGAGGTGGACGGCGCGCGCCGCGGCCGACGGGGCGATGCTGGCGACCGACAGCGTGGCCTCGGCCATCCCGTAGGACGGTTTGATGGCCGTGGCGGGGAGACCGTACGGCGCGAACGCCGTCGTGAACTTTTCGTTGGAGGCCATGGTGACCGGCTCGGACCCGTTGAGGAGGGTCACCACGTTGGTCAGGTCCAGCGCTTCGCCGGCCGGCGGCAGGCCCCGCTCGGCAGCGAGTTCGTAGGCGAAGTTGGGTGCGGCGGCGAAGGTGCGCCCGTGGGCGGACTCGATGCCGAGCTGCTTGATCCAGCGATAGGGCCGGCGGACGAAGGCCATCGGGTCCATCAGCGTGATGTGGCTGCCGCACAGCGCGGGGAACATGATCATGATGAGACCCATGTCGTGGTAGAGCGGCAGCCAGCTGACGCTGCGCACGCCCAGGTCCAGATCCCCGGCCAGGATCATCTGCAGGACGTTCGTGCAGACGTTGCGGTGGGTGATCTCCACGCCGGCCGGTGTCCGGGTCGACCCGGAGGTGTACTGCAGATAGGCGACGTCGTCGGTGTTCAGCGTCGGTGCGACGAACATCTCGGCCACGCTGTCGGGCAGGGCGTCGACGGCGATCACCCGGGGCCGATCGGCGGTGGCGATGGTCTTGAGCACCTTGCGCACGGACTCGGCCGCACCGCTGGTCGTCAGCACCACGGTGGGCTTGGCGTCGCCGAGGACCGCGGACAGCCGCTCGTTCTGTCCCGCGAGGCTGGGCGCGAACAGTGGTACCGCGACGGTGCCCGCATGGATGGCGGCGAAGAACGCGGCGACGTAGTCGACACCTTGGGGCGTGAGGATGGCCACCCGGTCGCCGGGTTGCGTGATCTGCTGCAGTCGGGCACCGACGGCGCAGACCCGGGACCACAGCCCGTTCCAGCTCAGTTCGACGACCTGACCGTCGGGGTCGTGGGAGTAGTCCAGGAACCGGTACGACGGCCGGTCGCCGAAGATCTCGCGGTTGCGGTCCAGGAACGAAGTCAACGTGATGCCGTCCGGAATCACGATGGTGCCGTCGGTGCGGACGTAGTCCTCGACGCGGACATCGGAGACGGCGCGCGCGGCGCCGTCGGCAGAGGGATCCCGACCCATTCGGACGACACTAGTAGTGGTGCTAAGTAAACCTTGAATCCGCAAGGAGTGATAGTCGTCACTATCGACGGGTCGTGTGAACATCGCCGGCATCGCGACTGAGCTGGGCCGAATAATTGTCCACAAGCGTCAATAATTCTGGGCACACCCGTGTACATTTCCTGACACGGGCTGTGCTTGGGCGGATCACCGGTTCACGGCGCTGGTGCCGAGAGGTTCGCATCGTCGCGCCGTCTGATTCGCCCGAACCAGGTCGGGGGCAGACACCGGGCGGGCGATACTGGCTTATGGCCGTCGCCTCCCCGGTGTCTGACAAACTCACCACCGCGGCGCTGTTGCTGCTCACCTTCGCCACCGGCTTGATCGACGCCGTCAGTGTCCTGGTGCTCGGGCACGTCTTCGTTGCCAACATGACGGGCAACGTCATTTTCCTGGGGTTTTGGTTTGTGCCGGATTCCGGGGTGGATCTGACCGCCGCGGTGGTCGCGTTCGGGGGATTCCTCGTCGGCACCATCCTGAGCGGTCGGTTTGCCCGGCATCTGGCGGCGAGGACGCGGCTGTGGCTGACGGTGACGCTGGGACTCGAGGCGGCGTGGCTGATGGTGCTGGCGGGGTTGGCCGGCGCGGGGGTGCTCGATTATCACGACAACGGCAAACTGATCTTGATCGCGGGGCTGGCCATGGCGTTCGGATCGCAGAACGCCGCCGCACGTCAGTTCGGCGTCCAGGAACTGAGCACCACGGTGCTCACCTCGACGATCGTGGGCCTCGGCGTGGACTCCCGACTCGCCGGCGGCACGGGCGACCGCGAAAAGTTGCGTTACACGGTGGTTTTCACGATGCTCGGCGGCGCCGTCGTCGGCGCCACGATGACCCGCTTCGTCGTGGCACCGGTGATCGCCCTCGCCGCCGTCGTGGTGTTCGCGGCGTTGCTGATCTTTCGGCACGGGCCCGCGGCGGATTCGTGAATCACATCGTCGCCCTGCGGAATCCGCGGCTCGACTAGTCTCGGTGGCATGCCTGCAGTCCTGGTGACCGGAGCCGCCCGCGGTATAGGGCGTGCCATCACAGCGCACCTGTCGGCGCTGGGCTGGGACGTTGTGGCCGGCGTGCGGACCGACGTCGATGCTGCGGCCCTCGGATCGCTCCCGCGCGTAAGTCCGGTGATGCTCGACGTGACGGATTCCGCACATATCGCGGCCCTGGGCGACGGATTGCCGCAACGGCTCGATGCCGTGGTCAACAACGCCGGGATCGTGGTCGGAGGTCCGCTGGAGACCGTGAGCCTGGACGATCTGCGTCGCCAGCTCGAGGTGAACGTGGTGGGCCAGCTGGCCGTCACGCAGGCTGTGTTGCCGAGGCTGCGCGCAAGCAGGGGGCGCATTGTCTTCATTTCCAGTGTGAACGGCCAGATTTCGGCGCCGCTGCTCGGGGCGTACTGCGCATCGAAGTTCGCCCTGGAGGCCGCGGCCGATGCGCTGCGAATGGAGTTGCAGCCGTGGCACATTGGGGTCAGCGTCGTGCAACCGGCGCAGACCGCGACCGATATGTGGGAGACCGCGCCGCAGACCGCCGACGACCTGGAAGCGGCCATGACCGCCGAACAGCGGGTGTTGTACGCGAAACATGTTGCGGGGTTTAGGAAAATGATCCCACTTTCGCAGCGGGTGGCTGTGCAACCGCAGACGGTCGCGGAGGTGGTGGAAGAGGCGTTGACCGCCAAACGTCCGCATGCGCGATACACCATGGGGTTGGTCCCGTCGGTGCAACTCGGCGTGATGAGAAACGTGCCCTCGTTCGTTTCCGATCTGCTGGTGCGGAAGCTGTTCGGCCAGCCTTAGCGCCAGCTACGGATTTCGAACCCCCCGCATTTTGCTGAACTAATTTGCCAACCCGACAAATCTGGGGATGAATTCGGTCTCAATTACCATGGGGCCGATCTTGAAGCCCTTTCTGCCAGCCTTTTTGCACTTTCCTGAGAGTAACCTGTTAATGCTGAGATCTGCCTGAATTATTTGCTAAACTAGGACCGTCGCGAACAGCAACGCAGATGTCAGGCATAAAGTCGAGAAGCTACGGATCGACCGCATACCCGACTGACGGGGCATGGTGGGGGCCATGTTGCGATACGCCCAGAATATTGGGGGCCGGTCGCCTAGCTATCGCGCAGTGGGGGGATGACGTCGCCTCCGGTCGAAAGGCCGGGGGCGACGGTCATTTCGTGTCCGGGAGGTTCTCGGGCAATGCCCGGCTTCGCCGAGTTTATTGCGCTGGGCGTCACCGTCCTTCGCTGTGAGGGTCCTGAAGTGGGCCGGAGCTCGCGGAGCCGCCCAATGCACTGGCCTGCCGGTGCCGTGCCCGAGGTGGTGCGGTCGTGGTGCCGCAGGAGTTTTCTGCTGGAGCCGGGTGGCAGACCCGCTGAGCCGGTGTCGTCTCATTCGGTGTTTGACGACTGATCACGGCCTGACGGCGCGGTACCGATGACGATGTCATCGGTCAGAGTGTGACGGTGGACAGTATTTCGAAGAAGCGCGGCGCGTAAGTTTCGGCAAAATTCGACGGTATCCGGTGGCGGCGTCGCGAGAGTAGGGGCGGGTCGCGGGACCGAGAGCGTCCTGAACTGAAATCAGGCAGCAAACCGACGATCTGGTCAGACTGCCGGATTGCCGGCCTAAATAGTCGCGATGGCAAATCTCAATGCCGGCTGCCGAGTCGCGGCCGCAGTCGACGAACCATCTGCACGGGGCGGAGGCGTCGCACACAGTAATCGTTGCGCTCGACATCAAATACGACAGCAACGTCACTGAATACCCGTAACAGCCGCATCGAACGTGTAGCTTCGGCAAGCAATGCAGCTGAGATTTGGCTGAGAAGGGAAAATGGGGGCGGATGCGCGGCTGGGGGGCCGACGCAAATGGGGGTGATGGCGCGTCCACATTCTGCGGATGTCGTCTCGGTAGTTGACAGTTCGGACAACGACTTTCGGTGTGGCAGCGAGGGATCGCAGTGCCGTCTATGGCGCCGTATGAACCTGAGCTGAAGCTGAGGCCGGTTGCCAACGCGTCGAATCCAAAGAGCAGCTCAAACACGAGGGGGAACTTGTGGGCACACACGGTCGGGCAAAGATGGACGTCGCACCGAATCGGTACGGAAATCGCGCTGAGCGGCGCGCTGCGAAGAGGCGGGGCGCCACAAGGCCGGCCGTAACGGCGGCGGTGACGGCAGCAGCGGCGGTCTCGGTCGCACTCGCCCCGGCGTTCACGGCAGATGCCGGGACCTATGTGGTGGGCATGCCGGACTGGCTGTCGGGGGTCGTCGGCGGCGCGGTGAACACGCTGCCGTCGGATCCGGACGCGGTCAGCGGCGCGATCCAGCAGGACCGGGCGAACGCAATCAAGCTCGTGGGGTGGGGAACGGGCGGATTCTCCGAGGAGGATTTGGCGCCGCGGTGGGTGACGTGGGTTGATCCGACACGTGCTGCCAACCCTGTGACGCAAAGCGGTGGGCTGTTTGGCCCCTGGACGGGAACTGTCACCGGCCGCGCCTGGGCGAACGGGCAGTGGGTGTCGCCGAGTGATCCGGGTGTGGATCTGACGAACATCAGCGTCGGGGACCTGCTCAAGTACAACAGCTACAGCGCTCAAGTCGGAGGCATCGACAAGGCTGTGGCCACGGCATTGGCACCATATCTCAACTGGACGGCCTACCTCTCGAACACGAATTTCATCGGCTACGGCGACGGTGCCGTCGCGGTGGGGCAGGGATATCAGGACTTCATCGATCTCGCCCGCACCCCCGGTGGATTGGAGGTCGGCCCGGCGCTGACCGGCCCGCGCAAGATCGTCATCACCGACCCCAACGATCCGGTAACCAAAGATGTCACCAAGGCATTCGTCAAAGTGAACTACGTTACCTACCTGGCCATTCAGGCAGCGCCAGGCGTATGGCTCGCAACTCAGCCGCTCAACGCCGGCGACTACCCCGATCAACCCGATCTGCCGGCCGTCGAGATAACCCCCGCCGGCGTCATCGACGTCACCGTGCTCACGGTCAACCTGCTGCGAAACCCAGGCCGGCCCAACGGCGGCCTGTATTCGCGCTTCGCGCCGATCTATCAGGAGGTCACCGGTGTCAACCCGGTGACCCCCGAACGGCAAGACGTCCTTCCGGAGGGGGCCGACCTCGCCGGTCTGGTCGACGAGAACGGCAACCTGAATCTGGCCGGTCTCGACTTCGAGAACGGCGATCTGCTGGCCACCCTCGAGGGCCTGGACGGCAAGCCCATCGTCTTGACGCTTCTCAAGACCGACTTCACCTGGGAGTACGACCTGCTGTCGGATGCTCCGGCGACGGCGAGTCCGGTGGCATGGGCCAACTCGGCAATGTCCGCCCTGCTGCCGCTCACCCTCGGTGCGTCGTTGCTCAACCTCGATCAGGGAGCGCCGGGCCTCGAGCTGTACCAAAGCCCGGACGGCACCATCTACGGCACGCTGACTCAGGAGCAACTGCCACTGTTGGCGCCGGCCCGCCTGGTGTCCGGACTGATCGGGCTGGCTACCGGCGAGGACGTCAACACCCCGGTGGCCGACGCGCTGGAGCCCTTCCTCAAGCTGCTCGTGGACACGAGCTACACCGACGTCGTGCGGAACGCGGACGGAACCTGGGATCGCACCCACGACCAGGCGCACATCGCCACGCTGTTCGGCACGCAGACCATCACCCGGACGCAGGCCACGCTGCTGGCGGGTGACCTGATCGCCGAACTCGGGAAAGGCGTGGGTTCGGAGTACACCGACGTGGTGCAGCGCCTGAACCGTGTCGTTTCCTTCTTGGAGGACAACGACTTCGAGGTGCCGGCCGAAATCAAGGCTGCCGCGGCCAGGTTGGCCGCCGAGCCGGGCGCGGCAATTCAACGAGTGAGTCGCGACCTGGGCACCACGGTCTCGGAGGTACTCGGCGAAGTAGACCGAGTCCTTCCTGAGACGCCGCCTCCCACCCAGGCGCAGTTGGCCAACGGACAGCGACCGGTGGGTAAGGCGCTCGGCGCGGTGAAGGACGGGGTGGACGCCGGGACCGTCCAGGTCCACGGGGCCATCGACGACGCTGCGGAGGCGATCGGTCAGGTCGAGGGGTTGGAATCGTCCGCCCAGCAGGCCGCGGCCGCATTGAAGGACCCCGCCGGTGCGTTGAAGAAGGCCGGTGCGAAAGCTCAGGCCGACCTCACCAAACGTGTCACGAAGACGCAGAAGAGTCTGGCGAAGTCGCAGGCCCGGGCGAAAGCGGTCACCGACAAGCTGAAGGACGGTGACCTCTCCGGCGCGGTCAAGCAGGTCGGCGCGAACGTCGAGAACCGCGTCAAGCGGGTTCAGAAGGACATCAAGAACGGCGTGGACAAAGTCAAGGCGAAGGTGAAGTCCAGCGGCGGCGCCGAGTCAGACGAGTAGGCAGCAAGGGCGAAGGGGCACTCGAGCGGGGCTCGAGTGCCCCTTCGTCGTTGCAGGACCACCTGATTGGCGCGAGTCGCCGGCCATCGCGTGAGCCGGGTCCCGCGTCGCCGGCGTCGGCCTTGGGAGAAAAATTTTGCCGGTTGAGCGCACGCGCGCGGCGCGGCCACAGTGGATCCGACTCCGAGACTCTCCGGCAACCTGCGGGGCAGGGGGCGCGATAACGGCAATTCCTCGCCATGTCAGGGTGATCTTGATGAGCTGGCTAAACCGCAGCGAGCAAGAACATCAGCAATCCCGCGGCGGTTCACCCCTTTTTGGGTCGTGTAGGTGCGTCGCCGCGAAAACCAGGAGAAGCCTTTGACGCCGACGTCAGGAAACTGATTGCAGATGCAAATAGATTAGTCAGCAACCGAGTTTTGGTGGTGCGCGCACGGTGCTCTCCGTGTAGCTTGGGGGCGAGCACAAGCTGAGATTTTCCTGAGGGGTCGGGGTCGAATTCGATGATAAGCAACTAACGTGGCGCCGCGGTTCGAACGGTGCCGCACCGTCGTTCTGCGCCTGCTGAGGTCCCGAATGCCAAGTCGGGCTGATTCTTTCACGCCAGGGGATTGCTGAGCCTGGCTTCGCGGTGTCAGGACCGCACAAACCTGAGCTGAAGCTGAGCCCGATCGCCGATCTCGGTCGGCAATATTCGTCAACTAGATGGGGGAGTTATATGCGCATGTCCAAGTCAGCAAACACCGAGAGCGCGCGGGCGCGTCGGCGTCGGCTCGGCGGCACCAAGACCAAGAAGGCGGCAATCGCCGGTGTCGCTGCGGCGAGTGCCGTCGCGATCAGCGTTGTGCCCTTCTCCGCGGAGGCCGCGACCTACATCGTGGGGGCACCGGACTGGTTGGGCGTGAACAACATCGACAGCGACGCCGAGACCATCTACCAGGCGATCCTCAACGATCGGAACAACCCCGTCGCCACCTTGGTCGGGTGGGGGACCGGCGGCGTCGCCCTCAACCCGCAGTGGGTGCAGTGGTACAACCCGAATCTCGGCGGTCTGGACTTGGGTGACATCGACTTCGGTGACGTGTCTGCGGGTGATCTTGCGGCGTTGATAGGCCAGCTGGATCTCGATGAACTGACGAATACTGACCGCGACCAGTACTACACGCCGCGCGATGAGGGGCAGATCGGCACCGAGGAGGTGATGGTCGACAACCCCGCGTATCAGGAAGCTTTCGAGGCGGCACTGGCTGAGGTCATGCAGGAGGATCGGGAGGCGATCCTCGCAGCGGACAAGATCGATGTGACGATCTCATACACGGTGCCCGAGCCGGATTGGTGGACGAAGCAGCACACTATCGGGAGCGGGTGGCTCGCCATCAAGTTCCGTCTCAGCACTGTATTTGGGTCGTGGCAGAGCCAATCGATTGCGGGCCAGTCGCTCGGCGCACCGATCACAACGACCATCGCCATCGACAATCCGTTCGAGGGTGACCCCCAAGCGCTGGACGCCTTCTTGGAAACCGGTGTTTATCAGGGCGAAATTCCCGTCGTGATCAACACGTCGCAAGTTCTTGGGATATCGAAGCCTGATTACGTTCCGCAGAGCCTTTGGAACTCCATAATGCAGCCCATCAACGTCGGCAACGTCGACTACGGCTTCGACCGCACCATGTTCGGCCTGCCCGGCGCCAGTTGGGAAGACCGGGCCGAAGATCTCGTCGACCCCACCATCCCGAAGCGGATCCCCGAAACCCGACCCGTCTACGGCTGGATCCCCGGGGGCTGGACCACGAACACCTTGGGTCAATGGGTTTCCCCGACCAACGACATCATCGGCCTGCAGGACCTGGACCTCGAGGCCCTGCTCGACGGAGATCTGTCCGGTCTCAGTGCCCTGGCCGGGATGAGCACCCGGGATCTGGCCTACTACCTGTCGGGCGATCTGGGATTCCTTGCCCCACTGCTGAACTGGACCGCCTACGTCTACAACACCAACCTGATCGGCTATGGCGACGGCGCCATCGCCGCCGGCCTGGCGTACCAGAAGTTCATCGATGCGGTGCAGTCCGGCGAGATCAAGGCCGGCGAACCACAGACCGATGGCCGCTACATCGTCATCACCACCGACGAGGACGGCAATCGTGTTGTGCGGGAGCAGAATTACAGCGCGGGCGATGGCGGCTGGGACGAGGTCATCACGTCTTACCCGCTGCCGGACGACCTGAACTTCCCGGACATGCCGACCGACGAGGACGGCAATCCGCTGTACCCGGCCTACACCGAGGTCGAGGGCGGGGTGCTCGACGTCCACCTGTTCACGCTGGCGCTGCTGCGTAACCCGGGTCGCGCCAACGGCGGCCTGTACTCGCGGTTCGCCCCGCTCTACGAGCAGCTCACCGGCACCAATCCGGTCTCGCCGGACAGTCAGAACGTGCTGCCCGAGGGGCTCGAGGGTCTCGATATCGCCAAGCTGCTGCTCGGTGAGGGTGGTGCGCCGGACATCCAGATCGACGACGTCGGCAACCTGGTGGCCATGCTGGAGAGCGCCGACGGCAAGCCGATGGTGATCACCCTCAAGACCGACCTGACATGGCAGTACGACCTGCTCTCCGATGCGCCGGTGACGGCAAATCCGTTGGCGTGGGCCAACTCTGCCGCAGCGGCGCTACTGGCGGTCAACTTGGCGGCGGTACTGGTCGACTACGAGAACAATGGCGTGGACTTCGAAAGCTACGTCGCCGACGACGGCACCATCTACGGCACCGTCACTTTGGACCAGCTGCCGCTGCTGTCCCCGATCCGGTTGCTCGCCGGCGCGATCGAGACTGCCACCGGCGAGGACATCAACACGCCGCTGTCCGATGCCTTTGAGCCAGTGTTGAAGACGTTGACCAACGTCGCCTACACCGACTGGGTGCGGGTGGAGAACCCCGACGGCACCATCTCCTACGACCGCACGTTGCGGGAGATGCACACACCGACGCTGTTCGGTACGCAGACGATGACAGCCGCCGAGCGGGCGCAGCTCGCCGGTGATGTGATTGCCATCCTGGGTAAGGGCCTGGGGGCGGAGATCACCGATATCAATGGCCGGTTCCTGGCCAGGGTGGAGAAGCTTCTCGGAAAGTTGGATGCCGAGTTGCCGTCGGAGCTTCGCGAGGCGTGGGTCAAGTCGGTGCCGGTCGTCGGCGACGCCATCACCAAGGTCAGCGCCGAGCTCGGCGAAGGGGTGAGCACGACGCTCGGCGGTGTGGTTGAAGCCGTTGAACCCAACCTGCCGGAGGAACTCCAGCAACCCTCCGCCGAGGAAGAACAGACTCGGTTGGCCAGCGGCCAGGAGCAGGTCGGCAAGGCGCTGAAGCCGGTCAAGGACGTCGCCGAGGACGTTGCAGAGCAGACGAACTCGACCATCAGCGATGCCCGGGATCAACTGGAGCAGGCGGGCGACGAGTCGCGCGCCGCGGTAGCTGCCACCAAGAAGGGCCTGCAGGACTCGTTGACCAAGGCCCGAGCCGACCTGAAGGACGCTCGCGACGACGTCCGTGCCGGTCTGAAGCAGGCCCGCGACAAGGCGAAGGCCGACGTCAAGAAGGCCGGTCAAGACCTGAAGAAGGCCGGCCAGGACGTCGGGAAGTCGGTCAAGGACACTGTGGACAAGGTCAAAAAGGCCGTGACCCCGAAGAAGTCCGCGAAGAAGGCCGCCAAGCCGTCAGACTCCGACGACTGAACTCAGGCAACGAGAGAAGTGCCCCTGCCCTGGGAGGGGCACTTCTTGTCAGTGCGGGTCGGCGAAGGGGTCGACTGCCGTGGCGATGCGGTCGGCTGCTTCGATCAGCGCGGCCTCCCCGTGTCCGAAGCCCGCAAGGCCCGCCCCGGTGGCCGCCATGCGGTTCAGCGACCGCGCCGCGACCTCCCGATCCACGTTGAACACCCCGAGGATCACCTGACCGTGGAACTCCGCCACGGCGTGACCGGTCAGCACGGCATCCGCCGCCGGCAGATACACCGCGATGCTGCCGGGCGTGTGTCCCGGCACCTCGATCACGCGCGCACCGCCCGCGAAATCCAGGACGTCGCCGTCCCGCACCCCGCGGTCCACGCGGCACGCGGGGCCGTGCCGCGACTCCTCGAGAGGGGCGCGGACCGTGCGCTCCCTCTGCGTCAGCACCGGAATCGGGCCGGGCAGATCACCCCGGATGAACGCCGCATCGGCTGATCCCGCCACAACTTCCACGCCACCCGGCCACGCCGCGATCTCGGCGGCCGCACCGCAGTGGTCCTCGTGGAAATGCGTCAGCACCACTCGGACGACGTCGGCGGGGCGCCGGCCCAACGCACGCAAGGCTTCCTCGATCAACCCCGCGCTGTCGGGCCACCCGGTGTCGACCAGCGTGACGCCGTCGTCGCCGACCCAGAGATAGCAGTTGAGCAGGTGCGCGCGCTCACCCGGAATCCGCAGTTGGTGCAGTGACGGCGCCAGCTGTTGCAAGTCGGCCATGGCGCCGACGCTAGTGGCCCGTTGGTGTGGATACGCACAGTTTCGCTCTCGTCGAAATCGTGCCGGCGACGCTGCATACTCGACCTGTGCAGACCTTCACCAAACGCAATCTGGCCGCCCCGCCGGGCTTCTTCGCCTGCGAAGCCGCTGGCCTGCAATGGCTTTCCGAGGCGCACGGTGCCCGCTGCGCCGAGGTGGTGGCGTACGACGACACCAGCCTGACGCTGGTGCGGTTGGATTCTGTCGCTCCCCACCAGGATGTTGCGCGGGCCTTCGGTCAGGCCTTGGCCACCACGCACGACGCCGGTGCCCGCGGCTGGGGCGCCCCGCCGGAGTGTTGGGACGGACCGGGTTTCTTCGGTCCGCTGCAACACCCGCTGCCGATAAGTTTCGGCCTGTACGACAGCTGGGGCCGCTTCTACGCTGACGCGCGGCTGGAACCCTTGCTCCGCCTCGTCGCATCAGCACTGGGCAGTGCCGCCGTCGCCGATGTCGAGGAGGTCGTGAGACGCTGCCGCGCCGGCGATTACGACGACGATGACACGCCCGCACGGCTGCACGGTGACCTCTGGCAGGGAAACATCATCTGGACGGAGAACGCCGCCGTGCTGATCGACCCGGCCGGCCATGGCGGTCACCGCGAAACCGACCTGGCGATGCTGCACCTGTTCGGTTGTCCGCTCTTGGACGCGATCATCGACGGGTACCAACGTGGACATCCGCTGTTGCCGGGGTGGCGGGACCGGCTAGGGTTGCATCAGTTGTTCCCGTTGTTGGCGCACGTCGCCCTGTTCGGCGCCGGATTTGCCCACCAGACGCACGAGGCGGCGCGCAAGGCGTTGGCTCTCAACTGAGTTCGACGATCGAGAACAGCTCTACCCACTGACCCGCCGACAGCTCCTTTGGCAGTGCGGACGTCGCAAGCCGCTCGCGAGACAGCCATGCCCGGAGCGACTTGTGATCGCACAGCCGGCTCAGGATCGCCGGCAGACCGCGTCCCCGCCCCGTGAACACGGCATGGACGAAGCGGCGGTAGCGGCGGCGGTGCACGGGGTCGAGCAACGGCGTGGTCCGTCGTGACATCACCAGCAATCCGGCGTCCACCGACGGTCTGGGCGTGAATGCCGATGACGGGATTCGTTGGTGCACAGTAAAGTCCACCCAGGGCCACCACTGCGCGGTCATCATGGAGGCTCCGCCGATCCCGGCCCGCCGGCGTGCGACCTCCCATTGCACCAGCAACACCGCGTCCGTCCACGCGGGGCCGTGCAGCACCCTACGGAGCATCGCGGTGGTCTGGTGAAACGGCAGATTGCCGACCAGCACGTGGCGGTGCGCCGGCGGTGACCATCGAAGGAAATCGGCGTTGACCACGCGCACCTGGGTTTTCAGCTTCGACTTCAACCACTCTGCATGACCGTGATCGATCTCGACCACCGTGAGGGGACGGTGCAGTTTCTGCAGCTCGAAGGTCAGCGCGCCGCGGCCGGGACCGATCTCGATCAATGGTCCGTCGGTCCGCTCGACCGCGTCGACGACGGCGCGGACGGTGGCGGGGTTGTTCAGGAAGTTCTGGCCGTGTTCGTGACGGCCGGCACGGTAGGTGGGCATGGCGAGGCTCCGCGAAGAAGGGTTCTTCCGGGCAGGGCGAAGCCTGCCCGGCTGACAGGCCGGGGCGGCGGAGCGTGCGAGGCCGGACCGCCGCTAAGAGCGACGGATCCGAACGACGGCGATGGCAGCAATACCCATGGCGGCGAGGGTAGCGGACCCAGCCGACCGGACGCATCCGATTTTGTCGGTGGGTCGAACTAGTGTTCGAATATGGCCAGCGCGACGTGCTCGGATCGGGAGGGGATCATTGCCCTCCTCGATGAGTACGAGGCGGTCCAGGACAAGCTCGCGGCGGTCCAACTCGACGCGTTGAGCACCGCGGACATCCTGACCGTGCTGGCGCGCCGGGAGGACCTGGCGCGCAAGGCGCCCGTGCTGCAGCATCGGCTGATCAACCGCTTGGCCACCGAGGCCACCGCCCAGGAACTCGGGGCCAAGCTGCCCCGGGCGTTGGCAACGCGGCTGCGGATCAGCGCCGCCGATGCGAAGCGGCGGGTGGCAGAGGCCGCCGACCTTGGCCCGCGGGTCACGTTGACGGGCGAACCGCTGGAGCCCTTGATGCCGAACGTGGCCCGCGGTCAGGCCGAGGGGGTCATCGGGGCCGAACACATCGCCAAGATACGCAAGTTCTTCACCCAGCTGCCGGTCAGCGTGGACTTCGAGACCAAGCTCAGCGCAGAGCGCGAGCTGGCCCGTCATGCCACCAATCTGGATCCGGACGGGTTCCGCAAGGTCGCCGACCGCCTGCTCACGCTCATCGATCAGGACGGCAACTACACCGACGCTGACCGGCGTCGCCGTCGCGGCGTCGTCATCGGTCGCCAATGCGCCGACGGGATGTCCCCGATTTCCGGGCAGCTCACACCAGAGGCGCGCGCAGTGTTCGAGGCGATCCTCGCCAAGCTGGCTGCCCCTGGAATGTGCAACCTCGACGATGAAACCCCCTGTGTAGAAGGGACACCCGGCGAGGCGCAGATCAAGGGAGATCTGCGCCTCGCCGGCCCAGCGCAACCACGACGCGCTGCTGGCCGCCGGGCGGATCACGCTATCTACCGGGGATCTCGGGAAGCTCAACGGCCTGCCTGTGACGGTGATCGTCAGCACCACGTTGAAGGAACTCGAGTCTGCGGCCGGGCAGGCTGTCACCGCCGGCGGTTCGTTACTCCCGATGGCCGACGTGCTGCGCATGGCTTCGCACGCCCATCACTACCTGGCGATCTTCGACGGCAAGGGAATCCCGTTGCACCTCGGGCGAAGTCGCCGGACGGCGTCGCCGGGGCAGCGCATCGTGCTCTACAGCCGCGATCGCGGCTGCACAGCGCCGGGGTGCACAGTTCCGGCCTATCAATGCCAGGTCCACCACGCGGTGCGAGATTGGGGCGACGGCGGCAACACCGACATCGAGGAGCTGACGTTGGCGTGCGGCTCCGACAACCGCAAGGTCAAACCCGGGGGCTTCGAAACCCGGATCCGCGCCGACGGTCGCTGCGAGTGGATACCACCGCCGCATCTGGACGACGGGTCCTCCCGGGTGAACGACTACCACCACCCGGAGAACCTGATGATGCCCGACGCCGATCCCGACGCCGACGCGTCTGCGATGCCGTCGCCCGAGCAACTGGAGTGACGTACGACTGACGTGCTCAAGGGTGTATCAGAAAGGGCCGACCGCGGCCCGCTGCCCGCAGGGCTTGATCAGTTGAACGCCAACCAACTCGGCAGCGCGCGCTCTTTGGAGTCGCACAGCACCTGCATGGTGTCGCACGACCCCTTGGGGACGCCCGCGCCGGCCCACATGCCGCCGGTGTCCCGGCGCAACACGATCGCCGAGGAGCCGCCGCCGTCGAGCAAGATGGCGGTGTCACTTCCCAACGCGCGGAACAGGTCTTGGATCTGGTCGGGGGTGTAGCTGCCGCCCTGGAAGACGTACATCTCGTCCTTCTCGCGGGAGTAGGCGATGGCGGTGCGCGCCGCCGAAGGGCCGCCGTCGTTGAGCTGGCCGGTGTCCCCGGGTGCCAGTAACCCGATCCCGCTGACCGCGACGAACCGGGTGCCCTTGTCCATCAGGCCCTGGACCACCGGGGTGGCGGCGTCGAAGTCGGTCGGCGACTTCGGCGGCACCACGAATGGCGCCCCGGCCACCGGCAGGATCATCGTGGTCAGCGCGGTCCAGTGCTCGTTGCCGCCGGACAGGCCCTGCTTGCCGGCGTACGCGATGGTCCCGGTCACCGCGGCGTTGGCCCGCCCCAGGCCGCGGGTGTTGTCGACATAGGCGCCCAGCGGCGAGCTGCAACCGGTCGTCTTCCACGAGCCGCCCTTCTGCCCGCGGACGTCGAAGAAGTTGGCGTTGACGGCGATGGTCGGCTGGCCGAGTTGCTGCCATGCCGCCAGTGGGGTGTAGATCTCCGACGCCTGCCACAGCCCTTCGCTGGTGCGCGCGCCCGGGGTGCGTTCGCAGCGCGCCTGGTAGCCCTGGTGCGAGTCGACGAGCAACCGCGGTGTCAGCCGCTGCGAGGCCGCCTTGATGATCATCAGGTGCCCGCCATTGCTCATCTCGTACCAGCCGCCGCCGGCGTTGAGCATGGGCGCGGGGGCGCCGCCGCCGAAGTTGTAGACCAGGTACGAGCCACGGGTGTTCGCAATCGCATTGGCCAGCAACTCGCGGCCGTCGGCGGCGTGTGCGACGGGACCGGCGGCGAGCGTTACCGACGCGCATGTCAGGGCGGCTGCCAAGGCTGCGCCGAGGCGCCGGATTGCGGCGGCAGGGGTCTTCACGGTGGCCCTTTCGGCAGTCCCCGGTGGCATACAACTGGAATCACAATAATCACAGAAGCCACACTGTCAACTTTGATAACGAAGCGATTGCGATTCGAAGGCTGCCGAATTACGTTCGGCCCGTTCGGGTTTGCCCAGGCTGCGGCACACGTTAGCGCGCCGTCCTAAATGGGGTAGTCGACTACCTTCCCCGTCGCGGCGATGCGGGCGGACAATTTCGCTGTCACCAATGGTCGGTGACTTTGATCGAGGGGGGTCAAAATGTCCAATGTCGAAGCCGCGCGCGCGGGTTACAAGGCGTTTGCCGCCGGTGACCTCGAGGGGATGAAGCGGATCTGGGCCGACGACATCCACTGGTGGAACTCCGAGGAAGTCCAACCTGGCGGTGAGTACAACGGGATCGACGCGGTGATGCAGATGATCGGTTCCATTCCCCAGTACTGGAAGTCGATGACCGTGAATCCGGCGAAGTTCATCGACGCCGGCGACTACGTCATTGCGCTCGGAACGCAGACGCTTGCCAACGACAAGGGTTCGGCGGAGGGAAGATTCGCTCACATCATGAAGTTCCAGGACGGTAAGTGCGTCGACGCCGAGATGCATGCCGACACCGCGAAGGGTCTCAAACTACAGGGCTGAGCGCGGCTAGGAGTCTGCTGAATTAATCCCGCGTGGCGGGGCCAGTTGTGCTGGGGTTTTGGGGACAATTGGTGAGTGCAGGGTCGCTCTGAGGATCAGCGTGAGTTGTTGGATGCCGAATCGGTTGCCGGGCATCTTCTGAAGTCCGACAGCGTGTTCGCGTTTCTGGCTGCCCATCGACGCGAGTTGTTTCCCGAGGAGATGTTCGCCGATCTGTTCCCGTCGCGGCGGGGACGTCCCAGCGTGCCGGCCGAGGTGATGGCTTCGGTGATCACGTTGCAGGCCTTGCACGGTTTCTCCGACAACGAGACCGTCGATGCGGTGACCTTCGATCTGCGGTGGAAAGCCGCGTGCGGGCTGCCGATCACCGCCGGGGCGTTCCATTCGACGACGTTGACCTACTGGCGGCGCCGGTTGGCGGCCTCAGACCGCCCGAACCGCATCTTCGAGGCCGTCAAAGCTGTCGTGGCGGCCACCGGTGCGCTGGCAGGCAAGACACGACGAGCCTTGGATTCGACGATCCTCGACGATGCGGTGGCCACCCAGGACACCGTGACCCAGTTGATCGGGGCGATCCGCCGGGTCCGTCGCGAGGTCCCCGGCGCCGGTGACGTCGTCGCTGCCCAGTGCGGCGCCCATGATTACGACGACCCGGGCAAACCATCGATCACCTGGGACGACGCCGCCGCGCGTGCAGCGTTGGTGGACGCCCTGGTCGGCGATGCCCACCGCCTGTTGGGGCATCTGCCAGAACAGGAACTCGGCGCCCGCGCTGCCGAGGCGGTGGCGTTGTTGGCGTTGATCGCCGGCCAGGATGTCGAACCCGTCGACGATTCTGATGGCACCGACGGACGCTGGCGCATCGCGCAACGGGTGGCTGCGGATCGGGTGATCTCTACCGTCGATCCCGAGGCCCGCCACGCCCACAAGACGGTGCATCGCCGCCAGGACGGCTTCAAAGCCCACATCGCGGTTGAGCCTGACACTGGCATCATCACCGACTGCGCACTGACCAAGGCCAGCGGCCCCGACACCCACGACTCGGCAGTGGCCGCGCAGCTACTCGCCGAGGAAGATGCGCCAGTGACGGTGCTAGGTGATTCGGCCTACGGCAGCGGCGAATTTCGTGCCCACCTGGCCGAGGCCGGCCACGTTGACCGAGTCAAGTCCGCACCCCTGCGCTCGGCGGTCCCCGGGGGGTTCACCGTCGATGACTTCGCTATCGATCACCGCAACAAGACGGCAACCTGTCCGGCCGCGGTGACCCGCCCCATCACCGCCTCTGGCAGCGTCACCTTCGGTGCCGCGTGCCGCGGATGCCGATTGCGGGCACAGTGCACCACCAGCCACGGCGGTCGCAGCCTCACCCTGCGGCCCCACGATGCTCTCCAGCGGGCAGCCCGCAAAGAATCACGAAACCCGGACTGGCTCAACGAATATCGCACTCACCGGCCGATGGTGGAGCGGACCATTGCCTGGCTGGCTCGCGGCAACCGCAAAGTCCGCTACCGCGGCGTCACCAAGAACGACCACTGGCTGCACCACCGCGCCGCCGCAGTGAACCTGCGACGCTTGATCGCACTCGGATTGACCCACACCGGTGCCCACTGGGCCATCGCCTGACCCCCGCCACCGGCTCTTTGCGGGCACAAGCACCATCCGCCACGCTCAACACGGCCCGCGATGGCCCCACAAAAAGTCGACCGCCGAACCCAACTAACCCGACCGCCCCCACAACGCTTCGAGGCACCCACCCCAAACACCCCTAATTCAGCAGACTCTGGGGTTGACCCCTGATGGTGGACACCTGACTGGTGGGACTGCTGGTCCCACGGGAAGGATGTCCGTATGTCGGGCAAGCGGAAGAAGTACACCCCGGAGTTTCGGGAGCAGGCGGCCCGCTTGGTGATCGAGACGGGCCGGCCGATCGCGCATGTGGCCGCGGAGATCGGTGTGGGTGAGCAGTTGCTGGGGCGCTGGGTGCGGGTGGCCCGCGAGGCCGCTGGCGCAGGCGATAATGGTGCGGTGCTTGATTCTGATGAGCGTGCCGAGTTGGAGCGGCTGCGCAAGGAGAACGCTGAATTGCGTTTGGACCGGCAGTTTTTGAAAAAAGCCGCGGCCTTCTTTGCCTCCGAACAGAACCAGTAGAGGCCTACGGTCTGATCGAGGCGGAGAAGGCCAATTACGCGATCACCCGGATGTGCGAGCTGCTGGACGTGTCGCGGTCGGGGTTTTACAAATGGCGCAAGTCCCAGGCCGCGGGACCGTCGCCGGCGGCGCGGCGTCGTGCCGAGTTGGATGTCAAGGTCGCGGCCTTGCATGAGGCCTCCGATGGGGTCTATGGGGCGCCGCGCATCCTGGCCGACCTGCGCGATGCCGGCGAGACCGTGTCACGCAAGACGGTGGCTGCCTCGCTGCGCCGTCAGGGTCTGGCCGGGATCAGCCCACGTACGTTCGCCCCGGTAACCACCGTGGTGGATCTGGACGCGCCGCCGATCCCTGACCTGGTCAAACGTCGATTCGATACAGGCCGTCTGGATGGGGTGTGGACCAGCGACATCACCTATCTGCGCACCGGTGAGGGCTGGTTGTACCTGTGCGCCGTGCGTGACGGCTGCAGCCGGCGGGTGATCGGCTGGGCCATCGATGAGCACCTGCATACCGACCTGGTCGAGGACGCGGTGGCGATGGCGGTGGCCATGCGCGGCGAGTTGGCCGCGCAGGTGGTGTTCCATGCTGACCGCGGATGTCAGTACACCAGTGCGCAGTTGGCACGGTTCGCCCGCAAGCATGATCTGGCCCGCTCGGTGGGCCGCACCGGGGTGTGTTGGGATAATGCTCAGCAGGAATCATTCTGGGCCACAATGAAAGTCGAGTTCTACGACCGCTACTTGTGGCCCACCAAAGCAGCCGCTAAGCTCGCCGTCGGCGACTGGATCGAACGGGTCTACAACCGCCGACGGCGCCACTCTTCGATCGGGATGATCACCCCGGTCGAGTACGAGAACCGGATCACTCAGACGGCACAAGCCGCCTGACCGAGTGTCCACCCAATGGGGTCAAGCCCAACTCCTAGGACGGCGGCGCCAGCCGGTACACCCCATCACCCTGGCAAAAATCAGGTCACACTGGTCCCATCCTCGCGGCAGACGACAGATCGCCGTCGCCTACGGGTTGGGTATTTCCCCCGTCAAGCGGATCGGCGGCCTGAGCTTCGTAACCCCGGGTCAGCCAGTACACCGTCCGATCCAGGGTGGGCAGGATGTCGGTGACGGCGATCTCGCCGGCGGTAAAGCGGCCCAACAGTCCGTAGATCAAACTTGAAATGATGGAGTCGAGATTGGCAACGAACTCGTCCTCGACATCGGCGAGCACCGCCATGCCCGCCGGAACGACGAAGTCCAGCCCGAATCGAAATAGCTGCTGTCCCTTGGGCGAAGACCGCACCCGGAAGAAGGCTATGAGCATCTGAGGGTGACGCTCCCACGGCTCGAAGATCGTGCGGAAGAGCTCCATCAG
Organism: Mycolicibacterium sp. MU0050; assembly: GCF_963378085.1. GTDB lineage: Bacteria > Actinomycetota > Actinomycetes > Mycobacteriales > Mycobacteriaceae > Mycobacterium > Mycobacterium wendilense. The sequence continues at coordinate 4,511,570 of NZ_OY726395.1, read as the reverse complement.
CCCCTGGTGCAGGGAGGGGGCCGGTTCCCGCGCTGGGACGGTGATCCCTGCGTACCGGTGCCGCTGCATCCAATACTCCAGCGCGGCCAGGATGAGGTCGTCGCGGGTTTGGTAGCGCTTGTAAATGGTCGCGAGCGAGCTACGCGCGAGGCGAGCGACCTCTCGGAGCTGGACCGAGTCGTAGCCCGTGGACTCCAACAGCTCGACGACGACATCGAGCAGCCGGTCACCGTCGAGCCGTTGCGTACCTTTCCCGTCCATCGCCCTTGCCCTTCTGCGGAAAACGTGGTTACTCTAACCCGAGTAACGCAGTTACTCGGAATGTCGTGGCATGCGCAACGAAGCGAGGAATGATGGGTTCTCTAGACGGCAAGGTCGCATTTGTCACCGGTGTCGGTCGCGGGCAAGGGCGCAGTCATGCCGTCCGGCTCGCCTCCAACGGCGCCAACATCATTGGCGTGGACATCTGCGCTGACATCGAGTCCAACGGATATCCGATGGCCTCGCGCGCCGAGCTCGACGAAACGATCGCCTTAGTGGAGGGGGCGGGCGGCAAGATGTTGGGTTCGGTGGCTGATGTCCGTGACTTCCAAGCGCTCAAGTCGGCGCTGGATGCGGGGGTCGACCACTTCGGGCGGTTGGACATCGTTTGTGCCAACGCGGGTATTGCGGCGATGGGATTCCGCGAGCTGACGATCGAGGAGGAGCTCCAGATGTGGACCGACGTGGTTGACGTGAATCTGGTCGGGTCCTTCCACACCGCCAGAGCCGCGATGCCGCACCTGATCGACGGTAAGCGCGGCGGGTCCATCGTGTTCACAAGCTCGACCTCCGGGCTGGTGGGCTTCGGCGGTATGCAGGGCGGTGGATTGGGATACGCCGCGTCCAAACACGGCATCGTCGGGCTGATGCGCACTTTGGCCAATGCTCTGGCACCCCACAGCATCCGAGTCAATACCGTGCATCCGACGGCGGTCAACACCATGATGGCAACCAACCCCGCCATGACGGCGTTCCTGGAGCACTACCCCGACGGCGGCCCGCATTTGCAGAACCCGATGCCGGTCTCGATGCTCGAACCCGAAGACATCAGCGCCGCGGTCGCGTTCCTGGTCTCTGATGAGGGCAAATACATCACCGGTGTGACCTTCCCCGTTGATGCCGGCTTCTGCAACAAGCTATGAGAGGGCGCGTCGAGGGTAAACGGGTCCTGATCACCGGGGCGGCGCGCGGTATGGGGCGGAGTCACGCAGTACGGCTGGCCGAGGAGGGCGCCGACCTCATCCTGGTCGACATCTGTGAGTCCGTCCCAATGATCGAATATCCGCTCGCTGCTGCCGACGAACTCGCAGAGACCGCACGCCTGGTCGAAGCGTTGGGGCGGCGCGCCGTTACGAAAGTAGTCGACGTACGTGATGAGGAAGATCTTCGGACGGCGGTGGACCAGGGGGTGGAGGAGTTGGGAGGCCTGGATGCCTCCGTGGCCAACGCCGGGGTGCTGACCGGGGGAACCTGGGACACCACCACGGCGGAGCAGTGGCGTGCCGTGGTCGATGTCAACCTGATCGGCACCTGGAACACCTGCCGGTCGGCCATACCGCACTTGCTCGAGCGCGGCGGCAGCCTGATCAACATCAGCTCGGCGGCCGCGATCAAGGGCTCTCCGCTGCACACCCCGTACACCGCGTCCAAGTTCGGTGTCATCGGGATGAGTAGGGCGTTGGCCAATGAGCTTGCGGCGGTGAATATCCGGGTTAATACGGTGCTGCCCACCGGAGTGGCCACCGGTATGCAGCCAGAGACATTGCACACGCTGCTGCACGACAAGCGTGCCGATTTGGGCCCGATCTTCCAGAACGCGCTGCCGATCGTGATGACGGAGGCCGTCGACATCAGCAACGCGGTGCTCTACCTCGTGTCTGACGAGGCCCGCCATGTCACCGGCCTCGAACTCAAGGTCGATGCCGGCGTCAGCATCCGTTGACTTCGAACAACAACAATCTGATGAAAAGAGCTTGACGTGACCACCTACTCTCCCGAACGACTCGAGCGTGGCCGCCGCGCCTACGCAGAGATCATGACTGTGACGGCACCGTCGGATGAGTCTCCGACGACCATGCATCTGCTCGACTTCGTGTTTGCAGAGGTGTGGCAGCGGTCCGGGTTGACTCGTCGCGAACGCCGGTTCGTCACCTTGCCGTGCGCGGCGGCGGCCGATGCTGAGGGCCCGCTGCGCGACCACGTATATGCCGCGCTCAACAGCGGTGACGTCACCATCGCCGAGATGCAGGAAACGGTACTGCATTTCGCGGTGTACGGAGGATGGCCCAAGGCGTCACGCTTCAACCAGGTCGTCGACGAAGAATGGGCGCGCATCCACAGCGAGCGGGGCCTGCCGGTGCCCTCACCGGAGCCTCTGTTGCCCTTGGCCACGCCAAGCGACCCGGAGGCTCGGCTGGCCGTAGGGGAGCAGTCGTTCAAGGACATCAACTGCCTGCCCTTCGCGCCCATCCGGGACAACCCGTTTCAGGGAGCGGGGATCTTGAACTTCGTGTTCGGCGAGATGTGGCTTCGGCCGGGGCTGGGTATGAAGGAGCGACGCCTGATCACCGTCGCCTGTGTCGCATTCCAGGACGCCCCGTACCCGATCCTGAGTCATGTCTACGCTGCGTTGAAGAGCAAAGACCTGTCCTTTTCCGAAATGGACGAATTGGCCTTGCATTTCGCCGCGCACTATGGCTGGCCCAAGGGCTCGCACCTGAACCAGGTCATCGGTGAGCAGAAGCAACGGGTAACCCAAGAGTGGGCCGATGAGGCGACGGTCATCTCATGACCTCGGCTCTCCCGGATTCGATCGCCGGCTTGCTGATTGGGTCGGACCGGATCACCTCGACATCGGTCGACCACTATTCACACATCTATCCCGGCACGGGCGAAACCAACGCCACGGTGGCGTTGGCCGGGGCCGAAGAGGTGGATCGCGCGGTCGCGGCGGCCCGCGATGCGCAACGTGAATGGTCGGCGCTGACGGTGGACCGCCGCCGTGATCTGCTGATCGACCTCGCCGACGTGGTACACGGCCATCTCGGCGAACTGGCCGAACTGAACACCCACGACTACGGCGTACCGATCTCGTATGCGGGCAATGCCATCATGGTCGAACAGTTCCTGCGCCACTTTGCCGGTTATGTCGACAAGCCGCTCGGATCCAGCACACCGGTCAGCGGCAGTCCCGATCTGAACTTCATCGAGCGCGAACCCTATGGCGTCGTGGGGGTCATCGCCCCGTGGAACGGCTCTCTGGTGGTCGCCGCATCGTGTGTGGCACCGGCGCTGGCCGCTGGGAATGCGGTGGTGTTCAAGCCATCTGAGGTGGCGCCGCTGGCGGCACTGCGCCTTGGCGAATTGTGTCTGGAAGCGGGCCTGCCGCCGGGGCTGGTAAACGTCGTGCCTGCCGCCGCCGCCGGTGGGGAGGCATTGGTGCGGCACCCCGGAATCGGCAAGATTCATTTCACCGGTGGTGGGCAGACCGCCCGCGCCGTGCTCAGGGCAGCCACCGAGAATCTGACCCCGGTGGTGACCGAGCTCGGCGGGAAGTCGGCCAACCTCATCTTCGCCGACGCCGACCTGGACGTTGCCGCGGCGCGGTCGGCGCACCAGGGCCCGCTGATGCAGGCCGGTCAGAGCTGCGCGTGTGCGAGTCGCATCCTGGTGCACAACGATGTATACGACGCTTTCCTCGAGCGGTTCCTGGACGTCGTCGGTGCGGCGCGCGTGGGCGATCCACTTGATCCGACAACCGGTTTCGGTCCGGTGATCTCTGGTGCGGCCCTGGAACGTATCCACGCAGCGGTGGACCAGGCTGTCGCCGAGGGAGCCGGTGAGCTACTTACCGGCGGGCATCGAATCACCGAAGGCGCACTCGCGAAAGGGTATTATCTGGCGCCCACGGTGCTGGGCAACGTCGACAACCGCTCCGTGCTGGCCCAAACCGAGACGTTCGGGCCGGTGGTCTCGGTGATCCCCTTCAGCGACGATGCCGAGGCCGTGCGCATCGCCAACGACACCTCATACGGTCTGAACGCCTTCGTGCACACCCACGATCTCAACAGAGCCCACACCGTGGCCCGGCAGTTGGAGTCCGGTTCGGTGTGGATCAACCAGGGCAGTCGGATATCTCCCCAGGGGCCGTACGGCGGCTACAAGCACAGCGGTGCCGGTCGCACCGGCGGCTTGGAAGGGCTGCAGGAGTTCCTGCAGGTCAAGAACATCCGCATCGGCTTGGGCTAGCAGCGCGCCGGGGTTGCCCGGGCGGTGCGGCAACGAATCGCGGCCCGCGAGTATCACCGCCTGAAACGTCATCTGTTGCAACCTTTGTCGTTGATATCGAGTGAGGGGTTGGAGCTACGCGGCGCGGTCGAACTCGATGTGTAGCTCGGAAAGGGCACGAAGCAGGAAGGCCGGATCGTAGACGTAGTTCCGCTGGTCGGCCGGGCCGTGGAACGACTCATCGATCCGAATCTCGCTCATGCGGTCGAGCAGCCGACGCACGGTGATCTGTCCCTCGAAGTTCATGAAACAACGGGTGATCAAAGGCGCAATGAGCTGTCCCGCAGAACTAGGCCGGTGGAGCCAGCCGGTACACAGCGTCGGCGTAGTCGTCGCTGATGTACACCGCGCCGTCGGGGCCGACGACGGCGGCCACCGGGCGGCCCCAGCGCGTGCCGTCGGGGTACTGGAACCCACCCACCAGGGTCTGCTGCTCCCCCAGAACACCGTCCCGCCAACCGAAGAATGCCACCTCCGGGGCGCGCGGCGGCGTGCGGTTCCACGAGCCGTGCACGCCGATCAGCGCCCCGGGACCATATGGCGGGGGCAACTCGACGAAGTTCATGCCCAGCGGTGCCGAGTGCGCGGGCAGGCTGCGCTCGATGGGCGGCAAGGCCGCGCAGTCCATTCGGCTGCTGTCGGCGTTGGTGTCGGCATCCACGGAAAACCCCAGATCGGTGGGTCCGCCGACGGGATTGCAGAACGGCCAACCCAATTCGCGGCCCGGTGTCAGCAGCGCCAGCGCCTCCGGCGGGTTGTCGTTGACGTACCCGGTGCGGACCTCACCGGTCTCCGGGACCGGGATGTTGTCACGGCCGTTGACCGCCGTCCACACCCCGCCGTCAGGGGCGACGGCCAGGCCCGTGCCGTTGCGCACTCCCGTCGCGAACGGCTCGGCGGGCCCACCGCCGGGCGGGATCCGCATGATGGTCGCGCGCGGGGGTGTGGCGTCGCGGTCCTCGGCGGAGATGTTGCCCGTGGAACCGATCGAGAAGAACACCGACCCGTCGGCGCCGAGCACCACGCTCTTCAGCGCGTGTTCGTAGATGCCCCGCAGGTCCGACAGGGAACCGTCCGGCAGCCCCGGCGCGATCACCCGCGGATTGGTGGCCTGCCCGTCGGCGTAGCTGTACACCGAGACCTGGTTGCTCTCGGCGACGTAGAGCTGCGCACCCTCGAACGCCAAGCCGTGCGGCTCGGTGAGTTCGCCCAGCAGCACCGACGTCTGCCCGTCGGGGCCGATCCGCAACACCTCGCCGGTCGACGGCACCGAGACCAGCAGCACCCCGTCGGGCGCCCAGGCCAGCAGCCGGGGGCCCGACACCCGGGAGTGCACCGACAGCGTCCAGCCCTCGGGCACCAACGCCTCGCGCGGCTGGTTGAACGGCTGCTGGCGCATGTTCTCCGGCACCGCCACGGCGACCGGTACCAGGCCGGGGGGCGTCGGCGCGGCCGTCGGCGACGGCTCGGTCCTCGGCTCGTCGGGCGGGGGCGGGCCGCCGCAACCGGCCACCAACGCGGCCCCGACCAGCACCGCCAAGCACTTACGCGGCCAGGCTCGCATGCATCTCCCATACCAGGATCTCGGCCGATTCCAGCGCGGCCACCTGCTGACCGCCGGTGGCGGTGAAGCGCACGGCATCCCCGGTATGCAGGACGCCCGCGTCCTCCAGGGTCACCGATCCCCGCGCGACGAACAGGTGCAGGTACGGCGCCTCGGGTAGCTGTACGGCCTGGCCGGCCTGCAGCCGCGCACCGTGCAGTGCCGCGTGCTTGTTGCGAATGCCGATCGCGGCCTGGTCGCGGTGTTGGGGACGGCCGGAGGCGATGGTCACCAACCGGCCGGTGAGCAGCACGTCGTCGATCTCGAGTTGCTGATAGCCGGGATCCACCCCGGACTCGTCGGGAACCACCCACATCTGCACGAAATGCACTGGCTCGTCGTGAGTTTCACCCGTCAGCCGCCACGAGTCGTTCTTCTCCGAATGCTGGATCCCGGTGCCGGCCGACATCCGCTGCGCGAGGCCGGGGTAGATGACACCCGAATTGCCGGTCGAGTCCTGATGCACCAGCGACCCGCGCAACACCCAGGTGACGATCTCCATGTCCCGGTGCGGGTGGGTGTCGAAACCCTGCCCCGGGGTGACGACGTCGTGGTTGTTGACCAGCAGGAGACCGTGATGGGTGTTGGCCGGGTCGTAGTGCTGGCCGAACGAGAACGAATGCCTGGAGTCCAGCCAGTCGATGGCGGTCTGGAAACGATCGTCGGCACGCCGGATGTCGATCGCGGGTGCGGTCATCAAAAATCACTCCTCGGGCTTGGCGTTCAGGGTACCCAGGCCGACCGGGGTGGCTGCGGTCGTAGTCTGTGGCCGTGGATATCAATGGAACCAGCGCAATCGTCACAGGTGGAGCGTCCGGCATCGGTGCGGCTACGGCCCGCCAGCTGGCCGCCAAGGGAGCCAGGGTCGTCATCGCCGACCTGCAGGCAGACCGCGGGCAGGAGCTCGCGCAGGAGATCGGCGGGGCGTTCGTCTCCGTCGACGTCACCAGCACCGAGCAGATCGAGGACGCGGTCAACACCGCCGTCGACCTGGGCCCGCTGCGTGCCCTGGTGAACTCGGCCGGCATCGGCTGGGCGCAACGCACCATCGGCAAGGACGGGGAGTTCGCCTCGGCGCACAACCTGGACGCCTACAAGAAGGTGCTGGCCATCAACCTGGTCGGCACGTTCGACTGCATCCGGCTGGCCGCCACCGCGATGAGCCGGCTCGACCCCACCGACACCGGTGAGCGCGGCGCCATCGTCAACATGACCAGCGTCGCCGCGTTCGACGGCCAGATCGGCCAGGCCGCCTACTCGTCGTCCAAGGGCGGCGTCGTGGGCCTGACCCTGCCGGTCGCCCGCGACCTGGCCGCCGTCGGCGTCCGCGTCAACACCGTCGCGCCCGGCCTGATCGACACCCCGATCTACGGAGAGGGCGAGGGCTCGGAGGCGTTCAAGGCCAAGCTCGGCGAATCGGTGCTGTTCCCGCACCGCCTCGGCAAGCCCGAGGAGCTGGCCTCGATGGTGATCGAGCTGATCACCAACTCGTACATGAACGCCGAGGTCGTCCGCGTCGACGGCGGCATCCGGATGCCACCGAAGTAGTCACCCCGCGCATCACCCGGCCACATCGCGCCACGTCCGCGATGATGGTCGGGTGATCGTGCAACGCAGCGACAAGGTCTCCATCGTCGGGTTGGGCAGTGTCGGCACCGCCATCGCCTATGCATGCCTGATCCGCGGTTCGGCCGGCGCGCTCGCGCTCTACGACGTCGCGGCCAAGAAGGTGCGCGCCGAGGTGCTCGACCTCAACCACGGCTCGCAGTTCGTGCCGCACTGCCCGGTCGACGGCTCCGACGACATCGCGGTGACGGCCGGCTCGGAGATCGTCGTCGTGACCGCCGGCGCCAAGCAGAAGCCCGGGCAGACTCGGCTCGAGCTGGCGGCCACCAACGTCGCGATGGCCGAGCAACTCACTCCGCAACTGCTCGAGCACTCCCCGGACGCGATCATCGTGTTCGTCACCAACCCCGTCGACGTCGTCACCTACGCCGCGGCCAAGGCCGTCGACGCGCCCCCCGGTCACCTCTTCGGAACCGGAACGGTGTTGGATTCCAGCCGTTTTCGCTACCTCATCGCCCAGCGTGCGGATCTCTCGGTGGCCAACGTCCACGGCTACATCGTCGGCGAGCACGGTGACTCGGAGATCGCGTTGTGGTCCAGCGTGTCGATCGGCGGGGTGCCCGCGGCCCACTTCACCTGCGACGACGCGCGGGTGTTCGACGAGGCGTCGCAGCGGCAGATCACCCGGGACGTCATCAACGCGGCCTACGAGATCATCGAGGGCAAGGGCGCGACCAACCTGGCCATCGGGTTGTCGACCGCGCGGATCATCGAGGCGATCATCGGCGACCAGCACCGGGTGCTGCCGGTGTCCACCCTGCAACAGGGGGCCTACGGACTCGACGACGTCTGCCTGTCGTTGCCGACCGTGGTCACCGGCAGCGGAGCGGGCCGGGTGCTCGAAATCCCGCTCTCCGCAGCCGAATTGGGCGGCCTTCAGGCCTCGGCCGCGACACTGCGGCAGGTGTGGGAGTCGGTGCGCACCTAGAGCGAGTCGGGCAGGCCGAACTTGGCGAACAACGCGGGGTCCAGGAACGCCACCACGTGCGTCACCGCGACGTCGACGATGTCGAGCACGTGCAGCTGGAACGGCAGGTGCCTGCCGGAGTCCTTGTCCCACATGTACATCGCCGCCGCCGGCTGGCCGTTGGCGGTCAGCGGGAGCAGCCGCATGTCGCCGGGTTTCTCGGCCGGGCAGTTGTGGTGGATCAGCGCACCGATCGCCGGGCCGCCCTGGTACCAGCCGACGAACGGCGGCATCTCCCAGATGGCCTCCTCGGTGAACATCGTCACCAACCTGTCGATGTCGTATTCCTCGAACGCCGCGATGTAGCGGGTCAGCAGCCCGCGGGCCGCCGGGGTGTCCGGGGCCGTCAGGGTGGAGTCCTCACTGGGCCCGACGGCGGCCAGCTGGGCGCGGGCCCGCTGCAGCAGGCTGTTGACGGCCGCCGTGGAGGTGCCGATGGCCTCGGCCACCTCGGCCGCCTTCCACTGCAGCACGTCCCGCAGCACCAGCACCGCGCGTTGCCGCGGCGACAGGTGTTGCAGCGCCGCGACGAACGCCAGGCGCACCGACTCGCGCGAGCCGACGATGTGCGACGGGTCCGACTCGTCGGGCAGTGGCTCCAACCATGCGACCTCGGTGCGCTGGACAAGTTCGCCCACCGGATCACTGCTGGGCGCGCCCAGCCCGGTGGGCAGCGGGCGCCGCTGCTTGCCCTCCAGAGCGGTCAGGCAGGTATTGGTGGCGATGCGGTGCAGCCAGGTGCGCACCGAGGATTTCCCCTCGAACCGGTCGAAGGCCTTCCAGGCCCGCAGATAGGTCTCCTGGACCAGGTCCTCGGCATCGTGCAGCGACCCGGTCATGCGGTAACAGTGGGCCAGGAGTTCCCGGTGGTACTGCTGCGCATCGGTGAGAAAGGTGTCCGGATCTTGGGCGAGCACGCTCACCCGTCAGAGCTTACGCACGAAGTCTGACAACCTGGATAGTCTGCTGCCATGCAGAGAGAGACGGTTCGCAGCGAACGGACCTTCGACGGCGTCGGCGGCGTGCGCATCGTCTACGACACCTGGACTCCGGACATCGAGCCGCGCGCCGTGGTGGTGCTCTCACACGGGTTCGGTGAGCATGCCCGCCGTTACGATCACGTCGCCCAGCGGTTCGGCCAGGCCGGGCTGCTGACCTATGCGCTGGACCACCGGGGCCACGGGCGCTCGGGCGGTAAGCGCGTCTACGTCAAAGATCTCGCCGAGTACACCGGCGACTTCGGCACGCTGGTCGACATCGCCCGCCGCGAGCATCCGGGACTGCCCACGGTGGTGCTCGGGCACAGCATGGGCGGCGGAATCGTCTTCGCGTACGCCGCGGAGAGCCAGAACGACTACGACCTGATCGTGCTGTCCGGTCCCGCGGTCGCGACGCAGGAGGGCGTCAAGCCGGCGCTGCGGATCGTGGGCAAGGCCCTTGGTGCGGTGCTGCCCGGGGTGCCGGTGCAGCAACTCGACGCCAACGCGGTCTCCCGGGACCCGCAGGTGGTTGCCGACTACAACGCCGATCCGCTGGTCTGGCACGGCAAGGTCCCCGCCGGGGTGGCGCGGGCGCTGCTGTCCGTGGGCGAAACGATGCCTCAGCGCGCCAGCGCGATCACCAAGCCGCTGCTGGTGGTGCACGGCGAGGTCGACCGGCTGATCCCCGCCAAGGGCAGCACGCGCATGGTCGAGTGCGTGGCGTCCCCGGATGTGCACCTGAAGATCTATCCCGAGCTGTATCACGAGGTGTTCAACGAACCCGAGCGGGACCGGGTGCTCGACGACGTGGTGTCCTGGATCGAGACGCGCCTGTGAAATGCGTTGCGGTGCTGGTATTTTGTGCGCTTCTGCTGGCCGGCTGCGGGTCGGGCGCCGACCCGGTGCCGACGTGGGTGGAAGAGGACGTCAGCTTCGTCGCCGACGGGTTGACCATCCACGGTACGTATCGACATCAACCCGGGGCCCAGCCCGGCCCGGCCGCCCTGCTGATCTCCGAGAGCGGCAACACCGACCGCGACGGTGACAACGCCGTGGCCGGCCCGGTGGGCACCATGCGGGAGCTCGCCGAGGAGTTGTCGGACCGCGGCGTGGCGAGTCTGCGGTACGACAAGGTGGGCACCGGGGCCACCGGGCTGGGTCCCTACGCGGCCGATCCGGCCGCCGTCGGGAGCACGGTCTACACGGCGGGGGCCCGCGCAGCGCTGGCCTTCCTCACCGAGCGGCCGGAAACCGACCCGCAGCGGCTGTCGGCGTACGGGCACGGCGAGGGCGCCACCCACGCGCTGGCGCTGGCCGGGGGCGCGGAGGGGCACCTCGCGGCGGTCGCCTTGCTGCAGCCCCTGCCCGGTCGCTACCTCGACCTGATCACCACCCGGGTGCGCAACGATGTCGCCGCGGCCGTCGATCAGGGTGCGAAAACGCCGGAGCAGGCCGACGCCGTGCTGAGGGCCTGGGGCTCCGCCGTGCAGCAGGCGCGGACCCAGGGGACGGTTGCCGCCGAACCCTTGCCCGACGGGCTGAGCGCGATCCTGAACCCGGCGAACGTCACGGCGGTGGTGGAAGCCGATGCCATCGACCCGCTGGCCCAGGCCGCCGCGCTGCCCGACGGCATGCCGGTGCTGCTGACCTGTTCGGACGCCGACGGCCAGGCCAGGTGTGACGCCGTGGCGGGACTGGCCGGGGCGCTCGGGCACACCGATCTGACGTTCGTCGAGATGACGGGGGTCAACCACGTCCTGCGCGATGACCCGACCGACAACGTCGCCAACTACGCCGACGGCGGGCCGCTGTCGGGGCAGCTGATCACCGCAATGGACGGGTTCGTTCAGTAGTCCCGGCTTGGTCGCCTCTGATTCGCGGGTTACCGCCGAGATCCACGTGAGGGTTGGTGTTCGGCCCGCGCTACGACCCTGGCGGTGATCTCGGCGGCTCCGGGCTGGTGACTAAGCTCGATGACATGACCCAAACCGTCGTCGCCGAACGCTACGGTGGACCGGAAGTTCTTGCCATCCACGATATCCCGCTCCCGACGGTCGGCCCAGGTCAGGTGGTTGTGGACGTGCGCGCGGCCGGCGCGAACCCGGTCGACTACAAGCTCTACAGCGGTCAGATGGGTGACGACCCGAAGGGGCTGCCGATGCCGGTGGGCATGGAGGCCGCGGGCGTCGTCGTCGAGGCCGCACCCCGCGCGGAGGGGTACACCGGTCCGCTGAAGGCCGGCGACGCGGTGATCGTCACCGGCATCCGCGGGGCGTACGCGGACAAGGTGGTGGTGAACGGCGCCGACGTCGGGCACAAGCCGGCGACGCTGACCTTCGAGGAGGCCGCCGGCCTGCTGCTCACCGGCGGCACCGCCTGGCACCTGTTGACGAAAACGAAGGTGGGGACAGGCGACACCGTGCTGATCCACGGCGCCGGCGGCGGAGTGGGCCTGATGGCCGTCCAGTTGGCGACCGCTCGCGGCGCCCGGGTGATCGGCACGGCCAGCGCCGCGCGACACGACCAGCTGCGCCACTATGGCGCCGAGCCCGTCGAATACGGGCCGGGGCTCGTCGAACGGGTGCGCGCCCTCGAGACACCGATCGACGTGGCATTGGACCTGGTCGGCACCGACGAAGCGCTGGATACGTCGGTGGAGCTGGTGGCCGACCGCACGCGGATCGCCACCATCGCGGGCTTCGCGCGCGCCGCCGAACTCGGTATCGCCGCACTCACCGGAGCCGACGGCGGGCAGGCCATCCGGGAGGCCGCCCGCCCCGAATTGATCAAGCTGGCGGCCTCCGGACAGCTGCGGGTGACCGTGGACAAGGTCTTCGGACTGGCCGAGGCGGCCGATGGGCACCGGTATCTGCAGTCCGGGCACGCGCGCGGCAAAGTCGTACTGGTTCCCTAACCTGAGGGCCATGATTTCTCAGCACGAAGCGCAGCGGAGTGCGCAATGACCTTCCAGCACGAAGCGAAGCGGAGTGCGCAATGACTGACGACAAGATGCTGGCGCGTATCGCCGCGCTGTTGCGCCAGGCCGAGGGCACCGACAACGCCCACGAGGCCGAGGCGTTCATGGCCGCCGCGCAACGGCTGGCGACCGCGACCTCGATCGACCTGGCGGTCGCCCGGTCGCACAGCGCGAAGCGCGAAGCGGCACAGACTCCGACGCAACGCACCATCACCATCGGCGAGGCGGGCACCAAGGGGCTGCGCACCTATGTCCAGCTGTTCGCGCTGATCGCCGCGGCCAACGACGTGCGTTGCGACGTCGCCTCGAACTCGGCTTATGTGTACGCCTACGGGTTCGTCGAGGATCTCGACGCCACCCACGCCCTGTACGCCAGCCTGGTGGTGCAGATGGTCCGGGCCTGCGACGCCTACCTGGCGACCGGCGCGCACAAACCGACGCCCACCATCACCGCCCGACTGAACTTTCAGCTGGCGTTCGGGGCGCGGATCGGGCAGCGGCTCGCGCAGGCCCGCGAGGAGGCGCAGCGCGAGGCGGCCCGCGATGACGTGAAGAACTCCACCGGGACCGCGATTGCGCTGCGTAACAAGGAGATCGAGCTGACGAATCATTACCGCGCAACTTCCAAGGCGCGCGGGACCTGGCAGGCGTCGCGCGCGTCGGCGGGGTACTCGTCGGCGGCGCGGCGGGCTGGGGATCGCGCGGGTAAGCAGGCCCGACTGGGTGCAAGTCCCGAATTGCCGGGCGCGCGAACACCGTTGTCGCGCTGATGGTCCGCGACTCGCAGCGGTCCAAGGTGTATGCGGCCGAGCAGTTCGTGCGCACCATGTTCGACCGTGCGGCGCAGCATCATTCGCGTGCCATCGACTTCTTCGGTACGGCGTTGACGTTGCCGCCGGAAGCGCGGTTCGCCTCGGTGGAATCGGTGCAGCGCTACGTCGACCAGGTTCTCTCGATGCCGGCGGTACGCCAGCGGTGGGGGCCGGTCGTCGCCGCCCTGACGGTGCGGCCGCGCCAGGGCAACACCGCGGCGCACTACGAGAGCGGCGACGGGGGCGCGGCCATCGCGGTCCCTGAACAGACCTCGCGCTGGGCGCTGCGCGAGCTGGTGCTGCTGCACGAGATCTCTCATCATCTCTGTCCGGCCGAACCCGCGCACGGTGCGGAGTTCACGGCGACGTTCACGACGTTGGCGGAGGTGGTGATGGGGCCGGAGGTGGGGCACGTGTTGCGGGTGGTCTACGCCAAAGAAGGTATGCGTTAACCCGTTACGACTAGCCTCGGCGGGGTGAACACACCGACCCCGCACGAAGTCGACGAACTACTGAACCGGGTGGTCCTGGGCGATGATCCGGCGTTGGCGGCCGCCCTGGCCGACAGCACCGCGGCGGGCCTGCCGGCCATCGAGGTGACTCCGCAGGCCGCGAAGTTCCTCGGCTTGCTGGTGCGCATGTCGGGGGCGCGACGGGTGCTCGAGATCGGCACCCTGGGCGGCTACAGCACCATCTGTCTGGCCCGCGCGGTCGGACCGGAGGGCAGCGTCGTCACCCTCGAGTACGAAGCCCGGCACGCCGAGGTGGCCGCGGCCAACCTGGCCCGCGCCGGGATGGCCGACCGGGTGGAAATCGTCGTCGGCGCGGCGCTGGACACGCTGCCGACGTTGTCCGGCAAGTTCGACTTCGTCTTCATCGACGCCGACAAGGAGAACAACCTGTCCTACCTGAAGTGGGCGGTGGACCTCGGGCGGCCGGGCACGGCGATCGTCGTCGACAACGTGGTGCGCAACGGCCGCATCCTGGACCCCGCCGAGGACGACGCGCAGGCCCGCGCGGTGCGCGCCACGTTGGAGGAGCTCGGCCGGCATCCGCGGTTGGACTCGGCGGCGATCCAGACCGTCGGCGGCAAGGGTTGGGACGGGTTCGCGCTGTGCCTGGTTCGCTGACGAAGCCGGGCGAGGTACGAGGCCGGTGAGGAGGCGGCCCTTTCAGACCTGGTTCGCTGACGGCAGAACGGCTCCCAGCGGCTATTCGGTAACCCTCGGCAGCCGGTGGGCGAAGACCTAGAGTAGGAGAAGTTACGCCGCGGCTCGGCGGGGGAGCGGCCGCGGTTTGAGAGGGGCCGTTGAATGAACGTCACGCTGGGGGTCTTCGTCGACCCCGCCGAGGCGCGGGTCACGCTGCTCGACGCCGCGGCACCGAACACCACGATCGACCAAACCGAGATCGACCTGGCTACCGAGCCGCTGTCCGCGGTGGTCTCGACGCTGACCGCCACCGCGGCGGCACTTACCGGCGCGGGTCACGTACTCGTCGGCACCACCTTGTGCAGCTCCGACGCCGGTCAGGCCACCGAGCTGGTGAACGCCCTGGCCGAGGCCAACCTGACCAACGTCGCGGTCGTTCCGATCCAGGAAGCCGCCACCGCCGCGGTGCGCACGCTGGGCGCCGATCCCGTCGCCACCTTGGTCAACGACGGTCAGACGGTGGCGCTGTCGATGGTCGACGCACACGGCGCGACGTCGCAGATCGCCGTCGAACCCATCGCGGGTGGTGACACGGATGCGGCGTACCGCGCGCTGCTGCAGCGCTTGGCCACCGAGCCCGGCGAGGCCACCGGCGTCATCGTGATGGGTTCCCTGGACGACGGTGGATTGTCGGCCGATGTGGTCGAGACGTCCCCGGTGCCGGTGCGCTTCCCGGACGATTCGGAGTTCGCGCTGGCGCGCGGGGCCGCCCTGGCGGGCGTCGCGCAGGGGCAGACCCGGGCGAGTGCCGCGCTGTTCCTGCCGCCGGATTCGACGATGGCGGCTCCGGCCGTGCCGCAGGACGCGACGATGGCCGCACCCGCGGTGCCGACGGACCCCCAGACCGCGGCCACGCCCCTGGACCACGACACCGTGGTGGGTCAGCAGTTGGCCTACTCGCAGGCCGGCGACGACGACGCCGTCGACCTCACCGACCCGGGCGCGGCCTACGACGACCTCTACGACGATTCCCAGGGCGACTACGACACCTACGACGACGAGGCCGAACCCGACAGCGAGGTGCGGCGTCGACAGGTGTTGATCGGCAGCTCGGTTGGCTCGCTGGCGGTGATCGGTTTCGCCACGCTGGCGGTCAGCCTTGCCGTCACCGTCCAGCCGACGGCGAGCCAGCAGGCCATCCGCCTGCAGGAGGACTCGGTGCCGGGCAAGGCGTTTCCGGTGGCGCCCGGACAGGGCGCGCAACCCGACGGCCCCAACTGGACGATGATCGAACAGCTGCCCCCACCTGGAACCACCAGTGAGGTACGGACTTTCGAGACACGGATGCTGAGCTCCACCCGTGACGGCGCGACGCAGGCCGCCCAGGCGGCGCCGGCGGTGGTCAATCTCTACAAGGACGGCACCGTGGGTCTGCAGAACGCGGCCGCCCCCGTGCTGCCCAACATCCCGCCACCGCCGATCCCCGGAATCGCGCCCACATTCCCGACTTTCGCGGATTTCGTGACCCGGCTGATCCCGGACTTCTCGGTGATCTCGCTCATCGAGGTGCTGAACTTCCTGGCCAACCTGCCGCAGTTCGTCCCGTTCGACGCGACGGTACCGTCGGTGTTGGACCGCAGCCTCGACGACATCGGGGTGCTCGCGGTGGTGCCCAAGGACCAGGGTGCGTTGTTCAGCACGACGTCCGGTACCGCGGCCAACGCGATCCCGGCCGGACTGTTCGACACCGACAAGAGCACTTTGGACCGGGCGCAAAGCCTGCCGCCGGGCACCGCGTTGATCGACACGCTGCCCGGAGCCACCGACGCCGCCACCACACCGAAGGTGCTCAGCGAGGTGCTGCTCGCCCCCGACGCCGCCACTCTCGAAGCCGCCGAACCGGCCCCGGCCGAGGACGCCCGAGCGGCCCCCGACGCCGACGCCGCGCAGCAGGGCAGCGACGAGGACGGCGCGACCGGGGACGAGACGACTGGCGAGACCGGGGAGGTAACTCCCGGCGAGTCCACCGATCCGGATGGCACGACGCCCAGTTCGGAGCCCACTACCGAGCCGGGCGAGACGACCGAGCCTGGTGAAACGACCGTGCCGGGCGAGACGACCGAGCCGAGCTCGGAGCCGGCCACCCCGACCAGTGCGGTGCCGAGCCCGACAACCAGTGTCGCGCCCAGTGCCTCGCCGAGTCCGGAATCGACTGTGCCGGAACGAACTCCGACCGTTGAGACCGAGGCGCCCACGAGTGTGGCGCCCACCCGGACGGCCACGCAGGCGCCGACCCAGGCGCCGACGGAGGTGGTGCCCACGGAGGCGCCCGCCCGGACGGTCGTGCCCGAACCCACGCCGGAGCCGGTGGTCACGCAGGCGCCGGAGGCACCCGCCCCCGCCGTGGTCGAGCCCGCCGCGCCGATCGAGACGCCGACCCTCATCGAGGTGCCGTCCGGTTCCGGTTCGCTGGGCTCCGAGGACGAATAGCGGGCGAATACCGTGACCGACAACGCCTTGGTACCGCACAGGCTGCGCAACACCGCGGCAGCGGTCCTGCTGATCCTGGGCCTGCTGCTGCCCTGGAACATCCACGTGGGGCTCGGGATCGCCGCGACTCCCGGTTGGGTGTGGCTGCTGCTTGTCCTCGCGACGGCCCTGGCGGTGACGGGATTGGCGATCCCGCGGCTGCGGTTGCCGCTCGTCGCGCCGTACCTCGTCGTGGTGTCGGGCTTCGTGGTGCTGGCCGTGGTCCAGGCGGTGCGGTACGGCGGTTCCGCGTCGATCCCGCCGGGCGTCGGACCCGGGGCCTGGGTGGGGGCCGCGGGTGCCCTGCTGGCGGCGGCCCCGGCCGTCAAAAGTGCTGCGGCGACACGGTTCTGCTCGCTGGTGGCGGTCGCGTCGCTGGTGGTGGGCGTGGCCGCGTCGGTGTTCAACCTCTACTGGCGCACCCGGTTCGTCCTGCCCGGCATCGGCGACCCGGACGTCGGATCCGCGAACCTGGCGACCGCGCTCACCGCGGTGCTCTACGCGCTGGTGGCCGTCATACCGCTGGTGATCGGGTTCCGCTGGTTGCGCTCGGCTGAACTCGAGGCCCGGCTGGCCACGGTCTTGCTCGGCGCGGCGGCCCTGACGGCCGGGGCGATCGTGTGGGTGTTGCCGGTGGGTCGCGACCTGGATGCCTTCCGGGGGATCGCGCAGAGCACCGGGACCGCGGGCGTGGGATTCGAGGGCTACCTGGCCTGGGCGGCCGCGGCCGCCCTGGTGGCCGCGGCGACGGTGTTCGGGACCCGGCAGCCGGCCGCAGCCTGGCGCGGCGCGGCCCGCAAGGGGCTGTTGCTGATCGCGGTGTGGTGTTTCGGCACCGCGGTGCTGCGCATTGCCGACGTGATCCTGTCCGGGGTGCTGGATCTGCCGTCGCCGCCGTACAGCGGCACCGCGTTGATGGCGTTCGACCTGCTGGCCGCGGTGCTGGCGATCTGGCTGTTCGTCAACAGCGCGGGCCGGGCCGCACCGGGCCGTCTGATGGTGACGCTGTTCGTCGGGTTGTTCGCGGCGACGGTGTGCCGGTTGATCGTCGGGGTGGTGCTGGTGCCGAGGGTGGAACCGTTGGGTCCCGGCGCGCCCAGCGAGGTCTTCGGTAACACCCTGGTGCAGCAGATCACCAGTACCTTCGACGTGGCGCTGGCTGTACTGGCCTTGGCGGCGTTGATGATTGCCGCCCTGGCGCCCCGGCGACGGCAACGGCGACCGGGCAAGGTGGCGCGCGGCAAGGCGACAGCCGCCCGGCAGGCAAGCGCTGTCGGGATGGCGGGGGCGGGGGAGCCGTCGAGGGCGGTGGCGTCGGCGGCCGGCGCCGCTGCTCCGACTGGGGCGGCTCCCGGGCGAGCCGATGCGGCGGCGCCCCCTGCGCAAGCTGCCGCGGCCGAGGCCCCCGCTGCCGAGACACCTGCATCGCAGGGCGCTGCGGCTGAGGCCTCTGCTCCGCAGGGCGCTCCCGCGATCGTTGTACCGGGCCGCGCGGCTACCGCGACGCCGGAACAACCGGCCCGCATCGTTCGTCCTGACGCGTAGGGGCGGTGCCCTTTTCGGCGCCGCGGACCCTTCCGTTGCTGCCGAGGGAAAATGGTGTCATCAGGTGTTGACGCCGCGCAATCGAATCACCCTGTCCTGACAGCGACGGGTGTGGCCATTGGGGGCCATTGGGGTCACCGCGACAGGCGATGCGCCCCGTTGGCAACGCCGACGTGCGGACGGTGCTATGTGCGGACGGTCTACGTGCAGACGGTGCTACGTGCAGACCGCGCCCACGGCCGCGGAGCCGACCAGCTTGGTGTACTTGGAAAGCACGCCGGTGGTGTAGCGCGGCGGCAGCGGCTCGAAATCGCTCTTGCGGGACTCGAACTCGTCGGCGTCGACCAACACGTCCAGGGTGCCGTTGCCGACGTCGAGCCGGATCCGGTCACCGTCGCGCAAGAATGCGATGGGGCCGCCGTCGACCGCCTCGGGTGCCACGTGGCCCACGCACAGCCCGGTGGTGCCGCCGGAGAACCGGCCGTCGGTCATCAGGAGGACATCCTTGCCAAGGCCGGCGCCCTTGATCGCGCCGGTGATGGCCAGCATCTCCCGCATGCCCGGGCCGCCCTTGGGGCCCTCGTAGCGGATGACGACGACGTCGCCGGCGGTGATGGTGCCGTCCTCCAGCGCATCCAGCGCGGCCCGCTCGCGCTCGAAAACCCGTGCGGTGCCCTCGAACACGTCGGAATCGAAGCCGGCCGACTTCACCACGGCGCCCTCCGGTGCCAGCGTCCCGTGCAGGATGGTGATGCCGCCGGTCGGGTGGATCGGCTCGGTCAGTGCGCGCAACACCTTGCCGTCGGGATCCGGCGGCGCGATGTGAGCCAGGTTCTCCGCCATGGTCTTTCCCGTGACGGTCAGGCAATCGCCGTGCAGCAGGCCGGCATCGAGCAGTGCCTTCATCACCACCGGCACGCCGCCGATCTTGTCGACGTCGTTCATCACGTAGGCACCGAACGGCTTCACGTCGGCCAGGTGCGGCACCTTGTTGCCCACCCGGGTGAAGTCCTCCAGCGTCAGCTCGACGCCGGCCTCGTAGGCGATGGCCAGCAGGTGCAGCACCGCGTTGGTGGACCCGCCGAAGGCCATCACCACCGCGATCGCGTTCTCGAAGGCTTCCTTGGTCAGGATGTCGCGGGCGGTGATGCCGCGGCGTAGCAGTTCCACCACGGCGATTCCGCTCTGCCGGGCGAATCCGTCCCGACGGCGGTCCGGCGCCGGCGGAGCCGCCGACCCGGGCAGCGACATCCCGAGCGCCTCGGCGGCACTGGCCATGGTGTTGGCGGTGTACATGCCGCCGCAGGCGCCCTCGCCGGGACAGATCGCGCGCTCGATGGCGTCGACGTCCTCGCGGCTCATCAGGCCGCGCGCGCACGCGCCGACGGCCTCGAACGCGTCGATGATCGTGACGTCCTTCTCGCTGCCGTCGCTCAGCTTGGCGCGGCCGGGCATGATCGAGCCGGCGTAGAGGAACACACTGGCGAGGTCCAGCCGGGCGGCGGCCATCAACATGCCGGGCAGCGACTTGTCGCAGCCGGCCAGCAGCACCGAGCCGTCGAGACGCTCGGCCTGCATGACGGTCTCCACCGAGTCGGCGATGATCTCCCGGCTGACCAGCGAGAAGTGCATGCCCTCGTGGCCCATCGAGATGCCGTCGGACACCGAGATGGTGCCGAACTCCATGGGGAAACCGCCGGCCTCGTGCACGCCCTCCTTGACAACCTTGGCCAGGCGATCCAGCGAGAGGTTGCACGGCGTGATCTCGTTCCACGACGACGCGACGCCGATCTGCGGCTTGACCCAGTCGTCGTCACCCATGCCTACCGCGCGCAGCATCCCGCGGGCGGCGGTCTTCTCCAGGCCGTCGGTGACGTCGCGACTTCTGGGCTTGATGTCAGGCTGGGAATCTGAGGGCATGCCTGCAAGTATGGCCCGCCGGGTAATGTCGGCCAAAATCTTTTCCCCATACCCTCCCGGGGTATGCGGTACCGTGTTGGGCATGACTCGCACCCGATTCCTTGCCATCCTGGCCGCGCTGGCGACCGCACTCTTCATGACCGCGTGTGGCGGTTCGTCCGACACCGCCGCAGACAACGAGCACGCCGATCACGCTCAGACCGAGGAGACGATCACCGTCACCGGCGAGCCCGCCGGCTTCAACGCCGAGGACATCGCCTTCGCCACCAATATGATTCCGCACCACGAGCAGGCCCTGGAGCTGTCCGCCCTGGTGCCCGACCGCAGTTCCAACCCCGAGCTGATCGAGCTGGCCAACCAGATCGCCGGCGCGCAGGAGCCCGAGATCAACGCCATGAAGGCCTTCCTGGTGCAGTGGAACGAGAACCCGGAGGATTCGCACGACGGGCACGGAGACGCGCACGCCGACCACTCCGAGATGGCCGGCATGGTCGACGAGCCGACCATGCAGCGGCTCGAGGGCCTGAGCGGTCCCGAATTCGACACCTTGTGGCTGCAGTCGATGATCGCCCACCACGAGGGCGCGGTCGAGATGGCCGAGACCGAACTGGCCAACGGCGCCAACGTCGACGCCAAGGCGCTGGCGCAGACCATCATCGACGCCCAGCAGGCCGAGATCGCCCAGATGCAGGCAATGCTGGACGGGTCATGACCGCGGGCGCGCACGGCTATTCGCCGAACAAGGACAACTACGCCAAGCGGTTGCGGCGCATCGAGGGGCAGGTCCGCGGGATCGCCAAGATGATCGAGGACGACAAGTACTGCATCGACATCCTGACCCAGATCAGCGCCGTCAACAGCGCCATGCAATCGGTGGCGCTGGCATTGCTCGACGAACACCTCGGGCACTGCGTCAGCGAGGCGGTCGCGGCCGGTGGCGCCGAGGCCGACCAGAAGATCGCCGAGGCCTCGGCGGCGATCGCGCGGCTCGTTCGCTCCTAGGTCCGCTGCCAGGGCGGCCGCCGCCTCTGGTTCGAGGCTTTGACGGTCCCGAATTCCGGTCACCGTGTCGGTGCGCGGCAACGGCGTAACGGCGCGACGGAGCGTTACCGTGGCGCAGAAGATGATCCCGACCGTTCGGCCAACTGCCGCACATCCCTGGACGCCGCGTGTCGCCGTGCAGTTGACCGTCCTGGCCGCGGCCGCTTTCGTCTACGTCACCGCCGAATTGGCCCCGGTCGGGGCACTGCCGGCGATCGCCGGGGACCTGCAGGTCAGCGAGGCGCTGGTGGGCACCCTGGTGGCCGGCTACGCGCTGGTGGCCGCCGTCATGACGGTGCCGCTGGTGCGCCTGACCGCGCACTGGTCGCGCCGCCGGGTGCTGCTCCTCACGCTGAGCACCCTGACCGTCGCGCAGACGGTCTCCGCATTGGCTCCCGATTTCCTGGTCCTCGGCGCCGGGCGGGTGTCCAGCGCGCTGACCCACGGCCTGATGTGGTCGGTGATCGCGCCGATCGGCGTTCGCCTGGTGCCGCCCAGTCACGCCGGGCGCGCGACGACCGCGGTCTACGTCGGCTCGGCGCTGGCCCTGGTGGTCGGCAGCCCGCTGACCGCGGCCATGAGTCAACTCTGGGGCTGGCGACCGGCGTTCGCGGCGATCGCGGTGGCCGCAGCGGCGATCACCGTGGCGGCGCGGCTGTTGATCCCGACGATGCCCACCGACCCGGCGCCGCGCGCCGGGATCGGGCGCCGTCGGCGGCCCAACCGGCGCCTGCACACGCTGTGCGGGTTGACCGTGGTCGGGGTGACGGCGCACTTCATCGCCTACACGTTCGTCGTCGTGATCATCCGGGACGTGGTCGGGGTGTCCGGGGCCCGGCTGGCATGGCTGCTGGTCGCCTACGGTGTGGCCGGTCTGACGGCCATGGCGCTGCTGGCGCGGCCCCTGGACCGACGGCCGAAATCCACCCTGCTGGCCGGGCTGACGGGGATGTCGGCGGCGTTGATCGTGCTCACCGGCCTGGCGATGTGGGCCGCGCCCGAGGGCCGGGGTGTGGCGGCGCTGGTGCTCGGCGCGGTCGCGATCACGCTGTGGGGCGCGATGGCCACCGCGCTGCCGCCGATGCTGCAATCCGCGGCGATGCGGGTGGCGCCGGAGGACTCCGACGGCGCCTCGGGGCTGTATGTGGCGGCCTTCCAGACCGGCATCATGGCCGGTTCGCTGGCCGGGGGATTCCTGTACGAGACCGCTGGCCTTGCCGCCATGATCGGCATTGCGGCGTTGCTGGTGATCGGCGCCTCGGCGGGGGTGGCCGCCAGCCGCGGCCTCTTCGAAGTGCCCCCACAACGCCCGCCGCGGTAACAGAAGCCGTGGTCATACCGATAAAGGCGGCAGTTCCGGACACCGCGATGTGCGGTGCCCGGCCCTGGTCTCGCCCGGTCGCGATGGGATAGCTGATGTCCCGGCTATGCGACACTGGAGCGAGCAAATGACTTGGAGGTTTTATATGCCCAGCCGTTTGGCGAGGTTTTCCCGGACTCGGGCCGTGCGGGCGGCGGTCACCATGCTCGGTGCCGCGACGCTGCTCGCGGCCACGGTGACGCCGGCCGCCGCGGACCCGGTGCCCCCGCCGCCGGCCCCGCCGGCGCCCGCTCCGCCGGCCCCGTTCAACCCGTTCGCGCCCCCGCCGCCACCGACGCCGGTGGCCGCGCCGGACCCGGTGAACAACTACGGGGTGTCGTCGACACCCATCACCGGCACCCCCGCGGGTCAGAGCAACGTGCCGTTCGAGGGCACCCCGCCTTTCCGGCCGCCGACCTTCAACCCGGTCAACGGCGCCCTGGTGGGCGTCGCCAAGCCGATCTACATCAACTTCGCGGTGCCGATCGCCGACCGGCAGATGGCCCAGGACGCCATCCGCATCTCGTCGAACCCGCCGGTGCCCGGCCGCTTCTACTGGGTCACCGACAGCCAGTTGCGCTGGCGGCCGCAGGACTTCTGGCCGGCCAACACCGTCGTCACCATCGACGCGGCCGGCACCAAGTCCACCTTCCGCACCGGGGACTACCTGGTGGCCACCATCGACGACACCACCAAGCAGATGGAAATCATGCGCAACGGTGAGCTGGAGAAGACCTTCCCGGTCTCGATGGGCAAGCACGACGGCAAGCACGAGACCCGCAACGGCACCTACTACGTGCTGGAGAAGTTCGAGGAGATGGTGATGGACTCCTCTACCTACGGGGTCCCGGTGGATTCCGCGGAGGGCTACAAGGTGGACGTCGAGCACGCCGTCCGCATCGACAACAGCGGCATCTTTGTTCATGGCGCCCCGTGGTCGGTGGGCGATCAGGGCAAGCGCAATGTCAGCCACGGCTGCATCAACCTGAGCCCGGCCAATGCGAAGTGGTTCTACGACAACTTCGGCAGCGGTGACCCGGTCGTCATCAAGAACACCCAGGGCGGCATCTACGACCTGCCGGACGGCGCGTCGGACTGGCAGATGTTCTAGCGCCCTCGCCGGCCCGAATCACAAAATCGCCCCAAATCACAAGATTTGGGGCGATTTTGTTGGGCTCACCCGCCGGCAGGGCGTGACCCATCGGATCGCAGCCGCGGCCCCTGCCGGGGCGGCAACCTCAATTCCAGATGCGCACGCGCCGTTCGGGTTCGAGGTACAACTCATCGTCGGGGCGCACGTCGAACGCCTCGTAGAACGCGTCCATGTTGCGGATCACGCCGTTGCAGCGGAACTCCGGTGGCGAGTGCGGGTCGACGGCGAGGCGCCGAATGGCCTCGGCGTCACGGGATTTCGTCCGCCACACCTGGGCCCAGCCGAAGAACACCCGCTGCAGGCCGGTCAGGCCGTCGATGACCGGCGCCTCCTTGCCGCCAAGCGAGAGCTGGTAGGCCAGCAGCGCGATCGACAGCCCGCCGAGGTCGCCGATGTTCTCACCGACGGTGAACGCGCCGTTGACCCGGTGGGTGTCGGCCAAGTCGCGCGGCACGAACTCGTCGTACTGCTCGATGAGCGCCTTGGTGCGCACCCCGAACTCGGCTCGGTCGGCGTCGGTCCACCAGTCGACCAGGTTGCCGTCGCCGTCGTACTTGGCGCCCTGGTCGTCGAAGCCGTGCCCGATCTCGTGACCGATCACCGCGCCGATCCCGCCGTAGTTGGCGGCGTCGTCGGCCTCGGCGTCGAAGAACGGCGGCTGCAGAATGGCTGCGGGGAAGACGATTTCGTTCATCCCGGGGTTGTAGTAGGCGTTGACGGTTTGCGGCGTCATGAACCACTCGTCGCGGTCGACCGGGGCGCCGAGCTTGGCCAGTTCGCGGTCGTAGCCCACCTCGTAGCCGCGTCGGTAGTTGCCGTAGAGGTCGGCGCGGTCGACCACCAGCGCCGAGTAGTCCCGCCACCGCTTCGGGTAGCCGATCTTGGCGGTGAACTTGTCCAGTTTCACCAGGGCGCGCTCCCGGGTCTCCGGCGTCATCCAGTCCAGGTCGTTGATGCTGACCCGGTACGCCTCGCGCAGGTTGGCCACCAGGACGTCCATCCGGGCCTTGTGTTCGGGCGGGAAATGCCGCTCGACGTAGAGCTTGCCCAGCGCGTCACCCATCAGGTTCTCCACCAGCGACACGCCCCGCTTCCAGCGTTCGCGGATGGCCTCGGTGCCGCTGAGCGTGCGGCCGTAGAACGAGAAGTCTTCGGCCACAATGTCATCGGTGAGCAGGCCGGCGCGGGCGTGGATCAACCGCCAGCGGGCCCAGTTCTTCCAGTCCGCCAGCGGCCGGTCCGCCCACAGCGCGGCGAAGGCCGTCAGGTAGTCGGGCTGGCGCACCACCAGTTCGGCCGCCCGCTCCTCGGTGGTGCCGAGGGCGTTGACCCAGCCCGCCCAGTCGAAGCCGGGGGCGTGGGCGGACAGGTCGGCGAAGCGGCGCAGGTTGTAGGACAGGTCGGCGTCGCGGCGCTTGACCACGTCCCAGTGCGCCGCCGCCAGCTGCGTTTCCAGCGCGACGACGGCGTCGGCGGTCGGCGCGTGGTCCTCGGCGGAGCCGCCGTAGACCAGGGCGAACATGGCCGCGATGTGGGCCGGGTAGGCGGTCAGGATCTCCGCGTGCGCCGAGTCGCGATAGTAGGACTCGTCGGGCAGCCCGAGGCCGGACTGGCTCAGGTGCAGCAGGTACCGGGTGGAGTCCTTGGAATCGGTGTCGACGTACAGGCCGGTGCCGCCGCCGACGCCGGTGCGCTGCAGCCCGCCGAGGACCGCCGCCAGGGCGTCGGGGTCGGCCGCGGCGTCGATGCGCGACAACTCGTCGAGCAGCGGCTGCACGCCGCGACTTTCGACGGTGGCCTCGTCCATGAAGCTCGCGTAGAGGTCGCCGATCCGCTGCTGGTCGGTGCCGGCGGCCGCGTTCGCGGCCGCGGCCTCGGTGATCAGGTCGCGGACCTGCTCCTCGGCGCGGTCATACAGGGCCCGGAAGGCGCCGTCGGTGGCCCGGTCGGCCGGGATGGCGTAGTCGCTCAACCAGCGTCCGTTGACGTGGCCGAACAGATCATCCTGCGGGCGGGCCTGGTCATCGACATGGCTCAGGTCCAGACCCGAGCGAATAGCTTCTACCGTCACCCTGCCATCCTTACCAGAAACCGGCGGCGGCGATTCCCGATGCGCCAGCAGGTACCCTCACGCCCATGCCGACTGGGGATACTGCCGCCGAAGACGCGGTCGACGACGCCGCTGCCGCCGGTCCCGCCATCTCCGGCTATGGGATCGCCGCCGCGGTGCTGGCGGTGGTGGCCGTCATCGCCGCGGTGCTCGCGACGATGATCTGGTCCGGGCATCGCGACCACGACCACGAACTGGACCACCGCACCCGCGTCATGCAGGCGGCCGTGGACTGGACCAACGTGTTGATCAACCTGAACACCGACAACGTCGACGCCAGCCTGCAGACCCTGCAGGAGGGCACCGTGGGTCAGTTGAACTCCGACTTCGACTCCGCGGTGCGGCCGTACCGCGAGGTGGTCCAGACCCTGCAAGCGCGCACCACCGGCCGGATCGAGTCGGTGGCGTTCGAGTCGATCCACAACGACCTCGACCGGGAGCCGGGTTCGCCGCCACCGGCTTCGCCACTGCCGCCCGAGATGTCGGCGCGCACCGACCACGTGCTGGTGATCGCCTCGTCGGTCAGCGAGAACGTGGGCGGGCAGCCGCAGACGGTGCGCTGGAATCTTCGGTTGGGGGTCTCCGAGGTGGACGGACAGTTGTTGATCTCGCAGTTGGAGTCCCTGCGATGAGGAACCTGCTCCGGGTGGTCGCCTTCGACCTGCTCGCGCCACTGGCGGCCATCGCGGGCCTGCTGCTGATCGGGGTTTTTCTCGGTTGGCCGCTGTGGTGGGTGTCGGTGTGCTCGATCCTGTGTCTGCTGATCGTGCAGGCGATGGCCGTCAACGCCGTGCTGTGGCGGCGCGACGGGGTCACCGTCGGCACCGACGACGACGCCGCCGGGTTGCGGCTGACGACGGTGGGACTGGCGACCGCGGCGCTGGGGGCGGCGGTGGTGGTCGGCTACACCGGGCTGACGCTGCCCGATGAGCGGCTCAACCAGGACTCGGCCGAGGTGGTGCGGCTGGCCAGCGCGGTGTCGGAGGCGACGGCCACGTTCTCGCCGCAGGATCCGTCGGCGTCGATCGACCGGGCGGCCGAACTGATGGCCCCCGAGCAGGCCGAGGCCTTCCGGGCGAACTTCGGCAAGTCGACCGAAGACCTTGCCCGCAAGAACATTTCGGCGCAGGCCCAGACCGTCTCGGCCGGGGTGGAGGTGCTGGGTCCCGACGCCGCCAGCGTGGCGGTGGTGCTGCGCTCGACCCAGAACGCGCCGGGGCAGCAGCCCCGGCGGGCGGTGTTGGCGCTGCGGGTGGCGCTGGCCAAGCCGGACGATCGCTGGCTGGTGGTCGACGTCGCGCCCATCAACGCCCCGGCGGCGTGACCGGGCGGCGCCTACCGCAGTCGCGCGTGCTCGATCTTCAGGCACCGGTCCATCACGACGGCGATGCCGGCGGCGCGGGCCTCGGCGGCCACCTGTTCGTCGACCAGGCCCTCCTGCAGCCATAAAGTCTTGGGCCGAGTGGGCAGAGCCAGTACCTCGGCGAGTACGCCGGGCAGTTCCTCGGTGCGGCGGAACACGTCCACCAGGTCGGGCACGACGGGCAGGTCCGCGAGGCTCGCGTAGGCCTGATCGCCGTCGAGATCGCTGATCGTCGGATTCACCGGATACAGCGTGTAGTCGCCGGTCGCCCGCAGATAGCGGTACACGTCGTTGCTGGGGCGCGACGGATTCGCCGAGGCGCCGACCACTGCGATGGTCTGCGTTTCGCGCACGATCTGGGCCAGCTCCACTTCAGCCTCCCGACCGCGGCGAACGGTTCTTGGCGAAGCGATCGGACAGTCGGCGCATCCGGATCATCAGCGACGCCGGCGGACTCGTCTCCCCGCTGAGATAGACCTTGAAATCCTCGGCGGGCACCCCGATCCGGGACGCGAACTCCTGCTCGGACAGCCCCGAGCGGTCCAGCAGCATCCGGATGTGCCGGGCCGCCTCGGCCCGCTCGTTGGCCTCGAGATGTTCACGGCTGCGGACGATCACCTCGTCGAGGGCCTTGGACACCCCGACCGGCTCGCGGTGCGAGAGCACCTCCTCGACCTGACGCGCGGTCCGGCCGTAGGGGTCGCGCTTGATGGCGACGACGATGCGCTGCCACACGGTGATGTCGCCCTTGTGCAGCGCCGAGCGAATCGCGGAGGTGGGCCAGAACTCCACCGGGCGGTCCTCCGGCCGGCGTCCGCGTGCGGCGGGTTCGCGCAGGCGGTCCGGGCGTGGATTGCCCGTGTCTCTCGCGGCCAAAGTCACCTCGCCTCCTCCAACATCGCCACGGCCACCGACAGGCAGCGCTGCCGGACCTCGTCCCACCGCGCGGTGCCCTCGGGGCCCGCCCATTCGTCGTCGTCCGCGTCGTGCGGCATGGGATCGGCGAGCCGACGAACGAGCTGGGTGGCCACCCACTGTCGATCGGACGTGTGCCCACAGTAATACCTGGGCGGTTTCAAGCGGTGGATGCAACAGCGGGCGATTTGAACGGGTTCGACAGTAATTCGTCGAGGGCTTCGGCGGGGGTTTTCCAGCGCAGGGTTTTCCGTGGCCGGTTGTTGAGTTTGGCCGCGACGTAGTCGAGGTAGTCAGCGGGAAAGACCGACAAGTCAGTACTTTTGGCAAAGTACTGGCGTAGCAGACCATTGGTGTTTTCGTTGGTGCCGCGCTGCCAGGGCGAGTGCGGATCGCAGAAGTAGATGTCCAGCTCCGCGGCGGTCGCGATGGCGGCGTGGTTGGCCATTTCGTGGCCTCGGTCCCAGGTCAGAGTCTTGCGCAGGATCGTCGGGAGCTGGGCCATTTTGGTTACGATCGCTTCCTGGACGGCTTCTGCGGTATGCCGGTCGGGCAGGTGCAGCAGCATAGTGAAACGAGTGGTGCGTTCTACCACCGTCCCGATTGCCGACGCCGATGCGACGCTGCCCAGGATCAGATCTCCCTCCCAGTGTCCGGGGACAGCCCGGTCTTCGACCTCCGGCGGCCGCTCGCTGATACTGACGATGTCCCGCAGTTTCCCGCGGCGCTCATCGGGGCGGCGCTGAGGCTTACGCAACGCCCGTCCGGTCCGCAGACAGGTATGCAACTCGCGGCGCAAATTCCCCTTGCCCTGAACATAAATCGCCTGATAGATGGTCTCGTGGGACACCCGCATCTCCGGATCGTCAGGGAAGTCGATCTGCAGCCGTCGAGCGATCTGCTCAGGACTGTGCTGATCATCTTCCAACCGAGTCTGCACCTCAGCATGTAAACGCCGGTTGGTCGCCAGCTTGCCCGGCTTGGCTCGGCGAGCCCGACGCTGACTACGTGCATGAGCGCTGCTGGCACGATAGCGCGGACATTGCTCGTGACCGCCATGCCACCTCGCCCCGAACTGGTATCGGCTGCGGTAACGGTTGCGGCCAGGCTTGCTGTTGTTCTTGATTTCACGCGAGATCGTCGATGGTGCCCGCTTGAGTCGACGCGCGATGCTGCACATCGATTCCCCTGCAGCGATGCCTAACGCGATCTCCTCACGTTCTTCGAAGCTCAACCGAGGCTTTTTCCGAGGCCCGTCATCACGCGGAGGTGGTTTCACACCTCCAACATCAGCAAACCAGCGATAACCAGTGTGCCCCGACACGCCGACAGCCTTGCCGGCATCTCGCGGCGAGAGCCCATCACGAATTAGTTCCCAAAACCGGCTTTCCACACGCGCTAACTCCGGCAGCCCCATCTGAACCCCTCAGCTAGAGGCTGTTGCATCCACCCCTTGAACCCAGGCTGTCCATGCCCGCCAGCACCAGCGCTGCGGTCTCCGGGTTCATCACATCGACCAGCTCGGCGAACTCGGCGAAATCGTGGCTGCTGTTGCGGGACATGATCAGGTAGCCCTTGAGGCGCAACGTCTCGGCGCCGGTGGGGATCTGCAGCCGGTCCCCGGTGGGCAATTGCACCGTGGTGGTCTCCAGCGGGATCTGCCGGTGCAGCACCTCGACGTCGTCGTAACCGACGTCGGCCACGGTCTCCAGCGCGTCGAGGGCGACCTCGAGCCGACCCCGCCACATCGTCACCGGGTGCACCGGCCGCGGCGCGCGGGAGCCGTTGCGGCCCCGGCCCAGCCGCGGACTGCGCGCGCCGTCACCGGCCTTGACCTTGCCGGTCAGCCCGGCGCAGCCGGAGAACGCCAGCGGGTCGGCGACCGAGATCGCGTCCGGCGCCATATCCTTGAGCCGCGCGGCCGACTTGACCACCATCCGCAGGTCGGCGCCCGGCGCCACCAGCGTGGAGATGTCGTCGGGAATGATCACCAGGTCGCCCAGATCCAGTTTGGGCAGCGGCTTTTCGAAGTCCACCGCCGGCAGGATCCGCGCCAGCCACGGCGGCACCCACCAGTTCCACCGGTCGAACATGGCCATCAGTGCGGGCACCAGGACCAGCCGCACCACCGTGGCGTCCACCGCGATGGCCACCGCGCAGGCCACGCCCAGCTGCGCCACCAGCGGCATGCCGGCGAACGCGAACCCGATGAACACCGCGATCATGATCAGAGCCGCGCTGGTGATGG
This sequence comes from Mycolicibacterium sp. MU0050, assembly GCF_963378085.1. Lineage (GTDB taxonomy): Bacteria > Actinomycetota > Actinomycetes > Mycobacteriales > Mycobacteriaceae > Mycobacterium > Mycobacterium wendilense. The sequence goes on along the minus strand of NZ_OY726395.1, from coordinate 4,480,941 downwards.
TCCGCGCGCTGGTGCTCACGCCGTAGGCCACCGAATCCCGGGTGTCGCCGGTCTGCAGGAAACGCTCCCGGATCCGGGTGAGCAGGAAGATCTCGTAGTCCATCGACAGGCCGAAGGTCAGCGCCAACACCAGCGGCGGGATGGTGCTGTCGATGGAGCCCATCGGCTGGAAACCGAGGGCCTCGAGCCAACCCCACTGGAAGATCATCACCAGGCTGCCGTAGGCCGCGCCCACCGACAGCACGGTCATGATGACGCCCTTGATGGCCAGCACCGGCGAGCGGACGGCGATCAGCAGCATCACGAACGCGATCGACGCGACGAACAGCACCACCCAGGGCTCCATCTGGGCCACCCGGTCGTCGAAGTCCTTGATCAGCGCCGTCGGACCGCCGACGTCGATCGTGACGTTCTCGGCGCCCGGGGTCTGGGGCAACTGGTCGCGGAGCCAGTCGACGGCCGCGCGCGCGGCCTTGTCCTCGGGGTCCACGGCGAGCACCCCGGACAGCAGCGCGCTGCGGTTGTCATCGGAGAACACCGGCGGCGCGACCGAGACGATGTCGGTCGAGGCGTCCATCCGCTGGGCCACCGCCTCGACGACGGGCGCATTGGCGGCCGACGACGCGTTGCCGTCCGGGAACGTCACGAGCACCCGGACCGGGCCCAGCGCACCCGGCCCCAGCGCCTCGGCCGCCGCGCCCACCCCACCGCGGATCTCGTGGGAGGAGTCGAACTGGCGCAGCATGCTGTTGCCGAGCACCATCGCGAACGTCGGAGCGGCCAGCAGGACCAGCAACACCGTGGCGGCCGTCGCGGACAGCCAGGGCCGGCGCATCACCCCGCCCACCCAGCGGGTCCAGAACCGGGACTGGGTGGCCTCCGAACCGCGGCCCCAGTGCAGCACCCGGGACCGCTTGGCCACCGATCGGCCGAAGGTCGCCAGCACCGCCGGGGTCAAGGTCGTCGACGTCAGCACGGCCATCGCGACGGCGAGGATCGCGCCGGTGGCCATCGAATTGAGCACCGGGGTGTCGATCAGGTAGATGCCGGTCACGGAGGCGATCACGGTCATGCCGGACAGCACCACCGCCAGACCGGAGGTGGCCATGGCCGCGTCGGTGGCCTGTTTGACGTCGCGACCGGCGCGCAGTTCCTCGCGGAAGCGCATCAGGATGAACAGTGAATAGTCGATGGCCAACGCGATGCCGAACATCGACACCGTCGACGTCACGAAGACCGACATGGTGACCACCGTGGACAGCAGGTAGACCACGCCCATGGTCACCACCACGGTGCAGACGCCGACCATCAGCGGCACCGCCGCGGCCGCCAGCGAGCCGAACACCGCCAGCAGCACGATCAGGACGATCGGCAGGTTCCACTTCTCCGCCTCGGCGACGTCGCTCTTGGTGGCCTCGGCCGCGGCGGCGCCCAGGGCGCCCTGCCCGATGACGTACAGCCGGACCCGGCCGTCGCGGAGTTCGCCGGGTTCCTCGTCGGCGATGCCGACCTTCTCACGCAGTTGGTTGGCGACGTCGACGGCGCCGGTGTTCTCGAAGTCGAGGTGCAGGGAGACGACGTAGGGGCGGTCCGGGCGGGGCGGCGGCTGCTGCGGGTTGGGGACCATCCGGACGCTGGGCACCTCGCCGGCGATCCGCTCGAGCGTCGCGGCGGCCTCGGTCATGTCCGCGTAGGTGGCGTCCGCGCGCGGCGCGGCCACCAGCGCGAGGGGCGATGCGCCCTCGCCCGGGAAGTGGTCCTCGAGCTGATACTGCACATGGAGCGACTGAGAGCCGGCCACCTCGAAGCCGCCGCCGGTGAGGCTGCCCGAACTCGACAACGCGAGATAGACCGAAGGCACCAGCGCCAGCAGCCAGGCGGTGAGCACCAACCAGCGAAATCTGCGCAGTCTGCCGCTCAGACGCATCATGAATTGCTGGATGGTGGACTCCCCGATCCTTCGCCGAATTGGGTGGTCGCGAGCCTACCGCAGCAGCCGGTGCGCGCGCTGAACTCCGACCGCCTGAGCTGCACGGACCTGTTACATCCAGCACCGCTGGGGCGGGGTTCACCCGCCGGGGGCCGCCCCCGGCCCGCCAGCGGAAATTTGCGGTTTGGCCAGGTCGGTGGCCCGCGAGTTTCGGCAGCAATCGACGCTGGATGGCAAACTGGGAGGCGGCCGCTACCCAGGTCGGGGATTTTGCAGACCCGTGCACTGAAACGTCGGCGGTGTGCGGACCGATAGATGTTCGCGAACCGTAAGGAGTTGGATTCCCCATGGGTAAAACCGCACCCTCGATCCGCCGCAAGGCCGGCGCCGCGCTCACCGCGACGGCCCTCGGCGGCGTCGCGGCCGTCCTGCTGCTCGGCCCCAGCGCCTCGGCGGCACCCGATCCGTGCGCGGCCAGTTCGGTGGCCAGGACCATCGGCACGGTCGCCAACAACACCGGCGTGTACCTCGACAGCCATCCCGAGACCAACCAGGCGCTGACCACGATCTCCAAGCAGCCCGCCGGACCGCAGTCGCTGGTCGCGTTGAAGACCTACTTCGACGCCAACCCGGACGTGGCCGAGGACATGCAGAACATCCAGAAGCCGCTGAACTCCTTGGCCAGCAGGTGCAAGCTGCCGATCTCGTTGCCGCAGGCGATGGGTCTGATGCAGGCCGCGCAGGGCGGCGGATTGCCGGCTGCGGCGCAGGCTGTCTCCGGGGGCGCGGTGACCGGCACCGGTCCGGCGCCGGGCCCGAGCGCCGCGGTGCCGGCGACCCCGCGCACCCCGGCGGGCTCCGCCGTCGGCACCCGGGGTGCCGCCGAGTAGCGGACTGCGTGCGGACTCTCCGGCGACGGCATTCTCAGAATTGCCTAACGACTGGGCAGGAAAGAGCGCTGTCGATCTGATTGGATTGGCCTGGCCGGATCGACAACGGCCACTCAAACCCGCCTGAAGGAGACCGACCATGATGCTTTCCGCCCGTCGAGTAGTTCTCGGTGCTGTGGGTGCCGGAGCGATGACCGGTGCGATGCTCTTCGGCGCCTCCTCCGCTGCGGCCGCACCGAACTGCACGGCCGCCGACCTGGCCGGCGTGGCCGCCGGGGTGTCCGCCTCCACCTCGGCGTACCTGTTCACCCACCCGGAGGTGAACGACTTCTTCACCAGCCTCGAGGGCAAGGACCGCGACACCATCAAGGCCGAGGTGCACGACTACATGGAGGCCCACCCGCAGGTGAAGGCCGAGCTGACCGGCATCCGGCAGCCCCTGACCGACCTCAAGAACCGCTGCGGCCACAACCAAGACCCAGCCGCGGTCAACGGATAGTGCCTGCGGCGGCTGCCCAGCCCGCGCGCGAGGCCGGCCGCACCGTGCTGATGGTCGACGACGACCCGGATGTACGCACGTCGGTCTCCCGCGGGCTGCGGCATTCCGGGTTCGACGTCAGAGTCGCGGCCAGCGGCAAGGAGGCCCTGCGACTGCTGTCCACCAAGCCGCATGACGCGCTGGTGCTCGACGTCCAGATGCCCGAACTGGACGGTGTGGCCGTCGTGACCGCGCTGCGGGCGCTGGGCAACGACATCCCGATCTGCGTGCTGTCGGCCCGCGACACCGTCAACGACCGCATCGCCGGACTCGAAGCCGGCGCCGACGACTATCTGACCAAGCCGTTCGATCTCGGTGAACTGGTCGCCCGCCTGCACGCGCTGCTGCGCCGCGCCAGCCACAGTCAGGAACATTCCGACGCCATGGTGGTGGGACCGCTCACCATCGACACCGCGCGGCGACTGGTCTTCGTCGCCGGCGAGCGTGCCGACCTGACCAAGCGGGAGTTCGACCTGCTCGCGGTGTTGGCCGAGAACGCCGGGGTGGTGCTGTCCCGCCAGCAGCTGCTGGAACTGGTGTGGGGCTACGACTTCGACGTCGACACCAACGTGGCCGACGTGTTCATCAGCTATCTGCGGCGCAAGCTCGAACGCGACGGTGTGCCGCGGGTGATCCACACCGTCCGCGGGATCGGATACGTGCTTCGGGCCGAGGGCTGATGCGTTCGGGGTTCGCCCGCTGGTGGCCGCGGACGCGGGCGTCGCTGCGGGTGCGGGTCGCCATCGCCGCGGCGATCGCGGCCGGTGTCGTCGTCGCCGCGCTGATGGTGCTGGCCTCGATTGCGTTGGCCGGCAACGACGCCGAGCAGTTGGACCGTCGACTCGACGCGATCGTCGACGCCAGTACCGAGCCCGGCAGCCCGGCGCACGCGGTGCTGTCGACGGGTCGTGCGGTCGGCACCGGCGAGGTGGTCTACCAGCGCGGCCTGCAGCTGCCCAAGCTGCCCGACGGCACCGAGACCGTGAGGGTCAACGGCGTGGACTACCGGGTCCGCACCGTCACCCTGGAAGAGCAGGGCGTGACGATGTCGATCGGCATCCGCGCGGACAGCATCCTGCTCGACCGGGCCCGCCTGCCGCTCTACATCGGCGTCGGCGTGCTGGCGCTGCTCATCGCGCTGGGCCTGGGCTGGTTGCTCGGCGGGGCGGCGACCCGTCCGCTGCGCAAGCTCACCGAGCAGACCCGGCTGCTCGGGCAGGGCGGCGCCGACCGGATCGACCCGGTGCGCGGGGTCAAGGAGGCCGAGGACCTCTCCGAGGCCATGATCGACACGCTGCGGCGGCTGGCCGCGGCGCAGGAGGCCACGACGCGGTCGCTGCAGGCCGCCCAGGATTTCGCCGCCAACGCCGCTCACGAGTTGCGCACCCCGCTGACCGCCATGCGGGCCGACCTGGACACGCTGCGGATCCACGACCTGCCCGCCGAGGAGCGCGCCGAGGTGGTCGCCGACCTGTCCCGCGCGCAGCGCCGCATCGAGGCCACCATCACCGCGCTGGGGCAGCTGGCCTCCGGGCAGCTCGCCCAGGACGAGGACCGCGAGCTGGTCGACCTGGAGGAACTGCTCGACCGGGTGGTCCGCGAGAACGCCCGGCCCGACGGCCCCGAGATCGAGGTGCACTGCGAGTTCGCCACGCCCGCCGAGGGCGTCATCCTGGCCTGGCCGGGCGGCCTGCGGCTGGCGGTGGACAACCTGGTGCGCAATTCGGTGCTGCACGGCCAGGCCTCGCGCATCGTGCTGACCGCACGCCGGGAGGGCAACCGGATGCTGATCATCGTCGACGACAACGGCCGTGGACTGCCCGAGGAGGAGCACGCCACGGTGCTGGGCCGGTTCGTGCGCGGCAGCACCGCGGCCGCCGGCGGGTCCGGGCTGGGGCTGGCGCTGGTGGCGCAGCAGGCGCACCTGCACGGCGGAGGGGTGGAACTGGCCGACGGCCCGCTGGGTGGGTTGCGGGTGATCCTGACGTTGGCTAGCGGGCGTCCGTAGCGCGGCGGCCGGTCGCGGCGCGCCAACCCAACAGCAGCACCGCGGTCACCGCGGAGGTGACCGCGATGAATGGCGCCGCGACGGTGGCAGAGCTGGCCTTGCGCAACAACATTCCGAAGATCACCGTCGACGCCCACACCACCAGGCCGGTGGGGCGCAGGGCGCCGGGCGCGCGCCAGCCGCGGGACAGCAGCCAGCCCACGGCGGTGCCGCTCAGGAACGGCCACGCGGTCTTGCCGACGCCGGCGACGTTCACGCCCTCGTCGTGGCTGCGGCGCCCCAGCGCGCAGAACGCCAGGATGGCGGCGGTGTCGGCGGCCGCCGCGGCGGCCACGGTGCGGGGGTTCACGTTCTCGGTCATTGTGCGCCAGCGTAATTCATGATGTCGAGCACCAGGGGAGCGACCTGTGCTTCGTCACGGACGGCGAAGCCGGGCCGCAGCGGCGCCGGTTGCCCGGTGAACAGCCGCTCCAGACCGGCCACGGATGCAACCTGCTGGTCGAGCCGGAACTCGTCGAAGACGAACGGTAATCCGTTGGCCGCCAACGGGTGCGGGTTGTCCATCACGTGGAAGTGCAGATGCGGTGCATCGGAGTTGCCCGAATTGCCCAGCTCGGCGATCTGCTGCCCGGCGCTCAGCTCGTCACCCACCTGGACGCTGATGCTGCCGGGCTTGAGGTGGGCGTAGAAGGCGTAGTTGCCGTCGCCGAGGTCCTGCACCACGTGGTTGCCGCCGTACTGGTCCAGGGGCAGGCCGACCGGAGTCTTGGACGGCACTTGCTCGGGCAGGTTGTCGACGACGGTGATCACCTTGCCGCCGCCGACCGCGCGGATGGGCGCACCGAAGTAGGCGTAGCTCTCAAGCTTGGTCGGATCCCCGGAGAACAGCCGGAAGTCGTCGGTGAGTTGGACGTAGTCGACGGCGAACCGCTCCGACAGCCACAGCTGCCCGTTGAGCGGATTGACGGCCATCCGGTGCGCGGTCATGTCGCAGCAACTGTTGGCGCTCAACCAGTTCGGGCCCTCAAGCGGCGGCGAGATCGAGATCGGCTTCGCGTCGGACACCGTGACGGGGGCGACCTCCTGGGTGAGCCGCGGCGGCACCACGCCGGGCACCGGTTTGCTGACGGTCAGGTCCACCGAGTGGGTGATCTCGGCGGGGGCCGCGGCGCCGCCGTCGACGACCACGTCGAGCCACACGACGGCGCTCTGACCGGGCCCCAGCACGTTGGTCCCGACGGCGTTGTCGCCGAGCGTGCGGGTCCAGTACTTCAGGTTGTCGCCGGACAGCGTCAGCAGGTTGCGGTCGCCGGCGCGCGCGGTCAGCGAGTTCAGGGTGGCATTGCCCGACAGGGAGTTCGTCAGCAGCAGCTCGTAGACCAAGTGCGTGCGGCCGTCGGTGGCCGGGACCGGGATGGGCGCCGCGACCGCGGATCCCACCAGTGGGGTTGCGACGGCCGGCGGCACCGTGACGGGGGCGGCTTCCGGCTCCGACTCGGTGGGCCCCGACCCACAGGCCGCGACGGTTGCCGCCGCCAGCAACGAGGCGGCGAGCGGGAGCAGACGGGACAGCGCACGGCGTGACATCCGCCGATCCAATCACGGTCGCGGAGTCTGCGGGGCGGGTTGTGCGCGTGCGCCTCGAATGTCCGGACGGGAGATTACGCTGACGCCATGCCGATCCGGTCCGATGCCGCGGACGAGGCCGTCAGCCCGTTGGTGCGCAAGACGGCGGCGTGGGCGTGGCGCCTGTTGGTCATCCTCGCGGCCGGCGTCGCGGTGGTGTGGGTGGTCATGAAGGTCGACCTGATCGTGGTGCCGGTGCTGATCGCCGTCATCCTGACCGCGCTGCTGCTGCCGGCGGTGGACTGGCTGGACAAGCGTGGTTTCCACCGCGGCGGGGCGGTGGCCGCGGTGCTGCTCAGCGGTCTGGCGATCCTGGGCGGGATCATGGCGTTCGTCGTCACCCAGTTCATCGAGGGTCTGCCGGATCTGGTCGAGCAGGTGACGCAGAGCATCGACTCGTTCACCGACTGGCTCATCGAAGGGCCCATCCATGTGAGCCGGGAGCAGATCGACCACGCCGGCGACACGGCCATCGAGGCGCTGCGCAACAATCAGTCCCGCGTGACCAGTGGGGCGTTGTCGACGGCGGCCACGTTGACCGAGATCGTCACCGGGGCACTGCTGGTGATGTTCTCGCTGATCTTCTTTCTGCACGGCGGCCGCAACATCTTCGCGTTCGTCACTAAGGTGTTCCCCACCGAATACCGGGAGCGGGTGCGGGAGGCCGGCCGGGCGGGTTTCAGCTCGCTCATCGGGTATGTGCGCGCGACGTTCCTGGTCGCGCTCGTCGATGCCATCGGGATCGGGACCGGCCTGGCGATCATGGGTGTCCCGCTGGCGCTGCCGTTGGCGTCGCTGGTGTTCCTCGGTGCCTTCGTGCCGCTGATCGGTGCGGTGGTGACCGGCTTTCTGGCGGTCGTGGTGGCGCTGCTGGCCAAGGGCTTCGTGTACGGGTTGATCACGCTCGGGCTGATCCTGGCGGTGCAACAACTGGAATCGCATGTGCTGCAACCCTTGGTGATGGGCCGGGCCGTCTCCATTCACCCGCTGGCCGTGGTGCTCGGCATCGCCGCCGGCGGGGTGCTGGCCGGCATCGTCGGCGCGTTGCTCGCGGTCCCCATCATCGCGTTCCTCAACAGCGCGGTGCGGGTGCTCATGGCCGAGGATGCCGAGGCCGAAACCGAGCGGCAGGCCGCCGCTTTCGAGAATCAACCGGGTCCGGTGATCACAGCCGAACCCGACGAGGTCACGGGCTCAGAGGAGAAGGCCGACGACACGGCGCCCACCGCGGACCCGCGACCGCCCGCCGGGGACTGAGGCGCGGCGGGCCGGTCACTGGGGCCTAGAGTCGGCGGCCCTCGCGGCGTAGCAGGTCTGCGGCGCTGAGCCCGCCACCGCGCCGCGGCGGCTTCTTGTCGTCCTCGCTGGGGGCGTTGAGCTTCTCGGTGGCCGCCTCGGTGTCGCTCTTCGGCGGCTTGTTCACCGGAATGGCCCGGGTGGCCGGTTCGTCGTCGTCGGGACGCTGGACCGGGATCGCGGTGGTCTCTTCCGACGGCGAGGCGCCGCGCCCAGCGGGCGGCATCGCCCGGGTGGGGTCCGACGACGGAGTCGACGGCTGCGGATGTGGTTGCGGCCCAGGGGTTCCCGGCTTACCGCGCAGCTCACCCAGCCAGGACTCGATCTCCCGCTCGGCGGCGGGCGGCCCGGGCGGCGCCTGCCGCTGGGTCGCCGCGGCGCCGGTGTTGATGGCGTTGGTCACCGCGTTGCGCATGGCGTTGCGGGCCGAGCTGAAGCGCGTCGTCGGCGCCTCGCTGTCGGCCTCGGACTGCGGCTGGGCGCTCGGGATCCGGCTGGTGCCGGCACCCGAGGGAGCCTCGGGCAACGCCCGGGTGCGGGCTTCGGAACGTGCCCGGGCGGGCCCGCCCGGCGCCGGGTGGGTGGGATCGTGCGGCGGGCGCCGGTCCGGAGCGGGGGCCCCGGCACCGACGAGGGCGCCGTCGTCCTCGGGACCCGGATCCACCATGTGCTTGCGCTCGTCGGGCAGGTGCAGTTCGCCCATGCCGATCTTGTTCTGCAGGACCTTCATCCAGCGCGGCGCCCACCAGCAGTCGTCGCCGAGCATCTTCATCACCGCGGGGACCAGGAACATCCGAATCACGGTGGCGTCCAACAACAATGCGAACAGCAGGCCGAACGCCAGGTACTTCATCATCACCAGGTCGGAGAACACGAACGCACCCGCCACCACGGCCAGCACCAACGCGGCGGCGGTGATCAACCGGCCCGTGGTCGCGGTACCGATCCGGATCGCCTCGCTGGTCGACATCCCGCGTTCGCGAGCCTCGACCATTCGGGACACCAGGAAGACCTCGTAGTCCGTACACAACCCGTAGACCACGGCGATGATCAGGCCGATCACGGGCGCGGTCAACGGCGTCGGGGTGAAGTTCAGGATGCCCGAGCCGTGCCCGTCGACGAAGATCCAGGTCAGGATGCCCAGCGTCGACCCGAGGGTGAGCGCGCTCATCACCGCGGCCTTGATCGGCAACACCACCGACCCGAACACCAGGAACATCAGCAATGTCGTCGTGGTGAGCAGGATGACGATCATCAGCGGCAGCTTGTCGAACAGCGACGCGATCGAGTCCTGTTCCAGCGCCGGGACACCACCCACCGACAGCGACACCCCTTGGGGCAGCGGGATGGCGCGCAACTCCGCCATCTTCTTGGCGGCGTCGTTGCGGACTTCCAGCCCGTTCTGCAGGACCGTGACGCTCTCGTCGGTCTTGGTCGGGGTGGAGTTCGGCTCGTCGGGGTTCGGGGCGACGGCGCGCTCGGTCCATTCGTCGGCGCTGAAGCCGGGGATCTGGGCGGCCCGTGAGGCGATCTGATCGATCTGCTCGGGTGTCGCATTCTCGATGACCAGCGTCAACTGCTCGGTGCGGAAGCCCGGGAAGGTCCGGTCGAAGTCCTCCTGCGCCATCCGGACGGGGTTGTCCGGCGGCAGGTATTTCTCGCTGATGCCGCCGAGTGCGAGGTTCCCCAGCGGGGTGATCAGCAAGACCATGATGACGATGATCGGCACGGCGAAGACCAGCGGACGCTTCATCACCCGGTTGGCCAGCTTGCCCCAGAAGCCCTTCTCGACTTCCTCGCGGGTCTTGGTCTTCTGCGTCTTCTCGGCGAGCCAGTCGATGATCGCGCGGGAGAAGCCCCAGTTGGCCAGGAACGGAACCCGCAGCAGGGTGCGCACCCCGAACGCGTCGACGTTGGGACCGAGGATCGCCAGCACCGCCGGCAGCACCGTGACGGAAAGGATCGCGGCCAACATGATCGAGGACATGCCGGCGTAGGTGAGCGATTTCAGGAAGCCCTGCGGGAACAGCAGCAGGCCGGCCAGCGACGCGACGATGAGCACCGCGGAGAACACCACCGTGCGGCCGGCGGTCATCATGGTGCGCCGAACCGCGGCCTCGGTCTTATAGCCTTCGGCCAGCTCTTCTCGGAATCGGCTCACCACGAACAGCCCGTAGTCGATCGCGATACCCAGACCGATCAGCGTCACCACCGGCTGGGCGAAGTAGTGCACCGGCCCGAACTGGGCGACGAACATCAGGATGCCCATGGATCCGGCGATGGCCAGGCCACCGACCATCGCGGGCAGGAATGCGGCGATCACGCCGCCGAAGACGAAGAACAGCACCACGGCGACCAGGGGCAGCGCCAGCACCTCGGCGCGTTTCTGGTCCTCGGCGATGGTGCCGGTCAACTCGTTGGCCAGGGGCTGCAGGCCCGCGAGTTTGATGTTGCCGTCGTTGACCTGCTGCAGGTCGCTCTCGATGCGCTTGTAGTTGTTGAGGATCTCGTCGTCGTCGTCGCCCTTGAGCGGCATGATGACGAAGGTCCTGGTGCTGTCCTCGGCGTTGAAGCCGGACGCGTCCGGGTCGGCGGAGGGGTCCTTGAGGTAGCCGGCCCACTGCAGCACCTCGTCCGGGTTGTCCGCCTGGACCTGGTCGAGCTCCTCGGCCATCGTCTTGGCCCAGGCCGGGTCGTTGACCTTCTTGCCCTCGGGCGCATCCAGGATTGCCACGATGTGGCTGAGTCGGTCGCGACCGTAGACCTCGTCGGCCAGCACCGACGCCTTCACCGATTCGCTGCCGTCGTCGTAGAAACCACTCTGGGTGACGTGGTTACCCAGGCTCATGCCAAAGATGCCGCCGCCGATGCACAACGAGACCATGACCGCGATGACGATGAATCGGTACTTGAATACCGTTCGGCCCCACCAGGCGAACACGTGATCTCCTAACGCTGTAGAAAGTCTGGGTGTGCGCTCGGCGCACACTGGCTATGAAAGTGTGTGAAGTTGTCCATCAGCAGGCGCTTTGCGGTCATGCCCGAGACGCAAGCAGCGAGGACAACGGCCTGAACGGCTGCAGCCACGCCCCCTCTTCCGGTAGCGAATCGAGGCCGATTCGCGGGAGCGGCTCCCGGAAGACACCAGGAATGTCTTCCAGGTCGACGAACTCCAAGGTATCCGACGCTAGCGCCCAGCTGGCATGTTCACGAAATCCGAGGACAGCCACGTCGGTGCCGTCATCCCTGGCAATCTGTTCCAGCGGCTGCCGAAACGCCTGACCATCGGCCGAGGCGACCAACAGCGCCCCCAGACCTTCGGAACGCCGCAGCGCGATGTGCTCGAGCATGTCGCTGTCGACGTCGCTGTCGTCGTCGATCTTGGGTTTGGCGAAGACGGCGAAGCCGACGTTCCGCAGCGCCTCCACCCACGGCCGCACCACGTCGGCGCTGCCAGGGGCGATGTTGGTGAAGACGGTGGCCTCGGGCTCGACGGTCCGGTCGGGGAAATCCGCGGAGATCTCCGCGGTGCGGCCCAGCAGCCAGCGTCCCAGCGCGTCGAACCGGGGCCGGTAGGCGGCGGTCGGACGGCCGCCCAGGATGGCGCCGAGTCCCATGTCCAGATTGGGGGCGTCCCAGACCAGCAGCACCCGCAGCACCGACGGCGCCTCACCGAGATTCAGCGAATCGTCATCGACGGATGCGGTGACGCCGGTCTCGTCGGCGTCCTCGCTGTCGACTTCCGCCGCGCTCATCTCCGTGTCGGTCATGGTCACAGCCGCTCCCAGATCAACTCGTTGATCGGGCTGCCGACGGTGTGGGCCTTGGACTCGTACTTGGTGGTGGGCCGCTGCACGGAGATGGGGAGCTGTGCCGTCGCCGCGACGCGCCGCAGCCGCGGCTCGGCGTCGCCGACCTCCGCGATCTGTTCGGCGTAGTCGGCATGGTCGGTGGCGGCGTGCAGGATCCCGCCCGGCCGCAGGCCGTCGGCGATCAGCGCGACGGTGGCGGGCTGCAGCAGCCGCCGCTTGTGGTGGCGGGCCTTCGGCCATGGGTCCGGGAAGAAGACCCGGACCCCGGTCAGGGATCCGGGGGTGATGAGGTGCTCCAGCACGTCGACACCGTCCCCGCGGACCAGCCGGATGTTGGTGACCCCCTCGCGGTCGATGGCGCTGAGCAGCTGCGCCAGACCGCGCTTGTAGACCTCGACGGCGATCACGTCGACGTCGGGCTCGGCCTGGGCCATCGCCAGCGTCGAGGTGCCGGTTCCGCAGCCGATCTCGAGCACCAGCGGCGCGGTGCGGCCGAACCAGGCCGCGGTGTCCAGTCGTTCCGGCTGGTCCGGGCCCGAACGGGCGACGATGCCCAGCTCCGGCCACCGGCGGTCCCAGGTGGCGTGCTGGTTGTCGCTCAGGGCCGAACGTCGAGTCCGAAAGCTGGTCACCCGACGGTGCCGAGGTGCCGCCGACCGGTCGTCCGCCTCGGCGGGACGGCCCGCCGGTTCGGTTCCAGGTTGCGCACGCATCCCTATATCGTCTCCCATGCGCGCATCAGGGCCCGCATCGCGGGACGGATTGATACCCAACAGTTGCCTTGCGACCTGTGCACAATCCGTCGGGAGCTGGCTCGCGCCGGCACACCTGCAAGTGCCAACATGGCACCACAGATGAGCGGACAGGGGCTACAGATATTCACCGAGGCGCTGAGGCGGTGCGCGGCGCGGACGGCCGATCCTGAGCTGCCGGCGCTCGCCGATGCGGTGGCCGCACCGCTGCGCATCGACGTGCGGGGCCGCCGTGGAGTCGGGGGCAGGCGCGTGGTGGCGGCGCTGCGCGCCGACGGTCACCTGATCGGGCCTGCCGGCGCGTCCGGGACATCCGGGGCCGACGTCCGGCTCTACGTGCTGGCCGAGGTGTGCAAACCCGAGGACCGCCGGGCGCTCGCCGACGGCGCCGACCTGATCGTGCTCAACAAGTCGGATCTGGCCGGGCTGGCGGACGGCGGGCCGATGCGGCGGGCGCGTCGACACGCCGCAGGGTTGAGCGCCGCCGTCGGCATCCCCGTCGTGCCCTTCGTGGCACCGGCGGCGCTCGCCGCGGCCGACCCGGCGGTACTCGACGACGACCTGCTCGCCGCGCTGCGCACGCTGGTCACCGCCCCGGCGCAGTGGACCTCGGCCGACGACTTCGTGACCGCGCCGCACCCGGTACCGGCCGCGGAACGCCGGCGGCTGCTGGCGGCGCTCGAACTGTTCGGCGTCGCCCATGCGGTCGTGGCGCTGCGGGAGGCTCCCGAGGCCACGCCCGCAGACCTGCGCGCGCTGCTGGCCGCGGCGAGCGGCCTGACGGAACTCCGGGCGGCGATCATGGCCGCCGGCGCCGAGGCCCGCTACCGCCGGGTGGTCGCCGCCTGCGACACGCTGACGGTGCGGGCCACCACCGACCCGGCGATCGCGGAGTTGCTCGCCGGCGACGACGTCGCGCTCGCGCGCATGGGTGCCGCCCGGGAGGTCGTGGCCGCCGCCGGAGCGGACGCGCCCCACGGCACGGGGCTGCGCACGGCGTTGCACTGGCGCCGCTACGCCGCCGGACCGGTCTCGCCGCTGCACCGCGACTGCGGTCTGGACATCGCGCGCGGGACGCTGCGACGGCTCGCCGGTGCGCGGCCATGACCGACCGCGATGGGGCCGAGACAGATCCGGTGGTCGCGGTCGACGCGTTCGTCGGCGCCCTGGTGCCCGACGTGCGGCCGCCCGCGGTGCGGCGCCGTGACGTCGTGTTGGTGACGGGCCCGTGGTTGGCCGGGTCGACCAGCGTGGCGCGGCTGCTGGCCGACCGCCGCCCCGACGTGGAGTTCGTCGAGGCCGACGACCTGCGCCCGGGCGAGGTTCCGGTGGCGGTGGTGTTCGTGGCCTCGGCGGCGGCACCGCTGACGCCCTCGGACTGCGCCGTGCTGGACATGGCCGCCGCGCACACCGACGTGGTGATCTGCGCGCTGGCCAAGATCGACGCCCACCGCAACTTCCGCGACGTACTCGAGGCCGACCGCGAGGCGTTGGCCGCGCACGCACCGCGGTACACGCGGGTGCCGTGGGTCGCGGTGGCCGCCGCGCCGGAGCTGGGAGAGCCGCGCTGCGAGGACCTGCTGACGGGGCTGGACACCGCCCTGGCCGACGACACGGTGTCTCGTCGAAACCGGTTGCGGGCGTGGGAATTCCGGCTGACATCCACTGTCGATCAGTACGACATCGCCGCGGACGGGGCCGGTCGCGAAGCCCGCATGGAGGCGCTGCGCGCCGAGCGTGACGACGCGTTGCGCAGCGTTCGTGTGGGTCGTTCCGAGCGTGCGGTCGCCCTGCGCAGCCAGATCCAGCAGGCGCGGGTGCAGCTGTCCTACTTCGCCCGAAACCGCTGCACTTCGGTGCGTACCGAGTTGCAGGAGGACGCCGCCGCGGTCAGCCGGCGCGGACTGCCCGAGTTCCTCGCCTACGTCGAACGGCGCATCGGCACCGTCGTCGGCGAGGTGGACGCCGGCATCACCGAGCATCTCTCCGACGTCGCCGCCGAACTGGGACTGCCCGCGGATCCCACGGCCACTCCGATGGCGCGCCAGGCCGGCGTGGGCCCGCCGCCGCTGAAGTCGCGGCGCCTCGAGACGCGGCTGACGGCGTTGGTGGGCGCCGGACTCGGGTTGGGCATCGCCCTGACGCTGAGCCGACTGTTCGCGGATCTGGCGCCGGGCCTGACCGCGGTGGGCGCGGTGGTCTGCCTGTTGCTCGGCGTGGCGGTGACGGTGTGGGTGGTCAACACCCGGTCGTTGCTGCACGACCGGGCGGTGCTGGATCGCTGGCTCGCCGAACGGACCGCGGGGCTGCGTTCGGCGTTGGATCAAACCGTCGCGACCCGGGTGTTGGCGGCGGAGATGGCGCTGACGTCGGCGCTGTCACAGCAGGCGGAGGCCGATGCGGCCCGGGTGGCCGAACGGGTCCGCGTCATCGATGCGGAATTGCGCGCGCACGAGGCCGCCCGCCTCCAGGCCCGGGCCGCGCGGGAGGCGGCGGGGCCGGCGCTGCGCGCCGCGTTGTCGGCGGTGCACCGGGAGCTGGGTACCCCGGAGTCCGACCGCAACGGGCACGCGGTGGGCGATTCGGTAGCTGAGGACGCCGAGCAGGAGTCCGACGCGGTTGCCGGCCCCGGTCCCGGGCGGGACTGACCCCCGCGTCGGCGGGCCGTCCGCTCGCCTCGGCATCCCACCCGTGAGCAGGTCACGGAGGCGTCGCGAGGGGTCTCCGGGCGGGGCAGCTCCCGGGGTGTCGCCGGGGCCGCTGCGACGGGTCGGTGCCGCCGAACTCGGCGGTGGCGCGCGCACTCCGGGCCGCTGTTGGGGGCTGGGTCACACTTGACGCGGTTGAACCGGGCAGGTAACGGAGTCTGAATCGTTCCTGTGAGTCATCGGACATGGCCTCGATGGTCCGCGGCTTGCTCACCCGCGTTAACCTCGTATCAGGGATGACTGTCGAGACGAGTCGTCTGTCAGGAGGGGGCCAGGGCCCTCGTGGGTGCTACGCGAACAAACTTGAGCAGGAGATTTTCATGACTTCAGCGACTATTCCGGGTCTGGACACCGCGCCGACCAAACATCAGGGCCTTCTCGCCTGGGTTACGGAAGTTGCCGAACTCACGCAGCCTGACCGGGTGGTGTTTGCTGACGGATCCGAGGAAGAATACAACCGGCTGTGCGATCAGCTCGTCGAGGCGGGCACCTTCCAGCGGCTCAACCCGGACAAGCAGCCCAATTCCTTCCTCGCGCTGTCCGACCCCTCCGACGTGGCTCGCGTCGAATCCCGCACCTTCATCTGCTCCGAGCGGGAGATCGACGCCGGACCCACCAACAACTGGATGGACCCGGCCGAGATGCGGCCGCTGATGACCGATCTGTACCGCGGCTGCATGCGCGGCCGCACCATGTACGTCGTCCCGTTCTGCATGGGCCCGCTGGATGCCGAGGACCCCAAGCTGGGCGTCGAGCTCACCGACTCCGAATACGTCGTCGTCTCGATGCGCACCATGACCCGGATGGGGCAGGCCGCCCTGGACAAGATGGGCGAGGACGGGTTCTTCGTCAAGGCGCTGCACTCGATCGGTGCGCCGCTGGAGCCCGGCCAGAAGGACGTGCCCTGGCCCTGCAACGACACCAAGTACATCACCCACTTCCCGGAAACCCGCGAAATCTGGAGCTACGGTTCGGGTTACGGCGGCAACGCGCTGCTCGGCAAGAAGTGCTACTCGCTGCGGATCGCCTCGGCGATGGCCCACGACGAGGGCTGGTTGGCCGAGCACATGCTGATCCTCAAGCTGATCTCGCCGGAGGACAAGGCCTATTACATTGCCGCCGCCTTCCCGTCGGCCTGCGGTAAGACCAACCTCGCGATGCTGCAGCCGACCATCCCCGGCTGGCGCGCCGAGACCGTCGGTGACGACATCGCCTGGATGCGGTTCGGCAAGGACGGCCGGCTCTACGCGGTCAACCCGGAATTCGGCTTTTTCGGCGTGGCGCCGGGCACCAACTGGGATTCCAACCCCAACGCCATGAAGACCATCGCGGGCGGCAACACCGTGTTCACCAACGTCGCCAAGACCGACGACGGCGATGTGTGGTGGGAGGGCCTCGAGGGCGATCCGCAGCACCTGATCGACTGGAAGGGTCGCGACTGGACGCCGGATTCCGGCGAGAAGGCCGCGCACCCCAACTCGCGCTACTGCACCCCGATTTCGCAGTGCCCCACGCTGGCCCCGGAGTGGGACGACCCGCAGGGCGTGCCGATCTCGGCCATCCTGTTCGGTGGCCGCCGCAAGACCACGGTGCCGTTGATCACCCAGGCCCGCGACTGGCAGCACGGCGTATTCATCGGCGCCACACTGGGTTCCGAGCAGACCGCCGCCGCCGAGGGCAAGGTCGGCACCGTCCGCCGCGACCCGATGGCCATGTTGCCGTTCCTCGGCTACAACGTCGGCGACTACTTCCAGCACTGGATCAACATCGGCAAGAACGCCGACGAGTCCAAGATGCCGGCCGTGTTCTTCGTCAACTGGTTCCGCCGCGGCGACGACGGCCGGTTCCTGTGGCCCGGCTTCGGTGAGAACAGCCGGGTGCTCAAGTGGGCGATCGAGCGCATCGAGAACAAGGCCGACGGCCGCAGCACCCCGATCGGCATCGTGCCCTCCGCCGAGGATCTGGACCTCAGCAACCTGGACGTGGACCCCGCCGACGTCGACGAGGCGTTGAAGGTCAGCCCCGAGGAGTGGCGCGCCGAGCTGCCGCAGATCGAGGAGTGGTTCGAGTTCGTCGGCGAGAAGCTGCCGACCGGCATCAAGGACGAGTTCGAGGCCCTCAAGGAACGCCTGGCCTGAGTTTTCAGACCGAACAGAATCGCCCAATCCCTTTGGGGTTGGGCGATTCTGCGTTTTCGAGATGGGTCAGGCCTTCGTCGGGTCGGGCACGCGGTCGTCGTCGGCGCCTTCGAAGGCGCGGGCGCGTTCCTCGGCCTCCTCGCTACCCGTGAACACGCCCTCGCCGGCCACCCGGGAGTGGGGGAGGCGGGGCCGCTCGTCGGAGTCGGGGGTGGAGGCCGGTTCGAACCGCCAGCGTGGCAGGGCCGACTCGCGGCGCTGCAGCCAATTGATCATGCCTTCGCGCACCGCGCACCGCAGACCCCACAGGGCGCTGGAGTTGGGTGCGCTGACGGTGATCCACACCCGGACGTAGCCGTTGATGGCGCTGGTGACCTCGAGGACGCCGAGGCGCTCATCCCAGAGGTGTTCGTTGGCGGCCAGGATCCGCTTGAGCTCGGCGCGCATGTCGTCGAGGGGGACCGTGAAGTCCACGTCGAGTTCCACGATGCCCATCACCTCGGTGGCGTTGCGGGTCCAATTCTCGAACGGGGTGGTGGTGAAGTACGTGCACGGCAGGATGAGGCGGCGCTCGTCCCAGATGGTGACCACCACGTAGGTCAGGGTGATCTCCTCGATGCGGCCCCACTCCTTCTCGATGACCACGACGTCGCCCACCTTGATCGCGTCGGTGAAGGCGATCTGCAGGCCCGCGAAGACCGCACCCAGCGAGGTCTGGGCGGCCAGACCGGCGACCACCGACAACACGCCGGCGGAGGCGAACAGCGTGGTACCGATGTCGGCGAAGGACGGGAACGTCATCAGCGCGGCGGCGATCCCGAGCAGAACCACGATGGCCACCGCCAGTCGGCGCAGCACCGTCAGCTGGGTCTGTACCTTTCGGCGGTGCAGGTCCGCGTCGGTCAGGCCGGTGGCGCCCCCGGCGAACCGGGCGATCATCCGGCGCTCCGCCAGCCGCACCAGGTTGGCGAGCAACCAGGTGACCGCGGTGATCATCAGGATCTGCAAGGTGTGGTCCACCCAGCCGCGCCACGGTGCGTCGGCATCGGAGGTCCGACCCAGCGCGATGGTCGCCGCGATCAGCATCAACAGGGCGCGGACCGGCCGCCGGGTCAGCACCTCGACGGCGTGGACCACCACGCTGCGCCGCGCGACGCGCTGGACCACCCACGACATGGCGACGCCGAAGAAGTAGGTGCCGACGACGGCGCCGGCGACCCAGCTGAGGGTGACGGCGAGGTTGGTGGCTGACTCGAGTTCGAACTCCTCAGGCATGACTGCTTTCAGATCGGCTTCACGGGTGCATGCGATACGTAGCCTGTCGCCTACCCGAGTTGTGCCGGGGTCAATCTGGGCACGTGAGGCGGGATGGCGTCAGGCCTGACAAGCGACCTCTGATGTGTAAAGCTCTCCCGTAAGCGGTCGCGCCCGTTGACAGGTGTCAAACTCGACGAAGTAGAGTCTCCCCATGCAGATCCGTGAGCATGTCGGCGCCGACAAGCCGGCCATCGTCATGTACCCCTCCGGGACCGTCATCACTTTCGACGAGCTGGAGGCCCGGGCCAACCGGCTGGCGCACTTCTTCCGCAAGCAGGGGCTCAAGGAAGGCGATTCCGTCGCCATCCTGATGGAGAACAACCAACACATGCACGCGGTCATGTGGGCGGCCCGCCGCAGCGGCCTGTACTACGTGCCGATCAACACGCACCTGACCCCCGCCGAGGCGGCCTACATCGTCGACAACAGTGGCGCCTCGGCGATCGTCGGTTCCGCGGCGCTGCGCGCGACGCTGGCGGGTCTGAGCGCCGAGCTGCCGAACGGTCTGCCCGACACGCTGCTCATCGCCGACGACGACCTCGAGGGCTGGCAGCGCTACCCGGAGGCGGTCGCGGAGCTGCCCGACACTCCGATCGACGATGAGATCGAGGGCGACCTGCTGCAGTACTCGTCGGGCACCACCGGCCGGCCCAAGGGCATCAAACGTCCTCTGCCGCACGTGCATCCGTCCGAGGAGCCGGGCATGATGGCCGCGCTGGTCGGGTTCTGGATGCACCCGGACGCGGTCTACCTGAGCCCGGCCCCGCTGTATCACACCGCGCCGTCGGTGTGGTCGATGCAGGTGCAGGCCGGCGGCATCACCACCGTGGTGATGGAGAAGTTCGACGCCGAGGGCTGCCTCGACGCGATCCAGAAGCACAAGGTGACCCACGGCCAGTTCGTCCCCGCGATGTTCACCCGGATGCTGAAACTCCCCGAGGACGTCCGCAAGTCCTACGACGTGTCCTCGCTGCAGCGCGTCATGCACGCCGCCGCGCCGTGCCCGATCGACATCAAGAAGCAGATGATCGACTGGTGGGGCCCTATCGTCGACGAGTACTACGCCTCCTCCGAGGCCATCGGGGCAACGCTGATCACCGCCGAGGAGTGGCTGCAACATCCGGGCTCGGTCGGCAAGCCGATGCTGGCCGCCGTGCACATCCTCGACGAGGAGGGCAACGAGTTGCCGCCCGGTCAGCCCGGCGAGGTGTACTTCGAGGGCGGGTTCGACTTCGAGTACCTCAACGACGCCGAGAAGACCGCGGCCTCGAGGGACTCGCACGGCTGGAAGACCGTGGGCGACATCGGTTATGTCGACGAGGACGGCTACCTGTACCTGACCGACCGGCGGCACCACATGATCATCTCCGGCGGGGTCAACATCTACCCGCAGGAAGCCGAGAACATGCTCGTCACCCATCCGAAGGTGATGGATGCGGCGGTGTTCGGCATCCCGGACTCCGAGATGGGTGAGACCGTCAAGGGTGTGGTGCAGACCGTCGACCCCGCCGACGCCACCGAGGAGTTCAACGAGGAACTCATGGCCTGGCTGCGGGATCGCCTGGCGCACTACAAGTGTCCGCGATCCATCTCGTTCGAGACGCAGTTGCCGCGCACCGACACCGGCAAGTTGTACAAGCAGAGCCTGATCGAGAAATACGGATCGTAGTGCGGGTCGTCGACCTTTCCGAAACGCCGGTCCCGGTGCCACCGGGACCGCCGGGCGTGGTGGTGGCGGTGGGTGATCCGGCCTCCGTCGAGGCCGAGTTCTGGCTTCAGCGGGCGACTTTCACCCTCACCGAGTCGGCGGTCGAGGATCCGCGGGTGGTGACCGTACCGTCGGTGTCCGCCGCGCTGGCCGAACTGTCGGATCGGGTGGCCCGGTGGCCCCAGGCCGCCGCGGTATGCGATGACGTGCTGCGTGCCGTGGACACCGCGGCTCCGGCCTTTCAGGGCGTGATCACCGAATCACTGGCGTACTCGACGCTGCAGTCGGGTCCGGAGTTCGCGCGCTGGCTCGCCGAACGCGGACCCGCGACCGTGCCCGCGCTGCCGGACCCGGTGGTCGCGCACCGTGACGGCGCCTCGCTGCACATCCGGTTCAACCGCCCGCGGCGGCACAACGCGTTCAGCACCGACGCCCGGGCCGCGCTGCTGGAGGCGCTGGAGGTGGCGCTGCTCGACCCCGACATCGACGAGGTGGTGCTGGGCGGCAACGGCCGGTCCTTCTGCAGCGGAGGGGATCTCGCCGAATTCGGCAGCTTCGACGACCCGTCCTCGGCGCACCTGGCCCGCACCCGGTACAGCCCGGCGCTGGCCCTGGACGCGGTGACCGCCCGCCTCGGGGACGCCTGCCGCGCCGAGGTGCACGGACAGGTGCTGGGCAGCGGATTGGAGATGGCCGCCTACTGCGGTCGGGTGGTGTCCGCCCCCGACGCGGTGTTCGGTCTGCCGGAGCTGGCGCTGGGGTTGATCCCCGGCGCGGGCGGCACCGTGAGCATCACCCGGCGGATCGGGCGTTGGCGCACGGCCTATCTGGTGCTCTCCGGTGCGACGATCGATCCCGCCACCGCGCTGCGCTGGGGATTGATCGACGCCATCACCGCTGGCGGGCCGGGCGAACGATCAGTTCATTGACGTCGACGTCGTCGGGCTCGCCGATCGCGTAGGCGATGGCGCGGGCGATCGCGTCCGGGGAGATCGCGTCGGCGCGGTAGGTGCGCATGGCCGCCGCCGCGTCGGCGTCGGTGATCGTATCGGCGAGTTCGGACGCCACCACGCCGGGCGAGACGGTGGTGACCCGGATGGCGGGGTCGAGCTCCAGGCGCAGCCCCTCGGTGATGGCCCACGCGGCGTACTTCGTGGCGCAGTACACGGCGCCGGTCGGGACCACCTGATGCGCGCCGATCGAGGCCACCGTGACGAAATGCCCGCGGCCGCGGCCCTGGAAGTGCGGCAGCGCCGCGGCGATGCCGTTCAGCAGCCCGCGGACGTTGACGTCGATCGTGGCGTCCCACTGCTCGACCAGCAGCGCGTCCAGGCGCGACAACGGCATCACCCCGGCATTGTTGACCAGTACGTCGATCCGCCCGTGGGTGTCGACGGCGTTCTCGACGAAGGCGGCGACCTGGGTCCGGTCGGTGACATCGAGGCGGCGCACCGCCAGGCTGCCGCCGGCGGCAGCGGCGGTGCTGTCGACGAGGTCGCGGAGCCGGTCCTCGCGGCGCGCCCCGGCAATGACATGGTGGCCGGCCTGCGCAAGATGGGCGGCGGTGGCGGCACCGATGCCGCTGCTGGCGCCGGTGATCAGGACAATCTTCGAATCGGTCATGGCTTCCACCGTCGGCCCTGCGGGGGCGGCTGACCAGGACCCACCGTGCCTGGGTGCGCTGCACCCAGGCGGCGAGGCCGGCGTGCCCTTATCGTGGGAACATGTCCGGGCTCGGGGAGTATTTGCGCAGCCGACGCGCGCAGCTGCGCCCCGACGACGTCGGGTTGACGAGCACGGGCGTCCGGCGGGTGCCCGGCCTGCGGCGCGAAGAGGTGGCGTGGTTGGCCGGGGTCAGCGTCGACTACTACGTGCGGCTGGAACAGGGCCGGGAACGCGCACCGTCGGTCTCGGTCCTGAACTCACTGGCCGCGGCGCTACGACTGGATGACGACGGGCATCGGCACCTGTTCGGCCTGGTCGGCCTGGCGCCTCGGGCCCGCGCGTCCCGCACCCCCGAAACCGTGGATCCGGCCCTGCTCCGGCTGATGGCCGCCTGGCCGGACAACCCCGCGCTGGTCTACAACGGCGCCTACGACGTACTGGCGGCAAATCCCCTGGCAGAGCTGTTGTTCGGTGACTTCGGTGCCGCGGGCAACCTGATGCTGCTGTTGTTCGCCGACCCCCGGGCCCGGAAGTTCTACGTCGACTGGCCGCTGGTCGCCGAGGATTCGGTCGCGGGATTCCGGCTCAATTACGGTGCCGCGCCCGACGACCCGCGCCTGCAGGGGGTGCTCACGGAACTGCTCGGCAGCGGAGACGAGTTCCGCGAACTCTGGCAGGGGCATGCCGCCCGCGGCAAATCGCTGGACAGCAAGGCGTTTCATCATCCCGCTGTCGGCCGGTTGACACTGACCATGCAGACCTTCGATGTGCGTTCGTCGCCCGGACAGCAGTTGGTGGTCTACGACGCCGAGCCGGCCAGCCCGAGCGCCGACGCGTTGAAGCTGCTCGGGCGGCTCCAGTGCGCCAGGGGTACTGAGCGCGCGGAGATCACACGAGAGTTGCTTTGACACGCCGTGACCCTGCTGCCAGCATGTGCTGCTGTGACTGTGTCTGGCCGCGTTGAGGGCGGTCCCTTCTTCGACGATCTGAGCGTGGGACAGGTGTTCGACTGGGCACCGTCGATGACGCTGACCTCTGGTGCCGCCGCCACCCACCAGGCGATCATCGGCGACCGGATGCGCCTGCCGCTGGACGAAGGGCTCGCGCACGCGGTGACCGGCGCCGGCGCCGCCCTGGCGCATCCCGCCCTGGTCTGCGACGTGGCGATCGGCCAGACCACGCTGGTCACCCAGCGCGTCAAGGCGAACCTGTTCTACCGCGGGCTGCGCTTCCATCGCTTTCCGTCGATCGGTGACTCGCTGTACACGCGCACCGAAGTCGTTGGCCTCAAGCAGAATTCCACCAAACCCGGCCGCGCCCCGACCGGGCTGGCGGCGCTGCGCATGATCACCACCGACCAAGCCGACCGGCTGGTGCTCGATTTCCACCGCTGCGCCATGCTGCCGGTGCGCCCGGAGGCCGGCGAGACCGGCCACAACGACGACCTGTCCGCCATCGGCGTCGACGATGCGCCGGTGCCCGACCCCACCGAGTCCTGGAACGCCGACGAGTTCCGCCGCCGCGTCCCGGGCCCGCACTTCGACGCCGGGCTGGCCGGCGCCGTCCTGCACAGCACCGGCGACGTCGTCAGCAGCGCACCCGAGCTGGCCCGACTGACGCTCAACATCGCCGCCACTCACCACGATGCGCGGGTCGGCGGGCAGCGCCTCGTCTACGGCGGCCACACCATCGGCCTGGCATTGGCGCAGGCCAGCCGGCTGCTGCCCAACCTGGTCACCGTGCTGGGCTGGCATTCCTGCGACCACACCGGCCCGGTGCACGAGGGCGACACGCTGCACAGCGAGCTGCACGTCGAAGCCGCCGAACCGCACGACCGCGGCGGCGTGCTCACCCTGCGGTCCCTGGTCTACGCCGCCGGTGAGCCCGACCGTCAGGTGCTCGACTGGCGGTTCACCGCTCTCATGTTCTAAGGACGATGTCCTCACGCTACGGGACAATGGGCGCATGGGTCCCCTGCTCGTCGACGAGGCGGTGCTGCGCCGCGCGCGCGGCCGGGTCGATGCCGCCGAGGAGCTGATCACCGGCCGGGCCGCCCTGCTGGGACTCGTCTCGCGGGGCCGCGTCTCCGCCGGCGGCGCCACCCGGCTGCTGCGGACCATCGACGGCTGGTGCGCGCTGACGCTCTCCCGCGACGACGACCTGGCCTGTGTGCCCGCGCTGCTCGAAAGCGACGACGGCGCCGGTTGGCCGGACATCGAGGCGTGGGCGGCGGGCCGCACCGCCGAGCAGGTCCGCGACCGCGCGCGGCTGCTTGACCTGCCGGTCGCGGTGCTCGGCGAGGCCGAAGCCACCGAGCCCCGACCCCGGCGGATCGGTGCGCCCGGGCCCCCGCGGGAGCCCGCCGGGCTGCTGGTGGTCGACCTGACCTCGATGTGGGCCGGCCCGCTGTGCGCGCAGCTGTTGGCCCGCGCCGGGGCGGTGGTGGTCAAGGTGGAAAGCCCGCGCCGACCCGACGGAACCCGCGCCGGCGACCCGAGGTTCTTCGACTGGATGAACGCCGGAAAGCTCAGCTACACCGCTGATTTCGACCGGGACCGGGCGGCCCTGCGGGCGCTGTTGACTGCCGCCGACATCGTCTTGGAGTCCTCCCGCCCCGCGGCGCTGACCGGTCGCGGCCTCGGCCCGCACGAGTTGTCGGCCGGGCCCGGCCGGGTATGGATCCGCATCACCGGCCACGGCGCCGAGGGTGTCAACGCCGGGCGGGTGGCCTTCGGCGACGACGCCGCGGTGGCCGGTGCGCTGGTATGCCACGACGCGCACGGCCCGGTCTTCCTGGCGGACGCGGTGGCCGACCCGCTGACCGGAATCGAGGCCTATGTCGCGGTCACCGATGCGTTGCGCCGCGGCGGCGGCGAACTCGTCGAGGTGTCCATGGCGGCGGTGGCGGCCGGTCATCGCCCCGCCGAACCGGCCCAGGTCACCGTGACGCCGCGGCCGCCGCGGCTCGCGGGACCGGCGGCCCCGCTCGGTGCGGACAACGCCGCGGTGGACCGGATGGTCGGCGAAAAGCTGGGCACACCATGCTGATTCGCAACGCCACCCTGCTCGACGGCGGCGTGGTCGACATTCGAGTGGGGCCGGTCATCAGCGCGGTCGCAGCCGAGCTGTCGGCCGGGCCGGGCGAACCCGTCCTCGACGCGGGGCACGGCTGTGTGCTGCCTGGACTGCACGACCACCATGTGCACCTGCGGGCCGCGGCCGCTGCGGCGGCGTCGGTGCGGGTGGGGCCGGGCGAAGCTGAGGACGCGGCTGCGCTCGCCGGGATCCTGGCCGCCGCCACGCCCGGCGCCGACGGCTGGATCCGCGCCGTCGGCTACCACGATGCGGTCGCCGGGCCGCTGGATCGACAGCTGCTCGACACGGTGAGCCCACCGCTGCCGGTCCGGGTTCAACACCGCAGCGGCGCGCTGTGGACGTTGAACTCGGCGGCGCTGCGCGAGATCGGTCTGGCCGGTCATCCCGACGGCAGGTTCCGCCGCGGTGACGGGGAGCTGGTGCTGCCCGACAATCCGCCGTCACTGGCTGCGATCGGGGAGCAGTTCGGCCGGTACGGGGTCACCGGGGTCACCGACGCGACGCCGGGGCAGGGCCGCGGCGACCTCGACGACATCGCCGCCGCGCGCCTTTCCGGTCAGCTGCCGCAGCGGGTGCACTGCATGGCACCGGCCACCCTGGCGCACGACGAGATCGCCGGTCTGACACTGGGGCCGGCAAAAATGATCCTCGACGACGACAGCCTCGATCTCGACGCGCTCACCGCGTGGATCGGTGCGGCCCGCGACCGCGACCACCCGGTGGCGGTGCACTGCGTGACCGCCGCCCAACTGGTGGTCACCCTGGCCGCTCTGCGCGTCGCCGGCACCCATCCCGGAGACCGCGTCGAGCACGCCGCGATGGTTCCCGACGACCTCATCGCGGACCTGGCCGATCTGCGCGTCACCGTGGTCACCCAACCCAACTTCGTGGCCGAGCGCGGTGATCAATACCTGACGGACGTCCCCGCCGACGAGCACGGGCAGCTGTGGCGGGTCGGCGCACTGCGCGAAGCCGGTGTGCGTCTTGCGCTGTCGACCGACGTCCCCTTCGGCGCCGGTGACCCGTGGGCCGCGATGCGCGCCGCGACCACCCGTCGAACGCGCAGCGGCGCCGTGCTCGGCGAACACGAGCGGGTGTCGGCGCACACCGCCTTGACGATGTTCCTGGGCAGCGCCGAACAACCGGACCGGCCGCGCACCGTGGCACCTGGTACGCCGGGGGACCTGTGCGTGCTGCGCGCCCGGCCCGCCGAGGTGCTCGCCCGCCTGGACGCGGACCTGGTGGCCGCGACCGTCATTGCCGGCGAGGTGGTCTACCGGTCAGTGCGGTAGATCGCGGAATGCGCTCTCGCGGAAGGGTTCCGGCTCCTTGGGCAGCCCCAGCACCCGCTCGCCGACGATGTTGCGCTGGATCTGATCGGTGCCACCGCCGATCGAGGTGAAGTAGGCGTTGAGCGTGCGGAACGTCACGCCGTCGCCGACCGGATTCTCCGGTCCGGCCAGCATCGATTCGGCGCCGGTGATCTCGGTCTGCACCCGGGCGGTCTCGTGCAGGATCCGCGACATCGCGATCTTGCTCAGGGCGAGCAGCGCGGCGGCCTGCAGGCCGCCGGTGGCCTTGGCGCGCTGGTTGTTCCAGCGGTTCGCCGCGGCCAGCCCGTCCATCCGTGCGATCTGCTGCCGGATGTGGCTGTCGGAGAGCTTGCCGTGGTCGGCGGCCAGCGAGATCAGGCTGTCGCGGCTGCCATCGGTCTGCCCCGACGACCGCGCGGTGCGGGCCAGGTCACCCATCAGCCGTCGCTCGTAGCCCAGCGCGGTCTGCAGCACACCCCAGCCGCCGTTGAGTTCGCCGATCAGGTTCTCGGCCGGGACCTTCGCGTCGGTGATGAACACCTCGTTGAACTCCGACTCACCGGTGATCTGGTGAATGGGGCGGACCTCGACCCCGGGCTGGCGCATGGGGAACATGAAGAAGCTGATGCCCTTGTGCTTGGGCACATCCCAATCGGTTCGGGCCACCAGCAGGCCATAGTCGGCGGTCGCCGCGAACGATGTCCACACCTTCTGCCCGTTGACCACGAAGTGGTCTCCGTCGCGGTCGGCGCGGGTGCGCAGGCCGGCCAGGTCGGAACCGGCGCCGGGCTCGCTGTAGAGCAGGCACCACTTGGACTCGCCGCGCAGCGACGGCGGGATCAGCCGCCGCTTCTGCTCTTCGGTGCCGGCGTCGTGCAGCGTGCACGCGAACAGGTTCGCCCGGTCGTGGCCGGTGCCCGGAGCCCCGGCCGCCTTGAACTCGGCGGCCACGATCCGTGACTCGGCGTCGCTGAGGTCGCGGCCGTACCATTCGGGCTCCCAGCTGGGCGCGGCCCAGCCGTTGTCGAACACCAGTTGCGCCCACTGGGCGCGGTCCATCCCAGGAGTCCAGTTGGCCGCCAGGAATTCTCGGACTTGTGCGCGGATGTCGGACATCACGCCCCCTTCAGCTGCAGGTAACGTTCGCGGTGCCAGGCCGGGTCGCCGAGCAACTGGGCGTCGGTGCGGGCCCGCCGCAGGTACAGGTGTGCGGGATGCTCCCAGGTGAATCCGATACCGCCGTGGACCTGGATGCTGGTGGCGGCGACGGTCACGTACGCGTCCCCGCAATAGGCTTGCGCCAGAGCGAGATCGGCGGCGCGGTTGTCGTCGCCGGCGTCGTAGGCGGCCGCGACGTGGCGGGCGGCCGAGACCGCGGACTCAGCCTCGAGCAGCATGTCGGCGCACATGTGCTTGACGGCCTGGAAGCTGCCGATGGCCCGACCGAACTGGAACCGGGTGCGGGCGTAGTCCACGGCCATCTGCATGGCGTGGTACGTGCCGCCGGCCTGCTCGCCGAGCATCGCCACCCCGCCGGTCTCCAGTGCCGCGGCGAAAGACGCCGCGCCCGAACCGGGTTCGCCGACCAGCCGCGCCGGGGTACCGGAGAACCGGACGCGGTGCAGCTTGCGGGTCAGGTCCACCCCGGTCAGCCCGACGGCCTCGAAGCCGGCCGCCCCGCGACTCACCGCAAAGACCGCCGGACCGTCGGCCGTGCCCGCCAGCACGTAGAGCACGTCGGCGGCCCCGGCGTCGAGGACGTAGTTCTTCTCGCCGGTCAGCTGCCACTGGTCGCCGGCGGCGCTCGCGGTGGTGCCCAGCTCGCCCGGCAGCGTCGCGGAGGTGCCCTCCGCGAACGCGAGGGCGGTCACCGAGGTGCCGTCGGCGATCGTCGGCAACACCTGGGCCGCCTCGTCGGCGTCACCGGTGGCGGTCAGCAGCGCCGGCGTCAGGACGGCGGTGGAGAAGAACGGCCCGCACAGCAGCGCGCGGCCCATCTCCTCACACACCGCGCTCATCTCGACGTGCCCGGCACCGGCCCCACCGAACTGTTCGTCGATGGTGAGTCCGAGCAGTCCCATGTCGGTGAGGTCGGCCCAGGTGCCCTCGTCGAGGCCGGTGTCGGTGGCCATCAACTCGCGGACCTGCGCCTCACTGGAGCGCTTCTGCATCAGTCCCGAGACTGCTTCGCGCAGCGCCTTGATCTCGTTGGTCACTACCGTGCCTCCGTTTGTGTTTCGGTGAACCGGCCGCGCAGGAACTCGCACTGGCGGTCGAAGAAGTTCTGGGCCACCGGCGTTTTCGCGGCGATCTGGTCGAAGCCGTGGAAGGCGCCGTCGACCACGTCGACCTCGGTGGGCACGCCGGCGTCGTTGAGCCGCTGCGCGTAGGCAATGTCCTCGTCGTGGAACAGGTCGAGGGTGCCGACGCCGATCCAGGCCGGCGGTAGGCCCGCCAGGTCGGTGCGCCGGGCCGGGACCGCCTGATCCCGGTCGGCGTCGGCGAGGTAGGCGTCCCAGCCGAAGATGTTGCTGCGGTGGTCCCACAGCCGAAAGCCGGGGTTGCTGCCGGAGCGCGAGCGGTCGTCGAGCATCGGATACACCAAATGCTGTGCCACCGGGGTGATCTCGGCGCGGTCGCGGGCCAGGAACGCCAGCTGTGCGGCCAGCCCGCCTCCGGCGCTGCCGCCGGCGATGACGATCCGGTTCGGGTCGACCGCCGGCAGCGACGCCAGCCAGGTCAGCGCGGAGTGGCACTGCTCGAGCGCGTACGGATAGGGGTGTTCGGGGGCCAGCCCGTACTCGACCGCGGCCACGGTGATGCCGAGCCGGTCGGCGAACCTGCGGCACAACGCGTCGTCCTGGGCGGCGGTGCCGATCACGTACCCGCCGCCATGGATCCACAGCATGGCCGGCGCCGCGGCGACGACTGTGCTGGGGCGGTGCAGCCGTACTTCGACGCCATCGCTGGTGGTCAGCACCGCGACGTTCTTGGCCGGGAATCTCTTTTGCATCCGTGACGCCGCCCGCAGCAGCGGTAGCGTGGCGGCCCGGATGGGCGCCTTGGGGACCACCCTGGCCAGTTTGCGCAGCTCAGGGTGGATGTGGACGGTGCTCATCGCACTGAGCGTACTGGGCGAATAGTTGACAGGTGTCAAGGGGTTGGAAAGTGGGTACCCCAGCCGGCTCGGATGTTTACAGACGTCCGAAATCCTGTCACGGACAGACACTTCGCCGAATTTGCTCATTTCTGCACCGGCCGGGGGGTGCAGCGGGGGTACAGTCGCGCCATGACGGCAGGATCGCAGTCCCGGGCCCCCGAACCCACACTGTGGTCGCGGGCGGAGTCCCTGCTGCGCACCAGCCCGGCCGATGCCCTGCTGGCGGCCACCGCGGCGGGCGCCCAGCTTCCCGTGATCGGAAAGCACCTCGAACAACTCGGCGGCTACACCGCCATCAGCATGTGGGCCGGCCGGCACGCACCCGAGATCGTCGGGTCGGCCACCAGGACCTGGTTCACCCCCGGCATCGGCAGGGTCCGGCAGGCCGAGCGGGACCAGACGCACGCCGTGGCCGCCGCCGCGCTGCGCGGCATCGTGCCCGAACAGGATCTCGACGTCGCCTGGCCGGCGCCCGACCGCACGCCGCCGCTGCTGCGGGCCTTCGAGCACCGTCGGCACCTGTATCGCACCTCGGTGCGCTACGGCGAGGAACCGACCCAGTTGCTCGACGTATGGCGGCTGCGCGAGCTGCCCGTGCAGCCGGCGCCGGTGATGATCTTCGTGCCCGGCGGAGCCTGGGTGCACGGCGGCCGGGCCCTGCAGGGCTACGCGCTGATGTCCCACCTGGCCGAGCTCGGCTGGGTGTGTCTGTCGGTGGAGTACCGGGTGGCGCCCGGACATCGTTGGCCGCAGCACATCGCCGACGTGAAGGCCGCGATCGCGTGGGCGCGGGCCAACGTCGACCGGTTCGGCGGCGACCGCGACTTCGTCACCATCGCCGGCTGCTCGGCCGGCGGGCACCTGGCCGCGCTGGCCGGGCTCACCGCCGGAGACCGCGAGTACCAGCAGCATCTGCCGGAGGGCTCGGACACCTCGGTGGATGCCGTGGTGGGCATCTACGGGCGCTACTGCTGGGAGGACCGCTCGACCCGGGAGCGGCAGCGCTTCGTCGACTTCCTCGAACGCGTCGTGGTCAACGGGCGCCTGGAGCGCGACCCGGACGTGTTCCGCAAGGCGTCACCGATCGCGCGGGTGCACGCCGCCGCGCCGCCGTTCCTGGTGCTGCACGGCTCCGGCGACACCATCATCCCGGTGGCGCAGGCGCGCGACTTCGTCGCCCGGCTGCGCGACGTGTCCCGCGCACCGGTCGGCTACCTCGAGCTGCCCGGCGCCGGACACGGCTTCGACATGACCGACGGCGCCCGGACCGGGCCGGCGGCGACGGCAATCGGATTGTTCCTCAACCAGATTCACCGCGCCCGCCTCGTGTCGCAGGCCAAACGGGCCATCTGAGGTCGGACTCGCTTGTAGGGTTCACCGCACGGGTAGGGGGAGCCGAACAGACGAGGGGCGGGCAATGAAGAGACTCACCGGCTGGGATGCGTTTCTGCTGTACTCCGAGGCGCCCAACGTCCACATGCACACCCTCAAGATCGCGATCGTCGATCTCAGCGCCATCGGTGACCGCGTCTTCGGCATCGACGAGTTCCGCCAGGTCATCGAGAGCCGCTTGCACAAGCTCGAACCGCTGCGCTACCAACTCGTCGACATCCCGTTCAAGTTCCACCACCCGATGTGGCGGCAGAACGTCGAGGTCGACCTCGAGTACCACGTCCGACCGTTGACGCTGCCCGCGCCGGGCGGCCGGCGCGAACTCGACGACGCCATCGCCGACATCGCCGGCACGCCGCTGGACCGTAGTCGGCCGCTGTGGGAGATGTACTACGTCGAGGGGCTGCAGGGGCGGCGGATTGCCGTCGTCAACAAGATTCATCACGCCCTGGCCGACGGGGTCGCGGCGGCCAACCTGCTGGCCCGGGGAATGGACTTGCAGGCCGGACCGACCGACGACGGCGTGGGGTACGAGACCGACCCGCCGCCCACCAGATCCGAACTGGTGCGCACGGCATTTCGGGACCACTTCCGGCACATCGCGCAGGTGCCGTCGACCATCGCCTACACCGTCGCGGGCATCAACCGGGTGCGGCGCAGCACCCGGCGGCTGGCCCCGGACCTCACCCGCCCGTTCACCCCGCCTCCGAGTTTCATGAACCACGTGCTCACTCCCGAACGGCGGTTCGCGACGGCCTCGCTGTCGTTGACCGATGTCAAGGAGACGAAGTCGAAGCTGGGCGTCTCCATCAACGATCTGGTGCTGGCGTTGTCCGCCGGTGCGCTGCGCCAGCTTTCGCTGCACTACGACGGCCACGCCGACCACCCGCTGCTGGCCTCGGTGCCGGTCAGTTTCGACTTCTCCTCGGAGCGGGTCTCGGGAAACTACTTCACCGGGGTGATGATGCCGGTGCCGATCCACCTCTCAGATCCGCTGGAGCGGGTGCAGCAGGCCCACTCCGACGCCATCCTGGCCAAGGAGACCAATCACTTGATCGGGCCAGAGCTGGTCAGCCGCTGGTCCAACTACTTGCCCCCGGCCGCAATGGAGGCGCTGTTCAAGCGACTGTCGGACATCGACGGTCAGAACAAGATCCTCAACCTCAACATCTCCAACGTGCCGGGCCCCCGCGAGCGAGGGCGAGTGGGCGGCGCCTTGGTCACCGAGCTCTACAGTGTCGGGCCGATCACCGCTGCCAGCGGTGTCAACATCACCGTGTGGAGCTACGTCGACCAGCTCAACATCTCGGTGCTCACCGACCACGATTCGGTGCAGGATGCCCACGAGGTGACCACGGCCATGGTGCGGGAAATGGTCGAGATTCGCCGCGCCGCAGGTCTTTCCGAGGAGCTGACCGCCGTCGAGAACGCGCTGTCGCAGGTCGGTTAGTCGTCGGCGGCGGCGGTCTTGCGGGCGTCGACCCAGGACAGGAACCGCTCGATGGCCTGCGCGGTGTAGCGGCCCCGCGGGGAGCCGAAGATGTCAAAGGCGTGCTGTGCGTGCGGTATCTCCGCGTAGGCGACGACGTCGGTGGACACCTTGCGCAACGCGTCGACGAATTCGCGGGCCTCCGGTACCGGGATGAGCGAGTCGTTGACGCCGTGTAGCACGAAAAACGGTGGTGCGTCGGGCCGTATCCGCTCGATCGGTGAGGCGTCGAGGTACACTTGCCGATGCGTCCTGGGGTCCAGCTTGGTCACCAGCAGCCGCAGGAAGCCGACGAACTCGCGACGCCCCGGGCCCTCGTCGCTGTACCAGTCGTAACGGCCGTACACCGGGACGGCCGCGACCACGGACGTGTCGGCGTCCTCGAAACCGGGCTGGAACTCGGGGTCGTTCTGGGTCAGTGCCGTCAGCGCGGTCATATGCCCGCCCGCCGAACCGCCGGTGATCGCGACGAAGTCGGGGTCGCCGCCGTAGTCGGCGATGTTCTCCTTGATCCAGGCCAGCGCGCGCTTGACGTCGACGATGTGGTCGGGCCAGGTGTTGCGCGGGCTGACCCGGTAGGCGATCGACACGCAGACCCAACCGCGCTCGGCGAGGTGGCTCAGCAGGGGATAGGCCTGTGGCCGGCGCATCCCGATCGACCACGCGCCGCCGGGCACCTGCAGCAGCACCGGGGCTTTGCCGTCCCTGGGCAGGTCGGCGCGGCGCCAGATGTCGGCAAGGTTGGCTGCGCCGTGCGGGCCGTAGCGGACCGTCGAGGTCTTCTCCACATAGCGGCGCCGTGACCAGCCGGTGGAGAACACGCCCGCGCGCCGCCGCGCCCGCGCCACGGGGTCCGAGGTCGCGGCCACCTCGCGGTAGTCGGGGCCCAGCGTCTCGCGCAATCCGGCCTCGAAATACGGCTCCGAGCGCACATTTCGGCGCGCGATCAGGACCAATAGCGCCCACCCGCTGGCATGCAGTGCCAACGCAATTCGGCCCTTGCCGCCGCGGAAGTCGCCACGCAGGCCGCGGCGCAGCGCATCGAGTACCGAACCGCCCAGGTACAGCGGGGCGAGCTCGCTGGTGGGCCAGCCCAAGAAGAACGCCGGGATGGAGCTATAGCCCTTGCGCCCCAGCGGACGCACCCCGTTGGCGGCGTTGGCCAGCTCGGCCGCGGCGCGCAGCAGGGTTCGGTTGGATCTCGACGACATTGCTGGTGCCTCCCATTTCCGGCGGGTTCGCTCGCCGGTGCGGTCGCGTGGCAGTTCGCCAGCCACGGTATCGGAGGTCAGCCGAGCACGGGGAACCGACGCTCGGCGGCCAGCTGGTCCAGCGCCCGTTGCATGACCCGGCGCACATGCGCGTCGACCTCGTCGATGTCCGGGTCCGCACCGAACTCGGCGACGATGTCGATGGGTTCGAGCACCTGCTGGACGATCTTGGTGGGCAGCGGCACATTCAGCGGTACCACCGCCGACAGGCCGAACGGGAAGCCGAACGACACCGGCAGGATCTTGGCGCGGAACATCTTGTCCAACCGCAGGGCCTTGGCCAGCCCGGTGCCGCGGGACAGGAACAGCTGGCTTTCCTGCCCGCCGATCCCCACGGTCGGGACGATCGGGACCCCGGCGTTGAGCGCGGCGCGGATGTAGCCGGTGCGCCCGTCGAAGTCGATCTTGTTGCGTTCGGCGCTGGGGCGGTAGACGTCGTAGTCGCCGCCGGGGAAGACCACCACGACGCCGCCGGATCGCAGTGCCTCGTCGGCGTTGTCGTGGTTGGCCTTGATGAAGCCGGTCTTGCGGAAGAAGCTCGCGGTGGGGCCGGTGAACACCAGGTCGAAGGTCAGCGTGTACACGGGCCGGTCGTAGCCGAAGTGGTCGTAGAACCCCGCCGCGAACACCGGCACGTCCATGGCGAAGATGCCGCCCGAGTGGTTGGACACCACCAGGGCGCCGCCGTCCGGAAAGTTTTCCAGCCCGCGGACTTCCGAGCGGTGGTAGAGCTTGAGGAAGGGCTTCAGCACGCCCATGACCTGCTCGGTGAGGGTGGGGTCGAACTTGGCGATCTCCCCAGCGAGGATCTCGGTGTCGTCGATATCGGACGGGCTCACGGGTCCCCCTGGGGCGGAATTGAAACGTGTTCTAGTTTTGATGTTACCCGGACGGGCGGCATCGAATCGCCGGGTCCGCACCGTTGGCCTTACGGTAGGAGTTTACGATGTCGAGCGTGAGCGACGAATCCACTGAACCCGCAGTCCTGGTCGAACAGCGCGACCGGATCCTGGTCATCACCATCAACCGCCCCAAGGCCAAGAACGCCGTCAACCTCGCCGTCAGCCAGGGCCTGGCCGACGCGATGGACCGGCTCGACGAGGATCCCGGCCTGTCGGTGGGCGTGCTCACCGGCGCCGGCGGGTCGTTCTGCGCGGGCATGGACCTCAAGGCCTTCGCCCGCGGCGAGCGCTGCGACATCGAGGGCCGCGGCCTCGGCTTCACCCAGGCCCCGCCGGCCAAGCCGCTGATCGCCGCAGTCGAGGGGTACGCGCTGGCCGGTGGCACCGAAGTGGCGCTGGCCACCGATCTCATTGTCGCGGCACGGGATTCGGCATTCGGCATCCCCGAGGTCAAGCGCGGGCTGGTGGCCGGCGGCGGCGGTCTGCTGCGGCTCCCGCAGCGCATCCCGTACGCCATCGCCATGGAACTCGCGCTGACCGGGGACAACCTGTCCGCCGAGCGGGCCCACGAGCTCGGGCTGGTCAGCGTGCTGGCCGAGCCGGGCGGGGCGCTGGACGCCGCGATCGCGTTGGCCGAGAAGATCACCGCCAACGGCCCGCTGGCCGTCGCCGCGACCAAGAAGATCATCGTCGAGGCGCGGTACTGGGGCCCCGAGGAACAGTGGACCGAGCAGATGAAGATCCTGGGCCCGGTGTTCATGTCCAAGGACGCCCAGGAGGGTGCCGTCGCTTTCGCCGAAAAGCGCGCCCCGCAGTGGACGGGTACCTGACCCGAACAGTGCGGCGTCGGAAAACCGCTTGACCTCAACCGAGGTTCAGGCGCGACGATGGGCGGCATGGTCACCCAGACGCTCCGGTCGCAGTCCGCGCTCGAGGTGGGCGCCTACCTGGCCCGAGTGGGTTACGCCGGACCCGTCGAGCCCACCGCGGCGCTGCTGCGCGCGCTGGTCGCTGCGCATCTGACGCACATCCCGTTCGAGAACCTGGACCCGTTGATGGGCATCCCGGTGGCGAACCTCGACGCGGAATCGTTGGCCGCCAAAATGGTGCGGCGCGCCCGCGGCGGATACTGCTTCGAGCAGAACGGGCTCTTCGGGTATGCACTGTCCGCGCTGGGCTTCGCCGTCGAGCCGCTGACCGCGCGGGTGGTCTGGACCCATCCCGACGGCCTGGACGCGCCGCCGTCCCCGCTGACCCACCAGGCGTTGGCGGTGCGCATCCCCGGCGATCCCCGGCGGTTCTTCGTCGACGTCGGCTTCGGCGGGCAGACGCTCACCGCGCCGCTGGAGTTCGTCTCCGGCGCCGTGCAGCCGACGCCCAACGAGCCATACCGCATCGGGGTGCGCGGCGAGGAGTACTTCCTGGAGAGGCTGATCGGCGACGCCTGGCAGCCGCTCTACATCTTCGCCGACGTGCCACGTCCGGCGATCGATCTGCAAGTCGGAAGTTGGTACGTGTCAACGCATCCGGAGTCGCCCTTTGTGGTCGGGTTGAGCGCCTCGAAGATCATCGACGGCGCCCGCTGGAACCTGCGTGGCCGTCACCTGGCGATCCACCGGCCGGGGACGCCCACCGAACGGGTGCGGTTCGAGAACGCCTCGCAGGTGTTGAGCCTGCTGATGAACACCTTCGGGCTCGACGTCGGCGGGATCGGCGACGTGCACGCCCGGATCACCGAGGTGCTCGACGCCTGAGGCCGGCGGCTCGCGCCGAGATTGTCACCACGGTCGTGACATCGCCGCGCTCACCACCCTGGTGATGTTCTCGTCGGGCGGGGCGCCCGAGAGCGCCCCGAGGGCGGTTCAGCGCGCCCAGGTCAGCGCGTCCCACAGCGTCCCGTCGTCGCCCCCGGCGCCCGCCGCCAGCGCTCGGCGACCCAGCGCCCGGGCGTGGTGGCCGGTGCTGCCGAACTCGCCGATCCAGCCGTGCGCCCGCATGGTGGCCGACCACAGTGAGTGCTCGATGGTCACGCCGATCGCGCCGTGCAGTTGGTGGGCGGTGGTGGCGACCGCGGGGACCGCGCGGCCGACGACCACCTTGGCCAGCGTCACCGCATAGTCGGCCTGCGGACTGTCGAAGCCGTGGTCGGCGGCGGCCGCGACCGCCAGTGTCGTTGCCGCCCTGGCGCGTTCGATCTCGCCCGCCATCTGCGCCAACGCGTGCTGGACGGCCTGGAACTTGCTCAGCGGCCGGCCGAACTGCTCCCGCTCCCGGGTGTGGGCCACCGTCATCTCCGCGGCGGCGTCCAATGCCCCGATCACCTGCACGCAGCGCGCCCAGGCGCCGCGGCGGG
The DNA here is from genome assembly GCF_963378085.1 of Mycolicibacterium sp. MU0050. Lineage (GTDB taxonomy): Bacteria > Actinomycetota > Actinomycetes > Mycobacteriales > Mycobacteriaceae > Mycobacterium > Mycobacterium wendilense. The sequence continues at coordinate 4,443,577 of NZ_OY726395.1, read as the reverse complement.
CCAACTCGTCGGCGACCTCGGGACCGCAGTGCACCGCGTCGGCCGGGACGGCGATGCGCACGGTGTCGCGGGGTTCGCCGGCCAGATCGCGGCCCTCGACGATGTCCAGTTCGGCGGGCCGGGCCAGCGCCACGCGCAACCCGTCGTCGGCGCGGGCCGCCAGCACCACCGCTGTGCACGCCCGCGACCAGGCCACCCCCCGGGCGGTCCCGTCGGCGTCGGCGACCGCGACGGTCAACGGCCCGCTCTCGGGCAGCGACAACCCCGCGCGGTCCGCCAGCCAACCGGCCAGCACGTCGGTTTCCGCGACCGGCGCGGCCACCGCATGACGCGCCAGCCCGCGCAGCACGATGGCCGCCTCGGTGGGGCCCGCTCCCAACTCGGCGGTGCTCGTCAACCGGCTCAGGCCGGTGTCCTCCAGCGCGTCCCAGGCCGCGGCGTCGAACTCCTCGGGCAATCCGCGCTGCCCGACCCGGGCCTCGAAGGACCGCCGGCCGATGTCGTCGACCAGCCGCCGCAGTTCCGCATGCTCGTCGTCGCCCGCCGCCGCGGCGAAGACGCCGCCCACCAGTGCCTCGCTCATCGGGTCAGTCCTCGGCTCTTCGCGCAAGCGCTCATCGCAATCCCATTCCCCGTGCCACGACCCCGCGCAACACCTCGTTGGTCCCGCCGCGCAGCGTCACCATCGGCGCGTGCACCCGCGCGACGTCGAGCATGCGGTGCAGCCGCTCGTATTCGGCGGACCCGGGGTCCACGTAGTCCAGCAGGTCGGCCACCAAGGCCACGGAGTCCTGCTCGAAGCGGGTGCCGAGGTCCTTGACCAGCGCGGCCTGATTGGCTGCCGATTCCCCGGCGGTCAAAGCGCGGGCCACCGACACCGACAGCTGCCGCAACGACACCAGCCGGGCCACCAGATCGCCGATGGTGGCCGGGTCCGGTCCCTCGTCGGTGCCCGCCAGCGCGCGGATCGCGGCCAGGATCACCGTCACGGTGGACAGCACCCGCTCGGGGCCGCTGCGCTCGAAGGACAACTCGGCGGTCACCTGGTGCCAGCCGTTGCCGATCTCGCCGAGCACGTCGGCGTCGGGGACGAACACGTCGGTGAAGATGGTTTCGTTGAAGTGGTGTTCGCCGTCCATCGAGACGATCGGGTCGATGTGCACCCCGGCCGAATCGGTGGGCACCAGAAACTGGCTGAAGCCCGCGTGCCGGCGGTCAGGGTCGGCCGGGCTGGTGCGGGCCAGCACCACCACCTGATGCGCCAGGTGCGCTCCGCTGGTCCACACCTTGCGGCCGTTGAGTATCCAGCCGCCGTCGGTGCGGGTGGCCCGGGTGGCCGCGGCGGCCAGGTCCGAACCGGACTGCGGCTCACTCATCCCGATCGCAGAGAAGAACCGCCCGGCCGCGATGCGCGGCAGGATGCGACGGCGCTGCTCCTCGTTGCCGTAGGCCATCAGCCCGGGCGCCACCTGCCGGTCGGCGATCCAGTGCGCGGCCACCGGCGCGCCCGCGACCAGCAACTCCTCGGTGACGACGTAGCGGTGCAGGTGGCCCAGGCCGCGGCCGCCGTAGTCCACCGGGATGGTCAGCCCCAGGTAGCCCGCGTCGCCCAACCGGGCGCTGAAGGCCTCGTCCCACCGCGACAGCCAGGTGTCCACCGCGGGCGCCCAGCCGAACTCGGCGCGGTCGGCGGCCAGGAAGTCGCGGATGGAGGCGCGCAGCGCGGCCAGTTCGGGCTCGTTGGCGCAGAGCGCGTCGAAGCTGCTCATCAATCACTCCTCGGCGGGCGGATGACCCATGATCGCAGTCCGGTCGACAGCGGTGCCCGGCCGCATCCCACATTGACATGTAATGCAGTTGCATCATATTGTCCGGGCGACCGCGTCGGGTTGGTGCGGCTCTCCTCCACGAAAGGGTCGACGACATGGCATGGGACTTCGAGACGGATCCGGCATTCCAGCGGGAATTGGACTGGGCCGACGAGTTCGTCCGCGAGCACGTCGAACCGCTGGATCTGCTGCTCGATGACCCGTACGACAAATCCGACGAGCGCGCGATGGCGATCGTCGGGCCCCTGCAGCAGCAGGTGAAGGAACGCCGGCTGTGGGCGTGTCACCTGGGCCCGGAACTCGGCGGTCCCGGGTACGGGCAGGTCAAGCTGGCGCTGCTCAACGAGATCCTCGGGCGCTCGCGCTGGGCCCCGACGGTCTTCGGCTGTCAGGCCCCGGATTCCGGCAACGCGGAGATCCTCGCCCACTACGGCACCCCCGAGCAGCGCGAGCGTTATCTGACGCCGTTGCTCGAGGGCAAGATCTCGTCGTGCTACTCGATGACCGAACCGCACGCCGGCTCCGACCCCACGCTGTTCCGTACCCGGGCCGTCCGCGACGGCGGGGATTGGGTGATCAACGGCGAGAAGTGGTTCAGCTCGAACGCCGCCGTCGCGTCGTTCTTCATCGTCATGGTCGTCACGGACCCGGAAGTCAGCCCGTACGAAGGCATGTCGATGTTCCTCGTGCCCGCCGGCACCCCGGGGCTGGAGATCATCCGGGACGTGCACGTCGGCTCGGGCGGTGCCCACAGCTCGCACGGTTACCTGCGCTACCGCGACGTTCGGGTGCCCGCCGACCACCTCCTCGGTGCGGAGGGCGGCGCGTTCGGCGTGGCGCAGACCCGCCTCGGCGGTGGTCGGATCCACCACGCCATGCGGACGTTGGCCCAGGTGCGGCGGGCCTTCGACATGATGTGCGAGCGCGCGGTGTCGCGGCAGACCCGCCACGGCACGCTCGGCAGCCTGCAGATGACTCAGGAGCGCATCGCCGACAGCTGGATCGAGATGGAGCAGTTCCGTCTGCTGGTGCTGCGCACGGCGTGGCTGATCGACAAACACCGCGACTACCGCAAGGTCCGCAAGGACATCGCGGCGGTCAAGGTCGCCATGCCCAAGGTTTTCCACGATGTGACGCTGCGCGCCATGCATCTGCACGGCGCGCTGGGGGTGTCCGGTGAGATGCCGTTCGCGGACATGCTCATCGACTCCGAGGTGATGGCACTGGTCGACGGTCCGACCGAGGTGCACCAGATCACGCTGGCCAAGGACCTGCTGAAGACCTACACCCCGGCGCCCGGCGACTTTCCCACCACGCACCTGCCCGCGCTGCGGGAACAGGCCCGCCGCCGCTACGCCCACTATTTCGACAGCACTATCGGCAACGACGACCCGGGTGCGCTGACCGGATCGCGAAAGGCCGAAGCCCAGTGACTCGCCTGACGAAGCTCAGCCGGTCGGTCGCCGGGCAGGTGGTGGTCGTCACCGGGGCAGCCAGCGGAATGGGGGCGGCCACCGCGCGCCTGCTGGCCGACGAGGGCGCCCACGTCGGGCTGGTGGACCGCGACGCGCAGGCCCTGACGGCGGTGGCCGACGAGCTGTCCGGCGCCGGGGCCCGGACGCACCCGGTGGTGGCCGACGTTGCGGCCCAAGGGGTTCCGGCCGCAGCGATCGCCGAGATCCGTGACCGACTCGGACCGGTCGACGGCCTGGTGAACAACGCCGGGATCGCCACCGTCACCGGCATCGACGACGAGGACTTCGACGCGCGGTGGAGCGCCGCCATGGACATCAACCTGAAGGCCTACGCGGCATTCGTGCGGGCGGCGCTGCCCGATCTGTGCCGCGACGGCAGCGGCCGGATCGTCAACGTGGCGTCGACCGAGGCGCTCGGGGCGACACCGCGGCAGCTGCCCTACACCGTCAGCAAGCACGGGGTGGTCGGGCTGACTCGGGCGCTCGCGGTGGATCTGGGTCCGCGCGGCGTCACGGTGAACTGCATCTGTCCGGGACCGATCAACACCGGGATGACGGCGGAGATCCCCGACGAGGCCAAGGCCGTCTTCGCGCGCCGGCGCACCGCGCTGCGTCGCTACGGCGATCCCGAGGAGGTGGCCCACGCCACTTTGTCGTTGCTGCTCCCCGCCGCGTCCTACGTCACCGGTGCGGTGCTGGCCGTCGACGGCGGGCTCACCGCGCGCAACGCCTGAGGGAGCCGATGTCTCGATCACCGATCCCGGCCCGGACCCGGCTCATCGAAGCCGGTGAGCGCCTGTTCGCCGAACGTGGCATCGACGGCGTCAGCCTGCGCGAGATCAGCCGCGAGGCCGGGTCGCGCAACGTAATGGCGCTGCAGCACCACTTCAAGGACCGGGACGGTCTGCTGAACGCGATCCTGGACAAACACCTCGTTCGGGTGGAACAGCGCCGGCACGTCCTGCTCGACGCGGCCGAAGCCTCGGGGGAGCCCACGCTGCCCGCGCTGGCCGCCGCGCTGGTGGACCCGTGGGCGCAGTGCCTGGTCGATGACGACGGCGGCCGCCGCTACCTGCAGATCTTCGTCGAGTTGGTGAACCGGCCGAGGCCGGTGCTGCCGCCCTCGCTGGGGGACGACGTGGGCAGCCTGGAACGTTGGCGTGCGCTGGTCGATCCGCTGCTGACGCCGGAGCAGCGGCGGTTGCACCGCCGCTACGCCGCGATGTTGTACGTCACCACCGAGCTCGCAAGGTGGGCGCGCAGCGCCAACGCCCCCGATCTGCCCCTGGTCTCGGCATCGCTGACCGACCTCGTCGTCGCCATGCTGAGCGCCCCGGTCAGCGCTGCCACGGCGGCGGCGTTGGAATCGCACCGCTGACGCCGGGCACAGCAGGAATTGTCATGTCCGTCCCCGGCGAGGCGGACCATACTCGACTGCTGTGAGCGCAGAGCCTTCGTCACCGCCGCCCAACCGGGACCGATTGCGGGAACTGCTGGACTCGGTGGTGCCCGGTGACGGTGCGGCCGGCGTCGAGGACATGGCCCGCGACTCCTATGTCTCGGAGTTCCATTTCTCCCGGGAGGTGCGCCGGCTGACCGGCGAACCGCCGGCCGCGCTGCGGCGCCGCATCATGTTGGAACGGGCGGCCTGGCGGTTGGGCCGCGGCGAGGGCGTGGCCGCCGTGGCCGCCGACGAGGGGTGGTCCTCCCCGGAGGTGTTCTCCCGGGCCTTTCGCCGCGCCTTCGGCATTCCGCCGTCGGCGATGACCGCAACGGGCCGCGGGTTCCGGTTACCTGCGCCCAACGGGCTGCACTTCCACCCGCCGCAGTCGCTGTGGATCGACGGCGAGGCGGGCGAGCAGCAGACCGCCGGGGTGACCCGACTGATGCTCGCCCACGACGTCGCCGACACCGACTACCTGCTGGACCGTGCCGCTGAACTCACCGAAGAGCAATGGGTGCAGCAACTTTCGCCGGAACAGGTGGTGCTGGAGTGGGACGGTCCGGAACCCAGCATCGCCGCCGTGCTCGGCGCGATCGTCTGGGCCAAGGAGGTCTGGCTGGCCAGCATCGAGGGCCGCGACTTCCCGCCGAGAACCCCCACCGACCCGATGGTCTCCGAGCCGCGCGCGTTGGCGGCGCATCACGGGGTCGTCAGCGCCCGGTGGTCGGCCATGGTGGTCGAGGTCACCGAGCAGGGCCGGCTGGCCGACACCGTGATCGACGCGCTGTGCGACCCGCCGGAGTCCTTTCAACTGTTCGGCATCGTCGCGCACGTGCTCACCTACTCCGCGCATCGGCGGGAACTGGCCCGGTCGATGTTCGCCCGGCTGGGCATGTCGACGAAGCGCGGTGATCCGCTGGACTGGATGAGAGGGACGGACTGATGACGACCGTCTACTACACCGCCTCGAGCCTGGACGGGTTCATCGTGGACACCGACGACAGCCTCGATTGGTTGACCTCGCGGGCCATCGACCAGGCCGGCCCGTTCGGTTACGACGACTTCATCGCCGCGGTCGGCGCCCTGGTGATGGGGGCGAGCACCTACGAGTGGATCGTCCGCAACGACCCGGGGCAGTGGCTCTACACCCAGCCGGCCTGGGTGCTGACGCACCGACCCGAGATCGTGCAGGCCGGCCACCCGGTGCACACCTACGCCGGTGACGTCGTCGACCTGCACTCGCGGCTGGTCGAGGCGGCGGCCGGCAAGGACGTCTGGGTGATCGGCGGCGGCGAGGTGGCCGCGCAGTTCGTCGCCGCGGGACTGGTCGACGAGATGGTCGTCAGCTACACCCCGTGCAGCCTGGGAGCGGGGGCGCGGCTGCTGCCGCTGCGGTCGGAATGGGTGCTGGTCGACTCGGGGGTCAACGGGGAATTCCTGTGCGCGCGCTGGCGCCGAGCCGCCTGAGCTGATAGTCCTACTAAGTGGACGCGGACCTGTGGTTTAATCGGAGAATCATGTTCTTCGATTTTGATAACGCCGCTCCCGGACGGTCCTGATGAGTATCTCGCTGCTGCTGGAGATGGCGCTCTCCGGAGATCCGGAGCGCGTGGCCGTGGTTTCCGAGGGCACCCGGCTGACCACGCAGGAACTCTCCGATCTCGCCGACGGCGGTGCGGGCGTCATCGCCGGCACCGGCGCCGAACACGTGGTGTACGTCGGTACCGGTGGGGCACTGCTGCCGCTGCTGCTGTTCTCCTCGGCACGCGCGGCGAAGGCGTTCACCCCGATCAACTACCGGCTCTCGGCCGAGGGCATCCAGGCGCTCATCGCGCGGCTGCCCAAGCCGCTGGTGGTCGTCGACGAGCGTTACCGCGACATGGTCGGTGACGCCGGCGCGACGGTCATGGAGTCCGCCGAGTTCGTGACGGCCGCCAAGTCCGCGGAGGCGGTCGCCGAGTTCGCCGACCCCGACGACGTGGGCGTGGTGCTGTTCACCTCCGGCACCACCTCCGCACCCAAGGCCGTCGAGCTCTCGCACAACAACCTGACGTCCTACATCACCGGGACCGTCGAGTTCGGCGCCGCCGAACCGGACGACGCCGCGCTGATCTGCGTGCCGCCCTACCACATCGCCGGTGTCTCGGCGGCGCTGTCGAACCTCTACGCCGGCCGAAAAATGGTGTACCTGCCCAACTTCGACGCCACCGAGTGGGTGCGTCTGGTCGGCGAGGAGGGCGTGACGTCGGCGACGGTGGTGCCCACCATGCTGGACCGGATCGTCACCGTGCTCGAGTCTGGCGACCACCCGCTGCCAACCTTGCGCACCCTGGCCTACGGCGGCTCCAAGGTGGGGCTGCCGCTGGTCCGCAAGGCCCTGGGCCTGCTGCCGCATGTCGGGTTCGTCAACGCCTACGGGTTGACCGAAACCTCGTCGACCATCGCGGTGCTGACTCCCGAGGATCACCGCGAGGCGCACGGCAACTCCGACGAGGCCGTCGCCAAGCGGCTGGGCTCGGTGGGACAGCCGGTGCCGGGCATCGAGGTGCAGATCCGCGCCGAGGACGGGACCGTGCTGGGTCCCGGCGAACCCGGTGAGCTGTTCGTGCGCGGGGAGCAGGTCTCCGGCAAGTACACCGGCATCGGCTCGGTGCTCGACGAGCAGGGCTGGTTCCCCACCAAGGACATCGCCACCCTGGACGAGGGCGGCTACCTGTTCATCACCGGCCGCTCCGATGACACCATCATCCGCGGCGGCGAGAACATCGCCCCCGCCGAACTGGAGGACGTGCTGGTCGAGCATCCCGACGTCCACGAGGTTGCCGTGGTCGGGGTGGAGGACCCGCAATGGGGACAGGCGATCGTGGCGGTGGTGGTGCCCGCCGCCGGCACCGATCCCGACCCCGAGGAACTGCGCGCCTACGTGCGCAAGCAGTTGCGCGGATCGCGCACACCGGACCGGGTGGTGTTCCGGGAGGAACTGCCCACCAACGCCACCGGCAAGCTGCTGCGGCGGGAGATCGTCGCAAGCCTCAATGACACCGCAACACAAACACAGGGGTAGCAAATGGTGAAGAACGGCACTCGCCTGCAGAGCCAGGTGGACGACACTCAGGTCATCGTCGTGAAGAGCTCCGACGCGCTGGCGGACCTGCGCTGCGGCGGCGCGCCCATGGTGCCGCTCGACGCCGAGAAGTCCGGTGCGGCAATCGATCCCGCTTTCGCCGAGGGCACCGCGATGGGCAAGCGCTACGTCGATGCCGATGGCGCCGAGGTATTGGTGACCAAGGCGGGCCAGGGCACGCTGTCGGTGGGCACCACCGCGCTGAGCCTCAAGGAGGCCAAGCCGCTGCCCGCCAGCGACTAGTCCCCGCGCCGAGCGCGCAACAACGGCCTGCGTGCAACAACGAAAAACGCCGCCCCGGAACGCATTCCGGGGCGGCGTTTTTGTCTTCGGGACTAGGCGACCTCGATCACCATCGCCGAGCCCATGCCGCCGCCGGCGCACATCGACAGCACGCCGATGCCGCCGCCGCGGCGACGCAGCTCGTAGATGGCCGAGGTGACCATGCGGGCACCGGTGGCCGCGATCGGGTGACCCAGGCTGATGCCCGAGCCGTAGACGTTGACCTTGTCCTCGTCGAGCCCGAGTTGGCGGGTGCACGCCACGGCCTGGGCGGCGAACGCCTCGTTGATCTCGAACAGGGCGACGTCGGAGATCTTCAGTCCGGCCAGTTCCAGCGCCTTCGGGATGGCGTAGATGGGTCCGCTGCCGGTGCGCTTGGGCGGCACGCCGACCTGCGACCACGACAGGATGTTGGCCAGCACGTCCTGCGAGGTGTTCGGTGCGGCCAGCGCCACGACGGCCGCACCGTCGTTGGTGCCGGACGAGTTTCCGGCCGTCACGCTGAAGCCCTCGATCTCGGGGTGCAGGACCTTCAGGCCCGCCAGGGTCTCCAGCGACGAATTGCGCCGCGGGTGCTCGTCGACCGAGAAGGTGACGGTGGAACCGTCCTGTTGCGGCACCTCGATGGGCACGATCTCGTCGACGAACGAGCCGGCGTCGATGGCCTTGACGGCCCGCTGGTGGCTGCGCAGCGCCCAGGCGTCCTGGTCCTCGCGGGTCAGGCCGTACTCGACGGCGCAGTTGTGCGCGACGGTGATCGACATGTCGTAGGGCGGGGCATCGGGGGAGTCGATGGGGTTGGCCATCGGCGCCCACCGCTCGAAGTCGCCGGCCTCCTTGCCGGTGGTGAACGCCTTGCGCTTGAGGAACTGCGGCATGTTCGACATCGACTCCATGCCACCGGCCAGGATCGCGTTGCTCATCCCGGCGGCGATCTGACCCGCGCCGAAGGCGATGGCGGTCAGGCCCGAGGCGCATTGGCGGTTGACCGCGGCGCCGGGGAGGTCCTCGAAGCCGAGGTCCACCGCGATGTAACGGGCGCTGTCGCCGCCGCCCTGCAGGCTCTCGGCGAGCACCAGGTCGTCGAAGTCCTTGGCGCCCAGGCCGGACCGTTCGACTGCGGCGGCCACGATGGGCTTGGCCACCTCGATGGGTTGCATGTTGGCCAGGGTGCCCTTGCGCGCGGTGCCGAGGGCGCTGCGGGCGGCCGCGATGATGGCGGCCTTGCTGTTTGCGGTCATGAGGTCTCCGAAAATCGAGGATGCCGAGAAGAGGCTTCTAGTTTACAGAGAACGATATTACCGTAACGGGTTCCGGTACTGAATGCCGAGCAGGCCCCCGCTTGCAGGGGCCTGCTCGCGAAATCAGTCCTCCGGGGTGTACCCGAAGGGCAGCAGGACGCTCTTGGACTCGCAGTACCCCGCGATGCCCTCCGGCCCGCACTCACGGCCCACGCCGGAGTTCTTGTAGCCACCGAACGGGGCACCCGGATCGAAGGCGTACATGTTGACGCCGTAGGTGCCGGTGCGGATCTGCGACGCGATCTCGAGCGCCTTCTTGTTGTCGGTGGTGTACACCGAACCCGCCAGCCCGTACACCGAGTCGTTGGCGATGCGCACCGCGTCGGCCTCGTCCTCGTAGGGGATCACCGCCAGGACGGGGCCGAAGATCTCCTCCTGCGCGATGGTCATCGAGTTGTCGACGTCGGCGAACACCGTGGGCTGGACGAACCAGCCGCCGTCGAGGCCCTCGGGACGGCCGCCGCCGGTCACCAGGCGGGCGCCCTCCTCGACGCCCTTCTTGATGTAGCCCTCGACCCGCTCGCGCTGCTTCTCGCTGATCAGCGGGCCCACGGCCGCACTCGGGTCGTCCGGCACCCCGACCGGCATGGCGGCGACGGCGTTGCCCACCTTCTCGACGACCTCGTCGTAGCGCGACCGCGGCGCCAGGATGCGGGTCTGGCCGACGCAGGCCTGCCCGGTGTTCATCAGGCCGGAGAAAATCAGCATCGGCAGCGTGGAATCCAGGTCGGCGTCCTCCAGGATGATCGCCGCGGACTTGCCGCCCAACTCCAGCGTGCAGGGCTTGAGCCGCTCGGCGGCGATCTTGCCGATCTCCTTGCCGACCGCGCTCGACCCGGTGAAGGTGAACTTGTCGATCTCGGGGTTGTCGGTCAGCGCCCGGCCCGTCTCGGGGCCGCCGGGGACCACCGACAGCACGCCCTCGGGCAGCCCGGCCTCGGCGAAGACCTCGGCCATCAGATTGGTGGTCAGCGGGGTCTCGGCGGCGGGCTTGAGCACGATGGTGCACCCCGCGAGCAACGCCGGACCGAGCTTGTTGGCCGCCAGGAAGAACGGAACGTTCCAGGCCACCACGGCACCCACCACGCCGATGGGCTCCTTGAGCACCAGGGTCTGCCCGTAGGCCCCGTCGCGGATGTCCTTCCAGGTGAACTTGTCCGCCGCCGAGGCGTAGAACTGCAGCGTCGACATCGCGGCGCCGTACTGCATCATGTCGACGATGGTCTGCGGCTGCCCGGTCTCCAGCTTGAGCAGGTGCTTGAACTCGTCGGCGCGGGCCTCGATCAGCTCGACCGCCTTGGCCAGCACCGCCTCCCGCTCCTTGGGGGACTTGCGCGGCCACGGGCCTTCGTCGAAGGCCTTGCGGGCCGCGGCGAAGGCCGCGTCGACATCGGCCTTGGTGGCCAGCGGCACCTGACCGACCTTCTCGCCGGTGGCCGGCGAGAAGACCTCGATGACCTCCGAGGACGACGGGTCGACCCACTGGCCGCCGATGAACAGCTTGTCGTAATCGGTCTTGATGGCAGAAGCCGAAGTCTGTGTCATGAGGCACACAATACCCACTGCGCGGGTGCCGATGAGAACCTGTTTCAGTCCGCACTTTCCGGTGGTCGGAGCACCAGAACCAGGTTGCTCACCAGAAACTCCCGAAGCACCGGCACCGCCGTCATCCACCACGCCCATCGCGGGTGGTAGCGCGGGAAAGCGGCCACCAGCGCGCCGGTGCTGCGCGCCCATTCCAGCCCGTCCGCCGCCGAGACCGCGAACAGCGACGACCCGTAGTAATTCTTCGGCGGATGCCCGTGTTTGCGGGTGTACCGGGCCGCGGCCCGGGCGCCGCCCAGATAGTGCGTCATCCCCATCTCGTGACCGCCGAATGGGCCGAGCCAGACGGTGTAGGACAGGATCGCCAGCCCGCCGGGCCGGGTCACGCGCAACATCTCCCGGCCCAGCAGCCACGGTTCCGGCACGTGCTCGGCGACATTCGACGACAGGCAGATGTCGACGCTTTCGTCGGCGAACGGCAGCGCCATGCCGGAGGCCCGCACGAAGGTGCCGTCGCCGCGCTGCGCCGCCGGCCCCGCATGCATCTCCCGGGGGTCGGGTTCCACGCCGATGTAGGCCATGGCCCGTGCGGCGAATGCGTCGGCGAAATAACCCGGGCCGCCCCCGACGTCGAGCACGGTCCGCCCGGCCGCCGACTGCCCGGTCGCCTCCCACAGCCGCGTCACCATGGTCGCGGTGTCGGCGGCCAGCGCACCGTAGAACCGGGCCGGGTCGGACTGCTCGAACCGGAACTCCGAGAGCAGCCGCACCGAGCGGGCCAGCGATGCGTGCCGCGCGAACAGGTCGGTGATGGCCACCGGCCAACCCTACGCACGCCCGGCGCCGGCGCCCGACAGGTCTACGCTGGGACGGATGTCCGCGTTGCCCGTTCGCTCAGTGCTGATGTTGTGCTGGCGCGACACCGGCCACCCGCAAGGCGGCGGCAGCGAGGCCTACCTGCAACGCATCGGCGCGCAGCTGGCCGCCGAGGGCGTCGCGGTGACGCTGCGCACGGCCCGGTACCCCGGCGCCCCGCGTCGCGGCACCGTCGACGGCGTGCAGATCAGCCGCGGGGGCGGCGCGTATTCGGTATACATCTGGGCCGGGCTGGCCATGGTGGCCGCGCGGCTGGGCCTGGGTCCGCTGCGCCATGCCCGTCCGGACGTGGTGATCGACACCCAGAACGGGGTGCCGTTCCTGGCGCGGCTGGCCTACGGGCGCCGCGCGGTGGTGCTGGTGCACCACTGCCACCGCGAGCAGTGGCCGGTGGCCGGCCGCTGGACCGGACGGTTCGGCTGGTTCGTCGAATCCAGGCTCTCGCCGTGGCTGCACCGGCGTAACCAATACGTCACGGTGTCGCTGCCCTCGATGCGGGACCTCACCGAACTCGGTGTCGACCCGCAGCGCATCGCAGTCGTGCGCAACGGTCTCGACGACGCGCCCGCGGCCTCGCTGGCTGCCCCGCGCTCGGCGGTGCCGCGGGTCGCGGTGCTGTCGCGGCTGGTACCGCACAAACAGATCGAGGACGCACTCGACGCGGTCGCGGCGCTGCGACCCCGCATCCCGGATCTGCATCTCGACGTCGTCGGCGACGGCTGGTGGCGCCGCCGCCTGATCGATCACGCTCAGGCCCTGGGGATCTCGGATGCGGTGACCTTCCACGGGCACGTCGACGACGTCACGAAACACCTGGTGGTGCAACGCGCCTGGGTGCACGTGCTGCCCTCGCGCAAGGAAGGCTGGGGGCTGGCGGTGCTGGAGGCCGCCCAGCACGCGGTGCCCACCGTCGGCTACCGGTCCTCCGGCGGGCTCAACGACTCGATCGTCGACGGCGTCACCGGGATCCTGGTCGACGACAGCACCGAACTGATCCAGCGGCTCGACGAGTTGCTCAGCGACCCGGTGCTGCGCGAGGAACTGGGCCGCAAGGCCCAAGCCCGCACCGCCGAATTCTCCTGGCGGCAGAGCGCGGTCGGCATGCACGCCGTGCTGGCGGCGGTTCAGGCCGGCCGACGGGTCAGCGGCGTCCTCTGAACCGTCAGCCCCACCGCACCCGCGAGCAGCACAGCCAGCCAGATCAGATGCGCCGCGATCAGCAGCTCCCGATGCGCCGCACCCGGTAGCGGTGCCGCGCCGTCGACCCGGTACAGCCGCAGGTCGGCGTCGGCGTAGGCGACCGGCAGCTGCGCCAACGTTGTTGCGGCCGAACCATTGTCGCCGCCCGCGTCGGACTCCACCACCACCCAGCCCACGCCCGCCTCGGCGAGCCGGCGCGGATCCGCCCCGCTCAAGAGCAACTCCTGCACCGCCCGGGCCGTGCCGCCCTCGCCCAGCACCGTGGTCCCCGAGATCGTCAGGTCGCCGGTGCTGAACACGTCGGCCCGCAGCCACCGCGGCAGCGGATCGAGCACCGGGGCCGGGCCGGTCCAGTCGAACTGCCGCATGGAATCCGGCGGTAGCACCGCCACCGGGCGGGGATCGGCGTTGATCAGCGCGGCCACCTCGGTCCAGCCCGCCGGGTAGCGCACCGCGGCGACCTTGCCGCCCACCCCCCACACCAGATCCGGCAGCACGGCGATCAGGGCGGCACACAGCACGGCCGCGGCCACGGCGGGACGGGCCCGCCACCGCGCCAGCGCGGCGGGTGCCGCGGCCGCGGCGACCGCGTAACCCGGCATCGCCAGCGCCACCCACTTCTGGCCGTCCCGCAACACCCCGAGGCCCGGCACCGCCTCCGAGATCGCCTGGACCAGCGCCAGGCCGGGGTCGGTGGCCGACAGCGCGGGCAGCAGCACCGCCGCGCCGGCCAGCACCAACAGCGGCCGGGCGGCGCGGCTGCGCGCGGCGACCGGTAGGCCCAGGGCCAGGACGGCCAGCAGCACCGCGGTGGCCGCCAGCGCGAAAAGCGTTGTGCGCGAATCGGGTACCGCCTGCGCGTTCCAGATCCCACCGAGGCCGGCCAGGCTGCCCAGGGTGCCCAGCCCCGGTTCGGCGCGGGCGGCGAACGCGGCGGTGCCGGCCCCGCCGGCCTGATACCCCGACAGCGAACCGGACAGCAGCGCAGCGGCCAGCCAGGGCACCGCCGCCAGCATCCCGATCAGCACCGCCGCCGCGGCGCACCACCCGCGGGGCACCCCGGTGCCGGGTACCGCGACGGCGACGACGGCGACGACGACGGCCAGCAGCAGTCCCGTCGGCGTGAGACCGGCGACCGCGATCCAGAACGCCAACGCCCACCACGCCGGTGCGCCGGCGCGCAGCCGCAGCACGGCCGCCGCCACCCAGGGCAGCGCGCCGTAACCGACCAGCAGGCTCCAGTGCCCCTGCAGCAGTCGCTCGGCGACGTAGGGGTTCCACACCGCGACCGTCGTCGCGACGAACTGACCCGCAAGCCCCACCGACGGCAACACGGCGCCCGCCAGCCGGGCGGCGCCCACCCCGGCGGCCCACAGTCCGGCGATCAACAGCGCCTTGACCACGATGCCGCCGTCGATGACCGCCGAGGTCAGCGCCACCAGGAAGTCCTGCGGCAGGGCCCGCGGGGCCGCCTCGGAGAGCCCCAGCGCGGCGTCGGACAGGTATGACCGCGGCGTTGACACCGCGTCGCGCAGCAGCAGATAACCGGGCGCCAGCAGCGGCGCGGTGATCAGCAGCGTCAGCAGCAGCGCGTACCCGGGCACCGCCAACGCGGCGGCGTGGAGCCGGGGCACCTGAGCGCCCGCCGGGCTCACGTGCGGTCTGGCGGGCCCTGGTCGGGGTGCAGATCGGGACGCTGGGCCGGCAGCTTCTCGGTTTCGGCCTCCGCGGCCGGCATCGGGCCGGTGTCCTCGCCGCGGCGACTGGCGAACCCGCCGAAGAAGCCGCCCTCCTTGCCGTCCAGACCCGGATCGATCAGCTCGGCCTCCGCGCGCAGGCTGAACGAGCCCAGCAGCGCGCCGGCCACCAGTGCGATCAGGCCCGCCGCGGTGAAGGTGATCGGCAGGATGCGGGACCACAGCGCGATCTGATCACGCTCGTCGCGGGCGGCCTCCACCTGCTCCTCGATGGTGCTCTCGTTGGTGGTCACCGTGTAGTCGGCGAGCGCGACCTCGGGCTCGAGCGCGTCGCGGGCGTAGTAGTGGTTGGCCCGCTCTTCGGACTTGACGATGGTGCCGGAGACCGGATCCACCCAGAACGCGCGCTGCGCGGCGTAGTAGCGCGTCATGGTGATGGGTTCCTCGGGTTCGCCCGGGACTCCCCACTGCATGGCGCGGGCGGTGACCTCGGCGTCCTCGTCGTTGTCGTAGAGCGACGAGTACCGGATGGGCTTGACCAGCTTGCCGTCGGCGTCGTATCCGACGTTCTGGGTGAACTTGTAGGTGGTCAGCCCGTTGACGTCTTCCTCGCCGTCGTAGTTGGCATCGAAAGGCTTCTGTGCGATCGGGTCGAAGAACGGATAGGTCTTCTTCTCGGTGTCGAACGGGAAGCGGTAGGACAGGCCCTCGTGCGGCAGCGCAATGTTGGTGGGCGCCTTGGTGTCCTCCATGGACCGCGGCTTCTGCACGGCGCCACCGGGGTGGTTCTCGTCGGAGACGGCCATCGCGCTGGCCCGGTCCACCGTGACGGTGTCGACCATCGCCAGCAGCAGGCCGTTGTCCTTCTGCTGGTCGGTCCGGCGCACCGAGGTACCCACCTGCAGGGTCACCACGTCGGCGTTGGCCGGGGACTCCACGCTGATCTGTTGCTGGGACACCACCGGCACACCCTCGTCGATGACGAAGGTCTCGCCGGCGAGCGAGGCCGGGTCCAGCGCGGTCCCGGTGCCGTCGCTGACCAGGGTCGCGTCGAGATCCAGCGGAATCTTCTTGATCTGGCCCGCGGTGTAGGTGGACAGCAGCAACGCGGCTATCAACAGGGCGGCGCCCAGCCCCAACAGGCCGCACGCGCCGATACGCAACATGACTGCACGGTTCAAGGTGGGCGTACCTTCCTTCCGGTCCGGGCAGCACAGGCAAACCCGTTCGACCCTAACAGCAGACACTAGAGTGCCCACCCTTTCCATCCTTGCAGCCGGGTGCCGGTATCCGGTGATGCGGTTACGGCACACTGGGTCGGGTGAACGAGGTGTCCGGCGGGCGAACCCGGCCCGCCGAGGTGGGCGGGACGCGCGGGTTCCTGCCCGCGGTCGAGGGGTTGCGCGCCTGCGCGGCGATCGGCGTCGTCATCACGCACGTGGCGTTTCAGACCGCACAGTCCGGCGGCATCACCGGTCGGCTGTGGGCCCGCTTCGACCTGGCGGTGGCCGTGTTCTTCGCGCTCTCCGGTTTCCTGTTGTGGCGCGGCCACGCGGCGGCCGCGCGTGACCTGCGGGAACGCCCACCCACGGGCCACTACCTGCGCTCCCGGATCGTCCGGATCATGCCCGGCTACCTGCTGGCGGTCGTCATCATCCTGCTGTTTCTGCCCGACGCGATGGGCGCCAGCCCGACGGTGTGGTGGGCCAACCTGACGTTGACCCAGATCTATGTGCCGCTGACGCTGACCCCGGGGCTGACCCAGATGTGGAGCCTGTCGGTCGAGGTCACCTTCTACCTGGCGCTACCGTTCCTGGCGCTGCTGGCCCGCCGGCTGCCGGTGCGGGCGCGGATCCCGGTGATCGCCGGGGTGGCGGTGGCGAGCCTGGCCTGGGGACTGCTGCCGATCAGCACCCCGGAGGGTGTCAACCCGCTGAACTGGCCGCCGGCCTACGCCTCGTGGTTCGCCGCGGGCATCCTGCTCGCCGAGTGGACCGTCAGCCCGATGGGATGGATGCACCGGCTGGCGCGCCGCCGGGTGCTGATGGCCGGCATCGTGGTGGTGGCCTACCTGATCTCGGCCTCGCCGCTGGCCGGGCCGGAGGGGATGACGCCGGCGCGCCTGGACCAGTTCGTGGTGCGCACCGCGATGGGCGCGATCATCGCCTGGGGGTTGTTGGCGCCGTTGGTGCTGGATCGGCCCGACACCAGCCACCGCTTCCTGGGCAGCCCGATCATGGTGACGTTGGGTCGCTGGTCCTACGGGTTGTTCGTCTGGCACCTCGCGGCGCTGGCGATGGCCTTCCCGCTGGTCGGCAAGTTCGTGTTCAACGGCGCGATGCCGGTGATCCTGGTCCTCACGCTGGTGTTCGGCATCGCGATGGCCGCCGTCAGCTATGCGCTGGTGGAGAACCCGTGCCGGCAGGCGCTGCGGCGCTGGGAATATCGACGCGCGAATCCCATTCCGCCGCTGGACAGTTCGGTCACCGACGAGCCGGAGCCTGCGATCGCGAAATGACCTCGGCGCGGATCGCCGAGCGGCGGGCCTTGCCCGCGTCATCGCGCAGCGGACGGTCGACGAACTCCACGGTGCGCGGCACCTTGTGGGGCTCCAGCCGGCCCCGCAGGTATTCGCGCACGCCGTCGGCGTCCAGGGTGGCGGCCTCGGCGAGTTGCACCAGGGCGTGCGGCACCTGCCCGAGGTCCTCGTGTGGAATGCCGACCACCAGGGCGCTCGCCACCTGCGGGTGGTCGTTGAGGGCGTTCTCGATCTCGGCGGGGTAGGTGTTCTTGCCGCCGACGGTGAACATGTCGACGCGGCGGTCGGACAGGTACAGGTAGCCCTCGTCGTCGAAGTAGCCGAGGTCGCCCAGCGAGTCCCAGCCGTCGCGGGTCTTGGCCGTGGCCCCGATGTAGCGGTAGGTGGGGGCGCTGCCCGGGGTGGGGCGCAGGTAGATCTCACCGACCTCGCCGGGCGCGCATTCGTTGCCGTCGTCGTCGAGCACCTTCATCTCGCCGGTCACCACCCGGCCTACCGAACCGCGGTGGGTCAGCCACTCGCCGCCGGAGATGAACGTCAGTGCCTGTAATTCGGTGCCGCCGTAGAGTTCCCATACCGCGTCCGGGCCGACGAGGTCGATCCAGGCTTCTTTGACCGTGGGCGGGCACGGGGCGGCCAGATGCCAGAGCCGGCGGATCGAGGACAGGTCGTAGGCGTCCGGTTCGGCGCGGTAGGCCGTCAGGGCGCGCTGCAGGATGGTGGGCACCGTGGCCAGGAACGTGACCCGATGCTGGGTGATCAACCGCAGGAATTCCCGTGGATCGAAGCGCGGCATCAGGATCAGATGCTGGCCCAACAGCAGGCCCGCCACCGCCACGGTGAACCCGGTGTTGTGACTCATCGGCACGTTGATCAGCTGGACATCGTCGGTGCTCGCCCCCAACGGATGGCCGATCGCCGCGGGCACACGGCTGTCGCCGCCGGCTTCGATCAGCTTGGGCCGCCCGGTGCTGCCGCCGGAGCCCATCGCCTTCCACACCGGGGAGACCGCCTCCGGCAGCGCGTCGTCGGAGATGTCCGGTCCGGGAGTGAAACCGTTTGGCACACTGGTTACTTGGCCGCGCGGGTCGCTGCGTCCCACCAGCAACGCGCGGGGCCGCAGCTCCAGGATCTCGGCGAGCTCCGCGTCGGGCAGGGCCGGGGCCAACGGCTGCGGCACCGCGCCGAGCTTCCAGCAGGCGATCGCCGACTGGAGCCATTCGATGGAGTTGGGCACCATGATCGTCACGTAATCCCCGTGCCCTACGCCCCTTTCGGCGTAGGTGCGGGCCAGCCGGTTGGTGTCGGCGTCCAGCTCCGCGCGGCTCACGGTGCGGCCCTGGCAGGTCAGGGCGGGCGCATCCGGCGCGGCGGTGGCGAGCGCGGTGAGCTGGGTGGGGATTGGCGGCACCAAGGGTTCGGTCACAAGGCGAATGCTAGGCAGAACCTTCTGGCGGGGCAACGAGATCGGCGTAATGGCGCAAGCTACTCGTCCTTGTCGGCCGACCTCTGGGATCGGGCGAAACCGACGAGGGAGGCGGCCAGCACGGCCAGGCTCGACAGCGCCAGCAGTTGCACCCACGGCGAGTGTCCGATGTAGCCGTCGACCGAGCGCCAGGGGTACCGGGACAGCGCCGCGCCGGCCAGCGTCAGCGCGACCGACGTCCCGCCGAGCGTCAGCACCCGGTCGGCGCGCAGGCGGTTGCGCAGCAGATACCGCAGCCCCGCGGCGGCGCCGAACACCAGCGCGCCCACCGCCCCGGAGATCAGCGCGCCGACGGCCACCAGTGCCGCGAGCACCGGCCGCGGACCGGGCGCCCACGGGCGCACCGATTCGTCGGGCCGCCGTCGTCGGCTCGGCAGCAGCGCCAGGGCGGCCAGCACCGGTAGCAGCGCCAGGCCCCCGGCCAGGCCCGCGCGGTACAGCGCGTTGGAGGCGAAACTCAACGTCACCGTGCCCGCCGTGCCGGCCGGCACCACCCAACCCTGTTGCCAGCCGTTGACGGTGACCGGGGTCAGCTTCGCGCCGTCGGGCGCCCGCGCGCTCCAGCCGGGGTTGACGCTTTCCGGGACGACGAGCACCCGGTCGGTGTCGGCCGGCGGCAGGGACAGCTCCCGACGATCCGCCGACCACCGCTCGGCCGGTGCCGCCGCGGTCGGGGCCGGGCGGATCTCGTCGGCGCGCGGCCCGGACAGCTGCACCCCGTCGACGATGAACGCCGCGCCGGGGCTCACCAGCAGCTCCTGCTGGCCGCTGGGCAGGTCGATCGGCGTGGCGTCACACGGCCGCGCCCGCAGAGGTTCGCCGTCGAGCAACGCGCCGACGGTGGTGCGCACGGAGGTGTTGACGAACCGACCCGCCACCGCGAGTACCGGGCCCTCGCCGCAGCCGACGGTGATCGGCCGCGACCGGTTACGCTGCGCGTCGGCGGCGGCGATGGGTGTGCCGTTGGCGCGCAACGCCTGCACCTCGGCCAGGCCGGGCGGCTTGATCTGGTCGAAACCCAGTGCGGTGCGGTCGATCACGTCTTCCCAGTCGAGGATGCTGAGCTTGATCGACCCGGTGACGGCCGGGTGCAGCTGCAACGTCTGGCGGCCGTCACCGTAGAGCCGGCGGACCTGGGGGCCGGTGCCCAGGTCGATGGCGACCATCGTCGGGGTGGTGGGCAATTCGGACAGGCTCGGCGTCAGTCGCAGCGCGGCCACCTCGGTCGGCTCCGGCAGGGTGATCGTCAGCGTGGCCGTGCCGTGGTTGCGGACGATGCCCTGCGGCGCGGTCCAGGCGGTCCGGGGATCGCCGTCGGCCGCGGCGAAGGCGGAGCCGAGCACGTCGAACGAGTCGGAGTCGCCGTCGGCGCGGGTGGTGCCCGGTTCCCGGACCAGGTCCGACAGCGCCGGTCCCTGCCGCGGCCGGACCCACACCGTCGGGGTCACCGAGACGGGCTCCGGCACGGTGAGCGTGCGGCTCAGGTTGACCAGTTCCTCGGGGGCCAGCGCCAATGCGGAGGCGCAGTGCACCGCGTCGGCACCGTCGATGCAGCCGGACCGGCCCAGGAACTCCGAGCCGAGATCCCACCGGGCCACCGTCGAATCCTCCGGCGGGCCCGGCACTTTCACGGTGTGCCGCAGGTCGACCGGATGCGCGAAGCCCGACGCGTCGTACTGCGTGACCGCCAGGTCGGTGATGCCGAACTGGACGCCGCCGGAACCGTCCGCGGTCGCGGCGGCGGTGATGCGCACCCACGGCGTCTCCCCGTAGGGCAGCGCCACGGTCACCGGCTGACCGGGTTCGTCGACCCGCAGCGTCGTGGTGCCGCCGGCGGTGGCGATCTCGATGCGGGTGACCTGCGCGCCGATCGCCGAGTTCGCGGGCGTCAGGGTCAGCGTCGCGTTGGTGACCGGGTGGTCGAAGTCGATCCGCAGCCACTGGCCGACGGCGGCCTGCAGCGAGTTCGACACCCAGCTGGTGGCGGAGTCGCCGTCGATCGCCGCGGTCGGCCCGGCCGCAGGCGCGACGTTCGGCAGCGCGGTGGCGTCGGCGGCCGAACTGGAGGTGCTCAGCCGGCCGCCGGTCCAACTGCCGTACACCGGCTCCGCGCCGGGGCTCGGATAGTCCGGCACCCGGTTGTGGGTGTGCCGCTCGTCGCCCTCGGCGCGCACCGCCGAGGAATGGTCGTCGACGCGGCCGTAGTCGGTCTCCCGCGCCACCGGGGTGTCGGTGACGGTGACCACGTCGGTGGACAGGCCCGCGGCCCGCGCGTCCTGGGTGAGCAACACCGGACCCAGCGGACCGGCGTCGGCCAGCCGGCGCCGTTCGTCGAGGCGCAGCAGCACCTCCGGGCCGCCGTCGACGCGGGCCAGCTCGTCGAGGTCGGCAACGTAAGGGGCGCCGGGGTTTTCGACCCCGGTGTGCAACGGCTCGACTCGGTAGATCTCCACCGCCCGGTAGCGCGGCCGCAGCCCGCTGTCGGTGATGAACCCCGCCAGGGTGCCCGGGCCCACGAAGTCACCGAACTCCGCGACCTTGGTCAGCCCCGGCGAGCCCTCGATCGCCCGGTGCACCAGGATCGGGCGGGCCGAGCGGGAGTGCTCGGGGTCGAGGTCGTTGCGCAGCACCAGATACGAGACGCCCTGCCGGGCCAGGGTGTCGGCCAGTCCCGCCGACGGCCGGCCCGCGGCGAACAGCCGCTGCACCGAGTCCAGCGCGCGGATCGTCTGCGGTGGGGTCAACGGGATGGAATCGCGTACCCCCCAAGGGCTTTCGCCGAGCACCTGCAGGGGTTCGTCGCGGGTGTTGCCCCAGATCTGGGTCGCGAACGGCGCGCCGGGCGCCACCAGCGCGCGGCCGGGCGTCGGTTTTCCGGTGTTGTGTTCGGTCAGCCACTGCGCGGTGTCGTGCCAGTGGTCGGGGATCGCCGAGAACGAACCGGGCGGGGTCAGCCGCGCGGTCCACGCCAGCGAGGTGGCCGCGGTGAGCGCCGCGAGCACCACGATCCCGACGGCGACCCGCTTGTCGTCCTCGGGATGGGTGAACGCGCGCAGCCACACCGGCCGGGGCGCGCTGCCCGGCAGCGGGATGCGGCCCATCAGGTGCGCGATGCCGAGCACGATCGGGATGCGGATCAGCGGTTCCAGCTTGTGCACATTGCGCAGCGGGGCGCCGTCGGCGTCCAGGAACGCCTGCACGTAGGAGGCCACCGGCGAACCCAGGCCGCCGGAATAGCCGACCGCCAGCAGGGTGACGCCGATCAGCAGCATCGTCACCAGGCGACCGCGCGCGGGCATCGTCCGCAGCGCCAGGCCGGCCAGGCCGGCCGCGGCCACCAGCGTGGTGGCCCAGATCGCCATCGAGCCGGTGACCAGCGAACTGCCGGCCGTCGCGTTGGGTGCCACGAACGGGGACCAGGCGTAGGTGCCGCGCAGCACCTCGATCAACGACGTCCACTGCGTGGTGACCCCGGAGGACTCGATGTAGTCCAAGAACGGCGGGCTGATCCGACCCAGCGAGGCCAGCGCGACCACCCACCAGGTGACCGCCAGCGCGGTGGCCGCCAACCACCACCCGCTGAACCGCAGCCAGTGCCGGTTCGGCCGGTGGCAGGCCCACCAGATGAGCGCGGGCAGACAGGCCGTCAGGGTGGCGACGGCGTTGACCGCGCCCATCAGCGCGACGGCGGCGGCCGAGCGCGCGGCCAGGATGCGCAGGGACTGGCCGTGCCCGCCGCGCATGGCCAGGATGACGGGCAGCAACACCCAGGGCGCGAGCATCATCGGCAGGGTTTCCGACGAGATCGATCCCAGCGTGCTGAGGACCCGCGGGGACAGCGCGAAGGCAATGCCGGCCAGCACCCGCGACGGGGTGGTGCCGATACCGAGCGCCTCGGCGACCCGCAGGATCCCCCAGAAACCGGCGGTCAGCAGGATCGCCCACCACAGGCGCTGGATCAGCCAGGGCGGCAACCCCAGCAGGTCACCGGCCAGAAAGAACGTCCCGTGCGGGAAGAGGTAGCCGTAGGCCTGGTTCTGCGCCTGGCCGAACGGCAGGTCGCTGTTCCACAGGTCCGCGGCGCGCGCCAGGAACCGCAGCGGGTTGGCGGTGAGGTCGAGCTTGGTGTCCGGGGAGATCTGTCCGGGCGACTGCGCAAGGGTCAGCAGCAGTGCGACCAGCCCGGCCACCCAGAGCCAGCGGCGGGACAGCGGCTCGACGGTGCAGGTGTGCGGATCGGAGATCGACCCTCCCGGACGGGCCGCTACCGGGGATGCGCTCAGGTCAGCTGCGGTCGCCGTATTCGACGCGGTTGAGCACCGACGACGCTGGGTCGCCCGCGGTCAGCGGCGGCTTGGTGTCCTGCTGAACCATCAACGTGACCCCGAATATGGCCGCGGCGCCGAGCAGAAGGCCGACCACGATGCTGGCGGCGGCAGGCACCACGAACCGGGTCATGTGGGCTCCTCAGCGAATGGGGTCGGCGTCGGTCGTCAGCTAACCTAGCACGCGCACCTCAATGCCCCGGGGGCACGATGAGCACCGGCCGTCGGCCGTGGCGGAGCACGTGGTCGGCGACGCTGGACTGCAGCAGTGACCGCAGCCCGGTGGTGCCCCGGGTCCCGGACACCACCAGGTCGGCGTCGAGGCGGTCGGCGGCGTCGATGATGGCGCGCCACACGGTGCCCCGTACCGGGACGCACAGCGGCTCGGCGTTCAGGCCGGCCTCGACCGCGAGTTTGGTGCCCTCGTCGTTGGTGCGCAGCGCGTCGGAATAGGCGATGTCGTGCTCTTCCTCGGGATCGTCGATGGGATCCGGAGGGCCGTCGAGGTCCACGCTGACCGGGTCGGGACCCGACCGGATCGGCGTCCACACGGTGAGCACCACCACGCGTTTGGCAGATAGGAAACGCCCCGCGTAATTGACGGCGCGGCGCGCGTTAGAGGTTCCGTCGTATGCGATCAGCACGACAGACATGCCTCATGATCCCCTTACTGCCGGCTTTGGGTCAGGAAAAACGGCGTGTCGCTCGCTTTTGACCCGTTCACGAACCCTATCGGATCGCGGCTCGGGAGCCGGTCGCTGACCGGAGCTGGATCACATGACAGCATGAGGTATGGCTTTCACCTCCACGCTCGGCCGTGTCGCCGTCTCGGTGGCCACGCTGCCGGCCCTTCTGCTGGCGTGCGCACCGGCATCCCAGCAGGCCGCCCCGGCCACGTCCGAGGCGCGCGCGCAGTCCTCGCCGGCATCGGTGCCGCTGAGCAATCCGATGCCGCAGGCGCCGGCGGTGTGCGGGGACCTCTCCACGCTGTCCACCCGCGACAAGCTCGCGCAGCTGCTGATGGTCGGGGTGAGCAACGGCGCCGACGCCCGCGCCGTGGTCAGCGATCACCGAGTGGGCGGCATCTTCATCGGCAGCTGGACCGACAAGTCCATGCTGACCGACGGCACGCTGGCCCAGATCGCCGCCGCCGCCGAACCGCTGCCGCTGGCCGTCAGCACCGACGAGGAGGGCGGCCGGGTCCAACGGCTGTCCGCGCTGATCGGCAGCCAGCCCTCGCCGCGGGTGCTGGCGGCCACCAAGACGCCCGACGAGGTGTACGCGATCGCGCGCGACCGCGGCCAGAAGATGCGCGGGCTGGGTATCACCGTGGACTTCGCGCCGGTGGTCGACGTGACCGACGCGGCCGACGGCACCGTGATCGGCGACCGGTCCTTCGGTTCGGACCCGGCGGTGGTCACCGAGTACGCCGGTGCGTATGCCCGCGGCCTGCGTGACGGTGGCGTGTTGCCGGTGCTCAAGCATTTCCCCGGCCACGGCAGCGCCTCGGGTGACTCCCACGACACCGGGGTCACCACCCCGTCGCTGGATCAACTCCAGGCCGTCGACCTGGTGCCGTACCGGGAACTGACCGCGCAGGGCCCCGTCGGCGTGATGATGGGCCACATGCAGGTGCCCGGTCTGACCGGTGCGGACCCGGCCAGCCTCAGCGGCGCCGCCGTGGGCCTGCTGCGCAGCGGCAACTACGGCGGCCCCGGCTTCGGCGGGGTGGTGTTCAGCGACGACCTGTCCTCGATGGGGGCCATCAACCAGCGCTACGGGGTTCCCGAGGCTGTGCTGCGCAGCCTGCAGGCCGGCGTGGACGTCGCGCTGTGGGTCAGCACGGCCGAGGTGCCGGCGGTCCTGGACCGGCTGGAGTCGGCGGTGGCTTCCGGTGAACTGTCGCTGCCTGCGGTCGAGGCATCGCTGCACCGGGTGGCGGGGATCAAGGGTCCGGCCCGCTGCTAGTGCACCCGCCCTGCTTACTCCCCAGTAAGATCAGGGCCGGGTTGTCCGGCGAAGGGTAGAGGCATGGCAGGTGGTACCAAGCGGCTGCCGCGTGCCGTGCGCGAGCAGCAGATGCTCGACGCCGCGGTCGAGGTGTTCTCCGTCAACGGCTATCACGAGACGTCGATGGACGCGATCGCGGCCAAGGCCGAGATATCCAAGCCGATGCTCTACCTTTATTACGGGTCGAAGGAAGACCTGTTCGGCGCCTGCCTGAACCGCGAATTGGGCCGCTTCATCGAGGCCGTGCGCACCGATGTGGATTTCACGCTGCCGCCGCGGGACATGCTGCGCAAGACCATCCTGACGTTTCTGAGCTACATCGACGCCAACCGCGCGTCGTGGATCGTGCTCTACACGCAGGCCACCAGTTCGCAGGCGTTCGCCCACACCGTGCGCGAAGGCCGCGAGCGGATCATCGACCTGGTCGCCCGACTGCTGTCCACCGGAACCAGGAATCCCGAGCCCGGCACCGACTTCCACATGATGGCGATCGCGTTGGTGGGCGCCGGCGAGGCGGTGGCCGCACGGGTCAGCGCCGGCGATGTCGATGTCGACGACGCTGCCGAGCTGTTGATCAACCTGTTCTGGCGAGGCCTCAAGGGCAAGACGGGCCAGGCTCAGAACTGAGGTGGGGTCTCCGGTCGGGCGAGGCGCTGATATGAGCCCGTCGGGTATTGAGGCCGAATCGAGGCTGCGTTCACCGTGGGGGTTTCTCGCATTCTTGCGCGCTGAGCGCAGTCTCGGTAGGTGCTCGAATCGAGGCTGCGCTCACCGTGAGGGTTACTCGCACTTTTGCACGACCAGCGCAGCCTCGATGGTGTGAGCCCCCGCTGAAGGAAGCTCAGCGCAGTCTCGCTGGTGGATACCTCGGCGGGAGGACCGTTTACCCGAGAACCCCAGCCCTACAGCGCCCGCACCTCACCGGTCAGATGCGGATACCCCTTGGACAGGTTGCGCAGCGAAAGGTCCCACCCATCGGCGACGCGGTCCACGTACAGCCCCGGGCTCGCGGGCAGGATCACCGGCTTGCCGAACTTCACCGAGTACCGCAGCGCATCGGGAAGCTGACCGTCGATGTTGGCCAATACCGCCGCGGCGCTGAACATCCCGTGCGCGATCACCGTCGGGAAGCCGAACAGCTTGGCGCCCAGCGAGCTGGTGTGGATCGGGTTGCGGTCTCCGCCGACGGCCGCGTACCGGCGAATCTGGCCGGGGGTGATCCGCAGAATCGCATGCGGCGGCGGCAGTTTCGGCTGCTTCACCGGCGGCGGCTTGGGCTCGTCGGACAGGCTGGTGCGTTGCTGATGCAGGAAGGTCGTCACCTGGTGCCAGGCCGCCTCGTTGCCCACGTGCACATCGGTGATGACGTCGACGAGCAATCCCTTGCGGTGCTCGCGCAGGTTCGCGGCCTCGGTCTTCACCGACACCGTGTCGGTGACGGCGATCGGCCGATGCTGGGTGATGTGGTTCTCCACGTGCACGGCGCCGATGGCGGAGAAGGGGAAGTCGAAGCCGGTGATCAGCTCCATCACGGTGGGAAAGGTCAGCGCGAAGGGGTAGGTCACCGGCACGGTGTCGCGATACCGCAGCCCCGTCACGGCGGCGTAGGCCGCGACGTTGTCCCGGTCGATGGCCAGGTCCGTGACCGTCAGGGTGCGCTCGGGCAGGGCATCGCCGCGCGGGATGAACGGCAGCGCCCCGGCCGCCGCGCGGACCATGTTCGACAAGGCGCTCATCATGCCCCCAGCATGGCCTGGCCGCAGACCCGGATCGTGTTGGCGGTCACGGCATTCGAGGCCGGGCTGGCGAAATAGGCGATGGCCTCGGCGACGTCGACCGGCTGGCCGCCCTGGAACAGCGAGTTCATCCGCCGCGCCACCTCGCGGGTGGCGAACGGGATGGCCTCGGTCATCTTGGTTTCGATGAACCCCGGTGCGACGGCGTTGATGGTGATGTCCTTCTCGGCCAGCGTGGGCGCCAGCGCCTCGGTCAGGCCGATCATGCCGGCCTTGGTGGCCGCGTAGTTGGTCTGCCCGCGGTTGCCGGCGATACCGGCCATCGACGACAGCCCGATCACCCGGCCGCCCGCGCCGATGGTGCCGTTGTCCACGAGTCCTTGGGTGAGGCGTTGCGGGGCAAGGAGATTGACCGCGATGACGGCGTTCCAGCGGGCGTCGTCCATGTTGGCCAGCAGCTTGTCCCGGGTGATACCGGCGTTGTTGACCAGGATGTCGGCCTTGCCGCCGTGGTGCTCGCGTAGGTGGTCGGTGAGCCGCTGGACGGCGTCGTCGGCGGTGACATCGAGCGCCAGGGCGGTGCCGCCGACCTTGGTCGCCGTCTCGCCGAGGGCATCCGGGGCGCCCTCTGGTGCGGCCATGTCGACGCACACCACCTTGGCGCCGTCGCGGGCGAACACTTCGGCGATGGTCGCGCCGATGCCGCGGGCCGCCCCGGTGACAATGGCGACCTTGCCGTCCAATGGTTTGTCCCAGTCGGCCGGCGGGGTCGAGTCGGCCGCGCCGACGTAGAAGACCTGACCGTCGACGTAGGCGGACTTGGCCGAGAGCAGGAACCGCAGCGTCGACTCCAGGCCGGTGGCCGCCGGCTTGGCGGCGGGGGAGAGGTACACCAGCGACACCGTCGCACCGCGTTGCATCTCCTTGCCCAGCGACCGGGTGAAGCCCTCCAGCGCCCGCTGGGCGATCCGCTCGTCGGCGCTTTCGGTGTCCTCCGGCGTGGTGCCCACCACCACGATCCGGCCCGACGGTCCGACGTTGCGCAGCAACGGGGTGAAGAAGTCGTGCAGGGCCTTCAGGCCGGCCGGCGCGGTGATTCCGGTGGCGTCGAACAGCAGGCCGCCGAACTTGTCGGCCCAGCGTCCGCCGAGGTTGTCGCCCACCAGGTCGTAATCGTCGGCCAGGGCGGCGCGCATGGGTTCGGCGATGCGCCCCTGGCCGCCGATCAGCAGCGGGCCCGCCAGCGCCGGGTCGCCCGGGCGGTATCGACGCAGGGTCTCGGGCTGCGGGATGCCGAGCTGCTTGGCCAGGAACGATCCGGGTCCGGACAGGACCACCTGCGCGTACAGGTCGTTGGGAAGTTTGGGAGCCACGGCGTTACCTCTCGATGTCAGAAGTCTCAGGCTGTCGTAGACGAACTTACTTGAGAGTAAGAAGTGTAGGTAGTATGGCGGCAATTGGCATCCACCTCAAAACCGACGCAACGGAGATACCCGTGGCCACCAACGCGCAATCGAACTCGAACCCCAGCCGCCGCCCCGTCGCCGTGTTGGGCGGTAACCGCATCCCGTTCGCCCGCTCCGACGGCGCCTATGCGCAGGCGTCGAACCAGGACATGTTCACCGCGGCGCTGGACGGCCTGGTCGACCGATTCGGCCTGGCCGGGCAGCGGCTGGACATGGTGATCGGTGGGGCCGTGCTCAAGCACAGCCGCGACTTCAACCTGATGCGCGAATGTGTCCTGGGCAGCGCACTGTCCCCCGACACCCCGGCCTTCGACCTGCAGCAAGCCTGCGGCACCGGCCTGCAGTCCGCCATCGCCGCCGCCGACGGGATCGCGATGGGCCGCTACGAGGTCGCCGCGGCCGGTGGCGTGGACACCACCTCCGATGCGCCGATCGCCTTCGGCGACGACCTGCGGCGCGTCCTGCTGAGCCTGCGGCGGTCCCGGTCGAATCTGGAGCGGCTGAAGCTGGTCGGCAAATTGCCGGCCTCGCTCGGCGTGCAGATTCCCACCAACGGCGAACCGCGGACCGGGCTGTCGATGGGCGAGCACGCCGCCATCACGGCCAAGCAGATGGGGATCAAGCGGGTCGACCAGGACGAGATTGCCGCGGCCAGCCACCGCAACATGGCCGCCGCCTACGACCGCGGCTTCTTCGACGACCTGGTGACTCCGTTTCTCGGCCTGTACCGCGACGACAATCTGCGCCCCGATTCCTCGCCGGAGAAGCTGGCGAAGCTCAAGCCGGTCTTCGGGGTTCGCAACGGCGACGCGACGATGACGGCGGGCAATTCCACCCCGCTGACCGACGGGGCATCGGTGGCGCTGCTGGCCAGCGAGCAGTGGGCCAGCGACCATGATCTGCCGGTGCTGGCCTACCTGGTCGACGCCGAAACGGCGGCGGTCGATTACGTCGGCGGCGCCGACGGGCTGTTGATGGCGCCCACCTACGCGGTGCCGCGGCTGTTGGCGCGGAACGCATTGTCGCTGCAAGACTTCGACTTCTACGAGATCCACGAGGCCTTCGCGTCGGTGGTGCTCGCCGCGCTGCAGGCCTGGGAGTCCGAGGAGTACTGCAAGCAGCGACTGGGCCTGGACGCCCCGCTGGGTTCGATCGACCGGACCAAGCTCAACGTCAACGGCTCGTCGTTGGCCGCCGGCCACCCGTTCGCGGCCACCGGCGGGCGGATCGTCGCGCAGCTGGCCAAGCAGCTCAGCGAGAAGAAGGCCGAAGCCGGGGGCCGTACCGTGCGTGGTCTGATCTCCATCTGCGCCGCCGGTGGGCAGGGCGTGACCGCCATTCTGGAGGCCTAGAAAGCCGACCCAAATTTGCTGCCCGTGGTTTGTAACGCACCGCGCGGGGTAACCGATGTACTGGGTGGCTCCGTGTTGCCGTCTGACCCCCCGACCCGACGGCAACACGGGGCCAACCTCATCTACCAGGCGTCGGATGGGGAGCTGCTGGAGCAGAGGGGACTCCGGGAGCGCCCCGAATTTCCCCCTGGTGTGAGCTACGACACAGGCGTAGCATCGACGCTACGACGGGTTCGGGAGCGACCAGTCCAAAGTGCCGGCGAAGAGGCGAAGGCCGGACGCGCGAGATCTAAAGAAGACGCCCTCAAATGTCCTCCCGAACCCGCCCTTTTTTGTGCTGACCTCTGACCACGGAAATGGCGACGGCCCCCGCACGCATCCGCGCGCGGGGGCCGCCGTGGTCTTGGCGCCTCGCTAGAAGGCGGCCTCGTCGAGCTCCATGATCTCGTTGTCGAGGTGCTCCAGGATGGCGCGAGTGCTGGTCAGCTGCGGCAGGATGTTCTTGGCGAAGAATCCGGCAGCGGCAACCTTGCCCTCGTAGAACGCCTTCTCGGCACCGGTCGCCCCGGCGTCGAGCTTCTCGACGGCGACCGCGGCCTGGCGCGCGAGCAGCCAGCCCACCAGCAGGTCACCGACCGACATCAGGAACCGCACCGAGCCCAACCCCACCTTGTAGATGCTGGCGGGCTCTTCCTGGGCGGCCATCAGATAACCGGTCAGCGTGGCGGCCATCCCCTGCACATCCTCGAGCGCGGTGGACAGCAGTGCCCGCTCGCTCTTGAGGCGGCCGTTGCCCGACTCGTTCTTGATGAACTCGCTGATCTCGCCGGCGACGTGCGCCAGCGCCTTGCCCTGGTCGCGGACGATCTTGCGGAAGAAGAAGTCCTGGGCCTGGATGGCGGTGGTGCCCTCGTAGAGGCTGTCGATCTTCGCGTCGCGGATGTACTGCTCGATCGGGTAGTCCTGCAGGAAGCCGGACCCGCCGAAGGTCTGCAGGCTCTCGGTGAGCTTGGCGTAGGCCTGCTCGGAGCCGTAGCCCTTGACCACCGGCAGCAGCAGATCGTTGACCTTGAGCGCCAGCTCGGCGTCGACGCCGTGCAACGCCTGCGCCACCTCGACATCCTGGTAGGTCGCGGCGTAGAGGTACAGCGCGCGCATGCCCTCGGCGTAGGCCTTCTGGGTCATCAGCGAACGACGCACATCCGGGTGATGGGTGATGGTCACGCGCGGTGCGGTCTTGTCCGTCAGCTGCGTCATGTCAGCGCCCTGCACGCGTTCCTTGGCGTACTCGAGTGCATTGAGGTAACCGGTCGACAGCGTGGCAATCGCCTTGGTGCCCACCATCATTCGGGCCTGCTCGATGACTTCGAACATCTGCGCGATACCGTCGTGCACCTCGCCCACGAGCCAGCCCTTGGCCGGCACGCCGTGCTGACCGAAGGTCAGCTCACAGGTGGTCGAGACCTTCAAGCCCATCTTGTGCTCGAGGTTGGTGACGAACACGCCGTTACGCTCGCCGAGCTCGCCGGTCTCCGGGTCGAAGTGGAACTTCGGTACGAAGAACAGCGACAGACCCTTGGTGCCGGGGCCGGCGCCCTCGGGGCGGGCCAGCACCATGTGGAAGATGTTCTCGAACAGGTCGTCGGAGTCGGCCGAGGTGATGAAGCGCTTCACCCCCTCGATGTGCCACGAGCCGTCCTCCTGCTGCACCGCCTTGGTGCGGCCGGCGCCGACGTCGGAACCCGCGTCGGGCTCGGTGAGGACCATGGTGGCGCCCCAGTTGCGCTCGGCGGCCAGCTCTGCCCACTTCTTCTGCTCATCGGTGGCGAGGTTGTGCAGGATCAGGGCCATGCCGCTGCCCATCGCGTACATGTACGCGGCGGGGTTGGCGCCCAGGATGTGTTCGATCAGGGCCCACTGCAGCGCGCGGGGCATCGGCATGCCGCCGAGTTCCTCGGGCATGCCGATCTTGTCCCAACCGCCGTCGTACAGCGTGCGCATCGACTTCTTGAACGACTCGGGCACCGTCACCGAATGCGTCTCCGGATCGAAGACCGGGGGATTGCGGTCGCCGTCGACGAAGGACTCGGCGATCGGCCCCTCGGCCAGCCGCGCCATCTCGGCGAGCATTTCACGGGCGGTGTCGGTGTCGATGTCGCTGAAGGCACCCTGGCCCAGCGCCTTGTCGACGCCCAGTACCTCGAACAGGTTGAATTCCTGGTCACGAACGTTGGATTTGTAGTGGCTCACGTTTCCTCCTCGGTGAGAACTGCCACTGGCTTGAGCGATGTTCAGGTTTCTTCGGTTGGGTACTTCGGATAAGTTACCCACCAGTAACTGTGCTGACTATACCGCTCGGTAACTTCAACGCAAAGCCTGCGCGAGCTATTTCCGTCAACTAACCAACCGAGTGGTTGGCCGACCTCGGGAAATGGGCGGGCACACCCACGCTGACCGGGGAATTCGGGCCAAGCGTGACGCTTGTCACCCGCGCTGCGGCTAGGTTGACCGAATGCATCGACTCGCAATCTGGGGGACCGGCAACATGGGTGCCGCTGCCATCCGGTCGGCCACCGCATTCCCCGGCCTGCGCCTCGTCGGCGTGCTGACCTCGACACCGGAGAAGGTCGGGAAAGACGCCGCGGTCCTGGCGCGACTCGAGACGCCGACGGGTGTGGCGGCCAGCGCCGACGTCGACGGGGTGCTGGCGTCGTGCGACGCGGTGGCCTACCTGGCCTCCGGCGACATCCGTCCCGACGAGGCGGTGACCGACATCGAACGGTGCCTGCGCGCCGGCGCGCACGTGGTCACCCCGTCGCTGTACTCGCTCTACGATCCGCGCTCGGCACCACCGGAATGGGTCGCCCGGCTCACCGCCGCCGCCGAGGAGGGGCGCTCGACGCTACTGGTCAGCGGGGTGGACCCCGGCTGGGCCAACGATGCGCTGGCCGTGTTGGCCGCCGGCCTGTGCACCCGCATCCGCACCATCCGGTGCCAGGAGATATTCGACTACTCGACCTACGACCAGCCCTACGCGGTGCGGGTGTCCTGCGGGTTCGGTGCGCCGATGGATCAGGTCCCGATGATGTTGTTGCCGTCGGTGCCGACCATGGTGTGGGGCGGCAACATCCGGCTCATCGGCCGCGGCCTGGGCCTGGAAATCGACGAGATCACCGAGGAGGTCGAACGACGGCCGCTGGAGGAATCCTGCGACAACGTCCTGGGGCGCTTCGAGGCGGGCACCCAGGGCGCCTTCTACCTGAAGGTGATCGGCTGGGCCGACGGGAAGCAACGCGTCGTCGTCGAGCACATCACGCGGATCGATCCGAACTGCGCCCCGGACTGGCCGCAGCCCGAACAGGGCGCCGGGGATCACCGAGTGATCGTGGACGGCGACCCACAGCTGAGCGTCATCACCCGAGCCGATGTGCCGGGCGGCACCCGCGCCGACGGCGGCAACACCACCGCCGCCAATCGGCTGCTCGGCGCGATCGACTGGCTGGCTGGCCAGCAGCCGGGCATCTACGACGGCCTCGACGTCCCGCTGCGCCCGGTGCTGGCACCGGAACTGGAGGCCACCCGCTGGGTCTGACGGTGGGTCAGGTGGCCTCGGGTGCGGGTTCGGCCGCCGATTCGGGCTCGGCTGGCGCCTCGGCCTCGGCCTCGGGCTCGGGCGCGGCCTCGGACGCGGCCTCGGGTTCCGGTTCGGCGTCGGGGAGCTGGCCGACGAGGTACTCGGCGAGCCCGCCGATGGTCGGGTAATCGAACACCGCGGTCGCGTTGATGGTGAACGCGCCGCCGAACTGACTGTGCAGCCGGTTGCGCAGCTCGATCGCCATCAGCGAGTCGGTGCCCAGATCCAGGAATCGGCTGGATGCGGCCGGCGGCTGGGCGAGCCGCAGGAAGTTCTGCACCTCGCGCTGCAGGAACTCGGTCACGAACCCGGCGCGCTGCGGCACCGGGATCTCCTGCAGTTGCTTGAGCAACTCGCTGTCGCCGACCACTTCCCCGACCGCGCTCGGCAACACCAGATCGAGGATCGGTGGGCGGGAGGCGCCCAGCACCTTCGCCGCCCGTTGCCAATTCGCCTTGAGCACGGTCGCCTGCCCGGTGCCGTTGGCCATCGCCTCGGCCAGCGCACTCAGCGCCGCCGAGGGCTCCAACGGGATCAGGCCCTGCGCACCGATATTGGCGGTCGCCGCCTCCGAGGAGGCCATGCCGCCCTGGGCCCACGGACCGAAGTTGACGCCGGTGGCGGGCAGGCCCCGCGCCCGGCGCTGCGCGATCAGGCCGTCGAGCAGCGCGTTGGCCGTCGCGTAGTTGGCCTGGCCGGGCGAGCCGAACAGGCTTGACACCGAGGAGGACACGATGAAGAAGTCCAGCTCGTCGTCGAGGGTCAGCCGGTCCAGGTGATCGGCGCCGAATGCCTTCGGCTCCAAGGTGGTTCGGAACCGCTCCAGGCTCTGCTGCGACAGCAACGCGTCGTCGAGCACACCGGCCAGATGCACCACTCCGGCCAGCGGCGGCAGCTCCGCGCGGATCCGGTTCAGCAGCGCTACCACCGCGGTCTCCTCGCCGACGTCAGCGGTGAGCACGTGGACGCGGCACTTGTACCGGTCGGCGATGTCGTCGATGGTCTGCTGCGTGGCCGCATCGGGCCCGCGGCGACTGGTCAGCACGATGTCGCCGGCGCCGAGCTGGGCCAGGTAGGCCGCCGTGTGCAAACCGATCGCACCCAGGCCACCGGTGATCAGGTAGCTCCGATCCGCCCGGGGCTGAAGCGGTTTCGGCATCTGCACCACGATCTTGCCGATGTGCCGGGCCTGCTGCATCCGCCGGAACGCGGCGCGGGCCTCGGTCAGCGGATAGATCTCGGCGGGCAGCGGCTGCCATTCCCCGTCGGCCAGGCCCTGCGACACCTCGGTCAGCAGGCTCCGAATGCGTTCCGGGGATTGGAATGTCACCGTGTCGAGCGCCACGATCTCGTAGTCGATGTCCGGACGGACCGCGGCCATCTGCTCCGGGGTCCAGATGTCGCGCTTGGCGATCTCGGCGAAGCGGCCGTTGCGGGCGGTGGCTCGCACGGTCGCGTCGAGGAAGCCCTCGTTGGTGAGGCTGTTGAGCACTACGTCCACGCCCGCGCCGTCGGTGTCCGCCAGGATCTGGTCGGCGAAATCCGTACTGCGCGAGTCGTAGACGAACTTCACCCCCATCTTGCGCAGCGTCGCACGCTTGAAGGTGCTGGCGGTGGCGAACACGGTGGCGCCGCACTGCTGCGCCATCTGGACCGCGGCCAGGCCCACCCCGCCGCTGGCCGCGTGGATCAGCACCCGGTCGCCGGGCTGCAGTCGCGCCCAGTCGAACGCCAGCCGCACGGTCAGCGCCGCGGCCGGAATGGTGGCGGCCTCGACGGCGCTCACCCCGTCGGGGATCGGCGCCAGCAACTGCGCCGGTACGTTGAACCGACTGGCGAACGCGCCCTGCATGAACCCGTACACCCGCTGGCCGACCTCGAGCCCCTCGACGCCCTCGCCCAGCTGGGTGACGACGCCGGCGAAGTCCCCGCCGATCGGGCCGGGGTCGCCCGGGTAGAGGCCCAACACGTTGAGCACGTCCCGGAAGTTCAGGCCGGCAGCCTCCACCCGTACCTGTACGTATCCCTCGTCCGGGGCGGGCACCTCGGTCTCGGCGAGCCGCAGGTTGTCGATGGCGCCGCGCTCGGTGGGCGCCAGCGCGTAGTCCGGCGAACGCGGCACCGTGAGATGGCCGCTGCGTGCCCACGGCAGCAGCCGCGAGGCCAGTAACTTCCCTTGTCGCAGCGCGAGTTCCGGCTCGGCCACGGCGCCGGCCGGGCTCAACAAGTCGGCCAGCACCTGCACCGCCTCGGGAGACCCGTCGCAGTCGACCAGCTTCGCCCGCACCGCGGGTTCCTCGTTGATGGTCGTGCGCCCGAACCCCCACAGCGCGGCCTGCACCGGGTCCACCGGCTCCCCGGACTCGGTGGCCACGGCCCGTTCGGTGACGATCCACAGCCCGCCGGGCAGCTTCAACCCGCCCTGCACGGCGTGCACCGCGCCGAGCAGGTTGGTGATCTCCGACTCCAGCCTGGCGGCCGCGGCGGCGCCCGCTTCGCCGGGCAGCGCCGCGGTGGCGCGCCAGACGACCCCGGAGTACGCCATCCCGCGGTCCTGGGCCTGCGTGAGCTGTTCGGCCAGCGGCGTCGGGTCGGTGAGCCGGTCCCAGCTGAGGCAGCCCGGCAACTTGTCCGCGAGTTCGTCGAAGCCCGCGACCAGCCAGGTTCCGGTCGGGCCGGGCGCGTCCGCGCTCACCGCCGGCGCGGGCACCTCGTGCCAGCCGACGGTGTAGAGCAGCCGGGTGGCGTCGCCGCCGAGGCCGCGCAGCAGCGCCTCCCGGGGCGCGCGTTTGACGGTGAATTCCCGAATCCCGCCCAGTTGGCGGCCATCTCGGTCGAGGAAGTCCAGATCGAACACCTGGGTCTCGCTGTCCAGCGCGCTGGTGTGCCACCGCGCGCGGCAGTAGAAGCGCCGGGGCATCTTCTCGCGCAGCATGACCTGCCCGTAGCGCAGCGGCAAGAACAGATCGTTGACGCCCTGCTCCGCGGCGAGCAGCGCCGGGAACGCCGGGAAGGCGACGCCGGTGCACAGGTCCATCAAAACCGGGTGCATCGGCTCGGCGCCGAGTTCGGCGGCCAGTTCGGGTCCGACGAGAATGTCGCCGATCGCCTCGCCCTCGCCCAGCCACAGGGATTTCAGTGACCCGGACCAGGTGGGCCCCCAGGCCAGTTCCATGTCGGCGAACGTCTCGAACAGGTCCTGCGGGCGCATGCGTTCCAGTCGCTCGATCGCCTCGTCGACCGGTTCGGGTGTCGCCGTGGATTCGGGGTCGGGCGCGCCGGTGTCGTCGTCGGCGCCGGGAAGCACGGTGCCTTCGGCGTTCAACGACCATTCGGCGCCGCGTTCGCCGTACGGGCGGCTGTGCACCTGGAAGGTCGACCCCTCCGCGCCGTCGCGGGGATGCAGTGTCAGCTGCACCTCGCGAGAGCTCTTCTCGGGCAGGATGATCGGCTCGTAGAAGAATACGTCCTTGGTTCGGGCCGGGGTGCCCACCGCGGCGAGGGCCATGGCCGCATACGTCGCACCCGGGACCACGACGGTGCCGTAGATGACGTGATCGGCCAGCCACGGTTGGGATTTCACCGACAACCGGCTGGTGTAGACGGTGTCGCCGGAGGCGAGGTCCTTGCCGCTGCCCAGGATGCCCGACACCGCCGGACCGTCGACGGTGATGCCGGCGGTCTTCGGCCAGAACCGGCGCCGCTGGAACGGATAGGTGGGCAGTTCGAGCACCCGACGGGGCTGCCGGTGCAGCGCGGCGAAGTCGGGCTGGTGTCCGGCGGCGTAGGTCGCGGCCAACGCGTCGGCGATCTGGCGCCGGTCGTCGATGCCCTTACGCAGCGAGGCGATGGCCCGCGGCGGAGCGAGGTGCTCCGGCCAGACCTGCACCGCGGCACCGGTCAACACAGGTTGCGGACCGATCTCCATCAGCACCGAGCAACCCAGCGCCGCCACGGTGCGCACGCTCTCGGCGAACTGCACCGGCTGCCGGGAATGCCGGCGCCAGTACTGGGCGTCCAGGGCATGGTGCGTCGCGAGCACCGCGCCGGTCCGGTTGCACACCAGCGGCAAGGTCGGCACCCCGAACTCGAACTGCCCCGCGTAGACCTCGAACTCGTCGAGCACCGGGTCCAGTAGTTCGGAGTGGAAGGCGTGGCTGGTTTCCAGCCAGGTGCAGCGGATGCCCTCGTCGGTGAAGGTGGCGACGATCTGCTCGAGGTCGGAGCCGGGCCCCGAGAGCACGGTGTTGGGTCCGTTGTAGGCGCCGACGGAGATCCGGGGGAACTTGCCGGCGATCTCCTCGACGTGCTTGGGGTCGGCGAAGATCGCCACCATCCGCCCGCCCTCGGGCAGGCTGCCGAACATCCGGCCGCGCTCGGCCATCAGTCGTGCGCCGTCTTCGAGTCGGAAAACCCCGGCCACGCACGCCGCGGCGTACTGGCCCACACTGTGCCCCAGCACCACGTCGGGTTCGATTCCCCACGACTGCCACAGCCGCGCCAGACCCATCTCGATGGCGAACAGCGCCGGTTGCGCGTAGGACGTGTGCCGCAACCGTTCCCCGGTCTCCCGGTCGGCGGCGAACAGCACCTCCAGCAGCGGGACGGGCAGCATGTCGTCGACCGCCTCGGCGCACCGCCGCACGGTGTCCGCGAAAACCGGTTCCGCGTCGAACAATTCGCGCGCCATGCCGGCATACTGGCTGCCCTGTCCGGTGAACAGCCACGCCGTGGTCGGCGGCCGGGTGTGCTCGCCGAGAACGACGCCGGGCCGGGCCCGGTTCGCGACGACATCGGCCAGGGCCCGGCGCGCGCTGTCGGCCGAATCCACGACCAGCGCGGCGCGATGCTCGAAGTGCGACCGACCCGTCCCGGCGGTGCGGGCCAGGGTGGCCAGGTCGGTCTCGGGGTGCGCGCTCAGCCACGCGTCGTAGCGCTGGGCCAACGCCACCAGTGCCTCCGGCGAGCGCGCCGACAGCGGCAGCACCTGGATGGCGGTCTCGGGGGCGTCGTCGGCCGCGGAACCGTCCGCCGGCGCCTCCTCGATCAACACGTGCGCGTTGGTGCCGGTGAACCCGAACGAGCTCACCCCGGCCCGGCGCGGTCGGCCGTTGGCCTGCCAGGGCAGCGCCGTGTCCACCACCCGCACCGGCAGCGAATCCCACGGGATGTGCGGCGACGGGGTGTCGAAATGCAGGCTGGCGGGCAGCATTCCGTGCTGCAGCGCCAACACGACCTTGATGAGTCCGGCTGCGCCGGAGGCGGATTCGGTATGACCGATGTTCGTCTTCACCGAGCCCATCAGCAGCGGCCGATCTGCGTCGCGCGCGCCGCCGTAGGCGGCCGCGGCCGCCTGGACTTCGATCGGGTCGCCGAGCGGGGTCCCCGTCCCGTGCGCCTCGAGGTAGTCGACGTCGCCGCCGGAGAGCCCGGCGCGGGCCAGGGCCGCCTCGATCAGGCGCTGCTGCGCACCGCCATTGGGAACCGTCAGGCCGCTGGAGGCGCCGTCCTGGTTCACCACGCTGCTGGGAATCACGGCGCAGATCCGGTCGCCGTCGCGCTGGGCGTCGCTGAGGCGCTTGAGCACCAGGATCCCGCAGCCCTCGCTGCGCACGTAGCCGTCCGCGGACGCGTCGAACGTCTTGCACCGCCCCACCGGGGACAGCATCCGGGCGCGGGCGGCGGCGACCACGGTGACCGGGCTTAGCAGCACGTTGACCCCACCGGCCACCGCCAGGTCGCAGTCGCCGGAATGCAGGGCCTGGCAGGCCTGATGGACCGCCACCAGGGCCGAGCTGCAGGCGGTGTCGACGGCGACGGCCGGTCCCTCGAAGCCCAGTGCGAACGACACCCGTCCGGAGATGGCGTTGAGCGCGTTGCCGGTGATGAAGTGCGGCTCGATCTTGTCGATCGGCTCGGCCGACAGCAGGTGCGCGTACTCGTTGGCGGCCACACCGGTGAAGACCCCGGTTCGGCTGCCGCGCAACGATGCCGGTGCGTATCCGGCCCGCTCGAGCCCCTCCCAGACGGTCTCCAGGATCAGCCGCTGCTGCGGCTCGATCCAGACCGCCTCGCGGGGCGAGATGCCGAAGAACTCCGGATCGAAACCGTCGATGCCGTCCAGGAACCCGCCGAAGCGGGTGTAGGTCTTGCCGGGCGCGTCCGGGTCGGGGTCGTAGAACTCGTCAATGTCGAAGCGGTCCTCGGGGACCTCCCGGATCGCGTCGACGCCCTCGGCGAGGACCTCCCAGAAGGCTTCCGGGTCCGGCGCGCCGGGGAACCGGCACGACACGGCGACGATCGCGATCGGTTCGTCCGAGCGGCTCACCGCCGCGACCGGCGCCGCCGCGGGGGCCGCCTGGGCCCCGAGCCCCAGCACATCGTCGAGCAGGTAGTCGGCGACGTCGGCGAGCCGCGGGTGATCCATCACCAGGGTGATCGGAATCTCTTGGCCCACACCCTGTTCGATGCGGCGGCGCAGTTCGACGGCCATCAGCGAGTCCATGCCGAGATCGAAGAAGCCCGCATCCTCGCGGATCTCCGACGGGTCGACGCGGGTCACCTCGGCGACCGCCTCCCGGAGATGATCGGTGAGCAGCTTCTTGCGCTGGCCTATCGGGGCGGCGGTCAGTCGTGCGACCAGTTGGGTCGGCCCGGCGGGGGAGACGCCCGCGGCCGCCGTGGTGGCCTCGGCGGGCACTTCGCGTTCCAGTTCCGAGAGGAAGCCCCGGCGGCCCGCCTGCTGGTACAGCGGCAGGAATCGGGTCCAATCGACGCGGGCCACCACCCCCTGGGCGGTTCCTTCGGCGGCGACCGCGGCGACGTCGGCCATTCCGGCCAGCGCATCGGTCGGCGAGAGAGTCCGGATGCCGCGGGCCTCCAGACGCGCACGGGATTCCGCGTCGGCCATGCCCGTCGACCACGGACCGAAGTTGACGCTGACCCCCGGGATGCCCTGCGCGCGCAGCCGCCAGGCCAGCCCGTCGAGGAATGCGTTGGCGGCGCCGTAGGCGGTCTGGCCGAACCCGCCCCAGACCGATGCGATCGAGGAGGTGCACAGGAAGAAGTCGAGCTCCAGGCCGGCGGCGGCCTCGCTCAGATGGGCGGCACCCCAGACCTTTCCAGCGAAGACGCGGTCTACTTCGGTGTCTTCCAGGCTGCTCAACGGTGTGGCGCCAATCTCGCCGGCGGCGTGGACGATGCCGGCCAACGGCGGCAGGTCGGCGGCCACGCCGGCCAGCAGGCGCTCGACCGCGTGCGCGTCGGCGACATCGGCGGCGACAACGCGCACGGCACAGCCGTGCTGCGCGCTGAGCGCATCGATCCGCTGCTGGGCGGCATCGCTGGGCCCGCGGCGACCGGTCAGCACCAGCTGCCGGGCCCCACGGGCGGCGAGGTACTCGGCGATCTCGAGGCCCAACGACCCGAGCCCGCCGGTCACCAGATACGTTGCCTCCGGGCGGATCTCCATCGGGGCGACGGTCCGGGCACGACGCCGCCGCAACCGGCGCAGGTAGCGGTCCGGGCCCCGCAGCGCCACCTGATCCTCGAGGGCATCGGCGGGGCGCGGGGCCGCGATCGCGTCGGGCAACCGGGACCACTCGTCGGCTGCGGGCTCACCGGGCGACAGGTCGACCAGCCCGCCCCACAGCTGCGGATGCTCGAGCGATGCGGCCCGGCCAAAACCCCACAGGCAGCTCTGATCCGGTGCCACCACATCGGTCTCGGTGACGCGTTGCCCGCCGCGGGTCACCAGCCAGATCGGGCTGCGCGACTCCGCGGCGACGGCGGCGCGGAACAGCCGCCGCGTCCCGGTGAGAACCCGGTGTTGCATCCGCAGCAGCGCGCGGGTGGAAAGCCCGGTCTGGGGATCCGGATCGGTGTCCAGCGCCGCGACGTGCAGGATCCGCAGGCCACCGGACGGGGCATCGGCGGCCGCGGCGCGTAGCAGCTCGCTGAGTTGGGCCTCCTCGGCGTCAGAGGCCGGCAGGCCGACGATCTGGTACCGGTGCCCGCGCGCGGTCAGCAGGTCGATCAGGGGCCGGGTGGCGGCGCTGTCCTCGCCGACGAGGATGACGCCGGCCGCGTCGTCGCCGCCGCCAAGGGTGGAAGTGTCTTTCTCCCAGTCGATTTCGTAGCGATCGCCGGCGACGACCTGGGTGGCGCGCTGTTGGTTGTGGTGGGCGGCGAGTTTGCGCAGCACCTCGCGGGTCCGCGGGTCGCCGTCGGCGTCGTCGAGCAGGGCCGCGAGTTCCTCGATCCGCCCGTCCTCGAGCAGGCTCAGGGTCTCCGTGCGCGCGGCGGGTGCCGGATGGGCGTCGACCCGGTCGTCCTGCCGATTGTCGGAATACCAGTACTGGCGGCGCTCGAACGGATAGGTGGGCAGATCGAGCTTGCGCGCCCCGGGTTGCCGGAACGCTTCGAACGCGGGCAGGTGGCCCAGCGCGTAGGCCTCGGCGACGGCCTCGATGATCTGCCGGTGGTCGGCGGCCTTGGGGCGCAGCGAGGCGAGTGCCCGCGGCGCGGTGGCCGGGTCGGGCCACGCGGCCAGGGCGGCGGCGGTGAGGACGGGGCGGGGGCCGATCTCGAGCAGCACCTTGCAGTTCAGCTCGGCCAGGGTACGCACGCTCTTCGCGAACTCCACCGGCTGGCGGGCGTGGCGCCGCCAGTAGGCGCCGTCGAGGCGCACACTGCGGCCCAGTGCCTTGCCGGTGCGGTTGTCGATCAGAATCCGTTGCGGGGCAGCGAAGGTGAACTGCTGGGCGTACGCCTCGAACTCGTCGAGGATGGGGTCCAGC
Organism: Mycolicibacterium sp. MU0050; assembly: GCF_963378085.1. Lineage (GTDB taxonomy): Bacteria > Actinomycetota > Actinomycetes > Mycobacteriales > Mycobacteriaceae > Mycobacterium > Mycobacterium wendilense. The sequence continues at coordinate 4,401,458 of NZ_OY726395.1, read as the reverse complement.
AGCGACGAATGGAATGCGTGGCTGGTGTCCAGCCAATCGCAGCGCACGCCGTCGGCGGACAGCGTTGCCACGGCCTTCTCCAAATCGGTTGCGGGCCCGGATAATACCGTGTTGGCGCCGTTGTAGGCCGCGACCGACAGGGTGGGGAACTCGCTGGTCAGGGCCTCGGCGCGGTCGGCGGAGGTGAACACGGCGACCATGCGGCCACCGGCGGGCAGGCTGCCGAACAGGCGGCCCCGCTCGGCCATCAGCCGGGCGCCGTCGGTGAGGCTGAACACGCCCGCGACGCAGGCCGCCGCGTACTGGCCGACGCTGTGCCCCAGCACCACATCGGGTTCCAGGCCCCAGGACTGCCAGAGCCGGGCCAGGCCCATCTCCACCGCGAACAGCGCCGGTTGGGCGTAGGAGGTCTGCCGCAGGGTCTCCGCGCTGACGGGGTCGTCGGTCGCGAAAACCACGTCCAGCAACGGCGTTTCGAGGACATCGTCGACCGCCTCGGCGCACTGCCGCAGCGTCTCGGCGAACACCGGCTCGGTGTCGAACAGCTCCCGGGCCATTCCCGGGTATTGGCTGCCCTGGCCGGTGAACAACCAGGCGGTCTTCGGCGCGTCGTGGGACTCCCAGCGGACCAGTCCCGGGGCGGGGCGATCGTCGGCGAGCGCGCCGAGCAACTCGATGGCCGCCGCTCTCGAATTGACCACCAGCGCGGCCCGGTGCTCCAGGTGCGCCCGCGCGGTGCCGGCGGTGAACGCCGCGTCGGCCAGGGTGGCGTCCGGATGCGCGCGCAGCCAGTCGCGGTAGTGCTCGGCGAGGCGCGCCAGGGCGCCCGGCGTGCGCGCCGACAGCGGAAGGACGGTGAATTCGGGTGCCACCGGCGTCGGGTCCGGCGTCGGCGCGCTGCGAGGGAGTGCGGGCGCCTCCTCGAGGATGACGTGGGCGTTGGTGCCGGCGAACCCGAACGAGCTGACCCCGGCGATCCGGGGCTGGTCACCACGCGTCCAAGCAGTGCGCTCCTGCACCACCTGCACCGGCAGCCGCTCCCACGGGATGTGCGGGGAGGGATTCTCGAAGTTGAGGTGCCGGGGCAGGGTCTCGTGCTCCAGCGACAGCACGACCTTGATGACGCCGGCGATGCCGGCGGCGGCCTCGAGGTGGCCGATGTTGGTCTTCGCCGAGCCGATGAGCAGCGGCCGCGCGGGGTCACGGCCGGTGCCGAGGGCCTCGCCCGCGGCCTGGGCCTCGATCGGGTCGCCCAGCGAGGTGCCGGTGCCGTGCGCCTCGAGGTAGCCGACGTCACGGGGCTTCAGGCCGGCGCGGGCCAGCGCGTCGGCGATGACCCGTTGCTGCGCCACGCCGTTGGGCACCGTCAGCCCGCCGGAGGCGCCGTCCTGGTTGACGGCGCTACCGCGGATCACCGCGCGGATGTGGTCGCCGTCGCGCAGCGCGTCCTCGAGCCGCTTGATGACCACGACACCACACCCCTCGCCGCGCACGTAGCCGTCGGCGGCGGCGTCGAACGTCTTGCAGCGGCCGTCCGGGGCCAGCATGTGTGCGCTGGAGAAGGTGATCATGGTGGCGGGGGTCAGCAGGACGTTTGCTCCGCCGGCCAACGCGAGATCACATTCGCCCAGCCGCAGTGCCTGGCAGGCCTGATGAATGGCCACCAACGACGAGCTGCACGCGGTGTCGACGGCCACGGCCGGCCCCTGCAACCCCAGTCGGTGGCTGATCCGGCCCGCCGCGGCGGCGTTCGACGTGCCGATGGCCATGTAGGCCTCGATCTCCGGGTACGTCAGTTCGTCGGAGGCCATGCCCAGGTAGTCGTGGGTGGCCAGGCCCACGAATACGCCAGTGTTGGTGTCGGCCAATGCCGTTGGCGCCGTGCCGGAATGTTCCACCGCGTGCCACGCGGTCTCGAGGAGCAGTCGGTGCTGCGGGTCCAGCAGCCTGACCTCGCGCGTGGACATCCCGAAGAACGGCGCGTCGAACCCGGTCGGGTCGTCGACGAAGCCGGCGCGCCGGGTGACGACCTTGCCGGGGGCCCCTGGCTCGGGGTCGAAGAACTCGTCGGCGTTCCAGCGGTCCGCGGGCACTTCCGAGATCGCCTCGCGGCCCTCGTGCAGCAAATGCCAGTACTCGTCGGCGTTCTCGGCTCCGGGGAACCGGGCCGCGTAGCCGATGATGGCGAATCGCGGGGTCGGTTCGGCCGGGTGTTCGGCGGAAGTCATGCCGTTTCCCTCCCTGAGGCGGCGCTCGGACGTGGTCCGGTGGTCCAAATTGGCGCGTCCGAAAAGCTACTCCTCGGAAGCACACTATGGCATTGTTCACCTGCGGCCTATGGGGATCCCTCGAAGGGGGCTTGGGCCGGCACCGGGGGCAGACGTCAAAGCTGGCAGTATGTTGGTCCCGCGTTGGCTGATGGGTGGATTCAGCGCCGGCCGAGTGGAAAATACTGGAGGACCAAGCGTTGCGCATCGGCAAGATCACCGTGGGTCCACTCGACGAGTGGGCACTGAAACCGGGCGTTGTCACCTCCTGGCACCCGACCGCGGCCTCGGCGGAGAAGGCACGGCAGGCGCCGGTCAGTGCGGTGCCGGTCAGCTTCATGCAGCACCAGCATCTGCGCAACTATTCGGAGCGAACCGCGGCGGGTCTGAACTTCTCCCGGCAGATCATCGCCAGCTGCGAAGTTGCCGGCCATTGCGACATCGCGGCCATGGACCACGCCGTGAACGCCTACCTGCGCCGGCACGACACCTTCCGCAGCTGGTTCGAGCGCACCGGCGAAGGAGAGTTCATCCGGCACGCGCTGGAGGACCCGGCCGACATCGAGTTCGTGCCGATCGACCACGGCAGCCTGAGCATCGACGAGATCCTGGCGCACGTCGTGGCCATCCCGAGTCCGCTGGAATGGGGGTGTTTCACCTTCGGGATCATCCAGAACGAGGACAATTTCACGTTTTTCGCCGCGATGGATCACGTGCACGGGGACGCGACGCTGATCGGCACCACCATGCTGGAAGCCAATGGCATGTATTCGGCGTTGAGCGGCACCGGTATGGCGCTGACGCTTCCCGAGGCCGGCAGTTTCGACGAATTCTGCATTCGTGAGCGCGAACGCACCGCGGACCTGACCACCGATTCGCCCGAAGTGCGGGCCTGGATCGAATTCGCCGAAAACAACGACGGGGGTTTTCCGGAATTCCCGTTGCCGCTGGGTGATCCGCAGGAAGCGACCCGCAGCGACATGACCACCGAATTCCTGTTGGACCCCGCGCAGACCGAACGCTTCGACGCCGCGTGCGGGGCGGCCGGGGCGCGGTTCGTCGGCGGGCTGTTCGCCTGCCTGGCGCAGGTGGAGCACGAGCTGACCGGCGCCCTGACCTACTACGGTCTGACCCCGCGGGATTCCCGCAACGCCACCGACAACTTCATGACGCAGGGATGGTTCACCGGGCTCATCCCGATCACCGTCCCGATCGGCGCCGCCTCCTTTGCCGAGGCGGCGTGGGCAGCGCAGGAATCGTTCGACGCGAATCTGAACATGGCGAAGGTCCCCTATTACCGGGTACTGGAATTGGCGCCGGAGTTGAACTGGCCGCAGCCGAACTTCCCGGTGTCGAATTTCTTCCACGGCGGCGCGGCGCCCCTGAACGCGGTGCTGGCCGCCGCAGATATGGGGCTGGCCAACAACATCGGCATCTATCCGGACGGACGTTTCTCCTATCAGCTGACCATTTACATATTCCGTTATGGCGAGGGCACGGCGATGGCGATCATGCACCCCGACAATTCGGTGGCCCGGAAATCGGTGTCCCGCTACCTGGCGGCAATGCGGTCGGTGGCCGCGCAGGTCGCCGACAGCGGGCACTGGGGGCGCGTCGCATAGCGTGAAGCGGCGAGGATGAGGGCGGTATGCGGCGGCTAGCTGGTTTCGTGGCGCGGTGGCCCTGGGTGGTCATCGGGGTCTGGGTCGCGATGGCGGTTGCCCTGCCGCTGTCGTTCCCGTCGCTGGCCACGATGGCCGAACGCAATCCGCTGGTCATCCTGCCCGAGGGTGCCCCCTCGAGCGTCACCGCCCGGAACATGGCCGAGGCGTTCCAGGAGGCCGGTTCGGACAACCTCCTGGTGGTCGCGTTCATCAACGAGGACGGTCTGCGGCCCGACGACGAAGCCACCTACCGCAAGGTGGTCGACGCGTTGCGCGACGACGACGACGGCGACGACGTGGTCGCGGTGCAGGACTTCGTCAGCACACCCCAGCTGCGCCAGTTCCTGACCAGCGAGGACAAGACGACCTGGGTGCTGCCGGTCAGCCTGACCGGCGAGCTGGGCACGCCCCGGGCCTACGAGGCGTTCAACCGGGCCGCCGACATCGTCACCCGGACCGTGGGCGACGCCGCGGCGCTGGGCGACAACCACGCCGCGAGCGGCAACCCGCTCGCGGTGTACGTCACCGGCCCCGCGGCCACCGTCGCCGACCTGACCGTTGCCGGCGAGCAGGACCGCCTGCCCATCGAGATCGCGATCGCTGTTCTGGTCCTCGGGGTCCTGCTGCTGGTGTACCGCAATCCGCGGACGATGATGCTGCCGCTGGTCACCATCGGCTCGTCGCTGATGATCGCGCAGGGCATGGTGGCCGGGTACTCGTATCTGACCGGCGCGGGCGTCTCCAACCAGTCCATCGTGTTTCTCAGCGCGATCATGGCCGGCGCCGGCACCGACTACGCGGTCTTCATGATCAGCCGCTACCACGACTATCTGCGCCGCGGCGCGGACTTCGACGAGGCCGTCACGTCGGCGATGATGTCGATCGGCAAGGTCATCACCGCTTCGGCCGCCATGGTGGGCATCACTTTCCTGGTCATGAACTTCGCCCAGATGGGCGTGTTCCGGACCGTCGGCGTCTCGGCCGCCATCGGCATCGGCGTGGCGTACCTGGCCGGGATGACGCTGCTGCCGGCCATCATGGTGCTGGCCGGCCCGCGCGGCTGGATCAGTCCGCGGCGCGAACTGACCTCGCGGTTCTGGCGGCGGTCCGGCATCCGCATCGTGCGCCGGCCGGTGCCGCACCTGGTCGGCAGCATCCTGGTGCTGGTGCTGCTGGCCGGTCTGGCCGTCGGGGCCGAGTTCAACTACGACGACCGGAAGGTCGTCGCGGCGTCGGCGCCGAGTTCGATCGGCTACGCGGCGCTGGAAGAACACTTCCCCATCAGCCAGTCGATCCCGCAGTACCTGCTGGTGCAGTCCGAGCGCGACCTGCGCACCCCGCAGGCGCTCGCGGACCTGGAGCAGATGGCCTCGCGGATCGCGCAGCTGCCGGACATCGCTCTGGTCAGCGGTGTCACCCGGCCGCTGGGGGAGGTGCCGCCGGAGTTCCGGGCCACCTTCCAGGCCGGCATCGTCGGCGCCCGTCTGGCCGAGGGGACGGCCATGATCGGCGAGCGCAGCGGCGACCTCCAGGAGCTCACGGCCGGCGCCAACACGCTGGCCGACAGCCTCGCCGACGTGCGCAGGCAGGTCAACGCCATCGCCCCCAGCCTGCAGACGCTGCTGGACGCGTTCACGTCGGTGCGGACCGACTACGGCGGCGACAAGCTGGTGCGCGACGTCGAGACCGCGGCCAAGCTGGTGCAGGCGGTCAACGAACTCGGTAACTCGATGGGCGTCAACTTCGCCACGGTGAAGGACATGTTCGGCTGGATCGGCCCGGTGCTGGCCGCACTCGACAACAACGCGGTGTGCGACGCCAATCCGTCCTGCCGCGACACCCGGATGCAGTTCCAGCGGCTCGTCGAGGCCCGCGACGACGGGCGTTTGGACCGGATCAACACCCTGGCCGGTCAACTCGAGGGGTTCGAGGACCGGCAAACGCTCGACGCGACGGTGACCAAGCTCAACCGCGCGCTCAACGACATCGTCAAGGCCACCAACGCGATGGGCCTGGACAGTCCGGGCGGCGCCCAGGCGGGCCTGCGAGACCTCCGGCAGGGGGCCGACCGGTTGGCCAGCGGCAGCCGGCAGGTGGCCGGCGGCGTCGACGAACTGGTCGAGCAGATCAAGGTGATGGCCGGCGGGCTCAGCCAGGCCTCGACGTTCCTGTTGACGATGCGGCACGACGCGGCGGCCGCCTCGATGGCGGGGTTCAACATTCCCGCGGAGGTGTTGAGCGCCAAGGAATTCCAGATGGCCGCCCAAGCGTTCATCTCCCCGGACGGGCACTCGGTGCGCTACCTGGTGCAGACCAAGCTCAATCCGTTCAGCTCGGCGGCCATGGACCAGGTCAACACCATCAACGACATCGCCCGCGGCGCCCAGCCCAACACCACGCTGGCCGATGCGTCGATCTCGATGGGCGGTTTCCCCGCGGCGCTGCGGGACACCCGCGACTACTACGAGCGCGACATCCGCTTCATCATCATCGTCACCCTGATCGTCGTGCTGTTGGTGCTGATGTTGTTGCTGCGGTCGCTGGTCGCGCCGTGGTACCTGGTCGGCACCGTGGTGCTGTCGTTCTTCGCCGCGATCGGCATCGGCGTGCTGGTGTTCCAGGTGATATTCGACCAGCAGTTGCATTGGAGCGTGGCCCCGTTGGCGTTCGTGGTGCTTGTCGCCGTGGGGGCGGACTACAACATGCTGTTCGTATCCCGACTGCGCGACGAGTCCGCCCACAGCGGGCGGTTCGGCGTCATCCGCACCCTGGGGTCCACCGGCGGGGTGATCACCGCGGCGGGTCTGATTTTCGCGGCCTCCATGGCCGGTCTGCTGTTCTCCAGCATCGGCCTCGTGGTCCAGGGCGGCTTCGTGATCGGCGTGGGAATCCTGTTGGATACCTTCGTGGTACGTACCATCACGGTGCCCGCCATCGCCACGCTGATCGGGCGGGCGAACTGGTGGCCGGCAAGACTCGGTCCGCGGGCGGAACCGCAGGAGCCGGTCGCCGCGGCCGCAGAAGGTCAGGAGCGCGAATGACATTGCGATCTCGGAGGACACGCTGAATCAGTTCGCGTCGACGTCGGCCGCGGCGTCCACCTCGTCGATCCTGTCGGTGTTGCACGGCCGCGCGGCCCTGCGCCCCGACGATGTCGGGTTCACCTTCACCGACTACGACCGCGACCCGGCCGGCGTCCGGGAGAGCCTGACCTGGTCGCAGCTGGCCCGCCGCACGCAGAATCTGGCGGCCGAGTTGCGCCGGCACGGGGACGTCGGGGATCGCGCGTTGATCCTGGCGCCGCAGGGACTCGAGTACATCCTGGCGTTCCTGGGCTCGTTGCAGGCCGGACTGGTGGCGGTGCCGCTGCCGCTGCCGCACCGCGGCTCGGGGCACGACCGCGTGGGGGCGGTCCTCGCCGACACCGCGCCGGCGGTGGTGCTGACCACCTCCGCGGCGGCCGACGACGTCGGGGACTTCGTCGCGCAGGCCGGATCGGGCGTGACGATCGTCGAGGTCGACGGGGTGGACCTCGACGCCGCCGTCGACACCGACCGGCTGCCGGTCGATCTGCCGAGCCTGGCCTACCTGCAGTACAGCTCCGGATCGACCCGAGCGCCCACCGGGGTGATGGTCTCGCACCGCAACCTGACGGTGAATTTCGATCAGTTGATGCGCGGCTTCTTCGGGCAGACCACGCTGTCCCCGGACACCACGCTGGTCTCGTGGCTGCCGTTCTACCACGACATGGGGCTGGTGCTCGGCGTCTGCGCCCCCATCCTGTGCGGTTACCGCGCCGAGCTGATGAGCCCGGTCGCGTTTCTGGAGCGCCCGGCCCGGTGGATGCGGGCGCTGGCCCAGAACCCGCACGCATGGTCGTCGGCGCCGAACTTCGCGTTCGATCTGGCGGCCCGCAAGATCAGCGACGAGGACCTGGCCGGCCTCGACCTCGGCGGCGTGCTGGGCATCATCAGCGGGGCCGAACGGGTGGAGCCGGCCACGCTGCACCGCTTCGTCGACCGGTTCGCGCACTTCAACTTCGCCGACCACATGATGCGGCCCGCGTACGGCCTGGCCGAAGCCACGGTGTACGTGGCGGCGGGCACCTGGGATGAGAACGCCCCGGCCGGGTACTTCGACGCGGCCGAACTGTCCGCCGGCCGGGTTCGACCGTGCCCGCCGGGGCGCGGCGGCGCCGCCGGGACGGTCACGAAGCTGGTCAGGTACCGCGTGCCGCAGTCGCCGCTGCTGCGGATCGTGGACGAGGCGACGCTGCGGGAAAGCCCGCCCGACCGGGTCGGCGAGATCTGGGTGCACGGCGAGAACGTGGCCGACGGCTACTGGGGCAAGCCGACGTCCGACGGCGGCTTCGGCGCGACGCTGGCCGAGCCGTCGCCGGGAACCCCGGCCGGACCGTGGCTGCGCACCGGCGATCTCGGGTTCCTGCACGACGGCGAGTTGTTCATCGTCGGCCGGATCAAGGACGTGCTGATCATCCGCGGCCGCAACTACTACCCCGAGGACATCGAGGCGACCGTGCAGGCGATCAGCGCGGGGCGCGTCGCGGCGATCTCGGTCCCGGTCGACGGCACCGAGGAACTCGTCGCCGTCGTCGAACTCAAGAAGCCGCCCACCCTCGACGACGAGACCCGCGCGCGGCTCGCCGCGATCAGGGGCGAGGTCACCGCCGCGGTCGCCAACGCCCACGGGCTGAGCGTCGCGGATCTGGTGTTGGTGCCGGCCGGCGCGATCCCCACCACCACGAGCGGAAAGATCCGGCGCGCTGCCTGCATCGAGCAGTACCGGCGGCGGGAGTTCGATCGGCTGGACGCCGATGCGGAGTAAGGTTCGCGGCAAGTGTGTTGGGCGAGTGATTGTGGGGCGTGGGCGGGCATGAGACGACTACTCGCATTCGGTACCGCGCTGACCACCGTCGGCGCCGTCGGGCTCTTCGGCCTGGGCAGCGCGGCGGCCGACGACGCGGTCGTCGATGCCGTCACCGATGCCCTCACCGAGCCCGTCGTGCCCGCCGGGCCGCCGCCGCTGGGCACCCCGGGCCGGGCGTATGCCCTCGGTGGCGCGCACGTCCTGGGCATCCCGTACGACGAATACATCATGCGCACCGGCGCGGACTGGTTCCCCGGACTCGACCGCCAGATCGTCGACTATCCCGCCGGGCAGGTGCAGGGGCACACGCTCGAGCGGCTCTTCCCGGGCATCGGCGCCTTCGGGGATCGCTTCATGCCCGGCCTCGGTCTCGACGGGCCCAGCGTCGGGGAATCGGTCGACGTGGGTACCCCGAACCTGATCGAGGCGATCCGCGCGGGCGGTCCCGGCACCGCGATCGGCCTGTCCGAGGGCGCGATGGTGCTCAACGACGTGCAGGCCAAGCTGGCCTACGACCCGGCCGCCCCGCCGCCGCACGAGCTCAGCTTCGCCATGTACGGGGACCCGGTGGCGCGGCACGCCTTCGGCGAGAGCTTCCTGACCCAGGTGTTCCCCGTCGGCAGCGTCGTCCCGTCGCTGGACTACCGCATCCCACCGCCGGTGGAAAGCCAGTACGACACCTACCAATTCGTCTCTGCCTACGACAGCATCGCCGACTGGCCGGACCGGCCGGACAACTGGATCTCGGTGGCCAACGCCATTGTCGGCCTGGCGACCGGTCACACTGCGGTCGCATTCACCGATCCGAGCATGGTGCCGCCGCAGAACATCCGCACGACCGTCAACTCGCGGGGCGCGAAGACCACGACGTATCTGATTCCCGAGGAGCATCTCCCGCTGGTGCTGCCGTTCAAGTACCTCGGCGTGCCGCAGGAGACGCTGATCGAACTCGACAGGGTGCTCAAGCCGTACGTGGACGCGGGCTACTCGCGTCACGACGACCCGTTGACCGCGCCGATCACGGTGGATCCGATCAACGGCTACGACCCCGCCGAGGTCACCGCGCCGGCCACGCAGGCCGCCTTCGGCGGCGCCGCCGATCCGGTGTCGCAGTTGCTGTCCGGGCTGCAGTACGTGCTGAACAACCAGCCCGTCGGCCCGCCCGGCTCCTGAGCCGTCTGAGCCGTCACAGGCCGGCGAAGCCGACCGCGAGCAGCAGGGCGCCGACGACGGCCAGCAGCGCCGACACCCCGACCCGGCCGCGCGAGCGCACCCAGTCGTAAAGCACCGCCAGCGTCGCGCGGGTGCGGTCGGGAGCGATCAGGTAGCACAGCAGCGGGATTTCCACGAGGGTGAACGCCACCACGTTGAAGGCCACCAGGGCGCCGAATTGCGTCGCCGCGGCAGCGCCGGAGGCGACGATGAGCGCCAGCGCGGCGATGTAGTCGATGGACGGCAGCGCGATGCCCAGGCCCGCGATGCCCGCCGTCCACAGCGAGCGGCCGTGGACCAGTCGCCGCGCGCGGGTCGCGAGCGGATCCAGTGCCCGCCGCAGCGGGCCCGGCGATCCCGATGCTTCGTTGTCCCGGCGGCCGCCCAGGACTCCCGCGGCCACCAACCCGGCGTTGGCCAGGATCACCGCCCCGACCCCGAGTTGCACCCTGGGCAGGGTGAAGTGCGCGGACCCCAGGGCCGGGCGGAGCACGAACAACACCACCAGGCCCACCGCGATGCCCATGACGAAACCCCCGGCCAGGAACGTCAGCAGTTGCAGGCCAGGCCGGGGCCGGTTGATCATCAGGACGGTCATCCCGATCCGGAACGGCTCCAGGCTGACGGCAACGGCCATCGCCAGGAGCGGAAACCACATGATTCAGATACGGTACCGTCCGCGGTCCCGGTGGTGGCGGTGTTCTGTCCAGTGGACCCGCGGTGGCCGGGACATTCCGGGACGTGTGAAGATGGGACGGCTATGAGCAGCACAGATTTGAGCCCCGCCTCGCTGCGGGAGGCCTTCGGACACTTTCCCTCCGGCGTGATCGCCATCGCGGCCGAGATCGACGGCACCCGCGTCGGGCTGGCGGCGAGCACCTTCGTGCCGGTCTCGCTGGATCCGCCGCTGGTGTCGTTCTGCGTGCAGAACTCGTCGAGCACCTGGCCCAAGCTGCAGGACCGCCCCGTGCTGGGCATCAGCGTGCTGGGCGAGGCCCACGACCAAGCCGCCAGGACGCTCGCGGCCAAGACCGGCGACCGCTTCGCCGGGCTGGAGACCACGTCCACCGAGGCCGGCGCCGTGTTCATCCACGGGACCAGCGTCTGGCTGGAGAGCTCGATCGAGCAGCTGGTGCCGGCCGGCGATCACACCATCGTGTTACTGCGGGTCAACCAGATCACCGTGCACGACGACGTCGCGCCGATCGTTTTCCACCGCAGCGCATTTCGCAAGCTCGGCGTGTAACCCGTCCAAGCTGGTGGGGCGGCCGCTTGCGGAGCGCTCAGGGGCGCGCCGCAAGCTCCTCGCGGTAGGTGTCGACGCGCTGTTCGAGTTCGTCCGCATCCTCGAGCCTGCCCTCCTTGCGGGCGAGCTGCGCGCGCAGCGATAGCTCACGGATCGCAGTGCGAATATCATTGACGCTGAGCATTTTTCCCATGACCATGGCGACGCCTTTCGCGTGATCGGCCGCTTTTCCCCGAGGGTACGCGGGATCGGAGATAAAGCCAGCCCGCAAAGAAGCGTCGAGCCTGTCGTTGCCGCCGGCACCGTCGAAACGGCTGGTTGGGCAATGACAGGCTCGACGATCCGGATCCCATGCGGGTGCCGGATCAGGGGATAAGACTCGTTACGCCGTACTCACTTTCGCCGACTGGGTTTGTCGGTTCCGCTCCTCACCTTCGCTGCGCTCAGGTTCGTCGCCGACTGGGTTGGTAGGTTCCGCTCCTCACCTTCGCTGCGCTCAGGTTCGTCGCCGGAACAACTTGTCGCCCAGCCACACGATCGGGTCGTACTTGCGGTCGGCGACGCGTTCCTTCATCGGGATGATGGCGTTGTCGGTGATCTTGATGTGCTCGGGGCAGACCTCGGTGCAGCACTTGGTGATGTTGCAGTACCCCAGGCCGGCCTCTTCCTGAGCCAACAGCTGGCGGTCCGCGGTGTCCAGCGGGTGCATGTCGAGTTCGGCGAGGCGGATGAAGTACCGGGGGCCGGCGAAGGCCTCCTTGTTCTCCTCGTGGTCGCGGATGACGTGACAGACGTTCTGGCACAGGAAACATTCGATGCACTTGCGGAACTCCTGGCTGCGCTGAATGTCCTCCTGCTGCATCCGGTACTCGCCGGGCTGCAGGTCCTTCGGCGGCGTGAACGACGGGATCTCGCGCGCCTTCTGGTAGTTGAACGACACGTCGGTCACCAGGTCGCGCATCACCGGGAAGGTCCGGATCGGCGTGACGGTGACGGTCTCCTCCGGGTCGAACGTCGACATCCGGGTCATGCACAGCAGGCGGGGTTTGCCGTTGATCTCCGCCGAACAGGAGCCGCACTTGCCGGCCTTGCAGTTCCACCGGACCGCCAGGTCCGGGGTCTGCGTGGCCTGCAGGCGATGGATGATGTCGAGCACCACCTCGCCGTCGTTGACCTCGACGGTGTAATCCTGCAGTTCGCCGCCGGTGTCATCTCCGCGCCAGACCCGCAGGCTTGCGTTGTAGGTAGCCATCTCAGCTTCTCCGTTCCGCGTGGTCGGCCAACTCGGCGTCGGTGTAGTACTTCTCGAGCTCGGACAGCTCGAACAGGTTCAGCAGGTCCGGCCGCATCGGCTCCTGCTCCTCGGCCGTCACCTCGACCTCCGGCACCACCGTCGTCGCGGCGTCGGTGGCCGGGCGCGTCCGGCACACCAACAACGTGTTGCGCCAGTTGGCGTCCATCTCCGGGTGGTCGTCGCGGGTGTGGCCGCCGCGGCTCTCGGTGCGCTGCAGCGCGGCCTTGGCGACGCACTCGCTGACCAGCAGCATGTTGCGCAGGTCGATGGCCAGATGCCAGCCGGGGTTGAACACCCGGCCGCCCTCCACCATGACGTTCTCGTAGCGCTTCTTGAGTTCCTGGAGCTTGGCCAGCGCCTCCTGGATCTCGTCCTCCTTGCGGATGATCCCCACGAGGTCGTTCATGGCCTGCTGCAGTTCCGCATGCAGCGTGTAGGGGTTCTCCGGGTTGTCGCGCTTCTCGAACGGGGCCAACGCCAGCTTGGTCGCGGCGTCGATCGACTCGTCGGTGACCGCCGGGCGATTCGACAGCTTCTGGACGTAGTCGGCGGCGCCCAGCCCGGCCCGTCGGCCGAAGACCAGCAGGTCGGAAAGTGAGTTGCCGCCCAGCCGGTTGGAGCCGTGCATGCCGCCCGAGCACTCCCCGGCGGCGAACAGCCCCGGGGTGCTCGCGCCACCGGTGTCGGGATCCACCTCGATGCCGCCCATCACGTAATGGCAGGTGGGTCCGACCTCCATCTCGTCCTTGGTGATGTCGACCTCGGCCAGCTCCATGAACTGGTGATACATCGACGGCAACCGCCGCTTGATCTCCTCGGTCGGCATCCGCGAGGCGATGTCGAGGTAGACGCCGCCGTGCGGCGAACCGCGGCCCGCCTTGACCTCGGAGTTGATCGCGCGGGCCACCTCGTCACGGGGCAGCAGGTCCGGGGTGCGGCGCGCCGAGTCGTTGTCCTTGAGCCACTGGTCGGCTTCTTCCTCGGTTTCGGCGTACTGGCCCTTGAACACCGAGGGGATGTAGTCGAACATGAACCGCTTGCCCTCGGAGTTCTTGAGCACCCCGCCGTCGCCGCGCACCCCCTCGGTGACGAGGATGCCCTTGACCGACAGCGGCCAGACCATGCCGGTCGGGTGGAACTGGATGAACTCCATGTTGATCAGTGCCGAACCCGCGCGCAGCGCCAGCGCGTGGCCGTCGCCGGTGTACTCCCAGGAGTTCGACGACACCTTGAACGACTTGCCGATTCCGCCGGTGGCCAGCACCACGGCCGGCGCCTCGAACAGGACGAAGTTGCCGGTCTCGCGCCAGTAACCGAATGCCCCGGCCACCGCGCCGTTGTCCAGGATCAGCTCGGTGATCGAGCACTCGTGGAAGACTTTGATGCGCGCCTCGTAGTCGCCGAGTTCGGCCTTGTCCTCCTGCTGCAGCGAGACGATCTTCTGCTGCAGCGTGCGGATGATCTCCAGTCCGGTGCGGTCGCCCACGTGGGCCAACCGAGGGTAGGTGTGGCCGCCGAAGTTGCGCTGGCTGATCCGGCCGTCCTTGGTGCGGTCGAACAGCGCGCCGTAGGTCTCGAGCTCCCACACCCGGTCCGGTGCTTCCTGCGCGTGCAGTTCAGCCATCCGCCAGTTGTTCAGGAACTTGCCGCCGCGCATGGTGTCACCGAAGTGCACCTGCCAGGAGTCCTTGGTGTTCACGTTGCGCATCGCCGCGGCGCAGCCGCCCTCGGCCATCACGGTGTGGGCCTTGCCGAACAGCGACTTGGTGACGACGGCTACCCGCAGGCCGCGTTCGCGCGCCTCGATGACCGCACGTAATCCCGCACCGCCGGCACCGATCACGACGACGTCGTATTGGTGCCGTTCCAGCTCAACCATGAAACCTCACTTGCCTTTTCGCATCGATGTTGCAGCCGAAGATAATTTTTGTCAGCCGATGATCGTCAGGTCGGTCATGCCGCGCGCCACCAACATGATGTAGAAGTCGGTGAGCATCAGCGTGCCCAGGGTGATCCAGGCGAACTCCATGTGCCGGGTGTTGATCTTCGACACCTGGGTCCAAATCCAGTACCGGATCGGGTGTTTCGAGAAATGCTTGAGTCGTCCGCCGGTGACGTGCCGGCAGGAGTGGCAGGACAGCGTGTAGACCCACAGCAACGTGATGTTGACGACCAGGATGATGTTGCCCAGGCCGATTCGGAACCCGGTCGGCGTGCTGAAGGCGAGAATCGCGTCGTAGGTGTTGACCAACGAAATCAACACGGCCGCATAGAAGAAGTAGCGGTGCGAGTTCTGGATGATCAGTGGCAGCCGGGTCTCGCCGGTGTACTTGGAGTGCGGTTCGGCGACCGCGCACGCCGTCGGCGACTGCCAGACCGAACGGTAGTAGGCCCGGCGGTAGTAGTAGCAGGTCACGCGGAACAGCAGCAGGAACGGAAGCGAGATCGCGGCGTAGGGCAGCCACCAGAACTCGGGGAGGAACTGACCGAAGTGGGAGGCCTCCGGGATGCAGGCGGTGCTCACGCACGGCGAGTAGAACGGCGTCAGGTAGTTGTACTCGGCGACGAAGTAGTCCTGCTTCATGAACGCGCGGACGGTGGCGTAGATGACGAACGCCGCCAGCCCGAGGTTGGTCAGGATCGGCGCCTTGAGCCAGAAGTCTGTCCGCAGGGTGCGGTACGGGATCTGGGCCCGGGTGGGCGAGAAGACGCCGGTCTTCGACCGGTCGGAGGTGGGCGCGCTCATGGCATCGGTTCCCTTCTTCGACGTCGAGCGTCGTTGGGCTCAGGAGGACGAGGGGTGCGTGGTGTGCGCACCCCCCGGTACTGACTGCTACTGCGGTGGGGTCAGCAGGCTCGGCTCACCGACGGCTGTGACCACCGACCCCTTCGTCGTCGACATCGCGCCAGAATTCGGTGTCGTACTGCGTGTCCGGAACCGGGATCTTCTCCCCGGTGTGTTGCTGGGTGCAGCGCGACAGGTCGAGGTCGTTGGCGTCGGTGTTGAGCAACTCGACGTCGTCGAGGATGCGTTCGGCGTCGAGCACGATCCTGCGCATCGCCGGGCTCTCGCCGAACCGGGACCGCAGCGAGGTGACGCAACGGCGCAGGTTGGAGACGAGATCGTGCAATTCGGCGAGTTCGGTGGTACTGGACAAGTGACCTCCTTGGGCTGAAGGGTGTCATGGATCACATTACGACACCTGATGCTAGCCACATCATGATCGGGGCGTGACTCACATCACGTCCGCGGCCGTTGATCGGAGGAGAACGAATGAGTAACGAAGTCCTGGCCCAGCGGGCCGAAACGTTGCTGGGCCTGCACAAGCCCGGCGACCCGGTGGTGCTGCCGACCGTGTGGGACGCCTGGTCGGCGAACCTGGCGGTCGAGGCGGGGTTCGGCGCGTTGACCGTGGGCAGCCACCCGGTGGCCGACTCGGTGGGCAAGCCCGACGGGGAAGGGATGGCATTCGACGACCTGCTGACCCGCGTCGCCCAGATCACCGCGAAGGTCGACGTCCCGATCTCGGTCGACGTCGAGTCGGGCTACGGCCTGCCGGCCGAGGATCTGATCGGCGGCCTGCTGCGCGCCGGTGCGGTGGGGCTCAACATCGAGGACTCGGTGCACAGCGAGGGCAAGCGGTTGCGGTCCTCCGGCGAGCACGCGGCGTTGGTCGGCGCGCTGCGCGAGGCCGCCGACAAGGCGGGGGTGCACGTGGTGGTCAACGCCCGCACCGACCTGTTCCTGCGCAAGGACGGCGACGAGGGCGACCGCGTCGACCGCGCGATCGCCCGGTTGAAGGAGGCCGCCGCGGCCGGCGCGGACTGCCTCTACCCGGTCGGCCGCCACGACCCGGACACGTTGGCGCGGCTGGCGTCCGAACTGCCCTTGCCGATCAACGCCATCGGGATGCCCGACCAGGACGACCCGGCGTCGTTCGGGCCGTTGGGCGTGGGGCGGATCAGCTTCGGGCCGTTCTTCCAGGCTGCGCTCGCCACCCGCGCCAACGAGATCCTCGGCCGCTGGCGCTGAGTCGGGTTCACCGGGGCGCAAACGACCCGAAAATGCCGTCAGGGTCGTGACCCGTGGTGGATCACGACCCTGACGGCATCCTCGCGCCGGCCACCATCCGGCGGCCGGCGGTTCGGTTATTTGCTTTCGATCGCGATGCGCTGCGCGCCGGGGACCTCCCGCTGCTCGTGCGCCCCGCGGACCCGGACGGTCAGCACGCCGGCGTGGTACGACGCGGTGACGTCGTCGCCGGTGACGTGCTCGGGCAGCGCAAACGAGCGGCGGAATGCGCCGTAGCGCACCTCGCGCAAGGTCCGGCCGTCCTCCTCGGAGCTGTGTTCATCGCGGCGTTCGCCGTGAATCATCAGTCGGCCGTCCCGGACCACGACGGTCACATCCTTGTCCACGTCGACCCCCGGTAGTTCAAGGCGAACCACCGCGTCGTCGCCGTCCCGGATGGCCTCGGCTGCCGGGTGGAACCCCGTGCTCTGCGGGTTCAGCGGCTTGAACCAATCGTCCGCGGCTGCGGGGCCGAAGAAGTCGCGCACCCAACGGTCAAGGTTGAAGGCCGGACGGTCCCACAGCGTCATGGTCTTCTGACTGCTCATGTTTCGTCTCCTCCCTGGGCCGGCCCCATGCCGGCCCGCTATCTCGTACTAACTTGAGTCGACCACGCTCATATTCCACCTGGGGTTTCGCCGGCGGCGAACCGGCTCACAGCGGGTCCATGCGGATGTGAGCACACCGTGATGGCCGGTTCACACCGAGACGACATCGCGGAAATACGCGGTTCCTAGCGTCGGCGCCATGGAGTCACAGAAGTGCGTCGTGGTCGGTCACGGCATGGTCGGGCACCGCTTCGTGGAAGCGTTGCGGGCCCGCGACACCGAGGGGCGCTGGCGGATCACCGCGATCGGCGAGGAGGCCGATGCGGCCTACGACCGGGTGGGCCTGACCTCGTATACCGAGCATTGGGACCGGACCCGGCTGGCGCTGCCCGGCAACGACTATCGCGACGACGAGAGGGTCGACGTCCGGCTGGGTGACCCGGTGGTCCACATCGATGCGGCGGCAAAAGCCGTGACGACGGCCAGTGGCGCGCGGATCGACTACGACGCGCTGGTGCTGGCCACCGGCTCGTACGCGTTCGTGCCGCCGGTGCCCGGCCGCGACCTGCCCGCCTGCCACGTCTACCGCACCCTCGACGACCTCGACGCCATCCGGGCCGCCGCCACCCGGGCGCTCAGCGGCGGGTCCGCGCCCGTCGGGGTGGTGATCGGCGGGGGCCTGCTGGGCCTGGAGGCCGCCAACGCGCTGCGCGGGTTCGGGCTCGACGCGCACGTGGTCGAGCGGTCGTCGCGGCTGATGTCCCAGCAGGTCGACGAGGCCGGCGGCGCGCTGCTGGGCACCATGATCAGCAAGCTGGGCATCACCGTGCACACCGAGGTCGGCACCGAGATGATCAAGCCGGCGCAACGCAACCGCCCCGTCCGGCGCTCCGCCGACAGCGATGCGCTGCGGGTGGTGCTCAGTGACGGGAGCTTCATCGACGCGGGGGTGGTGGTCTTCGCCGCCGGGGTGCGTCCGCGTGACGAGCTGGCCCGCGAGGCCGGCCTGCAGATCGCCGAGCGCGGCGGCGTGCTCACCGACTTGTCCTGTGTCACCAGCGATCCCAGCGTCTACGCGATCGGCGAGGTGGCCGCCATCGAGGGGCGGTGCTACGGCCTGGTGGCCCCGGGCTATACCTCGGCCGAGGTCGCCGCGGACCGGCTGGTCGGCGGGACCGCCGAGTTCCCGGGTGCGGACCTGTCGACCAAATTGAAGCTGCTCGGCGTCGACGTCGCCAGCTTCGGTGACGCCATGGGGCTCACCCCGGACTGCCTCGAGGTCGTGGTCAACGATCCCGTCAAGCAGACTTACGCCAAGCTGGTGCTCTCCGATGACGCCAGCACCCTGTTGGGCGGCGTGCTCGTCGGGGACGCGTCGGCCTACGGTGTGCTGCGGCCGATGGTCGGCAGCCAGCTGCCCGGCGACCCGCTGGCGTTGATCGCCGCGGTCGAGTCGGGTTCGGGCGCAGCCGGTCTGGGCATCGGGGCGCTGCCGGACGACGCGCAGATCTGTTCGTGCAACAACGTCACCAAGTGCGATCTGAAGAACGCGATCGGCGGCGGCTGCACGGACGTTCCGGCGCTGAAGGCGTGCACGGGCGCGGGCACCTCCTGCGGATCCTGCGTTCCGTTGCTCAAGCAGCTGCTCGAGGCCGAGGGGGTCGAGCAGTCCAAGTCGCTGTGCGAACACTTCGGACAGTCGCGCGCGGAGTTGTTCGAGATCATCACCGCGACCGGCACCCGCACCTTCAGCGCCCTGATCGCCCGGTTCGGCAGCGGGGCCGGTTGCGACATCTGCAAGCCGGTGGTCGCCTCGATCCTGGCGTCGACCAGTTCCGACCACATCCTCGACGGGGAACAGGCCGCGCTGCAGGATTCCAACGACCACTTCCTGGCCAACATCCAGCGCAACGGCAGCTACTCGGTGGTGCCGCGGGTGCCCGGCGGCGACATCACGCCCGATCAGCTGATCCTGATCGGCCAGATCGCCAAGGATTTCGGGCTTTACACCAAGATCACCGGCGGCCAGCGGATCGACCTGTTCGGGGCCAGGGTGGAGCAGCTCCCGCAGATCTGGCGTCGTCTGGTCGACGGCGGCATGGAGTCCGGGCAGGCCTACGGCAAGTCCCTGCGCACCGTCAAGAGTTGCGTCGGCAGCGACTGGTGCCGCTACGGCCAACAGGATTCGGTGCAGCTGGCCATCGACCTCGAACTGCGTTACCGCGGTCTGCGGGCCCCGCACAAGATCAAGATGGGGGTGTCCGGCTGCGCCCGCGAATGTGCCGAGGCGCGCAGCAAGGACGTCGGGGTCATCGCCACCGAAACCGGCTGGAACCTCTACGTCGGCGGCAACGGCGGCATGACGCCCAAGCACGCCCAACTGCTCGCAAGCGATCTCGATACCGAGACGCTGATCCGCTACATCGACCGCTTCCTGATGTTCTACATCCGGACCGCCGACCGGTTGCAGCGCACCGCGCCGTGGGTGGAGGGGCTGGCCGGCGGCCTGGACCATCTGCGCGACGTGGTGTGCGGCGACTCCCTGGGCCTGGCCGCGGAATTCGAGGCGGCGATGGCCCGCCACGTCGACGGCTACGCCTGCGAGTGGAAGGGCGTGCTCGACGATCCCGACAAGCTGTCGCGGTTCGTGTCGTTCGTCAACGCCCCCGACATCGAGGACCCCACCGTGCAGTTCGCCGAACGATCCGGCCGCAAGGTGCCCATCGGTATGCCCGTGTTCACGCCCCGAGAGGAACAATCATGATGCTGCTCAACGACATCCAGACCTGGACCGCGGCCTGCCGGTATGACCATCTGATCCCCGACCGCGGCGTGGCGGTCCTACTCGATGACGGCTCCCAGGCCGCGCTGTTCCGGCTTGCCGACGGCAGCCTGCACGCGGTCGGCAACGTGGACCCCTTCTCTGGCGCAGCGGTGTTGTCCCGCGGCATCGTCGGGGACCGTGGCGGCCGCCCGGTGGTCCAGTCGCCCATCAAGAAGCAGGCGTTCGGCCTGCAGGACGGGGTGTGCCTCGAGGATGCCACCGTCACCATCCCGGTCTACGCCACCCGCGCCACCGCCGACGGTGTGATCGAGATCGGCTATTAGCGCCACCTGACCCGGCCGAGCAGACATAGAATCGCACCATCGCACGCCAAAGGGTGCGATTCCATGTCTGCTCGCCGAATTGGTAGGAGGCTCCAGATGAAGCGCTGGACCCGAGCCGGCGTCGTCGGTGTCTTCGCCATCGCCCTGGCCACCGGGGTGCAGGGGTTCGGCACCGTCGTCGCGCCTGCCACCAGTCGGGCCGACGTCTGCGTAGGCGCCGGCGGCCGGCATGTCTCGGTGAGCGGCTGCGGCAACGTCGCCGACGCCATCGCGCCCTGGGTGCCGCCACCGTCGGCGTACGCGCCGCTGCCCGAGGACTACGAGACGGCCGCACCGCCGCCTCCACCGCCGCCACCGGCCCCGAACGTCAACGTGTGCGCCAACTTCGGTCGGCGGATCAGCGTCAGCGGCTGTATCTAGACCCCGGCCGGCGCGGGCAGCACCGCCCGGCGAAACCGCGCCGCGATCAGCCGCGCGGTGCCCGGGTGCAGGCCCAGCGGCGCGGTGACCACGTCGGCGCCGGAGTCCCGCAGCCGGTCCTGGAACAGCCCCTCGGCCAGCAGATATGAGGCCACCACGACGCGACGGGACCCGGCGGCTCGCAGCCGCCGCACCGCGTCGGCCACCCGCGGCTCCCCGGTCGCCGCGTATGCCAGCTCCACGCGTGCGCCCAGCGCGGCGGACAGCAGGGTGGCGGTGACGCGCAGGTCCCGCTGGGCGCCCCGGTCCGAGGTGCCGGCAGCTGCCAGCACGACCGAATCGCCGGGCCGCCAGCCGGATTCCCACAGCCGCTCGGTCAGCACCCGCACCATCTGCGGACACGGCCCCAGAGCCGCGGTGACGGTCACCCGGGGATGACCGCTGGCTGCGATGTGGGCGGGCAGGTCTTCGCGCACGTGGTAGCCGCTGGACAGGAACGCCGGAACCACGACGGCCGGTTCCCCGTCGAGGCCGTGCAGCACCTCGGCGGGGGTGGGACCCAGGACGTCCACGAAAGCGACCCGCACGGGCTGCGCCAACGCGGCGCCCACCCGATCCGCGAGCTCGCCGCTCATCGCGACGCCGCCGGGTTTGCGGGTCCCGTGGGCCACCATCACCAGTGCTCTCATGCGTCTTCCTCGATGGCCAGCCGGTAGCCGCGCTTGACGACGGTGGCGACAATGTTCTTGTCGCCCAACGCGGTTCGCAGGCGCAGGACGGCCGTTTCCACCGCGTGGGTGTCGGTGCCCGCGCCGGGCAGCGCGGCCAGCAGGTCGTTGCGGGACACCACGAATCCGGGTTTGTCCGCCAACGCCCGCAGGGTGGCCATGCTCGCCGGCGATAGCGACTTCACCGCGCCGTCGACCACCACGCAGGTGCCGCGGATCTCCACCTGATGGCCGGCCGCGACCAGTTTGCGGGACCGCAACAGCGGAAGCTCGTCGGTGATGTGACGGGCCAACGCCCCCAACCGCATTCGCTCCGGCGCGGAGGTGGGTACACCGAGCCGGGTGAGCGGTCGTGCGGTGACCGGGCCCACGCACATGGCGTGCACGGGTCCGCACAGCGCGGCGAGCAGTTTGTCGGAGACGCCGAGTTCGGCGGCGCGCAGCAGGGTGGCCGCCACGGCCGGGGCGGAGGTGAAGCTGACGGCGTCGAACTGCTCGTCGGCGATGCTGTGGACCAACGCGTCGAAGGGTCCGCCGGCCGGCGCGGCGCGCCACCGGTACACCCGGATGGGGACGACGTCGGCGCCCGCGGCGCGCAGTTCGTCGAGGAACTCGGGGAACGGGTCCCATTCGTCGGTGGCGCCGTGCAGTTGCACGGCGATGCGCAGACCGGCGATCCCGCCGGAGAGCAGGTAGCTGAGCACCTCGCGGGAGGACTCGGAATCCGGTGACCACTCCTCGGGCAGGTCGGCGGCGCGCAGGGCGCCGGTGGCCTTCGGGCCGCGAGACACCACCCGCGCCCCGGCCAGCACCTCGGTGAGCGCGGTGGCCAGCCCCCAGCCGTCGGCGGCGGCCATCCACCCGCGGAAGCCGATCCCGGTGGTGGCCACCACGATGTCCGGCGGCTGCGCGATCAGTGCCTCGGTGTGGTGGCGCAGTTCGTCGTCGTCGGGCAGCGACACCATCTCGATCGCGGGGGCCGCGCACACCGTGGCGCCCCGTCGGCGCAGCAGCGTGCAGAGCTCCTCGGAGCGGCGGGCGGAGGTCACCGCCACCCGGTATCCGGTCAGCGGGGCCCCATCGGGCGCAGTCATGGTTCCTGTGTATGCAGCGGATATTTCGCCGGTGTTAACCGACCGTTGCCGGGGCGTGTGAATTCAGCCGAGCCGGGTGGCGTGCACCACAGGCGACGGCCGGCCGTCGACGGTTACCAGGCGTCGCCGTCGCGCCAATCGCAGACCAGCTCGGCCGTCAGGTCCAGCTCGGCCTCGATGGGCAACACGAACACGCAGTCGTCGTCGGTGGGGGTGCGGGTGATGCCCTCAGGCGTCAGCACCGCCGTCGGCCCCGCCCAGCGTTGCCACCCGCGGGCCAGGTAGAAGCCCTGGGCGTCCTCGGTGGCGCCGAGCGCCCCGAGTTGGTACGCGCCGCGGATCACCTGCTCGACGGCATCCATCACCGCGGCGCCGAGCCGCTGACCGCGCCGGTCCGCCTGGACTGCGACGGCTTCGACATAGCCGCAGCGCAGGCTCACACCCCGATGCAGCAATCGACGCTGCACCACCGAGGCGTGCGCCAGCAGGGTTCCGTGCTGGTAGACCACGGCGTGCATGCCGCCGAGGGTGTGGTCCCAGTCGGCGTCGGTGAAGTCGCCGTCGAAGGCCTCGCTCAGCAGTCGCCGGGCGTCGTCTCGAGCCTCCGGATCGAGGTCGGCGGTGTGGACCAGGCGGGCGGTGAGAACCTGGGAGTACACACTGTCGTTTGTAGTCCAAATCCGCGCCCGTGACGACCCCAGCGATTCAGGCGCGGGGCCGTGCTCGATCAGGCGCGGGGCCGTGCCCAGTTCAGCCGCACGGGCTGGCCGGGCCGGATCTGGGCCACCTTGTCCACGTCGTCGTCGACGATCACCCCGGCCACCGGGTAGCCGCCGGTCACCGGATGGTCGGGCCCCAGGATTACCGGCAGGCCGTTGGGCGGCACCTGAATTGCGCCGCGGGTGGCTCCCTCCGAGGGCAGGTGACCGTCGGGCCAGCGCCACCGCATCGGGGTCCCGGAGAGCCGCATGCCCACCCGGTCGCTGCGGTCGGAGGCGATCCACACCGTGCGCACCAGCGCGTCGGGGTCGACGAACCACTCAGTGCGCGGCCCGGGAATGACCTGCAGTTCCAGCAGCTGGCTCTCGATGTTGGCCACCGGGGCCTGGTCGAGCTCGGGGTAATCGTCGGTGTGCTCGCCGACTGCGAGGATGTCACCGCGCTGCAGCGGGCGCGGGCCGATCGCCGACATCACGTCGTAGCTGCGCGAGCCCAGCACCGGCTCCACATCGATGCCGCCGCGGACCGCGAGATAACTGCGCATCCCTGACTGGGGCGCGCCGAGGGTGATGACATCCCCGTCGCGCGCATAACAGAGGCTGTTCGTTCCGAACAACTTGCCGTTGAGCATCGGGTCGGCGTCCGCGCCGGTGACCGCGATCTCGGCGTCGCCGTGCACGCGTGCCACCAGCCCACCGAGGGTGACCTCGACGGTGGCGCGGTCGTCGGGGTTGGCCACCAGCCGGTTGGCCAGGGTGTGCGAGCGGCGGTCGGCGGCCCCGGAGCGGCTGACGCCCAGATGGGCCTTACCCGTCCGGCCGAGATCCTCGACCAGGGCCAGCGGACCGGTGTGCATGATCTCCAACGTGGTCATGATTGCTCTCCTCATACCGCCCTGAACTGCACCCACATGCCGGGAGTCAGCAACGCCGGCTCCGGCCGTTCGATGTCCCACAGCACGGCCTCGGTGCGGCCGATCAGCTGCCAGCCGCCGGGGGACTCCCGCGGATAGACGCCGCTGAACTCACCGGCCAGGCCCACGGCGCCGGCCGGCACCTTGGTGCGCGGCTCGTCGCGCCGCGGCACCTGCAGGCGCGGGTCGCCGCCGATGAGATAGCTGAATCCCGGTGCGAAGCCGCCGAATCCGACCCGCCACAGCGAGCCGGTGTGCGCGGCGATGACGCCCACCGGATCGAGTCCGGTGAGCCGGCCGACCTCGACCAGGTCGGCACCGTCGTAGACCACGTCGATGACGACGTCGGGGGCATGACCGTCCGCCGACTGCTGTTGCTCATCGATGCTGACCGGCAGCTTCTTGAGGCGCTGCCGGGTCGGGGCCTGATACCGCGGGCCATCCAGCTTCACCAGCACCGTGCGGTAGGCCGGCACGATGTCGAGGACACCGGGCAACTCGGCACCCGTCAGGGCCGCCGTCCAAGCGAGTACCTCGGCTGTGCTCCCGCACTCGATCAGCAGGGCGCAGTCGCCGTAATCGCGCACCATGGCCTCCTTGGAGGCCCTTACTTCAGGATCCACCGTGACGCTCATGACCTAACGTTACCGTCGAGTAGCCTTCGTGTCCCGTGGCTTTACGGCCCCGCCAGAGGAGCCTTACCAACGGCTCAGAGCCTGCGAGAATTCACAACATCGGCTGGTATGTGGGCTCGTGTCGTTTGATGTACCCGATCACCCGGTAGGTCACCGGGAGGATGACGATCTCGACCACGGTCTTGTACAGCCAGCCCAGGGCGGTATAGACCGCGAAGTCACGAAATGTGTTGATACCGATGGCACTTGCCGCGATGGCGCAGAACACCACGGTGTCGCCGAGCTGTCCCACCACCGAGGATCCGATCAGCCGCGCCCAGAGGTGCTTCTCCTTGGTGCGTTCCTTGATCTTGACGACGACCCACGCGTTGAGCGTCTGCCCGACCAGGAACCCGGCCAGCCCGGCGACGATGAGCTGGGTGTAGGCGTGCACGACGGTCTCGAGCGCGGTCTGATTCTCGTAGAAGCCGGCGGCCGGCAGATACAGCGTCACCCAGAAGACGAAGGCCGCCAGCGCGTTCATCGTGAACCCGAGGAACACCGCCCGCCGGGCTGCCTTGAAGCCGTACACCTCCGAGAGCACGTCGCCGATGATGTAGGTCAGCGGGAAGACCAGGAAGCCGCCGTCGGTGATGATCGGGCCGAACTCGACGCCCTTGGTGGCGGTGACGTTGGAGATGATCACCAGCGCGGTGAAGACCGCCACCAGGGACGGGTAGTAGACCGAGCCGACCCTGGCGAATCCGGTGGGTTCGCCTGCGTGGTTCACGTGGACATCCAAGCACGCCCGTAAATGCCCCGGCGGCGGGCGCCGCTCAGGCCAGCGCCGCGGCCAGCAGCGGCGGCAGCCGGTCGGCCACCACCGGGTAGGAGAGCACCGAGCTGAACGCAATCGCGCCGCTGAGCTCCTTGCCGGTGAACACGTTGCGGTTCTCCCGGGTGGCACGCAGGGCTGCGACGTTGGGGTCGGCGAGCAGCTTGGCTTGGTCCTCGTCGCTCTCGGTGGTCCAGATCAGGACGTCGGCGTCGTCGAGGACGGGGCCGATCTCGGCAATCGGGATGAAGGCGCGATGGTCGTGTTCGCGGCCGAACGGCCCGATCGCGTCGGAGATCGTGAAACCCAGCTGCGTCAGAAAGTCGGTCCGCCAGCCGGGCCGGGTGGCGATGACGCTGTTCTCCCAGTACGTGCTGCCCTGCAGTAGCAGGACCTTCTTGGCCTGGAAATCCGGGTTGGCCGCCGCGGCGGCGGCGAACCGGTCGTCGACGCCGGCGATCAGCGACGTCATCTGCTCGCCGGCCGACAGCGCCCGGCCGATGGTGGCGGCCTGGTCCTTCCACGGCTCGAAGAAGGGTGCGGGCCCGGACTGCGGGACGGTCGGGGCGATCGCCGACAGCCGCTGGTAGGTCTCCTCGTCGCAGCCGGCGTTGATCGCGACGATGAGATCCGGTGTCAGCGAGGCGATCTGGTCGACGTCGATGCCGTCGGCCAGGCTCAGCACCGTCGGCTGCGCCCCGCCGAGTGCGGCTTGGGCCCACGGCCATACGGCGTAGGGCTCCTGACCCCACCATTCCGTGGTGGCGATCGGGACCAGCCCGAGGGCGAGCAGGCTGTCCTGTTCGGTGAAGCCGGCGCTGACCACCCGCGAGGGTTTCGCCGGGATGGTCGTCTCGCCGAAGGCGTGGGCGATGGTGACTTCCCCGCCCTCCGCCGACTGCCCCTCGGCGGAGCAGGCCGCGGCCACCAGCAGTCCCGCGGCCCCGGTCAGGGCGAAGAAGCCGCGCCGGGTGTATTGCGTGTTCATTGCGCGAGACTATGTCCGCGGATCAGCCGCCGACCGTGAAATTGCCGAAGAGCACCAGCGCCAGACCGAGCGCCACGATGATGTTCACCACCGTCGCCGAGGCGAAGACCCCGATCGGCCGCCAACCCGCCTCGCGAATCCCCTTGAGCGAGAACTCCAAACCGATTGCGACGAACGCGAAGATCAGGAACCAGGTGCGCAGGTCGTTGACGACGCCGATGGTGGCCTTGCCGTCCGAGCCTGCGTACTGCAGGTAGAGCGTCCCGATGATCGAGGCGGCGATGAAGCCGAGCACGAAATTGGGGAAGCGGCGCCAGAATTCACCGATGGTGGGCCGGGCGGCGGCGTCGGTGCGGCGCTCCACCTTCAACGCGAAGTATGCGGTCAGCGCGATGGCCACGATGCCGATCAGCGCGTTCTGGGTGGTCTTGACGATGGTGGCGATCTGCAGCGCGTCCTCACCGGCGATCGCGCCGGCGGCCGCGACGGCGGCGGTGGTGTCGATGTTTCCGCGATCCACGCGCCGGCCACCGCGTCGGGCAGCCCGAAAAGTTTCGCCAACCAGGGCAGCAGGAAGATCGAGGGCAGCGCGAACGCGATGACCAGCGAGGCGGCGTATGCCAGCTGTTCGCGTTTGGCCTGCACCGCGCCGCCGACACGGTTGCGCTCAGCGGGAATCTATTCGGTGCCGGCCAGTCGCTTGTTGAGTAGACGGGTCAGCCACGCCGGGCTGAACCGGGAGCCCGCCGCGAACAGCTTGGCGGGACGGCCGACCGGAAAGTGCACCTGGTGCAGGCGCCGCCGCAACCAGGACGGTTCGACCGCCGCGATGATGTCGGTGGCCACGTCCTCGGCGGTGAGGTTGATCCCGAGCGACTTCGTGGTGCCCGTGCTGACGCCGTGGGTCATGGCGGTCTGCACATACAGCGGCCACATCGAGATCACCCGGATGCCTTGCGGCCCCCACTCCACGTCGAGTGCCTCGGTCATGGCCCGGACGAAGAACTTGGTGGCGCTGTACACGGCCAGTTCGGCCTGGCCGTAGATCGCGGAGGCCGACGCGAGGTTGACCACCACCGAACCCGGGGTGCGCCGCAGATGCGGGTGGGCCGCGTGCAGGCCGTTGACCACGCCCTTGCAGTTGATGTCGATCATCCTGTGCTGCACCGGGACTGCGAGCTCCTCGAACGGCCCGGCCACCAGGATGCCGGCGTTGTTGATGAACACGTCCAAGCGGCCGCCGGCCGCGGCGACGAACTCGTCCAGGCGGGTGACCATCTGGTCGTGATCGGTGACGTCGAGGTGTCCGGTGACGGCGGTGGCACCCAGCTTGGTGATCTCGTCGCGCAGCGAGGCCAGCCCGGCCTCGTCGACGTCGTACCCGCCGACCGTGTAGCCCTTCGCGGCGAACTTCAACGCGGTCACGCGGCCGATCCCGGCGGCCGCGCCGGTGATGAACACAGATTTAGCCATAGCCCATCATGGCAGTTCTCCGATGCAGCGAGTCAGAACTGGCGCCGAGGTGCTCTCGTACTTCTGCTGCGTGAGTTCTGCCTCGACGATGGGTCAGGCCTTACCGTTGCGTTCCCGGTGCTTGCACCCCGGCCAGCAACAGGGGCGCCGCATGCCCTCTTCGAGTTCCTCCTGGGTGCGGCGAATCCGCCGCTCGCGGGTGGCGGGCTGTTTGGCGTTCTCGACCCAGCAGATGAACTCGTTGCGGGCCAGCGGGGTGATGTCCTTCCAGGCCGCGAAGGCGGTGGAGTTGGCCAGCAGCGCCGTGCGCAGGTCGGCGGGCAACTTGTGGACGACTCCGCCGGGTACGCGCGGGCTGCTCATCGGCTCAGAATAAACCGGGCTCCGGCTGCGCATCGAGATTCAGTCGGCGCTCGAGGATCTCCAGCCCGGCCGAGATCGGGTCACCGGGCATCGGGGTGCCGTCGGCACAGGTCATCAGCACCCCCACGATCGTCCCGGCCAGTACCCGGCGTTCGAACTCCTCGATGGTGTCGGGGAGCCGGTCCTTGGCGGCCTCGGCGATCTGTCCGATCAGGCGGACGTAATTCGAGTACAGGATGCCGCGGGCCTCCGGGACCGAATACATCAGCCGTTGGCCCCGGATCGCGTTGTCGCGCTCCTCCGGGGTGAGGGCGGCGAACGTGCTCAGCACCGCGTGCTTGTACGCCGCGACGAACGACATCTCGGGCGGGGCCGCGGCGAAGGCCGCGATGATCGGCGGAATCTGATTGTCGTCGATGAGCACGTGCTCTTTGGCGGGGAAGTAGCGGAAGAAGGTGCGCGGCGAGACCTCGGCGGCCTCGGCGATCTGCTCGACGGTGGTGTTCGGGTAGCCGTTGGTCTCGAACAGCCGGAACGCCTCCCGGCGGATGGTTTCGCGGGTGCGCAGCTTCTTGCGTTCCCGCAGCCCGAGCGGTTCGCTGGCATCCATGTCGTCGATTGTCCCAGTAGCGCGCGCCGCGGCCACCAGGCCCGCAGCCGTTCCTATCGGCGGGGCGGCGCGAGCACCTTCATTGCCACCCGCATGACCGGCTCGGGGACCTTGTCCTTTGCTGAGAGCATCGCCTCGGCGGCGCGGCCGCGTAGCGGCGTGCCCCGGCCGAACCACCGGTTGAGCGCACCGCCGGAGGGTTCTAGCTCGACGTGCAGCGGGGGCGCGCCGTCGGCGGCGCCGAGTGCGCGGGCGATCACCATTCGCTGGATCTCGCTGGTGCCCTCGAAGATGGTGTAGAGCTTGGCGTCGCGGTACCACTTTTCCACCGGATGGTCCTTGATGTACCCCCAGCCGCCCAGGGTCTGGACGGCCCGCTCGGTGGCCTTGACCGCCAGTTCGCTGGCGGCGAGCTTCGACATCGATCCCTCGCCGCGGTCGAAGGGGACGCCCGTGGCCGCCATCCAGGACGCCCGCCAGGTCAGCAGCCGGGCAGCGTCGAGCTGCGTGGCCAGGTCAGCGATCGGGAAGGAGACGCCCTGGTTGTCGATGATCGGGGCGCCGAAGGCCTCGCGCCGATTGGCGTACTCCGTCATGTATTCCAGTGCGGCGCGGGCGATCCCGAGTGCCTGCGCGGCGACCATCGGCCGGGTCTGCTCGAAGGTGCCCAGCGCCGCCGAACCGGACTTCGCGCCGCCGGCGACCACCTCGCGGGCCTTGGCGAGCTTGTGCTCGAGCTTCTCCGGGCCGCCCAGCAGGTTCTCGGCCGGGATGCGCACGTCGGTGAAGCGCAGTTCCGCGGTGTGCGAGGCGCGGCAACCCAACTTGTCGAGCTTGCGCACCAGCTCCAGGCCCGGGGTGCCGCCGGGTACGAAGAACAGCGCCTGTCCCCGGTGGCCGAGTTCCTGGTCGACGACGGCGTTGACCACGTGCACGTTGGCGATGCCGCCGTTGCCGATCCACATCTTGTGGCCGTTGAGCACCCAGTCGGCGTCGGGTCCCGGGCCCGCGCGGTGTGCCGTCGTGCGGAGGTTGCGGACGTCGCTGCCGCCCTCGGGTTCGGAGATGGCCAGCGCCGCCAGCTTCAGGTCGCCGGGGGTGCCGAAGCATTCGGGGGCCCACTGCAGCATCTGCTCGGGGGAGGCCGCCTGCCCGATGGCCGACAGGGCGAGGGCCGGCATCACGATCGCCAGGCCGATGCCGGCGCACCCCCAGAACAGCTCCTCCATGAACATCGGCAGCGACAGGCCGGTCGGATCGCCGATCAGGTCCCGATAGAACAGGGGGCTGTAGAACCCGCGCTCGGCGGCCTCCTCCAGCACCGGCCAGGGGAACTCCTGGCGCTCGTCGTAGTCGGCCGCCACCGGCCGGATGACCTGCTCGGCGAACTCGTGGGTGCGCCGAGCCAGATCGTGTTGCGCGACGGTGGGCCGCAGATCGAAGCTCACCCGCTGCGGTTAACCCGTGGGCGGCGGGTCGAAACGTGGTCAGCCGGATTCGGCGAGCAACTGCGCCATCCGCGGGATGAGCGCCTGCAGGCCCTTCAGCGGCCGCACCATCACCTTGAACGACGTGATCTTGCCGGCGTCGTTCCAGGCGATCATGTCGATGCCGTCCACCACGGTCCCGTCGAGGTTGGCGTTGAACTGCAGCACCGCCGAGCGCTCGGCGTACCACTGGTCCACATACCGGAAGTCGGCGTCGGCGAAGACCCGCTCGGCGGCCCGCAGGTAGGCGGTGGTCTTGTCGCGTCCGGCCTGCGGGGTGAAGACCGCGGGGGAGTAGAAGACCACGTCGTCGTCGAGCAGCTCGGCCAGGTCGGTGGACTCGGGACCGGACATGAAGTCCAGCCAGCGGGCGATCACCGGTGGGGTTTCGGGCGTGGTCGTCATGAGGGGCAGATTACGGGATGCGCGGTGGGAGACGTCCGGTCAGGTGATCGACCACATCTCCACCAGCGTGCGCAGCGCGGCCACCAATGCCAGCGGCTGATCCAGCATGGGGTGATGGCCCGCTTCGGGAAGGTGGATGAAGGGGCCGCGCAACTGCAGCATCTCACGGATGCGCTCGGCCATGTCGATGTCGATCGAGCCGTATTCGCAACGCAAATAGGCTATCCGGCAGGGCATCTGCGCAAAGATGTGCTCCATGGTGTCGGCTTCGCCGGGGCCTTCCGAGACCCAGCGCCCTTGGAAGATGGCCGGGTCGAACTTCCAGCGCCAGCGCAAGCCCTTGCGCCGCACCGATTCCCGTGCGATGTGTTCGGCGACGTAGGGCAGGATCACGTCTTGTCCCGGCACCGGCCGGAACCGTGACATGATCGCCTCACGCGTCAGGTGTCCCTCGTGTTGGCCGACTTGGCGTAGGTGGCCGGCCTCGGGTGCGCGGTCGCGCAGCGGTGAATCGAGCACGACGATCCCGTCGATCTTGTCGCCTTCGCGGATCGCCGCGGTGCCGGTGACCCAGCCGCCCATGCTGTGACCCACGATCACCGGTCGGGCCGACGGGTTCGCGGCGGCCGCCACCGCCAGCACTTCGCGGGACCAGCTCCCCAGGCCATAGCTGGGCCGGGTCTCGCTGTCTCCGTGTCCGCTGAGGTCAGGGGCCACGACGTGATGCGTGGCGGCGAAGAACGGAGCGATGTGATCCCACCATCCCGAATGCGCACCGCCACCGTGAACCAGCATCAGCAGTGGCTGCCCCGGCTCTCCCCAGGTTCGACTGTGGATCCGGGCGCCCTCGACCTCGACGGCGAGTTCGCTCGGCCGGTGGTCCAGCGCTCGCTGGAACCACGGCGGTGGAGCGTCGCTATCGCGCGGGTTTGTCGACATCATGCCAATTTCGGCAGTGTACTCACCTGCCGCGCGACCGATGTCTTCGGTGCGACGGCTCTACGGTGTCCGCTGTTCGGCGGCCCACTCCGCCGTCACGCGCTGCTTCTGCTCCTCGACCACCTGACCAAGGCTGGCCGCCTTGGGCCAACCGCAGTACGCACCGAACTGCAGTGCCAGCTCGTCCATCTCGTCGAACGACAGGTCACGACTTTTCAGCGCGGCGTAGACGTGGCTCATGATCGGGAACGGTGCGTCCTGGAACGCTACGCACGCGACCGTCACCAGCCGGCGCTCGCGCATGCCCAGCCCGGGCCGCAACCACATCTCGCCGAAGACGAAGTTCAAAATGCCCGCCCCGTGAAAGGGGTGGTCCCTCGGCGGGGCGAACTCCAGGCAGTTGATGTCCTTGAACGCCTGCTCCCCGAGCGCCAATCGCCGCTCTGGGTCGCTGGGTGTGCTCAGCGGCAACAGCGAGGCGGGTGGCGGCACCGGTTCTCCCCGTTCGTCGTGAATGTGCTGCCACTGCTCGTCGACCATCATCGCCAGGCGAGAGGCCTTCGGCCAACCGCCGTATACGGCGAAATGCAATACCGTTTCCTGCATTTCGGTGAAGGTAAGGTCGCCGCTGTTCAGCGCGGCATACACGTGGTCTCGCAGCGGGCGGTCGGCGTCGGCGTCGGCGACACACGCGAGGGTGATGAACCGGCGATCGCGCCGACTCAGCACGGGACGCTGCCAGACGTCGGCAAAGACGAAGTCGAGCAACCCGGTGAGGGGCCCGCTGGTGTCCGCCGGCGGCGGAGTGGTCATCACTTCGGTGAAGGCGGTGCTGCCGCGGGCGGCTGACTCGGCGACCATGCGTGTTCCCTACTTCCGTGGAGTCGGCTCACCGGGTGGTGACGCCGGCGTCACCCTTGAATTCGAGCGCGGTGACATAGCGGGATTCGTCCCGTGGCTGCGGCCCAGCCTGCGGACGGCCCCGGCGATCGGGACCCGCTTGCCCGGAACGCGCCAGGTCATAGCTTGTTGCAGAACCCGGCGTCAACGGGGAAGGCAACCCCGGTGACGTACTTGGCGGCGTCGGAGACCAGATAGGCGATCGCAGCGCTGATGTCCTCCGGTTCCAGCAGTTCGACCGGCATCGGGTTCTGCAGGTGCGGACCGCCGTCGGGATAAGCCTCCAGGAACGCCGTCATCGCGGGGTTGACTGCCATCATGGTGTTGACCGCGGTGGGATGGACGGTGTTGACGCGAATGCTGTATGGCGCCAACGCATTCGAAAGAGTGCGCATCAGTCCGACGATGCCGTGTTTGGCGGCTGCATAGCCCAGGCCCCCGCCCTGCATGCCGCCGAAGCCGCGCAGACCGGCGGTTGAGCTGGTGAAGACGATCGCCCCGCCGCGATCCCCGGCCAGCAGATGTGGGATGGCGGCCTTGGCTGTGTGGAACGCCCCGTTGAGGTTGACGTCGACGGCATCGGCCCACATCTCGAGTTCCTCCTCGATGCTCACCTCGCGAAACGCCGTCGGCGCGATCCCGGCGTTCGCGCACACGATGTCGAGGCGCCCGAAGTGTGCGACGCCCACATCCATCGCGGACTGCACCGCCGCGAAGTCGCGTACATCGGCCACGGTGCCGAGCATCTTCCCGCCCTGGGCCTCCACCAGCTCAATGGTCTCGTCGAGTTCCGCCCGGCTGGCCAGGGGGTAACTGTTCGAGGCGATGTCGGCGCAGATGTCCACGCCGATGATGTCGGCGCCGTCGGCCGCGAGCCGCAGCGCGTGACTGCGTCCCTGTCCGCGGGCCACGCCGGTGATGAAGGCGACCTTGCCGGCCAAAGAACTCATTGTCAGCTCGCTCCGTTGCGTGAGTAACCGTGTTACAGGCAGTACGATAACCTCGTTACACCGTCTTCGGCAAGGGGATCTGAGAAAACGATGAAGGCATCCGGTGCTGCGGTGCGCGAGCGGGACGCGCCGTCGGGGCACGATCGCCGCATCCTCGGCATCGTCGTCGAAATCCTCGAGGCCGATGGCTATGAGGGGGTCCAACTCCGCGAGGTGGCCCGGCGGGCGCGGACATCGTTGGCGACGATCTACAAGCACTACGCCAACCGCGACGAACTGATCCTGGCGGCGCTGCAGTTGTGGCTCGACGAGAACCGGTACGCGGGGCTGGCCGAGCAGACCCCTGTAGCGGGGGAGTCGTTATACGACGGTCAGATGCGGTTGCTGCGCACCATTTTCGAGCCGTGGGAACAGCACCCCGCCATGCTCAAAGCATACTTCCGCGCGCGTGCGGCGCCCGGTGGCGAACAACTGGTGCAGCGCGGCCTGGACGCGGTCATACCGGCCTTTGGTGAGGTGCTCGCCGAGGTTGGCGAGGGTTTCGTCGCCGACCTCGAGGTCATCGTCACCAACGTGGTTTATGGGCTCCTGGGGAGATTTGCCGCCGGGGAGATCGCGATCACCGACATCCTGCCCGGACTCGAACGCACGGTGTACTGGTTGACCCGCGGATACGAGGCGCAGCGCTGACGTAGCCGGCCCGGGCCAGACGATATTGTCGTCGGGGAAGGATCCGGGGTAGACGAGACGGAGCGACATGGCGGTGGCGAACGGGCCCTCTGCGCGCGAGACTAAGCGCCTGCAAACCAGGGAGCGGCTGATGGGCGCCGCGGTGGCCGAGTTCAAACGAGCGGGCATGGCCGAGGCCGACGTCGGCGCCATCGTCGCCGCGGCCGGGGTCGCCCACGGCACCTTCTTCTTTCATTTCCCCACCAAGGAACATGTCCTGCTCGAGCTCGAGAAGCGCGAGGAAGACCGGATGGCCAAGCAGTTCGGCAAGTTCCTGGACAAGGGCCATGACCTGGAGGCCGCGCTGACCGAGGCCGCCCGGCTGGTACTGGGCCTGGAGCGCCGACTGGGTGCGGTGCTGTTCAAAGACTTTCTGGCGCTACACTTTTCGCAGACCAGGCCACCTGCGGAGGGGGGCGGCGACCACTCGCTGGTGGTGTTGCTCGCCGAGCACATCGACCGCGCCCGCGAACGCGGTGAGGTCGACCCCGAGGTCAACTCGATGAACAGTGCGGTGTTCTTCCTGCTGTGCCTCTACGCGCTGGCGATCACCACCAACGACCCGATGCGCAAAGAGTTGCTCGACGATCTGGTGAAGCGCACGCTGCGCAGCATCGCCCCAAACTGAGCACTCCACGTTCGAGCGCGAGCGCTCACTGACCAACATCCACATCGCCGTGCCGTGTACCTGAGCGGCCGCTCGTCGTGCTTGGCATTTCTGGTTTTACATGACTAGAGTCAGCGAACATGCGTCCCACCACCGCGGCGAGCACGTCGGGCTTGTCCCTCGAGGACCACATGGAGGAGTCTCGGCTGGCCCAGCGTCAGGCCGACAAATGGCTGATCTCCGGCAGCCTGTTGATCGGCACCGCAGCCCTGGGGATCTTCGGGTTGCCGCTGTTCCTGCGCGGCGTCTGGTTGCTGCGCCGCGCGCATCGCAACGGGTTGACGGTGCGGCCCATGCTGGTGACGCTGCTGGGCTACTGCGTAATCGTCGACGCCGCCATCAACACCGTGGGCTGGGCGCTCGATGTCTTTGCAAGCCACAGTCTTTTGGCCCGAGTGCTTCTGAACGGCTGGGGCAACATGTTCGACGCCGGTTACTTCTGGCACTACAACGAACTGTGGGTCGGCGGCGCGGCCGCCCCGGGCGAAAAGGCCTGGGAGATCGCGCTGATCTTCACTGTCTTCACCATGCGGATCGCCGCCGGGATCGGATTTCTCCAGATGAAGCGCTGGGGCCATCAATGGATGGTCATCACCTGCTGGATGGGCGTCGTCATTTGGGTCGGCTACGTCATCAACATGACGATGTTCGCCGACGTTCGCTACGCAGGGGTGGTTTTCCCGGTGGTCGGCTGGTGGATCTACGACATCTTCTACATCACGCCGTTCCTCGCGATCCCATATCTCCATTCGGTGAACCGCGAGATCTTCACCGACTGAGCGGTTTCCGCCGCCTCAACCCTCGTCGACGGGCGACGCAAGGCTAGTCGCGCGACAACTAGGCTGACATGTATCAGTGACAGATATCAGTTGACGTGCCACTCTGCTGGGACAGCTGCGTTCGATAAAACCTGGTAGAACCCATTCAGCAGGAGATCAGTCCGACCATGCCCGCGGTATCTATTGACTTAAGTCAGTACATTGGACTAGAAACATCACATCATGACGGCACAGGTCAAGCCGACCGCGCGGGACGTCCAGCGTCTGCAGACGCGGGAACGGATCCTCGGTGCGGCGATCGCCGAGTTCAAACGCTCGGGCATGGCTGATGCCGAGGTGCACTCGATCGCGGCGGCCGCGGGCGTGGCGCACGGCACCTTCTACTTCCATTTCCCCACCAAGGAGCACGTCCTGCTGGAACTGGAACAGCGGGAGGAAGCGCGGGTCGCCGCGCAGTTCGAGCGGTTCCTCGCCGGCCCGCACGAACTTGCCGGCGCACTCGCCGAGGTGGTGGCGTTGGTGCAGGGCATCGAACGCCGGTTCGGCAGTCCCCTTTTCAGGGAACTTGTGGCGTTGCACTTCTCGCCGTCCCGGCCGGCGTCGGAGAACTGGACCGACCATCCGGTGATCGTCCAGCTGGTCCGCGAGATCGAACTGTCCCGCGCCCAGGGCTCGGTGCATCCGGAGGTGGACCCGTTCTCCAACGCGGTGTTCTTCCTGCTCGGGGTCTACGGGGTGCTCAGCGCAGGAGAGAGCGCCGACACCCGCGACGGGATGCTCGAAAAGCTGGTCGCCTCCGCGCTGCGCGGACTGGAGATCCGATGAATTCGTCAACAAGGAGGTCACACGGTGTGGGGATACGTCTGGGAGATACTTCGGTACGTGGGTGCCTGGGGCGGCACCGCGCTGGTCATCTGGTTCTGGTACTGGATGTTCTCCAACCTCGGAACGTTCTGAGCCGACGTGGCTGAGTCCGCCGACCTGACGGCCCTGGCCATCGAACGCAGCTGTGCGCTGACCGCCATGGCGCTCAGCGAGCAGCGCCGCGAGGGCGTGCGTCTGGTGACCGGCGAACACCGCGCGTTCGGCCTCAGCTCGGCGCGCCGGTTCGTCCATGTGCCCTACCCGCCGCTGGGTTCCGACTGGACCCGCCGGAGCCTGACGTGCGGCATCGCTCTGCAGTGCGCCGAGTCGAAGGACCGGGTGGGCGAGTACCGACTCAACGAATTGTCCGGCCGCGAGCTGCGCGCCCTGACGGTCGTCGAGGCGGGCGTCGCGCTCGGCTGGATCGCCGTGCGCTGGCCGGGCTTGATGCCCGAATTCGCCCGGCTGCTACCGGAGTTGGAGCCCGCCGACCCGGATACGGAGGCCCGCGCCATGGTGAGCCGGGCCATCGAGCTGGCCCGCGGGCCCGACGGGATCAGCCCACACCCGCTGCTCGGTGCGCTGCCCGCGGTGTTCACCGCCCCCGCCGGGATGCTGGACAAGATGCGCCGACAGTTCGGCCGGATGCCGTGGACCACATCGGAGAAGCGGATGCCGCGGCCGTATTCGGTGCCGGTCGGCGGCGACGGCGGGGTGCGCAACCCGAACCTGCCGCCGCCGAGCCGGCCCGAGGACAACGACATGGACGTCACCCCGGAACACCGGCCCGGCATCCCGTATCCGGAGTGGAACCAGTGGACGAAGAGCTTCATGCCCGACCATGTCGCGGTGCTCGAGCTGGCCCGGGACGCCCGGATCGGCGCGTCGACGACCTCGTCGGCCGATCTGCACAAATGGTTCGAGGAGCACACCCACCGCGCCATGACGAACCGACTCGAGGACGGCTCCGACCTCGACATCGACCAGTACGTGCGCCATTACGTCGACCTGCGGACCGGCGAGGCCACCGAGCCACGGGTCTTCCGTGAGCTGCTGCCGAGCAGCCGCGACGTCAGCACCGCGCTGCTGCTCGACGGCAGCTCGTCGCTCGGGGTGCACGGTGGCCAAGTCTTCCGGTTGGAGCTGGCCTGCGCCGACGCCCTGTCCCGGGCGATGAAGCGGGCCCGCGAGCGGCACGGCATCTTCGTGTTCACCGGCAACACCCGCCACCGCGTGGAAGTCCGTTGCCTCAAAGATTTCCCGGACCCACGATTCATCCCGCCCAGCGGCCTGGGCCTGTCCACCGGCGGGTACACCCGCCTCGGCGCTCCCATCCGGCATCTGACCAGCCGACTGCTCGACCAGCCCTCGGAGCGGCGCCTGCTCATCATCATCGGGGACGGGATGATCTCCGACGAGGGATACGAGGGGCGCTACGCCTGGGCGGACGCCGCGCATGCCGTCGAGGAAGCCAACGACGCCGGCGTCTCCGTCTACTACGTGGGCGTCGGCCCCGCCCGGGTCGACCCGCTGCCGGAGGTCTTCGGACCTCGTCGCTCCCAACGCATTCGGCGGGTCGAGGAACTACCCCGGGTGCTGGCCCACGTCCATCGCGAATTGGTCACCGCATAACCGTCCGAGGAGGACATCGACACCGCCATGAGCAACGACAGCTACTACGCCAACGGCCACGAAGTCCAACTGTTCGAACAGGCCTTCACCCGCAAGATCCCGGTGATGCTCACCGGACCGACGGGGTGCGGCAAGACGCGGTTCGTCGAGCACATGGGCACGCTGCTGCGTCGCCCCGTCATCACCATCAGTTGCCACGACGACCTGACCAGCTCGGATCTGGTGGGGCGCTTCATGGTCACCGGCGGCGACGTCGTCTGGACCGACGGCCCGCTGACCCGGGCCGTCAAGACCGGGGCCATCTGCTACCTCGACGAGGTGGTCGAGGCCAGGCACGACTCGCTGGCCATCCTGCACTCGTTGACCGATCACCGCCGCGCCCTGTACCTGGACCGCGCCGACGAGGTGGTCCACGCGCCGGACGAGTTCATGCTGGTGTGCTCCTACAACCCGGCCTACCGCAGCTCGTTGAAGGAACTCAAGCCGTCGTTCCGGCAGCGCTTCGTCACCTTGCCGATGGGCTACCTGCCACCGGAACGAGAGGCCCAGGCGGTGGTCTCCGAAACCGGGGTGGACCTCGCCGTCGCGCAACGACTTATCCAGTGCGCCATCGCCATCCGCACCGCCGACGAGGCCTTTCATTTCGAGCCGCCGTCGACCCGCGTGCTCGTCACCGCGGCCCAACTGATCGCTGCCGGTGCGAGCGAACTGGAGGCCGCGGAGGCCTGCATCCTCGCGCCGCTGAGCACCGACGGCGCCATCAGCGACGGCCTGCGCGAGGTGGCCGCCGCCAGCCTGCTCGCCGCCGATACCCCGGCTCAACCCTAGGAGGGACACATGGTCGACCAGAAGGAAAAGAACCGCAAGAAGGCGCTGATCGTCTTCCAGGTCGTCATCTACGGCTTTCTGCTGACGATGTTCCTCATCCAGCTGTGGATGTCGTTCGACCGTGGATGGTGGTATCTGTGAGCACGTCGCCGACCGCTGTCGGCGGGGTGAGCCTCGAGGACCACCACGAGGAGTCGAAGCGGGCGCAGCGACGTGCCGACAAGTGGATGATCGTCGGCGCCGCGCTGATGGGGATGTGGGCGCCGGGCCTGATCGGCTTCCCGATCTTCATGCGCGGGGTCTGGCTGCAGCGCCAGGCCCAGCGCGCGGGACTGTCGGTGCGGCCGATGATCGTCACCCTCATCGGATACCTGGTGCTGATCGACGGCATGCTCAACAGCCTCGGCTGGGCGCTGGACATGGTGGGCAACCACACGCTGATCAACCGGGTGCTGATGATCGGCTGGGGCAACATGTTCGACGCCGGCTACTTCTGGCATTACAACGAACTGTGGGTCGGCGGTGCCGCGGCGCCCGGCGAGAAGGCCTTCGTCATCGGTTTCATCCTCACGGTGTTCTCGATGCGCGTCGCGGCGGCCATCGGCTTCTTGCAGATGAAGCGCTGGGGCCATCAGTGGATGATCATCACCTGCTGGATGGGCGTGGTCATCTGGCCGGTCTACATCCTGAACATGACGATGTTCGCGGACGTGCGTTTCGCCGGCGTGGTGTTCCCGGTCATCGGTTGGTGGCTCTACGACATCTTCTACATCACCCCCTTCCTCGCGATCCCGTATCTGCACACGGTGAACCGCGAAATATTCACGGACTGAACGTGTTTGCGGCGCACTGCAAAGGAGAACCAGAGTGACCACACCATCTTCGACCCCGCCGTCGGCCGAGGAGAAGGACCCGGCCGAGGACCTGCCGCCGGGTACCACGCCGTACTACGCCCGGATGCACAAGTGGATCAAACGCGCGGTCCTGGTGTGCCTGATCGCGCTGGTCATCGAGGGCGCATTCACCCTTCCGTTCATGGCGGTCTACTACGGGTACCCGACGTTGAGCCTCACCCAGATCTGCAGCGAGCTGCTCAAGGTCAGGTTCTCCGACGACGCGCTGGAATGTAAGTATCCGTACCCGCCGTTGGGGCCGCCCGAGGGTGCCGAGGGCAAGGACACCGCACGCGACGAGTGGGGTGTGCAACCGATTCCGGGCTACGACCGGTTGGGCTTCCGCGAACTCGTCGACCGCTACGAGGAACGTATGGCGCGCCAGGCAGCCGAGCAGCCCGCCGGCTGACTCAGATATTCGACTGGTCGGCCGGCACGTCCAACGGTGCCTGCGATCCGGTGAATTCCGTTGTCTCCGTGGGAGGTACCTTTATCCCCACGGTGTAGGACGTCATCGACAGCGAGCCGTAGCAGTAGCCATCGACCAGTTCGGTCAACGGCGCCCCGACGGCCCCGGCGGCGCCGGCGACGTAGAGCATCGGGATGAAGTGGTCGGGGGTCGGCACCGCGGCGGCGTAGTCCGCATGGTCGCGCAGCCCGACCGCGGTGTCGGGTGCCGCCGTCAACACCTCCCGGGCCGCCTCGTCGAAGCGCTGCGCCCACCCGTAGCCGGTGTCCGGATGTTGTTGGCTCATCTGCCGCAGGTTGTGCACGATGTTGCCGCTGCCGATGAGCAGGACGCCGCGCTCCCGCAGCCCGGCCAGCTTGGCGCCCAATTCCAGGTGGTAGTCCAGCGGCTTGTCGGCGTTGATGGACAGCTGCACCACCGGAATCGACGCGTCGGGGAAGGCGTGCACCAGCACCGACCAGGTCCCGTGGTCGATGCCCCAGCTGTCGACATCGGCCCCCACCCAGGTGGGCTGCACGAGCTCCTGGATCTCGCCGACCAATTCGGGCATTCCGGACGCGGGATAGTCGATGTCGAACAGTTCCTGGGGGAAGCCGTAGAAGTCATGGATGGTGCGGGGCCGGGACATGGCGGTGACCGCGGTGGCGTTGATGTACCAGTGCGCGCTGACCACCAGGATGGCCCGGGGCCGGGGAACCGCCCGGCCGAAGGCCCGCCAGGCGGCGGTGTACTTGTTGAGTTCCAGGGCGTTCATCGGGCTGCCGTGGCCGATGAACGCCGCGGGCAGCACGTCAGGGTTGTCGGCCATGGGGCCATCATCCCCGCGAATGAACGGGGGGAGCGTGCAAACGCCGGACGGCACGCGCGACTCCGCCCCGGTATTGCTACCGTCGAGCGCAACCGGCGCTGAGCTGCATCGACTGTACGGAGAGTGAGAATCACATGAAGCGACTCGTCCTGGAACCCGAGCACGAGGCGTTCCGCGAAACGGTGCGGCAGTTCATCGAGCGGGAACTCGAGCCGAACGCGCAGCGCTGGGAGGCCGAACGGATCGTCGACCGCTCGGCCTACGTCACGGCCGGCAAGTACGGGCTGATCGGGTTCAACATGCCCGAGGAGTTCGGCGGCGGGGGCGTGGACGACTTCCGGTTCAATGCCGTCATCGACGAGGAGATCGCCCGCTACGGCGGGCCCGGGCCGTCGCTGAGTCTGCAGAACGACGTCGTCGGCCCGTACTTCTCGTCGTTGTCCAACGACGAGCAGAAGCGACGCTGGTTGCCCGGCATCACCAGCGGTGAGTTGATTGTCGCCGTCGCGATGACCGAACCCGGCGCCGGTAGCGACCTCGCCGGCATCCGGACGTCAGCCGTGCGCGACGGCGACGACTGGATTGTCAACGGCACCAAGACGTTCATCTCCTCCGGCATCAACTGCGACCTGGTCGTGGTCGTCTGCCGCACCGACCCCGAGGCCGGCCACAAGGGCTTCACGCTGCTGGTCGTCGAG
Organism: Mycolicibacterium sp. MU0050; assembly: GCF_963378085.1. Classification (GTDB taxonomy): domain Bacteria; phylum Actinomycetota; class Actinomycetes; order Mycobacteriales; family Mycobacteriaceae; genus Mycobacterium; species Mycobacterium wendilense. The sequence continues at coordinate 4,359,354 of NZ_OY726395.1, read as the reverse complement.
GACGGCATGGAGGGGTTCAGTCGCGGCCGCAAGCTCGAAAAGATGGGGCTGCACTACCAGGACACCGCGGAACTCGTCTTCGAGAACGTGCGGGTGCCGGCGGCGAACCTGCTCGGTACGGAGGGCCGCGGCTTCTATCACCTGATGGCCAACCTGCCCTCGGAGCGACTGTCGATCGCCATCTCCGCCATCGCCGGCGCCCGCGAGACGTTCCGGCAGACGCTGCAGTACGCCAAGGACCGCAAGGCGTTCGGCCAGTCGATCGGCAACTTCCAGCACAACCGTTTCCTGTTGGCCGAGATGGACACCGAACTCGAGATCGGTCAGCAGTACATCGACCGCTGCCTGCAGGCGGTCGTCGATGGCGAACTCACCGCCGTGGAGGCCGCGAAGGCGAAGTGGTGGTGCACGGAGACCGCCAAGAAGGTCATCGACGGCTGCGTGCAGCTCCACGGTGGATACGGCTACATGACGGAGTACCGGGTCGCGCGCGACTACATGGACAACCGCATCATGACGATCTTCGGTGGCACCACCGAGATCATGAAGGACATCATCGGCCGCAATCTGGGTCTGTGACCCTCGAGCGGGTGCGTGTTGCCGTCGCCTAGTGCGCGGCCTTGTTGCCGATCGGCAGCACGTGCATGATGCCGACCACCACCGAGCCGACCACCAGGCCGATGACCGCCGACGCCGCGGTGTTCACCAGCCAGGCCAGCACCGCCCCGAACCCGGCGACGGCGCCGCGCACCGCCTCTTCGGCGTGGTGCACCACCCCGTAGAGCGTGTGCCAGCCCAGGGTGTCGGTGCCGAGCAGCAGGATGTGCCCGCCGACCCAGAGCATCGCCACGGTCCCGATCACCGACAGCGCGGTGAGCAGCTTGGGCATTCCGGCAACCAGCGCGCGCCCCACCTTCTGGGACAACCGCGAGGCCCGCTGGGCCAGGTGCAGGCCGATGTCGTCCATCTTCACGATGCCGGCCACCACGCCGTACACCGCGAGCGTGATGACCAGGGCGACGACCACGAGGATGATCAGCCGCGGCAGGAAGGGCTGGTCGGCGACTTCGTTGAGCGCGATCACCATGATCTCCGCGGACAGGATGAAGTCGGTGCGGATGGCCCCGGTCACCATGTACTTCTCCGCGTCGCCGCCGACGGCGGTGGTCGGGACGGCGTGGTCGGCGCCGCCGCGGAACCACCCCCAGACCTTGTGGGCGCCCTCGTAGCACAGGTAGGTGGCGCCGATCATAAGGATCGGGGTCAGCAGAATCGGCGCGAACTGGCTGAGCAGCAGCGCCACCGGCAGGATGAACAGCAGCTTGTTGCGCAGCGAGCCGATCGCGATCTTCTTGATGATCGGCAGCTCGCGCTCGGCGGCCAGCCCGTGCACGTACTGGGGCGTCACCGCGGTGTCGTCGATGACCACGCCGGCGGCCTTGGCGGTGGCCCTACCCGCTGCCGCGCCGATGTCGTCGACCGAGGCCGCGGCCAGGCGGGCCAGCGCGGCGACGTCGTCGAGAAGTCCGAAAAGGCCAGCGCTCATCGCAGCTCCGTCATGAAACCGAAGGTTACCGTTTCTTACGGACCTCGAACGACAAGGAACCCTGATGGCTACAGCTTTATCCGCCGCCGACCTGTACCACGTCGGCGTCGTGGTCACCGACTTCGATGCCGCGCTGCAGCGGCTGACGGCCGCGGCGGGCTACCAGTGGACGCAGACCATGGAGCACACCGTGCCCGTCCTCACCGCCGACGGGCCGGCCGACATCCCCTTCAAGCTCGCGTACTCCCTGCAGGCCCCGCACGTGGAGATCCTGCAGGAGGTGCCGGATACGCCGTGGGTCAGCGCCGCGCGCAACGCGGTCCATCACCTCGGGTACTGGACCGACGACGTCGCCGCCACCGGAGCCGCGCTGGAAGATGTGGGTTACACGTGGGAAGTTCGCGCCGCCGGAGACGCGCCGGCGTTCGCGTATTACCTGGACCCACTGGGGGTCCGGATCGAATTGGTCAACCGCGCCATGTTCGGCGACTGGACAAAATTCCTGCAGCAGATGAAAAAGGCATAAAGAAAGGCTTATGCCACGCCGTCGTCGAATCTGCGTGACATAAGCCGTTTCTCGGCTTGGCCGCTAGCGCGCGGCGGGGTGCCGGTTGAAGAAACGGAACCGCAACCAACGAATGTCGAGCAACACGGTCATCACCTGCCTTCGGGTCATACGCGGCGAGCCAGTACTTGACTCTTGATGACGAAACTAATGCCGCTCTTTAAGGCGGTAGGAAGCCGAAGGTAATTCTTCGGTAAGACTTCAGGTCGCCGGCCTGCGCCCCTGCGCCCCGGTATAGCCCTGCCAGGGCGAATAGTCGGCGATCAGCTCCTCCTGCGGGGGCCGCTTGGCGGCGGGAACGTGCTGCAGATTGATCCGGATCCGGTACCAGATGGACGACGGCCCCCGCATCCCGTCGACGAGCACGTCGATGGGCTCGAGCAGCGCGGCCGCCTCGGGGTGCCGGGACTTCCAGGTCTCCAGGGCCGCCATCGCCTCATCCCGGGTCTTGGTCCGGGCCACCTCGATCAGGTTCGCGTCGCGCTGCGCCTTGGGTGCCTTCTCGGCCGGACCCACCTCCTCGGCCAGCTCGAGCAGGCTGTCCAGGCCGCCGGCGGCGGCGTCCATGTCGGCCCACGGGTCCCCGACCTCTGCGTACCGGTCGGGGACGGTGGCCACGGTGAAGTCCTCGGGCCGGCAGCCGGGCACCTCGTCCCAGTGCAACGGCGTCGACACCCGGGCATCGGGACGGGAGCGCACCGAGTACGCCGAGGCCACCGTGCGGTCCTTGGCGTTCTGGTTGAAGTCGACGAAGACGCCCCGGCGTTCCTCCTTCCACCAGCGGCTGGTCGCCAGGTCCGGTGCCCGTCGTTCCACCTCGCGGGCCACGGTCTCGGCGGCCAACCGCACCTGGCGATACGGCCAGCGCGGGTCGATGCGGGCGTAGATGTGGAACCCGCGCGACCCCGAGGTCTTGGGCCAGCCGGTCAGCCCGTGATCGCCGAGCACCTCGCGGACCACCATCGCCACGTCCAGGATCTGCGGCCACTCGACGCCGGGCATCGGGTCCAGATCGACGCGCAGCTCGTCGGGATGGTCGAGGTCCTCGGCGCGGACCGGATGCGGGTTGAAGTCGATGCAGCCCAGGTTGACCGCCCAGACCAGCCCGGCGGCGTCGTGGATGACCGCCTCCTCGGCCGAGGTCCCGGAGCGGTACTTGAGCTCGGCGACGTCGACCCAGTCGGGTCGGTTCTTCGGGGCCCGCTTCTGGAAGATCGCTTCCTCGTCGATGCCCTTGACGAACCGCTTGAGGATCATGGGGCGCCCGGCAACCCCGCGCAGCGCGCCGTCGGCAACCGCGAGGTAGTAGTTGATCAGGTCCAGCTTGGTGACGCCCGCCTCGGGGAAGACGACCTTGGCGGGGTGGCTGACGGTGACCTCGTGACCGGCGACCTCCAGTGTGAGCTTGCTGCTGCTTTTCCCGCCGGCTCCGGCCATGTCGACCATGGTAAATCCGCCGCCGGTTTCGGGTCGGTGACCTCGCCGTTCCCCTTAGGCTGTGCTCATGGCGAAGCTCATGGATCTGCCGTTGCTGGCAGCCGCGAAATTGCAGCAATCGGTCGGCAAGTACGCCGAGCGCGGCGCGGCCGAGTTGCACTACGCGCGCAAGATGTTCGAGGCCGGCGCGTTGAAGATCGAAGCCCCGCAGAACATGGCGGCCATGCTGGCCGACATCCGGCGATGGGGTGAATTCGGCATGATCCCGGCGCTCAACGCGCGGCGCAACCCCGACGGCGTCGCCGTGATCGACGACGACGGCGAGATCACCTTCGCCGAGTTGGACCGGGCCGCGCACGCGGTGGCCAACGGGTTGCTGGAGATGGGCGTCCGGGGCGGCGACGGGGTTGCCCTGCTGATCCGCAACCACCGCTGGTTCCTGGTCGCGCTGTACGGCACCGCCCGCGTCGGGGCCCGGATGATCCTGCTCAACAGCGAATTCTCCGGCCCGCAGATCAAGGAGGTCTCCGAGCGGGAGGGCGCCAAGGTCATCATCTACGACGACGAGTACACCGAGGCCGTGGGTGTGGCGGAGCCGCCGTTGGGCAAGCTGCGGGCCCTGGCCACCAACCCAGACAAGCCGGAGCCGTCCGGGTCGACCGACGAGACGCTCGCCGAGTTGATCGCCCGCAGCAGCACCGCGCACGCCCCGAAGGTCAGCCACCACGCCAAGATCATCATCCTGACCAGCGGCACCACCGGGACGCCTAAGGGCGCCAACCGCAGCACCCCGCCGTCGCTGGCGCCGATCGGCGGCGTGCTCTCGCACGTGCCGTTCAAGGCCGGCGAGGTGACGTCGCTGCCGGCGCCGATGTTCCACGCGCTGGGCTTCCTGCACGCCACCATCGCGATGATGCTCGGCTGCACGCTGGTGCTGCGCCGGCGGTTCAAGCCGGCCACGGTGCTCGCCGACATCGAAAAGCACAGGGTCACCGCGGTGGTCGTGGTGCCGGTGATGCTCTCGCGGATCCTCGACGAGCTGGAGAAGACCGACCCCAAGCCGGACCTGTCGTCGCTGCGGATCGTGTTCGTCTCCGGCTCCCAGCTGGGCGCCGAGCTGGCCACCCGGGCGATGAACGATCTGGGCCCGGTGGTCTACAACCTTTACGGCTCAACCGAAATCGCGTTCGCCTCGATCGCGCGGCCGCAGGACCTGCAGAAGAACCCGGCCACCGTAGGTCCGGTGGTCAAGGGCATCACCGTCAAGTTGTTCGACGAGAACGGCAAGGAGGTGCCCAAGGGCGAGGTGGGTCGCATCTTCGTGGGCAACACCTTCCCGTTCGAGGGTTACACCGGGGGCGGCGGCAAGCAGATCATCGACGGCCTGATGTCCTCCGGCGACGTCGGCTACTTCGACGAGGACGGCCTGCTCTACGTCAGCGGCCGCGACGACGAGATGATTGTCTCCGGCGGCGAGAACGTGTTCCCGGCCGAAGTCGAGGACCTGCTCAGCGGCCATCCCGAGGTGGTCGAGGCCACCGCGCTCGGCGTGGAGGACAAGGAGTGGGGCCACCGGCTGCGGGCGTTCGTGGTGAAGGCCGAAGGGGCCACCATCGACGAGGCCGCCCTCAAGGAGTACGTGAAGAGCAATCTGGCGCGCTACAAGGTGCCCCGCGAGGTCATCTTCATCGACGAGCTCCCGCGCAACCCGACCGGCAAGATCCTCAAGCGCGAACTGCGGGAGATGTTCGACTGAGGGCACCCCCCTTTGCGCCGACCGTGCGTGTCCCCGGGCGACACACCGGGCAAATCACGTGGTTTGCGCACGTTCGCGCGGGTAGGCGCGCCGCTGTTTACCCTCATGGCGCGCGCGGGTATCCGGGCTGGCATGACACGCTTCGGATACACGCTGATGACCGAGCAGAGCCCGCCCAAAAATCTTGTCCAGTACGCGATTTCGGCAGAGCAGGCGGGCTTCGATTTCGAGGTTTCCAGCGACCACTACTCACCGTGGCTGACCACACAGGGACATTCCCCCAACGCGTGGGTGACCCTGGGCGCGGTCGCCCACGCCACCGAGCGGGTCGAGCTGTTCACCTACGTGACCTGCCCGACGATGCGGTATCACCCGGCGGTGGTGGCACAGCAGGCCGCGACGCTGCAGATCCTGGCCGACGGCCGGTTCACCCTTGGCCTGGGCAGCGGGGAGAACCTCAACGAGCACGTGGTCGGCAAGGGCTGGCCCACCGTGAAGCGGCGCCACGACATGCTGCGGGAGGCCATCCGCATCATCCGGGAACTGCTCAGCGGGGAACTGCTCGACTGGAAGGGCACCTACTACGAGGTGGACTCGGCGCGGCTGTGGGACTTGCCCGAGATCCCGGTGGCCATCGGCGTGGCGGTATCGGGGGACAAGTCGATCGAGGCGTTCGCGCCGCTGGCCGATCACCTGATCGCGGTGCAACCCGAGCGGGACTTGGTGACGAGTTGGCACGACACCCGCAAGACCTACGGCCTGCCCGGCGAATCCCGCGTGGTGGGGCAGATCCCCATCTGCTGGGACCCCGACCGGGACACCGCAGTGCAGCGCGCCCATGAGCAGTTCCGGTGGTTCGCCGGCGGCTGGGACGTCAACGCCGACCTGCCGACGCCGGCCGGCTTCGCGGGGGCCACCCAATTCGTGCGGCCCGAGGACGTCGCGCAGAACATCCCGTGCGGACCCGACCTCGACGCCATCGTCGACGCCGTGCGCGCCTACTGGGAGGCGGGGTTCACCGACATCGCGCTGGTGCAGATCGGCGACGAGGGACAGCAGCGGTTCCTCGAGGAGGCGGCGCAACCACTGCTGGGCGCGCTGCGCGCCGCGGCGCCCAAGGCCTGAGTCAGCCGAGCAGGGCCCGCAGGTCGCGGGCGTTGCGCACGGCGTTGCCGCCCCCGTCGTTGTTGAAATACACCAGCACCGAGCGGCCCTGCTGCCGCCACTCGTCGATGCGCTGCGCCCACCAACGCAGATCCGCCGGACTGTAGGAGCCCGCGTACAGCGGCGAGTCGTCCGGACCGTGCAGCCGCACGTAGACCAGTTCGGCGGTGGCCCGCAGCACGCACGGCATCCCCGCGCCGCTCATCACTACGTACGCCGCGCCGTAGCGTTCCAACAGGTCGTAGACCGCCGGGGCGTCCCAGGACGGATGCCGGAACTCCACGGCCACCGCGGTGGGTTCCGGAAGCAGCTTCAGGAAGTGCTCCAGGCGGGCCTCGTCGCGCTGCAGGCCCGGGTGCAGCTGCACCAGCAGCGCGGCACGCCGGTCGCCGAGTTCGGGCCAGCTGTCGGCGATCCGCTCGATCCACTGCTCGGGGTTGCGCAGCCGGCGGGCGTGGGTCAATCCGCGCGGCGCCTTGACCGTCATCAAGAAGCCCTCGGGCAGTTCGTCGCGCCAGCGTGCGAACGCCGTCGCCCGCGGCCAGTGGTAGAAGCTGGTGTTCAGCTCTACCGTGTCGAACTCCTGGGTGTAGCGATACAACCGCTTGGTCTTGGGCAGGCCCTGCTCGTAGAGCACGCCGTTCCAGTGGTCGTAGGACCAGCCCGAGGTACCGATGTGCACCGCCATGGGTGGCGGTATACCCGTCTGCCCGCGGGGGAAAGCGCGGCCTACGGGTCCCGAGGGAGGCCCAGCAGCCGCTCGGCGATGATGTTCAACTGCACCTCCGAGGTGCCGCCGTAGATCGTGGTCGCCCGGCTGGCCAGCAGGTACTGCGCCCAGATGCCCTGGGGGGTCTGCTCGTCGCCGAGCACCCCGTCGGTGCCGAACGAGGCCACCGCGAACTCCGCGTACCCCTGGCCGGTCTTCATCGACAGCAGCTTGGAGATCGCCGCCGACGGCATCGCGTCACCGCCGGCCAGCGTCAACAGCGTGGAGCGCATGTTGAGCAGCTTGGCCGCGTGGCCCTCGGCGATCAGCTGCCCGGCGCGGTTCTGCTCGATCTGGTCGAAGTGGCCCTCGGCCAGGAACTCGACGAACTTGTCCAGGCTGGGCAAAAACGGCGGCTCGCTGCTGCCGATCGAAACCCGTTCGGCCGTAAGGGTGTTGCGGCTGACCTCCCAGCCGCGGTCCACCTCGCCGAGCACCATGTCGTCGGGGACGAAGACGTCGTCGATGAAGACGGTGTTGAACATCGCGTTGCCGGTCAGTTCGCGCAGCGGCTTGATCTCCACGCCCTCGCTGGCCATGTCCAGCAGGAAGTAGGTGATGCCGTTGTGCTTGGGCGCGCTGGGATCCGTGCGGGCCAGCAGGGCGCCCCACTGCGAGAACTGCGCGCCGGTGGTCCAGATCTTCTGCCCGGTGATCCGCCAGCCGCCGTCCACCTTGGTGGCCTTGGTGGTCAGGCTGGCGAGGTCGGAGCCGGCCCCGGGCTCGGAAAACAGCTGGCACCAGATCATCTCGCCGCGGAACGTCGGCGGCAGGAAGCGCTGCTTCTGCTCGTCGGTGCCGAACGCCACGATCGACGGGATGATCCAGGCCGCGATCCCCATCTGCGGGCGCTTGACCCGGCCGGTGGTGAACTCCTGGGCGATGATGATCTGCTCGACCGGACTGGCGTCGCGGCCCCACGGCTTGGGCAGGTGCGGCTGCACCCAGCCGCCCTCGGCGATCGCGGTGTTGCGCTCTTCGCGCGCAATCGCTTTCAGGCCGGCGACCTCCGCGCGGATCTCCTCGCGCAGCTTCTCGGTGTCGGGATCGAGGTCGATCTCGATGCCCCGCAGCCCGGTGGCGGTGGCGGCGTCGACCACCCGCTGCGGGTAGTCCGCGGCGCGGCCGAACGACGCCGCGAGCACCAGCGCGCGGCGGTAGTACACGTTGGTGTCGTGCTCCCAGGTGAACCCGATGCCGCCGTGCACCTGGATGCAGTCCTCGGCGCAGTGCTGGGCCGCGGCCGGGGCCAGGGTGGCCGCGACGGCGGCGGCAAAGTCGACGTGCGCGGTCACCAGGTCGGACTCCCCGCGGGCGACCTCGTCGATGGCGCGGGCGGCGTCCCACACCGCGGCGGTGGCCCGCTCGGTGACGGCGATCATGTTGGCGCACTTGTGCTTCACGGCCTGGAACTGCCCGATGGGCCGGCCGAACTGTTCGCGGATCTTGGCGTACTCCGAGGCGGTGTCGGTGGCCCACCGTGCCACGCCGACGGCCTCGGCGGACAGCAGGGTCGACATCAGCGCGTGGGCGGCCGAGCGGCTCAGGTTCGACAACACCCTGTCGTCGCCGATCTCGACGGCGTTGGCCCGCACGTGCGCCACGGGGCGCAGCGGATCGATGCTCTGCGCGGGTTCGATTTCGAGGGCGTCGGCGTCGAAGACCACCCACTCGGCGCCGGAGGTGGTCGAATCCAGGCCGGCGACCGGCAGCACCAGCACCGACGCCTGGGCGGCGGCCGGCACCGCGCGGACCTCGCCGCGGATCACCAGGGCGTCGCCCTGCCGGGTGGCGGTCAGACCGGAGTCGATGGCGTAGGCCGCGATCGTCTCCCCGCTCGCCAGCCCGGACAGCATCTCCGCGCCTGGGTCGTGCGCGGCGATCAGCGCGCTGGCGATCGCCGACGGCACGAACGGTCCCGGCACCGCGCCGTAGCCGAATTCGGCGAGCACGACGGCCAATTCGAGGATGCCGAAGCCCTGTCCGCCGACTTCCTCGGCCAGGTGCAGCCCCTGCAACCCTTGGTCGGCGGCCGCCTTCCAGTACGGCGGCGGGTTGGAGATCGGTGTCTCGAGCGCCTCGTGCAGCACCTCGGCGGGCGCGACGCGCGCCACCAGGGAGCGCACCGAGTCGGCCAGGTCTACGTGCTCAGGATTGATTGCGATCGGCATCGCTTTGCCCTTCCCTCCGGTCGGCTGGCGACGAGCTTACTCGGGAGTCAGGTCGTGGTGGCCGAGTCGCGCGCCGCGTCGGCGACCACGAAGTATGGCGGCTGCCCGTCGCGCAGGCGCCGGCAGTTCTGCAGCGCCGCGTCCAGGTAGCGGTCCAGGGTGTCGGCGGTGTACCAGCTGACGTGCGGCATCAGCAGCACGTTGTCCAGGCCCAGCAGCGGGTTGTCGGCCCCGACGGGCTCCTCGGCGTAGACGTCGAGGCCGGCGGCGGCCAGTTGTCCGGACTGCAGCGCGGCGACCAGCGCGTCCTGGTCGACGATGTCGCCGCGCGCGGTGTTGACCAGGATGGCGCCGGGCTTCATCTTCGCCAGCTTGTCGGCGTCGAACAGGCCCGAGGTGGCGTCGGTCAGCGGCGCGTGGATGGAGATGATGTCGCTCTTGGCCAGCAGGTCGTCGAGGGTCATCCAGCTGACGCTGTGTTCGTCGCGCTTGGTCGAGGTGTGCAGGACCTGGGTGCCCATCGAGCGCAGGATCTGCTCGACGCGTTTGGCGACGCTGCCGAACCCGACCAGGCCGACGGTGCAGCTGCCGAGGTCGCGGATCCGGTCACCCAGGGTCGGGTCGTGCGGCCAGCCGGTCCCGGCGCGGGTGGCCCGGTCCAGCTCGGGCAGGCGGCGCAGCGCGGCGAGCATCAGCATGACGGTGCACTCGGCCACCGAGGCGGCGTTGGCGCCGGGTATGTTGGCGACGACGATGCCGCGCTGGGCTGCGGTCTCGACGTCGATGGTGTTGACGCCGGCACCGAGCTTGTGGATCAGCTTGAGCTTCGGCGCCTGCTCCAGATCCGAACCCGACAGCGGGCGCAACACGTGCCAGAGCACCTCGGCCTCGGGCAGTTCCCGGTAGAACGCCTCGTCGTCGTCCTCGGCGACCCAGCGCACGTCCAGCCAATCGGATTCGGCGGCGATGCGTTCGGTCGCGCGTTCGCCCGGCTTGAAGTGTGCGAGGACCCTCAAGCCCATCTTTTCCTGATCCATGCGGCGATGGTATCCGCCTGCTCGTCGCGGGCCCCCGGGGTCGTGAAGTAGTGGTCGGTGTCGATGGCCGCCCGGGACTTGTCGGTGCTGGCCAGCGCGTCGTGGATGCGCGCGGCGTCGGACGGGAAAACGCCGGTGTCCTGATCGGCGTTGATCACCAGGGCGGGGCAGTCGATGCGCGCCAGGTGCGGTTCGGCGCGGGTCTTGGCATGCCGCAGGCTCCACATGCCCAGCCAGTTGCGCAGCGTGGTGGCCGCGGCGATGCCGCGGGTCGAGCGGTTCGCCTGCCGGGGTTCGCCGGCGTAGCAGAGGTTGGGGGCGCGGTTGGTGGGTTCGATGGTCGGGTCGACCATCCGCGGGTCGGCCCAGGTCCGGCACACCGTGAACGGCCGATCGGAAAAGCCTGCGGCGCGCACCCGTTGCAGTTCGGCCTCGGCCCAGTCGGTGATGGCCTCGTTGCGGGCGATCTGGGCTTCTCGGTAGCGGGCCACGAACTCCGACGAGAACGGCGGGCGGTGCCGGCCGTCGAACAGATCCAGTTCGGGGTCGGTGGCCACCGGGTCGTTCTCGTCGACGACGGCGGCGTCCATCCACGCGGTCAACACCTCGGGGCGACCGGGGTGGGCCGCGCTGGCGATGTAGGCGTCGGCCGGCAGCAGTTCGGCCAGACCCTCGCCGTGCGCGGCGTGCGCCTGGTAGGCCGCCATCAGCGAACCGCCGCCGGAATTGCCCAGCAGCACAACGGTGTCCACCCCGGCGACCTCGCGCAGCCAGCGCACCCCGACGCCGATGTCCACCAGCGCGTGATCCAGGACGAAGCTGCTCTCGAAGCCGCGGAACCGGGTGTTCCAGCCCAGGAAGCCGATGCCGCGGGCGGCCATGTACTCGGCGAGGTAATGCTCGGAGAAGTCGATCTGATAATGCGTGGCGATCATCGCGACGCGGGGGCGTTGCCCCGCCGCGTGGTGATAAAGCCCCTGGCAGGGGTGCCCGCCGGCGCCCTGGCGTTCGCCGGTGGGGGATTCCATGCCGATGAACTTGCGGACAATCTCGGTGGTCATCACGGCTCCTTGCTGAAGATGGCGCGGTAGAAGATGTTCGTCAGCGTGCGGATGCAGGCCTGGTCGTCGACGTCCGCGGCGCCGTCGGGTCGGCCGGCCAGTTGCAGGTAGCAGAACTGGTTGAGCATCGACACGATGGCCTGGGCCAGCAGGCGGGGGTCGTCGTCGGGGCAGTAGCCCCGCTGCTGGGCGCGGGTGACCATGTCGGTGATGTAGTCGGTGGGGATGGCGCACATCTGTTCCCAGTGGCGGGCGAAGTCGGCGTTCACCATGGCCAGCTGCGAGACGCTGATCATCTCCGCGAGCCGGCGCCGGTAGGTGTGCCAGTGCGCGGCCGCGGCCTCGTGCACGCGCTCGGCGTCGGTCAGGCCGTGCCGGGTGGCGCCGCGCGCGCGGTCGGTGGCCTCGTCCCGGAACCGCAGCGCCCAGGCGCGGACCATGGCTTCCTTGGAGTCGTAATAGTTGTAGAACGACGCCGTGGAGCGGCCGGCCTCGGCGGCGATGTCGGCCACGGTGGCGGCCAGGATGCCCTTTCGGGCGATCACCGCGCGGGCCGCCGCGTCGATGGCGGCCTGGGTCGCCCTACCCCGTCGGGTCGGTTGGGTCACCGAATGTCCTCACGCCGATTTGCTTGGGCACAACTGAACCTGATGTTACATTCAGATTATGATCAAGCCGCACAACACCAACACCGAGTTCGAACTGGGCGGCATCCACCACACCGCCCTGGTCTGCTCGGACATGCAACGCACGGTGGACTTCTACTCCGGGGTCCTCGGCATGCCGCTCATCAAGTCACTGGACCTGCCCGGCGGGATGGGCCAGCACTTCTTCTTCGACGCCGGGGGCGGGTCCTGCGTGGCGTTCTTCTGGTTTGCCGAGGCGCCCGACCGGGTGCCCCTGGTCTCCTCGCCGGACGCCCTGCCCGGGCTGGGCGAGATCGTGTCGGCGGTGAGCACCATGAATCACCTCGCTTTCCACGTGCCCGAGGAGAAGTTCGACGAGTACCGACGCAAGCTCAAGGACAAGGGGGTGCGGGTAGGTCCGGTCCTCAATCACGACGAGAGCGAGTGGCAGGTGGCCCGCGAGGTGCACCCCGGGGTCTACGTGCGGTCCTTCTACTTCCTGGACCCGGACGGCATCACCCTCGAGTTCGCCTGTTGGACACGGCAGTTCGAGGCCGGCGACACCGTCACGGTGCCGAAGACGGCCGCCGACCGGCGGGTGCCGGCGAGCTAGCCGCGAAACAGGCCGGGGTCGTTGAGGTCGGCGAGGACGTCCACCAGCAGGTCCACGAGTTGGTCCGCGGTGAGCTTGACCTCGCCGGCCAGCCAGGCGCTGATCGCCTGTTGCATGCCGCCGAGGACGAAGTGGGTGGTGCCGGCCAACCGGTTGCTACCGCCCACGTGCAGGGCGTCCTGGATGTGCTGGCCGGCCAGGGCGATGAACATCCCCTGATGCTTGAGCCGTAGCCGCAACAGCGTCGCGTTGGACAGCTGCTTGCTGAACAGCAGCCGTCCCACGCGGGTGTCCTCGGCGATGGTGCGGATCATGTTGGTGATGCCGGCCCGGTTTTGCTGGCCGGGTGCAGCGGTGGCGACGGCGGCCTGGGTGGTGGTGGCCAACTGCGCGGTGACGGAGTCGAAGACCGCCTCGACGAAGGCGTCCTTGTCGGTGAAGTTCTCGTAGAAGTAGCGCACGGTGAGGCCGGATTGCGCACAGATGGCCCGCACGGTGAGGTCATCGGGGTTCACCTGGCCGCCGAGCAGTTCCAGGCCGGCGTCCAGAAACCGCTGCCGACGCTGGGCCAGCCGCTCGGAGGCATCGACCCCGCGGTACGGGCGAGCCATGTCCTCCATCTTGACACTCAATCCGCGCCTCGGGCAATATCAGGAAACAACCGTTCTCACATTTAGTCGATCAGGTGGCCCATGACGATCAGCGAAGTAAGTCCCGCACCCGTGCGACGCCGTCCGGTGCTGGGCCGGGGAGCGAGCATCGACGACGGCCTGATGGGCGTCGCGCTGCTCGCGGGACCCGCGAACGTCATCATGCAGCTGGCCCGGCCCGGCGTGGGCTACGGCGTGATGGAGAGCCGAGTGGAAAGCGGCCGGGTGGACCGGCACCCCATCAAGCGGGCCCGCACCACGTTCACCTACCTGGCCGTGGCCAGCCGCGGCTCCGACGAGCAGAAGGCCGCCTTCCGCCGCGCGGTCAACCGCGCCCACGCGCAGGTGTACTCGAACGAGGACAGCAAGAGCCCGGTCGCCTACAACGCCTTCGACAAGGATCTGCAGCTGTGGGTCGGGGCCTGCCTGTACAAGGGCGGCGTCGACGTCTACCGCACCTTCATCGGTGAGATGGACGAGCAGACCGCCGACCGGCACTACGCCGACGGCATGCCGCTGGCCACCACCTTGCAGGTGCCCGAGGAGATGTGGCCGGCCGACCGCGCCGCCTTCGAGCGGTACTGGCAGGACTCCCTGGAACAGGTCCACATCGACGACGCCGTGCGGGAGTACCTGTACCCGATCGCGGCCAACCGCCTGCGCGGCCTCACGTTGCCCGGCTTCCTGCAGAAGCGCCACGAGGCGCTCTGGCTGTTGATCACGACGGGTTTCCTGCCGCAGCGGTTCCGCGACGAGATGCAGCTGCCCTGGGATCCGCAGCGGCAGCGCCGCTTCGACCGCCTGATGGGTGTGCTTCGGACCGTCAACAACCTGTTGCCCGGATTCCTGCGGCGGTTCCCGTTCAACGTGCTGCTCAAGGATCTGGACTGGCGGGTGCGTACCGGCCGGCCGCTGGTTTAGCCCCCGGGGCGTCTGAGCGAACTCGCGTTGTGGCTCTGGCCACACCCCGGGCGGTCACTTCGCCAGTTTTCGCATAAGTGCAGCTCAGCAGGCTGCTGGCGGTTTCCCCGCGCGTCGATGTCACCCGACCGAACGTCTCGACAGTTAGCTTATGCAATGCTAACTTCTGCAAGTTAACGTGAACTACTTCACGCCAGTAAGAGGCCTAGGAGAACGGGTGGGGCGGCCGCACGCTGCGTCCCACCGGAAATGACTATGGGAACCGCAGAAATCGGGAGTGACATCCTCACGGTGCACGCCACCCGGGTCGACGACGACGTCGTCAGCCGGTTTGCGACGTGCGCCAAAGCGCTCGGCCTGAAGGTGTACGAACGCCAACGGCCCGCGGACCTCACCGCGGCCCGCACCGGCTTCACCGCGCTCACCCGAATCGCCCACGAGCAGTGCGACGCCTGGATCGGCCTCGCCGCCGCCGGCGACACCTCGCCGCAGGTGCTGCGCAACGTCGCCGCCACCGTCAACACCGCCGGTCTCCTGCAGCGCAAGATCGAACTCGCCCCCAAGACGCTCGGGTTCACCTATGACACCGGGCTGTACCTGCAGCTGCGGGCATGCGAACCCGACGACTTCCGGATCGCCTACGCCGCCACCCTGGCCGCGGACGGTCAGCTCGCCGAGGCCGACGCCGTCGTCGCCGAGGTCGCCGAGCGGCGCCCGGACTGGCACGACGCCCGCTGGGTGCGCACCGCCATCCAGTTCCGCGCCGAGCGGTGGGCCGACGTGGTCAAGCTGCTGACCCCCATCGTCAACGACAAGGCGCTCGACGAGACGTTCGCCCACGCGGTCAAGGTCGCGCTGGGCACCGCGCTGGCCCGACTGGGCATGTTCGCGCCCGCGCTGTCCTATCTCGAGGACCCCGAGGGGCCCATCGCCGTCGCCGTGGTCGACGGTTCGCTGGCCAAGGCGCTGGCCCTGCGTGCGCACGGCCTCGAGGAAGACGCCGCCGAGGTGCTGCAGGATCTCTATGCGGCCAACCCGGAGAACGAGCAGGTGTCCGAGGCTTTGTCGGACCCGACGTTCGGCATCGTCACCACGACCGCGGCGCGCATCGACGCACGCACCGACCCGTGGGATCCCGAAACCGAGCCCACCGACGCCGATTTCGTCGATCCCGATGCGCACGAACGCAAGGCCGCGCTGCTGGCGGAGGCCGAAGAACAGCTCGGCGAATTCATCGGCCTCGAAGAGGTCAAGGATCAGGTCGCGCGGCTGAAGAGCTCGGTGGCCATGGCGCTGCTGCGCCAGGAGCGCGGACTGGCCGTCGCGCAGCGCTCCCATCACCTGGTGTTCGCCGGCCCGCCCGGAACCGGCAAGACGACCATCGCCCGTGTCGTTGCCAAGATCTACTGCGGCCTAGGGCTGCTGAAGAAGGAGAACGTCCGCGAGGTGCACCGGGCGGACCTGATCGGTCAGCACATCGGTGAGACCGAGGCCAAGACCAACGCCATCATCGACAGCGCCCTGGACGGCGTGTTGTTCCTCGACGAGGCCTACGCCCTGGTGGCCACCGGCGCCAAGAACGACTTCGGTCTGGTCGCCATCGATACCCTGCTGGCCCGCATGGAGAACGACCGCGACCGCCTCGTCGTCATCATCGCCGGCTACCGGGCCGACCTGGACCGCTTCCTGGACACCAACGAGGGTCTGCGCTCGCGCTTCACCCGCAGCATCGACTTCCCGTCGTACACCCCGGGCGAACTCGTCGAGATCGCGAGCGCCATGGCCCGCCAGCGCGACAGCGTGTTCGAGCAGGCCGCCCTCGACGACCTGCAGGTGCTGTGCAACCACCTGGCGTCGACAACCATGCCCGACGCCAACGGGGTGGACCGCCGCAGCCTCGACATCGCCGGTAACGGCCGCTTTGTCCGCAACGTGGTCGAGCGTTCGGAGGAGGAGCGCGAGTTCCGCCTCGACCATCTGGACACCTCCGCGACAGGCGGAGCGCATGAATTCACGGATGAGGAGCTGATGACCATCACCGCCAGCGATGTGAGCAACGCGGTCACGCCGTTGCTGCGCGGACTCGGCCTGACGGTGCCCGCATGAGCGGCACCGGACGTCGCCCCCTCGGCGAGGACGAGGGCGACAACCTCGAGGACCGGCGGTCCTTCGCGTCGCGGACCCCGGAGAACAAGAACCCCGAAGGGGTCACCTACCGCCGCGGTTTCGTCACCAAGCATCAGGTCACCGGCTGGCGCTTCGTGGTGCGCCGGTTGGCCTCGGGCGTCGCGCTGCACGACACCCGCATGTTGGTGGACCCGCTGCGCACCCAGACCCGCGGCGTGCTCGTCGGCGTCCTCGCTGTGGTGACGGGTTTGCTTGGCTGCCTGGTGTTCTCGTGGATCCGGCCCGGCGGCGACGTGGGCAACAGCGTGGTCCTCACCGACCGCGACAGCTCGGCGATGTACGTCCGGGTCAACGACCGGCTGCATCCGGTGCTCAACCTCACCTCGGCGCGCCTGATCGCCGGCGAGGCCGCCAAGCCCGCCGGCGTGCGCAGTGCCCAACTGGACAAGTTGCCGCGCGGCAACATGGTCGGGATTCCCGGCGCGCCCGAGCGGATGGTGCAGAACCCGGTGCGCGACGCGGACTGGACCGTCTGCGACGGCGTCGGCGCCACCAACCCTGGCGTCACCGTGATCGCCGGCGCCCCGGCCGAGGGCAGCGAGCGGGCCGCGGCGTTGGCCGAGGACGAGGCCATCCTGGTCGACGGCGGCGCGGGCACCTGGCTGCTGTGGAACGGCCGTCGCAGCGCGATCGACCTGGCCGACCGGGCCGTCACCGCGGCGCTGGGCTTCGAGGCCAATGTTCCTGCCCCCCGGTACATTTCGCCGGGCCTGTTCAACGCCATCCCGGAAGGCGCGCCGCTGCGCCCGCCGGCCATCCCGGAAGCCGGTGCCGCCCCGCAGTTCCCGCTGTCGGTCCCGGCACCGGTCGGCGCGGTCGTCGTGGCCTATGGCGCCGACGGCACCCTGCTGCACTACGCGGTGCTGCCCGACGGGCTACAACCGGTCTCCCAGACGTTCGCCACCCTGATGCGCAACACCGACTCCTTCGGGCTGGACCAGCCGCCGCGGCTGGATGCCGACGAGATCGCCCGGCTGCCGGAGTCGCGGCTGCTGGACACCGCAAGCTTCCCGGCGCAGCGGATGACCATCGTCGACGCCGACTCCGCGCCCATCAGCTGCGTGCGGTGGGCCAAGGCCGTCGACGCCAGCACCAGCTCCCTGAGCCTGCTGTCGGGTGCGGCCCTGCCGATCGCCGACGACGTGCGTCCGCTGGACCTGACGCCCAGCCGGTCCGGCATCACCGCCGCCCGGGTCGCGATGCCCGTGGGCACCGGCTTCTTCACCCAGACCGTGGGGCAGGAGCCCACCTCGCCGATCGCCGGCTCGCTGTTCTGGGTGGCCGACACCGGCGTGCGTTACGGCATCGAGGGTGCCAATCAAGACGAACTGGCCAAAACCGTTGAGGCACTGGGGTTGACCCCGCCCGCGACGGCCATCCCGTGGTCGGTTCTGTCACTGTTCAGCGCAGGTCCCGCACTGTCGAAGAGCGATGCGCTGACCGCGTACACCACGGGCGGGATGGAGAACCGATGAGCAGGTTGATTTTCGAGGCCCGTCGGCGACTGCCCCGGCCCGAGGTTCGCAAGGGCACCATCACCATCGAGGCGCCCCCGGAACTGCCGCGCGCGGTCCCGCCGTCGCTGCTGCGCCGGGCCCTGCCGTACATGATCGTGATCCTGATCGTCGGCATGATCGTCGCGATGGTGGCCACCGGGATGCGGCTGATCTCCCCGCAGATGCTGTTCTTCCCGTTCGTGCTGCTGCTGGCCGCGACTGCGCTCTACCGCGGCAACAACAACAATCTGCGCACCGAGGAGATCGACGCCGAGCGCGCCGACTACCTGCGGTACCTGTCGGTGGTGCGCGACAACATCCGCGCCCAGGCCGCCGATCAGCGCGCCGCGCTCCAGTGGTCGCACCCCGAGCCCGAGGAACTCGCGACCATCCCCGGCTCGCGGCGGCAGTGGGAGCGCGATCCGCACGACTCCGATTTCCTGCTGATCCGCACCGGCCTCAACGACGTTCCGCTGGACACCGGTCTGCGGGTCAAGGACACCGTCGACGAGATCGACCTGGAACCGGTGTCGCACAGCGCATTGCGCAGCCTGCTGGACGCGCAGCGCACCGTGCGCAACGCCCCGACCGGCCTGGACCTGACCAAGCTGTCCCGGATCACGGTGTTGGGTGACGCCGAGGAGGTGCACGCCGCGGTGCGGTCCTGGATCGCGCAGGCCGTCACCTGGCATGACCCCGGCGTCCTTGGGCTCGCCCTGGCCAGCCCAGAACTGGAATCCGACAGCTGGTCCTGGCTCAAATGGCTGCCGCACGTGGACATCCCGGGTGCGGTCGACGGCGTCGGGCCGGCGCGCTACCTGACCGCCAACCCCGACGAACTGATCGCCAAGATCGGGCCGGTGCTGGCCGAACGGCCGTTGTTCGACGGCGCGGACCCCGTGGCCCTGGGGCTGCGACACCTGCTGATCGTGGTGGACGACCCGGGTTACGACTTGTCGGCATCGGTGTTGTCCGCCGGTCTGGCCGGCGTCACGGTCATCCAGATCTCCGACACCCAGCCGCACCGCGAGCAGTACCCGGATCCGGAGAAGCCGGTCTTCCAGATCGCCGACGGCCGCATCGAGCGCTGGGGCGCCAAGGGCTGGCAGCCGGCGGTCAACAAGGCCGACGCGCTGTCCACCGACGAGGCCGCGCATCTGGCCCGGCTGTTGTCGCGGTGGGACTCCAACCCCACGCACGCCGGCCTGCGTTCGGCGGCGACCAGCGGCGCGACCTTCACGACGCTGCTCGACATCCCCGACGCGACGCAGCTCGACGTGCCGACGCTGTGGGCGCCGCGCCGCCGCGAGGACGAGCTGCGGGTCCCGATCGGCGTCACTGCCACCGGCGAGCCGCTGTACTTCGACCTGAAGGACGAGGCCGAGGGCGGGATGGGGCCGCACGGCCTGATGATCGGCATGACCGGCTCCGGCAAGTCCCAGACCCTGATGTCGATCCTGTTGTCGCTGTTGACGACTCATTCCGCGGACCGGCTGATCGTCATCTACGCCGACTTCAAGGGCGAAGCCGGCGCGGACATCTTCCGCAACTTCCCGCAGGTCGTCGCGGTCATCTCGAACATGGCCGAGAAGAAGTCGCTGGCCGACCGGTTCGCCGACACGCTGCGCGGCGAGGTGGCACGCCGCGAGACCATCCTGCGCGACGCGGGCCGCCGCATCCAGGGCAGCGCGTTCAACTCGGTCACCGAGTACGAGGCCGCCATCGACGCCGGGCACGACCTGCCCCCGATGCCGACGCTGTTCGTGGTCGCCGACGAGTTCACGTTGATGCTCGCCGACCACCCCGAGTACGCCGAGCTGTTCGATTACGTTGCGCGCAAGGGCCGCTCGTTCCGGATCCACATCCTGTTCGCGTCGCAGACGCTGGACGTCGGCAAGATCAAGGACATCGACAAGAACACGTCGTACCGGATCGGCCTGAAGGTGGCCAGCCCGTCGGTGTCGCGGCAGATCATCGGTGTCGAGGACGCCTACCACATCGAATCGGGCAAGGAGCACAAGGGCGTCGGCTTCCTGGTCCCGGCTCCCGGCGCCGACCCGATCAAGTTCCGCAGCACCTACGTCGACGGCATCTACGACCCGCCGCGGCGACCGAAGTCGATTGTGGTTCCGGCGGATCCACGCCCGCAGCTGTTCACCGCCACCGAGGTCGACGCCGACCAGGACATCGTCGTGGTCCCGGTCGCCAACAACGGTGAGGGCAGCTACAGCGGACCGCCGCAGAAGCTGATCGCCACCGTCGGGGATCAGCTGGCCACCTACGGCCCGCAGGCGCCCAAGCTGTGGCTGCCGCCGCTGGACGAGCCCATCGCGTTGGGCACGGTGCTCAGCAACGCCGGTGTCGGCGAGGGGCAGCTGCGCTGGCCGCTCGGCGAGATCGACAAGCCCTTCGAGATGCGTCGCGAGTCGCTGATCTTCGACGCCACGTCGCCGGCCGGCAACCTGGTGATCCACGGCGGCGCCAAGTCGGGCAAGTCGACTGCGCTACAGACGTTCATGCTGTCGGCCGCGGCGCTGCACTCGCCGCGCGAGGTGTCGTTCTACTGCCTGGATTACGGCGGCGGTCAGCTGAAGAACCTCGAGTCGCTGGCGCATGTCGGCAGCGTCGCCTCACCGCTGGAACCCGAGCTGATCCGCCGGACCTTCGGCGAGCTCGAGCAGTTGCTCGAGCAGCGGCAGCAGGCCGGGCCCGGTCAGGCCCACTCGCGGGTGTTCCTGGTCATCGACAACCTGTACGCATTCGGCCGGGACAACACCGACCAGTTCAACACCCGCAACCCGCTGCTGAACCGGGTCACCGAGCTGGCCAACAACGGTCTGGCCTACGGCATCCACGTCGTCATCACCACGCCCAACTGGCTGGAGGTGCCGCTGGCCATGCGCGACGGCCTCGGCATGCGGCTGGAGCTGCGGCTGCCCGACGCCCGCGACAGCAACGTCCGCGTCGTCGGCGCCCTGCAGCGGCCCGCCGATTCGGTGCCGTACGACCAGCCGGGTCGCGGCCTCACGATGGCCGCCGAGCACTTCTTGTTCGCCGCACCGGAATTGGGCCGCATCGCCGACATCAACGCCCGCTACCCGGAACTCCGGGCGCCGCGGGTGCGGTTGCTGCCCATCGACCTGTCGCCCGAGGCCGTCGCGCCGCTGTACCTCGGTGCGGAGCGCGTCGTGATCGGTCAGCGCGAGGCGGATCTGGCGCCGGTGCCGGTGGACTTCCGCGATCAGCCGCTGCTGATGGTGCTCGGGGACACGAAGTCCGGTAAGACGACGCTGCTGCGCCATCTCATCCGCACGGTGCGGGAGAACTCGACCGCCGACCAGGTGGCGTTCACCGTGATCGATCGTCGGCTGCACCTCGTCGAGGAGCCGTTGTTCCCGGACAACGAGTACACCGCCAACATCGACCGGATCACCCCGGCGATGCTGGGATTGTCGGCGATCATCGAGGGTCGGCGCCCGCCGGCCGGGCTGTCGCCGGCCGAGCTGGCCCGGTGGACCTACACCGGACACACCCACTACCTGATCATCGACGACGTCGACCAGATCCCGGACACCCCGGCGATCTCCGGACCGTATGTCGGACAACGGCCCTGGACGCCGCTGATCGGGTTGCTGTCGCAGGCCGCCGATCTGGGGCTGCGGGTCATCGTCACGGCGCGGGCCACCGGCTCCGGGCACGCCCTGATGACCAATCCGCTGATGCGGCGGATGAATGAGTTGCAGGCCACCACGTTGATGTTGTCCGGCAACCCACAGGACGGCGGCAAGGTCCGCGGTCATCGTTTCGCGCGGCTGCCCGCCGGCCGTGCGGTGTTGCTGGACGACACCGACACACCGACCCATGTCCAGCTCGTCAATCCGTTGATCGGCGTGAGTTCGCAACGAGGAAGGGAGTAACCATCATGACGCTTCGTGTGGTTCCTGAAGGCCTCGCGGCCACCAGTGCCGCGGTGGAGGCACTGACCGCGCGACTGGCCGCGGCGCACGCCGCCGCCGCGCCGCTGATCACCGCGGTCGTCCCGGCCGCGGCCGATCCGGTGTCGCTGCAGACCGCGGCCGGCTTCAGCGCCCAGGGCGCCGAACATGCCGGGGTCGCGGCCCAGGGTGTCGGCGAATTGGGCCGCGCCGGAATGGGTGTCGCCGAGTCCGGCGTCAGCTACGCCACCGGCGATGCCATGGCGGCCTCCACCTACCTGACCGCCCGCGGTGTCTGATGACCGCACCCATCTGGCTTGCCTCACCCCCGGAGGTGCATTCGGCGCTGCTGTCCAGCGGCCCGGGCCCCGGGCCGCTGATGGCCGCCGCGGGTGCGTGGAGCAGCCTCAGCGCTGAATACGCCTCGGCGGCAGCGGAGCTGACTGCGCTGCTCGGTCAGGTGCAGGCCGGGTCCTGGGAGGGGCCGAGCGCGCAGCAGTATGCGGCCTCGCATCTGCCGTACCTGGCCTGGTTGACGCAGGCGAGCGTGAACAGCGCGGGTATGGCGGCCGAGCAGCAGACGGCGGCGGCCGCCTACACGACGGCGTTGGCCACCATGCCGACGCTGGGGGAGATCGCCGCCAATCACGCCACCCGCGCCGCGCTGGTCGCCACGAACTTCTTCGGGATCAACACCATCCCGATCGCGGTGACCGAGGCCAACTACGCCCGCATGTGGGTGCAGGCGGCCACCACCATGAGCGTGTACCAGGCGATCAGCACCACCACGTTGGCGACGGCACCGCGGACCACCGTGGCGCCGTTCATCCTGACGCCGGGCGTCGGCGAGGCCGGTGCCGCGACGGCGAACATGATGCAGACCGCCAACCAGGCCCAGGCCGCCGACTCGGGTTCGGCGACAACGAATTCCAACATCATCTCCGACCTGCTCGGCGGTTACGGGGACATGATGGACCAGCTGTTCGGGCCCATCATCGACTTCCTCAAGGACCCGCTGGGCAACCTGCAGCAGCTGATCACGGACTTCCTGACCAACCCCGCGCAGGCGTTGGTGACCTGGTGGCCGCTGCTGTTCGCCGTCGGCTACCAGGCCATCTTCCAGCCCGTCGGCTGGACGACCTGGACGCTGATCGCGGCCTCCCCGGCGCTCATCCCGATCCTCATCGTGCTCGGCGCCGTCGGGCTCAACGAGATCCTGCAGCGGATGGAACCGCCGGCGCAGGAAGCACCCGCGGAGGAACCCGCCGCCGTGTCCTCCCCGCGCCCCGACAACATGCCGCTGGCCGGCCTGTCGCCGGCGCCGGCGCCCGCACCGGCTCCCGCTCCGGCACCGGCCCCCGCACCCGCCACCGCCGCGGGTGCGCCGCCACCGCCGCCGGCCGGCGTGGAGGTCGTCGCGTACGCGGTGCACGGCGGGAACCCGGAAGAGGGCGTCGGGCCCACCCTCAACGAGGGCAGCGGCGCGAAGGCCCCGGCCTCCGACATCGCCGCGGCCGCCGCGGTCGGCGCGTTGGCGTCCAGCCGGGCGAAGAGCCGGGCACGCCGGCGCCGGGGCGCGGCGGTCAAGGACCGCGGCCACCGCGACGAGTACATGACCATGGACGACGGACCGGGCCTTCCGCCGGAAGAACCGGCACCGCAGTCCGCGAGCCAGCCGAAACCCACCACCAAGGCCTCCGAACAGGGCGCCGGACGGCTGGGTGCGGCCGGTGGTTTCAGTGGGACCGAGGTCAAGGAGAACGTGGGCGAGGCGAGCGGTCTGACCACCCTCGACGACGACGCGTTCGGCAACGGGCCCACCACGCCCATGCTGCCCAACAGCTGGGGAGAGGGGGAACCACCTGAACGTCCGTAATGCACGAATCACCATGTTGTTCACAATGATTGGAGAACACCGAGTATGAGTCTTCTCGACGCTCACATCCCGCAGATCATCGCATCGGAGTCGGCCTTCGGCGCCAAGACGGCGCTGATGCGCAGCACCATCGCGCAGGCCGAGCAGGCCGCCATGTCGTCGCAGGCCTTCCACATGGGCGAGTCCTCGGCTGCCTTCCAGGCCGCCCACGCCCGCTTCGTCGAGGTGGCCGCGAAGGTCAACACCCTGCTCGACGTCGCACAGGTCAACCTCGGTGACGCCGGCGCGAGCTACGTCGCGCAGGACGCCGCCGCCGCCAGCACCTACGGAGGTTTCTGATGTCCCAGATCATGTACAACTACCCCGCCATGATCGGCCACGCCGGCGACATGGGCGCCTACGCGGGCACCCTGCAGGCCGTCGGTGCCGACATCGCCACCGAGCAGGCCGCGCTGCAGGGCGCCTGGCAGGGCGACACCGGCATGACCTACCAGGCCTGGCAGGCGCAGTGGAACACCGCGATGGAGGAGCTCGTCCGGGCCTACCGCGCGATGTCGATGACGCACGAGAGCAACACCATGGCCATGCAGGCCCGCGACGCCGCCGAAGGCGCCAAGTGGGGCTGACCCTGTGAGAACGCCTAATGCGGTCGAGTTGACCGTCGAGGGCGCCTGGTACATCGCGGATACCGTGGGCGCCGGCACCTTTCCCTGGGTGCTGGCGATCACGCCGCCGTACCAGGACGGTTCGGAGCGCGCGGCCTTCGTCGCGCGCCAAACCGAGCATCTGACCCGCCTGGGGGTGCTGGTCGGAGACAAGATCGATCCAGCGGTTCAGCAATGGATCCGGGTGGTGTGCTTCCCGGAGCAGTGGCTCGAACTGCGTTTCGTCGGCAGCGGGGCCGACGAGGGGGACCTGCTGCGGGGGATCGTCGCGCGCCGCGGTGAGCACACCGTGGTGGCGCTGCGGAACGCGCAGCTGGTCACCTTCACGGCGATGGACATCGCCGAACCGTACGGGCTGGTGCCGGTGGTGACGGTGGGCCTGTCGAATCGTGCCCCGGCACGGTTCGACGAGTTCGCCATGCCGGCCCGAGTCGGTGCCCGCGCCGACGAACAACTGCGCAAGGGCGCCGAATTGTCCAGCGTGCTGGACTATCTCGGGGTCCCCACCTCGGCGCACGCCGTGGTGCAATCGGTCTTCAGCGGCCCGCGGCGATACGTCGAGATCGTCGCGGGGCAACGCCGGGAGGCCACCCAGCAGACCACCGACGTCGGCGTTGCCGTCGTCGACACCGACGAAGGCCGGGTGTTGGTGAACCCGACCCGCGCCTTCGACGGCGAATGGATTTCCACCTTCGCGCCCGGCACGCCGTTTGCCATCGCGTTGGCCTTGCAGAACCTCACGGCGACGCTGCCCGACGGCCAATGGTTTCCGTCGGCGCCCATGGCCCGTGACTTCACCACCCAAAGAATCTGAAAGAGAACGAATAGATGACTGACACCTCCGGGGCGACCATTGCCACTCCGGTTCTGCCGATCGTGCGCGTGGCGGTCCTGGCCGAGAGCCGGATCACCGAGATCGCGTTGCCGGCCCAGGTGCCGCTGCGCGAGATCATGCCGGCCGTGCTGCGCCTGCTGCCGGACGACGAGGACGGGCAGGACAGCGGCGACGAGCCGACGACCCGTGGTCGGCTGAGCCTGGCGCCGATCGGGGGTGCCACGTTCTCGTTGGACGCCACCCTGGACACCGTCGGTGTTGTCGACGGCGATCTGCTTGCGCTGCAGCCGGTTCCGGCCGGCCCCGCCGCACCGGGCATCGTCGAGGACATCGCCGACGCGGCGGTCATCTTCTCCGAGTCGCGGACCCGGCCGTGGGGCACCGCCCACATCCAGCGCGCCGCGCGCGCGGCCGTCATCGTGCTGCTGTTGGCGGGCACCGGCTTCGCCGTGGCCCACCGCCTGCTCACC
The DNA here is from genome assembly GCF_963378085.1 of Mycolicibacterium sp. MU0050. GTDB lineage: Bacteria > Actinomycetota > Actinomycetes > Mycobacteriales > Mycobacteriaceae > Mycobacterium > Mycobacterium wendilense. The sequence goes on along the minus strand of NZ_OY726395.1, from coordinate 4,333,574 downwards.
GGTGACGTCGCCGGGCTGTTCGCGGTGAGCGCCCTGGCGGCGGTGGCCGTGGTCGCGGCGCTGGCGCTGCGGGCCCGTGCCCAGCAGCCCGCCGTGGAACTGTCGATCGCCGCGCTGGTCCCGATCGCCGCGGCATTCGCGCTGGCCGTGCCGGGCGAATTCGGTGCGCCGCAACTGATTCTGGCTGCTGCCGGGGTGACGGCCTGGTCGTTGATCAGCACGTTCATCTCGGAACGCTCGCTGGGCTTCTTCACCGCCGGCACCGTCGTCGGATTCGGGGTGCTGGTGGCCTCGGCCGTCGCCGCGGTCTGGAGCGTGTCGCTGGTGGCGCTGGGCTGCGGCCTGATCGTGCTGGCGCTGCTGGTCACCGTGCAGGCCGCGCACCTTTCGGCGATGTGGGCCCGGCTGCCGCTGCCCGTCATCCCCGCACCGGGCGACCCGGCGCCGTCGGCTCCGCCGCTGAAGATCCTCGAGGACCTGCCGCGCCGGGTGCGCATCAGCGATGCACACCAGACCGGCTTCATCGCCGGCGCGGTGATCCTGTCGGTGCTGGGCTCGCTGGCCATCGCGCAGTCGCACTCGCCGGGCGTGTGGGGCTGGTACATCGTGATCGCGACCGCCGCCGCGGCCATCCTGCGGGCCCGCGTCTGGGACACCGCTGCGTGCAAGGCGTGGCTGTTGGCCCAGCCGTACCTGGTGGGCGTCGCGCTGATCATCACCTTCTCCGTTCAGGGCCGCTACCAGCTGGCGCTGTGGGCGCTGGTGGCGCTCGCGGTGGTCACCGTGGTGTGGATCTTCGCGGCCACCAACCCGAAATTCGCCTCGCCGGAGACCTACTCGCTGCCGATGCGGCGCTACGTGAGCTTCCTGGCCGCCGCCATCGACGCCTCGCTGATCCCCGTCATGGCCTACGGGGTGGGCCTGTTCACCTGGGTCCTCAATCGATGACCCGAGTGCTTCGTCGGGGGCTGCGGGCCACGGCGGCCGGATGCGCGGCCGCCCTGGTGATGAGCCCGGCAGCGTGGGCGATCAGCCCACCGACCGTCGACCCGGAGACCCCGCCGCCGGCCGGTACCACCGGCCCGGCCGCGCCGATGCAACAGCGCGGGGACTGCATCACGACCGGCGTGCTGCCGGGCTTCGACCCGGGCGCGGCCTCGCCGAATCAGCGGATGCTCAATCTCGAAGGGGCCTGGCGTTTCTCGCGGGGTGAGGGACAGACCGTCGCAGTGATCGACACCGGGGTCAAGCCGGGGCCCCGGCTGCCCAATGTCGACGGCGGCGGCGACTACGTCGCCAACGGCGACGGGCTGACCGACTGCGACGGCCACGGCACCCTGGTCGCCGGCATCATCGCCGGACAGCCGGGTGACGACGCCTTCTCCGGTGTCGCACCGGCGGCCCGGATCCTGTCGATCCGGCAGACCTCGCCGCGGTACTCACCCCGCACCAGCGGTGGCGACCCGATGCTCGAGCACGCCGTGGTGGACATCGCCTCGTTGGCGCGGGCCGTCGTGCGCGCCGCCGACCTCGGTGCCCGTGTCATCAACATCTCCTCGGCGACCTGCCTGCCCGCCGGCAGCGACGTGGACCAGGCCGCACTCGGCGCGGCGCTGCGCTACGCGGCGGTGGACAAGGACGCCGTCGTCGTGGCCGCGGCCGGCAACACCGGACCGAACGGCATCGCCGGCGGCCAGGCCTGCCAGCCCAATCCGCTTGGCGGTTCGACCAATCCGGAGGATCCGCGGAACTGGGCGGCCGTCGGGGCGGTGTCGACGCCGTCATGGTGGCAGCCCTACGTGCTGTCGGTGGGATCGCTGACCTCCGGCGGACAGCCCTCGGCCTTCACCATGAGCGGGCCGTGGGTCGGGATCGCGGCTCCGGGCGAGAACATCGTCTCGGTGAGCAACGGCGACGGTGGCCTGGCCAACGGTGTGCCGTCCGAGCGCGGGCAGATGTCCACGATCAGCGGCACCAGCTTCGCCACCGCCTACGTGTCCGGGGTGGCCGCACTGGTGCGCAGTCGTTTCCCGGAGATGCCGGCCAACCATGTCATCCAGCGGCTGACCCGCACCGCCCACAACGGGGCGCGCGATCCGTCCAACCTGGTGGGCGCCGGCACGCTGGACCCGGTGGCGGCGCTGACCTGGGAACTGCCGCCCCCGCCGCCCGGCGAATCGAAGACCACCCGCATCGCGGCGCCGGTAGTGGCCCCGCCCGAGAACCACACCCCGCGCAACATCGCGTTCGCCGGCACGGCAGCCCTGGCGCTAGCCGTTGCCGCCACGGCCTTCGCGGCGCACCGACGAAAGGAACGCTCCCAGTGAGGATTGCTTGGCCGGGAGCCGGTCGACTCACCCTGATGGCGTTGGCGGTGGTGCCCGCGGCCATGGCCTATCCCTGGCAGACCGTGACCGGTCAATGGGCCCTCGGAATCGCCGTGGTCGTGGTGATCATCCTGCTGGCCCAATGGCGCGGGATGTTCTTCACCACCATGCTCAAGCGGCGCATCGCGCTGCTCGGTGCGCGCGAATCCGGCGGCGGCGCCCACCAATTGGTGCAGCGCACCGAAGCCGACGCGCAGACCACCGCCGTGCTGCGGGTGCTGCCGGAAAGCGACGGCGACCTGCCCCTGGACGTCATCGCCGGTTACCTGGACCGGTACGGCCTGCGGTGCGAGGCGGTGCGGGTCACCAGCCGCAACACCCCCGGCGAGCGCACCACGTGGATCGGGCTCACCATGTCGGCGGCCACCAACCTGACCGAGCTGCAGGCGCGTTCGCCGCGAATCCCGCTGCGCGACACCGCGGAGGTCACGTTGCGCCGGCTCGCCGACCATCTGCGTGAACTGGGCTGGGCGGTCACCACTTCCGAGGTCGATGTGCCGGACATCCTCGGCCCGCAGGCCAAGCCGAAGTGGCGGGCCGTCCAGGACGGGGAGGGCAGCTACGTCACGGCGTACGCGATCGACGTCAACGACGCGTTGCCCGAGACGCTGGACAAGCTGTGGGCGTACTCTTCTCCGGAGGTGTGGACCGCGGTGCAGATCACCCCGGGTGTTCGGGTGGCGGCGGCCGCCGCGATCCGCACCGACGAGTTGCCCGACCGTGGCGGTGCACCGCTGGCGGGCCTGAACCCGCTGCGTGGCTACCAGCTGGAGGCGCTGGATGCGTTGTCGCCCAACGCCGCCGATCCGCTGCCCGGTGCCCGGGTGGGCACCGTCGACGTGGCCGCCCTGCGGTGGCCGGCCGGTGCGGAGAAGGTCAGAACATAACGGGGCGCAGGAATCGGGTCATCCGGCGCAGGTATTCCGGCTGACTGACGTGCAGGATGTGGTTGCCGGGGAACCAGTGGAACGCGCAACGGTCCCAGTGTTCCCACAACGCCTCGGCCTGTTCGGGTGGCGCCAGCCGGTCGCCCAGGCCGGTGATGATGAGCCGGCGATCCTTGGGCACCTTGGGCGCATAGTTCAGCGGCGAGTGGAACGCCGAGGCCTGCGCGGCTTCCTCCCTGCTGATCCCGCTGGCATGGCGGCCGAACTCCACCAGCTTGTTGGCCGGCCACCAGTCGTCGAACGCCGATTCCGGGTTCACCACAGGCACATTCGGGATGACGGCCTCCAACCGGTCCTCGACGCAGGCGATCAGCGACGAGGTGTAACCACCCAGGGACATACCCGTCAGCGCGATCTTGTCGACGCCGGTGGACTCCAGATAGTCCAGCACGGAGCGGAAGTCGTGGACCGCCTGCGCCATGGCCTCGGCCATGCCCGCCATCCCGTTGGAGAAGAAGCCGTACCCGCTGAACGGTGAGAACCGTTCGGCGCGGCGCCCGTGGAAAGGCAACGTGTAGAGCAACACGTCGAAACCGGTGCGGTAGAACCACGGCAGCGAGAAGAACAGGCCGTTGAACAGATACGGCGAACCGAGGAAGCCGTGGATGACGCACAGCGTGGGGTGCGGGCCGTCGTCGTGGCGCCAGTGCTGGGCGTGCACGACGTTGTTGCGGTTGAGCCCGCGCCACAGGTTGCGCATCTCGGGGTTGCGGGCTTCATAACTGCTTTGGAACTGCACGTGCCGAACGTCGCCATGGGCGACCTGGCGCGCGACGGGGTTGGCCGGTTGGACCGACACGCGCGGCTTGGCGGTGGGAGCCGGAAACGACGCCTCGGCGTCGCGTTGAGCTGCCAGGTCGGCATAGAACCGCAGGTGTTCGCGTTCGCGGCGGAGGTCGTTGCCCCGCAGCACCCCGGCGATGACCGGCGGCAGCATGGCCGCGCCCACCAGGGAGGCGATGCCGGTGCGTAACCCCAGGTCGGCCACCACGGACGCATCGACGATGGCCCGTTGCCCCAGCGTCAGTTCGGAGCGGTCCGGCAGGCCGCGCTCGCCGGCGTCGGCGCCGGGAACGTCGGGATAGGGGATCGGCGGGTCGACCGGGGGATCGGGTTCGGGCCGCACGGCGGCGGGGTCAGATGAGCCCATGTCCCCGATGGTAGCTGCGCGGGTGTCTCAGGACAGGCCGAACAGCCGGGCCCCGTTGCGGTAGAACACGTCGCGCAGCCAGTCATCGTCGCCGACACCGAGTTTGACCAGTGCGCGCATCGCGTCGGCGTAGCTGTACGGGATGTTCGGAAAGTCGCTGCCGAACAGAATGCGTTCGCCCAGATCGTGCAGTCGGTGCAGGTGGTCGACGGGAAACGGCATCATCTCCTCGGCGAACCCGGTGAAGGCCATGGTGGTGTCCAACCGGACCTGCGGGTGCGCCGCGCAGATGTCGAGGAACTCGACGTACTCGGGCATCCCCATGTGCGCGATGACGAGAACCAGCCGCGGGAAGCGGCGCAGCAGCTCCCGAATCGGTTCGGGTCCGGTGAACTCGCCGGGGGCCGGCCCCGAACCGCAGTGGATGACCACCGGCGTCGCGCTGTCCTGCAGGATTGCCCACACCCCGTCGAGCAGTGGGTCGTTCGGGCTGTACCCGCCGACCTGGATGTGTGACTTGAACAGCTTGGCGCCCTGGGTGATTGCCCGCTCGACGTAGGCCGGGGCACCGGCTTCGGGGTAGAACGTCGCGGTGCTCAGGCAGTCCGGGGTCTGCAGCGCGAATTGGTGGGCCCAGCCGTTGAGCCATTCGGCCATGTCCGGCTTGTGCGCGTACACCAGCGAGCTGAACGCGCGAACACCGAAGCGGCGCAGCGTATGTACGCGCTCCTCTTCGGCGGTGCGGTAGCGGATGGGCCATTCGCGCCCGGTCAGCGGTCCGGCCGAGTCGAAGTACCGCCACACCTTGTCCATCACCGATTTCGGCATGAAATGTGTGTGGACGTCGACGATGCCCGGCAGCTCCAACTGTTGCCAGATCTGCCGGACCGAGGCTATGTCATCCATGGCGAAATATCCTGGTTTGCGGTCGAATTGGAGGGCGCAGACTCAGTCCTGAACCGCGGCGATGGCTTCGATCTCCACGAGTTGATCGTCGTAGCCGAGGACCGTGACGCCGAACAGCGTGCTGGGAACGTCGTGCTCGCCGAAGGCGTCCCGGACGACCTCCCAGGCGGAGACCAAGTCGGCCTGTCGGGACGAGGCCACCAGCACTCGGGTGCTGATGACGTCCTGCAGGGTGGCGCCCAGGGCCCCGAGTGCCGCTGTCAGCGTTTCTACGCACTTTGCGGCCTGGCCGGCGTAGTCGCCGACATTGGCGGTGGAGCCGTCGGCGTTCAGCGGGCAGGCGCCCGCCAAGAAGATCAGGCGTGCGTCGTCCGGCGCGGTGGCCGCGTAGGCGTACTCGGCGACGTCGGACAGCGCCGAGGAGCGGATGAGCGAGACGACTTTGGGCATTGGCACCCTTTCTGCGGTATCCACCCCAACCTAGTGGTCCTGTCAGAAAGCTCGAGTCGGTACAGGCGGCTACGACGACTGTCGGGGAGCCGCCGCCCTTCTAGGAGGGCAGGCCGGCCTGACCGCGCTCGTGCAGGATCTCCAGTGGGTCGAGTGTGTCCCAGACCGTGCTGTAGAAGGTCTCCTTCAGCGCGGCCGCGGCGACCTCCACATTGGCCAGGTCGGCCGCCTGGTCGTAGCCGTAGTAGACGATCCCGATAGGCGGCAACGTCAGCAGCAGTTGGTTGATTCCCACCTGCGCGACGCTCTGCTCCGGGTCGGCGGCGGCCGCGGCGATGTGCAGCAGCGGGATGGGCAGGTTCACCCACGGCACCATCTGACTCACCCGGTAACCGGCCTCGAAGCCCTCGCGCACAAACGGGTCGATGGAGTCCGGGCTGACGTCCAGCATGGCGCTGCGGATGTCGAGGAACGGGCCGAACATCCCGGCCGGGGTGGGCTCGGGGTCGTTGGGGCGGAACGGATTCGAAAACAGGTCGTCGGTGTCGTCGCCGGTGCTCGCGGAGGTGGCGGCGTCCGGGGTGATGGCCGCCGTCGGGGACTCCTGGGGGTTCAGCGTTTGCGCGGCCGCGGCGGCCCGCGAAGCCAGCCTCAGGCGTTCGGGCGTGGTCTCGGGGGCGGCGCCGATGTCCGCAGGGACGACGTCGTCCTCGACAGCATCCTCGTCGATACCCTTGGCCTTCGCGGCCTTGTCGAATCGCTTCTGCAGGTCCTTGACCGCCTCGGCCGGGTCGAACTGGGCGACCCGCTCGGCCCGCTCCGCACGGGCCTCACGGGCATTCTGCGCCACCTTGGTGACCCGCTGCTCCAGCCTCGCGGCCGCCTTGCCAAGGCGCGTCGACGGCTCCGTCTTCGAGCTCGTGGATTCGGTCGAGGTGCTCTCGGACTTGCTGTCCGAGGCGGTGTCGGTGCCGTCGGCGTGCGCGAGCGGCGCACCGCCCACCGCGACCGCCACACCGACGCCGGCGGCGACCGCCGCGCTGCTCAGATACCGGACAAACTTCGGTGCCGTCATTGCCATCCTTCCCAGAGGTCACAGGCATCGTAAGCGGCGACGCGAGGTGGGGCCGCGCGAGTGTTGTGGTACGAGTGAGGAGTGACTCGTCGGACCGCAGTGACGGCTGTGGCGGCCGCTGTGCTGTACGTGGTGCTGTGGGTCGGCTTCGCGCTGGAATGGTCGTGGCTGACGACGTTCGACGGGTGGTTCCTGGACCCGATGCGCGACTTCGGTGTCGCGCATCCGGCCTGGGTGGCGCTGTGGGACGCGTTCTGCATCCTCCTCGGGCCCGCCGTCTTCCGGTTGCTGACCCTGATCCCCATCATCTGGCTACTGGTGCGCGGCGACCGCGCCGCGGCGCTGTTCTTGTTCGTCAGCGTCGAACTCAACGGCGTGGTCATCGAGGTGGCCAAGTACCTCGCGGATCGCCCGCGCCCGGAGACCGCGATGGTGGAGGCGTGGTCGACGTCGTTCCCGTCCGGGCACGCCCTCGGCGTCTTGGTGAGTGTCCTGGCGCTGCTGACGGTGTTGCTGCCGATGGTGGCCCCACGCTGGCGGCGGCCGCTGATGGTGGCCGGGGCGGTGATCGTCGTCGCCATCGGGTGGGGCCGGGTGGTCCTCAACGTCCACCACCCCTCCGACGTGCTGGCCGGCTGGGCGCTGGGTTACCTGTACTTCCTGGCGTGTCGGCCGCTGCTCACGGTAGGGGGCGGAAGACCGGCAACACTCGATACAGCGACGTGAACGACGCGTGGTCGATCTCGTCGCCGACTTCCCCGTCCCGGGCGACGGGGGTGGGTTCGTCGCTGCGAAAGCTGAACTCCGGGGCCTGGATCTCGTGGTAGAGCGGGCTACGTTCCAGCCGCCCGAGCGCCAGCGCGGTCAGGATGCGGGTTCGTGCGAAGCGCCGGCCGGTCTCCAGGATGCGCACGTCGATCAGGCCGTCGTCCATCCGGGTGCGTCGTGACGGGGCGAATCCCGTTGGCAGATACACCGAATTGCCCAGGAAGAACAATGACGTCTGCAGGGTCTTGTTGTCGTAGCTGATCTGTACGGGCTCGCCGTGGCGCAGCGTGTGCAGCATGGCGTAGGCCCCGGCGACCTTCTTGCCCAGGCGCCGTTCCAGCTTCTCGCGGGTCTGGACGAACAGGGGGTAGGCGCCGATGCTGGCGGTGTTGATCACCATGTGTTCCTCGTTGAGGCACACCAGGTCCACGCAGGCCACCGTGCCGTTGCGGATGGCCTGCACCGTGTCGGCGACGGTGGGGCAGCCGATGTCCTTGGCGAAATGGTTGAAGGTGCCGGCCGGGAACACCGCCAGCGGCAGCTTGGCTTCCACGGCGATGGCGGCGGCGGTGGAGACGGTGCCGTCGCCGCCGCCCACGGCGAGCACCTCGGCGCGTTCGGCCGCGGACTTCAGCACCTCGACGGGGTCGTCGTCGGCGTCGAGTTCGACGATCTCCGCGCGCGGCAGCGCCTCGCGGACCTCCTCGATGACTTCGGCGCCGGTGCCGCTGCCGGAGGCGGGGTTGACCACGAGGACCACCCCGGCGCCGTCGGGCCGCGGCGGGGTGTCCACGACCAGTGGTTCGGTGCTGGGCAGTTGCGTCTCCACGATGGGCGGGACGAGTTTGCCGCCGACGACGGCGATGGCCGCGCCCAGCCCGAATCCGGCCAGCACGTCGCCGGGGTAATGGGCGCCGGTGGCGACCCGGGACAGGCCCACCAGCCCGCCGAGCAGCGCCAGGCCGAAGCCGATGGGCGGGTTCTCCAGGCCGACCGCCACCGCGAAAGCCGCCGCGCTCGCGGAGTGCCCCGACGGCAGCGAGTTCGACGTGGGGAAGCGCTTGATCTGCCGGGGCAGCGGCACCGACGTCCGGCTGGGCCGGTCGCGTCTCCAGACCCGTTTGGCCACCTGGTTGGTGACCAGGCTGGTGACCGCCAGCGTGACGACGCCGCGCGTGGCCGCGCGCTGGGCGTTGGGCCGACCTGAGGCGACCAGCGCCGCGGCGATGGCCAGCCACAGCTTGGAGTGGTCGGCCGCCCGGGTCAGCGGTGGCATCACGGTGTCCAGCAGGGGTGTGGGCGAGTTGGCGATGGCGTCGAACACCTCGCGGTCCAGGGTCCCCATCCCCTGGGTGATCCGTTGAAGTCCGCGCGCGCGTTGCCAGGGCAGGTTCATCTGACCCAGGCTAATGGTGTTTGCTCAGCGGCTGGGGTCGTCGTCGGTTTTGGCGGTTTTCTTCTCGTTGGGGACCACGATGCGCCGGGTGGCGACGGTCTTGCCTTCGACCTGCTTGGACACGGTCGGGGCGGTCGGCGGGGCCGACACGCGGCCCTGGACCGGTGCCCCGTTCTTGACCGACGGCACGGTGACCTTCTTGGTGGCGGTCTTGTCGTCCTTGGCGTCGCCGCCGCCGCGGGCCATGGCACCCGGCGGCATCATCGGGTAGCCGCCCATGCCGCCCATGTGGCCGGGCATCGACGCGGGGACCGCCGGTGCGACGGACATCATCGCCGCCCGTCCGGAGGTGGGTGCCGTGGCGCCCGACGGAGTGGCCGCCGGCCCCAGCGTGGACATCGGGACGGTGCCGCCGTAGCCGCCACCGCCGCCACCGCCTCCGCCGCCGGCCTCGAGATCACCTGCGCCGCCGCCGAATTCGTCACCCAACGCCGACGCCTCGAAGGCTTCGGCGCCGAGGCCCTCGCTGTCCTGCAACGCGCCCATGCCCTGCTGCATCAGGCCCTGCATCGACTGGGCGAGCTGTTGGGGGATCTCGGTCAGCGGCTTGAGCGCGCCACCCAACGCCCCGGCGATGCCACCGGCGATGCCGCTGGCCATCTGCGGGATCTGCTCGGCCATCTTGTTGACCTCTTGGAATTGAGCTTGGCCCTGGACCTCGTTTTCGGGGAAGCCCGTCAGCGCGTTTTGCGCCAGCCTTTGGCGTTCGGCGTAGCCGGCCTGGCCGGCGGCGATGTCCGCCGGATCGTCGGCGTTGGCGGCGGTCTGCAGGGTTACCAGCAGCTGCTCGGTCCAGACCATCGCCGGGCCGATCATGTCGGAGGGGATGCCCGGGGGCGGCGGGACGCCATACACCGCCGCGTAGTCGTCGCTGTTGTAATGGATTTCATTTTCGCTCATCGGCGGTCCCCTCCCGTCGCCATGTGCAGCGCCAAGAACCAGGCGAAGTGATAGTTCAAGGTCGTGGGCCGCTGCGCGATCAACGCGTCGATGGCGGCGAGCAACTGCCAGTTGCCGACGGCGTTCGGGTCTGCCTCGGGGTAGGCGCGGAGCACGGATTCGGCGGTGGCGGTGAGGTGTTGGTGCAGCAGGTCGGCCTCGGTATCGAGGATGCCGGTGCCGGCGACCCCGGCCTTGGCCAGGGTGTGGGCCAGGCGGGGTAGGCCGTCGCGCCAGTTGGTGGCCTGGGTGAGCTCCCAGTTGATGTCGTCGACTTCCGGCAGGTCGCGGGCGCGCAGGGACATCGGGGCCGGCGGCACGTCCTTGGGGTCGGGGATGAACTGGCCGGGAGACCAGGTCTCGATGATGGCCGCGCCGGCGAGCAGTGCTTCGAGGCCGTTGCGGCGCGCTGCGGGCTCGAGAAGCGTCAGCCCGGTGGGGATTTCGACGTGCGGTGGGATCCACCCGCCAGCGAGGTCGGTGACCAGGACGGTGGTGCCGTCGTCGCGTTCGCCGACGGCCCAGCGCAGCTTGGGTTCCTGGCGGGCGACGGCCTCGAGGAGGTTCTGCAGGCGGGTCCGGGTGGCGGCCTCGGCCGAGAGGGCGCCGGTGACGGCGCCGGAAGTGGCTGCGGCGGTGGCGGTTTCGGTCAGACCCATGGGGACGGAGCTGGTGGCCGCCGGGGTGGGTGCCTGACGGACGACGGGTCCTTGTTGGTGCAGCGCGTTGGCGCTGGCCGCGGACGTCGGGGCCGACGCCGGGGCGGCGGCCGGCGGCAGGGGAGCCGAGGACGCGACAGGGGCGGCCATGGCGGCGGGGCGCAGGTCGGCGCCGTAGGCCGGGAGCGGGCCGCCGGACATGACGGGGGCGGCCGGGGCCATGGTGGCCATCGGGGCGATGGGCGCGGCGTACATGGTGGGGGCCGGGGCCATGGTGCTGTGCGCGGCGTATCCGGTGGAGCCGCCGGCGTGCGGGGCGGCCTCGGCCATGGCGAACCCGGAGCTGGGGGTGGTCCCCGGGGAGAAGTTTCCGCCGCCGGTGGGCGCGGCGAAGTCCGGGGTGGCCGCCGGCGGCCGGAAGGCGGTGTCCATGACGTTCTGGGTCAGCGCCCCGGTGCCCTGCGACATCGGCGCGCCCACATCCATGCCCCGGGTGAAGCTGTCCGCCAGCTGCTGCGGACCCAACGGGGTCGAGGGGGCAGAGGGGGCCGAGAACGCGGGGGCGTTCACCGCAGACGCGACCCCGCCGCCGGCGGCTCCGGTCGAGGGACTCCGGCGTCGGGGAGGGAGGGGGCGGGGGTGTTTAGGGCGGGGGCGGGGGTTGCGGGGGGAGAGGCGAACTCCCAGGTAGGACGTTCTCTGAGGGAGGGGTGTATCCGGCGTCCAAAGGGGGGCCGTGCGGAATAGATGACTCTGGAGTTAGACCGCCAGGCTGAGCTGCACTTGGCGCGCTTTTTGCAGAAGTAGCGGGGCCGGCACCGGCTATTCCGTCTGCAGTTCGGTCCGACGGCGGGGAGAAGGGCGGTCCCGAGGCCGCGGAATTCTTAACGGTACTTTCGACGAGGGCACGGAGACTGTCTTGGTCGACCGGTTCGGGTTTCTTGAGGTTGATCCCGTTCGCGGCCGCGAACTCCTCTGGCGACCGGTTATCTCCTTGCGCTGTGAGTACTTCCTGGATTGCTTCTAACACACTGGATCCCCGAGTGGTGGCCTTGTGTGTGGCGTAAGTTGAATGTTTCTCGATTGCGGCGACGACCTCAGCGATGATCTGCGGCGCTGGTTTCTTCGACTGGAGGATAGTTTTGATTTCCTGATCGGCGTCTGCGCCGATCTGTAGAAGTTCTGATCGTAGTCCTCGGAGCGATTCCGTAGCGGTGGCGTAGGACGACTTTTTGACGCTGTTTCGGCCGGCAACATCCCCGGCGTTTTTCTCGGATTGGTGCACCGCGGTGCGGGTGGCGTCGGCGGTCATGCCACGCAACGATGAAAGCGTGCTTGTCCGTGTCGTATGAAGTTGATTTTCGTAATCCTGGTATGCCACCTCGATTCCGGCTCTGTTGCGTGCTGAATTAGCGGCGGAGGTAACCGAAGACTCGTTCGGTAAGTGCGGCCCGATCACGATTTGGGCCCACGGGCTGAGTGACTGGCTGGGAATCATCCACACGCCCGCCTGACTACTTCTTCGGCGGCATCCACGGACTTTTTTATAGGCTCAATATCATCTTCTGATGCGTTGGCTAAGTGAGCCAACACCGCTTCGTAGTAGGAAGAGATAAGTCGCTTGAATGCATCGGCTAACTCTTCGGGTGTCGCTGGATTCTCGCGTAGCGACGACTGTAGGTAATCAGCGGCAGCGTCGAACACGACCTGTGTTTCGACTCCCAATACATACGTCAGGGTGGAGTCGGGGCTGTTCTTTCCTCCGACATGAAGTATCGCGGTGAGGCTATGGTTCCATGCCTCGCACATCGCCTGCTCTGCTGTTGCTATTTCCTGTTCGCTGAACTGAGGTGTGTCGGGTTGAGCTTCTGGCTCTTGCGGCGGGCGCAACCACGCCGCTATGGCAAGGGCGACTGCCAGGAGAGCAATAGCGGTAGAGAGGATCACAGGCGCACGCGAAGGGCGTGAGGCTGAGGTTCCCTGCGGTTGCCAGGGTGCGGGAGCAGGTGGCATGCCTCCGTGGGGTGTGTATGACACTCAGTGATGGTATCGCCGATCACGGCGGAGGCTATTCACTGTTTGGATACAGGTCTCGGGGCGAGTGAAACCGCAGTCGTCCACGTCTGACCCACGGCCTTGAACCCAGATTTGCCGAAGTGTTCTTGCCCACAGCGAGAACACGGGCCGTGGATGCGGTCACAGAGTTGCAGTCGTCGTCGGTCGATGCTGTCAGGCAATGGCACGGCGAATGTGGGTCGCCGTTAGCTAGCGGCATGCAGCGTAAAGCTGTGCATCTGCCTCATCCATTTCTTCATTAGAGTTCTTAAACTCGGACTGAGGCGCATTACCGAGCTGGGAAATAGCGGTGTCGTAGTAGGCTGACGCAAGTTTCTTCACATCGGCCGCCATGCTGCTGGGTACTGCTGGTTGCTCTCTGAGCGTATCGATTAAGTAGTCTGCAGACGCATGAAACGCAAGTCTCGTGTTGACCGCGACGAGATAAGCGTGGTTTGGGTCGGTATCGGACTTTTCGCCGGTGGACCGTATTGCTCGGTAGGTTTTGTTCCACGCCTGACACATTTCCTGCTTCGCATCGGCGATTTCTTGCTCACTGAACTGTGGCGTCGGGTCATTCGCGTCGGACTCAGCCGTCACACGAAACCAGGCAGCGGCCGCTACGACTGACGCAATGAGCGCAACACTCGCGGTCAGTGCCAAGGCAAGGTAGGAATACCCCTTCCTTTGCCGTGGGGTTTGGGGTTGCCAATGTGGTGTGGTCGGCGGCATGGCTCCGTGCGGGGGATTTGACATCCGGTGATCGTAACGCTGCGCTGGCTGGCGCAGTGAACGGTTCGAAGTCGCGGAATGTCAGTCGGCATGGTCAGCGTCTTATGACGCGTGGTCCCTACGGCCGAGGGCAGATGCTTTCGTATCGGTGCCGCTATTGGTGTTAACGCTATAGCACAGTTCACCATCCGCGGTTGCGATTTCGAGTCCCGCACAGTGGTGTAGCGTGATTGCTGAGTTCGCCATTGTGTCGGTGAGGGTTGTGACGTGGCCGCCGCGTGAACCTTCGAGTCAACCTTCCACAGGGTTCTCGGAGGAGCATCACGATGTCCGCGCACCACAGTGTCGACCGACATCCTTGGCGAGGCCCTCTCCGAGGCCGCCTCAGATCTGAGGCACTCGCTGCTCTCTGGTGACCCACTGCATGCTCAGGGCTTCGAGGTGTCCGTCACCGTTGATGCCTGTGGACAGCAGCACGAGCCTGTTGACTACGCGGCAACGCGATTGCCACGCCAGTGGTAACTGTGGCGAGGGTCGCAGTCAAGATCACCGGTAGTAGCCACGGCCGTTTCGTAGGTGGTGGTCCCTGCGGAGGCCAAGGCGCTTAGCCGGGGGACATGCCTCCTTTTGGCGGTTTTGACATTCCGCGATCGTAACGACGATTCGCACGTTGGCTATTCAGTAACGCTCGACTGCGGGGGGTTGACCGACCGAGCCGCAAACAGCAACGGCGCATGGCCGATCCCAACGCCGCCCGGTACCCATCGGACGCTAATCCGTTTCGCAACGGTGATGTGGCTCCGCAACGATGGGCCGTGTGCGCCGACTGTTGAGTGTGCTGTTCGCGGCCGCCTGTCTGGCGCTGTCCGTCGCGCCAACCAGCAGCGCGGATTACCTGCCCTGGTTCAGCAACAGCGTAGGCAATGCCACGCAGGTGTTGGCGGTGACAGGGGTGGGTGGATCGGACGCGAAGATGGATGTCTGGCAGCGCACTTCGGCCGGCTGGCAGCCGGTCAGGGCGGGTATCCCCGCCAAGATCGGCTCGAAGGGAATGTCGAAGGATCACTTCGACGGATCGATGATGACCCCGATGGGTGTCTACAGCCTCGACTTCGCCTTCGGCACCGATCCGAATCCCGGCGGCGGTCTGCAGTACGTCCAGGTGACACCCGATCATTGGTGGGACGGGGACATGAAGAGCCCCACGTACAACACGATGCAGGTCTGCAAGAAGGATCAGTGCGCGTTCAACACGAATCTGAGCAGCGGCACCGAGAACCTCCACATTCCGCAGTACAAGCACGCCGTGGTGATGGGGGTGAACAAGGAGCGGATTCCGGGCAAGGGTGGCGCGTTCTTCGTTCACACCACCGATGGCGGCCCGACCGCCGGCTGCGTGGGTATCGACGACGGCACCTTGGTGCAGATCATGCGGTGGTTGCGTCCGGGCGCGGTCATCGCCGTCACCAAGCAGTAGGGCTCAACTTCGTGGGCCACCTGGGAGCAACATGTGCCGCGGAGGCTGGGAATCGGGTGGTCAGTGTGCCGACGTATGAGCAGACGATTGCGGCGTCAGCTGTCGATGATCGCGCTCATCGAACGTCCCCGGGTGTGCTCGCCGAAATTCCTCACCTGTGAGCACCGGTCAGTGTAGGGGTTGACGGGTTCCTGTTGCGGCTCGACGGAGGTTTTCGGCGGCGGCGTGGTGGTCGCGTAGCCGGTAGGACTCGCCGTCGAGGTTGATGACCACTGACCGGTGTAGGAGGCGGTCGAGCATGGCGGCGGCGACGGTGGTGTCACCGAGCACTTCGCCCCAGGCGCCGACCCCGCGGTTGGTGGTGATCACGATGCTGGTCTTCAAATAGCGTTGGGATACGACTTGAAACAACGCCGAGGCGGCCTCGGCGGGTAGTGGCAGGTAGCCCAGTTCATCGATCACCAGCAGTGTCGGGCCGGCGTAGAACCGCATGGTGGTGGCCCAGCGTCCCTCGATGGCGGCGCGGTGGCAGCGTGCGGCCAGGTCGGCGGCGGTGGTGAAGTAGGTCCGATATCCAGCATGTGCTGCAGCCCTTGCCAATCCAACCGAGAGGTGCGTCTTTCCTGTCCCCGGCGGGCCGATCAGTAGAACGTTGGTGGCCGATTCGAAGATAGCGGCAGGTGCCCAGTTCGTCGATCAGTGCGCGGTCGATGCCGGCGGCGGCGTCGACATCGAAATCGGCGAGGGTAGCGGGGGTGGGCAGGCTGGCGAACCGTAACCTTCCTGCGAGGCGGCGGGCGGTGCTGGCATCGACTTCCACGGCCAGCAGCCGCTCCAGGGCCACTGTGAGTGACAGGCCTTCGGCGGCGGCCTGGTCGAGTATTGACGGCAGGGCCTCGGCGGCAGCGGCGAGTTTGAGCTCGGCCAGGTGTGACCGTAGCTGCTGATAGCGGCTCGCCGCGGCCGCCGGTGTCTCGGTGGTGGTGCCGGTGGTGGTTTTAGGTGTGCGTGGGGTGGGGGTCATTGCAGGGTCCTTTTCTGGGCGGCCCGCTCGTAGGCGGACAGGTCGATGACAGTGGAATCGGTTGATGGCGTGGTTGATTCGGCTGAATTGGCGGTGTTGTCGCGGAGTGCAAGGAGTTGCGCGGCAGCGGTTTTGGCGGCCGGGCCGGGTGGGATGCGTTCCTTGCGGCGGTGTGGTCGTCCGGTGTTAGCGGTGGCCATCGCCGCGGTGTCCAGGGCGATGATGTGGCCGCTGTCGCAGACCATCACACCGAGCCCGTCTGCAGCCATGCGGTGCCGGGCGATCACGATCCCACTGGTGGTGGCGATGTCGCAGAACTGGCCGCGGTCAAGTCCAGGGACGTGGTGTAGGACGTCGTCGTGTGATTCTTCGAGGTGATGGTTCAGGCGGTCAGTGCCGCGGGGTTGGCCTCCTGTTCGGTCGGGGTGTCGTTGACGGCGCGTGATTTGCTGAGGACGTCGAGGCCGAGGTACCGCCGGGATTCAGCCCATTCGTCGTGTTGTTCGGCCAGCACGGCGCCGACGAGGCGGATTAGAGCGTTGCGGTCGGGGAAGATGCCGACGACGTCGGTGCGGCGGCGGATCTCTTTATTGAGCCTTTCTTGGGGATTGTTGCTCCAGATTTGGCGCCAGATCTGCTTGGGGAACGCGGTGAACGCCAACAGGTCCGGCCGGGCCGCTTCGAGGTGATCGGCCACCTTGGGTAGCTTGTCGGCCAAGGCATCGATGATCCGATCATATTGCGCTTCAACGGATTCAGTGTCTGGTTGGTCGAACACTGAATGCAACAGGGTTCGTACCCACGGCCATGACGCCTTCGGGGTGATGCTCATCAGGTTGGTCGTGTAATGCGTTCTGCAGCGCTGCCAGGCCGCTCCGGGCAGCGTGGCACCGATCGCGGCCACCAGCCCGGCATGCGCGTCGGAGGTGACTAGCTTGACCCCGGACAACCCACGCGCGGTCAGCGACCGCCAGAACGTCAACCAGCCCGCGCCTCGGCCGTGGACACATCGATGCCCAGGATCTCGCGGTATCCCTCGGCGTTGACCCCGGTGGCGATCAGGGCGTGCACATTCACGACACGGCCCTGCTCGCGGACCTTGAGCACCAGCGCATCGGCCGCGACGAAGGTGTACGGCCCGGCGTCCAGTGGCCGGGTGCGGAACGCTTCGACGGCGGCGTCGAGTTCCTTGGCCATCACGCTGACCTGCGACTTCGACAGGCTGGTGATGCCGAGGGTTTCGACGAGCTTGTCCATCCGACGCGTCGACACCCCGAGCAGGTAGCAGGTGGCCACCACTGTGGTCAACGCCCGCTCAGCGCGTTTACGGCGCTCCAGCAGCCAGTCCGGGAAATACGACCCCTGGCGCAGCTTGGGGATTGCCAAGTCCAATGTGCCTGCGCGGGTATCGAATGGGCGGTGACGGTAACCGTTGCGGGAGTTGGTGCGCTCGGTGCTGCGTTCCCCGTAGCCGGCGCCGCACAGGGCGTCGGCTTCCGCTCCCATCAGGGTGTGGATGAACGTGGCGAGCAGTTCGCGCAGCACGTCGGGGTGGGTGGTGGTGAGTCGTTCGGCGAGCACGCTGGGCAGGTCGATATTGTGGGCGGTGGTCATCGCGTTGGTTCCTTTGCTCGAGTGACTTTGGTCGGTCTCTCGAAGAATCACGCGATGACCTTCAATCAGTCGGCTACGACACGCCGGTACCGCTGATCAGGACCGGACTCGTACACCACTCTGCTGGACGCAACCCTGGCCGCCGATTGGGTGGCTGATCGTCACCTGCGCGGCAGCCAGCTCCGGTGGCACCGAGTACCGGTTGCCTCGGTAGGACACCAACGCTTGGCGCGAGGCGGTCCGGGACTGCGACACGATCACCGGATACGGCGTCGCCGGCACCGGCGTCAGCGGCTCGGCCTTGGCGACTACGGCGACCGAGGATCGCCCGTCAGCGGTGGCACGGATGCGGGTGTCACCGCGCACGCGGGCGAAACGATCCACACTGGCTTGGGCCTGTTCAACGGTCACCTCGTCAGCCAGGGTCCGCCACCAGCGTTGCGCGGCAGTGTGATTGACCTTCTCCACCACGCCTTTGCGGTTACCGCGCCGCGGCGGGCAGATCGCCACCGCGACCCCGTAATGTTTGGCGACCCCGGCAAACGATGCGGTGACTCGGCCTGAGCCGGGATCGCAGACGGTGGCCATCCGGTCGAACCGCCACACCCTGCTCAGTCCACCCAGGCCGCGGCAGATCGTGTCGATGGCGGCGACCAGGTGAGGTTGATCCATCGACGGTGAGAGCACTGCGCGCCACTTCCCGGAATGTGCCAGCGAGCCGACCAACAGGAACGCCTTCTTGCCCCATCCCCACGAATCGGGTGGACCGGGCAATTCCAGCCAGTCCCACTGGGTTTCCTCACCCGGCGGGTGCGCAATGATGGCGTTGGGCCGGTCGGTGGCGGTGCGACACGCTTGGCAGTCCGGCCGCAACCCTCGGGTGCGGATGTTGCGGGTCAGGCTCTGATACGACAGCCCGAAGCCCAGGTCTTCGAGTTCGTCGTAGAGGGTGCGGGCCCACAAGTGCGGGTCCTCGACCAACCGGGCGGTGACGTAGTCGATGAACGGGTCGAATGCGTCCGGCCCCGGCCTGGCCCGCACTCCGGGCTCGGCGTCGCCGGCCAGACACTTGCGGACCGTTTTGCGGTCGAAGCCGGTGTGACGGGCGATCGCAGAGATCGACCAACCACGTTTGCGTAGGGCGTGTACTTCCATGTCGTCCTCCCATGTGAGCATGAGAAAGCGGGCCTCCTTCGACTGGAGCTACTGGCGTCAGACACCAGCAGCATCGAGGGAGGCCCGCCCTTCTCGGCGGAGCCACACGGGTGGGGAATTTCAATGAGCGTCAGTGGGGAATTTCAGTGAGCGCGGTCAACGAAGCCTGTCTTCGCGAACTTCTCAATTTCGTCCAGACTCCACCGCATCAGGTGGCTGAATATTGTTGCCGTTGGCTCCATTAGCACCGCTTTGCCCTCTGGAGTAGAAAGCGTGTAGATCCCTTCCGATATCGGACCCGCCGTAACATCGGTCGCCATGCCCTGAGTATAAAAATTCGGTCCGAGTGGTGGCTGACGTTGCGCGATGCGGGCTGTAGACGACCATTGCCATACCAAATATTTCTCCGCGAGCTCGCAAGTTGCGAACTTCGCAGTGTCCGCGTGGAACTGGTTCCGATCATCCTCCGTGTCAACTATCCACCAGCTGTCATAGGCACGCAGATGGAATGCGTATTGGTCGGCCCGGAAGTGGAAGGTGCGAGGGTTGGAGTCCTGGGTGACTATGGGGTTCGTCAGCCCAGCCGCGACTGACCAGTAGTGCCAACTGGCTGCGAGTCGAGATCCATTTACGTCCATCGGCATTCCTCAGTGTCCAGAGTCGACAAGTGCACAGGCCGTGTTGTCTTTGCTGGCAGGGGGAATGGCGGAGTTGGTACTAACCGCCGGGTGGCGAACCTGCGCAATGATTTGCTAACAGGTGTTGAAGTAGGTCGGATCGTTCTCGTCTCCGGGGCGCGTGGAGTGACGCTGGCTAGCATCCGGGTAAGCATGCCGTCACGCTACTGTTCACCAAAGTCCAGGGGTTCCTGTCCGTACTGTTTCAAGATCTCAGTGTGAGCTTTTTCGAAATAGCGGTCGATGTGCCCGACGAGTTGGCGCAGCTGGCCGATGTCGTCTAGAAACTTGACCCCCTCCTCTCGCCGCTTTTTGACCAACTCTTCGAGCGAAAGGTTCGGCCTGGGAGAAAATTCGGGTAGGTAGTGCCATCGTCGGGACCGGTCATATAGTCCGTGCTGGTTTGGGCTACCTAGCGGGGCAACCATCACGTTGACTTCCCACTCCCGGGCGGACCAGTAGATTTGTAATTTGCAATCGGAGCTAAGATAATAGAGCGCCGCTCCGTAACGGCCGCCCTCATCCACAGCATCGTCGATTTCTTCGAGTGTAAATCCGCGACCGGACAACGTGGGACCGAGAATTTCTTGTGCTTGAATAACAAATTCATCATTCCGCATTGTCGCTAATCCTTTATCCAGCCGTTTCCAACACGTCGATACCCGTACTTCGCTGCGTTCTCGGTCAGAAAATCGATTTCCATTGCTGAAAATGAATTCTTTCGCCTAATCAGAACATCCTCAAGCGACGTATAGCTTTCACCTAGGACGTATACGATGCGCGACACCCCGTTCTCCATCTGAGTGCGCAGGAACCGCTCGTTGGCCTCCCATCCGAGCTGCGTAGCGTGCTCTTTGCTCAGACCCGCTGTCAGATTGTCCCAGGCTTCTGAGCCGGTGTCGTAGTAGATTCCGCCATTTTTTCGAGCCTCACCGATGTAGCCCCCATCCTGTCCCTCCCACTTTCCGAGGACGACGCGATCGACGTTCTCGGGGAGAAGGCCAGGTCCGTCGACGTAGTGGGTGGACATGTAGGACACGTGGTCCACGAGGTCCTCAGACGGCAACCCCCGGGAGTATGCGTGGTTGAGTTCCTGCGACAAGCCGGCCGTGGTGTCGTACTCGAAGTCCAGCGAACGCACCGCCACCCTCCCGGCGAGTGCTTCCGGACCCAGAAATGGACCGGCGGCGGCGGATTGGCTGATGTCTGCGGCCCACCTGCCGAGGTAGTGGGTGAGGCTGGGGGCGTTCTTTGCGCGCTCGATTTCGTCTTGGATGGCGCCGATCGGGTCGGCGATCGTTCCACCGATTCCCAGGCCGAGGTTCTTCCAGGACTCCCAGACTCCAGGCGCTCCGGGCCCGGCTTGGCCGATGAGGCCTTTGACGAAATCTTCGTTGGCGAACCAACTCTCGCGGAACCCGTCGCCGAAACCTGGGGCCGGCTGTCGTTGTCTTTCCGGGGGGACCACGTCCGCGACCGGCCGTTCCATCATGTCGATCAGGGACTCGAGCCGCTGGTCGATTTGGTCTGCGGGAATGCCCTGCTGGGCAAGGAGATCGCGCGCCTGCGCTATGAACTCCGGGTCCGCCCTGGGATCCAGCGGCGGCAGGCCGGCGGCCTTGCGGGTCGCATTGAAGCGGTCCATCAGGCTGGGTGGTGGACCAGGCAGCGGCGTGCCGGGCGGAAAGAGAAATCCATCGAGGTTCGCGGCTGTCCCGGGGACTCTGGCGTCGGGTGGGGTCAGCTGGTCCTGCAGGGTGGGTGCGAGATCTCGCGCGTCGGTGCCCGGTACCGCGCCGCCACCGGGCAGCAGCAAGTCCTGCCAGGTTGCGGGGTTGCCTTCCTGGCCCACCGTCGATGGCTGCTGAACGGCGTCGACCACTGCCTTTGCCGGACCCGGGGGTTGCGGTCTTGGTGTTTCGGTGCTGGCGGTGGAGCCGTCCGCGCGGTTGATCGCGCCGGCCAGCGCGAAGTCGATGAAGTTGGCTTCGGCGAGCAGCTTGTCGACGCGCGGCTGCAACTGCTGCCGCTTGAGTAACGACTCCATCGTGGTGCCTTTGAACCCGGGACCCTCCACCACCTGGTTTGTTGTGGGGTCGATCTCCATGTCCAGCGCGGCGGCGTCGGACTTGAGCGTGGCCAGTTCCGACTGGATTCGTTCAATCTCGTCGGCGGCGGTCCGCGCGGTGTTGGCGACGGACTTCACTTCGGCGCTGTGGGCCTTCAGTTGTTCACCGGTGGCGGCGATCGCTTCCCTCGCGGCGTCAGCGGCCTTGCCTCCCCACGTAGTAAAAGCGGGCAGGGTCGCGATGCCGTCGGCGGCGTCCTGGGCAGCTTGCGCGCGGCTGCTGGCGGCGTGGAACACCTCGCGCACATCGCCGGCGTTCCATCGCTCGACATCGGCGATGGTCAATGTCACGTCGAGTCACATATTCCGCGGATCGACGCCGCCCGTCGGCGCGGGCGTCCTGACGGTCCGTCCACTCGGATGGACGGCCTCGATCGCGGCGGCGTGGTCACGCTCCATGTCGCAGAATGTCTGGGCGCAGCGGTGCAGCGTCTCGACGTGGGTGCCCAACTCGGTGAGCAGCGCAGTGGTATTCGCCAGCCACGTCTCCGAACGCACCGTTAGTGCGGCGGCAGAGAGGCCTTGCCAGCCGGCCAACGCCGATTCCACGCGGACGTCGGCCGCGGTGTGCGCCGCCGCCATGTCCTCGCCGCACCTGGCTACTTGCAGGGCAGACTGCGTCAAGTCTCCGATATCCGCGCGGACCTCGTCCCCCTCGTGCATGGGGAGTTTCTAACAGCAAACTCTTGGGTGCGTTATTCACCCACCTGATCAGCCCGTCAACAGCGCGGCAACGACAAGACCAGGCAGCGCTAGCAAGGAACACATCGCCCCGTAGAAGAACGACCGCGTCCGCACCCAGAGCATGCCGGCTCCAGTCACCAACACGAAGAGCGCGAGCCCGACGACAAGTCCATACGCGAACATGATTGCCGGTCCGATCCCGGCCACGAGTCCTGCTGCTTGTAATGCCCAGTCACGGTGACGCGCAGGGTAAGTCCCCTGGGGTGGTGGGGTTTCGGGCCTGAGGCTGACCAGGCCGGACTCTGTTCGGTGTGTCGTTGAGGGCTTTGGGGTGGGGCATCGCGTAGTGGTCATTGAGTTACCGACCAAAGTGACTCAAGCAAAGGAACCACCACGCGATGACCCAGGACCATTCTGCCTTGTTGGCCCAGCTCGATGCGCTCAAGTCCGCTGATGCCGGGGCGGTGTTCGCCGAGCTGATCCGCGCCGGGCTGCAGGCGTTGATCGAGGCCGAGGCCACTGCGACGATCGGCGCCGGACGCTACCAACGCAGCGACGATCGCCGTACGCATCGCAACGGGCACCGGGCCAAGACGGTATCGACCACTTCCGGGGACATCGAAGTCCAGATCCCCAAACTGCGGGCCGGTTCCTTCTTCCCGTCGCTGCTCGAGCGGCGCCGTCGGATCGACCGCGCGCTGCATGCGGTGATCATGGAGGCCTACGTCCATGGCGTGTCGACCCGCAATGTCGATGACCTCGTCGCTGCGCTCGGTGTCGGATCGGGGGTCTCCAAATCGGAGGTCTCACGCATCTGCACCGGCCTGGACAAGGAGATCGAGGCGTTTCGCACCCGCAGCCTGACCCACACCCAGTTTCCGTATGTGTTCTGTGACGCGACGTTCTGCAAGGTCCGCGTCGGGGCACACGTGGTCTCCCACGCCCTCGTGGTGGCCACCGGGGTCTCCATCGACGGCACCCGCGAGGTGCTGGGCACCGCTGTCGGTGACAGCGAGTCGTTTGAGTTCTGGCGCGAGTTCCTGGCCTCGCTCAAGGCTCGCGGCCTGACCGGGGTGCACCTGGTGATCTCCGATGCCCACGCCGGCTTGAAAGCCGCCGTAGCTCAGCAGTTCACCGGCTCGTCCTGGCAGCGTTGCCGGGTCCATTTCATGCGCAACCTGCATGGGGCGGTGGCCGCCAAACACGCCCCGGCGGTGACCGCGGCGGTCAAGACGATCTTCGCCCACACCGACCCCGCTGAGGTCGCTGCGCAATGGGATCAGGTCGCCGACACGCTGTCGGGCAGCTTCCCGAAAGTGGCCGCGATGATGGATGAGGCCAAACCCGACGTGCTGGCATTCACGGCGTTCCCACGTGGACACTGGCAAAAGATCTGGTCGAACAACCCCATCGAGCGGCTCAACAAAGAGATCAAACGTCGCGCTGATGTCGTCGAGATCTTCCCGAACCCCGCCGCGTTCCTGCGGTTGGCCACCGCCGTGGTCATCGAGGCGCACGACGAATGGCAGGTCACCCGGCGCTACCTGTCGGACATCTCCATGGCTGAGCTGCGCAAAGTCATCGCCGCCAAACAAACCGCCACGGAACCCATCACCGAACAACGCCAAATCGCCTAGCATTCATCACGACTCGTTGATCACAACGCGTGTACCCACGCCGATCCGAAGTCCACCACCCCAAGGGGCACTATCGACGCGCACTCATAGCGCGTCTCCCGCAGCGAGACCGAGGACCACTGCGAGCACACTCACCAGTGCCAGGCTCGTGGCAACCGCCGCCGCCCACCATGGCGGTGAAATCTTCCGGCGCCACCAGTAGACGATGAGTCCGATTCCGAGGACTGCGCACCCTATGACCAAGGGCCACAAGAGGTCCCACCCGCGATCGGAGACCGCGCCTAGCCCTGCCGCCAAGACTCCGGCGCAGGCGGCGGATATCGGTGCGAATCCGAGGTCAGTCGGACTGGTCATCATGACTTCAGAAGGCGTAGGCGGCGTGAATGTGTCATCCTCGGATGTTAGGGGCTCATTCCAGGGGGGGGCGGTGCGGTTCTTCGAGACGTCAAACCCTCGCGTCGCTTCTTCTGGCTGCCGCCATCCCACGCGATGCGAACTAGATTCGCGACGATGGTGCGGTTGCACATCAGAGTCGTACAGTCCGGATCCATAGATGAGGATGCTCGCCGTGGTCTCTGATCGAGTACTCAGCCCCAAGCTGCGGCACTGGGCGACGCGATTGGGGGTGCACGTCATCACTGCGGACACTAGAGACGGTTGCGCTGGTGTGGTCAGACGGCGGCGAGACCAGACTCTTCAGGGTTGGACAAGAACGGTTGGTATTCCGTCACCGGTTCGGACCGCATGGGTGCGGAGCAGTCCGAGTGGGCAAGTCCCGCCAGTTCGCTTGTCGAGAGTTGGTTGATGGTGCAGTCGGGTCTGCTGCACGAGTAGGTGACAGTTTCGGTCACGCGGCCTGACTGGCCGGTGTGGTCATGATGGCTTCGAATTCCACCGGGGTCAACCGGCCGAGGCCGGCTTGTCGGCGGCGTCGGTGGTAGGTGCGTTCGATCCAGGTGACGATCGCGATTCGGAGTTGCTCGCGGGTGTCCCAGCGGCGGCGGTCGAGCACGTTCTTCTGCAGCAGGGAAAAGAAGCTCTCCATGGCAGCGTTGTCGCCGGCCGCGCCGACACGGCCCATCGAGCCGACCATCTCGTGATGGTGCAGTGCGTGCACGAATCGCCTTGAGCGAAACTGAGATCCTCGATCCGAATGTAGGATGCATCCCGCGACATCTCCGCGTCGGGCCACCGCGCTGTGCAGTGCACGGGTGGCCAGTCGGGACTTCATTCGGGAGTCAATGGAGTAGCCGACGATCCTGTTGGAGTACACATCTTTGATGGCGCACAGGTAAAGCTTGCCCTCACCGGTACGGTGCTCGGTGATATCGCTGAGCCACAACTGATTCGGCGCGTCGGCGGTGAAGTCGCGTTCGACGAGATCGTCGTGGACCGGTGGGCCGGGCTTGCCGTTCTTGCCGCGGTTTTTGCCGAACACGCTCCACAGTTGGTTCTGGGAGCAGATGCGCCAGGCGGTGCGCTCGGCCATCGGCTCGCCAGCGTCGCGGGCCTCCTCGACCAGGTAGCGATATCCGAACTCCGGATCATCGCGGTGCGCGTCGAAAAGGGCGTTGACGCGGTAGGCCTCGACGCGTTCGGCGTCGGTGACAGGGGAGGCCAGCCAGCGGTAATACGGTTGGCGAGCGAGCTTGAGGACCCGGCACGTCACCGCGACGGGGATCCCGTCGGCGGCGAGCTCTTTCACGAGCGGGTAGATCCTTTTCCCGGCAGGTTGGCCTGCGACAGATACGCCGCGGCACGGCGCAGGACCTCGTTTTCCTGCTCGAGCAGCTTGATCCGCCGCCGGGCCTCACGCAGCTCACCGGA
Source organism: Mycolicibacterium sp. MU0050 (assembly GCF_963378085.1). Taxonomy (GTDB): domain Bacteria; phylum Actinomycetota; class Actinomycetes; order Mycobacteriales; family Mycobacteriaceae; genus Mycobacterium; species Mycobacterium wendilense. The sequence continues at coordinate 4,307,827 of NZ_OY726395.1, read as the reverse complement.
CTCGCCGGTGGTCTTGCCGGGCTTGGCGCCCTCGTCAATGTCGGCCTGACGGAGCCATTTCTGCAGCGTCATCGGGTGCACCCCGAAATCGGTGGCGATCTGCTCGATCGTCACCCCGTCATCGCGATTGCGGGCCACGCGCACGACGTCGTCGCGGAACTCACGGGGATAGGGCCTTGCCATGGGGACATCCTCCCAGCCTGCCCACCCAGGGCAAGCCGACTCAGATGTCACCTACTCGTGCAGCAGACCCGTCATTAGCGGCGTACCGGCGGCTTCATGATCTTTCGCGTGTCGACCTACCTGGCCAGTTTCGGTCAATCTGGATCTTGATCTCATCGATTACAGGGTCCCAGGGGAGCTAGCGGATGACGACAAATTGGCGCGGTCCTGTGCATCAGCTGCTGTACGGCCTCATGTACACAGGCGACGTCACCGACGACATAGCCCGCTCACACGCCGAGGATGCCGTGAGTTATCGGACGTTGCCCATGGGGCCTCAGGTGTACTACGACGCGATCATGCAGGCGCTGGCATCCGGACAGGAACTGGACGAGGCTCGGCAACTGCGGCACCTCGACGCCGACGACATCGAACGATTCCTGCGGGGGGTAGTTGTCGAGCTCGATGCCTTGCGGCCCTGGCCGGAGCCGCCATTTCGCGTCCTAACCCGGGACACTTGGGAAGGGCTTGCGTCGACACCTCCCGCGGCCCGCTTGAACGACCCCGTCGGTCGTGTCGGCAGGTTTCTGAAAAAGTCGTTCCGCCCAGCGGGCAAGGGGTACCCGGGGAAGGCGGTGCTGGTACTCAAGTTGAGCACCGGGGAAACAGTCGCGCTAATCGGTTCGTTCGCCGGCAGGGACGCCGTTGCGCTGCATACGGACGCCCACGATCCGGCGGCAGCGATTACTCATTTCGTCGAGCAAACCGGGTACCCGGAAAGCAAGATCGAGCGGATCTAGCCGAACAGCGCACGATCAGCGCCCCGGCGAATCTGATCCTGATGGCGAACTGCGTAGCCCAACTACCCCCAAGCACTACCCGGCGTCAGCTTGAAGTCGAACCCCTGCAGCCTCGTCGGCGGCGTCCTGGGCAGCTTGCGCGCGGCTGCTGGCGGCGTGGAACACCTCGCGCACATCGCCGGCGTTCCATCGCTCGACATCGGCGATGGTCAATGCCATGTCGAGTCACATATTCCGCACGTTGACGACGGGGTGGGTTCTGGTCAACGTCGCAACACAGCCGGACCGTTGGAGGCTAGCAGTGCGGCGAATAGGTCGGCGGGACAACGGTCCTGAAGCACCATGCGTGGACGGTGATTGAGACGGCAGACAAAGTGCAGCGACCGCGGGCGCCCTCTTACGTCTAGCTCGATGCGCTGATCTTCGACTTGGGGTGAATTGTGGATACCTGCCCTGCTGGTTACCTTTGCGCGGTGCAACGACGTACCGATGTCTCGGCAAAACGCTGGCGTTCCCGATGACGAATCCCGACGAAGTCATCGCGGTCGATACGGAGGCGTTGCGGGCGGCAGCGGAGTCGTTGGCCGCGGGAGCGCAGCACCTGCAGGAGGGGTTGAAAAAGCTCGATGCTGAGGTGCTCGAAATGCTGGGTGCCTGGACCGGGGTGGCCAGTGGTTCCTACCGGCCGGCCTGGAACCAGTGGCACAAAGGAGCTACCGAGGTGCAGTCGGCATTGGCGAGGATCGCTGAGTGGCTCGACAACGTCGGATCTGCTTTCGACGCCAACGAGGACGCGTCAGTGCTAGCGCTCAAGAGTGTGCACGATGGCTGAACCATACGGGGTCGACCTGGACCGGATGATCACCGTCGTTGAGCAGATGGCCGACTACCAGCGGGTAGTCGAATCAATGCTCGACGAGGTCGACACAGTGGTCAGCAACCTGCATCTGAACTGGGACGGCGCGGCCAGTCGCGTTCACACCAACGTGCACCAACAATGGCGGGCCGGCGCGGAAATGATGAGCCAGGCCTTGGAACAGTTGCAGCAGGCCGCCGGCCATGCGCACGAAGCGTACTCGACCGCCATCGAGTCGAACAGGAAGATCTGGGCTTGAGATCCCGGCTGGCCCGTACCCGCACCGGGACCGGCCGACGTGACTGAACCGCTGGTGGTGGATCCCGCGTCGCTGTCTGGTGCCGGGGCGTCGGTGGCCGCGAACAGCGACGGTTTGGTGGCGGCGCTGGCAACCCTGACCGCCGCCTACAACGCAGACACCGGTCAGGATCCTGCGGGGGCGGCGTTTGGGTACGCCTACCAGGAGTCAGGTTCGGAGATAGTGGCGGCAGTCGCGGCCGGGGTCAATGCGCTGCGCGCGACCGGCTACCGGGTGCAGGTGACAGCCACCAACTACTCAATGGCCGAGGTGGCGGCCGACATTGGGCGCCGGGCTTCGCCGCTACCAACTCCGAGAGCGCCGTCAGAGTATCCGACTCCCGGAGGTGACCCAGATGTCAACGGGCCGGGTACGTCGCCGCCGGTGCTCTGGTATTTGGTTCAAGCCTTCGTGGGGAACATATGGCCCAACGGCAAACCCAGCGAACTGCGTGCCGCTGCGGGGTCCTGGCGGCAGCTGGCCGAGCCGTTGTCAGCAGTTGGTCGAAACATTTCTGGTCCAGTAGAAACCATTGGCGCGCAACGGATTCCGGAGCGGGAGGCGATGCGCGCGGCTGTCGCCGACATCGGCTCGGCACTCTCGACGTTGGCCGGGCACAGCAAAGCCCTGGCAGATGAACTCGACGGGTTCGCCGACGATGTAGAAGCGACGCAGGACGCGGTTCGTAGACTCCTCGACACGCTCAAGACGGTCGTCGGTTCCGTGGTCGACAAGGGCATCCTCGGAACCATTTTCGAACTGGTGACAGGCGATGCCGAGGACAAGATCCGAGAGGTCGCCGCTGACATCAAAGTCGTAGTCAGTAACCACAAACGTCAGGCCGATGCCCGAAAGGAACTCGTCGCACGCCTGAAGGAGGGCATTAGATCCACCAGCCGTGCACTGCAGGTATCTGCTCGCAAAGAACTCGTCGAACATCTTGGGTCCACCGCCGGCAATCACATCGCCAACTTGGTGGACGCACGGACTGATCTTCAACTGGGTCTGTCGATGATGGGTCCAGTTGGTGTGGTGGAAGGCCTGCTGGCCTTCGACCCGGGCGACCCGAAGGGTGCCTTCGAGTCGCTGAACGCGATGGCCGAGGCCGCCCTGTTGTTCAACCCAGGCACTGCACTCCCGAAGATCGTGATGGACCCTGCGGGCAGCTTGGAAACGGTCAAAGGGTTGGTGCATGCCGACGACATCTTCACCTCCGATCGCCCCTTCTTGGGCATCGGGGCGTTGGGCTTCGATGCCGCGACTGCGGTAATTCCGGGCGGAGCCGCCACCAAGGCAGGGAGTGTGGCGAGGGTCGCTGACGACATGACACAAGCTGGAAGTGCGGGGCGCAATGCGGATAATCCGGTAGACGGTTTTCCCGAAATATCGGCGAGCACAGCCGGATTGGGAGATGTTCGACGGTCCGCAGAGAGTGTCTCGGACCGTCTCGACGACCTCGGTGGGGCCCCGGTAGAGCTGAAATCAGTACCTGGTAGGCCGATATCGGGGCCGCATCTTCTGGAGCCGCCAGCGCCTCGGGTGCCGGAGGGTGGCGCCGCAGTGTCGCCGGTGCATCCAACGCCACAGGGGGCCCCGGCGCCGCGTATCGATGTGTCACCGGAGGGGGGCGAGAGCGCTCGGACTCAGGTACCCGCGCCAGTGGCTCGCGGGGAGGCGCCGGGAGTGCAGGAACCGGAGGTAGCTGGCCGGCCACAAACCGAAACCAGTTCGGCTAGAACGATTGAGCTATCACAGGCGGAAGCGTCACAGGGTCTTCTAATGGGGCCAGCCACGCCCGACGTGGGTGGTTCGTCGCAGCCAAAGCCAAGCGAGCTTGCGTCAAGCCACACGCGGAACTATCCGAATCCTTCGGACAGCGCGCTTCAGGCTCGGGTAGCAGCGCTTCCGGACAGCGGGAGTGGGCCACAGGGCCAAAACCCTGACGCCCCAGACGCCGCGAGCAGCGAGCCACGAGCAGAGACTGCCACCCCCTCCGCCGGGGACGAACCTGTGCCGGGCAACGACACCCGGGACTCGTCGGAGGCGCGGTCTGATCCTTCAGGCCTGACGGATGATAAGCGGGAAGAAATAATTTCGACAGAGAAGGGTAGTCGTCCTGATCCAACAGAATATCTGTCGCCAGAGTACATCCGTGAGCATCTTTCGAAGTTCGAGGAGGGTGCGGCCCGGTTCATGCCGGAGGATAATTTAAGTCGGTACGGAATCGGGCAGCGAGATGGCACATCCTTTGTCATGACTGGAGCAGACGCTGACCACCTGGTGCGAACGGCGAGTGGGGATCCGCGAGCTATGGAGAAAGCACTTGGTTTGCCGGTCGGATTTCTTGACGAGAATGCGATTGTCCGAATCGATATACCGGATCCCGGTCGGTATAATCTGCGGATGCCATCAGGAAATGAGGCTGGAGCCAACGACCAGTGGATTCCTGGCGGTTACCTTCCAGATGGCTTGCCGGAAGCAGTTATTGACTGCGCTGCAGTGCCGCCTGAACAGTACCTTGTTACGCCAATTGAACCAGGGGAGTAGCCTTGAAAAAGCGATTTGACGAAGTGCACTTCTCGCCTGAACATCGTTATTCGCTCGGCATAGACCGGAAGGTCAATGGGTTCTACCTCGCCATCCCGGTTAGTAACGGTGTCGTCGACTACGACGAACATTATGTCCTGACGCGCGAGCAATACGAATCTTTCCTTGCCGATGAAGAAGTTGCGCTGAATTTCGTTGAACGGTGTCGCCGCCGAGAAAATGATGACCTACTAATTTATGAACCCGGGACCAACCGGGGGACCCCAGTCTAGTGCTCGAGTTATGTGCCGAGTCCGATTGGTGCCCTCCTTGAAGTGACAGTGGTGAGTTGGGACCTTTGGACGGGCGTATTGGGCGGGCAAGGCCCCTGGAGTGATGGAGTTCGAGCATCCGGGAATGGAGGATTCCCGGGTGCGGCCCGTTATCTGGTCAACGATGCGTAACTTTCGTTCTCAAGTGGGCCTCCGACGGTCGGCAACTCACCCCAACGCACTACCCGGCGTCAGCTTGAAATCCAACCCCTTCAGCGACATCGTCGCCTCGTAGGTGCGCTCGTACCCGGTGGCGCAGATCTTCCAGCCATCAGCGGTCCGGCGGTAGCGGTCGTGGTAGAACGCCGCGCCGATCAGCATGAAATCGAAGTCGGCGACAATCACCCGGTCCTGCAGGTACCAGGTGCCGGTGGCTTCGTCACCGTCGATGGTGATCTCGGGATGGGTGACGCGGTGCTCGCTGATCACGTTGGCGGGCAGGGAGTTCCGCATGAACTCCACCAGCGCGTCGCGGTCGGTGAACCGGTGCTCCTCACCCAAGGATGAGCCGTAGTCGCCGGCGATGTCCTCGGTCAGGGTGGCCGCGAACTCATCCCACTTCTTGGTATCCAGGGCGCGCAGGTACCGGTACTTGACCTGCTTGATGTCCTCGAGATCGCTCATGTCCAACATTGCAACACACCTGCCCTTTCGCGCTGCTATGAACGCTGCAAGTAGAGCGTGGCCATCTTGATCAAGGTGGCTCGCTCTTGCTGCCAGTCCACCGGTTGCCCGACGATCATGTCGGCCAGCACCATGCCCCGCAGCGCAGCCCAGATCACCTCGGCCACTTGACGATCCGCGGGATCCTCCGAAATCAGCCGGCCCAGCGCGCCGACGGCGTCGTTCATGTCGAGCAGGTGCCGCCGAGACGCGCCACCCAGGCTGCCGCGGGTGGCCTGCAGTATCTCGAAGGCGGCCAACGAGGTCGGGCTGCTGTAGCACTGCCAGGCGATGTCGACGACGGTCTCGATCCGCTGTTGCAGCGACAGGCCGCCGACCTCCGCGGTCGACAGGCTCTCGACCAGGCGGGCCACCCCGTCGTCGACCACGGCCTTCAGCAACCCGTTGCGGTCCCCGAAGTGGTACTGGATGACGCCCCAGGTGACGCCGGCGCGCTCGGCGACGTGCTTGGCGGTGGCGGCGGGAAAGCCCTCCTCGACGATGCACCGCACCGTCTCGTCGATGATCTTCGCCCGCGTCTCGTCGCCGCGCTTGCGGGGCGCGGTGGTGCGGCGGGTGGGGGCTACCGATGTCATTGTTGACTTTATAACATTAACGACTCTATGTTGGAAGTGTGACTACAGCCCCCAGTCGCTTCGAGTCTTTGTCGCGCGCCGAGCTCGCGACCCTGCTGCCTGAGCTCCTGCTGATCGGCCAGATGATCGACCGATCCGGAATGGCATGGTGCATCAGTAATTTCGGCCGCGAGGAGATGCTGCAGATCGCCATCGAGGAGTGGGCCGGCGCCAGCCCGATCTACACCAAACGCATGCAGCGCGCGCTGAAATTCGAGGGCGACGACGTGCCCACCATCTTCAAGGGCATGCAGCTCGACATCGGCGCCCCGCCGCAGTTCATGGACTTCCGCTACGTGATCCACGACCGCTGGCACGGCGAGTTTTACCTCGACCACTGCGGCGCGCTGCTCGACGTCGAACCGATGGGCGACGAGTACGTGCGCGGCATGTGCCACGACATCGAGGACCCGACGTTCGACGCCACCGCGGTCGCCACCAACCCCCGGACCCAGATCCGGCCCATCCACCGTCCGCCACGCACCCCCGCCGACCGCCACCCGCACTGCGCCTGGACGGTGATCATCGACGAATCGCATCCCGAGGTCGCGGGCCTGCCGCCGCTGGCGATCATCGAGAAAACCCACGCCGCCATTTGGGAATTGGCGCCCATCGACCCGGCCGACGAAGGCCAGTCCGACTACTCCGGACCGCTGGTCAGCGACTTCGACTTCACCGCATACTCCAAGTCGGCGTTGGTCCGCCTGGCCGACGAGGTCTGCCTCCAGATGCAGCTGCTCAACCTGTCCTATGTGCTGGCGGTGAAGTCCCGTGCCACCGACGAGGCGCAGGCCCGCGACATCTGCACCAAGCAGCTCATCGGCCTGGCCGGCCTGGCCGCCGAGCGAATCCACAAGGCGCTCAAGCTGTCCAGCGATATCGACGGGGCGTTGCGGGTGCTCGAACTGCATCCGCTGGTCAACCCCAACGGCTACGTCGACGCCGAGTTCGAGGGCGGCCGCATGCACGTGCACCGCAGTGTCGCCCACGACGACGGAACCTGGATCTCGCTGTGCACACCGGGGGAGACCCGGGCGCTGCAGGCCATCGCCACCGCCGTCGACCCGCACATCGGCGTTCACGTCACCGGCACCGACACCGACTGGACCCTCGAGTTCACCGTCGGCGAGACCGCGCACAAGGTGGCCCCGGAAGTGGAAGTCGCCAAGTTCAGCGGCGGCGCCACGTTCGTCTTCGAGGAGCGCAAGTCGCTCCCGCTCACCGTGGTCTGACCCGCCCCGGCCGGGTTTGCCACCATGGTCACACTGCCGCTGACATGGACCACCCGGATGTCGTCGTCATAGCTTCGTGACCGAGTCGCTGGACCGGCGGGGCGGTCCCGGGGTCTAGGGTGGAGCACTGGCCGCAGCCCCTGTACGACGCAAGGTAGAGGTAGTGACGGACCCCTCAGGGTTGTCAATCGGGACGACCAACCTGGTCGTGGCGCGGGTGGGAGCACCACCACTGACGCGTCGCGCCGTGCTGACGCTATACCCGCATCGCCCCCCGGAAGTGGGCCTGCCGTCGGAGAATCCGAATCTGACCGAACCGGGTCAGGTGCTGATGGGCTTCGTCGAACGCGTCGGAGACCCGGTCCCGATGGTGGCCCCCGACGGTTCGAGCCACCACGCGGATCAGTTGCTGATCCAGGCACTTGCCGCGGCGGTGGGCGCCCCCGCCGGCGACCTCGTCATCGCCGTGCCGGCGTATTGGCCGTCGGGCACGGTGCGCGCGTTCGGCGCCGCGCTGCGGGCCAACCCGGTGCTGTCCCCGAACGGCGTCGCGCCGCGCCTGGTGGCCGACTCGACCACGGCATTGACGGCGTTGCAAACCAACCCCGGCCTGACCGGCGCCGGTATCGTCGCCTTGTTGGATTTCGGTGCCAGCGGCACCAGCATCACCCTGGCCGACGCCGAGAACGGCTTCCAGACCATCGGTGAGACCGTGCGGTACCCGGACTTCTCCGGCGACCAGATCGATCAGGCTTTGCTGACCACGGTGCTGGCCGGCATCTCCCAGCACGGTCAGGCCGATCCGTCGGCGACGGCAGCGGTGGGTTCGCTGGTCCGCCTGCGCGAGGAGTGTCGGCGCGCCAAGGAGCGCCTGTCGGCCGAGACCGCGACACCCCTGACCGTGGATCTGCCCGGTTTCGGATCGGAGATCCGGCTCACGAGAACGGAATTGGAGAGCGTGATCGCCGAGCCGGTCAGCGGTGTGCTGAGCGCGCTCGAGGAGCTGCTCGACCGGCATCGGCTGGTGTGGTCGAACGTGACGGCCGTGGCCACCGTGGGCGGCGGCGCGAGCATTCCGTTTGTGACGCAGCGGCTTTCGGAGCTGAGCCGCGCCCAGGTGGTCACCACTCCGCGCCCCGACCTGGATGCCGCCGTCGGTGCGGCGCTGACCGCGGCGCGCCCGGATGCCGACGCGCCCACCGGGATCGGCACCGCGATCGGCGACGCCGCGACCGCGGGCATTCTGGGCGCCGGCGTGGCGGGCGCCGCCGGCGATTCGCCGCAGTCATCCACCTTCCGCGCGTTGGCGTGGTCGCAGGACGACGACGCCGTCGCCGAACCGGTGCCGTACACCGGCGCGGACCCGATGCCCTACACCGGCCCCAATCCGTACGCCATGGAGACCGGGGCCCGCCCACAGATCGAGTACACCCCCTCGACCGGCGAGATCGAGGCCCCGCCCCGGCCCTGGTACCGGCTGCCGCAGTTCGCCATCGGCGGCGCGGCCGCGGTGGCGCTGGTCGCGTTCGGCGGCGTGGCCTACACCCTGACCACCCAGTCGACGAGCACCGAGAGCCCACCCAGCAGCATCACGGTCCCGGTGGTGTCCGACACCGTGGAACCGCCGCCCCCACCGCCGGAACCGCCACCGCCGCCCCCGCCGCCTCCCGTCGTCACCGTCACGCAGGAGCCGCCGCCGGCACCGGTGGCCCCGCCACCACCACCGCCGCCGCCGCCGGTCACCACGACGACCACCACGCCGCCGCCGACGACCACGACAACGACCACGACGACCACCACCACAACCACGACGACGACACCGCCGACCACGACCACCACACCGCCGACGACGACCACCACCGTCCCGACCACGACGACGCGGACAACGACCACGACCGCGCCGCCGCCGATGACCACGACGCACCTCAACATCCCGGGGTTGCCGCCGATCCCGATCCCGGTGCCGGGCCAACCGCAGCCGCAGCCGTAACGGCTCGTGGCGCGGTCCGCGGAATTCACGCACACTGGGGAGACCGCAGTGGGTGCGGATGACGCCGTCATGGAGGCCGCGATGAGCAACTACGGGCCGTTTGGCTTCGACCCGGAAGATTTCGACCGGATGGTCCGGGAAGCGGGCGAGGGTCTGCGCGACGCGTTCGGCAAGATGTTCGAGTCGACCGGTGAGCGCGCCGGCTGGAGCGTGCTGTTCGACGAGTTCGGTCGCAAGTCCAAGCCCGAACCGGAGACCACCGGCGACATCGGCGAAGGGGTCTGGGCGATCTTCATCGTCGACGACACCGGCGCCGCCACCGTGGAGCAGGTCTACGCGACCGAACTCGACGCGCTGCGGGCCAACAAGTACAACACCGACCCCAAGCGCAAGGTGCGGTTTTTGCCCTACGGCATCGCCGTGACCGCGCTCGATGAAGTCGACGACGACGCCGACGACGGTTCCGCGGTCTAGTCGACCGGGACGGTCGCGCCGCCACGCGCGCGTGGCCTAACGCGTGCCGTCGACCCGCTCGTGCGACGGAGCGGAAATCCCGGAATTTCGGCCCGCAGTTTGCTAAGCCAATTGTGAGATTTCTCGTACTGATAGCCGACTGCCCAGTGGCCCCGCCGACACCCGGAGGCCACGGTGGCGGCGCTGCCGGCCAGCGGCGCGACAATGTTCGACGCGCGTCGAGTCAGTTCGCTAAACATGCAGGTAGAACGCCTGCGCGTGCGGTGTCGCAGTCGAGGGCCGCGACCAGACACGCCGGTGACCCCGCCCGCAACGGACGTTAAGGGATACCCGCTTTTCGGCGCGGAAAGCTAAGAGCGTCCGAAGGGCTGATCTTGATTGGTAGCTGGACAGCCGTTATCAAGCCGTTATGGTGCTTGCTGTGGGTCGGCATGTTATGGCGCGCAAGCGGCGGCGGAGATCGCCTCTGGCACTGGCGGCGATGATCGCACCTGCCGCGGCATTTCTGGCCGCCGGCAGCGGCGCCGCCCCCCTGGCACAAGACGTCCAACCGGCGGTCGAGACCGAGACGTGCTGCATGGAGATCGTTGCCGCCGGCGTCTTTGGCCCCGCGACCCTGCACAAGTCCGCGAGCACCCCCGAAGGGGAGCCGCTGCAGACGCTGGCCGCCTCGCACTGGCGTGCGGCCGACAGGGCCGCGCGCACCGCGCTACCGGTCGGCGTGGCCATGGAAAGCGGTCTGCAGGTGAAGACCATCCTGGCGGCCCGCGCCATCAGCGCTGCCTTCCCGGAGATCAGCAACATCGGCGGGGTGCGCCCGGATGCGCTGCGCTGGCATCCCAACGGGCTGGCGATCGACGTGATGATTCCGAACTACTCCAGTCCGGAGGGCATTGCGCTGGGCAACGAGATTGTCGCCTTCGCGCTCAAGAATGCCGAGCGATTCGACTTGCAGGACGCCATCTGGCGCGGCGTCTACTTCACCCCGGGCGGGGCCCGCGCCGGCGGCTACGGCCACTACGACCACGTACACCTCACCACCAAGGGCGGCGGTTACCCGACCGGGTCAGAGGTCTACCTCCGCTGACACCACAACGACGGCCCTCTTGAGATCGAGGGGCGGCCGGCATGTGTGAGCCGAGAGGTCAGCCGTCGGAACCGCTTCCGCTCGACTTCTTGTCCGACTTGTCGTCGGAGCTGTCGGCCGTCTTGTGTCGAAATCGTTGACCGCTGGTGGCACTTCCAACCGGCTTGTGACAACTGAGGTCGGGTACCGAACGGATTGATCAGCGAATGCGCTGGTCAAAGTGGAGCCGATGACGGGAATCGAACCCGCATTCTCAGCTTGGGAAGCTGATGTTCTGCCATTGAACTACATCGGCGGTGTGTGGCTAGAGAGGTTAGCATCACCAGCGGATACCCTCGTCGGGTGCTGCTCTCCGATCGCGACATCAGGGCCGAATTGGCCGCCGGACGTCTGGCCATCGAGCCGTACGACGATTCCCTGGTCCAGCCGTCCAGCGTCGACGTCCGCCTCGACACCCTGTTCCGGGTCTTCAACAACACCCGCTACACCCACATTGATCCCGCGCAGCGGCAGGACGAGCTGACCAGCCTGGTGGAACCCGCCAAGGGGGAACCGTTCGTCCTACACCCGGGCGAATTCGTGCTGGGCTCGACGCTCGAGGTCTGCTCGCTGCCCGACGACCTCGCGGGCCGGCTGGAGGGCAAGTCGTCGCTGGGGCGGCTGGGTCTGCTGACGCACTCCACGGCCGGGTTCATCGATCCGGGCTTCTCCGGGCACATCACCCTGGAGCTGTCCAACGTGGCGAACCTGCCGATCACCCTGTGGCCGGGGATGAAAATCGGTCAGCTGTGCCTGCTGCGGCTCACCAGCCCGGCCGAACACCCGTACGGCAGCGCGAAGGTGGGCTCGAAGTATCAGGGTCAGCGCGGGCCCACCCCGTCGAAGGCCTACGAGAACTTCCGCAAGCGCGTCGACAAGTAGCCCGTTTACACCCCGTGCCGGTTCGGGTCCGGCGGGCTCCCCGCGGCCGTGAGCGCCTCGACGTCGACCACCTCGCCCCGATTCATGCTCACCCAGTCCCGGCCGTCGAGGTAGGGCCGCAGGCTGCGGCCGATCAGCTCGGCGTCGGCGGCGGTCTTGGGCCGCTGCAGTTCGTAGACGTGGGGCAGCGCCGCCATCCCGGTCACCACGGTCCACAGCGTCAGCGCCGCCGCGCCCTTGGGCGGGTCGATCAGCACCGGACCGAACAGACACTGCTCGCCGAGGAACAGCGTGGGCACCCCATACCCGCCGGCGTCGAGCACCCGCTGGTGGTCCGCGCGGACCTCGTCGTGGGTCGACGGGTCGGCCAGCGCCGCGTCCAACACCGCGGCATCCGCGCCGATCCGGGCAAGCAGGGAGCGCGCCACCGTCGGGTCGTGCGGTTTACCGCCCAGGTCGTGCAGCTCGTGACCGATGGCGCGGTACCACTCGTCGAGCAGCGTCGGGTCGACGCGCCGCAGCGCGGCACCGATGCGCATCAGCGACCACCCATAGGACCAGTCGCGTTCCCACGGATGCTTCTTGCCCTCGACTCGGTTGACCTCCTCGAGGCTGAAGAAGCGCCAGTTCACCGTCAGGCCGGTCTGCGCGCGGACGTCGCGAATCCACAGCGAGGTCTGGTAGGCGAACGGGCACATCGGATCGAAGTGAAAGTCGACCGCATCCACCGGGGCGCTCACGTGTCCAGCTTCGCATGGGTACGGTGGTAGCTACCGGGAAATGGGGGTCCCGCGGTCGCGTCGGACGCACGGCCTTCACCGCAGCTGTACCTGTAACGCCGCAGGTGGCAGCGCCGATGAAGTTCGTAGTTGGCCGCCTGGGCGGCCCGGGTGCCCGGAACGGAACTGAAGCTACGTAGCAAACGATATTGGAGGCGCAGTGGACATCGTGCTTGGTGTATCGATGACACCAACCTCGGTCCGCATGGTGCTGGTCGAAGGCGAAAAAGCCGACGGTCTGACCGTTGATCACGACGCCTTCAACGTCGGCTCGGGCGGCGACTCGGCAACGGCCTCGGCGCAGGTTGTCACCGCCATCCTCGGCACCCGGGAGAGCGCGGCCGAGGGCGGTCATCGCCTCATGTCGACCGGTGTGACGTGGCGGGACCACGACGAGGCCGCCGCCTTGCGCGACGCGCTGGCCGCCCACAACATCGACGACGTCATGCTGGTGTCCGAGTTGCACGCCGCGGGTGCGCTGGCGCAGGCCGCCGGCCACGCGATGGGCTACGAGCGCACGGCCCTGATGTTCCTCGAGCAGGACACCGCGACCATGTCGGTGGTGCAGACCGTCGACGGCTCGATCGTGAAGGTGCAGAGCCAGGATCTGCACACCGACGACGCGGTCGCCGAGTTGACCGCGATGGTCGCCGACCTGGAAACCCTCGATCAGCCGCCCCAGGGCGTCTTCGTCGTCGGCTCCGGAGTGAGCGTGGCCGCGATCAAGCTGCAACTCGAGTCGGCCACCTCGCTTCCGGTCATCGCCCCGGAGGAGGCGGAGCTGGCCCTGGCCCGCGGCGCCGCGTTGGCGAGCGCCGCCGCCCCCAGGTTCGAGGCCACCACCGTCGGTCTCGGCGTGGCCGCCGCGGCGGCTGACGCCACACAGCTGGCCGGCGCCGGTTACATGCTGCCCGCGGGCCTCCAGTCCGCCGGCGCGTTGGCCTACAGCGAGGTCAGCGACGACATCGAGGTGCCGGAGCTTCCCGGACTGGTCGACGCCGCCGACGGCGACGAGTCGGCGGGGCAATCGGCGCGCCGGCCGTTCCTGTTGGTCGGCAGTGCGATGACCTCCATCTTCGTGATTGGTGTCGCGGCGCTGGTGATTTCGCTGGCGGTCAGCATCCGCCCCACCGTCGATCAGCGGCCGACGCCGGGGGAGAGCATGGTGGTGCCCCCGCGCCCGCCCGCCGCCGCGCCGGCCCCGGAACCGGTGGCCGAGCCCCCCAAGCCCGTCGCCCCGATCGAGACCATCAAGGCGCCCAGACCTGTGGTGCAGGAGGCGCCGGCGCCGCGCACGGTGTTCGTCGAACGCGCCCCGGCACCGGCAGCACCCGCTCCGGCGCCTGCGGCCCCGCCGCCACCGCCGCCGCCGGCAGCTCCCGCGCCGCCGCCCCCGCCGCCGGCCGTGGTGCCCGCGCCGGTGGTGCCGCCGCCGGTGATCGTGCTGCCCGAGTCGATCGTGCCGCCGCTGCTGCGCCCCCGTTGGGATCCGCCGCGGGACTACCCGCCGCGCTACAGCCCGCCGCGGTACGACCCGCCGCGCTACACCCCGCCGCGGGACTACCCGCCGCGCTATGACCCGCCCAAGTACGACCCGCCCAAGTACGACCCACCGCGGAACAACCCGCCTCGCTGGGAGCCGCCGAAGTGGGAACCGCCCAAGTGGGAGCCCCCGAAGTGGGAGCCACCCAAGTGGGAGCCGCCGAAGGTGGTGGAGCAGCCGAAGCAGCGCTGGCCGAGCGGGGACTCCGGTTCCCGGGGCGGCTCCGATGCGGGGTCCGACCGAGGCTCGAACCGCGGATCGGACTCGATCTGGCCGTGGCCGTCGTTCGGTGACTGAGCGCGCAACTCGTTACCTGCTGTTGGCGTGACGCTCAGCGTCAGGATGCAGTGCGCTCACCCGGGCCGCATAGACAGGCCCCATGCGATGCACGGTTTTCGGCACGGGCTATCTCGGCGCCACCCACGCCGCCGGAATGGCCGAATTGGGCCACGAGGTCATCGGAGTGGACATCGACCCCGGCAAGGTCGCCAAGCTGGCCTCCGGTGAGATCCCGTTCTACGAACCCGGGCTTCGAAAGATCCTGAGCGACAACCTCGCCGCTGGCCGGCTGCGGTTCACCACCGACTACGACGAGGCCGCGGACTTCGCCGATGTGCACTTCCTCGGCGTCGGAACCCCGCAGAAGAAGGGCGAACTGGGCGCCGACCTTCGGCACGTGCACGCCGTCATCGACACCCTGGTGCCGCGGCTGTCGCGGCACGCGGTGATCGTCGGCAAGTCGACCGTCCCGGTCGGCACGTCCGCGGAGTTGGTCGAGCGGGCCCGGGCCCTGGCCCCGGCCGGTGTCGACGTCGAGATCGCCTGGAACCCCGAGTTTCTCCGCGAGGGCTTCGCCGTCCACGACACCTTGCACCCGGATCGCATCGTGGTGGGTGTGCAGCACGACTCGGTGCGCGCCGAGGCCGCCGTGCGGGAACTGTACGCGCCATTGCTCGCCGACGATGTGCCGTTCCTGCTCACCGACCTGCAGACCGCCGAGTTGGTCAAGGTTTCGGCCAATGCCTTTCTGGCAACCAAGATCTCGTTCATCAACGCCATTTCCGAGGTGTGCGAGGCCGCCGACGCAGACGTGACTGTGCTGGCCGATGCGCTGGGCTACGACCCGCGCATCGGCCGGCGATTTCTCAACGCGGGACTGGGTTTCGGCGGCGGCTGCCTGCCCAAGGACATCCGCGCGTTCATGGCCCGAGCCGGTGAGCTGGGCGCCAACCATGCGCTGACCTTCCTGCGCGAGGTGGACGGCATCAACATGCGGCGGCGCACCCGGATGGTGGAGTTGGCCACCCGGGCCTGCGGCGGTTCGCTGCTGGGCGCCAACATCGCGGTGCTGGGCGCAGCATTCAAGCCCGAATCCGACGATGTCCGGGACTCCCCGGCGCTGAACGTGGCCGGCATGCTGCAACTCAACGGCGCGACGGTCAACGTGTACGACCCGAAGGCGATGGAGAACTCGCGGCGGGTCTTTCCCACCCTGAACTACTCCACCTCCGTCTTCGAGGCGTGCGAACGCGCGGACGCGGTCCTGGTTCTCACCGAGTGGCAAGAGTTCGTCGACCTCGATCCGCGCGAGCTGGCACCGGTCGTCCGCGACCGCGTGATAGTCGACGGGCGCAACTGCCTCGACGTCGCCCGGTGGCAATCCGCCGATTGGCGGGTGCACTGCCTGGGACGGCTCGTACGCTGAGGCGCGTGGACCACGCCGCCCGACTACAAGACGAGATCACCGAATTCGCCGACCTGGTGTTCGCCGCCGACCTGCAGACGCCGGTGCCCACCTGCCCGGAGTGGACGCTGAACCAACTGTTCCGGCACGTCGGCCGCGGCATCCGGTGGGCCGCCGAGAACGTGACCGGCGGTCTGAACGGACCGGCGGACCCCAAGGCGGTGCGCGACGGGAGGCCGCCCACCGAACCACAGGCCGCCCGTCGGTGGGTGACCGACGGCGCCCAGGTCCTGCTCGAGGCGGTGGCCCGGACAGGCCCGGACACCGAGGTGTGGACCTTCGGCGGCCCCAAGCCGGCGCGCTGGTGGATCCGCCGCTGGGTGCATGAGATCGCGGTGCACCGTGCCGATGCCGCGATCGCCCTCGACGTCGAGTTCGCGTTGGCGCCCGCCCAGGCCGCCGACGCCCTCAGCGAGTGGTTCGACCTGGTGACCCGCGTGCTCCCCGAACTGGGCGAGCGCACGGTGCACCTGCATGCCACCGACGACGGGTTGGACCCGCAGGGGGAGTGGACCCTTCGCGACGGCGCCTGGCGCCACGAACACAGCAAGGCCGATGTCGCGTTACGTGGGCCGGCTGCCGACCTGCTGCTGGTCACCACCCGGCGCCGTCCGGTCGAGCACACCGCGGTGCAGGTGTTCGGCTCCGACGACGTGCTGCGCACCTGGCTGGACCTGATGAAGGTGTGACGGGTTAGGTTGGCAGGCATGACCACTTCGGAGTTCGCCACCGTGCTCGCCTGGCATGACGCGCTGGACGCCAAGGACATCGACACGCTGCTGCAACTGTCCACCGAGGACATCGACATCGGCGATGCCCAGGGCGCGACCCAGGGCCTGACCGCCCTGCGGGAATGGGCCCAGGCCTTCCCCACCTCCGTGAGCGTGGGCAAGACCTACGTGCACGGCGGTGTCGTGGTCGTCGAGCAGACGTTCGGCGACGGCGGTTCGTCGGCGTCGGCGTTCCGCGTGGTCGACGACAAGGTGGCCTCGGTGTTCCGGCACGACGACCTGCCCAGCGCGCTGGCCGCGACCGACCTCACCGAGGACGATCTGGTCAGCTGACCCGCCGACCCGACGGGGAGGCCAGCACCGCCGCGATCGCCGTGGTCAGCGGCACCGACAACGCCAGCGCGATGCCGCCGACAGCCGACCGGGCGATCTCGATGGCGACAGACTCACTGGTCAACACGTCGCCCAGCGAGCGGTTGGCCACGCTGAACAGCAGCAGCAGCGGCAGCGAACTGCCCGCATAGGCCAGCACCAGCGTGTACACCGTGCTGGCGATGTGATCACGGCCGACCCGCATGGCCCCGGTGAAAATCGCGCGGCGAGAAGCGTTTTCGCTGACGTTGGCCAGCTCGAACACCGTCGCCGACTGGGCCACGGTGACATCGTTGAGCACACCCAGGGACCCGATGATGAACCCGGCGAGCAGCAGGCCGGTGATCGAGATGTGCCCAAGGTAGGCGGTCACCTGATTGTTCTGATCCTCCGAAAGGCCGGTCAGGTGTGCCATTTCGATGGCCGCCCAGGACAGGCCCGCGGCCAGCAGCAGCGAGGTCAGGGTGCCCAGCAGCGCGGCGCTGGTGCGCAGGCTGACTCCGTGCGCCAGGTAGAGCACCGCATACAGGATCGCCGCGGATGCCACGATGGCGACCGGAACCGCCGGCGCGCCGTCACGCAGGGCGGGTAACAGGAACAGCACCAGGACGCCGAACGCCACCAGGATGCCGATCAGGGCCCGAAGCCCGCGCCACTGGGCGACGACGACGATCACCACGGCGAACGCGGCGGCCAGCAGGATCAGCGGCCAGCTGCGTTCGTAATCGTAGAACGCGTAGCTGGTGATGCCCTGTGGGTCGACCTGGCGGGTGATCCGGATGTGTTCGCCCGCCGCAAGATTCGGCTGGCCGGGCGACGGGCTGAACTCCAGCAGGGTGTTGGCGCCGACGTTGGCGCCGGACTCGATCTCGATCAGGGCCTGCACGCAGGTGCCGGCGCCGGGGGTGCCGGGCGTCGGCGCGGTGGTCAGCACCCGGCCCACCGACGGACTGCCGCAATCGCCGAGCGTGCCCGAAACGACGCGGCCGGCCTCGGTGCTCACCGCGCCGCCGGTGGCGTCCTGCAGCGGCATCGGGATGTCGACCTTCTGCTGGCTGGGCCACAGCAACACCCCGCCGGCCAGCACGCCGATGCCGATGGCGATGAGCAGACCGACGACGATGCGGGCCGCAATCGGGCCTACCGGCGCGGGGCCGGAATGATGGGAGTGCGAGTGGGAATGAGCCACCTACTGACGGTAGCTGGTCAGGAAATTGCCCAGCCGTTCGATGGCATTCGTCAGATCGCGGGCCCACGGCAGCGTCACGATGCGCAGGTGATCCGGTGCGGGCCAGTTGAACCCGGTGCCCTGGGTGATCAGGATCTTCTCCTGCAATAACAGGTCGAGCACCA
Source organism: Mycolicibacterium sp. MU0050 (assembly GCF_963378085.1). Lineage (GTDB taxonomy): Bacteria > Actinomycetota > Actinomycetes > Mycobacteriales > Mycobacteriaceae > Mycobacterium > Mycobacterium wendilense. The sequence continues at coordinate 4,289,329 of NZ_OY726395.1, read as the reverse complement.
ACTGCTCGTCGTCCTGGATGTCGTAGACCTCGGGGTCCAGGCGCGGGAACGCGTAGAGGGCGCCGGCCGGTTTCACACAGGACACGCCGGGGATCTCGTTGAGCGCATTCCAGGCCGCGTCGCGTTGCTCCAACAGCCGGCCGCCGGGCAACACCAGGTCATCGATGCTCTGATGGCCGCCGAGGGCCACCTGAATGGCGTGCTGGGCGGGCACATTCGGGCACAGCCGCATGTTGGCCAGCAGGCTGATGCCCTCGATGAAGCTGCTGGCATGTTCCTTGGGGCCGGTGATGGTGAGCCAGCCGGAGCGATAGCCGGCCACCCGGTAGGCCTTGGACAGGCCGTTGAACGTCAGCGTCAACACGTCCGGGGCCACCGAGGCCATGCTGATGTGCTTGGCGTCGTCGTAGAGGATCTTGTCGTAGATCTCGTCGGCCAGCAGCAGCAGTTGATGCTTGCGCGCCAAATCGGCCATCTGCGTGAGGACTTCGCGGCTGTACACCGCGCCCGTCGGGTTGTTCGGGTTGATCACCACCAGCGCCTTGGTGCGGTCGGTGATCTTGGCTTCCAGATCCTCGATGTTGGGCTGCCAGCCCTGGGTCTCGTCGCACAGGTAGTGCACCGGGGTGCCGCCGGCCAGCGCGGTCGAGGCCGTCCACAGCGGGTAGTCCGGGGCGGGGATCAGGACCTGGTCGCCGTTGTCCAGCAGGGCCTGCAGCGTCATCGTGATGAGCTCGGAGACGCCGTTGCCCAGGAAGACATCCTCGACGTCGAACCGGGGGAAGTCGTCGACCAGTTCGTAGCGGGTGACCACCGCGCGGCGCGCGCTGAGGATGCCCTTCGAGTCGGAGTAGCCCTGGGCCGTGGGCAGCGCCTGGATGATGTCGCGCATGATGACGTCCGGGGCCTCGAACCCGAACGTGGCGGGGTTACCGATGTTGAGCTTGAGGATCCGATGTCCCTCGTTCTCGAGCCGGGCCGCGTGATCGTGGATGGGGCCGCGGATCTCGTACAGGACGTCCTGCAGTTTGGTCGACTGCGTGAAGACGCGTTGCCGACTTTCGTGGCCGGTGGTGTGCCACGGCAACTGTGAAGTGCTCATGACGTCAAGTGTCCCACGGCTTGTCCACGCATTATCACAATCGAACCCTCCTGCGAAGGATGTGACGAGGTCTTTTGCGCACCCAGTGCGGCAACGACGGCGACACGACCGGCCGTTTGCTGCCCGCTGTGGCCGAAATCACCCGTGGTGGCTGTTAACTTGCTGGGAATCTGTTTCGGCTCCGGGAGGCCCACACATGAAGCTGGCATCGACACGCGCACTGCTCACCGCCGGCGCCCTCGCGGCGGCCGCCCTCGGCTTCGCCGGCGGGGCGCATGCCGAGCCGCCGCTGCTCAACGGCACCTACACCGGTTCCGGCGGCGCCGACGAGTTCCTGTGGACCATCTCCTCGTCGTGCGCCCCGGCCGCGTGCACGGCGACGGTGTCCAGCAACCAGGGCTGGGTCAGTCCGGCGACCTTCTACGGCGGCAGTTGGCATTTCGTGGTCACCAAGCCCGACGGCGCGATTTGCGAAGACGGGCGCTATGCGCCCGCCTTCATCTCCATCGACGTCGACCCGGTGACCCTGGCCGGCGCGGTGTCCAGCGACTCCAACTACGGCTGCCCCGGCGGCCACATCGACCGGACGCCGTTTCAGCTCACGAAAGTGGGCTAGCCCCTAGCGCTTGCCGGGCGGGCGGGCACCCTTGGCGATACCGAGGCCCTTGACCGGCGGCTCGTCCTTGGCCGGTGCCGATTCCTGAGCGGGTGCCTGCTCCTGCGGCGCAGACTCCGACTCGGGCTGGGCGGCTTCGGTTTTGGGCTCCGCAGGTGCCGGGGCGGCGGGGGCCTTCTTGGCGCCCGGACGACGAGCGCCGGCGGCGATGCCGAGACCCTTCACCGGAGCCTCGGGCTTGGCGGGCTCCGCCGGTGCCGCGGCCTCAGCGGCCGCGGGCTCGGCCGCCGGTGCCTCGGCCTTGGCCGCCGGTGCGGCTGCGGACTTCTTGGCTCCCGGACGCTTGGCACCCGCGGCCATGCCCAGTCCCTTGACCGGTGCGGCCTCGGCCTTGGCCGGCTCGGCGGCCGGTGCGGCCTCGGTGGCCTCGGTCTTGGCGGCCGGTGCGGCTGCGGACTTCTTGGCGCCGGGGCGCTTGGCGCCGCCGGCGATCCCCAGGCCCTTGACGGGGGCGGCGTCGGCCTTGGCAGGTTCGCCCTCGGTCTCGGCGGCCGGCGCGGCTGCGGCCTTCTTGACCCCGGGGCGCTTGGCGCCGCCGGCCATGCCCAGCCCCTTGACCGGTGCGGCGGCCTTGGCGGGCTCGGCGGCCGGTGCCGCCTCGGCCTCGGCTTCCGGTGCGGCAGCGGGGGCCTCAGGCTCCGCGACAGGGGCCGCTGCGGCCTGCGCCTCGGCTCGGGCGGCGGCCTCGGCGGCCGCGGCACCCTTCTCCGGCAGTTTCACCGACGAGACGTCCAGCGACGACAACAGCAGCTGCGCGACGTCGAGCACCTCGATCTTGTCCACCTCGCGGGCCGCCGACACCTCGTCGACACCGTCGGTGATCATCACGCGGCAGAACGGGCAACCGGTGGCGACCTTCGAGGCCCCGGTGTCCATCGCCTCTTCGGTGCGCTCGGTGTTCACGCGCTTGCCGATGTGCTCTTCCATCCACATCCGCGCCCCACCGGCGCCGCAGCACAGGCCGCGGTCGGCGTGCCGTGGCATCTCCGTCAGCGAGGCGCCGGAGGCGCCGATCAGCTCTCGAGGAGCCTCGTAGACCTTGTTGTGCCGGCCCAGGTAGCAGGGGTCGTGGTAGGTGATGTCTTGGGAGACCGGCGAGACCGGCGTCAGCTTCTTGTCCCGGATCAACCGGTTCAGCAGCTGGGTGTGGTGCAGCACCGAGTAGTTGGCCCCGGTCTGGCTGTACTCCCGGCCCAGGGTGTTGAAGCAGTGCGGGCAGGTGACGACGATCTTGCGGTCGACGGCCTCGACACCCTCGAACAGGCCGTCGATGGTCTCGATGTTCTGCGCGGCCAACTGCTGGAACAGGAACTCGTTGCCGGCGCGGCGCGCGGAGTCGCCGGTGCAGGTCTCTCCGTCGCCGAGCACCAGGTACTTGACCCCGGCGACGGCCAGCAGTTCGGCGACGGCCTTGGTGGTCTTCTTGGCGCGGTCCTCGTAGGCGCCGGCGCAGCCGACCCAGAACAGGTACTCGTAGCCGTCGAAGGAGTCCACGTCCTTGCCGTAGACGGGCACGTCGAACTCGACCTCGTCGATCCAGTTGAGCCGGTCCTTGGCGTTCTGGCCCCAGGGGTTGCCCTTGTTCTCCAGGTTCTTGAACAACACGGCGAGCTCGGAGGGGAACTCCGACTCCATGAGCACCTGGTAGCGGCGCATGTCGACGATGTGGTCGATGTGCTCGATGTCCACCGGGCACTGCTCCACGCAGGCACCGCAGGTGGTGCAGGACCACAACACGTCGGGGTCGATCACGCCGCCCTGCTCGGCGGTGCCGACCAGCGGGCGGGTGGCCTGCTCGGGCCCGGACCCGGTGATCCGGCCGAAACCGGACTCGGGGACGTGGTGGTCCTCGGCGTGCTTCTCGCCGCGGATCTCCTCACCGAGGCCGCCCTCGGGGGTGTTCTCCAGGACGGTCTGCCCGCCGATGATGTAGGGCGCCTTGGCGAACAGATGGTCGCGCAGGTCCATGATGAGGAGCTTGGGCGACAACGGCTTTCCGGTGTTCCAGGCCGGGCACTGCGACTGGCAGCGGCCACACTCGGTGCACGTGGTCAGGTCCAGGTAGGCCTTCCAGCTGAAGTCCTCGATCTTGCCGCGGCCCAGCACCGCATCCTCGGCGGGATCCTCGAAGTCGATCAGCGCGCCGTTGTGCTCCATGGGCAGCAGCGGCCCCAGGCCGTCGGGCATCCGCTTGAACGTGACGTTGATGGGGGCCAGGCCGATGTGCAGGTGCTTGGAGTGCAGCACGATCAGCAGGAACGCCAGCATGACGCCGATGTGGCCGAGCAGCGCGACGGTCTCCAGGACGTGGTTGGCGGTGTCGCCCAGCGGGGCCAGCACCCAGGCCATGGCGTCGGAGAAGAAGGCGCCGGACTGGTAGGGGAAGTCTTCCTTGAGCACGTTGACCGCGGCGCCGCGGAACACCACGTAGGTCAGGATGACCAGGAAGATCATGAAGAGGATCAGCCAGGCGCCGCCGGTGTGCGAGCCGTAGAACCGTGACGAGCGGCCGTGCTCCTTGGGCTCGGTGCGCAGCCGGATGATGGCGAAGACGATGATGCCGAGCAGCACGGCGGCGGCGAAGAAGTCCTGCAGGAAGCCCAGCGCCGGCCACCGGCCCACGATCGGGATGTGGAACTTGGGGTTGAACAGGACGCCGTAGGCCTCGAGGTACACCGAGGCCAGGATGAAGAAGCCCCACATGGTGAAGAAGTGCGCGATGCCCGGGATCGACCACTTCAGCAGCTTGGTCTGGGCAAAGACTTCCTTGGCCTGGTTGAGCAGGCGCTCGCTGAGCTTGTCCTTGCGGCCGCGCTCGTGGATGGTCGGTTGGCCGGAACGGATCAGTTCGGTCAGCCACAGCACCCGCTTGGCGGCGAACACCAACACGATCGCCGTTGCGGCCAGACCAATGGCCAGCCTGACCCACTCGAGAGTGCCCACCGTGCGCCTCCAATCCGAAGTTACTCGCAGGTAACATAGGCTATGTTACTGGCCGGTAACTTGACCACGTCCTGCTCATAGTGACACTTCGGTGATTCACACCGCTACCGAGGCTTACCTAAGTTCGCCGCGATTGTGTTATGCGTCTCATCCCGCGCCCGCCCGGAAACCGGGGTGGTACCAGGCCCGAAGCGTTCCGACATCAGCCCTGCGGCACCAGCATCGCCCGCAACATCGACAACATTTCGGACCGCGATTCGGCGCCCAGCCGGCGCCGGATCCGGGCGACGTGGTGCTCGACGGTCTTCGCCGAGATGAACAACTGGGCCCCGATATCGCGGTACGGCATCCCCAGCAGCAACAGTTCGGCAACCTCGCGCTCGCGTTCGGACAGCACGCCGGCCGGGGTCGCCGTCGGGCGCGCCGGGGTGCCGGCGGACTCGCCCGGGGACGGGTCGGGCTCGGCCGGGGCGGCGGCGTCCTGTCCGGACGCCAGCTTCAGGTCCCGAGCGATCTGCAGCATGGTGCTCGACACCCGCGGGTCCGGCGTCTGCAACGCCGCCTGCCCCGCCAGCCGGGTGGCGTCCCATCCCAGGCCGTACTGGGCCAGGCCCCGGGCGGCCGCCGCGACGTCGTCGAGATCGACCTGCCGGGCGAGCACCCGCAGCCAGGCCCGACCGGCCTGCGCCAGCGCGCGGGCGAACCCGCTGGCCGAGGCGGCCGCGCCGAGCGCCTGACCGTGCGGCGCCACCGCCTCCGGCGCGTTGGCCAGGATCCCCGCGTGCACGCCCGCCCACCGCAGCGGCAGCGACCACGCGACCGGATCACCCAGCCGGGCCAACAGCGCGAAGGCTTGCTCCAGCGGATGGGCAAGGCGGTCCTGCTGGCGCATCCGGGCCGCGGCGACCCACAACTCGCCCAGCGGCAACAGGTTGAACAGGTCCACCGAGGACTCGGCCAACACCTCCACACCCGCGTACCAGTGCTGCTGCAGCGCGCCGGTATCACCATTGCGCCGGGCCAGGCCGGTCTGCAGCGCGGACCACCACAGTGCGTCACGACGGTGCAACTCGGCGTGCGGAAGAGCGGCCACCTCGGCGGCCGCGGCCGCCAGCTGGCCATCCTGCATCTTCAGCCAGGCCTGCAGGAGCCGGTGCCGGTGATCGAACAGCGGGTCGGGTGCGTCCGCGGCGGTGTGGACCGCGCGGGCCAGCACGCTGCGGGCCCGGACCGGGTCCCCGGAATGCATCGCGGCCAGCGCGATGACTGCCACGGGGCGCTCAGGCGCCGCCTCGCGGGCCGGCGGGCCGCCGATGGACTGCCCCAGACGTGCCGCGGCCGCCTCGTAGGGACCCTCGAAGGTCATCAGCAGGCCCTCGGCCAGATTGCGGGCGGCGCGCGCACCGGAGGTGGGCGGCCCGCCGGGGCCACCGGCCAGCGCCTCCCGGGCGGCCGGCAATTCCCCGGCCGCGGCCAGGGCCAGCGCCGCCGCCGCGCCCACCGAGGATTCGGGTCCCAGCCAGCCGAACAGTTCCGCGGCCTGGTCGGTGTGCCCGTCGTGCATCGCCACGGCGGCGGCCACCCGCACTCCGGTGGCGCGCGCGGCGGGGTCCGCGCCGGACAGCAGCGTGTCGGCCAGCGTCGCGGCGGCGGTGCAGTCGCCGGAGTGGGCCAGCGCGTCGGCCAACGGGGCCGAGAGCGCATCGGCGCCGGCGTCGACGGCGGCGCGGTACAGCCGGACGGCCTCGGCCGGCGCAGCGGCGGCCGCGGCCTCGGCCAGCACCGCGGCCAGACCGGGCTCGCGCATGCCGTGCTCGGCCAGCTGCAGCGCGAGATCGGGGGACAGCGTGGACATTTCGAGCTGCGTGCGCAGCAGGTCGGTCTCGATTTCGTGATGACGCGCGGCGCCCAGGATCTGAGCGACGGCGCGATGCACGGTTGCGACGAAGTCCGCGCCGAGGGCGGCGTCCAACAATCCCGTCGCGTGGGCCCGGTCGGTGACCTCGCGCGCCGCGTCGGGGGCGATCCGCAGCGCGGCGGCGAGGTCCGCCGGCCCCAGACCGGGACTCAGCGAACCGATCAGCATGGCCTCGAGCAATTCCTCGTCGGCCCGGCGTAACCGATCGACCAACACCAGATAGCTTGTCTGCCCGATTTTTTCGGTCGGGGAGACGGCGTCGACGAGGAAGGGCAACCCCGCGGTGGCGGCCTGGATGGTGCTGATCACCTCGACGTCCTGATTGTCGTGGCGGCGGCTGATCTCGATGCGGGACAGCGGACCGAGCACCACCCGCGGGCGATCCCGTTCGATGGTCGCGATCAGCTCGCGCAGGGCCGGGCGTTGCTCGCACGGCAGACACGCGACGACCACGGTGGTGCCGGGGGTGCGGGCGGCCTCGGTGAGCGCCGCGAGTTCGTCGTCGGACAGTTCCTCGGCATCGTCGATGACCAGGGCTGCCGACGTCGGCGCGGGCCGTGCCGGCGGCGTGGTGCTGATCTCGATGCCGTTGGCGCGCAGAGCTTCCCGGAGGGCAAGCAGCGTGGCGGTCTTGCCGGTCCCGATGCCGCCGGTGACGAGCAACTTGCCCGGCTCGTCGGCGAAGACCCCGACGATGTCCCTTGCGGCCGGGGGGATCTCGGTCACGGCTGGGGCCAATGGCTACTCGCCGTCGATCGGGTCGTCGCCGCCGGCGGCACCGTCGTCGATGATCGGATCGTCGGTGGTCGGGGGCGGCGCCTGGGTGGTGGTCGGCGGCGGTTCCTGCGTTGTCGTCGGCGGGGGCGTCGTCGTGGTGGGCGGCGGTGTCGTGGTCGTCGGCCGCGTGGTCGTGGTCGTGGGTGGGGTCGTGGTGGTGGTGGTCGTCGTTGTCGTTGTCGTCGTCGTGGTGGTGGGCGACGTCGTGGTCGTCGTCGTGGTGGGTTCCGGCGAAGGCGGGGTGGTCGTGGTCTCCGGCGGCGGAGGCGGGGGCACCACCGTCGTCGACACCGTGGGTTCGCCGTCGGGGCCGGTGATCACCGTGGTGCGCGTCTCGGAGGTCGGCAGGGTGGTCTTGACGGTCACCGGTTCACTGTCGGTGGAATTGCCGGTCAACGTGAAGCCGACGCCCGTGACCGCCAGGAGCGCGGCGGCGGCGGCCCCGAACAGCACCGGCGGGCGCTTGTACCAGGGCAGCGGCGGGGGCTCGGCGCCATCGGAGCCGAGGAGGTCGGTGTCGTCGCGCTCGAATTCGACCGGCGGGCGCGCGCTGGCCGCGTGCTCGAAGGTGTAGTCCTCTCCGGAGTACGGCACCGGTTCGGCGCTGCCGTCGTCGTCCTGCGACCAGGCCAGCGCCCGGAACGTCGCCGACGGGGACCCGTCGGTGGCGGACTCGGTGGCCGCGGCCCCGGCCGCCCCGGCGGCCCAGGCGGCCGGCGCCAGTCCGGTGGGCAGGTCGGCGAGGTCGGGGGTCTGCGCCATCCCGGTCGGCGCGTCGGGGGAGGGGCCGCGCTCGGCGATGACGGCCGCGCCCGCGGCCGCGGTCAGCCCCGGCTGCGGCATCGTGACGACGGGAACCCGCAGCAGTTCCGAGAGCCGCTGGGTGATCAGCGGGATCGCGGCGCCGCCGCCGACGGTGGCCACCGCGGAAAGCTGCGCGGCCGGAATCCGGTTGCGCTCCAAGGTGTCCCCGAGGGCGTCGAGGAAGGCGCCCAGCGGGGCTTCGATGAGACTTTCGAGCTCGGCGCGGGTGATCCGGACATCGGTGGTGCGGCCGGGCAGCGCCACCGGGATCACCGCGGAGGGCTCGGCGGACAGGCGCTCCTTGGCCTGCCGGCATTCCGCGCGCAGCTGCGTCAGCGAGCCGACCGCCGCGGTGCCCGCCGGGTCGGCGTCGCCGGACTCCTGCAGGCCCGCCAGCACGTGGCCCAGGATCGCCTGATCGATCTGGTCCCCGGAGAACTCGCCGTACCGCACCACTTCGCCGACGGGGGAGAGGCCCTGCCCGGCGTCGGCCAGCGCCAAGGTTGTGCCGGTGCCGCCGAAGTCGCACAGCGCGATCACGCCGCCGTCGGGCAGGCCGGGGCCGGTCTGCAGGGCGGCCAGCGCCGTCGCGGCGTCGGAGACCAGCTCGGGGGGCGCCCCGTCGGAGAACAACGCGGGTTTGGTGCGCAGGGCGGCGCGCAACGCGCCGACGACGGCGGGTCCCCAGTGCGCGGGCACCGCCACGGTGATCTTGCTCGGCGCGGGACCGCCGACGGCGCGGGCCATGGCCTCCAGCGCCTCGGCCGTCAGGGCGTCGCCGCGGTGTGACGACCCGTCCTGGGCGATCAGCGGGACCGGGTCGCCGACCCGCTCGACGAAGCCCCACATGATCAGGCCCGGCTCGGTGAGGTTGGGGTTCTCGCTGGGCACCCCGACTTCGGCGGGCCGGTGCCCGAACAGGGTGAGCACCGCCCGCCGGCTCACCGGCGGGCGCGCCGTGCGCGTGGCCCCCAGATTGGTCTGGCCGATCGACAGGCCCAGCACGTCACTCATCTGCACACCTCATAACGTCGTTCACGATAGCGGCTCGTGGGCGGATTCCGCGGACGCCGCGCGCGTTCCCCCCTACCGCCGGAGATCCCCTATGGGGCAATCCCCTAATGGAGGTGCGGTCGTAGTGGGTTCGGCACCGATCCCGCCCGATGCCGCGCTGGCTAATCTTGGATCAACATTTCCGTGAGATATCGCCGCAGGGGAGAACCGCGTCATGGCCAACGAGTTGCTCGACTTCGTGATGTCGTTGGTGCGTGATCCCGAGGTGGCCGCGCGGTATGCCGCCGACCCGGCCGGCACCCTCGCCGACGCCAACCTGGCCAATGTGACCAGCGTCGATGTCGACAATCTCATCCCGGTGGTGTCGGACTCGCTGTCGATGGCCACCCCGTCCTTCGGTGCCACCGCGGTACCGATCGACGACAGCGTGTGGACCAGCGGAGCGGCCGCCCAGGCCGTGGAGGCCTTCGACGGTCTCGACGCGTTTGCGCCGCCGGTCCCGGAGACCGGTCTCGCCGGTTTCGAGGACGTGCCGGCGGGCGTCATCGACAGCCCGCAGGTGCCGGCCGTCGCGGATGCGGCGCAGTTCAGCCAGGTCTCCGACCTGATCGACGAGCCGGATCTGGCGGCCGTCGGGGATGCCGACGTTGCGGAGCCGGTCAGCTGGGACCAGGGCGTCATCGATTCGCCGATGTCGGGCGCGCAGGGTCCCGCCGACGAGGCGCCGGGCTTCGATCTGTTCTGACCCCCGCCCCCAAACCGCCGACAACGTCGCGTTGTCGGCGGTTTTCGTGTTCACCTGTGGAAATGGGATGCGCTAGGGGTGGTTCGAGCGGCGGACCCCGTATGGCCCGCAGCCACCCCCGGTCACCCCCTAATCCCCTAACGGCACGGGGGCCTGCACCCCTAGTCGGGCGCCCCGCAGCACGGGTTTGTGCCCCGTTTCCGGGGGTCTGGGAAATCCATAACGTTGTTGCCAGATCGCCGGAACGCCCGGCGGATGACCGAAAGGCACGACGATGATCAACGTGATCGACTGGATCCTGAACCTGTTCCGCGACGAGGATGCGGCTCGCTCATTCGTCGCCGCCCCCGAGGCGGCCATGCGCGACGCCGGCCTGGCCGGGCTGTCCGCCGCCCAGCTGTCGACCGTGGCCGCCACCGCGGTGCCGAGCATGATGCTCGGCGGCGGCGACCCCGTCGTCGGCCTGCAGCGGGCGGTATCGAACCACTACGGTTTCTCCCCGGCCAACGACTACTCGGCCGCGGCCAACCTGCTGTCGCCGACCTGGGCGCCGTCGCCGACGTTCGCCCCGGACACCGACCTGGCCAGCCACAACAACACGGACCTGGCCAGCCACAACCAGACCCCGATCATGAGCCCCAACCAGGACGCCGGCGCCAACGCCCAGCAGGGTGCGTTCAACCTCGGCTTCGGTGACATCACCCTGGGCAACAAGACCACCACCACCGCCACCGACGGCGCCGTGGTGATCGACGGGGACAATCGCGGCGACATCGTCACCGGCGACGGGGCCGTCCTGGGCAACAACAACGACGTGCTCAACGGCGACGTCTGGGCCGGCAGCGGCTCCAACGTCAACATCGGCGACGGCCGCATCGACGACGACGGCGTCACCAACACCGGCAGCGGTTCGGTGATCACCGACAACGAGGGCCCGGTCTTCCAGGACGTCGACGCCAGCGGCGGCCACGGCGGTAACGCCGGCAGCGGCAGCGGCGGGCTGATCGACATCGGCCTGGGCGGCGACAGCACCCAGGGTGGCAACGCCGGCGGTGGCGGCATCGTCATCGTCAGCGACAAGACCACCAGCAACGTCGTCGGCGGGGACCAGACCCAGGTGGGCGGCAACGCGGGCAGCGGGAACTCGTCGGACACCTCGGTGTACACCCAGACCGAGGTCGCCACGACGACCACCACGTCGGTGGCCGACTACTCGGATCACTCGCAGACCGAGGTGTACGACAACTCGTCGGAGCACAGCGCCTCGCTGTTCGACAACAGCCGCGAGACCTCGGCGACCAACAGTGCGCTCGACACCGGCCACGAGGCGTCGCTCGGATCCGGCAACAGCATGCTCGGTTTCTGATTCGACACCTACGCGCCGGAGCGGCGGGGACCTTCGGGTCCCCGCCGCATCGGCGGCTTACGGTGGACGTGACGTGAGGGAGACACGGTGACACAGGCCAACAGCGCGCCGGCGAATCAGGCGCCGGATCCGCGCCGGGTGAAGGTGATCGTCGAGCTGATCGACCACACCAGCGCGATCGCGGAGCTCAACGACCGCGCCGACCTGCGGCAGCGCCTGGCGACCGCGCGCGCCCGGATCGGCGACCCGCAGATCCGGGTGGTCATCGCCGGGCAGCTCAAACAGGGCAAGAGCCAGCTGCTGAACTCCCTGCTGAACATGCCGGTGGCGCGCGTCGGCGACGACGAGACCACGGCCCTGGTCACCATCGTCACCTACGGCGAGCAGCCGTCGGCGCGGCTGGTGGTCGCCCCCGCGCCCGGCGGCACCGAACCCGAGGTCATCCCCATCCCGATCGACGACATCAAGCACGATCTGCGGCGCGCGCCGCAGGCCGGCGGCCGCGAGGTGCTGCGCGTCGAGGTCAGCGCCCCCAGCCCGCTGCTCAAGGGCGGCCTGGCCTTCGTCGACACTCCCGGCGTCGGCGGTCACGGGCAGCCCCACCTGTCGGCCACGCTGGGCCTGCTGCCCGACGCCGACGCGATGCTGATGGTCAGCGACACCAGCCAGGAATTCACCGAACCGGAGATGCGGTTCATCCGCCAGGCCTACGAGATCTGCCCGGTGGGGGTGGTGATCGCCACCAAGACCGACCTGTACCCGTACTGGCGGCAGATCGTGGAGACCAACACCGCGCATCTACAGCGGGCCGGGATGCCGATCCCGATGATCCCCGCCTCGGCGCTGCTGCGCAGCCACGCGGTGCAGCTCAACGACAAGGAACTCAACGAGGAGTCGAACTTCCCGGCGATCGTCCGGTTCCTCTCCGAGCAGGTGCTGTCCCGGGAGAACGACCGGGTGCGCGATCAGGTGCTGGCCGAACTCAGTTCGGCCGCAGAGCATTTGACGCTGGCGGTCAACGCCGAGCTGTCGGCGATCAACGATCCCGAGGACGTGCGTCGCCTCACCGAGGACCTCGAGCGACGCAAGCAGGAGGCGCAGGACGCGCTGCAGCACACCGCGCTGTGGCAGCAGGTGCTCAACGACGGGATCGCCGATCTGACCGCCGACGTCGACCACGACCTGCGGGCGCGCTTCCGGGCTATCGTGGCCCACACCGAGGGCGTCATCGACTCGTGCGACCCCACCCAGCATTGGGCCGAGATCGGCACCGAGGTCGAGGACGCCGTCGCCACCGCCGTCGGCGACAACTTCGTCTGGGCGTACCAGCGGGCCGAGGCGCTGGCCCAGGAGGTGGCGCGGACGTTCGTCGAGGCCGGCCTGGACGCGGTGAAGATGCCGCATGTCAGTGCCCGCGAGATGGGCGCCGGCTTCGACGGATTGAAGTCGCTGGCGCGGCTGGAGGCCCAGCCGATCGGGATCGGGCACAAGGCGCTGACCAGCATGCGTGGCTCCTACGGCGGCGTGCTGATGTTCGGCATGCTCACCTCGGTGGCCGGCCTGGGCATGTTCAACCCGATCTCGTTGGGGGCCGGTCTGCTGCTGGGCCGCAAGTCCTACCGGGAGGACATGGACAACCGGATGATGCGCGTGCGCACCGAGGCCAAGACCAACGTGCGCCGGTTCGTCGACGACGTGTCGTTCGCGGTGGGCAAGGAATCCCGCGACCGGCTCAAGGGCATCCAGCGTCAGCTGCGCGACCACTACCGCGAGATCGCCAACCAGACCACCCGCTCGCTCAACGAGTCGTTGCAGGCCACCATCGCCTCGGCGCAGCTCGAGGAGAACGAACGCAACGCGCGGGTCCGGGAGCTGCAGCGGCAGCTGAACATTCTCGGCCAGGTCAGCGACAACATCGAGAAGCTGCGCGCGCCGACGCGTTAGTCGCGCGAGCCGTTGGGGAACAGCGTCCGAGTTTGGTTGAGCCGCGGGCGTTTCCGGGTGGTCGTCGTGGCCTCGTCGGTGTCTTCGGCGGCCGTCGTCCTCGTCGTGGTGGTGGTGGTCGTCGAGGTCTCCGACGTCTCCGACTCACTGGTCTCCGTGGTCTCCATGGGCGGCGGGACGCCGATGTCCGTGGTCGACAACGGCACGCTGGTGGTGAACGACGTCGTCGACTCCGACGGGGTGACCACGAACGGTTGCCGCTGCCGGGACGTGGTGGTGGGGTCCGGGGTCCAGGTGGTGGTGCGGTAGATGGTCTCCGTGGGCTTGCTCCACTGGTCGGACATCCGCACGACCGTGACCACCAGCGCGGCGATCAGGACCACGCCGGCGACACCGGCCGCGATCACCACGTTGGAGTTGTGATGCCAGGGCACTTCGTCGGATCGGTCGTCGTCAGCCACGGGCGCCGATACTAGCCGCGAACCCGCGTGACGGCGCGGCCCGTAAACTCAATGACCCGATGAGCACGAGCGATCAGGTGCGCGCGATCTTGGGCGGCACAATCCGCGCCTACCAGGGCGAACCCGCCTATCGGCAGCGCCCGGACGTGTTCAACGAGCTCAACCGGATCGGCTGGCAGCTCAACCAGCCGATCCGCATCGCCCTGGCCGGAACGCTCAAGGCGGGCAAGTCGACGTTGGTGAACGCGCTGGTCGGGGAGAACATCGCCCCCACGGATGCCACCGAGGCCACCCGGATCGTCACGTGGTTCCGGCACGGCCCCACCCCGAAGGTCACCGCCAACTACTACGGCGGCCGCCGCGCCAATGTCCCGATCAGCAGGGACGCCGAGGACGGCGGCCTGACGTTCGACCTCGCCGCCCTCGACCCCGCCGAGGTCGCCGGCCTGGACGTGGAGTGGCCCGCCACCGAACTGATCGACACCACCATCATCGACACGCCGGGGACGTCGTCGCTGTCCCGCGACGTCTCCGAGCGGACGCTGCGGCTGCTGGTGCCCGAGGACGGCGTGCCGCGCGTCGACGCGGTGGTGTTCCTGCTGCGGACCCTCAACGCCGCGGACATCGCGCTGCTCAAGCAGATCGGCGAGTTGGTCGGCGGCGCGGCGGGCGCGCTCGGGGTGATCGGGGTGGCCTCGCGGGCCGACGAGATCGGCGCCGGCCGGATCGACGCGATGCTCTCGGCGAAGGACGTCGCGCAGCGGTTCACCCGCGAGATGGACAAGACGGGCATCTGTCAGGCCGTCGTGCCGGTGTCCGGGCTGCTGGCGTTGACCGCGCGAACCCTGCGCCAGAGCGAGTTCGTGGCGCTGGAGAAGCTCGCCGGCACCGACGCCGCGGAGCTGAACAAGGCCATGCTCAGCGTCGATCGCTTTGTGCGGGAGGACGACTCGCTGCCCGTCGACGCCGCGACCAGGGCGGCCCTGCTGGACCGGTTCGGGATGTTCGGCATCCGGATCTCGATCGCGGTGTTGCGTTCCGGTGTCACCGATTCGGTGGGCCTGGCCGACGAACTGCTCGAGCGCAGCGGCCTGGTGGCGCTGCGGGACGTCATCGATCAGCAGTTCGCGCAGCGCTCCGAACAGCTCAAGGCGCACACCGCGATGCTGGCGTTGCGCCGATTCGTCGAGGTGCACCCGATCCGGGCGACGCCGTACATCATCGCCGACATCGATCCGCTGCTGGCCGACACGCACGCCTTCGAGGAACTACGGCTGCTGAGCCAACTACGTTCGCGGCCAACCACTTTGAACGACGACGAGATCGTGTCGCTGCGCCGGATCATCGGCGGTTCGGGCACCGACGCCGCCAGTCGCCTGGGGCTGACCCCCGAGGAGCCCTACGACGGGCCGCGGGCGGCGTTCGCGGCGGCCCAGCGGTGGCGCCGCCGGGCCGAGCATCCGCTCAACGACCCGTTCACCACCCGTGCCTGCCGGGCGGCCGTGCGCAGCGCCGAGGCGCTGGTGGCCATGTTCGCCGCGCGCGGCTACTGACCCTCGCCGCCGCCCGGGCGCGGGAACAGCGTCGGCAGGGTGGGGCGGGTCCAGGTGGGCCGCACCGTCTCGGTCTCGGTGACCGTCTCGGTGGGTGGCGCCTCCGTGGTGGTGGTCGTGGTCTCCGTCGGCGGCTCGGTGGTGGTGGTCTCCGTCGGCGCCTCGGTGGTGGTCTCCTCCGGCGGCGGTGCGGCCGTGGTGGTCGGCGTCTCGGTGACGGTCTGGGTCTCGACCGGCGCGGGAACCTGCGTGCCGCCGGTTTCGGTCGGCGCCTCGGTGGTGGTCGTGGTGGTCGTGGTGGTCTCCCCGGTCGGGGTCGACGACCCGCCCGCGAGCTGCACGATGGCGTAGATGACCAGCGCCAGGATCAGCGCGGTCGCCGCGCCGAGGGCGACCAGTGCCGCGGGCTTGCGGTACCACGGTGTCGGCGGCTCGGGCGCCGCGGCGTATCCGGTCTGGTACTCGGTCCCGTATCCGGTCTGGTAATCGGCCGGATAGCCGTAACCGGCAGTCTGCTCGGGCGGCACCTCGCTGTAGGCCTGGCCGCCGCTGCCGCCGCCGTAGTTGGCGGCCTGGGTGGGGTCGCTGTAAAACTCGTCAGGATTGTCGTTGCGGGCCACGGGCTCCGATAGTAACGCGCGCTGCCTCAGCGCAGCTGCGCGACGACACCTTCGGCAAACAGTTCCAGATGATCGAGGTCGGCCAGATCGAGCACCTGCAGGTAGACCCGCGTCACCCCCGCCTCGGCGAACGGACCGAGCCGGTCGACGATCTCATCGGGGGTGCCGACCAACGGGGTGTTGGTGCGCAGTTCGTCGAGCTCACGGCCGATGGCGTCGGCCCGGCGGGCCACCTCGGCGTCGTCGCGGCCGGCGGCCACCACGAAGCACGCGGAGTAGGTCATGGAGTCCGCGTCGCGTCCGGCGGCGGCGACCGCCTCGGCGACCCGGCCGTACTGGGTCTTGATGACCTCCAGCGAATCGAACGGCACGTTGAACTCCGCGGCGTGTTCGGCCGCCAGCGCGGGGGTGCGCTTGGCGCCCTTGCCGCCGATGATGATCGGCGGGTGCGGGGCCTGCACCGGCTTGGGCAGCGCCGGCGAGTCCGCGACGGTGTAGTGGGTGCCGGCGTAGTCGAACGTCTCGCCGGTCGGGGTGGCCCACAGCCCGGTGACGATGTCGAGCTGCTCGGCGAGGCGGTCGAAGCGTTCGCGCAGGGACGGGAACGGGATTCCGTAGGCGGTGTGCTCGGCCTCGAACCAGCCGGTGCCCAGGCCCAGCTCGATGCGCCCGGCGCTCATGTCGTCGACCTGGGCCACCGAGATGGCCAACGGTCCGGGGTGGCGGAAGGTGGCCGAACTCACCATGGTGCCCAGCCGGATGGTGCTGGTCTCGCGCGCCAGCCCGGCCAGCGTGACCCAGGAATCGGTGGGTCCGGGCAGCCCGTCGCCGCTCATCGCCAGGTAGTGGTCGGACCGGAAGAACGCCGAATATCCCAGCGACTCTGCGGCTTTGGCGACGGCGAGCTGATCGGAGTAGCTGGCGCCCTGCTGAGGTTCGACGAATACGCGGAAATCCATGCTGTCCAGCGTAGGTGGGTCAGAAGGTCTCGACACCTTCCACCGCGACGAACATGCCGTGGCCGGTGGACCGGTTGGTGAAACGGGTGCCCTCCGCGCTGGCGGCGATGTCCCAACCCTGCGCGGTGTAATCGCGGTAGTCGAGCGTGACGGCCGGGATGTTGCCCAGGTTGCCCAGGATCCAGCGCACCGAACCGTCCGAGGTGACGTTGACGCCGTTGGCGGGATGGCCGTCGACGTCGGGGGAGTTCTCGAACTGCGATTCGCAGCCCACGGCCTCGGTGTTGAGCTGGCAGCGGGTCTTGCCGGATTTGGTCTGGACGAAGACGTAGCCCTGCTCGTTGGCGGGCAGGGTCTCGGCGCCGGACGGCGGGGCGGCCGTCGCGGTGGGGCCGGGTTGTGGCGTCGTCGTCGTCGGCGGCGTCACCGGGGGGCGGGTGGTGGGGAATTCCGGCTCGGCGTGGGTGCCGCAGCCAGGGCACGCCGGTTCGCCGTCGGTGACGTTGCTGCAACTGACCAACGCAAACGTGGCCAGCAGCGCGGTGCCGGCCATCGCCAGCCTGGAGAGCATGGCCTCACGGTACCCGGGCTGGTGCAGGAGTTAAACCTGTGGCTAATGATGGTTACGAAGCCGTAGCCGCGGATACCCTGCGGCATGGGCTGGACCACGGACACCATCTTCACCGTCGGGCACTCGACGTTGGCCCCGGACGAGTTCATCGGGTTGCTGAACAGCTACGAGATCCGCCGCCTGGCCGACATCCGGACCATTCCGCGGTCCCGGCACAATCCCCAGTTCAACGCCGACGAGTTGGCGCAGACCCTGCCCGCGGCCGGCCTCGAGTACGTGCCCATGCCCGCCCTCGGCGGGTTGCGGCATGCCCGCAAGGACTCGCCCAACAGCGCCTGGCGCAACAAGAGCTTCCGCGGCTACGCCGACTACATGCAGACGCCCGAATTCGCCCGGGCCGTCGAAGAACTCATCGCCGGGGCGGTGGCCGGACGCACGGCGATCATGTGCGCCGAGGCGGTGCCGTGGCGCTGCCACCGGTCACTGGTGGCCGACGCGCTGTCGGTGCGCGGCGTGCCGGTGGTCGAGATCCTGTCCAAGACCAGCTCCCGGATGCACGAGCTGACCTCCTTCGCCCGCGTCGAGGGCAGCCGGATCACCTACCCGCCCGAGGATGAAACCTGAACCGCGGCAGGTCCTAGTTCGGCAGCAGCGGCGCCCGGCACACGTTGGCCACCGGGTCCCACCACCAGCCGTTGTCACACGCCAGCGGGGTGGTGGACACGGGCGGGCGGCAGGTGTTGGCGGCCGGGTCCCACCAGCCGTTCTCGCAGTTCGGGACCAGCGGCGCCTCGCACCGGTTGGTGACGGGATTCCACCACTGCCCGCCCGCGCAGTCGGCAGAACCGATGGCCGGCGTCACGACGGTGGTGAAGGCCAGCGGGGCGAACGCGGCGGCCGCGACGACGGCGGCCCGCTGCAATGACTTCCTCACGGTTTCCCTCCCGGTGATCGGTGATTGCGTGGCCAATACTTTAGCGACCTGCCGAAGCCCCAGACGGCGCCCGGGTGCGTCCGTATCATCGCGCCCATGAGACCGGTTTTCGTCGGCACCCTGGCCCTCGGCGTCATCGTCGCGCTCTTCGGCGCCATCTGGGCCCTGCAGGGTTTCGGTGTGCTCCAGGGCAGCCCGATGAGCAACACCACCACCTGGTCGATCATCGGCCCGATCACCGCGGTGATCGGAGTGGTTGTCGCCGTGGCGAGTTGGCGCAAGCTCTCCCGCAGGTAGCGGATTCACCCCGCGGTCACGGTGAAATCCACCGTGTGCCAACCGGTTGCACCGTCGGGCACGGTCCCGGCCCGGTCCGCGGTCTGCGCCGCGCCGGTGTTGTCGGTGGCACGCACCGTGACGGTGTGGGTCCCCGGCCGGTCTGCGCGCCAGGGAAAGCTCCACAGCCGCCAGGTCTGGTTCGAATAGGCGGCGCCGAGTTGGGCTGGGTGCCAAGGCCCGTCGTCGACCTTGACCTCCACGGCCCGCACGCCCCGGTCCTGCGCCCAGGCGACGCCGCCGAACGTGACCGGCCCGACGGGCACCTGCTGGCCCGCGCGCGGCACGTCGACGCGCGATTGGGTCTTGACGGGTGCGCGCGGTGCCCAGCCCTGCCGGGTCCAGTACGCCTGAGCCCGGTCGAACCGCGTCACCTCGAGGTCCACCACCCATTTGGTGGCCGACACGTAGCCATAGAGGCCGGGCACCACCAGTCGCGCCGGATAGCCGTGCTCCAGCGGCAGGGGCTCGCCGCCGAGGCCGACCGCCAACAGCGCGTCGGGGTTGTCGATCATGGCCTCGAGCGGTGTGCCCGCGGTGAATCCGTCGCTCGAGGTGGACAGCACCATGTCCGCGTCGGACGCGACGCCGACGGCGGCCAGCAGGTCGGCCAGGCGGTAACCGGTCCAGATTCCGGTCGAGATCAGGTCCCCGCCAACGGGGTTCGACACGCAGGTCAGCGTCGCGACGGTCTCGGCGACGTCGAAGGCGGACAGAGCGTCGAAATCGTAGACCACCTCGCGATCGACCATGCCGTGGATCCGCAGCCGCCAATCCGCTCGGGCCAGTTGGGGCACGGCCAGGGCGGTGTCCACCCGGAAGAACTCCGCGGTGGGGGTGACGAAGCGTGGTAACGCCACGCCCGGCGGCGTCACCTCCGGCGGTATCGGCGGGGCCGGGGTGGCCGGGGGTGGGACCGCAAAGGCGCTGCGGTCGCCGGCCACCGAATGCGCCAACCGGGCGAGGACATGACCCACCACGCCGGTGGCCGCTCCCGCCGCGAGCAGGCCCAGGGTGATCAGGGTGGCCCGTCGGCCGGTATCCGGCTCTTGGCTTTCGGGCTCGGGCCAGTACCGCCGCACCAGGAATCGCAGTGCCAGCACACCACAGAGCACGCCCACGGCGGCCGGTATGCCATCCAAAGCCGTTGTGCCCGGGCGCGAGAGCACCGCCCCGGCGCCGAGCGCGCCCGCGGCGACGACGAGCAAGCTGCCCACCGGGCGACGCCGGGTCTCCAGTGAGCCGGCGACGGCGCCCAGTGCGGCGATCACCACGAGCACCGCGACCGTCAAGAAGAGCTTGCCCCCGCTGCCGAGGGTCTGCAGCAGCCAGTCCCGGATCGGGTCGGGGGTCAGATCGACGGCGGCCGCGCCCACCGCGGTGCGGGGATCGGCCTGCGCCCCCAACGGAATCGCCGTCAGTTGGGCCGCACCCAGCGACACCGCCGCAGCGGCGATCCCGCCGAGCATCGGCAGGTTCGATTCAGCGGGATGGGGGGCGGTCACTGCCACCAAGCTAGACCGTCCGCGGCCGCCACGACGTGGTGTCGCCGCGCTTGCGTAACTTGGCTATCGATGGGTACCGCCTTCGACGAACACACGGACCTGACCGTCTGCGGCGGCCCGGTGCGGCTCTACCGCGCGGGCGACACCGGGCCGGCGCTGCTCCTGCTGCACGGCGCCATGCTCGACACCGGCCCCGGGGTATGGCACGACATCGTGGACCGGCTCAGCCCCGACCATCGCGTCCACGTCATCGACCTGCCCCGGCACGGGGGCAGCCGGCCCTGGCGCGGGGTGCTGGACGCCGCCTTCTTCGACCGCTTTCTGCTCGAGCTCCTCGACGCGCTGGAACTGCCCAGAGCGGCGTTGATCGGGCTGTCGATGGGCGGTGGAGTGGCCGTCGGGTTCGCGCTGGCGCACCCCGAGCGGGTCAGCGCGCTGGTGCCGGTCGGCCCCGGGGGCATCGGTGCGAAGCGGCCGTATCAATTCCTCACCTGGGCGACCCTGCGCACCCCCGGTGTCCTGCGGCTGACCAGCTGGATGCTGGCTCGATTCCCCGGCTACGTGCGGTCGTCGATGGCGGCCAACCTGACCGCCGGACCCGACACCGTGGGGTTCGAGCGCATCGTCGCCGGTGCCGTCGCCGAGGCCCGGGCGAAGCACCGGCACGGGGAGAAGGCGCTGGACGACTGGCAGATCTGCGCGTACGGGCCGCGGGCGATGCGCCTGGACTACACGCCCCGGCTGCACCGGTTGCGGGTTCCGACGCTGTGGGTGCGCGGCGCCGACGACCCGCTGGTCGGCGAGGCGGAACTACGCGCCGCCCATGGGGCAACCCCGGGTTCGCGGTTCATGACCATCCCCGACGCCGGCCACATCGTCACCTACGACCAGCCCGAGGAGTTCACCGCCCTGGTCCGCGAGTTCCTGGCCGAGGTGCTCGACGAGTCGGGGTAGCGGCCCGCCTCACCCGTAGGCGGGATAGCGGTTCTCCCAGATCGCCAACTGTTCGGCGCGGTGATCATGGGCGATCCGCGTCTCGGGGCCGAGCAACATGGTGGCTCCACCGGCGCCGTCGTAGCGTGCCCAGGGCGCTGCCCCGCGGATGAAATCCAGCCACAGGTCCTGGATGGTGTCCGACATCCGCCGCGCCGGTGTGAAACGCCCTGGAAATCCCGGAGGCTCCTGACCTTGGAAACGAGGATGCAGGTATGCCGAAGGAACAGTCGCCCGGGAAGCCGACGACACGTCGATACAGTGCCGAGGAGAAGGCCGCCGCGGTGCGGATGGTCCGCACCTTGCGCGCGGAGCTGGGCACCGAGCAGGGCACAGTGCAGCGGGTCGCTCGCCAGCTCGGCTACGGAGTGGAATCGGTGCGCACCTGGGTCCGTCAGGTCGACATCGACGAAGGCCTGGCTCCTGGGGTGACGACCTCGGAGTCGAAGAAGGTGAAGGAACTCGAACAGGAGATCCGAGAACTCAAGCGTGCCAACGAGATTCTGAAGCGAGCGGCAAGTTTCTTCGGGGCGGAGCTCGACCGCCAACACAAGAAATAGTCGATTTCATCGACGACAATCGCGGGGAGTTCGGGGTCGAGCCCATCTGCACGGTCCTGCGCAGCGCAGGCTTGCAGGTGGCACTGAGCACCTACTACGACGCCAAAGCCCGGGTCCCATCGGCGCGGGCCCTGCGCGACGCCGTCCTCGGGCCGGCGTTGTGCCAGCTCTGGAAAGACAACTACTGCGTCTATGGGGCCCGCAAACTCTGGAAAACGGCTCGTCGCGATGGTCATGACGTCGGTCGCGATCAGGTGGCCCGGCTGATGCGGGCCGCAGGCATTGAGGGGGTCCGGCGCGGCAAACGGGTGCGGACCACCAAAGCTGACCCAGCCGCGGCGCGGCACCCGGACTTGGTGCACCGCAACTTCGCCGCGGCTGCCCCGAACCAGCTCTGGGTGACCGACCTGACATTCGTGCCGACCTGGGCCGGGGTGGCCTACGTGTGCTTCATCATTGACGCACACTCGCGGATGATCGTGGGGTGGCGGGTGGCTTCGCACATGCGGACCTCGATGGTTCTCGACGCGTTGGAGATGGCGCGTTGGTCACGCGGAACTACATTGCAGGACTTGATATGTCACTCAGATGCCGGGTCGCAATTCACGTCCATTCGCTACGGCGAGCGGCTCGCTGAGATCGGCGCAGTCCCGTCAATTGGGACCGTTGGAGATAGTTTCGATAACGCTCTCGCGGAGACAGTCAACGGTTACTACAAGGCCGAGCTGATCTACGGGCCGGCTCGAAGCGGACCGTGGAAGACCGTCGAGGACGTAGAACTCGCCACCCTCAGTTGGGTCCACTGGCACAACACCAGCCGCCTGCACAGCTACCTCGGCGACATCCCACCCACGGAGTTCGAAGCCGCGTTCTACGATGCATACCGGACCGACCAACCCTTGATCGGAATCCAATAGCCCGAGCCTCCGGGAAACCCAGGGCGCTTCATACGCGAACAACTCGACACCATCGCCGGCATGCTCGGCCGCCAGTTCCCCAAGGTCGAGACCATGCTGCGCGAGGCCGCCGAGGACATCACCGCCTCCGCCGACTTCCCCGCCGCGCACTGGAAGAAGATCTGGTCCACCAATCCCTTGGAGCGGTTGAACAAGGAGATCAAGCGCCGCACCGACGTCGTCGGAGTGTTCCCCAACCCCGCCGCGCTGCTGCGCCTAGCCGGCTCCGTGCTCGTCGAAGCCCACGACGAATGGCAGGTCGCCGACAAACGCTACCTCTCCGAAACCAGCCTCGCCCTGCTCGACACCGGCGAGCAAGACACCCAAACCGTTGCTCCCACAGCCGCTCTCACGGCATAGTGAGAACCG
Organism: Mycolicibacterium sp. MU0050; assembly: GCF_963378085.1. Classification (GTDB taxonomy): domain Bacteria; phylum Actinomycetota; class Actinomycetes; order Mycobacteriales; family Mycobacteriaceae; genus Mycobacterium; species Mycobacterium wendilense. The sequence goes on along the minus strand of NZ_OY726395.1, from coordinate 4,266,223 downwards.
GCAGAGCCTCACGCGAACACGCGACCGCTCTTACACCACTCCACGGGACGTCACCGAAGGGCGAAAGAAGCTCCCGAGGGTTTCGGTATCACCTTGAATCGCCGATCATTGCTGATGAGGTGCTACGCGGACTCGAAGATCGCTGCAAGACCCTGGCCTCCGCCTATGCACATCGTTTCCAGTCCTAGGCCACCACCCGACCGGCGCAGATCGTGCAACATCGTTGTCAGGATGCGTACCCCAGTCGCACCGATCGGGTGTCCCAACGAGATACCGGATCCATTGACGTTGAGCTTTTTGTCGTCACGCCAATCCCACTCTGCAAGAACGGCAAGAACCTGCACGGCGAAGGCTTCGTTGATCTCGACTCGCGCCATGTCATCGAAGGAGAGCGCTGTGCGCTTGAACAGTTTCTTAACGGCACCGACCGGACCCAGGCCCATGGTGGCCGGATCGCATCCCACGGCCGCCCAATCCACAAGGTAACCCATGGGATCGAGTCCGAGCTCATCGAGCCGATCTTCGGCGACGATCAAACAGGCGGCGGCTGCGTCATTCTGTTGGCTGGCGTTCCCTGCAGTGACCGTGCCTCCGGGAACCACCGTCCGCAAAGCCGCGAGTCTGTCCAAGGTCGTATCCCCCCGGATACCTTCATCTTTCGACACGGTGAGCGGTTCACCTCTGCGCTGTGGGACAACAACGGGGACCACCTCGTCGTCGAAGGCGCCGCGGCTGGCGGACTCGAAGGCCAATCTGTGGCTGCGGACCGCGAACTCGTCAGCCTCCTGTCGGGTTAACCCGTACTGTTGAGCGAGGTTCTCGGCAGTCTCGACCATGCTTGAGATGGATCCGAATCGCCATTCGGGTTGTGACATCTCACGTCCACGGCTCAGCCTGTCATGCAGGGTCACCGAGGCCGAGCGTGAACCCCACCGCACATCGCAGGAATAGTGTTCGATGTTGCTCATGCTCTCGACGCCCCCGGCGATGACCACATCCGCCGCGCCGGTCTGAACCATCATGGCCGCGGTGAGCACCGCCTGTAGTCCACTGCCGCACCGCCGGTCAAGCTGCATGCCCGGAACGTGGATCGGCAGGCCGGCGTCCAACGCAGCCCATCGCCCGATGCAGGGGGCTTCAGAATTGGCGTAGGACTGTGCGAACACCACATCGTCGATCAGCTCGGCGTCGATCCCTGAACGCTCCACCACCCCTTTGATGGACGCCGACGCGAGACGCGCGGCGGTCAGACTGCGTAGCGCACCACCGAACGCGCCGATCGGCGTACGGACAGGAGCTACAACAGCGGCGCGCTTCACGAGCCAGGATCCCTTCGTTCAGTGGGGAGATCGCAGAATTCCTTTGAACTCGTCAAATAACGCTATCATATAGCGAAATATTGCGCCGCGGGACGACTCCCTTGGACCCTGCGTTGACTGCTGCAAGATGGGCCCAAGGGCGTGTAAGCCGGGTCAAGTCCAGGGACGTGGTGTAGGACGTCGTCGTGTGATTCTTCGAGGTGATGGTTCAGGCGGTCAGTGCCGCGGGGTTGGCCTCCTGTTCGGTCGGGGTGTCGTTGACGGCGCGTGATTTGCTGAGGACGTCGAGGCCGAGGTACCGCCGGGATTCAGCCCATTCGTCGTGTTGTTCGGCCAGCACGGCGCCGACGAGGCGGATTAGAGCGTTGCGGTCGGGGAAGATGCCGACGACGTCGGTGCGGCGGCGGATCTCTTTATTGAGCCTTTCTTGGGGATTGTTGCTCCAGATTTGGCGCCAGATCTGCTTGGGGAACGTGGTGAACGCCAACAGGTCCGGCCGGGCCGCTTCGAGGTGATCGGCCACCTTGGGTAGCTTGTCGGCCAAGGCATCGATGATCCGATCATATTGCGCTTCAACGGATTCAGTGTCTGGTTGGTCGAACACTGAATGCAACAGGGTTCGTACCCACGGCCATGACGCCTTCGGGGTGATGCTCATCAGGTTGGTCGTGTAATGCGTTCTGCAGCGCTGCCAGGCCGCTCCGGGCAGCGTGGCACCGATCGCGGCCACCAGCCCGGCATGCGCGTCGGAGGTGACTAGCTTGACCCCGGACAACCCACGCGCGGTCAGCGACCGCCAGAACGTCAACCAGCCCGCGCCGTCCTCGGCCGTGGACACATCGATGCCCAGGATCTCGCGGTATCCCTCGGCGTTGACCCCGGTGGCGATCAGGGCGTGCACATTCACGACACGGCCCTGCTCGCGGACCTTGAGCACCAGCGCATCGGCCGCGACGAAGGTGTACGGCCCGGCGTCCAGTGGCCGGGTGCGGAACGCTTCGACGGCGGCGTCGAGTTCCTTGGCCATCACGCTGACCTGCGACTTCGACAGGCTGGTGATGCCGAGGGTTTCGACGAGCTTGTCCATCCGACGCGTCGACACCCCGAGCAGGTAGCAGGTGGCCACCACTGTGGTCAACGCCCGCTCAGCGCGTTTACGGCGCTCCAGCAGCCAGTCCGGGAAATACGACCCCTGGCGCAGCTTGGGGATTGCCAAGTCCAATGTGCCTGCGCGGGTGTCGAATTGGCGGTGACGGTAACCGTTGCGGGAGTTGGTGCGCTCGGTGCTGCGTTCCCCGTAGCCGGCGTCGCACAGGGCGTCGGCTTCCGCTCCCATCAGGGTGTGGATGAACGTGGCGAGCAGTTCGCGCAGCACGTCGGGGTGGGTGGTGGTGAGTCGTTCGGCGAGCACGCTGGGCAGGTCGATATTGTGGGCGGTGGTCATCGCGTTGGTTCCTTTGCTCGAGTGACTTTGGTCGGTCTCTCGAAGAATCACGCGATGACCTTCAATCAGTCGGCTACGACACGCCGGTACCGCTGATCAGGACCGGACTCGTACACCACTCTGCTGGACGCAACCGTAAGCCGGGTCTACGGCGGGGCGCTACATGTCTGCCGCGAGCGCGGGAGTTCGGTGTGCGCAACTGAATCCTGGCCCGTTGGGTGCTCCAGACGGGGTGATGGACTGCCACCTCTACCTGGCGGAAGCATGTCCAATCCTTTCGATTGCCAGGTGATGAGCCGCCCTGTGGTCCCTGCTTCCCCTCGGCGGCATTTCGGCTGGAATTCCGACTGTCCGCGCACGGGAGTCTTCGTCGTGAGTGTTCGACGGCAACGGGGCGGTGTCGAACCCGCGGTTGGGAGCCGGCCTGCTGCCTGGTCGAGCCCGCCTGTGCGCGCGGAGTCGGTGGTTGTCAGTCAGATCCTTGTAATCGCATAAAGATGTATCGTAATATTCGCCAATCGCTGGACGCTCAAGTCGAGGTGTGAGGGTGGTTGGAGTGGGTGAAGGACGCTGTTGTGCAGCATCTGCTGACTTGGTTCGGTCAGGTCAGTGCACGTCTGTGGCCGCCCCCACCTCAGGCGGATCGGCGGGGACTTGCCCGCTCGGGCGGTGCGAGGCCAGCGGGATTGCCTGGGGCGGGCGATGATCTCGGTCGGCGATGGACGCAGGGATCATCCGGCCTGGTGGGGACTCGGCCTGCTGGCGGTCGTCGGTTTGGTGATCATCCTGACCGTCACACTGTTCGCCGGAACATTCCGCTCCTACCTTTCGGTCACCTTGTTGTCCGACCGGGCGGGCCTGGTCATGGAGTCCGGCGGCAAGGTGAAGATGCGCGGAGTCGTCGTCGGACGCGTGGCTGAGATTCACGAGGGACCAGACTCGGTGAGTCTTGCGCTGGAACTGGACCCGAAGCAGGTCAAGAACATTCCGGCCAACGTGCAGGCCCGGATACGGGCTACGACGGCATTCGGCGCCAAGTTCGTGGATCTCTTGCCGCCACCAGACCCCAGTACGGCCAGACTCGCCGCTGGCGCTGTCTTGACGTCCCAGAATGTCAGCACCGAGGTCAACACCGTCTTTCAGAACCTGACCGAGCTTCTCGGCCGGATCGAGCCGACCAAGCTCAACGCGGTGCTCTCCGCGGTCGCAGAAGGCTTGCGCGGTAAGGGTTCGGCTATTCGCGATGCGACCGCGAGTGCCAACCAGGTGCTGGCGGAGCTGAATACCCGCGACGAGGTGTTCCGGCGCAACTGGCGGGCAGTCAAGGACGTGAGTGACGCATACGGCTCAGTGGCCCAGGAGATCATCGAAGTGCTCGACGCCGCGAGTGTGACGGGCTCCACCATCGCCGCTCACGCCTCAGATCTGGACCGACTTCTCGTCAGCGTCTCCGGGCTCTCGATCAGCGGCACGAGTCTGCTCGAGTCGAGTAGCGGCGACCTGATCAAGGGCATCAACTCACTCGAGCCGACAACGCAGCTGCTGATGAAGTACAACCCTCAGCTGACCTGCACACTTGTCGGAGCGAAGCTGCTGCTCGACCCACAGAGCCAAGGCGGATACGGGTGGGCGGACGCCAACGGTGGCCGCGACGGCAGGTCGACGATCTTGGATGTCGCGTTGCTGTTGGGTGACGACCAGTACCGATACCCGGATCATCTGCCGGTCGTCGGCGCCAAGGGAGGTCCGGGCGGCAAGCCTGGGTGCGGATCGTTGCCGGATGTGTCGAAGAAGTTCCCAGTCCAGTATCTGGTGACGAACACAGGCTGGGGAACCGGGATGGATGTCCGGCCTAATCCTGGCATCGCGTTCCCTGGATTCGCCAACTACTTCCCGGTGACTCGCGGTGCGCCGGACCCGGCCAGTGTCCGTAACTTCGGTGGGCCGGCTCCCGGGCCTCAGGGAGTTGCACCATTCGGGGCGCCGCTGTACGCCCCCGACGGTACGCCCTTGTATCCCGGTCTTCCGCCGGCCCCGCCTCCGGGTGCGCCGCGAGAGCAGGGTCCGACCCCTGGATCGGAACCATTCGTGGTGGAGAACCCCATGCAACAGCAGCCGACACCCGCGCCGCCGTTGCCGACACCTGCGATGCCGACCCCGTGATGCGCGGCGGTGATGGTGACATGCGAAGCAAGAGAAAGAGGCAGCGTCCATGAGGGGCAACATGATCGGCGTCGTATGGAGGGTCACGACCTTCCTCGTGATCTGCTCGTTCCTGACGTTCGGCCTGTACGCGGTGTTCGGGCAGTTTCGTTTCCAGAAGGAGAACACCTACGCTGCCGTGTTCACCAACGCGAGTGGGCTGAAGGCGAATCAGTTCGTCCGCGTGGCGGGTGTGGAAGTGGGCAAGGTGAAATCAGTTGTTGTCCAACCCGACACCACGGTGAGGGTCGAGTTCACGGCCAGGCCTGTCGTGGTCCTCACCGAGGGCACTCGTGCGGTGATCCGCTACGACGATCTCATCGGGGGGAGGTTCCTTGCATTGGAGGAGGGTGCTGGCGGAACACCAACGATCAAGCCCGGTGGTGTGATCGCTGTGGCCAACACGTCGCCAGCGCTGGATCTCGACGCGTTGATCGGCGGGTTTCGCCCCCTGTTCCGCGCCCTCGATCCGGAGCAGACCAACGAGTTGACCGGCGAACTGATCAAGGCGTTCGAGGGGCAAGCCGACACCGTGGGCTCGTTCCTCAACAGGGTTGCGTCTCTGACCTCCGCGTTGGCCGACCGCGATCAGTTGATCGGGGATGTGGTCACCAATCTGAACACAGTGCTCGGTTCGCTCGGTGATCAGAGCACCCAGTTCGCCAAAGCCATCGAATCGTTGTCGGAACTGGTTTCGACATTGTCGGACCATCGACAGGAACTGTCGGCCGCGGTTTCGAGTTCGGATGTGGCGTTCGGCGCAATCACGGATCTGTTGCGTCAAGGCCGTCCACCGGTCACCAAAGTCGTTCAGGAGACCGACCGCACATCCGCTCTTGTGGTGGCCGACCATGAGTACTTCGATAATCTGCTCAAGACGTTGCCTGACGCCTATCAGATGCTGTCCCGGCAGGGTCTCTACGGAGACTTCTTCTCCTTCTATCTCTGCGACCTGCTCTTGAAAGTCAACGGCAAGGGCGGCCAACCCGTCTATGTGAAGTTGGCTGGCCAGACCACGGGAAGGTGCACTCCCAAGTGAAGTCGTTCACGGAACGCAATCCAATGGCGGTCGGTGTCGCAGGGCTTGGCCTCAGCGCGGCGTTGGCAATTGCTGCGCTCAATTACCAATCCCTACCCGTACTCAACGAGACCAATAACTACTCAGCGTATTTCGCCAATGCCAGCGGGCTGGTGAATGGTGCAGCGGTTGAGGTGTCGGGGGTGCAGGTTGGCCGAGTGAAGAGCATGAGGCTGGACGGCCCCCGGGTCCTGATCACCTTTGACGTGCAGAGCGGCATCAGACTGGGAGATCGCAGCGAAGCCGCGATCAAGACGAAGAGTCTGTTGGGTGCGAAGTATCTCGAGGTGATCCCGCGGGGGGAGGGGGTGCAGGGAGAAACGATTCCCCTCGATCGCACCACCTCTGCCTACCAGTTGCCGGATGCGCTGGGTGATGTGGCATCGGCGGTCAGCGGCCTCGATACACAGCAGTTGTCCGCGTCCCTTGCTGTCCTCTCCGAGACATTCAAAGACACGCCGCCCGCGTTGAAATCGGCATTGACGAACGTCGCCCGATTCGCCGACGCGCTTGACCGGCGTGATTCCGAGCTTCGTGGTCTTCTTGCCAACGCGCGCAAGGCCACCGGCGTGCTTGCGGAACACAGTGATCAGATCGTCCGACTCGTCGACGACACGAATGCGCTCCTGGCCCAGTTGATCACGGAGGCAAACGCGCTCGACCATATTTCGGTGGACATTGCTGAGCTGACACAGCAGATCAAGGGATTCATCGGTGACAATCGGCAAACGCTGCGGCCGGCGCTGGAGAAGCTCAACGGCGTGCTGACAATCGTCGACAATCGAAAAGTTGAAGTGCAGCAATCGATCAAGAAGCTCAATGCGTATGCGATGTCGCTGGGAGAGTCGGTGTCCTCGGGCCCGTTCTTCAAGGCCTACTTGGTGAACCTTCTGCCTGGGCAGTTCATCCAACCGTTTGTTGACGCCGCATTCTCGGATCTCGGTCTAGATCCTGCGACACGTCTTCCTTCGGAGTTGGTCGATCCGCAGATCGGTCAACCGGCAACCCCGGCGTTGCCGGTGCCCTTCCCCCGGACGGGTCAGGGGGGACCGCCCCGTCTGAATCTGCCCGACGCCATCACCGGGAACCCGGACGATCCGCGCTACCCCTACCGCGAGCTGCTGCCGGCGCCAGAGTCCGGGGGCCCGCCACCGGGACCGCCGGCGGCCGATGTGGGGGATTCGTCACAGTCGCCGGCGTCGGATTCCACGGACGCCGGGGGTGGCGTGACGCTGCGAACGGAACCGACTACCCCAGGAAGTGGACAATGATGCGAACCGGTGTCTTCAAGGTCGGACTCGGCCTTTTCATGACTGTGGTCCTCGCAGCGGGTGTGCTGTTTGTCGGTATGGCGCCGAACCGGAACCGCACGTGGGTGACCGGCTACTTCGCCAACAGCAACGGTATCTTCGTCGGAGACGATGTCCGGGTCCTGGGGATGCCGGTCGGAACGATCGATCGTATTGAGCCTCAACCCGGTGGGGCGAAGATCACCTTCTGGGTGGACGGACGATATCCGGTGCCGGCCGATGTGAATGCGATGATCATTTCGCCGTCGCTGGTCGCAGTCCGGGCGATCGAGTTGACGCCTGTCTATGGGGGCGGACCAAAGTTGGCCACGGGCTCGGTGATCCCGGAGCAGCGAACCGCGGTGCCGATCGAGTATGACGAACTGCGCGCGCAGTTGCAGAAGCTCACCGCGACGCTCCAGCCCACCTCACCGGGAGGGGTGAGCACGCTGGGCGAGTTCGTCAACACTGCGGCGGACAACATGCGCGGCCAGGGCGCCAGTGTCCGGGACGCGCTGACCAAACTTGGACAAGCGTTCTCGGCTCTGGGTGACCACAGTTCCGACATCTTCGACACCGTCAAGAGCCTGTCGATTTTCGTGTCCGCGCTGCAGTCGAGCCACGACGTCATTCGCCAGCTGAACGTGAATCTCGCCGCGGTGACCGGGCTGCTGTCAGACGAACCGAACGAGGTGGCGGATGCCATCGCCAACCTGAACGCCGTGATCGGTGACGTACGTTCCTTCGTCACCGACAACAAGGAGGCGCTCGGCATCACCACGGAGAGGCTGGCTTCGATCACCACGGCGCTCAACGACAGCCTCGACGACATCAAACAGACGTTGCACGTAGCGCCGACGGCGTTCCAGAACTTCCTCAACATCTACCAGCCGGCGCAGGCGACACTCAGCGGTGCCTTGGCAGTGACCAACTTCGCCAACCCAGTATCCTTCCTGTGCGGCGCGATTCAGGCGGCATCACAGCTCGGGGCGGAGCAGTCGGCCAAGCTGTGCGCGCAGTATCTGGCACCGATAGTCAGGAACCGGCAGTACAATTTTCTGCCCTTCGGTGTGAACCCGGTCGTCGGTGCAGCAGCGCGTCCCAATGAGATTGGGTACTCGGAGGACTGGCTGCGACCGGACTACGTTCCGCCGGCGGGACCGATATCCGATGAAGGCAGCCGTCCATCGTCCACCGGTGAGCCCATCTCGACTGCCGGCGCACCATCGGACGGTGCGGCGATACCGCCACTGGCTGCCGAGGTGCAGCAGGTTGACCCCGCTGAGGGGTTACGGGGGCTCATGACCGTCGACCAGGGGCAGCCATGATGGGATTTCAGCGGGGCTTCGCAGCGGCGGTGGCGGTTCTGGCCGTTACTGCAGTGTCGGGATGCGCCCAATGGCAGGGTCCGAACTCATTGCCATTGCCGGGAACCGAGGGCGGAGGCGCAGACGCTTACGTCATCAGAGCTGAGATGCCCGATGTCGATAATCTGCAACGAAATTCGCGGGTGCGCGTCGGAGACGTCACGGTTGGAACAGTCACGAAGATCGAACTTGCGGGCTGGGACGCGATGGTGACGATGGTCCTCAACGGAGACGTCGAGTTGCCGGCGAACGTCACGGCGACATTGGGGCAGACCAGCTTGCTCGGGTCCAAACACATCGAGTTGGCGCCTCCGGTCGGGGAAGTCCCGGAAGGCCGACTTCGCGACAAGGGGTTCATTCCGCTTCGCTCGTCGAGCGCGTACCCGACCACCGAGCAGACGCTGGCTGCGCTGTCGATGTTGCTCAACGGCGGTGGGATCGGGCAGATCCAGGAGATCACCGAGACCCTCGCCACGGCATTCGCTGGCAGGGAGTCCGAGATCAGGACACTGGTCAACCAGCTTGACACTTTCCTGGGGCACCTCAGCAGTCAGACCGCCGACATCATCGACGCCACCGACAGCCTCAACCATGTGGTGAGTCAATTCGCCACGCAGAAGCCCGTGTTGGACAGAGCGATTGAGACAATCCCCGAGGCTCTGAGTGTCCTACGCGATGAGCGGGCAACCCTTGTCGAGGCATGGGAGCGGTTCGGGAGGTTCAGCGCGCTGGCTGCTGACGCGACGCTGCAGACCAAGGATGCTCTCGTCAAGGAGTTGCAGGATATCGGTCCGGTTCTGCAGTCCCTGGCCGACAGCGGTCCGGCGCTCACCAGGTCGATGGATTTCTTCTCCACCTTCCCCTACCCCAAGAACACCCTGGAGAAGTGGGTGCGGGGCGACTACGCCAATCTCACCGCGATCATCGACCTCACCCTCAGCCGCCTCGACTCGTCGCTGTTCACTGGAACTCGATGGGAGGGAAATCTGACGGAGCTCGAGATTCAGTGGGGACGCACCATCGGTCAGCTTCCCAGTCCCTATACCGCGGGTAATCCGTTGGTTGCTCCCTACCATTTCGACGGGGGATCCTGACGTGCGCTTGTCCCGGAACACCCGTATCCAGCTCCTGGTTCTCCTCGCAGTCACCGCCACTGCCGTGGCGGTCATGCTCTTCGGACTCGTCAGACTGCCTAGTCTGGTGGGGCTCGGGCGATACACCGTCACCGTCGAACTGCCCGCGGCGGCTGGACTGTACGAACGCGCGAACGTGACCTACCGGGGAACAGAGGTCGGCGAGGTAAGGGCCGTGAATCTCACCCCCGACAATGTCGAGGCGGTTCTGTCGCTGCGGTCCGACATCCAGATTCCCTCAGACCTGGTGGCAGAGGTGCACAGTGTCTCGGCAGTCGGTGAGCAGTATGTCGCGTTGTCCCCGCGCACAGCGGACGCGCCGCCGCTTCGCGACGGGGATCGCGTACCCGCTGACAGGACCACGACGCCAGTCGACATCAACGATCTGCTCGACGCGACCAATCGGGGATTGAAGGCCATCCCCGGTGACAATCTCCGGAACCTGGTGGACGAGAGCTACATCGCTTTCAATGGTTTGGGCCCGGACATCAGTCGATTGATCAAAGGCACCACCTCGCTGGCTGCGGATGCCGACAAGAGTCTCCCCGAGCTGCTGAACGTCACCGACAACATCGCACCGCTGCTGAACACGCAGACCGAGACGTCGGACTCTCTGCGGCAATGGGCCCGGCGCCTGGCCGACATCAGCGGCCAGTTACGCGATCGGGACGCGGACGTCCAAGGCATTGTGCGCGATGCCGCCGCCGGTGGCGACAAGGTCCGGGAGCTGTTCGACAGTCTCCAGATGACTGTGCCGATCCTTGCGGCCAACCTCGCGGGTGTCGCGCCGGTGATGGTCACCTATCGGCCAGCCCTGGAACAGATATTGGTGCTACTTCCCCAGGGAGTCGCGGCGGTACAGGCGATCGCGGTTGCCAATCGCTTCTCGAAGCAGGCCTATAACGGATCGTTCCTGAGCTTCAACCTGAACTTCAATCTGCCGCCGGTGTGTTCAACCGGGTTCCTTCCGGCCCAGCAGCGACGTTCACCGGCTTTGGAGGATTACCCCGACCGACCCACCGGACACCTGTATTGCCGAGTGCCGCAGGACTCGCAGTTCAATGTGCGCGGAGCGCGCAACCTGCCGTGCGTGACACGGCCAGGGAAGAGGGCACCCACGGTGGAGATGTGCGAGAGCGACGAGAATTACGTGCCGCTCAATGACGGGCTGAACTGGAAGGGGGACCCGAACGCAACATTGTCGGGCCAGGCCATTCCCGAACAACCCTTCGCCACATCACCGGCCGCGCAGGCCCATCCGATCGCGATCGCCCCCTACGATCCCGCGACCGGGATGTATGTGACTCCGGACGGGCAGGTACTCCACCAACGCGACTTGGAGCAGACGAAAGATCCGAAACGCAGTTGGCAGTCGATGCTGCTGCCACCTGAGGCCGGCGAGCGATGAACAGCAGCGATTGGAGTGGCCAGTGAAGGCCGTAGCAGTGAAGAGGCCGCTCAACGCGGTGGGAGCGTTCTTCGCCATGAGTTTGGATGCGTTCCTGGCGGTTCCGCGAAGGCCATTCGCCTGGCGCGAATTGATACTGCAGATATGGTTCGTGGCCAAGGTGTCAGTCGGGCCGACCCTGATGCTGGCCATCCCATTCACGGTGCTCACCGTGTTCGTGATCAACATTCTGCTGACCGAGATCGGCGCAGCCGACTACTCGGGAAGCGGAGCGGCGCTCGGTGTGGTCACCCAGACCGGTCCGGTGGTCACAGTGCTCGTCATCGCCGGTGCTGCCGCCACAGCCATGTGCGCCGATCTGGGCGCCAGGACCATTCGTGAAGAGCTGGATGCACTGCGGGTGTTGGGAATCGATCCCATTGCAGCCCTGGTGGTGCCGAGGATGATCGCCGCCACAGTGGTCGCCCTTCTGCTCAATTCCGCTGTCACGCTGTTCGGCTTGACCGGAGGATTCCTGTTCTCGGTCTTCATCCAGGATGTGACACCAGGCGCCTACGCCGGTGGCCTGACACTTCTCCTTGGATTGCCTGAGGTGGTCACCGCAAGTGTGAAGGCGGCGTTGTTCGGGCTGGCCGCGGCGCTCATCGCCTGCTACAAGGGCATGTCGGTTCAGGGTGGGCCCCAAGGTGTGGGGAATGCAGTCAACGAGACCGTCGTCTTCGCGTTCATGGCCCTGTTCCTGATAAACGTGGTCCTCACCGGAGTCAGCGTGCAGGCGGGCTCATGAAGCACCAGGCCCCGAGCCGGCAGTTTCCGGCGATGCGATCAATCGGACAGCGTGCTGTGCTCAGCCTTAGAGAACTCGGTCATCAGGCGCAGTTCTACTTCATTGCGGTCCGGTCACTGGGTGAGGCGTTGGTCCGCTACAGGGCCGAGGTCGTTCGGTTGATAGCCCAGATGGGATTGGGCAGTGGCGCCTTGGCGCTCATCGGAGGCGCCACTGTGGTCATCGGATTCCTGACGCTGGCCGGCGGCACGGTGATCGCGATCCAGGGTTACAGCTCGTTGAGTGGCATTGGTGTCGAGGCATTCTCGGGATTCATCTCTGCATTCGTCAACATCCGACTGGTGGCGCCGATTGTGGCGGCCATCGGGCTTGCGGCGACCATCGGTGCCGGTGCGACGGCCCAACTCGGGGCGATGCGTATCAGCGAGGAGATTGATGCGTTGGAGGTCATGGGAATCCGGTCCATCGCCTACCTGGCTTCGACCAGGATTTTCGCCGGCCTGATCGTGGTGGTTCCCTTGTTCTGTGTGGCGGTCATCATGGCCGTCTTCGGAACGCGGCTGAGCATCACGATCGCCTATGGTCAGTCCACCGGTGTCTATGACCACTACTTCAGGACCTTCCTCAACCCTGTCGACCTGTTGTGGGCATTCCTCCAGGCGTTGTTCATGGCAATCGTCATCATGCTTCTGCACACCTACTACGGATTCACCGCTTCGGGCGGACCGGTGGGAGTAGGGGAGGCGGTGGGGCGTGCAACCAGAACTTCTCTCATCGTGGCGAGCTTCATCACACTGGCAGTCTCGCTTGCCGTATATGGACAGAACGGGAACTTCAACCTGTCCGGATAGCGGGAAAGACCTTGTGCGGGTTGAAGAGCGTCAAGCCGAACTCAGCGGTGAGTGAGGATGCCTGATGAGGCTCGGGTTTAACCGTGTCCGAGTATCGAGTAGAGGAGGACGCCGATTGGGGCGGAGGACGATTCAGCGGAGCACCGGGTCGAGCCCGAATCGGAGACTGTACGGCGGAAGCGCGTTGCGCAGGTCACGAGGACCATCGCGGCGACACGCCCATACGCTCGTGAGGTCGAAGTGATGCCGGCCGGAGGGGTGCAATCGGCTGTCTCGGTGAGTTGTCGCTTGCCAGGGTGATGGGACCACCTGATTGCCAGGGGGATGGGACCACCGTGGCGCGTTACTGAGGATGCTTGTCTGCGGCGTCTGGGTCAAGCCGGGGGCGGGTTCGTTGGCGGTAGGACGGTCCTTCGATGACCAGGGTGTGGGCGGCGGAGGTCAGCCGGTCGATGGCTGATTGGGCCAGTAGGGTGTCAGCGGTCATGGTCAGCCATTCAGCGGGCTCGCGGTTGGACGTCACGATGGTGGTCTTGGCGCGGTGGTGTTCGACGACGATTTCGTAGAAGTCGCTGGTTTCGGTGGCATCGAGCGGGCGCAGCGCGAAGTCGTCGATGATCAGGACGTCCACGGCAGCCAGTCGGCGGATCTCGGCGTCGACGGTGTGGTCTAGGCGGGCGGCGCGTAGCCGGGTGAACAGTTTGTCGGCTCGGCCGAAAAAGACGCTGTGGCGGCACCGAATGGCCATGTGCCCCAATGCTGTTGCCAGATGAGTCTTTCCGACACCGACTGGACCGAGGACGATGGCGGGCTGGCCGGCGTCGAGGAACCGCAGTGAGGTCAGATCTCCCAGCAGGGTGCGGTCATAGCGCAGGTCGTCGTGGGCGGTCCAGGTGTCGAACCGCATGCTCGGGTCGAGTCCGGCTTTGGCCGCTCGCAACGTGGCGGAGCGGGATTCGCGTCGGGAGACCTCGTCGGCCAGCAGTGTTTCCAGGAAGCCGATGTGGCTGAGTTTGTGTTGTCGGGCCAGGGCGGCACGTTCGGGCAGGGTGTCGGCCAGCGCACCGAGTTTGAGGGTCTTGAGCAAGCGGAGCAGATCAGCGCCGATAGGGTCGGTGGCGCCGCGGTGGGTGGTGGTCATGTCAGCGGTTCTCCTCGGGATCGGTGCCGGGTACTACGGTCAATGATGTTGGGGTGGAGTTGAATTCGTCTGGGTCACGGGCGAACCGGGTCGCGGTGTGGCCGACCGCCTTCGGCAATGCCGGGATACTGTTCTCGGTGGCACGCTCAAGCATGGAGGCGATCTTGTTCACCGAGACGACATCAAGATCCAGCGAGAGTGCGCAGGCCTGTTCGACCCTGTCCGCGCCGTAGCGGCGTACCAGGCCCAGCAGTCGGTAGACGGTACGCATCTTCGTCCAGGGCAGCCGGTCATCGAGGATGCGTTCGGCGTAGATCCCGACGTGGGGGCCGTGCGCAGCGCAGGTGGCGATCAATGCCGCCACATCGCGCAGCGCGTAGCCGGTCTTGTGCTCGGGCAGATCAGACCGGTCGGTGCTGCGCCCACCGGCCGGCTGGCGGGGATGGACCTTGACCAGCACGCCGCGGCGGTAGAACTTCACCAGCTCGGTATCAGCCCGCACGTCGAGTGTGGTCCCGATCCATTGCTCGGGCAGCGAATATAGCGCTTTGGCGACTTCGGCGTGGAAATCGCGGTGCACCTTGACCGTCTTGAACACCGGCACGTCATAGGCCCCTGGCACCGGTAGCAGCGTCGGCTGCTCTTCGGCGGTGAACATCTCCAGCGGACGGGCACAGGTGGTGCCGTGCATGCGGGTGCCCGCCGTGTCACGACACCACCGCGCCGCGGCGTCCTGCGCCTGCTGCAGGCTGGTGAATGTTTCACCGTCGAAGAAGTTTCGGCGCACGTACTGCACGGCGCGTTCCACGCGTGGCTTGTCCTTCGGCGAGGCCACCCTCGCGGGGTCGGTGAGGAATCCGGCATGCCCGGCGTAGTCCAGCCACCCCTGGCTGAACTGCGGATTGACCGCATCGGCGGCGGCGATCACCGGTTTGAGGTTGTCGGGGATCAGCACCGCGAACACCCCGCCGAAGAACTCCCACGCCGCCTCGCATCCGGCGATCACCGCGGCCAGGGTCTGCGAATACGACAGCCACACGAACATGTGTCGGGAGTACACCGCGGTGAAGATCAGCGCATGCACCTTGCGGCGCCGCCCATCATCGGCGTCGGGGAGCATCCCCAGATAGCCGAAATCGATCTGACACTCCACCCCAGGATCACCATCAGCAATCCGCACCGTCAGGTCCTTGCGGCCGAAACCGCAACGCTGGCTGGCGAATCGATGCAACGTTCGATACGGCACTGCGCAACCCTGCCGGGCCAGCAGGGTGTGAATCTTGGTCACCGTCAACGGCCGCTGCCCGTCGGTGCCGGCCACCCACTTCGTGATCTGCTCCTCGAACCCCAGCAGCTGTTCCCACGCCGCCCCGTGGCCATCGGGACGCACCGGACGCACCGCTTCGGCAACCGTCCCGATCAACGCGTCATCGACCGCGCTGACGTCGTCGTCACGGCACAGCCCGGCCGCCTGGGCGGCCTCCACGTAGCGGCGCACCGTCTTGCGGTCCAGACCGCAATGCGCAGCGATCGTGCGGTACCCCGGGGCCGGTAGGCCCGCCACCCCCAGCCACACCCGCAGCACCTCTCTGATCTCATTCACACTGACCTCCCGAAAAGCCATGCCCGCCGAACCTCCGTGACTTCAGCCATCACGGCGATCGAACGAACAAATGAAAAGACCACCGACGCGACGCGCCGGTGGTCCCATAACTGGCAATCCAGGTGGTCCCATCACCCTGGCAAAAATCAGGTCACACTGGTCCCATCCTCATGGCAGGCGACAGTCGCTGACCGCCCGCGGCCTGTCCGGGGTCAAGCTCGTCACCTCCGATGCCCACGCGGGCCTGGTGGCCGCGATCGGCGCCACGCTGCCCGGCGCGGCCTGGCAGCGCTGCCGCACCCACTACACGACCAACCTGATGGCGATCACCCCGAAAGCGTCGTGGCCGTGGGTACGCACCCTGCTGCATTCGGTGTTCGACCAGCCTGACAAGGAATCGGTTGCAGCGCAATATGATCGGATCATCGATGCTCTCGCCGATAAGCTCCCCAAGGTCGCCGACCACCTGGAATCCGCTCGCCCGGATTTGCTCGCCTTCACTAACTTCCCCAATCAGATTTGGCGTCAGATCTGGTCGAACAATCCCCAGGAACGGCTCAATAAGGAGATCCGCCGGCGCACCGATGTCGTGGGCATCTTCCCCGACCGCGATGCGCTGATTCGTCTCGTCGGGGCCGTATTGGCCGAACAACACGACGAATGGTCCGAGTCTCGGCGCTACCTGGGCCTCGACGCGCTGAGCAAATCACGTGCCGTCAACGACACCCCGAGCGAACAGGAGGCCACGCCGGCGGCACTGACCGCCTGAACCATCACCTCGAAGAATCACCCGACGACGTCGTACACCACGTCCCTGGACTTGACCTTTGTCGAGCTATCAGCTACTGAATTCATCGATGTGGGGTGGCGGGTTGGGCGTCTGGATCGCTGTCGGCGAGGCCCGCGTTCGGACTATTTGACCAGTTGATAGTCCCGTGTGGGACGCAAGGGCCGCTCTCGTGCCAGCTCCCCTCCTGGACCATCCATGCCACCAGCGGTTCGTAAATCTAGATGATTCATGTATCGTATTAACAAAAGTGAAGTTCGGGGAGAGGACGTCGCATGGCGATCGCATCTGCACAGGAGCGTGCCGACTACGGCAAGCTCACGGACGCGGCTCTGGCGCGCTCGCGTCAGCGTCTCGGAGTTCCGAGGCCGCCCCGTATCCCACCGAATCTCGAGGTGTCGCTGGATACTTCGCGACATTTCGCCTTCGGTTATGGCGACGACAACCCTCTGTACTGCGACGTGGACTACGCATCCGGCACGCGATGGGGCGGATTGATTGCGCCGCCCAACTTCCACTACACGATGGGCGAAGACGCAGTGTCCGAGCGAGACGCCGAGACTAAGGCGCTCCTCAAGGGGGACCCGTTTGCTGGACTCGGTTCGTACCAGGCGGTCATGGAGTATGAGTGGTGGCAACCTCTGCGGCTCGGCGATCGCTGCAAGGTGCTGCAGGCGCAGGTCGGTGTTGTGGAGAAGGCGAGCCGATTCGGCGGTCGCACTGCGCACGTGACGCACGACTTCATCTACGCCAACGGCAACGGTGAACCGCATGCGGTGCGTCGTGGCACCTGGGTCCATGCAGAGCGTTCAGCCACAAAGGAACGGAAGACCGAATCCCTTATTCAGCACCCCTACTCGGAGGAGGAGCTCGCGCGCATCGATGCGGCCTACGCGGCGGAGGCCAGGAGGGGTGCCGAGCCACGGTACTTCGAAGACGTCGCCGTCGGAGATGCAATCCAGTCCCGTGTGAAAGGGCCGCTGACTACGACGGACATCGTCATGTGGCATGTGGGATGGGGGATGCAGCTGACGCCGCCCGGTGCCTTCAAGATCTCCTACAACACCAGGAAGAAGATTCCGGGGATGTACCCGGCCAACTCGCTGAACATCCCGGACACCGTGCAGCGCCTGCACTGGGAGCCGGAGCGGGCGCAGGAGTTGGGTCTGCCCACCAGCTACGACTACGGCGCGATGCGCGAAACGTGGATCATCCACGCGCTCACCGATTGGATGGGAGACGACGCCTGGTTGTGGAAGCTGCGGTGTGAACACCGCAAGTTCAACTACATCGGCGACACCACCTGGGTGCACGGCCGCGTCACAGCCAAGGTGCGCGTCGGCGGTCACAACGCCGTCCATCTCGAAGTGTGGTGCGAGAATCAGCACGGTGTGGTGACTACACCGGCCACGGCGACTGTACTGTTGCCCGCCCGTGAGGCGTCTGTCGTACTTCCTGAAGCACCGGGGGAGACGCTGGAGGAAGTTCTGCAGAGTGAGCTTCGGCGGTTCAACATCGGACCTGAGATTGGAGCGTTGTGATCGCGATGTGGCGATCCGCGGCGGCGACTGGCAGCGCAGACCGTCAGGGACTCGGCCCGTCGTGAGGACGAACGACTGGGCCGCTGATGACGGCAGCCACGGAGGTCTCCAATGGTGCTGATGTTCAGCGAAACACACGATGAATTCCGGAGTGTCACACGGAAATTCCTTATCGAGAATGGTGAAGGACAACGTCGGCGCGCGGCCATGGAGTCGGGTGAGCACGATTCGGTGACCTGGCATCGAATGACAGACGAACTCGGTCTGACAGGCGTGGCGATACCCGAAGAGTTCGGCGGAGTCGGCGGTGACCTCGCCGATCTGGTTGTGGTGCTGGAAGAGGTTGGCCGATCGCTTGCTGTTGTGCCGTTCCTGGCGACCGTAGTGGTCGGTCAGATTCTGCTCCGGGTTGCTGATCGGGACTCCGATCGTCCATGGCTGCCGGCGATCGCCGGTGGTGCAGTGACCGGTGCGGTCGCCCTGGATGCGGCCGCGCGCGGATCCGCGCCCGGCATCACTGCGGTTCCAGACGGGGATCGCTGGATACTCAGCGGCCACGAGAGTTTCGTCATCGGCGGACACACCGCCGAGCTTGTCATCGTGGCGGCGCTGGACCCCGCTGGCACGCCTGGACTCTTCGTGGTTGAAGGAACGGCCGATGGCCTCAGTCGATGTCATTTGCCCGCTGTGGATCTGACGCTGCCGCTGACCGATGCTGAGCTGGCCGGTACCCCGGCGTGGCGACTGACCTCTGCAGACAGTGGCGAGGCCGTCCAACACGCGATCGACATCCTGCTCTGTGCGATCGCGGCTGACCAAGTGGGTGGCGTACAGCGCTGTCTGGAGATGGCCGTGGACTATGCGAAGACGCGGATACAGTTCGGGCGCCCGATCGGCTCCTTCCAAGCCATCAAGCACTCCTGCGCCGAGATGTGGCTGGAGGTGGAAGCCGCGAAATCATCTGCCTATCGCGCATGGGAGTCGGTGGACCGCGGCGGAAAGAGTCTGAGCGAAGCTGCGGCGCTGGCGAAGGCCTACTGTTCACGTGCGTATACCGAGGTGGCGAAGCGGAACATCCAGATCCACGGCGGTATTGGCATCACCTGGGAGCACGACTCACACCTGTATCTCAAGCGGGCCAAGACGTTGGAGATGATCGCCGGTGCGCCCGCGTTCCACAAGCGCCGGCTGGCCTCATTCGTTGGAATCTAGGAGCCTGTGATGCCGACTGATCCGATGCCGGTGCAGACATCTGCGGTCCGTTACGATCCTGTCCGGGCCGAGCAACACTCGGATGAAGACTTCCGTGCTCTGATCCGCGGATTCCTTTCCGACCACCATCCGGGCAGGCCGCCGCACGAGCGCACCGAGCGACTCGAATGGCAGAAGCGGTGGCTTGCAATGCTGTTCGATGCCGGCTTTGCTGGGCCCAACTGGCCCCGGGAGTTCGGCGGGATGGATCTGTCGTTCGGGCGGCAGCTGATCTACCAAGAGGAGTACGCCAGGGCCAAGGTGCCCGGGCCGCTCGGAAATGGTGTCGGAATCGCTGCTCCCACAATCATGAGGTACGGGACCAAGGAACAGCAGCGGCGCTTCCTCGGCCCGATGTTGCGTGGTGATCGAGTGTGGTGTCAGGGTTTTTCGGAGCCGGAGGCGGGGTCAGATCTTCCTGCTCTGCGGACCACAGCCCGCCGTGACGGTGACCACTATGTGGTCAATGGGCAGAAGGTCTGGACCAGCCATGTCGACCACTCGGACACCGTCTACGCGCTGGTGCGTACCGGTGCTCCGGAGTCGCGACAGGACGGAATCAGCTACCTGATCATCGATCTCGACACGCCTGGCGTGACCGCCCGGCCAATCAGAGATCTGTCCGGTGGCACTGCGTTCGGCGAGGTGTTCTTCGACGATGTACGGGTCCCGGTGGACAACCGACTCGGCGAGGAGAACCGCGGCTGGAAGATCGCCCGGACCAGTCTGGGGAATGAACGGGCAGCCGGAGCCTTGAAGAACGCTGCCATGTATCGCCGGGTACTGGATGAACTCCGGACTCTGGTACAGGAGCGGGGGGCGGTTGCTGATCCGGGAATCCGGGATGGACTCGTCGAACTCGAGATGCGTCTGCGGATCATGCAGTACAGCGCAGAGCGTACCGTTGCGAGCATTATGACCGCCGGCGAACCTGGACCGGCGGCCTCGGGTGCGCGGTTGCGCATCGCCCAGTACGAGCAGGACATCCACGAGTTCGCCCTCGATGTTCTCGGTGTCGATGGGCTGGTGACCAAGCCCTCGCCGCGAGCTGTGCAGCGCGGTCGTTGGCTGACCGGCTTCCTGCGAACCCGCGCCTCAACGGTCGGAACGGGGACGACGGAAATCCAGAAGAACACCCTGGCGGAGCAGGTCCTCGGGATGCCGCGTGATCCAGCCATGCCGCCGTAAACACTAATCGATATATTATAGGTCGAAAAATAGGGCGGTAAGCGCCCACATTGCGGCCAGAAAAGCTCGGAAACGTCCTTGTAATAGAGCAATCCTCCACCGTATAGTGTGTGTGATGCGAGTCTCAGGTACTCGGACGGACTCAGTTCGCCTGTACGGACACACGGTGGAGACGAGCTTCACGCCGCCGATCCGGTCCGATTCGGCAGGCGTCGCAGCGTAGGCATGGGCCAACGGATTCCTAGGAGAGGTGGATATGGCTGGCGCGGGATTCTGGGCGCAACCACATGAATCATGTTCTCAAACCGCCGATGTGCACGGCGGTGGTCAGTATCGGTGTGTGGCCAATGGCTAAAGTGCACATCGACTCTGCCAAGTGCTCGGGGCATGCGC
Source organism: Mycolicibacterium sp. MU0050 (assembly GCF_963378085.1). Classification (GTDB taxonomy): domain Bacteria; phylum Actinomycetota; class Actinomycetes; order Mycobacteriales; family Mycobacteriaceae; genus Mycobacterium; species Mycobacterium wendilense. Next base: position 4,245,441 of record NZ_OY726395.1, on the reverse strand, counting down.
GCTGCTTCGCTGCCGCTCCCGGCCTCTTCGATCTCGATGACAGCGGGTACGTGATCGGACCCTGTGTGGATGTTCCGCCCGGTGCTGAGGCGGATGCCGAGACTGCCGTTGAATCCTGTCCCGAGCGTGCGCTCACCTTGGAGTGAGCCCAACGCTCGAAGTCCGAGTCGGCTGTGAATCCAGGCGATCCGCCGTGGATGCAGCCCTGCCTCCATCTGAAGCAAGCAACTGATCGATCAGGGAGAGAACGTGACCGCTTCTGAAACTGTCCCCACCTGCCCAGTCCACAACTTCAATCCGTACGACGAACTGCCCGTTGGCGAGAAGCTCGCGCGCTACGACGAACTGCGCGCGGAGGCACCGGTGATCTACAACTCGATCGCCAATGGTTACTACATCGTCACGCGTCACGAGGACATCCTCAGGACACTGCAGAACGCGGAGACTTTCTCCAGTCGCGCAATTGAGGTGTTCAGCCCGGAGCCCGACTACAAGTGGATTCCGGAGACCCTTGACGGAAGCGAACATTACCAGTGGCGCCAACAGCTCGGTCCGTTGTTCTCGCCCCGTGCCATCACCCGACTGGACGAGGCGCTTCGCCAGCGTGCGGTGGAACTCATCGAGGAGATAGCAAAGCAGGACTCCTGTGATTTCATGGCGGACTTCGCGCTTCAGTACCCGACATCGATCTTCTTGGAGCTCATGGGTCTGCCCTGGGATCACATCGGGCAGTTCATGCAGTGGGAGGATGACATCCTGCACGGCACCGGCACTGCGGAGGAGATTCTGGAGAAGCAGGCCGCGGCCATGGCCGCGGTCAACGAGTACTTCACAGAGGTGATCGCTGCACGGCGTGCCGACCCCGGCGACGATCTCATCAGCAGTGCGCTCGGATTCGAGATTGACGGAGAGCCGGTGAGCGACGCCGATGTCGGATCGTTCTGTCTGTTGATGTTCATGGCCGGCCTGGACACGGTCTCCGCGACGTTGGGGCTGAGTTTCTACCACTTGGCCCGCAATCCCGAAGATCGCCGGCGAATCGTCGAGGATTTCGATCTCATCCCGACAGCTATCGAGGAGTTCATCCGGGCATACGCCATCGTGGTCCCGGCGCGCCAGGCGACGCGCGACACGGAGATCGCAGGTTGTCCCATCAAGGCGGGCGAGATGATCGCTGTCCCCTTGAACATGGCCACTCGAGACGAGAACGAGTTCGTGGACGCGACGACCGTGAAGATCGACCGCACGCCCAATCGGCATATCGGCTTCGGGGCGGGGCCGCATCGCTGCCTGGGATCTCATCTTGCACGCCGGGAGCTCCGGATCGCGCTAGAGGAGTGGCACAGGAGGATCCCCGAGTATCGGCTCGCCGATGGTGCTGTGCCGCGCGAAGCAGGAAACATGCTCGGAATCGACGCGCTGCCTCTCGTCTGGAACCGGTGCGGTTAGTCGGGTACCACCTCCTCGATGGATCAGCCGGCAATCGCCTAATACATGGAGTGAAATGACGTCAACCACAACCAGCCTCTTCATCGACGGTACCTTGTGCGACGGTACGGGCACCGAGACGCTCGACGTCCTCAATCCGGCCACCGAAGAGGTCATCGCACAGGTACCGCAGGCAGCAGCCCGGGATGTCCGCATGGCGATCGAGGCGGCACGTCGGGCGTTCGACGAGGGGCCGTGGCCCACCCTCCACCCGCGGGAACGCGCAAAGGTCCTGTTGCGCATGGCCGATGCTCTGGAGGAACGGCGCACCGAGCTGATCGATCTGAATGTGCGCGAGGCTGGGTCGACCAGGCCATTGGCAGAGTTCCTTCAAGTCGGCATCCCGCTGGAGCATTTCCGTGACATGGCCGAACGGGTCCTGCCCGCCTTCGACTTCGAACGAGGGGTGCGGCCTCGCATCGGAAGGGACCTGGGCCAAGGGGTTGTGCTGCGGGAGCCTGCCGGAGTGGCTGCGTTGGTGTCGGCATACAACTTTCCGCTTCTGTTGAACGTCATGAAGCTCGCTCCCGCTCTGGCTGCCGGGTGCACCGTGGTGTTGAAGCCCGCGCCGACGACCCCGTTGGAGGCGTTGGTGTTCGGCGAGATCGCCCAGGAAGCGGGGCTGCCTCCCGGTGTGCTCAACATCGTCACCGGAGATGCCGAGGCAGGTCGAGAGTTGACCACTAACCCCATGGTTGACCTTGTCAGCTTCACCGGTTCGGACACCGTCGGGCGCCTGGTGTACGAGCAGGCGGCACCGTCGCTGAAGAAGGTGGTCTTGGAACTCGGCGGCAAGTCGGCGAACATCGTCTGCGACGATGCTGACCTGGTGGCCGCATCGTCGGCGGTGGTCACGAATATGGTCACGCAGGCGGGCCAGGGGTGCGCCCTGTTGACTCGCACGTTGGTGCACCGTTCCCGCTATGAGGAATTGGTTTCAATGGTGTCTCAGGGGTTGGCAGGGATTGTCGTGGGTGATCCCGCCGACCCTTCGACGATGATGGGTCCGCTCATCAGCGCGGCGCAGCGGGAGAAAGTCGAATCTCTGATCGGGTCCGGTGTTGCTCAGGGCGCGAGTATCGCCTTCGGTGGTGGACGACCTGCGGGTCTCGACCGGGGCTTCTTCGTGGAACCGACTCTGTTCGTCGATGTCGACAATTCGATGGAGATCGCCCAGAAGGAGTTCTTCGGCCCTGTTGGGGTGATCATCCCGTTTGATGACGACGACCACGCGGTGCGGCTGGCCAACGACAGTGATTTCGGACTGGCCGGAAATGTCTCTGCCGCAGATCCTGTGCGAGCGTATGCCATTGCCAAACGGATCCGGGCCGGGACGGTCTCGATCAACGGTGGCGGTGGCAGCGTCAGTCCGCACGTTCCCTTCGGGGGATATAAGCAGAGCGGACTCGGGCGGGAGTGGGGAGAGGCAGGTCTCGAGGAATATCTGCAGACCAAGGCGGTACTGTGGAGTGCCGGATGATCGGTGCGGAACGCGACTGAGCCGGGTGGCCTATGCCACCCGGCTCAGTTTCTTTGCCGGCCCGCTACTTGCTACTCTCCTGAACGATCAGGAGAAGGCAAAGGGAACAGTGCCCGAAAGTGTGGCCCCTGCATCGATTTTGAGTTGAAGACCGGTGATATAGCGGGAATCGTCGGAGGCCAAGAACACGACTGCGCTGCTGACATCGGCGGGTTCCACCCAACCCGTGGGCATCGGCTGCATCGCGGGAAACGCGGCTTCTGCGTCCTCGCGACCCGGCGCATCGAGGTCTGGACGGAATACGCGGTACATCGGTGTGCTGAAGAGCATGTCTGTACTGCAGTTCGTCGGATGCACGGCGTTCACCCGGATGGATTCGGGTGCCAGAGCGGCTGCGAGATCGTGGACGAAGGTTGCGACGCCTCGTTTGGCGTGGGCATACCCTGCGCCGCCAGGGCCCGTGGCCGGGTTGTCGGCCGCGCCCTTGATGAGCCCGGCGACTGAACCCGTGGCGATGATCGATGCGCCGGAAGTCAGGTGCGGGTACGCAGTGGCCACGGTGTTGATGACACCGGTGAGGTCGACCGACACAGCGTCGATGAATGCCTGACCGGTGTAGGCCGGGCCCATCGGGCAGATGCCGGCGTTGGCCACGACGACGTCGAGTCGGCCCAGTGTCTCGATCCCGCCACCCAGCGCTGCCTCCAGTGCCGCCAGGTTGCGCACGTCGGCCTTCGCGATGTGGATGCGACGTCCCTCCTTCTCCACAAGTCGCCGCGTCTCTTCGAGGTCGGCCCATGTGCTCAGCGGATACTCGTTCGTAGCGATGTCTTCGCACAGATCCACGGCGATGATGTCGGCGCCTTCAGTTGCCAGCGCCACGGCGTGGCTGCGCCCCTGACCACGCGCGGCCCCGGTGATGAAGGCGACTTTGCCATCGAGCTTTCCCATGTCTAGATCTCCTGAAATGTGTGAGGTGACTGGATGCCCGTCAACGCGACATCAGGCGCGCGGCGCGTCCGAGCGCTGTGGTGAGACGGACATCACCCAAAATACGGTATATGATTGTTCATAAACAGTCGATCATCGCGGGTGGGTACACGTGCCCTCTGGTTGGCGCCTCGATTCCTCGCTGTTGGTCGCATAACGCGATCGGCACTGTTGAGGCCGCACCGGCTTTCGATACGGGCGCTGACCGGAGTTGGTGGACTTGGGCGCTTCCAATAGAGCTATTATGTATCGTATTATTTCGAGTGGGCCGACATGGACTCGACACCCCAGGCTCATCAGCTCCCAGTGGGCGGATCCGACGACCGCGACGGAGGCTGTGTGGGAGCGCGCGAACGAGTTCTCGAATGACGAAGGTGACGACAAATGCCATTGCAACCGCACATGCAGTTGATCTCCACGGATGATCATCTGATTGAGCACCCGAGGCTCTGGACTGACCGGCTGCCGAAGAAGCATCTTGAGAATGGCCCCAAGATCATCGAGAAGTTGATGCCGAAGGCGATCAACCCGGGCAACGGCGCCGCGATAGGCGAAGGATTGTCCGAACGGCCTGCGCAGGTCTGGGAGTACGAAGGCCGAATCTACCCATACATCGGCCTCAACGCGGTCGCAGGCAAGAAGCCCGAGGAGTATGGGGTCGAGCCGACTCGGTACGAGGACATGCTGCCGGGGTGCTACGACCCCAAGGCTCGTGTGGCGGACATGGACATCGACGGTGTACATGCGACCTTGTCGTTCCCTTCGTTCCCGCGCTTTGCCGGCACGGTCTTTTTGGAGGGTAAAGACCTCGAACTGGCGCTGTTGTCGGTGCAGGCATGGAACGACTACGTGCTTGACGAATGGTGCCCGACTGCGCCGGATCGCCTGATTCCACTGACGATCCTCCCGCTGTGGTCGATCGAGGACTGCGTGAAGGAGATCCACCGAACTGCGGCGAAGGGGTCGCGCACCATATCATTTCCGGAAAACCCTGTGCCGCTGGGACTTCCTTCGTTCCACACGGATCATTGGGATCCGGTCTTCGCTGCCGCGGTGGAGACAGAGCAACCGTTGTGCGTTCACTTCGGCACATCCGGCCAGGCCCCCATCACAGCACCGGAAGCGCCGATGGCGGTGATGATTTCCCTGTTCGGATGCAACTCCATGTATGCCACGGCCGACCTGCTGTTCTCGCCGGTGTTCCACAAGCATCCTGGGCTGAAATTCCTGCTGTCCGAGGGTGGGGTGGGCTGGGTTCCCTACCTGTTGGAGCGGATGGACGCCACCTGGTCGAAGCACCGCCACTACCAGAACATCGATCCGACCGTGCGGCCGTCCGAGTTGTTCGCCAAGCACATCCACGGATGCTTCATCGAGGACGACTTCGGAATCGCCAATCGTCACGCCATCGGCATTGACAACATCACCTGGGAGAGCGACTACCCGCACTCCGATTCGAACTGGCCCAACAGTCGCAAGCTGGTCCACGAGTCGATGCTGCACGTCCCAGACGAGGACGTGCACAAGATCGTCGAACTCAATGCGCGGAAGCTCTTCAACTTCCCTCGGTCATGACGGACAGCAGAATGCCAGAACGCGATGATATGAGCGGGCCGGCCGCCCGTCTGTCGCAGGATGATTGGGTCGATCAGGATCTGCTCACCCAGAGCCTGGCCGCGGCACTGCTGGATGATGAGATCGCTGCTGAACGTGACCGCATCCAGCGGTATGACAGTGGTGGACAGGTGCCGGAGGCTTTGCTCGACCGGGTCGGGATGCAGCGCCGGCTCGTCGCGATGGAAACCTTGCGCGACAGCCTTCGCAGACAGGGTCGGTGACGTCGGGTGACCTCGGGCAAGGGGGAGAGCCCTTCGTTGGTTGAGTCCGGGCCGACGCGTCCGCTGCCGCAGCCGACGCTGTCCAGTGCGGCCTTCTGGGCTTCGGGAGCTGACGGGGTGCTGCGCATCGCCCAGTGCAGCGCTTGTCGTCGGCGGGTGCATCCACCCGTGGCCCTGTGCCCTTACTGCCATGCTCGTGATGTGTCCTTGACGCCGGTATCCGGACGTGGCGTCGTTGTCGGATTCACGGTGAACGAACAGCAGTGGCTCGCGGACTTCCCTCCGCCCTACGTCGTGGCGATCGTCGCTCTGGATGAAGATCCCGCGGTCCGATTGACGACGAACATTATCAACTGCGATGTCCAGGATGTGTGTATCGGGCTGAACGTGCGGGTTGTCTTCTCGAAGCAGGACTCCAAGGTGTGGCTGCCTCTGTTCGAGCCCGACCCGCACGCCCTCGAGTCGGTGTCAGCCCCACCCGCGAACCCGGAACCGGACCTGACCCCGCGTCCCCGGGTCTCAGCACACAAGTTCGAGGACCGGGTCGCAGTGACCGGAGTAGGCCAGTCTCGACTCGGCCGACGGCTGATGGTGGACCCGTTGTCGTTGACGGTGGACGCGTGTCTGCAGGCGGTGGCGGATGCCGGGCTGACTCTGGCGGAGATCGACGGACTGTCCACCTATCCCGGAAGCCCGGCTGTCCACCCAGGCATGTCCGAGGGGGGCATCATGGCCCTGGAGGAGGCCCTTCGGATCCGGCCAACCTGGGTCAACGGCGGAGGGGATCTCCCTGGGCAGAACGGCTCCATCATCGCAGCCATGCTGGCCGTTGCGGCCGGCTTGTGCCGACATGTCCTGTGTTTCCGAACTGTATGGGAGGCAAGCCACGCCGCGTTGGTCCGTAGCGGTGACTGGATACCACCGGTGGAGCGGGCGACCGGGATGGCCGAGGAACGCTCACCCTATGGGGCCGTGTCGGCGGCGAACTGGATAGCCTGCCAGGCTTCGCACTATCTGCATCGCTACGGCGTGAGCAGGGATGTGTTGGGCTGGATCGCGGTCAACGCCCGAACCAACGCGGCGCGCAACCCTGAGGCGGTGTATCGCGACCCGATCACGATCGACGACTACCACGCTGCGCGGATGATCTCTTCACCATTCGGCCTCTACGACTGTGACGTGCCGATCGACGGTGCGGTGGCGGTGATCGTTTCGGCGGTGGAAACCGCGGCCGACTGCCGCAATCCCGCGGTTCTGGTGGAGGCGGTCGGCACCCAGATCATGGAACGTCTTTCCTGGGACCAGAGCACCCTCACCCACCTGCCTCAGTCACTTGGCCCATCGGCCCATCTGTGGTCCCGGACCGACCTTCGTCACGATGACGTCGATGTCGCTCTGCTGTACGACGGTTTCAGCTTCAACGCCCTGTCGTGGCTGGAGGGCCTGGGGTTCTGTGAGTTCGGTGGCGCGACAGACTTCGTCGACGAGGGGAGGGGCATCGGGATGCGGGGAAGGCTGCCACTCAATCCACACGGTGGACAGCTTTCGGCGGGGCGGACGCATGGCTACGGACTGTTTCGCGAGGCCGTGCTGCAGCTGCGCGGCCAAGCCCATGGCCGTCAGGTCGAGAATGCGCGTGTCGCCGTTGTCACTGCCGGGGGAGGCGTTCCCTCGGGCGCGATTCTGCTGCGCAACAACTGATTTTCCACCATAGGTCAGAGTGCCTTCGACAACCGAGACAACGAGGAGTAACCATGCACCGCCCGATGGAAGGCGTCCGTATCCTGGAGGTCGCGCAGTACACCTTCGTGCCGGCCGCCGCGGCAATTCTCGCTGATTGGGGCGCGGATGTCATCAAGGTGGAGCACGCCGAGAAGGGCGACGCTCAGCGCGGTCTGGTTCGGGTGCTCGGTCTCGACGCGGGTCGGGAGGGCTCGTCGTTCGCGCCGATCATGGAGGGGCCAAACCGCAGCAAACGAAGCATCGGACTGGATCTGGAGAAACAAGAAGCACGTCCCGTGCTTGAAGAACTGGTGAGGCGCAGTGATGTGTTCCTCACCAATTATCTGCCCTCAGCCCGTCGTAAGCTCGGAATCAATGTCGAAGATATCCGAAAGATCAACCCCGACATCATCTATGCGGTGGGCAGTGGGTTCGGCAGTGAGGGTCCTGACGCCGAGCGTGGCGCCTATGATTCGACGGCCTTCTGGGCGCGGGGTGGCAGCGCGGACGGTCTGAATCCGCCGGGCACCGCCCGTTCGGCGTTCATGCCCTCCGGTGCATACGGCGACAACATGGGAGGGTTGAGCATCGCCGCTGGCATCTCCGCTGCACTCTACGGACGGAAGTGTACGGGGAAGCCGTCTGAGATCGACGTCTCCCTGCTGGCAGTGGGCGCCTGGGCAACCCAGTTCAATGTGAATCTGGCGATGATGACCGGTGGACCTCTTCCTAAGGCGGACAGCACAACACAGGCACCGGGAAACCCGCTCACCGGAAGTTACCGGACGTTGGACGGCCGCTGGCTGCAGTTCGCGATACTCCAGCCGATCCGGTACTGGAGAGAGTTCTTCACGGCCATTGGGCTCGATGACGTCGCCACTGATCCCAGGTACGACACACTCGATCGCATCGCCGCAGACAAGGACGCGCTGTGTGAGCGCATCGCCGAGTCCATCGCGTCGAGAACCTATGCCGACTGGGTTGTCGGCTTCAAGGACTTCACCGGCCAGTGGGCCCCCGTCCAGGACGGATGGGACATGGCTCACGACGAGGCACTCCTGGCGAACGGACGTATCGTAGAAGTCGTCGATGCAGACGGAGTGCGCCAACGACTGGTGGCGAACCCAGTGAAGTTCGACAACCATGCGGTTCAGATGGAGCGTGCGCCTCAGTTCGCAGAGCACACCGACGAGATCCTCCGTGAGCTCGGCGTGGACGATGAAGGCCTGATCGAGCTGAAGATCGCCGGCGCGGCTACCTGATTGCTGGACGGGTGCGCGGTGACCGAGGCGAACCACGGTGACGCGCGCCCGTCGGGGTGGGTGGTGGTGAGTCGTTCGGCCAGCACCGCGGGCAGGTCGATATTGTGGACAGTGGTCATCGCGTTGATTCCTTTGCTCGAGTGACTTCTGCGGGTCTCTCGAAGAATCACGCGATGACCTTCAATCACTCGGCTACGACACGCCGGCACCGCTGATCAGCTCCGGACTCGTACACCACTCTGCTGGACGCAACCGTGCGGTGCCGCCGGATCAGAGTGTCCAGATTGATCGGTTCGGCGTAGAGGGACCGTCGGGGACACCTCTGCGCGCGGCAACGGCCGTGCGCAGAGGTGCGTGGCTGCCCGACTACAGGCCGAGGGACCGGCCGATGAGTTCCTTCATGATCTGCGTCGAACCCCCATACACAGTTTGGATCCGGGCGTCGAGATACGCCTGTGCGATCGGGTATTCGGTCATATACCCGTATCCACCGAACATCTGCTGACAACCGTAGACCACGCGCTGCTGAAGCTCTGTGGTCCACCATTTGGCCTTGGCGGCTCCTGTCGCGTCGAGGGTTCCCGCGTTGAGCGCCGTGATGCATCGATCCACGTACACCTGGGCGATGTCGATCTCGGTCTCGTAAGTGGCCAGTTCGAACTTGTTGGCCTGGAATGAACCGATCGGACTGCCGAATGCCCTGCGGGACTTCACGTAGTCCAGCGTCATGTCCAAGACGGCTCGACACGATGCGACTGCGTTCAGTGCGATCGACAGTCGTTCCATCGGCAGGTTGCGCATGAGGTGAATGAACCCACGACCCACCTCTCCAACGACGTTTGCGGCGGGAACGTGCACGTCGTTGAAGGTCAACTCCGCAGTGTCCTGCGAACGCAAGCCGATCTTGTCGAGCTTGCGACCGCGATCGAATCCGGGCATGCCCCGCTCGACCGCGAGGAGGGTGAATGCGGAGCTGGCCTTGGCGTCGGGCTCGGGGGCGGTCCGAGCTACGACGATCACGAGGTCGGCGTGAATGCCGGATGAGATGAATGTCTTGGCGCCGTTGAGGATCCACCCGTCTTGCGCAGGCCTGGCGTGGGTTCGGATTCCTTGGAGGTCGCTGCCTGCATCGGGTTCGGTCATCGCGACTGCGGCGATGAGTTCACCTCGGGCGAACGGCGGGAGCCAACGCCGGCGTTGCTCTTCGGTCGTCAGATCCAGCAGGTACGGGGCGATGATGTCGTTCTGGAGCGAGAACGCAGGCCCGTGCGCGGATGCGTACGCACACTCCTCGGCCACGACAGCGTTGTAGCGGAAATCGTTGTTCACGCCCGCACCGCCGAATTCCTCGGGTACTGAGAATCCCAGGATTCCGTACCGGGCGGCCTCTGTATACACCGACCGGTCGACGATGCCGTCGGCGTTCCACCTGTCCTGGAACGGTGAAACGTGGCGGGACAGGAACTCTCGGACGGACTCGCGGAACTGGACGTGCTCGGGTTCGAAGATGTCGCGCTGCAATTTCTCGGCTTTCTACCAGCGGATCGATTGGCCAGCATCGACCGGCAGGCTGACACCGGTGATGTTGCAGGCTTGATCGGAGATGAGGAAAAGGATGGCGTCGGAGATGTCGGACGGTTCTGACCATGGGACAGGAAGAACATTGAGTCGCTGGGCGATACGGCTGAAGTCCTCCATCGTTGGATTCTCGCGGCCCGGCAGGAAGAGTCCGTACGTTGGCTCGTTCTGAAGCATGTCGGTGTTGGTGCTGTTGGGGTGAATGGCGTTCACCCGGATCCTGTGTCTGCCCAGCTCGAGGGCGAGCACCTTCATCATGCCCACGAGCCCGTGCTTGGCAGCTGCATAGTGCACGCAATGCTCCATGCCTCGCAGCCCGGCTGTGGAGCTCGTCAGGATGATCGATCCACCGCGCTGGCCGGCGACCAGATGGGGTAGGGCGGCCTTGACGGTCCACCAGACTCCATTCAGGTTGACGTCGATCATGTCGCTCCATGACTGCGCGTCAAGGTCGAGGGCAGAACTGTAATGGGCGATACCGGCGTTTCCGAGCACGATGTCGAGACGTCCGAACTCCTTGACGCCGGCATCGACGGTCTCCCGCAGGAAGTCGAAGTCGCGAACATCACCTGCGCGGAAAAGGATACGACCTCCGGCAGATTCGACGAGTCGGACCGTCTCATCGAGGTCCGCTGGATCTGCCAGGGGATAGGGAACCGTCGGTATCGGGGCGCAGATGTCGACGGCGATGATGTCGGCCCCCTCTTGAGCCAGCCGGATGGCGTGGCTGCGTCCCTGGCCGCGGGCGGCTCCGGTGATGAATGCGACCTTGCCCGCGGCCACTCCGCTGCGCTGTGTGCTCACTGTCCTGATCCTCCTGCTTTCTCGGGTCGATGCCGACATTGTGGTGCCCCATTCAAATGGTCACGGCGCCACCGGCGTGGCCGGCGCATCGCTCATGCGCTCAAGAACCCTGCGGCGGACCAGCTTGCCGGTTTCGGTGCGCGGCAGTTCCGGCCAGAAGAACACGCGTTCGGGGGTCTTGCTGCTGCGGAGGGTGGCTCGCACGTGGGCGCGCAGCTCATCTGCGTCGGTGTCCTCGTCGGGACGCAGCACGACTACCGCCTCGATGCGTTGACCCCATTCCTCGTCGGGGACACCGACGACCGCCGCGTCGAGAACGGCGGGATGCCGAAGCAGCACGTCCTCAATCTCGGCGGGAGCGATGTTCTCCGCGCCCCTGATGATGGTGTCGTCATTGCGGCCTCCGACGAATAGATAACCGTCGGCGTCGAAGAATCCGTGGTCGCGCGTATTGAAGAACCCCTGGTCGTCCAGCGCCCTGCCGAGGCCGGCGTACTCGGCCGAGACCTGTTCGCCGCGGATCCAGATGGTGCCGTGCTGACCCGCGGCGAGTACCTGTCCATCGTCATCACGAATCTGGATGTCGACACCGGGTACGGGGCGGCCCACGGATGCCAGACGGGCACGAACGGCCGGTTCATCGGAGGCCACAGCCGCCCGGTGGTCATCGGGACCCAGGACCGCGACTGTCGAACTTGTTTCGGTGAGCCCGTATGCGTTCACGAAGTCGACGTGCTGCCAGATCTTCATCGCCTTCTCGATCACGCTGATCGGCATCGGAGCTCCACCGTAGGCGAGGGCGCGCAGGGAGGGGAGTTCTATGCCGTCGGCCACTTCCACGATGCGGGCCAGCATGGTTGGAACGACCAGTGCATTGGTGATGTTCTCCTGTTTGACGATATCGAGCCATTCGGTGGGCGTGAACTGCTCGAGGACCATCGTGCGCCGTCCGGCATACAGACTGGTGATCGCGTTCGCCACCGCAGCGATGTGGTACGGGGGGACGCTGATCAACGCGGAATCGGACTCCTCGGACGACCCGAATTCGACCGACCCGAATACGTATGATGTCAGGTTCTCGTGGCGCAGCAGGACACCTTTGGGTGCTGAGGTGGTCCCACTCGTGTAGATGATCACCGCCGGGGCCGGTTCGTCCGTCTCTGACGGCTGTCCGGTTTCTACAGTGAAACCATGCGTCGAGGCGCCATCGGTGGGCGTCGACGTGATACTCAGCCAGGCCTCGGGAGTATGGACCGTGGTCAGGCCGGCTTCGCGCAGAGCACCGATATGAGGCTTGTCGGCAATGCCGATGGCCAAGGGATGGTTGGACAACAACGCCTGCAGCTGTTCGCTACCAAGCCGATAGTTCACCGGGACCAGCGGCACCCCGGCGCGCGCTGCAGCGAAGAGGGCCACCGGAAAGGCCGGTCCGTTGACCGCCAGGTAGAGCAGGGCGTCGGCGTCGGCGAGCCGAATCATATCGGCACCGTGGGCGGCCATCTCGGCCAACTGCGCAGCCGTGAATCCGTCAGTTCTCGACCCGATGAGGATCCGGTCGCCGAAGCCGTCGACGGCCATGTCCAGCAGCATCGTAAGGTTCATCGAAACTTCCGTTCTAGAGTCGCCTGTCTGGGACCCGACTCAGTCCGAGGCAGGCAGGGGCTTGGCGGCCTTGATGGTGAGGGCGCGACCGTCGACAGCCAGCGCGCCGATACCGGGTTTCGTGCACAGCAGTTCAAGGCCGGTCTCGTCGTCGACGTAACGCTTGCCCAGTTCGGTAACACCGCAATGGGACTCCGACACGCTGCTGCCGTCGCCGGTTCCGACCTTGCCTGCGACCATCTCGGCCCCGCCGCAGGTCAGCGTCACCTCGCGCTGGGGCGCTCGGATGACCAGAACGGCGGTCGCGTCGACGGTGCTGGCCAGCCCCTGGCCGTTGGTGAGAATCATCGTTCCTCCTCTGAAAGTGGCGCGACGGCGGCTGACATCCTGGTGACGGATGTGTAGCCAACGCCCGATAATCGTACGATTAGGCATCGATTTAGCATAGGTGCGACGAATGCGCGGCGCCGTTGCCGTCTGTCATGCCGATGTGACGGTGGTCCGCGCGCGGATCAGGATGTCGATATGGCCCTGTTGCACGATCTCACCCCGCTGGTTCACCAGTTCGAAGAACCTGCCAACGACGCCGCGATCGCACTTGGAGGTGCGGCGGACCGAGGTGATGGTGAGCCGGAAACTGATCGTGTCGCCGATGAAGACGGGTGCGGTGAACTCCCAGTCTCGGATGCCGAGCATGGCGATGGCCGTTCCGGAGAACAGTCCGGTGCGGTCGAGGAGTCCAGTGAGCATCGACAATCCGAGGAGTCCGTACACGACGCGCTGGCCGTACGGGGTGGTCTTGCAGAACTCGACATCGGTGTGGATCGGGTTGAAGTCGCCGCTGAGTCCAGCGAAGCCGACGACGTCGGCTTCGGTCACCGTTCGTGAAGCGCTGGTGAAGACATCACCCGGATTGAGATCTTCGAGGTACTTGACGGACATGCGGCATTCCTTTCGGGTGAGGCTGGATGGGTGGCGCCCGGTGACTGCACCTGCCCGGCTGTTCCACAGGACCTTGGCGGACGCAGCTATCGCGAATAACTCGCGCTATCATATATCTATTTGATGAGGATGCTGGGAGGATGGGTGGAATGACCTGGACCACCGAGGGATCCATCGCGGCTCTGCTGCGATGGCGGCTCGATGAGAAGCCCGAGCGCGGGTTCGCATACGTGGAGGACGAAGGACCGTGGACCTATCAGTCGATCGGCGCGGAGGCTGTGCGGGTCGCGCGTGGTCTGCGGGCCCAGGCTGTCGGCGCGGGGGACCTCGTGATCGTCCGACTCGGCAACGACGAACGCTTCCTGGCTGCGGTCGGTGGAGTGTGGATGGGTGGCGCGGGTGCGATCGTCATGCATCCCGCCGCCCCTTCGAGGGATGTGACGTCGGTGGCGACGTCGATGGGGGCAAAGGCGATCATCGCCGATCCCGAGGATCTCCCCGCGAGGTCGGTGGGCCTGCCGTGCATCGCGATTGCCCGGTTCCCCGCGTCGGGTGCTGTGGATGCTGCGCAACTGGCCCAGACATACTCAGTGCCCGCCGTGCCGGGATCGTCGCCAGCCCTGGTTCTCTTGACTTCCGGGACCACCGGGCAGCCAAAGGGTGTGGTCCTTACCCACGACAACGCATGGGCGAACTTGCGTGCCACAGTCGCCGCCTTCCGCTCGGACACCTCTCCGACACCGATCTCGGACATCGCGAGGCCGCCCAATCTCATTTCAAACCCGTTGTCGCACACCGCAGGTGTGGTGCGGCTACTGTTTGCGCTCTACGTGGGGCGAACGATCGCACTTCTTCGCAAGTTCGATGCGACCATGGCGAAATCACTGATCGACCGGCACGGAATCGACAATCTGACCATCAATCCGGCGATGATGCGTATGTTGCTCGAAAACCTGCCCGACAATGCGGATCTGGGGAAGGTTCGGTACGTGTCGTCGGGTACGGCACCGTTGCCGCCGGCGTTGCGTGAGGAGTTCGAGAAGCGATTCGGCGTCCCGGTGCTGCAGGCATACGGTCAGACGGAGGCATTCGGCGGGATCGCCATCGAAAGTGTCAAGGACGTGCTCAGCGGTCGGCGCAAGCCGGGATCGGTCGGACGCCCACTTCCGGGGGTTGAGCTTCGGATCGTCGGTCCGGACGGCGAGGAGGTCGCTGGCGGTGAGGTCGGCGAGATCGTGGTCCGGGCACGCTCGGCGACATCGGGTTACATCGGTGGGGATGCCGTGCAACCTGTCGATGATGAGGGTTGGCTGCGCACCGGCGACCAGGGGCGTGTCGATGAGGACGGATACCTCTTCATCACCGGCCGAATCAAGAACATCATCATCTGTGGCGGCTTCAACATCGTGCCCGAGGAGGTGGAGGCCGCATTGGCCGAGGACAGGAGTGTCCGCGAGGTCACTGTGGTCGGGGTTCCCGATGACCGACTCGGCGAGGTGCCCGTCGCGATTGCTGAAAGTGATTGCAGTGCGGCTGATCTCATCGAGAAGATCGGTGACAGGCTAGCGCCGTACAAGCGGCCCAGGCGAGTGTTCGTCGTCGACGCGTTACCTCGAGTGGCGAATGGCAAGGTCGATCGGCCCGCCGCCGCCGCACTGGCCCGTGAGCTGTGCTCGTCGAACTGAGGAGAAACCGAATATATTGGAGAAATCGAAACTGCTGGCCGGACGTGCCGCGCTGATCACCGGCGCGGGACAGGGGCTCGGTCTGGCGATAGCGCAGGAGTTCGCGGTGCACGGTGCAGGGGTGCTCATCGCGGACATCGATGAGGACAGGGCTCGGGAGGCTGCAGTCAATCTGCACGAAAGGGGATTCGAGGCGCAGTTCACACGGTGCGACGTCGGCAGCGAAGACGACGTCAACAGAGCTGTCGGTGAATGCGCAGATCGGTTCGGCACCATCGATATCATGGTGAACAACGCAGGAATCACACGTGACGCGACGATGCGCACCATGACCGTCGATCAGTTCGACGCGGTCATCGGCACTCATCTGCGCGGCACCTGGCTTGGCGTTCGTGCCGCTGGGTGCGGTGATGCGCGAGCAGCGCGGTGGATCCATCATCAACATGTCATCGATCTCCGGCAAAGTCGGATTGGTGGGGCAGACCAACTACAGTGCGGCGAAGGCTGGGATCGTGGGCCTCACCAAGGCTGCAGCGAAAGAACTTGCCCGCCACGGTGTTCGAGTGAATGCAATTGCCCCCGGATTGATTCGTACGCCGATGACCGAGGCCATGCGTGAGGATGTCTGGAAAGCGAAGATGGATGAGATTCCGATGGGTCGGGCAGGGGCACCATCTGAGATCGCTTCAGTGGCGGCATTTCTCGCCTCTGACATGTCCAGCTATATGACCGCTGCGGTTCTAGAAGTGACCGGCGGGCGGCACGCGTGACATGAGCGGGCTGCAGCCGCAGTGGCCTGGGACTGCAGCCCGCGTCCTCACGGAGTCAGGCTGAGAAGGCCGTCCATATCGTGTTTCTCGGCGACGATGTCGCGCACCGCATCGAGGTGCTGGCGCCAGTGCTCAGTAGCTGCATGTACCGCACCTGCACTGAGCAGGTGGACGAGACGATCGTGAGCATCGATGATGTCCGCGGATGAGTCGAAGTCACAGTTCAGGTAGCCGTTGATGAGGTGGTGTACCAGCTTGCCGTACTCGGCGATGGTTGCGTTGCCGGCCAGTTCAACCAGTCGGACGTGAAAGTTCTCCTCGAGACCGGCGGTCAGCCGTGTGCCCTGATTCGACAGTCTCTGGGCGGCGACGATCCTGGACAGCTCGGCAATGGCTGCGTCGTCACGGTGGCGTGCTAGCTGTGCCACTGCGGCTGGCTCGATCATCATCCGCGCGCGGAACACATCACCGATGGACACACGGCGATACTGGAGCAGATCGCTGAGGTACCGGGCGGCAAGTCGGCCGGATGGCCGATGGACTGTTGTCCCGCCGCGGGATCCACGCTGCACCGTGATCAGGTGCTCCGCCTCCAGAATTCGAAATGCCTGACGCAAGGTGGGACGGGACACCTTGAGCTGTTTGAGGAGCTCTGCCTCGCTGGGCAGCAGTTCCCCTTCGGACAGTTCGCCCATCACGATCTGCTTGCGGATCGCGGCGGCGACGACGGAGGCCGCGTTCGGGGCCGACGGACTGGTCGTGGGCTGCGCAGACATGTTCCCCTCATGATACGTCGGTATACAGCTAACTTTTCACCGGATTCGTTTCCGATTGGAGTGATGGTTGTGAGAGCTCACGGTGGCGATGGCCCGGAGGGGTTGGCCTGACCCCGATTGGTTGATCCATGGCTTATGAGAGTCTTGCGGCCCACGTTGTGGGCAGGAAGGCTCGACAAGATCATGGCGACGAGGAAACGGCACAGTCCCGAGCAGATTGTGCGCAAGCTGATGGCTGCGGACCGACTGTTGGCCGAGGGCAAGGACACCGCGGCGGTCTGCCGCGAACTCGGTATCTCCGAGGCTACCTATCACCGCTGGCGCAACCAGTTCGGCGGGCTGAAGGCCGAGGACGCCAAGCGTCTCAAGGACCTCGAACGCGAGAACGCCACCCTCAAGAGACTGTTGGCCGATGCCGAGTTGGAGAAGGACGCGCTGCGGGAGATCGCCAAGGGAAACTTCTAGGCCCGGAACGCCGGCGGGCGGCCGTTCGTCACCTCCAGCGCGTGCTGGGGGTCAGCGAGCGGTTCGCCTGTCGCGTTGCCGGGCAACACCGCGCCACCCAACGCCACGAACCTCTCGCGGCGACGCCTGAGGATCCCGACGCCGCATTGCGGCAGTGGCTACGCGACTGGGCCAAGAAGCATCCCCGACGTGGTTTCCGGCCCGCCTACCACGATGCTCGCGACGAGGGCTGGCAAGTGAATCACAAGAGAATCCAACGCCTTTGGCGCGAGGAAGGTCTGCGGGTGCCGCAGCGGCGCAAGCGCAAACGACACGGCACCTCCACCGCCCCGCCAGAGGTCGTTGCCGATGCGCCGGACAGGGTGTGGGCCGTCGACTTCCAGTTCGACGTGACGACCGACGGCCGGCCGATCAAGATCGTGTCGATCATCGACGAGCACACCCGCGAATGCCTCGGCGGCATGGTCGAGCGCAGTATCACCGGCGATGACCTCACCGGGGAGCTCGACCGGGTCGCCGCCGCACGCGGCACCTACCCCGCAGTATTGCGGTGTGACAACGGACCCGAATTGGCCTGTGGCGCAATGGCTGACTGGGCCTCAGGCCAGGTTGGGTTGCACTTCATTCCGCCCGGCGAACCCTTGGCGCAACGGCTACGTTGAATCCTTCAACTCCCGCCTGCGCGACGAATGCCTCAACATCAACAGCTTCTGGTCCCTGGCCCACGCCCGCGTCGTCATCAGCGACTGGAAACACGACTACAACCACCACCGCCGGCACTCATCGCTGGGCTATCTGCCACCAGCCCGCTACGCTGCCACCTGTACCCACCGATGAACGACTCTCGTTCGCCGTGGACCAGTTCACGGGGTCCGGCCAGGGTTGCTTTGATCACCGCACACGCCTAGTATATCGATTACTAATAAATCGATTTGGCGTGTGGGTGCTGGGATCGCGACTGCCTGCGCCGCAATTGGAGGTCATATGGGTGCGGTCGACGACGCTGAACGGACCGAGTTGCGTGCGGTGACGCGTGGATTCTTCGAGAAGTACTCCGATGAGAGTGCTGTGCGCGCCACGATTGCCTCGGAGGAGTCGTACGACCGAACGATGTGGGACGCGATGGCCACTCAGCTGGGGTTGGCCGGGATGGTGATTCCCGAGGAGTACGGCGGTGGGGAATTCGCGTACGCAGATTTGGAGGTTGTGCTCGAGGAGATGGGCCGCGCGCTGGTGTGTGCGCCGTTCCTGTCGACGGCCGTGCTGGTGCCCGCGGCACTGCTGGCCTCTGGCGATCGCGACGCGTGTGCCCGGGTCCTGCCGGCGATCGCCGATGGGTCGCTCATCGCCACCCTCGCATTCACCGACGACTTCGGACAGTGGTCGGCCGACGACGCAGCGGTCACCGCCGACCGGCGGTCCGAGGGGTATGTCCTCAACGGCCGCCGGCGTTTCGTCCTCGATGGTGTGGCCGCGGGAGCCCTGCTCGTCGTGGCCCGCACCGACACCGGGCACGGCCTGTTCCTCGTTGAGGCCGACGCCGCTGGAGTGAGTCGCCGAAAGCTCGAAACCCTCGATCTCACTCGCGAACACGCAGATCTGTGCTTCGCCGATGTTGAGGCGACACTGATCGGCGCGGACGGTGCGGCATCGGACTACGTTGAGGCAGCGCTGGACGCAGCCCTGGTCGGTGTGGCCGCCCAACAGGTGGGGGCCGCGCGGCGGGCCTTGGAACTGAGTGTCGAGTACGCACAGATACGCGAGCAGTTCGAGCGGGTGATCGGATCGTTTCAGGTGATCAAGCACAAGTGTGCGGACATGCTGCTTGACGTCGAAACGGCCACGTCGGCGGCGGTGGCGGCGGCGGTCGCTCTCGATGAGCTCACGGATGACCGTTCGGTGGTCGCGAGTCTGGCGAAGGCGTACTGCTCAGAGGCTTTCAAACATGTTGCAGCCGAGACCATCCAGGTCCATGGAGGTATTGGCTTCACATGGGAGCATCCAGCACACCTGTACTTCCGCCGAGCGCGCGGCGATGAGGTGCTGTTCGGCACACCCGCCGCTCACCGCGAGCGAATGCTCGTTCGGCTGGGCCACTGACATGGCGGGTGAAAAGCATTCCTTCATCTCAGGATTGGCAGGCTCATGACGATGCAGAGGTCAACGCCCACGGCCGAGTCCGCCCGGGCAGCGCTGCCTGCTGCGGCGGCGTGGATTGACGGTGACTGGTACCTCGACACGACGGGAGAGGTTCACACCCATATCGACCCCGCCACCGGAGTCGAGCTGGGCACTTGGACGCTGCCCTCTGTCTCGGACCTCGACCGGGCGGTCAGTTCGACGGCTCGTGCACAGCGTGCATGGATCGAACTGTCGCCGAGAACTCGCCGTGACCTCCTCTTCGCGCTGGGACAACAGGTCGATCAGCACGCGGACACACTCGCGTCGCTGGTGACACTTGAGATGGGTATGCCGTATCGCGCCTCGCGGGCAGCCGCCAGGGCGGCAGCGGACTGGTTCAAGCACTACGCGGGATATGCGGACAAGATCGAGGGCACCGTCCCGTCGGTGCTCCGCGACGGGGAGGGGCTTGACTACACGCGCTGCGCACCCTACGGGGTCGTCGGCGCGATAATCCCGTGGAATGGTCCGGTCATTGCGCTCGCATTGAAAGTGGCACCCGCGCTGGCGGCCGGCAACGGCGTAGTCCTCAAGCCTTCTGAGCTCGCTCCATTCTCGAGCCTGTATTTCGCCAGCCTGGTGGGTCGCGCCGGGCTTCCCGCAGGTTTGGTCAACGTGATACCCGGTGGACCGGAGGTCGGTGCAGCTCTGTGCAACCACCTCGACATCGCATTGGTCAGCTTCACCGGAGGCGGTGCTGCCGGACAGAAGGTGTCCGAGGCCGCGGCCAGGCGGCATATCCCCACAGTTCTCGAGCTGGGTGGGAAATCCGCGTCGATCATGTTCGCCGACGCAGACATTGCGACTGCCGCCAGAATGGCAGCCGTACTCGGTACCGCTCAGAACAGCGGCCAGGGCTGTTTTCTGCCGACGCGACTCCTTGTCGAACGGTCCGTATACCCCGGGGTTGTGGAGTCGATCATCGCCACCGTGGAAAACCTCCGATTGGGAGACCCGTTCGATCCCGCGGTGGCAATGGGGCCGGTGGTCAATCAGGCAGCCCGCGAACGGATCCTGTCGTTGATCGTCGCTGCGCGCGAGCGTGGAGACGGTCGGCTGGTCGCCGGAGGCAACTGCCCAGGTGGTGAGCTGTCAAGCGGAAGCTACATTCATCCAACGGTATTCGTGGATGTGCATCCGGACAGTCCCCTGGCTCAGAACGAGGTCTTCGGTCCTGTTCTGTCGGTGATCCCGTTCGACACCGAGGAAGAGGCCATCTCCATCGCGAACAACACCCGCTTCGGGTTGGCCGGCTACGTCTGGACGCGGGACCTCGGCCGTGCACACCGCGTGGCCGCTGCGCTCGAAGCGGGTTACGTGTCGGTGAACAGCATGGCGGCGCTTCCGCCCGAGGCCCCTTTCGGCGGATGGAAGGACAGCGGACGTGGTGTCGAAGGTGGACGGGAGGGGCTCGGCGAGTTTCTCCGGACCAAGAATGTTCATGTGATGTGGTAGTGGAACGGAGATATTGGTGACGGTCACCCGTAGCGATGCCATCGAGCAACTCATGGCATTGGCCAGGGACAGCGAGCAACGTGCGTTCGCCTCACACGCCCTCGAGTTTCTCACCGCGAACACCGAGTTGCGTGGGCCTCAGCAGAGCGTTTGGGGTATCGGAGACGAGCGGCTGACACTTTTCCACGAGACAAGCGATGAAGAGGAGCGCGCCGAAGCTGCTGCTGCTCTCGGCTGGCAGAAGCGGAGGTGGGAAGCCGGATTCGGCTGGATCAGCGGTCCCGTCGAACATGGCGGACGCGGTTTGTCGAGTGAATTCGACCGCCTCTACCGGCAGATCGAGTCGGCGTTCGAGATTCCCGATATGAGTCCGCTCCGGATTGGAATCGGGACGGTCGGTCCGGTGGTGACTGCGGTGGGAACACCAGAGCAGATCTCCAAGTACGTTGTACCCATCTACCGTGGTGAGAGCGTTGCGTGCCAACTGTTCTCGGAGCCCGCAGCAGGTTCAGACCTCGCTGGCGTGCGTACCCGAGCGGTCCGCGATGGAGATGACTGGCGGCTCAATGGACAGAAGGTGTGGACGTCCAACGCGCAGTTCGCCGACATTGGTCTTGCGCTGGTCCGTACGGATCCTGATGCACCAAAACACCGCGGGATCACGATGTTCCTGGTCCCCATGACAGCGCCTGGAATCGACGTTCGTCCTCTGCGCCAGATCACCGGTGGTGCGAGCTTCACCGAGGTGTTCCTCGATGACGTCGTCGTCTCTGATCGACTCCGTGTGGGGGAAGTGGGCGGCGGCTGGCGGGTTACCACCCAGGCCCTGGCAGGTGAGCGCAAGGCGGTCGGCGACCGGACCCATGAGATCACCGACCGGGCGATCGCCATGCTCGCCGAGCTTGCCACTCGTAGTGGCCGATTCGATGATCCGCAGGTTCGCCAGGACTTCGCACGCATCTACTCTCGGCTGCGGATCGCTCGGTTCCAGCAACATCGGATCCAGCAGATTCCGGATGACAGACTCAGTGGTGCGGAGCGAGCGATCGACAAGCTGCTCGTGTCGACGAACCTGCGTCTGTTGGGTGAGCTGGCCGCCGAGATCCTGGGCCCACGGTTCGTCGTCAACACAGGTGAATGGGGCACCTTCAACTGGAACAAGTGGCTAATGGGTGCGCTCGGCTACCGAATTGCCGGTGGCACTGAGGAGATTCTGAAGACCATGTTGGCGGAACGAGTGCTCATGCTGCCGAAGGAGCCGAAATGAGTCTGTCGGAGGCCCGCGCGCAATCCGAGCAGTACCAGACCGTGCTGTTCCACGTGGGAGATGACCACGTCGCAACGATCACGCTGAATCGTCCCGACGTGCTCAACAGTTTCAACCAGCAGATGCTCGACGAGTTCAGTGCCATCTGGCGGATCTGTCGGGGAGATGACAACATTCGTGCCATCGTGCTGCGAGCCGCTGGTGACCGTGCGTTCTCCACCGGTGTGGATCGCAAGGAGGGTAGATTCCGGCATCCCAATCCATGGAGTGAGGACGATCCGGGGTTCTTTCTCGGAGCCAAGCAGAATCGCGTGTGGAAACCCCTCATCATCGCCATCCACGGCATGTTCGCCGGTGGTGCCTTCTACTGGCTCAATGAGAGCGACGTCGCGATCTGCTCCACCGATGCGACATTCTTCGACCCGCACACAACGTACGGCATGACCTCGGCACTGGAGCCGGCGAGCCTGATCCGCAGGATACCGTTCGGGGAGGCGATGCGGATTGCGCTGTTCGGTCTCGATGAACGCGTGAGCGCCGCGCGTGCGCTGTCGGTCGGGTTGGTCACCGAGGTCGTCGAGCGCGCCGACCTGTGGGGAAGGGCGCATGAACTGGCGGTTCGCCTTGCTCAGAAGGAACCGCTGGCGGTCCAAGGCACTGTGAAGGCGACCTGGGACTCAATGTCGATGTCGCCGGCCGCGGCGCGCGAAGTCCCGTTGGTCTACCCGCAGATCACCAATCGGCAGACGCAGTCCGCATTCACTCCAGGAGCGGCTCGCGATTGGGAGCTCCGGTGAAGATATCTGTGCGTGTTCGCTATGCAGACCCCACCAAGTTGGGCGATCTGCTGCGGGCTGCGGAGGATGTGGGGCTGCACGGACTATGGGTCAGCGAACCCTGGGGCTACGATGCGGGGGCGGTGCTGGGGTGGTGCGCTGCCAACAGCAGACGTGTGCTTCTTGGTACGCACATCGTGTCCATCTTCGCTCGGAGCCCGGCATCGACGGCCGGAATGGCCGCATCGCTCTGGACGCTGTCGGGCGGTCGATTCCGCCTTGGTCTCGGTACCTCCGGTCCGGGAGTCGTCGAGGCGTGGAGCGGTGTTCGCTTCGTGAAACCGGTTGCACGAACCCGGGATACGGTCAACGTAATCCGGCAGGTCTTGAGCGGACAAATGGTCTCGTATCGGGGTGAGACACTCACCCTGCCGTTGGCCGGCAGTGGTCGTCGTCCTCTGAGATTTGCTCAACTGGCGGAACCCATTCCGGTGCCGATCTACCTGGGAGCTCTCGGGCCGCGGAACCAGGCCCTGACAGCCGAACTGGCCGACGGGTGGACACCGACACCGTACTCCCCGGACCACCATGCGTTGTTCGCCGCGCCGTTGAGCACCGCGATTGCCGAATCCGGTCGCGACGTGAAGATCGCGCCGGTGGTGCCGATAGCCATCGGTGACGACTTGCCGGCGATGTTCGCGCTGGAGCGTCGGTGGTCGGCCTTCTACCTGGGCGCCATGGGGGACTTCTATGCAAAGGCCGTTGCTCGAATGGGTTTCGGCCGAATGGTCGCAGACGTGCGACAGCGTTGGTCCACCGGAGACCGCGGGGGCGCTGGATCGGCACTCGAGGATGAGTACCTCGATTCGATAGGGTTGTTCGGTTCGGTGGAACGCGTGGCGCAGCGGTTGCGCCGATACGAGGCCGCCGGCGTCGATGAGGTGGTTCTTGAGCTGCGTAAGCGCGACCACCGGGATCAACTCGACGACCTCAGAACGATGGCCAAGGTACTGAGCGCATGAAGCCCGACGATTTCACCAGGATGACGTTGACAGTTCACGATGGCGTGGGGGTGATCACCCTCAATCGTCCCGAGCGAAGGAACGCGTGGGCCGGATCCAGTGCCGTGGAATACCGGTGGGCACTGCACCTGTGTGAGCAGGATCCGGCGGTCAAAGTCGTGGTTCTGACAGGTGAGGTCGACTTCTGTGTCGGCGCGGACTCGGGTCTGCTCGATGACATCGGCTCCTCCGGGGGGCGATATGAGGTCAAGAGGGTCGAGCTGCCGCCTTATCCGCCGGACGCACCTGTGGAGCTGCGCCACAATCACTTGTATCCGCTGACCCTGTCGATGCCTGTGATTGCCGCTGTTCGAGGTGGCTGCGCGGGAGCGGGATTCCTCCTCGCCACCTACGCGGACCTCCGCTTCGTCGAAGACGGCGCCAAGTTGGCGAGCGCCTTCGCTGGCCTTGGCTTACCCGCTGAGTACGGCATGGCCTGGCTGCTGCCGAGAATGGTTGGTCTGCCCAACGCCGCGCAGTTGATCTATTCGCCAGGGCCGTTCGACGCGCGCCGCGCCGAGGAGCTCGGGTGGGCACAGCGCGTTTGCCCTGTTGGTACCGTCGTGGATGAGGCACTGGCCTACGCGCAAAGCCTCGCTCGGAACAGCTCGCGGGAGTCGCTGCGGATGATGAAACGCCAGCTGTTCATTGATTCGAGTCTCGGTATCGACGAGGCCTACCGACGGTCGGTGCGCGACATGAACGACGCCCTGCACAGCGAAGACTTCAGAGAAGGTGTCCGTGCACTGCGCGAGAAGCGACAGCCGGACTTCAGGTAGACGACACCTAGTGGTCTCGGCAGAGGAACAGGATGGGAGGAACTGAAGTGAACAGTCAGCAGAGTTCCGACGTGCTCCGTCAGGAGTGCGAGCTGGGGTGGCTGGGTTATGGCCACGCGGGGCGGTCCTGGGCGAGTAGGGTCTGACCGTGGGGAATGTACTCGACACCGTCCGTCTGCCGAAGATGTCGGAGATCGTCGCCGACCGTCTGCGACAGCAGATCATCGCGGGCGAACTCGTCGAAGGCGATCCGCTGCCGCCCGAAGACCAGTTGATGGAACACGCCGGAGTTGCCCGCACCACGGTGCGTGAAGCACTGCGCATCCTGGAATCGGAGGGCCTGTTGGTGGTCCGCCGAGGTGCCGGAGGCGGAGCCCGGATCCGCACACCGCAGGTTGCGAATGTCGCACGCTACATCGGTCTGGTCCTTCAATCTCAGGGGACGCGACTGGAGGACGTGCACTCTGCGCGCGTGATGTTGGAAGCGCCCGCCGCCGGGTTGCTCGCAACGATGCCCGATCGGGCGCGCATCGTTGCCGCCTTACGAGACGCGTTGGAGGCCGAGGCTGCAGCGATGGACGATCCGGTCGCCCTGTCACACGCTCATGGCCGGTTCCATCAGTTGATCGTGCGACTGGCTGGATCGGAGACCTTCGAGGTGCTCACAGCTGTTGCAAACCGGATAATTCAGGTCCAGGCCGACCGGGTGATGGGCGCTCGCGACACAGACGGACTCACCAAGGCTGGCGCTGAGGCGGCCCATCGCGCGCACGCGCGTTACGTGGACATGGTGGAGGCCGGTGCCAGTCAGGATGCGGAGGATCTCTGGCGTAAACACCTGGAGGCCGGTGAAGCGATACTGATGTCCGACCCGTCGTCGAAGACCGTGCTCGACCTGCTTGAGTGACCGCCGTCCTGTGACGGCGTTGCGCTCAGGTATGCCCTGACCCCCTGTCCGCCGCTCGACTGAGCGGCGGCATTTTTTGATCGGAGAAAATCGATGAATGATATCGCTATTCAGCAGAAGGTCTCGAACCTGGTCGCAAAGTACGCCGATCTCTGCGATCAGCATGACTGGAAAGGAGTGGCCGCGCTGTTCACTCCCGACGGGGTGTTCGATGCGTCAACGGTCTACGGAAAGACTATGAAGGGCAGCGCTGAGCTGCTCGAGTTCTATGAGTCCGCCCCGGTCGCGGTCGGGCACCATCCGACGAGTGTGTACTGCACCTCGATCACCGACAGTGAGGTCGTCGCGCGGATGAAGATGATCGTGATCTTCAGGGCCGGCATCTTCTCTGTGGACTACCTGTGGACACTGGTGCCGTGCGGGGAGGAACTGTCGATCGCGAAGCAGACCATTTCGCTGGTGGGCAAGGTGGCCCTGCCCAAGACGGGCTAGATCGTCGGTCAACAAGCCTTACATTGGGCCTGCATGCGGTATTGCATGCAGGCCCAATGCTTTCGACGCCACCGGTAGGTGCGGGCTCAACCCGTGAAGGTGCGCAGGCGATTCTCGATGATTGATTCCGCTTGGTTCACAATCCGGGAGACGAGTTGCTCGACTGTGGGGATGTCGTGGATCAATCCCTGCGAAAGACCGGCGGTCCAGATGCCCGCGTGGACATCTCCGGTCTCGTACACCGTCCTGCCTCGGATCCCGACGACCAGATCTCGGACGTCATCGAAACTTCCTCCGTCGGAGAGAATCTGGACGACCTGACGGCTGATGGCGTTGCGGGCCACGCGGGCGGTGTTGCGCAGAGGCCGGAAGATCAAGTCGGTCTGGTGTTCATCGGCTGCAATGAGATGTGCTTTGACCGCATCGTGGACTGGACTTTCTGCGGTGCACAGGAAGCGGGTGCCCATGTTGATTCCGTCGGCGCCGAGCGCCAGCGCGGCAACCAGGCCCCGGCCGTCGGCGAATCCGCCGGATGCGATGAACGGAATGGTGAGTCGGTCCGCGGCCGCCGGGATCAGCACCAGGCCGGGTATGTCGTCTTCACCCGGATGCCCGGCGCATTCGAATCCGTCGATGCTGACCGCGTCGACTCCCAGCTCCTGGGCCTTGACGGCGTGGCGGACGCTGGTGCACTTGTGTAGAACCTTGATCCCCGCCGAATGGAAGTCGGCGAGATGCTCGACGGGATTTGCGCCGGCGGTCTCGACGAAGGGAACCCCGGCATCAATGATCGCCTTGCGGTACTCGCCGTAGGGCGGGGGATTGATCGACGGCAGAATCGTCAGATTGACTCCGAAGGGCTGATCGGTCATCTCGCGCGTGCGCTGGATCTCCTTGGTGAGGTCCTGCGGTGTCGGCTGGGTGAGGGCGGTGAGGAATCCGAGTGCGCCACTGTTGGCCACGGCGGCAACCAACTCGGCCCTCCCCACCCACTGCATACCGCCCTGGGTGATCGGATGGGTGATGCCGAACATGTCGGTGAAGCGGGTTCGCAATGTCTTTCCTCTCGTTGGTGCGACGATGTCGCCTGCCGCCTGAAGTCGTGATGCGGAGCCCGATGGTGGGGTGCGAGACCCCGTCGTCCGGGTGTCGGCGATCAGCGACTGTGTCAACGCGGCGCGAAGCGCTGTCCGGCATCGAGTCGCAGACACTGTCCATTCAGCATCGGGTTGTCGATGATGGCCAGGGCGAGTTGGCGTACTCGTCGGGACGTCCCATGCGCTTGGGAAAGGCCGCATCCGCGACCAGTGGTGCCACTTGTTCGTCACTGAACCCGGCGGTGGCGCCGGTGTGGAACAGGCTTGGTGCGATCGCTGTCACCCGAATGCCGTAAGAACCGAGGTCTCGCGCCATCACCAAAGCCATGCCGGCGATGCCGGCCTTTGCCGCGCTGTAGGCAACCTGACCGATCTGTCCTTCGAAGGCGGCGATCGACGAGGTGTTCACGATGACCCCGCGCTCGTCGTCGACCGGTTCGTTGGTGCTCATGTGGGCAGCCTGTAGGCGGTTGAGATTGAAGGTGGCGACGAGATTTAGATCGACGACCGATCGGAACATGTCGAGATCGTGTGGGCCGCGACGGCTCAGGGTCCTCGCTGTGGAGCCGCCACCGGCGGTGTTGACCGCGATGTGCAGTCCGCCGAGGTCGGACACGGCCGCTCCCAGTGCCTGCTCTACCTGATCGAAATCGGTGATATCGACGGCGTGGAAGACGCCACCGATGCCGGTTGCGGCCGCACGCCCCTCGCTGCCGGTCCGGTCGAGCACGGCAACGGCGGCACCTGCTGCGGCCAGTCGTTCAGCGGTGGCCCGTCCCATCCCGGACGCACCGCCGACGACGACGGCCTTTCTGCCCCCGACAATCCATGTGGCTCCTTTCTGTCAGAAAGGGCATAATCATACATCGAAATATTGCTCGATGTGTCGAGGGGTGGCCGACACGGTTTGGGCGGGGGCTAATTAATAGATGCTCTATTGACCGATTTGCGTTCGAAAGGTTAACGTGACTCGTCCTGGTGGAGAGGACTGAGTCCGTTCCACCGTCGCCAGAGCAAGGAGCAGTGCATGGGTGCTGTTGTCGTGGAGGCGGTTCGGACCGCAATCGGTAGACGAAACGGCGCGCTGTCGGGATGTCATCCGGTGGATCTGTCGGCAATCGTTCTCAGAGACGTTGCGGCGCGCAGCGGAATCTCGCCCGAGTTGATCGACGACGTCATCTGGGGTTGCGTCGGTCAGGTCGGGGAACAGGCGCACGACATTGCGCGCGGAGCGGTGCTGGCCGCCCAGTGGCCGGAATCCGTGCCTGGGGTGACGGTGGATCGTCAGTGTGGATCGTCACAGCAGAGCTTGAACTTCGCGGTCGCAGGAGTGGTGGCCGGCCACTACGACGCGGTGGTCGCAGGCGGCGTCGAGTCGATGTCGCGCATACCCATTGGATCAACGGTCCAAGTGTGCGGCGACCCGGTCAGCCCGAGCATCGCAGCCAGATACCCCGACGGATTCAACCAGGGTTTGGGTGCTGAGATGATGGCGGCGAAGTGGGGTTTCACCCGTGGTGACGTCGATGACTACGCGGTCGGCTCGCACGAGCGGGCCGCCGCCGCGCAGGACGCCGGGGTGTTCGACAGCCAGATCGTCCCAGTGACTCTCGAGGATGGAACGGTGGTGACCGCGGATGAAGGAGTGCGTCGTGACACCTCGACAGAGATCCTGGCCAGACTGAAGCCTGCGTTCACTGCAGACGGAGTGATTCACGCAGGCAACGCTTCACAGGTCTCGGATGGCGCAGCGGCAATGCTGGTGGTCAGCGACGACTTCGCGCGCAAACACCGTTTGGTCCCGCTTGCGCGCATTCATACTGCTGTGGTCGTGGGCACCGACCCGGTGATGATGCTCGGCGGCCCCATCCCTGCCACCGAGAAGGCACTGGCGAAGAGTGGCTTGACGACGGCGGACATCGGGGCGTTCGAAGTCAACGAAGCCTTCGCACCGGTCCCGATGGCGTGGCGGGTGGAACTGGGTGTGGACGAACGCCGTCTGAATCCCAGCGGGGGAGCCATCGCACTCGGACATCCTCTGGGTGCTTCGGGTGCGCGGATCATGACCGACATGATTCATTACATGCAGCGCAACGATATTCGTTACGGACTGCAGACAATGTGTGAAGGCGGCGGCCAGGCCAATGCCACGATTGTTGAGTTGGTGAGCCGATGACTTCTGTCACTCCTGCCGCGGTTCTCGTCGAACGACGCGGACACACGATGATCATCACGCTGAACAGGCCCGAGGCACGTAACGCGGTGAATGCTGCTGTGGCCAACGGGGTTGGGCAGGCGCTCGAGGAGGCCGACCGCGATCCCACGGTTCGGGCGGCGGTGATCACCGGCTCTGGCGACAAATCCTTCTGCGCTGGAGCGGATCTCAAGGCGATCAGTCGCGGTGAAAACGTGCATGCACCCGGAAACGAGAGCTGGGGCCTCGCTGGCTTCGTCAAACACACGGTCTCGGTTCCGACGATTGCGGCGGTCAACGGCATGGCGCTCGGCGGTGGGGCAGAACTCGCACTCGCGGCGGACCTGATCGTCGCGGACGAGAATGCGGTGTTCGGCCTGCCGGAGGTCAAGCGGGGCCTGCTCGCAGGAGCGGGAGGACTGTTGCGTCTTCCTGCTCAGATTCCCCAGCGCCTCGCCATGGAACTCATTCTCACCGGAGATTCCATAACCGCCGAGCGGGCACTGGCGTGGGGGTTGATAAATCGGGTGGTACCCCACGGCACGGCGGTCGAAGCGGCCGTCGAGCTCGCTGACAGAATCGCGGAGAACGCGCCGTTGGCGGTGCAGGCGAGTAAGCGGGTGGTGCTCGGCATCGTTGACAACGACCGGTGCGATGAGGCGCCACGCTGGCGGGTCAACGATGCCGAAGTGGAGAACATCCTCACCACGGAGGATGCAGTCGAAGGCCCACGCGCCTTCACCGAGAAGCGCGCGCCGGTGTGGCGGGGTCGATGATCGAGATGGACGCACGAGACGGTAGAGGATCGACCCGATGACATCGGCCGACTGCGCTGTGCTGCTTCTGCGGGCCTGCATCGGCCTCACGATGTGTGCCCACGGGTACGCGAAACTGTTCCGCGGTGGACGCATCCCGGGCACCGCGCGCTGGTTCGACAGCCTCGGCATGAGGCCCGGAGCGGTGCACGCATGGCTGGCGGCGGTCTGCGAGGTCGGTTCGGGCCTGTTCCTGGCGCTGGGCTTGCTGACACCGTTCGCAGCCGCAGCGTTCGTCTCGCTGATGCTGGTCGCTGCGCGGACAGTTCATCGAGGTGACGGTTTCTTCGTCACCGCCAACGGCTGGGAGTACAACCTGGTGCTCGCGGTCAGTGCGGTGAGTGTCGCCATCGCAGGGGCGGGACGGCTGAGTATCGACTGGTTGGCGCTCGGCCGTGATCTGTGGTCGGGCTGGTCCGGACTGCTGATCTCCGTCGGAGGCGGTGTCACGGCTGCCATGGTGCTACTCGGGGTCAGCTTCAGGCCCGCGCGGGCGGCATCCACGGAACAAACGTGAGCGCGCAGGGGGAACGTCGATTGCCTCCCCCATCGTGCGAACACTGGCGCTCGGCGGCGAGGTCGCGGAACTGGACGGATAGGCTCGGAGAGCCCGAGTGGATCACAGCGGCGCTGCAGACTCCGGCATCTTCCCGCGTGCTCACTGTCGACGGGATACACGTCATGTGTCGGGAATGGGGATGTGGAAACCCCGCAAGCGTTGTCCTGCTGCACGGCAGCGCGGCAAACAGTCATTGGTGGGACCACATCGGGCCCCACCTCGCCATCGACAGACACGTTGTCGCGTTGGATATGTCGGGGCATGGGGACAGCGCCCACCATGCCGGATACAGCCAACAACGATGGGCCGAGCAACTCGGCGCTGTGGTTGGCCATGTTGCGCTGGCGAGGCCGGTGGTGGTGGCACACAGTATGGGCGGCAAGGTCGCTTATCGGGCCGCAGTGTCGGGTCTGGACAGAAAGCTGGCCGGCCTCGCACTGTTGGATGCCAACATCGCCGGGCCGTTGTCTGCCGGTGCCGCGGCTGCCGTGCGTGCGCGCGGGCTTCGAGTGCGCAAGATCTATGCCGACCACGCCTCGGCGGTTGAGGCGTTCCGACCGTTTCGCAGCACAGTGATGCCTTTCCCCGATCTCCTTCGACACATCGGAGAGAACTCGATAACACCCGCTGAAGGTGGATGGACGTGGAAGTTCGACCCGAGAACGTTCATCGCCGCTACACAACCACCGCCCGCGGTCACCCGGTTGAGATGTCCGGCTGCAATCGTGCGGGCCGAGCATGGCTCGGTCCTATCGGATTCGGGTGCCCATGCGTTGATCGATGGGCTGGGGGGCGCCACGCAACTTCATGTGCTCGCCGGATCGGGGCACCACATGATGCTCGACAGCCCGAGATCGCTGACCGCTCACCTGCTCCGACTGCTCGACGAGTGGGGCTGACTGTGCTGCAGCGGTGAGATGGTCACTGCGGGGTCGAGGAGCCCAGTTCCTCGGCTGGACCGGTGAAATAGTGTTCACCGTCGAATGCGGCGGGCATGGCCGCCGCCAGGAAACGTCCAACCCCAGGTTGTTCAAGGACCTCGAAAAGCGGATGATCGCGGAGGTCTCCGCTGGTCACTACGTCCTCAAACGTCCGGTAACGCTGGTGCAACACCGTCGTCGTCGCCAGCACTTGCTCGACTTCCACGGTGGTGTGCTCGGAGAACCACCTGGCGAAGAGGGCCGTCAGTGTCTCGCGATGGATGAACCGAGCGGATTCGGTGGAGAAATCCACACCGAGCGCGGCTTCGAGCGCAGCCACCGCATCCTTGCAGCCGGTGACCTCGACGAGGTCGCGGAAATGTCGCGGCGTGAGCGCCACAACCATGATTCTCCCACCGTCAGCGGTGGCGAAGTCAGTGCCGTACGTGCCGTAGACATCGTTGCCGGTCCCCAGGCGGTCACGCGAATTCACCTGCGGTTCAGTCAAATAGCCCAGACAACTGGTGATGGACAATGCCACGTCTTCAAGAGGAAGTCTGATCTCTGCGCCCCGCCCAGTGAGATCGCGTCGGCGCACCGCAGCTGTGATCGCCAGTGCGGCATACAGGCCACACGCTACATCCCATGCGGGCAGCACATGGTTGACGACTCCTGCATTCTGAGTGGGACCCGTGATCATCGGAAAGCCAAGACCTGCATTGACTGTGTAGTCGACGCCCGGAGACCCGTCGCTGCCCCCGACAAGTTCCAGGGTGATGACATCCGAGCGCAAGGCGGACAGTGTTCGGTGACTCATCCAGTCCCTGCCGGCCGAATTGGTGACGAGAACGCCCCCGCCGGGGCCAGAGTCGACAACCATGCGCTGTACCAGAGTCTGTCCCTCGGTCGACTTCAGATCGGCTGTCACTGAGCGCTTTCCCTTGTTCAGTCCGGTCCAGTAGATCGACGTGCCCACCGGAGCCCCGTTGTGACCGTCGGTGAGTGGCCAGCGACTGATGTCGGCCGCTCCGCCGACTGGGTCGATGCGAACCACCTCGGCCCCCAGTTGAGCGAGGGTCAGTCCGCACAGTGGTGAGGCCACGAAACTCGACACCTCGACAACGCGAATGCCGGTGAGTGGTCGTTGGGAGGTCATCAGTGTGTCCGATCCGTTGTGCAACGTTGTGCGCTCATGGCAGCAGTGCCCAGAAAAGCCAGTCGAGGACCTCGTGGGAGTTGCCCTCCGCGTCGATCGCAGAGACCACCGAACGCAGCCTGAGCGCTCCGCCCTCGGCGAGCGGATCAGCTGCTAGAACAGACAGTCGGCTGATCAGGGTGTCGCCCTCGTGGACGGGCCCGGTGTGGTCGCAGGAATCCCATGCCAGGACGGTCGCCAGATTGGGCAGTGCGCGCGATGCCTGTGCGAGGGCGATGCCTATCGTGTGCCCGCCGTAGACCAGTCGGCCCGCGGCACCGACTCGACTGTCGTGATGAGTGGCAGCGATGTTGAGCGTGAGTCGTGCCAGTTCGGGTGCGCTGGATACGACATCGCCGCTGGAGGTGAAGATCTGGCCGACCAGATCGGTGGAGAACACGGTGCCGGGGGTACTGTCGCGCAGAGCGCGGAGATCCCAGGGGGGAATGACAGGTGGTGCGGGCTTGCTGGGTCCGATGGTTGTCAGATCGTCGGTGTGTCTCGTGCGGTTGGGGTCTGGAGCATCCGAAAGCGGCAGCATGGCGCATCGGTAGAAGTCGAGGATAGGCCTGCCCTCCTGGTCCCGAGTCGTCATCCGCAGTGCGGCAAGCCCTGTCGGCGCGCGGCCGGGTTTGGGCGAGTTCTCTCGAAGGCCGACGACCTCAGTCACAGTCGCCAGTGTGTCACCGATGTGGGGGTAGCGAAGGAACCGCAGTCCGCGGTAGAACAGATTCGCTTTGACGTGGTGAGTCGCCAGGGTGGACTGGCCGATGGCAAGGTCGGCGACCAGACCCGGATGGGCAACGGGTTTGTCGTGCCCGGTAATGCGGTGCGAGAGGTGCGCGTCGAGTGGCAGTCGCAGCCGGTCGCCGACAACTGCCTGATGCACGGCGGCCAAGCCGTTGGTCAGTGTCACGGATGGAGCGTCGTCGAACTTCATCCCATGGTGGAGTTCGTCGAAGTAGGGCCCACCGACGGGCGTGGGTGTGGTCATTGCTCGCCCGCTTTCGCCAAGAGTCGTCGTGCTGAAGATACGAGTGCTGCATCGAGCATCCGGCTATCCAACTGGACTGCGCCGGCGCCTCTCTGCGTGGCCTCGTGCATTGCCGCCAGCGCGCGTCGGGCTTCCCCAAGGGCCGTGGGATCGGGGGTGAAGATCTGGGTGGCTGAGGCGATCTGATTCGGGTGAAGGACCCATGTGCCGTCGAATCCGAGAGTGCAGGCCCAGACTTTTGCGGCTCGAAAGTGTTCGTCGTCGACGATCGTGAGGTGCGGTCCGTCGATCACTGAGATACCCGCGGCGCGTGCTGCGATCAACACTGTCTCCTGGATGGGATGCCATACGCCGCTGGGCGATTTCGGGTCTCGGCCCAGGCTCGCTCCGAGGTCGGCATATCCGATGATCACCGCGTCCAATCGGGCAGTGGTCGAGCAGAGCGCTGCGATGTCGCGGACGCCGGTGGGTGTTTCGACCAGAGCCTGTAGCCGGGTGGCTGAATCACCGAGGAGACCGTCGGCTTCGGCCAATTCGGCTGGCGTTTCGGCTTTGGGGAGGACCACCGTCGCCAGAGCGGGCCCCATCTGCGCGCAGGCGGACAAGTCGTCGTGAACCCACTCGGTGTTGAACCCGTTGATGCGGACTGAAACCAACCTCTTTCCGCCGAACTCGGCGACGAGGGACGCGGCGGTGGCGCGGGCGGTCGCCTTGTTGTCGGGGGTCACCGCGTCCTCGAGATCGAGGACGACTTCGTCTGCCGATGATGCCAAGGCCTTACGTGCCTTGTGTTCGTCGGACGCGGGTGCAACCAGCACCGCTCGGCGACGGACAGTGTGCATGAGATCAAGCCCCCTGGTCAGCGCAGTGGTCAAAATGTACGGCCATATCGGGGAGATGCTATCAGTGGATATTCCAACCTATATGAGCACTTCGCTTGACTGGCAGGTGATCCCTTGGCAACTATGGCCGTATAAAGTCCGGGAACTGGCTCGTTGGGCCGTGATGCGTAGGTGGGTTGATGAGCAAGCTGAATGCCGAGGAGTCGTTTCTCGTCGAGACGGTGCGGGCTTTCGTCGATCGGGATGTGAAGCCGAGCGTGCAGGCTGTCGAGCACGCAAACGAGTATCCCGAGCTGTGGATCGACCAGATGAAGTAGATCGGGATCTATGGACTGGCGGTACCGGAGGCTTATGGGGGTGCCCCGGTGTCCATGCCGTGCTATGCGCAGGTGACGCAGGAGCTCGCGCGCGGATGGATGAGCCTGGCCGGCGCGATGGGGGGCCACACCGTGGTCGCAAAGCTGCTCACGCTGTTCGGGACCGAGGAGCAGAAACGCAGGTACCTTCCGGGGATGGCCACGGGGGAGATCAGGGCCACGATGGCCCTTACGGAGCCCGGTGGTGGATCAGACCTGCAGGCGATGACGACAGTGGCTCGCGCTGATGGTGACGACCTGGTGATTGCCGGTGCCAAGACATGGATTTCGAATGCCCGCCGGTCGGCACTGATCGCGCTGCTGTGCAAGACCGATCCGGCGGCCGTGCCCAAACACAGGGGCATCTCGATAGTGCTTGTCGAACACGGGCCGGGGCTGACGGTATCGCGGGACCTGCCCAAACTGGGCTACAAGGGCGTTGAGTCGTGTGAGGTGTCCTTCGACGGGTATCGCGTCCCTGCGTCGGCGATCCTCGGTGCGGTGCCGGGCAGGGGCTTTGCCCAGATGATGAAGGGCCTGGAGACTGGGCGAATCCAGGTGGCCGCTCGGGCTCTGGGAGTGGCAACCGCCGCTCTGGAGGACTCCCTGGCCTATGCGCAGCAGCGGGAGAGCTTCGGTCAGCCGATCTGGATGCATCAGTCGATTGGCAATTACCTCGCCGAGATGGCGACCAAACTGACCGCCGCCCGGCAGTTGACCTGGTATGCGGCCGAAAGATACGACAGCGGGGATCGCTGCGACATGGAGGCCGGCATGGCCAAACTCTATGCGTCCGAGGTGGCCATGGAGATTGCGCTCAACGCCGTGCGTATCCACGGCGGCTACGGGTACTCGACCGAATACGACGTGGAGCGCTACTTCCGCGACGCCCCGCTGATGATCGTCGGGGAGGGGACCAACGAGATTCAGCGCAACGTCATCGCATCGCAGCTGGTGTCTCGGGGCGGCATCTGAAAAGGGATGCCTCCACGCGATAGCATCGCGTGCGATGGGCATGCTGGACGGCGCGCAACCCGCCTATAAGGCGTTGGCCGCACAGTTGCGGTCGCAGATCGCCAACGGTGAGTTCCGAGACGGAGTGCGCCTACCTACTGAGGCTGAACTGGCCAGGACGCACGGAATCAGCAGGCAGACCGTGCGCCGTGCCTTTCTGGAGCTCGTCGCCGACGGTGTTGTCTATCGAGTTCCCGGTCGCGGTACCTTCGCCACTGAAACCGGTGGTCGCTATCTACGCCAACTCGGGTCCATCGAGGACTTGATGAACCTCTCCGCCGACACCGATATGGAGGTGCTCGAGGCACCCTCACGCCGAGTCGACCTCGAAGCCGCCGGGCGATTGCGACTGGAGACCGATGTGGTTTATCGAGTCGTGTTTCGGCGGTTCCACGACGGCGTCCCGTTCGTGGTGACCGCCGTGTCGTGGCCCGAGGGCATCGCCAGGCTCGTGTCCGACGCCCCTGAGTTGAAGCAGGGAGCACTCAGTTCCTACACGATGATCGGGTTGCTGGAACCGCATCTGAAGCATCCGATCGTCGAGTGCGCCCAGTCGATAACCGCGACAGCGGCATCAGAGTTCTTGGCGGGTCAGCTGGGTTGCGCGGTCGGTCAGCCGGTACTCCGCGTCGACCGGACCTACCTCGACTCCAGTGGAACCGCCGTTGAACTGGCGGTGAGCCATTTCCTGCCCGAGGCCTACACCTACCGTGTGACTCTTCGGCGCGAGGCCAGGTGAAGGCGCCCCAGACTGCGATCACCTGATCGTTTAATTATCCATCGTTATCCGCCGCTGGTAGCCGACCTGGCGATGTTTGGTGCCTACCATGAGAGCATATTACGAGCTATAATACAGCGATTATTTTAGTATGCGGCGATCCGGCCGGTGTGGCGACGGGGTGGGGATGCATTTCCCCGAGATGAGGAGAACTCACGCTGATGAAATCGATGTCCAGCCCTGACTCCGGGTGCCGGAACCGCGATCCGCGGGGTCGGGCGTGAGGATCCGCGATCGGCACGTGCTTGTCACCGGTGGATCCCACGGGATCGGCGCCGAGATTGCGCTCGAGTTCGCGCGGCGCGGCGCCAGGGTGACCGTTCTCGGACGTGATGGCCGGCGTCTGCAAGAGGTCGCCAGCCGGGTTGGGGGTGCATGTGTGCAGGCCGATCTGGCCGAAGTCGCGGAGGTGGGCGTTGCGCTCGCAAAAGTCGAGGATGCGGCCGGCACTGTCGACGTCCTCATCAACAACGCAGCCATCGCCATCACCAGCGAGGTGGACTCACATGCAGGAGGCGATGTCGAGCGTCTCATGACGGTCAACTCGGTCGCTCCGATGGAGCTGACCCGTCAGGCGCTGCCTGGGATGCTCGACCGGGGATACGGTCACATCGTCAACATCTCGTCACTGGCAGGAGTGGCCGCGGTTCCCCACCTGGCGGTGTACGGAGCGAGTAAGGCTGCGCTGCACCACTACACGATCGGTGTCCAGCGAGAACTGCAGATGAAGAACGCTGCCGTCGGGATGACGCTCGCGACGCTGGGGGAGATCGCAGGCACCCGCCTGATGGAAGACGCGCGCGAGTCACCGGTCATCGCGGCCGTCTCGGAGAGGTTTGCGCGCATGCGAGCACTGCCGAAGATCACCCCCGCGGATGTGGCGATGGCAGTTGTAGCGGGTGTCGAACGGCAGGCTCGGTACGTCACGCTACCCAAGCGGCTCAGTCCGCTGATCCAGTTGCGAGACGTGCCGAGTCGGCTGCAGGACGTCATGTTCCGCGGCATCGGCTGACCGCGCCCGTTTGCGTGCGGGCTGCCCGCCATGGGCCCCGCAATTCACCCCGCGGCTAGAACGCCTGCGGCCCGAACAGCGGCGGCCGGCACACGTTCTCGATCGGATCCCACCACCAGCCGTCGAGGCAGCCCAGCGGGGTGGTCGAGACCGGCGGGCGGCAGGTGCGGGCCCCCGGATCCCACCAGCCGTTCTCGCAGTTGGGCACCAGCGGCGGCTGGCACCGGTTGGCGACGGGATCCCACCACTCGCCGGGCGCGCACTCGGCGGAGGCGACGCCCGGCGTCACGAGGGTGGGGAACATCAGCGGAGCGGCGGCCGCCACCGCGCCGACGGCCAAGCGCTGCAATGACTTCCTCGCGGAGACCTCCCGATGACTGGCGATTGCACTGCGGGCCAGCCTAAATCAGCTCGGGACGGACTCCGAAGACGACACTTCGGGCTGGCCCTCAGGCTCGGGGGACTCGGAGGGGGCCGTGGGCTTGGGCCACGGGCTGGGCACCGGGCGCGGGCGCACCCGCTGCGGCCACCAGAACCAGCGGCCCAGCAGCGACGCGATGGACGGGGTCATCAACGACCGCACCACCAGCGTGTCGAACAGCAGGCCCAGGCCGATGGCGGTGCCCACCTGGCCGATGATGATCAGCTTGCTGA
Source organism: Mycolicibacterium sp. MU0050 (assembly GCF_963378085.1). Classification (GTDB taxonomy): domain Bacteria; phylum Actinomycetota; class Actinomycetes; order Mycobacteriales; family Mycobacteriaceae; genus Mycobacterium; species Mycobacterium wendilense. The sequence continues at coordinate 4,206,691 of NZ_OY726395.1, read as the reverse complement.
CCGCCATCGACATCATGGTGAACGCGAACACCAGGCCGGCGGCCGTCACCACCGAACCGGTGCCCACCATGGAGCGCAGGATGCCGGTGTTGATGCCCGCGTGGACCTCCTCCTTCATGCGGGAGACCAGCAGCAGGTTGTAGTCCGCGCCCACGGCCAGCAACACGATGACCGACATCGGCAACACCATCCAGTGCAGCGGGATGCCGACGATGTGCTGCCACAACAGCACCGAGAGACCGAAGGAGGCGGCCAGGCTGAGCACCACGGTGCCGACGATGACGCCGGCCGCCGCGATGGCGCGGGTGAGCACCATCATGATGATGAAGATCAGAATCAGCGCGGCGCACGCGACGATCAGCAGGTCGTAGTTGGCGCCCAGTTGGAGGTCGGCGTAGGTGGCCGCGGTACCGCCCAGGTAGATCGTCGCGCCCTCCCACGGGGTGCCCTTGATGGCGTCCGCGGCGGCGACCTTGAGCGGTTCGATCCGCGAGATGCCTTCCGGCGTCAGGGGATCGCCCTGGTGGGTGATGGTGAACCGCACAGACTTGCCGTCGGGGGAGATGAAGTTGTCCATGCCCTCGATGAAGTCGGCGTTGGTGAACGCCTCCGGCGGCAGGTAGAACGAGTCGTCGTTGAGTGCCGCGTCGAACGCGTCACCCATCGCGGTCATGTCCTCCTGCAGGGACATCGCCAGATCCTGCTGCGCCTTCTGCGAGGCGTACTGGTTGAGCAGGATCTCCTTCTGGTGCTTCATCGACTGGATCTGCGCCGGCATGACGGACACCATCCGCGGCATCAGTTCGGCCATGCGGCGCATCTCCGGCACCAGGTCCTGGAAGTCGTCGGACATGGTGTTCAGCCCGTCGAGCGCGTCGAACACCGAGCGCATGGACCAGCAGACCGGGATGTTGAAGCAGTGCGGTTCCCAGTACAGGTAGTTGCGGATCGGACGCATGATGTCCTCGAAGTCCGCGAGATGGTCACGCACATCGGACATGTCGTCGGACGTGTTGGCCATCTTGTCGGCCATCCGCGCCGAGACCTCGGCGAGATCGGACTGGATGTTCATCATCTCGGTCATCGCGTCGATGCTGACCTGCAGGTCGTCGGCCTGCCTGAGCATGTTCTCCAGATTGTTTCGGGTGTAGTCGTTGCTCATGATCTGCAGGTTGCCGCTCTGGCCGAGCGTGTACGGGATCGTCGAATGCTCGATGGGCTTGCCGTCGGGCCGGGTGATGGTCTGCACCTGGGCGATACCGTGAACGCGCACAAGGGCTTTGGCGATCTTGTCGATCACCAGGAAGTCCGCGGGGTTGCGCAGGTCGTGGTCGGTCTCGATCAGCATCAGGTCCGGATTCATCTTCGCCTGCGTGAAGTGCCGGTCGGAGGCGACGTAGCCGACGTTGGCCGGCACGGACTCGGGCAGGTAGATCCGGTCGTTGTAGGTGGTGTGGTAGCCGGGCAGCGCGACCAGTCCGACCAGCGCGGCGATGATGGCGCACACCAGGATCGCGCCGGGCCAGCGGACCGTGGAGGTGCCGACCTTGTGCCACAGCTTCGACTGGCCCATCCGCTTGGGTTCCAGGATCCTCCCGAATCGGCTGGCCACCGAGATCAGCGCGGGTCCCAGGGTCAGGCCCGACGCGATCACCATCAGCATGCCGACGGCCAGCGGGATGCCCATGGTGTGGAAGTAGGGCAGTCGTGTGAAGTACAGGCACGACGCCGCACCGGCGATGGTCAGACCCGAGGCCAGCACCACGTGCGCGGTGCCGTGGAACATGTCGTAGTAGGCCGCTTCCCGGTCCATCCCCTTGCGGCGGGCCTCGTGGTAGCGGCCGATCAGGAAGATCGCATAGTCGGTGGCCGCGGCGATGGCCAGCGTCACCAGCATGTTGATGGCGAACGTGGGTCAGGCCGAAGACATGGTGGTAGCCCAGGACGGCCACGATGCCGCGGGCCGACATCAGCCCGGCCATCACCAGCACCATCACGATGCCGGTGGTGATCGCGGAGCGGTAGACGATCAACAGCATCACGATGATGACGGCGAACGTCACCAGTTCGATGGTCTTCATGCTGGCGTCGCCGACGACGGTCTGGTCGGCGGTCAGCGCCGAGGGACCGGTGACGTACACGTGCAGACCGTCGGGGGCGAACTCGTCCGAGGCGATGTCGCGCACGGCGTGCACCGACTCGTTGGCCAGGGCCTCGCCCTGCTCGCCGGCGATGTAGACCTGCACTTAGGCGGCCTTGTTGTCGACGCTCTGGGCGCCGGTGGTGGTCAGCGAGTCGCCCCAGAAGTCCTGGACGTGCTCGACGTGCTTCGTGTCGGCCTCGAGACCGTCGACCATGTCGTCGTAGAAGCGGTGCGCCTCGTCGCCGAGGGGTTCGTCGCCCTCGAGGACGATCATCACCGAACTGGAGGTCTTGTACTTGTCGAACACCTCACCGACGCGCTTGATGGCGATCTTGGACGGGGCGTCGGCGGGGCTCATGGAGACCGCGCGCATCTTGCCGACCTGATCGAGTTGCGGCACAACGCTGTTGAGCACCGCGATGATGGCCACCCAGGCCAGGATGATCGGGACGGCGAAGGTGCGGATGAACCGCGGGATGAAGGGGCGGCGCACCTCGGCCCGATGTCGGGGGTCTCGACGGGGGCGCTCATGCGGCCTTCACCAGGCAGTACGTTTCGGCGTTCATGCCGGTTGCGGTCCTTTCGTCCTTGACCTCGCCGTCGACCGTGATCCGGCAGGTGATGCTGTCGCCGGGGCTCTGGGCCAGCAGGTTGACGTTGGCGGCCGCAGCCGTGGTGGTCATCGTGAGCGACCAGGGCAGCGTGGGGTCCTGCGCGCGCTGCGGCTTGCCGTCGAGGTCCAGATAGTTGATGACGGCGGAGTCGGCGGTGCCGAACACCTCGAGGACCACCACCTTGGGGTCGTTGTCCTCGGCGATGCCCGCGCCGACGGGGGTCACGACCACCGGATTGGAGCCGAACACCGTGCGGAGGTTGGCCACCGTGTATGCACCCGCGGCCATGGCGCACACGATCAGAATGGGCAGCCAGTGGCGGCGCAGCACCTTGATCATGCGTGCACCCCAGAGGTGCGGACAGCCCAGTGCGCGCCGACGCCAGTCAATGAAGTGCCCCTTAAAACGACAGACGGCCGCAGACGCGACCGACACACTTTTCTAGTGAGAAAACCTAACCAATTAAGTGGATACGTTCAATCCGGTTAAGTGTCACGCTCATTACACTCGGCGGCATGGACTCCCCGGATGCCGCCGCTCGGCCCCTGCGCAAGGACGCCGAGCGCAACCGTCAGCGCATCCTGGCGGCGGCGCGCGAACTGTTCGCCACCCGTGGTCTGGAACCCCACCTCAACGACATCGCCCACCACGCCGGAGTGGGTGTGGGCACCGTCTACCGGCGCTTCTCCACCAAGGAGGAACTGCTCGAGGCGCTCTTCGAGGAGGGCCTGCACCAGCTGGCGGACTACGCGGAGGAGGGGCTGCGGTTCCCGGACTCCTGGGAGGGGTTCGCCTGGTTCATGCAGAGGATGTGCGCGATGACGGCCACCGACCGCGGCGTCCGGGAGATCGCGTTCAGCAAGGCCTACGCCGGGCCCCGGGTGCGGGAGGCGCAGGACCGGCTCAGGGGAGTGCTGCGCCGCCTGGTCGAGCGTGCCCAGGCCGACGGGCATCTGCGTCCGGAGATGTCGTCGACCGACATGCCGCTGTTCGGCCTGTTGGCCGGCACCGTCAGCGAGTTCGCCGGGCACGTCGGCAGTGACCTGTGGCGCCGGTACGTCGCGCTGCTGCTCGACGGCATGCGCCGCCGCGACGACCAGGATCCGTTGCCGGTGCCCGCCCTGGACGACGACGAGATCGACGCCGCCATGCACTCCTGGGAACCGGCGGGGCCGGGCAGGTCGAAGGAGGCCGAGTAGGCGGAAGCGGACGTTCCCGACCTAGACTCGCGTCATCCGGACGGAGGGGAGCCCGTGGCGCAGGTGGTGAAGGTGGATGTCGACGGCCTGGTGGCCGGCGGTGACCGCATCCGCGAACTCGCGGCCGATCTGTCCGATCGGCACCGGCAGTCGATGATCGGTCTGAGCGACGCGGAGCCCGGGTGGGTCGGATCGTCGGCGGACGCGCTGGTGCGGATGTCGACGGTGTGGCAGCGCATCGCCGATGGACACCACGTCGCGCTGACGAGGCACGCCGACCGGGTGGTGGAGGCCGCCGAGGTCTTCCGGGAGGCCGAGTGCGCCCACGTCGAGGCGTTCAGGCGGTACCGCACGCCCGACGGTGCCGGCCGGGACTAGTGGAACAGCAGCATCAGCACGGCGAACAGGGCCACGAACACCGCGACGCCCACCAGTGACGTGAGAGCACCCCTGGCGAACTCCAGATGCCCTCTGACGGGGACTGCTGCGGCGATCCCCGCGACCAGGGCGGGAAAGATCGGGGCGAAGACCCAGTAGGTGCCCAGGGTCATTCCGACGGAGGCGAATCCGCAGGCGAACCCGGCCAGCAGCGGTCGCGGAATCCGGCCGGTCCCGGCGTCGCCGGGGAGGGATTCGGTGCTCGGGGGCGTGGTGTCCGTCATGACGCGACCCTGGTGATCAGTTCGACGATCAGCGCAGCGATGCAGAACACGACGACCGCGATCACTCCGGTGAGCGGTGTCAGGATCGCGGTGACGGCCACACCGCGACCGCGGGCACTGCCCGCCGACCGCAACCCGACGACGCCGACGGCGACCGCCGCGACCGCGATGACCCCCGTGGTGATGAACGCCAGCGGTACACCGCCGGTCTCGGCGATCAGGAAGACGGCCAGCGCCCAGAACACCCCGCCGGCGATCGCGGAGACCAGTACTGTACGCCGCCAGTCGAGTTCGGTATCCGACATCCCACCCCTTCTGATTCGGCCGGACCGGGTCCGGCGTGGATACATCGTCGTCTCATCCCGGTGGGCTGACAAGCTCATAGCCCTGGAGAGGCCGGTGGACACGCACCTCGGGAGGATCCGTCACGGGGCCGAGTGCGGTGAAGTTGCCGGGGGGCAGGACGGTCATCGGAGGCAGTGCCCGCGGCGGCTCGGGCAGGCCGGGACTCTCCGGAATCGGCAGCTTCGGAACCACGCTGTTGAAGCTGGCGATCACCCCCGGGTCACCCAGATCCTTGTCGAACGGGAGGCCCACCAGCGGGCCGGACGCGTCGTCGGTGAAGCTCGGCCACGACTGCAGCAGAGGCGATGTCGTGCCACCTCGGTCGCTGTAGATCTCCAGGGCCGGGAAGGTCGTGACGTCATCGGCCCCGATCCGGGGCCCGGACGGCGACGGGGCGATTCCGATGGTGCCGTTGACGCTGATTCCGGATGCCTTGGCCAGGCCCTCGCCGCCCGGGGAGAACGGATCGGCGGCGTTGTAGCGGATCAGCACGGAACCGTTCGGCTGCTGCAGCGCCTCGACCGACGGGGTCCCCGTGCGCACCTCGCCGGTGTCGGAGTTCACCGAGGGGTTCTGGCGGGCGACGACGATCCCGTTCTCGAAATCGGTGTAGATGCTCACCCGGGAGTCCTCGGGGCCCGCTGTCGCGGAGAATCCGCGGTCGTCACCGAGGTTGTTGTCATAGGGCGGCCAGCCGAGCTTCGGCGCCCACACCTCCTCGCCGGGGATGAACAGGTTGGTGCGCACGAGGCCCTGGCCCGGAACCGGGTTGATCCTGGCCACGACGATGTTCGGCGGGACACCCTCGTTCTTCGGGTGGTAGCTGTGGGGATCGAGGGCCGCGGCGGTGGCCCAGTCGACGTCGGAGACGGGATCGCGGCCGAACACCTCCCGGAAGGCGTCGATCTGGTTCTGGCGCTGGACGGGGCCGGCGCCGAGCACCGATGCGGTCTCAGCCGCCTCGGCCATCTCGTCGGTGGCCCGGCCGACGGCGGCGGCGAGGTGCCGGTCGGCGGAGTCGGCGCGGCGCAGCAGGTCGACGATGGCGTCGTGGACGATCTGAAGGTGGCGCTCGGCCTCGGCCCGCTGTTGCGGATCGCTCGACTGGTAGCAGGTCAGCGAGTCGGTGGCGACGTCGATGGTGATGCCCCATCGGTCGGCGAGCCGTTGGATGCGCGTCCACTCGGCCTTGATGGATTCGATCTCCGCGGCCGCGGACTCGAGGTCGCGGGCGGCCCGGGTGCACGCGTCCGCGTGGTTGCGCAGGCTGGTGCTGATCGCGGTGGCCTCGGCCTCGGCCGCCTCGCGGGATGCCCCCTCCCACTCCAGCTTCGCGATGATGCTGCCCACGTTGTGCGCCAGATCGCGGAAGTGCTCGGCCCTGCCGGTGGCCGTGCCGGCCACCCGGCGGACCGACTCCGGATCCCAACCGTCGAGGTCGGCGAGCGACATCCCCATCCTCGGCAACCTGCATTCGCCGGTGCCGCGGCGGTATTCACCCGCTCTGCTCGGGAGGGACCCGGGAACAAATCCCGAACCGCCTCCGTTGGATCAGTCGACAACAGCTTGAGTGCAACCGACTCAACTCTGGCTTGACAGCCGGGGTGCCACGAGAGCAGTCTTGAGCGAGGTTCACTCAGATCCTATTGAAGCTATACAGGAGGCAGTAACTATGGCTCGTGCGGTCGGAATCGACCTCGGGACCACCAACTCCGTCGTCTCAGTGCTGGAGGGTGGCGACCCGGTGGTCGTCGCGAACTCCGAGGGCTCCCGGACCACCCCGTCGGTCGTCGCATTCGCGCGCAACGGCGAGGTGCTGGTCGGCCAGCCCGCCAAGAACCAGGCGGTCACCAACGTGGACCGGACCATCCGGTCGGTCAAGCGGCACATGGGCACCGACTGGACCGTCAAGATCGATGACAAGGACTACACCCCCCAGGAGATCAGCGCCCGCGTGCTGATGAAGCTCAAGCGCGACGCGGAGAGCTACCTGGGCGAGGACATCACCGACGCGGTGATCACCGTGCCCGCGTACTTCAACGACGCCCAGCGTCAGGCCACCAAGGAGGCCGGCCAGATCGCCGGCATGAACGTGCTGCGCATCGTCAACGAGCCAACCGCGGCCGCGCTGGCCTACGGCCTGGACAAGGGCAGCAAGGAACAGACCATCCTGGTCTTCGACCTCGGCGGCGGCACGTTCGACGTCTCGCTGCTGGAGATCGGCGACGGGGTCGTCGAGGTCCGTGCCACCTCCGGTGACAACCACCTCGGTGGCGACGACTGGGACGACCGGATCGTCGAGTGGCTGGTCGAGAAATTCAAGGGCACCTCCGGCATCGACCTGACCAAGGACAAGATGGCCATGCAGCGGCTGCGCGAGGCCGCCGAGAAGGCCAAGATCGAGCTGTCCAGCTCGCAGAGCACCTCGATCAACCTGCCCTACATCACCGTCGACGCGGACAAGAACCCGCTGTTCCTCGACGAGCAGCTGACCCGCGCGGAATTCCAGAAGATCACCCAGGACCTGCTGGACCGCACCCGCAAGCCGTTCCAGCAGGTGATCAAGGACGCCGGCGGCTCGGTCTCGGAGGTCGACCACGTGGTGCTGGTCGGCGGTTCGACCCGCATGCCCGCGGTGACGGACCTGGTCAAGGAGATGACCGGCGGCAAGGAACCCAACAAGGGCGTCAACCCCGACGAGGTCGTCGCGGTCGGCGCCGCGCTGCAGGCCGGTGTGCTCAAGGGCGAGGTCAAGGACGTCCTGCTGCTCGACGTCACCCCGCTGTCGCTCGGTATCGAGACCAAGGGCGGCGTGATGACCAAGCTGATCGAGCGCAACACCACGATCCCGACCAAGCGGTCGGAGGTCTTCACCACCGCCGACGACAACCAGCCGTCGGTGCAGATCCAGGTGTATCAGGGTGAGCGTGAGATCGCCGCGCACAACAAGCTGCTCGGCAGCTTCGAGCTGACCGGTATCCCGCCGGCCCCGCGCGGTGTGCCGCAGATCGAGGTCACCTTCGACATCGACGCCAACGGCATCGTCCACGTGACGGCCAAGGACAAGGGCACCGGCAAGGAGAACACGATCAAGATCCAGGAGGGCTCCGGCCTGTCCAAGGAGGAGATCGACCGGATGATCAAGGACGCCGAGGCGCACGCCGAGGAGGACCGCACCCGGCGCGAGGAGGCCGACGTCCGCAACCAGGCCGAATCGCTGGTGTATCAGACGGAGAAGTTCGTCACCGAGCAGCGTGAGGCCGAAGGTGGATCCAAGATCCCCGAGGAGACTCTCGGCAAGGTGGATGCCGCCATCGCCGACGCCAAGACGGCACTGGCCGGCACGGACATCTCCGCGATCAAGACCGCCATGGAGAAGCTCGGCGAGGAATCGCAGAGCCTGGGCCAGGCGATCTATGAGGCAACGCAGGCTGAGCAGGCCGCCGGCGGCGCCGGTGGCGCTGCCCCGTCGGACGACGATGTCGTCGACGCCGAGGTTGTCGAGGATGACCAGGAGCGCAAGTGAGTCAGAACGATCCGCACGAGCCGGTGACCGTCACCGACAAACGGCGCATCGATCCCGAAACCGGTGAGGTTCGCGAGGCGACCGCCGGCCCGGCCCCCGAGGGGTCGGAGCCGGCGGAGCCCGCGGGTGACGCGGAGGAGGACAAGGCCGCCGAGCTGATCGCCGATCTGCAACGCGTCCAGGCCGACTTCGCCAACTACCGCAAGCGGGCCCTGCGCGATCAGCAGGTGGCCGTCGAACGCGCCAAGGGATCGGTGGTCAGCCAGCTGCTGCCGCTGCTCGACGACCTCGACCGCGCCCGCAGCCACGGCGACCTGGAGTCGGGGCCGCTCAAGGCCATCTCCGACAAGCTGCTCGACACCCTGGAAGGTCTGGGCCTCAAGGGATTCGGCGCCGAAGGTGACGAATTCGACCCGGATCTGCACGAGGCGGTGCAGCATGAGGGGGACGGCTCCAACCCGGTGATCGGGACGGTCATGCGGCGTGGTTACAAGCTCGGCGAGCAAGTGTTGCGGCATGCCATGGTCGGGGTCATCGACGCCGAACCGCAGCCCGACACGGCCGAGGGTGAAACCGCGCCTACCGCAGCGGGTACCGACGGTCCCGCAGAATCGTAAACGAGACGGAAAATATCCGAGATGAGTACAGGTAAGGAGGTGACGCTCGGTGGCCCAACGCGAATGGGTTGAGAAGGACTTCTACAAGGAACTGGGCGTCACCTCCGACGCCACCAAGGACGAGATCAAGCGCGCCGCGCGCAAGATCCTCGCCGAGAACCACCCGGACCGGAACCCGGACAACCCGGGCGCCGAAGAGCGGTACAAGGCCGCCTCCGAGGCCAAGGAAGTGCTGACCGACGACGCCAAGCGCAAGGAGTACGACGAGACCCGTCGACTGTTTGCCGGTGGCGGGTTCGGTCGCCGGTTCACCAACGGGGGACCGGGATTCGCCGGCTACGGCGCCGACGGCACCGAGTTCAACCTCGGCGACCTGTTCGACGCGGCGGGCCAGACCGGCGGCACCAACATCGGTGACCTGTTCGGCGGGCTGTTCGGTCGCGGTGCCCAACCGCGGCCCAGCCGGCCGCGCCGGGGCAACGACCTGGAGACCGAGACCGAACTCGATTTTCTCGAGGCCACCAAGGGTGTGGCGATGCCGTTGCGGCTCACCAGCCCGGCACCGTGCACCAACTGCCACGGCAGCGGCGCCCGGCCGGGCACCAGTCCCAAGGTCTGCGCCGGCTGCAACGGCGCCGGTGTGATCAACCGCAACCAGGGCGCGTTCGGCTTCTCCGAACCGTGCACCGAGTGTCGCGGCAGCGGATCCATCATCGAGCATCCGTGCGACGAGTGCCGGGGGACCGGTGTCACCACCCGGACGCGCACCATCAACGTGCGCATCCCGCCGGGTGTCGAGGACGGGCAACGCATTCGGCTCGCGGGCCAGGGTGAGGCGGGTCTGCGGGGCGCGCCCTCGGGCGACCTGTACGTCACCGTGCACGTCCGGCCGGACAAGGTGTTCGGCCGCGACGGCGATGACCTGACGGTCCAGGTGCCGGTCAGCTTCGCCGAATTGGCGTTGGGCACCACGCTTTCGGTGCCGACGCTGGAGGGCAAGGTCGGCGTTCGGGTGCCGAAGGGCACCTCGGACGGCCGCATCCTGCGGGTCCGGGGCCGCGGCGTGCCCAAGCGCAGCGGCGGGAACGGCGACCTGCTGGTCACCGTCAAGGTCGCAGTGCCGCCCAACCTGGAGGGCGAGGCGCTGGAGGCATTGGAGGCCTACGCCGCCGCCGAACGAGCCAGCGGGTTCGATCCACGGGCCGGCTGGGCAGGGAATCGGATGTGATCTCCGATGAGCAAGGCTGACGATTCCCGGCGCAACGAATCGCGCACCTTCCTGATCTCGGTGGCCGCCGAGCTGGCCGGCATGCATGCGCAGACGCTGCGTACCTATGACCGCCTCGGTTTGGTGTCCCCGCAACGCAGTTCGGGTGGCGGGCGACGCTACTCGGAACGCGATGTGGATCTGCTGCGCGAGGTACAGCGGCTCTCGCAGGACGAGGGCGTGAACCTCGCCGGCATCAAACGGATCATCGAGTTGACCAACCAGGTCGAGGCGCTGCAGTCGCGGGTCGCCGAGATGGCCGAGGAACTCGCCACGCTGCGGGCTGCCCAGCGCCGCGATTTGGTCGCCAAGCCCGCGACCTCCACCGCGGTGGTGGTCTGGCAGCCCCGGCACTCCCGGCGGTGAGGGCTCAGCCGAACGGCGGGTCGTGCTGGATGCGTTCCTCCGGAGCGCCTTTGGCGATCAGGGCGGCCTTGGTGGCGTCGACCATTCCGGGGCTGCCGCTGATCAGGATCTGCCGGTCGCTCCACGCGCCGTAGCGGGTCACCACCTCCGGTAGCAGGCCGGTCTGGCGGACGTGCAGTCCGCGCGGCGGCTGCACGTCGGGGTAGTCGCCGGCCCAGGGCGGATCGGTCGAGTACTCGCTGACCGGGGTGACCGACAGCCACGGGTTGTGCGCGGCCACCTGCCACAGCGTCCGCAGGTCGTACAGCTCGCACGGGTACCGGGCGCCGAAGAACAGGTGCACCCGCGGATTCACCCCGTACCGGGACAGATCCATGATCAGCGCGCGCAGGGGCGCCAGCCCGGTGCTGCCGGCGACCATCAGCACGTCGCCGCCATCGCGGTCGATCTCCAGTGCCCCATGCGAACTCGACACCGCCCACTGGTCGCCCGGTCGGGTCTCGGCGACGACGGCATTGCTGACCATGCCGCCGGTGACGGCGCGGACGTGGAACTCGATGCGGCCGTCGGGCTGCGCCGGGATGGCGGGCGACAGGTAGCGCCAGCGCCGCGGACACTGCGGCACCTCCACCTTGACGTATTGGCCCGGCAGGTAATCGAGCGGATTGTCGAGTTGCAGGCGCACCACCGCCAGGTCGCGGGACACCCGGTGGTGCTCGAGGACCGTGCCCTGCCACCGGCCGGGGCCGGGCTCGGCGTCGGCCGCGCCGCTCATCACCCCGGCGATGAAGTTGATGGCCTGCCGGGCGGCGTCGTCGATCTCGTCGGTCCACTCGTCGGACAGGTCGGTGCTCAGCGTGGCATACAGCGCGTGCGCCAACGTCTCGTAATGATCTTGGGTCACACCGTATTTGCGGTGGTCGCGACCCAGCTGGGCCAGGAAGGCGACCGGCTCCTCGGCGCGCTGCGCGATGAACTCACCCAGCACGAAGTCGAGCACCCGGCCGAACAGCGCGCGCTGGCCCGTCATGTCCGGGGGGAACAGGTCGCGCACCGGGGGGTCGATGGCGAACCAGCAGGTGTAGAACCGGCCGATCAGTTCGTCGGCGTCGGGCCTGGTGACGGCGGCATGCAGCACCGCCAATGCAGCACGGTCTTCGAGGCCCATGCTGCCCGATCTTATGCGCGCGAACGGCGCTGCCTCAGCCACGCCACGGCAATCATCAGCGCCCCCGCGGCGGCCCAGCAGCCGAGCACCACCAGCGCGGTGCTCGCCCGCTGGTCGGGGAAGGAATCGCCGAAGTAGGCGGCCGAGCGCAGCAGGGTTGCGTTGGCGCCCTGCGGCAGCAGCTGGCCGAATGCGCCCCAGCCGCCGGGCAGCAGTTCCGGGGCGCTGTTGATGCCGGACAACGGGTTGCCCAGCAGGATGGCCGCGGCGGCGCCGAGGCCCAGGCCGACGCGGCCGAACAGCGCGCCGAGGCCCAGCAGCGCCAGGCCGGTCGCGGTGATGCCGACGAACAGCGCCGCGGTCACGCCCCAGAAGTGCTGCTCGATGGAACCGAACAGGTAGCGCAACAGCGCGGTGACCGTCAGGGACGCCACCGCGGCGAAACCGATCATGGTGGTGGTCTGCAGCCCGGGCCGCCCGTTGAAGAGCACCACCAGCGCGATGGCCGGCAGCAGGGCGGCCAGCGTGAGCGGCAGTGCCGCGGCGGCCAGGCCGACCCCGCGCGGATCGCCGCCGGGCAGCGGCGCGAGATCCTCGGTGTGCAGGGGCATTCCGGTGTTCTGGGCCATCGCGGTGCCGAGTTGGGTCAGTGCTTGCGCGACCATCGGGCTGGCGCCGGTGGCCAGCAGCAGGGTGGGGCCCTGCGGGCCCGCGCTCAGGCCGCCGTAGACCTCGCGGTTGCGGATCGCATCGGCGAGCGAGTCCCGGTCGTCGTAGGTGGTGACGGCGAAGCTGCCGGGCGCGTTGCGGGCCAGGCCGGACTCGATTGCGGTGATCGCGGGTGGCGGGCCGGCGACCCCGATCGGGACGTCGCGGGGCGCGGACTTGGTGGCCGGCAGGGCGAAGGCGACGAAGATGACCGCCAGCACGACGGTCAGCACCACGACGATGCCGACGGCCTGGGCGGGGGCGGGTGCTTCGTGCGGGCGTGTTGCCATGAGAACTCCCGGGGTTATTCATCGTCTGTTGAAATCTAACGATGAGAGTAAACCCCCTGCGGTCGGTTTTCAACAGGAGGTGAAATGTTACTGTCGGCGCATGGCCGCACCTGCAGAGAAGCCGCGCCGGCGCGGGCGCCGTCAGGGCGCGTCGGTATCGCGCGAGCAGGTGTTGCCGGCCGCCAAGCGGCGCTTCGCCGAGCAGGGCTACACGGCCACCACGCTGCGCCAGATTGCCGCCGACGTCGGGGTTGACGCCGCCATGGTGCTGTATCTGTTCGGGTCCAAGGCGGAACTGTTTCGCGAGTCGATGCGCCTGATTCTCGATCCGCAGCGACTGGTTGCCGTCATTGCGGAGGCCCCGCGCGCAGAACTCGGGGTGCGTGTGGCGCGCACCTATTTCGAGATCTGGGAGGACCCCGAATCCGGTCCGAGCCTGGCCGCCATGCTGGCCTCGGCGACCTCGAACGACGATGCGCACCAGGCCTTTCGGGAGTTCATGCGGGACTACGTCCTGACCGCGGCGGCCGGCGCGCTCGGGGGCGGCCCGGACACCCGGCTGCGGGCGATGCTCGCGGCCACCAACCTGGTGGGGACCGCGATGCTGCGCTACGTGATGGCGATCGGGCCGCTGGCGGAGGTGTCGCTGGCCGAGGCCGCCGACATGATCGGGCCCAGCGTGCAGCGCTACCTGACCGGTGATCTCGACGAGTTGAACATCCCGGCGCGCTTCCGGGGGTGAATCCGTCCGTGCCGCAGCGTGATTGCGCTAGCGGTGGTCGCTGGGCCGGTGGCCCTCGAACTGGTTGCGGCCCAGGGTGTCGACGAAGCTGGGGCCTCGCCGATCGAGTTCGCGCCGGTAGTCCTCGGCCCACCCGGCGAACGGTCGATACGCCAGGTATTCGTTGCGGAACCGGTCGTCCTCCGAGAGTTCGGTGACGCAGAACGACGGGATCTCCAGATCGACCACGGGTCCGCCCCGTTCGACCTCGGCGACCACCAGCGGCGCGTTGGCTCCCAGGAACTGGTCGACGACCCAGCCGTCCTGGCCCAGCCACACCGAGTAGCGGAGTTTGGCCACCACATGGTCGGCGCGGCGCACGATCTCGGCCGCCACCAGCGGGTCGAGTTCGCGTTCGGCCTCGTATCTGGTGCCGCCGACGGCGGGGCCCTTGGTGGTGATGGTGCCGATCGCGTCCTGGTCCAGTGCGCTCACGAGTTCGCCCGGGTCGGTGCCCAATTCGGTCGTGGCGCCGCCCTGCACGCGCACCCGCACCGCATAACCGTCGGCGGCGAACAGGTAGGCCTGCACTATCAGGGCCGGCGCCGGGTCGGACGCCACCACCGCGGGCAACTCGCGGACGAGGAATTTGCGCTCGAACTCGAAATCTCCGGGACCGGTATCGGACATCTCTCAACGTTAGCCCGCCGCGGCCCGGTACGGCGGTCACCGCTACCGGCGGCGAGCCGCTCAGAGGCCGTGAATTCCCTTGTAGAGCACCAGCAGACCGATCACCACCAGAATCGCGGCCACCAATGTCGCGTGCCGACGCTCCATCCAGTCCTTGAGTCGGGCCAACGGCGCGGCGAGGCGATCACCGGAGACCGCGTAGGCCAGGACCGGCAGCGCGACGGTGCTGCCGGCCACCGCGACGAAGTAGACCACCGCGGCCCACACCTGCGGCTGCCCGATGCCCGCGGTGCCGATGGCCAAACCCGCGGCGATGCAGATGAACAACACCTTCGGGTTGGCCACGACCAACAACGCGGCGGTGCCCAGCGCGCGCGCCGGGGTCAGGCCGCCGAGCTTGCGCATCCAGGCCGGTGCGTGCTCGGACTTGTGCCGGGTGGCCCAGCGGTAGCCGCCGAACACGATCAGCAGCGCGCCGACCACGATGCGCAGCCAGGACGCCCAGGATGGCGGTTTGTCCAGATTGCCCACCAGGCCGGACGCCGCGACGAAGATCGAGGTCAGCGCCGCCAGGCCCAGCAGCCAACCCGCGCCGAACGCCAGGCCGGTGGGCCGCGGCCGCGCGGTGTGCAGCGTCAGCACCGCCGGGATGATGGTCAGCGGCGACAGCGCGATCACCAGACCGAGCGGAATGAGTTCGGTCAGGGCGGAAGCGAAACTGGCGCTCACGGGAGTGAAGGTAGCGGTATCGCCGCCGATGCGGACATCGATCCGGTTTTCGCGGCGCGTCGCGAAAAAAGATAGAGTTGAGCGGAACAGACTCAACCTTGACTGCGTTGATCGATACGACAAGCATTTATCGGGCCAGCTGCTGGCCCCTTCTACGAAGAGAGTGGAGGTGTCGTGGACTCGTTCAACCCGACCACGAAAACCCAGGCGGCGCTGACCGCGGCCCTGCAGGCGGCGACCGCCGCGGGGAACCCGCAGATCACCCCCGCCCATCTGTTGCTGGCACTGCTCACCCAGAACGAGGGCATTGCCGCGCCGCTGCTGGAGGCGGTGGGAGTCGATCCTGCGACCATTCGGGTCGCGGCGCAGCGGGAACTCGACCGGCTGCCCAGCGTGACCGGCGCGAACACCACCCCGCAGCTCAACCCGGAGTCCATCGCGGCCATCTCCGTCGCCCAGCAACTCGCCACCGAGATGGACGACGAGTACGTCTCCACCGAGCATCTGCTGGTCGGTCTGGCCACCGGCACCGGCGACGTCGCCAAGCTGCTGACCGAACACGGCGCCTCGCCGGACGCGCTGCGCGAGGCGTTCGTCAAGGTGCGCGGCAGCGCCCGGGTCACCAGCCCGGACCCCGAGGGCAGCTACCAGGCGCTGGAGAAGTACTCCACCGACCTGACCGCCCGCGCCCGCGAGGGCAAGCTCGACCCGGTCATCGGGCGGGACACCGAGATTCGGCGGGTCATCCAGGTCCTGAGTCGGCGCACCAAGAACAACCCGGTGCTCATCGGTGAACCCGGCGTCGGCAAGACCGCCATCGTCGAGGGCCTGGCCCAGCGCATCGTCGCCGGCGACGTGCCGGAGAGCCTGCGCGACAAGACCGTCATCGGTCTGGACCTCGGGTCCATGGTGGCCGGCGCGAAGTACCGCGGCGAGTTCGAGGAGCGGCTCAAGGCCGTGCTGGACGACATCAAGGACTCGGCCGGTCAGGTCATCACGTTCATCGACGAACTGCACACCATCGTCGGCGCCGGCGCCACCGGCGAGGGCGCGATGGACGCGGGCAACATGATCAAGCCGATGCTGGCCCGCGGCGAACTGCGGCTGGTCGGCGCGACCACCCTCGACGAGTACCGCAAGTACATCGAGAAGGACGCCGCGCTGGAACGCCGGTTCCAGCAGGTCTATGTCGGCGAGCCGACGGTGGAGGACACCGTGGGCATCCTGCGCGGCCTCAAGGACCGCTACGAGGTGCACCACGGCGTGCGCATCACCGACTCCGCGCTGGTGGCCGCGGCCACGCTGTCCGACCGCTACATCACCTCGCGCTTCCTGCCGGACAAGGCCATCGACCTCGTCGACGAGGCGGCGTCGCGGCTGCGGATGGAGATCGACTCCCGCCCCGTCGAGATCGACGAGGTCGAACGCGTCGTGCGTCGCCTCGAAATCGAGGAGATGGCGCTCGAGAAGGAGGAGGACGAGGCGTCCAA
This sequence comes from Mycolicibacterium sp. MU0050, assembly GCF_963378085.1. Classification (GTDB taxonomy): domain Bacteria; phylum Actinomycetota; class Actinomycetes; order Mycobacteriales; family Mycobacteriaceae; genus Mycobacterium; species Mycobacterium wendilense. Next base: position 4,190,156 of record NZ_OY726395.1, on the reverse strand, counting down.
GGAGCGGCTGGAGAAGCTGCGTGCCGAGCTGGCCGACAAGAAGGAGCAGCTGGCCGAGCTGACCACGCGCTGGCAGAACGAGAAGAACGCCATCGACATCGTCCGCGAGCTCAAGGAACAGCTCGAGGCGCTGCGCGGGGAATCCGACCGCGCCGAGCGCGACGGTGATCTGGCCCGCGCGGCGGAGCTGCGCTACGGCCGCATCCCCGAGCTCGAGAAGCAGCTCGACGCCGCACTGCCGGCCGCCGAGGCGCGCGAGAACGTGATGCTCAAGGAGGAGGTCGGTCCCGACGACGTCGCCGACGTGGTGTCCGCCTGGACCGGGATCCCGGCCGGCCGGATGATGGAGGGCGAGACCGCCAAGCTGCTGCGGATGGAGGACGAGCTGGGCAAGCGCGTCGTCGGGCAGAAGCGCCCGGTGGCCGCCGTCTCCGACGCGGTGCGGCGCAGCCGGGCCGGCGTGGCCGACCCGAACCGTCCGACGGGCTCGTTCCTGTTCCTGGGCCCCACCGGCGTCGGCAAGACCGAGCTGGCCAAGGCGCTCGCGGAGTTCCTGTTCGACGACGAACACGCCATGACCCGCATCGACATGAGCGAGTACGGCGAGAAGCATTCGGTGGCCCGCCTGGTCGGTGCGCCCCCGGGCTACATCGGCTACGACCAGGGCGGTCAGCTCACTGAGGCGGTGCGCCGGCGGCCCTACACCGTGGTGCTGTTCGACGAGGTCGAGAAGGCCCACCCGGACGTGTTCGACGTGCTGCTGCAGGTGCTCGACGAGGGCCGGCTGACCGACGGTCAGGGCCGGACGGTGGACTTCCGCAACACGATCCTGATCCTGACCTCGAACCTGGGGTCGGGCGGGACCGAGGAGCAGGTCATGGCGGCCGTGCGCGGGGCGTTCAAGCCGGAGTTCATCAACCGGCTCGACGATGTGCTCATCTTCGACGGGCTCAACCCGGAGGAGCTGGTCCACATCGTCGACATCCAGCTCGCCGCGCTGCAGAAGCGGCTGGAACAGCGCCGGCTCACCCTGGAGGTGTCGCTGCCGGCCAAGCAGTGGCTGGCCCACCGCGGTTTCGACCCGATGTACGGGGCCCGGCCGTTGCGCCGGCTGGTGCAGAAGGCGATCGGCGACCAGCTGGCCAAGATGCTGCTGGCCGGCGAGGTGCACGACGGCGACACCGTGCCCGTCAACGTCAGCCCGGACGGCGAAGGCCTGATCCTGGGCTGAGTTGCCCGCCGAACAGACGCAGAATCGCATCAAAACGCCGCACGGCGTGCGATTCTGTGTCTGTTCGCCGCAATTGGGGGCAGGTGTGACGGGGTTGTAACCCGCGGTCTTTCTCTGATCGGCCCCCGAGCAGATAGGCTAGGCGCAATGGTCCCGCTCTGGTTCACGCTGTCCGCACTCTGTTTCACGGGTGCGGCGGTGCTGCTGTACGTCGACATCGATCGGCGTCGTGGGCTCGGTCGCCGTCGCAAGTCGTGGGCACGGTCCCACGGGTTCGATTACGAGCCCGAGTCCAGTGATGTCCTCCACCGCTGGAAGCGGGGGGTCATCTCCACCGTCGGCGACGTCACCGCGCGCAACGTGGTGCTCGGTCAAATCCGTGGTGAGGCCGTCTTCATCTTCGATCTCGAGGACGTCGCCACCGTGATCGCGCTGCACCGCAAGGTCGGCACCAGCGTGGTCATGGATCTGCGCCTCAAGGGCATCAAGGAGCCCCGCGAGAACGACATCTGGCTGCTCGGCGCCATCGGTCCGCGGATGGTCTATTCGACCAACCTCGACGCCGCCCGGCGCGCCTGTGACCGCCGGATGGTCACCTTCGCCCACACCGCCCCGGACTGCGCCGAGATCATGTGGAACGAGGAGAACTGGACCCTGCTGTCCATGCCGGTCTCCAGCACCCGGGCCCAGTGGGACGAGGGCCTGCGCACCGTGCGGCAGTTCAACGACCTGCTGCGGGTGCTGCCGCCGACGGCGCAGCGGGCGATCGCCGCGCCGCCGCGCAACGTCAGGCAAGCCCCCCACTATCAGCGCTAAACCGAGGATCCGTGCCGCCCACCCCTGAACTCACGGCGTCCGACCGCGCCGAACTCGCCGACCTGGTGCGTCGACTCTCCGTGGTCCGCGGCCGGGTGGTGTTGTCCTCCGGCAAGGAATCCGACTACTACGTCGACCTGCGCCGCGCCACACTGCAGCACCGGGCCGCCCGACTGATCGGCTCCCTGATGCGGGAACTCACCGCCGACTGGGACTACGCCGCCGTCGGCGGATTGACGCTGGGCGCCGACCCGGTCGCGACCGCCGTCATGCACGCCGAGGGCCGTCCGGTGGACGCGTTCGTGGTGCGCAAGTCCACGAAAACCCACGGCATGCAGCGTCTCATCGAGGGATTCGACGTCGCGGGCCGGCGCGTGCTGGTCGTCGAGGACACCAGCACCACCGGTGCCTCGCCGCTGACCGCCGTCCGCGCCGTCCGGGAGCAGGGCGGCGAGGTGGTCGGAGTGGCCACCGTCGTCGACCGCGCGACCGGTGCCGCTGAGATCATCGAGGCCGAGGGGCTGCCGTACCGCAGCCTGCTCGGGCTGGATGATCTCGGGCTGAACGATGGCTGACAAGCACCGCCGCCGCAGGCCGCAGGACGACTTCGAACCGCCGGACGATCCCGAGGGGATCGCCTGGGACGACACCGTCGACGTCGTCTGTGTGGGCGTGGGGGTGACGGCGACGGCGGCCGCGGTGGCCGCGGTCAAGCTCGGCCTGACCGTGTTGCGGGCCGCACCCGCCTCGACCGACGACGAGGCGGCCGCCGAGTACCTGCGGCAGGTCACCGACGACATCCCCCCGGCCGAACCCGACGGCCCGGCTGGGGCGCTGCCGGTCCGGCTGGTCGACGGGCCGTCCCGGGTGCGCCCCGAGTTCCCCGTCGGGACAGTGACATTCGTCGGCGCCTCGCTGCGTGACTGGGCAGGTCAATGTCTGCCCGCCCGGGGTGGCGTGCTGTCCACCACGGTGGTCGACCCGCGGCTGACGGTCCATTACACCGGAGCCGACGAACACGTCGAGGCGGTGTCGGTCGGGGTGGTGGACCTGCGCTCCGACCCCGGCACCGTGGCCGAGTGGGCGGCCGAGCGGGCCCGCGACGAGGACGTACCCCGGGTGCCCGTCGAGAATCTGGCGCACCTAGTTTTCGACGACGGCCGGGTGGCCGGCGTCGCGGTGACCAAGGCGGCCGGGGATTCGGAGCTGGAGTTGGTGCGCGCGCGCTACAGCGTCATCCTCGCGTTGCGCGACGACGCCGAATTGTCCTGGCCGCAGCGCCTCGACGCCGAGAGCGCGGAGCTGGCATTCGTGACGCGCGCGGCGAGCCGGTTCGGGCGGTTGGAGCTGCTGGTGCGCAATCCGGGCGGGCGCTCACCGCGGTAGCGGTTCGACCGTGCTGAACGGCAGCTCGATATGCCGTTGGGCCAGTAGCGATTCCATTGCGGCACCCTCGAGCGGCACGGACAGCAGATAGCCCTGCGCGCGGTAGCAGCGGTGTGCGGCCAGCGTTTGGGCGGCGGCCACCGTCTCCACGCCCTCGGCCACCAGGCTCAGCCCGAACGCCTCGGCGAGCGCGATGATGGCCCGCACGATGGCCAGGTCGCCGGCGCTGGAGCCCAGGTCGCGCACGAAGCTGCGGTCGATCTTCAGCGTGTCCACCGGCAGGGATTTCAGATGCGACAGCACGCTGTAGCCGGTGCCGAAGTCGTCGACGGCGATCTGCACGCCGACCTTCTTGAGGGCGGCCAGGGTCTTGCGGGTGGCCTCGATGTCCTGGACCACCAGGCTTTCGGTGATCTCGAGGCACACCGAGTCCCCGGACAGGCCGAACTCGGCCAGGATGTCCGCGACGGTGCCGGCGTACCCGTCCGCGACGAGCTGCACCGGGGAGACGTTCACCCGGAGCAGGGCGTCGAGGCCCACCCCTCGCGCGCGCCACCGGCTGAATTCGGCGCAGGCCCGCCGGAGCACCCAGCGGCCCAGTTCGCCTGCCAGATTGATGGATTCGGCGACGCCGATGAACGAGTCGGGGAACAGCAGGCCGCGGGTCGGATGCTGCCAGCGCACCAGGGCCTCGGCCGCCAGCACCTCCCCGGTGCGCATGTCGATCTCGGGAAGGTAGTGCAGGACCAGCGCGTCGCCCTCGATCACGCCCTGCAGGTGCAGCTCGACGTCGTTGCGCAGCGCGGTGCGCATCGCCATGTCCTCGGTGAAGACGCTGACCGCGTTTCCGCCGGTGTCCTTGGCCTCCAACACCGCTTGATCGGCGCGGCGCAGCAGGTCCGAGACCGACTGCTCGCCCGGATTGCCCACCGCCACACCGACACTGACGGTCCGGGTCAGTGTCTCGCCGTCGACCGCGACGCGTTCGCTCAGGGCCGCGTGCAATCGCCGGGCCAGCACCTCGGCATCCGAAGCGGACATGGCGGCGGCGGGCACCACCACGAACTCGTCGCCGCCGAGCCGGGCGATCAGGCAGTCGGACCCGGTTTCCTCCCGGAGCCGCTGTGCGGAGACCCGGATGAACTCGTCGCCGGCGGTGTGACCGAGGTAGTCGTTGACGGCCTTGAGCCGGTCGAGATCCAAGAACAGCACGGCGACCGGTCCGTCCTGCCCTGCGGCGAGCCGGCCCTCCAGATGCGCGATGAGCGCGCGGCGGTTGTACACGCCGGTGAGGTCGTCGTGCTCGGCGAGGTAGCGCAGTTGATCCTCGGCCTTGATGCGCGCCTGCACCTGCGCGAACAGCGACCCGATGGCCTCCAGGGCGTTGAGTTCGTCGGGAAACCATTCGCGGTCACCGAACTTGACGAAGCCGAGCACCCCGGTGGTGACGTCGCCGGAGACCAGCGGCGCCGCGGCCATCGAGCTGTGGGAGACGCCGCCGCCGCCCTCGATGGTCTGCTGGTACTCGCCGGTCGCCGGCTCGGGGCGGAAGACGTGCGGCTTCTTGCCGTGCTCGGAGATCGCGAACACCGGGTCGGCGTCGGCGAAGTAGATCACCGCCAGGGGATCGGGGTCCGGCACATCCGGCCGCACCGGCCACTCCGCGACCAGGATGGAGGCCTTCAGGTCGTGGTCGTTGCGCCGCAGGAAGCTCACGTCGACTTTGAAATGTTCGACGAGATCGGCCAGGATCGGCTGGATCACCGCGACGGCGTTGGCGGCGTCGACCGCCATCAGCCGGGTGGCCACCGAGGTCACCACCACGTCGAGGCTGCGTTCCATCGCTTACCTTCCCTGCCCGGCCAGCGCCCGGCGACGGCTGCGTCCCGCGGTCGGCGGCGCCTCGGCGAACCGGAGCAGCAGGATCAGTCCCGCGTCCTCGGGCACCCCGATCGTCCGGCGAAAGCGGTCGGAGAGCTCCTGCAATTGTGCCGCGTACGGGGCCGAGACGTCGCGCAGTTCGCGCTCGTCATGGGCGTGCAGGAAGACCGGCGAGATCGGTTGCACGGCAAGGCCGCGGGCCGCGGCAGCCACCCACACCGCCTCGGCGCCCTGCCCGCCGCGGGCGTAGTCGAGCAGGGCCTGCCCGTCGACCCACACCACGCCGAGCCCGGAGCTGACCCGGATCCGTTCGCCGACCTCCTCGCCCAGGGCGGACCCGGCGTCCCAGCGGGCCAGGTGCGCCATGACGTCGGAGCGGCGCAGCACCTCCAGGACGGCGAGGTCGCTCTCGTCGAGGCCGAGCAGTCCGACGTCGATGCCGGTGTCCGGTTCCGGGTCGGTGGGCCAACGCAATTCGCTGATCATCTCCCGGTGCAGGTGCGGCGTCAGATAACGGATGCGGTCGGTGGCCGCCAGGATCTCGATCAACGCGCCGATCTCGGGGTCGGTGGTGATCAGCTGCAACCGGGCGCCCTGCCCGGACGCCGCCGCCTCCAATGCCGCGACGGTGTCGGCGTCGAGCGCGCCGGGCCGGCCCCGGTTGCGGTTGGTCTCCCGGTGCCACATCGCGTCGTACAGTTCGGCCAGCGCGGGGTCCGTCCCGGGGGTCAGCTGCACCGTCGCCGCCAGCGGATGCTGCGAATCCTGGTGCCAGGAAACCGGTCCCAGCCGCTGGTGGGCCGAGGCGGCGACCCGCGCGTTGAACACCGCGGCGCCCACCGCCACCGCGCCGCCGCGATGCGCGACGTCGATGGTGGCGCGACCCTCGGTGCGCAGGCGCACCGTCACGGAGTCCGGTTCGGTCTCGATGTGCCAGGGCTGGGAGTTGCCACCCGACGGCGCGCGATTGGCGGCCTCGGCGATCCGCTCGAGCACCCCGGACGGCACCTGCGGCCGACCGGGTTCGGCCGCCGCGGCGCGTTCGGCCGGCTGCGGCGGTTCCGCCAGTCCGTCCAGTGCGCCGCTCACGTCGACCCGGGTGCGGCCCGACGGCAGCGGTTCCCCGAGTCCCAGCCGGCGTACCGCCTCGGCGATCGTCGTGGCGCCGAGGATCACGTCGGCGGCCAGCTGTGGCCACGTGGTCAGCGTCCGGCCGACCTCGACCATCGACGCCGCGGCGCGGGCCGAGGCCCGCGGCACGTCGAGATGGCCCAGCATGTGCGGGATCTTGTCGCGTGCGGACATCCCGGCGAGCTCCTCGGCGTCGACCGACCCCAGCAGCCCGTGCAGAATCGGTCGCTGCGGCTCGAGGTCGAAGCGCTCGACGTCGATGAGCCCGCGGTCGCTGGTCGCCATCAAGACCGGAACCCGGTGGCGGCGGGCCACCTCGCGGACCACGGCCTTGATGTCCAGCGAGTCGCATTCCTCGACCACCACGTCGGTTCCGGCGACGAAGTCGTCGACGGTGTCGTTGGTGACGCCGTCGAGGAACACCGTGATCGGCAGATAGGGGTCGAGCTCGGCGATGCGCCGGGCCGCCGCGACCGCCTTGTTCACCCCGAGGTCGAGCACGCCGGACGGCACCCGGTTGAGGTTGGACAGCTCCAGGACGTCGAAGTCGGCCAGCCGCAGTTCGCCGCAAAGACCCTGGGCGGCGAGGGTATGTGCGATGACGTGGCCGACGCTCAACCCGGCCACCCCGATCGAGAGTCGACCGAGGTGGTGCTGTTCCTCCGCGGTGATCAGGTTGCGGTTGCGGTCCAGCCGGAGCCGGTGGAACGCCCGCGGCCCCAGCAGCGCCACCACGGTTCGCCGCCACGGGTAGTACACCCAGCGCGACCCCTCGGCGAGCAGGCCGTCACCGACCGGCGGGCGTAACTCGCCGAGTTCGGCCCGTTGCGCGTCCCGATGGTCGAGGAACTCCAGGGCCGGGTCACCGCGCAACCGGGCCAACGTGTCCCGGTCGGCGGCGACATCCTCGTCGAGGATGACCGGCTGCCAGCGCGTGGAGTCCGGACCCGTCATCGGCGCCTGCGGATCCGCGCCGGGATCGGTCCGTCGGCGACCAACGTGAAATGTACTGCGAGGGGAAAGGATTCCTCGAGCGACTCGATGTCGACCTCCCGGATCAGCGTTGCCAGGGCCAGCGTGGCCTCCATCATGGCGAAGTGGTCACCGATGCACGAGCGCGGCCCCCCGCCGAACGGCAGGTACTGCCAGCGATCGCGGCCGGCCGCCCGTCCCGGGGCGAAGCGGTCGGGGTCGAACACCAGCGGGTCGTCCCACAACGCCGGGTCGCGCTGCACGGCCATCCGGCCGAAGGCCAGCGTGGTGCCGGCCGGCACCCGGTAGCCGCCGACGTTCAGGTCGCGGGTGGCGGTGCGGGTGCCGGTGGGCGCCGGCGGGCACAGCCGGAGCGTCTCCTTCACCACCTGCGCGGTGTAGTTCAGCGCACCGAGATCCTGGCCGGTGAGCGGGCGCGCACCCAGCTGACCGACCTCCTCGGCCACCCGCTGCTGGATCTGCGGGTGCCGCCCCAACTGCCACAGCGCGTGCGTCAGCGTGGTGGCGACGGTGTCGTGACCGGCGAACAGGAAGATGATCAACTCGTCGCAGATCTCCCGGTCCGTCAGCCGGCGGCCGGTGACCGGGTCGGTCGCCGCGATCAGGGCCTGCACCAGCGGGGCCTCCCGCTCGGGGTGAGCGCGGCATTGCTGCAGGATGTCGTCGGCCAACGCGCGCAGTGCGGCGCTGGCCCGCTGCGCCCGTCGCCGCCCCGCCGTCGGTAGCCAGGCCGGCGGCCGGACCGGCCGCAGCGCCCGGCGCACCGCGTAGGTCATGGCGGTGTGCAGATGCTCCTCGATCTGTTCGGCACGTTCCTCGAGGTCGATGCCGAACACCGATTGGCCGAGCGCCCGCATGGTCAGCGTGCGCGCCTGGGCGCCCAGATCGACCTCGTCGCCGTCGCGCCACCCGCGCACCACCGACGCCGCGGCGGCGGTGGCGTGCCCGCCGAGTTGGGCGATCCGCTGCTTGGTGAACGCCGGCTGGATGGTCCGCCGCCGCGGCAACCAGCGGTCGTGCGGCAGATTGACCAGGTTCTCCCCGAGGAGCGCGCGCAGTTCGGCGAACACCGGCGACATCTTGTCGACGGTGCCGTCGCGCACCGCCAGGACATCCCGGATGGCCTGCGGCGAGGTGGCCAGCACGATCGGCGCCATCAGCCACCGGGGCGCCAGCACGATGCGGGTGACCGGGCCGCCCGCGTCCCGCAGTTTCTCGGTGCCCGTGTGATAGGACTTCACCGCCGCCAGCCGCTGCCGATAGGGCAGCGGGTTGCGCGGCGCCTCGGGCAGCTGATCGAGGCGGACGACGTGGGCCCCGGTGTCGGGTGCGACGTCGAGCGCCGCGCCGGCAGTCGCGGCCGTCCGGGGTTCGAGGACCGCGGTCATGCCGAGACCTCCTGGCTCGAGGCCTGCCGGCGCAGCATGGCGGTTTCCCGCAGGATCTTTGCAACCTGTTCCGGCTCAGCATGATTGGCGAAGGTGCTGCGGTCCCACCACATCATCGTGGTCTCGTAGCGTTCGTCGGGATACGGGGTGGGTGGGATGTGGGTCGCCACCACACCACCCGAGGACTTCCACCGGTCCAGGACGTACGCGGCCGCGGTGGCCATGCAGAACTGGATGTCCATCACCGCCATGGCGTGGAAGCCCGAACGGGCGATCGCGCGGGTGAGCGCGCGCGCATGACCCGGCTCGTCGGTGACCCAGGCGGATTTCATCTCCAAAATCCCGAACGGCGCGCGATCGTCGATCATCTTGCGCACCGCCGGCAGCCCGGGTTGGCCGTCCCACTCCACGACGGCGTGCGAATCGTCGGCGTCCCGCAGCGGGCCCTTGGCCCGCACGCCGGCGACGATCCGCTCCCGGCTGTCGATAGCTGCGAGGAACAGGACGGTGTCGCTGCCGTCCTGAATCGCATCGATGTCCAGCGCGCATTCCACCCCGTGTTTCCGATAGCTGTAATCGGCTCCGGCGAGGTATTCCTGCCACAACTCCGGCTCGTCCGAGGGGCGGGCGAGCAAAAGATTGCACTCGGTGTCCGGGTCCCACCAGCGAGCGCTGGATTCAAGACGGACCGACGGCGTGAACAATTCGGGCTGATGAAGGTTCACTGCTTTCCTATCTGTTGGGCAGTTCGACACGGGCCGTGTGCCGAACTGATTTCTACTTTGCGAGTACCCCGACCCCGTAAATAAATACGCCTAATTATCGCGCGAACGACGCTCCATGCCCGGGCATTCTTGCTGATCAGGGGCATGTTAAGGAATACGCGCAGCTGGCGACTATGCCTAGGGCGTCAATTAGTTAGCGAAGGTACCGATGACGCGTGAAAATCGCGCGGAAAAAGCCGCCGCGACAGCAATTCGGAACACGGATGTGTCCATTTGCCGAACTCACGCGTGCGTCAATTATGGGCCGGTCCAGCGGCCGCTCCCCGGAGAGTACCGTGCGCCGGAAACAGCGGCCGATGCGGCCGCGGAGCGCGGAGCCGGCGCGCGGGGGCGAGGGGCGCGGGCGGCCGTCGCAGCGCACCGGAGAGCCGGCGGAACATGCGGCGTCGTGTTAGCACGGCAACGTCGGAAAAATTTGCTGGAGGTATCCGCTCGCAGACCCGGGAACCGGCTCGGCACCAGGTGCCGTCTACAGTGCCCAAGTACGCCTCGACGGGTTACGAGGCCCCTGGATCGACGTGCTGGAGCCACCGTGGACACCCTGCGAGCCATCTCCGTCGTCCTGATCGCCGTGCTGCTGGCGGGCTGCGGCGACAGCGCCGAGGCCGCAGACACCTACGGCGCGAGCACGGCACCGCTCGGCGAAGCGCAGGCGGTGCTGGGTTGGAACATCTCGGTGGCGAATCTGCGCTTCGTCGCCGACCACGTGCTGATCGACGTCGACGCCGCGGTCGCCGATCCCGAGGCCGATCACGTCGAGGCGAAGGACGTCCGATTCGGCCTGTACGGCGGGCTGGTGCACCCGATCGAGGCGACCGGCCTGGGCAGCTGTCAGCGCGTCGTCGGCTCCGACTTCACGCCGCTGGCCACGCCGGACCCCGACCGGCTCTCCGGCACCGTGTGCCTGGGGCCGATCCGAGACCAGTCCCAGGTCCGCGGGGTCTATGCGTACTCACCGGCCGAACGGATCCCCGGCACCGTCGTCGCCTATCCGGCGGCCTACCCCGTCGGGCTGCCGCCCACCAACGCCAGCGACTCCGGGCTGGAGTTGTCCACCACCAGCGTGGAGGCGTGGCGGGCCGGCGGCCAGCGGCTCACGCCGGCGGCGCTGGGCGACCCCACCGCCTTCGAGGGCAGCGGGTTCATGCTGCTGGGGCTGCGGGTCGCGGCCCTCGGCGCGCGGTACCGCGACGATTCCGCGGCGCGGGGCGGCCCGATGATGGTGCTGGCCGCCCCGAGCCTGCCGCCGCCCGGGCTGAGCCCGGTGTGCGCCGGCTACGGCGCCTCGGTGCTGGTGCTGCCCGACGCCTCCTACGAGTCGGTGCACCTGGAGGCCGCGCTGTGCACCCAGGGTGAGATCAACGAGGCGCTGCTGTACGCGACGGTGTCGGTGGTCGGCACCCACGCCGCGGTCTGGCTGGACGACGAGCGCGGCTCACGATGACCGCCGCGGGTGACTCGGGCGAGGCGGGCCCGACCGAGTGGGGCCCCACACCCACCGGCGTCGGCCCGTGGGTGGGCGAGCTCCCCGACGACCCGCGCTACGACCCGGAGTTGTTGCGCGACGGCGACTCCCGCAACGTCGTCGACCAGTACCGGTACTGGACCCGCGAGGCGATCATCGCCGACATCGACCGGCGCCGGCACCGGCTGCACATCGCGATCGAGAACTTCGGCAACGACGCCAACATCGGCGGGGTGGTTCGGACCGCGAACGCCTTCGCGGTGGACACCGTCCACATCGTGGGTCGCCGGCGCTGGAATCGGCGCGGTGCCATGGTCACCGACCGCTATCAGCGGCTGCGACACCACGACACCACCGCCGAGCTGCTGGCCTTCGCCGCGACGGCGGGCCTGACGGTGGTCGCGGTCGACAACGTGCCGGGCGCGGTCCGGATCGAGCACACCGAGTTGCCCCGCGACTGCCTGCTGGTGTTCGGCCAGGAGGGGCCGGGCATCACCGAGGAGGTCGCAGCGGGCGCGGCAACGGTGGTGTCCATCGCGCAGTTCGGCTCGACGCGCAGCATCAACGCCTCGGTGGCCGCCGGCATCGCGATGCACCGATGGATCACGCAGTGGGGTGACCTCGACCACGCCTGGTAGGGCAGGATGAACTGTCATGGATCAGGTATGGGCCAACCGCGCGGCCTCCGCTGAGGCCGCCATCGCCACCCGGCACCTCCGGAAGCTCTGGGCGCTGCCGGGAACGCAGCTCGGGGTGGTGGCCTGGCCACCCACCGGCAGCGACAAGCGGTTCAAGACCTGGCACTACTGGTGGCAGGCGCACCTGCTGGATTGTCTGGTGGACGCCCAGATCCGCGACCCCAAGCCGGAGCGCGTCGAACAGATCACCCGGCAGATCCGCGGCCAGTGGATCCGCAACACCGGCTGGGTCAACAGCTACTACGACGACATGGCCTGGCTGGCGCTGGCAATCGAACGCGCCGGCCGCTTCGCCGGGGTGGTCAAGCCCGGCCCGCTGACCAAGTTGGCGACCCAGCTGGTCGACTCGTGGGTGCCCGAGGACGGCGGCGGTATCCCCTGGCGCAAACAGGACCAGTTCTTCAACGCGCCGGCCAACGGCCCAGCCGGAATCTTCCTGGCGCGCTACGGCGATCGGCTGCGCCGGGCCCAGCAGATGGCCGACTGGATCGAGGAGACGCTGCTGGACCCGGAGACGCTGCTCATCTTCGACGGCATCAAGGCCGGATCGCTGGTGCGCGCCCAGTACACCTACTGCCAGGGCGTGGTCGTGGGTCTGGAGACCGAACTCGCCGTGCGCACCGGTGAAGACCGGCACCTGCAACGGGCGTGCCGGCTCATCGGCGCGATCGCCGAGCACATGGCCCCGGGCGGGGTGCTCAAGGGTGCCGGCGGCGGCGACGGCGGCCTGTTCTCCGGTATCACCGCGCGGTATCTCGCCGAGGCCGCCACCGCGCTGCCGGGCGAGGGAGCCGAGGCCGTCACGGCCCGCGAGACCGCCCGAGACATCGTGCTGTCCTCGGCGAAATCGGCGTGGGACCACCGCCAGAGTGTCGACGGGCTACCGCTGTTCGGCCCCTTCTGGGATCGCACCGCCGTCATCCCGGCGACCGAGGCCGCCGAGGGGGAGCAGGCCCAGTTCGTCGAGGGCGCCGTCAACGCCTCGGCCGCTCCCGAGCGCGACCTTTCGGTCCAGTTGTCCGGCTGGATGCTGATGGAGGCCGCCTACAGCCTCGGCGACGCCGCCGCCGATTAGTCGAGTTCGACGGTGAGTTCGGCCTCCGTGGCCGCGACGACATCCTCGACCGTCACCCCGGGGGCCAGTTCGCGCAGCTTCAACGTGCCGTCCCCGACGACGTCGATGACACCCAGGTTGGTGATGATCCGGTTGACGACGGCCTGACCGGTCAACGGCAGGCTGCACACGTCGACGATCTTCGGGTTTCCGGCCTTGTCGGTGTGCTCCATCAGCACGATGACCCGACCCGCGCCGTGCACCAGGTCCATGGCGCCGCCCATGCCCTTGACCATCTTGCCGGGCACCATCCAGTTGGCCAGGTCTCCGGTCTTGGAAACCTCCATGCCGCCCAGGACCGCCGCATCGATATGACCGCCGCGGATCATGCCGAACGACAACGACGAGTCGAAGTAGGCCGCGCCGTCGGTGACGGTGACGGTCTCCTTGCCGGCGTTGATCAGGTCGGGGTCCACGGCGTCGTCGGTGGGATACGGGCCCGTGCCCAGGATCCCGTTCTCGGAGTGCAGCGTCACCCGCACGTCCCCGGACAGGTAGCCGGGTATCAGGGTGGGCAGGCCGATGCCGAGGTTGACGTACTCGCCGTCGACCATTTCCTTGGCGGCCCGCGCGGCCATCTCGGTGCGGGACCAACCGGTTGCGGTGGGAGCGTCGGTCATCTCAGTTCGCCTTCTGTGCGTCGCGGACGGTGCGCTTCTCGATCTTCTTGTCCTGGGGCCCGGTGTGGACGATGCGCTGTACGAACACACCGGCCAAATGCACTGCGCCGGGGTCGATCTCGCCGGGTTCGACCAACTCCTCGACCTGGACGATGGTGATCTTCCCGGCCATCGCCGCCAGCGGGTTGAAGTTCATCGCGGTCTTGTTGAACACCAGGTTGCCCAGGGTGTCCGCGCGCTTGGCATGCACCAGGGCGAAGTCGGCGTTGATGGACTCCTCGAGGACATACCGCTTGCCGTTGAACTCCCGGACCTCCTTGGGCGGGGAGGCCACGGCCACCGAGCCGTCGGCGGCGTAGCGCCACGGCAGTCCGCCGTCGGACACCGGGCTGCCGACCCCGGCCGGGGTGTAGAACGCGGGGATGCCCGCGCCGCCGGCCCGCAGCCGCTCGGCCAGGGTGCCCTGCGGGGTCAGCTCGACCTCGAGTTCACCGGCCAGGTACTGGCGGGCGAACTCCTTGTTCTCGCCCACATAGGAGGCGGTCACGCGGCGCACCTTGCCCAGCTCGAGCAGCACGCCCAGGCCCAGGCCGTCCACGCCGCAGTTGTTCGAATACACCTCGAGTCCGGTGACCGGCAGGTCGGCGACCGCCGCGATGAGTTGGTCGGGGATGCCGCACAGGCCGAACCCGCCCACCGCCAGGTGGGCGCCATCGGTGATGTCGGCGACCGCTTCGGCTGCCGACGCATACACCTTCGAAGTCATGGGGTGTCTCTCCTCAACCCGTCGTGTGGATGTCCACTCTGCAAACACCGCAGATGCCGCGTCCAGTCAACAGTCCGGCGGGGTTGGGATCAACCCCCGACGCCCAACCCGGACGTAACTGTTCGCGTGTTGATTGAGCCGCGGGCCGCGCGTCCACTCTGTGGACGCTAGACTTCCGGGCGTGACTCCCCGGGTGCAGTCCTCCCAGGTCGTCGCGCGGGTGGGCGCCCTGTTGCGGGCCGTCGGGACCAAGGAGCCCGCCGGCGCGTCGACCACCGAATTGGCCCGCACGGCCGGGCTGGCGCGACCGACGGCACACCGGCTGCTCACCGCGCTGGCCGCCGAGGGCCTGATCGACCGGGACGCCGGGACCGGACGCTGGTCGCTGGGGCCGGAGCTCTACCTGTTGGGCGCCGGCGCGGCCAATCGGTACGACATCGTCGAGCAGGCGCGCGACGTGGTCATCGGGCTGGCCCGCGAGACGGGCGAGAGCGCCTTCCTGTCCGCGCGGCGCGGCGACGAAACCGTGTGCGTGTTCAGCGAAGAGGGCAGCTTCCCGGTGCGCTCGCACGTGCTGCACGTCGGCATCCGCTTTCCGCTCGGCGTGGCGTCGGCGGGGCTGGCGATCCTCAGCCACCTGCCGGACCGGGAGATCGACGACTACTTCCGCCGCATTGAGCTCGAGCCCGCCTGGGGCGTGGAGCATTCCGAGGATGCGGTTCGGGCGCGGCTGGCCGCCACCCGGACCACGGGGTATGCGGTGAATCCCGCGCTGATCGTCGAGGGCAGCTGGGGGATCGGGGCGGCGGTGTTCGACCGCAGCGGCACCCCGGCGTGGGCGTTGAGCCTGACCGGCGTTGAGACCCGGTTCCGGCCGGACCGCCAGCATCAGCTCGGGACGTTGCTGCTCGAGAAGGCGCACGTGCTCTCGGGGCGACTCCAGACCGGCCGACGGTGATTCGGAGTATTCTCCCGACATGACCGGGATCCGATTGCGTCCCGGCAGGTTCGGACTGGCTCCGACGTCGCCACGCAGCGGCGAGAACCGCGCGGCGGCGCTGCTGCTGATCTTCACCGTCATCGCGATCGTCTGGGCCAATTCGCCGTGGGCCGAGAGTTATTCGACGTTCTGGAACACCGACATCGGCATCAGCTTCGGCGCCCGCCACGCCGAGTTGACCGTCAAGCACCTGGTCAACGACGGCCTGATGGCGTTCTTCTTCTTCATCGTCGGGTTGGAGGTCACCAGCCAATTCCGGATCGGCGAGCTGACCGATCGGGCGCGGGCCGTGGTGCCGGTGATCGCCGCCCTGGCCGGGTTGGTCCTGCCCGCCCTGATCTTCTTCCTGTTCAATCCGAGCGGGGCCGACGCCCACGCCTGGGGCGTGGTGATCTCCACCGACACCGCGTTTCTGATCGGCGCGCTCGCCGTGATCGGGCCGAAGTTCCCCGGCCGGTTGCGCGCGTTCCTGCTGACCCTGGCCGTCGTCGACGACATCGGTGCGCTCGCGGTGATCGCGGTGTTCTATTCCGACGACCTGCAGATCGTACCGCTGGCGTCGGCGTTGGTGCTGCTGGTGGCGCTCGCGTCGGTGCGGCTGCTGCCGGCCGGACACGGCCCGGCCTACGCGGTGCTGGGGGTGGCGCTGTGGGTCGCCCTGTTGGCCGGCGGCCTGCACCCCACGTTGGCCGGAGTCGGTGTGGCGCTGCTGATTCCGGTGTTCCGGCCGCAGCGGCGCACGGTGGAATCCGCCATCGGGGTGATCCGGGCGTTCCGGCAATCGCCGAACTCCGAGTACGCGCGGGCGGCCACCCGCAGTCTGCGCGATTCGATCTCGATCAACGAACGACTGCAGACCGCCTTCGGCCCGTATGTGTCGTTCGTGGTGCTGCCGTTGTTCGCGTTGGCCAACGCCGGGGTCCGACTCGATTATGCGACGGTGTCGGCCGCCGCGACCTCGCCGCTGACGTGGGGCATCATCGCCGGTCTGGTGGTCGGAAAGCTCGTCGGTATCACTGGCGCCACGGCCATGGTGCGGACCCTCGGCATCGGGGAACTGGGGCCGGGCCTGACGCTGCGGCGCGTCGCCGGCGGCGCGGCGCTGTCCGGCATCGGATTCACCATCTCGCTGTTCATCATCGATCTGGCCGTCGATGATCCGGTCAGACAGGACCAGGCCCGCGTCGGCGTGCTGGCCGCCTCGGTGCTGGCGTTCCTGCTGGGGTGGGCGATATTTCGGGTCGGCGACCGGCTCAGTCCGCCGAAGCCGTTGGGGGCCAAACTGGTCCGCCCCGTAGACCCCGCCCGGGACCACATCGCCGGGCCGCCGGACGCGCCGCTGACGTTGGTCGAGTACGGAGACTTCGAATGCCCGTTCTGCAGTAGCGCCACGGGGTCCATCGACGAGGTGCTGGCGCACTTCGGTGACCGATTGCGCTACGTGTGGCGGCACCTGCCGTTGGCGAAGGAGCATCCCCGCGCCTTCGACGCCGCGCTGGTCAGCGAGGCCGCGGCGCTGCAGGGCAAGTTCTTCGAGATCGGACCGATGCTGTTCCGGTTCCAGGACCACCTGGAATGGGAACACCTGTACCGCTACGCCGACAGCGTGGGCTGCGACATCCACCGGTTCGACGAGGACCTGCGCTCACCCGCGGTGCGGCACCGGGTCGAGGACGACGCCGAGGACGCCGAGGTGATGGAC
This sequence comes from Mycolicibacterium sp. MU0050, assembly GCF_963378085.1. Classification (GTDB taxonomy): domain Bacteria; phylum Actinomycetota; class Actinomycetes; order Mycobacteriales; family Mycobacteriaceae; genus Mycobacterium; species Mycobacterium wendilense. Next base: position 4,173,180 of record NZ_OY726395.1, on the reverse strand, counting down.
CTCGACGGCATCCCGACCTTCTTCGTCAACGGCCGGCGGCATCGGGGGCCCTGGGATGCCGCGACCCTGATCCGGGCCCTGGAGGACACCCGCGACCCACCGGGGCCCTAACTCCACAGCGTCACATGCACTTTCGGCCGGAACCGGGTCACGCCGACGCCGCTGCCCCGGATCATCGCCTGGGTGCAGCGCGGGGTGGTGATGAACCGCACCAGTTCGGACACCGCGGGCTGGCGGGCGCCCGGGGCCAACGTGGTCGCCGACCACTCGCCCGAATGCCGCAGGCCCGGCCCGTCGAGGCGCACCAGGTCCCCGGCGGCCAGGTCCTTGGCCACGGCGAAACCGATCGTCAGCGTGACGCCGCCGGCCCGGCGCACCTCGTCGAGCGCAGCGGCATCGCTCTGGAAGATCCGCTGCTGGGCCTCGGGGATCGCCAGATCCCGCAGCATGCCGGCGATTTCGCCGTCGGGGCTGCCCGCCGTCGGCCCGAGCATCCAGTGCTGCTCGCGCAGCAACGCGGGCGCGGGCGCGGCGCCGGCCAGCGGGGAATCGGGTGCGGTGACCGCGATCAGCTGGTACTTCAGGAACGGCCGCACGGCCACGGTGTCGTCGGGCGGGCCGGCCGCCGGACCGAGTGCCACGTCCACGGCGCGCGACTGGACCAGGTACCGGAACTGCCCGACGGGGTGCACGCTCAGTTCCACGGACAGGTCGTCGGCGCGCGACGAGAACAGCTCGATCAGACCCGGTGCGGCGTGTTCGGCGAACGCCGCGGAGGCCGCGATCCGCAGCAGCCGCCGGCCGTGGGCCGCCTCGGTCACCTCGATCGCGGTCTGCTGCTGCAGGCCCAGGATCTCCACGGCCCGACTGGCGAGCCGCAGGCCACCGGGGGTGAATGCGAGCCCCGCGGCGGTCCGGATGAACAGCTTGTCATCGAGTTCCTTGCGCAACTGCGCCACGTGCATCGAGATGCCGGCGTCGGACATCCCGAGGTCCTCGGCGGCGGCGCGCACCGACCCGAGGCGGACGACCGCCGAGAATGCCCGAAGCTGAGCGGGTGTCACGACTGCAGACTAGACGTGTCCTACATTGGGCACGTGCAGGATGTGCTGAGCGATCTCTTAGCGGTCTGGCGGTCCGGGGCGACGGCCGGGCTGGGGACCGTGGTGCGCACCTTCCGCTCCGCCCCGCGCCCGGCGGGCGCGGCGATGGTGGTCGCGCCCGACGGGACGGTCAGCGGATCGGTGTCCGGCGGCTGCGTCGAGGGAGCGGTCTACGAGCTGGCCACCGAGGTGATCGGTACCGGTGTACCGGTCCTGCAGCGCTACGGCGTCAGCGACGACGACGCCTTCGAGGTCGGTCTGACCTGCGGTGGAATCCTCGACATCTTCGTCGAGCCGGTATCGCAGAACAACTTTGACCAGCTGGCCGCGGTCGCCGAGGACATCGAGGCGCACCGGCCCGTCGCGCTCGCGACCGTCATCGCCCATCCGGACCCCGCGCGCGTCGGTCGCCGCCTGGTGATCCGTCCCGACGAGGTGCACGGATCGCTGGACTCGGCGCGCGCGGACGCGGCGGTCACCGACGACGCGCGCGGACTGCTCGCCGCGGGCCGCAGCGAGGTGCTCACCTACGGCCCCGACGGGCAGCGGCGCGGCGAGGGGATGGAGGTCTTCGTCGCCAGCCATGCCCCGCGGCCGCGGATGCTGGTGTTCGGGGCCATCGACTTCGCCGCCGCGGTCGCGGCCCAGGGCACGTTCCTGGGCTACCGGGTCACGGTCTGCGACGCCCGGGAGGTGTTCGCCACCCCGGCGCGGTTCCCGACCGCCGAGGAGGTGATCGTCGACTGGCCGCACCGCTACCTCGCCGGCGAGGTGGGCGCCGGCCGCATCGACTCGCGCACGGTGATCTGTGTGCTGACCCACGACCCGAAGTTCGACGTGCCGCTGCTGGAGGTCGCGCTGCGCCTCGAGGAGGTGGCCTACGTGGGGGCGATGGGGTCGCGGCGCACCCACTCCGACCGGCTGGAGCGGCTGCGGGAGGCGGGGCTGACCGACGTCGAACTGGCCCGGCTGGCCAGTCCCATCGGCCTCGATCTGGGCGGCCGGACCCCGGAGGAGACGGCGGTGTCGATCGCGGCCGAGATCATCGCGCGCCGCTGGGGCGGCGGCGGACGCCCGCTGGCCGAGACCGCCGGACCCATCCACGGCGAGGTTCATTAGACCTGTTCAGCGACCATCTTCAGGTTTCGCTTAACCGGGTATTGACGTAATCGTCGGCGTTGCCGACACTGGGACACCCACCGGCGGAGTGTGAGGGGTGTCACATGCAGGTGCCCGGGCCCTTCGAGTACGAACGCGCCACCAGCGTGGAGCAGGCGGTCGGCCTGCTCGACAGGTTGGGAGAGGACGCGATGATCGTCGCCGGCGGGCACAGCCTGCTGCCGATGATGAAACTGCGCATCGCCAACCCCGAATATCTGATCGACATCAACGACCTGGCGGCCGAACTCGGCTACCTGGACGTCGGGCCGCCCGGCGCGGCGGGGACGGTCCGGATCGGGGCGATGACCCGGCACCGGGACGTCCTCGAATCCGACGCGCTGGCGGCGGTGCTGCCGATCTTCCGCGACGCCGAGAAGGTGATCGCCGACCCGGTGGTGCGCAACCGTGGCACCGTCGGCGGCTCGCTGTGTCAGGCGGACCCGGCCGAGGACCTGACCACGGTCTGTGCCGTGCTCGGCGCCGTCTGCCTGGCCCGGGGACCGGCCGGCGAACGCGAGATCGGCATCGACGACTTCCTGCAGGGCTCGTACGAGACCGCGCTGGCCCACAACGAGATCCTGCTCGAGGTGCGCATCCCGGTACGCGCCCGGACCGCCAGTGCGTACGCGAAAGTGGAACGCCGGGTGGGGGATTGGGCAGTCACCGCCGCGGGCGCGCAGGTCACGCTGGACGGCGACGGGCCGGAGCCCACCATCGCGGCCGCCCGGGTGGGGCTCACGGCCGTGAACCCCGACCCGGAGGCGTTGCGCGCGCTCTCGGATGCGCTGGCAGGCAAGCCCGCCACCGAGGCGACCTTCGCCGAGGCGGGCGCCGCCGCGGCCGCGGCCTGCGATCCGGTGGGCGACATGCGCGGCAGCGTCGACTACAAGCGCCACCTCGCCGGTGAGCTGACCATCCGAACATTGCGCCGCTCGGTCGAGCGCGCGCGCAACGCACCAGAGCCACAGGGGGTTTGAACCATGCAGGTCACCATGACGGTCAACGGCGAGCAGGTCGGCGCCGAGGTGGAACCCCGCACGCTGCTGGTGCATTTCCTGCGCGACACCCTCGGGCTGACCGGGACGCACTGGGGCTGCGACACCTCCAACTGCGGTACCTGCGTGGTCGAGGTCGACGGCGACCCGGTCAAGTCCTGCACCATGCTCGCGGCGATGGCCGCCGGCCGCAGCGTGCGCACCGTCGAGGGCCTGGAGGTCGACGGCAAGCTCGACCCGGTGCAGGAGGGCTTCATGGAATGCCACGGGCTGCAGTGCGGCTTCTGCACGCCGGGCATGATGATCACCGCCCGCGCGCTGCTCGACCGCAACCCCGATCCGGCCGAAGACGAAATCCGGGAGGCGATTTCGGGCCAGATCTGCCGCTGCACCGGCTACACCACGATTGTCCGCTCCATCCAATGGGCCGCCGCCGCGCAGCGCGGTGCGCAGCAACCGGAGGTGACACCCGCATGACCACCATCGAGACCCGGCCCGAGGACACCGCCGACAACAACCAGAAACCCTGCGGCTACGGGCGGATGCTGCGCAAGGAGGATCCGCGGTTCATCCGCGGCCGCGGCACCTACGTCGACGACGTGACACTGCCCCGCATGCTGCACCTGGCGATCCTGCGCTCGCCGTACGCGCACGCCAAGATCAACAGCATCGATGTGTCTGCGGCCCAGGCGCATCCGAAGGTCAAGGCGGTGGTCACCGGGGCCGCGCTGGCCGAGAAGGGCCTGGCGTGGATGCCGACGCTGTCCAACGACGTGCAGGCCGTGCTGGCCACCGACAAGGTGCGGTTCCAGGGGCAGGAGGTGGCCTTCGTCGTCGCCGAGGACCACTACTCGGCCCGGGATGCGTTGGAGCTCATCGACGTCGACTACGAGCCGCTGGACCCGGTGATCGACGCCCGGCGCGCGCTGGACCCCGACGCCCCGGTGATCCGCACCGACCTCGACGGCAAGACCGACAACCACTGCTTCGACTGGGAGACCGGGGACGCGGCGGCCACCGAGGCGGTGTTCGCCAAGGCCGACGTGGTGGTCAAACAGGAGATGGTGTATCCCCGGGTGCATCCGGCCCCGATGGAAACCTGCGGCGCCGTCGCGGATCTGGACCCGGTCAGCGGGAAGCTGACGCTGTGGTCCACCACGCAGGCCCCGCACGCGCACCGCACCCTCTACGCGTTGGTCGCCGGGCTGCCCGAGCACAAGATCCGGGTCATTTCCCCCGATATCGGCGGCGGCTTCGGCAACAAGGTGCCGATCTATCCGGGCTACGTGTGCGCCATCGTCGGCTCGCTGCTGCTGGGCCGGCCGGTGAAGTGGATGGAGGACCGCAGCGAGAACCTGACCTCCACCGGGTTCGCGCGGGACTACATCATGGTCGGCGAGATCGCGGCGAGCGCCGAGGGCAAGATCCTGGCGATCCGGTCGCATGTGCTCGCCGACCACGGCGCGTTCAACGGCACCGCCGCGCCGGTCAAATACCCGGCCGGGTTCTTCGGGGTGTTCACCGGCAGTTACGACCTGGAGGCCGCCTATGCCCACATGACCGCCGTCTACACCAACAAGGCGCCCGGCGGCGTGGCCTACGCCTGCTCGTTCCGGATCACCGAGGCCGTGTACCTCGTCGAGCGGCTGGTCGACTGCCTGGCCTACGAGCTGAAGATGGATCCGGCCCAGCTGCGGCTGCGCAATCTGCTGAAACCCGAACAGTTTCCGTACACATCCAAGACCGGATGGGTGTACGACTCCGGGGACTACGAGCAGACCATGCGGCTGGCCATGGACATGGTCGGCTACGACGACCTGCGCGAAGAGCAACGCCGCAAGCGGGCGGCCGGCGAGCTGATGGGCATCGGCATGTCCTTCTTCACCGAGGCCGTCGGGGCCGGCCCGCGCAAGGACATGGACATCCTGGGCCTGGGCATGGCCGACGGCTGCGAGCTACGCGTACATCCCACCGGCAAGGCCGTGGTGCGGCTGTCGGTGCAGAGCCAGGGCCAGGGGCACGAGACCACGTTCGCCCAGATCGTCGCCGAGGAACTCGGCATCCCGCCCGACGACATCGACGTCGTCCACGGCGACACCGACCAGACCCCGTTCGGGTTGGGCACCTACGGCAGCCGGTCCACGCCGGTGTCCGGTGCCGCCGCCGCGCTGGTGGCCCGCAAGGTCCGCGACAAGGCCAAGATCATCGCCTCCGGCATGTTGGAGGCCTCGGTCGCCGACCTGGAATGGGACAAGGGCAGCTTCCGGGTCAAGGGCGACCCGTCGGCCGCGGTGAGCATCGCCGACATCGCGATGCGCGCGCACGGTGCGGGGGATCTGCCCGAGGGTATCGAGGGCGGCCTGGACGCCCAGATCTGTTACAACCCGGAGAATCTCACCTATCCGTACGGCGCGTACTTCTGCGTCGTCGACATCGACCCCGGCACCGCGGTGGTCAAGGTGCGCCGCTTCCTGGCCGTCGACGACTGCGGCACCCGGATCAACCCGATGATCATCGAGGGCCAGATCCACGGCGGCCTGGTCGACGGGATCGGCATGGCGTTGATGGAGATGATCGCCTTCGACGAGGACGGCAACTGCCTCGGCGGGTCGCTGATGGACTATCTGATCCCGACCGCCATGGAGGTGCCGCACTTCGAGACCGGGCACACCGTCACCCCGTCGCCGCACCACCCGATCGGGGCCAAGGGCATCGGCGAGTCCGCGACCGTGGGCTCGCCGCCGGCCGTGGTCAACGCGGTCATCGACGCGTTGGCCCCGTTCGGCGTCCGGCACGCGGACATGCCGCTGACGCCGTCGCGGGTGTGGGAGGCCATGCAGGGTCGGGCCCGGCCCCCGATCTAGGACGAAGGAGGTGCGGCCATGACCATGACGGAGCGAGTGGTGCAGTTGCGGCGGGCGCGGACACCGTTCGTGCACGCCACCGTCGTCCGGGCGCAGCCGCCGGCCTCGGCGCGCCCCGGTGACGAGGCAATCCTGTTGGCCGACGGCACCATCGAGGGTTTCGTCGGCGGGCAGTGCGCGCAGAACTCGGTGCGCAAGGCCGCCCTTGGCGCCCTGGAGGCCGGCGAGTCGCTGCTGCTGCGGGTGCTGCCCGACGGCGAGGTGGACTTCCCGCAGGCCCCGGGCGCCCGCGTCGTCGTCAACCCCTGTCTGTCCGGCGGCGCCCTGGAGATCTTCCTGGTGCCCGAGACGCCCGCCCCGCTGGTTCGCATCTACGGCACGACGCCGATTGCCGAGGCATTCGCGCAGCTGTGCGCGGCGGTCGGCTACGACACGGCCCGCGGAACCGACGCCGATCCCGACGAGATGGCAACGGGCAGCGCGGTGGTGATCGCCAGCCACGGCGGACCGGAGGCCGAGATCATCCGCGCCGCCCTGGACGCCGGCGTCGGCTACGTGGGTCTGGTCGCCAGCCGGGTGCGCGGCGCCGAGGTCCTGGCCGCGGCGGCGGTCACCGACGCGGAGCGGGCCCGGGTGCACACCCCGGTGGGCCTCGACATCGGCGCGCGGACCGCCCCGGAGATCGCGGTGGCGATACTGGCCCAGGTCATCTCGGGGGTCCGCCGGGGTGGACTGCTGCGACCGGCGCCGGCCGCGGCGGCCGTCCGCGAGGTGATCGACCCGGTCTGCGGGATGAGCGTCGTCGTCGCGGCAGCCACGCCGTATCTGCGGCTCGACGGCGAGGAGCACTGGTTCTGCGGCGTCGGCTGCCGGGATACGTTCGCCGCGGCGCGGCGATGACGGCCGCGGGGCCGTTCGCCGGGATCGACGACGTGGTGCGTCGTTTCGACGCTCACGACCACCTGCTCGACGAGGGCACCGCGGCGGCCTGCTATCTGGCGACCACCCTGGGCCGCCCGCTGCTGCTGGAGGGTGAACCCGGGGTGGGGAAGACCACCGCCGCCAAGACCCTGGCCGCCGTCCTGGACGCGCCGCTGATCCGGCTGCAGTGCTACGAGGGTCTGACCGCCGCCGAGGCGCTCTACGACTGGAACTACCAGCGCCAGCTGCTGTCCATCCGGCTCGCCGAGGCGCACGGCACCGCGATCGCCGAGGCGGACCTCTACACCGAGCCCTACCTGGTGGACCGGCCGATCCTGCAGTGCGTGCGGCACTCCGGGCCCACCCCGCCGGTGCTGTTGATCGACGAGATCGACCGCGCCGACGACGAATTCGAGGCGCTGTTGCTCGAGTTTCTCGGTGAGGCCAGCGTCACCGTGCCCGAACTCGGCACCTTCGTCGCGGCGCGGCCCCCGGTGGTGGTGCTCACCTCCAACCGCAGCCGCGACCTGCACGACGCGCTGCGGCGGCGCTGCCTGTACCACTGGATCGACTACCCCGACCCGGTGCGGGCGGCCGCGATCGTGCGGCGCACCGTGACGGGCGCGACGGTGGCGTTGATCGAGAGCGCCGCCGAATTCGTCGGCGCCGCACGGGGTCTGGACCTCGACAAGGCGCCGGGGCTGGCCGAGACCATCGACTGGGTCGCCGCGCTGGCCGCCCTCGGTGTCGGTGATCTGGTGGCCGAGAGCGCCCGGGCGCTGGGTAACAGCCTCGGCGCGCTGGCGAAGACCCCCGACGATCACGCGTTGATCAGCGCGGCCCTGACCGAGCACAGCAGCAACCGATGAAAGGACCCAGCGATGAAGATCGCCAATGAGTTCACCGTCAGCGCACCGGTGGCCCGCGCCTGGGAGGTGCTCACGGACCTCGAGGAGGTGATCCCGTTGATGCCCGGCGCGGTCTTCGACGGCCGCGACGGCGACGACGTCCTGGGCAAGGTGAAGGTCAAGGTGGGCCCGGTGACCAGTGAGTTCAGCGGCCGGGTGCGGTTCGTCGAGCAGGATCTCGAGCAGTACCGCGCGGTGATCGACGCCAAGGGCAAGGAGGCCCGTGGCACCGGCAACGCGACCGCGACCGTGACCGCCCAATTGCACGAGGCGGGGGAGCGCACCCGGGTCACCGTCGACACCGACCTCAAGGTCGTCGGAAAGCTCGCGCAGTTCGGCAGCGGGATGTTGCAACAGGTTTCGGAGAAGCTGCTGGGTCAGTTCGTGGAGTCGCTGGAGGCCAAACTGGCGGCCCCGGCTGCGTCGGCGGCGTCGGCGGAGTCCCCGGCGTCGCAGGCCGAACCGCAGGTGGCGGCGCCGGATGCGGCCCCGATCGACCTGCTCGAGTTGGCGGGTGGTCAGACGGTGAAACGGTACGCACCGGCGGTGGCGGCGTTGTTCGCCGCGGCCGCCGCGGTGTTCGCCGTCGGCCGGTGGCTGCTCGGCCGACGGGTGGAGCGCGACCGGCGATGAGCCCGTCGGCGCTGCTGCCGGCCGTGGATCGGGCGGCCCTCGCGGTGGCCCTGGCGACCCGGCTGCGCGCGGCCGGGGTGCTGGTATCGGCAAGCGGCGCAGCGGATTTCGTGGCCGCCCTCGGCGTGACCTCGCGGGCGCACCGCGAGGTGTACTGGGGAGCCCGGTTGACCCTGGTGACCCGCGCCGAGGACATTCCGACGTTCGACGAGGTGTTCGCCGCCGTCTTCGCCGATGCCGTGCGCGGCGTCGACCCCGTGTCCATGAAATCTCGCGCCGCGGGCCAGGTTTCGGCGGCCACCGGGCTCGCCGACGCCGGTGCGGTGAGCCTCGACGGGCCGGGTCTGCCGTGGCTGACCCGGCAGGCCTCGATGGCCGGCGACGACGACGCGGAGGCCGACTCCGCCGTGGCGGTGCCCGATGTGCTGCCGAGCCGGCTGCGGGTCCGCGCCGACCAGGCCTTCGAGGCCTTCGACGCGGCCGACCTGCGCGTCATCGGGGACTGGCTGGAACGCACGGCGCCGCGGTGGCCACGGCGGCGCACCCGTCGGCACGAACCGAGTCGGCGTGGCCGCCGGATCGACCTGCGCCGGACCATGCGCGCGGCCCGCACCACCGGGTGGGAGCCTTTGGTGCTGATCCGGACCCGGCGCCGGGAACGGCCGCGTCGGATCGTGTTCCTCTGCGACGTCAGCGGTTCCATGCAGCCCTACGTCACGATCTATCTGCACCTGATGCGGGCGTTGGCGCTGCGGCACCGCGCCGCGGCGCCCGAGGTGTTCGCGTTCGCGACGTCGCTGACCCGGCTGACCCCGGCCCTGTCGCACCGCAGCGCGGAGGTGGCGCTGGCCCGGGCCAACGAGCGGGTCCTCGACCGTTACGGCGGCACCCACCTGGGCCGGGCCGTCGCCGAGCTGGTGCGGGGCTCGCACGGGAGCGCGCTGCGGGGCGCGGTCGCCGTGATCGCCTCCGACGGCTGGGACACCGACCCGCCCGAGGTGCTCGACCGGGCGATGCGCCGGCTCCGGCAGCGGGCGCAGCGGGTGGTGTGGCTGAACCCGCGCGCGGCCGGCGTCGGGTTCGAACCGGCGGCCGGGTCGATGGCCGCGGCGTTGCCGTACTGCGACGTGTTCCTGCCCGCGCATTCGCTGACCGGGTTGGCGGAGCTGTTCGAGGAACTGGCTGCCTAGGATCGGGGCATGACTTCCTCGCAGCGTGCCAAGATCGATTTTCCGTCCCGCATCGGCGTGTGGTGGGCCAGTGAAACCTGGGCCATGCCCGACGCGCAGGAGGTCGCCCGCGACATCGAGCAGCTCGGCTACGGCTCGCTGTTCCTGCCCGAGGTGGTCGGCAAGGAGTGCTTCACCCAATCCGCGGCGTTCCTGGCCGCCACCGAGAAGCTGGTGGTCGGGACCGGGATCGCGAACCTGCACGTCCGGCTGCCGTCGGCCGCCGAGACCGGCGCCCGCACGCTGACCGCGCTGTACCCCGGCCGGTTCGCGTTCGGCCTCGGCGTCAGCCACGGCCCGCTGGTCGAGCGCGGCTTCGGCGGCACCTACGCCAAGCCGCTGGCGACCATGCGGACCTACCTGGAGAAGATGGCGGCCATCCCGCCGCAGATCGAGCCCGGGGTCGGGCGGCCGCCGGTGCTGCTGGCCGCGCTGGGGCCCAAGATGATCGAGCTGTCCGGCACCCACGCCGACGGCGCCCATCCCTACCTGGTGACCCCGGCGCAGAGCCGGGTGACGCGGGAGATCCTCGGCCCGGACAAGTGGATCGTCTCCGAGCAGGCCGTGGCCATCGGCGGCGACGACGCGGACCAGTTGAAGCGGGCGCACGCGCACCTCGACGTCTACAGCGGCCTGCCCAACTACCGGAACTCCTGGCTGCGGCAGGGCTTCGACGAGTCCGATCTGGTGCGCGGCGGCTCGGAGCGGCTGGCCCGCGGCGTGGTGGGGATGGGCTCGCCGGAGCAGGCCGCCGAGATGGTCACCGCGCATCTGGACGCCGGCGCCGACCACGTCGTCATCCAGGTGCTGGGCAACAGCCCCACCGACGACCCGCGGCCCGGCCTGCGGGAATTGGCCCGCGTGCTGAAGCTGAGCTGAGCGGGGCCGACCGGCGCTTCGCCGAGATCGACGAAATGCCGGAAACCACTCGCACAAAGTGACCCAAACTCACCTTTGGGCGCAAACGCGGGGTCAGGCGGCGGCGTTCTTTGCTTCGCGCCGCCGCCGGTACCACTCGTAGACCATCGGCAGCACCGAGACCACCACGATCAGGATGATGATCGGCTCCAGCAGGGACTGGACGACCTCGAACTGGCCGAGCCAGTAGCCCAGCAGGGTCAGGCCGATGCCCCAGACCAGCGCGCCCACGATGTTGAAGATCGTGAACACGGCGTAGTTCATCCGGGCCGCGCCGGCGGTGATCGGCGCCAACGTCCGCACGATCGGGACGAAGCGGGCGATCACGATGGCGAACGGTCCCCGCGACTCGAAGAAATTGTGCGCCTCGTCGAGATACTTCTGCTTGAGGAAGCGGGCGTCGGGTTTGAACATGGCGGTGCCGACGTTGCGGCCGATCCAGTAGCCGACCTGGCTGCCCGCCACCGCGGCGATCGGGATGAACACCAGCAGCTGCCACAGCTGGAAATTCGCCTCGGCGCCGGCCGAGGCGGTGCCCGCGGCCAGCATGCCCGCGACGAACAGCAGCGAGTCGCCCGGCAGGATCGGGAACAGCACGCCGGACTCGACGAACACCACCAGCAACAGTCCGAGCAGGGCCCAGGTGCCGAAGTACCCGATCAGGGTGATCGGGTCCATGAAGTCCGGCATGAGCGCGAGCGTGGTGCTGGTCATGAGACTTCAACATACCGGGGCTTGGCCTCGGACCGGTAAACGCGGAGCCGTGGCCCGGTTGCGTGGCGCTCTCGGACCATGAATACGGTCTTACTGAGATACTGGTCTCGACGCACCCAGTTACAGACACCCAGGAGGATGTTCCATGCCCATCGCCACTCCCGAGGTCTACGCCGAGATGCTGGGCCGCGCCAAGGAGCATTCCTTTGCATTCCCGGCCATCAACTGCACGTCCTCGGAGACCATCAACGCCGCCATCAAGGGTTTCGCCGACGCCGGTAGCGACGGCATCATCCAGTTCTCGACGGGTGGGGCCGAGTTCGGCTCCGGCCTCGGGGTGAAGGACATGGTCACCGGCGCCGTCGCGCTCGCCGAGTTCGCCCACGTCATCGCCGACAAGTACGACATCACCGTGGCGCTGCACACCGACCACTGCCCCAAGGACAAGCTCGACACGTTCGTTCGCCCGCTGCTGGCCATCTCGGCCGAGCGCGTCAAGAACGGCCGCAACCCGCTGTTCCAGTCGCACATGTGGGACGGCTCGGCGGTGCCGATCGACGAGAACCTGGACATCGCCAAGGAACTGCTGAAGCTGTCGGCCGAGGCCAAGATCATCCTCGAGATCGAGATCGGTGTGGTCGGCGGCGAGGAGGACGGCGTCGAGGCCGAGATCAACGAGAAGCTCTACACCACCCCGGAGGACTTCGAGAAGACCGTCGAGGCGCTCGGCGTCGGCGAGCACGGCAAGTATCTGCTGGCCGCGACGTTCGGCAACGTGCACGGCGTCTACAAGCCGGGCAACGTCAAGCTCAAGCCGGAGATCCTGGCCGAGGGCCAGCGGGTCGCCTCGGCCAAGCTGGGCCTGGCCGAGGGCTCCAAGCCGTTCGACTTCGTCTTCCACGGCGGTTCGGGCTCGGCGAAGTCGGAGATCGAGGAGGCGCTGGGCTACGGCGTCATCAAGATGAACGTCGACACCGACACCCAGTACGCCTTCACCCGTCCGGTGGCCGCGCACATGTTCACCAACTACGACGGCGTGCTGAAGATCGACGGCGAGGTCGGCAACAAGAAGACCTACGACCCGCGCAGCTACCTGAAGAAGGCCGAGGCGTCGATGACCGAGCGGGTCATCGAGGCCTGCAACGACCTGCACAGCGCGGGCCGGTCCGTCTCCGCGGGGTGACCGACCCGCTCGCGCTCGTGGGGTGACTCAGGCAGCGAGGTAGATGGTGGCAGGGATCGTCGACGTGGCTGCGGCGGCGGGCGTCTCACCGACGACCGTCTCCCACGTCCTGAACAACCGCGGCCGCATCGCCGAGGAAACCCGCGCCAAGGTCCTCGAGGCCGCCCGGCAGCTGGGCTATCAGGCCAATGTGCACGCCCAGCAGCTGGTCACCCGGCGCAGCCGGATCATCGCGATCCAGATGCCGGACCTCGGGGACACCCCGGGCCCGTCGCTGCCGCATTCGGCGTACTTCCTCGAGCTCATCAACGGCGCGGCGGCCGCCGCCGACCAGGCGGGCTACGCGCTGGTGGTGTCGCCGTCCGGTGGGAAGGCCAATGTGCTGACCGGGTTCGCCATCGATGGGGCGATCATCGTCGACCCACACGGTGAGGAGCCGGTCTTCCGCACCGACGTCCCGGTCGTCACGATCGGGGTGCCGCTGAACGGCGACCGCCGGCTGCTGCGCGTCGACAACGACCATGCCGGAGCGGCCCGGGAAGTGCTGGATCACTTTGCTGCGGCGGGGCGCCGGCGCCCCGCCCTGGTCACCGACGAGACGCGACGTTCCTACGTCAACGACGTCCGCACCGGCTACCGGTCGTGGGTGCGCGAGCGGGGTCTCCCGGAGACCGTCGTCACCGTCGGCGCGCTGGACAAGGAGTCGATCGACGCGGCGTGTGCCGAGCTGTTCGGCACCGCGGTCGACGCCGTCTACACCAGCTCCGATGACCTGGCGCTGGCGCTGCTCGACGCAGCCACCCGGGCCGGGGTGCGGGTGCCGCAGGACCTGGCCATCGCTTCGGCGGTGGACGACAGATCGCTGGCACTGACCTCCCCGCAGATCTCGGCCACCAACCTGTTCCCGTTCCGGACCGGCGAGACGGCCGCCGAACTGCTCATCGAGCGCCTCGAGAGCGGCCCGGGGACTTTGCCGGGACCGGTGATGCCCACCGAGTTCGTCGTCCGGGGGTCTTCGGCGCCGAGCTAGCCGACCGGCCGGTCGTGATCACCGGCGCCGTAATTTTTTCGGTGATCCCCTTGACACCGTCGTCGGGCCGTGACTACGGTCACACCGGAACAAGCCAAAACCATTTGGCAACGCCCAACCGGCACCGCCGAGGTCGTGCAACCAGACCCACCCGATCCGTAAAAGCGTGCCGAAATGACGATGCCAAAACGTTTTACCAGGAGGCCACCGGATGTCCAGAGTTCGCGAGCAAGCCAACCTCGCCGCCGTCGACGCGCTGCTGGCCGCTGATCCGGTCCTGGTCGGGATCGAAAGCGCGCAGCAGGCCATGGGCCTGCCCTCGTCGACCGTGCTCACCTCCGGGCCGACCATGCCGTTCGACGCCTACACCGGCGGCCAGCGGGCCGCGATCATCGGCGGAGCACTTTACGAGGGCCTGGCCGCCGACGAGGCCGCCGCGGTCGCGGCCTTCGAACGCGGCGAGATCACCGTCCGGGGTTGTCAGGAGTTCGGCTGCGTCGGGTCGCTGGCCGGCGTCACCACCGCCTCGATGCCGGTGGTGGTGGTGGTCGACGAGTCCACCGGGAACCGCGGCTACTGCACGCTGTACGAGGGCGACAGCGCCGACCGGTTGAACTACGGCACCTATACCGCCGCCACCCGGGACAATCTGGAGGCCCTGCGCCTGCGCGTCGCGCCCGCGCTGAACAGCCTGATCGCGGCGCAGACCGAACCGCTGCGGCTCAAGCCGATCATGACGCGCGCCCTCACCATGGGCGACGAGTTGCACAGCCGCAACGCCGCGGCGACGCTGCTGTTCCTGCGCCGGTTGTTGGTCGGCGCCAAACAGTTGGGCGCCGAGCTCGACGACGCGCTGGACTCGCTGTGCGACGACTACTTCTTCCTGCGGCTGTCGATGGCGGCGAGCAAGGTGATGGCCAACGCGATGCGCGGGTTCGAGGGCTCCAGCGTGGTGACCGCGATGTCCTTCTCGTGCGCGGAGTTCGGCGTCCAGACCTCGGGGACCGGCGACGCCTGGTTCACCGGGCCGCTGCCGACGTTCGAGGATTTCCGGATCGAGCACGGATACGACGCCGACGACATCGAGTTCATGGGCGGTGAGAGCATCATCACCGAGGTGGTCGGTCTGGGTGGGGTCGCTCAGGCGGCGGGGTTGCCACTGCAGAGATCCAGTGGACGCAGCGTAGTGAGGATGGTCGCCCGAACCACCGCCATGTACGACATCACTGTGACGGAGAGTCCCGAGTTCCGGATTCCCATTCTCAACTATCGCGGCGCCCCGTTGGGTCTGGACGTCGAGAAGATCGTCCAACCCACCGGCGTCACCCCGTTCCTGGACATCGGCATCGCGGGCCGCTCGGGCCGCCAGATCGGTGGGGGAGTGGCCAGGGCCCCGCTGGAACCGTTCCGGAAGGCGTGGGAGGCGTTGTCCTGAATCGATCGTTGACCTATTCCGTTGAGAAAAAAGGAATTTCGACATGAAGGAAGAAGTCGCAGACGCGGCTGAGCCGACCACCGAAATGGTGGATGTGGTCGGCAAGGTGGAGAGTTACGGAATCGAGTACATTCCGGACGAACACCGGCACTCCCGTCCCCGGAACCTGCTGTGGATCCTGTTCGGCGGGAGCATGACGTTCGGGATCATCGTCATCGGTTGGGTCCCGGTCTCGCTGGGCCTGGGGTGGTGGGCGTCGGCCAGCGCGATCGTGGTGGGTTCGGCGATCGGTGCCACCCTGATGGCGCCGATGGGCCTGCTCGGCATGCGCAGCGGGAGCAACAACCCCGTCGCCAGCGGGGCGCACTTCGGCGCGTTGGGCCGCATGATCGGTTCGGCCCTCGGAATCACCGCCGACATCGTCTTCGCCGCGCTGTGCATCTGGGCGGCGGGCGAGGTGCTGGCGCGCAGCGTGGTCCGGATCTTCGGCGTCGAAAGCCAAGCCGTCACAGTCGCATTGCTGATCATCGCCTACGCCTTGGTGGCCGTGGTGATGACCATCATCGCGGTGATGGGGCACGCCAACATGGTGACCTTCACCAAGTGGATGGTGCCCACCGCGGGCTCCATCATGATTCTCTACATCTTCGTCGCCTCGGAGAACTTCGACCCCAACTACGCCGGCGGCGACTACGCACTGGGCAGCTTCTGGCCGACCTGGATCCTGGGCATGCTCGCCTGCGCGGGCACGGTGAACTCCTACGGCCCCTACGTCGGCGACTGGACCCGGCACATCTCACCCACCAAGTACCCGCCCCGCCATTCGGTGGCGGCGGCCTGGGTGGGCGGCTTCTTCGGCATGGGCGGGGCCTTTATGTTCGGCGCCTACACCGCCGTGACGTTCAAGGATCCGATCAACGCCTACGCCACCGAGTTCGCGAACAACGTGCCCTACTGGTTCCTGTTCTTCGCGCTGTATCTGGCCTTCATCCCGGGCACCGCCCAGGCCGTGATCAACATCTACAACATGGGGCTGGACTTCTCGTCGATCGTCCCCGGGATTAGCCGGGTGCGGGCCACCATCTACCTGTCGATAGTGTCGACCGTGCTGGTCTTCATCGGCGCCTTCTACCAACAGCTTTCGGCCATCGTGAGCTCCTACCTGGCGATCCTGATCGTGCTGGGCGCGCCGTGGACCATCATCAACCTGATCGGCTACTTCAACAATCGCGGCTACTACGATCCGGACTCGCTGCAGGTGTACAACCGCGGCCAGATGGGCGGCCGGTACTGGTCCTCGGCCGGCCTCAACCACCGCGCGGTCATCGCCTGGCTCTCGGCCGTCACCGTCGGAATGCTGTTCGTGAACACCGGCTGGTACGTCGGCCCCGGCGCACGCCTCTTCGACGGTGCGGACTTCGGTTTCATCGTGTCCACCAGCGTCGCCGCACTGGTCTACTTCGCCTTCCTGAAGTTCAATCCCGAACCGGCCTACAACTTCGGCCCCAAGGGTGCCCGCATCGCCAGCGCGCCGCCGTCGCGGTACGGCGACTTCATGCCGATCCAGCCGATGGACCTGAGCAAGGTCCGCTGGCGAATCGGCTGATCTGCAACAGCTTTCCGTCGACAAACCAATCGCAGTACCGACAAGATAAGAAAAGCGAGAAACAATCACATGGATACCCTCAACGAGATCGATTCGTCTTACTCGGCCAAGGCCAAGGAACTCGCGGACGCGGGCGTACGGTACGTCACCGCCTCGTGGGCCGACATCTTCGGGCGCAACCGCGCCAAGAGCCACCCGGTCGGCCTGCTGCCGGAACTCATGGCCGGGTTCGCGCGGTACACCCCGCGCGGCATCAACGGGATCGGCGTGATGGATCCGGTCGAGGAAGAGGTCACCGCCCTCCCCGACATCGACACCCTCACGGTGCTGCCCTGGGACAACCGGTTCGCGTGGATGGCCTCGGATATGTGGTCGGACAAGGGGGAGCCGTTCTCCCTGTGCCCGCGGTCCATCCTGAAGAAACAGATCGAACGCGCGGCCAACCAGGGCTACCGCTGCACCCTGGGGATCGAGCCGGAGTTCTATGTCTACCGGCCCGAGGACCTGAGCTCGGCAGGGTTCGGCTCGCTGACGGTCACCGGCGGCATCGAGCCGAGTCCGGCCTACGATGTCGAAACCTCATACGACGTGGCGGATTTCCTCGACGACGTGGTGAGCACCATGGAGCAGATCGGCTTGAAGGCCTTCGCGCTGGGCGCCGAGGGTGGGGTGGGCCAGTTCGAAATCGACTTCTACTACAAGGATCTCCTCGAGATGGCCGACCGGGTCACGCTGTTCCGGTTGATGGTGCACCAGGTGGCCAAGCGGCACGGCCTGGCCGTCACCTTCATGCCAAAACCTTTTGCCAACCTGTGGGGTTCGGGTGCGCACTTCAACCTCGGGCTCTACTCGGTTGACGGGTCCGGCGAAAGCGTGCTGCGGCTGGGCAATCCAGCGCACCCGGGCGAGGAGGAGTGGTCCAAGGAGTCCAAGTACTTCGTCGGCGGGCTGCTCAAGCACGCGCGGGCGTTGACGGCCATCACCAACCCGCTGGTGAACTCCTACAAGCGGCTGACCCCCAGGCTGGTTGACGGGTCGGTGTCGTGGGCGCCCATCAAGATCGCCTACGGTCCCAACAACCGCTCCTGCATGATCCGGCTGCCGGAGAACCGCCCGGCCATCGAGGTGCGCAACCCGGATGCATCAGCGAACGTCTATCTGGCCGGGGCATTCCTGCTGGCAGCCGGGTTGGACGGGATCGCCAACGAGATCGATCCCGGTCCGGAGATCACGGAGCTGGCCTCCGACCGCGCCGAGATCTCGCGCCTGCCCCGCACCCTGCTCGAGGCGGTCGAGGCATTCGAGACCGACGAGTTGACCTACCAGGTCTTCAGCGAGGACTTCGTCAAGGACTACACGGAGACCAAGCGCATGGAGTGGGAGAAGGACCATCTGCCGGTCGGCGACGCCGAGCGTGCCGATCACCTGGTGTACTTCTGAGGCATACCGCGAATTCCGGCCGGGCCCAACGAAAATGGGCCCGGCCGGAGGACAGGGTGGGTGAGACATGACGGTGATTGCAGAGAACTGGTTGGACACCCTGGTCGACGAGGTGCGCCCGCATCTCGCCGCCGGTTCGGTCTCGACGTACTTGCCCGAACTGAGCCGGGCGCGGGCCGACGAACTGGCCGTCGCGGTCGACCTGGGCGGTGGGAACATCCTCACGGCAGGAAACTCGAAGGCCCGCTTCACGGTTCAGAGCGTGGTGAAGGTCTTCACCCTGCTGCTGGCCCTGCACCACCGGGGCGAGGACCACGTCTTCGCCCGGGTGGGCCGGGACCAGGGGATCGGCTCCTACAACTCACTGGAGACGTTCATCCGGGGGTCCGGGGTCCCGGTCAACCCGTTCGTCAACGCCGGCGCTCTGGTGGTGGTGGACATGCTGCCCGGCGATGGGCCGCAGCACCGGGTCGCCGACCTGCTGGACTTCGTGCGCCTGCTGACCGGCAACGCGGCGGTGACGGTCAACGAGGCGGTGGCGCGATCCGAACTGGCGCTCTCGGACCGCAATCGGGCGCTGGGCTACTTCCTGCGCAGCCACCGGCTGATCACCGGCGACGTCGAGGAGCTGCTGTGGGCCTACTGCCAGATGTGCGCCATCGAGGTCGACGTCGTCGACCTGGCCCACGCCGGGCGGGTGCTGGCCGACGGCGTCGACGTGCACCTGGGCGGCCGGCTACTGCAGGCCTGGCACGTGCGGTTGGTGCGCCGGCTGATGTTGTTCGGCGGCATGTACGAGGCGTCCGGCCGGTACGCGACCGAGGTGGGCATCCCGGCCAAGTGCGGCGTCTCGGGCGCCATGATGGGGGTTGTGCCCCGGTGCGCCGGGGTGGGGATCTACGGCCCCGCGCTCGACGAGTCCGCCAACAGCATCGGCGGCCTGCGGCTGATGCGCCTGCTCGCCGGCGCGCTCGAGATCGAATGAACCGGCGCCGTCCCGCGGTTCTGGCCGAGGCCTGGGAGTGGCAGCAACGGGCCGCCTGCATAGGTCAGGACGGGTTGTTCTTCCACCCCGACGGCGAGCGGGGTCGGCACCGGCGGGCCCGGCAACTCAGGGCGAAGGCGCTCTGCGAGCGCTGCCCAGTGCGACGGCAATGCCGGGAGCACGCAATGCGGTTCCCGGAGAATTACGGGACGTGGGGTGGCCTGGCCGAAGAGGAACGGGACGTTATCGGTGACGGGGCCAGGCCTTTCGGCCGTCGCGTGCGGCGGGCCGAGTTCCACGAGTCGCCGCGGCCTTGAGCGTCGGGCTCCGTCACCTTCACCGCGTGCACTGTCTTGCGAAGGGATCAGAGGATCATGAAAACGTCGATCCTCAGCGCCAGCCCGCGTCATGACGGCAACTACTACGTGCTGGCGCAAGCTGCGATAGAAGGGTCTCATGACCAAAAAGTAGGAGTTCTGATCTCTTGTGAGGAAACCTATATCGTTGCAACGCAGGGTGTCTCAATCCAGTTTCAGGAACTCACCCGCTACCTGGACCACGACCTTGTCGGCGTGGTGGTCGGCAACGGAAACAGTCGCGGTGAGATCGCCCATGATCCCCGAGGCCCGGCGGACGCAGCGCGCGCCCTCGCTGAGCGCTTCTACACGGCACCCGTTACCGACTACCGCCTCGATACGAAACGAGCGAATCGCGTGTGGTGAGACGGCGCGGAGCTTAGCCCGGTCGGTAGAACACGCTGAGTCCGTAGAGCAGGAACACGAACAGGTGCGCGGCCCCATGCAGGGCGGTCACCCGCCGGGCACTGAAAGTGGTGAGGCTCAAGAGCAGGCTCACCCCGAGCAGCAACAGGTTAACGGGGCTCTCGGCGAGAACCACGGATTGTCCGGTGACTAACCCGATGGCGAGCACCACCGGCAAGGTGAGCCCCACACAGGAAACGAGCGCGCCGTGCGCCAGATTGCTCATGCGCTGCGGCTCGCCCGTCCACGCGGCGCGGACGGTGGTGATGGCCTCGGGAAGGAATACGATCATCGCAATGAGGATGCCCGACAGAGCAACTGGCGCGCCCAGGCGGCCGAGCCCATCGTCCAGATGCATCGCCATGTCGTGGGACAGGAGCATGATGGGAGTGACCGTGGTCAGCAAGAGCAGCACCCGGGAAACGACCTCGGTCCGGTGTTCGCGCAGGATGCTGGCGATCGCCGCCCGCGGCGTCTCGGCTCCCGGGCCGCCTGCTGTTTCGGATACTTCCTGGAAATCCATGTGCTGGGCGCCGGTCTGGCGGTAGAGGAAAAACGCGTAGAGCAGCACCGTGATGATGACGATCGGGATGGCCTGCTGGGCTGAGTATGCACCGTCTGCACCGATGACCGCGGGGAACGCGAACGCGGCGGTGACCAGCACGACCAGGAATGAGAGGTAGACGGAGATGCCGGTGCGGTTGACCCACAGTTCGTCGTGGCGTAGGCCACCGGCCAGTAGCGCTGCGCCGATGATGAGGTTGAGCACGATCATCGTCGCGGCCATGACGGAGTCGCGGGCGATGGTGGCGTGGTCGCCGGGGCCGAGCATGACCGCGGAGATGAGGATGACCTCGATGAGCACGATCGAGAGTGTGAGGACGAGGCTGCCGTAGGGATCGCCGAGTCGGCGCGCGAGGTGTTCTGCTTCGGTCACCACCCCGAACGCGCACACGACTATCACGACGACGATCGCAGCGAGCGCGGCAAACAGCACCGGAGTAGGCAGCGCGCCGGATCGCGGTGGCTCGGCGATCAGGAGTACAACGAATGCCCCCCAGCCGAGCCCGATGCGCAAGAGCGCGGTCGGGGTAACCACAGAGGTGTGCAAAAAGTCTTTCGGCACAGACAGAACCGATCTGCAGGGCCGTCCCCGCGTCCGTGTTCACCCACCGGGTCGTCCCGCCGGCAGCCTATTTCCGGGATCCTATCCGATGTGTTCGCACCGGCCGGAGCGCATGCTGTCAGAAGCAGGGCGGCAGCTAATTCCCGTGAACATTGTGTAATCGGCAGGCGTTCTCTGGTGGCAATCAGTAATCGGCCGCGACCTGTTTTCGATGGAAGACTCCGGATTGTCGGCGCGGACTGAAGAGCGAACAATGCGGCGGTCCGCGGTCTAGGAGCCGGAAAGAGAATCAGGGCAAGCATGGTGGACCGCAAGGTGCAGATCGGGGCCGGCGCGGCCGGCGCGGGTTCGGTCGATCGACACAAGGTTGTGATCATCGGTTCCGGGTTCGGCGGGATGAATGCCGCGAAAATGTTCAGGCGCACCGATTTTGACGTCACCTTGATTGCCTGCACCAATCATCATCTGTTCCAACCGCTGCTCTATCAAGTGGCCACCGGAATCCTCTCGGCGGGCGAGGTCGCCGTGCCCACGCGAGTGGTGCTACGGCGGCAGCGCAACGCGCGGGTGCTACTCGGTGATGTGACCGATATCGACTTGGCAAGTCGCCGGGTGTTGTCGACTTTGCTCGGTCGGACCTATTCGACGCCGTACGACAGTCTCATCGTCGCGGCCGGCGCGGGGCAGTCATACTTCGGCAACGATCACTTTACCGAGTTCGCGCCCGGGATGAAGTCCATTGACGATGCATTGGAGCTGCGGGCCCGGATTCTCGGCGCGTTGGAGCAGGCCGAGCGGTCGAGCGATCCCGACCGCGTAAGGGCGCTATTAACATTCACGGTCATCGGCGCCGGGCCGACCGGCGTCGAGATGGCCGGACAGATCGCCGAACTGGCCCACCACACATTCCGGGGCTCCTTTCGGAGTATCGATTCCACTGCGGCTCGGGTGATACTGCTCGACGCCGCTTCGGCGGTCCTCCCGTCGATGGGCCCGAAGCTCGGTAAGAAGGCTCAGGGCCGACTCGAGAAGATCGGAGTAGATATCCAATTGGGTGCCAAAGTGGTTGACATTGACAGTGAAGGTCTGACGGTCGAGGACCCTGATGCCACGGTGCGGCGGATCGAATCCATCTGCAAAGTGTGGTCCGCCGGCGTATCGGCCAGCCCGCTGGGAAAGATCATCGCCGCGCAGTCCGGGGCAGAGACGGACAATGCTGGACGGGTCAAGGTGCTACCGGACCTCACCATACCGGGGCACCCGAATGTCTTCGTCGTCGGCGACATGGCTTCTATCGCAGGGGTTCCCGGGCTGGCGCAGGCGGCCATCCAGGGCGGGCGCTACGCCGCTGGGCGGGTCATGGACACCGTCAGCGGTTCGGGCTCCGAACAACGACAACCTTTTCGCTACTCTGACCGGGGATCCATGGCCACGATATCCCGGTTCAGCGCGGTGGCGAAGATCGGCCCGCTGGAATTTGGGGGAGCGACCGCCTGGATCGCTTGGCTGGCACTGCATCTGGCGTATCTAATCGGGTTCAAGACCAAGATCAGTACGGTGCTGTCGTGGACTATCAGCTTCCTGAGCGCCGGCCGGGGGCAGCTGGCCAGCACTGAGCAACAGGCCTATGCGCGCACGAGGATCAACAAGCTGCAGAAGGCGGCCGACTCGTCGGCCGCCTGACGCGCTACCTGGGTATCGACCTACGGCACGAAGGACACATCGGTGCACAGCGCCAGCAACTCGACTAGAGCATGGAGGCGTACCACTGGATGTGTAGAGGCAGTCTCTGACAGTGCGTCTCGGGCCTTTCGCCCTAGTGTGCCGACGCGGTCACAGGTGGCCTGAACAGCACCGGTATCGACGAGGACATCCTTGACTGCATCGATATCTGCGGCATCGGCGTCCGCGCGTCCGATGACCCGGATCAAGAACTCGCGCTGGGAGTCAGAGGATCGCTCGAGGGCCAACTGCATCAGTGACGTCGGCTTGCCGGAGCGGATGTCGTCGCCACTGCGTTTGCCACTGTGCTCGGTTTCGGCAAAAAGATCCGCCAGGTCGTCGCGCAACTGAAACGCCTCTCCGACCGCCGCCGCGTACTGTTGTAAGAGTGCGACACCGTCGCGCGGCGCATCGGCCAGCTCGAAACCCAGGGCCATGGGGCGCTGCACCGTATAGGCGGTGGTTTTGTATCGGACGATCTTCTCGGCGGCGCCTGGCACGAAATCGTGGGCAGCTTGCCCTTGCAATTCCAGCAGCTGACCGGCGATGACCTCCAACCGCATCGCGCGGAAACACTGCCCGACTCGCATCGCGCGCTGTTCGGGGATGCCGCTGACGGCGTCCGAGAGCAGGTCCTGCGCCGTGCCCCACAGCAGATCCCCGAGCAGTACCGCGGTGTGATCACCGAACACCGAGGCAGGGCCGGACCAGGCCGACGCGCGGTGATATCCGGCCAAAGCGGCACGCACCGAAGGACGATTCCGACGCAGGTCAGAGGAGTCGATCACGTCATCGTGCACCAGGATGGCAGCGTGCAGCAACTCGAGTCCCGCGGCGACGCCCACGACGGCGGAACCCGGTTCGGCTGCGGTAGCGAACGCCTGCCAGGCGCCGTGGAGGAATCGTGGGCGTAGTCGTTTCCCGCCGTCGGTCGCGGCGGCCAGGCACTGGTCGGCGAATACGTTCAGTTCTGGGTCTATCCGGA
The DNA here is from genome assembly GCF_963378085.1 of Mycolicibacterium sp. MU0050. Taxonomy (GTDB): domain Bacteria; phylum Actinomycetota; class Actinomycetes; order Mycobacteriales; family Mycobacteriaceae; genus Mycobacterium; species Mycobacterium wendilense. Next base: position 4,149,461 of record NZ_OY726395.1, on the reverse strand, counting down.
TGAGCCCCTGAGCCAGTTCGTCGCTGACAGCATGTCGGATGTGGTCATCGACGGCGGCGAGAAAAACCCGTTGGCTCGCGTCGGCCATGCGTGGAGATCCTTTGTTGGCAGTGTGCTGATCACACGATCCTAGGAGCTGCCGACGGGAGTGGACCGGCCGATCTTCGGACGCTGTAGTGGCCTACAGATTGGACCCGGTACGGCTGTGCAGTACACCCGGATTCCGCTTGCAGCGAGCTATTTGGAATGTGACCGTGCTCATAATTCTGCGTAGCGAACGAAGGGAGACGCTGGATGCATGACGTCGAATCAGAGGCATCACCAACGGAATTGAAGCGAGAGTTCTCACTATGGTCGGCATTCGCGTTTGCGTTCGCCTTCATCTCGCCCATTGTCGCGATGTATGGGATCTACGGTTTGTCCCTCGCGACGGCTGGGCCCGGCTTCTGGTGGACATTCGTCATCGTCGGTACCGGGCAGTGCATCATTGCACTGGCGTTCGCAGAACTGGTGTCACGCTGGCCGCTCGAGGGATCGATATACCAGTGGACGAAGCGCCTCGCTGGCAATGTCGCCGGCTGGCTTGCCGGCTGGGTGTACATGTGGGCCTTGGTGATCATCATGGCTACCGTCGCCTACGGCGGGGCGGGGTTCTTGGCCCAGTTGATCGGCATCGAGCATCCCAGCGCCGGTCAACAGAGCTTCATCGCTCTGTTGATCCTGCTGGCCGGTTCAGGTGTGAACATCCTTGGACGGACGTTCCTCAAAGTGCTGATGGTCGGCAGTATCATCGCCGAGATCATCGCCTCGCTCGGACTGAGCACCTACCTGCTGATCTTCCATCGCTACCACGGATTCGACGCGGTTCTGCAGGGTCCTGATCTCGTTACTGGGTGGTCTTGGGCTTATCTGAGCGGACCGTTCTTGGCGGCGCTGGCGTTCACCGGATGGTCGATCCTTGGCTTCGAGAGTGCCGGTGCGATCGCGGAGGAAGTCAAAGATCCCCGTCGAAATGTGCCGAAGGCCATGGTATTCGCGGTGTCCTTCCTGGCGCTGGTGATCGCCTACGCATCCTTGGCCGTGACGCTGGCGGTCCCCGATTTCGACCGGATCACCTCCGGCGAGGAGCCCGACCCGGTCTACTACGTGTTGAAGAACGCGCTTGGTGAGTCGGCAGTGAAACCCATCTTGTTCCTATTCGTCATCGGGTTCCTCGCCAGCTTCCTGGCGTTGCAGGCATCGGCGTCCCGGGTCATCTGGGCGTATGCGCGCGACGAGGCACTGCCCGGCTCGCCCGTGCTCAAGCGTCTCTCGCGAGCGGAGGCTCAGCCGGTGCCAGCCATCCTGGTCACGGCCGTTATCGGCGCGTTGGTCTACTTGATCTCAGCTACCGATGTCTACTCCGTGCTGGTGACCTTCACGGCCGGCGGCTACTACCTGGCGTTCCTCTTTCCGCTCATCACCGGATTGATTGTCCGGCTACGAGGAAAGTGGGTACCCGGTCCGTGGAACCTCGGCAGATTCGGTACCCCCGTTGCGATTCTGGCGGTCTTGTGGGCCGGGTTCGAATTTCTCAACATCGTCTGGCCCCGGAATGTCTACGACTCCTGGTACACCAACTGGGCCTTCTTCGTGGTGATGGGTCTGATCCTGGCAGTGGGCGTGCTGATCCTCCGGACCGGTCGCGCACATCGCAGCGGCGAGATCCCTGTTGATGACCAGGACAGCGCTGCATCGATCGGGACAGACAGTGCGACCGAGCTGCTGCCAGAGCCCGCTGGCGAATCGGTCGTCGAGTCCAAGCGGGAGCTGGCATGACCGATCGAACAGTGGTCGTCACCGGTGCGGGCAGTGGAATCGGCGCGGCGATCGCCAGGCGGATGCGTGCCGGGGGTTGGACGGTGGCATCGGTCTCGCGAGAGTCTGCGCCGGACGCTGACGTGTCGACCCTCGCGGACGTTGCCGACGAGAAGTCGGTCTGCGACGCCGTCGAACGTATTCGCAGGGAGTGCGGCAGTATCCATGCCGCCGTGGTTTGTGCGGGTCACTACGAAGAGGCGCCGGCGTTGGAGATCGACTTTGCGGCTTGGCAGCGCATGATTCGCGTGCACGTGGGCGGCTTGCTACACGTGATTCGTGCGGTCCTGCCAGAGATGCGTCGACGCGGCGCGGGACGCGTGGTCGGCATCGCCTCGGAGCGGGCGATCGGTGGCGGTAGCAACGACGCCCACTACGCTGCCGCAAAGGGGGCGGCCCTGAGTCTGCTCCGCAGCGTGGCGGTGGAAGCGGCTCCGGACGGGGTGCTGGTCAACGCTGTCGCGCCGGGCCCCTGTGACACTCCGTTGCTCGGTGCGGATTCATGGGAACGAGCGCCGGAGTTTTTGGCGACTCTTCCGGCAGGACGTATTGCACATCCGGAGGAAGTCGCCGAACTGGTGTATGCACTCGTTGAGGACGACCTCTTCCTGTGCGCAGAAGTGCTGTCGCTCAACAGTGGAACGGTGATCTGAGAATGACCGAACCACGACGACGTGTTCTCGTTACCGGAACCGACACCATGCTCGGGGCCGCCGTGCAGTCAGCTCTCTCGGCTACCGGAGCGCGCGTGCTGGGGACGTGCCAGGCCGCACCACGCACCCAATCCGTGGCATCGGCGTCGATCGTGGCCGAGCTGACCGACCCCGAACAGGTGCGCGCGGCTGTCCGTCGAGCGGCCGAATCCATGGAAGGCCTCGACACCGTGGTCACGGCCCACGCGCTGCCCTTCGTGGCGACGCTGGACGAGCTGGCGATGGAGGCATTCTGGTGCCATGTCGACACGGCGTTGACCGGCACGTTCCTGGTGGCTCAAGCTACTGCAGAGGTGATGCGTGGCGAGGGCGGACGAATGGTTTTGACGACGTCCCGCTGGCATCGGGGAGGGCATGGTTTGTCGGCGGTGGCCGCCGCTGCGGGAGGAGTCGTAGCGCTCACCAAGACATTGACGCGCGATTTCGGCCGATTCGGCATCGGTGTCAACGCGGTCGCCGTCGGATGTGTCGACTCTGAGTGGTCCATCTGCGACGCCGCCGACTCCGGCTCCACAGCGCCGGCCGGTCGGGGCACTGTCACCCAAATCGCCCGGTTGATCGAAATATTGAGCAGATCTTCGTTAGGCGCCGCCGTAGGCCAGATCGTCAACGCCGACGGCGGATCGTCCCGGAACCGTGTTTGAGAGAGGTCGTTTCGATGAAGGAACATAACGCAGCAAACCGCATCGTCGGGGCGGTGGACCCACAGGTGCAACCACGGTACGCGGGCTGGACTACGTTTGCTCGACTGCCCCGGCTCGAGGATGTCGAGCATGCTGACGTCGTGGTGATTGGTGTGCCGTTCGACAGCGCGGTCACCTATCGTCCGGGAGCAAGGTTCGGCCCCAATGCGATTCGGCAGGGCTCCCGGCTGACTCGCGGGTATAACCCGGCGCTCGACGTCAAACCCTTCGAGGTGTGTCAGTTCGCGGATGCCGGGGACATTGCGTGCAACCCGTTCGACATCGCGGCCGCCGTCGACGAGGTCGCAGAAGATCTGGCTGCGCTCCTCGCGAAGGGGACCAAAGCAGTGATCCTGGGCGGCGACCACTCGGTGGCGTTACCGTCCCTGCGGGCCGCCGCCTCGGTGCACGGCCCGATGGCGTTGGTGCACTTTGACGCACACCTGGATACCTGGGATGGTTACTACGGCGCTGACATCACTCATGGTTCGCCGTTCAGACGGGCCTATGAGGAAGGTCTACTGCTCGACACCAACGTGCATATCGGGGTCCGTGGATCGATCTACGACAAGAACGACCTAGTCGAGGACGCGAACTTCGGATTCTCCTGCATCACCTGCCCCGACATCGACTCCCTCGGGGCACAAGGGGTCATCGATCGGATTTGCGAGCGGGTCGGCGATTCACCGGTATATGTGTCGGTGGATATCGACGTGTTGGATCCCGCCCACGCGCCCGGAACGGGCACGCCGGAGGCGGGCGGCATGTCGAGTCGAGAACTACTCGAAGTGGTCCGCGGATTGGTGGATGTGAATCTCGTCGGCGCCGACGTCGTCGAGGTATCACCGGCCTATGACCATGCCGAGATCACAGCTGTTGCTGCGGCCAACGTCACTTGGGAGTTCTTGTCCGTATTCGCGAGAAAGGCGCAACGATGACTGAACCAACAGCAGCACAACCGATCATGTGGCCGGGTGGAAAGTCGTGCGCCGTAGCATTCACGTTCGACGTCGACGCCGAATCACCTTTGCTGACAACAGATCCTGCATTCGCTGACCGGATGGGAGTGATGTCGCACCAGGCGTACGGTCCGTTGGTCGGCGTACCGCGTCTGTTGGGCATCCTTGGTGAGCTCAACGTGGATGCCACCTTCTTCGTACCGGGATACACCGCGGAGCGGCACCCGACGGTGATTCGAGCGATCGCCGAGGCGGGTCACGAGATCGCTCACCACGGCTACCTGCACGAATCGCTCGTCGGTGTCGATGAAGCCACCGAGCGGCGGATCCTGACGCGCGGACTGCACGCGTTGGCCGATGTGGCGGGAGTCCGGCCGCGGGGGTACCGCGCGCCGATGTGGGAGATGAATTGGCATACCCCTGAGTTGTTGCTGGAGTTCGGTTTCGACTACGACTCGACACTGATGGATTCGGATCATCCCTACGAGCTGGCCGTTGCGGGTTCGGGTCGAGGGTCCGGCTCGTTGGTCGAATTGCCCGTAAGTTGGGCACTCGACGACTGGCAACAGTACTGTTTTGTCCCGGATTTCTCCGGTGTCGGGCTCATCGAGACGCCGGCTAAAGCGATCGAGCTGTGGCGATCCGAGCTCGACGCCATGCGCGCGGTAGGCGGCGCTTGGATACTGACCAACCACCCGTTCTTGAGCGGCAGGCCCGGACGTGCCTTTGCGCTGCGCGATTTCATCGCAGAGGTGTGCGCGATGGACGATGTCTGGGTGGCCAGTATGGAGCAGATCGCAGCCCACGTTCGCCGCCAGCAGTTGCTTCCCCGCACGTTGACTCGTCCGATCTTCAGCCCGGTCGAATAGAAGTCGAATAGAAGGAGAACCAATCATGACCGCCAACATTCTCAGCCCCGAGAAGCTCCGCGAGGCCTATCAGCACGTCTGGTTCGTGGTGGCGCGATCACAAGACGTCAACGATGGTCCTTACGCAACGCAACTACTCGACCAGAAGCTAGTGGTATTCCGGGATTCGTCCGGCGCAGCCCGCGTTGTCGACCGCCGATGCATCCACCGGGGGGGTAATCTCGCGGACGGCCAGGTCGTCGGCGACAGCATTCAGTGTCCTTATCACGGTTGGCAGTTCGACGGGCCCAGTGGCGTCTGTAGCCGCATCCCGTCGTTGGCCGAGGGGGGACGTATCCCGCCCAAGGCCGCGATCAAGTCGTATCCGGTGATCGAGCGTTTCGAGCACGTCTGGACCTGTCTGGGCGATCCCGTGTTTGACCTACCGCACCCGCCCGAGATCCAAGACTTGGACCTCGAGTGGCGCGCGGCGGAGCCGATCCACGCCGAATGCGGATTCATGGCGGCAACGGAAAACTTCCGTGACATGGCGCACTTCCCCTTCGTTCATGACCGCTCGATGGGTGAGGTGTCCACCGTGATTCCTGACCTGAATGTGCAACGCGAGGGTCGTGAGGTCCGGGCGTCATTCTTTTACGAGAGCATTCCCGGTTCGGAGTTCTCCGATGTGGGAGATGCGTGGATGCACTACCACTCCTACGCTCCGGGAATCGCCACCATTCTTTACGATTTCGGTCCCGAGATCGGAAAGCGGTACCTGGTCGACTTCCCGTCCCCGGTCAGCTACGACAAGTGCACGATTTTCTGGGGCGTAGCGGTAGACCGGAATTTCCGCGGCGGCAGCGTCGATGAGATCTTGGCCATCGAGACGACGGTGTTCAACGAGGACACCCCGGTGCTCGAGGGCCTCGATCCCAAGGAGGTGCCGTTGGCCGGGCAAGCAGAGGAGGTGTCTGCACCTGCCGACGTCTACGCCCTGAACTACCGCCGAGCGACCAGGCACGCCGTCCAGACCATCCTGGAGGCGCGAGGGCTGCTGCCGGTCGCCGTCAACGGCCAGGCGTAATCTCGGTTGATCGTCGTCACCAAACTGTGGAGTACTGGGGATTCATGAAGCTACAACTAGTCCAGCTCCGGCTCGAGGCCGACGACATCGTGTCGTTGGTACTGCGCGACCCCAGCGGGACTGAGCTTCCCACCTGGTCAGCGGGATCCCACGTACCGGTGACGCTGCCGTCCGGTCTCGTTCGACAGTACTCGCTGTGCGGCCCGCAGGACGACCGCCACACCTACACGGTGGCCGTCCTGCGGGTCGACCGCGGTCGCGGCGGATCGCGGGAGATCCACGACCGTCTGCGCGTCGGGGACATCGTCGAGGTCGGGCAACCCCGTAACGACTTCGGCCTGGTCCCCGCCGAGCATTACCTGTTCACTGCGGGAGGGATAGGCATCACACCGATCCTGGCGATGCTCGACGAGGTGTCGGTCCGCAATCCACCGCCGGCCTCGGTTCGGGTCGTGTACGGAGCCCGTTCCCGGTCGGCGATGGCCTTCGTCGAGCGGCTACGCCGACTGGACGACATCGACCTGCAACTGGTTGCGCAGGACACCGACGGGCTGCCCGATTTTGCGGCCGCGATCGCAGCAAGTCCGCCTGGCACGCAGATGTATTCCTGCGGACCGCCGGCGATGCTTTCGGCGGTGACCCAACTCGGTCAAGAACGTCCGGATATCTCGGTCCACATCGAGCGGTTCAGCGGCGCCGAGCAGGCATCGTCGGTCTCGGACGGCGAAGCGGATGACTTCGAGGTGGAACTTGTCCGTACCGGGATCACGGTCAAAGTCAGCAACGACAGATCGGTGCTAGACGCCGTCCTCGAAGCTGCACCGGATACACCGTTCTCGTGCACCAGTGGTTTCTGCGGCACCTGCGAAACCAAGGTGCTCGGGGGCGAGGTCGACCACCGCGACGAGCTGCTCACGGATGCCGAACGTGCCGCGAATCAGACCATGATGATCTGCGTGTCACGGGCCAAGGCGGGATCTAGACTGCGGTTGGATCTCTAGTATGTTCTGGTGGTGACCCTCGATGGCTTCGGTCAGGAATCAGCGCTGTCTCGACGTTGCGAGCCGTAATGCATAGGCAGCCAGGCTCTTCCGGAGCCGGGCCGCACGATGGCACGGTGACCCTCGCCGACCTGCTGGCCGAGCCGGACCTGCGGGTCAGTGCGGTGACCGCCCCGGCCGGTTCGTCGGGAGTGATCAGGTACGTCTACCCGACTGAGCTTTTCGACCCCTCGAACTACCTGCGAGGGGAGGAACTGGTTGTCAGCGTGGGTGTTCCGATCTACAACAAACCGGCTGATGTAGTCCACCGGTATGTGGCTGATCTGGTCAAGAACCGCGTCACGGCGTTGCTGGTCGGTCTCGGCGATCTGCTCGTGGAAGCTCCTGTCGAGTTGGTCAAGGAGTGCCGTACGCAGGGCCTTCCGCTGTTGACCTTGGCGCCCGGTGTGCCGTTTCGGCGCGTCGTGGACTGGATAGATGACCGACGTATCACCGAACGCACGGTTGACGCCCGGGAGCGGGAGCTGGGTGCGTTGTTGCGGTGGTTCGTGGCGGGCACGCTAGGCGTGGGACCGATCGAGAACGCGCTCACAGGTTACGGGTTGGCGGGCTCGAGCGTGCTGGTCTGTGCCTTCCCCGTGGAACTGCACAAGGAGGTCCATCGGCTGGTGGATGAGTACGCCGGTGCGGTGGCAGTCCTCGAGGATCGAATCTTGGCGCTGTGTGCCGGTGGTGCCGAGTTCAGCTCTGCTCTTGCAGATTCGCACCTGGTCTGCGGTGTCGCTGTCGCCGAGAACGCTCAAGCGATGGCCCACGCCATCCCGGAGGCGCTGGAGGCGCTGCGCGAAGGGGTCCGTCGTCGACAGGTCGTGCGCATCGAGGACGTTGCGACGCTGGAGGGATTGCTGGCCGCGGTCCCCAAAGTGCGCCTTGTTCCGTTCATCCACCGCCTGATTGTTCCGCTGGTGGAGTACGACGCACGGTCCAGCACCGATCTGCTGGCGTCGTTACAAGTATTCCTCCGTCCGGGGAGCGACATCAGCACAGCGGCTGCGAAGTTGTACGTGCATGTGAATACGTTGCGTAATCGACTGGCCAAGGTGGCCGAACTGACGGGCGCCAACCCGCTGGACGAAAACGACAGGGTCAAGTTCAGAATTGCGATTTGGGCGGCGGGCAACATGGGCACCATCGAATCGGCCGACCCCGCGTAGTTCCCGGGGTTCTGCGTTCCGGGGCGGTCTGTTAGGCGACTGTTAGGCCCGCTGGGTGCGGCGACCGAACGGTGGCCGCGCCTTGCGAAGTCGGTCTCGGTCCTCTTCTGTGAGCCCGCCCCAAGTCCCGAAATGCTCTGGAAACGCCATGGCGTGATCCCGACACTGAGGTTGCACGGGACATTGCTCGCACACCGCCTTGGCCATGAGTTGCCTGGAGCGACGACGAGGCCCTCGCTCGCCCTCGGGGTGGAAGAACAGTGCCCTATCGTGTGCGAGGCAGGCAGCGTCAAGTTGCCAATGCCAGGAGTCAGACCGTTGTCTCATTGTGTCCTCAACCCGTGGTGTTCGTTGCGCAGGGGCAGAGCGACCACGTTCCCGCGGTGAGCGGACCCGGGTGTTCCCATTCCCCGTTGAACAGTTAGTTTTGTCAACCCGGCGGGACGTCGTAGCTGCAAAGTGTCACCGATAGCCCAAGAATGACGACACTATGTCGCTTGAGTCGCCGTGGCCGGGCCAGTTCAATCCGAAGCGGTTGTCATCCTCCTGATATGCGTCGCGGCAACGGAGAGCGCGGCCAGGTTGTTCGGGGCGTCGGCCTGCAACCGAGCCAGCGCGCGCTGAGACCGTTCCAAACTCGACCGGTTGCGCGTTTCCCAAGCCCGGATGTGATCCCAAGGCTGGCCGTGCTGGTTAGATCTCACGACGTCGAGCGTGAGTGTCTTCAGCGATTGATAGAGGTCTTCCCGCAGCGCCAGCCTGGCTTGCGCATGCCAGCGGTCCTCGCGCGGCAAGGCCGATATGGAGTGCAGCAGCTGGTCGATTCCTAAATGGTCCGACAGCGCAAAATATGTGCCCGCCAAGGCTATCGGGACATGAGTCGGCTCGGCGTGCACGGCATCGGCGATATCGAGTGTACTGAACCAGTAGAGCGATTCGGCCAGGGTGCGAGCGATGTCGTTAGGCACCCCATGCAGCTGATACTTGCTAATGCTGGCAGCCACCGCATCAGCCTCACGTCCCTGCAGTAGCTCACCGATGCGGGGCCGCAGTCCGGTGACGATCGGGGTGAAACGCGCGACCTCGCCGACGATGTCGAGTGGTTGATGGCGTTGGTTCAGTAGCCAACGCGCGGCTCTGTCCAACAGTCGCCGCGCTTCGACACTCAACTCATGAGTCAGCCTGGTGCTCAGGCCTGCGGAGCGGATAGCCGAGATCAGCCGCACTATGTCGAACACATCGGCGGCGATGCAGAAGGCGCGAATGACGTCTTCCGCGGTGGCCCCCGAGTCATCGGACAGCCGGTACGCGAATGTCAGGCCCCCGAGGCTGACGAGGCGGTTGACCGCAACGGTGGTGATGATTTCTCGACGTAGCGGGTGGTTGTGCACGGTAGCACCGAACGTCTCGCGTAGTTGGGAGGGGAAGTAATCCAGCAGCATCGGCGCGAAATAGTCGTCATCGAACAACACGCCGTTGTTCAACTCGTGCTTCAAGTCGAGCTTGACATGTGCCAGCAGCGTCGCCAGCTGTGGCGAACTCAGGCCCTTTCCTTCGGCTTCGAGATCGTCGAATTGATCAGGTGTGGGCAGATTCTCTAGATCGCGGCGAAGGCCGCGCCGTGCCTCGAGGTCGCTCACCATATCGGCGTGTACCCGCACGAAACGGTCGGCATCGTAACGCGCGCAACCCAAGACGGCAATGTGGTCACGGTTGTTGTCCAACACCAAGGACGACACCTCGTCGGTCATCGAGGCAAGGAGTTCTATTCGGCGTTGCTGCGACAGTGCCCCGTTCGGCAGTGAATTCAACACGATCTTGATGTTGACTTCACGATCAGAGCAGTCCACGCCGGCCGCGTTGTCGATGGCGTCACTGATGATCAGGCCCCCGCATCGCGCGAATTCGATTCGGCCCTGCGGTGATACACCGAGGTTGCCACCCTCGGTGATGCATCGGGCGCGCACATCGGCGGCGCTGACCCGGACCAGGTCGTTGAACTTGTCCCCGATCTCGGAATTCTGCTCCGAACTTGCCTTGATGTAGGTTCCGACGCCGCCGTTCCACAGCAGGTCGACCGGCGCACACAGGATGGCGCGAATCAGGGCATCGGGTGTCACCGCGTCGACGTCGTCGGGCATTCCCAACGCGGAGCGCATCTGCGGGCTCACCGGGATGGTCTTGCGGTCGCGGGACCAAACGCCACCCCCTGCACTGATCAATGCCTTGTCGTAGTCGTCCCATGACGAGGCGTTGAGGTGGTAGAGCCGTTGCCGTTCGGTGAATGCCGCCGCCCGTTCTGGTGTCGGGTCGCAAAAGATATGCCGGTGATCGAAGGCCGCGACCAACCCAAGCCGAGAGCTTCGGAGCATACCGTTGCCAAACACATCGCCGCTCATGTCGCCGATCCCGACCGCGGTGAAATCATCTCGAGTGACGTCGATGCCTAGCTCGCGCAGATGCTCGCTGGCACTGATCCAGGCTCCACGCGCCGTGATGCCGAGCGCCTTGTGGTCGTAGCCGGTGGATCCGCCTGAGGCGAATGCATCGCCGAGCCAGAACCCACGCTCCATGGCGATGTCATTTGCGATGTCGGAGAACTTTGCGGTGCCCTTGTCTGCTGCGACAACAAGATAAGGATCCGGGGCGTCGTGGCAGACCACATCGGTAGGTGGGACCGTTTCTCCGTCGTGGTTGACGTTGTCCGTCAGGTCCAGTAAGCCACTGATGAACTGGCGGTAGCCGACCTTTCCGGCTTCGATGCCGCTGGGGCCACTGCCGACTAGCTGTCGCGGCAGCGGCTTCAGCACGAAAACCCCCTTGGCGCCCACCGGCACGATAACGGCGTTCTTCACAGTCTGCGCTTTGGTCAGTCCGAGGACCTCGGTGCGGTAGTCGTCGACGCGGTCTGACCAGCGCACGCCGCCACGAGCGACGCTGCCGAACCGCATGTGCACGCCCTCAATGGTCGTGGAATGCACGAAGATCTCGAACTTGGGACGCGGGTGCGGTAGTTCCTCGATACCCCTGGGGAGCAGCTTGAAAGCCAACCAGGGCCGGGATTCGGTCAATACGTTCTCGGTGAACGCGTTGGTGCGAATCAACGCTTGGATCACCAATGCATACGCGCGCAGCGTACGGTCGGCGTCGAGGCTGACGACCTGTTTGATCTGCTGATCGACCTGTTCCTGGGCAACGCCGATGCGGGCAAGCCGAGCGGGGTCATCGTGGGCGAGATCAGGGTTGCTGAATCGAGCATTGAAGAGCTCGATGAGGGCTTGGGTGGCTGCCAAGTGGTCGAGAAGAATCTTCTGGATGCGGTTCTGCGCGTAGGGTAAACGAGTCTGACCGAGGTAGCGACCAAGTGCGCGGAGCACGGCAACCTGCTGCCATGACAATCCCGCCGCGAGGATCAGGGAGTTGAAATCGTCGGCGTCGGCCAGTCCGCTCCACATCGCGTGAAAGGCGTCGGTGATCACCGCGGCGTTGTTGGGATCGAACAGCGCCTCCCGTGCGGTTACACCTGGGACAACGGTGAATTCGTACGAGTACCAACGGGTGCCGTCGGTCCGGGTCGATACAACTGCATGTTCCTCGAGTGCTTCGATGTCCAGGCTTTCCAGCAGCGGCAGAATCCGCCGTAGTGGAACCGGCTCCTCTGCTTCGACGACGATGCGACCGGTTGCGACCGCATCGTCGTTGTGGTGTTCGGCCAGCAGAAAACGAACTTCGTCACCGCGAACGCTCGGCGCCGACGGGACGCACGGCGAATGCTCACGCAGCGCCTGAGATTGGCGCTGTTCTTGGGTCGCGGCAGCTGTATCCATCGTTGTCACCCTTTTCGTAGTGTTGGGCCCGGCGAGCTACGTCGTGTGGCCGTCGGCGACGGTCAGCGCGTTGTCGAGGATGCGCAGTCCCTCGGCGGCCTCGTCGTCGCTGACGTTGCAGGGGGGTACGGCGTGGATGCGGTTGTAGTTGGCGAAGGGAAGTAGGCCGTCGGATTTGCAGGCTGTCAGCGTGGCCGCCATGGCGGGGCTGGAGCCGCCGTAGGGGGCCAGCGGTTCGCGGGTCTGGCGGTTGGTTACCAGCTCGATGGCCCAGAACACGCCCAGTCCGCGGACCTCGCCGACGCTGCGGTGTTTGGCCGCCAGTTCGCGCAGGCCGGGCCCGAGCACCTGCTCACCGATGCGGGCCGCGTTGGCCACCATGGCCTCGTCCTCCATGGCGTTGATGGTCGCCACCGCGGCGGCGCAGGCCAGCGGGTGTCCCGAGTAGGTGAGGCCGCCCGGATAGGCTCGCTCGGCGAAGGTGGCGGCGATCGCTTCGTTGATCGCCACGCCGCCAAGGGGCACGTAGCCGGAGTTGACGCCCTTGGCGAAGGTGATCAGATCCGGCACCACGTCGAAGTTCTGGATGGCGAACCACTTGCCGGTGCGGCCGAATCCGGCCATCACCTCGTCGGCGATGAAGACGATGCCGTGGCGGTCGCAGATCTCGCGCACCCCGGCCATATATCCCGGCGGCGGGACCATGATGCCGGCGGTGCCGGGCACTGATTCGAGGATGATCGCGGCGATGGTGTCGGGGCCCTCCATGGCGATCAGCCGGTCGAGGTACTCCAGGGCGCGCTGGGATTCCTGCTCCTCGGTCTCGGCATAAAACGACGAGCGGTACAGGAACGGCCCGTTGAAGTGCACCACCCCGCTGGTGCCGTGGTCGTTGGGCCAGCGCCGGGTGTCGCCGGTGAGGTTGACCGCGGTGTCGGTGCCGCCGTGGTACGAGCGGTAGCGCGAGAGCACCTTGTGGCGGCCGGTGTGCAGGCGCGCCATCCGTACCGCGTGCTCGACGGCGTCGGCGCCGGCGTTGGTGAAGAACACCTTGTTCAGGTCCCCGGGGGTGCGTTCGGCGATCAACCGGGCGGCTTCGGAACGGGCGTCGTTGACGTGCGACGGAGCGATGGTGCACAGCTTGGCGGCCTGCTCGGCGATGGCCGCGACCACCTTGGGGTGTTGGTGGCCGATGTTGGTGTTCACCAGCTGTGAGCTGAAGTCCAGCAGCCGGTTGCCCTCGCCGTCCCAGACGTAGGAGCCCTCGGCGGCCAGCACCGTCATCGGCGCGAGCTTGGCCTGGGCCGACCACGAATGGAATACGTGCGCGCGGTCCAGCTCATAGGCCCGCTTACCCGCCGCGATCGCGGACTCGAGATCCTGCCCGTGTCGCGATGGAATAGAGGTCGTTGGCGTAGTGGTGGTCACGGTGGTTCCGTTCTGTGATGGGGCTGTTCAGGGTGCGCGAGGACTGATGGCAAGGACGGTGAATTACGTTGTGTTGCAGACAAGGTGACGCTTGGGGACTCGTCCAACTATGGGACGGAGGCCGGTCGATGGCCTGGGCGATGTGTCATCGATCTGTCGATTGCGCATACACTGTGTAAATGACACTGACTGTCGCTGAAGTGCTCAAGTTGCCGGTCGTTCGACGGGCCGAACCCGAGGTGTTGAGTAAGCGCCGCCTGGCGGAACCGATCCGCTGGGTGCACAGCAGCGATCTGGCCGACTTGTCTTCCTTACTCCAGGGCGGGGAGTTGGTCTTGACCACCGGTGCGGCGTTTGCGCGCGGTTCGCGAGAATACCTCCGCGGCTTGGCAAAGGCCGGTGCCGTCGGCGTGGTCGTCGAGTTGGGCACGGTGGTCTCGAGACTGCCTGCAAGCGCGGGACGTATTGCCGATGAGCTTGACCTCGCCCTTGTCGTGCTGCATCGAAAGACCCGATTCGTTGACATCACCGAGGCGGTTCACCGCCGAATCGTCGCCGCCCAGTACGAAGAAGTCGCCTTCGACCGTCGTGTGCACGAAACGTTCACCGAGCTGAGTATGAAAGGAGCGCCGCTGCTGGGCATTGTCGATGCTGCTGCCAAGATTCTGGACGAGCCGGTCGTCCTGGAAGACCTGTCGCACCAGGCTCTCGTGGTGTCGACCGGCACCGCAGCCGACCTGCTCGCAGATTGGGAGCGGCGCTCGCGGCGTAGTCCGGGGAAACGAGCTGATTCCGAGCCGTGGTCGGTCACCGGAGTAGGCCAGAGTTCGCAGCAGTGGGGCCGATTGGTGATTCCACGCCATGCCAGCGACCAGGCCAGGGCCACGATGGTGCTGGAGCGGGCGGCTGCTGCGCTGGCCATGCATCGGATGGTCGAGCGCGACAGAACGGGTCTGCAACATCAGGCACAGGGCGGACTCATCGATGATGTACTGCGTGGCCGAATCTCCGACGACCGTGATGCCGCAGCCCGCGCGCACGCCCTCGGTTTGCGAAAAGCTGCGCAGTATCTGCCCGCTGTAGTGCGATCGCCAGGGCACACCCCCCTCGGCGATCCGGTGGCCGCTCACCGGCGAAACATTGCGCTACTCGATGCGGTGGCGCACACCGTGAATGCCGCCGGTCATTCGGGTTTGTTCACGGTTCGCGGGGACGGCGAGGTAGCGGCAGTCCTGGCGCTGCGGGATAACCGGATACCGTTGGCCGACAAGGCGCTTGAGATACTGGGGGACCGCTTGCGCCGGGAGGTTCACCGCGTCGACGGGGTCGATGGTGCGGTCCTGGCGCTCGGACCGCCCGCGAGCTTGGTCACCGACGCGATCGCGGGTATGTCCGAAGCGACGGATATCGCCGAGGTGGCGTTGTCGATGGGGGACAATCGCTCTTACTATCGCGCCTCGGATGTGCGTCTGCGGGGGTTGATTTCGCTGTTGCGCGACGATCGCCGGGTCCAGCGCTTCGCTGAAACCGAGCTAAGATCTCTGTTGACCAGCACGCTGCAACCAGAGCCGTCACACCTGACGGTTCTGCGCGAATATCTGCGGCTGGCAGGAAACAAGGCCGCGGTCGCCGAGCGTCTGCATGTCAGTCGGCCGTTTGTCTACAAACGGCTCGCCGAGGTTCGCGAACTACTCGGGGTGGATCTCGAGGACGGCGAGTCGATGACGTCATTGCACGTGGCGTTGATGGTGACAGAATTGTCGCGGGGGCGACGGCCTGCGACCGTTACGGCGTGACATCGCCGCGTGAACCGTAAGCCCCGATCGCTTCGGTTTAGTTGCCGCCGTCCTGGCAGATCTTCCACTGATCGTCGCGGAACTGCAGGTCGAGGCTGCGGGTCGAGCGGGTGCTGGGGTCGGACTTCACGAACGTGGTGACGTTAGCCTCCGCGTGCCCGTCGTTGATGAGCACCTGGTCGATGCTGGCGATCACCGGATACTGGCCCGCGTCGGCGATCCGCCGGTGGGTCTCGGCCCATTTGCGGTCGTCGACCCGGTTGTACTCGTCGGCCGTCTGGCCGCAGGTGATGCTGCGCAGCGTGGCCAGATCACCCTTCTCGATCGCGGTGTCGTAGCTCTGGATCGTCTCGCGGACCCGGTCCTCCTGGGAGACCCCGAGCGAGGTGCCGCGGGTCAGCAGCACGGTGGCCAGCACCGCGACGGCCACCAGCGCGGCGATCACCAGCACGACCGCCATCACCCAGCCCCAACTGCGCTGCCGCGGCGGCTTGGGACCACCGGGTCGCGGCGGAATGGCCTGCGGGGTGGCCACTTTCGGGGAACCGTCGGCGGCATCCCCGGAGCCGACGGCGGAGAACACCTCGGTCTCGGGGTCCGGGTTGCGGTCGATGATCTGGGTGGACCCGTCGTCCATTCCCGACGGGGCGGTGAACCGTCGTTCCCCGGGGTCGACGGTGGGCAGCGCGGACTCGCCGGCGTCGGGGTCGGGCGCCTCGAAGATCTCGGTCTCGGGGTCGTCGCCGCGGTCGACGGCCTCGGTGATCGCGTCGGGGTCCTCGGGGTGCTCCGGCTGGTTCGACTCGTCGGCCGGGTCGGACCCTGGTGGAATCGACATCGGTGCTTGCGGTCCTCCACGGTTCTACAGCGGGCTGCGCTGCTGGGCAGATAGTCGGACTCAGCCTAGCGCTGCGGGCGGGTCCGCCTCCCGGCCAGGCGGCACCCCGCAGCGGCACGGCACAATGGGCCGCATGACGCGCATGGGTGATCTTCTGGGACCAGACCCGGTGTTGTTGCCGGGGGACACCGAGGCCGAAGCCGGCCTGGCGGCCGGGGAGAACCCGACGGTGGTGGCGGCGGCGCATCCGTCGGCCTCGGTGGCCTGGGCCACTCTGGCCGAGCAGGCGCTGGCCGACGACAAGGCGGTGACCGCCTACGCCTACGCGCGCACCGGCTATCACCGCGGGCTCGACCAGCTGCGCCGCAACGGCTGGAAGGGGTTCGGGCCGGTGCCGTACTCCCACGAGCCCAACCGCGGTTTCCTGCGCTGCGTGGCGGCGTTGGCGCGCGCGGCCGACGTGATCGGCGAGACGGACGAGAACGCCCGTTGCCTGGATCTGCTCGACGACTGCGATCCCGCCGCCCGCCAGGAATTGGGCCTGGCCTAACAGTCCGCGCAGTCGGCGACCCCGCCCGGCGGTTCCACCTGCACGGTCGCGTGCTCGAGGCCGCGGGCGGCCAGTACCGCGCGGGCATCAACGAGTACCCGGGTGGAGTCCGCGCTGCTGGTCAGGTGCGCGGTGGCCATGTCCCGGCCGGGTACCAGGGTCCAGACGTGCAGGTCGTGCACCTCGTCGACACCCGGTACGGCCTCCAGCGCGGCCCGCAACTCGTCGACGTCGATGTGGCTCGGTGAGGACTCGGACAGGATCCGCAAGGCGGTGCGCGCCAAGGAGATCGCGCGCGGCAGCACCCACAGCGCCACCAGCACGGCGACCACCACGTCGGCGTACGGCCAGCCGGTGGTCAGCGTGACGATCCCGGCGATCAGCACGCCGATGCTGCCGACGGTGTCGGCCATGACCTCCATGTAGGCGCCCTTGACCGCCAGGCTCTTCTCCGAGTCGCCCCGCAGTAGCAGCACCACCGCGGCGTTGGCGGCCAGCCCGGCCAGCGCCACGGCGATCAGCGGCCCCCCGGGCACCTCCGGCGCGTCACCGATGCGGTCGATCGCCTCGTAGAGGATGAATCCCGCGACCCCGAGCAGCAGCACGGCGTTGGCGACGGCGGTGAACACCTCGGCGCGATGCCAGCCGTAGGTCCGCGCGGCCGAGACGGGCCCGTGCTTGGCCAGCAGCACCGCCGTGAGTCCCATGAACATGGCGACCAGGTCGGTGAGCATGTGGCCGGCGTCGGCCAGCAGGGCGATCGAGTTGATCAGCAGCGCGGTGGTGAGCTCGACGGCGAAGAAGACGGCGAGAATGCCCGCCGCGATCAGCATGCGGCTGACGCGCGTATCGGTATGACTGTGATCGTGGCCGGCGCCCATGGGCCCCGAATGTATGCGCACTTTCGCATATATTCAAGGACCCGCGGCGCGCTCGCCCGCGGCGAGGCTCAGCGCAGCGACCAGAACAGCGCCAGGTCCAAGCCCACCGCGGCCAGCGCACGGTCGCCGCCGAGCAGCGCGAAGATCTCGTAGACCAGCTGAAAGAACCACCGGCCCAGCGGCGACATCAGCAGGACGACCACCAGCAGCAGGATGCCCCAGCCCTTGAAGCCATCCAGCGCCCGCTGCGTCTGCGGGCTCAGGTGCGGCTCCAGCGCACCGTAGCCGTCCAGCCCGGGCACCGGCAGCAGGTTGAGCACGACGGCCATCACCTGCAGCAGACCCAGGAAGGCCACCCCGGCCCAGAACACCGAGCGCTCCGGGGTGGCGAACACCGCGCTGCTACCCAGGAGCAACACCGCCAGCGCCAGGTTGGCCGACGGCCCGGCCAGGCTCACCGCGGTGCGCTGCCACTTGGTCATCGAACCGGTCCGCAGCCACACCGCCCCGCCGGGCAGGCCGATACCGCCGAGGGCCACGAACAGCAGCGGCAACCCCAGCGAGAGCATCGGGTTGGAGTACTTGAGCGGATTCAGCGTGAGGTAGCCGCGACCGGCCACCTCGTGGTCGCCGAACCGCCAGGCGGTGTAGGCGTGGCCGAACTCGTGCAGGCACAGCGACACCACCCAGCCGGCGAACACGAAGAGCAGCACCGCCGCATGCGCCAGCGGGGGATTGGCGGGCTCGGCCGCGCCGCAGGTCCACGCCAGTGCACCGCCGAGGCCGGTGACGGCCAGGATCACCAGGAAGATCGGGCTGGGCCGCACCGACCGCCGCGGGGACCGGACGGGCCGGATGTTCATGCTTGAAAACTACCGCGCGAGAATGCGGCCACGGCGGTGCTTCCGCGCTCCGCGCAGCCCTGCGTGCAATTTCGGCGGGTGCCTGCCGCACCCGCGGGTCCTACCGCACCCGCAGCCAGCCCTGGGTGTGTCGGTAGAAGGTGGAGCGGCGCACCGGCCGCGGCATCGGCACCCCGTCGCGCAGCACCGACGCGCCGGTGGTGCCAAGTTGCGCGGCGCGGCCCACCAGCCAGCCGGTGCGGCTCGTTTTCGGCGCCACCACCCGCGCCCGCAGGCCGGGCATCGTCGCGATGGGCTCGATCCGCACCTCCTGCACCGTCCCGTCGAACAGCACGCCGTCATCGACGATGCCCTCGCCCTCGAGGGCATCGGCGTCCGCGGTGGGCACCCAGCGCGCCTCGCCGACCAGCGCCGTGCCGGTCTCGTCGCGGATCAACGGAATGCGTTGGGCCACACCGCGGCGCGCGCGCCGCACGCCGAAGCGGCCCGGCAGATGGGCGACCTCGACGTCCAGCCGCTCGGTCTTGAGCAGCCGCGTCAGCACCGCGGCCAGCTCCGCCGTCGAGCCCACCACGATCACCCGCCGCGCCGACTCCGTGACGGCGTCGATGGCCGCCGCGGCGCCGGAATCCGAGCCGACGACGGTGGCCGGCAAATCCCGCAGCCGGCGGGGCGCCGGGCGGCCCCCGAACAGCAACACAGCGGTCAACGCATCAGTCAACGCAGCTCCTGGTCCCTCGCTGGGATAGTGTGGGTCACCGGCTGGACACAATAATCAGGAGAAATGCCATGCCGGCAATCGTCCTCATCGGCGCCCAATGGGGCGACGAGGGCAAGGGTAAAGCCACCGATCTACTCGGTGGGCGGGTGCAGTGGGTTGTGCGCTATCAGGGCGGCAACAACGCCGGGCACACCGTTGTCCTGCCCAGCGGTGAGAATTTCGCGCTGCACCTCATCCCCTCGGGAATTCTGACCCCGGGGGTCACCAACGTCATCGGCAACGGTGTCGTGGTCGACCCCGGTGTGCTGCTCACCGAGCTCAGTGGCCTCGACGCGCGGGGGGTGGACACCGACCGGCTGCTGATCTCGGCCGACGCGCACCTGCTGATGCCGTATCACGTCGCCATCGACAAGGTGGTGGAGCGCTACGCGGGCAGCAAGAAGATCGGCACCACCGGCCGCGGCATCGGTCCCTGCTACCAGGACAAGATCGCCCGGATCGGCATCCGGGTCGCCGACGTGCTCGACGAGACCCTGCTGGCCGAGAAGATCGAGGCCGCCCTCGAACTGAAGAACCAGATCCTGGTCAAGGTCTACAACCGCAAGGCGCTGGCCGCCGACGAGGTGGTGGCCAACCTGCTGGAGCAGGCCGAGGGCTTCAAGCACCGCATCGCCGACACCCGGCTGCTGCTGGGCCAGGCCCTGGAGCGCGACGAGACCGTGCTGTTGGAAGGCTCGCAGGGCACCCTGCTCGACGTCGACCACGGCACCTACCCGTACGTCACCTCGTCGAACCCGACCGCCGGCGGCGCCGCCGTGGGCTCCGGGATCGGCCCCACCCGGATCACCACGGTGCTGGGCATCCTGAAGGCCTACACCACGCGCGTGGGATCCGGTCCGTTCCCCACCGAGCTGTTCGACGAGCACGGCGAGTACCTGGCCAAGACCGGCGGCGAGGTCGGCGTGACGACGGGCCGGGCGCGCCGCTGCGGGTGGTTCGACGCGGTGATCGCCCGCTACGCCACCCGGGTCAACGGCATCACCGACTACTTCCTGACCAAGCTCGACGTGCTCTCGTCGCTGGAGACGGTGCCGATCTGCGTGGGCTACACCGTCGACGGCAAGCGCACCGACGAGATGCCGATGACGCAGGCCGACATCGTCCGGGCCGAGCCCATCTACGAGGAACTGCCCGGGTGGTGGGAGGACATCTCCGGCGCCCGCGAGTTCGACGAGTTGCCGGCCAAGGCCCGCGACTACGTGCTGCGGCTCGAGGAGCTTGCCGGGGCGCATATTTCCTGCGTGGGGGTGGGCCCGGGGCGCGACCAGACCATTGTCCGGCGCGACATCCTGGCCGCCCGCTAGTGGCGACCGAACCCGGCCCGGACCCACGACGCGTCGATCCGGACTATGACCGTCACGGCGGCTTCCCGGTGTTCGAGGCGGCCCAGCCCGGCCCGGGGTTCGAGCGGTTCCTGACCGCCATGCGCCGGCTGCAGGACCTGGCGGTCTCGGCCGATCCCGACCCGCAGACCTGGACCGATGCCGCCGGGCGGGTGGAGGCGCTGGTCGCCCAACTCGCGCCGTTCGAGGCCGGCGAGGGGGTCGGCCCGGCCAACCGGGTGCCGGACCTGCCGGGCGCGGGCAGCCTGCTGATGCCGCCGTGGGTCGTCGACAAGTTCGAGGCCGACGAGGTGCTGCTGCGGGTCACGTTTTCCCGCTTCCATGTCGGGGGCAACTACGCCGTGCACGGCGGGGTGCTGCCGTTGCTGTTCGACTCCATGTTCGGGATGGTGATCCACGCGACCGGTCGGCCGATCAGCCGCACCGCCTACCTGAACGTCGACTACCGCAAGATCACCCCGATCGACACCGAGCTGCACGCGCGCGGATGGCTCCGGGAAGCGCAGGGGCGCAAGGCATTTGTGAACGCCGAGCTGCGCGACGCGGACGGCAACCTGCTGGCCGAGGCCAACGGCCTGATGGTGCGGCTGCTGGCCGGGCAGCCCTAGCGCGACGCCGGCTCGGCGGGGTCCAGCCGGGCCGGCCACCACACCTTGGGGCCGATCAGCGAGAACAGCGCCGGGATCACCACCGTGCGGACCAGGAAGGTGTCCAACAGGATGCCGAGGCCCACGATGATGCCCAGCTGCGTCAGCACGATCAGCGGCAGCACGCCGAGGACGCAGAACACCGCCGCCAGCACGATGCCGGCGCTGGTGATGACCGCGCCGGTGGCCGAGACCGCGCGCACGATGCCCTGGCGGGTGCCGAACGTGACGGTCTCCTCGCGCGCCCGGGTCACCAGGAAGATCGTGTAGTCCACGCCGAGCGCGACCAGGAACAGGAACGCGAACAGCGGGGTGGTGTTGTCCAGCGCCGGGAAGCCGAACACGTGGATGCTCACCCAGCCGCCGAGGCCCAGCGCGGCCATCGAGGAGGCCACGGTCGCGGTGACCAGCAGCAGCGGGGCCACCACGGAGCGCAGCAGCACCAGCAGCACGGCCAGCACCACCACCAGGATGGCCGGGATGATCAGCAGCCGGTCGTCGACGGCCGCGTCGCGGGCGTCCAGCGCTTGGGCGTCCGCACCGCCGACCAGTGCGTCGGGGTCCACCGCGTGTACCGAGTCACGCAGCGCCGCAATGGTTTCGAAGGCCTCATCGCTGGCCGGGTCGGCGTCGGTGATCACCGACCACTGCGTGCTGCCCGCGCCGTCCTCGCCGCCGGGGGCCGCCGAGACCACCCCGTCGGTGCCCTCGATTGCGGCCTGGATCTGCGCGCCGCGGTCGCTGGCCGCGATTACCCGGGTCGGATCGGTCAGCCCGCTGGGGAAGTGTTCGGCCAGGGTTTCGTAGCCGGTGACCGACTCGGCCTCCACCCGGAACTGTTCGGTCTGCGTCAGGCCGATCGAGGTGCCCAGCAGCCCGCACGTCAGGACCGCCAGGCCCGCGAAGGAGGCCACCAGCACCGCCGCCGGCCGCCGCGACACCGCGGTGGCGATGCGGTGCCAGATTCCGGCTTCGGTGAGGTCGCGGTCCTCGCGAGACGGGATGAACGGCCAGAACAGCCGGACCCCGAACAGCGCCAGCAGCGGGGGCAGCACCAACAACGAGAACACCGCGGCGACAACAAGTCCCGAGGCCGCCTGCAGGCCCAGGCTGCGGGTGCTCGGTGCGCCCGCCAGCAGCAGCGTCAGCAGCGCCAGCACCACGGTGGCGTTGCTGGCCAGGATCGCCGGGCCGGCGTTGCGCACCGCGATGCGCAGCGCCTCGCGATGGTCGGCGGCCATCCGCAACTCCTCGCGATACCGCGAGATCAGCAACAGCGCGTAGTTGGTGCCCGCCCCGAACACCAGCACGCTGGTGATGCCGGAGGTGGAACCGTCGGGGGTCAGCCCGGCGAGCGAGGTCACCGAGGTGCCCAGGGTGGCCCCGACCCGGTCGGCGAAGCCGATCACCGCCAACGGCACCAAGAACAGCACCGGCGAGCGGTAGGTGAGGATCAGCAGCAGCGCCACCACGGCGGCCGTCACCGCGAGCAGCGTGATGTTGGCGCCCGAGAACGCATCGGCGATGTCCGCGCCGAACGCCGGCCCACCGGTCACCTCCGCGCGCAGCCCCGGCGGCAGCCCGTCGGCGGCGGCCCCGCGCACCGCGTCGACGGCGTCGCGCAGATCGAAGCCCGACAGGGTGCCGTCCATCCCGACCGCGGCCAGCGCCGCCCGGCCGTCGTCGGACACCGTCAGCGGCGGTCCGCCGGGCGGAGCGCCGACCTGCGCGGTCATCCGCTGGTAGGCGGCCTCGGCGGCACCCACGTCGTCGGGCCCCAGCGGGGCCTCGTCGGCGCGGGTGACCACCAGGATCGCCGGGGCCTGATCCCCGCCAGGGAAGCCTTGGGCCGCCTCGGCGGCGCGGGCGGATTCCGCCGAGCTCGGCAGCGCTATCGGGGACTGGGACGCCGAGTCGTCGCTGCCGGCCAACCCGAGCAGCAAACCCGAGGCCAACGCGATCAGCAGGGCGAGCACCCACGAGCGGGGCGCGGTGACGACGGCAGCAAGGCGGTCCCAGTTCACGCGCTCCAACGTACCCAGATCCTTCGATTGCCTAACCTTCCGGGGCCGGCGGTGACGCCTATGGTGGAAACCATGTCGGCGCCGCGAATCCTGCTTCTGGGTTCGGGCGAACTCGGCCGCGAGGTGGTGCTCAGCTTCCAGCGGCTGGGGGCGGTGGTGATCGCCGCGGACAGCCACCCGGACGCGTCCGCGCGGGCCTTCGCCGACGACTCCGCGGTCCTCGACCTCACCGATGCCGACGCGGTGCACGCGGCCATCGAGCGGTTCGCCCCCGACATCCTGGTCCCGGCGACCGAGTCGGTAGCGCCGGAGGCGCTGGCCGCTGCGGAGGCCGCGGGACTGTCGGTGGTGCCGAGCGCGCGCCGGACCCGGCTGATGTTGGACCGCGAGGCGCTGCGCCGGCTGGCGGCCGACGAGCTGGGCCTGCCCACGGCGCCGTTCTGGTTCGCCGGCGGCATCGACGAGCTGGGCGCCATCGCCGCGCACGCCGGGTATCCGCTGGTGGTCAAGCCGCTGTCGGCGCTGCCCGGCGAGGGGCAATCGGTGTTGCTGCGCGCGGACGACATCGAGGCCGCGTGGCACCGTGCGGCCCCGGCCGGCGGCGGAACCCCCGGCCGCGTGTTGGTCGAATCGGTGGTGGAGGTCGACGACGAGGTCACCCTGCTGGCGGTGCGCACCGGCGAATCGGTGGCTCCCGGGTTCTGCGAGCCGATCGGGCACCGGCACGTGGCCGGTGTGCTGGAGGCGTGGCAGCCGGCGCCGATGACGCCCGTCGCGCTGGATTCGGCCCGCTCGATCGCCGCGCGGGTGGTGACCGCTCTCGGCGGCCGCGGCCTGTTCGGGGTGGAACTGCTGGTCCGGGGCGACGAGGTGTACTTCGCCGACGTCACGGTCCTGCCGCACGACAGCGCCCTGGTGACCCTGCGCACCCAGCGGCTCTCCGCGCTGGATCTGCACGCCCGCGCGGTGCTCAGACTGCCGGTGGACACCATCATGATCTCGCCGGGTGCCGTCGAGGTGAGCTACCTGCCGGGGGCTCGCGATAACCTCTCCGGGGCCCTGAGCGTTCCGGAGACCGACGTGATGTTGTTTCCGGCGCCGCTGGGGCCCGTCGGGACCGGCCGCAGCCGGTTCGAAGTGGTGTCGGCGACGGCACCGACCGTCGCCGGGGCCCGGGAGCGGGCCCGGCAGGCGGCGCAGGCATTGCGGGGCAACCCGCTGACAGGGAGTACAACGTGACCGACCAGCATCCGGAGTCCGAAGGCGCCACCGTCACACCGTTTTTGGCCGCGCTGGTGATCATCGTGCTCGTCGTGATCGGTGTCGGGCTGGCGAGCTGGCTCAACCGCGACGACGACGCCGTGCGCGAGGGCATCGTGCGCGCCGCGCTGGGCCAGAACGACGCATTGCAACGGCTCGACTACGACGACTTCCGCACCTACACGTGCGCCCGGGAGGCCGGCACGGCGGACACGGTGCTGGACAACCAGCGGCGGTCGGTGGCCGACAAGGGCGCACGCTACGTCGGCAACGTCCTGGACGTGACCGTCGAGGGGGACACCGCGACGGCCAACGTCGTCTACTACTTCGACAACGACAAGGACACCATGATCGACACCCCCACCGACTTCGTCCTGGAGGACGGCACCTGGCGGGTGTGTTCGCCCGTTTCCTGACGTGTGGAAAACTTGCTCCGGTGAGCTACGCAGGAGATATCACACCGGAGCAGGCGTGGTCGATGCTCAGCGCGGACCCGACGGCGACGCTGGTCGATTGCCGCACCGACGCCGAGTGGAAGTTCGTCGGTGTGCCCGACACCTCGAGCCTGGGGCGCGAGGTGGTGTTCGTCGAGTGGAACCACACCGACGGCGCCCACAACGACGATTTCGTGGCCGACCTGATGGCCGCCGGAGTGACGCCCGGGCAGCGTCCGGTGGTCTTCCTCTGTCGCTCCGGTAACCGTTCCATCGGCGCGGCCGAGGCCGCCACCGCGGCCGGGATCGGGCCGTCCTACAACGTGCTCGACGGCTTCGAGGGGCACCTGGACGCCCAGGGGCACCGCGGCGGCACCGGGTGGAAGGCCGTCGGTCTGCCCTGGGTGCAGTCATGAGCGAGGTTCCCTCGGTCCGCATCCCGAAGCCGCTGCCCGACGGCCTGGGCCAGGCCACGGTGGGGGTGCGGGGCGGTCTGTTGCGGTCCCAGTTCGAGGAGACCGCCGAGGCGATGTACCTCAACTCGGGGTACACCTACGCCACCGCCGCCGACGCCGAGCGGGCGTTCACCGGCGAGGTCGACCGGTTCGTCTACTCGCGCTACGGCAACCCGACCATCGCCATGTTCGAGGAGCGGCTGCGGCTCATCGAGGACGCGCCGGCGGCGTTCGCCACCGCCACCGGCATGGCCGCGGTGTTCACCGCGCTCGGCGCGCTGCTGGCCGCCGGGGACCGTCTGGTCGCCGCGCGCAGCCTGTTCGGGTCGTGCTTCGTGGTGTGCAACGAGATCCTGCCGCGCTGGGGCGTGGAAACCGAGTTCGTCGACGGGGACGACCTCGCCCAGTGGGAGGCTGCGCTGAGCAAGTCCACCCAGGCGGTGTTCTTCGAGACCCCGTCCAACCCCATGCAATCGCTGGTCGACATCGCCGCGGTCAGCGAACTCGCGCATGCCGCGGGCGCAAAGGTGGTGCTGGACAACGTTTTCGCCACCCCGCTGCTGCAGCGCGGCATGCCGATGGGCGCCGACGTGGTGGTCTATTCCGGCACCAAGCACATCGACGGGCAGGGTCGGGTGCTCGGCGGGGCCATCCTGGGCGATCAGGAGTACATCGACGGCCCGGTGCAGACCCTGATGCGCCACACCGGCCCCTCGATCAGTTCCTTCAACGCCTGGACCCTGCTCAAAGGTCTTGAGACCCTTGCGCTTCGGGTCAATCACAGCAACGCCGCCGCGCAGCGGATCGCGGAGTACCTCGAGGCGCATGCCGGCGTGCGCTGGGTCCGCTACCCGTTCCTGACCTCGCACCCGCAGTACGAGCTGGCCAAGCGGCAGATGAGCGGCGGCGGCACCGTGGTCACCTTCGAACTCGACGCGCCCGCCGACGGCGGCAAGCAGCGCGCGTTCGAGGTGCTCGACAAGCTGCGGGTCATCGACATCTCCAACAACCTCGGCGACGCGAAATCGTTGATCACGCACCCGGCGACGACCACGCACCGGGCGATGGGGCCGGAGGGCCGCGCCACCATCGGGCTCGGCGACGGGGTGGTCCGGCTGTCGGTCGGCCTCGAGGACGTCGAGGATCTGATCGCCGATCTGGACCAAGCACTGGGCTGATCGCGTTATAGTCGCCCCGTGATCAGCGGTGACACGCTGACCGGGAGGGACCGCGAACTGACGACCCTGCGCCGCGCTCTGAGCGGGGTCGGCAACTTCGCCGGTGTACTGGTCGCAGGACCTGCGGGGGTGGGCAAGACGAGGCTCGCCCGTGAGTTGCTGTCCCAGGCCGCCGCCGCGGGCACCCAGACCGATTGGATCGTCGGCACCGCGTCGGCCCGGCCGATCCCGTTGGGCGCGTTCACCGCAACCATCGGCGAGCACGTCAACGATCCCAATCCCAGTGTGCGACGGGTCATCACGGCGCTGCTGGCCCGGCAACGCCAGGGGCGGGTGGTCATCGGCGTCGACGACGCGCACCTGCTCGACGGATTCTCCGCCCACGTCGTGCACCAGATCGCGCAGAGCCGCCAGGCCCGGCTGGTGGTGACGGTGCGGACCGGGGCCGGCGAGCCCGACGCGGTCCGCGCGCTGTGGAAGGACGGACTGCTGGCCCGACTGGACCTCGAACCGCTGTGCCCGCAGGGGGCCCGCGCCATGGTCGAGGCCGCGCTGGAGGGCCCGATGGATGCCCGTAGCGCACAACGATTCTGGCGGCTCACCGGCGGCAACGCGCTGTTCCTGCGGCAGTTGCTCAAGGATCAGGTGGCCGCCGGCCGGGTCCGCAAGGTCAAGGGCGTCTGGATCTGGGACGGCGACGTCGCGGTGTCGCAGAACATGAGCGACCTGGTGGGCAACCAGCTGGATCGGCTGGCGCCGGAGCAGGCCGCCGTCCTCGACACGTTGTCGCAGTGCGAGCCGCTGGACGTCGGGGTCCTGGCGGACCTGGTGGGTCGCGCCGCGGTGGAGACCGCCGAGCAGATGCACCTGATCACCGTCGAGCGGTGCGCCGACGAGCTGACGGCCCGGCTGGCGCATCCGTTGTTCGGCGAGCTGCGCCGCGTCGCGGCCGGCGAGCTGTATCTGTCGAAAATTCGTGGCGCGCTGGCGCAGCGGCTGGCCGGTCGGGACGGGGGTGACGCACAAAGCCTGGTGCGGCGCGCGCTGCTGCGGCTGGAGTCGGACCTGCCGCCGGACCCGGCGCTGTACGTCGAGGCGGCGCGGGCCACCATGACCCTGCTGGACCTGGACCTGGCCCAGCGGTTCGCGGCGGCCGCGGCGGCGGCGGGTTCGGCCGAGGCGACCGAGATCATGGCGGTCAACCGGTTCCTGGCCGGCGACGGGCCCGCCGCCGAACAGACGCTGAGCGCGCTGGCCGCCCGCGGTGGCGACCGCCATCGATGGACGACGCTGCGGGCGGCGAACCTGATCTGGATGCTCGGCCGCCCCGCCGCCGCCGAGGAGTTGCTGGCCGAGCTGGCCGGCCGCACCGAGACCGACGCGCAGCGGGCCGCCCGCTATTCGGTGGAGGCCTGTGTGGACGCGGTTTTCGCGCGCTGCGCCGAGGCCGAGCGGAAGGCCCGCTACGCGCTGGACTGCCCCGAGTTGTCCGATCTGAACGCGATGCTCGCCGCGGTGTCGTTGATCATGGCCGCCGGCGCGCTCGGCCACGCCGACGACATCGGGCCGGTGGCGCGCGCCGCACTGGACCGGGCCACCGGCTCCTACGAGACCTCACACATGCGGTTCTGGTTCGCCGGCGTGTACGCCCGCGCGTGCCGGCTGACGGGCCGACTCGAGGAATGCCGCCGCGCCGCGGAGCTGCTCTCCGAACTCGCGCAGGACATGCCCAGCCTCGCCTACGCGAACCTGGTGTTCATGGTGGGCGCGGTCGAGCTGATGCGCGGTGATGTCGGCTCGGCCACCAAGAAGCTGCACGAGGCGCTGGCCGGCGTCGAGACCCACGGGGTGACCACCGGCCTGCGGGCGGCCTGCGTGTTCGGGCTGGCCGAGGCGCACGCCAAGCTGGGCGAGGCACAGGCCGCCACCGAGATGCTCGGCGAGGCCCGGCAGAGCGCGCGGCCCGAGTTCCTGTTCATGCACACCGCGCTGGCCCTGGCGACCGGCTGGGTGCTGGCCGCGGGGGGCTCATTGGCCGAGGCGGTGGACACCGTGCTGGCCGAGGCCAGGGTGGCCCGCCGCCGCGGTCAGCCGACCCACGAGTTGGCCTGCCTGCAGGCCGCGGCCCAGTGGGGCGCCGGCCAGGACATCGGCGAGATCTGCGAGCGGACCGCCGAATTGGCCGAAACCCTGCGGCTGCCGCTGGCCGACGCGGTGGCCGCGCACGCGGCGGGGCTGCGGGCCGGCGACGGCGAGGCGCTGCTGGCGGTCTCGACGGCCTATCAGCACATCGGTGACCGGGCGGCTGCCGCCGATGCGGCGGCCCAGGCGGCGGTGGCCTTCACCGGGGCGCAGCTGCGCAGCCGGGGGCTGTTCGCCGCCGCGCTGGCCGCGCAGCTGGCCCAGGAATGCGGGGGTTTGTGCACGCCGGCCACCCGCAGCCCGGTGTCACCGACGCCGTTGACCGGCCGGCAGCGGGAGGTGGCCGAACTGGTGGCCGCCGGGATGTCGAACAAGGAGATCGCCGACCGGCTGGTGACCTCGGTGCGCACCGTGGAGGGGCACCTGTACCGGGCCTGTCAGCGGGTCGGCGCGAGCTCCCGCAGCGACCTGGCGGCCATCATGCGCGCCGGCCCGGGCAGCTAACCCTGCTCGGGCTTTTTCTCCTCGACGCCGATCGCGCTCTGGGCGCGCTGCTCGTAGGCCGACCGGGCAGTGGTGTCGTAGTTGAGGAACACCGTGTCGTTGCCCAGTTTGTGCGACAGCCAGCGCCGCGCCTTGGGCCCGAGCAGCTGGGTGAGGGCGCTGACGGCGCGCAGCGGGCCGGGCACCGACAGGTTGGTGATCGACGGCTTGTCGAGCACCTTGACGACGCCGGCGGCGATGTCCTCGGGCTGCACCGGCTTCTGCGCGAACGACGTCTTGGTGCCGGTGATCAGCTCGGTGTTGGTGAAGGTCGGCAGCACCACGCTGACGTTGACGCCCTGCGGGGCGAATTCGTCGGCCATGGCGGTGGACAGCCCGACCACCGCGAACTTGGTGCCCGCATAGACCACCTGGCCGGGCAGCGCGATCATGCCCGACAGCGACGAGATGTTGACGATGTGGCCGCTGCGGCGCTTGACCATCTCCGGCAGCACCAGCCGGCAGCCGGTGAGCACGCCGTAGAAGTTGACCTCGATGGAGGTGCGGATGGCCTGCTTGCTCTGCTCGAGGAACGGGCCGACGGGCATCACGCCCGCGTTGTTGATCAGCACGTCGATCTGGCCGGTGCCGTCGGCGCGGGCCTTGTCGAGGAAGACCTCGAACGACTCGGCGTCGGTGACATCGACCGGATAGCCGGTGACCGGCCCGAACCGCAGCAGCTCGGTGACGGCGGTGTCGAGCACCGCGACGTCGCGGTCACCGATGACGACCCGAGCGCCGCGGGCCAGCAGTGCCTTGGCGGTGGCGTAGCCGATGCCGCGGGCGGCCCCGGTGATGACGATGTTCTTGCCCCGGATGTTGTCCATGGCGCCGAACTTTACACCTGTCAACTTTGGGCTTGTCGGGTCAGTTCGCGGATGGGGCCGCGCCAGACGTCACCGTGGCCGGGGACCAACACCTCGGTCTCCAGCATGGCCAGCGCGTCCAGGCTTCGCAGGCACCCGGCGTCGTCGTGGTTGAACACCGAATGCAGCAGCTGCGGTCCGCGGCGCGCGGACGTCGGGTGGCCGGTCACCAGGGCATCCCCGGACACCAGCACGCCGTCGACCAGGTAGGAGCAGTGCCCCCCGGTGTGCCCCGGCGTCGGAATGGTGATCGGGCGCCCGGGCAGGTTCGCACCGACGTCCTCGGTGAAGACCCGCGCTGACGGGATGCCCTCCCGGATCAGGGCGCCCTGGCCGAGGATCTGCACCGACCACTTCAGCCAGCGCGGCTGCCACAGGTGCTGCACCAGCCCGGCCGGAGAGGCCTGTTCCAGGTAGTCCCGCTTGGCGTGGCCGATCTCGTCGGCATGGCAATAGACCGGGGTGCCGTGCTCGGCGGCGAACCAGATCGCGGTGCCCAGATGATCGATGTGGGCGTGGGTCAACAGGATCGCCATCACATCGGAGGCGCGAAAACCGAGGCGGCGCAGCGACGCCAGCACCTCGCCGCGCTGGCCGGGGAACCCCGCGTCGATGAGCACCACCCCGTCGTCCTCGGCGATCAGGGCCCAGTTCACCAGGTCGGTCCGGACCACGTGAACGAGGTCGGAAACTCCGATCAGCTCGCCCGAAGCAGGTGCCATCCACCAGAGTTTATGTGGTGGGGGTAGAAAGTAGGCGTGGCTGAACTCAAGCGTGAACTGAAACTGGGCTATAAGGCGTCGGCGGAGCAGTTCGCGCCGCGGGAACTGGTGGAGTTGGCGGTCCTGGCCGAAGCGCACGGCATGGACAGCGCCACCGTCAGCGATCACTTCCAACCCTGGCGACACGAGGGCGGCCACGCGCCGTTCTCGCTGGCCTGGCTCACCGCGGTCGGCGAGCGCACCAAGCGCCTGCAGCTGGGCACCTCCGTGCTGACCCCTACCTTCCGGTACAACCCCGCGGTGATCGCGCAGGCGTTCGCCACCATGGCCTGCCTGTACCCGGGCCGGGTGTTCTTGGGGGTGGGCACCGGCGAGGCGCTCAACGAGATCGCGACCGGGTACGCCGGCGAGTGGCCGGAGTTCAAGGAGCGGTTCGCGCGGCTGCGCGAGTCGGTGCGCCTGATGCGTGAGCTGTGGCTCGGCGACCGGGTCGACTTCGACGGCGAGTACTACCAGACCAAGGGCGCCTCCATCTACGACGTGCCCGAGGGCGGGGTGCCGGTCTACATCGCCGCCGGCGGACCCGTGGTGGCCCGGTACGCCGGCCGGGCCGGCGACGGGTTCATCTGCACCTCCGGCAAGGGCGCCGAGCTCTACCAGGACAAGCTGATCCCGGCGGTGCGCGAGGGCGCGCAGAAGGCCGAGCGCGACCCGGAGAGCATCGACCGGATGATCGAGATCAAGATCTCCTACGACACCGACCCAGAGCAGGCGCTGGAGAACACCCGGTTCTGGGCGCCGCTGTCGCTGACCGCCGAGCAGAAGCACTCCATCGACGACCCCATCGAGATGGAGAAGGCCGCCGACGCGCTGCCCATCGAACAGGTCGCCAAGCGCTGGATCGTCGCCTCCGATCCCGACGAGGCGGTGGCCAAGGTCAAGGACTACGTCGACTGGGGCCTGAACCACCTGGTGTTCCACGCCCCCGGCCACGATCAGCGCCGCTTCCTCGAACTCTTCCAGCGCGATCTGGAACCGCGGCTGCGCAAGCTGGGTTAGCCCGTGACCAACGGCGACAACCGCGGCGTGTCCGGCATCTACATCGCCTCGCCGGAGGGGGACACCGGCAAATCGACCATCGCGCTGGGCATCCTGCACCGGCTGGCGGTCACGGTTCCGCGGGTCGGGGTGTTCCGCCCCATCGTGCGGGAGGGGCAGAAGCGGGATTACATCCTGGAGTTGCTGCTGGCGCGCACCACCGCGGGACTGAGCTACGAGGACTGCGTCGGGGTCACCTATCAGCAGGTGCACGACGACCCGGACGCCGCGATCGTCGCCATCGTCGACCGCTTCCACGCGGTGGCCCAGCGCTGCGACGCGGTGGTGATCATCGGCAGCGACTACACCGACGTCGCCACCCCCAGCGAATTGGAGGTCAACGCCCGGATCGCCGCCAATCTCGGCGCGCCGGTGGTGCTGGCGGTGCGGGCCAAGGGTCGCACCCCGCAGGAGGTCGCCCAGGCGGTCGGGGTGTGTCTGGCCGAGATCTCCAGCCAGTACGCGCACACCGCGGCGATCGTCGCCAACCGCTGCGAGCCCGAGCACCTCGACGCGGTGGCCGCCGAACTCACCGGTTTCGGGCCGAAGGCCTACGTGCTGCCGGAGGAGCCGGTGCTGGTGGCGCCCTCGGTCGCCGAACTGCGCGACGCGGTGGGCGGCACCCTGATCAAGGGCGACCAGGAGTTGCTGGGTCGCGAGGTGCTCTCGGTCATGGTGGCCGGGATGACCGCCGACCACGTGCTGGAGCGGCTCAAGGACGACCAGGCGGTGATCACGCCCGGCGACCGGTCCGACGTGGTGCTGGCGCTGATGAGCGCGCACGCGGCCGACGGCTTCCCGTCGCTGGCCACGATGATCCTCAACGGCGGGCTCGAACTGCACCCGTCGATCGCAGCCCTGGTCGACGGCCTGGGCTCGCGGCTGCCGATCATCGCCACCGACCTGGGCACGTTCGACACCGCCAGCGCGGTGGCCGCCACCCGGGGCCGGGTCACGGTGGGCTCCCAGCGCAAGATCGACACCGCGATCGAACTGATGGCCCGGCACGTCGACGTCCAGGACATGCTCGACCAACTCGCCCTCCCGATCCCGGACGTCACCACGCCGCAGATGTTCGAGCACGGCCTGGTGGAACGGGCGCGGGGGAACCGCAAGCGCATCGTGTTGCCTGAGGGCGAGGACGACCGCATCCTGCGCGCGGCCGGCCAGCTGTTGCGCCGCGGGGTCGCCGACCTGACGATTCTGGGTGACGACGTCCAGATCCGTTTGCGCGCCGCGGAACTCGGCGTCGACCTGGCCGAGGCCACGGTGCTGAATCCGAAGACCAGCGAGCTGTGCGACCAGTTCGCCGAACAGTACGCGCAACTGCGCAAGCACAAGGGCATCACGGTCGAGCAGGCCCGCGAGATCATCCACGACGTGTCCTACTTCGGCACCATGCTGGTGCACAACGACATCGTCGACGGCATGGTGTCCGGCGCCGCACACACCACCGCCCACACCGTCCGGCCCGCGCTGGAGATCGTCCGCACCTCGCCGGGCATCTCGACGGTGTCCAGCATCTTCCTGATGTGCCTGTCGGACCGGGTGCTGGCCTACGGCGACTGCGCCATCGTGCCGGATCCCACCGCCGAGCAGCTCGCCGACATCGCGATCAGTTCCGCGCGCACCGCGGCGCAGTTCGGGATCGACCCGCGGGTGGCCATGCTGTCGTACTCGACGGGTAGCTCCGGGGCCGGCGCGGAGGTCGAGAAGGTCAGGGCGGCAACCAAGTTGGTCCGCGAGCGCGCGCCGGAGCTGCTGGTGGAGGGGCCCATCCAGTACGACGCGGCGGTCGAACCGTCGGTGGCGGCCACCAAGATGCCGGACTCGGCGGTCGCCGGCCGCGCCACCGTGCTGATCTTCCCGGACCTCAACACCGGCAACAACACCTACAAGGCGGTGCAGCGCAGCGCCGGTGCGATCGCGATCGGCCCGGTGCTGCAGGGCCTCAACAAGCCGGTCAACGACCTGTCCCGGGGCGCACTGGTCGAAGACATCGTCAACACGGTGGCCATCACCGCGATCCAGGCGCAGGGGGAGTAGCCGATGCAACGTCCGGTGCGGACGGTCCTGGTGATCAACTCCGGCTCGTCGTCGATGAAATTCAGTCTGGTGCAGCCGGATGCCGGCGTTGAGGTGGCCGACGGCATCGTCGAACGGATCGGTGAACGCGAGTCGCGGGCCGAGGTGCAGTTCGACGGCCGCGAGGTCGAGCGGCGCGCCCCGGTCGGCGACCACGACGCCGCGCTGCGGCTGGCCTTCGAGCTCCTCGACGAGGCGGGCGGCAAGCTGGACGACCTCGGCATCGTCGCCGTCGGACACCGCCTGGTGCACGGCGGTCGGGACCTGTACCGGCCGACGATCATCGACGACGCGGTGGTGGCCAAGGCCCGGGAGCTGGCACCCCTTGCGCCGCTGCACAATCCGCCCGCCGTACTCGGCGTGGAGGTGGCCCGCAAGATGCTTCCGGACCTGCCGCACATCGCGGTCTTCGACACCGCGTTCTTCCACGACCTGCCCGCCGCGGCCGCCACCTACGCCATCGACCGGGACCTGGCCGAACAGTGGCGGATCCGCCGGTACGGCTTCCACGGCACCTCGCACCAGTACATCAGCGAGCAGGCCGCCGAATTCCTGGACCGGCCCCTGGATCAGCTCAACCAGATCGTCCTGCACCTCGGCAACGGGGCCTCGGCGTCGGCGATCGCCGGCGGCCGGCCCGTGGACACCTCGATGGGGCTCACGCCCATGGAGGGACTGGTGATGGGCACCCGCAGCGGTGACATCGACCCGGGCATCGTGTTCTACCTCGCGCGCACCGCGAAGCTGCCGGTCGAGGAGATCGAGTCGATGCTCAACCGCCGCTCCGGGGTGTACGGATTGGGCGGGGACAACGACTTTCGCGAACTGCACCGGATGATCGCCGCCGGTGCCGAACCCGAAGCGTCCCAGGCGCAGCTGGCCTACGACGTGTACATCCACCGGCTGCGCAAGTACATCGGCGCCTACCTGGCGGTCCTCGGCGACACCCACGTCATCACCTTCACCGCCGGGGTCGGTGAGAACGACGCCAAGGTCCGCCGCGACGCGCTGACGGGGCTGGCCCCGCTGGGGGTCGAACTCGATGAGCACCTCAACGAGAGCCCGTCGCGGGGCGCGCGGGTGATCTCCGCGGAGAACTCGCCGACCACGGTGCTGGTGATCCCCACCGACGAGGAACTCGCGATCGCGCGGGCCTGCGT
Source organism: Mycolicibacterium sp. MU0050 (assembly GCF_963378085.1). Classification (GTDB taxonomy): domain Bacteria; phylum Actinomycetota; class Actinomycetes; order Mycobacteriales; family Mycobacteriaceae; genus Mycobacterium; species Mycobacterium wendilense. The sequence goes on along the minus strand of NZ_OY726395.1, from coordinate 4,114,178 downwards.
CGCGGTGCTCGCCCGCGACTAGAACGTGCTGGTCGGCCGCACCGTGTTGGCCATGTCGACCAGCGTGTAGCGATGCGCGCGGCTCGGGGCCTGACGGGCCAGCGCGCGCAGGGACGCCTCGACGCCGAGTTGCAGCCCGTGCAGGGTGAACGGGAAGCCCAGGATGTGGTTGGTGCCGGCCTCGTGGTCGATGATCCAGTCCAGCGCGGTGCCCAGGACCAGGGCCCGGATCTGCAGCACCCGCGGTTCGGTCTCCGGCAGCGCCTCGACGCGGCGGGCCGCGTCGCGGATCTGCTGTTCGGTGACCTCGCTGATGGACCGGCCCGACAGCAGCGTCACGGCGCTGGTGAGCCGGGCGGTGGTGAAGTGCCTCGAGGCCGCCGGCACCTGGTCGAGCGTCTTGACCGCGGCCTCGCGCTCACCGGCGACCGACTGCGCGCGGGCCAGCCCGAAGCCGGCCGCGATCACGCCGTCGTCGGTGCGCCACACGGTCCGGTAGAAGTCCTGATCGGTGGTGCTGCCGGACAGTTCGGCGGTCGCGGCCAGCGCCAGTTTCGGCGCCAACTCGCCGGGCAGCAGGTCGAGCACCTCCGTGAAGTGCTTTGTCGCCGAGTCGTAGTCGGCCGTCAGCAACTCCGAGACCGCACGGAACCACACCAGCCGCCACTGCCAGCCCACCCGCTCGGCCAGATCCTCCAGCTTGCGGGTGGCCTTGGCGACGTCGCCGAGGTCCAGCAGTGCGCGGATCTCCATCAGCGGCAACTCGATGGATTCGCTCAGATCGATGCCCTCCGAATCCAGCGCGCCGTGGCGGGCGGCCCGCAACGAGTCCAGCGTCTGGACCGGCTGCGAGAGCACGTTGGCCGACAGCACGGTGGCCGCCACGTCGTTGCGGTCGACCAGCGGCACGGGCAGCGCGGTGACGATCTCGGCGGCGGTCAGCTTCTCCGAGTGCGGCTTTCCGTCCAGGTAGACGTCGGTGTGGGAGACCAGCAGGTCCACCCCGAACGTCGACCGGGACCGGCTGAACACCGTCGACAGGCCGGGGCGCGGCACCCCGGTGTCGGCCGCGACGACCTCGCGCAGCACGCCGAGCAACTGCCCGGACATCTCGTCGGCGGTGCTGAACCGGCGGCGCGGATCGGGGTCGATGGCCCGGCGCAGCACCCGCTCGAAGCTGTCGTACTCGTCGAGCACCGGGTCGTCGGCCGGCAGCCCGTCGACGTAGCGGCCGTTCTTGGTGTGCAGGCGCAGGGTCAACGCGGCCAGCGTGCGGCCCACGGTGTAGATGTCGGTGGCGATGGTCGGTCCGGTGCGGACGATCTCGGGGGCCTGGTATCCCGGTGTGCCGTACAGGTATCCGAACGAGTTGATTCGCGAGACCGCGCCGAGGTCGATCAGCTTGAGCTGCTCCTCGGTGAGCATGATGTTCTCGGGCTTGAGGTCGTTGTAGCACAATCCGAGGGAATGCAGATAGCCCAGCGCGGGCAGGATTTCGAGCATGTAGGCGATCGCCTGGGCCACCGGCAGCCGCTCGTCGCGGCTCTGTTTGAGCGACGTGCCGCCGACGTACTCCATCACGATGTAGCCCACCGGGTCACCGTGGCTGTCGGGGTGCTCGACGAAGTTGTAGATCTTCACGATCGACGGGTGCACCACCTCGGCGAGGAACTGCCGCTCGGCCATCGCGATCGCCTGGGCCTCGGCGTCGCCGGAATGCACCAAACCCTTGAGCACCACCGGTCTTTCGTTCACGTTGTGGTCGACGGCCAGGTACACCCAGCCCAGTCCGCCGTGCGCGATGCAGCCCTTGATCTCGTACTGGTCGGCGACCATGTCGCCGGGGCCCAGCTGCGGCAGGAACGAGTAGGCGCTGCCGCAGTACGGGCACCAGCCCTCCGAGAGCGCCTTGCCCTCCGCGGTGGAGCGCCCCACGGGTTTACCGCAGTTCCAGCAGAATCGCTTGGATTCGGCCACCACCGGATTGGTCATCAACGCCTTGAGCGGATCGATCTCGGGGACCCGCGGGATCTCCACCAGGCCGCCGCCGAGGCGCCGCGCCGGCGCGATGGCCCGGGTGGCGATGGTGACGTCGTGGGGCTCGGTGCCGACCGTGGTGCCGTACAGGTCGTCGTCGTCATCGTCGAAGTTGGGCCGGAAGATGGCCTGGGTGGCCATCGGCCGCATCGTCGACGCGGAGTCCAGCATCAGCTCGGCCGGCTGGGTGCTGGGGCCCCCGTCGTCCCGGTCGACCGCGGTGTTCTCGTCGAGTTCGGCCATCAGCTCACCGAATCCCGGTATCTGGGGGCCGGCGGCGCCGGGGCCGGACCCAGCACCGTGAGCCAGCGCCGGTACAGCGTGTTCCAGGTGCCGTCGCGGCGGATCCGCTCCAAGGTGCCGTTGACGAATCGCACCAACCCGGGGTTGTCCTGGTTGATGCCGATGCCGTACGGCTCTTGGGCCATGCTCGGGCCGACGATGTGCAGGAACGGGTCCTGGGCGGCCAGTCCTGCGAGGATGGTGTCGTCGGTGCTGACCGCGTCCACCTGGCGCTGCTGCATGGCGACCAGGCAGTCCGCCCAGGTGACCACCGAGATGATGATCGGCGCGGGGGAGATCGCCTGGACCCGCTTCAGCGAGGTGGTGCCCTCGACTGCGCACACCCGCCGGCCGGACAGATCCGAGGCGCGCGTGATCGCCGAATCGCGTGGCACCAGGATGCGTTGGTACGCAGTCAGATACACGGTGGAGAACTCCACCAGTTGGCGCCGTTCGCAGGTGATGGTCATGGTCTTGACGACGATGTCGACCTGGTTGTTGCGCAGCGCCGCGATGCGGCCGGACGAGGACAGGATCCGGTACTCGACCTGGGTCGGGGTGCCGAAGATGTCGCGCGCCACCTCGCCGGCGATGTCGACGTCGAATCCGGTGATCGCGCCGGTGATCGGATCGCGGAAGGAGAACAGGTTGTTGCCGATGTCCAGCCCGACGATCAGCCGGCCGCGGTTGCGGATGTTGGCCACGGCGGCCTCGGCCTCCTTGCGGTCGGTGAACGGCCGCAGACTGGCGGTGGCGTCGCAGTCCTCGTCGTCGGGGTCGGGCATCGCGACCGGGTCCGGCACCAGCTCCTTGAGCCCGGCCGGCGTCGGCGGCGCCAGCGTCAGCCCCGGCACCGTGGCCCCCGGATCGGATTGGGCGCAGCCGGCCGCGACGCCGACGGCCACCGCCAGCGCGGTCGCCGCCGCGCCGAGTCGGCGCAGTCCCGCGATCATCGGTACTCACCCATCCGGGGCCACAGGCCCAGCGCGACCGCGATGGCCGCGCCCAGTGACAGCACCACCGCGCCGACGGTGGCGCCCGACAGGGTGCGGCCGGCCCGGGTGATGTCGCTGCGCAGCCGGTCGCGGCTGTTCTGGATGCCCTCGGCCAGCGCGGATTCGAGCTTGTCGAACGCCGGGGTGGAGTCGTCCTGGCCGGTGCCGAGCGCGACCTGGGTCGCGGCCTGGTAGTTGCCCACCGAGATGTAGGCGTTGATCCGGTCGTCGGCGGCCCGCCACTTGGCCAGCAACTGGTCGGCCTCGGCCAGCGGGGTCTTGTCGACCGCGTCGTCGCGCTCGAGGTAGTCGGCGAGCTGCTGCTGCATGGTCTCGATGCGCTGGTAGTACGACTGCTTGCGGACGTCCTCGTCGCCGCGGCGGATCAACGACAGCGTCTCGTCGGCCCGGGCCTGCTGAGCGGTGATCGCCAGATTCGTGACGGTCTTCAGCGACGTGGCCGCGGTGTTCTGCGCGCTGCGGCTCACGGCGGTGGAGATGACCAGCGCGGTGCCCACCCAGACGACCATCACCATGATCGCCATGCCGCCCGCGACCAGACCGATGTTGACCCGGCGCCGGGTGCGCCGCGCCAGCCAGCGGTGCGCGAACGCGCCGAAAAGGATGGTGGCCGTGACGATCAGGATCACCGGCGACGGGATCCGGGTCGACGCCGTGGTCTCCTCGTCCACCTGCGACGAGGTCGCCTGATAGAGCCGCTGCGCGTCGGGCAGGATGTTCTCCTGCATCAACGACGAGGCCTCCGACAGGTACGACGACCCCACCGGATTCCCGGCCCGGTTGTTGGTCCGGGCGGTTTCGATGAGGCCGGTGTAGACGGCCAGGTTGGCGTTGATCCGCGCGGTCAGCTCGCGCATGTTCTCGTCGGTCAGGCCGCTGGCCGCCCGGGTCAGCGCGGCCGCGGCGTTGGTGATGGCCTGCTCGTAGCGCTGCCGCACCGGGCGGGGCTCGGCCCCGGCGATGAACGCGGTGGCCGCCGCGGCGTCGGCCACCGACAGCGTGGTGTACAGCTCGCCGGCGGCGAACGACAGCGGCTCGGTGTGGTTGAGCACGGTCGTCAGGGCCTGCTGGCGGTGATCGATGGTGTTCGACGTGGCGAACGCGCTCGCCACGCCGAGGGTGGCGAGGATGACGCCGAGCGCCAGGATGCGCCCGGGGGTGGTCCAGAGGAACCACCAGCGCGGGTGCGCCGGCTCGTCGGGCGACCGGGACGCCAGCGGCTCGGTGGACGGGTGCGCCAGCTCCACCGTCACCGTTGCGGCCCCTTTGCTCTTCCGAATCCCAGTGTGTCCCGTGCGACCCGACCCGTCCTGACCGCAATTCTAAGAGCCCATTGTGAAAGTTGGTACGTGATCGCGTCCCGCGCGTCGATCGCGGCCGAAGCGAGCGGGGCACGCACCGCAATCCCGTTCCGCCTATCCTTGTGCCCGTGCGAGGCGACGGTGACGGGTGGGTGGTTTCGGAGGAGGGCGCCCACTACTGGGGTCGCCACGGTGCGGCGGGTCTGCTGTTGCGGGCGCCGCGCGCCGACGGGACGGCCGCGGTGCTGCTGCAGCACCGGGCGCCGTGGAGCCATCAGGGCGGTACGTGGGGACTGCCGGGCGGGGCCCGCGACAGCCACGAGACCCCGGAGGAGGCCGCCGTGCGCGAGGCGCACGAGGAGGCCGGGCTGCCCGCCGATCAGGTGACGGTGCGCATCAGCGTGGTGACCGCCGAGGTCGGCACCGATGGCAGCGCTACCCACTGGACCTATACGACCGTGATCGCCGACGCGCCGACCCAGCTGGCCACCGTGCCGAACCGGGAGAGCTCCGAGCTGCGCTGGGTGCCCGAGGACGAGGTCGCCGACCTGCCGCTGCATCCGGGTTTCGCCGCCAGCTGGCCGCGGTTGCGCGAGGTGACCGCCACTATCCCGGTGTTCCGCTGAGCTCCGGTGCCTGACCGAGCGCCGCTTTCAACCGGGCTGCGGCCGCGCCCGGGTCCTCGGCGGCCGTGATCGCCCGCACCACCACCACCCGGGTCGCCCCGGCGGCGAGGACCTCGGGTAGCCGCTGCTCGTCGATGCCGCCGATGGCGAACCACGGCTTGGCGGGCCGGCGCGCCGCGGCCGCGCGGACCAGGTCCAGACCCGGCGCCGCCCGGCCCGGCTTGGTCGGGGTCGGCCAGCACGGGCCGACGCAGAAGTAGTCGACCGACTCCTCGAGGGCCGCGTCGACCTGGGCTTCGTCGTGGGTGGAGCGGCCGATCACCTGCCGCGCGCCGATGATGTCGCGGGCCACGTACAGCGGCAGGTCGTCCTGGCCGAGGTGCAGCACGTCGGACTCGGCGGCGCGCGCGATGTCGGCGCGGTCGTTCACCGCGAACAGCGCCCCGTGCCGGCGCGCGGCGTCGGCCAGGATCTCCAGCGCGGCCAACTCTCCGGCGGCCTCGAGCGGGCCGAACCGCTGCTCACCGGCCGAGCCTTTGTCGCGCAGCTGGATGATGTCGACCCCGCCGGCCAGCGCCGCGTCGGCGAACTCCGCGAGATCGCCGCGCTCGCGGCGGGCGTCGGTACACAGGTACAGCCGGGCACCGGCGAGTCGGTCCAGCGGCAGCGGGGTAGGTGGGGTCACGCGGTTCAGGCTATCGCCGACACCTGAGTACCCTGGTCGGAAGTAATCACGGGAGCCCGGCGGACCGGGCTGAGAGTGGACCTGCGCGGCGAGTGTCAGCAGCGCCCCGGTCCTTACCGTCACACCTGATCCGGGTCATGCCGGCGAAGGGAGGGGCAGATGACACCTGCGGTCGGCAGTGGCACCGTCGCCGTGATCGGTGGCGGCGTCATCGGATTGTCGGTGGCCCGTCGGGCCGCGCGGGACGGTTGGTCGGTCCGGGTGCACCGCAGCGACGTACCCGGCGCGTCCTGGGTGGCCGGCGGCATGCTGGCCCCGCACAGCGAGGGCTGGCCCGGCGAGGAGGAGCTCCTGCGCATCGGCCTGGACTCGCTGGCGCTGTGGCGCGCCGAGGGGCCCGGCTCATACCTGGACGGGCTGCCCCCGGAGGTGGTGACGGCGCGGGAATCTCTGGTGGTCGCCGTCGACCGGGCCGACGTCGCCGACTTGAAGACCGTCGGGGACTGGCTGGCCGCCCAGGGCCACCCGGTGGAGCCGACCACGTCGGCCCGCGACATCGAACCGCTGCTGGCCCAGGGCATCCGGCACGGGTTTCGCGCCGGCACCGAGTTGGCCGTCGACAACCGCGCCGTCGTCGCGGGCCTGGCCGCCGAGTGCGAGCGGCTCGGGGTGCAGTGGGCGGGCCCGGTGACCGACCTGGCCGAGGTGTCGGCCGACTCCGTGGTGATCGCCAACGGCCTGGACGCGCCGACGCTGTGGCCGGGCCTGCCGGTGCGGCCGGTCAAGGGCGAAGTGCTGCGGCTGCGCTGGCGCAAGGGGTGTATGCCGGTGCCGCGGCGAGTGGTTCGGGCCCGGGTGCACGGCCGGCAGGTGTACCTGGTGCCCCGCCATGACGGCGTGGTCGTCGGTGCCACACAGTACGAACACGGCCGCGACACGGCGCCCGCCGTGACCGGGGTGCGCGAATTGCTCGACGACGCCTGCGCGGTGCTGCCGGCGCTCGGCGAGTACGAGCTGGCCGAGTGCGGCGCCGGCCTGCGGCCGATGACCCCGGACAACCTGCCGATCGTGGAGCGGCTCGACGAGCGCACGTTGGTGGCCGCCGGGCACGGCCGCTCCGGTTTTCTGCTTGCCCCCTGGACCGCCGAACGGATCGCCAACGCATTGAAAGTGAGTGTCGCAGCATGAAAATTCTGGTCAACGACGAACAGGTCGAGGTCGACGAGCAGACCACCGTCGAGGCGTTGGTCGAACGGCTCGGCTACGGCGACAAGGGCATTGCGGTGGCATTGGACTGGGCGGTGATACCCCGATCCGACTGGCACACCGTGCTCTCCGACGGCGCCCGAGTGGAAGTGGTCACGGCGGTGCAGGGTGGCTGATTCCGTCCTGACCATCGCCGAGCGCAGCTTCGGGTCCCGGCTGATCATGGGCACCGGCGGCGCCGCCAACCTGGCGGTGCTGGAGGAGGCCCTGATCGCCTCGGGCACCGAGCTGACGACGGTCGCGATGCGCCGCATCGACGCCGAGACCGGCACCGGGGTGCTGGATCTGCTCAACCGGCTCAACATCGCGGCGCTGCCGAACACGGCCGGGTGTCGCGGCGCGGCCGAGGCGGTGCTGACCGCGCAGCTGGGCCGCGAGGCCTTGCAGACCGACTGGGTCAAGCTGGAGGTCATCGCCGACGAGCGGACCCTGCTGCCGGATGCCGTCGAATTGGTGCGCGCCGCAGAGCAATTGGTGGACGACGGGTTCGTCGTGCTGCCCTACACCACCGACGACCCGGTGCTGGCCCGCCGGCTCGAGGATGTCGGCTGCGCGGCCGTCATGCCGCTGGGCTCGCCGATCGGCACCGGCCTGGGCATCTCCAACCCGCACAACATCGAGATGATCGTCGCCGCCGCGGGCGTGCCGGTGATCCTCGACGCCGGCATCGGCACCGCCAGCGACGCGGCGCTGGCGATGGAATTGGGCTGCGACGCGGTGCTGCTGGCCACCGCCGTCACCCGGGCGGCCGACCCGCCGACGATGGCGGCGGCCATGGCCGCCGCGGTCACCGCGGGGCACCTGGCCCGGCAGGCCGGCCGCATCCCCAAGCGGTTCTGGGCGCAGGCCTCGAGCCCGCCGCGATGAGCGGGCCGGTCGCCGATCTGATCGTCGCCGCCTGGCGCCGCTAACGTGGTGCGCATGTCAGTTTTCCGAACCAGGTCGCGGGCCGCGCTCGCAGTGCTTGCCGTGCTCGCCCTCGTCGCGGTCGCCGGCTGCGGTCGCGAGACCGCGCCCGAGGGTGAACCGGCCGCAGGCACCGGCGCCGCGGCCGAGTTCGGCGCCACCATCGCCGAGCGGATCGACACCGAGGCGCTGCTGACCCATCTGCGGAACTTCCAGGACATCGCCGACGCCCACGGCGGCAACCGGGCGTCGGGCACCCCGGGGTATGACGCCAGCGTCGACTACGTCGCGAATGCCCTGCGGGAGAAGGGCTTCGAGGTCAGCATCCCCGAGTTCGAGGTGCGGGTGTTCAGCGCCGAGCCGGGCACGGTGACCCACGGCGACGCGACGCTGGTCGCCCGGGCGCTGCAGTACAGCGTCGGTACCGCGCCGGACGGATTGACCGCCCCGTTGGTGCCCGCCCGGGTCAGCGAGGCGCCCGGTTGTGCCAAGCCGGACTTCGACGACCTGCCGATCGCCGGCGCGATCGTGCTGGTCGATCGCGGGGTGTGCCCGTTCACCCAGAAGGTGGCGCACGCGGTGGCCGCCGGCGCGGTCGGCGTGGTGATCGCCAACAACGTCGACGAAGAGAAGATGGGCGGCACGCTGGGGGAGAAGAACGAGGTGCAGGTCCCGGTGGTCAGCGTCGGCAAGGACGACGGCGCGCGGCTGCGGGCGAATCCGGGCCCGGTGACCGTCCGGGTCACGGCCGAGACGCGTCAGCACACCGGCCGCAACGTCATCGCGCAGACCACCACCGGCGATACCGACAACGTGGTGATGGCCGGCGCCCACCTGGACAGCGTGCCGGAGGGCCCCGGCATCAACGACAACGCCTCGGGGGTGGCCGGGGTGCTCGAGGCGGCCCTGCAACTCGGCAGCGCGCCGCCGGTCCGCAACGCCGTGCGTTTCGCGTTCTGGGGGGCCGAGGAACTCGGCCTGGTGGGCTCGCAGCGTTACGTGGAGTCGCTGGACCTCGAGGAACTCACCGCCATCGCGATGTACCTCAACTTCGACATGATCGGCTCGCCCAACCCCGGCTACTTCACCTACGACGGCAACCAGTCCGCCCCGCGGGGCCGCAACGACCGATCGCCGTGGGTGCCGGAGGGCTCGGCCGGCATCGAACGCGAGCTGACCGCCTACTTGGACGCGGCCGGAAAGCCGGGGCAGGACACCTTGTTCGACGGTCGGTCCGACTACGACGCGTTCACCCTGGCCGGCGTCCCGTCGGGCGGGCTGTTCACCGGCGGCGAGGCGAACATGACGGACGAGCAGTCCGAGCTGTGGGGCGGGCGGGCCGGCGAGCCGTTCGACCCGAACTATCACAAGCCCGAGGACAACATCGACAACGTCGACGCCACCGCGCTGGGCATCCACGGCGCCGGGGTGGGTTTCATCGTCGGGCGATACGCCCAGGATCTCAGCGGCCGCAACGGCGTCCCGGTACCCGAGGACCGGACCCGGCACGTGCTGACGGGGTCCTGACGCTCAGTTCCGGGACTGCGGGCTCACCACCCGCGTGCCGCGCAGCGCCAACGTGAGCAGCACCGCGGCTCCCAGCACCATGGTCGGGATGGCCCAGACGCGTCGGATCAGCAGTGCGGACTGGCACGCGTCGGTGCTCGGCCCGGGCCCGCCGTCGACGATCTCGGCGTGCGAGAGGTCGGCGAAAAACCCCGAGCCGCAACTGATCTGCAGGCCGTAGTTGTCAAATTCGGACAGGTACACCGGCTGCCACATGGTCAGCACCCCGATCAGCAGCACCAGCCCCGCCGCGATCATCGCGAGCAGGCGGCGCGTGGTGAGTGCTCCGCCCATCAGATCAATCTCTTTCCCCGCCGGACCCTCCTGCGGATATCCGCCAGCAACACGTGGCTGCCGCCCTGCCGAATGAACCTGGGCAGAAACCGGTTGACGAAGGACACCAGCAGGAACAGCCGCTCGAACCACCGCTGCCGCCGCGGCGACCAGTCGACGCCCAGCGCGTCGCGGAACACCGGCGCCAGGAACCCGACGGTCAGAAACCGCAGCAGCGGGCCGAATCCGGGGCGCAGCAGAGCCGAGACCATCCGCAGGTGCAGCAGATCGGTCAGGTAGCCGCGCACCGCCGCATCCATCGCGACCTGCTCGCATGCGGTGTTCCAGTACTCGTCGAAGGCCGCGCGGGTGGGCGGCCATTGGTCCTCGGTGACCTGCAGGGTGGTGCCCAGGGTGAAGGCCGAGCGGTAGAAGATCTCGGCGTGCTCGCCGGTGAGTTCTCCGCGCAGCAGTTGGTAGGTGTCCTCGAGCCCGACGAACAGGCAGGCCGCCACCCACATCTGCAGGTCCCGGTCGAAGGCGTTGTAGCGCACCGGGCTCTCCGGCGTCGAGCGCACCTGACGGTGTGCGCCGTCCACGGCGTCGCGGTAGGCGAGGCGGTCTTCGTCGGTGCCCAGGATGGCGACCGCGAGGTAACTGAACGTGGTGCGGGCCCGTTTCCACGGGTGGTGCATCAGGCTGCCCGAGGTGACCTTGCTTTCCACCACGCCGTGGCCCACCCCGGGCCAGGACAGCTGCATGACCACGTTGGCCGCGCCGGCCGCGAACGACCAGAAGTCCATCGCGTCGCCGACCGTCGGTTCCCGATCGTCCCACCGGGTGGTGCGCCGCCCGATGGTGATCCGGGTGTCGGCGGTGGACAACGGGCGCGACGAGTTCACGTCATGCACACGTTCGAGAACAGCAGGACCGGCCAGGACACGATCGATCCGAGGAAGGACACCACCAGATCGGCGCCCTGCAGGTGTTCGAGGTGGTCGGTGTGGGTCATTGACCAGATGGCCCCGATGATCAGGTACGGGGTGCCGAGGATGATGCCCAGCCCGATGAGTTCGGCGATGGTGAACTGGTAACTCAGCACCGAACGAAGCTTGGCGAGCATGGGCGCGTCCCTTCCTTGCGTGACCACTATGTTAACGATGGTTCGGCTGGGGCGTGCCGGGTTGGCGGACATTTTGTCGTGCGCTCGGTTCACCGATGCGATCGAGAACGCCGGTCTAGTGTGGGTGCGTGCCGACAAGCCGAGCCGCCACCGCCGACGGCGTTCGCCGGCGTCCGAAGGACCGCAAAGCGCAGATCGCCCGCGTAGCCGCGGAGGCGTTCAGCAAGCGCGGCTACCACGCGGTCGGCATGGACGACATCGCCGCGCAGCTCGACATCACCGCGACCGCGCTCTACCGGCACTACGCCAACAAGTACGACCTGTTCCGCGCCGCGGTGCTGACGCTGGGCCAGCAGCTGGTCGACGCCACCGCCTTCTGCGACGACGAGGCCGCGGCGGGCATCGAACCCCTGGACTTACAGGCCCGGGTGGTCGGGGCCATCGCGGACGTCGCGATCGCCAACCGGGACCGCGGCGGGTTGTACCGCTGGGAGGGGCGCTACCTGCAGGGCGAGGATCAGGCCCGGCTGATGACGCAGATCCGGCTGGTCAACCGGCGGATCCAGCAGCCGATGCGGCAGCTGCGGCCCACGCTGGCCTCCGTCGAGCGCTGGATGTTGTCCGCCGCGGCGCTCAGCGTGATCGGCAGCGTCGCCGACCACCGCGCCAAGTTGCCGGTCGCTCAGATCCGGGCGCTGCTGGCCCGGGTGGCCGCCGACATCCTGGCCGCCGAGCTGCCCACCGCCCGCGAGATCGCCGCCGAGCCCGTCGTGACCCCGCGGCCGCTGGCCGAACCCGACGCCGTCGGGCGCTACGAGGCCGTCCTGCAGCAGTCCCTGGTGCTCTTCGACAAGCAGGGCTATCACGAAACCAGCATGGGGCAGATCGCCGCGGCGGTCGGGATCCCCACCTCGGCGATCTACCGCTACTTCGCCGGCAAGCAGGACATCCTGTCGGCGGTGTTCCACCGCGGTGCCGACCGGGTTTCCGCGGAGTTGGCGTCGGTGCTGGCCGGCGTCGGCGATCCGACCGAGGCGCTGCGGCGGCTGGTCGGGGCCTACGTGGCCAGCTCGTTCGCCAGCCCGGAGCTGGCCTATGTGTACTACACCGAACGCGTCAATCTCAGCGCGGCCGACCAGGACATGCTGCGCAACGTGCAGCGCGCCACCATCGACTCCTGGGTGCGGCTGCTGGTATCGGTGCGCCCGGAGGTCACCCAGGGCGAGGCGCGCTTCCTGGTGCAGGCGGCGATGGCCCTGGTGATCGATCTGGGCCGGTTGGGCGGCTACGCGAACTCGGCGCGCCTGCAGGCCGGACTGCGCCGGCTCATGCTGGTGACGCTCGGCGTGTAGCCCGCGGCTCGTTTGTCATCCGGTCATCTAGTACCTGTATTAGGGAGGCCATGAGCAGCCCGGGACCGCCCGAGCGCCGAACCTCTGCCGTGAAGGTGACCGCTGATGTCTGAGATTTCGTTGAGCCAGTTGCAGGATGCCGATCGGGACGCGGCGACCAAGGCGGTCGAGGACGCGATGGACGGCGACCTCGACCTGCCGGAGCTGACCACGGCGGTGCGTTCGCTGCCGGCCAGCTGGGTGGTGGAGATCCTCGACCGGCTGTCCTCGAAACGGGGCGCGGTGCTCTACCGCCTGCTGGAGAAGGAACAGGCCCTCGAGGTATTCGAGAACCTCGACCCCAGCCTCCAGGGCGACCTGGTGGGCGCGCTCCAGGACGACGACGTCGCGGCGCTGTTCGCCGACCTGGACCCCGACGACCGCGTCGAACTTCTCGACGAGTTGCCGGCCACGGTTGCCCGTCGGCTCCTGCAGGGTCTTCCCCCGCAGGAGCGGGCGCTCACCGCCGACATTCTCGGCTACCCGCAGGGTTCCATCGGCCGCCGGATGAGTCCCGAGTTCGTCGCCGTGCGCCCGGAGATGACGTGCGCCGAGGCGTTGCGCCGGGTCAGCGAGCACCTGGACGACGCCGAGACGGTGTACACCATGCCGGTGACCGATGCACACCGCGTGCTGGTGGGCATCGTGAGCCTGCGCGATCTGATGAAGGCTCCGGTCGGCACGGCCGTCGCCGAGGTGATGCAGCGGCCGCTGGACGTGCGGGCCACCGACGACGCCGAGGAATCCGCCCGCCGGTGCGCGGACCTCAAGCTGTTGGCGTTGCCGGTGGTCGACAACGAGAACCGCGTGGTCGGCATCCTCACCGTCGACGACGCGCTGTCCATCCTGGAGTCCGCGGACTCCGAGGACCAGGCCCGCATCGGCGGCGTCGAGCCGCTGCGTCGGCCGTACCTGACCGCGCCGGTGACCGGCCTGGTGCGCTCCCGGGTGGTGTGGCTGCTGGTGCTGGCGGTCGGCGCGACGCTGACGGTGCAGGTCCTCGAGGTGTTCGAGGCGACCCTGGAACAGGTGGTCACCCTGGCCCTGTTCGTGCCGCTGCTGATCGGCACCGGCGGTAACACCGGCAATCAGGCCGCCACCACCGTGACCCGGGCCCTGGCGCTGGGCGACGTCCGGCCCCGCGACCTCGGCAAGGTCGTGTTCCGGGAACTGCGCGTCGGCCTCCTGCTGGGAATCCTGTTGGGCTCGTTGGCCTTCGCGGTCACCGGTTTGATCTACGGCAGCGACATCGGGCTGGTCATCGGTCTGACGTTCGTGAGCCTGTGCACCATGGCCGCCTCGGTGGGCGGCGCGATGCCGCTGCTGGCGCGGGTGGTGCGGGCGGACCCCGCAGTCTTCTCCAACCCGTTCATCTCGACCTTCGTCGACGCCGCCGGCCTGCTGATCTACTTCGGCATCGCGAAGGCCGTGCTGGGGATCTGAGTGCTCAGCGGGTGCTGCGTGCCGCGCTGAGCCCCAGGTAGCCGAGGTAACCGGCGCCGGCGAGCAGCGCCGCCTTGCGGGTCTTGGCGCTGAGCAGACCCAGGCCCAGCGCGGTCTCGATGCCGCCGTGGGCGTAGATGCGTTGCTGGGTGTTGCGCGGGAACAGCGGCTTGGTGATGGGCTCGAACAGCTGTGGACGAACGAAGTGCGCCACTCCGGTGGCGGCGAGGGTCAGGCCGGCGATCTTGGGCAGGGCGGCAGGCTTGCTGGAGACGTCTGACACGGACGGACCTTTCTGTTCAACCGAATTCGTAGTCGGTGACGGGGAAACTCGCGGCTTCTCGCAGTGCGGCCCGGGTGGTCATGGGACGCAGCAGCGTGGCCTCACCGGCCGGATTGTAATAGTACGAGCGGGCCGAGGCGCAGTCCCCGGTGGTGAACAGCGAGTCGCCGAGCAACCGGGTCATCTGGTCCAGGTAGCGCGCGTTGGCGTCCTCGGTGACCTCGAAAGTCGTTGCGCCGCGCCGCTTGAGCTCACCAAAGAGGCGGTCCATGTGCCGCATCTGGTAGTCCATGGTGTTGAAGAAGTTCAGGCCCAGGAAGGCGTACGGGCTGGCCAGGCTCAGGAAGTTCGGGAAATGCGGCACCGTGACGCCCTGGTACGCCTGGAATCGGGTGTCGCGCCACCACTTTCCCAGATTGCGTCCGTCCCGCCCGATGACCTCGATGGCCGGGAAGTTGGCCTCCCACAGGTCGAATCCGGTGGCCAGCACCAGGGTGTCGATCACGGTCTTGGTGCCGTCGGCGTTGACGATGCCGTCGGTCTCGATGCGCTCGATGCCGTCGGCCTGCAGGTGCACGTTTCCCCGGGTGAAGGTGCGGTAGTAGCTGTTGGAGAACGTCGGGCGCTTGCAGCCGAACTCGTAGTCGGGGGTGAGCTTGCGGCGCAGGTCCCGGTTCCGGATGGACAGGAATCGATGCACGTTCGCCAGCTGGCGGGCGGCCACGTTGAGTCTGCCGACGCTGTCGTAGCGCAGCACGCCGACGTACACCAGGAACTCGTAGAGGCCGTCGGTGATCGCGCGCACCGCGCGCTGGGTCGCCGGGACCCGGGCGAACAGCCGGCGCACCAGGGCCCCGAAGCGGATGTCGATCTTGGGCACCACCCAGATGGGGGTGCGCTGGTACACGGTGAGATCCGCGGCGCGGCTGGCCAATTCGGGGATCAGCTGCACCGCGGTGGCGCCGGTGCCGATCACCGCGATGCGCTGCCCGGCGGGGTCGTAGTCGTCGTCCCAGTCGGTGGTGTGCAGGACCCGCCCGGTGAACGTCGTGATGCCGGGGATCTCCGGCATCCGCGGCTGCGACAGGAAGCCCGTCGCGGTGATCAGGAAGCGAGTACTCAGCGTGTCCCCGGCTTCCAGGGCCACCTGCCAGGTTGCGGTCTCGTCGTCCCAGCGGGCACCGCTGACGACGGTGTTGAACCGCATGTGGCCGCGCACGTCGTACTTGTCGGCGACATCGGCGGCGTACTGCTTGATCTCGGGACCCGGGGTGTAGAGCCGGGACCAGTTGGGGTTGGGCTCGAACGAGTAGCTGTAGGTGGTGGTCGGCACGTCGACGGCCAGGCCCGGGTAGTGGTTGACGTGCCAGGTCCCGCCGAGGTCGTCTTCCCGGTCCAGGATCACGAAGTTGTCGTAGCCGAGGCGGCGCAGTTCGATCGCGGCGCCGATGCCGCCGAAGCCGGCGCCCACGATCACGAAGTCGAACTCCGGTGCTGCCATCCTGGCACCGTATCTTACTCAAAAGTAAGATGGAAGGGCGGTTTGCTAACTCAGCAGCGCCAGGGCCGCCTCGACGGCCAGGGCGGGGACGTCGAGGGTCTTGGAGCCCAGGTCGTGGCGGGCCTTGACGATCTCCACGACGGTGCTGGGCCCGCCGAGCAACTCAGCGGCCGCGCGCAGTTCCTCGATGCTGCCGAACGGGTCCGCCGTGCCGTGGGTGAAGACCGTCGGTGCGGTGATGTCCGGCAGGTGCTCGGTGCGGGCGCGCTCGGGCTTGCCGGGCGGATGCAGCGGGTAGGAGAACAGCGTCAGCACGTCGACGGCGGCCCCGTCGGCCACGGCCATGGACGTCATCCGCCCGCCGTAGGAGTGCCCGCCGGCGAGCACCGGCCCGTGACCGAGGTCGTGGGCCATCCCGATGGCCTCGACGATGCCGGCCTGATCGGTCTTTGCCGAGCCCGACGGCGGCCCCTTGGGGCGGCGCCGCCGGTAGGGCAGGTTGTAGCGGACCGCAAGCCAGCCGCGCCGGGCCCACTCGTCGCAGATCCGGATCAGCAGCGGGGACTCGCGGCTGCCGCCGGCGCCGTGGGTGAGCAGTACCGTGCCCGCCGGGTCGCCGTCCGGCGGGTGCGCGACGCCGGCGATGGCCTCAAGATCCATCGGGCAGGCCGCGCAGCCGGAACAACGCGTTGACCGGGCCGTGGCCGTGGCCCAGCGGGTAGGCCGCCCGGATGCACTCGGTGACCCAGGCTTTCGCGAACGCCACCGCGTCGGGCACCGAATAGCCGTGCGCCAGTGCGGATGCGGTGGCGGCGGCCAGGGTGTCACCGGCGCCGTGGTCGTGGCCGGTGTCGACGCGGGGCGCGGCGAACTCGTGGAACTCCGTGCCGTCGAACAGCAGGTCCGGACTCAGTTGTGAGGACCGCAGGTGTCCGCCTTTGACCAGCGCCCATTGTGGTCCCAGCGCGTGCAGCGCGCGCGCCGCCTCCCGCTGGGATGCCTCGTCGACGACGTCGATGCCGACCAGCAGTCGGACCTCGTCCAGGTTGGGCGTCACCAGGGTGGCCAGCGGGAACAACTCGGTGCGTATCGAGTTCAGCGCCGAGGGGTGCACCAGCGGGTCGCCGTGCATCGACGCGCACACCGGGTCGACCACCAGCGGCGTTTCGCCGGCCAGTCCCTCGGCCCGCCAGGTCTCGGCGACACACTCGATGATCTCCGCCGAGGCGAGCATGCCCGTCTTGGCGGCCCTGATCCGGATGTCGGAGGTCACGGCCCGGATCTGGCCGGCGATGATCTCCAGCGGGATCTCGTGAAAGTCCTTGACGCCCACCGTGTTCTGCACGGTGACCGCGGCCAGCGCCACGCAGCCGTGCAGGCCGAGCATCGCGAACGTGCGCAGATCGGCCTGGATGCCCGCACCGCCCCCGGAATCGGAGCCGGCGATGGTCAGCACCGACAGCGGCGCCTGGCCGGGCGGCGGCAGCGGCAGGACGTTCATGGCGTCGATTCTGACATGGTGGCCTCCAGCGGCAGGTAGACCCGGTTGCCGCGCTCGGCGAACTCCGCGGACTTGGCCGCCATGCCGCGTTCGATCTCGCCGGCGGTGCCGTCCGGGTAGGCGTCCCGGATGTCCTGGGTGATCCGCATCGAGCAGAACTTCGGTCCGCACATCGAACAGAAGTGCGCGGTCTTGGCCGGGGCGGCGGGCAGGGTCTCGTCGTGGAACTCGCGCGCGGTGTCGGGATCGAGCGCGAGGTTGAACTGGTCCTCCCAGCGGAACTCGAACCGGGCGGTGCTCAGGGCGTCGTCGCGCTGCTGGGCGCGGGGGTGGCCCTTGGCCAGATCCGCGGCATGCGCGGCGATCTTGTAGGCGATGACGCCGTCCTTGACGTCCTTGCGGTTCGGTAGGCCGAGGTGTTCCTTGGGCGTGACGTAGCACAGCATCGCGGTGCCGGCCTGGGCGATCACGGCGGCACCGATGGCCGAGGTGATGTGGTCATATCCCGGGGCGATGTCGGTGGCCAGCGGGCCCAGGGTGTAGAACGGTGCCTCCTCGCAGAGCTCCTCCTCGAGGCGGACGTTCTCGACGATCTTGTGCATCGGGACGTGCCCGGGGCCCTCGATCATCACCTGTACGCCATGGCTTTTCGCGATCTTGGTGAGCTCGCCGAGGGTGCGCAACTCGGCGAACTGGGCCGCGTCGTTGGCGTCGGCGATCGATCCGGGCCGCAGGCCGTCGCCGAGCGAGAAGGTCACGTCGTAGCGGGCGAAGATCTCGCAGAGCTCGGCGAAGTGGGTGTAGAGGAAGGATTCGGTGTGGTACGCCAGACACCAGGCCGCCATGATGGACCCGCCGCGTGACACGATGCCGGTGACGCGGTCGACGGTCAGCGGGATGTGCCGCAGCAGCACCCCGGCGTGCACCGTCATGTAATCGACACCCTGCTCGCATTGCTCGATCACGGTGTCGCGGTACAGCTCCCACGTCAGCTT
Source organism: Mycolicibacterium sp. MU0050 (assembly GCF_963378085.1). Classification (GTDB taxonomy): domain Bacteria; phylum Actinomycetota; class Actinomycetes; order Mycobacteriales; family Mycobacteriaceae; genus Mycobacterium; species Mycobacterium wendilense. Next base: position 4,095,983 of record NZ_OY726395.1, on the reverse strand, counting down.
CGTCGGTTCGCCGTCGACCTTCTCCAGCGCCTGATAGATGGGCACGGTGCCGACCGGGACAGGGGAGTTGCGCAGGATCCACTCGCGGGTCTCGTGGATGTTCTTGCCGGTGGACAGGTCCATGATGGTGTCGGCGCCCCACCGGGTGGCCCACACCATCTTGTCCACCTCCTCGGCGATCGAGGAGGTCACCGCGGAGTTGCCGATGTTGGCGTTGATCTTCACCGCGAACGCCTTGCCGATGATCATCGGCTCGCTCTCGGGATGGTTGTGGTTGGCGGGGATCACCGCGCGGCCGGCGGCGACCTCGCTGCGCACGAGTTCGCTTGGTACGCCCTCTCGTTCGGCGATGAAGACCATCTCGGCGGTGATCTCGCCCGCGCGGGCGCGTTGCAACTGGGTGCCGCGATCCCGGACGACCGGGCGGCGCGGCAGCCCGGCCTCGAGGTCGATGCGCGCATCCGGATCGGTGTACGGACCGGAGGTGTCGTAGACGTCCAGATGCTCGCCGTTGGTCAAGTTGATGCGCCGAAACGGCACCCGGGCGCCGTCGGGAAGTTCCCGATATACCTTGGTGCTGCCCGAGATCGGGCCAGTCGACAGGTTGGCAACAGCCGAAATATCACTCATCACTGCACTCCCTACGCCGGCATTACCCGGTCAGGTTCGTACGGTCGACGACCCCAGTCGTCCTCTCAGCGCGCTCGGTGCGCACTCCCGTGTGGTTGTATCCGCGCCCACCATAGTGCGCGCCGCCGTGGACCGCCAGTGCGGTGTGACTCCGGCGGGTCAGAAGGGTGGTGGGTCCGGTGGTGGGTCGGGGTTTTGGGCGTAGTGCGCGGCGTTGAGGTTGCGTTGGTAGGTGATGCGCGCGGCGCGGTCTTGGGCTCGGGTGATCCGGCGGGTGGGCATGGCATGCCCGCGCCCCGGGAATGGTGCTGGGCTCTCGGCGGGCAGGTCGAGGACCCCGGTCGGGCGGGCCAGCACCGGAAACAATTGCCCACCATGGGGTTTGGTGACATAGGTGTGCCCGGTCGGCGCCGTCCACAGCACCGTGCCATTGGGCAACTGCCTGTCGGACCACCACCGCGACCCGGTGTAGAACGTCTTCAACAAATGATGCGCACGGCACAGCAATTTCAGGTTCGAGGCATGAGTGGGGCCCTGCGGCCACGGCACCGTATGGTCGATATCGCACACCTCGGCGCGGGCCTCACAACCGGGGAACCGGCAGGTCAGATCCCGCCGCCCGAACAAAGTTCGCCAGCGCCGCCGAGGGCCGATACCGCGGCTCGGGGGCACCGCAGTCCCCGGGATGGGGCAGCGAGCGCTGCTGGGCGCCGGCGGCCATCGCCGCGGCCAACGCCTGCGCGTCGAGGAACCCGAACCCGGGAATGTAGCCGCGCTGCCCGGCCGGGTCGGTCAGCACCGTGATCACCACCTCCGGTGCCGCCGGGGCCGACTCACCGGCCGTGGGGCACTCGGCCTGCCCGCACCGACACGCCAACCGCGTCGCCCCGACCGACAAGGCCCCGACCGCATCGGCGCGGCGTTGGGCCTTGGTCCGCGGATCGGCGGCACACACCGTGGCCGCCAGCTGCTCCAGCCGGGTATCGAAGGCGATCGCGTCCGGCGCGGCCAAAGTACCCCACAACTCGGCGGTCCCCTCGGTCTCCGCCCCGATGCCGACCTCACGGTCCTCGACCCGATCGCGCGCCGGCTTGGCCGCCAGCCGATCGATCTCGAGCACACAGGCATCGAGCACCTCGGCGAGCTTCTTGCGCGACAACCGGTTCCACCGATGCACCTGCCGCGCCAACGCCCGATCCAACACCGCCACATCAGCATCATCGAGCACCAACTCGGTCCGCGACACAATCGCCGCGACCACCCGATAATCCACCCGCCCGGCGGCGAACACCGCCGCCACCTTCGGCAACCGGTCAAACAAGCTCGTCGCCACCCGGATCACCCCCGCCGCCCGCGCCCGGCTGATCCCCAACGCACACCCCACCTCGGCACTGACCTGCTCATGACCATCGATGAGCCACTGCTCACGCTCCTCGGCATCGACCTCCTGCAAACGCCGATGAAACAACTCCGCCACCGCAGCCAACCGCCGCGCCGCCGTCGCCGCCTCCCACCGCGCCGCAGCCCCCATCGCCTCGATCAACCCAGCCGTATCCCGCCCCGTCACCTCACTGACCGGCGGCAACACGTCCATATCGAACATACGAGCGAGTATGCCACCAAGGGCAGACAAGACGCGGTCTCCCGGGGAGATGGCCGTTACGGCCCTATCGCCGCCGGGCCTGCACCAGCGACGACCGCAGGCGCAGGGGGCTGCCCTCGGGGCCGGCGACCTCGCGGGGGAGATCGTCGTCGACCCGGACCAATTCCCAGCGGTTATCCAGGGCCGCGGTGACGTCGGCGGAGGTGAAGAACACCGCCTGCGGCATCGTGCCGCCGGAGATGTCGAGGCTGGCGGGGTGGTGCCCGACGATCAGCAAGGTTCCGCCGGGGCGCACCGCGGCGGCCAGTCGGCCGAACGCCGCTGTCCTGCTGGCGATCCCGTGCAGATAGTGCGCGGACACCAGGTCGAAGGACTCCCGCGGCGGCGCCCAGGAATCCAGGTCGGCTTCCCGCCAACGGATCCGATCGGAGGCCTCCGCTCCCAACTGTTCGGCGGCCCGCCGTCCGCGTTCCAGCGCGTCGGCGACGAAATCGACTGCGGTGACCGTCCAGCCGCGTTCGGCGAGATGCAGAGCATCGGCGCCCTGGCCGCAACCGGCGTCGAGTGCGGCGCCCGGCGGTAACGCGGCTGCCACCTCGCGCAGCGTGTGATTCGGCGAGGCAGTGACCGTCGGCGTTCCCCCGTCGACGGACTGCCAACGCTGTTCCCAGAACGACTTGCTCAGTTTCTGCGTCATGGGTCCGACGGTAGAACTGCCTTGCCGAATACGCATAGAATCATGCCTATGACGCAAGAAATTAGCGGAATCGACGGCCTGGTGCGCAAACGCATCCGCGCCCTGCGGGTGGCGCAGGGCTGGTCGCTGGAGGAACTGGCCGCCCGGGCGCGGATCAGCCCGTCGTCATTGAGTCGGATCGAGACCGGCCGGCGCCGTCTGGCGCTGGATCAGCTGGTCGACCTCGCCCGGGCCCTCGACACCTCGCTCGACCAGTTGGTGCAGACGGACACCTATGACGTCGTGTCGAGTCCCATGATCGACGGCGCCCACGGCACCCTGCGGTGGTCGGTGAAGGCCGACCCCGGCCTTACCGTCATGCGTCAGCGGCTCACCGACCCCCCGCCGGACAACCCCGCGCGGATGCGCGCCCATCCCGGCCGCGAATGGTTCGTCGTCCTGTCCGGAACCGCAATCCTGCTCCTCGCGGACCGCCGGTTGCGCGTCGAAACCAACCAGGCCGCAGAGTTTCCCACGATGTTGCCGCACGCCCTCGGCGCCGAGGGTGGACCCTGCGAGATCCTGGGGATCTTCGACCGGGACGCCCACCGCGGGCATCGGACCTACGCCGACACCTAACCGAATCGCCTCAGCTCGGAGAGGTCATTCGAAGGTCAGTACGGCCTTGGTGACATCACCGCGGTGCACGGCCGCGAGGGCCTCGTTGATCTCCTCGAAGGGGAAGGTCTGGATGAACCGGGTGAAGGGAAATCGGCCTTGCTGGTACAACTCGATCATGTACGGGACGAACTCCGATGCTTTGGCGTCGCCTTCGATGACACCGACCAGGGAACGACCGAATAAGAGGTGGCCCTGATCGATGGTGATCTCGTTGGGGGTGCCCTGAAATCCGACGCTGGCGCAGACACCCGGGGACTGCAGACATTCCAGCGCGCTTCGTACCACCGCGGGCAGGCCTATGCAGTCGACGGAATACTGTGCGCCGTAACCACCGGTGAGGTCGCGCACGGCCGCGAGCACGTCCTCTTCAGCGGAGTTGACGGCATGGGTGGCACCCAGCGAGAGCGCAAGATCGAGGGGGGATTGCTGGATGTCGACGGCGACGACGGTCGCGCATTCGGCAACCTTGGCGCCCAGTATCGCGGCCAGGCCCACCGAGCCGACGCCGAAGACGACGATCGAGGACCCAGGCGCCGGCCGCAATGTGTTCAACACGGCGCCGGCCCCGGTCTGGATTCCGCACCCGAGTGGGCCGAGCAGCTCCAGGGGCAGCGACGGGTCGACCTTGACCACGTTGCGTTCGTTGGCCACGGCGTATGTCGCCCAGGATGATTGGCCGAAGAAGTGCGCTCGTAGTGGGCCGTCGGATGTGGTCAGCGGGCTCGTGCCGTCGAGCCGAAGGCCGGTGAGATTCAGGTCGACAAAGTGCCGGCAGTGCATAGGTAGCCCGCTGCCGCAGTGATCGCACTCGCCACAGTGGTTGTAGGACACCACCACGTGGTCGCCGGGCGCCACCGCGGTGACATCCGCGCCGACGGCCTCGACGACGCCGGATCCTTCATGCCCCAGCACGATTGGCGATTCTTCGTCAGTGATGGTGGCGATGACCCCGGGGTCGGTGTGGCAGATCCCGGCCCCCACCATTCGGATCCGAACCTCATCGGGTCGGACTTCCGCGATGGCGACGGTGCTCAGCTCCAGCGGCTTGGTGTGATGGTGCAGGACGGCGGCGGTCGCGGTCGACGAAGCCGGGACGTCCTGCGCAGCGGCGCTGCTCACGAGACGGAGCCCTTCTTCTTGTTGAGCGTGATCGTTTGGTGGTTCGTGTACTCGGCGAGGCCGTGCAGGGAATTCTCGGCCCCGATGCCGGACTGCTTGTGTCCGCCGAACACCTGGTGCGGCGAGTACTGGTGAACTTCGTTGAGCCACACCGTTCCCGCCTCCAGTTGCCGCCCGATGCGTTCGACGGCTTCGAGGTCTTGGCCCCAGACGGTCGCACCCAGGCCCCACACGGTGTCGTTGGCGCGAGCGATGACGTCCGCCTCGTCGTTCCAACGCAGCAGCGGAAGGATCGGGCCGAAGGGCTCCTCGGCGACGAGCCGAGAATCCTCCGGCGGATTGTCGACGATGGACACCGGGACAAACCACCCCGGAGACGTCGGGTCGATGTGGCCGCCCAGGACGAATCGATAACCGCGTGCGGCGCAGTCGTCGAAGTACTCACCGACTTTGCGGTACTGCTGTTCATTCTGGATCGGACCGAGTTGGGTGGCTTCGTCGGCGCCGTCACCGACGACAACCGTCCGCGCGTACTTCACCAGTTCATCTCGGACTGCGTCGTAGACATCGTCGTGGATGTAGACCCGCTTGGCGGCATTGCAGAACTGCGCGTTGTTCTGGAATGCCGCCCAGAAGATCTGCGGAGCAACGACTTGTGGGTCGACGTCGGGAAGCACGATGGCGGGATCGTTGCCGCCCAGTTCCAATGTGAGTCGTTTGAGGTTGCCCGCAGCAGAACGCATGACGTGTTTGCCCGTCTCGGTGCTGCCGGTGAAGGCGATCTTGGCGATCCCGTCGTGGGCGGTCATCCACTTGCCCAACTCGTCGTCTCCGCTGAGGGCGCTGAGCACGCCCGGCGGTAGGAGATCCTGCACGAGTTCGACAAGTTTCAAATCGCACAGCGGCGTGAACGGCGAGGGTTTGACGATGATGGTGTTCCCGGCGACCAGGGCGGGTGCGATCTTCCAGACTGCGAGCAGGATGGGAAAGTTCCACGGCACGATGGCTCCCACCACACCGAGTGGGGTGTGGCGGCTGATGACGCGGCGATCGGCATCGTCGACGAGAGTTTCCTCCGGCAGCGATTGCGTCGCGACCTCCCGAAACCACGCGACGGAGCCATGGACTTCCCATTCGGCCATGGCCCGGGGCTTACCTTGCTCCGCGGTCAACAGCGCAAGAAAGTCCTCGGCGTGCTGCTCGAGGCGATCGCCGATGGCCGCGACTGCGGCCTGACGCGCCGCCAGTGGCGTTTGCGACCACGCCGGGAAAGCGGCGCGGGCCGCCGCCACCGCCCGGTCCAGATCTTCCTGGGCCGCAACGGGAACCCGAGCGATGATCTGCTTGGTGGCCGGGTTGAAGACCGGCGCACTGTGTTCAGCAGAGACCTGTTGGCCCCCGATGGTCATCGTGAAGCCGGCGTCGAGCCCGACGCGGGACCGGGCATGCGTGGTCATCGAGGATCCTCCGGGCCCGTCGCCTGGTTGATGTTCCACTCGATCCAGCCGACCCCGGTGCGGCCGTCGGTGGTGCCGAATTTGGCTGCGGCCCGCACGAAATGAGTGACCCGACCATCGGGAGCGGTCAAGCGCAACGGCCCCGATGCCTGGGGGCGGACCTCGACCACAAGCTTGTGGTCGCCTTCCCCGAGCTCGAGGGTGCCCGCCGTGACCAGGCCGTCGGCGGCCAAGTCGAATGACGAAGTGCCGGTGTTCAGTTCGGTGACCTGACCGCCGCTTTGGATATAGCCGATGGCGTAGCCGGGAACGTCGGGAACGGTGACCGCATGCACGCGGGTGCCGTCCTCGAGGTGAAACGCCGTCCACATCCAGTCGTTGGCCCACCAGTCCCGCGCCCCCCCCCAGGAGTGGTCCCGTTGGCCCGGAGCCGACAGCGTGAATTCCGCATCGTCGACGGTGACGGTCCCTTCGACGCGGCAGGGGATCTCATAGCGGGTCCCCGCCCGCCACGCATAGGGAACGTCGTCGGTGTGCCACCGTAGATCCAGTTTCAACCGAACCGGTGTGCCCTCCTGAGCGCGCAGGACGTCGGCCGCATCGTCGTACCGTGCGGTGGCACCGTCGAACTGGATGCGGTACTCCTGCAACGGTTTCACGCACTCGTGGACAGCGATGTAGGAGTCGGCGGTCACAGTCTGGCGGTGCTCGGCCAGGTCGGGCAGCGGGCCCGTGTAATCGGTCACCATGACCGCGGGCCGGCCGGACTGGACCACCGCGACCGAGTAGACGCAGTGGCCCTGGTTGGGCACCCTGCCCAAGCGGACGTACACACCCGTGTCGCCGTCTTGGGTGATCGCGTCGAAGTACCAGCTTTCGTTCCAGAACGGTTCCCGGCCCGGGTCGTGCGCGCCCTCGTCCTGTGCATGCGGTTGCAGCGCGGGCAGGACGGCACCCGGTTCGGGCAGTAGCTCCAGCGAGCCGAGATCGAGGATCTGTTCGCACACCCGCCGGAACTGAGTCAGGAACATCTCGTCGCCGCGGTCGGTGCGCTCGACCACCATCGCCGGCACGATCACCATGGCGAGGAGCCAGAAGACCTGGCGGCGGTACTCCTCCCAGCATTGCTCCCAGCTGAAGTTGGACACCCCTTCGGCCAGCAGGGCGTCGTGGTAGATGCGCACCAACTCTTTCTCGTGGGCCCGGCGGTCCTCGACCTGCAGGCTGCCGCCCAGGAAGTAGGCGGCATCGATCATGGCCGGTCCCCACTGCACGACCTGCCAGTCCACGACCGCGCAGTTGTCGCCGTCGAACAACAGGTTGTCCAGTCGGAAGTCGCCGTGCACCAAGCCCAGCGGGGCTCGCCGATCGGCGGCGTGGGCGTCGGCGGCGGGCGCGTAGCGGCGGCAGACCTCGAGGTGTTCGTCGGCGAGTTGGTCACCGTAGCGGTCGGCGAACTCCGGCAGCAGTGTCCCGATCAGCTCACTGTTGATCGGGTTGGGCAGGTTCAGGAAATCCAGGGCACCCACCCCGATGTCATTGAAGACCGGGGCGTGCACCCGAGCCAGGGTGCGCATGACCGTCTTCGCCGTGGCCACGTCGCAACCGGCGATCTGATCGCCTTGCGACGCGCCGGGCACGTCGTCGAGGAGCAGGGTGAACCACCCCTGGTCTTCGTCGTACACCGCGAGGTGACAGCGCGGAATCGGACCCCCGATCCGACCGCTGAGACGTTGGTAGAACGCCACCTCCCGGAAGTAGGCGCCCATACCCACCCCGGTGCCGCGGCTGGTGTCGTCCTCGGAAGCCAGCTTGACGACCACCGTTCCCGCCGCCGTCGGTGAAGGACACCCGGAAGGTCAGGCTCATCTGCCCGGTACCGATGCGCTGCACATCGCGCACCTCAAGGCCCGGACGCCCCAGCGCCGTCGAGAGCCACTGCGTGCTGATCTGCGACGGCACCCGGATCAACAAGTCCGCCTGCCCAGATTCCGAAGTGTGATGCATGTGCACCCCTTTCCGTCGGAGTCAGTCTCGTCACCGGACACGACGGATCTCAAGTGCACAATGCCCTCGCTGCTGTCGATCTTTCAGCACTTCGCACTGGGCCGTGCTGGCTCCCGCTGGCTAGCTGGAGATCTCCACCAGCACCGGCGCATGATCGCTGGGCGCGATGCTGCCCTTCTTGCCGGGGCGGCGCTCGTCCTTGACGATCTCGGCGTGGACGACGCGCTCGGCGAATGCCGGTGAGCCCAGGATGAAGTCGATGCGCATGCCGCGGCGTTTCTGGAAGGCCAGCTGGGTGTAATCCCAATACGTGTAGACGCCCGGTCCTGGGGTGAACGGCCTTACCACGTCGGTGAATTGGGCCGCTTCGATCGCGGCGAACGCGGCGCGTTCCGGTGCGGAGACGTGCGTGCGTCCGTCGAACACCGAGATGTCCCAGACGTCGTCGTCCTGCGGCGCGATGTTCCAGTCACCGACCAGCGCGACCGGCAGGGACGGGTCGTCGGCCAGCCAGCCGGCCGCGGTATCACGGAGGGCGGCAAGCCATTCCAGCTTGTAGGCGTAGTGCGGGTCCTCCAGCGTGCGCCCGTTGGGCACATAGAGGCTCCACACCCGCACCCCGCCGCACGTCGCGCCGAGTGCACGCGCCTCCGCCGTCGCCTCGACATCGGGTTTGCCGGACCAGGTCGGTTGCCCCTCGAAGCCCACCTCGACGTTCTCCAGACCAACCCGCGAGGCGATCGCCACGCCGTTCCATTGATTGAGACCCACGTGGGCGACTTCGTAACCCAGCGCGGCGAACGGCATGGTGGGGAACTGCGCGTCCGTGCACTTGGTCTCCTGCATGGCCAGCACGTCGACGTCAGCGCGTTCCAGCCAGTCGACCACGCGGTCGACGCGGGTGCGGATGGAGTTGACGTTCCAGGTGGCCAGGCGCATGGTTCAGATCGTAGGGGGTCGGACTTCGCGCTAGAGTTCCCGCCGGAAGGGGGCTGTGCCGATGCTCACGATCGCCACGAACACGATCCGGCTGTGGTGGCAAACCTGGCCGACGCTGGTGGCGCTGTATCTGGTGGGCTGGTTGGTCCGGTACTGGGTGCTGCAGGGGGCCATCGAAGTGGGCCTGGCGCACGGCCGGATCTGGGGCAGCCTGGTGGTGGTTCTGGCCCCCATCGTGCGGTTGCTGACCTTCCTCGGCATGTTCCTGGCCATCCGCGCCGTCACGCCGGCCCTGCAGCACGTGGGCGATGACCGTCAGAACGCAAGGGGCACAACCGACATCCTGATGACGGCGATCCTGCCGTTCCTGGTCATCTACACCACGTGGAAGCTGATCTACGAGGACTACTACATCTACGTCACCACGGTCGACTTCACCACCGTGTACCAGGGGGGCGCCGCCGCCGTCCAGGAAGTCGCCTACGGCGGCATCGGCGCCGAGGTATGGGCGGTCATCGCCGTTGCGTTCGTCCTGCGCCAGTTGATCACCCGGTTCCGCGCCAAGCTGCCGCGCTGGACGATGGCGCTGGCGGTGTACTTCGAGGTGCTCTGGATCTTCCTGACCCTGCAGGCCGGGGCCGCCGCGTTGTTCGGCTCGCCGAAGTGGATCGCGGAGCGTCGGGTAATGGTGTGGATCGACGACACCAGGGCCGAGTTGTTCTCCCACTTCGTCCTTCTCGAGGACTGGTGGTCGTGGCTCGGCGCGCTCGTCGCGCTGCTGATCCCGGTGCTCGGGCTGTCGCTGGCCTGGCTGGCGATCACCGCTTCGATCTACGGCACGCCGTTCACCCCGACCTGGAGCGGGGCCCGCCGCGTGATGCTCGGTCACCGCGCCGACGTGGTCGCCGCCCACGCGTTGGAACGCAGCCGCAACGTCCTGCAGCCGCGCTGGCAACGGGTTCCCGGTGAGGTGCAGTCCCGGCTGCTCGAGTTCATTCGCGGCCAGTTCGGCCGGTTCGGCTCGATCATCGATGCGGGCCGGCTGATCCTGCACGGCGGATTGCTACCGATCGCGTTCTTCGTCTTCGCCTACATCGGGCTGTTGGTGCTTGCCCCCGGCGGTGCGTACTTCGACATCAAGGTCAACGACGGCTACCTGTTTCGCTGGGTCAGCCTGCTTTTGGGCCCGCACCCGTGGCCGTGGTGGGAAAGCTTCGACGACGCGATCCGGATCGGCATCGGTGCGCTCATCGAACCGCTGCGGATCTGTCTGGTGGCCGCCACCTACTGGTACTGCGTGGAGCAGGTGCGGGCGCAGCAGGCCGAAATGAGCTCAGCCGGTGTCGAATCGGATCACGGTCGTCAGCTCTGACGCATCGGGCATCACCCGCAGGTTCGGGTCGGCCAGCCGGCTCAACAGGAGCTCGACGGTGGTGATGTGGACATCCTTGGGCACCTGCGCGTAGGCCACCAACGGCAGCGGTTTCCGACAATCCGCGGTCAGCCCTTCGGATTGCAGCCACGAGAAAGCATTGAACGGCAGCGGCTTGGACAGCCAACGGCGGCCCTGGCCGTCGAGGAATGACATCGCGCATTTGGAGTAGGTGTCCGCCACCGAGGAGGTGGCGCCCGCGAGTTCGTGTCGCAGCACGAACAGCACGGGTCGGGTGTTCGGCGTGGTCTCTTCGTCGACGGCAGCCGGTGGTGCGATCGGGTCGAGTCGCCATTGCACGCCGTCGATCTCGATCGGCTCACCGACGGACACGGCGTGCGCGGCTTCCAGATAGCCGATGTTGCGCCACCACGCCGGATACACCACCGTCGCGCCGATGAGCGCGAGCGTCACGGCGATGACGGGAAAGGCCCAGCGGTGCCGGACCAACCAGGCTTTCATCGAGCCCCCAGCTCGTCGAGGTTCACCGCGTCGCGCACCGGCAGCGCGGCCACGTCGATCGGCAGCGAGATCTGCGAATCCAGTGGGGCGTTGAGCGGATTACCCCACTTCTCCTGCGTCTGATTGGCGACCTTGAACTCCGCTGCGGCGGGAACATCCGGCAGCTCGAAGGCGACGACACCATTCTTCGGCACCCCGATCGGCACCGGTGGGCCACGCAAACTACCGACGGTCGACTGGTAGGTGCGGCCGTCGGCGACCAATCGCACGACCGGCCGGCCGTCGTGGTCGTGCAGGGGCTCGTAGGTCAGCGTGAACACCAGCCACGCCCCGGTCGCCGGTAGGCGGGTCGGCGCGCCGGACTGCTGAAACGTCAACGCGCGCGCCAGGTCCACGCTGTGGACCGTCACCGCCAGGTCGCGACCGACCGCCCGTTCCCCAACGCGGGCGTCCACCGCGATGGGCGCCCACGTGTCCAACTTGTTGGGCATGTTCTTCCACAGCAGCATCGCCGCGCCCAGCAGCGCGACCGCCAGCAGCACCCGCGCCACCGGCGCCACGGCGCGCAGCGGCGCCGGACTCCTCACGCCGCCACCGGATTCGGCACGCTCACCTGTCCGTAGTGGTCCTCATCGGTCAGCCATTGGCGCGAGATGCGGAAGGTCGAGTAGGCGTGCGACAGGTCCCGGAGTCGGAAGGTGAGGTCGGAAACCTGTCGCAGTTCGGCGTCGGGCACCACCCAGGCCAGTTGCATCTCCTCGGTGAACCCGGGTTCGGCGATGGGGACGGACTGGTTGTGGCGCACCCGTAGCGCGCCGGCGAAGTTGTTGGGCACGTCGGCCAACACCACGGCATCGGTCACGCCGGGATCCCGGGTCGTGGTGCAGTCGCTGGCGGTACCGGTCAACAGGACTGACGTCGGCATGGGTGCCGCCTCGTCGGCGGTGTTGGTGACAGTGGCGTCGAGCACCACGAATCGGCACTCCGGGGCCAGCGTCGTCATGATCCACGGCAGCGTCGTCGTCACCTCGACCGAACGCGGCGTGATCACCAGGGCCCCGGTGTCGTAGGTGGCGCCGAGCGCGACGGGAGTGACGTGGTCGGCCTCCTCTAGGCCCCCGAACGCCGCGGTCACCGCCAGCACCGCCACCAGGCCGGTCTTGCGCCAACGCGCCAACGTCATCCGTTGCCACAGCCGCTTTGGCGGACCTGCCGGTTGGCTCATGCGCTAAATCGTAAAGCCCAGCAACGACTCGGCGTCCACATATCGGTGGCCGTGGTGCAGCCGGAAACCCAGCCCGGTGAACAACGCCACCGCCGCGGTGTTCTCGGCGGGGACCCGCACGTAGGCCCGGGTGGCCCCGCGCCCGGTGCCCCAGGCCAGCAGGGCCGAACAGAGGTCGCGCGCCTGCCCGCGCCGGCGCTGCTCGGCCGGCACCCGCAGTGCTGAGATCCCGAGCCACCCGGTGCCGTCGGGGGCGGGGGTCACCGCGCCGCGCGCCACCGCGCCCGTCTCCGAGGTGGCAAAGGTCACCTCGCCGTCGACCACCGCGGTCAACACGTCGGCGGGGACATCGCGCTGATAGCCCTGGAGCCAGGTGCCATCGGGGACATCGGCGAACCTGACCGGCACCACCCGGGGATCGATCGCGATGTCGCGCACCATCACCCGGGAGTTGTCAGTGCCGGCCGTACGGACCGGAAGCAGCCGTTCCGGCAGCGCCAGCCGGGCCGGTAGGCCGCGTTCCCGGTACCAGGCGGCGACGTCGGCCAGGGCGCCCAGGTGCGCCGAGACATCGAGGGGGACCGCGGAGTTGGCGCGGCTGGTGAACCCGTGCCCGTTGCGCAGGAACCAGCCGTGCAGCCAGTGGTGCTCGACACCGGGCCACGCCATCGCCGCGGCGTGCTCGACGGCGCGGATCTCTGAGGTGCGCACCGGAGTGTGGGAAAGCTCACGCACACTCACCACGTCGGCGAGCGCCACTTCGACGAGTTCGCCGGACTTGGTGCGTACCAGCAGGTCCGGCGCCCCACGGTCGAGGTAGCCCACCACGTCGGTCAGCGGCTTGTCCGAACCCGCGGGCAAGCGGTATCGCAGACTGACCCGGCTCCCGACCGCGGGCAACTCCACCGGCATGTCAGTGACCGAACGGGTCGGGTACCTCGCCCGGCATCCAGGACTGGCCGGGGACACCCCAACCGTTGCGCTTGACCGTCTTCTTCGCGGCGCGGGCGTGCCGGCCCACGAGCCGGTCGAGGTACAGGAAGCCGTCGAGGTGGCCGGTCTCGTGCTGCAGCATCCGCGCGAACAACCCCTCGCCCTCGAGCGTGATCGGATTGCCGTCCGCGTCCAGGCCGGTGACCCGCGCCCAGTCCGCCCGACCGGTGGGGAACGATTCGCCGGGAACCGACAGGCAGCCCTCGTCGTCGTTCTCGGGGTCGGGCATGGTCTCGGGGACCTCGGAGGTCTCGAGCACCGGGTTGACCACCACGCCGCGCCGCCGGGCGGTCTTGCCCCGCTCGTCGGCGCAGTCGTAGACGAAGACCCGTTTCGACACGCCGATCTGGTTGGCGGCCAACCCAACCCCGTTGGCGGCGTCCATGGTGTCGTACATGTCCGCAATCAGCTCGGCCAGATCTGCGGGCAGCGAACCGTCCGCGCCGACCGGGACGGGTTGGGTCGCCGTGTGAAGAACCGGATCTCCCACGATCACAATTGGTCTGACTGCCATGGACGAAAAGCTTAAGTCAGCCGACGCGCGGGGCTTGTTCCCGTGTCATCTCAAGTCGGCGTGGTTGAATGTTCCCGCAGACGAAGCGGTGGTTTTTGATTGGCGAAAGGGCCAAAAATCGATTATGGACGGCGCCATGGCAAGGGCTGAGCGGTCGGGCGATGACGCTGAGCTCACCGATGGGCTGACCCGTCGTGAGCACGACATCCTGGCTTTCGAGCGGCAGTGGTGGAAGTACGCCGGCTCGAAGGAGGACGCCATCAAGGAGCTGTTCTCGATGTCGGCCACCCGGTACTACCAGGTGCTCAACGCACTCGTGGATCGCCCCGAGGCGTTGGCGGCCGACCCGATGCTGGTGAAACGGCTGCGGCGGCTCCGGGCCAGCAGGCAGAAGGCGCGCGCCGCCCGCCGGCTGGGCTTCGAGGTCACCTGATTTCCCCGATCAGCAATTTTCCGCGGTTCGCTCCGCAGGCTCCGCGAGCCGCTACGTCGTACCGACTAGGCTGGGCCGGATGAACGAGCGCGTCCCGGACTCCTCAGGCCTACCGCTGCGCGCCATGGTGATGGTGCTGCTGTTCCTGGGAGTCATATTCCTCCTGGTGGCCTTCCAAGCGCTGGGTTCCGGCGGAGACGACGACGAGAGCCCCGCGGCCACCGTCACCACCTCGGCGACGCCCACCTCCGAAGAGGCCGCCGCGCCGGAGGAGGAAGAAGAGGCCGCGCCGCGAGCAGACGTGCGCGTCTACAACATCTCCGAGGTTGCCGGCGCGGCCGACCGCACCGCGACCCGGTTGCGTGACGAGGGGTGGACGGTCACCGAGACGGGCAACCTGACCCTGCCCAGCGTCGAGGTCACCACCGTCTACTTCGGCGATGCCGAGGGCGAGCAGGCCGCCGCCGAGGAACTGGGCCGACTGCTGGAGGCGCCGGTCGAACCGCGACTCCCCGAACTTGTGGAGCAGCCTCCGGGCGTCGTCGTGGTGGTCACAGGTTAGGCTTTGGCACATGGTCAAGCCCGTCGCAGCAGTTCTGTTTGCCGCCCCCGTTGCCCTGCTCGCCGCATGCTCGCCTCCGGGTGAGGTTCCCTCGGACGCGCCGGGCACCACACCGTCGATCTGGACGGGCTCGCCCGCGCCGTCGGGCGTCGATGAGGGCTCCGGTGAAGGGCAGGCGTCCGGCAGTGCCGACAAGCTGAGCGTGCCGATCAACGATGCGTCGGGCGCGCAGGTCGCCACCGCCACGTTCGAGTTCAGCAGCGGCTTCGCCAAGGTCACCGTCGAGACCACCGGGACCGGGAAGCTGACGCCGGGCTTCCACGGCCTGCATCTGCATTCGGTGGGCAAGTGCGAGCCCAACTCGGTGGCCCCGGACGGCGGCGCCCCCGGTGACTTCCTTTCGGCCGGTGGGCATTTCCAGGCTCCGGGCCACAGCGGGCACCCCGCCAGCGGTGACCTGACCTCGCTGCAGGTGCGTCAGGACGGATCCGCGTTGTTGGTGACCACCACCGACGCGTTCACGCAGGACGACGTGCTGGCCGGCGATCAGACGGCGATCATCATCCATGAGAAGGCCGACAACTTCGCCAACATCCCGCCGGAGCGGTACAACCAGGTCAACGGAACGCCGGGTCCGGACGAGACCACCATGGCCACCGGTGACGCCGGTAAGCGAGTGGCCTGCGGTGTCATCTCCGAGTCGTAGCGGGCACGACGTCACCGGGCGACGGTAGGGGTCCTGGTGCGGCGGGACAAGGTCGACCACCGCGACCACATCGAGTTCGCCGGCTCCTATCGGCCGACGGTGGGTGTCGAATGGGAGTTCGCGCTCGTCGACGCCGACACCCGCGACCTGAGCAACGAGGCTGCCGACGTCATCGCCGAGTTCGGCGAGAACCCGCATGTGCACAAGGAATTGCTGCGCAACACCATCGAGGTGGTCACCGGTATCTGCCGCAACACCGGCGAAGCGGTCGAGGACCTGCGCGGCACCCTGCGCTCGGTCCAGCAGGCGGTCCGATCCCGCAACATGGAGTTGTTCTGCGCGGGCACCCACCCGTTCGCGACGTGGGATTCCCAGCAGCTGACCGACGCCCCGCGCTACGCGGAGCTGATCAAGCGCACCCAGTGGTGGGGTCGGCAGATGCTGATCTGGGGTGTGCACGTGCACGTCGGGGTGTCGTCGTCGCACAAGGTGATGCCGATCATCTCCGCGCTGCTCAACCAGTATCCGCACCTGCTGGCGCTCTCGGCGTCCTCGCCGTGGTGGGCCGGCGAGGACACCGGCTATGCCAGCAACCGGTCGATGATGTTCCAGCAGCTGCCCACCGCGGGGCTGCCGTTCCAGTTCCAAACCTGGGGTGAATTCGAAGGTTTCGTCGCCGACCAGAAGAAGACCGGCATCATCGACCACATCAACGAGGTGCGCTGGGACATCCGGCCGTCGCCGCACCTGGGCACGATCGAGGTGCGGATCTTCGACGGGGTGTCCAATGTCCGCGAGCTGGCCGCACTGGTGGCGCTGACACACTGCCTGATCGTGGACCTCGACCGTCGCCTCGACAGCGGCGAAGACCTGCCCACCATGCCGCCCTGGCATGTGCAGGAGAACAAGTGGCGAGCCGCCCGTTACGGGCTGGACGCCGAGATCATCCTGGACGCGGCCAGCAACGAGCGTTTGGTGACCGACGACCTCGACGATGTGCTGACCCGGCTGCAGCCGGTCGCGCGGTCGCTGGACTGCGTCGACGAACTCGCCGGCGTGGCCGACATTCCGCGGGTGGGTGCCTCGTATCAACGCCAGCGCCGGGTGGCCGAGGAACACGACGGCGATCTGCGCGCCGTGGTGGACGCGCTGGTGGCCGAGTTGGACGAATAGGCTTGCGCTCATGACGGCTGCGCGGACCACACCGATGTTCCCCCTGCAGTCGGCGCTACTTCCCGGGGAGTCCCTGCCGCTGCGCGTCTTCGAACCGCGCTACTCGGCGCTGGTGCGCGCGTGTCTGGACACCGACGCCCCGGCCTTCGGGGTGGTACTGATCGCCCGGGGCCGTGAGGTCGGCGGCGGCGACGAGCGCCACGACGTCGGCGCGCTGGCGCGCATCGTGTCGGTCGCCGATCACGGCGGGGGTCGGTACCAGTTGAAATGCATTGTCCAGGAACGCTTTCGGGTGACCGCGTGGTTACCCGACGACCCTTACCCGCGGGCGTCCATCGAGGACTGGCCCGACGAACCCGCCGAGGTGAGCGCCGCCGAGCTCGCGGCGCTGGAGGACGCCGTCTGGGAGTTGCTGGAGTTCCTGGCCGCCGCCCGTGACATCCGGCTGACGAGCCGCGCGGAGGTGTTCGGTGTCCTGCCGGAGACGCCGGGCGATCGACTGTACGCCCTGGCGGGCTGCGTCCCGATCGGACCGGCGGACCGCTACGCGGTGCTGGCCGCGCCCGGACCGGCGCAGCGGCTCGCGGCCCTGCGGGAAGCGGTGGAGACCGTCGACGCCATGGCGCGGTTCCAGGCCTCGAGTCCGGACTGAGCTCACAGACCGGCGGTGGCCTCGGCCAGCATCTGCGGCAGCAGCCCGGTCCCGTCGACGTCCCGCAGCCGGGCCCGCGCCTCTTCGGCGAATCGGCGGGCCTCGGCTCCGCGACCCTGGTGGCGTCGCGCGTGGACGAGCTCGATCAGCAGCGGGACGACGGCGCCGGTGCCGTCGCGCCCCGGTGCACCGTTGGAGATGGCGGCGTAACCGTTCTCGGCATCGGCCGCCGCGGCGTCGTACATGCCGAGCAGACGATGCGCGCGGGCCGACGAGGTCCAGGTGTTGGCGGACTGGGGCACCCGGTTGAGTCCAGCGGTGGCCCGGATCTGGCCGGCGCGGCGGACTGCGGCCAGCGCCCCCGGAGGGTCACCCTGGGACGCCAGGACCACGGCCTTGAGCGCCCAGGCTCCGGTTGTCGCGATGGGCTGCTGAGCCCCGGCCGGACAGCTCAGGACCTGCTCGCACAGGGTCAGGACCTCCTCGGTGGGGCCGTCCACCCAGGTGCACAGCAGGGCCAGCGACGCCGCCTGCATCGGCATCCAGACGTGCTCGGGCGGGCAGAGCTGGTACCCGGTGCGCGCCCACTCCCGGGCCTGTTCGACGGCGCCGAAATGCAACAATCCGCGCACGAAGTAGACCAGCGACAGCGTGGTGGCCGACGACTTGGCCGAACTCGTCGGATGCGCCGAGAGCTTCTCGGCGTTGGCCAGCCATGCCGACATGTCGGCGGTGTCGCCGCGCAGCCCGGCGATCAGGGCCGTGGCCAGGCTCAGCGTGGTCGAGTTGGCGATCAGTTCCGGCGGCAGCTTGTCGAGCCAGCGTTCGACCATCGCGCCCTGGTTGCTGACATTGAGAAACGCCGGGTAGATGTCGCCGATCAGGCGGGCCGCGGCGTCGAACTCACCGGCCTCGATCAGGTGGTGCACGGCTTCGGGTAGCTGATCGTGTTGGCGGTACCAGTGGGCGGCCCGCTGGTGCCGGTGCATGCGGTGCTCGGTGAGGGTGGCGCGGGCCCGGACCACCGAGGCGAAGGTGTGGTGCAGCCGTTTCCAGTAGCCGGTGTCATCCAGCGGGATGATGAACAGGTTGTCCTCGAGTTCGTCGAGGAACTGCTGCGAGTCCCAGGCGCGCCGAACGTGGTCGCACAGTTCGGCGTTGAACCGCTCGAGGATCGAGATTTCCTCCAGGAACCTCAGATGGGCCGGCTCCAGCAGGGTCAGGACTTCTTCGGAAAAGTATTCGTGGGTGCGGCGATCCGGCTGGATCAGGGCCTGGAGCACCGACTCCGGCGACGCCCCGTTGCGTAATGCCATCCCCGCCAGATAGATGCCGGCCGGCCAGCCGTCGGTGCGCTCGACGATCTCGGCCACCTGGGCCGCGGTGAGGTCCACCTTCAGCCGGTTGACCAGGAGTTCGCGGGTTTCGTCCGGGTCGAACGCCAGGTCCTCGGTGTCCAGCACGGCCAGGTGCCCGCCGATGACCAGCCGAGCGGCGGCGATCGAGGGCCGGGTGCGGGAGCAGATCAACAAGCGGCAATGGCTGGGGTGCACCCGCGTGATGAACCAGTGCAGCTGCCGCATCACTTCGTCGCTGCCGATGACATGCAGGTCGTCGAGCACCACCGTCAGGCTGTGGGCCGAGGTGGACAGCTCGTCGGCGATGTCGATCAGCACCGCATCGACGTTGGCGCCGCCCACCAGCCGGCTGAGCAGGTCCGGGCCGAAGTCGGTTCGGACGGTGCGTATCCCGATCAACACGGTGGTCCAGAACCGGCCGGCGTCGTCGTCGTCGGAGTCCAGCGACACCCAGGCGCAATCGCCGGGGAGGGTCCGGACGTACTCGGCGGCCAGGGTGGACTTTCCGCTGCCGCCGGGGGCGATCAGTTGGGTGTGCGGGACGCCGTCTCCGGCCAGGGTGCCCAGCAGCCGGTTGCGCACGATGTGGTCGGGATGCAGTCCCGGGAAGCGGAACTTGGTCATCGGGTACACCGCGGAGAGGTCGATGGCGCCGCTGCGGGTGGCGGCCCGGGTGTGCTTCGCTCCCACCAATTCATCAATGGTGGTGCCGGACTCCCAGGCGTCCAGCAGGGCTCGCACGGCCGCCAACGAGAATCCCTCGGCCTGCAGGGCCTGGATGGCGGCCATCCGCTCGATGTGCATTTCCTGGTAGTAGCCGGTCCGACCCACCATCCGCGGCGGCGGCAACAGGCGACGCTCGTGGTAGGCGCGCACGTTGCGGGCCGACGTGTTCGTGATGCGGGCGAACTCGTCGATGGTCAGGTCGTCGGCCACAACAGCGTTCGCCCTTCTGTCCCGGACTGGATGAGCACAGGGTACAAGAATCATCCGCCATTAACTGATGGCTCATAGATCTGACCATTGTTCATCGGCTCCACAGGTGTCGAACTTACTGGAGCGAATAATTCGGTTCCGCGGCTCCGGTCGGGGTGAGGATCGGTGCGCAAACTCGCAAGAGTTAGCGACGAAGGGCGAGGCAAGGCGTTGGAGCTAATCTGTTACGCTCCATGACACAAAGTCAAGTTTGCTGGTCGGGCCATTCGATCCATCTTGCGACCGTCGTAGGCCGCGACTTGAAGGAGTCTGTGAAGATCCTGAGCAAATTATGGCGAAGGATTAACGGGCGCCCTCGGCAATCGGACTCTTCGCGTCGTCAGTATTTGCTACAGGGCAGTTGCGGGTGCGCCGCACTGAGGGTAAGGAGAACGACCGAGCGATGGCCACTAGAGCATCGGGTGAGCCGATCCGCGGACTGATCGTCACCGCGCTCGCCGAGTGCGACCGGCCCATGAGCACCAGCGAGCTGCGGCGCCGCCTCGCGGTCGACTTCGACGTCTACGTGTTGACCGAGACGCTCTACCGCAGCCTGTCGATCCTGCAGCGGCGCGGCGCCATCGCCAAGATCGATGGCCGGGGCCGCTGCGCGCTGTGGGTGCTGAACACCGAGGACCCGGGCGACGACGGCGTCGGAGCCGACGAACGCGTCCCCGCGGGCCGGCATTGGCCCGAGCGGGGTTGGCAGACCGGCACCGACTGTCTGAAGGTGCTGCGCACCGACGGGGTGCTGTTGCACGTGAACAACCGCGGACGGGAGGTGCTCGGACTCGACGACGACGAGGAGGAGTTCGGCATGCCCTGGCTGGACTTGCTGCCCAGCCACATCCGCAGCCAGGGGTTGCGGTCGCTGCAGCGGGCGGTCGAGGGACACCGGTCCGGATTCGCCGGAGTGACCTTCAAACCCGACGGCACGCCACAGTACTGGGACAACACCCTGATCCCGCTCGAGGGCGACGACGGGCGCATTCGGGAGATCCTGTGCATCTCCCGCGACGTCACCCCACACGTCCGGGAGGGGGGGACCGGCCCGCACCAGCCGCGGCCGCACTTCCCCGGCTCGCCGCCGCGACGCCGGCGGGGCGGCGCCGTCGCCGATCGGCTGAATCGGCTCTTCTCAGCGATCCGGGCGCCGGACGGCACCGCCTACACCAACACCGACGTGCTGCGGGCGCTCGCCGATCGCGGGGTGTACATCTCCGCGCCCTACCTGTCCCAGTTGCGACACGGCAACCGCAAACGGCCGTCGGAGGCGACGGTCGACGCGCTGGCCGACTTTTTCGGGGTGCGTCCGGTGTACTTCGCGGACACTTACGACGAGGAAGACCTGCAGTACCTGGTCCGGCTCGACTCCGACCTCCATTGGCTCGAACTGGCCCAGGACCCGGATGTGCGACGCCTGACCACCCTGATGTTGGGGCTCTCACCCGAGGCGCAACACGAGTTGGGCGACTACCTCGACCGGCTGGCGCGCTGAGCGCGCCGCGCTACCGGTCCGGCGCGGAATCCCGCTCGGTCTCGTTGCGCATCTCGTCGACGGTGAGGCGATCCTCCAGATTCTGTTCGCGATAGGCCAATTGGCCGACCCGCTGCGCGATCACCGGCGCGGTGATCACGGTGAACAGACCAGTCAGGATCAGCATGCCGATGTCCGCATTGCCCTGCAGACGCGTCGCGGCCCCGCACAGCACCAGTAACAACCCGAGCACCTGGGGCTTGGTGGCGGCGTGCATCCGCGAGAGCGTGTCGGGGAAGCGCACCACGCCGATGGCTGCTGTGAGGGCCAGCGCGGAGCCAGTGAGGATCAGGGTCCCGGCGATGACGTCGGTCAGGTTCATCGGGTGACCTCCGGCTCGTCGGTGTCCGGCACCCGGAACCGGGCGATGCTGACCGAACCGACGAAGCTGATCAGCGCCAGCGCCGCCATGCTGTAGGTGACCGTGGTGTCCAGGCTGTACGCGGCCCAGGTGCCGATCCCGCACATGGTCACCGCGATCATGGTGTCCAGCGAAACCAGCCGGTCCAGCGTGCTGGGCCCGGACAGCAGCCGGAACATCGTGACGCCCGCGGCCGCGGACAACATGATGCCGGCCAAGATCCACACGACGCTCATGGGCGCTCCACCTCCGCATCCACCTGGGCGCTATCCAGGGCGCTGCCACCGTTGGCGGCGGGCCGCCACTCCTCGTCGCGCTCGAACGCCCGGATCAGGAGCCGCTCCACCCAGGCCGCCTGCCGGTAGAACTTGCTCACCGCCTTCTCGGTGCTGGCGTCGATGACGTGGACGTAGAGCATCCGGCGTTCCTGGTCGATCTCGAGCACGATCGACCCCGGGATCACGTTCATGATGTTGACCGACAGCGCGAGCACCAGATCCGACTTGAGGTTCATGTGCGCGCGCAGCACCGCGGTGATCGGCGGACCGCTCGGCCGGATTGCCAGCCACGCGATCTGGAAACTGGACTGCACCAGCGACCAGGCGACGCGCAGGATCAGGTAGGCCAGCGAGATGGGATGGACGCGGCCCTCGACCGGGACCGGTGGCAGCGGCAGCAGCACGGTGATGACCAGGGCGATGGTCAGGCCGCTGATCACGTTGGCGGGCGTGAAGCCGCCCCATAACAGCACCCACACCAAGGTCAGCCAGATCAGCATCCAGATCCGCAGGACCAGCCAGCGTCCGGTGAACCGCTTCCCGAAGAGTTTCATGGGCGCTCACCGACCACCGACGAGATGTACTGGTTGCGGTCCAGGACCTGGTCTGCGGCGCGGTCGCTGTAGGCGATGATCGGCCCGGCGAACACGGTCAGGGCCACCCCGACGACGATCAGCGCCCCCGTCGGCAGCAGCATGCCGAGCGGCATCCGGCCGACGTCGTCGCGATCGGCGAAGACCACGTCGTCGTCCGAGTCCTCCAACAACGCCGAGGGGGAGGCCGCCGACAGCTCGCCTTCGGGCGCGTCGACCCGTTCGCGCCAGAACGCCTTGGTCCAGACCCGGGCCACCACGTAAAGCGTCAACAGGCTGGTGACCACCGAGCCGCCGACGAGCACCCAGGCCAGCACCGAGCCGACCTGCGCACCGGCCTCGAGAAGCGCCACCTTCCCGATGAAACCGGAGAACGGCGGGATGCCGCCGAGATTCAGGGCCGGGACCACGAAGACGAACGCCAGCACCGGGCTGGCCGCCGCCAGCCCGCCGATCCGGCGCAGCGTCGAGGCCCCGGCCTGCCGCTCGATCAGACCCACCACGAGGAACAGGGTGGTCTGCACGATGATGTGGTGCGCCACGTAGTAGATGGCGCCGGACATGCCGAGCTGGGTGGACAGCGCGACGCCGAAGACCATGTAGCCGATGTGGCTGACCAGGGTGAATGACAGCAGACGTTTGATGTCGTTCTGCGCGATGGCACCGAGGATGCCGACCACCATCGTCAGCAGCGCCGCGACCAGCAGGATGCCGTCCAGTTCGCCGCCCGGGAACAGCAGCGAGTGCGCGCGGATGATGGCGTAGACGCCCACCTTCGTCAGCAGGCCGGCGAACACCGCGGTCACCGGGGCCGGCGCGGTCGGGTAGGAGTCGGGCAGCCAGGCCGACAACGGGAACACTGCGGCCTTGATGCCGAACGCGACGAGCAGCACCGCGAACAGCGCGCTGCGGGTGCCGCTGCTGACGTCGTCGAGGCGCAGCGCCAGTTCGGCCATGTTCAACGTGCCGGTGGCGGCATACACCAGGGCCAGGCCGAACAGGAAGATCAGCGACGAGACCATCGAGACCATCACGTAGGTGATGCCGGCCCGCACGCGGTCCTTGCTGGCGCCGATGGTCAACAGCACGAAGCTGGCGGTCAGCAGCACCTCGAAGCCGACGAACAGGTTGAACAGGTCGCCGGCGAGGAACGCGTAGCAAACACCGGCCGACAGCACCAGATAGGTGGGCAGAAAGATCGACACCGGCTGCTGCTCGTCGCCGTCGCGGATACCCTGCCCGATGGCGTAGTAGACCACCGTCAGCAGCACGATCGTCGAGACCACCAGCATCAGCGCGGACAGGCGGTCCACCACCAGCGTGATGCCCAACGGGCCCATCCCGGGTTCGGACTCGCCCCAGCCGCCGACGTGCACCGCGATGGTGCCGTACCGGTCGGACAGATACAGCAGCGCCGCGCACACCGCGACAATGACGGCCAGCGCGAACAGCGTGAGGAACCGCTGCAGCCGCGGCCGGCGGCCGGCGATGAGCGACAACGCCGCCGACAGCAACGAGATCAGGACCGGCAGCGGGACCAGCGCCGGACCGAGGTGTTCGAGCGTCATCGCGACCCCTCTCGGCCCGGCAGGGCGTCGAGTTCGTCGGGTTCGTCGGTGTCGGGATGCGTGATGGCGGCCTCGTCGATGTCGTCGATGTCGTCGATGTCGGAGATGTCGGCGGTCTCCGCGGCCTTCGAAATGCTGGTGTCCTCGATGTCGTCGGCGACTTCTTCGGCGGTGGTCAACCGGTAGGAGCGGTAGGTCAGGGCCAGCACGAAGGCGGCCACACCCATGGTGATCACGATGGCGGTCAGGATCATCGCCTGGGCCAGCGGGTCGGCGGTGGTGGTTTCGTTGGCGCTGCTGCGCCCGTATACCGGGGGATTGCCCGAACGACCCCCGGAATACAGGATCAGCAGGTTGATGCCGTTGCTCACGAGCAGCAGCCCCAGCAACATCCGGGTCAGGTTGCGTTCCAGCAGCATGTACACGCCGCAGCTGACCAGGGCGCCGATCAGGACCAGTTGCAGGATGTAGGGCGTCATCGGCTCCCCATCCTCGGCACGTGGGACCAGCTGGAGACCTCTTCGTCGAGGCGCGCGCCGAGGCTGCGCAGCACGTCGAGGACCAGCCCCACCACGATCAGGTACACACCGAGGTCGAAGAACAGCGCGGTGACGAATTTGATGTGCCCCAGGATCGGGACGTCGAATTCGATGAGCGCCGAGGACAGCGGCGGGGCACCCAACAGCAGCGAGCCGACGGCGGTGCCGGCCGCCAGGGCCAGCCCGACGCCCAGGATCTTCCCGGCGTCCAGCGGCAGGGCCTCGCCGAGTTCGTAGCGGCCGCCGGCCAGGTAGCGCAGGACCAGCGCCAGGCCCGCGGTGAGCCCGCCGGCGAAACCACCGCCCGGGGTGTTGTGCCCGGTGAAGAAGAAGTACGCAGACAGCACCATGATCAGCGGGAAGATCAGCCGCGTCGCCACCTCGAGCACCAGGGACCGGGCCCGGGGATCGCGGTATTCGCTGCCGCGCAGCCAGGTGATGTCGCCGACGGCCGGGCTGTAGCTGGTGGCGATCATGCCGATGTCGGGCTGCCCGGCATCGGCGATGCGGGGCGCGACGCCGAAGCGCCGGTTGCGGAACACCAGGGAGGCGACGCCGGTGGCCGCCACCACCAGCACCGAGATCTCGCCGAGGGTGTCCCAGGCGCGGATGTCGACCAGGATCACGTTGACGGTGTTGCTGCCGTGGCCGCGCAGGTAGGCGGCATCGGGCAGTAGGTCGGCGATGGGCCGGCCGGAGCGCGCGGCCATGGCGAAGGCGGCCAACCCGGTGACGGTGGCGCCGACGGCGACCGCCAGCAGGGCGCGCGGTAGCCGGAACCGGCGCATCTGACCCATCTCGGCCTCGGCGGGCAGGGTCCGCAACACCAGCACGAAGACCACCAGGGTCAGCGTCTCCACCAGGAACTGGGTCAACGCCAGGTCGGGCGCGCCGTGGAAGGCGAAGATGGCGCCGCAGCCGTACCCGGTGAGGCCCACCAGCAGCACCGCGGCCAGCCGGTTGCGCAGCAGCGCCGCACCCAGGGCGCCGCCGAGCATCAGCACACCCACGATCACCTGCAGCGGCTCGTCCCAGAGCGCCAGCTCGGGCCGGTCCCGGGCACCGAGCAGCAGTACCCCGACGGGCAACAACACCAGGGTGATCAGGATGGTCGACTGGGTGGCCGGCAGCGAACCGCGCTGCGTCGAACCGGTCAGCTTGATGGACAGGAAGTCCAGGGCGCGCAGCGTGAAGTCGTAGATCCGGTCGGCGTTGCCCAGCGGCAGGTAGCCGATCCGGTTGCGGCGCAGCCGGGCGCGGTAGAAGAACGCCGCGACACCGCCGGCGAGCACCAGCACCGACAGCAGCAGCGGGAGGTTGAAGCCGTGCCACAGCGCCAGGTGGTAGTCGAGGCCGCCGGGCAGCGTGCTGGCGTACGGGGCCAGGATGCTCTCCAGAGCGGCCGGCATCAGCCCGAGGCCGAGCCCGGCCAGCGCGAGGACGGCCGGCGGCACCATGAACGCGAATTTCGGCTTGTGGATGTCGGCGACTCGGGTGCTGGGGCCGCGTAATCCCTTGCGGGCGAACGCTCCCCACAGGAACCGCAGGCTGTAGATGGTGGTGAACAGCGACCCGAGGACGACGCCGCCCAACACGTACGGCGCCCACGGACCCAGGGCGTAACTGTGCAGCAGGGTCTCGAAGGCGGCTTCCTTGCCGATGAACCCGAGGAACGGTGGCAGCGAGGCCATGCTGGCGGCGGCCAGGGTGGCGATCGCGAACAACCACGGCGCCTTGTCACCCAGCCACGCCAGTCGGCGGATGTCGCGGGTCGCGGTCGAGTGGTCGATGATGCCGACCACCATGAACAGCGCGGCCTTGAACATGGCGTGCGCGCACAGCATGGTCAGGCCGGCCAGCATCAGGTTGCCGCCACCGGCGCCGACGAGCACCGTGATCAGGCCGAGTTGGCTCACGGTGCCGAACGCCAGGATGAGCTTGAGGTCGTATTCGCGCACGGCGCGCCAACCGGCCAACAGCATGGTCAGCACGCCGAGGATCACCACCATCGGTCGCCAGGGCGCCGCGTCGGCGAAGCCGGGCGTCATCCGGGCGATCAGGTACACCCCGGCCTTCACCATGGCCGCCGCGTGCAGATACGCGCTGACGGGGGTGGGCGCGGCCATGGCGCCGGGCAGCCAGAAGTGCATCGGCACGATCGCCGATTTCGACAGCGCGCCGACCAGGACCAGGATCAGCGCGATGTCGATGACCAGGCCGCTCGGCGGATTGGCCACCAACTCCGAGAGCAGATAGGTCCCGGTGTACTCGCCCAGGATCACGATGCCGACCAGCATGGCCAGCCCGCCGAGGGTGGTCACCAGCAGCGCCTGGGTCGCGGCGCGGCGGCTGGTGGCCCGCTCGGCGTAGTGGCCCACCAGCAGGAACGACAACACCGTGGTCGTCTCCCAGAAGACGTAGAGCAGCAGCGTGTTGTCGGCGACCACCAGGCCGAACATGGAACCCGAGAACGCGACCAGTTCGGCGGCGAAGCTGGGTAGCCGGTTCTCCATCCGGCCGTCGCGGCGATGGAAGTAGCTGCCGCAATAGAAGAGCACCAGCGCGCCGATGGCCAGCACCAGCACGCTCATGATCGCGGCGAGCGTGTCGAACCTCAGGTCGATATCCATCGACAGTTCGGGGACCCACTCGATGCGCACGTGGCGCGCGCCGCTGCCCTCGTTATCGGTGGTGGGCCAGTAGGCGACCACCCAGATCAACGACAGCAACGGCACCAGGGCCAGCGGGTAAAACGCGCGGCGCCCCCACCTGTGCACCAACAGCGGCGCGACAGTGGCAGCGACCGCGTGGGCGAACAGGACGGCGAGCATGGCACTCCTACTCTCGGGGCGCTTGAGCGCGCCGGGCTCGGGGTGTCAGCCTCTGCGGGCTATGTCTTTCTCGGGAATTCTACGGTGCGTCCCATTCCGAACGCCGCCCGCTATCGGTGGCACCGGCTACCGGTTGTCGGCGAAGGCGCGCAGCGCCTCGACCTGAATCGGGTCCAGCGAGGGCCGCACGGTCTGCCGCGCGGCCTGCACGTCGGCCAGCGTGACGTCGGCGGCATCGATGGAGCGACGCATCGCGGTGAGCGCCGCTTCCCGCAGCAGCGCAACGCAGTCGGCGGCGCTGTAGCCGTCCAGCTCCGTGGCGATGGCGTCGAGGTCGACGGCCTGGTCGCCCTCGGTCACCAGCGGGACCGACTTGGCCGCCGAGGCCAGGATTTCGCGGCGCGCCTCGGTGTCGGGTGGCTCGACGAACACCAGTCGCTCCAGCCGGCCGGGGCGCAACAGCGCGGGGTCGATCAGGTCCGGCCGGTTGGTCGCGCCGAGCACCACGACGTCGCGCAGCGGCTCGATGCCGTCGAGTTCGGTCAGCAACGCGGCCACCACCCGGTCGGTGACCCCGGAGTCGAAGCTCTGCCCGCGGCGCGGAGCCATTGCGTCGATCTCGTCGAGGAACACCAGCGAAGGCGCGGAGTCACGGGCGCGCCGGAACAGCTCCCGCACCGCCTTCTCCGAGGAGCCCACCCACTTGTCCATCAGTTCGGCGCCCTTGACCGCGTGCACGGACAGCCGTCCGGTGCTGGCCAGCGCGCGCACCACGAAGGTCTTGCCGCAGCCGGGCGGCCCGTAGAGCAGCACGCCGCGCGGCGGGTCGACCCCGAGCCGGGCGAAGGTGTCGGGATGCTGCAGCGGCCACAGCACCGCCTCGGTAAGGGCCTGCTTGGTGGCCACCATGTCGCCGACGTCGTCCAACGTCACCGACCCCACCGACACCTCCTCGGTAGCCGAGCGTGACAGCGGCCGGATGACGGTCAGCGCGCCGGCCAGGTCGTCCTGGGTCAGGGCCGGCGGGGCGCCGTCGGCGCTGGCCCGCGAGGCCGCCCGCAGTGCCGCCTCGCGCACCAACGCCTGCAGGTCGGCGACCACGAAACCGGGTGTGCGCCCGGCGATCTCGGTCAGTTCCAGGCCGGTGTCCGGGTCGGTGGGCACGCCGCGCAACAGCACCTCGAGCAGCTGCGCGCGGGTGGCGGCGTCGGGTAGCGTCAGGCCCAGCTCGCGATCGCACAGATCCGGCGCGCGCAGTCGGCCGTCCAGGCTGTCCGGGACCGCGGAGGTCGCGACGAAGGCGACGCCGGCGGTGCCGACCGCGCCGCGCAACTCGGTCAGGATCAGGCTCGACACCGGTTCGGGCCGACCGTCGGCGCCGGCCGGCAACAGCGCATCGATGTCGGTGATCAGCAGCACGCCGCCGCTGCGTACCGCCGCGACCGCCTCGGTGACGGTGCGCAGCCGGTCGTCGGCGGCCAGCGCGCCCACCTCGGGTCCGTCGAGTTCGACGACGCGGCGCTGCGCGCACACCGTCCGCACCATGGTGGCCTTGCCGACGCCCGCCGGACCCGTCACCAGGACCCCGAGATGTGCCGGGGCGCCCAGGGTTTCGAGCAGGCCCGGTTCGTCCAGCGAAAGCTTGAGCCATTCGGTGAGCTTGCCGGCCTGGGTGTGGGCGCCCTTGAGGTCGTCGAGGGCGTGCTCGGTCGGGGGAGTTTGGCTGCCCGGCGCCTGCGCCTGCGCCGGGGTCCCGTTGCCCCAGCCGACGACGGAGTTGGGTTGCACGCTCACGGGCCCGGCGGGGTCCACGGCGGTTACCGTGAGCAGCTCCGAGGTCCAGGTGATGCCGACCGCGGCGGCCAACGCCGCACTCGCCGCGGAGGTCGAGGTGCCGGGGCCCAGGTCCCGGGGCAGCAGCGACACCGTGTCGCCGACGGTCATGACCTTGCCCAGCAGGGCCTGCCGCAGCGTGGCCGACGTCACCGAGTGGGTGGCCAGGCCGGATCCGGTGACCGTCACCGATTTTGCGCCGTGCACCGTCACCGGAGCCACCACCACCGTCGCGTCCTCGCGCAGGCCGGCGTTGGACAGCGTGACGTCGTCGAGCAGAGCGGTGCCGGCCGGCACGCCCGGGCCGGCCAGGCCGACGACGGCGGCGGTGGTGCGCGCACCCGTCAACGACACCGCGTCCCATTCCCGAATGCCCAGGGCGGCAACGGCTTCCGGGTGTAGTCGGACGACGCCGCGGCGGGCGTCCAGCGCGGAGGTGTTCAGCCGGGCCGTCAGCGACAGTTGGCTCACGGGCCACCCGGTCTGCGCAGGCCGAGCCGGGCCGAGGACCGGCGCCGCACCAGGCGACGGTTCGGGTGGTTGGCGCGGCGGATGGCCCGGCGCGCCTGCCGTTGCTGCTTGGGTTGGTCGTCCCACACCTCGGGGTGCTTGGACAGCCAGTCCTTGGTGCGCACCGCGAACGGGATGTGGATGACGTAGGCCGCGATGATCGCCAGGATCACCAGGTAGCCGTATTGGATGGAGGCCGCCACGCCGATGGCCAGCAGCGCCAGCAGCGGGACCACCATCCGGGGCGGGATGGCGAAGGTGTGGATCTTGCGCATCGGGATGGTGCTGACCACCAGCAGCGAAACGCCGATCATCCAGATCGACACCGCGATCTCCGAGGTCCACCAGCCGTCGCCGAACTGCATCTTGGCGGCCAGCGGGCCGATGGCGCCGATGGCCCCGGCCGGGGCCGGCATGCCGGTGAAGAACTGTTTCTCGTACTCGGGCTGTTCGCCGGTGAGCATCGCGTTGTAGCGGGCCAACCGCAGCACGATGCACACTGCGTAGAGCAGCACCACGATCCAGCCGATCCGGGCTTCCGGCAGCAGCGCCGCGTAGACGATCAGGGCCGGGGCCACCCCGAAGTTGACCGCGTCGGCCAGCGAGTCGATCTCCTCGCCCATCTTCGAGGTGGCCTTGAGCAGTCGCGCCATCCGGCCGTCGAGCGCGTCGAGGATGGCCGCGACGGCCAGGAACGCCATCGACTCGGTGTAGCGGCCGTCGAGGGCGAACTTCACCGCCGACAATCCGAAGCAGATCGCGGCAACCGTCATCGCGCTGGGCAGCAGTCGGGTCGCCTGCCCGGGGTGGATGCGTGGTTTCACGGCAACTCGGCAATCACGGTCTCGCCGCCGACGGCGCGCTGGCCGACCGAGACCAGCACCTTGGATCCGGCCGGCAGGTAGGTGTCCAGCCGCGATCCGTACCGGATCAGGCCGTAGGTGGCGCCGATGTCGATCTTGTCGCCGACCCGGGCGTCGCAGACGATGCGCCGGGCCACCAGGCCCGCGATCTGCACGGCGATGACCTCGGCGCCCTCGGGGGTCCGGATCACCAGGCTGTTGCGTTCGTTGTCGGCGCTGGCGGCGGGCAGGTCGGCGGTGCCGAACAGCCCGGGGCGGTGCACCGCGGCCACCACCTCGCCGCTGATCGGCGCGCGCTGCACGTGCGCGTCGAGCACCGATAAGAAGATGCTCACCCGCGGCAGCGGTTCGTCGGGCAGTCCGAGTTCCGGCGGCGGGGTGGCGTTCTCGATCAGGCACACCTGCCCGTCGGCCGGGGCGACGACCACCCCCGGCCGGGTCGGCGGGACCCGGGGCGGGTGCCGGAAGAAGGCCGCGTTGGCCGCGGCGGCGGCCAGGCCGGCCGTCCACACCCAACGGCGGCGCCGGCCCAGCGCGGCGACGGCCAGGCCGGCGCCGACGAACGGGATGCCGGCCGGATGCATCGGCGGGACCTGGGAACGGACAAGCTGGCTGAAGTGAGCAGCGTCGAAACGCGGAGCTTCGGACGTGCGAGGGCGTCTGGCCACGTGGGCCATTCTATGTAGTGCGGCCGACCGCGGACCTATTCGCCACCGAGGACCCAGACCCGCACCGGCGCGCCGGCGTCGATGTCGGTGACGTCCTCCGGTATCTCCAGGAGGCAGTTCGCCGAGGCCAGCCAGCGCAGGTGATGCGAGGCCGGCGGTCCGTAGCTGGTGACGGTGCCCGTCGCCGGGTCCAGCACGCCGCGCCGGAACTGCCGCTTGCCGGGTGGGGAGGTGCACCGCTCGGCCAGCACGGCCTCGGATTGCGGCCGGCCCGGCGCGGGCAGGTCCATCGCGGCCCGCAGCGGAGTGCGGATGAACACCTCGAAGGACACCAGCGCGCTCACCGGGTTGCCGGGCAGCGTGATGATCGGCACCTGCCGCTGCCCGTCCGGCCCGTCGACGACGACGAAGCCGGCGCCCTGCGGCATGCCGGGCTGCATCGCGACCTTGACGAAGTCGACCTGTCCGCCGAGGGCGTCCTTGACCACCTCGTAGGCGCCGGCGCTGACCCCGCCGGTGGTGATGATCAGATCCGAGTCCCCGACGTGGGCCTGCAACGCCGCGCGGAACTCGTCGACGTCGTCGCCGGCCATCGGGGCGGCGACGACGTCGGCACCGGCCTCGCGGACCGCGGCGGCCAGCATGACCGCGTTGGATTCGTAGATCTGTCCGGGCTGCAGCGGCGTGCCCGGCGCCACCAGTTCGGTGCCGGTGGACATCACCAAAACCCGCAGCCGGGGTCGCACCGACAGCTCGCCGATGCCCAGCGCCGCGGCCAGGCCCAGCGCCGCCGGCGTGACGACCTGACCGGCGCGCAGCACCGTGGTGCCCGCCGTGACGTCCTCACCGGCGCGACGGATGTGGCGGCCCGCTGCGGCGGCGGCGCGGATCTCGACGGTCTCGGTGCCCGCGTCGGTGGCCTCCACCGGGACCACCGCGGTGGCGCCCGCGGGCAATGGTGCGCCGGTCATGATCCGGTGCGCGGTGCCGGGCTTCAGTGTCAGCGGGTCGGTCCGTCCGGCCGGGATGTCCTCGGCGACAGGCAGTTTCACCGGGGTGTCGGCGGAGGCGGCGGCGACGTCCTCGGCCCGGACCGCGTAGCCGTCCATCGCCGAGTTGTCGAACCCGGGCAGCGAGAGGCCGGCGACCACGTCGGCGGCGAGCACCAGGGCCTCGGCCTCGGACAGCGGCAGCGTCACGGGCGGCCGGGCGGTGATGAGCTCGGCGACGACGCGTTGATGTTCGGTGACGGTGCGCATGTCAGATGTCGAAGGTGACGCCGGTGAGCTCCTCGGAGACGGCCCACAACCGTTGTTGCACCGCCACGTCGTGGGACTTCTTGTTGGACTTCACCAGGACCGGGTGGCCGCGCAGTTCGCGGAAGCCGGCCGGGCCGTAGTACTGGCCGCCGACGACGGCCGGATCGGTGGCCGCCCGCAGCGTGGCCAACGCACCCCTGGCGGGGCTGTTGGTGACCAGCCCGGCGAACTGCCGGCAACCCGGCAGGCTGGAGCCGGGGATGTGGCGCATCAGCTCGGTATTGGAGATGCCCGGGTGCGCGGCCACCGCGATCGCCGGGGCGCCGGCCGCGGCCAGGCGGCGCTGCAGCTCGTAGGCGAACATCAGGTTGGACAGCTTCGACTGGCCGTACGCGGCGACCCGGTTGTAGCTGCGTTCCCACTGCAGGTCGTCGAAGTTGATGCCGGCCTGGATGTTGTGCGCAATGCTGGCGACCACCACCACCCGCGCCCCCTCGACGTCGCGGATCTGGTCGAGCAGCAGGCCGGTCAGCGCGAAATGGCCCAGATGGTTGGTGCCGAACTGCAATTCGAAGCCGTCGGCGGTGATCTGCTTGGGCGGGTACATCACCCCACCGTTGTTGATCAGCAGGTCGATGCGCGGATGGGCGGCCTTGAGCTCGGCGGCCGCGGTGCGCACCGACTGCAGCGAGCCGAGGTCCAGCGGTTGTACCGTGACGTCCGCGCGCGGCGAGAGGCCGACGATCTTGGCGGCCGCGGCGTTGCCCTTCTCGACGTTGCGGACGGCCAGCACCACCTTGGCGCCGCGGGCCGCCAAGGCCCGAGCGGTCTCGTATCCCAGGCCGGTGTTGGAGCCGGTCACGATCGCGACGCGCCCGGTCTGGTCGGGAACCTGTGCTTCTGTCCACTTCTGGCTCATGACTAGAAGATACGTGGGGCATGCTCTAGTCATGGGTGCACCACTGCAGATGATGAGGGATCCGGCCTATCCGCCCAGCCGCAGCGCGCCGGTGGTGTGGGCGTTGGGCGCGGCGGTCCCGTGGCTGATCTTCGCGTTTGCGCAGCTGATCTGGTTCGTCCTCGACGGCCGGTGGCCGTGGCTGCACGGGCTGGCCGCGCTGTTCACGGTGCTGGGAGCGGTGATCTCGGTGGTGGTCGCGCCGCTGTGGCGGTATCGGGTGCATCGCTGGGAGATCAGCCCGCAGGCGGTGTACACCCGGACGGGCTGGCTGACCCAGGAGCGGCGGATCGCGCCGATCTCGCGGGTGCAGACCGTCGACACCTACCGCGGCCCGCTCGATCGGCTGTTCGGCCTGGCCAACGTCACGGTGACGACGGCGTCGTCGGCCGGTGCCGTGCACATCGTCGCGCTGGATGCCCCGGTCGCCGATCAGGTGGTGGCCCAATTGACCGACATCGCCGCGCTCGGCGCTCACGATGCCACATGACCACCCCTAGCGGCTCTGAGTGGCAACGGCTTTCGCCCCGGATGCTGCTGGTGCATCCGGTGCACGAGGTGTTGCGCCAGATCCCGTTGCTGGTCGGGTCCGTCGTGCTGGGTTCGGCCACCCAGAACCCGTTGTGGATGCTGCTGGGCGTCGGTTTCATCGTCGGTATCGGCCTGGCCCGGTGGTTCACCACCACCTACCGCATCGACGATCAGGACGTCTCGCTGCGCACCGGTGTGCTGCAGCGCAACACGCTGTCGGTGCCGCGCAACCGGATTCGGTCGGTGCAGACGGAGGCGCGGCTGCTGCACCGGTTGCTCGGCCTGACCGTGCTGCGGGTCAGCACGGGGCAGGAAGCGCGGGGTGACAACGCCTTTGAACTCGATGCGGTGGAGACCGAGCGGGTCGAGCAGCTGCGGTCGGTGCTGCTGGCCGACGCCGTGCAGGCCGATCCCTTGCGTCCGGCCGCCGCCGGGACGGTGCTGGCCTCCTGGAAGCCGTCCTGGCTGCGGTACAGCCCGCTGAGCTGGTCCGGGCTGGTCACCATCGCGGCCGGCCTCGGGCTGGTCTTTCAGGCCGGGTTCGGTGAGGCCCTGCGGGAATCGGCGGCGGTGCAGTCGGGGCTCGACGCCGCCGCCCGGTTGGGCACCGCAGCCACCGTCGCGGCGGTCGTCGGCGTCGTCGTGCTGGCCTCGGTGGTGCTGGCGGTCGGCCGCTCGCTGTTGACCTACGGCAACCTGGTGCTGACCCATCGCGTCGACACCTTGCATCTGACCCACGGTCTGCTGCGGGTCCGCGAGTACACCTACGACCTGCGCCGGCTGCGCGGTGGCACGCTGCGTGAGCCGCTGCTGGTGCGCGCCATGGGCGGGGCCCGGCTGGACGCGGTGATGACCGGCGTCGCCGGGGTGGGGGAGTCGTCGTTGCTGCTGCCGCCGTGTCCGTCCGAGACCGCTCATCGGGTGCTCACCGGGCTGGTCGGCGAAACCGAGGTGGTTTCGGGGCCGTTGGTGGCGCACGGCCCGGCGGCGGTGCGCCGCCGGTGGTTTCGCGCCCTGGTCCTGCCCGCCGTGGCCGGCGTGGCGCTGGCGGTCGGTGCGGTGACGGTCGGGGTGCCGGGGTGGGTCTGGCCCCTGTGGGCGGGGGTGATGGTGCTGTCCGTGTGGCTGGCGATGGACCGGGTGCGCGCACTGGGCCACCGGGTCGACGAACGCTGGTTGGTCGCGCGCAGCGGCAGCGTGGAGCGGCGGCGGGACTGTGTCCAGACGGCGGGCATCATCGGCTGGACCGTGCGGCAGACGTACTTTCAACGCCGGGCCCACGTGGCGACCCTGGTGGCGGCCACCGCCGCGGGCACCAAGCGTTATGTGGTGATCGACGTGCCGGCCGAGTGGGCCTGGACCGTCGCGGCCGTCGCGTCACCGTGGGTGGCGCGCAGTGTGTGGGCCCACACATAGCTGAGGCGGCCGACTACGCCTAATGTCGCACCATGGCCATCGGCGGAGTGCTCTTTGACATCGACGGCGTGCTGGTGACGTCGTGGCGGCCGATCGAGGGCGCCGCGGAAACGCTGCGGATCCTGGCGGATCGGCAGATCGCGCGGTCGTATCTGACCAACACCACCACCCGCACCCGCGGCCAGATCGCCGAGTTGCTCACCGAGGCCGGGATGGCCGTCGGACCCGATGACGTCATCACCGCGGCCGTGCTGACCGCCGACTTCGTCCGCGACCGCTACCCCGGGGCGCGCTGCTTTCTGGTCAACAGCGGCGACATCGCCGACGACATGCCGGGGGTGGACCTGGTCTCGTCGGTCGATACCCGCGGCGGACCGATGCCCGAGACACCCGATGTGGTGCTGCTCGGTGGGGCGGGGCCCGAATATGACCACGTCACGCTGTCGTGGGTGTACGACTGGATGGCCCAGGGGGTGCCCGTGGTCGCGATGCACCGCAGCACGTCATGGGAATCCAGCGACGGGCTGCGCATCGACACGGGCATGTATCTGCTGGGGCTGGAGGAGGTGAGCGGCCGCAACGCGATCGCGGTGGGCAAGCCCGCGCCCGAAGGATTCCTGGCCGCGGCCGCGCGTCTCGGCGTCGAGCCCGACGAGATGTACATGGTCGGCGACGATCTGAACAACGACGTGCTGGCCGGGCAGGTGGTCGGCATGACCGGGGTGCTGGTGCGGACCGGCAAGTTCCGGCAGGCCACTCTGGACCGTTGGGCCGCCGACGAGTTCGCCATGCAGCCCAGCCACGTCATCGACTCCGTGGCCGACCTACCGGAATTGCTCGGCTTGTAGGAACGGGTCGCCTGCCGGCGCGGGACAACGTTTAGGGTCGGTGGATGGACGTGGTCGTGGTGTCGGCGGTCGGTGTCGTCGCGCTGTCCGCGATCGTCACGCTGACGGTGCTGCTGATCGTGTCGCGTCGGCAACTGGGCTCGGCGCGGGCGGAGATCGAACGCCTGCGGGAGGAACAGGGACGGCGGCGGCGTCGGCTCGGTGTGGCGCCGCTGGCGATCAAGACGGTATGGCAGACCGCGGATTCGTTGCTGAGCAAGGGAATTGGCGCTACCGTCCGGAACTCCATCGAGGACCTCGCAGGCTGGGCGCAGGTGGAGCGGCCCGATCTGGCGCGCCTGACCGCCGACGGCGACGTCGTCATCGCCTTCTCCGATATCGAGGGTTCCACCGAACTCAACGAGGCGCTCGGGGATCGGGAGTGGATCAAGGTGCTCGAGCGGCACAACCGCCTGGTGGTCAAGCTGGTTGGCGAGCACGGTGGGCACGTGGTGAAGAACCAGGGCGACGGATTCATGATCGCCTTCGGGGCGGCCACGCAGGCGGTGTTGTGCAGCATCGGTATTCAGCGGGCCTTGGAGGAACGTATCGACCGGCGCCGGGCGATACGGGTGCGGATCGGAATCCACCTGGGCAGTTCGGTGCGACGCGGTGACGACCTGTTCGGCAGGAACGTGGCGATCGCCGCGCGGGTCGCCGATCAGGCCGCCGGCGGGGAGGTCCTGGTGACCGAGGCTGTGCGGGCGGCGGTCGAGGACACTGCGGACGCCGAGGCGGACATCGAATTCGGTCCGCCCCGCGAGGTCGACCTGAAGGGCATTCGCGGTGCCTACCAACTGTTTCCGGTATGCGTTCCGCTCGGTGCCGGACGCTGAGTTCCCGGGTGTCAGGTGTATACCCAGGGGAGGTGTTCGTAGTCGGGGTCGAGGGCTTGTAGGTCCATGGTTTCGTAGGCGCGGTGGTGGGCTTCGAGGAGTTCGTCGTATCCGGGTTCGCCGGGTAGGGGTCCGTCGTCCCAGAAGTAATCGGGTTCGGGCAGTGGGTCATTCGGGGTGTCGAGGTCGGTCGAGCCTGGGTTCGGGTCAGATACGGGCTCTGAGTTGGTGTGGGGCGGACTCCCCGGTGGTGGGGGTGCGGTGTTGGTGTGGTGGTAGTCGATGAGGTCTTCGATGAAGTGGTAGGGGTTGGTGCGGGGTTGGCCGCGTTCTAGGGGTGGGGGTGGGATCCATTCGACGCGGCCGGTGTTGTTGAGTTGGGTGGTCCAGTTTTCGGTGGTGGCCATGCGGTTGTCGGGGCCGCAGGCCAGGGCGAGGTTGTTGATGTCGGTGGGGCCGTCGTGGGCCCAGTCGCGTAGGTGGTGGACTTGGGTGTGGTAGCCGGCGGTGGTGCAGCCGGGGCGGGTGCAGCCGTGGTCGCGGGCGTGTAGGACGATGCGTTGGTCGGCGGTGGCCAGGCGTTTGGTGCGCCCGAGCCATAGGGGGCGGCCGGTGGTGT
This sequence comes from Mycolicibacterium sp. MU0050, assembly GCF_963378085.1. GTDB lineage: Bacteria > Actinomycetota > Actinomycetes > Mycobacteriales > Mycobacteriaceae > Mycobacterium > Mycobacterium wendilense. The sequence continues at coordinate 4,058,299 of NZ_OY726395.1, read as the reverse complement.
CGTCGAAGATGGTCAGGTAGTGGTAGGCGTGGCTGGCCATGCGGAGCAGGTCGCTGATGGGCAGGATGGTGCCGCCGGCGGTGAGTGCTTTGCCGGTCAACGGTTTTCGTTGTGGCGCTGCGGTAGTGGTCGCCGAAGCGGCGGGTTCGGGTTCGCCGGCGGCGGTGTGCAGTTCGGCCAGGGTGGTGGTGACGATGACGGTGACGGGGAGGCCGTTGAGTTGGCCGAGGTCGCCGCAGGCCAGCAGGGCGCGGCTCATGGCGGTCAGGGCGTCATGGTGGCGTTGGTCGGGGGTGCGGTCGTCGGCGAGGATGTGGGTTTCGGTGGGGCTGCCGGTCAGGCAGGGGTGTTCATCGGCGGGGTTGCACATGCCCGGTGCGGCGAGTTTGGCGAAGATCGGTTCCAGGGTGGCGCGCAGTTCGGGGGTGATGAGCGCGTGCAGGGTGGACATGCCGTCGGGGCGTTGGCGGCCCAGGCGGGCGCGGCGTTGGGCGCGGCGGTCGCGGTCGGTGACGTCGCCGTCGGGATCCAGGACGGTCAGCAGGTGCTCGGCGAGTTTGGCGAAGGCGGCCGGGCCGAAGCGGGTGGCCATGGCGGCCAGGTCGGCTTCGGCGGTGGCGCGGAGGTCGGCGGGCACGGCGGCGGGGATTTTGGCGTAGGCCTTGCGGGCGATGTCGAGGTGTTCCGGCCCGATCTGCCCGGCGGCTTGGGCAGCGGCCAGCGCCGGGAGCAGCGGGGGCAGCGGTTGGCCGGTGAGGCTGGTGCGCGGGCCCAGTTGGGCGGCTTCGGTGACGCGGCGCCGGGCTTGGCCGCGGCTGATGCGCAGGTGTTCGGTCAGGGCCTCGGCCACGGTGGTGGCGCCCAGGGCGCCGGGGTTGCCGTCGGCGACCAGGCGAGCCACGATGCGCTGGTCGACGACAGGGGCGCGGCGGGCCAGCACCTCCCGGCGCCGCAGTACCGCTACGAGTTCTTCGCCGGTGAAACCGTCCAAGGAGCACTGCTCCAGGCGGGCGTGGGTGGCCTCCAGTTCGGCCAGACACGTCAGCACCGTGTCCCGGTCGCTGAACGCATCCCTACCCATACTTCGAACACTAGTTCGACCCACCGACAAGAACCGGCCCCAGGACGGGACCGCACATTAAGAAACAGTAAGAAAATCTAGAGCTCGCGGTGCAGCACGCGGACCGCTTCGATTCGGGCTTTCAGCTGGTCGCGGGTGGCGGCGGCCACGGGCGGACCGCCGCACCGACGCCGCAGCTCGTTGTGGATCCAGCCGTGTGGCTTGCCCGACTTGTGGTGGGTGGCCGACACCAGGGCGTTGAGCTCGCGGCGCAACTCGCGCAGCTGACCGTGCGTCGAGGCGACCTTCGGCAGCTCGCCGGTCGCGGTGCGCTTCTGCAGCTGTTCGTCCTGGCGGCGACTGAGCAGGTCACGCATCTGGTTGGCGTCCAGCAGACCCGGGATGCCCAGATAGTCCGCTTCTTCCTCGCTGCCCGCGGGCGTCGCGGTGCCGAAGGAGGAGCCGTCGAAGATCACCTGATCCAGTTCGGCCTCGGCGCCCAGCGACTCGAAGCCGTTGTCGAGCTCGCCGGGCTCGTCCTTGCGCTGTTCGCGCAGTTCGGCGTCCAGCGGGTCCTCGTCGGAGTTCTCACGATGCGGCTTGCCGAGGACGTGGTTGCGCTGTTCCTCGAGCTCGCTGGCGAGTTGCAGCAGATTCGGCACCGACGGCAGGAAGATGCTGGCGGTCTCGCCCGGGCGCCGGGACCGCACAAACCGACCGATGGCCTGGGCGAAGAACAGCGGGGTCGACGCGCTGGTGGCGTACACGCCGACCGCCAACCGCGGAACGTCGACCCCCTCGGAGACCATCCGGACGGCGACCAGCCAGCGCGACGTCGACTCGGAGAACTCAGTGATGCGGTCCGAGGAGCCGGGGTCGTCGGAGAGCACCAGGGTCGGCGTCTCACCGGTGATCTTGCGAAGCAGTTCGGCGTAGGCGCGCGCAGCGGTCTGGTCGGACGCGATGATCATGCCGCCGGCGTCGGGCACGTGCGCGCGCTTCTGCTGCAGGCGCTTGTCGGCGGCCGCGATCACCGCGGGCATCCAGTCGCCGGCCGGGTTCAACGCGGTACGCCAAGCGCGCGCGGTCTGCTCCGCCGTGAGCGGTTCACCGAGGCGGGCCGCGTGCTCCTCGCCGGCGCTGTCGCGCCAGCGGGCCTCACCCGAGTACGCCATGAACACCACCGGACGCACGACGCCGTCGGCCAGGGCTTCGGCGTAGCCGTACACGTGGTCGGCCACCGAGCGCTGGAAGCCCGCGGGGTCGGTCTCGTAGTTGACGAACGGGATGGGGCTGTCGTCGCTGCGGAACGGGGTCCCGGTCAGCGCCAAGCGCCGGGTGGCGTCGTCGAAGGCCTCGCGCATGGCGTCGCCCCAACTCTTGGCGTCGCCACCGTGGTGGATCTCGTCGAAGACCACCATGGTCTTGCGGTTCTCGGTGCGGACCCGGTGCCGGGTCGGGTGGCTGGCCACCTGTGCATAGGTGACGACGACGCCGTGATACTCCGAGGAGGTCTGCGCCGAGGAGTTGCTGAACTTGGGGTCCAGGGCCAGGCCGAAGCGGGCCGCGGCGTTGGCCCACTGGATCTTGAGGTGCTCGGTGGGGACGACGATGGTGACGGTCTCCACGGTGCGCTCGGCCAGCAGCTCGGCGACCAGGCGCAGGGCAAAGGTGGTCTTGCCGGCGCCCGGGGTCGCGACGGCCAGGAAGTCTCGCGGTTTGGCGGCCAGGTATTTCACCAAAGCCCGTCGCTGCCAGCCCCGCAATGCCTGGGTGCTGGGCGCTGCGTCAGCCCGCACCCGATGACTCCTCTCTGGAACGGAATGCAGCCTAATGCAACGCATTCGGCGTGGGTATTCGGGCGCGGCGTGTCGGGAGCGCGTGTCGTCGCGGCCGGTCGCGCATCGCGCCAGGCGGGCGGGGCCGTCGTTGCCGGCCGTGGTCATTGTCGCGGCTCGCGGACCGGGGCGTGGGGAGTCCCCGACGGCGGACGAGCAAGCATCGCGGCGGGCCGGGTCGGTGGCCCGCTCAGCCGAGAGCCGAACTGTCTTGCACTCGGCAGGTGAGAGTGCTAAGAATGCAGTTGGCACTCGCGACCGGCGAGTGCTAGGTCGGGACGGTGAGGCAAGGGTCCGCACAGCGGGGCACACCCGGGCCGTCCGTCGCGGGCACTGCGCCCGACCAAGAGCACGTGCATCCCCAATTCGGAGGAACACTTCGCAATGGCTAAGACAATTGCGTACGACGAAGAGGCCCGTCGCGGCCTCGAGCGGGGACTCAACGCCCTCGCCGACGCGGTAAAGGTGACGTTGGGGCCCAAGGGCCGCAACGTCGTCCTCGAGAAGAAGTGGGGCGCCCCCACGATCACCAACGATGGTGTGTCCATCGCCAAGGAGATCGAGCTCGAGGATCCGTACGAGAAGATCGGCGCTGAGCTGGTCAAGGAAGTTGCCAAGAAGACCGACGACGTCGCGGGCGACGGCACCACCACCGCCACCGTGCTGGCCCAGGCGCTGGTTCGCGAGGGTCTGCGCAACGTCGCGGCCGGCGCCAACCCGCTCGGCCTGAAGCGCGGCATCGAGAAGGCCGTCGAGACCGTGGCCGAGAACCTGCTCAAGTCGGCCAAGGAGGTCGAGACCAAGGAGCAGATCGCCGCCACCGCCGGTATCTCTGCGGGCGACCAGACCATCGGTGACCTGATCGCCGAGGCCATGGACAAGGTGGGCAACGAGGGTGTCATCACCGTCGAGGAGTCCAACACCTTCGGCCTGCAGCTCGAGCTCACCGAGGGCATGCGGTTCGACAAGGGCTACATCTCGGGCTACTTCGTGACCGACGCCGAGCGTCAGGAAGCCGTCCTGGAGGATCCCTACATCCTGCTGGTCAGCTCGAAGGTCTCGACCGTCAAGGACCTGCTGCCGCTGCTGGAGAAGGTCATCCAGTCCGGCAAGCCGCTGCTGATCATCGCCGAGGACGTCGAGGGCGAGGCCCTGTCGACCCTGGTGGTCAACAAGATCCGCGGCACCTTCAAGTCCGTCGCCGTCAAGGCCCCGGGCTTCGGTGACCGTCGCAAGGCGATGCTGCAGGACATGGCCATCCTCACCGGTGGTCAGGTCGTCAGCGAAGAGGTCGGTCTGTCGCTCGAGACCGCCGACATCGCGCTGCTGGGCCAGGCCCGCAAGGTCGTCGTGACCAAGGACGAGACCACCATCGTCGAGGGCGCCGGTGACTCCGACGCCATCGCCGGCCGGGTGGCTCAGATCCGTTCCGAGATCGAGAACAGCGATTCCGACTACGACCGCGAGAAGCTGCAGGAGCGCCTGGCCAAGCTGGCCGGCGGTGTTGCGGTGATCAAGGCCGGCGCCGCCACCGAGGTGGAGCTCAAGGAGCGCAAGCATCGCATCGAGGACGCGGTCCGCAACGCCAAGGCTGCCGTCGAGGAGGGCATCGTCGCCGGTGGTGGCGTCGCCCTGCTGCAGTCGGCTCCGGCGCTCGACGCGCTCAAGCTCGACGGCGACGAGGCCACCGGTGCCAACATCGTCAAGGTTGCGCTGTCGGCTCCGCTGAAGCAGATCGCCTTCAACGCCGGCCTGGAGCCGGGCGTTGTCGCCGAGAAGGTCACCAACGAGAAGGCGGGTGTCGGCCTCAACGCCGCCACCGGCGAGTACGAGGACCTGCTCAAGGCCGGCGTCGCCGACCCGGTGAAGGTCACCCGCTCGGCGCTGCAGAACGCGGCGTCCATCGCGGCGCTGTTCCTCACCACCGAGGCCGTCGTCGCTGACAAGCCGGAGAAGGCCGCCGCTCCTGTCGGCGACCCGACCGGTGGCATGGGCGGCATGGACTTCTAAGAAGTCCCGCGCTATCTATCGGGAAAGCCCGGTCCCCCTCGGGGGACCGGGCTTTTTCGTCTTCGCTCAAAGTTGGTGCAGCGGTGTGGGTTTGAGCAGCAGCGTCGCGATCACGCTGATGAGCGCGGTACCCACCAGGTACGAGCAGGCGAGCCACGGGGAACCGCCGGCCGCGGCGATCAACGCCGTCAGGATCATCGGGGTCAGACCCGAGGAGTACACCCCGGACAGCTGATAGACCGTCGACAGCCCGGTGTAGCGGATCCGGGCCGGGAACAGCGACGCGTACAGCGTGCCCTGCGCACCGTAGAACAGCGCGTGGATCACGCCGAACACCACCAGCATCCCCACGGTGTACAGCGCGAAATTGCCGGTGCCGAACAAGGTGAACACCGGGAACACCGCGGCGGCGTAGGCCGCGATGCCGATGGTGTAGATCCGCTTGGCGCCGAACCGGTCGACCAGCAGCCCGGAAACCGGCAGCAGTGCCGCCATCACCAGCGCCGACACCGTTACCGCGATCAGCACGGGCACCTTACCCAGGCCCAATGTCGTTGTGGCGTAGGCGATCGCGAACACGCCCCAGGTGTTGAAAGCCGCCCCCTCGCCCCAGCGGGACAGCATGCCCAGCACCGTCGAGCGCAGCGCCGGCGGACGGAACACCTCGCGCAGCGGGACGGCCGCGCGGTCGCCGGTGTCGCGCACCTTCTCGAATGACGGTGTCTCGCTGGCCTTCAGCCGCACCACGACACCGAAGATCACCAACACGATGCTGAATAGGAACGCGATCCGCCATCCGTAGGTCAGGAAGGCATCGTCGGGCAGCACCACCTGCAACAGCGCGAACACTCCGGTGCCCAGTGCCAGCCCCAGCGCCAGCCCCACCTGGGGGATGCTGCCGAACAGCCCGCGCCGCCGCGCCGGGCCGTGCTCGACGGCCAGCAGCACCGCGCCGGCCCACTCGCCGCCGAGCGCAAAGCCCTGCACGATGCGCAGCAACAGCAGCAGGAAGGGTGCCAGCACGCCGATCTGCGCGGCGGTCGGCAGGACACCCATCAGCGCGGTCGCCACGCCCATCAGCACCATCGTCAACGCCAGGGTCTTCTTCCGGCCGATCCGGTCGCCGATGTGACCGAACACGAAGCCGCCGATGGGCCGCACCACGAAGCCGACGGCGAAGGTCGCAAACGACAGCATGGTGCCGACGAACGTGGTCTGGTCCGGGAAGAACGCCTGGTTGAACACCAGGCTGGCGGCGGTGGCGTAGAGGAAGAAGTCGTACCACTCGATGGTGGTGCCGACCAGGCTGGCCCACAGCGCCGTGCGGGCCTGCGGGGTGATCGCGGTGTCCGGGTTGTCGTCCGCGGGCACGCGTTCGTCGAGGAGAGTCACGCCTTTCAGTTAGGCCACAGCCGGCGCCCCCTGCGCTACGGTTGCGCGCGCGCTGATCAAAAGCCGCCTACGCGGTGGGATAGGCTCGCGTTGCCCGGCGTTGCCGGGGCCGTGGTGTCCAGTGAAGTCCGGTCGAAACCGGCGCTGTCCCGCAACTGTGAAGCCGACACCCTCGGGTACGGACGAGCCAGGTCAGCTGAACCGCGGTCAGACGAACTCCTCGGACGAAGGACGTGGCTCTGATGAAAACCGCGCGCCGCTTCTCGGCGCTGCTCTGCGCCCTGCTCGCCGCCGGGCTGGTCGCCGCGTGCGGCTCCGACACCCAACCCGCCGAAACCGACGCGCAGGCAACGCCGCAACGCGTCGTCTCGCTGAGCCCCTCGGCGACCGAGACGCTGTGGGCCATCGGCGCGGGTCCGCAGGTGATCGCCGTCGACGGCGAATCGAACCACCCCGCCGACGTGCCGAGGCAGGAAGACCTATCCGGCTTCACCCCGAACATCGAGGCGATCGTGTCCTACGAGCCGGACCTGGTGATCACCGCCGATGCCCCCGACGACCTGGTGTCGGGGCTGCAGGCCGCCGGGATCCCGCTGCTGTCCCAGCCCGCCCCGAGCACCCTCGACGACGCCTACGCCCAGATCGAGCAGATCGGCGCGGAGACCGGACGCATCGGTGACGCCGCCGAGGTGGTGGCCCGGATGCGCGCCCAGATCGACGAAGTGGTCGAGAACACCCCGCGCAGCGAGCTGACCTACTATCACGAACTCGATCCGACGTTGTTCAGCGCGTCGGGGGACTCCTTCGTCGGGCAGCTCTACGGCCTGTTCGGGCTGACCAACATCGCCGACGGCAGCGGGGTCGACGCCTATCCGCAGCTGTCCGAGGAGTTCGTCGTCACCGCCGATCCGGACCTGATCTTCCTGGCCGACGTGCAGTGCTGCGGCGTGACCGCGGAGACCGTGGCCAACCGGGCCGGATGGGCCGAGGTGGCCGCCGTGCGCGACGGCCGCATCTACGAACTCGACGCCGACGTCGCGAGTCGGTGGGGCCCGCGCGTCGTCGACACGGTCGAGCGGATCGGCGCAGTCATCTCCGAGGTCCACGCTGTCCCGGCGCCGAACTGAGCGACGCCGCGCAGCGGTGGTGGCCGCGGCCATCGCCGGCGCGGTGGGGGCCGCGCTGCTGGCGATCTTCGTCGGGCCGGCCGACCTGCCCGCCCGCGGTGTGCTGCTGGCGTTGATCGACGCGCTGCCCGGCGTCGAGGTCGACCATGGCCTCACCGCGGCCCAGCACGCCGTGCTCTGGCAGATCCGGCTGCCGCGGGTGGTGCTGGGGGCGCTGGTCGGCGGCACCCTGGCCATCGCCGGCGCCGCCTACCAGGGTGTGTTCCGCAACCCGCTCGCCGACCCCTACCTGCTGGGGGTGTCCAGCGGGGCCGGGCTGGGCGCGACCGCGATGATCGTATTCGGTTTTGCCGCAATGACCTTCGCCGTTCCGCTGGCGGCGTTCCTCGGCGGCGTGCTGGCGGTGACCGCCACCTATCTGTTGGGTCGCGGCGTGGGCGGCGGTCGCACCGAAGTGGTGATCATCCTGGCGGGTGTCGCGGTGGCAGCCTTCGCCAACGCGGGTCAGACTTTTCTGCAGCAGCGGTACGACGACTCCATGCGGCAGGTGTACAGCTGGTTGCTGGGGCGGCTGAGCACCAACGGTTGGACCGAGGTGGCCGTGGCGCTGCCCTACGTGGTCCTCACCGTGGTGGTGATCGTGCTGTTCGCCCGGATCCTCGACGTGATGGCCGTCGGCGACATCGAGGCCGCCAGCCTGGGAGTCGACCCGCGCCGGGTGCGGCTGCTCCTGGTCGCGGTCGCGACCCTGGGCACCGCCGCGGTGGTCAGCGTCAGCGGGTTGATCGGGTTCGTCGGCATCGTGGTGCCGCACGCGGTTCGGTTGCTGGTGGGGCCGGGGCATCGGCTGTTGCTGCCGCTGTCGGTGTTGTTCGGGGCCGCCTTCCTGATGCTTGCCGACGTGCTGGCGCGGTGGGTGATGGCCCCGGCCGAGCTGCCGATCGGCGTGGTCACCGCGGCCGTCGGCGCCCCGTTCTTCCTGATGGTGCTGCGGCGCAGCCGGAGCATGTCATGACCGGTGTCGAGGCCCACGTGAGTTGCGTTGGCCTGCAGGTGCTCCGCGGCGAGGTAGCGGTGCTGGAGGGGGTGAACCTGACTGTCGCCCAGGGCGAATGGGTCAGCGTGGTGGGTCCCAACGGGGCCGGCAAGACGACGCTGCTGCACGTCTTGGCCGGGTTGATCCAGCCGGGCAAGGACACGCGGTTGACCGGCGCGGTGCGCGTGGCCGGGCTGGATCCGCTGGGCGCGCGGCGTCCGCAGATCGCGGCGGTGGTGGCGCTGATGCCCCAGCGGCCCACCGTGCCCGAGGGGGTCAGCGTCACCGAGCTGATCACCCTCGGCAGGACCCCGCACATTCCGAGGTTCGCCATGCCCTCGGCCGCCGACCGGGACGTGGTCCGCGACGTGATCGACCGGCTCGAGCTGGGGGATGTCGCGGACCGGCTGGTCACCGAGCTGTCCGGTGGTGAACTGCAGCGGGTGGTGCTGGCGCGCGCGCTGGCCCAGCAGCCGTCGGTGTTGATTCTCGACGAGCCCACCAGTGCGCTCGACGTCGGTCATCAACAGCAGGTGCTGGAGTTGGTCGATCGGATGCGGAGCGCCGACGGGATCACGGTGATCGCGGCCATGCACGATCTGACGCTGGCCGGCCAGTACGCGGACCGGATGGTCATGCTGCGCTCCGGCCGCGTCGTCGCCGACGGCGCTCCGGCCGAAGTTCTTACCGCACAACGGATTGCCGACGTGTACGACGCCCGGGTGGAGGTGGTGCAGCGGGGCGCGAACATCGCCGTGCTGCCGGTCCGGGACGGGACCCGCTGATGGAGGTGCTGTTGTTGGGCACCGGCAGCGCCGACGGATGGCCGAGCCCGTTCTGCGAGTGCCGCTCGTGCCGGTGGGCGCTGCGGTCCGGGGAGATTCGCGGCCAGACCGCCGCGCTGGTCGACGACGCGATGCTGATCGACTGCGGCCCCGAGGCGCCGCGCGCCGCGCTGCGGTACGGACGCACCCTGGCCGGTGTCCGCCAGATCCTGTTCACCCATGGCCATTTCGACCACGTCGGGCCCGCGGCACTGGTCATGCGGCATTGGGTCGACGCCGCAGCGCCGCTGGAGGTTCTGGGCCCGCCCGACGTGCTGGCGCAGTGCCGCGACTGGGTGGGGCCCACCGACCCGATCGTGTTCCGCGCAGTGCACTCCGGCGACGAGCTGAGGCTGGACGGCGGATACACCGTGCGGGTGTTGGCCGCCGCGCATGCCGGTGTGATGGGGGACCCCGCGGTGCTCTACGACATATCCCGTGGCGACGCGAGGTTTCTCTGGGCCACCGATACCGGGCCGCTGCCCACCGATACCTGCGCCGCGATTGCCGGTGCGGGCTTCGACGCCGTGTTCCTGGAGCAGACCTTCGGACCCAAGACCGACCACGGCACCGACCACCACGACCTGCCGACGTTCGCGAAGACCCTGGCGGGACTGCGAAAGTCCCGGGCCGTGCACGACGATACCGACGTCGTCGCAGTGCATCTGAGTCACCACAACCGGCCCGGTGACGAGCTGGAGTCCGCGCTGGCGCGGTGTGGCGCGCGGGCGGGCCGAGACGGCGAGGTTGTCCGGGTGAGCACGGCCGAAGCGATCCGCGCATAACATCACCGCTGTGACTGATGGTGGTGTGACGCCCCAAGGCCGGCGGATGGTGCGGGTGCTCTTCGGTGCCGTCTGCGTCGTGGCCGTGATCGTGGTCGTGATCACGGTGGCGCCGAGCCTGAAGCCCGCCGCCACGGCCGTCTCGCCCGGCGCGGGAATCGTGGTCGACGATGCCGACGGCGGCGAGGCCAAGGCGTGCACCCTCGGGTTCCTCGCCAGCGGCGCCGACGGCGCGCAGTACGCCTTGACCGCCGGACACTGCAACCAGGGCGGGGACGTCGCGATGTCCTACCGCATCACGGGGAACCTCCGCAAGATCGGCCGGTTCGCGCACACGGTGCACGAGGGCCGCTGGGGCCCGGACATCGCCGCGATCCGGCTGGACGACGACGGACCGCGCCGGGACCCGAGGATTTTGACCGAACGGGACGTCACCGGGGTGGCGAAGCACCTCTTGGCCGAGGACACCTTGTGTTTCGACGGCAAGACCAGCGGCTTCCAGTGCGGCACCATCTCGCCCGCTCTGCACTCGGGTGCACGCTTCCGTGACATGACGGGACTGATACTCATCACCGGCCGTGCGGAGCCCGGCGACTCCGGAAGCCCCGTGTACCGGCTCGAACCGGACGGCTCGGCGTCGGCGGTGGGAGTCGTCAACGGCAACTTGCCCGGTATTGCTGTCGTGGTGACCTTGCTGCGGCCCTACCTGGAGCAGTGGGACCTGACCCTGACCACGGACTAAGCCTTGAACACCACACAGTCGTGCAGACAACCGCTTTCGGCGGCCGCGGAACCGGGGGCGGCTTTGCGGTGCAGCAGCGCCTTGGTCGGCGTGACCCGCAGGCCGCCCTGCTCGACGGGCTCGGCGCGGCCGTCGACCATCAGGGCGTAGCCGCCGGGCTCGCGGGGCGGCCACAGCAGCGTGACGTCGGCTTGCCGCTCGACATTGGTGCTGGTGCGCTCGCCCACCGCGCCCACGTCCAGGACGCCGTCGACGAGAGCGGGTTCGACCATCACGGTGTGCGGTTTGCCGCCGTCGCCGACGGTGATCAGGAAGGCATGGTCGAAGTCGGCCAACGCCTCGGTGAGGCGGAGGAGATCCACCGTCGTGCTCATGCCGCGCCCTCCGGGGCGGGCTGCCGGCCACGGACCAACTTCCCGGGCCGCGCCGCGGTGGGCACGCCGTTTTCGGCGATCACCTCGCCGGCGACGATGGTCGCGACGTAACCGTCCGCGGTCTGGTCCAGGCGGCGCCCGCCGGCGGGCAGGTCGTGGACGACGGTGGGGCGATGCAACCGGAGTCCGTCGGCGTCGATCACGTTGAGGTCGGCCTTGTAGCCCTTGGCAATTCGGCCGCGGTCTTGCAAGCCGGCGACGCGCGCCGGTACAGAGGTGAGCTCACGCACCGCCTCGGCGATCGACAGCCGTCCCGAGGCGCGGTCGCGCACCCAGTGGGTCAGCATGTACGTCGGGAACGAGGCATCGCAGATCATGCCGTAGTGCGCCCCACCGTCGCCGAGACCCAGCACCACGTCCTCGCGGCGAATCAACTCGGCCACGGTGTCCAGCGAGTTGTCGCGAAAGTTGGCCAGCGTCACCAACAACATGGCGTGGCCGTCGTCGTCGAGGACGCGGTCATAGGCCTCCTCCAGCGGGCTGACACCGCGTGCCCGGGCCCGGGCCGCGATGTTGTCGGCGGGGTCCGGTTCGTAGTTCGGCGGATCACCCATCGGGAACATCCAGTTCCACAGTTGTGCAGCGAACATCAGCGGGTGTCCTTCGCCAGGGGAGTCCGACAGAATCCGTTGTCGCACCTCGGGTTTGCGCATCTCGGCAACCCGTTCGGCCAGCGGCAGGTGGGCGATCTCCTGATAGCTGGGGTACAGCACGAACGGGTTGCCCGAAAGTTCCAGGCCCAGCACCAGGCCGATGGGGCGCGGGTAGATCTGCGCGGTGATGTCCCCGCCGTCGGCGTTGGCCTTCTCCACCATGGTCAGTGCGTCGAGGAAGAACGGCGGCCCGGCGTTGCCGATGGCGAGGGTGAACGTCACCGGCAACCCGACATCGGCGGCCACGTCGAAGACGGTCTGCAGGACGGGCTGGTAGTCGCCGGCCACCAGGTCGGGCACGAATTGGATCAGCCCGCCGCCGGAGTCGGCGATCCCGCGGGCGATCGCCTCGATCTCCGCCTGGCCCGCGTCGTAGCTGGGGATGGGGCGGCCGCTCTCGGTCTTGTGGATGGTGAACCGTGACGTCGCGAATCCCAGCGCCCCGACCTCGACGGCCTCGGCGGCGAGCTTGCGCATCAGGGCCAGGTCCTCGGCGGTCGCGGCCTCCAGGTCGGCGCCGCGGCGGCCCATCACGTAGACCCGCAGCGGCGAGTGCGGCAGGAACGCGGCCACGTCGATGTCCCGCCGTCGCGCGTCGAGCGCGTCGAGGAACTCGGGGAACGTCTCCCAGGTCCACGGCAGCCCGTCGACCATCACCACGCCGGGGATGTCCTCGACCCCGGCCATGACGTCCACCAACACCTCGTGGTCGTCCGGTCGGCAGGGCGCGAAGCCGACACCGCAGTTGCCCATCACCGCGGTAGTGACGCCGTGCGCGGACGACGGCGTGAGGCGGTCGCTCCAGATCGCCTGCCCGTCGTAGTGGGTGTGCAGGTCGACGAAACCGGGTGTCACCAGCAGTCCGTCGGCGTCGATCTCGCGGGCGCCGGTGCCGGCGACCGTGCCGATCTCGACGATGACCCCGTCCTTGACGGCGACGTCGGCGGCGAAGGGTTGGCTGCCGAGTCCGTCGACCACCGTGCCGTTACGGATGACCAGATCGAAGTCGATGTCGGTTGTCATACCTCGAATGTACGGTGGCCCGATGATCGATCACGTGGGAATCAACTGCCACGACTGGGCCCGGTCGCAGGAGTTCTACGACCGCGTCCTCGGTGTCCTCGGCTACACCCGACAACTGGACTACGGAGTAGCGATCGGATACGGCCGCGACGGGCGGCCGGACTTCTGGATCGCCGATGCGTCCGCCGGTAACGCCGACGGGCCGAATCGTGAGGTGCACTGTGCGTTTCGCGCGGCGGACCGGGACGCTGTGCAGGCGTTCTACGACGCGGCGCTGGCACTGGGCGCCGAGTCGCTGCACGCGCCGCGGGTGTGGCCCGAATACCACCCCGGCTACTACGGGGCGTTCGTCCGTGACCCCGACGGCAACAACGTCGAGGCCGTCTTCCACGACGCGGCGGCCGTCTAGATGTACTGAGTCATGAGGTTGGTGTCAGTCGGCTGATCGGTGGGAGGCCGCCGAGTGCACTGTGACGGCGTTCAGTGTTGTAGTACTTGAGCCAGGGGGCAAGGGCTGCGGCGCGGTGAGCGTTGGACGCGAAGACGCGCTTGTAGGCCCACTCGGTCTGCAGGGTGCGGTTGAGACGCTCTACCTTGCCGTTCTGCCAGGGGCAGTGCGGTTTGATGAACACCTGGCGCGCACCCAGCTCTGCGCAGACATCGCGCAGGCTGTAGCGGTAGGCCCAGGCGTTATCAGTCATGACCGCCTCGATGGTGGTGATTCCGTGGGCGCGGAAGTGCAGTGCCGCTCGCTGCAAGAACCCTGCGCAGGTGGCCCCTTTCTCGTCGGGCAGGATCTCGGAATAGGCCAGGCGGGAATGGTCATCGACCAGGGAGTGCACGTAATCGAAGCCGTTACCGCTCTTGCGGTCTCGGTTCGGGGCGTGTCCTCGACCGTGAGCCCGCCAGCCGCCGCCGTCGGGGATGCGGCCCAGTTTCTTGACGTCCATGTGCACCAGTTCGCCGGGGCGGGCTCGCTCGTAGCGAACGGCCGTGGCCTTCGAGGCGCGGATTACCTGACCGGTCATCGGGTCGCAGTCGCGCAAGTACGGCATCTGACGCCTGTTCAACACGCGCGACACCGTTCGCGCGCATACCCCCAGCTTGGCCGCGATTTCGTCGGGGCCGCAGCGGTGGCGCCGCCGCCAGGCCACGATCTGGTTCTCCACGCTGCGCGGAGTACGGGTCGGTGTGGTGTGCGGCCGCGAGGACCGGTCGATGAGGCCGGCTTCGCCCTCGGACTCGAACCGGCTGATCCAGGTGTGGACACACTTGCGCGAGACGCCCATCGCCGTGGCGATATGGGTCTTAGGCCAGCCGGCCTGATACCGGCGCACCATCAGCAGCCGGCCGTGAAACGTCGTACGGGCATTACGGTGGGACACGAGAACCTCCGGAGAGCAGTGGACCTAGACAAGCCACACCCCACCCGGAGGTTCTCCTCACTTCAAGCCAACACGCCTGCTACCAACGTCCTGTCCCGGTACATCTAGAGGGCGTCCTGGACGGCGCGGATATCGGCGACGTTGCGGCGTTCCATGTCTTCGAACTCCACGGCGACATGGCGCGCGTGGTCACCGATCTTGCCGAGCTGGTCGGTGTGGTTCTTGATCAGGCCCACGTTGTGTGAGTGGGCGCTGCGCACCCGTCGCCCGAATGCCTTGGCCTCCGAGAAACTGCCGAACATCCCGGACGACACCGCTGTCCGGGACAGGGAACCCGAACTCTGATCCGCGTGGTCGGCGGAGCTGTACGAGCCGGTGCCCCCAGCGCGCAAGCCTGTGATGTTGACGTACATGGATTCCATTATCGGGGTTAGCTGGACCGGAGCAATTCACTTCTTTGCGGGCGGGAGTGCCCAGCTCGAAATAGGTGACTTGTGGTCACCCGCCCAGACGGTAAATTTCCCGTCGTGCCGATGTGGGGATCTCGGGGGCGGGCATGAGCAAGCCCAATTTGCGCTGGCTGGACACCGCGACACTGGTCGCGGCCGCCGGTGGGGACCCGTGGGAAGCCGACCGTGAACTGCAGGACGGCGACCCGGGGGAGATCAGTGGTCTGGCCGATGCGTTCCGGGAGGCCGCGGGGCACCTCAAGGACGCCGACGAACAGTTCAACATCGCCAAACGGCAGTTCGAGGAGTCCTGGGACCGGGAAGACACCGTCGAGCATCCGATCAACGATCACGCGGAGGTGCAGAAGGTCAGCGCCGCTCTGGGCGGGCAGCCGGAGGCATTGGGAAAGATCGCGGTCGCCCTCCAGGAAATTGCCGCCGCGTTGGCGACGGCGCAGCGGGACAGCGCGGCGACCATCGAGGATCTCAACGCCGATCTGCACGACATCGATGAGGAGATCGGCGAGGCGATGAAAGGGATGTACATCGAGGCGTCGGAGCTCATCACCGAGGCACAGGCTGTGACCACGGCTGCACTGAACCAGGTCAACAACACCCGCGGCGCGTACATCGTGCAGCTACAGGACGGTGAGACGGCGTTGATGGAGACCGGGTATGTCCCCGCGGCCATCGACGATGCAGACGGGGCACCGGGGGATACGCCGCAGGAAGCCGCGGCGGAGTACGAGGGCTCCGGTCAGCGCGCCAAGGACGAGGAGACCGTGGCGAATGCCCGTCGGCTGCATCCGCACGGGCATCTGCAATGGACGCTGGACCAGATCGCCGCGGACCGCCGGCTCGACGACTACGCCACCGTGACCGACCCGGCCAACGGCGCCGCGCGCTACGGCGATGTCGCCGAACAGGAAGAGGCCGCGCGACTGGCCGGCAGCCGTCTCGCCGACTTCAACATGGTCCATTCCGTCGGCCCCGTGCCGAGGGACACGGTCCTGGGTGGGGACATGCGCGACCGGGCGCGCGGCCGCCTGCTGTTGCAGCGGCAGTTGCAGGACGCGCAATTGCCCTGGAGCAAGTTGCCGATGTCGGCCGATGACGCCACCCGCTTGATCAACGACATGGAGGCGCGGGACCGGTCGGCGGCGTTGACGAAGCTTTACGACCAGTTGGTGGACTGTGAGATATCGCCGGATGCGGCCCGGGCCATGGTCGATGGGATCTCCCGCGGGGTGATGCCGCAGGAGTATCTGGATGCGGCGACTGCGGCGGGCCACGTCTTCGGTGCGGGCCAACACGCGGTGAACGAGTTCGCCGACCGGCTTCCGCGCGGGCGCCATTGGGAACCTGGTGTTGCGTTCAGCGAGGCCGATGTTCGATCGCTGAGTGACCTCGGTAGGAAGATGGGACGCGTCAGTAGCGCTGTCACCCTCGGTGTGGGTCTCTACGATATTTTTGTCAACGATCGGTCGCCGGTCGAGGTAGCGGCGGAGGCTGGGGGCGCGATGGCCGGGGCATCGGCGTTGGCTCCGTACGGGGCCTCAATTGGAGCAGTGGCCGGCCCCCCGGGCGCATTCGCGGGTGCTGTCCTCTTCGGGACCGCGGGCGCGTTGGGCGGCCAATTCGCCGTGGAGAAGACGATCGAATGGATCAAGAAGTGAGTAGCCCTGATTCCGTTAGCCTACACGCCCGGGGCATCGTCGAACTGGCTGGCGAGCGGCCGCACACGCTGATTTTCTACGTGTTGACGATGGTGTGTGTGGCTACCACCCTGATCCCCGATGGCAGTCGAGGTGACTTATCCAGCCAGCGCAGAACCTATTGGAGCGGAACAGTTTTCGCGGCGGCGTGCGCATTCATCGCAGCACTTCCGAATGTGCGCACAGGATTGATCGTGGCGGGCCTTTGCGTGTTCTGTTTGGTGCTGCCCGCGTATTTCCGTACGCAATTGATAAAGATCGGCGGGCGGGTAATCGCGTTCGAAAGCGCCGAGTATCTGCCCGATACCGCCGACGGTAAGGACCCCTACACGCGGCGCGCCTCTGCCGCAAAAGTGTGGTGGCTCTCTATTTTCTGTGTCGGAATCGGAGCAATCAATCTGCTCGCGTATGTGATCGACCACGAGCCCGTGCTTTACGGTCTGCTGGGGTTGTTCCTCCTCACCGTGCCAGCGGTGGTCTCGGGCCTCAACGACGGCATGCATCGCCAGCGCATCGCCCGAGGCCAGTACCTGCAGTTCGGCATCGTCACGGTGATCTCGGCGGGCATCTTCACGGTCTGCTATCTGCTTGCCCGATCGGTGGGGCTGCGTATGCGTCGGCCGACGCAGTAGGCGGGGCGTAGCGTCGGTGTCATGACTGACACCCCTAACGCAGCGGTGCAGGAACTGTTGCGAGATGCGTTCACGCGGCTTGTCGAACACTCCGACG
This sequence comes from Mycolicibacterium sp. MU0050, assembly GCF_963378085.1. GTDB lineage: Bacteria > Actinomycetota > Actinomycetes > Mycobacteriales > Mycobacteriaceae > Mycobacterium > Mycobacterium wendilense. The sequence goes on along the minus strand of NZ_OY726395.1, from coordinate 4,041,097 downwards.
AGTTGACCGACGGCCTCACCGATGAGGTCTCGTTCTATCGCCCAACCGAAGACGCCAACAGCATTGCCTGGCTGATCTGGCACAGCGCCCGCGGGCAGGACCTCCAGATCGCCGACATCGCCGGCGTCGAGCAGGTCTGGACGGGCGAGGGTTGGGTGGACCGCTTCGGGCTGGACCTACCCCGTGGCGACATGGGTTACGGGCATTCCAGTGCCGACGTCGCAAAGGTGCGCGTGGGTGCGGAATTGCTGGCCGGGTACTACCGGGCCGTGCACGCGATGACGCTGGACTACGTCACCACCCTCACCGACGGCGAGTTGGCCCGTGTCGTCGACGACAACTGGGATCCACCGGTCACCGCGGCGGTGCGACTGGTCAGCGTCATCGACGACTGCGCGCAACATCTGGGCCAGGCCGCCTACCTGCGCGGTATCGCGCCCGGGGGTTCCTAGCCGCGGTCGGCCACCAGCGTCTTCTGCACCTCGAGGCGGCGCAGCTTGCCTGACGACGTTCGGGGCAGAGTCCCCGGTTCGACGAACAGCACCCTGGCGGGAACCACGCCGCACTCTGAGGCCACCTTGCGTACCAAGGTGATCCGCGTTTCCTCCTCGTCACCGCCCCGGAACTCCGCGGCGATCACCAGGCCGGGGCGGGCGCTCTGCTCGGCGGACCCCACCGCGACCACGGAGCCCTCACGCACGCCGGGCACCTGGCCGGCGATCCGTTCTATCTCACTGGGGAACACGTTGCGTCCCGCGATATGGATCAGTTCCTTCACGCGACCGCACACCACCAACCCGTCGTCGGTGAAGTAGCCGAGATCTCCGGTGCCGAACCATTTCTCGGCATCGCGCGGGGCGTCGCCGAGGTACCCGGCCATCATGGAATCGCCACGGATCTGGACTTCGCCGGCGTCGCGGCCCTCGGCCTCGGCCACCGGAAAGTCGACGGGTTCGATGCGAATTTCCATGCCGCTGATGGCATTACCGAGAACAGCATGGCGCCGCAGCAGCTCGCCCTCGTCGGTTTTGACGCGGACCTCGTCGAACTGCAGACCGTTGCCGGGCGGCGTCACCGAGACCGCGCACGTCGATTCGGCCATTCCGTAGGCCGGTGAGAGGGCTCCGGCGTCGAACCCGAACCGTTGGAACTCGGTGGCAAAGCGCGCCATTCCCGCGCAGTCCACCGGCTCGCCGCCGTTGAGGGCGAACCGGATGCTGCTGAGGTCGCAGTCCGGGAGCCGGCTGGCGTACTTGCCCAGCACGTTGTACGCAAAGTTCGGGGCGGCCGTCAGCGTGGCGCGACTGTCTGCGAGCCAGCCCAGCCACCGGAACGGCATCGCCGAGAACGCCGACGTGGGCGCCTGGTAGGCGGACAATCCCGAGAGCGCGGTGGTGAGCAGGAAGGTCAAACCCATGTCGTGATACAGCGGCAGCCAGGAGAGCCCGGTATCGCGGCCGCTTTCGATGCTCACCCGTTCGGTGATTCCGCAGAGGTTCGCGAGCACCGCATCGTGGGACAGTTGCGCGGTCTTGGGGGTGCCGGTGGAGCCCGCGGTTCCCTGCAGAATCGCCGGACGGTCGGTGCCGGCGGGAGTCAGCGTGGTCGAGCGTTGCGGATGCGCCAGCGGGATGACGTCGTGGACGCGATTCAGTTGGTCGCAGGCCTGCAGATCGGCCAGTCGGTCCCCATGGCTGAACACCGATGACACGCCGATGCTGTGGCAGCGGCTCAGGGTCGCCTGGGCCCACTGGCCGTGGTCTGCGCCGCGGATCGGTCCGGGTAGCAGCGCGACGCTGGCGCCGGCCAGCCAGCTTCCGAAGATTGCCGAGAGGAACTCGATGTTCGGTTCACCAATGAGCGCAACGGCTTCCGCCGGTCCGCGGTCGTGCACGGCCTCGGCGAAATTCTCCGCGCGCGCATACACCTCGCCCCAGGGATGCGCTGACCAGGTCTCATGGTCGTCGTTCAGAACGTGCAGATCACACGAGGACGTGGTGAGCGCCGTTGACAGGTGCTCGACGAGTCGGCTCATGCCAGACCCCCTGCGGTCTTGGCTTCGAGGATGTCGTCGAGTTCGCCGATGGTGCTGGCGCCCAACAGGTCCTGTTCACAGAGGACGATGCCCAGTTTGGCCTCGATGGCAACGGCCGCGACGGCGAGCCCCAGCCAGTCCAGGCAGACGTCGGTCACCAGGCGGGAGTCCCGGCTGATTCGGCATGAATCGATATGCAGGTCGTTGCAAAGGATTTCAGAAAGCGAATTGCTCACGCTCAGCTGTGCTGTTGACGACATGATTTCGGACCGTACAACGTTGCGGTGCGCAAGTCAGGTCTACCTTTGGCTGAAAGTGGCCACAGCTAATCCGATTCGCAGCCGAGGCGGAATTGAATTCATCGTGTGTGCCCGCTTTCGTTGTTCTGCACTGTTGCAGTCGAATTGGCGTTTTCCCCTTGGGTAAGTTTTTGCTAATCGGGTCGCCAGGTTGCCGTTGTCCGAGGGTGTCGGGTTGTGCACGTTGCGGCGCTGTTGCCAGCTCGACCATCCTGTGGATGTGCTGTGAGTGGAGGCAGGGTCCGATGGCGTTGGTGGGGCCGCATCGCAGCCGCGGCGGCCCGGGCCGAACAAGCTACACAAATTTCTCTCACGACCAATCCGCCGCGTGCTGCACATCCGGCCGTCGTTCTTCCGTGGCCTCTCGCCGGACTGCGGGCGCGCGGTGGGTAAGTTCGACTACGACGACAACGGCATGCAGGGAGGCAACCGTGCGGTTCATCCTGACCGCGTTGCTGTGGCTTCTGGCCACGGCGGCGCTGGCGGTGGCACTGCCGGGTGCCTGGGCCCAGAAAAACCTTGTCGACGTCGACGGCTATGCGGCGTTCACCGAGCAGGCCGCGGGCGACGAGGCCCTTCAGCGCGCGGTGGCTGGTGAGCTCACCACGCAGTTGGTCCGGCTCGGTTACACCGGTGACCAGGACCTGCTACGGGATGTGGCCTCGGTGTATACCGCCGGTGCGGATTTCCCGGGTCAGTTCGCGGAGGCCAACCGGTTTGCACACCGCTGGTTGTTCAGCGACACGATTGCCGCGGGGGAGGACCCACAGGGGAGGTGGGTTGTCGACCTGGCGCCGATGCTCCAAGACAGCTCCTTCAGTGCGACGCTCGAGCGGTTCGATATCTCGGTGCCCTCGACGCTGCCGGTGCCCTTGACGCAGAATGCTCCCGATTCGGTTCGGCCGGGTCAGCTGCGGGCCGTCGCGACGTGGGGTCCCTGGGTGAGTGTGGGCGCGACGATCCTGGCCGGTGTCCTGGCCCTGCTGACGCTGGCTTCGGCGCGGTCCCGGGGTAAAGCGCTTGCGGCACTCGGTGTCTCGGGGCTGCTGATCGGCGCGGCCGGCTGGGCGGGTCTCGAAGTGGGACAGCGCTACCTCGATGACGCCCTGGCGAACACCAGCAACGACGTTCGGCAGATCGCCGATGCGTTGATCCGGCACGCAGCCGACAGCATGCATCAATGGCTCAACATCGCGCTGGCGGCGGGTATCGGACTGGTCGCGCTCGGGGTGCTGGTGGCCGTCCTGGGCGGATTGCGGCAGCGCACCGTGCGTGAACCGGGGTGAGGGGTCTCGGCGGCCGAGCGCCCAACGACGTTGCCGACTATGCACTTTCATCCGCGCGACCGGCGTGTCGCAGATGAATCCGCAGGTTCGCGGCCAGTCATCATTCGGTTAGAGGCTGTCGTCGCTGTCGCGGCTCAGTGCGGGAGGGCGGTCCGGGGTTCTGAAAGCCGCGGACATGGCATAGATCCGGCCGTTGATCTTGATGTGATTGGTCGCCCTGAATGCTATGGCGACGATGACCATACCTCCACTGACAAGGACGAACAACCCTGTGCGCCAGTTCGGCAGCGCAGACACCGCGAACAACAGGACGGCGATCGTGGTACCACTCCAATACACGCGTCGTTCAATGGAATCCGGGGATAGTGTCGCGGATTTCCAGAGCGGAAACATGCTGAGGATGACACCGGCGGCCAGCGCGACCAGTCCGAGCCCGCTGAGTAGGTATGACAGTTTGTTTGAGGTATCCATCCCGTTACCAACTCCCTCCACCAGCAGCCGTAGGTTTCGGATCGAACGCGCCGCCGATACCCTCGCCCAGTTCTCCTCCGACCGCGCCCAGCACAATCAGGCCGCCGAGTCCCACAGCGGCGGTGCCAACAGGACCCAAGAATGAGCCCGCGACCAGCGCGGCACCGTATGATCCCGCCGCGCCGCCGGCAACGGTTCCGACACTGCGACCGAAATCTTCGTTACTGCCACCATTGCGCCAGTCTTGGTAAGCCACGCCGAGTTGAATGGCGTCGGTCACCTTAACAAGCTTGCCAGCATACTTTGCCAGCACTTTCGCATCGTCGGGTGACAGGCCGGTGGCAAGCGCGTGCTTACCCTGCGGAACGGCGTCGCCGTAGTGCTGAGCAACGGTTCCCGCGCGACCGGTGTTGTTGGCTAGGTCGGTGATGACTTGTTTGGCGCCATCTTCCGACATGCCAGCGCCGATGAGCGCAATATAAGCCTTCTTTGTCGCGATGACCCGGGCGGTTTGCTCACCGTTGTTGAGGGTCTCGGTCGCCTGGTCGGGCGTCAGGGCCCCGACATCGTGGTAAATGCCATCACCCAGATGAACGCGGCCGGATTCCAGTTGCCGTTGCATGTCCAGGCGTTTCTGGGCGCGGGTGCGGGCATCGCCGCCGAGCACGGGATCGACAGGCAGGCGCGCGTCGAAGTTGGCCATGCGGAAGTCGTCGAGGCGCTCGCCCGCCAGCCGTCGGGCGTCCGGGGTGGCGTTGGGGTCGTTGACGGTGGCGAAGTCGCGCAGCCGGGCCGTGGCGTCGGCCTTGTCCTGGGTCATCTCACCGGGCGCGTTCACCAGTGCTTCGTCCGCGGCGCGCTGATTGGCGTCGTAGTGCTCGGTCGCGGACTGTCCACGCTGTTCGTCGCCGGGAATGCCGTCGCCGTCGACATCGTCGATGGCCGCCGGGTCATAGCCGTGCTTGAGGCGCAGATCGGTCAGCGCCGCTTGCAATTTCGCCGCGTAGGTGTCGCGGAAGATCTGCATGGCGCCCAGCGACGCGATCGTCTTGTCGACCGCGCGGTCCTCCAGCCCGGAGGTATCCATGTCGGCGTCGAGCGCCGCACCGATCAATCCGTCGAGCTGCACCAGGTCTTTGTCCAGGTTGTCGATGGTGAAGCTGCCCATACGCTGCGTCTCGGCGAGGTCGGCGGCGATGTTCTGCAGGTCGATGCCGATGTTCGGGAGTTGCTCGACCTGCACCCACAGCTGCGTCTGGGCGCGGTGCACCTCGGCGGAATCGTTGATGGGATGCTCGCCGTTCTCGCGGTTCCACGACCGGAGGAAGCGTTCGGTGGCCGCGTCGAACTCGTTCTTGGTTTCCTCGGCGCACGCTCCGGCTTCGTAGAAGGCCCTCGCCAACTCCGAAATCTGGCCGGGGTCACCGGCTTCCAGGGTGGCGTAGATCTGCCACGGGTCGCCGCCGGCTTCGGCGATCAGCGCATCGATGTCGATGTGGGTCAGGCTTGGGTAAGTGAGCACAGGACGGCTTCGATCGCCTCGGTGTTGCGGCGTTCCATCTCGACGAAACACGTTGCGGTGACGTGAGTTTTGTCGCCGAGGACACCGAGTCGACGTTCCTGGTTGCGCAGCTTGCCGACGTGCTGGGTGTGGGCCCCGTCGACGGCGGTCTCGAACTGCTCGGCCGCGGAGAAATCGCCGAACATCCCGGCGCTCACGCGGCCGCGCGTCAACGCCTGGACGCCCTCGTCGGCGAACCCCGAGGCGGCGTAGGACTTGTTGGCCCCCGCGCGCATCTGCGCGATGTCGACGTGCACAGTCAGCTCCCCTCAGCAAACGTCGGCAACAGCCTAACGGCTGCCGCGGAGGTGTCTATTCACCACTTCGACCTAGGAGCCGGCCGGGGCCCACGTCCGCATGGCCGCGTCGAGCTCCTGGTTGTCCAACGCGTCGACGGGCAACGGCTCTTGGCCCCCTGCGCAGCGCATGCCGTCCAGCAGAATCGCTGCGAACCGGCGCCACAGGCCGCTGTCGACGTGCCCGGCGAACTGGCTCACCGTGCCGCCGATCAGGCTGAGGAAGGGCATATCGGTCGCGGAGATCTCCGGACGGAGGTATCCGTCGGCCTGCGCCCGCTCGACCAGCCTCGCGACCACCGGGCGAAGCCGGTCCTGCGCTGCGGTCACCTGCGCTCCGCCGTAGGCCTTGCTGAACGAGATCTCTCGAAGACCGCGGTCGGTGGCCGTGAGCTCACACATCTGCTCGGCGAACCACGCGAATCCCTGCCAGGAATCGTCATACTTCAGTGCCGCCTCTGCCAGGGCGGTGAGTTGGTCCAGCGCGTCGACGAAGATCGCCTCGAGCAGTTCGTCCTTGGTGCTGAACCGTCGGTATACCGTGCCGACGCCCACCCCGGCGTGCCGGGCGACATCGTTCAGGTTGGGCTCCAAGCCCTTCGCCGCGAACAGATCGCGAGCCGCTTCGAGGATTCGAGCGCGGTTGCGCTCGGCGTCCTTCCGCAACGGGCGGCCCGTCGTCACTCGCCTGCTCACGGCACCGAGTGTAATGCGACCCACACAAAAGCGGATTGACCTGATCCGCTTATTTCGTTAGCTTTTCTGCTTAGCCCTGCGAACCTGTCCCCGACCCTGCGGTCGGGACGATTCCGGGAGGCCAACAACGTTGCGTGTCGCCGACCGATAGCGCGCCCTGCCCGTGCCGGTCGCGGATGCCGACCCGGAAGGACGCCATCGCCGATGAAGATGATCACGCGATTCTGGCTCCCCACCATGATCGTTCTCGCCCTGACCGTAGGGGTTCTTACGGTTTCGCAGCTACGGACCGTCTTCGGCTCCGAACCCGTCCTGGTGACGCCCGTGGGCGCGGACACCGCTGAGAAGTTCATCCCGAAGGTCGTCACGTACGAGGTCCTCGGATCGGGCACCGCCGTCGTCAACTACCTCGACCTGGACGGCAAGCCGGTGCGGGCGGGAACGGTCAGCCTGCCGTGGACCCTCACCTTGGAGACGACGGCACCGTCGGTCGCCCCGAACATCATTGCCCAAACCGACGGTCAGGCCATCACCTGCCGGATCACCGTCGACGACGAGATCAAGGACGAGAACACGGCCAGCGGTGTGAACGCGCAAACCTTCTGCTTGGTGAAGTCCGCATGAGCACCGTGGTCACACCGAAACGCCCCTGGCTGCCGCGCCTGATCCGGATGTTCGCGCTGCCCATCATCGTGGGCTGGGTGGTCATCGTGGGCCTGCTCAACACCACGGTGCCCCAGCTGGAAGTGGTGGGTAAGCAACGCGCGGTCTCGATGAGTCCGCAGGACGCCCCGTCGATGATCGCGATGAAGCGCGTCGGAACCACGTTCCAGGAGTACGACACCAGCAGCTCGGTGATGGTGGTGCTCGAGGGCGAAGACAAGCTGGGCGTCGAGGCGCTCGAGTTCTACCAGCAGATGGTGCGGGACCTGCGTGCCGACACCGAACACGTGCAGTACGTACAGGACCTCTGGTCGGACTCGTTCACCGCGGCCGGCGCGCAGAGCGTCGACGGCAAGGCCTCGTACACCCAGGTTTACATCGAAGGCGACCAGGGCGAGGCGCTGGCCAACAAGTCCGTGCAAGCCGTCCGCGAGATCGTCAAGAAGCACCCGACGCCACCGGGCGTCGAGGTGTACGTCACCGGCGCGGCGGCCACGACGACGGATCAGAACGCCGTGGGCGACAAGAGCATGCGCACCATCGAGATGCTCACCTTCGGGGTCATCATCATCATGCTGCTGGTGATCTACCGGTCGGTGGTCACCACCCTGGTCTTGCTCAGCATGCTGGCGATGGGACTGCTGGGCGCTCGCGGTCTGATCGCGTTCCTGGGTTACCACAACGTCTTCGGCCTCACCACCTTCGCCACCAACCTGGTGGTCACCCTGACCATCGCCACAGCGGTCGACTACGGCATCTTCCTGATGGGGCGATATCACGAGGCACGCCGATCCGGTGAGGACCGAGAATCGGCCTACTACACCATGTTCCACGGGACCGCGCACGTGGTCGCGGCCTCCGGCCTGACCATCGCGGGTGCCACCTTCTGCCTGAAGTTCACTCGGCTGCCCTACTTCGAGAGCATGGGCTTCCCGATGTCCGTGGCGATGGTATTCGGCATCACCGTCGCGCTGACGTTCAGTCCCGCGATGATCTCACTGGTCAGTCGCTTCGGTAACCTGTTGGAGCCCAAGGGTAGGTCGACAACGCGGGCGTGGCGCCGCGTCGGAACCTCGACCGTCCGCTGGCCCGGCGCGTTCCTGGTGGTCGCCTTGGCGGGATGCATGGTGGGCCTGCTCGCGCTGCCCGGCTATCACACGACCTACAACGACCGGCTCTACCTGCCCGACGACATCTCGGCGAACATCGGCTATGCCGCCGCCACCCGGCACTTCTCCGAGGCCCGGATGAACCCGGATGTGTTGATGGTCGAGACCGACCGCGATCTGCGGAATCCCGCCGGCTTCTTGATGATCGACAAGATCGCCAAGGCCCTTGCGGCGGTCGAGGGGGTGGCCCAGGTGCAGGCCATCACCAGGCCCGACGGCAAGCCGATCGAACACACGACGATTCCGTACATGATCGGTCAGCAGGGCGTCGGCCAGCTCATGGCCAACGACTACCAGCAGGGCGTCATCGACAACATCTTGGCCCAGGCCGACGAGATGCAGCACACCATCGATTCGATGGAGCGGATGAACGCGATCACCCGTGATCTGTCCGTGGTCGCGCGGAGCCTGGCCGACAAGATGGGCGACACCTCCCTGACCCTGCAGGAGGTGCGCGACAACCTGGCCAACTTCGACGACTTCTTCCGGCCGATCCGCAACTACTTCTACTGGGAACCGCACTGTATGAACATCCCGGTCTGCTGGTCCATGCGGTCGATCTTCGAAAGCCTCGACGGCATGTCGACCATGTCCGACGACTTCCAGGACATGGTTCCGGACATGAACCGGATGGCCGACCTGACGTTCGAGATGACGGCGGTGATGCCGGGCATGATCCAGTCGATGAAGAACCAGCGCCAGATGATGTTGAACCAGTACCAGGTTCAGCGGGCGCAGCAGGACCAGACCGTCGAGCAGCAGGAAGACAGCGCCGCGATGGGCGAGGCGTTCGACGAGGCGCTGAACGACGACTCGTTCTACGTGCCGCCGGAGGCGTTCGACAACGCGGACTTCAAGCGCGGCATGGAGTTGATGATGTCGCCCGACGGACACGCGGTGCGGTTCACCATCATTCACCAGGGTGACCCGCTGACCGAGGAGGGCATTTCCCGCATCGAGCCGCTGAAGAAGGCCGCGGCGGCGGCGATCAAGGGAACACCGCTGGAGGGTTCCCTGGTCTACGTCGGCGGGGCCGCGGCAATGTTCGACGACATGCAGGAGGGCGCCGATTACGACCTGCTGATCGCGGTGACCGCAGCGCTGCTGTTGATCCTCATCATCATGATGATCATCACCCGGGCACTGGTTGCGTCCCTTGTCATCGTCGGCACCGTGGCGCTGAGCCTGGGAACCGCGTTCGGGATGTCGGTGGTGCTGTGGCAGCACGTCATCGGAATTCCCTTGCACTGGATGGTGCTACCGATGTCGGTGATCGTCCTGGTGGCCGTCGGCGCGGACTACAACCTGTTGCTGGTGTCGCGGATGAAGGAGGAGGTCCACGCCGGGTTGCGGACCGGCACCATTCGCGCGATGGCCGGCAGCGGGCCGGTGGTCACGGCCGCGGGGCTGGTATTCGCCTTCACCATGGCGACGATGGCTGTCAGCGACCTGATCGTGATCGGACAGGTGGGCACCACGATCGCCATCGGCCTGATCTTCGACACCTTCGTGATCCGCGGGCTGATGACGCCGTCGGTGGCCACCCTGCTGGGCCGCTGGTTCTGGTGGCCGCTGATGGTGCGGCCGCGGCCCAAGCCGTCACCGTGGCCCAAGCCGATCCAGCGCGCCCCGGAGGACGCCCTGGGCTGAGCTACTGCGCCGAGCCCAGCATCCGGTGCAGGAAGTTGTAGCTCAGCGCCGCCTTGAACGCCGTCTGCGCGTTGTCGGCCGCACCGGCGTGACCGCCCTCGATGTTCTCGTAGTAGCGCACCCGGTGCCCGGCGGCCTCCAGCGCGGCCGTCATCTTGCGGGCGTGACCGGGGTGCACCCGGTCGTCGCGGGTGGAGGTGGTCATCAGCAGCGCGGGATACTCGGCGTCGGCCGAAATGTTCTGGTACGGCGAGTATTCCGCCATGAATGCCCAGTCCTGCGGGTCGTCGGGGTTGCCGTACTCGGCGACCCAGGACGCCCCGGCCAACAGCAGGTGGAACCGCTTCATGTCGAGCAGCGGCACCTGGCAGACCAACGCGCCGAACAACTCCGGATAGCGGGTCAGCATGACACCCATCAGCAGCCCACCGTTGCTGCCGCCCTGCGCGCCGAGTTGCTCGACGTCGGTGATGCCCTTGGCCACCAGATCCTTTGCCACGGCGGCGAAGTCCTCGTACACCTTGTGCCGGTTCTCGCGCATGGCCTGGGTGTGCCAGGTGGGGCCGTACTCGCCACCGCCGCGGATATTGGCCAGCACGTAGGTGCCGCCGCGGGCCAGCCAAAGGCGGCCCAGCACGCCGTCGTACCCGGGGGTGCGGGCCACCTCGAAGCCGCCGTAGCCACCCAGCAGTGTCGGGCGCGGCCCGTCGGCGTTCGACGGCCCGACCACGAAGTACGGCACGGCCGTGCCGTCGGCCGAGGTGGCGAAGTGCTGCACCACGCCCACCTCCTCGGCGTCGAAGAAGGCGGGCGCGGACTTGACCGCCTCCAGCGGACCGCCCACCGCGCCGTGCAGCAGCCGGGACGGGGCGGTGAAGCCGCTGGAATCCAGGAACACCTCGTCGGAGTGCTCGTCGGCGGCCACGATCACGGTGTTGGTGTTGTCCGGGATGCCGGGCACCGCGGTGCGCTCCCAGGTACCCGGCGTGACGACCTCCACCCGGCTGGCCACGTCGGCCAGGGTGACCATCACCAGGTGGTCGCGGGTCCAGGCGTAATGGTGCAGCGCGGTGTGCGCGTCGGGGACGAACACCGTGGCCAACGTGGCCGTCCCGGCGAGGAATTCGTCATAGTCGGCGGCCAGCAGGGCCCCGGCCGGGTGTTCGTCGGTGCCGACGAACCAGGGCGAGCGCAACTCGATCAGCAGCCAGCCGCGATGCACTGACACCGAAGCGTCGGTGGGGGCATCGATGCGGATCAGCTCGTCGCCGCGCAGCTCGTAGACCTCGTCGTTGAAGAAGTCGACGGCCCGCCGGATGAACGTGCGCTCGTAGCCGGGGGTGCGGTCCACCGTGGCGGCAGCGATGACGTCCTGCGACGACGCGGTGAAGACCGTCTGCGCCTCGGCCAGCGGCTGCCCGCGACGCCACCGCTTGACCAACCGCGGGTAGCCGGAGTCCGTCAACGAGTCGGGTCCGAAGTCGGTGCCGATCAACACGGTGTCAGCGTCGGCCCAGGTGATCTGCGTCTTGGCCTCCGCGACCTCGAAGCCGTCGGGGACGAATTGCTTTGTCGCCATGTCGAACTCGCGGACCACGGCGGCGTCGGAGCCGCCCCGCGACAGGCTGACCAACGCCCGGCTGTGATCGGGTTCGATGACGTCGGCCCCGGCCCAGACCCAGTTGGCGTCGTCGGCGGTGGCCAGCTGGTCGACGTCGATGAGGATCTCCCAGTCGGGACTGTCGGTGCGGTACTGCTCGAGCGTGGTGCGGCGCCACAACCCGCGCGGGTTGGCCGCGTCGCGCCAGAAGTTGTAGAGGAATTCGCCGCGCCGGCGCACGTAGGGGATGCGGGTGTCGGTGTCGAGGACCTCCAGGGCCTCGGTGCGCATCTGTTCGAACTGCTCGTCGCACAATTCCGCCTGGGTGGGTTCGTTGTGGGCGCGCACCCAGTCCAGCGCGGCCTCGCCGGAGACATCTTCGAGCCAGAGGTACGGGTCGTTCGCCGTTGCGTCAGCCATGTCGCCATTGTCCCGGCGCGATTAGGGTGGGGTGCATGGCGGTACCCCCGCGTGTGCTGATCACCAGCAGCGCCGCCGACCACCTCGGCGTCCTGCAGCAGCGGCACGGGCCGGTGATGTTCCATCAGTCCGGCGGCTGCTGCGACGGTTCCTCGCCGATGTGTTACCCGGACGGCGACTTCATTGTCGGCGAGCGCGACGTGCTGCTCGGCATGCTCGACGTGACCGACGAGCGGCAACCGGACGGCGTGCCGGTGTGGATCTCCGGTCCGCAGTTCGACGCCTGGCAACACACCCAGCTGGTCATCGACCTGGTGGCCGGGCGCGGTGGCGGCTTCAGCCTGGAGGCGCCCGACGGGGTCCGGTTCCTGTCGCGCGGGCGGGCCTTCTCCGAAGCCGAGACCGCCGCGTTGGCGCAGGTCCCGGCGATCACCGGAGTCGAGCGCGAGCGGGGAGTGCCGCCGCCGGGCCCGCGCGGGGCGGTGGTGGCTCAAGCCGCAGATGTCTGTCCGGTACCGAATCGATAACTGTGTGGACCCCGTCCGCGGCGGATGCGCGGCCGCGCACGCGCGGCGTCGTACTGTCGGGACCGTGATTCCCCTTCCGCGGGCGTGGCAACTGACCGGCGCGATGCTGATCGGCGCGGCGGTGGGCGTTGTCCTGGGCGTGGTGGCAATGCTGCAGGTCGAGGCGGCACTGCGGCCCGACGCCGTCATCGCGCTGGTACTCGGGGTGCCCACCGTGCTGGGCCTGCTGTTCGTCCTGACCGCGAGCCGCCCGTGGATCACCGCCCTGGGGGCCAGCATCCTGGCGGTCGCCCCGGGCTGGTTCGCGGTGCTGGTCCTGATCCAGGTGGTCCACGGTGGCTGAGTCGAAATCTCCGTGGTTCACCCCGCCGCAGCGCCTCGACACCGGCGCGATGCCGCTCACCCAACCGCACCCCGCTCCGATCTTCGACACCGGGCCGCATCCGCAGCCCCTGAGCCTGTGGGGCGGCCCCGAGGAGGTGGCCGAGGCGGAGGCGGCACTGGATCAGGCCGAGCGCGACATCCCCGACGACCTCGACTACCTCAGCGGCCTGGAGAAGGGCGACGATCCCGTCGTCACCCGGTCGGAGCCGGTCCCGGTGCCGGCGCAGCCCACCGTCGTCCCGAGCCAGTTGGTCCGGGTCAAGTGGTGGAAGTTCGTCCTGACCACGCTGGGCATCTGGACCCCGGCGGCCGCCGCCGGCGCCGGGCTGTACTACTGGTGGTTCAAGGCGATGGACAAGACCGGGCCGGAATTCGCCGTGTTGCTGGTGGTGCTGGTCTGCACCGTCGCGGCGCTGTTGCTGGCGATGGTCGAGCGCCGTCCGCTGGTGGCGGTCGCCTCGATCGCGGTGATGACCGCGCCGTTCGCCGCCGGCCTGGCCGCCGCGGCGCTGTACGGCATGTACGTCTTCGGCTGGATCACGCCCTGAGCACCAACCCTGGACGAGGGCGGCTCACCGCCTACTAGGCTGAGGGGCGTGACTCACTTTGACGTCGTCGTGCTCGGAGCTGGCCCAGGTGGTTACGTCGCCGCCATCCGCGCAGCTCAACTGGGACTCAAGACCGCCATAGTCGAACCGAAGTACTGGGGCGGGGTGTGCCTGAATGTGGGTTGCATCCCCTCCAAGGCGCTGCTGCGCAACGCCGAACTCGCGCACCTGTTCACCAAGCAGGCCAAGACCTTCGGTATCAGCGGCGAGGCGAGCTTCGACTACGGGGCAGCCTTCGACCGCAGCCGCAAGGTGGCCGACGGGCGGGTCGCCGGCGTGCACTTCTTGATGAAGAAGAACAAGATCACCGAGATTCATGGCTACGGGAAATTCACCGGCGCCAACACGCTGGAGGTCGCGCTGAACGAGGGCGGCACCGAGACAGTCGAATTCGACAACGCGATCATCGCCACCGGCAGCAGCACCCGGCTGGTTCCGGGCACGTCGCTGTCGGAGAACGTGGTCACCTACGAGGACCAGATCCTCTCCCGCGAGCTGCCGTCCTCGCTGATCATCGCCGGCGCGGGCGCGATCGGCATGGAGTTCGCCTACATCCTGAAGAACTACGGCGTCGACGTCACGATCGTCGAGTTCCTGCCGCGGGCCCTGCCGAACGAGGACGCCGAGGTCTCCAAGGAGATCGAGAAGCAGTACAAGAAACTCGGCGTGAAGATCCTCACCGGAACCAAGGTCGAGTCGATCACCGACAACGGCTCCGACGTGACCGTCCGGGTGAGCAAGGACGGCAACAGCGAGGAACTCAAGGCCGACAAGGTGTTGCAGGCCATCGGTTTCTCGCCGAACGTCGAGGGCTACGGCCTGGAGGCGGCCGGCGTGGCGCTGACCGATCGCCAGGCCATCGGCATCGACGACTACATGCGCACCAACGTGGGACACATCTACGCGATCGGTGACGTCACCGGGAAGCTGCAGCTGGCCCATGTCGCCGAGGCCCAGGCCGTGGTCGCCGCCGAGACCATCGCCGGCGCGGAGACCCTGACGCTCGGCGACTACCGGATGATGCCGCGCGCGACGTTCTGTCAGCCACAGGTGGCCAGCTTCGGCCTCACCGAGGAGCAGGCCAAGGAGGAGGGCTACGACGTCAAGGTGGCGAAGTTCCCCTTCACCGCCAACGGCAAGGCGCACGGACTCGGTGATCCCACCGGCTTCGTCAAACTGATCGCCGACGCCAAGTACGGCGAACTGATCGGCGGGCACCTCATCGGTCCGGACGTCTCGGAGTTGCTGCCCGAGCTGACCCTGGCCCAGAAGTGGGATCTGACGGTCAACGAACTGTCCCGCAACGTACACACCCACCCGACCCTGACCGAGGCCCTGCAGGAATGCTTCCATGGCCTGTCCGGGCACATGATCAACTTCTGACATGCGATCGGCGGCGGTATTCGCGGCGGCGGCCCTGGTGGCGCCGCTGGCGTTGTGGGCGGCGGGTACGGCGGCGGCCGACTCCGAGGCCCCCGACCTGAGCAAGTTCGAGGCGGCGCCGATCGAGCGTTACCTGGACACCTCGGCCAACGGCGGCGAGGTGTATTTCCAGACCCCCGACGGCTTGTTGTGCGCGATGCGCCCGGGACAGGGCCGTGCCGGCTGTGACGGACCGCTACCCGGGGTGGCCACCGCGGCCAACGAGATCGTGCTGTCCGGCGATCAGTACAGCCGCGGGCTGCGGGCCACCGCCTCTCCGCAGTTCGTCAAGCCGACCGGCGGCGCCGCGCGGGTGCTGGAGGTCGGCCACAAGATCACCTTCGCCGACTTCGAATGCGCCGTCGACGAGGGACCGAAGACGTTGTGCACCAAGGGAGATCCGGTCTCGGCGTGGATGACGATCTCGGCGGACGGCACCGCGGTCGGTCCGCGTACCGCCGGACTGCCGGACGACGTTGTCGACCCCAACGACTTCGTCGGCAGCGACGACAGCTACCTGGTGGGCATCGGTCCGAAGAACATGTTCCCGGTGTTCACCGTGGCGGGCGGCCTCACCTGCAAGATCGGCATGTTCAGCGGCGGTGAGATCGCTTGCAACGGAGAGCTTCCCGGCCTCGGCAACGGTGACGACGAGGTGTTCGTCCGTGCCCCGGGCCCGGTGGGCACCCGCAAGGCCGGCAACCCGCCGTTCAGCACCCCGATGTACCCGGGACCCGTCCGCGAACTGCCGGCGGGGCATCGCATCGACGCAAACGGCGGCACCTGCATGGCGCTCGACGACGGCGGGGTGGCCTGCATCGCCACGGTGGGTGGGCCGCCGCAGGGCTTCGTGGTCACCGATGACGAGGTACGCACGTTCTAGCCCGTCAGTCCGGGAAGTCCATGGGCAGCTGCAGGGTGTTCATCGTGGCCGCCAACGTGTCGTATTGGCCTGCCAGCAGGCAGAATTCGATCAGCTGCTTGGTGTTCAAATGGGTGGCCAGCGTGGCCCAGGTGGCCGGTGTGACACCGCGGTCGAGCACGAATTCGTCGGTGGCGCGCAGCAACGCGCGTTGACGGTCGTCGAGGCCGTCGGCGTCGGGGCCGGCGAAGATCTTCTGCTGCAACGCGTCGTCGATGCCGCGGCTGCGCGCCAGTCGCCGGTGCTGCTGGAGTTCGTACTCGCAGTCCCGCAGCGAGCCGACGCGCAGGATCACGGTCTCGGCGTCGCGGCGCGACAGCCGGCCCCAGTACAGCAGGACCCCGGAGAACGGCAGCCAGGACCAGAACAGCGCGCTGTGCCGCGACAACGCGTTGAACAGGTGGAACTGGGGCGCCCGGATGCCGCGCGCGCCCAGCCGACAGATCAGCCAGTTGATCGGGCCGACGTCGCGCAGCGTGCTGCTGACCGGTACCCGGGCGGGCTGCAGGGGGGCGGGTTCGTGGGGCATGACGGGAGCCTTTCGGGGTTTCAATGCTTCACCAGGTACGGGGACACTGTGCTGCGGTGCTCGTCGAGGTCCAGGGCGCGCCCGAGCGCGGGGAAGGCCCGTTGCGGACAGTTGTCGCGCTCACAGACCCGGCAGCCGGCCCCGATCGGGGTGGCGACCTTGCCGGACAGCTCCAGGCCCTCGGAGTAGATCAGGCGATGGGCGTGCCGCAGTTCGCAACCCAGCCCGATCGCAAAGGTCTTGCCCGGCTGGCCGTATCGGGCGGCGCGGCGCTCGACGGTGCGCGCCACCCACATGTAGTTGCGGCCGTCGGGCATCTCGGCAATCTGGACCAGGATCTTGCCCGGGTAGGCGAACGTCTCGTAGACGTTCCAGAGCGGGCAGGTTCCGCCCGTGGACGAGAAATGAAAGCCGGTGGCGGACTGGCGTTTACTCATGTTGCCCGCGCGGTCGACACGCACGAAGGAGAACGGCACCCCGCGCTTCGACGGACGCTGCAGCGTCGAGAGTCGGTGGCAGATGGTCTCGTAACTGACCGAGTAGTACGCCGAGAGCCGCTCGATGTCGTAGCGGTACTCCTCGGCGACCTCGTGGAACTGTGCATACGGCAACACGACGGCGGCGGCGAAGTAGTTGGCCAGCCCCAGGCGGGCCAGGGTGCGCGACTCGTCGCTGGTGAACTTGCCTTCGGTCACGTGCTGCTCGATCAGGTCGCCGCATTCCAGATAGGCCAGCTCGGTCGCCAGCCGGAACACCTGCTGGCCGGCCGACAGGTGTGCGCTCATCTGAAGGGTTTTGGTCTCCGGGTTGTAGCGGTGCAACACCGTGTCGCCGAGATCGGCGCGCCGAACGATCCGCACCCCGTGCAGTTGGGACAGCCGCGCAGCGATGTCCCCGCCGAGGTCGCCGCGGTGCATGCGGATCCGCACCGTCAGATCCTCGGCGGCGGTGTCCAATTCGTCGAGGTAGTTCTGGCGTTGATAGAAGAAGTCACGCACTTCCTCGTGCGGCATGGTGATGGACGCCGTCCCGCTGCCCTCACCGGCCAGGCTGAACCGGCCTTCGGTGGCGCCGGCGAGTTGGGCGCTGGTGCGGCGGTACCGCTGGTGCAGGTTGACCATCGCCTTGGCGAGTTTCGGGTGGGCGCCGACCATTTCGGCCACCTCGGCCAGCTCGACATCGAGGTCGAGGTCGCGGTCCAGGGTGACCTCGCGCAGCTCGGCGATCAGCCGGGTGTCGTCCTGAGAGGCGAAGAACGTCGCGTCGACGCCGAAGACCTCGGTGATGCGCAGCAGCACCGAGACGGTCAGGGGGCGCACGTCGTGCTCGATCTGATTGAGATAGCTCGGCGAGATCTTCAGCAGCTGTGCCAGCGCGGCCTGGCTGAATCCGCGCTCGGTTCGCAGCTGGCGCAGCCGCGGGCCGACGAACGTCTTGGACACGCCGACCAGGCTACTCGCGTTGCTAACCCGGTCTTCGCAGGCTTGGCATCGAGCGCGGGGCTAGCTGGGGTACCGAAGGTACTGGCATGATCGCAGCCGGGGGAGGGGTCTGGGCTCAGGGGGAAATGATGGCGGGAAGTGGTGCGACGGTGAGTGCGGGACTGGGTAAGACGTTGATGCCGGTGCCGGACCCGCACCCGGACGTGTTCAACCGGGAGTGGCCGCTGCGCGTCGGTGACATCGACCGGGAGGGCCGGTTGCGCTTCGATGCGGCGTGCCGGCACATCCAGGACATCGGTTCGGATCACCTGCGCGAACTCGGTTTCGAACAGACCCACCCGCTCTGGATCGTGCGCCGCACCATGGTGGACCTGATCCGGCCGATCGAGTTCCAGGACATGCTGCGGCTGCGGCGGTGGTGTTCCGGGACGTCCAATCGGTGGTGCGAGATGCGGGTCCGCATCGATGGCCGCAAGGGCGGCCTGATGGAGTCCGAGGCGTTCTGGATCAACATCAACCGCGAGACGCAGGGTCCGGCGCGCATCTCCGACGACTTCCTGGAGGGCCTGCGGCGAACCACCGAGGTGGACCGGCTGCGCTGGAAGGCCTACCTGAAGGCCGGTCCGCGCGAGGACGCGGTCGAGGTGCGGCCGTACCCGGTCCGGGTGTCGGACATCGACCTGTTCGATCACATGAACAACTCCGTGTACTGGACCGTGATCGAGGATTACCTGCACGCCCATCCGGCGCTGCTGGCGTCGCCGCTGAGGGTGACCATCGAGCACGACGCGCCGGTGGCGCTGAACGACAAACTCGAGATCGTCACCCACGTGTATCCCGCCGGCTCGACCGAGATGTTCGGCGCGGAGCTGTCCGATCGGGCTGTTACAACGCTCACATATGCCGTCGGAGACGACGTCAAAGCGGTCGCCGCGCTCTTCTCGCTCTAACAGTACGCTTGTCCGGTATTTTTCGGGGTTGACCTGCGACAACCTTGTTACCAGTCAGTAGCTACTGAACCGGTTCAGTCGCCCGAATCTTCGCAAACTTTGCAAGATGGCTCGCGCCCATGGCGGAAATTGGCAACGAAATCCGCTGGACCTGCACAGATAGATGCTGGCATGGTGGTGCCAACGCACCCGTGAAGCTGTCTCGGCGTTAACAACCCGGCGATCCCGGCAACGTCTCGGCGGCTTGACAGATGATTTACCTCAATCCGCAAGGAGCCCAAGATGTCGACAGTCGGCACTCCCAAGTCCCCCGAACAGATCCAGCACGACTGGGACCACAACCCGCGCTGGAAGGGCATCACCCGCACCTACACGCCCGAGGACGTCGTCGCCCTGCAGGGCCACGTGGTCGAGGAGGCCACCCTGGCCCGCCGCGGCGCCGAGGTGCTGTGGGCTCAGCTGCACGAGATGGAGTTCGTGAACGCGCTCGGCGCGCTCACCGGCAACATGGCAGTCCAGCAGGTCCGCGCCGGCCTGAAGGCCATCTACCTGTCGGGCTGGCAGGTCGCCGGCGACGCCAACCTGAGCGGCCACACCTACCCCGACCAGAGCCTGTACCCGGCCAACTCGGTGCCGCAGGTGGTGCGCCGGATCAACAACGCGCTGCTGCGTGCCGACGAGATCGCCAAGGTCGAGGGTGACACCTCGGTGGAGAACTGGCTGGCCCCGATCGTCGCCGACGGCGAGGCCGGCTTCGGCGGCGCGCTCAACGTCTACGAGCTGCAGAAGGCCATGATCGCCGCCGGTGTGGCCGGTTCGCACTGGGAGGACCAGCTGGCCTCGGAGAAGAAGTGCGGCCACCTCGGCGGCAAGGTGCTGATCCCCACCCAGCAGCACATCCGCACCCTGACCTCCGCGCGCCTGGCCGCCGACGTCGCCGACGTGCCCACCGTGGTCATCGCTCGCACCGACGCCGAGGCCGCCACCCTGATCACCTCCGACGTCGACGAGCGCGACCGTCCGTTCATCACCGGTGAGCGCACGGCCGAGGGCTTCTACCGGGTCAAGAACGGCCTGGAGCCGTGCATCGCCCGCGCCAAGGCCTATGCGCCGTACTCCGACCTGATCTGGATGGAGACCGGCACCCCGGACCTGGAGCTGGCCCGCAAGTTCGCCGAGGCCGTCAAGGCCGAGTTCCCGGACCAGATGCTGGCCTACAACTGCTCGCCGTCGTTCAACTGGCGCAAGCACCTGGACGACGCCACCATCGCGAAGTTCCAGAAGGAACTCGGCGCCATGGGCTTCAAGTTCCAGTTCATCACGCTGGCCGGCTTCCACGCGCTCAACTACTCGATGTTCGATCTGGCCCACGGCTACGCCCGCAACCAGATGACCGCCTACGTCGAGCTGCAGGAGCGCGAGTTCGCCGCCGAGGAGCGCGGCTACACCGCAACCAAGCATCAGCGCGAGGTCGGCGCCGGCTACTTCGACCGGATCGCCACCACGGTGGATCCGACCAGCTCGACCACCGCGCTGGCGGGCTCCACCGAAGAGGGGCAGTTCCACTGAGCCGCTGAGGCGAGCAAACAGGCACTGAACAGGCGCAAACTCGCCCGCACCGAGCGGGAATCAGGGCGAGTTTGCGTCTGCTCGTGTCTGGAGCCACCTACGGCGCTTCCGCGGCGTATCGTCGAACCAAGGGTTGCCGGGCAGCAGGCTCCGGCAGCGTTTCTGCAAGTACAAAAGAATTGGCTACCCCCGCGCTTTGGCGTCTGGCCGTCGGGTTCGTTAGCCTGTCGGATGGTGGATCTTCGGGTCCGCGTCGGGGAACCTGGTCGTCAGCACGATGACCGTCGTCGTCGGAGCCTCGCTCTGAGCCGCGTGTCGTCAACAACAAGGAGTGTCACGGAGCATGTCATCGGTCGAGCCTGATCTTGCGCCCTACTACGAGGAATCGCAGTCGATCTACGACATCTCGAACGAGTTCTTCGCCCTGTGGCTGGGGCCGACCATGGGCTACACCTGTGGTTACTACGAGCGCGACGACATGACGCTCGACGAGTCGCAGAACGCGAAGTTCGACCTGGCGCTGGGCAAGCTCGACCTCAAGCCGGGGATGACCCTGCTCGACATCGGCTGCGGCTGGGGTGGCGCGCTGGAGCGGGCCATCACCAAGTTCGACGTCAACGTCATCGGCATCACGCTGAGCAAGGCGCAGTCGGAGTGGGCCCGGGAACGGCTGGCCAAGATCGACACCAACCGCAGCGTCGAGATCCGGTTGCAGGGCTGGGAAGAGTTCAACGAGCCCGTCGACCGCATCGTGTCGATCGGCGCGTTCGAGGCCTTCAAGGCCGAGCGCTACCCGATCTTCTTCCAGCGGGCCTACGAGATCCTGCCGGAGAACGGCGGCCGGATGCTGCTGCACACCATCCTGGCGCACACCCAGCAGTTCTTCCGCGAGAACAACATCAAGCTGACGATCAGCGACCTCAAGTTCATGAAGTTCATCGGCGAGGAGATCTTCCCCGGTGGGCAGTTGCCCGCGGTCGAGGACATCGAGAAGCTCGCCGCGGACTCGGGCTTCAATCTGGAGCGCACCCACCTGCTGCGCCCGCACTACGCGCGGACGCTGGACATGTGGGCGGCCAACCTCGAGGCCAAGAAGGACGAGGCCATCGCGATGCAGGGCCAGGAGGTCTACGACCGGTACATGAAGTACCTCACCGGTTGCGCCGACTTCTTCCGTCGCGGTATCACCAACGTCGGCCAGTTCACGCTGGTCAAGTAGGCAACGTCGGCGGGATGCGGCTCGGCACTACGCGGAGCTGAGCCGCTTCTTCTCCGCCTCCACGTCGAAATCCGCCGGCGGCCACGACAATTTGAGGGACTTCAAGGTCTCGATCAGCAGTTCCGTGACGGCCAGGCGGCTGTACCACTTCTTGTCTGCGGGCACCACGTACCACGGTGCGTGGTCGGTCGAGGTCTTGTCGAGCATGTCCTGATAGGCCTGCCGGTACTGCGGCCACAGCGCTCGATCGTCGAGGTCGCCGGGGTCGTACTTCCAGTGCTTGTCCGGGTTCTCCAGCCGGTCGGACAGTCGTTGCTTCTGCTCCTCGAGCGAGATGAACATCGCCACCTTCACGATGCTGGTGCCGGCCTCGGTGAGCTCCTTCTCGAACGCGTTGATCTCGTCATAACGCGGACCCCACACGTCCGGCGGGACCAGATTGTGGACCCGCACCACCAACACGTCCTCGTAGTGGGACCGGTCGAACACCCCGACCTGGCCGCCCGTCGGCAGCGCCTTGCGGATCCGCCACAGGTAGTGGTGCCGGCGCTCCTCGGGGGTGGGGACGCCGAAGCTGGTGTACCGGATTCCCATCGGATTGCCGGCGCCGACGACGTGTTCGACGATGCCACCCTTGCCCGCCGTGTCCATTCCCTGCAGGACCAGCAGGACGGAGCGGTGATCGCCGCGGCGCCCGTTGGCGTGCAGCATCTCCTGCAGTTCGGCGAAGCGTTCGTTGCGTTCCCGCTGCTGCACCGGGGCGTCGCTCTTGACGCCGTCGAAACCCGGCGTGGAGTTCGTGTCGATGTCCTCGACCCGGTCGCCGGCCTTGAAGGCCAGCATCTTCTGCGGGTGGTGGGTCCAGTGGGCGGGCAGCGTCATGAGCGGAGCCTAACGCGGGCCGGCGATCAGGAGGGTTGCGACGCCGAAAGGACGCGCGCCACGATCATCTCGGTGTAGGCCGAGATGATCTGGGGCAGCGACGGGCCGCGATCCGGGTGGAACCATCCGCTGACGCCGTTGAGGGCATCGAGGATGAGCAGCGCCGCCAATTGCGGGTCGGGCACGTCGAATTCGCCCTCGCGAACACCGGCGACAATGACGTCGCGAACGCGGCGCTGGTAGTAGCGGCGGAGATCGTCGATGGTCGCGCGGTGCTCGGCGGACAGGGAATTGAGGTCCTGCAGTGCCACCAGATGCTCGACGCGGCGCTGTATCAGATGTTCGAGATGCGCGCGGATGAGCGCAGCCAGGCGCTGCGCCGGGGTGCCGGCTGCGTCCAGCAGCGGCAGGCTGAGTTCGTTGGGCTCCTTGGTGACCGTCAGGCAGATCGCGTAGAGAATCTCTTCCTTGGACGCGAAGTGGTGGTACAGGCTTGCACCACGAATTCCGACCGCTTCGGCAACATCGCGCATCCCGACATTCGCGTAGCCTTCGCGCGCGAAGAATTCGGCTGCGGCGCTGACGATTTCTTCCGGACGGATCTTGGGGCGGCGCCGGGGTGCTCCCGCGACGACGGCTGCTTCAGCGGAAGGCAGCGTGCCGGAATCGGGCGACTGTGTCATGTCCCAACAAGGTACTCCACGTAACCGGGGCTCTTAGGCGGGCGCCATCGAGCGCAGGACCCGTTTCAAGATCTTGCCCTGCGGGTCGGTGGGCAACTCGTCGACGAGGTGGACCGCCTTGGGCACCTTGTAGGCCGCGAGGTGCTCGCGGCAATGGGCGATGATGTCCTCGGCGGTGACGTCGCTGTCACGTTGGGTGGTGACGAACGCGGTGACGGCCTCCGACCAGTACGGATCCGGCATTCCCACGACCGCCGCGCGCAGCACGCCGGGGTGGCCGTGGACGACTCGTTCCACTTCCTGGGAAGCCACGTTGAACCCGCCGCTCTTGATCATGTCCTTCACCCGGTCGCAGAAGAAGAGGTTGCCTTCGGCGTCGATGCGGACGATGTCGCCGGTGCGCACCCATCCGTCGCGGAAGGTCTCCGCCGTCCGCTCCGGGTCATCGAGGTAGCCCAGCATCACCGACGGGCTTCGGCAGATCAACTCGCCGATCTCGGCGTCGTCACCGTTGTCGTCGACCACCCGGATCTCCAGATGGGTCACGGGCTTGCCGATCCAGGTGGCGTCCTTCCCCGGAATGTCCTCGAGGCGCGCGAAGAACCCGACGGTCCCCAGCTGGGACAGTTCCGTCTGGCCCCAGTACGTGCCCCACATGACCTGCGGGGCGGCCGCCGCCCAGACGTCGATGACATGCGGGGGCACCTGACCGCCGTAGGTCATGCAGCGCCGGACCTGACCGACCGCGTCGGCCCCGAAACCGGGATGTTGCGACAGCGCCGTGTAGAACGTCGGGGTCTGGGAGATCACGGTAACCCGTTCCCGGGCAATGATTTCCAGCGCCGCGCCGGCCTCGACCGTCGCGGGCAGCACCAGGGTGGCGCCCATCAGCGTCAGGCTGGTCGCCGAACCGAGGCCGGCGATGGTGTGGAAGGGCATCACGAACAGCCAGGTGTCGTCGGGGGTGGTCCCCAGGCCCCAGCCCCACGCCGGCGCGGTGGAGGTCAGGTAGTTGCGATGGGGAATCAGCACCCCCTTCGGGGTCGCCTCGGTGCCGGAGGTGTAGACGACCAACGCGACGTCGTTCTCGTCGACGTCGGCATCGGGTTCGGTTGCCGGCTGGGCGGCCAACGACCGCTCCAGTGCAGAACCGAAGGTCAACCGGGTGGTGCCGGCAGGCAGCGCCTCGTCGACCAGCGTCTCGAATTCCTCGTCGGCCAACACCACGGCCGGACGGCTGTGGGTGAGTTGAAAGCTCACGTCGGACGCGCGATAGAGGGCATTCACCCCGCTGAAGGCGGCGCCGAGTTTGAGCGCCCCGTAGTAGGCCGCAACGACGTCGACGTGGTTGCGGGCCATGGCCGCGACGCGGTCGCCCCGCCGCACACCATGGGCGGCCAACAGGCCCGCGAACCGGTTGGCCCGCTCGTTGAGCTGACCGTAGGTGGTCTCCGTCCGTACCCCGTCGGCGCTGTAGGAGATGAAGGCCAGCTTGTGCGGCTGCGTACGAGCATGCCGTCGGAGTTGGTCACCGATGGTGGCGCGGCCCAGCGGCGCCCGGTGATGGGGGGCAAGTTCAGGCACGTCCTGGCTCCTCAGGGGGTCAAACCGCGGTGGGGGTGAACAGGGGTTGGTCGAACGTGTCTACCGCGACGATCTCCGCGACGGGGCGCCGGGTCAGCTTCACCGGGAACTGCCGCTCCGGATAACCGATGCCGATGTGTGCCGCAGTGGCGAACTCCGCGGGAATGGCGAGCAGTTCGCGGACCTGGGGTTCGACCTGGCACAGCAGCGTGGTGACCGCCGAGCCCACCCCCAGATTCCGCAGCGCGAGGCAGAAGTTCTGCACTGTCGGGTAGATCGACGCGCCGCCGACGATCGACAAGCGGTCCAGCCCGACGTCGGTGGGGTGCAGGCCGTCGAGTTCCGCGCACGCGACGACGATCGCGGGAACCTGCGCGAAGTGCTCGGCGAAGTAGTCCGCGTCGCGCACGGTCTTCGGCAGCGCTCCCACATTCACCGTGCCGTCCCCGACGCCGGCCAGGTAGGCCTTCCACAGCGGTAGGTACAGATCTTGCAGGGCTTGTTTCCGGGCCGGGTCACGCACCACGATCCAGCGCACCGGTTGCCGGTTTCCGCCCTGCGGGGCGAACCGGGCGTCGTCGAACGCCTGATAGAGGACCTCGTCGGGGACCGGGTCCGGCCGGTAGTACCGACACGTGCCCGTGGTGCGCATGACCTCGCTGAGCTGCACAGTGCATCCCTCTCTGCTGCCTATCCATCGTTAGTTTGTGTCTGCAGATTCTGATGTGACTGTCCGCACATGTCAAGGGCTGTGGACTTTGATGTCTTGCGAGACGCGCCGGGCGAGCATGCGCTACTCTAACCACTGTTAGTCAATCGTCAGGGAAGGGGCTGAGGTGGAGAAGTCGCAGCTCATCGCCGATATCGAACACGCCAATCTGCCTACGCTGATCCCGGTTCTCTACCAACTCACCGGAGACGGCAAGTGGCTCGCCGATCGGTACCGGCCGACCCGCAGCAGGGGGATGGACGACAACGACTCGGGCGGGTTCTCGCCCGAGGTCGCCGCGGAGATCAAGGCGGCCGCCGTCGACGCGGTGCTCGCGCACGAGGCGGGCACCGCTGCCGCGGTGCCCGCGCCGTCCGGGGCCGACCTGCTGGAGCTGCTCGAGATCGCCAACGGCGAATCCGTGCCGCCCGAGTACGTCGAACTCGCCGCGGAGGACATGGGTTTCGCGGCGCCGCCGGCGCGCACCGCGCCGCCCAATGACATCGACATCATCATCATCGGCGCCGGTATCTCCGGCATGCTGGCCGTCATCCAGCTGCGCGAGGCGGGCTTCGACCGGATCGTGGTCCTGGAGAAGAACGACGACGTCGGCGGCAGCTGGTTCGAGAACCGTTATCCCGGGGCGGGCGTCGACACGCCGAGCTATCTCTACTCGTACTCGTTCGCCGCGAGGGACTGGGGCAGCCACTTCGCCAAGCGCGACGAGGTCGAGCAGTACCTGCGCGAGGTCGCCGACGACTACGACGTGCGCTCGGCCATCAGGTTCAACACCGAGGTGGTGTCCGCCGACTACGACGAAGCCGCGGCCCGGTGGACCGTCCGCACGCACGACGGTGCGGAATTGTCTGCGGCGGTGTTGATTCCGGCCACCGGAGTGCTCAACCGGCCGAAGGTTCCGCCGATCCCCGGGCTGGATTCCTTCGACGGTCCGGTGTTCCACACCGCCGCCTGGCCGGCGGGACTCGATGTCAGCGGCAAACGGGTCGCGGTGATCGGGACCGGGGCGAGCGCGATGCAGGTCGTGCCGGCGATCGCCGAACAGGTCGAGCACCTCGTGGTATTCCAGCGGTCCCCGCAGTGGATCACCCCCAACGACGTCTACTTCAGCGCGGTCGACGCCGCCGTGCACCGGCTCATGGCCCGGATTCCGTTCTACGCCAGCTGGTATCGCGCCCGGCTGTCCTGGAACTTCAACGACCGTGTGCATGCCAGCCTGCAGATCGACCCGGAGTGGCCGCACATCGAGCGGTCCGTCAACGCCGTCAACGATGGACACCGTCGGGTGTTCACCCGCTATATCGAGTCGGAACTGGCGGATCGGCCGGATCTGATCGAGAAGGTGCTGCCGGACTACCCGCCCTTCGGCAAGCGCATGCTGCTCGACAACGGTTGGTACGCCGCGCTCAAGCGGCCCAATGTCGACCTTGTGACCGAGGCGGTTTCGCAGGTGACGTCCTCGACCGTCGTCGGCGCCGACGGTACGAGCGCCGATGTCGACGTGGTGGTCCTGGCGACCGGTTTCCACACCAACCGCTACCTGTACCCGATGCGGATCACGGGACGCGGGGGCAGGACCCTGGCCGAGACCTGGGGGGCGGAGAATGCCCACGCCTACCTCGGCATCACGACACCCGGCTTTCCCAACATGTTCATGCTGTGCGGCCCGGGGACCGGATTGGGCCACGGCGGCAGCTTCATCACCGTCGCCGAATGCCAGGTCCGTTATGTCGTGGACCTGTTGGTGACGATGGCGCAGCGCAACGTGAAGGCCGTCGACGTCGTGCCCGAGGTGGAGGCGGAGTACACCCGCCGCCACGACGACGCGCACGCGCGGATGCTGTGGACGCATCCCGGTATGACGAACTGGTACCGCAACGAGGCCGGCCGCGTGGTCGCCACGATGCCGTGGCGCATCGTGGACTACTGGCGGATGACGCGCTCCGCCGACCTGGCGGAGTATCGCTGCGAGCCGGCCGCGGCGTCACCGGCGACTGCTGCTATCAGTAGTTAGGCAAAGGCGCCGAACATGCTTTCTCATCTGATGTCGCCGTCGGCGCCTCGGGAAATCGCCTTTTACCAGCGATCAAGCAATTTAGTGGTTGACATGTGCACTGCATCACATACAGTGATTCCCATGATGGGACTAACAGTGGATAGGTTGATGGCGCGATGACGGCCACCCTCGAAATCGGCGCAGTGTCCATCACCCGGGTGATGGAGTGGGAGGGGCTGTTCGCCCCGGCCACCGAACTCATCCCGGATAGCGATGACCGGTTCTGGGACGGCGAGCGCGAACTCCTCGCGCCCGACCACTGGGATCCGGCCAGCGGGCTGGTTCGGGCGTGCCTGCAGACCTTCGTGCTGCGCAGCGAAGGGCGCACGATCCTCGTCGACACCGGCGCCGGCAATCACAAAGAGCGGCCCTACCTTCCCGTATTCGGTCATCTGTCAACGGATTTCCTGGGGAACCTGGCGGCAGCCGGAGTCCAGCCGGAGGACGTCGACGTCGTCGTCAACACCCACGTCCACGTCGACCACGTGGGGTGGAACACGGTGCTGCAGGACCGCGAGTGGGTCCCGACGTTCCCCAACGCGCGTTACGTGTTCAGCAAGTCCGACTTCGATTTCTGGAATCCACTCAACGGCCACGAGCGCCACGGCGCGTTGGTGAACCAGAACATGTTCGAAGACAGCGTGCTGCCGATCCAGCAGGCGGGCCTGGCAGACATGTGGGAGGGCGACACCCACCGGCTCGACAGCAACCTGACCCTCGAGCTGGCGCCCGGCCATACTCCGGGGCTGTCGGTACTCAAGCTCGAGTCGGAGGGTGAGCGCGCGGTTTTCGTCGGCGACCTGCTGCACAGCCCCGCGCAGATCCTGCACCCGGACTGGAACAGCTGCTTCTGCGAGGACCCGCGCCTGGCTCGCGAGTCGCGTCGCCGGGTGCTGTCCTGGACGGCGGACAACAATGCACTGCTGGTGCCCGCACACCTCGGTGGGCAACACGCGGTCGAGATCGAGCGCTGCGGCGACGAGTTCACGCTGAAAGATTGGGCGGCCTTCACATGACAACCTTGTTCGATCCGCTCGACGCGGACCAGTTGGCAGATCCCTTCCCCGTCTACCGGGAACTGCGTGCCCATGAGCCGGTGCAACGCATTCCCGTGGGCGACGGAACGTGGGTGGTATCGCGCTACGAGGACGTCCGGAATCTGTTGCGCACCACGGCGGGACTGATGCAACCGCCGGGCGCCACCGCCCCGGCCGAGCTCGAAGGTGGTCCCGCCGAGCGGATCTACCGCGGCCTGATGGTCCTCAACGACCCACCGGTACACACCCGACTGCGCAAGCTCACGGAGAAGGCGCTGACCCGCGGGGCGGTGGAGAAACTGCGCTCCGACGTCGACCAGGTGGTGTCGGAATCACTCGACACCATGCTCGCCGCGGGCGAAGTGGACGCCATCACCGAATTGGCCTTCACCGTGCCATTGCGGGTGATCTGCGGCATGCTCGGTGTCCCGGAGGCCGACCGGGCCCAGATGATGGCATGGACCCCGGATTTCTTCCGGATATTCCTGCCGCAGGCCAATGACCCCGACGGGATCGCCGCGTGTCACCAGGCCTGTCAGAACTTCATCGACTACCTGTCCGACCAGATCGAGTACCGGCGCCGCACTCCGGCAGACGACATCTTCTCGGCGCTGGTCAGTGCCGAGGACGAAGGCGACCGGCTCGACCGAGACGAACTCGTCGCCACCGTGTTGTCCTTGCTCACAGGTGGTTTCGACACCACCATGGGAATGATCTCAGCGGGGCTCTACGGGCTGGCCAAGCAGCCCGAACAGCTCGAAGCGCTGCGCGCCGATCCGCAGGGGGTGGCCCGGACGGCGGTGGAGGAGTTCATCCGCTGGGAGTCGCCGGTCGGGGTCACCTACCGCCATTTCACCGAGGACATCACCGTCGCCGGTACGAAAATTCCTGCGGGAGCGCCCATTTGGCTCCTGCTGCTATCGGCCAACCACGATGGCGACCGGTTCGCCGACCCGGACGGTTTCGACGTACGCCGGACGCGCAACCAGCACGTCGCATTCGGCGGCGGGCGGCACTTCTGCATCGGCAGCGCACTGGCGCGACTCGAAGGCGAGGTCGTCTTCCGGGAGATCGCCAAACGGGTCGGCTCGATCGAGATCACGGGCGAAACTCCCCGCCGGCCCAACTTCCAGTTCCGTTCGTTTCTGACCCTCCCCGTCAAGGTAACCCCGCTGTCCTAGCGACCAGGAAAGGACTGTCGTGACCAACGCTTCCAAGAGCTACGCCCATGACGTACTCGGTGAACACCCCTTCGCGCTCGGCCTGTTCGGGTCGAACGTGTCCGGCGGCATCACCATGACCGGCGCCGAGGGCGCCTTCGACCTGAGTTGGGAGTCGACCTCGAACCTGGCCAAGCAGGCCGACGACCTCGGCCTCGACCTGCTGGTGCCGGTCGCGCGGTGGCGTGGGTACGGTGGCCGCTCGAACCCCAACGGGGTGACCTACGAAACGTTCACCTGGGCGGCCGGGATCGCGGCGGTCACCAAGCGGATCGTGGTTGCCGCGACCGCGCACGCACCGGCGCTGCACCCCCTGGTGGTGGCCAAGCAGACCGCGACCATCGACGCCATCTCCGGCGGCCGGTTCGCGCTCAACGCGGTCATGGGCTGGTTCACGCCCGAACTCGACATGTTCGGCATCGCCACCAAGGAGCACGAGGACCGCTACCGGTTCGGCGACGAGTGGATGGACGTCATCAGCCGGCTGTGGTCGACGAGTACGCCGTTCGACCACGACGGCGCGTCCTTTCACCTCAAGGGCGCGATCTCCGAACCGCGGCCGTCGGCCCGGCCGCTGGTGCTCAACGCCGGTGCCAGCCCGGCCGGTATCGAGTTCACCGCGCGGCACGCCGACGTGAACTTCGCGACGCTGATGAACGTCGGCCAGGGTCGCCAGCTCGTCGACAACATCACCAAGGTCGCCGAGACCCATGGCCGGCCGGTCCGGGTGATGACCTACGGCACCGTCATCATCGGCGACACCGAGGCCGACGCGCAGCGCCGCTATCAGGAAATCCTGGAGCACGGCGACATCGAGGCGGCCCGCAATTTCATGCACTACCTGGGCCTCAACAGCTCGTCGTTCGAAGCCCACATCGCGGCCGCCCTCGAAGAGCACTTCGTCTCCAGCGGCGGCGGGCTACCCATCGTGGGGTCCGCCGAGCAGGTGGCCGACCGGCTCACCGAGTTGTACGAGGCCGGCGTCACCGGCTTCATGATGGGCGGTGTGCCCTACAGCGGCATGCTCGACCGGTTCGGTGCCGAGGTGCTGCCGCTCTTGCGGGAGCGCGGACTGCGCACGGCCTGAGTCCGGTGCCGGCCGGCGGCGTCAGTCCGGCGCCTCCGGCAGCACCGGCGAGGGATGCGGCATCGCGTTGAACCGCTCGAGGGATCCGCCGACCTCGACGATGCCGCACAGTGCATTCCAGGCCAGCATGGTCAGGTAGTCGATCAGCTCGTCGGAGCTCATCCGCCGGTGCGACATCCACGAGTGGGTTGCCAGTTGGACGCCGCCGACGATCATGTAGGCCCACGGTTCGACGCCCTTGGTGTTCATGCCGACTCGTTGCATGCGCCGACGGAACATCACGGCCAGCATTCCGGCGATGATCCGTTCGCTGTCCGCGATGACCTTGCTTTTGCTGGCGGAGCTGTTTGCAAAGACAAATGGGTAGATTTCCGGCTCCGCCGCGACGGTCTCGACGTACACCCGGATGATCTCCCGGACAAGGTCGTAGCCGTCGAGATCGGACGACAGGGCGGCGGCCATGTTGGGGATCAGGGTGGTTTGCGCGAACCGCATCATCACCGCGGTGGTGAGGTCGTTCTTGTCGACGAAGTAGCGGTACAGCACGGTCTTCGATACGCCGATTTCCGCTGCTATCTCGTCCATGCTGACGTCGCGGCCGCGGGACCGGATGGCCTCCAGGGTGCCGTCTACCAACTCGTTGCGCCGGTCGACCTTGTGCTTGTGCCAGCGTCGTTTCCGGCCGTCGACCCGGACGGCGCCCGGTTGGGGTTGTTGTGCCACTGTCGTGCAGATCCGTTCCGTAGGTGACCTACATGATACGGGTCGCCGACTCGGCGGAGTCCGGTGACGGTCACATTAACTGGTTGGGGTCGCTCCGGGGTCGGCCGCCGACGATAGCGGATGATGGTCAGGTGGCAGTACGACCGGAATTGCCGGTGACGAAGAACAGCGAGCCCAGCCTGCCGTCGTTGTTGGCGGGAGCGACCGCGATGTCGCAGGCGCGGGGTTCGCTGGCGGAATCGATCGCCGGCGTCGACCCGCTGGGCGACGCGGAACGGCAGCGTTCCTTGCGACGGATGAAGTTGGTCGCCCTGAGCTTCCTGTTGGCGGCGACGGTGATCTTCTTCGTCTGCACCTGGGTCCAGCGCGACGGCACCGCGCCGGGTTGGGTGGGCTACGTGCGCGCCGCGGCCGAGGCGGGGATGGTGGGCGCGCTGGCCGACTGGTTCGCGGTGACGGCGCTGTTCAAGCACCCGCTGGGGATTCCGATCCCGCACACCGCGATCATCCGGCGCAAGAAGGATCAGCTGGGCGAGGGCCTGGGCACCTTTGTGCGGGAGAACTTCTTGTCGGCCGACGTCGTCGAGACCAAGC
Source organism: Mycolicibacterium sp. MU0050 (assembly GCF_963378085.1). GTDB lineage: Bacteria > Actinomycetota > Actinomycetes > Mycobacteriales > Mycobacteriaceae > Mycobacterium > Mycobacterium wendilense. Next base: position 4,008,786 of record NZ_OY726395.1, on the reverse strand, counting down.
TGCGCGACGCCCAGGTGCCCAGCCGGGTGGGCAAGTGGCTGGCCGAGCCGGAGCACGCCCGCCGGGTGGCCGAGGAGTCCGCCACGGTGCTGCGGGTGTTGGTCGAACTGCTCAACGACGACGACGTCCAGCAGATCATCGACCGGATGATCGTGCGCCGCCTCGCCGAACCGCAGTGGGGCCCGCCGGTGGGCCGGGTGCTCGCGCAGCTGTTGGCCGAGAACCGGCAGGAGGCGCTCATCCAGTTGCTGTGTGACCGCGCCTTCCAGTGGTCGTTGAACGCGGGCGAGACGATCGAGCGCGTGGTGACCCGGGATTCGCCGAGCTGGTCGCCGAAGTTCGTCGATCATCTGGTGGGGGATCGGATCCACCGCGAGCTGATGGACTTCACCGACAAGGTGCGCCGTGACCCCAACCACGAGCTGCGGCGCTCCGCGACCCGGTTCCTGTTCGAGTTCGCCGACGATCTGCAGAACGACCCGGCCACCATCGGCAAGGCCGAGAACGTCAAGGAGCAGCTGATGGCCCGCGACGAGGTCGCGCGGGCCGCCGAGACGGCGTGGAAGACGCTGAAGCGGCTGGTTCTCGACGGTGTCGACGACCCGTCCAGCGCGCTGCGCACCCGCGTCACCGACTCGGTGATCCGGATCGGGGAGTCGCTGCGCGACGACGCGGACCTGCGCCAGAAGGTGGAGGACTGGATCGTGCGTGCGGCGCAGCATCTGGTGGGCCAGTACGGCGTGGAGATCACCTCCATCATCACCGAGACGATCGAGCGCTGGGACGCCGACGACGCCAGTCGCCGCATCGAGTTGCACGTGGGTCGTGACCTGCAATTCATCCGGATCAACGGCACCGTGGTGGGGGCGCTGGCCGGCCTGGTCATCTACTCTGTGGCGCAAATCATATTCTGACCTGCGCTAACTGGTGCTTGCAATTGTTAGCACCCCGCCGTAGGGTGGAAATTGTCACGCTGTGACAACCACACCGACGGGAGGGGAATCATGTCGCAAGACGAAAAACTTGCCGCTGTGGTGACCCACGCCGCCTCCGACATCGGCAGCTTCATCCGGACCCAACGGGAAGCCGCGCAGGTATCGGTGCGGCAGCTGGCCGAGAAGGCCGGCGTCAGTAATCCGTACCTCAGTCAGATCGAGCGCGGGTTACGCAAGCCGTCCGCCGAGGTCCTCAACCAGATAGCCAAGGCCTTGCGCGTCTCGGCGGAAGTGCTCTATGTCCAGGCGGGAATCCTCGAACCCGGGGAGCCCAACGCGGTGCGCGACGCCGTGGTCACCGACACCGCGATCACCGAGCGGCAGAAGCAGGTGTTGCTGGACATCTACAACTCGTTCATCCAACAGAACGAAGCGGCGATCCAGACAGGCGAGATTGCTGCGGGTGAGGAGTCGGCCACTGACTGACCGAATCGCACTCTCCCGATGACCAACCACAAAGATTTGCCACCGAAAGGAATGATCACCATGGCAGAAAACCCGACCATCGAAGAACTGAAGGCCCCGTTGCTGGCTGCTGTGGGCGCCGCGGACCTGGCCCTGGCCACCGTCAACGAGATCGTTGCGACCCTGCGCGAGCGTGCCGAGGAGGCCCGCACCGACGCCAGCAGCCGCGCCGAGGAGCGTCGCGCCAAGCTGACCGGCCGTGTCGACGACGCTCGCGACCGCCTGTCGCAGCTGCAGGAAGAGCTGCCCAAGGAGTTCGGTGAGCTCCGCGACAAGCTGACCGCCGACGAACTCCGTCGTGTCGCCGAGGGCTACGCCGAGCAGGCCCAGGCGACCTACAGCCGGCTCGTCGAGCGCGGCGAGGCGGCCCTCGAGCGGCTGCGTCACCAGCCGGCGATCGAGGATGCCGCCGGACGCGCCGAGGGCTACGTGGACCAGGCCGTCGAGGTCACGCAGGATGCGCTGGGCACCGTCGCCGCCCAGACCCGCGCCGTGGGTGAGCGCGCCGCCAAGCTGGTCGGCGTCGAGCTGCCGAAGAAGGCCGAGGACGCCGCCGCTCCGGTGAAGGCCCAGGCCGCCAAGGCCCAGGCCACCCCGACCGAGGCCAAGAAGGCCCCGGCCAAGAAGGCGCCGGCCAAGAAGGCCGCCGCCAAGAAGGCCCCGGCCAAGAAGGCGCCGGCCAAGAAGGTCACCCAGAAGTAACAGCACCGGCTCCCGAGCTGGAGTCGACCAGTCGATGACGCCCGATTAGGGTGGTGAGGTGATTCTTGCCAACCTAACGGGCGTCATTGCGTTGGTCGTCATGGCCGCCGCCGCCGGCGTCGGGATCTACGCATTCGTGCACGCGGCGATGCAACGCGCCGACGCCTATCCCGCTGTCGACAAGTTGACCAAGCCGGTCTGGCTGCTGATCCTCGGCGTCGGCGTGTTGTTGGTGTTGTTGTTGGACATCTTCGGCGCCGCGATCTGTGCGGCGGCGGCCGGCGTCTACCTTGTCGACGTCAAGCCCAAACTGCTGGAGATCCAAGGGAAGTCGCGCTGAGCGCCGTGCGGCACCGGGTCGCCGCCGTCGCGCTGGCCGCGATCGCCGTCGTCGTCCCGCCGGGTCTCGCCCGCGCCGATGACGCCGCGGCGCCGCCGGACCTGATCGAGCGCACCGAATGGGCGCAATGGGGCGACCTGAAGAGCCTGCGGGTGTATCCCACCGCGGCCGGGCGCGCCGAGGCCGCTCAGCTGCGCAACCGGCCGGTGGGGGAGGCCGCCTGGCGGCAGGTGCTCGAATCGGCGCCCGAGGCCGACCTCCCCGGCATGCGCGAGCAGTTCCTGTGCCACTGGCAACTGGCCGAGTTCGCCCATCCGGGCAAGGTCAGCTGGAACCTCGAGCCGTGGCGACCCGAGGTGGACACCGCCTCCATGATCGAGTCCGGCTGTAATCCCGGCGGCACCCAGGAGCCCTTCTGATGTCCGATTGGACCCGTGCGAGGGTGGCCGCCCTCGTGGACCACACCCTGCTCAAGCCCGAGGCCACCGCCGACGAGGTGCGGGCGCTGGTCGCCGACGCCGTCGAGCTGGGCGTCTACGCGGTCTGCGTGTCGCCGTCGATGGTCGGCGCCGCGGTCGCGGCCGCGCCGGCCGAAATGGCGGTCGCGACCGTGGCCGGCTTCCCGTCCGGTAAGCACCTGCCCGAGATCAAGGCCCGGGAGGCGGCGCTGGCGGTCGCCGCGGGCGCGGTGGAAGTGGACATGGTCATCGATGTCGGGGCTGCGCTGGCCGGCGATGTCGCCGCGGTGCGGGCCGACGTGGCCGCCGTGCGCAGCGCGGTGCCGACGGCGGTGCTGAAGGTCATCGTCGAATCCGCGGCGCTGCTGGAGCTCGCGGGGCCGGACACCCTGGCCGCGGTGTGCCGGGCGGCCGCCGACGCGGGCGCCGACTTCGTCAAGACGTCGACGGGATTCCACCCGTCGGGCGGGGCCTCGGTGCAGGCGATCGCGGTGATGGCCGCCACGGTCGGGACGGCGCTCGGCATCAAGGCCAGCGGCGGTATCCGCACGGCCGACGATGCGATCGCACTGCTCGACGCCGGGGCGACCCGACTCGGGTTGTCGGGCACCGCCGCGGTGCTCGACGGCCTGAGCTGACGCGGGTCACAGACCGGCGAAGCAGGGATCCTCGTTGGCCGGCGGGATGGTCGCGTTGGTGGTCGCGAACACCGCGATCACACCGGAATCCGTGACATCGACGCTCTCGGCGTGGATGCCCATCGGGTAGCCCTTGGTGAGCTGCGAGGTGAACGCGTCCAGCACCGGCTGCACGGTCTCGCGCGGCAACGTGAAACCCAGACCGCTGACGCTGAGCACGTCGAGGGCCAGCCCCTCCTCGTCGATGCGCGGCTTGGCGGTGATGCTGCCGAGCCCGCCGCGCAGTTCGATGGTGCCGTCGTTGGGGTTGGTCTGCACATCCGAGACGATGCCGCCGAACAGCGGAATGGCGTCCTGCACGGTCTGTTTGATGCCCTCGGTGGTCCAGGTGATGGTTGCGACCAGCGAGCCGATGGTGCCGCCGGAGTTCGCGGTCTCGGCCAGCTGGACATCCTCGATGTCGATGTTGACCGTCATGCCCTTGGCGTCGCGGACCTGGTTACCCGCGGTCTCGATGGAGATGTTGGTGTACTTCTTGCGCGCGTGCTGCCACAGGAACGGCGGGGTGACGCCGAACGAGGCGGTGGCCTCGTCCTCGACCACGCACGAGGTCACCTGCGCCACAATGGTATTGGCGCGATTGCGGGCGTACAGCTCACCGGCCAGTACGCCGGCGATGCCGAGGGCGGCCACGATCACCAGGACCAGGGTGATCGACAACGGATCGGACAAGAACCGGCGCACGGGGCTTTCCTTCGCGGGCGGCGGTGGCGGTGTGTTGCCGGCCGGCGGTGGCGGTGTGTCCGCACGCGGGATGTGCTGGGTGGCGGGATCCGCATGCGGTCGCTCGATCCGCTCCGTGGGACGGGCCTCGGCCCCCGGCGCGCTGTTGAAGCGTTCGGTGGCGGCGGTGGGCTCGGGTGTCGGGCGGGCCCACATCGGGTCGTCGCCGTGCGGCGGATTGGTCACCCGCGCGATTCTGCCCTATCGAGCTGAGCGAAGGACGAGCGGTTGGTGAGCACCGCCAGCGTGTCGCGGGCCTTGGCGACCGCGTCGAGGTCGATGTCGTGCACCAACAGCTGCGGATCCTGGTCCGCGGTGACCAGCACCTGGCCGTACGGACTGACCACCAGGCTGCCGCCGACGCCGGTGGGGCCGGCGGCGGCGAGTTCGTCGCCGGGATAGGCCTGGTCGACGGCCGCGAGGTAGCTCGCGGTGTCCAGCGCGCGGGCCCGGGCCAGCAGGGTCCACTGCTCGAGCTTGCCGGGGCCGGAGCCCCAGGACGCGCTGACGGTGATCAGCTGGGCGCCGCGGCGGGCCAGCTCCACGTACAACTCGGGGAACCGAATGTCGTAGCAGGTGGTGAGGCCGACGACCACGCCGTCGACCTCGATGGTCACCGGCGTGAACCCGGGGGCGACGGTGCGGGACTCGGTGAAGCCGAACGCGTCGTAGAGGTGGATCTTGTCGTAACTCGCATCGACGTCGGGTCCGGCGGCCAGCAGGGTGTTGGTGATCCGGCCGTCGGGGGTGGGGCAGAACATGCCGGCCACCACCGTCACCCCGGCGGCGGCCGCGATCCGGCGCACCCCGTCGGCCCATGGGCCGTCGACGGGTTCGGCGACCGGCTTCAGCGACACCCCGAAGCGGCACATGGTGGCCTCCGGGAAGACCACCAGCCGGGCGCCGTCCCCCGCCGCGCGCCGGGTGAGTTCCTCCACGGTCGCCAGGTTGGCGGCCGGGTCGGTGCCGCTGGCGATCTGGGCGAGTGCGATGCGCATGATCTCCAGGCTAGTGGGGTTACGCCGGAGCCACGACCGACCACGGCACCGTCAGCACGCCGTCGCGGATCTTTCGGCGGGACGGCTCCAGCGACACCCCATCGGCGGCCAGGGCGGCGAGCATGGCGCGCCAACGTTCTCGCGGCCCGAACACCCCGTGGGCGGCCGCGGCGGCCCAGGCCCGGTCCGCGGCGGCCAGCAGTTCGTGCACCGGCTGCCCGGCCACATTGCGATGGATGAGGATCTTCGGCAACCGCTCGGCCAGATCCGAAGGTCGGTCGATGTGCCGGGGGTCGCAGGCCAGGGTCAGGCTGACCGGACCCCCGCGATCCAGCAACACCCAGCAGGATCGTCGGCCGATCTCGTCGCAGGTCCCGTCGAGGATCAACCCGCCGGCGGGCAGCGCCGCCTGCATGGTCGACCAGGCGGCCGCGACCTCGTCGACCGGATACTGCCGCAGCACGTTGAACGCGCGCACCAGCACCGGGTGCAAGCCCGCGAGTTCGAAGCCGCCCAAGGCGAAGTCGACGGCATCGGTGGCGGCCGTGCGCGCCGTGCGGACCCGTTCCGGGTCGATCTCGAGGCCCACCACCCGCACGTCGGGGCGGATTCGACGCAGCCGCGCGGCGAACTCCAGCGTCGTCACGGGAAGGGCCCCGTAGCCCAGGTCGACCACCAGGGGGTCGGTGGCCGAGGTCAGCGCGGCGCACACCCGCGGCGCGTGCACCAGCCAGCGGTCCGCGCGGCGCAGTCGGTTGTAGCCGGTGGTGCCCCGGGTCGGTTGGCCGATCGGGCGGTGCGGGGTCGCGGGTCGGCGGGTCAGTGCTGCCGGTCCAGGATCCACGCGGTGGTGAAGCGCTGTTCGCTGATCAGCAGCTCGACGAGCTGACTGCCGATGAAGGCCTCCACCTTGCCGCCGACCAGCGGGATCTTGACCTCCACGGTGACCTTGAGGTCGGCCTTGGCGCCGGCACCGTCGGGAGTCAGCTTGCCTGACCCGTGCACCGAGGCCGGCGCGCCGGGAATGCGCGCGGCGACGGTCGCCGTGGCCCGGTCCCCGCTGATCGCGCTCCACGATTCCGCGCGCTTGATGTGCAGGTCGCCCTGGTGGAATTGGGCGACGAAACCCGGCAGCCGGTCGGCGCGCAGCACCTGCGTGGTGGCGACGTCGATGGCCCCGTCGGCGGCGACCTCGAGGGCGTCCAGGGTGGCGTCGTCGGCGCCGGAGTCGGCCAGCCGGGCCAGCCAGTACTGCTCGTCGGCGAACGCCGCATGCACCTGCGCGACGCTGCCCTGATAGTTGGCCGACAAGTCGAATGAACGCGGCATGACTGGTCAGGCTACCGTTACGGCCCGTGGGCGGTTCGCAATTCGCGGGTGCGGCGGTGGCCGAGCAGGTGCCGCTGGCGCCGCTGACCACCTTGCGTGTGGGACCGGTCGCCCGCCGGCTCATCACGGCCGTGAGCACCGAGCAGATCGTCGCCGCGCTCGGCGAACTCCGCGGCCAGGCGGTGCTGTTACTCGCCGGCGGATCCAACGTGGTGCTGGCCGGTGACCGCGAGGATCTGACCGTGCTGCAGATCGCCTCCAGCGGCATCGTCGTCGACGGCAACCTGGTGCGCGCCGAGGCCGGGGCCCTCTGGGACGACGTCGTGGTCGTGTCGTTGGCCGCCGGTCTGGGCGGGCTGGAGTGCCTGTCCGGCATCCCCGGCTCGGCGGGCGCCACCCCGGTGCAGAACGTCGGCGCCTACGGCGCCGAGGTCGCCGACACCCTCACGCGGGTGCGGCTGCTCGACCGGCGGACCGGGCAGGTGTCCTGGGTGGGGCCCGAGGCGCTGCGATTCGGCTATCGCACCAGCATCCTCAAGCACGGGCCGGACGCCGCGAACTTCGTGGTGCTCGAGGTCGAATTTGCGCTCGATGCCGCCGGCCGCAGCGCACCGCTGCGCTACGGCGAACTGGCCAAGACCCTCGGCGCCGACGCCGGTGACCGGGTCGAGCCGGCGCGGGTCCGCGAGGCCGTGCTGGGCCTGCGCCGCGGTAAGGGCATGGTGCTCGACGCGGCCGATCACGACACCTGGAGTGTCGGTTCGTTTTTCACCAATCCGGTGGTCAGCCCCGCGACGTTCGAGGCCGTCGCGGCGCGCGCGGACGGACCGGTCCCGCATTACCCGGCCGGCGCGGAGGTCAAGCTGGCCGCCGGGTGGCTGGTGGAGGCCGCGGGCTTCGGCAAGGGTTTCCCCGGCGAGGACGCGCCGGCGCGGCTGTCCACCAAGCATGCGCTGGCGCTGACCAACCGCGGCGGCGCCACGGGGGACGACATCGTCGCGCTGGCGCGCCGGGTGCGCGACGGCGTCCTCGATGCGTTCGGGATCCGGCTCGAGCCCGAGCCCGTCATCATCGGCGCGGTGATCTGACCGGGGCCGCCGGCGTCCGTATCCTTTTCCACTGTGAGGCCCGCGCGCGACATCGCGCCACCGACGTCGGTCACGCGACGCCGGGCGATCGGCGTGCTGGCGCTGGGCGTGGCTGCACCCGGCGCGCTGGCCGCCTGCCTGCGGGGCTCGGGCGATCAGGCGGGACCGCCGCCGGCCCCGGAGATCGATTTCACCCCGGCCGACGCGGCCACCGGCGTGCTGCCCACCGATCCGGTGCGGGTAGCGGTCCGTTACGGCCGGCTGCAGCGATTGGTGCTGCGCAATCCGGACGGCAAGGTGGTGGCCGGTCAGATGGACCGCGAGCGCACCGCGTTCGTGATCACGGAGCCGCTCGGCTACGACACGACCTATACCTGGGACGGCGCGGTGGTGGGCGCCGATGGGCAGGCGGTACCGGTCGCCGGCAGCTTCGGAACGCTGCGCCCGGTCCGGGTGGTCAGCGGACAGTTCCAACTGACCGACGGCCAGACCGTCGGCGTCGCGGCCCCGATCATCCTGCAGTTCGACGCGCCGATCAGCGACAAGGCGGCCGTCGAACGGGCCCTGCGGGTCACCACCGAGCCGCCGGTCGAGGGCAGCTGGGCGTGGTTGCCGGACGAGGCCGAGGGCGCCCGCGTGCATTGGCGCAGCCGGGAATACTTCCCCGCCGGAACCACGGTGCACGTGGCCGCGCCGCTGTACGGCGTGCACTTGGGCGACGGCGCCTACGGGGCGGCGGACTCGACGCTGGACTTCACGATCGGCCGCCGCCAGGTGGTCCGCGCCGACGCGGCCAGCCACCGGATCCAGGTGCTCACCGACGCGGGCGTCAGCATGGACTTCCCGTGCAGCTACGGCGAGGGCGACGTGGACCGCAACGTCACCCGCAGCGGCATCCACGTGGTCACCGAGAAGTACGAGGACTTCTACATGACCAACCCGGCCGCCGGCTACGCCAACCTGCGGGAACGATTCGCCGTGCGGATCTCCAACAACGGCGAGTTCATCCACGCGAATCCGGCGAGCCTGGGCGCCCAGGGCAACGCGAACGTCACCAACGGGTGCATCAACCTCTCGCTCGAGGACGCCGAGCAGTACTTCCATTCGGCGATCTACGGCGACCCGGTGGAGGTCACCGGGACCCGCATCGAGCTGTCCCACGCCGACGGCGACATCTGGGACTGGGCGGTGGACTGGCCGGACTGGCAGGCGATGTCCGCGCTCACGGCGCCGGGCGGCGGTTGAACCGACCGTTGGGAGCCTGGTCGCGGGGGCGGATCACGATCTGATCCAGGTTGACGTGGGAGGGCCGGTCGGCGACGAAACCGATCACCTCGGCGACGTCCCGCGCGACCAGGGGGGTGATGCCCGCGTACACCGCGTCGGCGCGCTGCTCGTCGCCGTCGAAGCGGACCAGGGAGAATTCGGTTTCCACCGCGCCGGGCGCAATCTCGGTGAGCCGCACCGGTTTTCCGAGTAGTTCGCCGCGCAGGGTGCGGTGCAGGGCACCCTGACCGTGCTTGGCGGCGGTGTAGCCGGAGCCGCCGTCGTAGGTCTCGAAGGCAGCGATCGAGGTGACGGTGACAATCAGGCCGTCGCCGGATGCGACCAGCTGGTCGAGCAACGCGCGGGTGACCCGCAGCGTGCCCAGCACGTTGGTCTCCCACATCCAGCGCCAGTGCTCCAGGTCGGCGTCGGCGACCGGAGCCAGCCCCTTGGCGCCGCCGGCGTTGTTGACCAGCACCGACAGCTGTCCCGGAAGCCGCCGCACCGCGTCGGCCAACGCCGCCACCGAAGCGTCGTCAGTGACGTCCGTCACTGCCGCGGTGCCGCCGATCTCGGCGGCCAGCGCCTCGACGCGGTCCCTTCGCCGGGCAGCGACGACCACATGGAAGCCAAGGGCGGCAAGTACTTTCGCGGTCTCTTCGCCGATGCCGGAGCTGGCCCCGGTGACAACAGCGATCTTCTGGACCCCGTCGCGAGAATCGGTCATCGTGCCAACTCTAGTGACCGTGCCAACCTCGGCGGGTGTGTTAAATTTCGCTTCGTGTCCAACCGGTTCCCGGGAACAGCCCGCGCTCCGCACGCCATGACGTGCGGGGCGTTGTCCTGTTGTTGTCCCGGTGATCCCCGCGCCTGACAAGTCCTGACTTCCGTCGGGTTGGCGCGGGTTCCTCGACGCCCCAACCGAACCGGACCCTTAGGACAAACCCATCGTGCGTACCACCCTCGCCCCCGTTTCTCAGCTCCATCCGCTGCGCTCGCGGCATCAGGTCGTCCCGCCGGCGCTGCGGATCGCCGACGGCGCCGCCGCGGCCGTCTTCGCCGCCGTCCGGCTGCGCGGCCCGGTGGCCCGCGACGCCATTGCCGGCAGCACCAAGCTCTCGATCGCCACGGTGAACCGCCAGGTCACCGCCCTGCTGGAGGCCGGCCTGCTGCGCGAGCGCGCGGATCTGGCCACCTCGGGGGCCATCGGTCGCCCACGGGTGCCGGTCGAGGTCAATCACGAGCCCTACCTGACCGTCGGCGTGCACATCGGCGCGAAGACCACCAGCATCGTGGCCACCGACCTGTTCGGCCGCACGCTGGATGCGGTCGAGACCCCGACGCCGCGCGGCGCCCAGGGGTCCGCCCTGGCGGCGCTGGCCGCCAGCGTGCAGCGCTACCTCAGCCGCTGGCATCGCCGTCAGACCCTGTGGATCGGTGTCGCCACCGGCGGCACCGTGGACAGCGCCCGTGGCGTGGTCGATCACCCGCGGCTGGGCTGGAATCAGGCCCCGGCGGGGCCGGTGCTGGCCGACACGCTGGGTCTGCCGGTGTCGGTGGCCGCCCACGTCGACGCGATGGCCGCGGCCGAACTGCTGCTCGGGGTGCGCCGCCTCAACGCGCCGGCGACCAGCCTGTACGTCTACGCCCGGGAGACCGTGGGCTACGCGCTGATCATCGACGGCCGGGTGCACAGTCCCAGCAGCGGACCCGGCACCATTGCCAACCTGCCCGCGCATTCGGAATTGCTGGGCGGCACAGGAGTTTTGGAGACCACGGTCAGCGACGAGGCCGTGGTGGCCGCCGCCCGAAGGTCGGGCATCCTCGCCGGGCCGGGGTCGCAGGTCGCGACCGTGGCCGCGGTGGTGACCGCCGCGCGGCGCGGCAACGAGGCCGCCCAGCGGCTGCTGGCCGAACGGGCGCGGGTGCTCGGCGAGGCCGTGGCGTTGCTGCGGGATCTGCTGAACCCCGACGACCTCGTCGTCGGCGGGCAGGCATTCACCGAATACTCCGAAACCATCACCGGGGTCGTGGGCGCGTACGCCCAGAAGTCGGTGCTGGCGCCGCGCGAGGTCCGGATCACCGCCTTCGGCAACCGGGTGCAGGAGGTCGGCGCCGGCGTGGTGTCCCTCGGCGCGCTCTACGCCGACCCGCTGGGCGCGCTGCGGCGGGCCACCCGCGCTTACCTGGGGTGCGGTCGCCTGGTGTAAGGATGAGGTGTGCGCGTCGCAGTGTTGTCGGTCCATACCTCGCCGCTGGCCCAGCCGGGAACCGGTGATGCCGGGGGGATGAACGTCTACGTCCTGCAGACCGCATTGCACCTGGCGCAGCGCGGGGTGGAGGTCGAGATCTTCACCCGGGCGACGTCGTCGGCGGACGCGCCGGTGGTGCCGGTGGCCCCCGGGGTGGTGGTCCGCAACGTGGTCGCCGGCCCCTTCGAGGGGCTCGACAAGTACGACCTGCCCACGCAGCTGTGCGCGTTCACCGCCGGGGTGCTGCGCGCCGAGGCCACTCATGAACCCGGCTACTACGACATCGTCCACTCGCATTATTGGCTGTCCGGTCAGGTCGGCTGGCTGGCCCGGGACCGCTGGGCGGTGCCACTGGTGCACACCGCGCACACCCTGGCCGCCGTCAAGAACGCGGCGCTGGCGGAGGGGGACTCGCCCGAGCCGGCCTTGCGGGCGGTCGGGGAGCAGCAGGTGGTCGACGAGGCCGACCGGCTCATCGTCAACACCGAAGACGAAGCACGCCAACTGGTTTCGCTGCACCGCGCGGATCCCGGCCGGATCGACATCGTCCATCCGGGCGTGGATCTGCAGACCTTCACCCCTGGAGATCGCCGCGCGGCGCGGGCCGCGCTCGGCTTGCCCGACGAACCGACGATCGCCTTCGTGGGCCGCATCCAGCCGCTCAAGGCCCCCGACGTGCTGCTCCGCGCGGCGGCCAAGCTGCCCGGGGTGCGTGTCGTGGTGGCCGGCGGCCCGTCGGGCAGTGGCCTGGCCGCCCCGGACGGCCTGATGCGCCTGGCCGACGAGTTGGGCATCTGCGACCGGGTGACCTTCCTGCCGCCGCAGACGCGCGCGAACCTGGTCAACGTCTATCGCGCCGCCGACCTGGTGGCGGTTCCGAGCTATTCGGAGTCCTTCGGCCTGGTGGCGGTGGAGGCCCAGGCCTGCGGCACGCCGGTGGTGGCGGCCGCCGTGGGGGGCCTGCCGGTGGCGGTTCGCGACGGGCAGACCGGCAGGTTGGTGGACAACCACGATCCAGACCGCTGGGCGGGCGCGCTCGGGGAGATGCTGCAGCACGCGGACCTGGCCGCCATGGGCGCGGCCGCGGTGGCGCACGCCTCGACCTTCTCCTGGGATCACACCGTCGACGCGCTGCTGGGCGCCTACCGCCGGGCGATCACCGACTATGACCTGGTCCATCACCGCAGCGCGCGGGAAACCATTGGGGCACAGTCGCTCCGGCGGACCCGGCGTTGGACACGAAGGCGAGGGGTGCGGGCATGAGCGAGGTGCAGCAGCTCATCGAGGCGGCGCTCGACGAGCGCGAGTTGGTCTACACCCGCCACGCCGGCGCGCACGGCGGGCTGCCGGGCCTGGTGGTCCAACTGCCCGGCGAGCGCAAACTCACCACCAACACCATCCTGAGCATCGGCGAGCACTCGGTGCGGGTCGAGGCCTTCGTCTGCCGCAGGCCCGACGAGAACTTCGAGGCCGTCTACCGGTACCTGCTCAAACGCAACAACCGGCTCTATGGGGTGTCCTACACCCTGGACAACGTCGGTGACATCTATCTGGTCGGCCGGATGGCGCTGGAACTGGTCACCGCCGACGAGATCGACCGGATCCTGGGGCAGGTGCTCGAAGCCGTCGACTCCGACTTCAACATGTTGCTGGAGTTGGGTTTTCGCTCGTCCATCCAAAAGGAGTGGGCGTGGCGGGTGGCTCGCGGGGAGTCGTTGAAGAACCTCTCGGCGTTCCAGCACCTCATCGACGAATAGGGCATGAGAAGATTCCGGACATGTCTGACTCCACATTGGTGCTGCTCCGGCACGGCCAGAGCGAATGGAATGCGCTGAACCTGTTCACCGGCTGGGTCGACGTCGACCTGACCGACCTGGGCCGCGCCGAAGCGGTCCGCGGCGGCGAGTTGATGGCCGAGCAGGGGCTGCTGCCCGATGTGCTCTACACCTCGCTGATGCGGCGCGCCATCACCACCGCGCACCTGGCGCTGGACGCCGCGGACCGGCTGTGGATCCCGGTGCACCGGGATTGGCGACTCAACGAGCGCCACTACGGCGCGCTGCAGGGACTGGACAAGGCCGAGACCAAGGCCAAGTACGGCGAAGAGCAGTTCATGGCGTGGCGACGCAGCTACGACACCCCGCCGCCGCCCATCGAGAAGGGCAGCGAGTTCAGTCAGGACGCCGACCCGCGCTACGCCGACATCGGCGGCGGGCCGCTGACCGAATGCCTGGCCGACGTGGTCGCGCGGTTCGTGCCCTACTTCACCGAAACCATCGTGCCGGACCTCAAGGCCGGCAAGACCGTCCTGATCGCCGCGCACGGCAACTCGCTGCGTGCGCTGGTGAAGTACCTGGACGGCATGAGCGACGAGGACGTGGTGGGGCTGAACATCCCGACCGGCATCCCGCTGCGCTACGACCTCGATGAGAACCTGAAGCCGAAGGTGCCCGGCGGCACTTACCTAGACCCGGAGGCGGCCGCCGCGGGTGCCGCGGCGGTTGCCAGCCAGGGCGCCAAGTAGGTCCGGCGGGCAAACGTCAGATGAACTCGGGTGAACGGCACCCGAACTCCTGGCTGGCGGACTGTGACTTGTCTCGTTTTGGCCGCTTGCTGCTGGGATGACGTTCACTGACCTGCGTACGATCTTCGCGTGAGTGTGGTGTCGGCACTGGCCCTGGCTGGGGTAGTGGCCGCGGTGGCTCTCGCCGCAGGGGTCGCCGTCGGCGGCTGGGTCTGGCCGCGGCTGGTCGGCCGCCGGCAGCGCAAGGCCGCCGAACTGGCGGGGTACGCCATCGCGCAGATGCTCAAGCACATCGTGGAGCTCGCTCCGCAGGGCATCGTCGTGGTGGACCGCTACCGCAACGTGGTGTTCATCAACGAGCGCGCCCAGCACGGCGAGCTGGGGCCGGTGCACGACGGCCTGCTCGACGACCGGGCCTGGCGGGCTGTGCAGCGCACCCTGGCCACCGGTGAGGACACCGAGGTCGACCTGTCCCCGCGCCGGCGCAGCGCCGTCAGCCGGCCGGGCATGGCCATCCGGGGCCATGTCCGCCGCCTCGCCGACGACAGCAAGTTCGCGGTGATCTTCGTCGACGACCAGTCCGAGCAGGCCCGGATGGAAGCCACCCGGCGCGATTTCGTCGCCAACGTCAGCCACGAGCTCAAGACCCCGGTGGGTGCCATGGGCGTACTGGCCGAGGCGCTCCTGGAGTCCGCCGACGACCCACAGACCGTGCGCCGGTTCGGCGAGCAGGTCCTCGGCGAGTCGAAACGGCTGGCGAACATGGTCGGCGAGCTGATCGAGCTGTCCCGGTTGCAGGGCGCCGAGAAGCTGCCGACGTTCGACATGGTCGACATCGATGCCACTGTGTCCGAGGCGATCTCGCGCTACAAGGTGGCCGCCGACAACGCCGACATCACCATCACCACCGACGACCCGGGGGGCTTCAAGGCGGTGGGCAATCAGCCGCTGCTCGTGACCGCGGTGGCCAACCTGATCTCCAACGCCATCGCGTACTCCCCGCAGGGTTCCACGGTGTCGATCAGCCGCCGTCGCCGCGGCGACAACGTGGAGATCGCCGTCACCGACCGCGGGATCGGGATCGCCCCCAGCGATCAGGAGCGGGTCTTCGAACGGTTCTTCCGGGTGGACAAGGCGCGCTCCCGCGCGACGGGTGGGACCGGCCTGGGATTGGCCATCGTCAAGCACGTCGCGGCCAACCACAACGGGTCGATCCGATTGTGGAGCAAGGCCGGCACCGGATCGACGTTCACGTTGTCGGTGCCGGCGCACCGGGACGCCGAAGGGTTGGTTGATGAGTAAGACAGTCACGAAGAGAGGACCGTTGTAGCGATGACCAGTGTGCTGATCGTTGAGGACGAGGAGTCGCTGGCCGATCCCTTGGCGTTCTTGCTGCGCAAGGAGGGGTTCGAGGCCACCGTGGTGACCGACGGGCCGAGCGCGTTGGCCGAGTTCGAGCGCTCGGGTGCCGACATCGTGCTGCTGGATCTGATGCTGCCCGGGATGAGCGGCACCGACGTGTGCAAGCAGTTGCGGCTGCGCTCCAGCGTGCCGGTGATCATGGTGACCGCACGGGACAGCGAGATCGACAAGGTCGTCGGGCTCGAACTGGGCGCCGACGACTACGTGACCAAGCCGTATTCGGCGCGCGAGTTGATCGCCCGCATCCGGGCCGTGCTGCGCCGTGGCGGCGAGGTCGACGACGTCGCCGCCGACGACGGGGTGCTCGAGGCCGGCCCGGTCCGGATGGACGTCGAACGCCACGTGGTGAGCGTCAACGGAGACCCGATCACGTTGCCGCTCAAGGAGTTCGACCTGCTGGAATATCTGATGCGCAACAGCGGGCGGGTGTTGACCCGCGGCCAGTTGATCGACCGGGTCTGGGGCGCCGACTACGTCGGCGACACCAAGACCCTCGACGTGCACGTCAAACGACTGCGGTCCAAGATCGAGCCCAACCCCGCGAACCCGGTGCTGCTGGTGACCGTCCGCGGGCTGGGCTACAAGCTGGAGGGCTGAGTCAGCCGGCGGCGCGGGTGGCCGGATGCACGGCGATGAGCCCCAGCCCGCTGCGCCGCCGGCACATGGCGGCCAGTTCGGCGTAGGCCTTCTCGCCCAGCAGTTCGGTCAGCTCCGGCGCATAGGACTCGTAGACGGGCCGGGCGCCGACGTGCGCGGCCGGGTCGCCGGTGCAATACCAGTGCAGATCGGCGCCGCCGGAGCCCCAACCGCGGCGGTCGTACTCGGTGATCGTGGTCTTGAGGATCTCCGAATCATCCGGCCGGGTGACCCACTCCTGAGTGCGCCGGATCGGCAGCTGCCAGCACACCTCGGGCTTCATGGTCAGCGGTTCGACGCCGATCTTGAGCGCCTTGCTGTGCAGGGCGCACCCGATGCCGCCGGCGAAGCCGGGCCGGTTCAGGAAGATGCAGGCGCCCTTGTACTTGCGGGTGCGCCAGTTGGGTTCGCCCTCGTACTCGTCGAGTTCGAGGTAGCCCTTGCGGCCCAGCCCCTTCTCCCGGAACTGCCAGTCCTCGTCGGTCAGCTGCCCGACGGCGTCATCGAGGCGGGCGCGGTCGTCGTCGTCGGAGAGGAAGGCGCCGTGTGAGCAGCACCCGTCGTCCGGCCGACCCTCGACGGTGCCCTGGCACGCCGGGGTCCCGAACACGCACGTCCAGCGCGACAGCAGCCAGGTCAGGTCGGCGGCGATCAGATGCTCGTCGTTGTCGGGGTCGAAGAACTCGACCCACTCGCGCGGGAAGTCCAGTTCGACCTCGCCGGGATGCACACCGTCTACCACCCCGCCAACGGTAGACGACTGCGCGCCACCCGGCCGGATCGCTATGCTTCCGGGATTGGCACCAGCAGCCGGTGGTCTCAGAAAACTCATAGCGTTGATCTCTAGGATGACCACGGCTGATCGTGCAGAACTGGAAGGAGTCAGCGCCGAGCGCTCACCGCGAGAACGTGGCGGGCGCACCGGTGTCAAGAGACGATGACTGGACCAGACAACGGGCAGACCGGTACCCGCCCGATCTCGGTGGCCGAGCTGCTCGCCAAGAACGGCACCATCGGCGCGCCGCCGGTCGGCGGTCGCCGTCGCCGACGCCGCGGCAACAGCGACGCGGTGACCGTCGCCGAACTCACCGGCGAGATCCCGGTGGTGCGCACCGGTGAGCTGCCCGTCGTCACCGAGGAGACCCCGGCCGCCGAGACCCCGACCGCCGAAGCTGAGCCGGAGCTCCGGGAGCCGCTGCAGCCGTCGGCGGAGCCGCTGCCGCGGCGCGGCCCGATGACGGCGCCGGAACGCAGCCACTACCCGCGCCCGGCCCGCAAGCGTGATCGCTCCGGGGCCGAACTGATGAGCCCGGACCCCATCGACAGCGACGCCGCCGACGCCGAGCTCGCGGTGGATCTGGCCGAGTCCACTCCCGACGAACTGGGCCTCGGCGACGCGTCGTACCTGCGCTCCAGCGACGACGCGCTGTTCGGCGGCGACAGCGTGGCCGACGACGCCGCCCGCCGCCGCGGCGGCGGCGCGGCGCGCGGACTCAGCGACCTCGGCGAGTTGGAC
This sequence comes from Mycolicibacterium sp. MU0050, assembly GCF_963378085.1. GTDB lineage: Bacteria > Actinomycetota > Actinomycetes > Mycobacteriales > Mycobacteriaceae > Mycobacterium > Mycobacterium wendilense. The sequence continues at coordinate 3,991,374 of NZ_OY726395.1, read as the reverse complement.
GACCTCACCGCCGACGAGGTCGAGGCCCTCGACGAGACCGGGGACGAGCGCGCCGAGGACGAAGCCGGCGACGCTGCCGTCGACGACGCCCCGTTGACCCGCGGCCAGCAGGTCATGCGCGGCGCCGTTGTCGCGCTGCAGTCGATCGCCGCCGTCGCGTTCGGCGGCGGGCTGTTCATCGCGTTCGATCAGCTGTGGAAGTGGAACAGCCTGGTCGCGCTGGTGTTGGGCGTGCTGGTGATCCTGGGCCTGGTGGTCGGGGTGCGGATCGTGCGCAAGACCGAGGACATCGGCAGCACGCTGACGGCCGTGGCCGTCGGGGCCCTGGTGACCTTCGGCCCGCTTGCCCTGCTGCAGGCCAGCTAGCGCCGCGAGTCGTGCGTCCCGCGATCAAGGTAGGTCTGTCGACCGCCTCGGTGTACCCGCTGCGGACCGAGGCGGCCTTCGACTACGCCGCCCGGTTGGGCTACGACGGCGTGGAGCTCATGGTGTGGGCCGAACCGGTCAGCCAGTCCGTGGAAGATGTCGCGGAACTCTCGCGCCGCTACGACGTGCCGGTGCTGTCCGTGCACGCGCCGTGCCTGCTCATCTCGCAGCGGGTGTGGGGGCCCAACCCGATCAGCAAGCTCGACCGCAGTGTGCGGGCCGCCGAGGAGCTGGGCGCCCAGACCGTGGTGGTGCACCCACCGTTCCGGTGGCAGCGCCGCTACGCCGAGGGGTTCAGCGCGCAGGTCGCCGAGCTCGAAGCCAACAGTGACATCCTGGTGGCCGTGGAGAACATGTTCCCGTTCCGGGCCGACCGGATTTTCGGGGCCGGGCAATCGTCGATCGAGCGGATGCGCAAGCGCGGGGGCAGCCCCGGCGTGGGGATCTCGGCGTTCGCGCCGTCCTACGACCCGCTGGACGGCGGCCACGCCCATTACACGCTGGACCTGTCGCACACCGCGACCGCCGGCACCGACGCCGTCGACATGGCCCGGCGGATGGGTGACGGCCTGGTGCACCTGCACCTGTGCGACGGCAACGGTGCCGCGGCCGACGAGCACCTGGTGCCCGGCCGGGGCACCCAGCCCACGGTGGAGGTGTGCCAGATGCTGGCCGGCAGCGATTTCAGCGGCCACGTGATTCTGGAGGTCACCACGTCGGCGGCGCGCACCGAAGCCGAGCGTGAGGCGTTGCTCACCGAGTCGCTCGATTTCGCCCGCACCCACCTGCTGCGATGACGGGCCCAGCGAGCTTCGCGCGGGCGATGACGCTCACCGCGGCCGACCCCGTCGACGCCGACGGTGCGGCCGACGCGGTGTTCACCGCCGAGCTCAACCTGCACTGGACCATCGGCCCGAAGATCCACGGCGGTGTGATGCTGGCGCTGTGCGCCAAGGCGGCCGGCCTGGCCATCACCGGCGGCGAGACCGGGTTCGCGCCCGTCGCGGTGTCCGCCAGCTACCTGTCGGCGCCGGACCCGGGGTCGGTGCGGTTGGTGGCCCGGGTGCGCAAGCGGGGCCGCCGGGTCAGCCTCGTCGACGTGGAGCTGATCCAGGGGCAGCGGGTGGCCGTGCGTACCTCGGTCACCCTGGCCGAGCCCGAACACGATGCGGCGCCGCTGCTGGCGGCCAACCCGGTGCCGGCGCAGATGCCGCCGGAACCACCGGCCGGGATCGAGGCGATCGGGCCGGGGCACCCGCTGGCCGAGATCAACCACTTGGCCGCCGGTTGTGACATCCGGCCGGACATGTCGCAGCTGTGGACACCGACGCCCGGGCAGGCGCCGGTGACCCGGCTGTGGGTGCGGCCCCGGACCGAGGTGCCCGATGTGTTGTTCGCGCTGATGTGCGGGGACATTTCGATGCCGGTGACCTTCGCCGTCGGCCGCACCGGCTGGGCGCCCACCATCCAACTCACCGCCTACCTGCGCGGCCTGCCCGCCGACGGTTGGCTGCGGATCCTGTGCACCACGACGCAGATCGGCCAGGACTGGTTCGACGAGGACCATCTGGTGGTGGACAGCACCGGCCGGATCGTGGTGCAGACACGTCAGCTCGCGATGGTGCCCGCTCCCTGAGCAGGCCCCGGGGCGGATATAGGGTTTGCGTCCATGGCCAGAATCGCGATCATCGGCGGCGGCGGTATGGGTGAGGCCCTGTTGGCCGGACTGCTGCGGTCCGGTCGACAGGTCAAGGACCTCGTCGTCGCAGAGCGCATGCCGGAGCGCGCCAAGTACCTCGCCGACACCTACTCGGTGCAGGTGGCTTCCGTGGTGGACGCCGCCGAGCACGCCAACTACGTGGTGGTCGCGGTCAAGCCCGGCGACGTCGAGCAGATCCTCGAGGAGGTCGCCGAGGCCGCCGCCAAGGCCGAGGCCGACAGCGCCGAGCAGGTCTTCGTCAGCGTCGCCGCCGGGGTCACCACCGGCCTGTTCGAGGCCAAGCTGCCGGCGGGGTCGCCGGTGGTCCGGGTGATGCCCAATACGCCCGCGCTGGTGGGCGCCGGCGTCAGCGCGTTGGCGCCGGGCCGGTTCGTGACCCCGGAACAACTCAAGGGCGTCTCCGAGCTGTTCGACTGCGTCGGCGGGGTGTTGACGGTCGCCGAGAGTCAGATGGACGCGGTGACGGCGGTGTCGGGCTCCGGGCCCGCGTACTTCTTCCTCATGGTCGAGGCGATGGTCGACGCGGGGGTCGCCGCGGGCCTGAGCCGGCCGGTCGCAACCGATCTGGTGGTGCAGACCATGGCGGGCTCGGCGGCGATGTTGCTGGACCGTCTGGACAAGGCCCGGCGGGACGCCGCGGACGGCGTGGCGGCGGTCCCGGTCGACACCACTGCGGCGCAGCTCCGCGCGACCGTGACCTCGCCCGGCGGGACCACCGCGGCGGGTCTGCGGGAGCTCGAGCGGGGAGGTTTGCGGGCGACCGTCGCCGAGGCGGTGCTGGCCGCAAAAACCCGCTCTGAGCAGTTAGGAATCACATCAGAGTAATTCACCAATTTTGGATGGATTACCCCACACCCGTCGCAGTAACCCCACCTGCCCCGCTATTCTCCTGGGTGTATGCACGCGTTCGTTCCAGCGGAGGGGAAGCCGCTGGAGCCGGCCGTGCCTGATTGATTGGGTTGCGATGACGTCTATGAACGGGCCATCGGCTCGGGATTCGGTTAGTGCGAAGCGGGAAGCTGGAAATTCCGGATCCGCGGACGGGCAGCCGGCCAAGGCGCAGTTTCTGACTGTGGCCGAGGTGGCCGGGCTCATGCGGGTCAGCAAGATGACGGTCTACCGCCTGGTGCACAACGGCGAACTGCCGGCCGTGCGCGTGGGTCGATCGTTCCGGGTGCACGCCAAGGCGGTGCACGACCTGTTGGAGACCTCGTACTTCGACGCGGGCTGACCCCGTTTCGTCAGATCCGGCCCACTTCGGTAAGGTGGCCGGGTTAAGTCGTGTCGAGGCATCGGTAGGTAGCGGAGTACATGGGTTCAGTCATCAAGAAGCGGCGTAAGCGTATGTCGAAGAAGAAGCACCGCAAGCTGCTTCGCCGCACCCGCGTGCAGCGCAGAAAACTCGGCAAGTAGGCGACCGCGTTCGTCCGCCGGCATGCTGCGGGCCGTTCCGGCCGGTAGCCTGACGAAATGGAGTCGGACGAAACCGGGAGCCCCGCGCATCCCAGGGTCGTTCTGGTCACGGGAGCCTGTCGTTTTCTCGGCGGGTTCCTGACGGCGAGACTGGCCGCCAATCCGGACATCGAGCGTGTGATCGCCGTCGATGCGGTAACGCCCAGCAAGGACTTGTTGCGGCGAATGGGACGCGCCGAGTTCGTCCGGGCCGACATTCGCAATCCGTTCATCGCCAAGGTGATTCGCAATGGCGACGTGGACACCGTGGTGCATGCCGCGGCCGCGTCGTACACCCCGCGCAGCGGGGGGCGGGCCACGCTCAAGGAACTGAACGTGATGGGCGCGATGCAGCTGTTCGCCGCGTGTCAGAAGGCTCCGACCGTCCGCGCCGTGGTGCTCAAGTCGACCTCGGAGGTGTACGGGTCGAGCGCGTTCGATCCGGTGATGTTCACCGAGGACACCACCAGCCGACGTCCGCTGGGGGAGGGCTTCGCCCGCGACAGCATGGACATCGAGGGGTATGCCCGCGGCCTCGGACGCCGTCGTCCCGACATCTCCGTGTCCATCCTGCGCCTGGCCAACATGATCGGCCCGGCGATGGACACCCAGCTGTCGCGGTACCTGGCGGGGCCGGTGGTGCCGACGACGGTCGGCCGGGACGCGCGGTTGCAGCTGTTGCACGAACAGGACGCGCTCGGGGCCCTGGAACGCGCCACGATCGCCGGACGGGCGGGCACCTTCAACATCGGCGCGAAGGGCGTCATCATGATGTCGCAGGCCGTTCGCCGGGCCGGCCGGGTGGCGTTGCCGCTGCCGTCGGTGGGGGTCCGGGTGGTCGACTCGTTGCTGAAGGCCACCGGCGGCAGCGAGATCAATCGCGACCAACTTCGCTACATGACCTACGGGCGCGTGATGGACACCACCCGGATGCGGACGGTGCTGGGCTTCGAGCCCAAGTGGACCACGCTGGAGGCGTTCGACGACTACGTCCGCGGCCGTGGATTGACTCCGATTATCGATCCGCGATGGGTACTCTCGACGGAGAAACGCGCGGTGGCACTGGCGCAGCGGTGGGGGAATTGACGATCTTGTATTTCGGGCGGGGAGAAGGTATTCAGCGTGGCGGGTGATTCCAAGGCGAAAGTCATTCCACTGCACCGCAATTCAAGACGGGCCGAGGCTGCACTTCGGCACCCGTCGTTGCTCGCGGACACCGGCACCCGCGCCACCGCCGAGGAACTCGCCGCAGTGGTACGCGACATCGACGCCCACCGGGCCGGCGGCGCGGCGAGCGACGAGCCCAAGGTGCCCAACGAGCTGGCCCAGAAGATCGCCGGCATCGCCGAGTTCGCGCGCAAACGCCTCACCGGCGACTACGTGGTCGACGAGTTCGGCTTCGATCAGCATCTCAACGAGGCCATGTTCCTGCCGTTGCTGCGGATGCTCTTCCGGTCGTGGTTCCGGGTCGAGGTCAGTGGGGTGGAGAACCTGCCGACCGAGGGCGCGGGGCTGGTGGTGGCCAACCACGCCGGGGTGCTGCCGTTCGACGGCCTGATGCTGTCGGTGGCGGTGCACGACCACCACGCCACCCACCGGGACCTCCGGCTGTTGGCCGCCGACATGGTCTTCGACATGCCGGTGCTGGGGCACGCGGCCCGCAAGGCGGGCCACACCATGGCCTGCACCGCAGATGCGCACCGGCTACTGGACAGCGGCGAGCTGACGGCGGTGTTCCCCGAGGGCTACAAGGGGCTGGGCAAGCACTTCAAGGACCGCTACAAGCTGCAGCGGTTCGGCCGGGGCGGATTCGTCTCCGCGGCGTTGCGGACCAAGGCGCCCATCATCCCGTGCTCGATCGTCGGCTCCGAGGAGATCTACCCGATGATCGCCGACGTCAAGCTCCTGGCGCGGCTGTTGGGGCTGCCGTACTTCCCGGTGACCCCGCTGTTCCCGCTCGCCGGGCCGGCCGGGTTGGTGCCGTTGCCGTCCAAGTGGCACATCGCGTTCGGAACCCCGATCCCCACCGCCGACTACGACGAGTCGGCCGCCGAGGATCCGATGGTCACCTTCGAGCTGACCGACCACGTCCGCGAGACCATCCAGCACACGCTGTACCAGTTGCTGGCCAACCGCCGGAACATGTTCCTGGGCTGACCCCGACGCTAGAGGCCCAGGCGGGCGGCGATCGCGGCCACCTGCTCGTTGGCCTCGGAGTCGCTGGCCTCGCCGATCATGGTGACGACGCTGGTGATCACCGGCTCGCCGTTGCCGTCGGTGACCTCGGCGCGAACCTCGGCGATCACCGTGCCGTGGGACTCCAGCACCGAATCCAGGTAGGAGTCGAAGTACAGCTCGTCGCCGACGGTCAGCGGGCGGTGGAACTTGAACTTCTGGTCCCGGTGGATCACCCGGGCGATGTTGATCCCCACGTCGAACTTCTGGAACATCTCGAGCTGGACGCGGCGCCCGGCCACCGCGATGAACGTCAGCGGCGCGACCACTTGCGCGTAGCCGAGCTCTGCGGCCGCGGCTTCGTCGTGGTGCGCCGGGTGGTCGTCGAGGACGGCATGGGCGTATTCGCGGATCTTCTCCCGCCCCACGACAAACTTGTCCGGGTAGCGGTAGTGCGTCCCGATGATCTCTTCGGCGATGGCCATGGGTACTGATGCGTCCTTGCTGTGGGAGTTTTCAGACGTGGTTAGCGGCGCAGCCTATCAACCCGGCGGCCGCGCTCAGTTGTCCTGGCGGCGCGAGGCGATGGCGGCCAGCGCCCCGCCGGCGGCGCCCAGGGCCAGCGCCGACGGCACCCCGATCCGGGCCGCCTTGCGCGCCGTGCGGTAGTCCCGGATCTCCCAACCCCGCTTGCGGGCCAGGTCACGCAGCTCGGAATCGGGGTTGATGGCCACCGCCGTGCCCACCAGCGTCAGCATCGGGACGTCGTTGTAGCTGTCCGAGTAGGCCGTGCACCGGCGCAGGTTGAGGCCCTCCCGGATGGCCAGCGCGCGCACCGCGTGCGCCTTGCCCGGGCCGTGCAGGATCTCGCCGACCAGCCGGCCGGTGAACACGCCGTCGACGGACTCGGCGACGGTGCCCAGGGCGCCGGTCAGGCCCAACCGGTCGGCGATGATCGCGGCCAGCTCGTAGGGGGTCGCGGTGACCAACCACACCTGTTGGCCGGCGTCGAGGTGCATCTGCGCCAGATCGCGGGTACCGGGCCAGATCTTGTCGGCGATGATCTCGTCGTAGATCTCCTCGCCCACCGCGGAGAGTTCCGCGGTGGTGCGGCCCTCGATGAACGACAGCGCCTTGCGTTTGCCCTCGGCGACGTCGTCGCTGTTCTCCCGGCCGGTGAGCTGGAATTTGGCCTGCGCGTAGATGAAACCGAGCACATCGCGGTAGGTGAAGTACTTGCGGGCGGCGAGCCCGCGCGCAAAGTGCACCAGGGAGGACCCGTGCACCATGGTGTTGTCGACGTCGAAGAACGCCGCCGCGGTCAGATCGGCAGGGGGCGGTTGCGGCACCGCGGAGTCGTCGGCCCCGTCGTCGGAGCGAGGTTCTGCCGAATCTGTCACGGACACCCCCTGTACTTCGAGTACTTGCCCAGTCACCCTATCCAAGTGCCAGAATGCTGCGGATGAGCGCCGCGCAGGTCAGCCTGCTGGTCCGGTCCGGGTGTCAGATCTGCCACCGCCTCGGTGAACAACTGGCGGTGCTGGCCGCCGAGTTGGATTTCGAACTGAGCACCGTCGACGTCGACGAGGCCGCCGCGGCCGGTGACAAGACATTGCGCGCCGAGTACGGCGACCGGCTCCCGGTGGTGCTGCTCGACGGCGTCGAGCACAGCTACTGGGAGGTCGACGAACCGCGGCTGCGCCGCGACCTGGCCGCGCGCGGTGACGCACGGTGACGGCGCTGGTTGGACCTGATAATTTGGTTAGTTCGCAGGTGGACGGCTACGGTTGTAGCCAGAATGAGCTGAATTTTCTTCACCTGATAGCGGCAAGGGAGCGTGCTGGGTGGGTGCTCGGATGGTGACTGAGGCGGTGCTGTGAGCGTCCTGCTTTTCGGGGTGTCGCACCGCAGTGCGCCGGTCCCCGTACTGGAGCAATTGTCGACGGACGAGGCCGACCAGGCCAAGATTATCGACCGGATCCTCGAGTCGTCGTTGGTGTCCGAGGCGATGGTGCTCTCGACCTGCAACCGGGTCGAGGTGTACGCGGTGGTCGAGGCCTTCCACGGCGGCCTGTCCGCGATCGGCCAGGTGCTCGCCGACCATTCCGGCATGCCGATGGGTGACCTCACCAAGTACGCCTACGTCCGGTACGCCGAAGCCGCCGTCGAGCATCTGTTCTCGGTGGCCTCCGGCCTGGATTCGGCCGTCATCGGCGAACAGCAGGTCCTGGGCCAGGTGCGGCGCGCCTACGCCGCCGCCGAGGCCAACAGCAGCGTGGGTCGCACGCTGCACGAGCTTTCCCAGCGCGCCCTGTCGGTGGGCAAGCGGGTGCACTCCGAAACCGGGATCGACGCCGCGGGCGCCTCGGTGGTGTCGGTGGCGCTCGGCATGGCCGAGTCCCGCTTGAGCGGCCTGGCCGGCCGCACGGCCGCGGTGGTCGGCGCGGGTTCGATGGGCGCCCTCTCGGGTGCGCACCTGGTCCGCGCCGGCATCAGTTCCGTGCACGTGGTGAACCGCTCGGTCCCGCGCGCCCAGCGGCTGGCGGCCAACCTGCGGGAGCAGGGCGTGCAGGCCACCGCCATGAGCCTCGACGAGCTGCCCGCCGCGCTGGTGGACGTCGACGTGGTGATCAGCAGCACCGGTGCGGTGCGGCCCGTGGTGTCGCTGGCCGACATGCACAACGCGCTCGCGCAGCGCAACGGCGGCGGGAGCGACCCGCGTCCGCTGGTGGTCTGCGACCTGGGGATGCCCCGCGACGTGGACCCCGCCGTCAGCGGCCTGCCGGGCGTCTGGGTCGTCGACATGGACCGCATCCAGCGGGAGCCCTCGGCGCGGGCGGCCGCCGCCGACGCCGAGGCCGCGCGCACCATCGTCGCTACCGAGCTCGCGACCTATCTGGCCGGTCAGCGCATGGCCGAGGTCACCCCGACCGTGACGGCGCTGCGCCGACGCGCCGCCGACGTCGTGGAGGCGGAGCTGCTGCGGCTGGACAACCGGCTGCCGAGCCTGGACACGGCCCACCGCGACGAGGTGGCACGCACCGTGCGGCGGGTGGTCGACAAGCTGTTGCACGCACCCACCGTGCGGGTCAAACAGCTCGCGAGTGCGCCCGGCGGCGACAGCTACGCCGAGGCGCTGCGGGAACTGTTCGAACTCGACCCCACTACCGTCGACGCCGTTGCCACCGCAAGTGAATTGCCTTTGGTGACAACGGATTTCGACTCCATGACCGAACCGCCCGAGTAGCTTGGAAGTACCTCGAAAACACATTCGCAGCCCTCGCAGACCAACGTGATTCGGATCGGAACCCGCGGTAGCCTGCTTGCCACCACGCAGGCCGGCACCATCCGGGACGCTCTGATCGAACGCGGACACGCCGCCGAACTGGTGATCATCGCCACCGACGGGGACCTCTCCTCGGCCCCCATCGCCGAGATCGGCGTCGGGGTCTTCACCGCCGCCCTCCGGGAGGCGATCGCCGACGGCCGCGTCGACGCCGCCGTGCACTCCTACAAGGACATCCCCACGGCATACGACCCCCGATTCCAGATCCCGGCCACCCCGCGCCGGGAAGACCCGCGAGACGCGCTGGTGGCGCGCGACGGCATGGTGCTGGGCGAGTTGCCCCCGGGCTCGACCATCGGCACGTCGTCCGTGCGCAGGGGGGCACAGCTTAGAGCACTGGGTCTCGGTTTGGAAATCCGCCCCCTACGAGGCAACCTAGATACCAGGTTGAACAGGGTAAGCAGCGGCGAACTCGACGCCATCGTGGTGGCCCGGGCGGGACTGTCCCGAATCGGACGCCTCGATGCAGTCACCGAGACGCTGGATCCGGTACAGATGTTGCCGGCGCCGGCTCAGGGGGCACTGGCGATCGAGTGCCGTGCCGGTGATACCGCGCTCGCGAGCGTGTTGGCGGAGTTGAACGACGTCGACACACACGCGGCAATCACCGCAGAGCGTGTCCTGCTCGCCGAAATGGAGGCGGGTTGTTCCGCACCGGTCGGCGCGATCGCGGAAGTGGTCGAGTCGATCGATGAGGACGGCAACGTCTTCAACGAACTGTCGCTGCGCGGCTGCGTGGCGGCGGTGGACGGATCCGACGTGATCCGCGCGTCCGGTATCGGGCCTGCCGATCGGGCACGGGAGCTGGGGCTCTCGGTGACCGAGGAGTTATTCGAGCTGGGTGCGCGCGAACTGTTGGGTCACTGACGGCCACGAAGCCTGGAAGGGCAGGAGTTTGCAGATGACTAGGCGCAAGCCGAAGCCGGGGCGCATCATTTTCGTCGGCTCGGGTCCGGGTGATCCGGGCCTGCTGACGACGCGGGCCCGCGCGGTGTTGGTCAACGCCGCACTGGTCTTCACCGACCCCGACGTGCCGGATGCGGTGCTGTCGGTGGTGGGGTTGGAGTTGCCGCCGGCGGTGGGGCCCGCTCCGGCTCCGGAGCCGAAGGGGGCTCCCGAGAAGAACGGGCAGGCGCCGGCCAAGGACGACGCCGCGTCGCCGGTGGTGAAGATCGGACCGGACATCCGGCCCGCGCTGGGTGACCCGGTCGAGGTGGCCAAGACGCTGATCAGCGAGGCCAAGACCGGCGTGGACGTGGTCCGGATGGTCGCCGGCGACCCGTTGTCGGTCGACTCGGTGCTGGCCGAGGTCAACGCCGTCGCCAAGGCGCAGATGGTCTTCGAGATCATCCCCGGCCTGCCCGCGTCCACCGCGGTGCCGACGTACGCCGGACTGCCGCTGGGCTCGTCGCACACCGTCGCCGACGTGCGGGCCCCCGAGGTCGACTGGGCCGCGCTGGCCGCGGCGCCGGGCCCGCTGATCCTGCACGCCACCCCGCAGCACCTGGCGGACTCGGCGCGCACGCTGATCGAATTCGGCCTCGCCGAGAACACCCCCTGCGTGGTGACCGCGCAGGGCACCACGTGCGCGCAGCGCAGCGTGGAGACCGTGCTGTCGGGGCTGACCGACCGGGCCGCCATCGGCGGGACCGACCCGGCCGGCCCGCTGACCGGGCCGCTGGTGGTCACCATCGGTCGCACCGTGGCGCACCGGGCGAAGCTGAACTGGTGGGAGAGCCGGGCGCTGTACGGCTGGACCGTGCTGGTGCCGCGCACCAAGGAGCAGGCCCCCGAGATGAGCGACCGGCTGGTCACCCACGGGGCCACCCCCGTCGAGGTGCCGACCATCGCCGTCGAACCGCCGCGCAGCCCCGCGCAGATGGAACGCGCCGTCAAGGGCCTGGTGGACGGCCGCTACCAGTGGGTGGTGTTCACCTCCACCAACGCCGTGCGCGCCGTCTGGGAGAAGTTCGCCGAGTTCGGTCTGGACGCTCGCGCGTTCTCCGGCGTCAAGATCGCCTGCGTCGGAGAGGCCACCGCGGACCGGGTGCGCGCGTTCGGCATCAGCCCCGAGCTGGTGCCGTCGGGCGAGCAGTCCTCGCTGGGTCTGCTCGAGGACTTCCCGCCCTACGACGAGGTTTTCGACCCCGTGAACCGGGTGTTGTTGCCGCGCGCCGACATTGCCACCGAAACGCTGGCCGAGGGCCTGCGGGAGCGCGGCTGGGAGATCGAGGACGTCACGGCCTACCGCACGGTGCGCGCCGCGCCGCCGCCGGCGCAGACCCGCGAGCAGATCAAGACCGGCGGCTTCGACGCGGTCTGCTTCACCTCCAGCTCGACGGTGCGCAACCTGGTCGGTATCGCCGGAAAGCCGCACGCGCGCACCATTGTTGCGTGCATCGGGCCCAAGACCGCAGAGACGGCAACGGAGTTCGGGCTGCGGGTGGACGTGCAGCCCGAGACCGCCGCGGTCGGACCGCTGGTCGAGGCGTTGGCCGAGCACGCCGCCCGGCTGCGCGCCGAGGGTGCGCTGCCGCCGCCGCGCAAGAAGAGCCGTCGGCGCTAGGGCGCCCGCCAGGGACACCGCATGAGCTATCCCCGGGTGCGCCCGCGTCGACTGCGGTCGACGCCGGCGCTGCGCCGTCTGGTTGCCGAGACCTCGCTGGAGCCAAGGCATCTGGTGTTGCCGATGTTCGTCGCGGACGGCATCGACGCACCGCGGCCGATCGCCTCGATGCCCGGGGTGGTGCAGCACACCAGGGACTCCCTGCGGGCGGCGGCCGCCGCCGCGGTGGAGGCCGGCGTCGGGGGGCTGATGCTGTTCGGGGTGCCGCGTGACGAGGACAAGGACGCCGCCGGATCGGCCGGTCTCGACCCGAACGGCGTCCTGAACGTGGCGCTGCGGGACCTGGCGGCCGACCTCGGCGACGCCACGGTGCTCATGGCCGACACCTGTCTCGACGAGTTCACCGACCACGGGCACTGCGGTGTCTTGGACGAGACGGGCCGGGTCGACAACGACGCCACCAATGCCCAGTACGTGAAACTCGCTGTGGCGCAGGCGGAATCGGGGGCGCACGTGGTGGGCCCCAGTGGGATGATGGACGGGCAGGTGGCCGCCATCCGCGACGGCCTCGACGCCGCCGGACACTCCGATGTCGTCATCCTGGCGTACGCGGCCAAGTTCGCCTCGGCGTTCTACGGCCCGTTCCGAGAAGCCGTGGGCTCCAGCCTGTCCGGCGACCGTCGCACCTATCAGCAGAACGCCGGCAACGGCCGCGAGGCGCTGCACGAGATCGAACTGGACATCGCCGAGGGCGCGGACATGGTGATGGTGAAGCCCGCCATGGCCTACCTGGACGTGGTGGCCGCGGCGGCCGAGGTGTCGCCGGTGCCGGTGGCGGCCTATCAGGTGTCCGGCGAGTACGCCATGATCTCCGCGGCCGCCGCCAACGGTTGGGTGGACGGTCCGGCCGCAGCCCTTGAGTCGCTGGTCAGCATCCGGCGCGCCGGCGCCGACGTCGTGTTGACGTACTGGGCGGCCGACGCCGCCGGCTGGCTGGCGTGACCGAACCGGACGGCCCGACCCGGCCCGAGGATGTCGACACCGCCTTCTGGCTGTGGGTCGTCGCGCTGCCGCTGCTGGTCACCGGCTTTCTCACCGATGTGGTGACCGCGCCGACGGGAGTGCCGGTGGTCATCGCCTTCGCGGTGTACCTGGTGATCATTGTGGTCGCGGTGGTGATCACGTTCCTGGTGCTGATGCGGGCCGGGTATCGCTGGGCCCGCACCGTGCTCACCGCCGGTGGGCTGAGCTCCATCATGTACGTCGCGGTGAATCTCTTCGTCACGGAACGTTCGGAGATCGCCGCTCTGGTCTACGCGGTGACCGGGATCTTCGGTGCGGTGCTCACCGCGGGCGGGATCTATCTGTTGCATCGCCGCGACTCGCACGCCTACTTCACGCGGTGAGCCCCGCGCTAGGCTGACCCGACAATGACTGAGACACAGGGCCCGGACTCTGGGCCTACCGAGCGGCCGCGCCTGGTCGACGTCGCCGTCTGGCTGGTGCTGGGTGGTGCGGTGCTGCTGATCTTCGGCGGCCTGATGTCGATCACGCTGAACTTCGACACGGTGCGGTCCATGGCCGACGAGTCGCTGAGCGACGAGGCCATCAACAACTACCTGACGCTGCACCGCGGCGCCGGCGTGTTCTGCATGGTGGCCGGGCTGTCGCTGGCCTTCGTCGCCAGCAAGACCCGCACCCGCGACGAGCGGTACCGCCGGTCGACGGTGGCGTTGTCGCTGGCCGGCGTCGTGCTGGTCGCGGTGCTCTCGCTGCTGGTCGGCACCAACATCGTCGCGCTGCTGGCGATGCTGCCGCTGATCGTGGCGGCGATGCTCTTGCGCAGGCCCGCGGCGACGGGATGGTTCGAACCCGCGGTGACCCGGACGGAGGACTCGGATGACTGAGCACGACCAGACGGATTCGGCACCCGAACCGGCCGCGGAGGTCTTGTTCGCCGAGCAGGGGGCCAGCTGGGCGTGGCTGCTGTCGGGGCCGGCGGCCGCGGGCGCGATGCTGGCGATCCAGCTCAGCAGCGGCATGGGCGTGCAGTGGGTGGTGCCGATCTCGTTCCTGGTCCTGGTGTCGGGGTTCGTCGCCCTGCAGGTCAAGGCCGCGCGTATCCATACCTCGGTCGAGCTCACCGCGACGCACCTGCGTCAGGGCACCCAGACGATCGGCGTCGAGGAGATCGTCAAGGTCTATCCCGCTCCGGTCGACGGCGGTCGCCGGCACTACGACGGCAGGATCCTCAATCGGAGCAACGCGCTGAGCAACCGCGCGATGAAGCAGGCGGGGCTGGACCCGGCCGAGTTCGCCGAGGAGGAGGCTCCGCCGCCGGCCCCCGACACGGACCGGGCCACGGTGGAGCGGTGGCAGTCGTCCCGGGCGTTGGGCGAGCTCACCGGCGTACCCCGCGGGCGCACCGGCATCGGCCTGCGGCTCACCGGCAAGCGCACGGCCCAGGCGTGGGCGCGTAACCACGCGGGCCTGCGGGCCGCACTGACCCCGCTGGTCGAGGGGCGGCGGTGACGTCGCCTCGACGGGCCGCCCTTGAGCTGTGCCTGGCGGCGTTGGCCGCCGCCGGCTGCGTGGCGAGCTGGCTGGCCGCGCGCGCCACCGTCGCGGTGGAGCCCGTCCTCGAGGGCGAACCGGCGACCACCTCGGTCACCTACCACCCGCCGCTGCTGGCCCTGGCGCTGTTCCTGGCGACGGCCGCCGGGGTCCTGACGGTGCTCGCGGTGGCGCGGCTGCGCCGAGCGTGATGCCGCTCACCCCCGGTTGGAACAGAGTGCGAAATCTGTAACACTGTCTCTCATGACCGAGTTGATGAACACCGAAGCGCTGCCCGACGCCGCGCCCCTGGGGCCCGACTCACTGGTCTGGCGCTACTTCGGCGACAACCGGATGTTCCTGATCGGGCCGCGCCCGGCCGTGCTGCAGAACATGCTCGCCGAGCTGGGCCAGGGCGTGCTGGACCACTCGGTGTTCTTCTCCGATACCGCCGAGCGGCTCCGGCGTACCATCCCGCCGATCTTCAACACCATCTACGGCGCGCAGGACAACCACGCCGGCCTCGACGTGCGCGACTACCACGTCAACATCAAGGGTGAGATGCCCGACGGGTCGCGCTACCACGCGCTGAACCCGGAGACCTACTTCTGGGCGCACGCCACCTTCGTCGAGCAGGTGCTGTATTTCGTCGACACCTTCGTCAAGCGCCTGACCGACGCCGAGCGCGAGCAGATCTACGCCGAATCCAAGACGTGGTACCGCCGCTACGGCGTCAGCGACAGCATCCTGCCCGCCGACTACGCCGAGTTCACCGCGTACTGGGACCGGATGATGGACACCGTCGTCGTCCCGCACAAGACCGCGAAATACGGCGTCGGCTACGTCACCAAGGGCTTCCCCAAGCCCAAGGCGTTCTCCCCGCTGGCGTGGAAGCTGATCGCCCCGGTGTTCAATCCGATGGCCGCCTTCCTGACCACCGGCGGTCTGCCGCCGCGCGCCCGCGACATGTTGGAGCTGCCGTGGAGCGACAAGCAGGAGCGCCGGTATCAACGTTTCGCCGCGGTGTGGCGGTCCAAGCCGGTGAACTGGATCTGGGATCGACTGCCGATGTCGGTGCGGTACAGCAAGTTTGCCTGCAAGGCCTATGCCCGAGAGGGTGTCCGGTCATAGTCGGCGGCAAGCCCGACACCGCCACCGCCGCGATCTTGGACGCGGCGGTGGTCGAATTCGAGCGGCACGGCTTTCGTCGCGTCGCCCTCGACGAGGTCGCTCGGCGCGCCAAGGTCAGCCGCACCACCATCTATCGGCGCTTCGCCGGCCGTGACGAGTTGGTCGCGGCGGTGATCGACCGCGAGAACGAGGCGCTGTTCGGTGAGATCGCCGAGCACATCAAAAGCGCTGGGGCGGGAGCGAATGTCTACGTAGAGGCGTTCACCGCGGCCATCCTGAAGTTCCGCGACCACCGGGTGCTCAACCGGATGCTCGTCGACGACCCGGCGCTGGCGCTGGAACTCGCCCACGAGCACTACGCCGCGGCGGTCGCGAGAATCGTTGCGGCCCTGCATGTCATCTTCCCCGAGGGGTTCGCGCAGCGGGTGGGGGAGCAGACGGTCTCGGCGCTGGCCGACAATATCCTGCGGTACTCGTTGATGGCGCTGTTGTTGCCCGCGCTGCAGCCGATGGCGACCGAGGACGACATCCGGGCGTTCGCCACCGCACACTTTCTGCCCAGCTTGCCTGCGGCACTGCGCGCCGTGCCCGTATAACGGGTGGCATGACTTCGCTGGATCGCATCGCACCTGCCTTCGTCGACATGGCCCATTCGATCGTCTGGGCGGCAGTGGCCACCGTGGACCCCGCGGGCCGGCCGCGCAGCCGCGTGCTGCATCCGTTGTGGGAGTACGACGGCACGGACCTGGTCGGCTGGATTGCGGTGGGGCCCACCCCGATCAAGCGGGAACACATTGCCGCGCAACCGGAGATCTCGATCAACTACTGGGCGCCCAACCATGACACCTGCAGCGCGGAGTGTTCCGTGGAGTGGGTGTTCGACGACGACGGCCGCGCCGCGGTGTGGGAGAAGTTCAAGACCGCGCCCGAACCGGTCGGTTACGACCCGGCGATCATCCCGGTCTGGCGCGGCGGCCCCACCGCGCCGGAGTTCGCGGCCTGGCGGTTGCGTCCGCACCGGCTGCGGGTGATGCCGGGCAGCGTCATGACCCAGGGCGCCGGCGAGGTGCTCACCTGGCGGCAATAGCCGACTTCGATAGCGCTGACAAAAGTCAGTAGATTCGGGTACACTCGAACGCATGTTCGAAGGATCGTCGCCGGGTGAGTTGGTCACCGTGGTCGAGGAGGCTTGCCGTGCGGAGTCGGCGATCCATGCTCGGCGGGCGGCGGCGATCGCGGCGTTGTTGTGGCAGCGCACCGCTGAGGCCGAGGGCCACGACCGCGACGATCCGGGTTATGCGTTGATCACCGGGTTCAACCGCACGTGTGCGGAGGTGGGTGCGGCGATGAACACCGCCCCGTTTTCCGCGCGGCGCCTGGTGGCCCAGGCCGAGGCGCTCGATGTCCGGTTGCCGCGGGTGGCGGCGCTGTTGGCCGAGGGGAAGATCAGCTGGTCGGAGACCGCGGCGATCATCACCGGCACCGACTACGTGGCCGTCGAGGTGATGCCCGCGGTGGATGCCGCGGTGGCCGAGAAGATCACCGGCTGGGACTGCTGGTCGCGGCGGCGGCTGCTCAACGCCGTCGCTGCCACCGTCAATGCTCTCGATCCCGAGGCCGCCAAGGAGCGCCGCAAGACCGCCGACACCGACCGCCGGGTCAGGCTCACGACCCAGCCCAACGGGATGGCGCGCCTGGATGCCCAGCTGGGTGCGCCGGCGGCGGTGCTGTTCGATCGGCGCCTCACCGAGATGGCCCGTGGGGTCTGTGGCGAGGATCCACGCACCCTCGATCAGCGTCGCGCCGATGCGATGGCCGCCCTCGGTGAAGGCCGCTCGACGCTGGGGTGTGCCTGTGCGAGCGCGGAGTGCCCGGCGGGCACCGAGGCCCCGGCGACGGGGCGGGTGGTCATCAACGTCATCGCCAGCGCTGAGACGCTGACCGGCCGCAGTGAGGATCCGGGGTATCTCGATGGTTACGGGGTCGTCGATGCTGTGCAGGTTCGTGCGCTGGCCGAGGCCGGGGCGGTGTTGCGGCCGACCGCCAAACCGGGGGCCGAGGCCGATGAGGTGTTGCGGCATCAGCCCGGTGCGGCGGTGGCCCGTTGGGTCCGGTGTCGCAGCCTGACGTGTAGTTTCCCGGGGTGTAACCGGTCGGCCTGGCGTGCTGATCTGGACCACACGGTGCCGTTCGATCACCGGCATCCGTTCGGTGGTGGGTGGACGTTGGCGGGCAATCTCGACGCGAAATGCCGTGAGCATCACCGGTTGAAGACCTTCCACACCGGTGCGGGTGGCTGGCAGAACACGCAACGTCATGACGGGACGGTGGAATGGATCTCGCCGACCGGGCGGGTCTACCGCAGCACCCCTGACGGTGCCGAGCTGTTTGGCGACATCGCCGTCGCGTGTGCGACGCCGGCGCCGTTGCCGCGTAACCGTCAGGCCGAGAAGGCCCGCCGCACCCGCCTGGCCCGGGAGGGGTTGGCGGTCAAACGTGCGGCCAACACCGAAACCCAACGCCTCAACGAGGCCCGCGCCCAGGAAATCGACCTACGCCAATGGCGCAACGAAGTCCGCCGCCGCCTGCACCTGCTCAAAGGCGCCCCCAGCACCAGCCCCTTCTGCAGCTGGGTCAACGACCCACCCGAAGACGAAACCATCACCGCCGACTGGCGACCCCCACCACCAGAACCCACCCCCGACCACGACCAACCACCCTTTTAAGTGCTGCGAAAAGTGCGCAGCCGCAGGCTGTTACCGACGACGAAGACGCTGGAGAACGCCATCGCTGCGCCCGCCAGCATGGGGTTGAGCAGCCCGAGCGCGGCCAGCGGAATCGCAGCGACGTTATAGGCGAACGCCCAGAACAGATTCCCCTTGATGGTGGCCAAGGTGCGACGGGACAGCCGGATCGCGTCGGCCGCGCTGCGCAGATCGCCGCGCACCAGTGTGATGTCGGCGGCCTCGATCGCGACGTCGGTGCCGGTGCCCATCGCCAGTCCCAGGTCCGCCTGGGCCAGCGCCGCCGCGTCGTTGACGCCGTCGCCCACCATCGCCACCGTCTTGCCCTCGGCCTGCAGCCCGGCGATCACGTCGGCCTTGTCCGCGGGCAGCACCTCGGCGATGACGGTGTCGATGCCCACCTCGGCGGCAATCTGTTCGGCGACCGCGGTGTTGTCGCCCGTGAGCAGCAGCGGGGTCAGGCCGAGGGACCTGAGCTGCGAGATGGCCTCGGCGCTGGTCGGTTTCACGGTGTCGGCGACCACCAGTACGCCGCGGGCCTGACCGTCCCAGCCGACGGCGATCGCGGTCTTGCCTTGGCGCTCGGCCGCGGCCTTGGCGGCCGCGAGGCCCGCGGGCAGCGGCCCGCAACGCTCGGTCACCAGCGCGTCGCGCCCGACGACGACGTCGTGCCCGGCCACGGTGCCCCGCACGCCTCGGCCCTCGACGTTCGCGAAGCCCTCGACCGTGGGCAGCGCACCGACCTCGGCCTCGGCACCCGCGGCGACGGCCCGCGCGATCGGGTGTTCGGAGGCGTGCTCGAGGGCGCCGGCCAGCGTCAGCAGGTGCGCGCGGTCGGTGCCGGGTGCGGTGTGCACCTCGGTCAGCGTCATCCGTCCGGTGGTGACCGTGCCGGTCTTGTCCAGGACGACGGTATCGACCGCCCGCGTCGACTCCAGTACCTCCGGGCCCTTGATCAGCACGCCCAGCTGGGCGCCGCGGCCGGTGCCGACCAGCAGCGCGGTCGGAGTGGCCAGACCGAGCGCACAGGGGCAGGCGATGATCAGGACGGCGACCGCGGCGGTGAATGCCGCGGACGCGGGGAAGCCTGCCAGCAGCCAGCCGGCCAGGGTGGCGACGGCGATCGCGATGACCACCGGCACGAACACCGCGGACACCCGGTCGGCCAGGCGCTGCACGTCGGCTTTGCCCGACTGGGCGTCCTCGACCAGCTTGGCCATCTTCGCCAGCTGGGTGTCAGAGCCGACGCGGGTTGCGCGGACCACCAGCCGGCCCCCGGCGTTGACCGTCGCGCCCGTCACGGCGTCGCCGGTGCTCACCTCGACCGGCATCGACTCGCCGGTCAGCATGGCGGCATCGACGGCCGAGCTGCCGGCGGTGATGACGCCGTCGGTGGCGAACTTCTCGCCGGGGCGGACCACGAACTCGTCGCCGACCCGCAGTTCATCGACCGGGACACGTACCTCGGTGCCGTCGCGCAGGACCGCGACATCCTTGGCGCCGAGTTCCATCAAGGCCCGCAGCGCCGCGCCGGCCTGGCGCTTGGAACGCTTCTCGAAGTAGCGGCCCGCGAGCACGAACATCGTCACCCCGGCGGCGACCTCGAGATAGATGTTGCCCGCCCCGTCAGAGCGGGCCACCGTCAGCTCGAAGGGGTGTTTCATGCCGGGAGTGCCCGCGGTGCCGAAGAACAGCGCATACATCGACCACAGCAGGGCGGCCGAGGTGCCCATCGAGATCAGGGTGTCCATGGTGGCCGCGCCCCGGCGGAGGTTGGCCCAGGCGGCCCGGTGGAACGGCCACGCCGCCCAGACGACGACGGGGGCGGCCAGCGCCAGGGACACCCACTGCCAGTAGGTGAACTGCAGCGCGGGAACCATGGCCAGCGCGATCACCGGGACCGACAGCACCACGGCGCCGATCAGGCGACGGCGCAGCCCGTTCAGCTCCGGGTCCGCGCCACCCTCGGCGTCATCCTCGGCACTGGCGGCGGCGGGCAGCGCTGCGGTGTAGCCGGTCTTCTCCACCTCGGCGATCAGGGCGGCGGCGTCGTAACCGCCCGTCGCGGACACGGTGGCCTTCTCCGTTGCGTAGTTGATGCTGGCACTGACCCCGTCGAGCTTGTTGAGCTTCTTCTCGATCCGCATGGCGCACGCCGCACAGGTCATGCCGCCGATGGTCAGCTCGATGTCGCCGTGCTGTTGCGTGGGCCGCGTCGCAGCCATGGCGCTGATCCTCCTGTTCAGGCGGGAACGGCTTCGTACCCGGCCTCGTCGACCGCGGCGAGGACCGGGGCGTCGTCCAGGTGTGCGCTGCTGGTCACGACGAGGGTGCCCGTTGCGGCGCTGACGTTCACCTGTTCGATGCCGGCGATCTTTGCGACCTCCTCACGCACCGCGGCCTCGCAGTGTCCGCAGGACATGCCGGTCACTCGGTATTCCTTCGTGGTCATCACACGCCTTCCTGGTACCCCAGGGGGGTATAGCAGTCTTGCCGGGAACGATACCCCCATAGGGTATACGACGCAATGGTTCCCACTCGACGCGGGGCCGGGGAGGCCGGCCGAAAGCCGTTGCCGACCGATAGTTCGCGATATATCGTTGATGTATCTGTAGGCGGCGTCAGTGGGGGGCCGCCGCAGCCGAAGGAGACGCCATGAACAACCTCTGGGAGCCGCCGCTGGGGGGCCTGGGCTACACCATCGTGGACCTGCGGACCCTGTACCGACAAAGCCTCGAGGGCCATCGCAAGCTGCGTGAAACGCTGCGCGAGCAGTTGCGCGACGGCTTGGGCGGGGGCGGTCGCAGTCGAAGCCGGCGCGGCGACGTCCGCGCCGCCATCCTCACCCTGCTCGCCGAGCGGCCGATGCACGGCTACGAGATGATCCAGGAGATCGCCGATCGCAGCCACGGCCTGTGGCGGCCCAGTCCGGGATCGGTGTACCCCACCCTGCAGTTGCTGGTCGACGAGGGTCTCATCGCTGCGATGGAGAGTGACGGCAGCAAGAAGCTCTTCGAGCTCACCGACGACGGTCGCGCGGCCGCGGAGAAGATCGAGACGCCGCCGTGGCAGCACCTCGCCGAGGGCTGGAAGGCCGCCGAGCCCAACCACCTGGACCTCACCAACGCGCTGACCCAGTTGATGGGCGCCGTCGGGCAAGCGGCGTCCACCGCAAGTGCCGACCAGCAGGAACGGATCATCGACATCGTCAACGCCGCCCGCCGTGACATCTATGGCGTGCTCGGGGAGTCCTGAGGTCGGGCTCCGCTACTCGCGGCGCAGCAGCACCGCATTCTCGAACGGCAGCCGCGGAAACAGGTTCTTGCCCCGGCCTTTGATCAGGGGCGCGGCCTCTGCCTTGCTGACCACCCGCGGGTCGACCACCGAGAAGGTACGACCACGGCGCGTCAGCTGACCGCCGCCGGCCGCGGTGATGTTCTTCAGCCAGTCCCGGTCGGGCCCGTAGGTCAACAGGATGGCGACGCCCTCATCGGTGGAGAACACGGTCAACGGGGTGCGATAGGGCTTGCCCGACTTGCGGCCCACGTGCTCGAGGATGCCGAAGGTCGGGGCCCGGCCGGCCCAAAGCCGCTGGATCGGGTTCGTCACGTACCGGTTCAATCGGGCCAGCCACTGCGGAAGTTGCATGGCGTCCATGAAACCTTGCATCGGCGATAAGGCCAAGACCTGCTGAAACGAGGCCGTTGGTTAACTTGTTGAAGGACAACAACAATATTGTGGCCCGGCCACAATCGCAGAAGGGACACTCACCTTGGCTGGCAAACGCACCCCGTTGATCGCGACCGTGGCGGGCCTGGCCGCCGCCGGTCTCCTGTTCGGCGCCGGCGCCGCGGGCGCGCAACCACACGGCGGCCTGCTCGACACCACCTGTAGCTACGCCCAGTTCCAGGCGGCCGCCCAGCAGCACGCGCCCGACCTGGCCGCCAACCCCGAGAAGATGGCCAAGTTCGAGCGCATCCTCAACATGCCGGTCGAGGAGCGTAAGGCCAAGGCCGAGCAGAAGCGCGCCGAGAAGGGCGAGATCAGCCCCGAGAAGCGCGAGAAGATGCGCGAATGGAAGGAATCCCCCGAGGGCCAGGCGAAGATCGCTGCCATGCGGACCGTCCTGGACACCTGCGGCCAGTTCTGACCTGAGATTTGGTGAAGCACCGCTGGCTCATGCCGGCGGTGTTTTACTTTGTCCCGCGACCATTGCGCGGGTCTTTGCAGTCCAGCCAAACTTGGGAAATGGCCTACCTGAAGCAGAACTGGTTTACCGCCAAGGTCCTCAACCGGATCGCGATGGCGACCGGACTGGCCGGCGCCGAGACCCTCACCGTCACGCGACGCACCACCGGTGAACCGCAGAAGATCCCGGTCGCGACCATCGTCGTCGACGGCGACCGATACGTGGTTTCCACCCGCGGCGAATCGCACTGGGTCAAGAACGTGCGGGCGACCCCGCAGGTCGGCCTGCGCAACCGCTCGGGGCTATCCCGCTATACCGCTGTCGAGATCCCCGTGGACGCCCGCCCGGCGATCATCGAGGCCTACCGATCCAAACTGGGAAAGGTGGTCGAGGGCTACTTTCGGGATCTGCCGGACGCGGCGGATCACCCGGTCTTCAAGCTGAGCCCCGCCTGAGCAACTACACCCTGTAGTTGCCGCCGGCCACGGTCCTGGGACACTGGTGGCCATGGCCAGTACCGATCAGTCCGCGAAACTGTTCGCCGAGGCCGTCGAGCTGATCCCCGGTGGTGTGAACTCGCCGGTGCGGGCGTTCAGCGCCGTCGGCGGCACGCCGCGCTTCATCACCTCGGCGCAGGGCTGTTGGCTCACCGACGCCGACGGGAACCGTTACGTGGACCTGGTGTGCTCATGGGGGCCCATGATCCTGGGCCACGCCCACCCGGCGGTCGTCGAGGCCGTCGCCGGGGCCGCGGCCCACGGGCTGTCCTTCGGCGCGCCCACCCCCACCGAGTCCGAACTGGCCGGCGAGATCGTCGGCCGCGTCGCGCCCGTGCAGAAGATCCGGCTGGTCAACTCCGGCACCGAGGCCACCATGAGTGCGGTGCGGTTGGCCCGCGGCTTCACCGGGCGGGCGAAGGTGATCAAGTTCTCCGGCTGCTACCACGGCCATGTCGACGCGCTGCTGGCCGACGCCGGCTCCGGGGTGGCGACGCTGGCGCTGCCGTCCTCGCCGGGGGTCACCGGGGCCACCGCCGCGGACACCATCGTCCTGCCCTACAACGACGTGGCCGCCGTCGAGGCGGCCTTCGCCGAACACGGTGACCAGATCGCCGTCGTCATCACCGAGGCCAGCCCGGGCAACATGGGCTGCGTGCCGCCCGCGGCCGGGTTCAACGCCGCGCTGCGTCGGATCACCGCCGAACACGGCGCGCTGCTGATCCTCGACGAGGTCATGACCGGCTTCCGGGTGAGCCGCAGCGGCTGGTACGGCCTCGACCCCGTCGACGCCGACCTGTTCACCTTCGGCAAGGTGATGAGCGGCGGGCTGCCGGCGGCCGCGTTCGGCGGCCGGGCCGAGGTCATGGACCGGCTGGCCCCGCTGGGCCCGGTGTACCAGGCCGGGACGCTGTCCGGGAACCCCGTCGCGATGGCCGCGGGACTGGCCACGCTGCGGGCGGCCGACGACGCCGTCTACGCCGCACTGGATGCGAACGCCGACCGGTTGGCCACCCTGCTGACCGACTCGCTGTCCGAAGCCGGTGTCGCACACCGGCTTCAGCGCGCCGGAAACATGCTCTCGGTGTTCTTCGGCGAGGATCCGGTCACCGATTTCGCCTCCGCGCGGGCCAGCCAGACCTGGCGCTTCCCGCCGTTCTTCCATGCGCTGCTCGACGCCGGGGTGTACCCGCCCTGCAGCGCGTACGAGGCCTGGTTCGTCTCGGCCGCCCTCGACGACGACGCGTTTGCCCGAATCGCCGACGCGCTGCCGGTGGCGGCGCGCGCCGCCGCGGCGGCAGAAGACCCGGAGGCCTGAGTTGACGGTGACGACGCGCGTCCACGTGATGCGCCACGGTGAGGTGCACAACCCCGAGGGAGTGCTCTACGGACGGCTGCCCGGTTACCGGCTGTCCGATCGCGGGCAGGCCCAGGCGCGGGCGGTGGCGGATGCGTTGGGCAACAACGACATCGCCGTGGTCATCGCCTCCCCGCTGCAGCGCGCGCAGGAGACCGCGGCGCCGATCGCGGCCCGGCACGGGTTGTCCATCGGCACCGACGAGGACCTGATCGAATCGGCGAACTTCTTCGAGGGCAAGCGGATGTCGCCCGGCGACGGGGTGTGGCGTCACCCCAAGGTTTGGTGGCAGGTCCGCAACCCGTTCACGCCGTCGTGGGGCGAGCCGTACCGGGAGATCGCCGCGCGGATGTCCGCCGCGCTGGAGCGAGCCCGGCTCAAGGGTGAGGGCCGCGAGGTGGTGTGCGTCAGCCACCAGCTGCCGGTGGAGACGCTGCGCCGGCACATGCAGGGCGTCCGGCTGGCGCACGACCCGCGCCGACGGCAGTGCAACCTGGCGTCGTTGACCACCTTCACGTTCACCGACGACCGGCTGACCGACGTGTCGTATTCGGAACCGGCGGCCGGCTTGTGAGCCTGCGCAGTCGGATCTTCGCGCTGCTGGCGCTGGCGTTGGCCGGCTGCCTGGCGCTGTCCGGCTGCGCCACCGGGGACGACGCCGTCGCCCAGGGCGGCACGTTCGAGTTCGTCGCACCCGGCGGGAAGACCGACATCTTCTACGACCCGCCGGAATCGCGCGGGCAGCCCGGCCCCATCCGCGGCCCCGACCTGATGGACCCCGAGCGGGAGCGTTCGCTCGAGGAGTTCGCCGGTGACGTCGTGGTGATCAACGTCTGGGGGCAGTGGTGCGGTCCGTGCCGCACCGAGATGACGCAGCTGCAGGAGGTTTACGACGCCACCCGCGATCAGGGCGTGGCGTTCCTCGGAATCGACGTGCGGGACAACGACCGTGACGCGGCCAAGGATTTCATCCTGGACCGCAACATCACGTTCCCGTCGATCTACGATCCGCCGATGCGCACCATGATCGCCTTCGGCGGCCGGTATCCGACCTCGGCGATCCCGTCGACCATCGTGCTCGACCGCCAGCACCGGGTGGCGGCGGTGTTCCTGCGGGAACTGCTCGCCGAGGACCTGCTGCCCTTGGTGCAGCGGCTGGCAGCCGAATCATGACCGGGGCCGCCGAACTGGCCGTCTCGGGGCCGCTGCTGCTGGCGCTGGGGCTCAGCCTGCTCGCCGGGCTGGTGTCGTTCGCCTCCCCGTGCGTGGTCCCGCTGGTGCCCGGCTACCTGTCGTATCTGGCCGCGGTCGTGGGTGTGGACGAGCGCGCCGACGCCGCCGAGGGGGCGCTGAAGCTCCGCACGCAGCGCTGGCGCGTCGCCGGTTCGGCGCTGCTGTTCGTGGCCGGGTTCACCGCGGTGTTCCTGCTGGGCACCGTCGCCGTACTCGGTATGACGACGTCGCTGATCACCAATCAGCTTGTGCTGCAACGGGTCGGCGGCGTCGTCATCATCGTCATGGGGCTGGCGTTCATCGGCTTCATCCCCGCGCTGCAGCGCCAGGCGCGTCTGTCCCCGCGGATGCTGTCGACGGTGGCCGGCGCGCCGCTGCTCGGTGCGGTGTTCGCGCTCGGCTGGACGCCGTGCCTGGGCCCGACGCTGACCGGCGTCATCACCGTGGCCTCGGCGACCGACGGCGCCACCGTCGCGCGCGGGGTGGCGCTGGTCATCGCCTACTGCCTGGGCCTCGGTCTGCCCTTCATCGTGTTGGCGCTCGGCTCCACCTGGGCGTTCGGCGCGCTGGGATGGCTGCGCCGGCACACCCGGACCATCCAGATCGTCGGCGGCGTGCTGTTGATCCTCGTCGGGCTGGCGCTGGTGAGTGGGCTGTGGAACGAATTCATCTCCTGGGTGCGCGATGCGTTCATCAGTGACGTGAGGCTGCCGATTTGAGCATTTTCGCGATGATCCGCAACACCTGGCGCGGGTTGACGTCGATGGGGACCGCGCTGGTGCTGTTGTTCCTGGTGGCGCTGGCGGCCATCCCGGGTGCGTTGTTGCCCCAGCGCAACCTGAACACCGGCAAGGTCGACGAATACATCGCGGCGCGTCCGACCCTGGGGCCGTGGCTGGACCGGTTTCAGTTCTTCGACGTGTTCTCCAGCTTCTGGTTCACCGCCATCTACGTGCTGCTGTTCGTCTCGCTGGTGGGCTGCCTGACCCCGCGGATGATCGAGCACGTCCGCACGCTGCGCGCGGTGCCGGTGGCCGCGCCGCGCAACCTCGGCCGGCTGCCCAAACACGCCGAGGCCGACGCGACCGGGGATCCGCGGGTCCTCGCCGAGCGGATGTCGCAGAAGTTGCGCGGCTGGCGCAAGGTGGTCCGGACCCCGGCGGGCCCGGACGGCCCGGTCGAACTGTCCGCGGAGAAGGGGTATCTGCGCGAGTTCGGCAACCTGGTGTTCCACTTCTCGCTGCTGGGCCTGCTGGTCGCGATCGCATTCGGCCGGATGCTGGGCTACGAGGGCAACGTCATCGTCATCGCCGACGGCGGCCCGGGCTTCTGCTCGGCCTCCCCGGCGGCGTTCGACTCGTTCCGCGCCGGCAACAGCGTCGACGGCACGTCGTTGGAGCCGATCTGTGTGCGCGTGCACGACTTCGAGGCGGAATATCTGCCCAGCGGCCAGGCCATCTCGTTCGCCGCTGACATCTCCTATCAGGCCGGCGACGACCTGGCCGCCGACAACTGGCGGCCCTACCCGCTGGCGGTGAACCATCCGCTGCGGGTGGCCGGGGACCGGATCTACCTGCAGGGTCACGGGTATGCGCCGACTTTCACCCTGCGGTTCCCCAACGGCGAGGTGCGCTCGCAGACCATCCAGTGGCGGCCCGACGATCAGCTCACCATGTTGTCGTCGGGCGTGGTGCGTATCGACCCGCCCGCGGGCATGTACCCCGACGTCGACGAACGCCGCAAGCAGCAGATCGCGGTGCAGGGCCTGCTGGCCCCCACCGAACAGCTGCACGGAACGTTGCTGTCGTCGAGCTATCCGGCGCCGAACAACCCGGCCGTCGCGATCGACATCTACCGCGGCGATACCGGCCTGGACTCCGGACGCCCGCAGTCGCTGTTCAGCCTCGATGAGCGGCTCATCGAACAGGGCCGGCTGGAGAAACTCGACCGGGTCAACCTGCGGGTGGGCGAAGAGGTCCGCCTCGACGACGGTTCGGTGCTGAGTTTCGACGCCGTCACCCCCTTCGTGAACCTGCAGGTCTCACACGATCCGGGCCAGGTCTGGGTGCTGGTGTTCTCGATGACGATGATGGCCGGCCTGCTGGTGTCCCTGGTGGTCCGGCGGCGCCGGATCTGGGTCCGTCTCACCACGGCAGCGGCCGGCGGTACCGTGAACGTCGAGCTCGGCGGGTTGGCGAGGACCGACAACTCGGGCTGGGGCGACGAATTCGAACGGCTCACCGAACGGTTGTTGGCCGCCGCTAGTGAAGAGAGAGTGCAATGAACAGCGAGCACGTGGATCTCGACCTGGCCCGGTACTCGGACTGGGCGTTCACCTCATCGGTCGTCGTGCTGATGGTGGCGCTGTTGCTGTTGGCGGTCGAGCTGGCCTACAGCCGCAGCCGCAAGGTGGCCGAACAGGAACTGGTGCACGCCGGGGCGGTCGCCGCCGACAGTGCCACCCCGGGTGTTGTCGTCGACGCGCCGCGGCGTTCCGTCGACGACCGGGTGGGCCGCACCGGGCTGGCGCTGGTCTATTTGGGCATCGCGCTGCTGCTGGCGTGCATCGTGTTGCGCGGCATGTCCACCGGCCGGGTGCCGTGGGGCAACATGTACGAGTTCATCAACCTGACCTGCTGGTGCGGTCTGGTGGCCGCCGCGGTGGTGTTGCGCCGTCCGCAGTACCGCACGCTGTGGGTGTTCGTCCTGGTTCCGGTGCTGATCCTGCTGACGGTGTCGGGCAAGTGGCTCTACAGTCACGCCGCCCCGGTGATGCCGGCCCTGCAGTCCTACTGGCTGCCGATCCACGTGTCGGTGGTCAGCCTGGGCTCCGGGGTCTTCCTGGTGGCCGGCGTCGCCAGCCTGTTGTTCCTGCTGAAGATGTCGCGGTTCGGGTCGCCGGGCGCCGAAGGCCCGGTGGCACGGGTCATCTCGCGGCTGCCCGATGCCCAGACGTTGGACCGGATCGCCTACCGCACCACCATCTTCGCCTTCCCGGTGTTCGGCTTCGGGGTGATCTTCGGCGCGATCTGGGCCGAGGAGGCCTGGGGGCGCTACTGGGGCTGGGACCCCAAGGAGACGGTGTCGTTCATCGCGTGGGTGGTCTACGCCGCCTACCTGCACGCGCGCTCGACCGCGGGCTGGCGGGACCGGAAGGCCGCCTGGATCAACGTGATCGGCTTCGTGGCCATGGTGTTCAACCTGTTCTTCATCAACCTGGTCACCGTGGGCCTGCACTCCTACGCCGGGGTGGGCTGACGCGCTTCGGTATAGGGTGCACACGCAACTGACGTCGATCCAGGGGGAACGGTCCATTGTCTGACCAACCGACGCACAGCGCGGATGCTCGCCACGGCAGGGACAACGACGAGCCGCCCACGTGGTTGCCGGGCCCGCCGCCCACCGATGAGGCCCCGCGGCATTCGGCCGATCCGGCCGAGACCATGCAGCTGCCCCGATACCCGTCCGGGGGATTTGGCGACGAGTCGCCGCAGTGGGGAGACGCGACGCCGCCGACCGGGTTCCCGGCCATGGGGCATTACGGCCCGTCGGGCCCGACGCCGGTCGGTCCGCCGCCGGGCCAGCCGTGGCCGCCGGCGCCGCCGGGAGCGTATCCGCCCGGCGCCGTGTTGCCGCCGCCCTACCGACCCGAGGTGCCGCAGACACCGTATCCCGACCTCTCGACCAACGCCCTGCTCAGGCCCGTCAAACCGGCACCGACGAGCGGTTGGCGCCGCTGGCTCTACCTGCTGTCGGGGAAGACGATCAACGTGGGGGAGAGCCCGAAGGACGCCCATCGCCGGAACCTGATCGCGCACGTCAACCACCCACTGCAGGGGTGCTATCGGATTGCGGTGCTCAGCCTGAAGGGCGGGGTGGGCAAGACCACCATCACCGCGACGCTGGGCGCCACCCTGGCCTCGATCCGCGGGGACCGGGTGGTCGCGGTGGACGCCAACCCCGACCGGGGCACCCTCAGCCAGAAGGTGGCGCTGCAAACCCCCGCCACGGTGCGCGACCTGCTGCGCGAGGCGGACCAGATCGAGCGCTACAGCGACGTGCGCCGCTACACCTCTCAGGGCCCGAGCCGGCTGGAGGTGCTGGCCTCCGAAACCGACCCGGCGGTCTCGGAGGCGTTCAGCTCCCAGGACTACGCGCGCACGCTGGAGGTTCTGGAGCGGTTCTACAGCCTGGTGCTCACCGACTGCGGGACCGGGCTGATGCATTCGGCCATGTCGGCGGTGCTGTCCAGCGCGGACACCCTGATCGTGGTCAGCTCCGGTTCGGTGGACGGCGCCCGCAGCGCCTCGGCGACGCTGGATTGGCTGGACGCCCACGGACACGAAGACCTGGTGCGCAACTCGGTGTGTGTGGTCAACGCGGTGCGTCCGCGGTCGGGCAAGGTCGACATGCAGAAGGTGGTCGATCATTTCTCGCGGCGGTGCCGTGCGGTCCGGTTGGTGCCGTTCGATCCGCACCTGGAGGAAGGGGCGGAGATCAGCCTGGACCGCTTGCAGCCGGCGACGCGGGATGCGCTCATCGACCTGGCGGCGGTGGTCGCCGACGGCTTTCCCAGCGAGGTCGGGCGGACCTAGCGCGGGTTGTTGTCGCCGTGGCTGAGCCGCCAGAGGAACTCTGGGTCGTCGTCGGGTCCGATGACGCGGGTCGGCGGGCGGTTGGCTTGTTCGCGGGTGAAGCGCCAACCGGCGTAGACCAGGGCCCCGATGATCAGGATGACGAGCAGGTAGAGCACTGAAACCTCCTTTGTTCGAATATACGCGGTATCGGTAGGCTCTGGCCCGTGGCTGAAGAACGCTCCACCGGCGCAATGGTGCTCGACATCCTCGTCTACACGGCCGCGCGCCTGGTCTTGGCGGGTGCGCTGGTCGCGCTCATCTTCTTCGGCGCCCACTGGGTCGGGGTCGGGGACATCCCTCTGGTGGTGGCGTTCCTGTTCGCCATCGTGATCGCGCTGCCGCTGGGCATCTGGCTGTTCGCGCCGCTGCGTCGGCGCGCCACGGCCAGCATCGCCGCGGTCGACGAACGTCGTCGCCGCGACCGCGAGCAGTTGCAGGCTCGGCTGCGCGGCGAGGAACCGCCCCAGGAGTAGGGCCTACAGCGAGGCCTTCAGCGCCGCGACGGTTTCCAGGTCTTCCAGCGCCGCGACCGCGCGCCGCAGCCCCTCCATGGCGATGTCCTCCACCTGCATGCCGCCCATCCCGGCGGTGATCAGCGCCGCGACGTAGGCGTAGAGCGCGGCCTCGCGGTAGCGCAGCCACAGCTCGTCGCGGTCCAGGTCGGGTCCGCCCGCGGCCACCAGCGCGCGGCGGTAGTCGTCGAGCAGCTCGCGCTGACCGGCGCGCCGATCCTCCGGGGTCATGCTGGTGACCAGGGTGTAGGCCAGTTCGCGCGACGGGTGTCCGCGCCGGACGGCCTGCCAGTCCAGCAATCCGGCGGCGCCGTTGCGGAAGTACACGTTGCCCGGGTGGGCGTCGCCGTGCATGACGGTGTGCGGCGGGCGGTCGATCAGGGTCGCCGCGGCGCGGTAGTTGTCGATGATGAAGCGGCCGGTCTCCAGCGGGATGGTGGTGCGGTCGGCCAGTCGCTTCACCGAGGCGTTCATCAACGATCCGGTGAGCAGCGAGGTGCTGTCCCCGGAGGCGGTGTAGAGCCAGTCCAGCGGTCCGCGGCCGGCGGGCAGCCGCTCCCAGAAGGCGCCGTGCAGCTTGGCCAGCCGCTCCACCACCTGCCCCGCCCGAGCCGGACTCAGCGGATGCAGGGTGTCGGGGAATTCGCACGCGTCGGCGGCCAGATCCTCGAGCACCAGGACGAACCGGCCCGTCAGGGGATCGAAGGTGGCGCCGTACGACCGCGGCACCCCGGTCAGGTCCGCGGACAGCTCGTTGTAGAACCGGACCTCGGTGTTGGCCAGCCGGCCGAGCTCGCCCATCAGCCGGGTGGCGGCGTTGTTGGCGGGCATCTTGACGAACACCGACTCGGGCACTCCCTCTCCGGTCAGCGCGAGCCGCGCCCGCGAGGAGGTACCCGCGTCCCCGCCGAGGACGGTCACCGAACTCACCGGACGCCCGAGCACCTTGGTCAGGACCGCGGCGTCGAGCGCTTCGACCGCGCGGGGCAGGCCCACCCGGGAGCCCAGGACGGCATCGGTGGCCACCCGCTGCATCCCGCGGCCGAGATGGCCGACCAGGCCGACCGACGACCGTGCCTGCTTCAGTGCGTTCTTCATCGCGATCCTCTGCTCGGGAAGTTCGGGGCAAACTTTACAGATTGGCGGTGGTTTGTCATTACTGCGGCGGCATCGTCCTCGGCGGCTCGTCAAGATTCCTTGACAGGCGGAAACGTGTCAAGTTACCTTGACATGTATGAGCGCTGCCCCGGACCCGCAGGCGCCGGACGCGGGCCTCGATCAGAGTTTGGCCGATATCGATCCGGCCGTGGGGTTGCGCGCCGTCGGCGCGCTGCAGCGACTGCAGGAGCGGCTCGAGGCGCTGCACGTCGCCAACGCGCGGGAGCAGGGCTGGAGTTGGCAGGCCATCGCCGACGCGCTCGGCGTCAGCCGCCAGGCCGTGCACCAGAAGTACACCCGGAGGAGGTGAGCCGATGTTCGAGCGGTTCAGCCGCAGCGCCCGCGCCGCCGTGGTCCTGGCCCAGGAGGAGGCCCGCGACCTGGGGGCCCGTGCCATCGGCCCCGAGCATCTGCTGCTGGGTCTGTTGCAGACTGCCGGCGCCGACCTTGCGGGGCTGCTGGCGGGCTACGGGCTGACCCCCGACGGCATCCGCGACCGCCTGGCACCAGACGGGGACGCCGGCTTCGAGGGGGACGCGGAAGCGTTGCGGCACATCGGCATCGACCTCCACGCGGTGCGCGACGCGGTGAACACCTCGTTCGGACCGGACGCGTTCGACGCGGCGCTGCACCGCTCCGGTCGGCGCCGCCGGCGCCGCGGCCCACTGCCGTTCAACCGCGCGGCCAAGAAGGCGCTGGAGCTGGCGCTGCGGGAGGCGTTGGCGCACAAGGACAAAACCATCTCCGGGGAGCATCTGCTGCTGGGCATGTTGCGCGGCGGCGACCCCGACGCCGTCGCCCTGATCACCGAGCACGTATACACCGCGCAGTTGCGCGCCGCGGTGATCGCCCTGCTCGACGCCGCCGCCTGATCAGGCCAGCGCCAGCGCGCCGGCCACCACGACCGACCACACCAGCATGGTCAGCCCCGTGTCGCGCAGCACCGGGATCAGCGCCGGGCCGGTGCCGCCCGAGGCTACCGGGAGCGCCGCGCGGACCGCCAGGGGCGCGGCCACCAACCCCAGCAGCGCCCACGGTGTGGCCGCCGCCAGCCCCAGCGTCGCCAGGCCTGCCAGCGCCAGCAGTGCCACGTAGAACCGGCGGGTGCGCGCGTCGCCGAGGCGCACCGCCAGGGTCATCTTGCCGGCGGTGGTGTCGGTCGGGATGTCGCGCAGGTTGTTGGCCACCAGCACCGCCGAGGACAGGAATCCCATGACCAGCGCGGCCAGCAGGCCGACCCAATCCACCCGCAGCGCCTGGGTGTATTGGGTGCCCAGCACGGCGACCAGGCCGAAGAACACGAACACCGCGATCTCGCCGAACCCGCTGTACCCGTACGGCTTCGAGCCGCCGGTGTAGAACCAGGCCCCGGCGATGCACACCGCACCGACCGCGGCCAGCCAGGGATCGCTGACCGCGACCAGCACCAGGCCGGCCAGCGCGGC
The DNA here is from genome assembly GCF_963378085.1 of Mycolicibacterium sp. MU0050. GTDB lineage: Bacteria > Actinomycetota > Actinomycetes > Mycobacteriales > Mycobacteriaceae > Mycobacterium > Mycobacterium wendilense. Next base: position 3,958,233 of record NZ_OY726395.1, on the reverse strand, counting down.
GATCGACAGGCTGAGCACCGCGGCGCTCAGCACCGCGCGCGGGCGGGCCAGCTGGGCGCCCACCAGGCGCAGCGGCCCGACGCGGTCGTCGTCGGTACCGCGCACGCCGTCGGAGTAGTCGTTGGCGTAGTTGACGCCGATGATCAGGGCCACTGCGACGGCCAACGCCAGCAACGCCTTCCACCACACGGCCGCGCCGAGCCAGGCGGCGGCGCCGGTGCCGGCGATCACGGGAGCAACTGCGTTGGGCCAGGTTCGCGGACGGGCGCCCTGGATCCACTGCGCGACGGTGGCCATGCACTGATGGTCGCATGTCGCAGAATGGTCGGATGCTCGGAGTCATCGGCGGCAGCGGCTTCTACTCGTTCTTCGGCGCGGACGCGCGCACCGTCAGCGTCGACACCCCCTACGGGGCGCCCAGTGGACCCATCACCTTCGGCGCCGTCGGCGAGCACGAGGTGGCGTTCCTGCCGCGACACGGGGTCGATCACGAGTTCTCCCCGCACACCGTGCCGTACCGGGCGAACATGTGGGCGCTGCGGGCCCTCGGGGTGCGACGGATCTTCGGGCCGTGCGCGGTCGGCAGCCTGACCGACGAGTTGGGGCCCGGCGCGGTCGTCGTGCCGGATCAGCTGGTGGACCGTACCAGCGGTCGCGCCGCCACCTATTTCGATTCCGGTGGCATCCATGTCAGCTTCGCCGACCCGTACTGTCCGGACCTGCGGGCGGCCGCGACCGGGCTGCCCGACGTCACCGACGGCGGCACCATGGTGGTCATCGAGGGGCCCCGGTTCTCCACCCGGGCCGAGAGCCAGTGGTATGCGCGGCAGGGGTTCACCCTGATCAACATGACTGGATATCCGGAGTCGGTGCTCGCCCGCGAGTTGGAGATGTGTTATGCCGCAATCGCATTGGTCACCGATCTCGACGCTGGGGTGGAGGCCGGATCCGGGGTGCGCACGGTCGATGTGTTCGCCGAATTCCAGCGCAACCTCGCGCCGTTCAAGAAGCTGGTGCACGCGGCGCTGGATCGGGTCGCCGACGAGCAGGCCTGCGAGGACTGCCGGGCGCACGCGGGCGTCACGCTGCCGTTCGAGTTGCCGTAGCGCCGGAGATTGAACTATTGACACCCGTCAAGTCATACTTGGCGAATGAAGACACCGATCTGCGAGCAGTACGGCATCGACTTTCCTCTGTTCGCGTTCAGCCACTGCCGCGACGTGGTCGCCGCGGTGACCAACGCGGGCGGCCTCGGCGTGCTGGGCGGCACCGCGTACACCCCGGAACAGCTCGAACAGGAACTCACCTGGATCGACGAGCAGGTCAAGGGCAAGCCCTACGGCGTGGACATCATCGTGCCGGCCAAGTACGAGGGCAAGGGCGAGAAGGTGACCGGTACCCAGCTGGCCGACCGGATCCCGGCCGAATACCAGACCTACGTCACCGAACTGCTGGCCAGCCACGACATTCCCGTCGAGGAGAAGCGTCGGCTCGGCGACAGCAACCTGTCCGGCAACACCGGCGAGGCGCTGCTCGAGGTCGCGCTGCGGCACCCGATCAAGCTGATGGCCAACGCGCTGGGCGTGCCGCCGGACTACATGATCGAGGCCGGCCGCTCCTCGGGCGTGCCGGTGGCCGCCCTGGTGGGCGCCCGGGAACACGCCATCAAGCAGGCCCGCGCCGGTGTTGATCTGATCATCGCGCAGGGCACCGAGGCCGGCGGGCACTGCGGCGAGGTGTCCACGCTGGTCCTGGTGCCCGAGGTCCTGGCCGCACTGGCCGAGATCGGCAGCGACATCCCGGTGCTCGCCGCCGGCGGCATCGTGACCGGCCGGCAGATGGCGGGCTGCGTCGCGATGGGCGCGGCCGGCGCCTGGACCGGCTCGGTGTGGTTGACCACCGAGGAGGCCGAAACCGCGCCGCACACCGTGCAGAAGATGCTGGCCGCCTCCTCACGGGACACCATCCGTTCGGCCGGCCGGACCGGAAAGCCGTCCCGCCAACTGGTTTCGGACTGGACCGACGCCTGGGCGCCGAACCCCGGCAAGCAGCAGCCGCTGCCGTTGCCGCTGCAGTCCATGCTCGTCGAGCCCGTGCTGCGGCGGGTGGACAAGCTCGCCACCAACGGACACGAGGGTGCCCAGGCGTTGGCCACCTACTTCGTCGGCCAGGGGGTGGGCCTGATGAACAAGGTCAAGCCCGCGCGCGAGGTGGTGCTGGAGTTCATCGAGGACTACGTGGCCGCGGCCGAACGCCTCGCCGGATCCCTCGAGGATTGAGGCTCAGCACGGCTCAGCACGGCGAGGGCAGTCGCACCTCGAACCGCGCGCCGGTCTCGGTGTTGTGTGCCGAGACGGTGCCGCGGTGGGCCCGGATCAGGCCGGCCGCGATCGCCAGGCCCAGCCCGGACCCGCTGGGCAAAGACGGATCCGACCGCGGCACACGGTTGTTCGACCCGCGGTAGGCGACGTCGAAGACCTGGGTCAGGGCCTCGTCGTCGATACCCGAACCGGTGTCGTCGACGCGCACCCAGGCGCCCCGCTCGTCGCAGCCCATGGACATCGTCACCGAGCCGCCCTCGGGGGTATGGGCGATGGCGTTGGCGACGAGATTCGACAACACCCGGGTGAGGTCGCGGTGGCTGCCCGCCACCCGGACCGGGTCGGGGGGTACCACCGTCCGCAACTCGACCCCGGCCCGCTGCGCCACCAGCCGGTAGGCGGCCGCGACGTCGTCGAGCACCTGGTCGAGTTCCAGCGTGTCGAAGGCTGGCGCAATGGCCCCGCCGTTGATCTTGGACATCTCGAACAGGTCCTCCACCATCTCGGAGACCCGGATCGATTCCTGTTCGATGTGTCGGGCATGTCGGGCGATGTCGTCGTGGTCCACCAGGCCGTCGGCCATGGCCGCGGCCACCGTCCGGATACCCGCCAGCGGCGTCCGCAGGTCGTGGCTGACAAATGCGACCAGCTTGCGCCGCGAGTCCTCGGCCGCGCGCTCGGCATCGCGGATCTCCTTCTCCCACACCGTGCGTCGCGCCTGGTAGTGGCCCAGCATCACGGCGGCCGGGACCGTCACCACCGACACGATGACCACCACCACCGCGGTCTTGGCCGGCGTGCCGCTGATCATGAAGCCGCTCGCGCCGAGCACCCCGGTGAAGGTGGCGGCCAGCGGGATCAGCACCAGCACCACCATGCTGGCCGCCAAAGACCACGACCGCGCCAGCCGGACCAGCAGGCTGCCGGCCAGCACCACCGGCACGGTGCAGATCAGGACGACGCCGACGGTTTCGACCAGGCCGTCAGGCACAGTCATGGCTGGCGTCCTGCGCGGCGGGCGCATCCCGCCAGAAATAGCCGCGACCCCACACCGTATGGATCTGGTGATAGGCGCCGAGCTTCGCGCGCAGCCGCTTGACGTGCACGGTGACCGTGGAGAGGTCGCCGTAATCCCAGCACCACACCTGGTTGAGCAGTTCCTGTCGGCTGAACACGGTGTCGCGGTGGGTCAGGAAGAACACCAGCAGGTCGAATTCGCGATTGGTCAGGCCGACGGGTTTCCCGGCGACGGTCACGGCGCGGGCCGCGGCGGAGACCTTGATGGCTCCGGCGGTGATCTCGCTGGGTTGCGGGGTCGAGGCGCCCGGAGCCCGCCGCAGCAGCGAACGCACCCGCAGCGTCAACTCGCGGGGGCTGAAGGGTTTGGTCACGTAGTCGTCGGCGCCGGCCTCCAGCCCGGCGATGCGGTCGCCCTCTTCGCCCAGGGCGGTGAGCAGGATGACGGGCAGGCTGAAGTCGCCGCCGCGACGGAGATTGCGGACCAGCGCGAGCCCGCTGGAGCCGGGCAACAGCACGTCGATGACCGCGACGTCCACCTGCCCGCCTTCGAGCACCCGCTGCGCTTCGTGGCCGTCACCGGCCACCGCGACCGTCATGCCCTCGCGTTCCAGGTAGCGCCGCACCATGTCGCGGACGACGATGTCGTCGTCGGCCACCAGGACACGCGCCGTCATGGGCCATCTGTACCCCGAAGCGGGTCCGGTGAAACCCCACGACCAGCGGCGATGACGGCGGTTTGGCGCCGCCGGCCCGGGTCCGGCGAGACTGGAGGCCATGTCCGATCGGCCGCCGCACCATCCGCTCCGGGCGGTACTTGCGTTGACCGTGCCCATCGGCCTGGCGTTCATCCCGCTGGGGATGGCGCTGGGGATCCTCGTCGTCAACGCGGGCCTGGACTGGTGGTGGGCGCCGGTGTTCGCCGCGGTGATCTACGCCGGCTCGTTGGAGTTCCTCATGGTGGGGCTCGCGGCGACGGGGGCGCCGGTGGCCACCGTTGCGCTGACCGCCTTCGTGGTGAACTCCCGGCACGTGTTCTACGCCCTGTCGTTCCCGCTGCAGCGGGTGCGCGGCTGGTGGCTGAAGCTGTTCAGCACCTTCGCGCTGTCCGACGAGGCGTACGCCGTCGCGGTCAGTCCCGCCGCGGCGACGTGGACCACCCGCCAGATTGTGTTGATGCAGTTGATGCTTCAGTGCCTGTGGGTGACGGGCGCGGCCTCGGGCGCGGCGCTGGGGACCGTGCTGCCCATCGACCGGCTCGAGGGGCTCGACTTCGCGCTGACGGCCCTGTTCGTGGTGCTGGCCATCGAGGCCTACCGGCAGCGCCCGGACCGGCTGACCGCGGCGACGGCGGCGTTGTGTGCGGTGGCGGCCTGGATCGTGGTGCCCGGCCAGCTGCTGATCGCCGCGTTCGCCGCGTTCACCGCCGCGCTGGCGGTGCGGTTCCTGCGACGCCCGGCGCGGGCGGGCTGAGCCGTGCCGGACAACAGCTACATCGCACTGTTGGTGGGCGTCGCGGCGGCCATCACCTGGCTGCTGCGCGCGCTGCCGTTCGCGGGCCTGGCCCCGATGCGCAACAGCGAGCTGGTCAAGTACCTGGGCCTGCACATGCCCCTCGGGGTGATGGTGATGCTGTTGATCTACACGCTTCGGCCCGGGGTCGCCGCCGGCGGCCTCGACGTGCTGTGGCTCGGCATCGCGGTGCTGGTGACGGCGGGTCTGCACTGGTGGCGCGCGCAGGCGCTGCTGAGCATCGTCGCCGGCACCGCGGTCTACGTCGTGCTGATGACGCTGTGGTGAGCCGGCGTCAGTACAGCACCTTGCGCATGTTGTCCTCGTCGTAGTAGCCCCGCAGTTCCTCGAGGCTCATGCCGGTGCGCATGGCGTGCGCCATCTGGGCGACGCTGGGCAGCGCGGTGGGGTTCCACGTCTCCGGTTGCCAGGCGTCGGCGCGCAGGAACGCCCGCGAGCAGTGGAAGAACACCTCCTCGACGGCGATCTCCAGCGCCAGGATGGGGCGCTTGCCGCCGATGCTCATCGACTCGAAATAGTCGGCGTCAGACAGCACCGTCGCGCGGCCGTTGATCCGCAGGGTGTCGCCGCGGCCGGGGATCACGAACAGCGTGCCGACGTGCGGGCGCTGCAGCACATTTTGGAAGCCGTCGACGCGCTTGTTGCCGGGACGCTCGGGGATGGCGATGGTGGTGGCGTCGATGACGTGCACGAAACCCGGCGGGTCGCCCTTGGGGGAGACGTCGACGCGGCCGTCGGCGTCGGTGGTGGCCACGAACGCCAACGGGGAATGCGCCAGCCAATCGCGGTGAATGGGCTTGAGCGCGTCGCCGACCTTGTTGGCGACGTACTCGTTGGGATGCCCCACGATCTCGCGGAGCGCTTCGACGGTGCTGACTTCTCGGCGCATGCTCTCCATGATGCGTGATCAGCCGGTGCAGTAGCGCTGCACCAATGCGCGGCGGTCCACCTTGCCGATCCCGAGGCGCGGGACCTGCTCGACGATGTGGATCTCCCGCGGCGCGGCGGTGGCGTCCAGCGTCTGCGCCAGGTGGGCCCGCAGGTCGGCCACCGAGGGCTCGGGCGCGCCGACGGCCAGCACGAGCGCCGCGGCCACCCGTTGCCCGAGGCGCTCGTCGGGGACGCCGAACACCGCGCAGTCCACCACGTCGGGGTGGGTGCTCAGCGCCGCCTCGACGGGCTGCGGCAACACCGTCAGGCCGCCGGTGCTGATCGCGTCGTCGGCCCGGCCCAACACCTGCAGGACACCCGAATCGTCCAGTGCGCCAATGTCGTCGGTGCGGAACCAGCCGGTCTCGGCAAACGGGTCCGGATCGGTCGGGTTGCGGTAGCCCTTGGCCAGCGTCGCGCCGCCCAGGACGATGCGGCCGTCGTCCTCGAGGCGCACCGCCACCCCGTCCAGGGGCCGCCCGTCGTACACGCAGCCGCCGGCGGTCTCGCTCATGCCGTAGCTGCGTACCACCGAGATACCGGCCACCGCAGCGGCTTCCAGCACCGGGGCGGGGGCGGGGCCGCCGCCCAGCAGGACGGCGTCGAGTTCGGCCAGCGCGGCGCAGGCGACCGGGTCGGCCAGCGCCTTGGCCAGCTGCACCCCCACCAGGGAGGCGTACTTGCGGCCCGAGCTCAGCTGCATCGCCGCCACCGCATCCGGCAACGCCGCCACGTCGAACCCCCCGGACACGTCGATCTCGATCGGCGTGGTGCCGGCCACCACGCTGCGGATCAGAACCTGGACCCCGGCGATGTGGTGCGGCGGAAGGGCCAGCAGCCAGGTGCCCGCGCCGCCGAGTCGGTCGTGGGTGGCGGTGGCGCTGGCGATCAGGGCCGGCGCGGTCAACATGGCGCCCTTGGGGGTGCCGGTGGTGCCGGAGGTGGGGATCACCAGCGCGACGTCGTCGTCGATCTGTTCGCCGGCCCGCAAAGAGCTTGTGAGCAACTCATATTGACGCAGGTCGCCGCCGGGCACGGGCAACACCGGCGTGGCGCTGCCGTCGAGGACAGCGGACAGCGCGGCCATCATCGAGTGCGCCGAGGGGCCGGGCGGGACGACAAGTGCGCGCAAAGTAGCGATGGCGACGATCCTAGCCCCGGGTGTCCCGGCGCAGCGGGTGGTCGTCGGGGACCTGCACGAAGATCAGCGCCACCCCGTCGGGATCGTCGACGTGCATTTCGTGCAGCCCCCACGGTTCCCGGCGGGCCTCGCGGGCGATGGCGACGCCGCGGCCCCGCAATTCGTCCTGGGTGGCGTAGAGGTCGCGGACCTGCAGCCAGAGCGCACCGGGGAACGGCGGCGCCCCGGCCGGCGGAGCGCCGTGCGCTGCGAGCTCGATCAGCGACTGCCCGGCATAGAACACCGTGCCACCCGGGTACTCGCGGGCGAGCGCCAGCCCGATCGCGTCGCGGTAGAAGGCGAGCGAGCGGTCGTAGTTGCTCGGCCGGAACAGCACCCGGCTGGCCAGGATCTCCATGCTGTTGTCCCTCTCCTCGAGAATCTAGGTCGGCTGGATGCGTTGGCGCTTCATGACGGTGTTGAGCAACCCCGGTGCGACGACGTCGACCGCGCGGGAGGTGACCGCCATCCGCGGCGCGATGCGCACCGGCCGGGTGCGGGCGGCGCGCACCATCCACTCGCCGGCCTCGGCGGCGGTCAGCGCCGGCAGCCCCCGATACTCGGCGGTCGGCGCGATCATCGGGGTCGCCACCAACGGGTAGTACAGCGTCGTCGAATGCACGCCTCGCGGCGCCCACTCGGTCTCGATGGCGCGACTGACCGCGGCCAGGGCGGACTTCGAGGCGTTGTAGGCCGCGAACAGGGGAGCCGCTTCGTTCATCACGCCCCAGGTCGCCACGTTGATCAGGTGGCCGTCGCCGCGTTCGATCATGCCGGGCGCGAACCCGCGGATCAGGCGCAGCGGCGAGAAGTAGTTCAACGCCATGGTGCGTTCCACATCGTGCCAGCGGTCCAGCGACTCGGCCATCGGCCGGCGGATGGACCGCCCCGCGTTGTTGATCAGGATGTCAACGTCGCCAACGGTTTCCACCAGCCTGTCGATGGCATCCAGATCGGATAGATCGCAGGCGATGGCCTCCGCGGCGCCGCCCTCGGCCCGGATGCGCGCGGCCAGTGCGTCGAGCAGCTCCTTGCGGCGGGCCACCGCGATCACGGTGGCCCCGGCCCGGCCGAACTGTTCGGCGGCGGCCTCCCCGATGCCCGACGACGCCCCCGTCAGCAGGACGCGTTTGCCGCGCAGGTCGACGTTGGTGCCGGTGGGCAGGCTCAGTGGCGGGCGCATCCCGGCCAGAGCCAGGGCCTCGGTCAGTTTGCGCAGCGGAGACAGCATCGCCCGGACCTCAGAAATACCGCGGGAAGGGGCTCCAGTCCGGATCCCGCTTCTCCAGGAAGGCGTCTCGGCCCTCGACCGCCTCGTCGGTCATGTACGCCAGCCGGGTCGCCTCCCCGGCGAAGAGCTGCTGGCCGACCAGGCCGTCGTCGAGGAGGTTGAACGCGTACTTCAACATCCGTTGGGCCTGAGGCGATTTGCCGTTGATGGCGGCCGCCCACTCCAGCGCCACCGTCTCGAGCTGGGCGTGGTCGACCACCTCGTTGACCGCGCCCATGTGGTGCATCTGCTCGGCGTCATAGGTGCGGCCCAGGAAGAAGATCTCCCGGGCGAACTTCTGGCCCACCTGACGCGCCAGGTAGGCGCTGCCGTAGCCGCCGTCGAAGCTGCCCACGTCGGCGTCGGTCTGCTTGAACCGCGCGTGCTCGCGGCTGGCCAGCGTCAGGTCACACACCACGTGCAGGCTGTGTCCGCCGCCGGCGGCCCAGCCGTTGACCAGACAGATCACCGGCTTGGGCATGAACCGGATGAGCCGCTGCACCTCCAGGATGTGCAGCCGGCCCGCGCGCGCCACGTCCACGGTGTCGGCGGTCTCCCCGGCGGCGTACTGATAGCCGGTGCGCCCGCGAATGCGCTGGTCGCCGCCCGAGCAGAACGCCCAGCCGCCGTCCTTGGGCGACGGGCCGTTTCCGGTCAACAGCACCACCCCGACGTCGGGCGACATCCTGGCGTGGTCCAGCGCTCGATACAGCTCGTCGACGGTGCCGGGCCGGAACGCATTGCGCACCTCGGGCCGGTCGAACGCCACCCGCACCGTCGGCTGCGGCCGCCCGGCCTCGTCGACGTGCCGGTGGTAGGTGATGTCGGCCAGGTCGGCGAAACCGTCCACCGGGCGCCACAACTTGGGATCGAAGGGGTTTTCGCTCACGCAGTGAACGGTAGCCCGCGGGGGATTGGGCTGCGCCCAGGGGCGCGCTCGACGGACCGCGGCAGGGTCAGTCGGCGGGGTCGAACCGGAACACCGAGCACCGGCCCGCCAACGCCTCGAACTCCTCCGGGCGACCCTCGGTAATCAGCCCGGCGCCCTTCATGAATCCCACCCCGGTCGGCACCAGCGTCGGGAACTGCCGCAGCAGCGGCCGGGCCTCCTCGACCGACAGCTCCACCATCCGAACACGTTCGGTCTGCCGGCCGCGGGTCAGCTGGGCCTCCGGATTGGCCTGCGCGTTGCGAACCCAGTCGGCCCCCGGAAATCCGCCGACCACGTAGCGCTGCCCGTTGACCTCCATCGGGGTGATGGGCGTCGATCGGGGCTTGCCGGTCTTGCGGCCGAGGACCGTCAGCACGACGGGTCGCTCCTTGCCGAAGATGGGCAGGCCGGTCCTGGCCGCCGCCATCAGGACCTTGTTCATGGGCTTCAACCATCGCGGTGGCTTGATCCGCTCGGCCATGAGTGCTCCTTACCCCGAGGACGACGCCGCTTCCATGGTGCCAGCGCAAAGGTGTGGAATCCCGTCGAATTGGTTATCTAACAGGCATGCTCACGTCGCGTCCCCCGTCGTCCGGCCACCCAGGACCGCTGCGCAGAGGACCCCGGGCGGAACGGCTATGACCGCCGGGATCGTCAAGCACTGGCTCGACAGCGGCAAGCTGGACGTGCCGCTGCCCGGCTCGGGGGCCACCGCGCGGCGTTGACAACGGCTCCGCGAACTGGCGCAGGAGGATCTGACGGCTGCCCGGATCGCGAAGTCCCACGCGGACGCGGTGGCCATCCTGGACGAACTCGGCGGTAAGCCGGTGCAGGCCGGCCAGCTGTGGGCGGTGTGGGACACCGAGGACTCCGACGACACGGTGACCGCGGACGTCACCGAGGACGGTGCGATGATCCTCACCGGCACCAAGCAGTGGTGCCCGGGAGCGTCGTTCTGCACCCATGCGCTGGTCGCGGCCCGGTATCCCGACCGCACCCAGGGACTGTTCGCGGTGTCATTGTGGGAGTCGACGGTGCGCGCGCTACCCAGCGAATGGGCCAATCCCGGCATGGCCGGGAGCGACACCCGCGCTGTCCGATTCACCAATGCCGTGGCGACACCCGTGGGAGAGCCCGACGGCTACCGGAACCGGCCGGGGTTCTGGCACCGGGCGATCGGGGTGGCGGCCTGCTGGTTCGGCGGTGCCCGCGCCGTCGCCGAACCGCTCTACGAACTGGCGGCCGGTGGTGATGCCGGGGAACACGCCCTGGCGCACCTCGGCGCAGTCGATGCCACGCTGGCCGCTGCGGCGGCGCTGCTCGACGCCAGCGCCGCGCAGATCGACGCCGATCCCTTCGATCAGGCGGGGCGCAGTGAACTGCTGGCGCGACGGGTGCGGGCCGCGGTGGGCGGCGCGGCCGACGAGACCATCACCCGGGTGGGCCGCGCCCTGGATCCGGCGCAGCTGTGCCGCAATGAGATCCATGCCCGACGCGTGGCGGACCTGTCGATCTATGTCCGCCAGTATCACGCCGAGCGCGCGTTGGTCGCCCTCGGCGAGTGCGCCACGCAGCCGTCGGCACCCGCGCCCGAACCTCCCGTCGCGGCGACCCTGCGTTTTCCTGTGCGGCCCGCCGACCGCGCGACCCGCACCGCGGTCCCCAAGCGGCGCACCCCCGCGTAGCCGCTAAAACTCACGCTGATCGCAAACGTCGGAGTCCGGGGCCGAATATGCGAAGCTGCCGTGGCTCTGTCGCGCTGATAGCGCCTTCCGCACCTCATTCCCCAGGAGCTCCACGTGACCAAGAAGAAGATGCATCTGCTGGGATTCGTCCAGCACGGCGTGATGAATCACGCCTCGACCATGTGGGCGCATCCGCGGGACAAGGTGGGCTATCACTGGTCGCGGCCGGAGTTCTGGCGGGATCTGGGCCGCACCATGGAGCGGGGGCTGTTCGACGCGATGTTCATCGCCGACGAGTTGGCGCCCTACACCACCTACAAGGGCAGCTCGGATCCGGTGGTGAAATACGCCGGGCAGTGCCCGGTGCACGAACCGGCCAGCCTCGTGCCGATCATCGGGGCGTTCACCAAGCATCTGGGTATCGGCATCACGCTGTCGACTTCCTTTGTGCCGCCGTACATGATGGCCCGGCAGCTCTCGACGCTGGATCATCTGACCGGTGGCCGGGTGGGCTGGAACATCGTCACGTCGTACTCCAAGAGCGAGTTCCAGGCGATGGGCAAGGAGAACCTGACCCCGCGCGACAAGCGCTACGAGGTGGTCGAGGAGTACCTGCAGCTGCTCTACCAGCTCTGGGATTCCTGGGATGACGACGCGATCGTCTATGACCGGGACAACGGTGTGTTCGCCGATCCGGCCAAGGTGCGCGAGGTCGATTTCCAGGGTGAGTTCTTCCAGTCCAAGGGCCGGCATTTCGTGGCGCCCTCGCCACAGAAGCGGCCGGTGTTGTGGCAGGCCGGGTCCTCGGATCAGGGTCGCGAGTTCGCGTCCAAGCATGCCGAGTCGGTGTTCGGGATCTTCCCCACGCCCAAGAGCATGCGGGCATATGCCGATGACATCCGGACCCGCGCGGACAACCACGGTCGCGATCCGGAGTCGGTGAAGCTGATCTACGGGCTGCAGACGGTCATCGACCGGGACAAGTCGCGAGCCAACGACCGGTATGCGGAGTTCGTGGAGAAGGTCCAGATCGAAAGCGCGTTGGGGATCTTGTCGGGGCATACCGGATTCGACTTCTCCACCCTGGGACTCGACGACAACGTCGTCGATGCCGATGTGCAGGGCATCCGGGGATTGTTCGACGCGATCCTGGAGGCCAAGGACGGTGCCCCGGTGACGGTGCGCGAGGCGGCGCAGATCTACGGGGTGTCGATGGGCGCCCCGGTGGCGGTCGGCACGCCCGCGGATGTGGCCGACCAGATGGAGCAGTACATCGACGAGGGTGGTTGCAACGGGTTCATGATGCTGGCCACCGACACCCCGGGCTGCTTCAACGACATGACCGAGCTGCTGGTGCCGGAGTTGCAGCGGCGCGGCCGGTTCCGCACCCGCTACCCCGGCACCACCCTGCGCGACAGCCTGCAGGAGTACTGAGCCACCCCGTCAGCCGACGGCGCGCTCGGTGCCCTCCCAGAACCGGGCCCGCACGGCCTTCTTGTCCGGCTTGCCCAGCCCGGTCAGCGGCAGCGCGTCGACGACGACGACCTGCTTGGGCACCTGCACCGAGCCCTTGCGTTCCTTGACGGCGGCCTGGATCTCGGCGGTCATCGCGGCGACCGATTCCTCGTCGGTGCCGGCGTCGGCGCGCAGCACGACGACCGCGGTGACGGTCTCGCCCCACTTCTCGTCGGGTGCGCCGACGACGCAGACCTGGGCGACCGCCGGATGTTCGGCGATGACGTCCTCGACCTCGCGCGGGTACACGTTGAAGCCGCCGGTGACGATCATGTCCTTGACGCGGTCGACGATGAACCAGAAGCCGTCCTCGTCTTCGCGCGCCATGTCACCGGTGCGCAGCCAGCCGTCGGCGAAGGTCTTGGCGGTCTCCTCCGGCAGGTTCAGGTAGCCGCCGGAGAGCAGCGGACCCGACACGCAGACCTCGCCGACTTCGCCTTGGGGAACGGGGTTTCCGTCGGCGTCGAGCAGCGCGCACCGGGCGAACAGCGTGGGCCGCCCGCAGGAGGACAGCCGCTTGTCGTCATGGTCGTTCTTGGCCAGATACGAGATGGCCATCGGCGCCTCGGACTGCCCGTAGTTCTGCGCGAAGATCTTGCCGAAGCGGGAGATGGCCTCCGCCAACCGGACCGGGTTGATCGCCGAGGCGCCGTAGTACACCGTTTCCAGCGAGGACAGGTCGCGGGTGCGCGAATCCGGGTGGTCCATCAGGGCGTACAGCATCGCCGGAACCACGAAGGTCGCGGTGATCTTGTGTTCCTCGATGTAGCGCAGCGCCTCGCCCGGATCGAACTTGGCCATCACGTGCATCTCGCCGCCCTTGATCAGGGTGGGCAGGAAGTAGGCGGCGCCGGCGTGCGAAAGCGGGGTCAGCATCAGAAAGCGGGGATTCTCCGGCCACTCCCACTCGGCCAGCTGGATGGTGGTCATCGTGGTGGTCGCCTGGGTGGTCATCATGACGCCCTTGGGCTTTCCGGTGGTGCCACCGGTGTAGGACAGACCGCTGACGTGGCCGGGGTCCAGGTTGGCGGCCTCCAGTGGGCGCGCCGGGTACTTGGCGGCCTCGGCGGTCAGGTCGACGACGGTGACGTCGGCCTTGGCCGCGGCGTCGGCCAACTGCTGCGGCACCGGCCCGATGGTGAGCACCTGCCGCAGCGCATCGACCTTCTCGATCAGGCCGATCGCGCGTTCGGTGAACATCGGGTTGGGGTCGATGATCAGCGAGGTGGCGCCGGAGTCGGACAGCACGTAGGCGTGGTCGTCGAGCGAGCCCAGCGGGTGCAGCGCCAACCGCCGGTAGCCCCGGGTCTGGCCGGCGCTGGTGATCATGAGCACCTCGGGCCGGTTCAGCGACAGCAGCCCCGAGGTGCCGACCGAACCCGCGCCGAGGGCTTCGAAGGCCTGGACGTACTGACTGATCTTCTCGGCCAGCTCGCCGCCGGTGAGCGTGGTGTCGCCGAGGTGCAGCACCGGCCTGTCCCGGTGACGTTTGAGGGCACCGATGAGCAGGTGGCCGGAGTGAACGGGGTGACGTAGCAGGTCGTCGCTCATGATCCCCACACTAGAACGTGTTCCAGTTCTAGTACATGGCAGAGTCGGTGGCGGCGGCCTCCTCTTCCCGTCGGGCCTGTCCCACCAGTAGTTTTCCGGTGTTCTCGAGGTGTGCGCGCATCGCGGCCTCGGCCGCGTCGGAATCCTGCGCCAGTAGTGCGGCCACGATCGGCGCATGCTCGGCGTCGATGTCGAGCAGGGTGCGGGTCTTCTCGGCCGTGGCGGCGCCGAGCAGTCGCGTGGTCTCGCGCAGGCTCCGGACGATCGCCCGTGCGCGGGCGTTGCCGGCGAGTTCCAGGATCAGGTCGTGTAGCCCCTGGTCGTGTTGGACGAAGGCGCGTTCGTCGCCGGCCCGGGCCGCGGCCGTCATCAGCTCGCGCTGCCGTGCCAGGCGGTCTGCCCCGGCGCCGCTGTCGGCCACCGCGCGCACCGCCGGCAGCTCGAGTGCCAGTCGCACCGCGAAGATGTCCTCGATGTCGGAGGCGCGCGGTACCAGGATCTGAAAGCCTTGCCGCGCTTGGAATTCGATCAGTCCGACCTCTTCGAGGCGCAGTAGGGCCTCGCGGACGGGGGTGCGGGAGACGCCGAGCGATTCGGCGAGTTGGTAGACGGAGTAACGCACGCCGGGCCGCATCCGCCCTTCGTCGATCGCCGCCCGCACCGCCGCCACCACGGCCTCCATCCGGCGGCCCTGGGGTTCCAGCGGTGGCAGTTCGAGTCCCTGCGCCACAGTGCCAACGTAGCATGCTACCGGCGTGTAGCATGCTACGAATGGACCCGGCGAGCTTCGCGACGCTGCTGCGCCGCGCCGGGGTGTCCGACGTGCTCACCGACACCACGACGCGCGCGGCGTACTCCACCGACGCCTCCCTGTACCGGGTGCCGCCGCTGGTGGTGGCGCGCCCCCGGCACGTCGACGAGGTGGCCGCCGCGCTGGCGGTCTGCCGCGCCGAGGGAGTGCCGCTGACCGCCCGGGGCGCCGGCACGTCCATCGCGGGCAACGCCGTGGGCACCGGCCTGGTGCTCGACTTCAGCCGCCACCTCAATCGCGTGCTCGCGGTCGATCCGGACGCCGCGGTCGCCACCGTCGAACCCGGCGTGATCCAGGAGACGCTGCAGCGCCACGTCGCCGCGGCGGGGCTGCGGTTCGGGCCGGACCCGTCGTCGTCGTCGCGGTGCACGATCGGCGGCATGGTCGGCAACAACGCCTGCGGCACCCGGGCGCTGGGATACGGCCGCACCAGCGACAACGTGGTGAGTCTGCGCGGGGTCACCGGTGCCGGCGATCCGTTGCACGCGGCGTCGCTGCGCGCGGGGCTGCAGCGGATCGCCACCGCGAACCTGGCGATGCTGCGCACTCAGTTCGGTCGCTTCAGCCGCCAGGTCTCCGGCTACGGACTGGAAAACCTGGTGCCCGAACGGGGTTTCGACATCGCCCGGTTGCTGGTGGGCAGCGAGGGCACGCTGGCCGTGGTCACCGAGGCCACCGTGGCGTTGGTCGCCGAGCCGGCCCACCGGGTGCTGGTGGTCCTGGGCTATCCCGACATCGCCGCGGCGGGGGAGGCGACACCGCAGGTGCTCACGCACCGCCCGGTGGCGTGCGAGGGCATCGACTCGCGCATCGTCGACGTGGTGCGGGCCAAACACGGGCCGCAGGCGGTCCCGCCGCTGCCGGCGGGGGCGGCGTGGCTGTTCGTCGAGATCACCGGCGACGACCTGGCCGAGACGTTGGTGCGGGCCCAGCGGGTCGAGGCGGACTGCGGGGCGCTGGCCGCCCGGGTGGTCCCCGACCGGGCGCAGGCCGCCGCGCTGTGGCGGATCCGGGCCGACGGCGCCGGGCTGTCCAGTCGCAGCCCCGCCGGGCTGCCCGCGCACGCCGGGTGGGAGGACGCCGCGGTGCCGCCGGATCGGCTCGGCAGCTACCTGCGCGACTTCGACGCGCTGCTGACCGAGTACGGGCTCACCGGCCTGCCCTACGGTCACTTCGGCGACGGCTGCCTGCACATCCGGATCGACTTTCCGCTGCAGAAACCCGGCGGCACCAACATCTTTCGGGAGTTTCTGCTGGCCGCGGCCACCCTGGTGGCCAGCTACGGCGGGTCGCTGTCGGGCGAGCACGGCGACGGTCGCGCACGCAGTGCGCTGCTGCCGATGATGTACCCGCCGGAAGCCATCGACCTGTTCGCGGCCGTCAAGGCGGTGTTCGATCCGCAACACGTCCTGAACCCGGGGGTCCTCGTCGACCCCCGGCCGTTCGACGCCGACCTGCGCGAACCCGCCGCGCCCAGCCTGCGCCGCGACCTGGCGCTGGCCTACCGACACGACGACGGCGACTTCACCCAGGCCGTGCACCGCTGTACGGGGGTGGGCAAGTGCCGCGCCGACAACAGCGCCACCGGCGGGGTGATGTGCCCGTCCTACCGGGCCACCGGGGAGGAGAAGGACTCCACCCGCGGGCGGGCCCGCGTGCTGCAGGAGATGATCAACGGCACGGTGGTGACCGGCGGTTGGCGCGCCCAGGAGGTGCACGAGGCGCTGGACCTGTGTCTGTCGTGCAAGGGCTGCCTGTCCGACTGTCCCACCGGGGTCGACATGGCGGCGCTGAAAGCCGAAGTGCTGCACCAGAGCTACCGCCGCCGGCTGCGGCCGGCTGCACACTATTCGCTGGGCTGGCTGCCGCGCTGGGCCAAGCTGGCGGCCGCCGCACCGCGGTTGGCCAACGCCGGCCTGCGCGGGGTGGGGGCGCGGGCGCTGCCGCTGGCCGGGGTGGATCGGCGGCGCCGCATCCCGGAGTTCGCGCCGCAGACGTTCCGCTCCTGGTTCGCCCGGCGGCCCGCGGCCGCGGGGGACCCGGTGCTGCTGTTCGTCGACACCTTCACCAACCACTTCACCCCGGAGGTCGGCCAGGCCGCCGTGCGAGTGCTGGAGGCCGCCGGGTATGCGCCGGTGCTCACCGCGAAACAGCGCTGCTGCGCGTTGACGTGGATTTCCACCGGCCAACTCGACGCCGCCCGAAAGGTCCTGGGCCGCACGGTCGCCGAGCTGAACGCCACCGACCTCCCGATCGTCGGGATCGAACCGTCGTGCACGGCGGTGCTGCGCTCGGATGCCGCCGAACTGCTGGGTGCGGTCGCCGATCCGGTGGCCCGGCGCACCCGCACCCTGGCCGAGCTCCTGGTTGCCCGGGGCTGGGAACCGCCCGATCTCAGCGGGGAAACCCTTGTGGCCCAGCCGCATTGCCACCACCACTCGGTGCTGGGTTGGGACACCGACGCGGCGCTGCTGGCCGGGACCGGAGCCCAGGTGCAACGCCTCGGCGGGTGTTGCGGCCTGGCCGGGAACTTCGGGGTGGAGCGGGGGCACCACGAGGTGTCGGTGGCCATCGCCGACCTGGAGTTGCGGCCCGCCGTCGCGGCGGCCGCGCCGCAGACCAGGATCCTGGCGGACGGCTATTCGTGCCGCACCCAGCTGGCCGACCTCACCGATCGTCGCGGCATCCACCTGGCCCAGCTGCTCGACCCGAAATCGCCCGGCGACTAGCGTCATCGGCGTGGAGCCACGCAACGATGCACTCGCCGACCTGCTGGAAAGGGTCCACGTCGTCGCGCTGCCGATGCGGGTGCGTTTCCGCGGCATCCTCGAACGCGAGGTGGCGCTGATCGAAGGCCCGGCCGGCTGGGGCGAGTTCGGGGCGTTCCCCGAATACGGGCCCGCCGAGGCCGCGTCCTGGTTGGCCGCGGGCCTCGAGTCGGCCTACCGCAGCCCGCCGCCGCCGCGGCGGGACCGCATCGCCATCAACGCCACCGTGCCCGCGGTGACCGCCGCCGAGGTGCCCGCCGTGCTGGCCAGATTCCCCGGCGCGCGCACGGCCAAGGTCAAGGTCGCCGAGGCCGGCCAGACGTTGGCCGACGACCTGGCCCGGGTCAACGCGGTGCGTGCGCACCTGCCGACGGTGCGGGTGGACGCCAACGCCGGCTGGGACGTCGACGAGGCGGTGGCGGCCATCGGGGCGCTGACGGCCGACGGCCCGCTGGAGTACGTCGAACAACCGTGCCGCACGGTCCCGGAGCTGGCCGAGGTGCGCCGGCGGGTGAGCACGCCCATCGCGGCCGACGAGAGCATCCGCAAGGCCGACGACCCGTTGCACGTCGTGCGGGCCGGGGCGGCCGACATTGCGGTGCTCAAAGTGGCTCCGCTGGGCGGGATTTCGGCGCTGTTGCGGATCGCCGAGCAGATCGATGTGCCGGTGGTGCTCTCCAGCGCGCTGGACTCCGCGGTGGGCATCGCCGTGGGCCTCTCAGCCGCCGCCGCGCTGCCGTCGCTGCGGCACGCGTGCGGCCTGGGCACCGGCGGACTGTTCGTCGAGGACGTGGCCGAGGTGCCCGCGCCGGTCGACGGCGAGCTGCCGGTGGGCCCGGTGACACCGGACCCGGCCCGACTGAGCGCCCTGCGCGCGGCGGGGGACCGGCGCGACTGGTGGTTGCGGCGCATCGCCGAGTGCCACCCGCTCATGTCCTGATTTGTGGGGTGTATGGCGTTGACGCCATCTCGGCGCGGCGTCACGATGACTGTCATGCGGCGATCGGTGGTGCTCCTCGGGTTTCCGGGGGTGCAGTCCCTGGACGTGGTGGGCCCGTTCGAGGTGTTCGCGACGGCGTCGCTGGTGCTCGGCGGCGGCGACGCCGGTTATGACGTCACGCTGGTGTCCGCCGGCGGCTGCCCGGTGCGCGCCGACAGTGGTCTCGAGCTCGCCACCGACCCGCTGCCCGCCGCCGGCGCGTCCGTCGACACCGTGGTGTTGCCCGGCGGCGCGGGCGTGGTCGCCGCGCGCCGGGACCCGGCGACCATGGCGTGGATACGCGCCGTGTCGGGTGAGGCTCGCCGGGTCGTCAGCGTGTGCACGGGCGCGATGCTCGCCGCGCACGCCGGGCTGCTCGAGGGCTGCCGTGCCACCACGCACTGGGCGTTCGCGCAGGCGCTGGCCGACGAGTTCCCCGGCATCGACGTGGACCCCGAGCCGATCTTCGTGCGCAGTTCGCCACGGGTGTGGACGGCGGCCGGGGTGACCGCCGGTATCGACCTGGCGCTGTCGCTCGTCGAGGACGACCAAGGCACCGACGTGGCCCAGACCGTGGCCCGCTACCTGGTGCTCTACCTGCGCCGCCCGGGCGGCCAGACTCAGTTCGCCGCGCCGGTCTGGATGCCGCGCGCCAAGCGGGCACCCATCCGCGAGGTGCAGGAGGTCATCGAGGCCGAACCGGGTGGGCGGCACCGCATCCCGGACCTGGCTGCCCGCGCCGCGATGAGTCCCCGGCACTTCCTGCGGGTGTTCACCGCCGAGGTCGGCGAATCGCCGGGGGCCTACGTCGAGCGGGTGCGCACCGAGGCGGCCCGGCGACAGCTCGAGGAAACCGACGACACCGTCGTCGCGATCGCCGCGCGCTGCGGCTTCGGCACTGCAGAAACCATGCGCCGCAACTTCATTCGCCGGGTCGGGATATCCCCGGACCAGTACCGCAAGAGTTTCGCCTGACAAGGAGTAAGCCATGACCCAGATCGCGATCGTGCTGTATCCGAACTTCACCGCGCTCGACTTCATCGGTCCCTACGAGGTGCTGCACCGGCTCCCCGCCGCCGAGGTCCGCTTCCTGTGGCATGAAACCGGCCCGCTGACCGCCGATTCCGGGGTGCTGATGGTCGGCGCCACCCACACCTTCGCCGAGACCCCGGCCCCGGATGTGGTGCTGGTGCCCGGCGGGCCGGGCTGCGTCGAGGTGGCCCGCGACCAGCGGGTGCTCGACTGGCTGCGCCGGGCACATCGGACCGCCACCTGGACCACGTCGGTGTGTTCGGGGTCGACGGTGCTGGCCGCGGCCGGCCTGCTCGACGGCAAGCGCGCCACCTCGCACTGGTCGACGCTGCCCGCGCTGAAGATGTTCGGCGTCACCCCGGTGTCCGACCAGCGCATCGTCCACGAGGGCGACACGGTGACCGCCGCGGGCGTCTCGGCCGGGATCGACCTGGGCCTGTGGCTGGCGGGTGAGCTCGCCGGTGAGGCCAAGGCCAAGGCCGTCCAGCTGGGCATCGAGTACGACCCGCAGCCACCGTTCGACTCCGGCCACGTCTCCAAGGCCTCGGCGGCCACCAGGGCCGCCGCCACCGCCCTGCTGGGCAAGGACTTGGTCAAGCCGGCGCTGCTGAAGGCCGGCGCGCTGCTGGCCTGGGAGCGGGCCGTCGCGGCCGCCCGTGGCCGGGGCCGCAAGCGCGGGATTTCGGCGTGATCTGACACGGTGGGCGTGCGCTATCACGCCGAAACCGCACTCCGCTAACGTGGCCGGGTGACCAATCTGGCTTATGACGACCGTGGCGCCGGGGACCCGGTGCTGTTCATTGCCGGGCGGGGCGGCGCCGGCCGTACCTGGCATCTGCATCAGGTGCCGGCCTTCAACCGCGCCGGGTTCCGGACCATCACCTTCGACAACCGCGGTGTCGGTGCCACCGAGAACGCCAGCGGGTTCACCACCGAGTCCATGGTGGCCGACACCGCGGAGCTGATCGACAAGGTGGTCGGCGGGCCGGTGCGGGTCGTCGGGGTGTCGATGGGGTCGTTCATCGCCCAGGAGCTGATGCTGGCCCGTCCCGAGCTGGTGAGCCAGGCGGTGCTGATGGCCACCCGCGGGCGCCACGACCGCACCCGGGAGTTCTTCAACGGCGCCGAGCGCACGATGATGGATTCCGGTGTGCAGCTGCCGCCGGAGTACGACGCCAAAGTCCGTATGCTGGAGAACTTTTCGCCGAAGACCCTGAACGACGACCGGGCCGCCGACGACTGGATCCAGATGTTCACCATGTGGCCCGCCAAGCCGACCCCGGGGCTGCGCCGGCAACTGGAGATCAACCCCGCCGCCAACCGGCTCTCGGTCTACCGCTCGATCGCCACTCAGGTGTTGGTGATCGGTTTCGCCGACGACGTGCTGCTGCCGCCGCACCTGGGCAAGGAGGTCGCCGATGCGCTGCCGAACGGCCGCTACCTGGAGATTCCGGACACCGGTCACCTCGGCTTCATCGAGCGGCCCGACGTCGTCAACAGCGCGATCCTGGAGTTCTTCGGCCGGCTCCCGCTGTGACACAGTGAGGTAGTGACGCAACGATGAACCCCTCGACGGCTCAGGCGCGCATCGTCGTCGACGAACTGATTCGTGGCGGCGTGCGCGATGTCGTGCTCTGCCCCGGCTCCCGCAACGCCCCGCTGGCGTTCGCGCTGGAGGCCGCCGACCGCGCCGGCCGGCTGCGGCTGCACGTCCGGATCGACGAACGCACCGCGGGCTACCTGGCGATCGGGCTGGCGGTGGCCGCCGGTGCCCCGGTGTGCGTCGCGATGACCTCCGGCACCGCGGTGGCCAACCTGGGCCCGGCGGTCGTGGAGGCGAACTACGCGCGGGTGCCGCTGATCGTGCTGAGCGCCAACCGGCCCTACGAGTTGTTGGGCACCGGCGCCAACCAGACCATGGAACAGCTGGGCTATTTCGGTACCCAGGTCCGGGAGAACATCAGCCTGGGCCTGGCGCCCGACCAGCTGTCCAGCTCACCCATGGACGTGCTCAACGCCCAATGGCGCTCGGCGACCTGCCGGGTTCTGGTGGCGGCCAAGGGTTCTCGCAGTGCGAACGCCGGACCGGTGCAGTTCGACATCCCGCTGCGCGAACCGCTGGTGCCCGACCACGAGACCGACGGCGCAGCGGGCTTGCCCGACGGGCGTCCCGGCGGCAGGCCGTGGACGTTCACCCCGCCGGTGAGTTTCGATCAGCCGCTCGAGGTCGATCTGAGCCTGGACACCGTGGTGATCGCCGGCCACGGCGCCGGAACCCATCCCAACCTCGCCGGTCTGCCGACCGTGGCCGAGCCCACCGCGCCGCAGCCCGCCAACCCCCTGCACCCGCTGGCGTTGCCGCTGCTGCGTCCGCAGCAGGTCGTCATGCTGGGCCGGCCGACGCTGCACCGCCCGGTCTCGACCCTGTTGGCCGACCCGTCGGTGCCGGTGTTCGCGCTGACCACCGGCCCGCGTTGGCCGGACGTCTCGGGCAATTCGCAGGCCACCGGCACCCGGGCGGTGACCACCGGGGCGCCGAGCGCGGCCTGGTTGCGCCGGTGCGCCGAGCTCAACGGGCACGCCGTCGATGCCGTACGCGGTCAGCTCAAGGCACACCCGGTGACCACCGGCCTGCACGTGGCCGCCGCGGTCGCCGACGCGTTGCGCGACGGCGACCAGTTGGTCCTGGGCGCGTCCAACCCGGTGCGCGACGTGGCCCTGGCGGGGCTGGTCGGGGCCGGTCCGGCGCGCGCCGTCACGGTGCGGTCCAACCGCGGTGTCGCCGGCATCGACGGGACCGTCTCCACCGCCATCGGCGCCGCCCTGGCCCACGAACGCGCCACAGGCGGCCGCACGGTGGCGCTGATCGGGGACCTGACGTTCGTGCACGACAGCTCCGGGTTGCTCATCGGGCCCACCGAGCCGAGGCCGAGCCGGCTGACCATCGTGGTCTCCAACGACAACGGCGGCGGCATCTTCGAACTGCTCGAGCAGGGCGATCCGCGGTTCTCCGATGTGTCCTCGCGGATCTTCGGCACCCCGCACGACGTCGACATCGCCGCGCTGTGTCGCGCCTATCACGTCGATTACCGCCGGGTCGAGGCCGCCGATCTGGGCGCCGTCCTCGATGAACCGGCCGACCAGATGCGGGTCGTGGAGGTGAAGGCCGACCGATCGTCGCTGCGAAAGTTGCATGCGTCCATCAAGGCCGCACTGTGAGAAGCGAACTGACCGCCTTCGGGCGCCGGCTCCTGCCGCGGAAGGCGTCCGGGGTGCCGGACACCGCGCTGCGGAAGGCGTTGCGGTGGGCCAAGACCGGCGTGTGGGTTCTGGTGTTCGTCGTGACCTTGCAGTCGGTGCTGCTGGTCGCCGGTGCGTGGCGCAACGACCGCCAGATCGAGGCCAACCTGGGAGTGGCGCAGGCCGAGGTGCTCAGCGCCGGGCCGCGCCGGTCCACCATCGAATTCGTGACTCCGGACCGGGTCACCTACCGGCCTGAACTCGGCGTGCTGTATCCGTCCGAATTGGCCACGGGCATGCGCATTTACGTCGAATACGACACCACCGACCCCGACCTGGTGCGGGTGCAGGACCGCAACGCGACCCTGGCCATCATCCCGGCCGGCTCCATCGCGGTCGTCGGTTGGCTGATCGGCTTGGCCGCGCTGGCCGGCCTCGCGGCGCTGGAGCGCCGGGTCAACGGAGCCGTCAGACCGTCCGCATCAGGTTCGTGAGCCAGTCCGGATCGGTGGTGTCGACGATGCTGCGCGCCTCGATGTCGTAGACCACCGGGGTGGCGACCCGCCCGAGGATCTGTTCCAGCAGTGCAGCGTTGGTGGTGGCGACGTCGGCGGTGTCGACCGCGACGCGACCCCGCCCGATGCTCTCGACCAGCCCGGGCGCCAATCCGCTGCCGGCGGCGATGTCCGCGAAGTCGGCGTCGCTGTAGGCGGTCTCGGCGAGGTCCTGGTGCACCCACAGCTGCTGGACGAAGAACTGGAAGCCGCCGGCCGAGGTCGCCGGGTCGACGGCGGTGAACAACGCGTTGGTGACCGTGGCCGAATAGCCGGTGCCCAATGTCGGGTCGAGGAACGCCATGGGGCGGTAGGTCAGCGCCAGCCGCCCGGAGTCCAGATGCTCCCGGAACTGATCGCCGAAGTCGTACTGCAGGAAGGCGCATGGTTGGCACTGCGGTTCGGTGAACAGTTCGAGCTGCACCGGGGCGTCGGGAAAGCCCGCCACGATGCCGGCGCCGTCGGCGCTCAGCGCCACCCCGGGCCCGCGCGGGTCGGGCCGGGCCACCCCGGCGATCTCGACCGTGCACCCGGAGAGCAGCAGCGCCGCCGCCAGCACCGCCAGGACCACCCGCCAACCTCGCAATGGGGTCCCCTTTCGGTCCAGAACACGCCCGACGGGCTTCGTGTGCCGTCTGCCTGTCGGCAACCCGGTGGCCACCCGGCGCTGCCAGGCTGGGCCTCGTGCGCGTTGCGATTGTCGCAGAGAGTTTTCTCCCGAACGTCAACGGTGTCACCAACTCGGTGCTCCGGGTGCTCGAACACCTGCGTCGGGGCGGCCACGAGGCGCTGGTCGTCGCCCCGGACACCCCGCCGAAGCAGCCCAGGGCCGACCGCGTGCACGACGGCATCCGGGTGCATCGGGTGCCGTCGCGGATGTTCCCCAAGGTGACGTCGCTGCCGCTGGGCATTCCGTGGCCGCGGATGGTGGGGGTACTGCGCGGGTTCGACCCCGACGTCGTGCACCTGGCGTCGCCGGCCCTGCTGGGCTGGGGCGGGGTGCTGGCGGCGCGGCGCCTGGGGGTGCCGACCGTCGCGGTGTTCCAGACCGACATCGCCGGCTTCGCCGAGAGTTACGGGATGGCGATGGCGTCCCGGGCCGCGTGGGCCTGGACCCGCCGGCTGCACAGCAAGGCCGACCGAACGCTGGCCCCATCCACGTCGGCGCTGGAAAACCTTGCCGAACATGGGATTCCACGTGTACACCGGTGGGCCAGGGGAGTGGACGTCACCGGATTCGCGCCGTCGGCGCGCAGCGAGACCCTGCGGCGGAGCTGGTCGCCGGACGGCCGGCCGGTGGTCGGGTTCGTCGGCCGGCTGGCGCCGGAGAAGCACGTGGAGCGCCTGGCCGCCCTGTCCGCCCGCGACGACCTGCAGGTGGTGGTGGTCGGCGACGGGGTGGATCGGCGCAAACTCGAAACGGTGCTGCCCACAGCGGTTTTCACTGGTGCGCTCTACGGCGCGGAGCTGGCCGCGGCGTATGCGAGCATGGACGTCTTCGTGCACCCCGGCGAGCACGAGACCTTCTGCCAGGCCGTGCAGGAGGCGATGGCCTCCGGGCTGCCGGTGGTCGCGCCGGACGCCGGCGGGCCGCGGGATCTGGTGACACCCATGCAGACCGGCCTGTTGCTACCGGTCGACGGCTTCGAGCAACGGCTGGGCGTGGCGGTCGACCACCTGATCGCCGAACGCGACCGGTACGCGGTCGCGGCGCGCCGCAGCGTGCTGGGCCGCACCTGGCCGGTGATCTGCGAGGAACTCCTCGACCACTACGCGGCCGTCGCCTCCCCGCCCCGCCCCCTCCCCGCGAGCGGGCTGGGGTCCCCCGCGTGCAGGGGCGTCCCCGAGCAACACGCCGGGTGAATTCCGGGTTTTGCGCACGCTCGCGTCAGCCCTGCGCCAACTCCGCCACGTGCTGCCAGGCCTCCCAGGTGCTGATCCGCTGGGCGTAGTCGGCCTTGGCCAACTCGAGCGGCAGCGTGCCGAAGAACACCCGCAACGGCGGTTCGGGCGCGTCGACGATCTGCAGGATGGCCCGGCTCGAGGCGGCCGGATCGCCGGGGGCCGCGACGCGCTGGGCGCGGATCCGCTGGGCCTCGGCGTGCACCTCGGCGTAGTCGGGCAGCGGCGTCGCGTGCCGGGCCGACGAGCCCGCCCAGTCGGTGTCGAAGCCGCCCGGTTCGACCAGCGTGACGTGGATGCCGAAGGACGCCACCTCCTGGGCCAGCGACTGGGAGAAACCCTCCAGCGCCCACTTGGACGCGTGATAGATCCCGACGTTCTGGAAGGCGGTGATCCCGCCGATCGAGGAAACCTGGACGATGTGGCCGCTGCGCTGGGCGCGCAGGTAGGGCAGGGCCGCCTGGGTGACCCACAGCGCACCGAAGACGTTGGTCTCGATCTGGTCGCGCGCCTCGGCCTCCGACAGTTCCTCGATGAGGCCGAACTGCCCGTAGCCGGCGTTGTTCACGACGACGTCCAGGCGGCCGAAGTTCTCGTGGGCGCGCTGCACCGCGGCGAAATCGGCGGCCCGGTCGGTGACATCGAGCGCGATCGGCAGCACCGCGTCGCCGAATCGGTCGACCAGGTCGTCCAGGGTGGCGGTGTCGCGTGCCGTGGCGGCGACCTTGTCACCCCGCTCGAGGGCCGCGACCGCCCAGTGCCGGCCGAAGCCGCGGGAGGTGCCGGTGATGAACCACACTTTTCCTGTCATACCTCTGTCTAACCCCGGCGGCCGCGGTGGATTCCCGATTCGAGCAGGTTCACAGGTAGCGTCGATGCCGTGAGCCGCGCGACGCTGGACAAGGATCCCCACGAGGTGGCGTCGATGTTCGACGCCGTGGCCCGCCGCTACGACCTGACCAACACGGTGCTGTCCCTGGGTCAGGATCGGCTCTGGCGCCGCGCCACCCGCGCGGCGCTGGGCATCGGGCCGGGGGATCGGGTGCTGGACCTGGCGGCCGGGACCGCGGTATCCACCGTCGAGCTGGCCAAGTCCGGCGCGTGGTGTGTGGCCTGCGATTTCTCGGTGGGCATGCTCAAGGCCGGCGCGCAGCGTGCGGTGCCCAAGGTCGGCGGCGACGCGACCAAGCTGCCGTTCGGCGACGAGGTGTTCGACGCGGTCACCATCAGCTTCGGCCTGCGCAACGTCGTCGACCACGTCGAGGGGCTGCGGGAGATGGCCCGGGTCACCCGGCCGGGCGGCCGGCTGGTGGTGTGCGAGTTCTCAACGCCGACGGTGCCGGTGTTCTCGACGGTGTACAAGGAGTACCTGATGCGGGCGTTGCCGGCGCTGGCGCGCGCGGTGTCCAGCGACCCGGAATCCTATGAGTACCTGGCGGAGTCGATCCGGGCCTGGCCCGAGCAGGCGGAGTTGGCTCGCCGGATCGCCACCGCGGGGTGGTCGTCGGTGCGCTGGCGCAACCTCTCCGCGGGGATCGTGGCGCTGCACGCCGCCACCAAGCCCTAGCCCTAGCCCGTTTTACTCGCGAGCGCGTGCGTCCCCGGCCGACACGCCGGGTGATTTCCGGTGTTTGCGCACCTTCGCGGGCGCCCACAGCGCGGGGATCACCGCGCCCACCCGACACGCCGCGGCGAACGTGCGCAACGCCCGTCGGTCCGCCGCGCTGGGCTGCACGCCGGTGAGCTCGATCGCCTTCGCATGCTGCATCGCGCGGATCGCCGAGCGGGGCACCCGGGCAGGCCACCAGTCCGACGGCGCGAAGATCTCGTCGCGAAAGCGCTCGAAGTGCTCGCCGGCGCACAGTTCTGCGTCACAGTAGTTCTGGAAGTATTCCTGGAAGGACGGCCAGTCCGGCGGCAACGCGCGCGCCGAGATTCCGTACCGGCGATACCAGTCGCAGCACTGCTGATAAAGCTGTTCGTGTTCGTCGTCGTTGAGCGGTCGGATGAACGAATTCACCATCGCCACAATGCTTTCCACGTAGGTGGCGTGCTGGAAATGGAAGATCTCGGGATCCAGCGCGTGATACTTGGCGCCGTCGGCGGTGCGGCCCTTGACATGCTCGTGGCCGAACCGGATCACCGAGCGCATGTCGTTGTCGGTGAAGGCGATGTCGATCGACGCGGTGACGGTGCGCTTCTTGTGCTGCCAGATCCGCTCGCGCAGCAGCGCATGCTCCCAGATGCCGGCGGCGATCGCGGGGTGCAGCAGTTGCAGACACACCGCCCGCGGCAGCATGAACCGCAATCGCCGGTCGCCGATGTAGCCGCGAAACCGGTTGTCCGTCATGGCGTTGCTCCGTATCGCGAGCGTGCGCAGACCACGAAAATTGCTCGGCGTGTCGGCCGGGGACGCGCCCGCTCGCGCAAGAGAAAAGAGATCAGAGGATGGCCTTCTGACGGCGGAGGCGACGCCGTAGATCCTTCATCAGCACGGTGTAGTTGTAGGTCCGGATGAACCGCGGGATGAACCGGTTGACGAACGACACGAACAGGAACAGGTGCTCGAAGCGTCGCCGGTCGGTCTCGCTCCATTCCCAACCCATCGCGTCGCGGAACACCGGCGCCAGAAAACCGTTGGTCAAAAACCTCAGCAGCGGCGCAAGAACCAGCCGCGGCACGATGTTGATCATCTTGAGGGCGACCAGATGCTCGAGGAAGTCGCGCACGAAGTCGTCCATCTCGATGCGTTCGCACGCCTTGTTCCAGTACACGTCGAAGTCGGCGCGGGAGGCCGGCCACTGGTCCTCGAGGACCTGCAGCGTGGTGCCGATCGGCATCGCGCTCTGGTAGAAGGTCTCCGCCTGCTCCTCGGTCATGGCGCCGTGCAGCAGCTGGTGGGTGTCCTCGTAGAAGATGAACAGGCAGGCGGCCACCCACAATTGGAGCTCGCGGTTGAAGGCGTTGTACTTGACCGGGCTGTCGGCGGTGGAACGGACCTGCCGGTGCGCGACGTTGACCGCGTCCCGGTAGGCGTCGCGCTCCTCCTGGGTGCCCAGGATCGCGACGGCCAGGTACTGCGCGGTGGTGCGCAGCCGCTTCCACGGATGGTGCATCAGCGAGCCGGACTCCACGCGGCTCTCGGCCACGCCGTAGCCGACCTCCGGCCAGCTCAACTGCATGATGACGTTGGCCGCCGAGGCTGCCGCGGACCAGAAGTCCAGCGCATCGGTGAGGTCGAGCTGCTTGCGGTCCCAGCGTGGGGTGCGCTGGGTGATCTGGATGCGCGTCTGCGCGGTGGTCAACACCGGTTGTACGTCGACGGCGCGGTACTGCACTGGCATCGCGATCTCCTTTTGTCGGTTCGGGTGGGCGGCTACCGCGTCACAGGGTCTTCACGTCGTTGACAAGCCAGCGATCGCCGCTGCGTACCAGCTCGACGAGCATCCGGTAGCGCTGCGTGTTCCCTTCGGGTGCAGTGACGTTGGTGACCTGCTGGTCGACGAAGCCGATGACGGTGGCCGACTCCTCGTCCAGGCGCTCCACCGCGACGTGGTCGGCGGTCGCGGCGGCGACGCCCTTGCTGGTCACCACGATGTCGCGCAGCGCCGCCACCATCTCGTCGTACTTCTGGGCGAACTCCGGGGTGGAGTCGGCGGTGATGGTGCCCTTGTTGGCATCCAGGTTCTGGTAGTCGAA
Organism: Mycolicibacterium sp. MU0050; assembly: GCF_963378085.1. Taxonomy (GTDB): domain Bacteria; phylum Actinomycetota; class Actinomycetes; order Mycobacteriales; family Mycobacteriaceae; genus Mycobacterium; species Mycobacterium wendilense. The sequence continues at coordinate 3,929,315 of NZ_OY726395.1, read as the reverse complement.
CGACGCCATCGCCACCAGGTAGTCGCCGGCGGTGGCCACGGCCTGCTCCTGCCACCGGTGCAACTCGCTCTGCTGGTACAGCGTGTAGCCCAGCGCGCCGCCGAGGGCCAGCACCGCGACCAGCAGCACGGGTACCACGGCGCGCCGCAGCCAGGACCGCCGCGCGGCGGCGGGGGTCTCGACTGCGGCGTCGGCCGTGGCCGCGCCGTCGGTGCTGTCGAGATCGGTTTCGTCGTCGACGACGGTCTGCGTGGTGGACACGTCGGGATCCTCCGGATCTGTCAGGTCATCGCGGGACATCGTTGTTCCGTAGGATCATTCGCCACTTGTAGACGAGCTCGGCCAGGGTGGGGATCTTGATCGGGTCGCGGACCACCGGTGGGCCGACCACGCCGCCGGGGATCTGCGAGTTCTGCATCCCCAGGTCGTTCGGTCGCGGCGCGTTGGCGGCGCCCCGCATCTGCATGTCCGGGGACGGCGGGCAGTAGCGCACCAGGTTCGGCTCCACGGGGGTGACGTCGCCGATGGTGCGCCGGTCCACGTCGTGCACACAGACCGGGCCCTGCGTCGCGATCAGCGCGAAGTCCGCGCGATCACCCTTGACGATGGACGAAAGGTCGTACAGCCCTTGCGGGATGGCGGTCAGGCCGGTCTCCAGGGAGGCGGTGCGGTCGCCGACGATCGGCGCGACCGTGGCCAGGTTGGCCAGCGTCGCACCGAAGGTGTCGCGGTAGGTGTCCAGTGCGGCCCGCACGGACGCCAGCGCCGCCGGCGACTGGTCGGTCAGGTGCAGGAACACCGGTCCGCTGTCGTCGAGTTGGGTCGCAAAGCGCGCGCTCGCGTTCATCCCGCGCACGAAGCTGTGCTGCTGGGCGGCCATGGTGGTGACCAACCGGGCGGTGCCCTCGATGAGCGGCTGCAGTTGCGCGGTGCGCTCGTGCAAGCCCTCGGAGATGACGGCGGCGCTGTCGATCAGCGAGGCCAGGCTGGGGCCCAGCCCGGTGAACGATTCGGACAGTTCGTGGGCGACGTCGCCGACAGCGCGTGCGTCGATGCCCTTGACCAGTCGCCCGGCGTCCAGCATGACGCGGTCCATCTGCACCGGCTGACGGTCGGCCGGGGCGGCGATGGTGTCGCCGGATTCGAGGTAGGGGCCGTCGGCGGACTGCGGGAAGATGTCGACGCTCTGGATGCCGGCGGCGGTGCCCATGCCGACGGTCATGATCGAGTCCCGCGGGATGCGCGCGTCCGGATCGACCGACAGCCGCACCCGGGCCCCGCCCTCGGGGGCCAGGCCGACGTCGGCGACCGTGCCGATCTCCACGCCGCGGACCGTGACGCTGGTGCCCGCGGTCAGGCCGAAGCCGTCGACCATGGTGGCGTGCAACGTCATCGGCGTCGTGAAGCCCTGCGCGCCCACCACGTACCGGATGCTGAACGGCACCACGATCGCGCTGATCGCGGCGAAGATGGCCACCTGGACCAGAACCAGCCGGGTCAATGCAGCCCCCCGGAGAGGAAGCCGTCCAGCGCCTGCTGGCCGGTGATGGGAATGCCGTTGACGATCAGGCCGCCGGTGAGCAGCTTGTCGATGGTGCCCGGAATGTCCAGTGCGCCATCGAACATCAGATAGTCGCCGTGCACGGACTCCCCGAACCGGTCGAGGAAGGTGTTCATGGTGGTCAGGGTTTCGGTGAGCCGGTCGTTGTAGCTGCTCAGGGCGCTCACCACGGTGCCGGCGTCCTGTACCAGCGCCGCGGTGTCGGCGTGGGCGAAGGCGTCGTTGGCGGTGGCGGCCAGCGCGGTGGTCGAGGCGAACAGCGTCTCGAGCTTGGCTCGCTGGACGTCGAGCATGGCCACCACCCGCGGCAGCGAGTCCAGATAGGCGCCGACGGTGTGCTGTTCGCGTTCGAACTGCGCGCTGATGTCGGCGGCCAGGCTCAGCGCCTGATCGAAATCGGCCTGGTGTTCCCGGGTCTTGGCGGTGAGTACCGACATGGCGTCGATCAGGCCGTGAATCTTCTCGGAGCGTCCGCCGAACGCCTGGTCGAGTTCGTTGACGATCGTGGTCAGCTGGTCCACGCCGCTGCGGGACATCAGCGCACCGAACGTCGCCAACGCCGTCTCGATCTGCGGGCCCAGCTCGGTCTGGGTCGGCGGGATGACGTCGCCGTCGCGTAGCGCCCGGCCGGCCGGCTGGGCGGGCGCGGCCAGCCGCACGAACGGATTGCCCAGGGCCGACGGGAGTTCCACGCTGGCGATGGTGTTGGCGGGCAGGTTGGCGTCGGCGCGCACGCTCAACTCGACCGACGCGCCGGAGGCATTCAGGTTCAGCTTGCTGACCCGGCCGACCACCTTCTGGCCGTCGCGGACGTCGGCGCCGATGGCGATCCCGTCGGCGGTCGGCAGGATCACTGTCACCGACATCGCCTGGCCCGGCGCGCTGCGTCCCAGCGGAAGATCCTGGATGCCGATGTCGGACCCGGCCCACAGCGCCACGCCGCTCAGTGCGGCGATGCCCAGCATGGCGGCCGTGGTGCTCGCGGGCTTGGGTAGGCGACTCATCGCGGGTGCTCCGGATTCGGCGGGGGGATGACGCCGGTGACGGCGCTGACGATGCCCAGCGGGTCGGACCGGCTGATGGGGAACGACAACGGGTTGACGATGCCGATGCCCGAGCAGATCTCCCACTGGTGCCGCTCGCAGAAGTTGTGCGCGTCGGCGAACTGCTTGAGCGCCGAGGACACGTTGAGCCGGATGCGGCCGCGCCGGTCGGGGCCAATGGTGTTCGACAGGTTTTGCATCATCAGCGGGAGCAGATCCATGAACTCGGCGAGTTCGGGCTGCCGCCCGGTCAGGACGTCGCCCACGGCGTTGAGGTTCGCCGCAATGGTGCCCATGTCGTCGGTGTGCTTGTGCACCACCGTGTTCACCTGATCCAGCACGGTCTTGAGGTCGTTCATCGCCCCGGTGATGTCCAGGTTCTGATCCGCCCAGGAATCCCCGAGCAGGCCAAGGGAACCCACCAGGTCGTTCAACGACACCTGCCGCTGGTTGAAGGCGGCCAGCATGGTGTCGAGGTTCTCCACGACGGTGTCGATGTCCTCGGCGCGGGCGCCGACGACGCCGGTGGCGCTGCTGAGATTGCGGATGGCCGTGTTGAATTGCTTGCCCTGACCGCGCCACTGGTCCGCACCGCGGGCCAGCAGTTGGCCCAGGTCGCCCTGGTCGGGGCCCAGCGCATCGGTGAGGGCGGTCAGGCTGCTCAGCATGCTGTCGAAGGTGATCGGGGCATGTGTGCGCTCGACCGGGATGACGTGGTCCGAGGTCATCTGCGGCCCGCTGCCGCTGTAGGCGGGGCCCAGCTCGACGCTGCGGTCGCTGATCAACGCGGGGCTCATGATGTAGGCGTCGACGTCGGCGGGAAGTTGCACATCCGCCGGCAGCGACATCGACACCCGCACCGTGGTGCCCTGCGGCGTGACGCCGGTGACGCGGCCGACGGGCACCCCCAGCACGGTGACCTTGCTGCCCGGGTAGATGCCGTTGACGTAGGTGAAGTCGGCGTGCAGGACCGTGGCGTTGTCGGTGCGGCCGAAGACATACCAGCCACCGGCGCCCAGGAAGACCAGGACGGCCACGGCCAGCACGACGGCGCGGTTGCGGTGACTCATCGGCACGACCTCTGGATGTTCAAGGCGCACAGCAGGTTGTCCGGCATCACCAGGGACGGCGAGTTGACGTCGGCCCAGTTGCCGTTGCCGGTGGCGTTGGTGACCGCCCGCATGGCCGGCGGCAGGGTGCGCAGCGTGGCGTCGATGTGTTCGGCGTTGTCGCGCAGCGTTGCCGTGATGCCGGTGAGCTTGGTGATCACCTCGCTGAACTCCTCCTGCTTGGCGCCGTAGACGGCTGACAGCTCGCGCACCAGCGCGCTGAGGTTGGTGACGATCTGGCCGAGCGCGTCGCGGCGGGCGGTCAGGGCCGAGACGATGTGCGCGGCGTTGGCGGCGGTGTTGGCCACCGACTCGTTCTGCTCGACGAGCAGCTCCGACAGCGACCGCGAGATCCGCAGCAGCTGGTCGAACTTGTCGCCGCTCTCGGCGAAAACGGCGCTGGCGCTGCTGATCCCGGCGAGCGCGGCACTCAGGTCGGCGTTGTCGCTGGGAATGGATTCGTGCACGGTGCGCATGGCCGCGGTCAGCGCCTGCTGGTCGAGGCCGGCCGCGGCGTCTTCGGCTTCGCGGCCGACCTCGTCGAGGCTGTAGGGCACCGTGGTGCGGGCGAGCGGGATCAGGTTGCCGTCCTGCGGATCGACCACGCCGGCGGGCATGACGTCGAGGAACCGCTTACCCAGCACGGTGCGCAGTCGCACCGTGGCGGTGGTCTGGTTGCCGAGCGGTTGGCCGTCGTCGAGCCGGAAGTCGACCCGGACGCGGTCACCGGCCAGGTTCACCCGCTCCACGCGCCCGGCCGGCACGCCGGCGACGTACACCGGGTCGCCGCTGGTCAGTCCGCTGGCGTTGGCCATCTCGGCGGTGAACGGTTCGGTGCGGGCCTGGTAGAAGACGCGCGGCAGGCCGATGGTCACCAGCATCAGTACGACCAGGCCGATGGTGCCGATGGCGCCGAGGGTGAAGGGGATCGTCGGATTGTGTCCGCGGTCCTTCTTGAGCAGGAACAACACCGCCCCGACGAACAGGTCGATGAGTTTCACCAGGAACATCACAGGCACACCTCCGTATGCCGGCTGCCGAAGATGTTCGCCTCGTGTTTGGCGATCTTGAGCGTGAAGTTGCAGAGGTACAGGCTGACGAATCCGCCGTAGCTGCTGGACCGGTTGATGGAATCCGCGAAGTGCGGCAGCTTTTCGACCAGCGCCTCGAAGTCCGCGGTGTTCTGGCCCCAGGCGTCCAGCATGGTGTTGAGGTCGGTGATGGCCTGGCCGTAAGCGGCGCTGGACTGCGTGACGGTGTTGGCGAGGGTGGCGAGCACCGCGTTGCCCTGGTCGAGGAGCAGTTCCAGCTGGCCATTGGGACCGGTGACCGTCGCGGTGAGGCGTTCGAGCCCGCCCACCATCTCCGCGAGCTGCGGTTGACGCGCATCGACCGTGCTCATCAGCGCCGACACGTTGTCGATCAGCTTGGTGAAGATCGCCTCGTTGTGGTCCATCGACGCGGTCATGGTGGCGACCTGGGCCAGCAGGGTGGTCACCGTTTGCGTTTGGCCGCCGAAGGTTTCGACGAAGCCGCGGGTGAGCGTGTTGACCTGCGCGGGCTCGAGCGCCTCGAACAGCGGCTTGAAGCCGTTGAGCAGGGCGGTCAGGTCGACGGCCGGGCTGGTCGCGGCCAGCGGGATGACGCCGCCGGCGGCCAGCAACTGACGGGGTTCGCCGGTGGACAGTTCCTGCACGGTGCCGGTGGGGTCGGACAGCGCGACGTACCGGGCGCCGAGCATGTCGCCGTAGCGCACCGCGGCGGTGACATCGGTGGTCAGCGCGTAACGGGACCGGACCTCGAGGCCCACGTCGGCGCGACTGGTGCCCTGGCCGTTGTCGGCGAACCGGATCGAATCGACGCGGCCGATGCGGATCCCGTTCATGGTGACCGGGTTACCGACGCTGAGCCCCTCGACGCTGCTGAACTGCGCGACGTAGTGGGTGGTGTTTCCGCGCACCGGAACCGAGAGCGTGTTGATCACCAACAACCCGCTCATCACGCCGGCGGCGCAGAAACTGCCCACCTTTGCCCAGGACTGCCAACCGACCTTCATGACACCCGCACCTCCGTGCCGCGCACCAGTGGGCCGAGCAGCACCACGGTGGCGATGTGGGGCTCGGTGGCCTCGCCGGCGTCGTGACCCAATACCTCGTTCTGCAGGACGCCGAGCGCGTGGGACTCCACTGCGCCGCCGACGATCGCCGACGCCGGCGCGGCCTCGGCGGGAAAGCCTGGACCGGGAGCCGGACCCGGAGCCGGACCCGGCGGTGGCGGTGGCGGCACGCCGCCGCTGCGCTGGCCCTCGGGGAAGAAGGCCACCGGCGGCGGCGCTTTCAGGTCCACGGAGTCGGGCAGGGGAATCTGAAGGGGCGTGGTCGGGACGGGGTTGAACGGGTCGGCGTCGGCGCAGTGCGCGCCGTAGGTCGTCCCGTAGACCGGGCAGTCCGCGGCGGTGTAGGGCATCGGGCCGGCGAAGGTGGCCACGGCGGTGATGCTGAACTTCCCGGTGGCGAACGTGCGCGCACCCGCGTCGCCGAAGGTTTTCGCGCCGGCCAGCGTTTCGACCAGACCGTCGGGCTGGGCCGCCGTGGTGGCCAGCACCTTGCCGCCGGCGTCGAGGACGGTGATGAACTGATCGCGGTGGTCGGCGAAGAAGGCGGTGAGCACCGAGCCCAGCCCGGCCATCTCGCCGAGCGCGGTCCCGAAGGCCGCCTGGTCGTCGGCGAGCCGCTCGGAGACGTTGGTGGCGGCCGACAGGGTGGTCAGGATGTCGGGTGTCGCGGTGTGCAGTGCGCTCATCACGTCGCGGAACTGCGGCGTGGTGTCCAGGAACTGGGTCACGGTGGGCGTCAGGGTCGTCGAGGCCGCGCTGAGATTGTCGATGGTGGAACCGATCTGGGATCCCCGGTCGCGCAGGGCCTGGCTGACGGCGGTGAGCGCGGTCTGCATCTTCTCCGGCTGCAGCGTGGAGAAGACGTCGACGATCTTGGTGAAGACGTCGTAGAGGGCCAACGCGTCGGCGCTGTCGTCGACCGAGATGGTGGCCCCGGCGCTGAGCGGTCGGGCGTCGCCGCGGTGCGGTCCGTCGGCGAGTTGCAGGTAGATGTCCCCGAAGAAGGTCCGCGGCACGATGCGGGCCACCACGTTGGCGGGGATCATCGGCAGCGCGTCGCGGTCGATCGCGAGGCGCACCCGGGAAGTCTCGGTGCCGGACTGGATCTCGGCGATCCGGCCGACGTTGACGCCGTGGTAGCGCACCGGCGCGGCGGTGGTGATGAGTCCGGCCGAGGCGGGCACGCCGACGAAGACGTCGCCGGTGGGGTCGAGGCTGCCGGTCGCGCGGCCGATGAGAACCGCCGCGACGACACCGGCGACCGCGACGGCGATCAGCCCCCGCACCGCGAGCCAGGGGCGCCCGGGCAAAAACGGCTTGCGGCGCCGCGTCTTTCGGCCGAGCATCACACCCCCATTCCCGGGATCTCGGGTACCAGGCCCCACAGCGCGAAGGTCAGCAGGACGTCCAGCACGCCGATGGCCAGGATGGCGGTGCGCAGCGCGCGGCCGGCGGCCTGGCCGACTCCCTCGGGGCCGCCGGATGCGAAGTAACCGTAGGTGCAGTGCACCAGCGCGACGACGACGGCGAAGACAATCGCCTTGATCCCGGAATACAGCAGATCCTGCGGGCCCAGCGCCAGGTGGAAGAAGTAGTCGTAGGTGCCCGGCGAGGCCCCGTTGAAGTACACCACCACCGTGCGGGTGGACAGGTAGCTGGCCAGCAGGCCGATCATGTAGATCGGGATGACGCAGACCACCGCGGCGATCACCCGGGTGCCGACCAGGAAGGGGATGGAGCGTAGCGCCATCGCGTCGAGCGCGTCGATCTCGTCGGAGATCCGCATGGCGCCGATCTGCGCGGTGAAGCCGGTACCGACCTTGGCGGCCAACGCGATCGCCACCACCACCGGTGCCAGCTCGCGGGTGTTGGCGACGGCGGCGAGCATCCCTGAGAGGGTGTTCATCCCGACCAGGTCCAGACCCCGCTGGGTCTCGACGCCCAGCATCATCGCGGCGGCCAGCGACATCGCGAACACGATGCCGATGGTCCCGCCGCCGGAGAGCAGCGACGAGTTCCCGAAGGTGACCTCGCCGATCTGGCTGAGCGAATGCTTGCGGTACCGGACCAGCGCGTAGGGCAGGGAGGCGAGGACCTTGCCGTAGAAGCTGACGTGCTGGCCGACGACGGCCAGCGCGTTGTAGCCGGCCGCCGCGGGCTGGGCCGCGCGGCGCAGGGGGGCCGAGGTGGTCAGGGCGGTCATCGGTAGCTACCCACCGCCGGGACGACCACCGTGTACAGCGCCGACAGGATGGTGTTGAGGATGAACACCAACGCGAAGGCGAGCACCACGGCCTCGTTCACCGAGTCGGCCACCCCGCGCGGGCCGCCCTTGGCGTGCAACCCCTTGAAGGTCGCCACCAGGGTGGCGGTGAGACCGAAGACGGCGGCCTTGACCAACGCCATCGCGAAGTCGGAGACCCGGCCGTACTGGCTGAAGGTGGCCAGGAAGCTTCCGGCCGGAAGTTGTTGCACGCCAATGTGGTAGGCGTAGCAGGCCAGGACGCCGCCGAAGGTCACCATGGCACACAGCGCGACCGACACGATGACCGCCGCGATCAACCGCGGTGCGACCAGGCGCTCGATCACGTCGAGGCCCATGACCTCCATGGCGTCCACTTCTTCACGGATCTTCCGGGAGCCCAGGTCGGTGCAGATGGCCGACCCCGCGACACCCGCCATCATCAGGGCGCAGACCAGCGCGGCCGCCTGCCCGACGACGATGAAGGCCACCACCGCGCCCGAGTAGCCGCCGGCGCCGATCCGGCCGGCGAGTTCGCCGACCGAGACGGCGATGAACACGCCGATCGGCATCATCAGCAGCAGCGCGGGGCCGGTGCAGACCCGGCCGATGAACAATGTTTGGGTCACCAGTTCGTCGAGGGCCAGCCGCCGCCGGACGATCGCCACTCCGACGCTGACGAGTGCCTGTACCGAGAACCCCAGGACGTAGCCGCCCTGGACCATGAGGTCGCGCAGCGGGCCTTTGGTGGCCGGCAGCTCGTAGGTCATGGCGTCCTTCCCGGGGTCGGTGTGTTGCCGTCCGGGGTGCATGTCCCGACCCCCCGGCAGAGTGGAGCATGGCACAGTTCGGATCGTTCGCGCAAGGTCTAAGTTAATGCTCATTCGGAACCTCGGCTCGGACCGTCGGGATCGGTTCTCGGGCCGCGTCGTCGCACTCCGTAGGTAGTCAGCGGGGGTGCAGGCGGATATCGAGGCGTTGCGGGCGCTTCTCTAAGTTGGGCGGTGTTCGCGAACCCTCCGACCTGACTCAGGGGGCTTCGGTGGGTTACCGTGTCCGCCATGTCCTCGGTTCGCAGGCGACCCCGTAACCGCAAGGCCCAGATCGCCCGCGCCGCGGCCGAGGCCTTCGGGGAGTCCGGCTATCACGCGGTGAGCATGGACGACATCGCCACCCGCGTCGGTATCTCGGCTGCGGCACTGTACCGCCACGCGTCCGGCAAGTACCAGTTGTTCCGAGACGCCGTTCTGGCGCTGGGCACTCAGCTGCAGGACTGTACCGATTTCGTCGGGGACGCCCCGGACACGGTGGCGCCGGTGGAGTTGCGCGATCAGATCCTGAATGCACTGATCGACACGGCGCTGGCGAACCGGAGTTCCGGGGGGCTGTACCGGCGCCAGGCCCGCTATCTTCTCGGCGACGACTACAGCCTGCTGATGGGCCAGCTGAAGTCGGTCAACCGCCGCATCCAGGTGCCGCTGAGCGAACTGCGGCCCGGGTTGACCGGTCGGCAGCGCTGGACGTTGTCGGCGGCCGCGCTGAGCGTGATTGGTTCGGTCGCCGATCACCACGCGCAACTCGGTGTCGCGCCGCTGCGGGCGTTGCTCCTCGACCGGGCGGCGGCCGTCCTGAATGTCGAACTGCCCGAGGGGATCTCAAGTGCCGAGCCCGTCATGCCGGCCGAGGTGAGTGCCGGCCGCTACGAGGAGGTACTGCGCGAGTCGTTGATCCTGTTCCACCGCAACGGTTACCACCAGACCAGCGTGGAGGACATCGCCGGCGCGGTCGGCATGCCGGCCTCGGGGATCTACCGGTACTTCTCCGGCAAGGCCGACATCCTGGCCGCCTCCTTCCGGCGGGCGGCCGACCGGGTGTCCGCCGACGTCGCCAATGCCCTTGCCGCCGAACCTGATCCGGAACGGACGTTGAACCGGCTCATCGACGCCTACATCGCCAGGTCCTTCGAGAACCCCGAACTCGCCCACGTCTACCACACCGAACGGACCAACCTGCCGTCCGCGGATCACAAGGTGCTGCGCAACATTCAGCGCGCGACGGTGGAGGCCTGGGCGCAGCTGCTGACCGCCGTCCGGCCGCAGTACGGCCTGGCCGAGGCCCGCATCGCGGTCCACGCCGCCTTCGCCCTCGTCGTGGACGTCGGGCGGCTGGTCGGGTTGGGTGACGGCGCCGGCTCGGCCCAGGCGCGGGCCTGGGTGCGCACGTTGATGGCGACCACGTTGTTGGGCGGTCAGCCGAGTGCGACGCGGCAAAGCGAACCTGGCGGGGTGTCCGTCGACCTGTCGGCCTGAACCCGCCTATTCGAACGGCTTGCGGCGATCGATGCGCCGCGACGTCGCCCCGGCAGTGCGCCACACCCGCGCCACCCAGTCGGCGTCCTCGTCGGTGACGAGGTTGCCCATGACGCGCACGGCGATCCCCATCAGCGCGCTCGAGCGCATCGCGATCGGTCCGGTCAGCGGCAGGAACCGCGGGATGGTCAGCAGCAGCGCCAGGCGACGCGCCACTGAGAACCCCTTGGCGTAGTGCTCCTGCAGCACGGCGGGCCAGGCCAGCGACAGATCGGCGGCGCCGAGCAGCTCGGCCGCCAGTCGACCGGTTTCCAGCCCGTAGTCGATGCCCTCACCGTTGAGCGGGTTGACGCACGCGGCCGCGTCGCCGATCAGCATCCAGTTGGGCCCGGCGACCCCGGACACCGCGCCGCCCATGGGCAGCAGCGCCGAGGACACCTCCCGCGGCGGGCCCTCGAAACCCCAGTCGGCCCGCTTGAGTTCGGTGTAATGCCTGATCAACGGCTTGAGCGCGACGTCGGCGGGCCGTTTGACGGTGGCCAACGCGCCCACCCCGAGGTTCACCCGCCCGTTGCCGAGCGGGAAGATCCAGCCGTATCCGGGCAGGACGGCGCCGTCGGTGGAGCGCAGTTCCAGGTCCGAGGAGATCCACGGTTCGTCGGCGCGCGGGGAGTCCAGGTAGCCGCGCACCGCCACGCCGTAGACGGTTTCCTGATGCCATTGCCGGCCCAGCACCCGGCCCAACGTCGAACGGGCGCCGTCGGCGACGATCAGGGTGCGGCAGCGCACCCGGGCGCCGTCGGAGAGCACCACCGCGCTCACGCGTCCGGTGGAATCCCGTTCGACGTCAACGACTTTCACCCCGAGCAGCATCTTGGCGCCGGCGTCCTCGGCGACTTGGCGGATCCGGTCGTCGAGCTCGGTGCGGGGGACCGCCGAACCGGTGGCCGGGAAAGCGGGTCCGGGCCAGTCGACCTGCACTGTCGAACCGAAGCCGGCCAACCGCAGCCCGCGATGGCGGATGTGCTCGTCGAGCCAGCCGTCCAGGCCGAGCAGGCCGAGCTCGGCGACCGCCCGCGGGGTCAGCCCGTCGCCGCAGGCCTTGTCCCGGGGGAAGGTGGCGGAATCGATGACGACGACGTCGTGGCCGGCGCGTGCGGCCCAGGCTGCGGCCGCGGAACCAGCCGGTCCGGCGCCCACCACAGCCACCTCGGCGGTGTGGACGGCGCAGGTTGATTCCGAGATGTTCACGAAGCCCAGTATGTTGGACGCATGAGGACGCCGGCGAGCGTGGTTGCGGGAGTGGACTTCGGGGACCCCGATTTCGCGCGAAGTGTCCGCGATGGAGTGGGCCAGATCGAGCGGTTGATGGAGGCCGAACTCGGCCGGGCCGACGGCCTGATGTCGGAGGCGGTGCAGCACCTGTTCCGGGCCGGCGGGAAGCGGTTCCGGCCGCTGTTCACCGTGTTGGCGGCGGGAATGGGGCCGCGACCGGAGGCCCCGGAGGTCACCATCGCCGGCGCGGTGATCGAGATGGTGCACCTCGCGACGCTCTACCACGACGACGTGATGGACGACGCCCAGGTGCGTCGCGGGGCGCCCAGCGCCAACGCGCGGTGGAGCAACAACATCGCCATCCTGGCGGGTGACTACCTGTTCGCGACGGCCTCGCGGCTGGTGTCGCGGCTGGGCCCGGACGCGGTCCTGGTGATCGCCGACACGTTCGCCGAGCTGGTCACCGGTCAGATGCGGGAGACCCGCGGCCCGGCCGAGGACGCCGATCCCATCGAGCACTATCTGAAGGTGGTCTACGAGAAGACCGCCTGCCTGATCTCGGCGTCGGGTCGCTTCGGTGCCACCTTCTCCGGGGCGTCCGAGGAGCAGGTCGAGCGCCTGGCCCGGCTCGGCGGGCAGGTGGGCATGGTCTTCCAGATCTCCGACGACATCATCGACATCGACAGCGACCCCGACGAGTCGGGCAAGCTGCCCGGCACTGACCTGCGCGAGGGTGTGCACACCCTGCCGGTGCTCTACGCCCTGCGCGAGGACGGGCCGGACGCGGCGCGGTTGCGGGAGCTGCTGAAGACCCCGGTGGAGGACGACGCGGTGCTGGCCGAGGCGCTGGGGCTGCTGCGCCGGTCGCCGGGCATGGCCCGGGCCAAGCAGACCGTGCGCGACTACGCCGCGCAGGCGCTCACCGAGCTGGAGCAACTGCCCGAGGGGCCCGGCCGGTACGCCCTGGCATCGCTGGTGAACTACACCGTCAACCGAGACGGGTAGTTCCGTTCCCGGAACTTCGGTGCCTCGGTTGCCGTTTAATCAGCTGACAGCTGTCAAGGTAGGAGGACGTTGATGACCTGGCACTCGACCGGCAACCGGATCAAGACATTCGTGCTGTTGGTGGGCTTCTCCGCGCTGATCATGCTCGTCGGCGCGCTGTTCACCCAGTCGACGGGTTCGACGATGTGGATCTGGATCGCCCTGCTGTTCGCGCTGGGCACCAACGCGTATGCCTACTTCAACAGCGACAAGCTGGCGCTGCGCGCCATGCACGCGGTCCCGGTCACCGAGGTGCAGGCCCCGGTGATGTACAAGATCGTGCGCGAGCTCGCCACCACCGCCCACCAGCCGATGCCGCGGCTGTACATCTCCGACACCGCCAACCCGAACGCCTTTGCCACCGGCCGAAATCCGCGCAATGCCGCGGTGTGCTGCACCACCGGCATCCTCAACATCCTCAACGAACGGGAGCTACGCGCGGTCCTCGGCCACGAACTGTCGCACGTGTACAACCGCGACATCCTGATCTCCTGTGTCGCCGGCGCCATGGCCTCGGTGATCACCGCGCTCGCCAACTTCGCCTTCTTCGCCAACATGTTCGGCGGTAACCGCCAGGGTGGCGGCGGGAACATCTTCGCGCTGTTGCTGATTCAGCTGCTCGGGCCCATCGCGGCCACCGTGGTGCGAATGGCGGTCTCGCGGTCCCGCGAGTATCAGGCCGACCAGTCGGGTGCCGAGCTGACCGGTGACCCGCTGGCGCTCGCGTCGGCGCTGCGCAAGATCTCCGGCGGTATCGAGCAGGCGCCGCTGCCGCCGGACCCGAAGCTGGCCGATCAGGCGCATCTGATGATCGCCAGCCCGTTCCGCGCCGGCGAGAAGATCGGCAAGCTGTTCTCGACGCATCCGCCGATCGCCGATCGGATCAAGCGCCTCGAGGACATGGCCGGCCGCGGCGGCCTGCGGCCGGGCGGCTACTGACCCCCGAACTCGGGCCGTAGCACCGGGCGCAGCGCCGACAACGGAATGTGCGCCTGCACGGTGCCCCCGTCCATCGACCACTGCATGACACCGGGCGTGAAATCGGTCGGGCTGTCGCGTCCCACGGGGTAGTCGGGCATGTAGAGAATCAACTCGTCCGGCGTCAGCGCCCACGCCTTGTAGCCGCCCGAGTACACCTTGTCGGGTGTCCAGCGGTCCGCGACGAAGGGGTAGGTGCCGGGCTGATGCGGCGGCTGCGCCCGGTCCAGCGCCGCCACCACGTACGGCTGCGCCAGCGGCGGTATGGCGACCAGCGGGTCGAGGTCCGGCCGTACCAGATCGGCCAGCGTCAACTGCCGGCCGCCGGCCATGTCGAACGTGAAGGTCCGGTAGGCGTTGTTGAAGTCGGGCCCGTCGGCGTGGTAGGTCTCCCGGAACACCGCCGTGGTGACATCGCCGCGGCGGTGAATCTGATAGTTGCCCTCCCCGAAGCTGTCGGCGACCATGTTCGCGCCGGCGCGCCGCCAGTTTTCCACCAGGGTGTTCAGGTAGCCGCGCACCGCCGGGCCGCTCACCGGGTGGTCGACCAACTCGGCGGGTATCGCGACCTTGATGTCGCGCACGGCGTTTCGCTGCGAGACCACCGAGGTGCGGCAGTACTGACCGTCCCACTGGCCGCGCAGCTCGTCGCAGAACGACGCCGGGCTGGCCCCGGCCGGGGCCGGAGCCACCAACGCGGCGGCGGTCGCGGCGGCCACCGCCAGCACGTACCGAACCCGCTTGGTCGTCATGGCCGTGCTCAGGGCAGCTCGACTTTGCTTGCGCGCCAACGGTCGTCGACCAGCTCCATGGTCATCTTGATCCGGCTGCGGTCGATGCGCGGGTCCGGGATATTGGTGTTGGACACCGACTGGTCGACGAACAGCAACACCACGACCTTGTCGCGGGTCGCCGACTGCACCGCGGAATCCACCACCACGCCGTGCGCGGTGGCCTTGTTGTCGATGAGCAGTTGGCGCAACTGCGTGCTGGACTGCGAGTACATGTCCTTGAATTCGCCGGTCGCGCCGTCGAGTACCTGGTTGAAGTTCTCGTCGACCTTGTTCGAGTCGATGCTGGTGAGCACCTGCGCGTAGGCGTTTGCGGCCTCCTGCGCCTGCCGGCCGGCCTCCTCGACGCTGGTGACGTCCCACAGTTTCCAGCCCAGGAACCCCGCCCCCGCCAGCGCGGCGACCAGCACCACCGCGACCGCGCCGATCAGCAGGCCACGCTTGCCGGAGGACGGTGCTGCCGTGGTCTCGGCGGGCTCGGAGTTCTCCGGGGTCTCCGTGTTCTCCGTGGCGTCCTCGGCGGTCTCCTCGGTCGGTGCGGCCTCCTCGGTGGGCTCGGTGAGTTCTTCGGGCTTGGAGTCGGAGTTCGCGTCCGTGGTCTTCGCGTCCGTGGTCTTTGCGTCCGTGGTCTTCTTGTCAGTGGTCACAGTCAAGTCAGTCTCCTTTCTCTGACTGTCGGGGTCAACGGGGGGGGTTCGATCGGCAGCCGCGGGCCGCCGTACGGGGTGGGAATCGTGAAGCGGCCGCGGGGCGTCGGATCCGTCTGCCGGCCCAGGTCGGCGCCCGCGGGCGGGCCGGCCCCGTTGTCCGCCTCGGCGGGGCGCGGGGCGTTCTTGGCGCCGCGCACCAACACCCCGGGATGGTCGTCGCGGCAGTAGGTGTACATGAACGGCTCGGCGAAGTCGGCGGCCGACGGCGCCCTCCGCGGCGTGCCGTAATCGCAGGAGTAGCGCGTGTAGATGTCCGCGGTGGCCCACAGTCCGTTGTGGTGCATGACGCTGCCGAACGCGTCGAGCACCGAGGTGCGGTGATCCGGGAACAGCGCGTGCAGTGCGGGCACCCGCAGGTACAGCAGCCGGGCCGTGGTCGTGAGGTTGCCCAGGAGCTGGACCATGGTGTCGGAGTTGTCCAGGAACAGGTTGTCGACGGAGGTCAGCGCCGCGGGCGTCTGTTCGGTCAGGCGTCGGAAACCCTCCCGCATGCTGCTGACGCCGGTCAGTGTCCGACGCAGATTGTCGGCGGCCACCGCGATGCCGGCGTTCTTGTCGTCCGCCAGGGTCAGCACCACGCGGCTGGTCCGCAGCATGCTGCTGGTCTCGGGCAGCACCGAATCCAGCGTCGAGAGCAGGAACGTGCCCCCGTCGATGATGTCGGCCAGCTTCTGCGGGCCGGCCTGGCTCAGGCTCAGCTCGTCCTTGATCAGCTCGATCTTCTCGGTGTCGACCTGGGCCAGCGCGCCGTCGGCGTTGGCCAACAGGTTGGCGAGGCTGACCGGCACGGTGGCCCGGCCGTCGCCCACGACGCTGCCGTCCTCCAGGAAGGGCCCGGCGTCGGAGTCGGCCGCGAAGTCGATGTACTGCTCGCCGGCGGGCGAAAGGCCTGACACCCGAACATCGCTCGACTCCGGGATCTGGACCGTCGACTTCACGTTGACCACCGCGTTGACGCCGGCCGGGGTGATGTCGAGGCGCTCGACGCGCCCGACCGGCACGCCGCGCAGCGTCACGTCCTGATTGGGCAGCAGCCCGGCGGACTCCGGCAACTCGACGGTGATCCGGTAGCTCGACGCGAACGGGTTGACCCGCAGCGCCCCCAACAACAGGTAGGCGGTGGCCACGACCAGCGTGAGCACCAGGGCGGCCCCGGACAGCCACGCGCGCTTGCGGTGACCGGCCCGCACCACCCCGACGATGCCGTCGGCAACCGCGCCGATCACCGCGGCGCCTCGGCCGGAGGGGGACCGGGTTGCGGTGCGAGCACCACCTGCCCCGGTTCGGTGGGGCTCGGCTGCACGGGCACCTGCGGGACGCCGGGCCCCTTGCCGACGATCCGCTCCTGCAGGCGCCACAACGTGTACTTGAACGACCCGACCATCTGCTCCCAGTTGTAGCGCTTGGGGCCGTGCAGGCCGGGGTCGCCCGCGAAGCCGATGTCGGGAATCGAACCCAGGATCAGGCGGTCGATGCTGGCGCGGGTGGCCAGTGAGTTGCCCGCCGTCCCCTTGATCAGCGGCGGCATCAGCCGGTTCAGCGAGTACAACGTGGCGTCGGGGGCCAGCACCAGGTCGTTCCAGGCGGCGGCGATCTGGTTGGCGTCGGCGATCACGCTGCGCCCGCTGGTGTCGGTACCCGCGATCGACGGGAACTTGCGCAGTTGGACGCCGGCGTCGCCGACCATGCTCACCAGATCGGCGATGCCGGTGGTGTGCTCGGCCAGGGTGTTCGCGGCCGGTCCGGCCTCGCTCATCAGGTTGCCCAGTTCGTCGTTTTTGGTCTCGATGGCGGCCACCAGGCTGTTGGTCTCGGAGATCGCGGTGGAGATCTCGTCGGACCGGGCGTTGAGCTTGCCCAGGGTGCGGTTGGTCTTGTTGATCAGGGCGCCGAACGCCTGGCCCTGATCGCCGGTGGCCTTGCCGAGGCCGTTGATGATGTTGGTGAAGTTGCGCACGGCGCCGCCGTTGACCAGGATCGCGGCCGAGCCGAGCACCGATTCGACGGTGGCCGCCGAGGCGGTGGACTCCAGGTCGATGATGTCGCCCTCACCCAGCAGCGGCGCGTCCGGGGCCGCGTCGTCGGGCGGCCGGACGGAAATGAAGACATCGCCCAGCGGTGTGGCCGAACGCAATTCGGCCGTGGTGCCCTGCGGTAGCCGGACACCGTCCATGATGCGCAGCGTCGCCACCGCCGTGTAGTCGGCGGCCACCATCGATTCCATCTGGCCGACGTCGGCGCCGGCCAGCTTCACCTTGGCGTCCGAGGGCAGGTTGAGCGCGTTGCCGAACACCGCGGTGATGGTGTAGCCGCCGGAGCCGACACCGGGGGCGGGCAGCGGCAGGCTGCTCAAACCCTCTGTGGCACAGCCGGATACCCCGACCGTGGCCGCGAGCAGCAGCGGGGCCAGGTAACCGCCGCGGCGACGGCGCGGGGTGCTCATTTCTGCCCCATGGCGGCCAGGCCGTCGAGCACGTAGGACAACCCGAAGTCCGGGCCGAAGTCCTGCAGTGTGCCGGTGCTGCATCCGAGTTGGCGCAGACCCATCATGTTGCAGACCTCCTTGATGGTCTGGGTGTCGAACAGCACCTTGTCGACCAGCACGTGCGCGCGCGCCGCCCCGTTCTTCTGGTCGATGACGTTGTAGATGTTGTCCAGGGTCAACGGGGCGACATCCAGGAACTCGGCCAGGTCGCGCCGGTGCTCCACCGTGGTGATCAACGAAGTATCGCCATTGGCGACAATCTGTTTGATGGCGTCGCGGTGGGTGTCGAGCACCTCGCTGAGTTGCGTGACCACCTCGTTGATCTTCTGGCCGGTGACCCCCGTGCCCAGGTTCTCGTCGGCGAGGATCTGGCTCAGCGCGCGTACCGAGGAACCGAACTCGCGCAGCGTGGCGTCGTTGTCGGCGGCGGCCTGCAACAGCGAACTGAGATTGCGGATGATGGTGGTCAGCTGATCCCGGGTGACGTCGCCGCGATCGGAACTGAGCCGCAACGCGTTCGACAGTTCGCCCAGCGCGTCCTTCATCAGTTGGCCGTTGCCGTCGGCGATGGCGGCGCTGGCGTCGACGACGGCGGCCAACGGCCCGCCGCCCTGGCCGTCACCGCGCAGCGATCCGGCCATCTTGTCCAGCACGTCGAGCACGCGGGCGAACTCGACCGGCGTCTTGGTGCGGTCCAGACCGATGGTGGCGTGGTCCTGCAGGCGGGGTCCGCCGCTGTAGGCGGGGGTCAGTTCCACCTGGCGGTCGGTCAGGATGGAGTTCGAGATGGTGACGGCCTGGACGTCGGCGGGGACCGCGACGTCGGCGTCCACGGTGAAGTCGACCTCGACGTAGCCGCCCTTCGGGGTGATCTTGGTGACCTGGCCCACCGGCATCCCCAGCACCGCAACGGTGTTGCCTTCGTAGAGTCCCGCGGCGCTGTCGAACTGGGCGGTGACGGTGATGGTGTTCCTGCCCTGTAGGTAGAACCAGCCGGCGCCCGCCGCGATGAGCGCGACGACGGCCGCGGTGACGAGGACGACGGCAAACCTGGTGCGGGAGCTCATCATTCGCAGTCCTGGTAGTACTGGATCATCCCGAACTGTTCGGCGCGGCCACTGATGGCGCACATCCACGAGTCGATGAGCAAGCCGCCGGGGGCGAACAGGCTGGCCGCGTTGCCGTTTCCGGTGGCGTTGGCGATACCGCGCAGGGCCACCGGCCCGGATTGCAGGATGCTGCGCAGCAGGTCGTCGTGCTGGCCGAGCATGTCGGTCAACTCGCGGACGTCTTGGAGCAGGGCCTCGAGTTCCGGGCGTTCCTCGATGAAGGTGTCGGAGAGGGTCTCGACGAGGTTGGTCAGGCCGGCCATCATGGCCCGGAACGAGTCCCGTCGCGCGACGAACTCGCCCACCAGGCTGTTGCCCTGGTTCACCAGGCTGCCGAGCGTGGATTGCTGCCGACGCAGCGTGTTGGTCACCGTCTCGGTGGTCTTGAGCAGCGACCCGAGTTGGTCGCGTCGCTCGGCGATGATGGTGGCCAGGGTGTGGGTGTTGGTCATGGCCTGCGGCACGATGGCCGGCAGGGATTCCATCTGCTTGCCCAGGATGCCCAGGGTCTCGGCGAACTTGTCCGAATCGACCTGCTCGAAGGTGGTGGTGACGTCGGCCAGTGCCTCCTGTAGGTCGTAGGGGACCTCGGTGTGGTCGAGGTCGAAGGTGTTGTCCGGCAACGTCCCCGGGCCGGCGGGGTGCAAGGCCAGGTAGCGCGAGCCCAGGATGGTGGTGATCTTGATGGTGGCTCGCGAGTTCTCCCCGAACGCGATGTCGTCGCGTACCCTCAGCTCGGCTTCGACGTGGTCGCCGGCCAGCCGCATGCGCGTCACCTCGCCCACCGGGATGCCGGCGATGGTGATCGGGTTGCCCGCCCGTAGGGCGGCGGCCTGCGCGAACTTGGCGGTGTAGTGCCGGTAGCCCACGTCGGCGACCTTGACCGCCAGCAGCGCGCCCACCAGGACCGCCACGACGGCGACCGCGACGACACCGAGCCAGGTCTTGTTCAGGTCCTCCAGGGGGCGGCGCCGGGCGCGGGTGTTCTCAGCCATCGGTGTTCCTGCATCTCGGGGTGTATCGGACGCCGTCTCCCGGGCTCGCGGCGTCGACGATGATCGGCACGACATCGTTGAGGCCGGGGAAGAACCCGGTGAGGTTCAGATCGCAGATGTAGGCGTTGACGTAGGCGCCCTCGTTGGTGACCCGCGCGAGTCCCTTGAGCAGCAGCGGCAGGTTGGCGCCGGTGAAGGCCAGTTGCTCTTCGATGCTGACCAGGTGCTGGGCGAACCCCGGCTGGCGGACGATGAGTTCGTTGAGGTCCGGATAGACCTCGTCGGAGATGGTCGACAGCTGTCGCACCACCGCGGAGATCGAGCCCATCGACGCAATCAGTTCCGGCCGGCGAGCATCGAAGGTGCTGACCATGGAACGGGTTTCGCCGATCACCTCGTCGAGGGTGTCGTTGTGCTGGGCCAGGTTGCCGACGACCGAGTTGAGGTCGGTGATGACCTTGCCGAGTTCCTCGTCGTGCCCGGCGAACGACTCGGTCAGGCGCGAGGTCTGGTCCACCAGCGCGGCGATCGAAGTCTCGTCGCCCTGCAGGGACTCGATGACGCCCTTGGTCAGATTGTCGGCGTCGCGCGGGTTGAGCACGCTGAACAGCGGTTCGTAGCCGTTGAGCAGCGTGCCGACGTCGAACGAGGGGTCGGTCTGCTCGACCGGGATCACGCTGCCGGGCGGCAGCGGGCCGGGGTCGCCGAGGTTGCCCAGGGACAGTCCGAGGTAACGCTGGCCGACGATGTTCTGGTACGTCACCGACGCCACGGTGCGGCCCAGCACCTGCTGATCGCTCTGGACGACGAACGACACCTTGGCCAGATCGCCCTGCAGCTCGATCTTTTCGACCCGGCCGACCCGCACGCCGGCCATCCGGACGTCGTCCCCCTCGCGCAGTCCGAAGACGTCGGAGACCATCGCCGCATACGGCACCGTGCTGCCGGCGACGTCCCGGCGCAGGGTGACGTACACCAGCCAGGTCAGGGTGAGTGCCACGACCATGAACAGCGCCAGGCCGATGGTCGCGCCGCGGTCCTTCATCACGATCCCCTCTCAGCGGAGAAGCCGGCGTCCGGCGGGCCGGCGGGCGGCCCCGGAGCGGGTGCGGGTGGTGCCTGCCCCGGCTTCGGCGCCACGGGAGCCGGCGGTGACAACGGCACCGGCGGGGGCGGGATCGGTATCAGCGCCGGGTTGGCGGTGCCGGGCACCGGCGGGGACGGATTCATCCCGGGCGGCAGCGGCGGATTCGGATCGGCAAGACTGGGATTCGGGTTCACATACGGCGGGCCGACGGCGACCAGGTTGCCGTTGGCGCCCAACACCGTTCCGGGTGGGGGTGCCAGATCCTTGGGCGGTTGATAGTTCTGCGGGAGCAGGACATCCGGCAATTCGGGGCGGGTGGGCACCAGCGGCGCGGTGAAGCAGCTGGGCCCCTTCAGTTCGCCGTACTGCGGGCAGTCGGCCCGGGTGTAGCTGTACGACGGCGTCAGCGACAGGTTCACCCGCATGTTCCCGATGCCGTACTCCGGCATGTAGACCTCTTTGAAGTACTTCTCGGACAGGCCGTTCATCTTGAGGAAGGCGGGCAGGAAGTGGTGCGCGGTCTGGCTCACGGCGCCGAGTACCGGCGTCAGATCGGCGGTGATGCCCACCAGGCGGTCCGAATGATTGTGCAGCGCAGTGTGGGTGGTGCCCACGGTGTGCAGGCCACCGCTGAGCAGGTTCGACAGTTGCGCGCGCTGCTGCACCAGCGTCTGCATGGGCGCCACCGCCTCGTGCAGCGCGTCGACCAGTTCGGGGGCCGTGCTCTGCAGGCCGCGCGCGGCCGCGGTCAGCGCCGAGACCGTCGTGGGCCCGGGTTCGGTCGCCACGATCGCGTCGAGTTCGTCGAGCAGCCGGTTGAGTTGGGCGCCCGAGGTGAGCAGTTCGGTGCGCCGGTTCTCGGTCGCCGCGTTGATCGCCGCCAACAGGCCGACGGTCTTGTCCTCGCGGCCGCGTCCGGTGGCGGCCAGGATGTCGCGCAGCTTGCTGATGGTGGTCTGGAACAGCACCGTGGGCAGCTCGGTGTCCTCGGGTATCTGAGCGCCGGCCTGGATCGGTGGCGCGGCGCCACGGTCGACGAGCTGCACCGAGGAGACGGCGAAGACGTTGCTGGGTACCACCCGCGCGGTGACCGAGGCCGGAATGGACCGGGCGTACTCGGGTTTGAGGTCGATGTCGACGTAGTTGGGGTGGCCGTGCGCCGCGGGGGTGACGCCGTTGACCATTCCGACGAGCACGCCGTGGTACTTGACGTCGGAGCGCTGCGGGAGGCCGTCGCCGACGTTGGCAAGCGCGGCCACCACGCGCACGTGCGGGTCGAGGCGGCCGGTGGCCTTCACCACCAGGGTGGTCGAAATCAGCAGCGCCACAATCAGTACGGCGGCCCCGCAGGCCAGCAGCTGCCGGTCGGTGACGCCCCGGCCGTCCGGTTCCAATGAGTTCGCCACCTAGCCCCCGAACCTCGCTCCGGCGTCCACGGACCACAGCGCCATGGTCAGCAGCATGTTGACGATGATCACCACGGTGATGCTGGCCCGCATGGCGTGGCCGGCGGCGACTCCGACGCCCTCGGGGCCGCCCGAGGGCGTAGAAGCCGTAGTAGCACTGCACCGTCGAGGCGATCCACACGAAGATGATGGTCTTGAGCAACGAGTAGACGATGTCTTGGCCGGACAGCATCAGGGTGAAGTAGTGCAGGTAGGAGCCCGTGGCGCCGCCGCTGATGATCCGCACCACCAACTGCGTGGTCAGGTAGCTGACCGCCAGGCACGCCGCGTACAGCGGGATCACCGCGACCACCGAGGCCATCAGGCGCGTGGTCACCAGGTAGGGGATGGGCCGGATGGCGACCGCCTCGAGCGCGTCGATCTCCTCGGCGATCCGCATGGATCCCAGTTGCGCGGTGAATCGGCACCCGGCCTGGGTGGCGAACGCCAGCGAGGCGGCGATCGGCGCCAGCTCGCGGGTGTTGACCAGCGAGGAGATGATGCCGGTGGCGGGCCCCAGGCCCAGCAGGTCCAGGAAGTTGTAGCCCTCGATGCCGACCAGCGCCCCGACCGTGATGCCGAGGACGATCGCGACGCCCGCCGTCCCGCCGCCGACCACCAGGGAGCCGTTGCCCCAGGCGATATCGGAGAGCAGGCGGATGAACTCGTTGCGGTAGTGCCGCAGCGCGACCGGTACCGCGGCCAACGCCCGGACGAAGAACACCAGCATGTGGCCGAGCCGGATGAGGGGCACCGACGTCCGTCGGTAGAGCCACCGCCACGGCGCGAGGATCTTGGGTGTATAGGTCGCTGCCGTCATGTCAGAGCCCGACCCGCGGGAACATCATGATGTACAGCTGGCTGATGGCCACGTTGACCACCATCAGGATGAGGATCGATTCGACGACGGCGGCGTTCACGGAGTTGGCCACCCCGGTCGGGCCGCCCACCGTGGACAGGCCCTTCTGGCAGGAGACGATGGCCACGATGGCGCCGAAGATCACCGCCTTGATGAGCGCGACCACCAGGTCGCCGGTGGTGGCGAAGGAGGCGAAGGTGGCCACGAAGCTACCCGGCGCGCCGTTCTGGAAGTACACGTTGAACAGGTAGCTGGCCAGGAAGCCGACGAAGCACACCACGCCGGTGAGCGCGACGCCGATCATCACCGCGGCGACGAAGCGCGGCACCACCAACCGGCGGATCACCGAGACGCCCATGACCTCCATCGCGTCGGTTTCCTCCCGCATCTTGCGGGAGCCGAGGTCCGCGGTGATCGCCGAACCCACGGCCGCGGCCATCAGGATCGCGGCGGTCAGGGAGGCGGCCTGCCGGATCACGGCCAGTCCGCTGGCCGCGCCGGCCAGGGAGGTGGCGCCGACCTGGCCGGCCAGCAGGGCGAACTGGATCGACAGCGTGACCCCGATGGGCAGCGCCACCAGCACCGTGGGCACCACGGCCGTGCCCGCCATGAACGCGCCCTGACGGATGAACTCGCGCCACTGGAAGCGGCCGGTCACCAGGTCGATGAACAGGTACTGCAGCGTGCGTACCCCGAGCACGAACTGGTCGCCGACGGTGGCCAGCGAGGCCAGCGGGTGACGGCGCGCGTAGCCGGTGGTCCAGTCCTCGATGGCGTTGACACCGGAGGGCGCGACGCGACCCGGTGCGGTCCCGTCGACCGGCACAGTCAAGCTTCCTCCCGATTCTCGGCGACGTTCGACGGTGTGTGAGGACCGCCGTTGTCAACTTCGAGACGGTATCGGTGCGGGCGCCGTGTGTCTTGGTTTTGCGCAGAATCGGCGTACACATATTCGCGATTCTGTGCACTGCCTGCGCCGATCGCACTCGGAGGCCGCCGAGGCCGAGCTGGCTCGTCGCTGAGAACGATAATTGACGCTAAAGACAGGTGTCAGGCGGGTTTTTTGGCGTGACAGAACTTCGCTGGAACGCAACGCGCGGTGCGCCGTTGACCCGCCGCCGGGTCCCCGTCACCGCCGTTGTCGGGGCCAGGCGTC
Organism: Mycolicibacterium sp. MU0050; assembly: GCF_963378085.1. Classification (GTDB taxonomy): domain Bacteria; phylum Actinomycetota; class Actinomycetes; order Mycobacteriales; family Mycobacteriaceae; genus Mycobacterium; species Mycobacterium wendilense. Next base: position 3,905,001 of record NZ_OY726395.1, on the reverse strand, counting down.
GAGTGCCCAGCGTCGTTAACTTATTCGCCGGGCTGCGCGGCCCGGGGGAGGTGATCTGGCCGCCTGCGCCAGCGCCCGCCAGATGCCGAAGGGGCCGGTGCGGAAGTTCCGAAGAATTGCTCGATGCCCACCCCGGTCACGCTCACAGCCAGCCTCCCCACAGGTCGACCAAGTCTAAGCACACCGCGCCGGGCTCGCCGGGTTATCCGGCGGGGTCGACGACGCTGTAACGAACTGCGGGTCCGCCGTCGACCCCTTACTGTGGGCACCGTGTTGAGCAGAGTCGCAATCCTGGCCGGAGTAGGGCTCGCTGCTGCGATGGCCGCGCCGTGGTCGGCCGCCGGGGAACCGGCCCCGCCGCCACCCGCGGTCCCCGATGTCAACGCCTTGCCGATGGTCAGTCCGGTGGAGTACTCCGCGCTGGACAACCGCTACTTCGCGTTCGGCACCGCCGACGGGCTGACGTGCGCGTTGGATCGCACCAACGGGGCCTACGGCTGCAGCGGCCCGATTCCGGCCGCGCCGGGCGGTGCCAACATGGTCAGCGGCGGGGCCATGAGCGCGCCGGCCTTCACCACAGCGAACCGGCCGGTCTTCGACCACCTGGCCCCGGTCAAGCAGTTGCCGCCGAATACCCGGATGAGCTTCCGCACCGTCAGCTGCACCAGCGACGGCGTGGCCACCACGATGTGCGTCAACTCGCAGAATCAGACCGGATTCGTGCTGACACCCTCGGGCAGCTTCGTGTTGACCAGCAACCCGCTGCTGGACCGACCGGAGGGCACCAACCCCTACTCCAACTGAGCCGACTGAGCCAGCCGACTCAGCGCGCCGGATCAGAACCCGGAGCCGTGCACCTCGTGGCCGGGATGCTCGGCGATCAGCCCGCGGTAGGCCTGCTCCACCGTCGAGCCGTGGTTGATCACGCCGTCCACCTCGCGCGCGATCGGCATGTTCAGGCCGTACTGGTTGGCGAACTCCATGATGACGCTGGCGGCCTTGACGCCCTCGGCCACCTGATTCATCGCGTCGATGACTTCCGCGATGGACTTGCCCTGGCCGAGTTGCTCGCCGACGTGCCGATTGCGGCTGCGCTGCGAGGTGCACGTGACGATCAGGTCGCCCATGCCCGCGAGCCCGGCGAAGGTGTCGCGGTGGCCACCGACCGCCTCGCCGAGCTTGGACATTTCGCGCACCGCCCGGGCCATCACCATGGCGCGGGTGTTCTCGCCGATGCCCAGGGAGTAGCCCATGCCCACCGCGATCGCGTAGACGTTCTTCAGCGCCCCCGCCATCTCCACGCCGATCACGTCGTCGGTGGTGTAGGTGCGAAACCGCTTGGTGCGGAACAACTGCGCCAGGTTGGCGGCCAGACCCTGGTCCGGCATGGCCAGGACCGCCGCGGCCGCATACCCCTCGGCGACCTCGCGGGCGATGTTGGGCCCGGCCAGGATTCCGGCCGGATGCCCGGGCAGCACCTCGTGGACGATCTGGCTCATCCGCATGTTGGTGCCCTGCTCGAGGCCCTTGACCAGCGACACCACCGGAACCCAGGGCCGCAACTCCTTGGCCAACTCGCCGAGCACGCTGCGGAAGCCGTGCGAGGGCACCCCCATCACGATGACGTCGGCGCAGTGGGCGGCCTCGGAGAAGTCGTTGGTGGCGCGCAGCGAATCCGGTAGCGCCACTTCACCGCCGAGGTACTCGGTGTTGCGGTGGTGCTCGTTGATGTCCTTGGCGGTGGCCTCCGACCGCACCCACTGCAGGGTGGGGCCGCGGCGCGCGCAGATCGCCGCCACCGTGGTTCCCCACGATCCTCCGCCGAGCACCACGACCTTCGGTTGACGCACATCCGCTGCCATGGCGCCCAGCGTATTGCGGTGCCTGGCGATTGGCGGGCGCTTTGCTCGGACCGCGCCGGCGAGTCGGGTGCCGGGCTACGCGCTCAGCGGACTCCGATGCGCGACACGACCGAAGACCATCGACTCCTCGATCCGGTCGGTGCGGTGGTCGATGGCGTCGGCGAAGTAGTTCTGCCGCACGTTCCACGGCCGCTTGGTGCCCGACTTCGGCAGTGCGTGCGGTGCCCGCTGCACGTACCCCGCGTTGATGTCCCAGGACAGCTTCTCCGGCATCGGCTCGTCACCGAGATGCGGGTAGGCGTGGGTATAGCCGTGGGCGTCCATGAAGGCGACCAGTTTGGCGAACTGTTCGGCGGTCATGTCGGCGCGCAGTGTCCACGACGCGTTGGTGTAGCCCAGGCACCAGGCCAGATTGGGCACGTTGTCGAGCATGTGCGCCTTGTAGGCGTAGCGGTCCTGCGGCTTGATCTCGGTGCCGTCCAGGCTGATTCGCACACCGCCGAGGGCCTGCAGTTGCAAACCGGTGGCGGTGGCCACGATGTCGGCGGTCAGGTGCTGGCCCGACTTGAGCCAGATGCCGGTGGCGTCGAAGCGCTCGATGTGGTCGGTGACGATCTCCACCTTGCCCGAGGAGATCGCGTTGTACAGGTCGCCGTCGGCGTCCAGACACAGCCGCTGGTCCCACGGGTTGTAGCGCGGCTTGAAATGCACGTCGACCGGATAGCCGGGGGGCAGGCTGGCCGTGGCGCGGCGGCGGATGAAGCCGCGCATCACGCCCGGGAACTTGCGGGACAGGAACCAGACGACGCCCTCGAACAGCGCGGCGTAGCACCGGGCGAACCAATGGGAGAACTTGCGCGGTGCGATGTTGCGCACGAATTGGATCAGTCCATTGACGCGCTTGCCCGGGAACACGTAGGTCGGTGACCGCTGCAGCATGGTCACTTTCGCGGCGCGCCGGGCCAGCGCCGGCACCAGCGTCACGGCCGTGGCCCCGCTGCCGATCACCACGATCCGCTTGTCGGTGTAGTCGAGGTCCTCGGGCCAGTGCTGCGGGTTGGCGACGATCCCCTCGTACTTGTCGAAGTCGGGGAAGTCCGGGACGTAGGGCTCGTCGTAGTTGTAGTAGCCGCTGCCGAAGAACAGGAAGCGGGCCTGGTACGACTTGGTCGCCCCGTCCTGCTCGACGTGCACGGTCCAGGTGTCGGTGGTCGAGTCCCAGTCGGCGCTGCGCACATAGGAACCAAACCGGATGTGGCTGTCGATGCGGTGCTTGCGGGCGAAGTCGACGAGGTAATTGCGGATGTCTGCGCCGTCGGCGACGCCGTCGCGCTCGGTCCACGGCTCGTACGGGAAGCTCAGGGTGAAGATCGAGCTGTCCGAGCGGACCCCGGGGTAGCGGAACAGGTCCCAGGTTCCGCCGATCTGGTCGCGGCGTTCCAAGATGACGTAGCGCTTGCCGGGGTTGCGCTCGACGAGCCGGTAGGCCGCGCCCAGTCCGGAGATTCCCGCGCCGATGATCACCACGTCGAACTGCTCGGTGTTGCCACCGGTGTCGACCTGTGAGTCGTGCTCGACCGTCGTCATGGAGGACCTCCCGCAGTGTGCTTTTCGTCACTGTCCACCATAGGCATCAACCCACCGGTGGGCTAGGCGCAGGACCCGGTCAGCGGTAGTTGACGAACTGCAGCGCGATGTCGAGGTCGGCGCCCTTCAGCAGCGCGATCACGGCCTGCAGATCATCGCGCTTCTTGGAGCTGACCCGCACCTCGTCGCCCTGGATCTGCGCCTTGACGCCCTTGGGGCCCTCGTCACGGATGATCTTGGTGATCTTCTTGGCCTGCTCGGAGTCGATGCCCTGCTTCAGCGTGCCGGTCAGCCGGTAGGTCTTCCCGCTGGCCTGCGGTTCGCCGGCGTCGAACGCCTTCATCGAGATGTCCCGGCGGACCAACTTCTCCTTGAAGACGTCGACCGCGGCCTTGAGCCGCTCCTCGGTGGAGCTGACCAGCTCGATGGCCTCCTCGCCCTTCCAGGCGATCGTGGTGTCGGTACCCCGGAAATCGAAACGGGTCGCCAGTTCCTTGGCCGCCTGGTTCAGCGCGTTGTCGACCTCTTGCCGGTCGACCTTGCTCACGACGTCGAACGATGAATCCGCCATTGGATGCCATCCCCTCTTACTCGGTGGTGTGCCGTTTTCGTGTTGAGTACATCCTCGTTGTACCCTGCTATTCGCACCAACCCGGGTGCAGGTGGACCCGGGCGTGGCGCGAACCCGGCAGGTTGCCCGAGCGGCCAATGGGAGCGGACTGTAAATCCGTCGGCTTACGCCTACAGTGGTTCGAATCCACTACCTGCCACAGCAGATCAGGCCCCCTTTCGAGGGGGCCTGATCGCGTTCTACGCACCCTCGGGTGCAACCTAACCGCCGAGATCGACGAAATGCCGGACCGCTCTCGTACAAACCGGCCCAAACTCACCTTTGGGCCGCCGGCTCCAGCGCGGCCACTCGGGCGTCGAGCCAGCGGTGCATCGACGCGACGGCCTCGTGCAGCTTCGGTTCGTCGAGTCCTTCGCTGAGCGGCACCCGCGCGGCGATCCCGTCGAGGCGGGCGTGGGCATGCCCGTCGGCGAAGAGTTGCCGGTACAGCTGCGCGTATTTCTCGTCATAGGTCGGCGCCCACGCCGTCGAGGCAAGGAACTTGTCCTTGAGCAGGTTGCCGCCCAGCGGAGGGCGCTTGCCGTCGGCGCCCGGCGGCGGCTCGGCACCCTCGGGGATCTTCAGCTCGACCTTGTCCTGCGGTGCCGTCTCCGGGTCGCCGACCATCGCCAGGTTCAGGTCCCAGGAGATCACCGAGAACCTCTTCGCGGTCAGGTCGTACCAGAGGTAGTAGTTCTGGCCGGGGCCGCCCATGTCGTCGCCGTTGACCAACAGGTTCTGGGTGGCCAGGTAACGGGCCAGGGAGTCGACGTCCACCCAGTCGGTCAGATGCGCGTCGAACTCGTCTTGGTCGGCGTGCTGCAACCACGCTGCGAAGTCGACGATGGGCTGCAGATTTCCGCTGCCCACGGCGTTGATCTGGGTGAACTGGTGGGCGTAGGCGGACTGGTCGGGGCCGGCGAACTCCAGGCGGGACTCCGCATCGGCCTTGTAGAGATAACCGGGGGAGTCGAACAGGGCGTTGGCGTAGCCGTCGTCGGGATGCTCGAGCAGCAGTCGCGTGGTGCGCTGCCCGTTCAACGTGTAGGTGGCGTAGGTGTAACGCTGGGTGGGCTGGCCGGAGTCGGCGGTCAACGACAACGCCAGGGCCTCGTTGAGCACCGGTGCGCCGGGGCGCACCGACAGCTCGGTCAGCCCTTGATACGCGCGGCCGGCGGCGTTCTCGTCGAAGCTGATCAACAACGGCAGCGAGGTCGGGTCCTCGGCCGAGGCGGCCATCGACATCATGGTCTTGAAGAACTCGTCGGGCATCGGCGGCTTGCCCGGTCCGCCCGGTCCTGGGGGCCCTGGGGGTCCGTCGCCGCGCAGGCCCATCAGCGTCGAATTGCCCTTCAGTCGTACGGCCACATCGCGAATCACGGTGCCGTCGAGGGTGATGTCGGCGCTCACCCACTTCTTGGCGCCGTCTCGCACGTACGCCGAGAGCATCTCGCGGTACTCGGCGTCGGTGAGTTCGACGATCAGGCTGTGCGGCACGCCGGGGTCGAACAAATCGACTGTGCCTGCGATGTTCTCGGTGATCGGCGCCGCCAGCACGGTCACCTCGCCGGTGACATACGGGCGGATCCGGGTCTGGCCGAACGCCGCCGTCAGCGCCACGGTCGCCACCATGAGCAGCGCCGGCAGCTTCCAGTGCTGACGCAGCCGGGTCGGGAGCCGGTGGACGAACCGCCGCCGCGGCTCAGATGTCGGTCTGGTCATAGCCGGTCAGCACCGTTACCCGCTGCCCGCTGTTGACCGCGCTCAACGCCGCGATCAGCTCGCCGCTCTTGCGGCCCTTCTTCAGCCGGGCGGTGTAATAGAGCTCGTTGAGCGCGCCGGCGCGCGCGGATTCGGTGGAGACCAACTCGAATTCGGAGCAGAAGTCGATCAGCACGTCTTCGACGCGGGCGGTGTATTCGGGCTCCGGGGGCACCTGGACCTTGACCACCTGGCGCTGCACGTCGAGGGAGAACCAGTTGAACCGGTACATGACGACCAGCACCAGGCACACCACCGCGGTCGCGACGGCGGCCAGCAGATAGAACCGCGTGCCGGTGGTCATCCCGATCGCCATCGCCAGGAAGACGAAGCCCACGTCGCGAGTTTCCTTGATGGCGTTGCGGAATCGGATCACCGACAACGCGCCGACCAGAGCGAAGGCGCGGGCGATGTTGGACCCGACCACCAGCATGATCACCGAGATCACCATGCAGACCATCACCAGGGTCTGAACGTAGGACTGGCTGTAGGAGACGTTCTTGTGGGTGTAGCGGTAGGTCCAGCCGATGATCGAGGCCAGGACGAACGAGAGGGCCAGCGAGGCGGCGACGTCGAACACGGTGAACGTCCCGCTGAGGTCCTGCAGGTCGATGGTCATGGAATTCCTTTGTGAGCGAGCGGATTACAGGTCGGCGGCGACCAGCTGGTCGGCGGCGTCCAGCACCAACTCCGGTGGGCCCAGCGCCGATCGCGGTGCCAGCCCGAAGGCCTGCACGGACTGGCAGTACTTCGAGATCCGCACGACAGACATCTCGGCGCGCGCAGCGAGGTCGGTGACCCAGTAGGGCACCCGCTCGTTGGCCTTGATCTCCACGATCGCCAGCTTGGGCGGGATGGTGTAGCGGTTGGTGGCGCCGGAGGCGAAGTGGAAGTCCCGGTCGCGGCCGTGCACCTTGTGGTCGATGGTGACCCGCAGGCCCAGATCGGCCTCCCAGCCCACGAAGGCCTCGCGCCGGTAGCCGGTGGTGACGATCGGACGCAGATCGAGGTTGCCGACCAGCGTCGTCACCTCCTCGACGAACGGGCGCTCCGCGGGGCTGCAGGAAATCTGCTCGCGGCCGTCAAGCCAGCGCCGGGCCGTCCCATAGGGGAGCGCGAGGCGCCGCTTCTGGGTCACGCGGTTGACGCGCTGCTTGATCTCGACCTGCACCGGGGTGTCCTCGGTGCATTCGGCCGGCGTGCCGTACAGGCGCATCCGCAGCTTGCGGCGAAACCGCAGCCCTTCGATCTTCTCCCAGTAGAAGCGGAGGTCCGGGGTGTCGTAATAGAGCGACGTGACGGGATAGCCGCCCTGGGGCGAGTACGCGTCGACCGCCATGTGTGCCGCGAGTTGCTCGCGCAGCGCCGGCACCTTGAACTCGTCGAGCAGGTACTTGATCTCGTAGCGGTTGAACGCGTGCAGGCGGCTGGCGGTCTGCTGATAGCCGGTGGGGGTGGTGGGGACGTCCTCGGGTGGCCGTGCGCCGCCGCGCCGGGCGAACAATTTCATTACTTACGTCGACTTTCCCGCTCGTTCATACTTAGTTCATCTAGCAGACCATCTAAAGCTATGGGCTGCCTGTGCGGCAGCTGGGTATGGGGACTGTGACCGGGATTGCGCTGGTTTCGGATTCAAAAGCGCCGGTAGTGGGCATAGTGCTGGCACACGCACTTGTCAGAAGGAGCCCCGCATGTCGTCCCCCGATGCCAGCCCCGGAGTCCAGAGTCGGACGGGGAAGGGCCCGCTGTTGGCCGTCGCCGTCGTCGTCGCCACGGTGGCCATGCTGGTGGTCAACGGCATGGCCAACGCGATGCAGATCAACGGCCAGTCCACCGGCGATGTCACCCGTGGCTACGAGGTCTACTTCATCCCGGCCGGGTACGCGTTCAGCATCTGGAGCCTGATCTATGTGGGCCTGATCGCCTACACGGGCTACCTCGGATGGAGCGTCTTCCGCGGTCGCGATGCCGACACCGCCGTGGCCATCGCCCCGCTCTACATCCTCACCGCGGTGGCCAACGCGAGTTGGCTGCTGTCGTGGCACTACAACCAGTTCCCGCTGAGCATGCTGGTGATGGTCGTGCTGCTGGTGACGTTGATCGTCATCTACCGGATGCTGGCGGCCCGGCCGGCGGCCTCGCGACTCGAGCTGTGGACCGTGCACATCCCGTTCCGCGTCTACCTCGGCTGGATCTCGGTGGCCACCATCGCGAACGCGACCATCACGCTCGACGACGCCGGCTGGAACGGTTTCGGCATCTCCGAGCCCACGTGGGGCGTCATCATGATCGTCGTCGCCACCGCACTCGGGTTGGTCATGAGCTTCATGTACGCCGACGCGGCGTATGTGGCCGTGCTGGTGTGGGCGCTGGTGGCCGTGGCCGTGCGACTCAGCGACACCACCTCGGTGTTCGTCGCGGCACTGGCCGGCGCCGTGGTGCTCGCCGGCGTCGCGGTGGTCAACGCGTTGCGGCGCCGGGAGTTGCCCGCCAAGGTCACGGTCTGAACCTGGCGATGTCGATTCGGCTGATCAGGTTGTCTCGCAGTTCGAGCGCGACCAACGCAAGCGGGTGACCCCCGGGCGCAAGGATCCGCACTGTCCGGCCGTCGATGCTCAGCGCTACGCAGGCGCGGATGCGGTCGGCGAAAAGCGTTGTTTCTTCCGCGATCTCGCGCCGTCCAGTCGTCACCGTCGAGGTGTCCGGCGGCACCAGCGAGGCGTCGACACGGCGTACGCAGTCTTCGGTCATCAGGGCGATCATCGTGGCGATGTCGCCGCCGCCGGCGGCGGCCAGAAACGCGTCGACAACGGCGGCATCGACGTCAGCGGCTGTGACCACCTCACCGTCCCGCACCCGTTGTCGCGCACGGCTGGCGTGCTTCTTGGCGCTCACCGCGGAGCTGCCGAGGATCCGCGCGATATCGACAAACGGCACGTCGAACAAATCGTGGAGCACGTAGGCCACGCGTTGCGGGGGTGTGAGCCGGTCCATCAGTACGAGCAGGGCCCGGGAGATCTGTTCACGTTGCAGGTAGTCCTCGTCGGCGGCTACCTGCTCACCCGGGAGCATGTCCACCTGTAGCGGTTCCTCCCCGCGTCGGCTGCGGATGCGCAACTGGTCGAGGCAGATCCGGGTCACGACGGTGGTCAACCACGCCGCGCTGTTGCGAACTTCGGCGGTCCGGGCGCCGTGGGTGCGTAGCCAGGTCGACTGCACCGCGTCCTCGGCGTCGTGCAGCGAACCGAGGAGACGGAATGCAATGGCCGTCAATTGTGGTCGGGCCGCTTCGAAATCTGCTGTCGATATCACCAGGTGTCACCTTTCCTCGGTGCGCGGCGTCGGGACAGAGAAGGCCATCTCGATCGAACCGACAGACACCGGAGGAACCGTCCGTGCATGAGCGTACTGCTGTTCGTCTAACCTCGACCCGCCCCCGATCGGCATGAGCGGGCTGCTCGCGGCGACACTGTTGTGCATCGTCGCCAACGCCGCGATCGCCGTCGCCGACTACGCCCGCGCCGGTTTCGTGCTGAAGAACTCCGCCGAAGTCGGCGTTTCCAGTGCCGCGGTGCCGTATTTGGCGACGCTGAAGCTGGCCGGGGCGCTGGGCCTGACTGTCGGTCTGATCGCCGTGCCGGGACTCGGGCTCGCCGCGGGCGCCGGATTGGTGCTGTTCTTCATCGGCGCGGTGGTGGTGCACGTCCGCGCACGAGTGCTCCACACCATCGCGTTTCCCGCGTTCTACCTGTTGCTTGCGGGCGCGGCCACGGCGTACTTCGTGGGGGTGGTAGCCGGGTGACTCACCCCACGCGTAATCCGGTGACCGCGAAGCGTTCCACTTCGGCGACGTGCCCGCCCGTCGAGACCACCACGGTCAGCGTGCCCGGCTGCACCGGTTCGGTGAGCGTCACCTGGGCCGACCACGGTTGGTTGTCCCCGCCGGCCGGCAGGCAGCAATACTCGCCGAGAGGGCCGTCGCGGCCGACCTGCCGCACCTGCAGGTGCAGGCTTTCGTCGACACCGCTGATCCGGCCGCCGGCGTCGATGACGTCCCCCGCGATGCTGCCGTAGGGCGGCGACTCCAGCGTGAGAACCCCGTCGCGGGTGCCGACCACTTCCCAGGGCGCGTCGGGGCCGGACCCGAAACGGGCCAGGTGGACTTCGGCGGCCGTCGTCGTCCGGTCGTCGGGAAGCCGATACCCGACCTCGACCCAGGCCTCGTCGTCGCGCTCGGTGACGTTCACAATGCGGTCAATGTCGGTGAAGCCCAGGAAGTCTCGCGTGAATGCGAGCGCGGTGGCACCGGCGTCGCGGTGCCGGCCGGCCGCGGCGCCGTCGGCGTCCTGCTGGCTGGTGAAGGGCCAAAGCGGTTGGTAGGCAAAGTCTTCGGCCGGCGGGGTGGCGGGGGCCGCGGTGCACGCCGCCACGGTCAGCGTGCACAGGGCGGCGGACAGTGGGCCGCGGATCCGCGGTCTCGCGGCGCGGCGGACGGCGGGGCGCATGGCTGCGATGATGCTGTGCGGGTGGCAAGATCGCAACCCCGCCGAGCGCGCGCCGAGACCGACAAAATGCCGAAACCTTCTCGCACAAAGCGGCCCAAACTCACGTTTGGGCTAGTTGGAGGGCGGCGTGCGCGGGCCTGTGATGCGCATCACAGCAGGAGTATCCTGGTGGCATCTCTGCGACGGAGGGAGCCGCAATGAAGGGCGCGTATTGGGATCCCATCGATCACGCTCGAACCACCCAGCCTCGGGCCGGCGAATCGTTCATCGACACGCTGTGGTGGCCGGGACTGCTCCTGTTGGGGATCGGCACCATCTTGATCGCTTGCACGGTGGCCGCGTCGGCCTACGGCAACTCCGGGCTGTCGTTGACGCTGGCGCTGATCGCCGGCGCCATCGTCACCGCGGGCACGGTGTTGATCACCCTGGAGCATCGGCGCGTCAACCGCGTGGAGCGCCGCTGGCGGGCGGAGCATCCGGACGGGGCGCCGCGCCTGCGCGCAAGCTGACACGGGCCGCCCGAGCGGCTGCGCCGGCGGCCTGCGGCGCCCTCACCTGCGCAAATAGCTTAGCTGTGCTTACATAACGGTTTTCGTGTGTCAGTGTGCTTTATCCCACACGACGTCCTACACTGTGGTCCACGCCATAAGTGAAGGGAAATGCAATGGTCGGATTTGATGACGGCCCGTTGGGACAGTCCAAGAAGGCGCTGCCTCCCGCCGCGGGTGGATCGATCAGCGGCCACCGCGCACTCATGGCGGTGCTTTTGTTCCTCATCGGCGTCGCCGTTGTCACCGGCGTCGCGGTGGCCGTGATGAGCGGGCAGGCGGCGGTGGCGATCGCCATCGGACTCGTCGGCGCGGCCTTCTTCAGCCGAGTGGGCGCATAGCCGCTCAGTCGGGCAGGCTCTCCCGGAACTCCGGCGTCGCCTCATCGGTGACGTCGGCGAATTCCGGATGCTTGTCGACGTAGCTCGCGACCATGCTGCAGACCGCGACAACGCGGACGCCTTCGTCGCGGGTGGCCGAAAGCGCCTCGCCGATCAGCAACGTCGCCAGGCCGCGGCCCTGGTACTCGTCGTCGACGACGGTGTGGAAGAACACCCGCCGCCCGTCTCGTTCGACGTATTCGGCGTAGCCCGCCTCGGCGCCGTCCACGCCGACGGTGAAGCGGTCGGATTTCTTGGTGACGGTGACGGGCGCGCCGGTCTTGTCGGTGAGAGTCATCAGGGGACCTTTCGTGTTGGTGGTTGACGTGGTTTGAGGCGGGTGGCCGGCAGCGGGGGAGCCGGAATCCGTTCCCGCGCACCCCGGTAGCCGCGCACGGTCCCGAACCGCTGGGCCCCGGCTTCCCATTGCTCGCGATACTCGACGATCTCCTCGTGGGTGCGCCCGACGAAGTTCCACCACATCAGCAGTTCCTCGGTGAAGGGCGGGCCGCCGAGCAGGACGGCGCGAGCGCGGCCGGCCCCGGGGTTGTTCAGCGTCAGCGAGGTTTTCCCGACGCCTTGGTAGGCCAATTCGTGCGGCGCCACCGCGGTTCCGGCAACGGTCAGGCCACCCGTGTCGAGCAGCACGGCGTGCTCGAAGGCGGGATCGATGTCCAGCCCCACCGAGCCCCCGGCGGCCAGGTCGATCTGGGCACCCAGCAGCGGGGTCGGTGTCCGCACCGGCGACGCCGACCCGGCCAGCGATCCCAGGAACACCCGCAGCGTCGCATCGCCGGCGGCCGTCGGCTCCGGTACGTAATGGTCGAATCCGCGGTCGCCGTGGCGAGTGTCGGCCGGCAGCGCGAACCACAGCTGGACACCGTGCAGGATGCTCGTCGCCGACGTCGACACCTCGGAATGGCAGATGCCGGCGCCGGCCGTCATGAGGTTGAGTTCACCCGGGTGCACCATCGCGTGCACACCGGCGGAGTCGCGGTGCTCGATCTCCCCGCTGAACAACCAACTGACCGTTGCCAATCCGGTGTGCGGATGCGGCGCCACATCCATGCCCGGCCGGGACCGGATGTCCTCCGGGCCGTAGTGGTCCGCGAAGCACCAGGCGCCCACCATCGACCGTTGGCGCTGGGGCAGCGTGCGGCGCACCCGCATGGCGCGGGGGCCGCCCAGCGGTACATCGCGCGGCGTGAGGATCTCGATGCGCTCGGAAGGCCCTGCCGTGCAATCGACTTCGACGGGATCCAGCTCGAGGTTGCTCACGGCGCCTCCTCGGCGACAAGTCCACCCGTGGGTGGGACGATCGGTACCGCCATCACCTCGATGGTCCGTGGTGGCGAGGCAGAACGCAACTGTCGGGGTCGACGGATAGCATGCCGAACAGAACGCCGATGGTGAAGGGGGGCGCGGGGTGGTCACTACTCCGGGTGAGGTGCCAAGGCTGATCAACGGGGCCGAGCGGCGCGTGTGGGACGCGCTGCGGACCCAGTTGGGGCCGACGGATCTGGTGATTCCGGGCAAACGGGTCACCGACCACCTCAAGGACCACGAGGTCGACTTCGTCGTCGCCATCGAGGGCGCCGGCATCGTCTGCCTGGAGGTCAAGGGTGGGGAGGTCACCCACGACGGCCAACGCTGGCTGCAGCGCCGCCGCGACGGCAAGCACCACGAGATCGAACCGGTGCGCCAGGCCCGGGAAGCGTGTTATGCCCTGCGGTCTTTCGTCGAGAGCGACCCGCAGTGGACGCAACGTCGGCTGCGGTGGGATCACGTGGTGGTGTTCCCCAATACGGCGGTCCCCGCCGATTTCGCGGTGCCCGACTGTCCCCGCTGGAAGGTCATCGACCGCGATGATCTGTCGGACATCGCGACTCGGCTCACCCGGGTGCTACTCGACCAGGAGCTGGACCGGCCGCTGCTGGCCGCGGACGGCATCGAGGCGCTGCAGGTCGTCCTCAGCGGGCGCGGGCTGCCGCAGCGCGACGTCGTCGCGCGGGCGCTGGAGAACGAGGACGCGGCCGACATCCTCACCGAACACCAGTCGGTGATCCTGGACGCCATCCGGCAGTTGCCCCGGGTGGAGGTGCGCGGGGGAGCGGGCAGCGGCAAGACGTTTCTGGCCGTCGAGCAGGCGCGTCGGCTCGCGCAGCGCGGGCAACGGGTGGCGCTGGTGTGTTACTCCCACGGCCTGGCCAGCTACCTGCAGCGCATCACGGCCAAGTGGCCGCGGCGGCAACAACCGGCCTATGTCGGCGAGTTCCATGAGCTCGGCGTGACCTGGGGTGCGCCGGTGGGGCCCGACGAGTCCGTGCGCAACGAGGCGACCGTCAAGTTCTGGGAGCACGACCTGCCGCACCAGATGGCGGAGTTGGCGGCCGCGTTGGAACCCGGCCACCGGTTCGACTCCGTGGTGATCGACGAGGCGCAGGACTTCGCCGACGCGTGGTGGGACCCGATCCTGGCCTCGCTGCGCGACGACGAGTCCGGCGGCATCTACGTCTTCACCGACGAGGGCCAACGCGTGTTCGACCGCCACGGCGCGCCACCGGTTCCGCTGGTGCCGCTGATCCTCGACCACAATCTGCGCAACACCCGGCAGATCGCCACCGCATTCCAGCCGCTGGTGGACCACCCGATGCGCTTCCTCGGCGGGGAGGGCCCGGCCGTCACCTTCGTGGCCTGCGGCACCGACGACGCCGTGGCCGCCGGCGACGATCAGGTGGACCTGCTGCTGGACGCGGGTTGGCGTCCCGAGGACGTCGCGCTGCTGACCACCGGCAGCCGCCACCCCGAACAGGTGGCCCGCCAGACCGAGGGGCACGACGCGTACTGGGACAGTTTCTGGGACGCCGACCAGGTGTTCTACGGCCATGTGCTCGGATTCAAGGGCCTGGAACGCCGGGCCGTGGTGTTGGTGGTCAACGAGCAGGCCAAGTTCGAACGCTCCCGCGAGCGGCTCTACGTCGGTCTTTCCCGGGCCCGCGACCAGCTGGTGGTGTGCGGCGATCCGGATTTCGTGGCGACCGTGGGCGGGCCGGATCTGGCCCGCCGGCTGGGCATCTAGTCCGCGAACCCGCGCAGCACCGCCCGCACGCCGGCCGTCCACCGCCGGTCTACCGACGCCGCCGAGCGGCCGAGCCAGTGGCCGCCCTCCTGGACCGCCAAACCCTGTGCGAGAGCCAGCAATACGTGGGCGATGTCGACGGGGTCGCCGGCCAGTTCGCCGGCGTCGAGGCAGCGCCGAATCCGTGCCAGCAGGATCTCTCGCACCGTCGGGGCGTCGGGGCGCACGTCGCCCGGGGAGGCATCGACGTCCTCGAACGGGCGGGAGAACATCACCCGCGCCAGGGCGGGGTAGTCGAGGCAGAACCGACGGAAGGCCGCGATCAGCTGCTCCAGGTCGGCCAGCGGTGCCTCGGTTTCGGGCACCGCGAGCAGCGCAAGCGCCAGCCGCCGGAAGCCTTCGAGATACACCGCGCGCACCAATCCGGCCTTGTCGGTGAACAATTCGTAGACCGCCGGCAGCGAGGTGCCCGCGCGCTGCGCGACCCGGCGCGTCGTGAAGCCCGAGAAACCTTCCTGGCCCAGCACTTCGACCGCGGTCGAGAGCACCCTGTCCCGCAGCTCCGGGGTGCGCTGCTTGGGTCTGGCCACGCCCGGCCTCAGGTCAGGCCGAGTTCGGCCGCCATGTTCTCGATGCCGGCCCGGATCCCGGCCAGCGCGTCGGCCCGTGCGCGCAGCTTCGACTCGAGGTGGGCGCGCTGGTTCAGGTTGGCGAACTCGCGTGCGGACTCCTCGGCCCGCTCGAGTACCGCCTCGGGCAGGGCGATCTCGTCGATCCAGCCCGCGGCCTGGGCGGCCTCGCCGAAGTACACCTTCGCCAGCCCCGTCGCCTGCTGGCGGGCCGACGGGGTCAGGCGCAGCTTCATCACCTCGAGCGCGGCGTACGGCAGCACCATGCCGATGGCGACCTCGTTGGCCTGAATGTTGTAGCCGGGGGCCGCGATTCGATGATCGCCGCTGCACAACAGGAACGCGCCCATGGCGATGGCGTGCCCGGTGCAGGCGATCACCACCGGCTTGGGGAACGACAGCAGTCGGTGCGTCAGTTCGAACCCGCCCTGGAGCATGGCCAGCGCCGCGTCCGCGTCGCCGGACTGGAACACCTTGAGGTCGAAGCCGCCGCTGAGCACCTTCTGGTTGCCGGCGAGCACGATCGCGCCGACCCCGTCGCTCTCGGCGCGGTCCAGCGCCGCGCCGATGGCCTCCTGCATGCGCGGGCCGAGCACGTTGGCCTTGCCGTCGTCGAGGGTGATCACGGCGATCGAGTCGTCATGGCGATAGGTGACCGGGTCGCTCATGGTGCTCCTCAGGGGCTGGGGCGGGTGGTGTCCGCGACGTTACGTAACGTTGTTACGAAACGTCAAGAGGTTGTGTCGCCCGCGCTGATTGCTCAGCCGCCCATCAGCATCCGCCATTGGTCCAGGTTCGACGCGCGATAGACGTAGTTGGTCCGCTTGACCTCTTCGAGGGGCGCGCTGGGCTCGGCCGAATACCAGTGCCCGGGGAACACCGTCGGGTCGCCGGACAGCGCCGCCAGCTGCTGCAGGCTGCGGAACATCTCGTTGACGTCGCCGCCGGGGAAATCGGTGCGGCCGCAGCCCTCGAGGAACAGGGTGTCGCCGGCGACCAGTCGGCCGTCCACCAGGAAGCACTGGCTGCCCGGGGTGTGGCCGGGGGTGTGCAGCAGCTCGATCTCGACGTCGCCGACGGCCACCTTGTCGCCGTGCTCGTGGGCGGTCAGCTCGGACATCGGGATCTCGGTGGTGCGCGAAACCCATTGCGCCTCATGGGTGTTGACGTGGATGGGCACGCTCTGGCGTTCCATCAGCTCGGCGAGGCCGGCCAGGGTGAAGCCCATCATGGTGCCCCCCACGTGGTCGGGATGGTGGTGGGTGACCAGCACCCCCGACAGGTGCATGCCGTCGCCCTCGAGGATGTCGACCAGGTCGCCCGCGGCGTACGCCGGGTCGACGACAACGCAGTCGCCGGTCTGTCGGTCACCGATCAGATAGGCGAAGTTGCGCATCTGGTCGGCGATCATGTCGCCGGCGGCGAAGTCGCGCCCGGACAGGAGTTGCCGGAAGTAGAGCCTGCTCTGGGAATCGGAAGCCGCGGGAGTAGCCATGTGACCATCATTGCAGGTCAAAAAACCGCAGTTCAAATGGTGTTTAACGGCACACCGACAAAAGTCGCATCTCGGATGCGCAATAAAATAGCGTCGGCCTCATGCAGCTGACACGGTTCACCGACCTGGGATTGCGGGCCATGATGCTGCTGGCCGCCGGGGAGTCCGAACAGCGCCGCGTCACCACCCGGACGATCGCCAGCGGCGCGGCGGCCTCCGAGCATCACGTCGCCAAGGCCGTCTCGCGACTTTCCGAGCTGGGCATGGTGCACGCCCGTCGCGGCCGGGTCGGCGGGCTGGAGCTCACCGAGGCCGGCCGCACCGCGTCGGTCGGCTGGCTGGTGCGCCAACTCGAGGGCGACCGCGAGGTCATCGAATGCGGCGGGAACAACCCGTGTCCGCTGATCGCCGCCTGCCGCCTGCGCCGCGCGCTGGCCGAGGCCAAAGAGGCCTTCTACCGCGAACTCGACCGCTACACCGTCACCGACCTCGCCGGGAGCAAGAGTCTTCCGGTCGTTCTGCAACTCACTGGAGAAGGGAACCCACGATGACCGTCACCACCCCCGAATCACCGGTCGTCCACGACGAACTCGAACCGCACCACGCGGAGCTCGTCAAGGCCACGCTGCCGCTGATCGGAGCTCACATCGACGAGATCACCGGGCAGTTCTACGCGATGCTGTTCGAGGCCCATCCCGAGTTGCTGCGCAACCTGTTCAACCGCGGAAATCAGGTCAGCGGCGCCCAGCAGCGTGCGCTCGCGGCTTCGATCGCAACGTTCGCCACCCATCTGGTGGACCCGGAGTTGCCGCACCCCGCCGAACTGCTGTCCCGGATCGGGCACAAGCACGCGTCGCTGGGAGTGACCGCCGAGCAGTACCCGATCGTGCACCAGCACCTGTTCGCCGCGATCGTCGCGGTGCTCGGTGCCGACACCGTGACCGCGGATGTCGCCGCGGCCTGGGACCGGGTGTATTGGATGATGGCCGACACCCTGATCGCCATGGAGCGCGACCTGTACGCCGAGGCCGGCGTGGCCGCCGGTGACGTCTACCGGCGCGCCAAGGTGGTCTCGCGGGTGGCCGACCCGTCGGGCGCGGTGCTGATCACGGTGCTGCCGGTGGCCGGGCCGATCGGCGAATTCGTGCCCGGTCAGTACGTGTCGGTGGGGGTGACGATGTCCGACGGCGCCCGACAGCTGCGCCAGTACAGCCTCATCAACGTGCCCGGCAACGGCGAGCTGACCTTCGCGGTCAAGCCGGTCGAGGGCGTCGACGGCGCCCCCGCCGGCGAGGTGTCCAACTGGATTCGCGACAACATCTGCGTGGGCGACCTGGTCGACGTCACCGTGCCGTTCGGGGACCTGCCCGCGCCGGGGTCCGCCGCGACTCCCGTGGTGCTGATCTCGGCGGGCATCGGGATCACCCCGATGATCGGCATGCTGGAGTACTTCGCCGCCCGGCAGCCCGAGACCGCGGTGCAGGTGCTGCACGCCGACCGCGGTGACCAGCAGCACCCGTTGCGCGAGCGGCAGGCCGAACTGGTCGATCTGCTGCCCAACGCCAGTCTCGACATCTGGTACGAGGACGGGCTGACCGGCGATCGCCCCGGCGTGCACGCGGGCCTGATGGACCTCGGTGGCCTGTCGGCCGCGCCGGCGGCCGACGCCGAGGTGTATCTGTGCGGCAACAACGGCTTCGTCCAGGCCGTGCGGGCGCAGCTGACCGCCCTCGGGGTGCCCGAGCAGCGGGTGCACTGCGAGCTGTTCAACCCGAACGACTGGTTGTTGGGCTGAGGGCGGCGCGGGCCGGTTCGGGCGATTTCGGCCTCAAACACCCCGAATGACCAGCGGTTTGGCGTACGAAAGGTGCAGACTGTACCCTCTTTAAGGCCCGCCCTCCATCATCGCGACGGAGCGCGCGGCGCCAAGCAGGTAGGCCCCCTTAGCTCAGTCGGCAGAGCGTTTCCATGGTAAGGAAAAGGTCAACGGTTCGATTCCGTTAGGGGGCTCGGTGGACGCCGGACGGTGCGCCGACCGCGTCGATCGGGGCGGTGTAGCTCAGCTGGTTAGAGCGCACGACTCATAATCGTGAGGTCGGGGGATCGAGTCCCCCCACCGCTACAAGACAAGCATGAACCTGACAGAGGAGAGCAGCCGAAGTGGCCTCCAGTACCGACGTCCGGCCGAAGATCACTTTGGCCTGCGACGTGTGCAAGCACCGCAACTACATCACCAAGAAGAATCGCCGCAACGATCCGGACCGGCTCGAGCTGAAGAAGTTCTGCCCCAACTGCGGCAAGCACCAGCCGCACCGTGAGTCGCGCTGACGCGTTCCATCGGCGCAGGCCGCAACCGGTTTCCGAGATCTACTAGGTAGGTTCTAGCCCGTGGCACTATCCCCAGACATCGTCGGGATGCATTACCGCTACCCCGACCATTACGTGGTGGAGCGGGAAAAGGTTCGCGAGTACGCGACCGCGGTGAAGAACGACTTTCCCGCATTCTTCGACGAGGATGCGGCGGCCGAACTCGGCTACCAGGGGTTGCCGGCTCCGCTGACGTTCATCTCGGTCTTCGGTTACCGGGGCCAGCGAGCCTTCTTCGATCACGCCGACATCGGCATCACCGACGCCAAGATCGTCCAGGTCGACCAGGAGCTGAAGTTCCTGGCGCCCATCGCGGTCGGCGACAAGCTGTACTGCGACGTCTACGTGGATTCCGTCCGGCAGGCGCACGGCACGGACATCATCGTCACCAAGGTGCTCATCACCAACGAGGCCGGCAAGTTAGTGCAGGAGACCTACACCACGCTTGCGGGGCGTAGCGAGGAAAACGGAGAAAGTGGCTTCAACGATGGCTCTGCGTGAGTTCAGCTCGGTCCAGGTCGGCGACACGCTACCGGAGAAGATCATCCCGCTGACCAGGCAGGACCTGGTCAACTACGCGGGCGTCTCCGGCGACCTCAACCCCATCCACTGGGACGACGAGACCGCCAAGCTGGTGGGTTTGGACACCGCCATCGCCCACGGGATGCTCACCATGGGTCTCGGCGGCGGCTACGTGACCTCCTGGGTCGGCGATCCGGGCGCGGTGACCGAGTACAACGTGCGTTTCACGGCCGTCGTGCCGGTGCCCAATGACGCCAAGGGCGCCGAGATCGTCTTCAATGGCCGGGTGAAGTCGGTGGACGCCGAGAGCAAGTCGGTGACGATCGCCATCAACGCCACCACGGGCGGCAAGAAGATCTTCGGCCGCGCGATCGCCACGGCGAAACTCGCCTAGCGGGGGATCGATAGCGATGGCGCTCAAGACGGACATCCGGGGCATGGTCCACAAGTACGACGACTACTTCGTGGTGGGCCGAGAGAAGGTGCGCGAGTACGCCAAGGCGGTCAAGAACGACGACCCCGCGTTCTACGACGAGGCGGCCGCGGCCGAACTCGGCTACGACACGCTGCTGGCCCCCCTGACCTTCGTTTCCACGGTCGCCCTGATCGTGCAGCAGGACTTCTTCCGCAAGGTCGACGTCGGCATGGAGACCATGCAGATCGTCCAGGTGGATCAGCAGTTCGTGTATCACCAGCCGATCAAGGTCGGTGACCATCTGTATCCCGTGATGACCGTGCAATCGGTGGACGAGCGCTTCGGCGCCGACATCGTGGTCACCCGCAACACGCTGACCAATCAGCACGGTGAAGTGGTGCTGGAGGCGTTCACCACGCTGATGGGCCAGCAGGGTGACGAATCGGCCAAGGTCAAGTTCGACGTGGCGACCGGTCAGGTCACCCGGGTCGCCGATTAGGCCGGCGGTCCGGGGGAGATTAGTGGATCAGAGTTTCCCCGATGTACACTCGTACCTCGGGGTTCTCCCAGAACAAGCGCGCTTGTCCGGCGGTTTGCGATTACCGCCGGAGAGCGCGCGAGTTATGTGGGGCACTTGCGGACACGACGAACCGGGACCAACTAGCGTGGGAAGGTGAGGAGTGCCGCAGGGACTCGAAGGGGCGTAGCTCAACTGGCAGAGCAGCGGTCTCCAAAACCGCAGGTTGCAGGTTCAAGTCCTGTCGCCCCTGCTCAATTGAATACTGGCAATGTGGACACTGGAAGATGCGAACTAACGGGCCCGACGGGCCACGGGTGAAGCTAAGGAGCGTGCGGTGAGCGACGAGCGCGACAGTGCCGACGCCACGGGCGACGGCACCGAGGACAACGGGGCCGAAGCCAAGCGGGTCGGTCAGACAGCGGTCGTCACCCCGGCGCGTCCGACCGGTAAGCGGTCCCGGCAGCGTGCACTGAGCAAGACCGAGGCCGAGGCGGATGCCGAGGCCGGCGACGACGCCGAGGATTCCGCGAAGACCGCCAAGGTGAGCAAGGCCAAGAAGGCCAAGGCCGCGTCCGGCGGTGGCATTCTGGCCCCGTTCAGATTCGTCTGGACGTACCTGAGCGAGGTCGTCAACGAGCTGCGCAAGGTCATCTGGCCGAACCGCAAGCAGATGGTGACCTACACCACGGTGGTGTTGCTCTTCCTGGCGTTCATGGTGGCGATGATCTCGTTGGCAGACATCGGGTTGACCGAACTGGTAACGCTGGTGTTCGCCTAGAAACCAGATGATTTTTACGTGAGGAAGGACTGACAACCGTGACTAGCTTCGAGGGCGACACGCCCGCGAGTGAGTCGGGCGACAACGGAGACGTCATCATCGACGAGACCGTCTCCGAGGCGCCGACGGACTCGACGTCAACGGATGCGGCTCCGGCGGACGACGTAGCGGAAGAGCCCGAAGAAGACCCGGCCGTCGCGCTCAAGAAGGAGCTGCGCCTCAAGCCGGGCGACTGGTACGTCATCCACTCCTACGCCGGCTACGAGAACAAGGTCAAGGCCAACCTCGAGACCCGCGTGCAGAACCTCGACGTCGGGGACTACATCTTCCAGGTCGAGGTGCCCACCGAGGAAGTCACCGAGATCAAGAACGGCCAGCGCAAGCAGGTCAACCGCAAGGTGTTGCCCGGTTACATCCTGGTGCGGATGGAACTCACCGACGACTCCTGGTCCGCGGTGCGCAACACCCCCGGCGTGACCGGATTCGTCGGCGCCACCTCCCGGCCGACGGCGCTGTCGCTGGACGACGTGGTGAAGTTCCTGCTGCCCCAGGGCGCCGCCAAGAAGGCCGCCAAGTCTTCGGCGGCCGCGACCACCGGCGCGACCACCGAGGCCACCCTGGAGCGGCCCGAGATCCTGGTCGACTACGAAGTCGGCGAGTCGGTCACCGTCATGGACGGCCCGTTTGCCACGCTGCCGGCCTCCATCAGCGAGGTCAACGCCGAGCAGCAGAAGCTCAAGGTGCTGGTGTCCATCTTCGGCCGCGAAACACCCGTCGAACTGACCTTCGGTCAGGTCGCCAAGATTTAGCGATTTCGGCGCGTAAGAACCGGCAGTGCGCGCGGGCGAGCGCGCCGAGATCACACCCAAGAAAGGAAACACCACACCCATGGCCCCGAAGAAAAAGGTCGTCGGGCTGATCAAGTTGCAGATCCAGGCCGGGCAGGCCAACCCCGCCCCGCCGGTCGGTCCCGCGCTCGGCCAGCACGGCGTCAACATCATGGAGTTCTGCAAGGCGTACAACGCCGCTACGGAGTCGCAGCGCGGCAACGTCGTCCCCGTGGAGATCAGTGTCTACGAGGACCGCAGCTTCACCTTCATCCTGAAGACCCCGCCCGCCGCCAAGCTGCTGCTCAAGGCCGCCGGCGTGCAGAAGGGTTCCGGTTCGCCGCACACCGACAAGGTCGCCAAGGTCAGCTGGGACCAGGTCCGCGAGATCGCCGAGACCAAGAAGGACGACCTCAACGCCAACGACATCGACGCCGCGGCCAAGATCATCGCCGGGACCGCCCGGTCGATGGGCATCACAGTCGAGTAGCTTGCGGATCGACCAGGCTGCAGTCGAGTAGTCGTACCCCCGTGGGAGGGCTGGCATCGGCCCGAACAACCACAACCAACGAGATTGATTGGATACCAATGAGCAAGAACAGCAAGGCCTACCGCGAAGCCGCCGAGAAGGTGGACCGCGACAAGCTCTACACCCCGCTCGAGGCCGCCAAGCTGGCCAAGGAGACATCGTCGAAGAAGCAGGACGCCACCGTCGAGGTCGCGATCCGGCTCGGCGTCGACCCCCGTAAGGCCGATCAGATGGTGCGCGGCACCGTCAACCTGCCCAATGGCACCGGCAAGACCGCCCGCGTCGTGGTGTTCGCGGTCGGCGAGAAGGCCGAGGCCGCACTGGCCGCCGGCGCCGATGCCGTGGGCAGCGAGGACCTGATCGAGAAGATCCAGGGCGGCTGGCTCGATTTCGACGCCGCGATCGCGACGCCCGATCAGATGGCCAAGGTGGGCCGGATCGCCCGCGTGCTGGGTCCCCGCGGCCTGATGCCGAACCCCAAGACCGGCACCGTGACCCCGGATGTCGCCAAGGCCGTGTCCGACATCAAGGGCGGCAAGATCAACTTCCGCGTCGACAAGCAGGCCAACCTGCACTTCGTCATCGGCAAGGCCTCGTTCGACGAGACCAAGCTGGTCGAGAACTACGGCGCCGCGCTCGAGGAGATCCTGCGGGCCAAGCCGTCCTCGTCGAAGGGCCGCTACCTGAAGAAGATCGTCGTCTCGACGACCACGGGCCCGGGCATCCCCGTCGACCCGAGCATCACCCGCAACTTCGCCGAGGCGTAACACGTTCGAGGTGTACCGGATGCGCGCACGTCGCACGATGGCCCGCATCCGGTATGCCCTCGTGGTGGGAGCACTGCTGATGACGGCAACCCCGACAACCGCGACGGCCGATCCGGTCGGGTCGGCGGGGCAGGACGGGCTCGTCGACGTGCGCGACGTGGTGCCCGATGCCCTCATCGATCTGCGCTACGCCACCCCCGACAACTTCCTGGGCGTGCGAATGTATCCCGTCGGCGCCCGCTGCCTGGTGCACGAGTCGTTGGCCCCGGGGCTGGCGGCCGCGGCGGAAAGTCTTCGCGCGCACGGCAACCGGTTGGTGTTCTGGGACTGCTACCGGCCGCACGCGGTGCAGGTTCGGATGTTCGAGGCGGTGCCCGATCCCAGCTGGGTGGCACGTCCCGGCAACTTCGCCCGCAGTCACACCGCCGGTCGCTCGGTGGACGTCACGTTGTCCGACGACACCGTAAGACTGCTCGACATGGGTACCGATTTCGATGAGTTCTCATCCCGGGCAACGGCTTTCGCCACCGACGGGGTGAGCTGGGCCGCGCAGGCCAACCGCGCGCGGCTGCGGGAGGCGATGGCCGCCGGCGGGTTTGCCGTCTACGCCGGTGAGTGGTGGCACTTCGACGGGCCGGGCGCGCAGTTGCAGCGCCCGATCATCGACGTGCCGCTGATCTGATTTGGGCCGGCGCCCGTCACCGCCGTCGTAGACTCTGCTGCACAGCCTCAAGGGGGACGTCTTGTCAGACTCTGCAGCAGCATCCGACGCGTTGTGCCGGTGTGGGCACCCGCGATCGGCGCACGAACATCATCGCGCCGGCACGGACTGCGCGCTGTGTGCCGACGGCGGCTGCCCCCGCTTCCGGGGCCCATCCGTGCTTCGCCGCATTCTCGCCAAATTTGCTGGCCCGCACTGACTTTGCGGCCGGTGTTTGCCGGTTGAGGGCTCAGCTACCGCCGATCACTTCTGCAAGGTGAACTGGTGCACGCTGGTGTGGCCGACCCGGAACAGGTTCACGCAGCCATTGAGGTACTTGTCGTAGCGGTCGTAGACCTCTTGGGACTGGATCCGGATCGCCTCTTCGCGGTGCGCCTCGAGCTGCTCCGCCCAGATCTGCAGGGTGCGCACATAGTGCGGGCCGATCTCCTGCAACTGCGTGAGCTTGAACCCGGCGGGCAGGGCGTGCTCCTGGACCTTCTCCACCGAGGGCAGCCGACCGCCGGGGAAGATCTCGGTCATGATGAACTTCGCGAACCGGGCCAGCTCGAAGGTCATCGGCAGGCCCAGCTCCTTGGCCCTGCGCATGTCGAAACCGGTGATGCAATGCAGCAGCATCACGCCGTCGTCGGGGAGCGCGTCGAAGGTGGTCGCGAAGAAATCGTCATAGCGTTCGAAGCCGAAGTGCTCGAACGCGCCGATCGAGACGATCCGGTCGACCTTGTCCTCGAACTCTTCCCAGCCCTGCAGCCGCACCTCGATGTTGCGCTCGGTCGGCACCTTCGCCAGCTTGTCGATGGCGTACTTGCGCTGCTCGGCGGACAGCGTCAAACCGATCACGTTGACGTCGTACTTCTCGACGGCACGCTGCATGCAGGCACCCCACCCGCACCCGATGTCGAGCAGCGTCATGCCCGGCTCCAAGCCCAGCTTGCCCAGGGCAAGGTCGAACTTCGCCAATTGCGCTTCGTCGCCGGTCATATCCTCGCGTTCGAAATAACCGCAGGTATAACCCATGGTGGGGCCGAGGAACAGTTCGTAGAATTCGTTCGAAATATCGTAAATGGACTGGAGTTCTTCGTACTTCGGCTTCAGATTGCTCATCGGTGCAGACTCCCACCCGCTAGTGATTGACAAAACGCTAGCCCATTCGGGACCCGCCGCGCGGCGGCGCTCCCGAAAACTCGGGCACTAAATTTTCTTGAGGGTGAACTGGCAGACGTCGGTCGTGCGGTTGCGGAACAACTTGGCGCACCCCGTCAAGTACCTCATATAACGGTCGTAGACCTCTTCCGACTGGAGTGTGACCGCCTCGTCGCGATGTGCCTCCAGTGCTTGCGCCCACAGATCCAGAGTACGGGCGTAATGCGGCCGCAACGACTGCACCCGCTGAACATCGAAACCTCCGGCCACCGCGTGGTCGGTCACCAGCTGGGTGGACGGCAGGCGCCCGCCCGGGAAAATCTCGGTCAGGATGAACTTGACGAACCGGGCCAACTCGAAGGTCAGCGGTACCCCGTTGGCCGCCGCATCCTTGGCGGTCGTCGCGGTGATGGTGTGCAGCAGCAGCACGCCGCCCGACGGCAGCGCCTTGTACATCTGCTGGAAGAAGGCGTCATAGCGGTCGGGGCCGAAGTGCTCGAACGCCCCGATGGACACCACCCGGTCGACGGGCTCGTGGAACTGCTCCCACCCCTGCAGCAGGACCTGCTTGGAACGCGGACTCGGGTCGGCGGCGAGCCGCTCGGCGACGTAATCGCGCTGATTGCGGCTCAGCGTCAGGCCGACCACGTTGACGTCATGGCGCTGCACCGCGCGCATCATCGTCGAACCCCAGCCACAACCCACGTCGAGCAGCGTCATCCCGGGTTCGAGGCCCAACTTCCCCAGCGCCAGGTCGATCTTGGCGAGCTGCGCCTCCTCGAGGGTCATGTCCTCGCGTTCGAAATACGCGCAGCTGTAGGTCCGCGACGGGTCGAGAAAGAGCTGGAAGAACTCGTCGGACAGGTCGTAGTGGGCTTGGACGTCATCGAAGTGCGGCTCGAGCGCCTTGGGCATAGCCGGGGGCCTTCCCTCGTCATGGCAGGCAGGCAAGCGCAAAGATCCCCCCCGGAACCATTGCAATCGCCCCCCTGTTGGCTCCTCACATGCTTGGGGCGGGCAGCCCGCAGGGCAATGCGGCAACGGGGTACGTCACACACCCGTCATGTCGACGGCGCCGGTCCGATCAGCGGGTGGCGGAGGAAAACGTGAGGTCAAGCTGGTCGACGATGGGGCCCCACAGCGGCTCGGGCAGATCGTGGCCCATGCCGGGGAACAGCACCAGGCGGGCCCCGGCGATGTTGTTGGCGACGGCGCGGCCGCCGGCGGGGCGCATCAGCCGGTCGGCGAGACCGTGGATCACCACCGTGGGGGCACTGATCCGATGGTCGTAGTGGCGCAGGCTGCCGCTGCCGGTGATCGCGCCGAACTGCCGCGCCACCCCGACCGGGTAGTAACTGCGGTCATAGCCGGCCGCGGCGTCGGCGCGGATCTTGGCCTCCGGCGCACGGTAGGCGGGGCTGCCGATCACCCGGCTGACCCGCACCGCGTTGTCGAGGATGACCTCGCGTGGGGCGTCGACCGGCGGGCCCTTGATGACCGCGAACAGTGCGCGCGGGTCCGGTGGTGGCAACGCGGCCTGGTTGTTGCTGGAGAAGATGACGCCCAGGGACCGGGTTCGCTCGGCGTGGCGGGCCGCGACCACCTGAGCGATCATCCCGCCCATCGACGCGCCGACGATGTGGGCGCGCTCGATGTCGAGGTGGTCGAGCACCGCGGCGGCGTCGTCGGCCATGTCCTCCAGGGTGTAGACCGCCGGGCTGGGGCGGCCCAGCACCGAGCGGACCATGTTCGGATACTGCGAACCCTCGACCCGCAGCCCGTGCAGCTTGCTCGACAACCCGACGTCGCGGTTGTCGAATCGGATCACCCGCAGTCCGCGGTCGACGAGTCGGCGGCAGAAGTCGTTGGGCCACAACAGAAGTTGCGCGCCCAGGCCCATGATCAGCAGCACCGCGGGGTCGGCCGGGTCGCCCATGTCCTCGTAATAGATGTCCAGGTCGCCGGAGCGGGCCGTCCCGCACCGCACGGTGTCCGGCTGCACTAGACCTCGATCTCCTTGTCGGTGGAGTCCAGGTCCTCGCGGTGGTCGCGGCTGACCTCGACCATGAAGTTGGCGAAGTACCCGGAGAACTGCGGGTCGCTCATCATCTGCCAGCGCGGTGCCAACAACTTCATGTAGCGCTCTACGTAGAGGAACTGCTTGCCGATCAGCACCAGTTCGCGGGGCAGCTTGACGTCGTAGGCGTCGGCCAGCGCGGACAGCTGCTTGCCGATCTCGGCGTAGGACATGTCGCCGAGGGTCTTCATGCTCAGTGGTTGGGCGAAGGCCTCCAGGTCCTTGGCGGCCTGGGCTTCGGGCTTGACCGTGCCGACGGCGCCGAGCAGCACCACGATCTTGCCCGCCGCGGCGTGGTCCTTCTTGACCAACAGCGCGTAGATCAGCTCGCGCAGCAGCCAGCGGGTGCGCGGGTCGATCCGGCCCATGATGCCGAAGTCCAGGAATACGATCCGGCCCTGGTCGTCGACCAGCAGGTTGCCCGCGTGCAGGTCGCCGTGGAACAGGCCGTGCCGCAGGCCGCCCTCGAAGGTCGAGAACAGCAGCGCCTTGACCAGTTCGGTGCCGTCGAAGTTCTGCTTGCGAATCGCCGCTACGTCGTCGATGCGGACGCCGTGCACCCGCTCCATCGTCAACACGCGCTGGGTGGTGAAGTCCCAGTGCACGTCGGGCACCTTGATGTTCTTGCCCAGCGGGGAGGAGTGCAGGTGGCTGACCCAGGCCTCCATGGACTGGGCCTCGATGCGGAAGTCGAGCTCCTCGGCGAGATTGTCGGAGAAGTCGGCGACGACGTCCTGCGCGGACAGCCGCCGGCCCATCTTGGCGAACTCGACGACCTGGGCGAAGCGCTTGAGGATCTGCAGGTCGGCGGCCACCCGGCGGCGGATGCCCGGGCGTTGGATCTTGACCACCACATCCTCACCGCTGTGCAGGGTCGCGAAGTGCACCTGGGCGATGGACGCCGAGGCGAACGGCCGCTCCTCGAAGTGCTTGAACAGCTTGCGCGGCTCGTCGCCGAGTTCCTCCCGGAACAGTTTCTGCACTTGCTCGGGGTCCGCCGGCGGGACGGAGTCCAGCAAGGTGCGGAACTCCCGCGACAGCGGTTCCCCGAAAGCGCCGGGACTGGAGGCGATGATCTGACCGAACTTCACGTAGGTCGGTCCGAGGTCGGCGAAGGCCTGGGGGATTTCCTTGATGACCTTGGTCTGCAGGCTCCCACGCCCGGGCAGCCGCTTGGCCACGCGCGCGGCGGTGCGAGTGAGCTGCCAGCCCGTGGTGCCGACCCGGGCCGCCTCGAACGGCAGCGGGACGCGGTCGAGCTTGACGACCTCCCGATGATGATTGGTCGAACTCATTGTTGTAGTGTGCCAAACTCCGCGTTCGCGCTCCCAATCAGCGTGCCGGCGGCGCCGCGATCACCCCTTCGCCCACGGTGTCAGCCACGGCGTGGGTTCCCAGCCCTCGTGTGCGGCGATCAGCTCGTAGAGGGTGGCGCCGTCGAGCGCCTCGCGGATGATGTCGGCGTGCCCGGCGTGCCGGGCCAGCTCCTCGATCAGGTGGAACAGCACCCAACGCACCGACCAGGCTTCGAGGTCCTTCGGGAACCACGGCACCCCCTTGGGGACCGGTACCGCGGCGCCCAGATCCACGGTGTCGACCAGGGCCAGCGCCTCGGCGTTGCCGTCGGCGAACCGGGCCAGGAGCTGCGCAAGCGTCTCGGTCTCGGTCATGACGAACTCGTCGGCGTAGTCGGCGGCCTGGTCGGTCATGGGGCGCCGGTCGTCGTCGCGCATCCCGGGGGCGGCCGCGGCGCGCCGCAGCCAGCTGCGCTGGCAATTCGTGACGTGTTTGATGAGCCCGCCGATCGACAGGGCGCTGACTGTCGGCGTGGCGCGGGCCTGCTCGTCGGTCAGGCCGAAAGCGACGGCGTGGAAGGCCTGTTGCTGCGCGCGGAGGTACTCCTTGAGGCCGGCGCGTTCGTCGACGACGGGGGGCGGCATGGCGGGCATGTCAGCTCTCTTTCTTGTTGTGTGCGTAGAGATCTCGTAACAGGGACACTTCGGCGCCGTGGTGGATCACCTCGCGGTGGATGTGCAGGACGAGGTCGATCATGGGGCGGTCGCGCCACGGCCCCTCCGCGGGGCCGACGGCGCGCTCGAGGTCGGCCGGGGTCAGGCTGCGCACGCCCGTGATCCAGTTGCGGTAGGCGTCGTCGAGTTGGTCCAGCGCGGTCTCGGCATCGGGGGCGTAGCTCCAGCTCTGGTAGTCGGCGGGCGGGCCGTCGAAGTGCGCATGGTTGCGCACGGCCAGGACCCCGACGATGACGTGGGCCAGTCGCCAGGCGATCGTCGTGAACGGGGGCGGGTCGGGCGGGGGATAGGTGAAGTCGATGGAGCCGTCGGGATGCACTGTCCAGCAGTCCGGTACCGGGGCCCAGCGGTACTCGTCGTCGGTCAGGCCGGCCAGCCGGGGCCGCAGTTGCTGCGTCCAGTGCCACTCGAGTTGGTCGACCAGCGAGTTCACCAAGGTGGGCGGTGTCATGAGCACAGCCTTCCAACAATTTAGGACTGTTGGTGTCCGCAATGTGCGCGACACTTGCAGAGTGTCCGAAACGACCAGCCGCGTGCTGCGGCTGCTCGGTCTGCTGCAATCCCGACGGGTGTGGACCGGGCGTGAACTCGCCGAGCGCCTCGGCGTGACCGGACGCAGCGTGCGTCGCGACATCGACCGCCTGCGGGAGCTCGGATATCCGGTGCACGCGAGCCCCGGCCAGGGCGGTGGTTATCAACTCGGCGCCGGCGCCGCGCTGCCGCCGTTGCTGCTCGACGGGGACGAGGCCGTCGCCGTGGCGGTGTGCCTGGGGCTGGCCGCCGGGGGAAGCGTGGCCGGGATCGGCGAATCCGCGCTGCGTGCCCTGTCGAAGCTCGACCAGGTGATGCCGGCGCGGCTGCGCTCCCAGGTGTCGGCGGTCCACGAGGCGACCGTGACGCTGAGTTCCCGTAGCGAGGCGGCGGTGGAGCCCAAGGTGCTGATGACGCTGGCGCGGGCCTGCCGGGACCGGGAACACGTCAGCCTGCGGTACACGGCGTTGCGCGGCGCGGTGACCCAGCGGCGCGTGGAGCCCTATCAGCTGGTGACCACCGGGCGACGGTGGTATCTGCTGGCCTACGACCGCGACCGCGCCGACTGGCGCAGCCTGCGGCTCGATCGGATGTCGGACCTCAGCGCGCTGGGCACCACCTTCGTGGCGCGCGAGGCGCCGGACGCCGCCGCCTTCGTCGGCCGCGCGATCAGCAGCTCGCCGTACCGTTACGTGGCCCGCGTTCGGTATCGCTGCCCCCACGACGTTGTCGCGCAACACTTTTCGCCCAGCTCGGCGACCATCGAGCCCGAGGGGCCGGAATCCTGCCTGGTGACGACCGGCGGCGACGAACCGGAACGGATGGTCCTCTGGCTGGCGTCGATCGGCCGCGACTTCGAGATCCTCGAGCCGCCGGAGGTGATCGCCGCCGCCCAGCAGATGGGCCAGCGGCTGGCCGGCGCCGCTAGTGCTGGTGACCGCTGATTCGAATCCGCAACGAGGTGGTCCGTGCCGTGTTGCGGCGGCGGGCCGCGGAATCGTGCCAGTGCAGGCGCAGCAGCAACAGCCGGCGGTGGGCTTGCCAGCCGATCGACAGCGGGTCCCGCCATGGTGTCCTTCGGGTGGACGCGCCAGGGAGATGAAGGTGCTCGCTCACAGTGTTTCCACTGTTGCACGCCGATGGCCGGTCGGCATCCCGGGCAGGTCGAGGGGTGTGTGAACGGTTGCCGAACAGTGTTCGAACCGTGTCGTGGTCGGCTGCGGCGGCGCGGCCGGGCAGGATTGGGCGCACATGAGTGACCTCACGCTGGCCCTCGACATCGGCGGCACCAAGATCTCCGCGGGTCTGGTCGACCGCGGCGGGGACCTGGTGCGCACCGAAGAGTTGCCGACCCCGCGCGGTGCGGGCGCCGAGGCGGTGTGGCGAGTGGTCGAGGAGTTGATCGTGCGGAGCACCACCGGGGCGCCGGTGCGTGGTGTGGGCGTCGCCTCGGCCGGGCCGATCGACCTGCCGGCGGGCACCGTGAGCCCCATCAACGTGCCCGCCTGGCGGGATTTTCCGGTCCGGGAGCGGGTGGCCGCGACGCTCGGCGGCCTGCCGGTGCGGTTGGCGGGCGACGGACTGTGTATGGCCCTCGGTGAACACTGGCGCGGCGCCGGACAGGGCGCGCGGTTCCTGTTGGGTCTGGTGGTCTCCACCGGGGTCGGTGGCGGCCTGGTCCTCGACGGCGCGCCGTATGCCGGTCGGACCGGCAACGCCGGACACGTCGGCCACGTGGTGGTCGACGTCGCCGGCCCGCCGTGCAGCTGCGGCGGTCACGGTTGCGTCGAGACCATCGCGGCGGGACCGAAGATGGTCGCCTGGGCGCGCGAAAACGGTTGGGCGGCATCGCCGGACGCCGACGCCCAGGTCTTGGCCGTGGCCGCCGCGGCCGGCGACGCTGTCGCGGTGCAGGCCTTCGAGCGCGCGGCCACGGCGGTGGCGGCGACGATCGCCTCGGTGGCGGCGGTGTGCGATCTGGATCGGGTGGTGATCGGCGGCGGGGTGGCCCGTTCCGGTGCCATCCTGTTCGAGCCGCTGCGCGCCGCGCTGGGCCGGTTCACCGGGCTCGGTTTCCTGGCCGGGTTGACGGTGCGGCCCGCCCGACTCGGCGCGGCGGCGGGTCTGGTGGGCGCGGCGGCGTTGCTGCGCGAGGCCTGAGCGCCCGTGGGCACCTCGTTTTGGCTGATCGGCCCTGCACGCGCTATCGTGGTCGGCGATCCACCGAAGACCGTCGGTCACCGAGCAATCGGTTGAAGGTCCGGGAACATCCCGGCGGCCCACGCAGGAGGACGAGGTAGTTCGACGCCCCGGCCGCATCCTGCGCTGGGGCGTCCGTTGTTTCCGGGCCTGCTCGCCACGACGCTCTGCGGTGGCGCACGCAAAGCACGCTGGACAACACATCATCAGGAGGCATGCATGGCCAAGGCTGAAAAGGCTACCGCCGTTGCAGAGATCACCGAGCAGTTCAAAGCCTCGACTGCCACCGTCATCACCGAGTACCGCGGGCTGACCGTGGCGAACCTGGTCGAGCTGCGCCGGTCGCTCGGCGAGTCGGCCACCTACTCGGTGGCCAAGAACACGCTGGTCAAGCGTGCGGCCTCGGAGGCGGGCATCGAGGGGCTCGACGAGCTGTTCGTCGGTCCGACGGCAATCGCGTTCATCAACGGCGAGCCGGTCGACGCGGCCAAGGCGCTGAAGAAGTTCGCCAAGGACAACAAGGCCCTGGTCATCAAGGGCGGCTACATGGACGGCAAGGCGCTGTCCGTCGCCGAGGTCGAGCGCATCGCCGATCTCGAGTCGCGCGAGGTGCTGCTGGCCAAGCTGGCCGGTGCCATGAAGGCCAACCTCACCAAGGCCGCCGGGCTGTTCAACGCCCCGGCCTCGCAGGTCGCCCGCCTGGCCGCCGCCCTCCAGGACAAGCGCGCTGCCGAGGCTCCGGCCGAAGCTGCTGCGGAGGCTCCGGCCGAGGCGGCTGCGGACGCCCCCGCCGCCGAGGCTGCCGCCGAGACAACCGAATAGACCCGACCAACCCACATCCGTAGGAAACACATCCAGGAAGGACTGCCACCATGGCAAAGCTCAGCACTGACGAACTGCTCGACGCATTCAAGGAACTGACCCTGCTCGAGCTCTCCGAGTTCGTGAAGAAGTTCGAGGAGACCTTCGAGGTCACCGCGGCCGCCCCGGTCGCCGTTGCCGCGGCCCCCGCCGCCGGTGGTGGCGCTGCCGCCGAGGCCGCCGAGGAGCAGTCGGAATTCGACGTCATCCTCGAGGGCGCCGGCGACAAGAAGATCGGCGTCATCAAGGTTGTCCGCGAGATCGTTTCGGGCCTGGGCCTGAAGGAGGCCAAGGATCTGGTCGACAGCGCGCCCAAGCCGCTGCTCGAGAAGGTCGCCAAGGAGGCCGCCGAGGAAGCCAAGACCAAGCTCGAGGCTGCCGGCGCGACGGTCACCGTCAAGTAGCACCTGCTGCGTCAAGAGAAATCCCCCGAAGATCACCGGGCGGTTTCTAGGGGTCGTCGCAACACTGCTGGTTATTGAGCCTGTAGTAGATCACGCAAGCGCTCGGCTGGGGTATCCCAGCCGAGCGTTTTGCGTGGGCGGCCGTTGAGTTGCTGGGCGACGTGTTCGAGGTCCTCAGGCCCATAGATGCTGAGGTCGGTACCTTTGGGAAAGTACTGACGAAGCAGGCCGTTGGTGTTTTCGTTGGTGCCGCGCTGCCAGGGACTGGCCGGATCACAGAAGTACACGGCCATGTCGGTGGCCATCGAGAACCCCTTGTGCCCGGCCATCTCGGCGCCCTGGTCCCAGGTCAACGATCCCCGCAGATGCTCTGGCAGGGTCGTCATGGTGGCGATCAGCCCGTCACGAACCGTTTCGGCATCATGGCCCCCGGGCAGGTGCACCAGCATGGTGTAGCGGGTGGTGCGTTCCACCAGAGTGCCGATCGCGGTCTTGTTGAGTTCACCCATGATGAGGTCGCCTTCCCAGTGCCCGGGCACCGCGCGATCCTCGATATCGGGCCGGTCGGCGATCATGAGCATCGGATCAACGAACCGCTGGTAACGCTCACCGGGCTTACGGTTCGGTTTACGGCACGTGCGGCCACTTCGCAGTGACTGGGCCACTTCCTTTTTCAGTCCACCGCGCGCCTGGAAGTAGAGGGATTGATAAATCGTTTCGTGGCTCACCCGCATGCTCTCGTCGTCCGGAAAATCCTTGACCAGACGATGCGAAATCTCTTCCGGGGACCACCGCTTGGCCAGCCCCTCTTCGACCTCTTTACGCAGCCTCTGATTGGTGACCAGTTTGGACTGCTTGGGCCGGGACCGTGCCGCCGCAGCCGCCGCATCGGCTTGATATGGCAGGTAGAGGCCCTCGACACGGTGCGCAGCGACCTCGCGGGACACCGTCGACTTATTCCGACCGAGCTTGTCGGCGATCACGGTGTAGCTCAGGCCGGCGGTCAGGCCGTCGGCGATGACCAGCCGATCGGCGAGCTGCAAATACCTACTGGCGGATGCCTGTCCAGATGCAGGACGCTGTTCGGCAGCAGTGGATTTCACCGGTTGTATGTACCGCGTCCCGCTGGCGTAATCGACGACCGTGCCATCGGAATACACCCGCGTGTTGCCAACCTTGCGGATACCGGCACGCCAATCCCGGGCGGTGCGCACATTGACCCCGGCCTCTCGGGCGGCCCGCGCCGACGACCAGCCCTCCTCGAGCAGTTCAAAGAACCGTGCTTTCTCGCAGGTCTTGCCGCGCGTGCGCCGCGCTGGGTCGACCAAGCCCGCCTCCACAAGCATCCGGCGGGCCGTGGAGTGCGCCACTCCGACAGCTTTGGCCGCCGCATTCACCGAGCCAGTTGCTGCAAATACCGCTGCCACCCGCGCAGGATCCACACCGGTGACATCCGGACGCGGCGAGCCCATCGGCCGGCCGGTGGCACTCAAGATGGCATACGCCCGCTGCCGTGACACCCCCAACGACTCCGCCGCTTCCCGCACCGGCACGCCCGCATCGACGAGCTTTGCTAGCTGATCACCAAATTGAACACAGTCCTCCGAAAACGACACGGTCGCCGCAACCTCTCAGATAAGAGAGCGTTGCGACGACCGTGTGAACCCAACCCGCGATCTTCGGGGGATTTCTCGTTTCGGCGCAGGGTCAATAGTCGGCGGCCGCGGCCTGCGACGCCGCCAGCGCCTCGGCGTCGTCGCCGAGCGAGAGCAAGGTATTGGAGGCCAGCGCGCCCAGGACGGGCCCGAAGGCCGCGTCGCCGTAGTAGCCGGCCAGTTCCAGCATCACGAAGCCGTGGATCATCGTCCAGAACTGCGAGGCGATGGTGAGCACGATCGCGTCGTCGTCGGGAGAGCCGGCGGTGATCCGCCCGGCGGTCATGGCGCGGTGCACGTGGCGGACGACATGCGCCAGGCTCGGGTGCTGCTCGTTGATCTCGGCGACCCGCAGGCCCAGCACATTGCGCGCGGGCGCGTGGATGCCGTGCGCGCTGGTGCTGCCGAACGTCAGTCGGTACAGGTGCGGCCGGTCGATGGCGAACCGGCGATAGGCCGCCCCGCAGCGCAGCAGGTCGGCCACCGGGTCCTCGGTGGGCGCAACGGCCAGCGCCGCGTCGAACTGGCGCAGCCCCTCCTGCGCGACCGCGGCGATCAGCGCACGCATTCCGCCGAAGTGGGTGTACACCGCCATCGTCGAGGTGCCCGCGGCGCCGGCGACCTTGCGGGTTTGCAGGGCATCGGGCCCGTGGTCGTCGAGCAGGCCGACGGCCGCGTGCAGCAGCTCGGTGCGCACGTCGCGCTGCGCGGAAGTGTCGGCCGCGGTGTCCATCGAAGTCATCATTGCCATCTTCGCACGCAGAGCGTACGGTCTGCATAACACCGTCATAACAACGTTATGCCTGGCCAAGTAGGCATGGGGCCCGAGCTGGAGGTAATGGGATGACCGCCGTAAAACCCGCCCGCGACACCAACCCGTATCTGGAGGGGTTCCTGGCCCCGGTCGCCGAGGAGGTCACGGCCTTCGACCTGAAGGTGACCGGCCGCATCCCCGAGCACCTCAACGGGCGCTACCTGCGCAACGGGCCGAATCCGGCCGCCGAGGTCGACCCGGCGACCTATCACTGGTTCGCCGGGGACGCGATGGTGCACGGCCTGGCCCTGCGCGACGGTGCCGCGCGCTGGTACCGCAACCGGTGGGTCCGCACCCCGGTGGTGTCCCGCACACTCGGGGAGCCCCGCCTGCCGGACCTGGACCCGCGCACCGGCATGTTGGGGGTGGGGCCCAACACCAACGTGCTGACCCACGCGGGTCAGACCCTGGCCCTGGTGGAGGGTGGTGGCGCCAACTACCGCCTGACCGAGGAACTCGACACCCTCGACACCTGTGACTTCGACGGCACGCTCTACGGCGGTTATACGGCTCATCCGCATCGGGATCCGAAAACCGGTGAGCTGCATGCAGTTTCGTACTCGTTTGCCCGAGGTCGGACGGTGCAGTACTCGGTGATCGGTGCCGACGGACGCGCGCGGCGCACGGTCGACATCGCGGTGCACGGATCGCCGATGATGCACGACTTCTCGCTCACCGAGAAGTACGTCGTGATCTACGACCTGCCCGTCACCTTCGACCCGGCGGAGGTCATCCCGGTGACCGTCCCGCGCTGGCTGCGGGCGCCGGCCCGACTGGCGCTGCAGTCGTTGGCCGGGCGCGTGCGGGTGCCCGGCCCGATCGCCGCGCGGATCAACAGCGATCCCCGCCCCATCACGTCACTCCCGTTCGCCTGGGACGACACCTACCCCGCGCGCGTCGGCGTCCTGCCGCGCGAGGCGGACGCCGACGCCATCCGGTGGTTCGACGTGGACCCGTGCTACGTGTTCCATCCGCTGAACGCCTACAGCGAGGACCGCGACGGGCGCGAGGTGCTGGTGCTCGACGTGGTGCGGCACGGCCGGATGTTCGACCGGGACCGGCGTGGCCCGGGGGAGGGGCAGCCCACCCTGGACCGGTGGGAGATCGATCTGACCTCCGGCGCGGTGCGCAGCGAACGGCGCGACGATCGCCAGCAGGAGTTCCCGCGGATCAACGAGACGCTCACCGGCGCCAAGCACCGGTACGGCTACACGGTCGGCGTCGAGAACGCCTTCAACGGCGCCGACGCCAACCGCTCGGCGGTCTACAAGCAGGACTTCGACACCGGGTCGAGTCTGCAGGCCGCCCTGGACCCGGAACTGCTGGTCGGGGAGATGTCCTTTGTGCCCAATCCCGGCGCCGCGGCCGAGGACGACGGCATCCTGATGGGGTACGGGCACCACCTCGGCCGGGACGAGGGGCAACTGCTCATGTTGGACGCCGCCACCCTGGAAACCGTCGCCACCGTGCACCTACCCCAACGGGTGCCCATGGGGTTCCATGGCAATTGGTGTGCGGATGAGTAACGCCTGGGAGTCATATGGTGGGACAAGTGGCGTGCCGAGGATTCGCGTGCGCTACAGTGACTCAAGCCACAGGCGGGCCGCTGGTGGCATTGTCGAGTATTTGCGGAAGGATTTCGCGTGGGCATTGGCATCCAGGTTGAGGGGCTGACCAAGTCCTTCGGATCCCAGCGAATTTGGGAAGACGTCACGATGGACATCCCTGCCGGGGAGGTCAGCGTGCTGCTCGGCCCGTCGGGTACCGGTAAGTCGGTGTTCTTGAAGTCGCTGATCGGGCTGCTGCGGCCCGAGCGCGGCAAGATCATCGTCGACGGCACCAACATCATCGATTGCTCCGCCAAGGAGCTCTACGAGATCCGCACCCTGTTCGGGGTGATGTTCCAGGACGGCGCGTTGTTCGGGTCGATGAACCTGTACGACAACACCGCCTTCCCGCTGCGCGAGCACACCAAGAAGAAGGAGAGCGAGATCCGTGACATCGTCATGGAGAAGCTCGACCTGGTGGGTCTGGCGGGCGACGAGAACAAGTTCCCCGGCGAGATCTCCGGCGGTATGCGCAAGCGTGCCGGCCTGGCCCGGTCGCTGGTGCTCGACCCGCAGATCATCCTCTGTGACGAGCCGGACTCCGGTCTGGACCCCGTGCGTACCGCGTACCTGTCGCAGCTGCTGATCGACATCAACGCGCAGATCGACTGCACCATCCTGATCGTGACGCACAACATCAACATCGCCCGCACGGTGCCGGACAACATGGGCATGCTGTTCCGCAAGCACCTGGTCATGTTCGGCCCCCGCGAGGTGCTGTTGACCAGTGACGAGCCGGTGGTCAAGCAGTTCCTCAACGGTCGCCGGATCGGGCCCATCGGCATGTCGGAGGAGAAGGACGAGTCGACGATGGCCGAGGAGCAGGCCATGTTCGACGCCGGCCACCACGACGGTGGCGTCGAGGAGATCGAGGGCGTGCCGCCGCAGATCCAGGCCACCCCCGGTATGCCGGAACGCAAGGCCGTCGGGCGTCGGCAGGCCCGGGTGCGCGAGATTCTGCACACCCTGCCGCCCGCCGCCCAGGAGGCCATCCGCGACGAGCTCGACGGCACCCACAAGTACAAGGTGCACGAGTTCGCCGACGAGACCCCGACCGCGTCGATCCCGGTGCAGAACGAAAGCTGATCAACTCGACACCGTGACCGCCCGGCGAATGCCGGGCGGTCACTTTTATGTCCGGCCGGAGCCGTCGAAGCGGCCGAGTTTCGCCCCGATCCACAGGTTCGGCGCGTTAACTCTTGACGGACGGGCCTGCACAGGCCAGTCTGTTGGGCAGCATGTTCGTATCGGGTAGTCAGGTCGCCAGCCAGTGTTCTACCTCCTCCGGTTTCCGGAGCGAAGATGTGATTACCGACCGGTAGTTGAGGAATGTGCCGTCCTGCGCTATTGTTGGACGTTGCGCTGGCTGCCTCCTGCCCATCATCAGCACTCGACATCGTAGGTCCTGCTGAGCATTGCTCACTGATCTTCGCTGCATGCCGTGGTTCAGGCCGAGAGTCATCCAGCCGAACCGACGCAGATAGCGCGGCAACGAGGATCGGTCGTCCGGCCGCCCTGAGCCGCTCGAGGTGCTGGAAGGATGCATCTTGGCAGTCTCTAGCCAGAGCAAGTCAGTAGCCACCACTAACAACTCCGTCCCAGGAGCACCGAACCGTATTTCGTTTGCCAAGCTCCGTGAACCGCTCGAGGTTCCGGGGCTGCTCGACGTGCAGACCGAGTCCTTCGATTGGTTGATCGGGGCCGACAAGTGGCGGCAGAAGGCCGTCGACCGCGGCGACGTCGATCCCAAGGGCGGGCTCGAAGAGGTCCTCGAAGAGCTGTCGCCCATCGAGGACTTCTCCGGCTCCATGTCGCTGAGCTTCTCCGATCCGCGCTTCGACGAGGTCAAGGCGCCGGTCGACGAGTGCAAAGACAAGGACATGACGTACGCGGCCCCGCTGTTCGTCACGGCCGAGTTCATCAACAACAACACCGGTGAGATCAAGAGCCAGACGGTCTTCATGGGTGACTTCCCGATGATGACCGAGAAGGGCACCTTCATCATCAACGGCACCGAGCGTGTCGTGGTGTCCCAGCTGGTCCGCTCGCCGGGCGTGTACTTCGACGAGAGCATCGACAAGTCCACCGAGAAGACGCTGCACAGCGTCAAGGTGATCCCCGGCCGCGGTGCGTGGCTGGAGTTCGACGTCGACAAGCGCGACACCGTCGGCGTGCGCATCGACCGCAAGCGCCGCCAGCCGGTCACCGTGCTGCTCAAGGCGCTGGGCTGGACCAACGAGCAGATCGCGGAGCGCTACGGCTTCTCCGAGATCATGATGTCGACGCTGGAGAAGGATCCCACCAGCGGCACCGACGAGGCGCTGCTGGACATCTACCGCAAGCTGCGCCCGGGCGAGCCGCCCACCAAGGAATCCGCGCAGACCCTGCTGGAGAACCTGTTCTTCAAGGAGAAGCGCTACGACCTGGCCCGGGTGGGTCGCTACAAGGTCAACAAGAAGCTGGGCCTCAACGTCGGTCAGCCCATCACCAGCTCGACGCTGACCGAAGAGGACATCGCCGCCACCATCGAGTACCTGGTGCGCCTGCACGAGGGCCAGGACACCATGACCGCCCCCGGCGGCAGCGAGGTGCCGGTGGAGGTCGACGACATCGACCACTTCGGCAACCGCCGGCTGCGCACCGTCGGTGAGCTGATCCAGAATCAGATCCGGGTCGGCCTGTCCCGCATGGAGCGCGTGGTGCGCGAGCGGATGACCACCCAGGACGTCGAGGCGATCACGCCGCAGACCCTGATCAACATCCGTCCCGTCGTGGCGGCGATCAAGGAGTTCTTCGGCACCAGCCAGCTGTCGCAGTTCATGGACCAGAACAACCCGCTGTCCGGCCTGACCCACAAGCGTCGGCTCTCGGCGCTCGGGCCCGGCGGTCTGTCCCGTGAGCGCGCCGGCCTCGAGGTCCGCGACGTGCACCCGTCGCACTACGGCCGGATGTGCCCGATCGAGACCCCGGAGGGTCCGAACATCGGCCTGATCGGCTCGCTGTCGGTGTACGCCCGGGTCAACCCGTTCGGCTTCATCGAGACGCCCTACCGCAAGGTCGTCGACGGGGTCGTCACCGACCAGGTCGACTACCTGACCGCGGACGAAGAGGACCGCTACATCGTGGCGCAGGCCAACTCGCCGACGGACGCCGAGGGGCGCTTCGAAGAGGCCCGCGTGCTGGTTCGCCGTAAGGGCGGCGAGGTCGAGTACGTGTCCTCGGCCGACGTGGACTACATGGACGTCTCGCCGCGCCAGATGGTGTCGGTCGCGACGGCGATGATCCCGTTCCTCGAGCACGACGACGCCAACCGTGCCCTGATGGGTGCCAACATGCAGCGCCAGGCGGTTCCGCTGGTGCGTAGCGAGGCTCCGCTGGTCGGTACCGGCATGGAGCTGCGCGCCGCGATCGACGCCGGCGACGTCGTGGTGGCCGAGAAGGCCGGTGTGATCGAAGAGGTCAGCGCCGACTACATCACGGTGATGGCCGACGACGGCACCCGGCAGACCTACCGGATGCGCAAGTTCGCCCGCTCCAACCACGGCACGTGCGCCAACCAGCGCCCGATCGTGGATGCCGGGCAGCGCGTGGAGGCCGGTCAGGTCGTCGCCGACGGCCCCTGCACCTCCGAAGGTGAGATGGCCCTGGGCAAGAACCTGCTCGTGGCGATCATGCCGTGGGAGGGCCACAACTACGAGGACGCGATCATCCTGAGCCAGCGGCTCGTGGAGGAGGACGTGCTCACCTCGATCCACATCGAGGAGCACGAGATCGATGCCCGCGACACCAAGCTGGGCGCCGAGGAGATCACCCGGGACATCCCGAACGTCTCCGATGAGGTGCTGGCCGACCTCGACGAGCGCGGCATCGTCCGCATCGGCGCCGAGGTCCGCGACGGCGACATCCTGGTCGGCAAGGTCACCCCGAAGGGTGAGACCGAGCTGACCCCGGAGGAGCGCCTGCTGCGTGCCATCTTCGGTGAGAAGGCCCGCGAGGTCCGCGACACCTCCCTGAAGGTGCCGCACGGCGAGTCCGGCAAGGTCATCGGCATCCGGGTGTTCTCCCGCGAGGACGACGACGAGCTGCCGGCCGGCGTCAACGAGCTGGTCCGCGTGTACGTGGCCCAGAAGCGCAAGATCTCCGACGGTGACAAGCTCGCCGGGCGCCACGGCAACAAGGGCGTCATCGGCAAGATCCTGGCGCAGGAGGACATGCCGTTCCTGCCGGACGGCACCCCGGTGGACATCATCCTGAACACCCACGGTGTGCCGCGTCGTATGAACATCGGCCAGATCCTGGAGACCCACCTCGGGTGGATCGCCAAGACCGGTTGGAACGTCGACGTCGCGAGCTCGCCGGAGTGGGCCGAGGGACTGCCCGAGGAGCTGCGCAGCGCCCCGGCCGACACCAAGACCGCCACCCCGGTGTTCGACGGTGCCCAGGAGGCCGAGCTGCAGGGTCTGCTGGCGTCCACGCTGCCCAACCGGGATGGCGAGGTCATGGTCAACGCCGACGGCAAGGCGACGCTGTTCGACGGCCGCAGTGGTGAACCGTTCCCGTACCCGGTGACGGTCGGCTACATGTACATCCTGAAGCTGCACCACTTGGTGGACGACAAGATCCACGCCCGCTCCACCGGCCCGTACTCGATGATCACCCAGCAGCCGCTGGGCGGTAAGGCGCAGTTCGGTGGCCAGCGGTTCGGTGAGATGGAGTGCTGGGCCATGCAGGCCTACGGCGCCGCCTACACGCTGCAGGAGCTGCTGACCATCAAGTCCGACGACACGGTCGGGCGCGTGAAGGTCTACGAGGCCATCGTCAAGGGCGAGAACATCCCCGAGCCGGGCATCCCCGAGTCGTTCAAGGTGTTGCTCAAGGAACTGCAGTCGCTGTGCCTCAACGTCGAGGTGCTCTCCAGCGACGGTGCCGCGATCGAGATGCGGGACGGCGACGACGAGGACCTGGAGCGCGCCGCGGCGAACCTGGGCATCAACTTGTCGCGCAACGAGTCGGCTTCGGTCGAGGACCTCGCATAGCGCTTCGCGAACTCGCCACTAACAGTTTTTCTATCCCGCAAGGGGAAAGGGAGTTTACGTGCTAGACGTCAACTTCTTCGATGAACTCCGGATTGGCCTTGCCACTGCGGAGGACATCCGTAATTGGTCATACGGCGAGGTCAAGAAGCCGGAGACCATCAACTACCGCACGCTGAAGCCGGAGAAGGACGGCCTGTTCTGCGAGAAGATCTTCGGACCTACTCGCGACTGGGAGTGCTACTGCGGCAAGTACAAGCGCGTCCGCTTCAAGGGCATCATCTGCGAGCGCTGCGGCGTCGAGGTGACCCGCGCCAAGGTGCGCCGCGAGCGGATGGGCCACATCGAGCTGGCCGCGCCCGTCACGCACATCTGGTACTTCAAGGGCGTGCCGAGCCGGTTGGGCTACCTGCTGGACCTGGCGCCGAAGGATCTCGAGAAGATCATCTACTTCGCGGCCTACGTGATCACCTCGGTCGACGAGGAGATGCGGCACAACGAGCTGTCCACGCTCGAGGCCGAGATGGTCGTCGAGAAGAAGGCCGTCGAGGATCAGCGCGACGCGGACCTGGAGGCGCGGGCGCAAAAGCTCGAGGCCGACATGAAGGAGCTCGAGGACGAGGGCGCCAAGTCCGACGTCAAGCGCAAGGTGCGCGACGGCGGCGAGCGCGAGATGCGTCAGCTGCGCGATCGTGCCCAGCGTGAGTTGGACCGGCTCGACGAGATCTGGACCACCTTCACCAAGTTGGCTCCCAAGCAGCTCATCGTCGACGAGAACCTCTACCGCGAGCTCGTCGACCGCTACGGCGAGTACTTCACCGGCGCCATGGGCGCGGAGTCGATCCAGAAGCTCATCGAGACCTTCGACATCGACGCCGAGGCGGAGTCGCTGCGCGACGTCA
Organism: Mycolicibacterium sp. MU0050; assembly: GCF_963378085.1. Taxonomy (GTDB): domain Bacteria; phylum Actinomycetota; class Actinomycetes; order Mycobacteriales; family Mycobacteriaceae; genus Mycobacterium; species Mycobacterium wendilense. The sequence continues at coordinate 3,861,843 of NZ_OY726395.1, read as the reverse complement.
TCAAGAACGGCAAGGGCCAGAAGAAGCTGCGTGCGCTCAAGCGGCTCAAGGTCGTCGCCGCGTTCCAGCAGTCCGGCAACTCGCCGATGGGCATGGTGCTCGACGCCGTGCCGGTGATCCCGCCGGAACTGCGTCCGATGGTGCAGCTCGACGGTGGCCGCTTCGCCACGAGCGACCTCAACGACCTGTACCGCCGCGTGATCAACCGCAACAACCGGCTCAAGAGGCTGATCGACCTCGGTGCTCCCGAGATCATCGTCAACAACGAGAAGCGGATGCTGCAGGAGTCGGTGGACGCGCTGTTCGACAACGGCCGTCGCGGCCGGCCCGTCACCGGGCCCGGCAACCGCCCGCTCAAGTCGCTGTCCGATCTGCTCAAGGGCAAGCAGGGCCGGTTCCGGCAGAACCTGCTCGGCAAGCGCGTCGACTACTCGGGCCGTTCGGTCATCGTCGTCGGCCCGCAGCTCAAGCTGCATCAGTGCGGTCTGCCGAAGCTGATGGCGCTCGAGCTGTTCAAGCCGTTCGTGATGAAGCGCCTGGTGGACCTGAACCATGCGCAGAACATCAAGAGCGCCAAGCGGATGGTGGAGCGGCAGCGGCCGCAGGTGTGGGATGTCCTCGAAGAGGTCATCGGTGAGCACCCCGTGCTGCTCAACCGCGCCCCCACGCTGCACCGCCTGGGTATCCAGGCCTTCGAGCCGCAGCTGGTGGAGGGCAAGGCCATCCAGCTGCACCCGCTGGTGTGTGAGGCGTTCAACGCCGACTTCGACGGTGACCAGATGGCCGTGCACCTGCCGCTGAGCGCCGAGGCGCAGGCCGAGGCCCGCATCCTGATGCTGTCGTCGAACAACATCCTGTCGCCCGCGTCGGGTCGCCCGCTGGCCATGCCGCGGCTGGACATGGTGACCGGGCTGTACTACCTGACCACCGAGATTCCCGGCGATGTCGGCGAGTACACCCCGGCGGCCAAGGATCAGCCCGAGGGCGGCGTGTACAGCTCGCCGGCCGAGGCCATCATGGCCTTCGACCGCGGCGCGCTGAGCGTGCGGGCCAAGATCAAGGTGCGGCTGACGCAGCAGCGTCCGCCGGCCGACATCGAGGCCGAACTGTTCGAGGACGGCTGGACGCCGGGCAAGGCGTGGACCGCCGAGACCACGCTGGGCCGGGTGCTGTTCAACGAGTTGCTGCCGAAGGGCTATCCCTTCGTCAACAAGCAGATGCACAAGAAGGTCCAGGCGTCGATCATCAACGATCTCGCCGAGCGCTACCCGATGATCGTGGTCGCGCAGACCGTCGACAAGCTCAAGGACGCCGGCTTCTACTGGGCCACCCGGTCGGGTGTCACGGTCTCGATGGCCGACGTGCTGGTGCCGCCGCAGAAGGAAGAGATCCTCGACCGGTACGAGAAGGAAGCCGACGGGATCGAGAAGAAGTACCAGCGCGGCGCGCTCAACCACGGTGAGCGCAACGAGGCCCTGGTCAAGATCTGGCAGGAGGCCACCGACGAGGTCGGTAAGGCCCTGGAGGAGTTCTACCCCGAGGACAACCCGATCATCACGATCGTGAAGTCCGGCGCGACGGGTAACTTCACCCAGACCCGCACCCTGGCCGGCATGAAGGGCCTGGTGACCAACCCCAAGGGTGAGTTCATCCCGCGGCCCATCAAGTCCTCGTTCCGCGAGGGCCTGACGGTGTTGGAGTACTTCATCAACACCCACGGTGCCCGTAAGGGTCTGGCCGACACCGCGCTGCGTACCGCCGACTCGGGTTACCTGACCCGTCGTCTGGTGGACGTCAGCCAGGACGTCATCGTCCGCGAGGCCGATTGCGGCACCGAGCGGGGCATCACCGTGACCATCGCCGAGAAGCAGGCCGACGGTTCGCTGGTTCGCGATCCGCACGTGGAGACCAGCGCCTACGCGCGCACCCTGGCCTCCGACGCGGTCGACGAGAAGGGCAACGTGATCGTCGAGCGCGGTCACGACCTGGGCGACCCGGCGATCGACGCGCTGTTGGCGGCGGGCATCACCACGGTCAAGGTGCGGTCGGTCCTGACCTGCACCACCGGCACCGGGGTGTGCGCGCACTGCTACGGCCGTTCGATGGCCACCGGCAAGCTGGTCGACATCGGCGAGGCCGTCGGCATCGTCGCCGCCCAGTCCATCGGTGAGCCCGGCACGCAGCTGACCATGCGTACCTTCCACCAGGGTGGCGTCACCGGCGGCACCGACATCGTCGGTGGTCTGCCGCGCGTGCAGGAGCTGTTCGAGGCGCGTGTTCCGCGGAACCGGGCCCCGATCGCCGACGTTTCCGGGCGCATCCGCCTGGAGGAGAGCGACAAGTTCTACAAGATCACCATCACCCCGGATGACGGCGGCGAGGAAGTGGTCTACGACAAGCTCTCCCGTCGTCAGCGCCTGCGGGTGTTCAAGCACGAGGACGGTTCCGAGCGGCTGCTGGCCGACGGTGACCACGTCGAGGTCGGGCAGCAGCTCATGGAGGGGTCGGCCGACCCGCACGAGGTGCTGCGCGTCATGGGGCCGCGCGAGGTGCAGGTGCACCTCGTCAGCGAGGTCCAGGACGTGTACCGGGCGCAGGGCGTGTCGATCCACGACAAGCACATCGAGGTGATCGTTCGCCAGATGCTGCGCCGCGTGACCATCATCGACTCGGGCGCCACGGAGTTCCTGCCCGGATCGCTGACCGAGCGCAGCGAGTTCGAGTCCGAGAACCGTCGGGTGGTGACCGAGGGCGGCGAGCCCGCGGCCGGCCGCCCGGTGCTGATGGGCATCACCAAGGCCTCGCTGGCCACCGATTCGTGGCTGTCGGCGGCCTCCTTCCAGGAGACCACCCGGGTGCTCACCGATGCGGCGATCAACTGCCGCAGCGACAAGCTCCAGGGCCTGAAGGAGAACGTGATCATCGGCAAGCTGATCCCGGCCGGTACCGGTATCAACCGCTACCGCAACATCCAGGTGCAGCCCACCGAAGAGGCACGTGCGGCCGCGTACACGATCCCGTCCTACGAGGATCAGTACTACAGCCCGGACTTCGGTCAGGCCACCGGTGCCGCGGTGCCGCTGGACGACTACGGCTACAGCGACTACCGGTAGTAGCTGGACAACGAGAAGCCCCCGCCCTCGGGCGGTTTCTAGGGGTCGTCGCAACACTGCTGGTTATTGAGCCTGTAGTAGATCACGCAAGCGCTCGGCTGGGGTATCCCAGCCGAGCGTTTTGCGTGGGCGGCCGTTGAGTTGCTGGGCGACGTGTTCGAGGTCCTCAGGCCCATAGATGCTGAGGTCGGTACCTTTGGGAAAGTACTGACGAAGCAGGCCGTTGGTGTTTTCGTTGGTGCCGCGCTGCCAGGGACTGGCCGGATCACAGAAGTACACGGCCATGTCGGTGGCCATCGAGAACCCCTTGTGCCCGGCCATCTCGGCGCCCTGGTTGTTGGCCGTCGTTGAAGATGACGATGTCGGCGTCATCGGTGTTGATGACGATGCACTGATGAGAACGCCCCGCTCGACTGTGGCGAGCGGGGCGTTTGTGATCTCGGTGACGGGATCCTCGTCGCGGTGACGTGGTCGTCGCCGTGGTGAAGCGGATCGGGTTCAGTCGGTTGCTGTTTCGCTGATGGCGATGCGGGCGGCTTTCTCCCCGACGATGGAGTGCCCGGCGGCGAACGCGGCCGTGAGCGCGTGCAGGGCGAGATTGTTGACCGCACGCGGATGTCCACGGGAGGCGTTGTGGATCAGGGTCATCGCGTCGTCGGCGAACAGCGCATCGGAGCGGCCGGCGATCTTGGTGTGATGCCCGATGTAGTCGGCGGTGTCGGCCGCTGTCATGCCGGGCAGGGTGTAGCGCACGGCGATGCGCTGATCCAACGCGGCCAGAACACCCAGACGCAGTCGGTGCCGCAGGGTGGGTTGCCCGACCAGGACCACGGCGAACGGTGAACCACTGTCCATGTCGTGGTTGGTCAGCAGCCGGATCGCTTCGAGTTGATGGTTGTCGAGCAGGTGGGCTTCATCGACGACTAACACGGGGTTGCGGCCACGTTCAGCGTGCTCGGCGGCCAAGGCGTCTGCGGCTTGGGGAGCCAGCCGGGCGGTGTGAAACGCCGGGGTGTGCCCGAGGGTGGCCACGATGTGGGTGAGCATGCCGCGCACCCCGATGGTGGGGTTGGCGAGGTAGATGATTACGTGCCGCGCCGGATCCAAGGAGGTGGCTGCCGCGCGGATCGCGACGGTTTTGCCAGCGCCGACTTCGCCGGTGATGACGCCGATGGCGCATTGGTCCACACACCAGCCGATGCGGGCGATCGCTTCGCTGTGGCCGGGGTGGCGGTGCAGCATCGACGGCGCCAGATCCCGCCCGAACGGCATCCGTGTGAAGCCCCAATGTGATTGCAGCCGTTGAATACTCACGCCGACACCCCGTCCTCGAACTCGTCCTCGGTGGGGGCGAGGTCGGTGATCGAGAGCTGAGCGGCGACCTGGTCGTCGTCGGAGTCGGTTCCGTAGAGGGCGTGATAGCCGATACGTTCATCCTCACGCAGCTGCTCGTGATGGGCGGCAGCGGTCAACGCCAGGTAATCGATCCCTGTCGTTGCCGGCGGGGTCTCGACGGTCTCGGGTCGGGCTTTCGGGTGGGCATGGCGGCTGATGGTGTGCGGTGTCGCGGCACCGAAACTCTGGTCGCGGTGGCGGACCTCGACGGTCTGCAGGTCGAACGGGGAGAACACCAGCTCCACGCGGCGCCCGGCCAGGGCGGGGTCGACCTGGTAGGTGTTGGAATGCAGGGAGACGGTGGCGGTCTTGGTCACCACCCGAAATTCCGACCACAAGAACGCCTCGGTCAGATCCGCCGCCGTCGGCAACTCCGGAGTGTGACCAAGGCGGTCCCAGCCGGTGTCCCAGCGCTCCAGTGGGGATTGCCCGGTCTCGGTATGGGTGCGGCGGTGGTATTCGGTCTCGACCCAGGCCATGAACAGCCGGTTGAGCTCCAACAGCGCACCGGTGTGGTCGACCCCGGCGGCGGCGAGGTCCTCGGTGGTGGTGTCGGTGACCTCAACGAGGAACTGCCCACGCACGGTGCGGAAGAACCGTTCGATCTTGCCCCGTCCCTGCGGGCGCCCGGGCGCCGAATGTACCAGTCGGATACCGAGTTTCGCGCACGCCCGCAGCAGCCAGGCATCGACGAACGCCGAACCATTGTCGACATAAATCGAGGCTGGCACGCCGCGGGCGGCCAGCGCGGGTTTGAGCGCGGCCGCCAGACGCACGGTGTCCTCGGCGAACCCGAACCGGTGACCGACCACCAACCGAGAATGGTCGTCGAGGAAGGCGAACAGGTAGGTCTTGCGGTCACCGACCCGCGGACCGTGCAGAGCGTCGCCGACCCACAGTTCGTTGGGGTCGGCGGCTTCGAACCGGCCGAACACCTCCCTGGCGCCACCGGCGGCCGGGCCCATCAGCTCGCAGCGATGGAAATGGCGCAGCAGGGTCGATTCCGAGGGTGCCCATCCGGTCGCGGTGCGCAGGATGCGGGCCACCTGGGCGGTGGTGCGTGACGGATTCTCCCGCTTCAACGAGGCGGCCAGCTCCAGCACCCCGACATCGGTGCGGGTGGCCAGCCGGCGCGGCTCGGGCACCAACGCTTCGAACCCGCCGGCCCGGTAGCGACGGATCCAACGGTCCAGGGTGGCTCGCGCGATCTGGACCTGGGTGCCGAACGGGTCGATATGGCGACGTTCGGCGATCTCGCGGACCAGCCGACCCCGTTGGCGGGTCGATAACCCCTCGTCCAGCGCCGGGCAGATCAGCTGATACCGGAACAGTCCGATCGCCTGGGCCCGCTCCCGACGCTTGTGCTCCTCCAATGACACCGCAGTGCCCTCCTCGCAGTCGAAGGCCCTGCCCGAAACCAATGCCGGGCAGGTGCCTTCGCGAGGATCACCGATCACGCCGCGCCGCGTCAGAGGCAACTGGTGTTGCGTACCGGACCTACCGCATCCAGGACCAGCCCGGTGAGAGCAGCCGGCCGCCGCTGACCGCGACCAGCACCTGTGCCGGCGTCACCGCGCCCACCAAGCCGGCCGGTCCGAACCGCTGCCGGATCGCCGCCGCCGCGGCGTTGACCGCCGCCACCACGTCACCCCAGGGACTGCTCCGCTCGTCGGGAATCGTCACATCGATCCCGACTCGAACCGCCACCATGAGGAACCGCGCCCGAACCGCCTCAAGTCGCCCGCCGGCCCGACGTAGCCAGCCGCGGACCGTGGCCGCCGGAACCCGCAACTGCTCAGCGATCTGCCGATACCCCCGCCCGTGGCCGCGCAGCGACAAAGACTCCCAAATCACCTGTGCCGCATAAGCCCTACGCAGCAACACCGTGACCGGCAACAACACATGGGTCACCAGACACGACCGGCACCGCGCCCGCCGCGGCCGAACCGCACCGGCCAGACCGACGACACGGCGAGTGCGGGCGAATCCCCAGCCGCCAAGAACACCCTGCGAGCACGCCGGGCAGCTGATCTGGCCAGCTGCCAACCGGGACTCGACGCAGACCAGATCAGCCTCTACCGTCACCATCAGTGCCTCCGTGCACTACAGCGCGGCACCCTGCGAGCCCGCCAAGACTTCGGCGGGGTGCCGCGCACCCATCAGTTCCTCATCACACTGATGGTGCACACCACCAAGCTCAAGCCGGCGGGCCACGCCACCGATCACATCGGCAAGATCAATGACGAATGGCCACCCCGTGATAGCCATCCAGAGAGACGGTCAACACCTGGTCCCAGGTCAACGATCCCCGCAGATGCTCTGGCAGGGTCGTCATGGTGGCGATCAGCCCGTCACGAACCGTTTCGGCATCATGGCCCCCGGGCAGGTGCACCAGCATGGTGTAGCGGGTGGTGCGTTCCACCAGAGTGCCGATCGCGGTCTTGTTGAGTTCACCCATGATGAGGTCGCCTTCCCAGTGCCCGGGCACCGCGCGATCCTCGATATCGGGCCGGTCGGCGATCATGAGCATCGGATCAACGAACCGCTGGTAACGCTCACCGGGCTTACGGTTCGGTTTACGGCACGTGCGGCCACTTCGCAGTGACTGGGCCACTTCCTTTTTCAGTCCACCGCGCGCCTGGAAGTAGAGGGATTGATAAATCGTTTCGTGGCTCACCCGCATGCTCTCGTCGTCCGGAAAATCCTTGACCAGACGATGCGAAATCTCTTCCGGGGACCACCGCTTGGCCAGCCCCTCTTCGACCTCTTTACGCAGCCTCTGATTGGTGACCAGTTTGGACTGCTTGGGCCGGGACCGTGCCGCCGCAGCCGCCGCATCGGCTTGATATGGCAGGTAGAGGCCCTCGACACGGTGCGCAGCGACCTCGCGGGACACCGTCGACTTATTCCGACCGAGCTTGTCGGCGATCACGGTGTAGCTCAGGCCGGCGGTCAGGCCGTCGGCGATGACCAGCCGATCGGCGAGCTGCAAATACCTACTGGCGGATGCCTGTCCAGATGCAGGACGCTGTTCGGCAGCAGTGGATTTCACCGGTTGTATGTACCGCGTCCCGCTGGCGTAATCGACGACCGTGCCATCGGAATACACCCGCGTGTTGCCAACCTTGCGGATACCGGCACGCCAATCCCGGGCGGTGCGCACATTGACCCCGGCCTCTCGGGCGGCCCGCGCCGACGACCAGCCCTCCTCGAGCAGTTCAAAGAACCGTGCTTTCTCGCAGGTCTTGCCGCGCGTGCGCCGCGCTGGGTCGACCAAGCCCGCCTCCACAAGCATCCGGCGGGCCGTGGAGTGCGCCACTCCGACAGCTTTGGCCGCCGCATTCACCGAGCCAGTTGCTGCAAATACCGCTGCCACCCGCGCAGGATCCACACCGGTGACATCCGGACGCGGCGAGCCCATCGGCCGGCCGGTGGCACTCAAGATGGCATACGCCCGCTGCCGTGACACCCCCAACGACTCCGCCGCTTCCCGCACCGGCACGCCCGCATCGACGAGCTTTGCTAGCTGATCACCAAATTGAACACAGTCCTCCGAAAACGACACGGTCGCCGCAACCTCTCAGATAAGAGAGCGTTGCGACGACCGTGTGAACCCAACCTCGTGGCGGGGGCTTTTTCGTCGCCTCAGTCCGGCGGTGGCGAATTCAGCAGGGGCGCAAGGCGATACTCGACCATGCGGCGCATCACCAGTCCGGTGGTGGTCTTCTCGACGCCGTCGATGTCCAGGATCACCCCGGCGATGCGGTAAAGGTCGTCGGCGTCGCGCGCGACGATGTGGACCAGCAGGTCGGTGACACCGCTGAGGCCGTAGACCTCGACCACCTCCGGCACTTCGTCGAGCGCCTCGGCGATCGCGTCCAGTTTGCGTTGGGTAACCGCGATCAAGATGTAGGCGGCCAGCGGAAAGCCCAGGCTCGCGGGGTCGATGCGTCGGTCGAACGACTTCAGGACGCCGCCCCTTTCCAGTCTGGCCAATCGCGCGTGCACGGTGTTGCGGGCCAGGCCGGTCGCTTCGGCCAAACCGACCACGGTGGCCCGCGGATCTGCCGCCAGCGCGCGCAGCAGCCGCAGATCGATGTCGTCGACGAGGTATTGCGTGGTGGTCATTTCGCTCAATTCTCCGTGGGCGGCGACCGGCCGTGATGTGCAAGTTGCGCATCTTGGACTGCGTCAGTTGCCACAATTGTACGCCGCTGTTCAACTTGGCTGAGCTATCTGCCCATTGTCGAAGATTCCGTGGGCAAATTCCCCCAGCTCCGGCGACAGCGAACAGGCAGGACATCATGAACGCCACCATTTCGCACCATTTGAACTGCGATGCCACCCGGATCGAGGCTCTCCGCGACATCGAGCAGCGGGTGCTGTGGCTGTCCACGGCGATGGTCCACCACGCGAACCGGATCCGACCGAACACGTCGGGGCTGAAGGTGGGCGGGCACCAGGCATCCAGTGCTTCGATGGTGACCATCATGACCTCGCTGTGGTTCGAGCAGTTGCGCTCCGGCGACCGGGTGTCGGTGAAGCCGCACGCCTCCCCGGTGCTCCACAGCCTGAACTACCTGCTGGGCAGCCTCGACGAGAAGTACCTGACCACGCTGCGGAAGTTCGGTGGGCTGCAGTCCTATCCGAGCCGGTCCAAGGACCCCGATCCGGTGGACTACTCGACCGGGTCCGTCGGGATCGGCGCCACGGCGCCCATCTGGGGTGCCGTGGCGCGCCGCTTCGTCGAAACACACTGCGGCGCAGGCGGTAGCGGCCGGCAGTACTCGCTGGTCGGTGATGCGGAACTCGACGAGGGGGCGGTCTGGGAGGCCATTCTCGACAGCGAGACCGCCGACCTCGGCGAAGTGGTGTGGATCGTCGACCTCAACCGCCAGTCGCTGGACCGGGTGGTGCCCAACATCGCCGCCAACCGGCTGGAGCAAATGTTCGCCGCCGCGGGCTGGCAGGTCCTCACCGTGAAGTTCGGGCAGCTGCTGGAATCGCTGTTCGCCCGCCCCGGTGGCGAGGCGCTGCGCGCCCGTGTCGTGGGCATGTCCAATCCCGAGTACCAGCGGCTGTTGCGTTGCACCGCCGCCGAGTTGCGCGACCGACTGCCGGGGGAGGGGCCCGGCAGCGACGAGATCGCCGCACTCATCGCGGAACTCGACGACTCCACGCTGACCGCGGCGATCCGCAACCTGGGCGGGCACGACATCAACGCCCTGACCGATGCCTACCGCCTGATCGACGACACCCGGCCGACGGTCATCCTCGCCTACACCGTCAAGGGCTACGGGCTTCCCACCGAAGGGCATCCGCAGAACCACTCGGCGCTGCTCAGCGTCGAGGAGTTCGATGCGCTGGCCGGACGTCTGGGCATGGACCCACAACAGCCGTGGCAGCGGTTCGCGCCGGACAGCGCCGCCGGTCTGCTGTGCGCGGAAACCGCGGCCCGGCTGCAGCGGGCCCCGGTCGAACATGTGCCGCCGCCTCCGGTTCCACTGGATATCGGTCGTACCCCGAAGGGCACCGCCACCACCCAGGCCGCTCTGGGCCGGGCGCTGCTCGATCTGACGCGCGAGGCGCCGGAAGCCGCCAAGCGTGTGGTGACCGTCAGTCCCGACGTCAGCTCCACGACGAACCTCGGGGGCTGGGTCAACAAGGTCGGCGTCTGGTCGTCCAGCGAGCGTCGGAACTGGTTCGCCGACGACGCCGAGACCATCATGCACTGGAACGAGCGCCCCACCGGCCAGCACATGGAACTCGGCATCGCCGAGACCAACCTGGTCGGGCTGCTGGGGGAATTGGGGGCGACGTGGAGCCGGTGGGGCAAACCGCTCTTCCCCATCGGGGTGCTCTACGATCCGTTCGTCGAACGCGCCTTGGAGCCATGGTCATTCGGGATCTACGCCGGCGGACAGTCCATCCTGATCGGCACCCCGTCCGGGGTCACCCTGGCCGCCGAGGGCGGAGCGCATCAGTCGATCAAGACCCCGTCGATCGGTATCGAACAGCCGGGTTGCATCAGTTACGAGCCCGCCTTCGCCGTCGACGTGGAGTGGACGCTGCTCGCCAGCATCGCACGGCTGGGCCGGCCCGACGGAACGTCTGCCTACCTGCGGCTGTCCACCCGCCCCGTCGACCAGACGTTGGCCGAGGTGCCCGCGGATCCGGCTGCACGCGAACGCCGCCGACGGCAGGTGGTCGCCGGTGGTTATCCGTTGCGCCGCAGCGAGAACGCCCGCGTCACCATCGCCACCATGGGTGCCGTCACCGTCGAGGCGCTCGCGGCGGCCGACCGGTTGGAACAGGCCGGTCTCCCCACGGACGTCGTCTGCGTCACCAGCCCCGGATTGCTCTTCGAAGCCATGCAGGCACGTCAGGGGCTAAGCGAAGGCGACACCTGGATTCTGGATCAACTGTTCCCCGCCGACCGGGCAACCCCACTGGTGACCGTGCTGGACGGGCACCCGCACACCCTGGCGTTCCTCGCCAACATCCAGCAGGTGCGCGCCACCGCGCTCGGGGTGTCGAAGTTCGGGCAGGCCGGTTCGCTGGAAGAGGTGTACCGCTATCACGGACTCGACACCGACAGCATCGTCCGCGCCGCACTCGACGTCACCAGTTGAGCGCCAACCGATTTCGAGGAGAACAGACCTACCCATGACGACTACGGAACACGCCGTGGACACCGTCGTACGGATGCCCTCGCTCGGTGAGAGCGTAGACGAGGGCATGGTCACGCGCTGGCTCAAGGCGCCAGGTGACCATGTCGAGGCCGAGGAGCCGCTGCTCGAGGTGGCCACCGACAAGGTGGACACCGAGATCCCGTCGCCCTGCAGCGGGACGCTGACCCAGTTGCTCGTCGACGAGAACGAGGTGGTCGCGGTCGGCGCCGAACTCGCGACGATCGCCGCCGTCGGCGCCCCGGAATCTCCCGTCGTCCCGGAATCTCCCGTCGTCGCGCCCCCGCCACCGTCACCGCCCGCGCCGCCACCGCCGTTGGCCGAACCGGTCGACAGCGACACCGAGAAGCTGCCGCGCATCCGGCGCACCATCGCCAGGCGCATGGTGGAGTCGCTTCAGGTCGCGGCCCAGCTGACCACGGTGCTCGAGGTGGACCTGTCCGCGGTCGCCCGGTTGCGCTCGGAGCACAAGGACGAGTTCTGTGCGCGCACCGGGGTGAAGCTGTCATATCTGCCGTTCTTCACCAAGGCGGCGATCGAGGCCCTGCCCGGACATCGGATGCTCAACGCCTCGTTGAACGCCGATGTCACGGAGGTGACCTACCACCGCGAGGTCCATCTCGGCATCGCGGTGGACAGTCCAAAAGGCTTGATGGTGCCCGTGATCCGGGACGCCTCGCAGCTGTCGATCACCCAGCTGGCGCGCGCGATCGCCGAGCTGGCGGACAAGGTGCGCTCGGGCGGGATCACCGCCGACGAGCTCAGCGGCGGCACCTTCACGATCACCAACACGGGCAGCCGGGGTGCGTTGTTCGACACCCCCATCCTCAACCAGCCGCAGACCGGCATTCTGGGCACCGGGGCGGTGGTGGACCGCCTGGTCCCGATTCGCGACGACGGGTCCCTGTGTATCGAGGTGCGGCCGCTCGCCTACCTGTCCATCTCCTACGACCACCGGATTGTGGACGGAGCAGACGCTGCGCGCTACCTGAGCGCGGTCAAGAGCCGCCTCGAAGCCGGTTTCGCCGCGGCCGAACTCATCGACTGACGCGGCCGGGCAAACCGGGGACCTGCGGCCTTCGGGCAACTTAGGCTGAGCGCACCACCCGTCGCCCGGAAGGTCTGGCGTTGTCAGCGATCGACGAACGACCCGTCGCGGACGACGAGGGCGCGGCCGCCGCGCGGTTTCGCCAGAATCGCCTGACGTTGCTGCGCAGGGTGGCGGTGGCGGTCTGGGCCCTGGTGGTGGTGTACCGCACGATCACCGACGGTTTCGCGTTCAATCGCGAGCTCCTGCTGCTCTACATCGCGACCGGCCTGCTGGCCGCCAGCATCGGGCAGGGCCGCCGGATGTTGTACGTGATCCGGGATTGGCTGCCGTTCGCGCTGGTGCTGGTGGTCTACGACCTGTCCCGCGGGGCGGCGGACCTGATCGGACGCCCCACCCTGTGGCATTGGCAGGCCGACGCCGACCGCTGGCTGTTCTTCGGGGTGATGCCGACGGTCTGGCTGCAGGAGCGCCTCAAGCAACCGCAGCCGCCGTGGTGGGAGGTGGTCATCAGCACCACCTACATGTCGTTCTTCATCCTGCCCTACGCGATCGCCGGGGTGCTGTGGCTGCGCAACCGCGACGAGTGGAAGCGCTTCGCGCAGTTGTTCGTCGGGCTGTCCTTCGCGGCGTTGATCATCTACGCGCTGTTGCCCGCGGCTCCGCCGTGGGCCGCGGCGCGCTGCACGGCCGCCGACATCGCGTCCGGGCCGTCGAACCCGCGGTGCATGTTCGCCTCGGCCCGCGACGTGCCCGACGGCGGGATCCTGGGCGCGATGAGCACCAGCCAACCCGGCGCGCATGAGTGGGTGGAACGGATCTCGACGCGGGGGTGGGCCAAGCTCAACCTCGACACCGCGCGGGCATTGGTCGACCAGGGGCAGGCGAGCGTGAACCTGGTGGCCGCCATCCCGTCGTTGCACGCGGGGTTGAGCCTGGCGATCGCCATGTTCCTGTGGCACCGGGTGAGCCGACGGTGGCGTCCGTTGCTGGCGGCCTACGTGCTGACGATGGCCTTCACGTTGGTGTACGCGGCCGAGCATTACGTGGTCGACCTGCTGCTGGGCTGGCTGTTGGCGTTGATCGCGATGGTGGCGCTGAACCGGGTGAGTCCGCGCGGCGCGCCCACCGACCCATAGCCGTATTACAACTCTTGTTCAACCGTCGCGGAAATGTAACACTGGGTCCATGTCGGATACGCATGTCGTCACCAACCAGGTGCCGGAGCTACTGGACCACAACCCCGCGACGTCGCCGGTGCTCACCGAGGCGGTCATCCGGGAGGGCGGCGAGTGGGGGCTGGACGAGATCGCCGAACTCGGCGCCCTGTCCGGCGGCGCCACCGCGCAGCGCTGGGGCGAGCTGGCCAACCGGAACCGGCCCATCCTCCACACCCATGACCGCACCGGGCACCGCGTCGACGAGGTCGAGTACGACCCGGCGTATCACGAGCTGATGCGGGTCGCGGTCGGCCACGGTCTGCACGCTGCGCCCTGGGCCGACGACCGCCCGGGTGCCCACGTGGTGCGGGCCGCCAAGACCTCGGTGTGGACCCCCGAGCCCGGCCACATCTGTCCGATCTCGATGACCTACGCGGTGGTGCCCGCGCTGCGCCACAACCCGGAGCTGGCCGCCGCCTACGAACCGCTGTTGACCAGTCGGGTCTACGACCCGGAACTGAAGGTGCCGACCGCCAAGGCGGGAATCACCGCGGGCATGTCGATGACCGAGAAGCAGGGCGGCTCCGACGTGCGCGCCGGCACCACCGAGGCCGTGCCCAACGGCGACGGCAGCTACCGCCTGACCGGACACAAATGGTTCACCTCCGCGCCGATGTGCGACATCTTCCTGGTGCTGGCGCAGGCGCCGGGCGGGCTGTCCTGCTTCTTCCTGCCCCGGGTGCTGCCGGACGGCAGCCGCAATCGGATGTTTCTGCAGCGACTCAAGGACAAGCTGGGCAACCACGCCAACGCCTCCAGCGAGGTCGAATACGACGGCGCGACCGCCTGGCTGGTCGGTGCGGAGGGGCGCGGCGTGCCGACGATCATCGAGATGGTCAACCTGACCCGGCTGGACTGCACGCTGGGCAGCGCCACCAGCATGCGCTCCGGTCTGACCCGCGCCATCCATCACGCCGCCCACCGAAAGGCCTTCGGCGAGTACCTGATCGACCAACCGCTGATGCGCAACGTGCTGGCCGACCTGGCCGTCGAGTCCGAGGCCGCCACCATGCTGGCGATGCGGATGGCCGGCGCCACCGACGGCGCGGTCCGCGGCGACGAGCGCGAGACGTTGCTGCGCCGGATCGGGCTGGCCGCCGCCAAGTATTGGGTCTGCAAGCGGGCCACCGGGCACGCCGCGGAAGCGATGGAGTGCCTGGGCGGCAACGGCTACGTCGAGGACTCCGGCATGCCGCGGCTGTTCCGCGAGGCGCCGCTGATGGGCATCTGGGAGGGCTCCGGCAACGTCAGCGCGCTGGATACGTTGCGCGCCATCGCCACTCGACCCGAATCCGTCGAGGTGCTGTTCGACGACCTGGGCCAGGCCGCGGGCTCGGACCCGCGGTTGGACGCCCACGTCGACGGGCTCAAGCGACACCTGGCGGAACCGGAGACCCTGCAGTATCGGGCCCGCAAGGTGACCGAGGACATCGCCCTGGCGATGCAGGGCGCGCTGCTGGTGCGCCACGGTCATCCCGCCGTCGCGGAGGCCTTCGTCGCGACCCGGTTGGGCGGGCAGTGGGGCGGCGCCTACGGCACCATGCCCACCGGCCTGGACGTCGCGCCCATCCTCGAACGCGCGCTGGTCAAGGGATGACCCGTCCCGGCTGTACTGCCGAGCAGACGCAGACTCGCACCGGATCGAGGGGTTTCGTGCGATTCTGCGTCTGCTCGCAGGGGGAGTGGGGGGAGTCGGGCGCATGACCATGATCTACGAGGTCACCGACCGGGTCGCCCGCATCACTTTCAACCGCCCCGAGGCCGGTAATGCGATCGTCGCCGACACCCCGCTGGAACTGGCCGCGCTGGTCGAGCGGGCCGACCTGGACCCCGCGGTGCACGTCATCCTCGTCTCCGGGCGCGGCCCGGGCTTCTGCGCGGGCTTCGATCTGTCGGCCTACGCCGACGGGACCACCTCGGCCGGCGGCGGCAGGCACCGCGGCACCGTGCTGGACCCGAAGATCCAGGGGCGCAATCATCGTCCCGACCAACCGTGGGACCCGATGATCGACTACCAGATGATGAGCCGCTTCGTGCGGGGATTCGCCAGCCTGATGCACGCCGACAAGCCCACCGTGGTCAAGATCCACGGCTACTGCCTCGCCGGCGGCACCGACATCGCCCTGCACGCCGACCAGGTGATCGCCGCGGCCGACGCGAAGATCGGCTACCCGCCGATGCGGGTCTGGGGCGTGCCGGCCGCCGGGCTGTGGGCGCATCGCCTCGGCGATCAACGCGCCAAACGCCTGCTGTTCACCGGCGATTGCATCAGCGGTACGCAGGCCGCCGAGTGGGGTCTGGCGGTCGAGGCGCCCGACCCGGCCGATCTGGACGAGCGCACCGAACGCCTGGTGGGTCGCATCGCGTCGATGCCGCTGAACCAGCTCATCATGGCGAAGCTGGCCTGCAACACCGCGTTGCTGCAACAGGGCGTGGCCACCAGCCGGATGGTCGGCACGGTCTTCGACGGCATCGCCCGCCACACGCCCGAGGGGCACGAGTTCGTCGCCGACGCCGCGGCGCACGGTTTCCGCGAGGCGGTGCGGAACCGCGACGAGCCACGCGGCGACGCGGGCCGGCGCATCTCGGGGGTCTGACGGTGGCCGCACTGCGCCGTATGACGGCCCGCTCGGTGGTGCTGTCGGTGCTGCTGGGCGCCCACCCGGCCTGGGCCTCGGCCGCCGAATTGATCCGGCTCACCGCTGATTTCGGCATCCGCGAATCGACGCTGCGGGTGGCGTTGACGCGGATGGTGAGCGCCGGCGACCTGGTGCGCTCGGCGGACGGCTACCGGCTGTCGGACCGCCTGCTGGCACGCCAGAGCCGGCAGGACGCCGCGCTGTCACCGCGCACCCGGGACTGGGACGGCACCTGGACCACGGTGGTGATCACCAGCGTCGGCGGCGACCCGCGGCCGCGCGCGGAGCTGCGAAAGAGCCTGCAGGACTTGCGGTTCGGCGAGCTGCGCGAGGGGGTCTGGCTGCGCCCGGACAATCTGCACACCGAACTCCCGGCGGCGGTGCGCGAGCGCGTCCGGGTGCTGCACAGCCGCGACGACGAGCCGGGCCGGCTGGCCGGCGAGCTCTGGGATCTGCGGGGCTGGGCCCGGGCCGGGGCCCGGCTGCTCGACGAGATGACCGCGGCCGTCGATGTTCCCGGCCGTTTCGTGGTCGCCGCGGCCATGGTGCGGCACCTGCTCGTCGACCCGGTACTGCCCGCAGAACTGCTGCCGGCCGACTGGCCGGGGCCGGCCCTGCGGACCGCCTACCGGGACTTCGCCGACGAACTGGCCGCCCGCCGAGATCCGATCCGCACGCTGCAGGAGGCAACGCCATGAGCGCAGGGGTACGTGTCGAGCGCAGCGGGGCGGTCACCACGGTGATCATGAACCGCCCGCAGGCCCGCAACGCGGTCAACGGCCCGGCCGCCGCCGAACTGTTCGCCGCGTTCGAGGAGTTCGACAACGACGACACCGCGTCGGTGGCGGTGCTCTGGGGCGACGGCGGAACCTTTTGCGCCGGCGCCGATTTGAAGGCCCTCGATGGCCCTGAGCGAAACCGGGCCGAGCCCACCGGACCGGGGCCCATGGGGCCCACCCGGATGAATCTGTCCAAGCCGGTGATCGCCGCGGTCAGCGGTTACGCCGTGGCGGGCGGACTCGAGCTGGCGGTGTGGTGCGATCTGCGGGTCGTCGAGGAGGACGCCGTGTTCGGGGTGTTCTGCCGACGCTGGGGCGTGCCGCTGATCGACGGCGGAACGGTCCGGCTGCCGCGACTGATCGGCCACAGCCGGGCGATGGACATGATCCTGACCGGTCGCGCCGTCGACGCGCAGGAGGCCCACGCCATCGGCCTGGCCAACCGCGTGGTCCCGACCGGTACGGCGCGGGAGGCGGCCGAAGCCCTGGCCGCCGAGCTCGCGGCGCTGCCGCAGGAATGCCTGCGTGCCGACCGGCGGTCGGCCAATGCGCAGTGGGGGCTGCCCGAGCCCGAGGCGATGGCAGGCGAGTTCACCAGCTTCTCGCGCACCGCGCACCTGTTGCGCAGCGGCGCAAAGCGTTTCGCCGACGGTGCGGGACGACACGGGCAGCGGGCCTGAACCCTCCGGTCAGTCGCGCCGAATCCGGTTGCCGGTGCCCGAATTGACGATGTCGGGCTCGCCGTCGACGTAGGCCACGGTGTTGTTGAGTCCGCCGACCTCGAGGGCATCGGTGACCCTCTCCAGCTGCACCCGGTTGTCGGCGCCGGTGATGCTCACCGAGGCGCAGTTCCCGACGACGCGCAGGGTGTTGTTGGAGCCCGAGATGTCCAGCGCCCGGCCGTCGCCGCAGTCGATGTCGGCCTCGGTGCCGAACGAGCTGTAGTGCAGCGCGCTGCCGGCGCCGGCCCGCGCGGGCGTGGTCGTCGTCGGGGCTGCGGTGTTCTCCGGTGCGGTGTCGGAGCCGCAACCGACCAGGCTCAGCGTCAGCGCCGCGGCGCCGAGGCCCGCGATCAGGCCGGGGACGAGACGTACGGCGGGCACGGGGCTCAGGCCGGGACGCGTCCCAGTCGGTTGGGCATGCCCAGTTCGCGGCCGCGGTCGATCAGTGCGGGATTGCCGTTCTTGAAGTAGGCGGTCTGGTCCCAGCCGTAGACGGTGATGTCATGGATGACGTGGTCGGCGACCACCGTGTTGCCCGAACCCTGGATGGTGACCGCCCAGCAGTCACCGAGTGCGGTGATGTTGTTGGAGGCGCCATTGACGAACAACGTGCCGCCGGCGCAGTCGACGGTCTGCTTGGCGCCGACACTGGTCACGTGCAGGTCGTTGTTGGCCTGCGCCGTCGCCGGCAGCGCGATCCCGCTCAGCGCGGCGGCCAACAGCGTCACCGCCGCCGCGCCGCTCGCTCGCCTGGCCTTGATTGCGGCCTTGTGCACGTTGTCGCCTCCCACGTCCGCCTGCTTCGGGTACTGCGCAGCCTACGGGGTCACCGCGCCGCCGCGCGGCGGTCCCGCCAAGCTCCCGCGGGTGTCAACTAGAGTTCAACGCTGGCTGCCCCGGCCATCCGTGTTCCGGCGCCACCGAAGACCAACGGCAATTCATAAGGTGAGGACCCGACCATGGCCGCAGGACCCGACCCGTCGCAGACGGGCCCGCGGTCGCGCAACGGCGGACGTTCATCGGCCCGGTCGACCAAGCTCAGCCGTGATGTCATCGTCAACGCGGCGCTGAACTTTCTGGACCGGGAGGGCTGGGACGCGCTGACCATCAACGCCCTGGCCAATCACCTCGGCACCAAGGGGCCCTCGCTGTACAACCACGTGCACAGCCTCGAGGACCTGCGGCGCACCGTCCGGATGCGGGTGATCGGCGACATCATCGAGATGCTCAACACCGTCGGCCAGGGCCGCACCCGCGACGATGCGGTGATGGTGATGGCCGGCGCCTACCGCAGCTACGCGCACCACCACCCGGGCCGGTATTCGGCATTCACCCGGATGCCGTTCGGCGACGACGACCCCGAATACACGGCGGCCACCAAGGACGCCGCGGCGCCGGTGATCGCCGTCCTGGCTTCCTTTGGCCTCGAGGGAGAGCAGGCCTTCTACGCGGCGCTGGAGTTCTGGTCGGCGATGCACGGGTTCGTGCTGCTGGAGATGACCGGTGTGATGGACGACGTGGACACCGACGCGGTGTTTTCCGACATGGTGCTGCGGTTGACGGCGGGGCTGGAACACCGTCGTTAGCTCACACGTTGACCTGCAATTAGGTGGCCACCGAGCAAGTTTTGTCGGGGTGGGCAGGACTGGTATTGTGGTAGCTCGTGCCTGGTCCACAGGAGCGTACGCGGCTGTAAAAAAGCAGGTGCGCGCGGCGCACGCCTGGCCAATTCACATGTGCAAGAAGTGCATCGATATGCATTGCGCGCATGCGACACGCCCGGAAGCGGGGTAAGCGACCGGGGCATAACCGCAGTACACAGACCTAGAAGCAACACCGAAGAAGTAGTAAGAAGCAGAGAAAGCCGGTACATGCCAACCATCAACCAGCTGGTCCGCAAAGGGCGACACGACAAGGCTGCCAAGGTGAAGGTGGCGGCCCTGAAGGGCAGCCCGCAGCGTCGCGGCGTGTGCACTCGCGTGTACACCACGACCCCGAAGAAGCCGAACTCGGCGCTTCGCAAGGTCGCCCGCGTGAAGCTGACCAGCCAGGTCGAGGTCACCGCCTACATCCCGGGCGAGGGTCACAACCTGCAGGAGCACTCCATGGTGCTGGTGCGTGGCGGTCGTGTGAAGGACCTGCCCGGCGTGCGCTACAAGATCATCCGCGGTTCGCTGGACACCCAGGGTGTCAAGAACCGCAAGCAGGCCCGCAGCCGCTACGGCGCCAAGAAGGAGAAGAGCTAATGCCACGCAAGGGCCCCGCGCCGAAGCGCCCGCTGGTCAACGACCCGGTCTACGGTTCTCAGCTGGTCACCCAGCTGGTGAACAAGGTGCTCAAGGACGGCAAGAAGTCGCTGGCCGAGCGCATCGTCTACGGCGCCATGGAGCAGGCGCGGGACAAGACCGGCACCGACCCGGTGATCACGCTCAAGCGTGCCCTGGACAACGTCAAGCCGGCCCTCGAGGTCCGCAGCCGCCGCGTCGGTGGCGCCACCTACCAGGTGCCGGTGGAGGTCCGTCCGGAGCGGTCGGTCACCCTCGCGCTGCGTTGGTTGGTCACCTTCTCCCAGGCCCGTCGCGAGAAGACCATGGTCGAGCGGCTGGCCAACGAGATCCTGGACGCCAGCAATGGTCTGGGTGCCGCCGTGAAGCGGCGCGAGGACACCCACAAGATGGCCGAGGCGAACCGCGCCTTCGCGCACTACCGCTGGTGACCTGGTGCCCGGTGGGCACCGGTGCCCGCGGCACCCGAACTGCACCTGACAACGCAAGCGAAAGAGTGGGAATCTAGCCGTGGCACAAGACGTGCTGACCGACCTGAACAAGGTCCGCAATATCGGCATCATGGCGCACATCGATGCCGGCAAGACCACGACCACCGAGCGGATTCTGTTCTACACCGGGGTCAACTACAAGGTCGGTGAGACGCACGAGGGTGCGGCCACCACCGACTGGATGGAGCAGGAGCAGGAGCGGGGGATCACCATCACCTCCGCGGCCGTGACCTGCTTCTGGAACGGCAGCCAGATCAACATCATCGACACCCCCGGGCACGTCGACTTCACCGTGGAAGTCGAGCGCTCGCTGCGTGTTCTCGATGGCGCCGTCGCTGTGTTCGACGGCAAGGAAGGCGTCGAGCCGCAGTCCGAACAGGTGTGGCGGCAGGCCGACAAGTACGACGTCCCGCGGATCTGCTTCGTCAACAAGATGGACAAGATCGGCGCGGACTTCTACTTCTCGGTCAAGACCATGGAGGAGCGTCTCGGGGCGCGCGCCATCCCGATCCAGCTGCCGATCGGTGCCGAGAACGACTTCGAGGGCATCGTCGACCTGGTCGAGATGAAGGCCAAGGTGTGGCGCGGCGAGACCAAGATGGGCGAGACCTACGAGGTCGTCGACATCCCCGCCGAGCTGGCCGAGAAGGCCGAGGAGTACCGGACCAACCTGCTCGAGGCCGTCGCCGAGGCCGACGAGGAGCTGCTGGAGAAGTACCTCGGCGGCGAGGAACTGTCCGTCGAGGAGATCAAGGCCGGGATCCGCAAGCTCACGGTCAACTCCGAGATCTACCCGGTGCTGTGCGGCACCGCGTTCAAGAACAAGGGCGTGCAGCCCATGCTCGACGCGGTCGTCGATTACCTGCCCTCGCCGCTGGACGTCGAGTCGGTCAAGGGTCACGCCCCCGGCAAGGAGGACGAGGAGCTCTCCCGCAAGCCGTCCATCGCCGAGCCGTTCTCGGCGCTGGCGTTCAAGGTCGCCGCGCACCCGTTCTTCGGCAAGCTCACCTATGTGCGCGTCTACTCGGGCAAGGTCGACTCCGGCGCTCAGGTGATCAACTCCACCAAGGGCAAGAAGGAGCGGCTGGGCAAGCTGTTCCAGATGCACGCCAACAAGGAGAACCCGGTGGAGTCGGCCGCGGCCGGCCACATCTACGCGGTGATCGGCCTCAAGGACACCACCACCGGCGACACCCTGTGCGACCCGGCCGAGCAGATCGTGCTGGAGTCGATGACCTTCCCCGATCCGGTGATCGAGGTGGCCATCGAGCCCAAGACCAAGAGCGACCAGGAGAAGCTGTCGCTGTCGATCCAGAAGCTCGCCGAAGAGGACCCGACCTTCAAGGTGCACCTGGACCAGGAGACCGGTCAGACCGTCATCGGCGGGATGGGCGAGTTGCACCTGGACATCCTGGTGGACCGGATGCGTCGCGAGTTCAAGGTCGAGGCCAACGTCGGCAAGCCGCAGGTGGCCTACCGCGAGACCATCAAGCGGGCCGTGCAGAACGTCGAGTTCACCCACAAGAAGCAGACGGGTGGCTCGGGTCAGTTCGCGAAGGTGATCATCAACCTCGAGCCGTTCACCGGCGAGGACGGTGCCACCTACGAGTTCGAGAACAAGGTCACCGGTGGCCGCATCCCGCGCGAGTACATCCCGTCGGTGGATGCCGGTTGCCAGGACGCCATGCAGTACGGCGTGCTGGCGGGGTACCCGCTGGTGAACCTGAAGGTCACGTTGCTCGACGGCGCCTATCACGACGTCGACTCCTCGGAGATGGCCTTCAAGATCGCCGGTTCTCAGGTGATGAAGAAGGCTGCGGGAGCTGCGCAGCCGGTCATCCTGGAGCCGATCATGGCCGTCGAGGTCACCACCCCGGAGGACTACATGGGTGACGTGATCGGCGACCTGAACTCCCGCCGTGGTCAGATCCAGGCCATGGAGGAGCGCAGCGGTGCGCGTGTCGTCAAGGCACAGGTGCCGCTGTCGGAGATGTTCGGCTACGTCGGCGACCTTCGGTCGAAGACCCAGGGCCGGGCCAACTACTCCATGGTGTTCGATTCCTACGCTGAGGTTCCGGCGCAGGTCTCGAAGGAGATCATCGCCAAGGCGACGGGCGAGTAATCCCCGCTGCCCCCGCGGCGAACAGAAAATTGAATACCTCAACAATGCTTTAAGTAAAAGCACCAACAAGTCCAGGAGGACACAGAAGTGGCGAAGGCGAAGTTCGAGCGGACCAAGCCGCACGTGAACATCGGCACCATCGGTCACGTCGACCACGGCAAGACCACCACGACGGCAGCGATCACCAAGGTCCTGCACGACAAATTCCCGGATCTCAACGAGAGCTTTGCCTTCGATCAGATCGACAAGGCTCCCGAGGAGAAGGCTCGTGGTATCACGATCAACATCTCCCACGTGGAGTACCAGACCGACAAGCGGCACTACGCCCACGTGGACGCCCCCGGTCACGCCGACTACATCAAGAACATGATCACCGGCGCGGCCCAGATGGACGGCGCGATCCTGGTCGTGGCGGCCACCGACGGCCCGATGCCGCAGACCCGCGAGCACGTACTGCTGGCCCGTCAGGTCGGCGTGCCCTACATCCTGGTGGCGCTGAACAAGGCCGACATGGTCGACGACGAGGAGCTCCTGGAGCTCGTCGAGATGGAGGTCCGCGAACTGCTGGCCGCCCAGGACTTCGACGAGGAAGCCCCGGTCATCCCGATCTCGGCGCTCAAGGCGCTCGAGGGCGACGAGAAGTGGGTCAAGTCCATCGAGGACCTGATGCAGGCCGTCGACGACTCCATCCCGGACCCGGTTCGCGAGACCGAGAAGCCGTTCCTCATGCCTGTCGAGGACGTCTTCACGATCACCGGTCGTGGCACCGTGGTCACCGGTCGCGTGGAGCGCGGCATCGTCAACGTGAACGAGGAAGTCGAGATCGTCGGCATCCGTCCCGACACCACCAAGACCACGGTCACCGGTGTCGAGATGTTCCGCAAGCTGCTCGACCAGGGCCAGGCCGGTGACAACGTCGGTCTGCTGCTGCGCGGCATCAAGCGTGAGGACGTCGAGCGTGGCCAGGTTGTGGTCAAGCCCGGCACCACCACCCCGCACACCGAGTTCGAGGGCAGCGTCTACATTCTGGCCAAGGACGAGGGCGGCCGGCACACGCCGTTCTTCAACAACTACCGTCCGCAGTTCTACTTCCGCACCACGGACGTGACCGGCGTGGTGACGCTGCCGGAGGGCACCGAGATGGTGATGCCCGGTGACAACACCGACATCCACGTCAAGCTGATCCAGCCCGTCGCCATGGACGAGGGCCTGCGCTTCGCGATTCGCGAGGGCGGCCGTACCGTCGGCGCCGGCCGGGTTACGAAGATCATCGCCTGATCTGACTCAGCTCACAGAGTCCCCCATCTCCGCAATGGAGATGGGGGACTTTGCGTTTGGCGGGGGCTGCGCAATACGGCTGATAGCGGCCCGGCGACCCTGGAAGTGCTGATAGCGTCCCGAAACGGGCCCGGGGAAGCCGACCGGCCCGACGCCGCACCGCCTGCGCCGGGCTGGACTGCCGTCACCGTACCCGAGCAAAGTTCCGACACCGAAGGAACGCATGGGTACCACAGAGGTTTCGGCGCAGAACCGCAAGGACAGCAAAGTCAGCCTGCCGACGTTGACCGCCATGGTGGTCGGTTCGATGGTCGGCTCCGGAGTCTTCCTGCTACCGCGGCGGTTCGGCGCGGAAACCGGGGTGCTGGGCGCCATCATCGCGTGGACCGTCGCCGGCAGCGGGATGCTGATGCTGGCCTTCGTGTTTCAGCGCCTGGCCACGCGCAAACCACAGCTGGACGCCGGCATCTTCGCCTACGCCAAGGCCGGCTTCGGTGACTACGTCGGGTTCAATTCGGCGATCGGTTACTGGGCGTCGGCGTGTGCGGGCAACACGTCGTACTGGGTGCTGATCACCGCCACGCTGAGCGCGTTGGTGCCCGCGTTCGGAGCCGGCGACACGGTGGCGGCCGTCGTGATCTCCGCGATCGGCGTGTGGTTGTTCGCGCTTCTGGTCATGCGAGGCGTCAAGGACGCCGCGGTGATCAACTACATCGTCACGGTCGCGAAGATCATCCCGATCCTGATGTTCATCATCATCGTCGCGATCGCATTCCAGGCCGACATCTTCGTCGACAACTTCTGGGGTGCCGACGGCTACTCCTTCGCCTCCATCTGGGACCAGGCCACCGGCACGATGCTGATCACGGTGTTCGTCTTCCTCGGTATCGAGGGCGCCAGCGTGTACTCGCGGATGGCGCGCAAGCGCGAGGACGTCGGGCGCGCCACCGTCATGGGATTCCTCGCCGTGCTCAGCATCTTCGCGATGGTCACCCTGGTCTCCTACGGGGTCCTGCCGCAGGACGAGATCGCCGGGGTGGAGCAGCCGTCGATGGCGGCGGTGCTGGAATCCGTTGTGGGACCGTGGGGATCGATCTTCATCCGGGTCGGCGTGATCGTCTCGGTGCTGGGCGCGTATCTGGCCTGGACGTTGATGGCCGCCGAAGTCCTCTACATTCCCGCCAAATCCGATGACATGCCGCGCTTTCTGGCCCGGACCAACCGGCACGGGGCGCCGGTGATGGCGTTGATCATGGCCGCCGCCCTGATCTCCCTGTTGCTCATCGCGTTGCTGTTCGCCGCGGACGCACTGGATTTCATGCTCGACCTGACCGCGGCGTTGGCCCTGATCCCGTATCTGCTGGCCGCGGCCTATGCGCTGAAGTTGACGGCCACCCGGGAGACCTACGGCGAGGGCAAATCGCTGGTGCCGGACATGATCATCGCCGCACTGGCAACCGTGTACACGCTGTTCCTGCTGTATGCCGCGGGCATGGACAAGCTGCTGTTGTCGTGTCTGCTGTACGCGCCGGCGGCGGCGCTCTACTTCCGGGCGCGCCGCGAGCGCAACCTTCGGGTGTTCCGTCCCGCCGAGGCGGTGTTGTTCGGGGTGATCGTGGTCGGCGCCGTCGTGGCGGTGGTGTCATTGGCGACCGGCGCCATCGAAATCTGAGGTACGGGAAGGGAAGACAGGTGACAACTCCGTCGGGCGCCTATGGCGTGCACTCCGAGGTCGGCAAGCTGCGCAAGGTGTTGGTGTGCTCGCCGGGCCTGGCCCACGAGCGACTGACGCCCACCAATTGCGACGACCTGTTGTTCGACGACGTGCTGTGGGTGCAGAACGCGCGCCGCGATCACTTCGACTTCATGAACAAGATGCGCGAGCGTGGCGTGGAGGTGGTGGAACTGCACAACCTGCTCACCGAGACGATGCAGATCCCCGAGGCCAAGAGCTGGTTGCTGGACCGCAAGATCGTGGCCAACGAGGTCGGGGCGGGTCTGGTGGAAGACACCCGGGGGTTTCTGGACTCGGTGCCGGAGCGCCGGCTGGCCGAACTGCTGATCGGCGGGCTGTCCACCCGCGATCTGCCCGCCGAGATGCGCACGAGTTACCTGTCATTGGCCCGCGAGGATGCCGGCGTCAACGACTACCTGATGCCGCCGCTGCCGAACACGCTGTACACGCGCGACACCACCTGCTGGATCTACTCCGGCCTGACGCTGAACCCGCTGTACTGGCCGGCCCGGCACGACGAGACCCTGCTGATGAAGGCGATCTACCAGTTCCACCCGGACTTCGTCGGTTCCACCGTGTGGTGGGGCGACCCGGAAAAGCAATGGGGAACAGCCACATTCGAAGGCGGCGACGTGTTGGTGCCGGGGCAGGGCGTGGTGCTGATCGGGATGAGTGAGCGGACCAGCCGGCAGGCGATCACCCAGGTGGCCGCCGAACTGTTCGCCCGCGGTGCGGCCGAGCGCGTGATCGTCGCCCGCATGCCGAAGTTGCGGTCGGCCATGCACCTCGACACGGTGTTCACCTTCGCCGACCGGGACGTGGTGACCATCTATCCGGAGATCGTCGACAACATCGTGCCGCTGAGCCTGGTGCCCAGCGACTCGGCGCCGGGGGTCGAGGTGATCGAGGAGACCAAGCCGTTCACCGAGGTGGTGGCCGCGGCGCTGGGGCTGGCTGAACTGCGCGTGGTCGAGACCGGCGGCAGCCGGTACGACGCGGAACGCCAGCAGTGGGACAGCGGCAACAACCTGGTGGCCGTCGAACCCGGGGTGGTGTTCGCCTATGACCGCAACACGCACACCAACTCGTTGTTGCGCAAGGCCGGCGTGGAGGTCATCACGATCGTCGGTGCCGAGTTGGGACGCGGCCGCGGGGGCGGGCACTGCATGACCTGCCCCATCATTCGTGACCCACTGGATGGGTAAGCGTCTAGAACGCGTTCTAGTTCTGCTGTTAGCCTGGCCGCACGAGCCCCAAACTTTCCCGCGAGCGTGCGCGTCCCCGGCCGCCACGCCGTGCAGATTCCCGGATCTGCGCACGTTCGCGGCCACCGGAAAGGATCCGCGATGACCCCAGCAGCACCCCTGGAGGGCCGGGTGGCGTTCGTGACCGGGGCCGCCCGCGGCCAGGGCCGGGCGCACGCCGTGCGGCTGGCCGCCGAGGGCGCCGACATCGTCGCCATCGACGTCTGTAAGCCGGTGTCGGACGCGGTGACCTATCCGATGCCCACCGCCGAGGATCTCGCCGAGACCGTCCGCGCGGTCGAGGCCACCGGGCGCAAGGTGCTCGCCCGCGAGGCCGACATCCGCGACCTGGCCGCCCAGCAGCAGGTGGTCGCCGAGGCCGTCGACCAGTTCGGGCGCCTCGACATCGTGGTGGCCAACGCCGGCATCTTGAGCTGGGGGCGGATCTGGGAGCTGTCGGAGGAGGCGTGGGACACGGTCGTCGACGTCAACCTCAACGGCACCTGGCGCACGGTCAAGGCGGCGATCCCGGCGATGATCGAGGCCGGCAACGGCGGCTCGGTGATCATCGTCAGCTCCTCGGCGGGCCTGAAGGCCACGCCGGGCAACGCGCACTACGCGGCGTCCAAGCACGGTCTGGTCGCGTTGACCAACGCGCTGGCACTGGAGGCCGGCGAGTTCGGCATCCGGGTGAACTCGATTCACCCCTATTCGATCCAGACCCCGATGATCGAGCCGGAGGCCATGGCGGAGATCTTCGGGAAGTTTCCCACCTTCTTGCACAGCTTCGCCCCGATGCCGCTCAAACCCGTTGCGCGCGACGGCAAGCCAGGGTTGCAGGAGTTCATGAGCCCGGAAGAGGTCGCCGACGTGGTGGCCTGGCTGGCCGGCGATGCGTCCCTGACGATCTCGGGATCGCAGATCGCCGTGGACCGCGGCGTGATGAAGTACTGACGCGGACTTCGGCCCCGAAGGCCTGACCGGTACCGCCGGTAGCGCAGGGTGGCGGTCCATGCGCGCCGGTCATCGTGTAAGAACTGTCTTCGTGGGTGAGGACAGAACTCAAGCAAAAGTCGTGATCGTCGGCGGCGGACTGGCCGCGTCCCGGGTGGCCGAGCAGCTGCGCCGGTCCGAGCACGCCGGGGAGATCGTCATCGTCAGCGACGAGGTGCATCTGCCGTACGACCGGCCGCCGCTGTCCAAGGACGTGCTGCACAAGGACAGCCACGAGTTCTCCGACGTGACGCTCAAGCCCCGTGAGTTCTACGACGAGCACAACATCACGCTGCGGCTCGGCTCGGCCGCCACGGCGGTGAACACCGAGGCCTCGACCGTCACCCTGGCCGACGGCACGGAGGTCGGCTACGACGAGCTGATCATCGCCACCGGGCTGGTACCCCGGCGGGTCCCGTCGTTCCCGGACCTGGCCGGCATCCATGTGCTGCGGACCTACGACGAAAGCCAGGCCCTGCGGCGGGAGGCCGCCTCCGCGCGGCGGGCGGTGATCGTCGGCGCGGGCTTCATCGGCTGCGAGGTGGCCGCAAGCCTGCGCAAACTCAACGTCGAGGTGGTGCTGGTCGAACCGCAGCCGGAGCCGTTGGCCTCCGTGCTGGGGACCCAGATCGGCGCACTGGTCACCCGGTTGCACCGGGCCGAGGGCGTCGACGTGCGGACCGGCGTCGGCGTCGCCGAGGTCACCGGCGACACCAGGGTGCAGAAGGTGGTGCTCTCCGACGGCACCGAGGTCGAGGCGGACCTGGTGGTGGTGGGCATCGGCTCGCGCCCGGCCACCGACTGGCTCGAGGGCAGCGGCATCGCGCTGGACAACGGCATCGTCTGCGACAACGTCGGAGCCAGCAGCGCGCCGCATGTCTGGGCGCTCGGGGACGTCGCGTCTTGGAGAGATGCCACCGGACACCAAGCCCGCGTTGAACATTGGAGCAACGTCGCGGAGCAGGCCAGGGTGCTGGTGCCGGTGCTGCTGGGACAGGAGGCCCCGGACGCCGTGGTGGTGCCGTACTTCTGGAGCGACCAGTACGACGTCAAGATCCAGTGCCTCGGTGAGCCGGAGGCCGACGACATCGTGCACATCGTCGCCGACGACGGCCGCAAGTTCCTGGCCTACTACGAGCGCGACGGCGTGGTGGCCGGTGTGGTCGGCGGCGGTATGCCGGGCAAGGTCATGAAGGCCCGGTCCAAGATCGCCGCCGGAGCGCCGATCTCTGAGGTCCTCGGCTAGAACTCACCCAGGTAGAAGCGGCCGCCCTGGTCGTCGGTGCACTCCGCCATCCGGCCGTAGTCCTGCCGCGTGGGCTCTGCGAGCACGGTCCCGCCGGCCTCCCGCACCCGCTCGACGGCGGCGTCGACGTCGGCGACGGTCCACATCGGCACGACGACGGGTTGCTCGGCACCGCCGGCCAACCCGGCCATCGGGTGTGTGCCCTGCACGCCCCACCCGTCGTCGACCCGGCCCGGCTCGAACGGCCAGTGCAACACCCGGCCGTAGAACTCGCGGCTGACGCTGCTGTCCGCAACGTTGTAGGTGATGTACGAAAGTTCGCCGGGGCCGGCACCGTTCAGTTCGGGCCGGCGGATCTCGGCGTTCGGTTCGAAGACCGCGAACGCCAAGCCCTGTGGGTCGGTGGCGTCCAGCACCGGGCCGAAGGGGAACTGCCGGACCTCGCCGACGCGCCCGCCGGCAGCCAGGATGGCCTGCCGGGCCGCCGCCAGATCGGTGACGGCGTAGCTGCAGAACAGGGTGGGCGGCCCCGCGGTCTCGGCGATGCCGATCGGTTCGGCGGTGTTGGTGACCCGATGGGTCTCGGGATCGACGACCCAGCCCAGCACGTGCCCGTAGAAGGCCGCGGCGCGGCGCGCGTCGCGCGTCCACACCGCGACGTACCCGACGTCGCCGTGCCGGATCGGTGCCGTCGCCCCGCGCATCGGCCCGGTGAGCATCCAGCGGTGCCCGAACGGGTCGACGACGGTGGCGTTGCGCGAACCGTGTTCGTCTGCGACCTCGCGGGCCACCGTCGCCCCGTGGGCGCGGGCGCGCTCGAGCGTCGCGTCGGTATCGGCCACGGGCAGCATCAGGCTCACCGAGGTCGCACCGGCCGCCGGCGCCCGCAGGCCCAGTTCGGGGAAATCGTCGGCCAGGTAGAGCACGCCGCCGCCGATGGCCAACTCGGCGTGGCCGATCCTGTTGTCGTCCATCACCACCGGCTCGCCGATGACCACCGCGCCGAACGCGTCGGCGTACCAGCGGAGCGCGCGCCGGGCGTCGGCGACGCTGAGGTAGGGCAGCGCCGCCGGCCGCGGAACGACAAACGGTGCCGCGGCGGCGCGGGTCTCGAGGTCGGCAATGGCCGTGTCGGTGCCACTCATGTCAACTCCTTCGCTTCCTGGGGGTAGCGACAGCGCCGATTCCAGCCGCCGCCGCAACCGCGCGGCGAACCCGGGATCGGGACGGACCGGGGTGTCGTCACCGTGGAGAACTTCCAGCGGGTCTGAGCTGTTGGGCGAACTCACGATGCACCCCCTTCCGGATAAAGCTGTCTGAAAGCCCTTCGCGCCCTGACCAACAACGCCTCGGTGGCATGGACGGTGCGGCCGAGGACCTCGGCGCATTCGGGGACCGAGCGGTCGTCCATGTACCGCAGCGCCAGGACGACGCGGTGCGGTTCGGAGAGGCGGGCCAGAACGGCTTCGGCGACGATCCGGTCCAGCTCGGCGTCCCACCCGTCGGCGTCGGGGTCGGGTTCGGGCGTATCGGGCATCGGGATGGTGAACCTGTCACTGCGGCGGCGGTAGTGGTCGGCGACCTTGTGCCGGGCCACCCCCATCAGCCAAGGCAGCGTGATGGGCGGCGGCGCGGTCTTGCGGGCGGCGTCCATCGCCGCCAGGAAGACCTCCGACGTCAGGTCCTCGGCCGTCCCGCGGTCGCCGCAGCGGCGCACGACGTAGCCGTACACCGCAGGCAGTGCTTCGTCGTACAGCTCGAGCAACCGCTGCGGTGCGCCCGGCGGATCCGATGTGGGGCTCACATCCCTATCGTCGCCGCCGGGCCCCGAACTCCGACGCCTTGCGCCAAACTTTTTTCAGCGCGAACGTGCCGGGGCCCGCTACTTCAGCGCGAATGTGCATGTCCCCGGTCGACACGCCGACGAATTTTCGTGGTTCGCGCACGCTCGTCACGCCGCGCGGGCCGCCATCGCGCCCTCGATCCGGCGCACCATCTCGGCCGGGCGCCGCCGCACGTCGTCGGCCACGATCGACAACATCGTCCAGCCGAGCTCGTTCAACGCGGCCAGCTTCTGCCGATCCCGGCGGAATGCGTCGGTGTCGCTGTGCCAATCGAATCCGTCGAACTCGACGGCGAGCCGAAACTGTGGCCACGCGAAATCGACGCGCCAGGTCCGCCAGCTGAGGTCGACGATCTCGTACTGCAGGACCGGCGCCGGCAGTCCGCCGTCGATCATGGCCAGCCGCGACTCGCTTTCCATCGGCGATTCGGCCAGCGGCGACGCGAGCGGGAGCAACTCGCGCACCCGGACGATGCCGCGGCGGCCGGCCTGTCGGTCCACGGCATTCCGCAGCGCGCGCTCGTCGCACGCGCCGGTCCGCAACGCGGCGTCCAGCGTCGCCAACCCCCGGGCGCGGCGCAGGCCGCGGGCCACCTCGACCGCCGTCCACGCCGGTTCGGTGGCAACTCGGCCGTCGATCGTCGTCAATGGTGCGCCTTCGCGGCGGTGCACCACCAGCCCGTCGCTGGCCCGCAACTGGTGTCCCTCGGGGGTCAGCACATGTAGGTCGACGGTGTTCTCGACGTCGAATCCGTATGCAGCAGCGGCGGTTCCGAGGCAGATGGGCACCGGTTCACCCGCGCGCAGGTCGAGTCCGCGCAGGCGAAGGAGGGTGTCGGGTTCGGCGCGGCTGTAGACGCCGGTCCACACCGGCGCAAACGTCCCGGCGGCCACGCCGGACTCGAAGGCTGCGCGGCCGAGGACCCGGAGAAGTTGGCCGGTAGTGGCGACACCGCCCTGCGCGGCGAGGAGGTCATCGAGGGCTTCTGACATCCCCGGATGCTGCTGAAGTCCGCGTGCCGACGGTAGTCACCCCTGTGGATAACCCGCCGCGGCGTGGTGAGCGTGCGCAGACCACGAGATCTCCTCGGCGTGTCGGCCGGGGACATGCACGCTCGCGCTCAGGGGGCGCTCGCGCTACACAGGTGGGGGAGGGAAGACCACGTCGAAGGCCGCGCCCAGGGCCCCGGTGAGCGTGACCGACTCGTCGGCCAGCCAGTGCTCATAGGCCGACAGGGCCACCCCGAGGAGGGTCCAGGCCAGCGTCTGGGGTTGCAGGTCGGTGGGCTTGGCCTCGGTGCGGCGCGCGACAAATCGGGCAATGACCTCGCGCCAGCCCGCGTACATCGTCATCGAATACGCCTGCAGCTCCGCGGTTTCCAGGATGACGCGCATGCGTTCGCGATGCCGTGCGGTCTCGGTGGCGCCGAAGGTGTTGAACTCGAGCAGCGCCGTCCGCAGGGCGGTGTGCAGCGGTTCGGCGCCGTCGACGTGGTCCAGCAGCTCGCCGAGGCGGTCGAGGTGCGCGTCGAAGTCGCCCCACAGGATCGCGTTCTTGGAGGCGTAGTAGCGGAAGACCGTGCGCCGGGCGATGCCGGCGGCCTGGGCCACGTCGTCGACGCTGACGGCGTCGAAGCCGTGCGCGCTGAACAGGTCCATCGCGACCTCGGCGATGTGACTGCGGGTGGTGGAGCGACGCCGCCCGACCCGGGCCGAGACGGTGTGATCCGAGGGCGAACTCACCGGCTCACCACCTCGCTTTCGATCCCGTCTTCCGTTTCGGCACCCGATGCCATATTCTGTCCCGCACAGACCCGAGGTGTCGAGTCTCACACGACGAAAGGTAATCACATGGACAACGACCAGCAGGCCACCACCGACGCCGAGCTCGTTTCGGAGAGCCTTGTCGAAGAGGTCTCCATCGACGGCATGTGCGGCGTCTACTGACATGACGACGCCGGCCGCGACCATGGATGACCTCGACCGGCCCGGCCGGTTCGATCCGGGTCGCGGCTGGCGCCTGCACCCGCAGGTGGCGGTGCGCCCGGAACCGTTCGGGGCGCTGCTCTACCACTTCGGGACCCGCAAGCTGTCGTTCCTGAAGAACCGCACCGTGCTGGAGCTGGTGCAGTCGCTCGGCGAGTACGACGACGTGCTGAGCGCATGTCGCGCCGCCGGCATCGACGAGGCCGCCCAGCAGCCCTATCTGCACGCGCTTTCCGTGCTGGCTTCATCAAAAATGCTTGTGCCCCAAGATGACCCGAGGGAGGGCTCATGACGTCCGTTGCACCGGTGCCGCGGCTGGTCGATCAGTTCGAGCGAGGCTTGGACGCCCCGATCTGCCTGACCTGGGAACTGACCTACGCATGCAACCTGTCGTGCGTGCACTGCCTGTCGTCGTCCGGCAAGCGTGACCCGCGCGAACTGTCCACGCAGCAGTGCAAGGACATCATCGACGAGCTCGAGCGGATGCAGGTGTTCTACGTGAACATCGGCGGCGGCGAGCCCACGGTCCGCTCGGACTTCTGGGAGCTCGTCGACTACGCCACCGAGCATCACGTCGGCGTGAAGTTCTCCACCAACGGCGTCCGGATCACCCCCGAGGTGGCAGCCAAGCTCGCGGCCAGCGACTACGTCGACGTCCAGATCTCGCTGGATGGCGCCACAGCCGAGGTCAACGACGCGGTGCGCGGGCCCGGTTCCTTCGCGATGGCAGTGCGCGCGCTGGAAAACCTTGCCGCCGCAGGCTTTTCCGACGCCAAGATCTCGGTGGTGGTCACCCGGCACAACGTCGACCAGCTCGACGATTTCAAGGCCCTGGCCGACCGCTACGGCGCCACGCTGCGGATCACGCGGCTGCGTCCGTCCGGTCGCGGCGCCGACGTCTGGGACGAGCTGCACCCGACCGCCGCCCAGCAGGTCCAGCTCTACGACTGGCTGGTGGCGCACGGCGAGCGCGTGCTCACCGGTGACTCGTTCTTCCACCTGTCGGGGCTGGGCGAGCCCGGCGCGCTGGCGGGCCTGAACCTGTGCGGCGCCGGTCGCGTGGTGTGCCTGATCGACCCCGTCGGTGACGTCTACGCCTGCCCGTTCGCCATCCACGACCGGTTCCTGGCCGGAAATGTGGTGTCCGACGGCGGTTTCGACACCGTCTGGAAGTACTCGGAGCTGTTCCGGGAGCTGCGCGAGCCGCAGTCGGCCGGCGCCTGCTCCGGCTGCGCGCACTACGACGCCTGCCGCGGCGGCTGCATGGCCGCGAAGTTCTTCACCGGTCTGCCGATGGACGGCCCGGATCCCGAATGCGTGCAGGGTTACGGGGAGCCGGCGCTGGCCGGCGACCGTGAAATTCCGGCGGCCCGGGTCGACCACTCCCGCACCGGCAACCGCAAGTCACCGTCGGGTCCGATCCCGTTGACCCTGCTCACCACTCCACCGGCGCCGCCCAAGGCGTTCTGCAACGAAAGTCCTGTCTGAATTCATGGCCCGTGATACCTGGTTCGAAACCGTTGCCATCGCCCAACAGCGGGCGAAAAAACGGCTCCCCAAGTCCGCCTACTCTTCGCTGATCTCCGCCAGCGAGAAGGGTGTGTCGGTCTCCGACAACGTCGAAGCCTTCTCCGAACTCGGGTTCGCGCCGCACGTGGTGGGCGCCACCGAGAAGCGTGAGATGGCGACAACCGTGATGGGCCAGGACATTTCGATGCCGGTCATCATCTCGCCGACCGGCGTCCAGGCGATCGACCCCGACGGTGAGGTGGCGGTGGCCCGGGCGGCCGCCGCGCGCGGCACGGCGATGGGGCTGTCGTCGTTTGCGAGCAAGCCGATCGAAGAAGTCACCGCCGTCAACGACAAGATCTTCTTCCAGGTCTACTGGCTGGGGAGCCGCGACGAGATCGCCGAGCGGGTGCAGCGCGCCAAGGACGCCGGCGCGGTGGGCCTGATCGCCACCACCGACTGGAGCTTCAGCCACGGCCGGGACTGGGGCAGCCCGAAGATCCCGGAGCAGATGAACCTGCGCACCATGCTGAAGATGTCCCCGGAGGTCATCACCAAGCCGCGCTGGTTCTTCAGCTACGCCAAGCACCTGCGCCCGCCGGACCTGCGGGTCCCCAACCAGGGCCGGCGCGGGGAACGCGGACCGACGTTCTTCGAGGCCTACGGCCAGTGGATGGGCACCCCCCCGCCGACCTGGGAGGACATCGCCTGGCTGCGGCAGCTGTGGCCGGAGGCGCCGTTCCTGCTCAAGGGCGCGGTGCGGGTCGACGACGCCAAACGCGCTGTGGACGCAGGAGTTTCGGCGATCACGGTGTCCAACCACGGCGGCAACAACCTGGACGGCACGCCCGCGGCGATCCGCTGCCTGCCGGCCATCGCCGACGCGGTGGGCGACCAGATCGAGGTTTTGCTGGACGGTGGCATCCGGCGCGGCAGCGACGTGGTCAAGGCCGTCGCCCTGGGCGCCAAGGCCGTGATGATCGGTCGCGCCTACCTGTGGGGCCTGGCGGCCAACGGCCAGGCCGGTGTCGAGAACGTGCTCGACATCCTGCACGGCGGCATCGACTCCGCGCTGCGGGGCCTGGGCCGCTCGTCCATCCACGACCTGTCGCCGGCCGACATCCTGGTTCCCGAGGGATTCACCCGCACCCTCGGAGCCGATGCGGGCTGACCGGCTGAGACGAGCGTGGCGGACGTGGCTGGCGTGAATGCGCGAGCCGGTTTTCCTCAACGGCAAGAAAAAGAAGTTGCTCGTCTCCCTGAACATCCGGGGCACGCCAGGTGAATCGGGCCTACCATCGGCGGGTGGCCTTTGGAAGTGAGCTCGGCAGTGCGACGTCGGGTGACCTCCTCGGCACATCCACGGTGCTGGTCATTCCGGTGGGTTCCACCGAGCAGCACGGCCCGCACCTTCCGTTGGACACCGACACGCGCATCGCCGAGGCGGTCGCCCGCGAGGTCGCTGCGCGGTCTCAGGACGCCGCCGGCGACGCGCTGCGGTACCTGGTGGCCCCGCCCGTCGCCTACGGCGCCAGCGGCGAGCACGAGGCGTTTGCCGGCACCATATCGATCGGCACCGAGGCGCTGCGCCACCTGCTGGTGGAGTACGGCCGATCGGCGAGTCGCTGGGCCGGCCGCCTGGCCTTCGTCAACGGTCACGGCGGCAACGTGGCGGCCCTGACCGCGGCGGTTGAACTCCTGCGCTCCGAAGGCCGCGACGCCGCCTGGTGTTCGTGTACGGTGCGGGGAGGTGATGCGCACGCCGGGCACACTGAAACGTCTGTATTGCTACATATTTCGCCCGCCGAGGTGAGGTTTGAGCGATCCCGGCCCGGTAATTGCGCTCCGCTGGTAGATCTGATGCCGAGCATGCGCCGCGGGGGGGTCGCGGCAGTGAGTGAGGTGGGAGTGTTGGGGGACCCGACCACGGCAACCGCGACGGCGGGCAAACACCTGTTCGAGGAGATGGTCACCGGCGGTGTCGACCGGATCGCCAGGTGGGAACCCCGCGCCGATGGGATGTTGACATGACCCACGCGCGGCTGCCCGACGGATTCGCCGTCCAGGTGGACCGGCGTGTGCGCGTGCTCGGCGCCGGATCCGCACTGCTCGGCGGTTCGCCGACGCGGCTGCTCCGGCTGGCGCCGGCGGCCCAGACCATGCTCGACGGCGGTCGGCTCGAGGTCCGCGACGCCGTCAGCGCCCAATTGGCCCGAGCCCTGCTCGACGCCACCGTGGCCCATCCGCGCCCGGCCGGCGGGCCGTCGCATCGCGATGTAACCGTCGTCATCCCGGTACGGGACAACCTATCCGGGGTCCGGCGCCTGGTCGGCACGCTACGCGGGCTGCGGGTCGTGGTGGTCGACGACGGATCGCAGACGCCGTTGCTGGCCTCCGATTTCGTCGGGGCCCACTGTGACGTCGAGCTGTTGCGGCACCCGCAGAGCCGGGGACCGGCCGCGGCGCGTAACACCGGTCTGCGGGCCGTCACCACCGACTTCGTGGCCTTCCTGGATTCCGACGTCGTCCCGCGGCGGGGCTGGCTCGAGGCGCTGCTGGGCCACTTCTGTGACCCGGCGGTCGCCCTGGTTGCCCCCCGGATCATCGGGCTGAACTCTCAAGACACCTTGGTGGCCCGTTACGAGGCGATCCGGTCCTCCTTGGACCTCGGACAGCGCGAGGCCCCGGTGGTGCCGTACGGCACCGTGTCGTATGTCCCCAGCGCGGCGATCATCTGCCGCCGGTCGGCGCTGACCGAGCTCGGCGGCTTCGACGAGGCGATGCATTCCGGCGAGGATGTCGACCTGTGCTGGCGGCTGGTCGAGTCCGGGGCCAGACTGCGCTACGAGCCCATCGCGCTGGTGGCACACGAACATCGCACCAGCGTTCGGGACTGGTTGGGCCGCAAGGCTTTCTACGGTAGCTCGGCCGCGCCGTTGTCCAGCCGGCATCCGGACAAGACCGCTCCGCTGGTCATCTCCGGCTGGACCCTGGTGGCCTGGGTGCTGCTGGGGGTGGGTTCCCGGCTGGGTTACCTGGGCTCGCTGCTGGCCGCGCTGGCCACGGGCGGCCGGATCTCGCGCTCCATGCGGGCGCCGGAGACACAGCCGGGCGATGTGGCGTTCGTGGCGGCACGCGGGCTCGGCCTGGCGGCCGTCCAGTTGGCTGCCGCCCTGTGCCGGCACTACTGGCCGGTGGCACTGGTGCTGGCGATGGTGTCGCAACGATGGCGCCGGGTGGTCGTGGTCGCGGCGATCGTCGACGGCGTAGTCGACTGGGTGGCGCGGCGACGCAACGCCACCAGCGACGACGCCAAACCGCTGGGGCTGTGCACCTATGTGGCGATGAAGCGGCTCGACGACCTCGCCTACGGTGTGGGGCTGTGGCACGGCGCGCTGCGCGAGCGGAACCCCCGCCCGCTCAAGCCACAGATCAGGGCGTGAGCCCGGGTTCGGGCACCGCGCCGGACCGGACCCACAGCGACCTGCTGGTGATCGGCGCGGGTAGCGCCGGTTCGGTGGTGGCCGAACGTCTTTCGGCGGACCCCGACTGTTCGGTGACGGTGCTGGAGGCGGGGCCGGGCCCATCGGACCCCGGGGTGGCGGCCCTGACCGATGACGCCACGGTGCTGCCGGTCGGCGCCGCGAGCCCGTTGGCGGCGCGCTTCGCGACGCAACTGACCGACAACCCGGCCAGGGTGGTGGAGTTGGTGCGGGGCGCGACCGTGGGCGGTTCGGGCGCGGTCAACGGCGGCTACTTCTGCCGGGCCGTCCCGGATGACTTCGCCGCGTGGGATCTTCCTGGCTGGCGGTGGGACGACGTGTTGCCGCACTACCGCGCCATCGAGACCGACCTGGACTTCGACGGACCGTCCCATGGCGACACGGGACCGATCCGGATCCGTCGCACCGCGGAAATCGTCGGCAGCACAGCGCTTTTCCTGCAGGCCACCGCCGATCACGGCTTTGCGTGGCTGCCCGACCTCAACGACGGTGCGGCGCCGGGGTTGCCGACGGGGATCGGGCCGGTCCCGCTCAACATCGTCGACGGGGCACGGCTCGGGCCCGGCGCGGCGTTCTTGACGCCCGCACTCGGCCGCCGGAATCTGACGGTGCTGGCCCGCAGCCGGGTGTTGCGGTTGCGGTTCGACGGTTCCCGCGCCGTCGGTGTCGACGTGCTCGGCCCGCACGGCCCGCGGGTGTACACCGCGGACCGGATCGTATTGTGCGCCGGCGCAATCGCAACGGCACACCTGCTGATGCTGTCCGGGGTCGGGGATGCGGCGACGCTGCGCCGGTGCGGAATCCCGGTGGTGCAGCACCATGCGGTGGGTGCCCGTTGTTCGGACCATCCCGAGTGGGTGCTGCCCACCACCTGGGTCGTCGAACCGCGGCGCCCGGTGCTCGAGGTGGTGCTGAGCCTGGCCGACGATCTGGAGATCCGGCCATACACCGGCGGTTTCGTCGCCATGCTGGGGAACGGGAGCGCCGGCCGCCCGGACTGGCCGCACGTCGGGGTCGCGCTGATGAAGCCGCGCTCCCGCGCCACGCTGAGGCTGGTCTCGGCGGACCCGGGGGTCGCGCCGCGGATCGCCCACCACTACGACTCGGAGCCGGCCGACGTCGCGAGGTTGCGGCACGGCGCCGAGTTCGCCCACGAAATCATCGGCACCGCAACGACCCTGGGGGAGCCGGCGTGGTCGACCTCGCAGCATTTGTGCGGCAGCGTCCCGATGGGGGCCGAGCACGATCCCTACGCGGTGCTCGACGAACGGTGTCGGGTGCGCGGCGTCGATGGACTGTGGGTGATCGACGGTTCGGTCATGCCGCGGGTTCCGAGTCGGGGTCCGCATGCGACGACGGTGATGTTGGCGCATCGGGCCGCGGAGTTCGTCGGGTCCTGAGTGCCCGGATCACCGCGAGCTGGCGGCCGTCGCGGCCGGGTGCCCACAGACCGATCAGCAGCGCCGCGGCGATGATCACCAGTGCCAACGACAGCAGCGAGTTGTGCAGACCATGCACGAACGCGGCGTGGCTCAGGGCGAGCAGGTCGGCGCCCCGCTCGCCGAGTTGCTCGGCGACCGCCATGGACTCGCCGAGCGATCGCGCGGCCGCCTCCCGAACCGGCTCGGGATACGAATCAAGTTGGGGTGCAATGGCATTCGCGTACCCGGTGGCCAACAGTGACCCGGCCAGCGCGATGCCGAGCGCGGCCCCGACCTCGCGGGTGGTGTCGTTGACCGCGGAGGCGACCCCCTGCTTCTCGTTGGGCACCGAGGACATGATGGCCGCGGTGGTCGGCGCCACCGACATCCCGATGCCGCAACTGAGCACCACCAGGGGCCAGGCCAGATCCCAATAGGGCGAATTGGTTTCGAGGCCGCGCAGCGCCAGGTAACCCGCGGCGGTGAGCAGCAGCCCGACGAAGACGACCACCCGTAGGCCCAGGCGCGGCGTGTACCAGAACGACGTGGCGGACAGCAGGACCATGGGGCCGCCCAGCGGCGCGATCGCCACGGCCGTTTCCAGCGCGCTGTAACCCATGACCAACTGGACGTGCTGCATGATCACGAAGAAGAAGCCGAACAGCGCCAGGAACAGCACGGTGACCGTGGCGGCGCCGGTGGCGAAGTCGACGTTGCCGAACAACCGCACGTCGAGCAGCGGATGCTGCCGCCGCAGCTCGATGGCGCCGAACGCGACTGCCAGCAGGACGCCGACGGTCAGGCAGCCGTAGACCAGCGGATGGTCCCAGCCGTGCACGGGGGCCTCCAGGATGCCGAACACGAAGGTCGCGACGGCGGCGCCGATGACGACTGCGCCGAGCCAATCCAGCGGCTTGGAGTCGAGCTCCCGGGAGGTGGGCATGGTCATGGTCAGCGGCACCAACACGGTCGCGACGATCGCGAACGCCCAGAAGATGGCCGGCCACGCCCAGAAGTGCAGCAGTATGCCGGATCCGAGCATGCCGAGCAGTCCGCCGACGCAGGAGACACCGGCCCAGATGCCGACGGCCTTGGTCCGCTCGTCGGCCGGGAAGGCGGTGGTGATCAGCGACAGCGTGGCGGGCATGATGAGCGCGGCGCCCGCGCCGGCCCCGGCGCGCGCGAGGATCAGCAGGTCCGCGCCGGTCCAGATCAGCGGGGCGGCCGAGGCCAGCGCGAAGACGGCCAGGCCTGCGATCAGGGCGCCGCGACGTCCGTAGCGGTCCCCGATGGCCCCCGCGGGCAACAGCAGGCAGGCCATCACCAGCGTGTAGCTGTCGACGATCCAGGTGAGCTGCGTCTGGGTGGCCGAGGTCTCGACCGCGATGTCACCGAGCGCGGTGTTCAGCGCCACCATCGACGACATCACCAACGCCAGGCCGAAGCAGGCCAGCGTCAGCGTCCACAGCCTTGCGCGAGTCGACAGTCCGGTCGTCGCGGGGTCGGTAGGCTGATCGAGCTGGGTGGATGTGTCGACCACGGTCGGACGCCCCCTTAGCGGCAGATGAAGTTTCGAGACTAACAGTCTTGTAGCGTGGTGAACACTTTGCTGGAAAAAGACGAAGGCACGAACGGCACCGGTCGCACCGATCCACGGCCCGCTCGTTCCCGGGCGCGGCTATTGGAAGCGGCGACCGCGCTGCTGCGGACCGGCGGTCCCAGCGCGGTCACCGTCGACGCGGTGCTACGCGGCGCCAATGTCGCCCGAGCCACCCTCTACCGGCATTTTCCCAGCGGTAACGACCTGCTGGCGGCGGCGTTCCAGAGCCTGATCCCGCCCGCCCCGATGCCGCCCGAGGACGGCGAGCTGCGGGATCGGCTGCGGGCGCTCATGGAGGCGTGGGCCGACCACATCGCCGAAGCGCCGGCACTGCTGACCGCGATGAACTGGCTGGCGTTGGGCCGGGATCTGGAGCACATGCCGGCCGCCCAGGAGGACCGGTCGGCCGGCTCCGCGGACAATTCCGACAGCGACGAGGTGCGCACCCTGCGGGAGCGCATCGCGCAGCAGTACGCGGCACCGTTCGACGCCATCTTCGACAGCCCGCAGGCCGCGGCCGAACTCGTCGAGTTCGACCGGGCCACCGCGATGGCGTTGTTACTCGGTCCGCTGGTGACGACCAAGCTCTCCACGCTGGCCGACGCCGACTACCGCGAGTGTGTGCGCGCGGCAGTCGACGGCTTCCTGCACGTCTACGGCAGGCCGGTCAGCGCAGCGAGTACCGAATAGGCAGGTGCTTGAGCCCGCCGACGAAGACGGTGGAGGTCAGCTCCGGCTTACCGGCCAGCTCGATGGAGGTCAGCCGCGGGATCAACGCGCTGAAGAAGCTGTTGATCTCCATCCGGGCCAGCGCGGCGCCCAGGCAGAAGTGCACGCCGTAGCCGAACGCCAGATGCTTGTTGGGGTCCCGCCCCACGTCGAAGCTGAACGGGTCGTCGAAGACCTCCTCGTCCCGGTTCGCCGAAAGGTAAGCGAGGTAGACGGATTCGCCCTCCTTGATCGGTACGCCGCGGACCTCGGTGTCGGCCGCCGCGGTCCGCATGAACTCCTTGACCGGGGTGGTCCAGCGGATCATCTCCTCGACCGCCAGCGGCATCAGGCTCATGTCGTCACCGAGGCGCGCCAGCTGATCCGGGTTCTCGATCAGCGCCCGTAGCCCACCGGAGATGGCGTGGCTGGTGGTGTCGTGCCCCGCGCTGGCGACGATCACGTAGTAGGACAGGCAGTCGACGTCGGAGAGCAGCTCGCCGTCGACCCGTCCGTTGGCGATCGCCGACGCCAGATCGTCGGTGGGATTGGCCCGCCGGTCCTGGGTCAGCTTGTTGAAGTAGGCGAAGAAGTCCATCAACGTCTGGAGCTTCTCCTCGGGCGTGGTGCCGCGCTGGTACTCCTCCTCATCGCCGCCGAACAGTTCCTGGGTCAGTTGCAGCATCCGGGGGAAGTCCGACTCGGGCAGACCCAGCAGCGACATGATGACGTACAGCGGGAAGTTGACGGACACCTCGGTGACGAAGTCGCATTCCGGTCCGATCTCGGCCATCTTGTCGACGTAGTGCTTGGCCAACTCGTCGACCCGGGTCTGCATCGCGCGCATCGCCTTGGGACGGAACCAGTCCGCGCCGATGGCGCGCACCTTGCGGTGGTGCGGGTCGTCCATGTGGATCAGCGTGCGCAGGCCCATCCCCGCCTCCAGCTGCGCCTTGGCCAGGTCGTCGGCCTCGGCGGTGGCCAGCAGCGGCCGGGGTTCGGACAGCCACAGGTCGTTGGCCCGCTCGATGTCCATGATGTCGGCGTGCTTGGTGACCGCGAAGAACGGCCGGTACGGCGGCTGATCGACCCACGCGACCGGGTTGTTGGCCCGCAGCCAGGTCATCGCCGTGTGCAGCCGGTCCTCGTCGGCATAGGCCGACGGGTCGGCGAAAACCTTCGCGGCCTCGTCCATCGTGCGAGCGGTCACCCGAACCTCCCTTGTGCGTAACTGTTCTTACAGTCAGTCTGGCCGACCGGTGTGCCACCTGCCCCGGTTTTCACCGAACCCGCTCAGCGCAGCGAGTACCGGATGGGCAGGTGCTTGAGCCCGCCGACGAAGATGGTCTTGGTGTATTCCGGCTCGCCGGCCAACTCGATCGACTCGATCCGCGGGATCAGCTCGGTGAACAGGCTGTTCATCTCCATCCGGGCGAGCGCGGCGCCCAGGCAGAAGTGCACCCCATAGCCGAACGACAGGTGGTTGTTGGGGTCGCGGCCGACGTCGAACTTGAACGGCTCGTCGAAGATCTCCTCGTCGCGGTTGGCCGAGACATAGGACAGGTACACCGACTCACCCTTGGCGATCGGCACGCCGCGGACCTCGGTGTCGGCGGTCGCGGTGCGCATGAACTCCTTGACCG
This sequence comes from Mycolicibacterium sp. MU0050, assembly GCF_963378085.1. GTDB lineage: Bacteria > Actinomycetota > Actinomycetes > Mycobacteriales > Mycobacteriaceae > Mycobacterium > Mycobacterium wendilense. The sequence goes on along the minus strand of NZ_OY726395.1, from coordinate 3,818,631 downwards.
GGGTCGACCAGCGGATCATCTCCTCGACGGCCAGCGGCATCAGGGACATGTCGTTCTTGAGCCGCGCCAACTGATCGGGATTCTGGATCAGCGCGCCCAGGCCGCCCGAGATGGCGTCCTTGGTGGTGTCGTGACCGGCGCTGGCCACGATCACGTAGTAGGAGACGGTGTCCATGTCCGACATCAGATCGCCGTTGATGGTGCCGTTGGCGATCGCCGACGCGAGGTCGTTGGTCGGGTTGGCGCGTCGGGACTCGGTCACCTTGTTGAAGTAGGTGAAGAAGTCCAGCAGCACGGCCAGGATGTCCTCCGTGGTGCCCTCGCCGCGCTGATGTTCGTCGTCCTCGCCGCCGAACATCTCCTGGGTGAGCTTGAGCATCCGCGGGAAGTCTTCCTCGGGCAGGCCGAGCAGCGACAGGATCACGTACAGCGGATAGTTGATCGCGATGTCGGTGACGAAGTCGCATTCGGGGCCGATCTCGACCATCCGGTCGACGTAGCGCTTGGCCAGTTCGTCGACGCGGACCTTGAGATCGCGCATCGCCTTGGGGCGGAACCAGTCGGCGCCGATCTTGCGCACGTCGCGGTGGTGCGGGTCGTCCATGTGGATCAGCGTGCGCAGCCCGACGCCGGCGTCCTGGTCGCGTTTGACGGCGTCCTCGGTCTCGGCCGGCAGCAACAGCGGGCGCGGCTCGCTGATCCACAGCTCGTTGTCGCGTTCGATGTCCATGATGTCGGAGTGCTTGGTGATGCCCCAGAACGGCCGGTACGGCGGGTTGTCCACCCAGGCGACCGGCTCGTTGGCCCGCAGCCACGTCAGTGCCTCATGGAGGCGATCGTTGTCGGCGTAGGCGTTGGGGTCGGCCAGGACCCGCCCTTGTTCGCTGGCTTGGCGGGCGGTGGTCGAGCTGGTCAATTCGCGCTCCTCGCGGTCCGTGCAGAAAAACTTGACGGGTGTCAGGTGCCAGTGTGGCCGATGGTTCGCGATCGGGGAAGAGGATTTTCAAACTGGGGACTTTCGTCCACTGCCGTAGGGTGAATTCTCGTGCCGTTGCGATGTCTGGGCGCGCTGGCGTTGTCCGCGGCGCTCGTGCTGGCGGGCTGCAGCGCCGGGGCCGACGCTGTCGATGACAACATCGTCGCGACGCCCCCGGCGCCCGGCCTCGATGCGGGCGTCGCCGACACCACCGCCGGCGAGGTGCGCGGTCAGGTGGCCCCGGGATACGTTCTGTTCGAGGGCATTCCGTACGCCGCGGCCCCGGTGGGCCCGCTGCGCTGGCAGCCGCCGAGTCCGCCGGCGCCCTGGGACGGCATGCGGGACGCGAGCAGTCCCGGCCCCCGATGCATCCAGGACGTGGCGCTGGACCCCGGTACCGGCCAGGACTACTCCGAGGACTGCCTGTCGCTGAACGTCTGGACGCCGCAAGGCGCCGCCGCCCGGCCCGTCATGGTGTGGATCCACGGCGGCGGGTTCGCCAACGGCAGCGGCGACCAGTACGACGCCGCGTGGTTGGTCACCCGGGGCGACATCGTCGTGGTGACACTGAACTACCGGCTGGGTGCGCTGGGCTTCCTCGCCCACCCGGGGATCGGCGACGGCAACTACGGGCTGGCCGACCAGCAGGCCGCGCTGCGCTGGGTGCGCGACAACATCGCGCAATTCGGCGGCGACCCGGACAAGGTGACCATCGCGGGGGAGTCCGCCGGAGCCGTGTCGGTCTGCGATCACCTCGTCGCGCCCGAGTCGGCCGGGTTGTTCCGCGCCGCGATCATCCAGAGCGGTCCGTGTCAGCAGCAGCCCGAACTGCCCGCGGCGCGCGCGGCCAGCATCGACTACGCCCGCACGGTCGGCTGCGCCGACCCCGAGTCGGCGGCGGACTGTCTGCGGTCGCTGCCGCCTGCCGCGTTGAAGGGGTCGCCGCGGTACGCGTGGATTGGCGCCGCCGGACTCAGCGGCCCGGTGCTGGGCACCGCGGCACTACCGGTCGCTCCGGTCGAGGCGGCGGGCACCGCGGCCGCGGCCCGGGTGCCGGTGTTGATCGGGACGACGCGCGACGAGTTCACCTTCTTCACCGCGCTGCACTATCTGCACACCGGGAAGGTGCCGACGGCGCAGGCGTATCCGGAGCAGTTGGCCGAGATCTTCGGGGCCGACTCCGCGGCGGTCGCGGCGCGCTATCCGCCCGAGGAGTTCGGCGGCAACGTCGCCCTGGCGTATTCGGCGGCCGTCACCGACGGGATGTTCGCCTGCGTGGCCGACCGGATGGCCGCCGAGCTGTCCGAGTCGGCGCCGGTCTACGCCTACGAATTCAGCGACCGCACCGCCCCGGCCCCCGACCCGTTGCGCACCGTGCCGTTCCCCGTGGGCGCCAGCCACTCATTGGAGTTGCGCTATCTGTTCGACGTCGGCGGGGCGCCGTCGCTGGATCCCGCCCAGCGCGAATTGTCGCGGGAGATGCTTGATTTCTGGAGCGAGTTCGTCCGCACCGGCTCGCCCGTCGGCCCCGGCGCCCAGCCCTGGCCGGCGGTGCGCGACGGCGCCGATCCGCGAATGTCGTTGCAGACCGGCGGCAGTCGCGTCACGACCACCTTCGACGACGAGCACCACTGCGCGTTCTGGGCGGGGTTGCGGCCCTAGTCGCCGCGCCCTCCGGCCGGCGTCACCCAGGTGGTGATGTCGGCGCGCACCACCTCAGTGCCGGTGCGGTCGGTGATGCTGACGGCGACCACGACGTCGGCACCTTCGGTGATCGTGGCGAAGTCCGGTGGTTCCAGACGGGCGGTGGCCCGCAGGGAACTCGTGGCCGCCCCCAGATACGCCACCGTCATCCCCTTGGGGATCCAGCGGTGGGTGCGGGGCACGGTGGCCTCCATGAGCATGCCCATCGCGACCTCGGCGGCGTTGCAGGAGGCGATGGCGTGCACGGTGTGCAGATGGTTGTGGACCAGGAACCACTTCGGGACGGACACCTGGGCCAGGCCGGGTTCCATCCGCTCGACGTGCGGCAGCACCGAGGCGAAATAGGGGACCCGCAGCATCGCGGCCGCGGAGAACAGCCGCGTGCCGCCGGGCCACCGCGCAAGGCGCCGCCAATTCCGATAAGTGCCGGTGTCCTCGGCGCTGCCCGGTGTCATGGCCACACCTTACCCGAGAGTAAGATCGGCTCGGAATGTCGCTGATCGCCCGCCCGCGCCGGGGCGGATCGGAACCCGTTTCCTGGTCGGGCCAGCAATTTGGATGACATGGGATCTTCAGGCATACTATTCGGGTTGCCCTGAGCCAGGACTGGCTCCGGGCGGACGACCAGCGCCCGCACGGGCGCGTCCGGTCCCATCTTCGATCGCGGCGAGAAAACTCAGCGCGATCGAGGCTGCGAAGGGCGACACGCCCGACCGCGGGGGCCGGTGAACCAGAGACAGGTAAACAGCGGCGGCACAAGAGCGCGATCAGCGTTCGAGCACCACAGTTTGAGCTCGACCGGGTTCCCGACGACGGGTCCGGTCATGACAGTGAGGTAGGAGAAGCGTGGCGGGACAGAAGATCCGCATCAGGCTCAAGGCCTACGACCACGAGGCTATTGACGCCTCGGCGCGCAAGATCGTGGAAACGGTCACCCGTACCGGTGCCAGCGTGGTCGGCCCGGTGCCGCTGCCCACCGAGAAGAACGTGTACTGCGTCATCCGGTCCCCGCATAAGTACAAGGACTCGCGGGAGCACTTCGAGATGCGGACGCACAAGCGGTTGATCGACATCCTCGACCCGACGCCCAAGACCGTTGACGCTCTCATGCGCATCGATCTGCCGGCCAGTGTCGACGTGAACATCCAGTAGGAGACCAGAAGAAGATGGCTAGAAAAGGCATTCTGGGCACCAAGCTGGGCATGACGCAGGTGTTCGACGAGAACAACAAGGTCGTTCCCGTCACGGTCGTCAAGGCTGGTCCCAACGTTGTGACGCGCATCCGCACCCCGGAGCGCGACGGGTACAGCGCCGTGCAGCTCGCCTACGGCGAGATCAGCCCGCGCAAGGTCAACAAGCCCGTCACCGGGCAGTACGCCGCCGCCGGGGTCAACCCGCGCCGGCACCTCGCCGAGCTCCGTCTCGACGACGAGACCGCCGCCGCCGAATACGAGGTGGGGCAGGAGCTGACCGCCGAGATCTTCGCGGACGGCGCCTATGTCGACGTGACCGGCACCAGCAAGGGCAAGGGCTTCGCAGGCACCATGAAGCGGCACGGCTTCGCCGGCCAGGGCGCAAGCCACGGCACCCAGGCCGTGCACCGCCGGCCCGGTTCGATCGGTGGCTGCGCCACCCCGGGCCGAGTCTTCAAGGGCACTCGCATGTCGGGCCGGATGGGCAACGACAACGTCACCACGCAGAACCTGAAGGTGCACAAGGTCGACGCCGAGAACGGCGTCCTGCTGATCAAGGGCGCCATCCCGGGACGCAACGGCGGTCTGGTCATGGTTCGCACCGCGATCAAACGAGGTGAGAAGTAGACATGGCGTTCACAATTGACGTACTTGCCCCCGGCGGCAAGAAGGACGGCACGGTGGAACTCCCGGCTGCCCTGTTCGACGTCGAGCCGAACATCGCGCTGATGCACCAGGTGGTCATCGCGCAGCTGGCGGCCGCGCGGCAGGGTACGCACTCCACCAAGACCCGCGGCGAGGTCCGCGGCGGTGGCAAGAAGCCGTACCGGCAGAAGGGCACCGGTCGCGCCCGGCAGGGTTCGACCCGCTCGCCGCAGTTCACCGGCGGTGGCGTCGTGCACGGCCCCAAGCCGCGCGACTACAGCCAGCGGACCCCGAAGAAGATGATCGCCGCCGCCCTGCGCGGAGCGCTCTCGGACCGGGCCCGCAACCAGCGCATCCATGCCATCACCGAGCTGGTGAGCGGTCAGACCCCGTCGACCAAGAGCGCGCGGACGTTCCTGGAGTCGCTTCTGGCCGACCGGACGACCGGGAAGAACAAGGTGCTGGTCGTGCTCGGCCGGACCGACCAGGTGGGCGCCAAGAGCGTGAGCAATCTGCCTGGCGTGCACGTGGTCGCGCCGGATCAGCTGAACACCTACGACGTGCTCAACGCCGACGACCTGGTGTTCTCGGTGGAGGCGCTGAACAGCTTCATCGAGGCCAACTCGAGGACCGAGAAAGAAGAGGTGTCGGCCTGATGGCAAACGTGACTGACCCCCGCGACATCATCCTCGCCCCGGTCATCTCCGAGAAGTCCTACGGTCTGATCGAGGACAACGTGTACACCTTCGTGGTGCACCCGGACTCGAACAAGACGCAGATCAAGATCGCCATCGAAAAGATCTTCAAGGTCAAGGTCGACTCGGTGAACACCGCCAACCGGCAGGGCAAGCGCAAGCGCACCCGCACCGGCTACGGCCAGCGCAAGAGCACCAAGCGCGCGATCGTGACGCTGGCCGCCGGCAGCAAGCCGATTGACCTGTTCGGAGCCCCGGCCTGACCGCCGGCTAGGACGCAGAGACCCAGAAAGACTTAGCAGACATGGCAATTCGCAAGTACAAGCCGACGACCCCCGGTCGCCGCGGTGCCAGCGTCTCCGATTTCGCCGAGATCACTCGCGACCATCCGGAGAAGTCGCTGGTTCGTCCGCTGCACGGCAAGGGCGGGCGTAACGCGCACGGCCGGATCACCACCCGGCACAAGGGCGGTGGCCACAAGCGCGCCTACCGCGTGATCGATTTCCGTCGCCACGACAAGGACGGCGTCAACGCCAAGGTCGCCCACATCGAGTACGACCCCAACCGCACCGCGAACATCGCGCTGCTGCACTTCCTGGACGGGACCAAGCGGTACATCATCGCGCCGGACGGGATCAAGCAGGGCGACGTCATCGAGTCGGGCGCCAACGCCGACATCAAGCCGGGCAACAACCTGCCGCTGCGCAACATCCCCGCCGGTACCGTGATCCACGCCGTGGAACTGCGGCCCGGCGGCGGCGCGAAGCTGGCCCGCTCGGCCGGCGTCAGCATCCAGTTGCTCGGCAAGGAAGGCACCTACGCGTCGCTGCGGATGCCGTCCGGCGAGATCCGCCGCGTCGATGTGCGCTGCCGCGCCACCATCGGTGAGGTGGGCAACGCCGAACAGGCGAACATCAACTGGGGCAAGGCCGGCCGGATGCGCTGGAAGGGCAAGCGCCCCTCGGTCCGCGGTGTCGTGATGAACCCGGTCGACCACCCGCACGGTGGTGGTGAAGGCAAGACCTCCGGTGGCCGTCACCCGGTGAGCCCATGGGGCCAGCCCGAGGGCCGCACCCGCAAGCCCAACAAGCCGAGCGACAAGCTCATCGTCCGACGCCGGCGCACCGGCAAGAAGCGCTAGGAGTACATAGCGATGCCACGCAGCCTGAAGAAGGGCCCGTTCGTCGACGACCATCTCCTGAAGAAGGTCGACGTCCAGAACGAGAAGAACACCAAGCAGGTCATCAAGACCTGGTCCCGTCGGTCGACCATCATCCCCGACTTCATCGGACACACCTTCGCCGTCCACGACGGCCGCAAGCATGTGCCGGTGTTCGTCACCGAATCGATGGTCGGGCACAAGCTCGGCGAGTTCGCCCCGACGCGGACCTTCAAGGGTCACATCAAGGACGACCGGAAGAGTAAGCGGCGATGAGCACTGCAGCAGTTACTGAATACCCATCCGCGACGGCCAAGGCGCGCTTCGTGCGGGTCTCGCCGACCAAGGCACGTCGGGTGATCGACCTGGTGCGCGGCAAGTCCGTCACCGAGGCGCTCGACATCCTGCGGTGGGCGCCGCAGGCCGCCAGCGAGCCGGTCGCCAAGGTGATCGCCAGCGCCGCCGCCAATGCGCAGAACAACGACGGTCTGGACCCCGCGACGCTGGTCGTCGCAACCATCCACGCCGACGAGGGCCCGACCGCCAAGCGCATCCGGCCGCGCGCCCAGGGCCGCGCCTTCCGGATCCGCAAGCGCACCAGCCACATCACGGTGATCGTCGAGAGCCGCCCGGACAACAAGAAGAACGCCGGGACCTCGGCCAGCGCCGCGCGGTCACGGCGGGCGCAGGGCAGCAAGGCCGCCGGCGCGAAGAAGACCACGAAGCCGGCCGAGACCACCGCTACGACCGAGGCTTCTGACGAAGCGAAGGGAGGCTCGCAGTAGTGGGCCAGAAGATCAACCCCCACGGCTTCCGGCTCGGCATCACCACCGATTGGAAGTCCCGCTGGTATGCCGACAAGCAGTACGCGGACTACGTCAAGGAAGACGTCGCGATCCGCAAGCTGCTGGCCACCGGCCTGGAGCGCGCCGGCATCGCCGATGTGGAGATCGAACGGACCCGGGACCGGGTGCGGGTCGACATCCACACCGCCCGTCCGGGCATCGTCATCGGCCGGCGCGGCACCGAGGCCGACCGCATCCGCGGCGACCTGGAGAAGCTGACCGGCAAGCAGGTTCAGCTCAACATCCTCGAGGTCAAGAACCCCGAGTCGGTCGCGCAGTTGGTGGCCCAGGGTGTCGCCGAGCAGCTGAGCAACCGCGTGGCGTTCCGCCGCGCGATGCGCAAGGCGATCCAGTCGGCCATGCGCCAGCCCAACGTCAAGGGAATCCGGGTGCAGTGCTCGGGCCGCCTCGGCGGCGCCGAGATGAGCCGCTCGGAGTTCTACCGCGAGGGTCGCGTCCCGCTGCACACGTTGCGGGCCGACATCGACTACGGCCTCTACGAGGCCCGCACCACCTTCGGCCGGATCGGTGTGAAGGTGTGGATCTACAAGGGTGACGTCGTCGGTGGCAAGCGTGAGCTGCCCGTGTCGGCTCCGGCCGGCGACCGTCCGCGCCGCGAGCGTCCGTCGGGTAGCCGGCCGCGCCGCAGCGGGGCCTCGGGCACCACCGCGACGAGCACCGATGCCGGACGCGCCGCGTCCGAGGCACCAGTGGCCACCGAGGCGCCGGCGGCCGGGGCCGCGGCGGCGCAGCCAGAAGCAACGGAGAGCTAGTCATGTTGATTCCGCGTAGGGTCAAGCACCGCAAGCAACATCACCCGCGGCAGCGGGGTCTCGCCAGCGGCGGCACCACCGTCAGCTTCGGTGAGTACGGGATTCAGGCTCTCGAGCACGCCTACGTCACCAACCGGCAGATCGAGGCCGCCCGTATCGCCATCAACCGCCACATCAAGCGCGGCGGCAAGGTCTGGATCAACATCTTCCCGGACCGCCCGCTGACCAAGAAGCCCGCCGAGACCCGCATGGGTTCCGGTAAGGGTTCGCCCGAGTGGTGGGTGGCCAACGTCAAGCCGGGGCGCGTGCTGTTCGAGCTCAGCTACCCTGACGAGAAAACCGCACGGGACGCGCTGACCCGTGCGATCCACAAGTTGCCGATCAAGGCACGCATCGTGACCCGAGAGGAGCAGTTCTGATGGCAGTGGGAGTTTCCGCTGGCGAACTGCGCGAGCTCACCGACGACGAGCTGACCGAACGCCTGCGCGAATCGAAGGAAGAGCTGTTCAACCTGCGGTTCCAGAACGCGACCGGGCAGCTCAACAACAATCGTCGGCTGCGCACGGTGCGTCAGGAAATTGCGCGCGTCTACACGGTGTTGCGCGAACGTGAACTGGGTCTGGCCGCCGGACCCGGTGGTGAGGATTCGTAATGGCAGAAGTATCAGAAGCGAAGGGTCCCAAGCGTACTCCGCGCACCGAGCAGCCCCGCGGCCGTCGTAAGACCGCCATCGGCTACGTGGTGAGCGACAAGATGCAGAAGACCATCGTGGTGGAGCTGGAATCTCGCAAGAGCCATCCGCTCTACGGCAAGATCATCCGGACCACGACCAAGGTCAAGGCCCACGACGAGAACGGTGACGCCGGCGTCGGCGACCGCGTTTCGTTGATGGAGACCCGCCCGATGTCGGCCACCAAGCGGTGGCGCCTGGTCGAGGTCCTCGAGAAGGCCAAGTAGCCAAATCGCCGGTGCCGCACGGCACCAACGCGTAGAACCCCCGCACGCCTTGTTGGGTTCACACGGTCGTCGCAACGCTCTCTTATCTGAGAGGTTGCGGCGACCGTGTCGTTTTCGGAGGACTGTGTTCAATTTGGTGATCAGCTAGCAAAGCTCGTCGATGCGGGCGTGCCGGTGCGGGAAGCGGCGGAGTCGTTGGGGGTGTCACGGCAGCGGGCGTATGCCATCTTGAGTGCCACCGGCCGGCCGATGGGCTCGCCGCGTCCGGATGTCACCGGTGTGGATCCTGCGCGGGTGGCAGCGGTATTTGCAGCAACTGGCTCGGTGAATGCGGCGGCCAAAGCTGTCGGAGTGGCGCACTCCACGGCCCGCCGGATGCTTGTGGAGGCGGGCTTGGTCGACCCAGCGCGGCGCACGCGCGGCAAGACCTGCGAGAAAGCACGGTTCTTTGAACTGCTCGAGGAGGGCTGGTCGTCGGCGCGGGCCGCCCGAGAGGCCGGGGTCAATGTGCGCACCGCCCGGGATTGGCGTGCCGGTATCCGCAAGGTTGGCAACACGCGGGTGTATTCCGATGGCACGGTCGTCGATTACGCCAGCGGGACGCGGTACATACAACCGGTGAAATCCACTGCTGCCGAACAGCGTCCTGCATCTGGACAGGCATCCGCCAGTAGGTATTTGCAGCTCGCCGATCGGCTGGTCATCGCCGACGGCCTGACCGCCGGCCTGAGCTACACCGTGATCGCCGACAAGCTCGGTCGGAATAAGTCGACGGTGTCCCGCGAGGTCGCTGCGCACCGTGTCGAGGGCCTCTACCTGCCATATCAAGCCGATGCGGCGGCTGCGGCGGCACGGTCCCGGCCCAAGCAGTCCAAACTGGTCACCAATCAGAGGCTGCGTAAAGAGGTCGAAGAGGGGCTGGCCAAGCGGTGGTCCCCGGAAGAGATTTCGCATCGTCTGGTCAAGGATTTTCCGGACGACGAGAGCATGCGGGTGAGCCACGAAACGATTTATCAATCCCTCTACTTCCAGGCGCGCGGTGGACTGAAAAAGGAAGTGGCCCAGTCACTGCGAAGTGGCCGCACGTGCCGTAAACCGAACCGTAAGCCCGGTGAGCGTTACCAGCGGTTCGTTGATCCGATGCTCATGATCGCCGACCGGCCCGATATCGAGGATCGCGCGGTGCCCGGGCACTGGGAAGGCGACCTCATCATGGGTGAACTCAACAAGACCGCGATCGGCACTCTGGTGGAACGCACCACCCGCTACACCATGCTGGTGCACCTGCCCGGGGGCCATGATGCCGAAACGGTTCGTGACGGGCTGATCGCCACCATGACGACCCTGCCAGAGCATCTGCGGGGATCGTTGACCTGGGACCAGGGCGCCGAGATGGCCGGGCACAAGGGGTTCTCGATGGCCACCGACATGGCCGTGTACTTCTGTGATCCGGCCAGTCCCTGGCAGCGCGGCACCAACGAAAACACCAACGGCCTGCTTCGTCAGTACTTTCCCAAAGGTACCGACCTCAGCATCTATGGGCCTGAGGACCTCGAACACGTCGCCCAGCAACTCAACGGCCGCCCACGCAAAACGCTCGGCTGGGATACCCCAGCCGAGCGCTTGCGTGATCTACTACAGGCTCAATAACCAGCAGTGTTGCGGCGACCCCTAGAAACCGCCCTTCCGGCGGCGGGGGTTTTCGCTCGTTCCGCCAAAGCTGGTTTGCATGGCCATCACTGCGGCTACCCTGACCTGCGATGAACCGACGTGTCGCAACCTCTGCACGGTTGCTAGTGGTGTGTCGTTGAAATAGTCTGGTCATTTGTTGGTAGACTCGGTGGATGGTGGCTGCGGCGTTGACGGCGACGGTTGAACAGCGAGTTGAGCTGGAGCGGATGGCGGCCTCGACGTCGTTGCCGCACCGGGCGGTGATCCAAGCTCGGGGCCTGCTGTGGGCCTGTGACGGGATCGCCAACGATGAGATCGGGCGGCGCTGTGGGGTGGACTCGGATGCGGTGCGACGCTGGCGTTCTCGATTCTCCGAAGAAGGCATCGCCGGTGTGGGCAAGATCGCCAAAGGTCGCGGCCGCAAGCCCAGTCTGCCAGCGGGTACGGTCGCCGAAGTGCTGCGTCTGACCCGTGAAGAACTGCCCGCAGACGGATCGACGCAGTGGTCCACCCGCACCATGGCCGCCCGGGTTGGGGTCGGAAAAGACTCCGTGGCCAAGATCTGGGCTGACCACAATCTCCAACCTTGGAAGGTGAAGACCTTCAAGGTCAGCAACGATCCGCATTTCGAGGAGAAACTCGTCGATGTTGTTGGGCTGTACATGAATCCGCCAGCCCGTGCGGTGGTGTTTTCCTTCGATGAGAAGACTCAATGTCAAGCGCTGGACCGGACCCAACCCTCGCTGCCGATGAAACCCGGCCGAGCCGGCACCATGACCCACGACTACAAACGCCACGGCACCATCGACCTGTTCGCGGCGATGAACGTTGCCACCGGTGAGGTGCTCACCGATCTGCGCAAAGGCCACACCGGCGCCGATGTACTGCGGTTCTTCAAACAGATCGACGCCTCTGTGCCCCGCGGACTGGCCGTGCATGTCGTGCTTGACAACCTCTCGGCGCACTCGACTCCGGAGATCAAGAAGTGGCTGGCGCACAAGGACCGTCGCCGCTGGCACCTGCACCCCACTCCGACCTCGAGTTCCTGGCTCAATCTCATCGAACGCTGGTTCAAAGAGCTCACCGACAAACGACTGCGTCGCGGAGTATTCACCAGCGTCGCCGATCTCACCGAGGCGATCACCACCTGGGCCGCCCACTGGAACGCCAACCCCACGCCATTCATCTGGAAAGCCACCGCAGAAGACATCATCACCAAAGTCCGCCGCGGACGCGAAACACTTAACCACCTCAATTCACAGACGGAGCACTAGCCGCAGTCTCACTGATTTCTTTGCTGGCTGCGCCGGCGGCAAGAAGCCAACCTCCCGAGGAAGCCGGGGTGTCCATCGCTCCGGCGCTGCCGTTGGCCGAACTGGGCACCCCGAACAATCTGGCCTTTTACGGAACACAGGGCACCGAGTCCCTGGACATCCCGGTCCCGGCGGGCCTGACGCCGGCGACGTTCACGGCGAATACGCAACTGCCCGTCAATGTGCGGAGCGCGACGATCACGGTGTCACAGGAGGATCGCACGCTCGGCCGCGTCGAAGTGCCGCCGGGAGAACGCGTCCCGATCGTGCTGCCGTTGGCGGGCGCGCGGGTCGTGGACAACGCGGTCAACGTCACCCTGCGCAGTTACCTGTTGCCCTCCGACGGCTACTGCGTGGACCCCAGCAATCCGCTCCGGCTCTCCGAGGGGGTGGTGGCCTTCGACGGCGTGGAGCAGCCGCCGACCGCCGTCACGGATTTCCTGCCGCCGGTGCTGCGCGGGCTCACGATCTTCATCGATGAGCAACCCTCGCAGGCGGAATCGGCCGCCGCGGTGCGGGTGGCGACGTCGGTCGCGGCACACTACGGCAGTCAGGCCCCACGCATCGAGGTGGCCAGGCTGACCGACGGCCGGCTGCCCGACGAGGAACCGGCGGCACCGCTGCACCGGCGGGTGGCCATCACCGAGGCGACCGAGGCCGGCGTCGCACTGGTGTCCGGCGCGGGCGTTCCGGCCCTGCTCATCTCCGGTCCGCCCGAGGAGTTGGAGAACCAGAGCCGGCTGCTCACCAGCGACCTCGGTCGGCTGGCGCTGTCCTCGAAAGCCGTTGCCGGCCCGCTGAGTTCGACGCCGCAGCTGCCGGGGGACGAAACGACGATGCGTCGGCTCGGCCAGCCGGGCGTCAACGCCACCGCATTGTCGCCCCAGGTCGCCATCGCGCTGGATCAGACCCGGCTGGGTCGTTCGGCCCACCATGTCCGGGTGCATCTGCGCGGCGCGCACACTCCGCTGCCCGCGGGCATCGGCGGGCAGCTGGTGGCGTCGGTCTCCGGGGAGGCCGTCGACCGGTGGCCGGCCACCGGTTCCGGTGGCATCGACCGCTGGGTCGACGTGCCGGACCGTCTGTTGCAGCGCTACACGACCCTCGGCCTGCAACTCGACATCAGCGGAAACACCGGGCGCTGTGGGGAATTCCAGCCGTTGAACCTCACCATCGACGGCGACAGCCCGGTGCTCAGCAGTCCCGCGGCACCGCCGGTGCCCGCCGGGTTCCAGTCCATGCCGCAGGCCCTGATGCCGCGCACCGCGGTCGGTATCGACGGCAGCTTCGACGACACCCGGCGTGCGGTGGCGGTGCTGGCGGGGCTGCAGCGCCTGGCCGCCCTGCCGATCGACACGGCGGTGATGCCCGTCGCCGACGCCGTCACCCAGGGCGGTCCCGCGGTCATCGTCAGCGCCACCGGTTGGGCCGACGACCGGGTCAGGTTGCCGGTCGACGCCGGTGCGGGCGGCCAGTTCACCGTCGAGGGCGCCGGGGACTCGGGAGCCACCAGCACGCTCACGGTGGATCCGGGGCTGCGCTTCGGCGCGCTGCAGACGCTCTACGACGGCCGACGCAGCCTGCTCGTCGCGACCTCCAACGACGCGCCCGACCAACTCGACGCGTTGCTCGACTGGCTGGGCGAGGACGTCCGGCGCTGGGCTTCGCTGGACGGGGCGGCGCTGATCGCCGCTCCCGGCGCGGATCCGGTGCTGGTGCGCACCGACGTGGACGCCGTCGCCGAACCGGCCCCCACCGAGGAACGTTCGGCGTTGCAGTGGGGCCTCGCCGCGGTCGTGGCCGCGCTGGTGGCCGGCACCGCCGGGTTCTTGATCCACCGACGCATCCGGCGTGCGGGGCAAGGTTGACCGCCACCGCCGAACAGGGCGCGCCCGCCGCGCGGTCGCCATCGCTGCTGGAGCGCTACCTCGCATTGCCGCCGCCGTACCGCATCGCGGCCCGCTGGGTGCTGATCCTGGGTTGCGCCACGGTGGCCTTCTGGGACAGCGTGCTCAGCGCCGCCCACGTCGCCTCGGTCGGCAGCGTGGGCGGCTACATCTGGGTGGTTCCCGGAGCGGCCGCGCTGGCCGCGGTGGGGGTGGCTCGGCGCAACCGCACCGAATTGCCCATCCATGATCGCCAAACCGACATCATCGTCGGAACCATGGGCCTGGTGCTGGCGCTGCTCATCAAAGCCGTGCTGCTCCAGCGCTTTTCCCTGTACTTCTATCTACTGCGCCTCGACCTGGTGGCGATGTGGCTGTTCGTGCTTTCCTCGGCGATCGTGCTGTTCGGATTGCGACCGGTCATGCGCTTCCGCCACGTCTGGGCGCTGCTGTTCATGGTGTTCCCGCTGCCCTACTATCTGTCGGTCGTGTTCCTCGGCGGCGGTAAGTTCGCCGCCGGGGCCTCGGCGATGATCATCGCCGCGGTGGCGACCGGCGTCGCGGTCCGCACCACCGTCCGGCGCGGCGTCATCGGCTCGCTGTACGCCTGGTTGGTCGGCTTCACGGTGCTGCTGATCATCGCGCTGTTCTTCGAAGACGCGCCGATGCTGGTGTATCAGGAGATCCCGGTGCTGACCGCCATCGCGGCGGTCGGCATCTTCATGTATCTGCAGTCCAGGCGCGGTCAGCCCAAGCTGGTCTTCAGCCGCAAGGTGGAACCCCTTGCGGCCGACCAGGTGTGGCTCCCGGTCCCATTCGTGGTGCTCGTCGCGATCGTGCTGGCCACGATCCCGCTGCCGCCCGACGCGAACGCCACCGTCATCACCCACTCCGCTCCCGGAGCCCTGGTCTCCGGTCGCCCGCTGACGCCCGCACCGGGTTGGCAGGTCACCGATCAGCACACCTACGAGGGGATGAGCCGGTTCTACGCCGAGGACGCGGTGCTGTTGCGGCAGCGGATGACCGCCGAGGACGGCGACCCGCGGTTCGACAAGCACGCCCGCCCCCGCACCGTCGTCGTCGACAGCATCGTCAGCCGGCGCCCGATCACCTTCGACACCTATCCGGGGCGGGTCATCTACGACATGACGCATGCCCGGATCAGCGAGGCCCGAGGTGTCGACCTGGGCCACGGCGTGACCGGCCAGCTGCTGTCGGTTGTCGACGACAACCTCCTGATCACCTGGAATTCGCTGCGGTTCGCGTGGGGTACCGACGAGATCGCGCAGCGCATCACGGTTTTCGCCGTCGACAATCACGATCCCGACGCGCCCTTCCCCGAGCCGACCACCACCATGGTGTCGACGTTGCGGACCATGTTCACGCTGCTGTTCCGAGGCAACGCGGTGCTCGACGAGCGCACCCCGACGTTCAAGGACGCCGAACTGCTCACCGAGTTCGGCCGCGGCTTGGTCGCCGCCCAGTTCGAATCGGTCCAGGGGCACCGGTGAGCACCGATGAGCGCCTGCACCGCGCGATCAACGGTCTGCGGGAAAGCGATCCGCTGCGCTCGGCGTCGGTCGCCGTCGTCGGCTGGCAGCGCATCGTCTTGTGGTTGCTGTTGATCTTGCTCGTCGTGTGCGCGCTCTGGCAGCCGATGCGGACCGCGGTCGCCCTGATCGGCCTGAGCACGCTGGGTTACCTGCTCACGATGGGGGACCGGCTGCTGATCTTCCGGCAGGGCCTGCGGTCGAGACCCATCGTCGTCACCGACGAGGAGGCGCGGGCGATCCCGGACGAGGAACTGCCGCCCTACACGATCCTGGTACCGGCCTACAACGAACCGGAGGTCGTCGGCGACCTGATCGGGGCGATGGCCGCGCTCGACTATCCCCGCGACAAGCTGCAGGTGTTGCTGCTGCTGGAAGCCGACGACGACGTCACGATCGAGGCGGCGCGCGAGTGCGCCGAATCCGACGCGATCACCATTGTCTTGGTGCCGCCGGCCGAGCCAAGGACCAAACCCAAGGCGTGCAACTACGGGCTGCATTTCGCCACCGGTGAGATCGTGACGATCTACGACGCCGAGGACCTGCCCGAGCCGCTGCAGCTGCGCCGGGTGGTCGCCGCCTTCGGGCGGCTGCCCGACAATGTCGTCTGTGTGCAGGCAAAGCTGTTGTACCACAACGGTCATCAGAATCTGCTGACCGCCTGGTTCACCGCGGAGTACGGCCTGTGGTTCGGCTACCTGCTGCCGGGGATGATGGGCTCGACCTCGCCCATCCCGCTGGGCGGCACGTCGAATCACCTGCGCCGCGACGTCCTCGAGGACATCGGGGCCTGGGATCCGTTCAACGTCACCGAGGACGCCGACCTGGGGCTGCGGATCGCGGCGCACGGCTACCGCACGGCCGTGATCGACTCGTACACACTCGAGGAGGCCAACAGCGATCCGATCAACTGGGTCCGGCAGCGCTCGCGCTGGTACAAGGGCTATCTGCAGACGTGGTTGGTGCACATCCGCCGCCCCGTCCGGTTGTTGCGCACCCTGGGGTTGCGCGGCTTCGTGCGGTTCAACCTGGTGCTGGCGGGCACCCCGGTCATCGCGGTGCTCAACCTGGCGTTCTGGTTGATCACGGTATTGTGGTTTCTCGGCCAACCCGCGGTGGTCGAGGCGGTATTCCCTTGGTACATCTACTTTCCCGCCTTGATCGCGCTGGTGCTCGGCAACGCCGCGACGCTCTACATGAATCTGATCGCGCTACGGGAGGACGACCGCGCCGACCTGCTGACCGCCGCGCTCACGGTGCCGCTGTTCTGGGTGATGATGAGCGTGGCGGCGGCCAAGGGCTGCTACCAGATGATCCGCAACCCGTCCTACTGGGAGAAGACCTTTCACGGGCTGGCCGACAAACCCGCCGAGGCCGGGGGCCCGAAGGAGGTCGGATAGGTGCTGCGCGGACTGTCCCGGCGGCGGTTGCTGCTCCTGGTGTTCCTCTTCTCCGCCGCCGGCTACGTCGCGGTCGGCTACTGGCTGCAGGTGCGGCACGGCTTCATCTACGGCGACACGCTGGCGCGGGTCACCGCCGCGCAATCGGTGCTGTTCAGCCGGGATCCGCATCTGGCGGCCATCGGCTTCATCTTCACGCCCTTGACCGCGCTGGCGCAGTTGCCGATGCAGGCGCTGAGCCCGCTGTGGCCGGTGATCGGTGAACGGGCGTTCTCGGGCACCCTGATGTCGTCGGTGTTCATGGCCGGGGCGGTCGTCCAGATCCTCGGGATCGGCCTGGACCGGGGGTTGCCGCGCGGCTACGCGCTGGCGATCACCGCGATCTTTGCGCTCAACCCGATGATCGTGCTCTACGGCGCGAACGGGATGAGCGAAGCGCCGTTCATCTTCTTCATGACGTGGGCGGTGCGACGGTTGATCCGGTGGATGGTCGACGACGATGTGCACCACCTGATCGTCGCCGGCGGTATCGCGATGGGACTGGCCTACCTGACCCGCTATGACGCGGTGGCGTGCATCGCCGCGGCGGGTCTGCTGGTGGGCGTCGCCACGTATCGACGGGCGCGGACCCCGCCGCGGTTGCGGCGCGCGCTGCTCGATGTCGTGATGGCCAGCGGGCCCGGCACCGTGGCGTTCGTCGGCTGGGTGGGTGTCAGTTGGCTCATCACCGGCGAGGGCTTCGCGCAGTTCACCTCGCAGTACGGCAACACCGCGATCCTGGCGCAGTCGGGTCAGGAGTCGACGACGTTCGGCGCGGGGTTGGCGTTCGCGGTCGTCTGCATCTCGCTCCTGGCGCCCACGCTGGTGCCGATCGCGGGGTGGGCCGTGGTGCGCCGATGGGGCCGGCCCAACTGGCAGGTGCTGCTGGTGCCGTTGGCCATATACGGTGCGGCCCTGGCTTTTCAGACGCTGAGCTACGCCGCCGGCTCGACGTTCCCGTTTCTGCGGTTCTACGTCATCGCGGTGCCGTTGGCCGCGTGCCTGGCGATGTTGGCGGTGCCCGACGGCGTCTTGGTGGCGGCCAAGCGGCCCGGGCGGCACGCGCCGCCGCCGGCACCCGTCGAGCCGGTCCCGCGAACCCGTGCGCCCTACGTGGGTGTGGCGCTGTTGTTGGCGATCGGCGTGCCGACCACCGCCTGGGGGATGACGCTGCCCGACTACGCCCCGCAGGAGTACGGCCTGGCGGCGGTGGTGGCGCGCGACGCCACCGATGTCACGCCGCGCGGGGCGATCGAGCGGCGCATCGCGGCGAGTTTCTCGACCGAGCGCAGGATCGCCGAACACCTGGAGCGACTGGACCTTCCGGACAGCTCGGTGATCACCGACACCGTGTTCGGTTTCGCGGTGCTGGCCGCCTCGAAGAAACCGAAGATGTTCGTCATCCCGTCGGATCCGGACTTCACCGCGCTGCTCAACGATCCCTCGCTCGGTGGCATCAAGTACCTCCTGGCGGTGCCGCCCGAGGGACGCGGCGTCTCGGACGCCCTGAACCTGCGTTACCCGACGCTGTATGAGACCGGCGCCGAGATCGCCACCCTGGAACTCGAGATCCCCAACGACGGTGACAGCCTGCCGGATTGGCGGCTGTACCGGGTCCTCGAACCGCCGCCGAGCTAGGGGCGCTGTCGAACCAGTCCGCGCGGGGACAGCAGACCGAGGTCGAAGTGGGTCAGCCAGCCCGGCGAGGCGTCGCACACCTGCGGGATGGCGTTGACGACGGACATCGCGGTCCAGGTGTAACCCGGATGGTTCAGGGTGCCGTCCGGCCCGTCGACGCCGGCGAGCGTGAGTTCGGTGGCGGGAACACCCTCGATCACTATCCGGTAGCGGGTCTTACCCCAGTCCCACGGCGGGTCGAGGTTCTCGGGCCCGCCGGTGGTGTAGATCGCGTGGAACACCACCAGGGGGCGGCCCTGAGACCAGCCGGTCCAGACGTGGTGCTGCGCGGCGACGGTGCCGGGGGCGATGCTGCCCAGCTGATGTGGGATCTCGGCGGCCGCGGTCGCGACCTCGAGTTCCGCGGTCACCTCGTCGATGGTGTGGCCGAGACCCTCGGCGACCATGTGCATCGACTGGGCGAAGAACGGCACGCCGAGACCCAAAAGCGTTGGTGCACCGAGGAACGCGTCCTTTTCCTTGCCGAAGCCCATCCAGTCGATGTGGTCCAACGGCGCATCGGACAGCACATTGACCACTTCGTACACGACGACCCGGTCGATCCGGTTCGCCAGCCGGGCCAGGGTCAGCGGCAGGATGTCCCCGGCATAGCCCGGGTGGATTCCGCCGGCGTGAAACGAACTCTGTCCGTCCCGGCAGGCCGCGCGGATCCGGTCGCCGTCGGCGCGAAAATCCGGTGCGGGATGGAAGAATCCGCTCGTGGTGACGACGTTCTTGCCCGAGCGCAGCAACCGACAGACGGTGTCGACGTCCATGATCACCGGGGTGTAGAACACACAGTCGGCGTCGAGGGCGATCATGGCCTCGACGTCATCGGTGGTGACGACGCCGGTCGGTTCGATCCCGACGATGTCGCCGGCGTCCTTGCCGACCTTTTCCGGGTCGTGGACCAGCACGCCGACCAGATCGAAGACCGGATTGTCGGCAAAGTGTCGCAGGCCGACCTGACCGACATCGCCTGTCATCCACTGGATCACGCGGTAACGCTGTTGCGGCATCGACCACCCCTGAATCCCTCCGGCGCCCAGCGCACCCGATGGTGACGTTTCTAGCGGCAACACTGACCGGAGTCAACAACTCCGCACCCGCCTCCGGGCAGATCGCTCCCGTGCGTGGGATTCGGCTCAGATCCCGGCCGCCACCGAGTAATGTCCGCAACAGGTTCGGGTGGTCATCGAGGGTTGGGGGACGCCAATGGTCGCTGAATTCAACGGCAGGATCGAACTGGACATCCGCGACTCCGAGCCCGACTGGACTCCGTTCGCGGCGCCGACGGCGCCCGAGGGTGCGCCCAATGTGCTCTACCTGGTGTGGGACGACGTCGGCATCGCGACGTGGGATTGCTTCGGTGGGCTCGTCGAGATGCCGAACATGGCTCGCATCGCCGAACGGGGCGTGCGGCTTTCGCAGTTCCACACCACGGCGCTGTGCTCGCCGACGCGGGCGGCCCTGCTCACCGGACGCAATCCCACCACGGTGGGGATGGCGACCGTCGCGGAGTTCACCGACGGGTTCCCCAATTGCAGCGGACGGATTCCCGCCGAGACCGCGCTGCTGTCCGAGGTGCTCGCCGAGCGCGGCTGGAACACCTACTGCGTCGGAAAGTGGCACCTGACTCCGCTGGAGGAGTCCAATCTTGCGGCCAGCAAGCGGCATTGGCCGTTGGGCCGGGGCTTCGAGCGCTTCTACGGCTTCCTGGGCGGGGAGACCGATCAGTGGTACCCGGATCTGGTTTACGACAACCATCCGGTGGCCCCGCCGGCGCGCCCGGAGGACGGTTACCACCTGTCGAAGGACCTCGCCGACAAGGCCATCGAGTTCATCCGCGACGCCAAGGTGGTCGCCCCCGACAAACCGTGGTTCTCCTACCTGTGTCCGGGTGCGGGCCACGCCCCCCACCACGTGTTCGCCGAGTGGGCCGACCACTATCGGGGTCGTTTCGACATGGGCTACGAGCGCTATCGCGAGATCGTGCTGGAGAACCAGCAGCGCATGGGCCTGGTGCCGCCCGGCACCGAGCTCTCACCCCTGAACCCGTACGCGGATGTCACCGGGCCCGGGGGCGAGCCCTGGCCGCAACAGGACACCGTCCGGCCGTGGGACTCGTTGGACGACGACGAGAAACGGTTGTTCTGCCGGATGGCCGAGGTTTTCGCCGGATTCCTGAGCTACACCGACCATCAGGTCGGTCGCCTGCTGGACTACCTGGAGGACTCGGGGCAGCTGGACAACACGCTGATCGTGGTGATCTCCGACAACGGCGCCTCCGGCGAGGGTGGCCCGGACGGTTCGGTCAACGAGGTCAAGTTCTTCAACGGCTACATCGACACCGTCGAGGAAAGTCTGCGCTACTACGACGAACTCGGTTCGCCGACCACCTACGGCCACTATCCGATCGGCTGGGCGATGGCGTTCAACACGCCCTACAAACTCTACAAACGCTACGCCTCCCATGAGGGTGGCATCGCCGACCCGGCCATCATCTCGTGGCCGAAAGGGATTGCCGCGCAAGGGGAGATCCGCGACGTCTACGTGAACGTCTGCGACGTCACCCCGACGGTGTTCGAGCTGCTGGACATCACCCCGCCCGCAACGGTGCGGGGCATTCCGCAAAAGCCGCTGGACGGGGTGAGTTTCGCGGCGATGTTGAAGGATCCCGAGTTTCCGACCGGCAAGGACACGCAGTTCTACACGATGCTGGGCACCCGCGGCATCTGGCACAAGGGGTGGTTCGCCAACACGGTGCACGCCGCCGCCCCGGCCGGCTGGGGACACTTCGACGCCGACCGCTGGGAGCTGTACCACATCGAATCGGACCGCAGCCAGAGCCGCGACCTCGCCGGTGAACACCCTGAGCGCCTGGAGCAACTCAAGCAGCTGTGGTTCAGCGAGGCGGCCAAGTACAACGGGTTGCCGTTGGGCGACCTGAACATCTTCGACACCTTGGCGCGCACCCGGCCGTATCTGGTCGGGGAGCGGCAGCGCTTCACGTACTACCCGGGCACCGCCGAGGTCGGGCCCGGGGCGGGCGTCGAGCTCCGGGGGCAGACGTTCTCCGTGTTGGTCGAGGTGTCGGTCGCCGACGCCGGGGCCGAGGGCGTGCTGTTCAAGCAGGGCGCCGGCCACGGCGGCCACGTGCTCTACCTGACCGGCGGGGAGTTGCGCTACGTCTACAACTTCATGGGCGAGGACGAGCAGAGCGTCGTCGCGCCCGGCGTGGTCACGGTCGGCGACCATGTGTTCGGGGTGCGTTACGAACGGACCGGCACGGTCGAGGGCAGCCACACCCCGCTGGGGACGGTCTCGCTGTACGTCGACGACGCCGTCGTCGCCACCCGCGCCGACGTGCGGGCCCACCCCGGCACCTTCGGCCTGGCCGGCGGCGGCGTGGCGGTCGGTCGCAACGCCGGGCACGCCGTGTCGGCGGCCTACGTGGCGCCGTTCCCGTTCACCGGCGGCACCATCGCCAAGGCCGTCGTCGACGTCTCCGGTGCGCCGTACGTCGGCATCGAGACCGAAATCGCCACCGCGTTCGCAAAGGACTGAGGACCATGCCGTGGATCGCCGCCCGGACGGGCCTGGCACTGACCGTCTCGACGCTGCTGCTCGCCGGGTGCGCGGCCGACGTCACCGAGGACCGGCCGGCGGTGACCGCGGCCGGTTCGGCGGCACCGGCGGCGCCCGCGCCGACCCGGGACGACCCCGCGCCACCGGACGACGGGCTCCCGGACTACGGCGTGGTCCCCACCACCACGCGCGCGCTGGCCCCGGCCGAACAGACCTGCCCGTCGCCGGCCGGGTCGACCGTGCGGGTGTCGTCCTCGCTGCCGGGTTCGCCGACCGTGATCGTCGGGGTGCCCGACGGCTTCGGCGCGGTGGCCCCGACCGGACCCGAGGTTCGCCTCGCGGGACCCGACGGCGTCACCGCCGTCGTCACCATCACCGCCGCCGACCCGGACCCCGCGGCCGCATTCAGGCGGTACACCGACCAGCGCACCGGCCCCGCCGCGCTCAACACCGTCAACATCTTGCCCGCCGAACTCTGCGACTACAGTGGTCAGAAGCTGATGGGCGTGCTGACCGACGAACCGGGGAGCGGCATCGACTACGCCGACCGCATCGTGCACGTATGGACCGGATCGGGCACCTTTCTGATCGCGGTGGCGGTGCAAGCCCCGAGTGGCACCCCCGGGTTCGACGCCGCCAGCGCCGCGATGCTGGGCGACTTCGGCGTGCAGATGCCCGATTGAGGCCAACCGGGCCGGTCGGACGAATTTGGTGCATTGCCGCCCGTCACCTAGACTCTAGGGGTTGCCGTGGGCAGACCTCGGCCGATGAGCGTTTCATCGGCCCCGCGTGCCCATCGGTGACGAAGACCGAGCTCGTCAAGGTTTGTTTGGCATGCCCTGCCCAGTGCGGGAGGGGATGTCGGGGAGATTTTGGCGTGCGCAACGAGGAGACCAGCGCGTTTCGGCCGGGACCGAACGATACGGGCTGGGAAATATAGGGAGATCTAGTGATTCAGCAGGAATCGCGGCTCAAGGTCGCCGACAACACGGGCGCCAAGGAGATCTTGTGCATCCGCGTGCTCGGCGGCTCGTCGCGTCGCTACGCCGGCATCGGTGATGTCATCGTGGCGACCGTCAAGGACGCCATCCCCGGCGGCAACGTCAAGCGTGGCGACATCGTCAAGGCGGTCGTGGTGCGCACCGTCAAGGAGCGGCGCCGGGCCGACGGCAGCTACATCAAGTTCGACGAGAACGCCGCCGTGATCATCAAGGCCGACAACGACCCGCGCGGTACCCGCATCTTCGGTCCCGTCGGCCGTGAGCTTCGCGAAAAGCGCTTCATGAAGATCGTCTCGCTGGCCCCGGAGGTTTTGTAAATGAAGGTCCACAAGGGCGACACCGTCCTCGTCATCTCCGGTAAGGACAAGGGCGCCAAGGGCAAGGTCCTGGTTGCCTACCCGTCGCGGAACCGGGTTCTGGTCGAGGGCGTCAACCGCATCAAGAAGCACACCGCCGTCTCGGCGAACGAGCGCGGCGCCTCCTCCGGCGGCATCGTCACCCAGGAGGCGCCGATCCACGTCTCCAACGTGATGGTCGTCGACTCCGACGGCAAGCCCACCCGCGTGGGCTACCGCACCGACGAAGAGAGCGGCAAGCGCGTCCGCATCGCCAAGACCAACGGCAAGGACATCTGAGAAGCATGACCACTGTGGAAACCACCGAGAAGGTTCAGCCCCGGCTGAAGCAGCGCTACCGCGAGGAGATCAAGGACGCGCTGCTCAAGGAATTCGAGTACGCCAACGTGATGCAGATCCCGGGCGTCGTCAAGGTCGTGGTGAACATGGGCGTCGGCGACGCCGCCCGCGACGCGAAGCTGATCAACGGCGCGGTCAACGACCTCGCCTTGATCACCGGCCAGAAGCCGGAGATCCGCAAGGCTCGCAAGTCCATCGCGCAGTTCAAGCTGCGTGAGGGCATGCCGATCGGCGCGCGGGTGACCCTGCGCGGCGACCGGATGTGGGAGTTCCTGGATCGCCTGATCTCGATCTCGCTGCCCCGTATCCGCGACTTCCGCGGCCTGAGCCCGAAGCAGTTCGACGGGACCGGCAACTACACCTTCGGTCTGACCGAGCAATCGGTGTTCCACGAAATCGACGTGGACTCGATCGACCGCCCCCGCGGCATGGACATCACCGTCGTCACCTCGGCGACGAATGACGACGAAGGACGAGCGCTGCTGCGGGCTCTCGGCTTCCCGTTCAAGGAGAACTGAGCAGATGGCAAAGAAAGCTCTGATCAACAAGGCCAACAAGAAGCCCAAGTTCAAGGTGCGTGGCTACACCCGTTGCAACAAGTGCGGCCGGCCGCACTCGGTGTACCGCAAGTTCGGGCTGTGCCGTATCTGCCTGCGCGAGATGGCGCACGCGGGCGAACTGCCCGGCGTGCAGAAGTCCAGCTGGTAACCACAGACCAACAACTACCAAGTAAGGGCGCGGCAGGCCCCGACCAGTTTCGGGGAACCGCCGCGAGGAAGGTGACATACCTGTCATGACCATGACGGATCCGATCGCAGACTTCTTGACGCGTCTGCGCAACGCCAACGGGGCGTACCACGACGAGGTGGTGCTCCCGCACTCGAAGATCAAGGCGAACATCGCCGAGATCCTCAAGAACGAGGGCTACATCACCGATTACCGCACCGAGGATGCCCGGGTCGGGAAGTCGCTGGTGGTCCAGCTCAAGTACGGGCCGAGCCGCGAGCGAAGCATCGCCGGCCTGCGCCGCGTGTCCAAGCCCGGTCTGCGGGTGTACGCAAAATCCACCAATCTGCCTCGGGTGCTCGGCGGCCTGGGCGTGGCGATCATCTCCACGTCCTCGGGTCTCCTCACCGACCGGCAGGCGGCACGACAGGGCGTGGGCGGCGAAGTCCTCGCGTACGTCTGGTAGCGGGATAGGAGCCAAGAGACTATGTCGCGTATTGGAAAGCAGCCGGTCCCGGTGCCAGCCGGGGTCGACGTGACGATCGACGGACAGCACGTGTCCGTCAAGGGCCCCAAGGGCGCGTTGGCGTTGGATGTCGCGGAGCCCATTGCGGTGGCGCGGGACGACGACGGCGCCATCGTGGTCACCCGCCCGGATGACGACCGGCACAACCGCAGCCTGCACGGGCTGTCGCGGACGCTGATCGCCAACCTGGTGACCGGTGTGACCGAGGGCTACACCACCAAGATGGAGATCTTCGGCGTCGGTTACCGCGTCGTGGCCAAGGGCAGCAACCTCGAGTTCGCGCTCGGCTACAGCCACCCCGTGGTGATCAACGCCCCCGAGGGCGTCACCTTCGCGGTGGAGAGCCCGACGAAGTTCTCGATCTCCGGAATCGACAAGCAGAAGGTCGGCCAGATCGCGGCCAACATCCGTCGTCTGCGGAAGAGCGACCCCTACAAGGGCAAGGGCATCCGCTACGAGGGTGAGCAGATCCGCCGCAAGGTCGGAAAGACAGGTAAGTAGACATGGCTGAAACAACCTCTCCGAAGAAGCATCAGCCGGTCGGGCAGAGCATCTCCGCGACCCGGCGGGTGGCGCGGTTGCGTCGGCACGCGCGGTTGCGCAAGAAGGTGTCGGGAACCCCGGAGCGTCCGCGCCTGGTGGTCAACCGCTCCTCGCGGCACATCCACGTGCAGCTGGTCGACGACCTGAGCGGCACCACGCTGGCGGCGGCCTCGTCCATCGAGGCTGACGTGCGTGGGGTCGAGGGCGACAAGAAGGGCAAGAGCGTCCGGGTCGGTCAGCTCATCGCCGAGCGCGCCAAGGCCGCTGGAATCGACGCCGTGGTGTTCGACCGTGGCGGATACACCTACGGCGGCCGTATCGCGGCGCTGGCCGATGCCGCCCGCGAGAACGGATTGAAGTTCTGATGACTGACAACGGAAGGACCGCATGATGGCGGAGCAGACTACGGGTGCTGCGGCGCAGGGCGCCGCCAGCTCCGGCGCCCCGACCGCCGGTACCCGGACCGACACCGAGCGTGGCGGACGCGGCGGGCGTGACGGCGGCCGTGGCCGCCGCGACGACCGCGGTGGCCGTGGCGGCCGCGACAGCGCCGACAAGAGCAACTACCTCGAGCGGGTCGTCACGATCAACCGCGTCTCCAAGGTGGTCAAGGGCGGTCGGCGCTTCAGCTTCACCGCGCTGGTCATCGTCGGTGACGGCAAGGGCATGGTCGGCGTCGGCTACGGCAAGGCCAAGGAAGTCCCGGCCGCCATCGCCAAGGGCGTCGAGGAGGCGCGGAAGAACTTCTTCCGCGTGCCGCTGATCGGCGGCACCATCACCCATCCCGTGCAGGGCGAGGCCGCTGCCGGTGTGGTGATGCTGCGTCCGGCCAGCGCCGGTACCGGTGTGATCGCCGGTGGTGCCGCGCGTGCCGTGCTGGAATGCGCCGGCGTGCACGACATCCTGGCCAAGTCGCTGGGCAGCGACAACGCGATCAACGTGGTGCATGCCACCGTTGCCGCGCTGAAGATGTTGCAGCGTCCCGAAGAGGTGGCGGCCCGTCGCGGTCTGCCGATCGAGGACGTCGCGCCGGCGGGCATGCTGCGCGCGCGTCGGGAGAGCGAAGCGCTGGCTGCCGCAGCGGCGCGTGAAGGAAGCAACTAGTCATGGCTGAAGTGAAGATCACCCAGGTGCGCGGCGTCATCGGCGCGCGCTGGAAGCAGCGGGAGAGTCTGCGCACTCTCGGCCTGCGGAAGATCCGCCATTCGGTGGTCCGCGAGGACAACGAGCAGACGCGCGGACTGATCCGCGTCGTACATCACCTCGTCGAGGTTGAGCCAGTTGAGGAGGGCGGCAAGTGAGCGTCATCAAGCTCCATGACCTGAAGCCGGCCGCCGGGTCGAAGACCGCCAAGACCCGCGTGGGTCGCGGTGAGGGTTCCAAGGGTAAGACCGCGGGTCGCGGCACCAAGGGCACCAAGGCGCGCAAGAACGTGCCGGTGACCTTCGAGGGCGGGCAGATGCCGATCCACATGCGGCTGCCCAAGCTCAAGGGCTTCAAGAACCGGTTCCGCACCGAGTACGCCGTCGTCAACGTCGGCGACATCAACAAGGCGTTCCCCGAGGGCGGCACCGTCGGTGTCGACGAACTCGTGGGCGCGGGCCTGGTCCGCAAGAACGTTCTGGTGAAGGTGCTGGGCGACGGCAAGCTGTCGGCGAAGGTCGACGTGACGGCCCACAAGTTCAGCGGTAGCGCGCGGGAGGCCATCACGGCCGCCGGCGGCAGTGCCACCGAGCTGTAACGCCCGTCCACGCCAGTATCGATATCGAGATTGCCCCCGCTGCGGCGGGGGCAATTTCGTTTGGTTCGCCCCGCGGGTTCGCGCCGGCAGGCGGATCCGGCGCGGACTGATTACACTGCGGCTGTCGAGCATCGAGGAGACCCCATGGAGCACCGGCGACGGACCCACCGGCGTTGCGTCGCGGTGCTGGCCGCGGCCGGCGCCACCGCACTGCTCGGCGCCGGACCGGCCCAGGCCAGTTCCGACGATCAGTGGTTCAGCGACGCGGTGGCGACCCTGAACATCCCGATGGCCCCGAATGTCGACGTGCCCAAGGTGGGCCGGGACGTTTGCGACATGATCACCACGGGGCGGTCGCAGACCATCGACCCCGTCCGGACCATCCGCGGCGTGGTGGGCGCGCTGGAGAACAGCGGGATGAACCGCAACCAGGCCGTGGGCGTGATGCGTGCGGCGGTGGCCGTCTACTGTCCCGAGCACGGCTCGGTGATCGGGCGTCTGCGGTAGAGCTAGCGTTGCGGGCGCACTCCGAGTACGCCGCCGAACAGCGCCTGCCGGATCGACAGCTCACGCGGGTCGCTGTGCAGGTGGAATCCCAGCCGGTTCATCACATAGCCGTAGCCGACGCCGGTGTCCGGGTCGGCGAATCCGAACGAGCCGCCAAGGCCGGGGGTTCCGAAGGCGGTACCGGAGGAGCCGAAACAGAAGTCGCGGGTCGGCTTGCTGAACCCCAACGAGTAGGCGGTGGGGACCCCCAGCACCTTGTCCCGCGCGCCGCCCGCCGGTAGCTCCGCCGGATCCTGCAGGGCCGACAGGGTTTTCGGGCAGATTCCGATCCGCGCCCCGGTTCGCGATGCCTCCGAGTACAGCTCGGCGACCGCTCGCGCCGTACCGATCCCGTTGACCGACGGGATTTCGACGGAGCGGACGTCGTCGCGGTTGTAGTCGCTGGTGAAGGCGTTCACCGACCGGGGTACCGCACCCGCCCGGGCGAACAGCCCGAACGGGTTCAGCGACGACAGGGTCGTACCGAGGGGCAGGCTGCGCGCGTTCAGCAGCGCCTCGACCCGCGGCCAGCCGTGAATGAAGGCGACGCGATCTCGATCCACCGAGGCCGGCAGCCCGATGTGATAGTCGAGGTCCATCGGGACGGCGATCTCGTCGGCGAGATAGCGGCCCAGGGTGCGGCCCCCGGGGTCGGTTCGACGGATCAGCTCGGACTGGTACCAGCCCAACGTCACGGCGTGGTACCCGTGCCGCGCTCCCGGGCGCCAGGCGGGGCGCTGCGCGGCGAGCATCGGCGCCAGCCGCGCCGGGTCGCCGACTTCGGCCAGGGTCGGCGCCGGTTTGAGGGCGCACACCCCGGCCTGATGTCCCAGCAGTTGTCGCACCGTCACCCGGTTCTTGCCCCCGGCCCCGAATTCGGGCCAGTACTCGCACACCGGTGCGTCATAGTCGAACAGGCCCGCCGAGACCGCGTGGGCCACGACCAGGGCTGCGACGCCCTTGGTCGTGGAGAACGTGTTCACCATGGTGTCGGGCTGCCACCGGGCCTTCGTCACGCCGTCGCGGTACCCGCCCCACAGGTCGACCACCTTCGCGCCGTCGCGGTAGACCACCAGCGCCGCGCCGACCTCGCGGCCCGCGGCGAAGTTGGCGCGGAACGCGTCCGCCACCTTCCCGTACCCCTCGTCGACGTCCCCGTCGATCAGGTCGGGCGCGACCGTCACCTTCAAAACCATGCCGACTCCTTGCGTCCGCGCGAATCTAACCCGCCGCGGGCGTCGGTACGCTCGATTCCATGTTCTCTCTGCTGCCCGGCCTGCCCGGTCCCGACGACGTGCGAGCGCTGGCCAAGAAGGTCGACACCGCCCGCCACAACGGCGTGCCCGCCGGGTGCATCCTGGAACTCGACCTGGAATCGGTGCCACCGGAGACCGGCAGCCACAGCCCCGTCGCGATGCTGTCGAATGTCGTCGGTCAGCGCCGGCCGCTGACCCTGCGGGAGACGGTGGCGACGCTGCACCGGGCGGCCGACGACGAGCGCGTCGCCGGCCTGATCGCGCGGGTGCAGATCAGCGCCGCCGCGCCGGGCCCGATCCAGGAACTGCGGGAGGCGATCGTTGCCTTCAGCGCGGTCAAGCCGTCGCTGGCCTGGGCCGAGACCTACCCCGGCACGCTGTCCTACTATCTGGCCTCGGCGTTCGGCGAGGTGTGGATGCAGCCTTCGGGGACCGTCGGGCTGATCGGTTTCGCGACCAGTCCGCTGTTCTTGCGGGAGGCGTTGGACAAGGCGGGCATCGAGGCGCAGTTCATCGCCCGCGGTGAGTACAAGTCGGCGGCCAGTCTGTTCACCGAGGACGGCTACACCCCCGCCCACCGCGAGGCGGACACCCGGATTGTCGAAAGCCTGGCGGCGCAGGTGTTCGCCGGTGTGGCCGAGGCCCGCGACCTGACGCCCGAAGCGGTCGACGCCCTTGCCGACCGCGCACCGCTGCTGCGCGACGACGCACTGGCGGGACGACTGATCGACCGCGTCGGATTCCGCGACGAGGCCTACGGCAGGATCGCCGAACTCGTGGGGGCCGAAGGTATTTCGCCGACCACCGGCGATCCGGACGGCGCGGATGCGCCGCCCCGGTTGTACCTGTCCAAGTACGCCCGCAGCGGCAAGCCCGAGCTGCCGGCGATGAACATCCCGGGCCGCAAGGGGCCGGCCACCGTCGCCGTCGTCACGCTGGCCGGGCAGATCGTCAGCGGGCGCACGGTGCCGCAGGTGTTGCCCCTCGGGCGCCCCAGCGCCGGCGGGGACACCATCGCCGCCGCGCTGCGCGAGGCCGTGGCCGACGACGACATCTCGGCGATCGTGCTGCGGGTGGACAGCCCGGGTGGGTCGGTCACGGCCTCGGAAACCGTCTGGCGCGAGGTGGTCCGGGCCCGAGCCGCAGGTAAGCCGGTGGTCGCGTCGATGGGCGCGGTGGCCGCCTCGGGCGGCTATTACGTGTCGATGGCGGCCGACGCGATCGTCGCCAACCCCGGCACCATCACCGGTTCGATCGGTGTGGTCACCGGCAAGCTGATCGCGCGGCATCTCAAGGACCGCCTCGGGGTGGCCTCGGATGCGGTGCGCACCAACGCCAATGCCGACGCGTGGTCGAGCAACGCCCCGTTCACCGCCGAACAGCAGGCGCGGGTCGAGGCCGAGGCCGACCTGTTCTACACCGATTTCGTCGAACGCGTCGCCCAGGGGCGGGGGATGAGCACCGAGGCGGTCGAGGCGATCGCGCAGGGCCGGGTGTGGACCGGTGCCGACGCGCTCGAGCGTGGCCTCGTCGACGAACTCGGCGGGCTGCGCACCGCGGTACGGCGGGCGAAGGTGCTGGCCGGGATCGACCCGGACGTGAAGGTGCGGGTGGTGTCCTCGCCGGGATCTTCGCTGCGGGACCTGCTGCGGTCCAAGCCGTCCTCGGTGCCGGCCGCCGCGCTGCTGTCCGCCGCGCTGCCGTCCGTGTTGGCCGGCGCCGCCGCCGAGGCGTTTGACCAGGCGCAACGGCAGTTCGCCGGGGCCAACGCGCTCTGGCTGGGACAGCACCGGTTTTGAGTCTCCCCGCGTCGCACGGGCGCGGCGATGTTTGCCGCACGCGCTTGCGGGTACCTAACAGCAGTCGCTGTCGGGAGGCCGGAGGAGGACGCTGTGCAGGGCGAGCAGCAGGTGACGACGTCGGAAGATCCGCAGCCGCCGCCCGGAGTCCTCAAACGCGCGATCGCCGCCTCGGCGATCGGCAACGCCACCGAGTGGTTCGACTACGGCATCTACGCGTTCGGCGTCTCCTACATCTCGGTGGCGATCTTCCCGGGTGACACCCAGAGCGCCACCCTGATGGCGCTCATGACGTTCGCGGTCTCCTTCCTGGTGCGGCCCCTGGGCGGGTTCGTCTGGGGTCCGCTCGGCGACCGGATCGGCCGCCGTCAAGTCTTGGCGGTCACCATCCTGTTGATGTCCGGTGCCACCCTGTGCGTGGGACTGGTGCCGTCCTATGACGCGATCGGCTTCTGGGCGCCGGTGCTGATGGTGGTGCTGCGGATGATCCAGGGCTTCTCCACCGGTGGCGAATACGGCGGGGCGGCCACGTTCATGGCCGAGTACTCGCCGACGCGGCGGCGCGGAATGCTGGGCAGCTTCCTGGAATTCGGCACCCTGGCCGGCTTCTCCCTGGGTGCGTTGTTGATGCTGACCATGTCGCTGATCCTCAACGACGACCAGATGCACAGCTGGGGTTGGCGTTTGCCGTTCCTGGTGGCCGCGCCCCTCGGCCTGATCGGGGTGTATCTGCGGTCCCGGTTGGACGAGACCCCGGTCTTCCAGGAACTCGAGGACCAGGGCCGCGAGCAGAAGGGCTACACCGCGGAGTTCAAGGATCTGATGGTGCAGTACTGGCGGCCGATCCTGCGCCTCGGTGGCCTGGTGGTGGCCCTCAACGTGGTCAACTACACGCTGCTGACCTACATGCCCACCTATCTCGGGGTCACCATCGGCCTGTCGGACACCATGTCACTGCTGGTGCCGATCATCGGCATGCTGTCGATGATGGTGTTCCTGCCGTTCGCCGGTCACCTCTCGGATCGGGTGGGACGCAAACCGATGTGGTGGTTCTCGCTGATCGGCCTGTTCATCGCCGGCGTCCCGATGTTCCTGCTGATGAGCACCGGGCCGATGGGCGCGGTGCTCGGATTCGCGGTCCTGGGCCTGCTGTACGTACCGCAGCTGGCCACCATCTCGGCGACGTTCCCGGCGATGTTCCCCACCCAGGTGCGCTACGCCGGGTTCGCGATCGCCTACAACGTGTCGACGTCGCTGTTCGGTGGTACCGCGCCGGCGGTCAACGACTGGATGATCAACGCCACCGGCGACAACCTGGTGCCGGCGTACTACATGATGGGCGCCTGCGTGATCGGCGCGATCGCGTTGTTCGGTCTGCCCGAGACCGCCCGCTGTCCCATCGGCGGTACCGAGACACCGGGCACCGAGGACGCTCCCGATCAGCTGGAGTACGCGGTCGCCGGCGACCGGTCAGCCTGACGGCTTCAGGTCAAAGTGGCGCTGACATACACGATCTCGCCGAGTGGGTCGATCGAGTCGACCGGGGCCGGCCGCCGGTACCTGGCGAACAGGTCGTCGCGCGGGACGCCGTCGACCCGCCAGCCCAGGCCGGCCAGGTAGTCCATGACGTGACTGCGCTGTCCGGGGTACACCAGGGTGGGCATGTCGACGTCGAGGCCGTGCTCGCGCAGCGGGGCCGAGAGTTCCCGCGCCTGGTCGGCGTCGAAATCGATGATGCCGGGCGCGTATTCGGTGGCCACCGTGCTGCCGCGCGCCGACAGCGCGGTGATGAGGTCGAAGAGGCGATCCTGTGCCTCGGGTGGCAGATAGATCAGCAACCCCTCGGCCAACCACGCGGTGGGCGCCGCGGGATCGAAGCCGGCCGCGCGCAATGCCGTCGGCCAGTCCTCGCGCAGGTCGATGCCCACGGTGCGGCGCTCGGCCGTCGGTGCGGCGCCGAGCCCGGCCAGCGTGGTCGACTTGAACTCGATGACCCGGGGCTGGTCGACCTCGTAGACCACGGTGCCCGGCGCCCACTCCAACCGATAGGCCCGCGCGTCCAGACCGGAGGCCAGGATCACCGCCTGGCGGATCCCGGTGCCGACCGCATCATGGAAGTAGTCGTCGAAGAACTTCGTGCGCACCGCCATTCCGTCGATCATCGCCTGCACCCGCTCCGGCGACGCATCCGGCAGCTGCGACATGTCGAGGTCACCGTCCAGCATGCGGCTGAAGAACTCCAGTCCCACCGCACGCACCAGCGGTTCGGCGAACGGATCGTCGATCAGCGGGTCGGGGTCCCGGCTCGCGAAGGCGCGGCCGGCCGCCACCATGGTCGCGGTGGCGCCCACGCTGGAGGCCAGGTCCCACGAGTCGTCACCGGTGCGTGCCATGCGTGCTCTCCTCAGCTCGGCGGGGCGGACAGTTCGGCGGTCAGGTAGCCGGAATCGCCGATCATGGACAGCAACTCGTCGGCGGGCGGGGCGAAACCGTTTGCAGTGTAGGCCTGTTCGGTGGTGCGGATGTCGATCTGCCAGCCGCGCCCGGCGAGGTGGTCGCGGGCCGCGGTGCGCTCGTCGGAATAGAACAGCTTGGTCAGATCGATGTCGCTGCCGTGGCGCCGACCGCGTTCGGTCAGCTTGCGAGCCCAGTCGCCGGTGAACGCCCGGCTGTCCATGTGCTCGGTGGCCAGCCGGCTGCCCGGCGCGCTGAGCGCGGTGACGTTGTCCAGCAGCCGATCCTGCGCGTCGGGGGGCAGGTAGATCAGCAGCCCCTCGGCGATCCACGCCGTCGGCGCGGCGGGGTCGAAGCCGGCCGCGCGCAGCGCCGCGGGCCAGTCCTCCCGCAGATCCAGGGCGACCGTGCGCCGCTCGCAGCCGGGCGCGGCGCCCAGCACGTCGAGCACCCGGGTCTTGAACTCGATCACCGCCGGCTGGTCGATCTCGAACACCACGGTGCCCGCGGGCCAGTCCATCCGGTAGGCGCGGGTGTCCAAACCGGAGGCCAGAACGACGACCTGGCGGATGCCCCGGGCGACGGACTCGGTGAGGAAATCGTCGAAATAGCGGGTCCGAACCACGATTTGGTCCCGCATGGTGTCACCGTCGAACAGCGGGTCGTCGTCGAAATCGACGGCGCCGTCGGCCACCCGGATGCAGTAGTCGATGCCGACGGCCCGGACCAGCTCCGCGGCGTACGGATCGTGGATCGGCGGGTTGGGGCCTCGGCTGGCCAGCGCCCGCGATGCCGCCACCGACGTTGCCGTGGCGCCGACGCTGGAGGCCAGGTCCCAGGTGTCGCCCTCGCTGCGGACCATGACTATTGGTCCTTGCGCGGTGTGTCGAGTTCCGCGGTCACGTAGGTGACCGCCGCGAAACCCTCGTCCTCGTCGAGTCGCTGCAGGCCGTAGCGGACCAGCAGGTCGTTGGCCTGGACCGCCGTCGTCGACCACCCATGCCCCTGCAGGTAGGTGGTGACCTCGGCGCGGTCACCGAGAAACACCAGCGCCGAGAAGTCGATGTCGAAGCCGTGCTCGCGCCAGCGGTCGGTCGAGGCCTGCATCCGGGCCCGGGTCTCGTCCTCGTCGGCGCCCTGATGGCTGGGCACGCCCTCGGCCGCCAGCCGGCTGCCGGGCGCGCTGAGCGCGGTGATCTGGTCGAGCAGCCGGTCCTGGCCGTCGGGCGGCAAATAGCCGAACAGTCCCTCGGCGATCCAGGCCGTGGGCGCGGCGGCGTCGAAACCGGCGGCCGTCAGCGCCGCCGGCCAGTCGGCGCGCAGATCGACCGCGACGGTGCGCAGATCCACGCCGGCCCGCGCGCCCAGACCGGCCAGGGTGTCGGCCTTGAAGTCGATGACCTCCGGCTGATCGATCTCGAAGAGCACCGTGCCGGCCGGCCACGCCAGTCGGTAGGCGCGGGCGTCCAGGCCGGAGGCCAAGATCACGGCCTGGCGGATGCCGGCTCCGGTGGCCGTGGCGAAGAATTCGTCGAAGAACCGCGTACGGGCGGCCATGCCGTCGGCGAACCGGGCCATCCCCACCGGGTTGTCGCTGTCGAGTTCGCCCGGGGTGAGCTCACCGCGGGCCAACCGGCTGAAGAACTCGATCCCGACGGCCTCCACCAACGGTGCCGCGTACGGGTCGTCGATCACCGGGTTCTCGGTCCGGGTGGCCACCGCCCGGGCGGCGGCGACCATGGTGGCGGTGGCCCCGACGCTGGAGGCCAGGTCCCAGGAGTCGTCATCGGTGCGGGTCACGGGGGAGCGCCTTCCGCCAGGAGTCCAGGTAATTAGTCTGTATAACGAGATATCGCCAGCGTACGCGCGTCAGGCTGAGGAGAACCTGTGAAGCGGACGGGGCTCCGGTCGGCCGGAGAATGCATCGAAGATCGCGGAGCCCAACAGCGTTGTGCGATGCGGATCCGACCGAGGCCAGCTGTTACTCTCGTAGACTG
This sequence comes from Mycolicibacterium sp. MU0050, assembly GCF_963378085.1. Taxonomy (GTDB): domain Bacteria; phylum Actinomycetota; class Actinomycetes; order Mycobacteriales; family Mycobacteriaceae; genus Mycobacterium; species Mycobacterium wendilense. The sequence goes on along the minus strand of NZ_OY726395.1, from coordinate 3,783,276 downwards.
CTGCACGCCGCCGACATCGGCGCGTCACACACGGACAAACCCGACGCTGGCTTGGGATAGCTCATAGTCAGCCCCATCGGCACGCCGAGGCACCACCCGGCGGCCCAGGAGGAAGAGTGCTCTCAGCCTTTATCTCGTCGCTGCGGACACCCGACCTGAGGCGCAAGATCCTCTTCACGCTCGGCATCGTCCTCCTGTACCGGGTCGGTGCCACCTTGCCGTCCCCGGGAGTCGACTACGGCAATGTGCAGAAGTGCATCGAGCAGGTCAGTGGCGGTGACTCCGGCCAGATCTATTCGCTGATCAACCTGTTCTCCGGCGGTGCGCTGCTGCAGCTGGCGGTCTTCGCGGTCGGCGTCATGCCCTACATCACCGCGAGCATCATCGTGCAGTTGCTCACCGTGGTCATCCCGCGGTTCGAGCAGCTGCGCAAGGAAGGCCAATCCGGCCAGGCCAAGATGACGCAGTACACCCGCTATCTGACGATCGCGTTGGCGATCCTGCAGGCCACCTCCATCGTGGCGCTGGCCGCCAACGGCGGCTTGCTGCAGGGCTGCTCGCTGGACATCATCCCGGACACCAGCATCTTCTCGCTGGTCATCATGGTCCTGGTGATGACCGCCGGTGCCGCGCTGGTCATGTGGATGGGTGAGCTGGTCACCGAGCGGGGCGTCGGCAACGGCATGTCGCTGATGATCTTCGCCGGCATCGCGGCCCAGATCCCCGGCGAGGGCCAGATGGTCCTGGAGAGCCGCGGCGGCATGGTCTTCACCCTGGTCTGCCTCGCCGCGCTGGCGATCCTGATCGGCGTCATCTTCGTCGAGCAGGGCCAGCGCCGGATCCCGGTGCAATACGCCAAGCGGATGGTCGGCCGCAAGATGTACGGCGGCACCTCGACCTACCTGCCGTTGAAGGTCAACCAGGCCGGCGTCATCCCGGTGATCTTCGCCTCGTCGCTGATCTACATTCCGCAGCTGATCACCCAGTTGATCCAGAGCGGCCGCAGCGAACCCGGCAACAGCTGGTGGGACCGGTTCGTCGCCGACCACCTCACCAACCCCGCCGACGTCGTCTACGTCGCGTTCTACTTCGGCCTGATCGTGTTCTTCACGTACTTCTACGTGTCGATCACGTTCAACCCCGATGAGCGCGCCGACGAGATGAAGAAGTTCGGCGGTTTCATCCCGGGCATCCGGCCCGGTCGTCCGACCGCGGATTACCTGCGCTTCGTCCTGAACCGCATCACCCTGCCCGGCTCCATCTATCTCGGTGTGATCGCCGTGATGCCCAACCTGTTCCTGCAGATGGGTAGCGGGGCCACCTTGCAGAACCTGCCGTTCGGCGGTGTGGCGGTGCTGATCATGATCGGCGTTGGTCTGGATACCGTGAAGCAGATCGAAAGCCAGCTCATGCAGCGCAACTACGAAGGGTTTCTCAAGTGAGAATCGTTTTGCTCGGACCACCTGGAGCCGGTAAGGGAACTCAGGCGGTCAAGCTGGCGGAGGAACTCGGCGTGCCGCAGATCTCCACCGGCGATCTGTTCCGCCACAACATCAGCAACGGGACCGATCTGGGCAACGAGGCCAAGAAGTACCTCGACGCCGGGGACCTGGTCCCGGCCACGCTGACCAACGCGCTGGTGGACGACCGACTGAACGACGACGACGCCGCGGCCGGCTTCATCCTCGACGGCTTCCCGCGCTCGGTGGAGCAGGCCGAGGCGCTGGCCGAGATGCTGGCCAAGCGTGGCGTGCAGCTCGACGCCGTGATCGAGTTCCGGGTGCCCGAGGACGAGCTGGTGGCGCGCCTGAAGGGCCGCGGCCGCGCCGACGACACCGAGGACGTCATCCGGCACCGGATGGGCGTCTACCGGGACGAGACCGCCCCGCTGCTCGATTTCTACCGCGATCAGCTCAAGACGGTCGACGCCGTCGGTTCGCTGGACGAGGTCTTCGCGCGGGCCCTGCAGGCCCTCGGCCGCTGACGGCGGCGCTGACTCATGGTGTCGATCCCCGGACTGCGCAGCCGCAAGGTCGTCGCGCGGCGTAGCGCCGCCGAACTCGACGCCATGGCCGTCGCCGGGGCGTTGGTGGCCGCGGCCCTGCGCGCGGTGCGGGCGGCCGCCGCGCCGGGAGTATCCACCCTGGAGCTGGACGGCGTCGCCGAGGCGGTCATCCGCGACGGTGGCGGTGTCCCGTCGTTCCTGGGCTACCACGGCTTCCCCGCCACCGTGTGCTCCTCGGTCAACGACCGCGTGGTGCACGGCATCCCGTCGGCCACCGAGATACTCGCCGCCGGCGACCTGGTGTCGATCGACTGCGGCGCCATCGTCGACGGCTGGCACGGCGATTCGGCGATCACCTTCGGGGTGGGCACGCTGATCCCGGCCGACGAGGCGCTGTCGGAGGCGACCCGGGAATCGATGGAGGCCGGGATCGCCGCGATGCTGCCCGGCAACCGGCTCACCGACGTCTCGCACGCCATCGAACGCGGCACCCGCGCCGCGGAGGCCAAGCACGGCCGCCGGTACGGCATCGTCGAGGGCTACGGCGGGCACGGCATCGGCCGGGAGATGCACCTGGATCCGTTCCTGCCCAACGAGGGCGCACCGGGCCGCGGCCCGCTGCTGGCCCCCGGTTCGGTGTTGGCCATCGAGCCCATGCTGACACTGGGCACCGTGAAGACCCGGATTCTCGACGACGAGTGGACCGTCGTCACCACCGACGGTTCGCGGGCCGCGCACTGGGAGCACACGGTCGCGGTCACCGAGGACGGGCCGCGGATCCTGACACTTCCGGCGGACTGAGCCCGACCCCGCCCGCATGGGGTATGAATGTGCCGATGGTCGATTCCGTGGAGTCGCGCGACCCGATCGCGCAGGCGCATGCAAACTGGGAGCGGTCGGGCTGGGGTGATGTCGCCGACGGCATGGTCGCGGTGACCTCGGTGATGCGGGCGCATCAGATTCTGCTCGCGCGGGTCGAGACCGCGCTGCGGCCTTATGATCTGAGCTTTTCCCGCTTCGAACTGCTGCGGCTGCTGGCGTTCAGTCGCAGCGGGGCGCTGCCGATCACCAAGGCCTCGGACCGGTTGCAGGTGCACGTCACCAGCGTCACGCACGCCATCCGTCGGCTGGAGGCCGGCGGGCTGGTCCGTCGGCTGCCGCATCCGACCGACGGGCGCACCACGCTCGTCGAGATCACCGAGTTGGGCCGGTCGACGGTGGAGGACGCGACGGTCACGCTCAACGAGAAGGTGTTCGCCGACATCGGGATGTCGCAGGAGCAGTCCCGCGCGCTGGTGGACTCGATCGAAACCCTGCGCCGGCACGCCGGCGATTTCTGACGTCGGGCCGAACGGCCGGTGAACGGGCGGTGTACTGGTAGCTCGGCACACACCCCTGGCCTGAGGCGGCGGTGAGTGACCCGTCACATTGATTCGCCATGGCTACCCAAAACCGGCGGTGGAGCTCTATTCTCTGTGCCGAGAAGGTTTGCTGGATGATTCCGGCGCCATCCGGTAGGCAAATGGGAGAGGTTCGCTATGCGCAGGGGTTGGCAGGTGCTCGGGGCGGCGGCGATGCTGGGGGCGTTCCTGGCGCTGTGCGTGCCGCTGTCACTGCGCGTCGTCGACCGCGCCGGTCAGCCCATCGCCTGCGGCACCGGACTGCAGCCCGACACCTCCGTGGCGCGGTACGTCGACACGCTGAACGCACAGTTGCGGGCCCAGGGTGGCGCGGCGTTCGTAGCGAGCGACTACGTGGGGGAGTGCGCCGCCCTGATCGGTGATCGTCGGGCGGTGGCGGGCACCGTCGCCGGCGTCGGTGCGGCGGTCCTGCTGACGGCGTTGACCGCGCCCGCGGCCATCGGTGCTCGACGGGTCCGCGTGCCGGCGGCGGGTTACTTGCCGCGCAGGAGTTCGATCACCGCGCTGAAGTCCTTGTCGGCATGATCGGCGGCGAACTCGGCGTAGATCTCGGCGGCGTGACTGCCCAACGGGGCGGCGGAGCCCGTCGAGGAGACCGCGGCCATCGCCAGCCCGAGATCCTTGTTCATCAACGCGGTCGCGAAGCCGGGTTTGAAGTCGTTGTTGGCCGGTGAGGTCGGAACCGGGCCCGGCACCGGGCAATTCGTGTGCACGGCCCAGCAGTTGCCGGTGGCGCCGGTGATGACGTCGAACAGCGACTGTGCCGACAGGCCCAGCTTCTCGGCCAGGACGAACGCTTCCCCGATCGCGATCTGCTGCACCGCCAGCACCATGTTGTTGCAGACCTTGGCGGCCTGACCGGCACCGGCGAGGCCGCAGTGCACCACCTTGGCCGCCATCGGCTCGAGGACCGCGCGCGCCCGCTCCACGGCGGCATCCTCGCCGCCGACCATGAACGCCAGGGTGCCGGCGACCGCCCCCTTGACGCCGCCGGACACCGGGGCGTCGAGTTGGGCGAAGCCGGCATCGGCGGCGAGCTTGTTGACCTCGCGCGCGTCGTCCACCGAGATGGTCGAGCTGTCGATGAACAGGGCGCCGGCCTTGGCCGCGGGCAGTATCTCGGCGTAGCAGCGTTTGACCACATCGCCGTTGGGCAGCATCGTGATCACCACGTCGGCGCCGTCGACCGCCTCGGCGCCGCTGCCGAACACCGCGGCACCCTTTTCGGCGGCGGCCTGCGCGAGCGCTTCCACCGGGTCGAAACCGCGCACGGTGTGCCCGGCGGCAAGCAGGTTGGCCGCCATCGGCCCGCCCATGTTGCCCAAGCCCAGGAATGCGATCGTCGTCATTGCCAACCTTCTTCCGTTAACCGGCGGCCCTGGCGCGGGCGGCCTCGGCCCGGCCGATGACCACTCGCATGATTTCGTTCGTGCCCTCGAGGATGCGGTGCACGCGCAGGTCGCGCACGATCTTCTCGAGGCCGTACTCGCACAGATAGCCGTAACCGCCGTGCAACTGCAGCGCCTGATCGGCGACCTCGAAGCAGGCGTCGGTCACGTAACGTTTGGCCATCGCGCACAATTCGACCTTGTCGGGCGCTCCGGCGTCAAGAGCGGAAGCGGCGCGCCACAACATGATTCGCGAGGTTTCCAACGCGGTGGCCATATCCGCCAGGGTGAACCGGATGGTCGGTTCGTCCAGCAGCGAGCCGCCGAAGGCCTCCCGGTCGCGGACGTAGGCGGCCGCCTTCTCGTGCGCGGTCCGCGCCCCGCCCAGGGAACAGGCGGCGATGTTGATCCGGCCGCCGTTGAGCCCGTTCATCGCGATGCCGAAGCCGGCGCCCTCGCCCTCGGCGCCGCCGAGCAGCGCGTCGGCCGGAACCCGGACCTTCTCGAGGATCACCTGCGCGGTGGGCTGCGCGCTCCAGCCCATCTTGGCCTCGTTGGCGCCGAAACTCAGCCCCGGCGTGCCCTTTTCGACCACGAACGCGGAGATCCCGCGCGGCCCCTCGGCGCCGGTGCGGGCCATCACCACGTAGACGTCGGAGGCCCCGGCGCCGGAGATGAACTGCTTGACGCCGTCGAGGACGTAGTCGGACCCGTCGCGCACCGCCCGGGTGCGCAACGCCGAGGCGTCCGAACCGGCGCCCGGTTCGGTGAGGCAATAGCTCGCGATCGCCTCCATGGAGGCCAGCCGCGGCACCCAGGTCTTGCGCTGCTCCAGGGTGCCGTAGCTGTCCACCATCCACGCGCACATGTTGTGGATCGAGATGAACGACGCGATCGTCGGGTCCGCGGCCGCGAGTTCCTCGAAGATCCGCACGGCGTCGAGCCGCCGCAGGCCGCTGCCGCCGACGTCCTCGTTGCAGTAGATGCCCGCCATGCCCAACTCGGCGGCCTCGCGTAGCACATCGGTGGGGAAGTGCTTGGTCTCGTCCCACTCCAGCGCATGCGGCGCAAGGCGTTTGGTCGCGAACGCGGCCGCCGTCTCGGCGATCACGCGTTCGTCGTCATCCATCTCAAACATGTTCAGCTCGACCTACGTCCGGTCCCTACTTGAAGGTGGGGATGACGAACTCGGCGCCATCCTTGATGCCCGACGGCCAGCGCTCGGTGACGGTCTTGACCTTGGTGTAGAACTGGATCGACGCCGTCCCGTACTGGTTGAGGTCACCGAAGCCGGAGCGCTTCCAGCCGCCGAAGCTGTGATAGGACACCGGAACCGGGATGGGCACGTTGACGCCCACCATGCCGACCTGCACCCGGGAGACGAAGTCGCGGGCGGCGTCGCCGTCGCGGGTGAAGATCGCCACGCCGTTGCCGTACTCGTGCTCGGACGGCAGCCGCAGCGCCTCGTCGTAGTCCTCGGCTCGCACGATGCACAGCACCGGGCCGAAGATCTCGTCGGTGTAGATCGACATCTCGGGGGTGACGTTGTCGAACAGGGTGGGGCCGATGAAATAGCCCTTCGACAGGTCTTCGTCGCCGAAGGCCAGGTCGTCGCTGCCGCGCTCGCGGCCGTCGACCACCAGCTCGGCGCCGGCCTCGACGCCCTGCTTGATGTAGTCGCGGACCCGCTCCAGGGCGGCGCCGGTGACCAGCGGGCCGTAGTCGGCCTTGGGGTCGAGGCTGTGGCCGACCCGCAGCTGGCTGATCCGCTCGACCAGCCGATTACGGAGGCGATCCGCGGTGTCCTTGCCCACCGGGACGGCCACGCTGATGGCCATGCAGCGCTCGCCGGCGCTGCCGTAGCCGGCGCCGATCAGGGCGTCCACGGCCTGATCCAGGTCGGCGTCGGGCATCACGATCATGTGGTTCTTGGCGCCGCCGAAGCACTGGGCGCGCTTACCGTTGTTGGCCGCGCCGGAGTAGATGTACTGGGCGATGTCCGAGGAGCCGACGAAGCCGACGGCCTGGATGTCGGGGTGCTCCAGGATGGCGTCGACCGCCTCCTTGTCGCCCTGCACCACCTGCAGCACGCCGTCGGGCAGGCCGGCCTCGGTGAACAGCTCGGCCAGCCGCAGCGGCACCGAGGGGTCGCGCTCGGACGGCTTGAGGATCAGCGCGTTACCGCAGGCCAGCGCCGGGCCGGCCTTCCACAGCGGGATCATCGCGGGGAAGTTGAACGGGGTGATGCCGGCGACCACGCCGAGCGGCTGGCGGATCGAGTAGACGTCGATGCCGGTGCCGGCGTTCTCGGTGAACTCGCCCTTCATCAGGTGCGGGACGCCGACGGCGAACTCGATCACCTCGATTCCGCGCTGGATGTCGCCGTGCGAGTCGGCCACCGTCTTGCCGTGCTCCTTGGACAGGAGTTCGGCCAGCTCGTCGGCGTTGGCGTTGACCAGCTCGATGAACTTCATCAGGATCCGCGCGCGGCGCTGCGGGTTGTAGGCCGCCCATTCCTTCTGGGCTGCCACGGCCGAGGCCACGGCGGTGTCGACGTCGGCCTTGGAGGCCAACAGCACCTGAGCCTGGACGCTGCCGGTGCTGGGGTTGAGCACATCGGCGGTACGGGTGGAGGAGAGGTCGCTACGACGTCCATCGACGAAGTGCGGAATCTTTGAGGTCATGAGACGTCCTGCGGAGAGTCGGAGCAGAGATACTTGCATATCCTAGTAAATGGGAATGGCGCCGCGCAAGACCTTGTCGAAGACCGTCGGTCGGGGACGCCCGGGGTGGGCGGCGGGGTGGCCTAAGCCAGGCCGGCGATGAAGTCCTGGGTGTCCTGCCAGCTGGGCAGCAACCCGGCGGCCTTGACTTCGGCCAGGCTGGGGGCGGCGGCATCGCGTTCCGAGATCACCCGCGTGGTGCCGAAAACCGTTTCCGGCCAGTCGATCCCGATCTCCGGATCGGTCGGGGAGATGGTGTGTTCGCGCTGCGGGGCATAGCCGGCCGAACACAGATACATCACCGTCGAGTCGTCCTCGAGCGCCAGGAAGCCGTGGGCCAGGCCCTCGGACAGGTACACCGAGTTGCGGGTCTGCTCGTCGAGCCGCACCGAATCCCACTGGCCGTAGGTGGGCGAGCCCACCCGCACGTCGGCCACCACGTCGAACACCGCGCCGCGCACACACGTGACGTACTTGGCCTGGCTGGGTGGCAGCTGGGCGAAGTGCAGGCCGCGCAGCACGCCGGCCGAGGACACCGAGCAGTTGGCCTGCCGCAGGTCCAGCCGGTGCCCGGCGAACTCGCGGAACTCGGCATCGGTGAACCATTCGAAGAAGGTGCCCCGGTCATCGGTGCGCAGCACAGGGGTGATCTCGTAGGAGCCCGGGATCTTCAGTTCGCGAAAAGCCATATCACTGTCCCCGCTGTGCGTATTGGTCTTCGACGGCGTCCTTGAGCGGCGACCACCAGTCGGGGTTGTCCCGATACCAGTCGATGGTCGCGCGCAGGGCGTCGTCGAACTCGGTGTGCGCCGGCGCCCAGCCCAGCTCCTGCTGCAGGACCGTGGGGTCGATCGCGTAGCGCAGGTCGTGGCCGGCGCGGTCGGTGACGTGGTCGAAGTCGTCGGGATCATGCCCCATGATCGTCAGGATCGATTGCAGCACAGTGATATTCGAACGTTCGTTGGATGCGCCGATCAGGTAGGTGCGCCCGGCGGTGCCGTCTTCGAGGATCCGGCGGACCGCGCTGTTGTGATCGTCGACGTGGATCCAGTCACGCACGTTGGCCCCGGTCCCGTACAGCTTGGCGCGCCGGCCCGTGAGCAGGTTGGTGACCTGGCGCGGGATGAACTTCTCCACATGCTGGTAGGGGCCGAAGTTGTTGGAGCAGTTGGAGATCGTGGCGCGCACGCCGTAGGACCGCACCCAGGCGCGCACCAGCATGTCGGCGCCGGCCTTGGACGCCGAATAGGGGCTCGACGGGTTGTACGGGGTGGCCTCGGTGAAGCGTTCCGGGCTGTCCAGCTCCAAATCGCCGTACACCTCGTCGGTGGAGATGTGATGCAGCCGGATGTTGTGCTTGCGTACGGCCTCCAGCAGGGTGAACGTGCCCATGATGTTGGAGTGCAGGAACGGGGTGGGGTCCGACAACGCATTGTCGACGTGGGTCTCGGCGGCGAAATGCACGACGGCGTCGCAGGACCCGACCAGCTTGTCCACCAGCGTCGGGTCGGCGACATCGCCCTCGACCAGTTCGACGGCGTCCTCGACGGGCGCGAGCGCGGTGCGACTGCCCGCGTAGGTGAGGGCGTCGAGCACGGTCACCTCGTCCTCGGGATGTTCGCGCACGGTGCTCTGAACGAAGTTGGCGCCGATGAATCCGGCACCACCGGTGACCAGCAAACGCATGAGTGCAGACCCTACCCGTGGTGTCAGCCCCGGGCCGTGAGGCCCAGCGGCCCGGCCAGGTCGGCCAGGGTGGGCACCAGGTCCTCGGGCTTGCCGAGCACCTGGATGGCGACGTGGTCGGCGCCGAGTTCCAGATGTTCGGTCAGACGCGCCGCGATCGCGTCGGGCGTGCCGTGGGCGACCACCGCGTCGATCAGCCGGTCGGCGCCGGGGCTGGCGACCTCCTCGGCGGTGAAGCCCAGCCGGCGCCAGTTGTTGACGTAATTGGACAGCCCCAGGTAGAAGTCGACGGTCTGGCGGCCCAGTTCGCGGGCCTGGGCGGCATCCCGGGTGAGTGCCACCTTGTGCTCGGGCGCCAGGAACACCGAGTTGCCGACGAGGCCGCGGGCGCTGGCGGTGTGCTCGGGGGTGGTCAGGTAGGGATGCGCGCCGGCGCTGCGCTGCGCCGACAGCCGCAGCACCTTCGGGCCCAGCGCCGCGATGACCCGACGGCTGGTCGGCACGGTCTTGGCGTCCAGCGCGTCGAGGTAGTCGACCAGGGCGTCGAGCGGCTTGACGTACTGCTCGGTGTGCTCGGGATGACCCACGCCGATGCCCAGCAGGAACCGTCCCGGGTAGGCCTTTTCGATGCGGTGATAGGACTCGGCGACCTCGGCGGCCGGAGCCGTCCAGATGTTGACGATCCCGGTGGCCAACTGCAGCGACTCGGTGGCGGCCAGGATGGGTTCGGCGAAGTCGAGGTCCGCCGCCGGTGAACCACCCACCCACAGCGCGCCGTAGCCGAGCTTCTCGATCTCGGCGGCGGTATCCGGACTCACCGGGCCGGGCGTCCAGACGCCGAAGCGGCCGAGTTCGGGCTTGAGCGAAACTGCGTCGGTCATCGAGGGTCCATCCGTGTCGCTAGGCGGCGCCGGCGGTCAGGCCCAGGGGGCCGGCCAATTCGGCGAGGGCACCCACCAGCTTGTCAGTTCCGGTGAGCACCTGCACAGGCACGTGGTCGGCGCCGGCCCGCAGATGCGCGCGCAGTTGCGCGGCGACCTGCTCGACGGTGCCGTGCGCGACGACTTCGGCGGCCATGGTCATGCTCAAGGAGAACCCGCGGGCCCCGGCCGGCTATTCCGCGCCCGGCGCCGGCGCTTGGCGCGGCAGGCACACGGTGAAGCGGGTGTCGCCGGGCTTGGACTCCACCGACAGGCTGCCGCGATGCTTCTCGACCACCACCCGCCAGGCCAGATCCAGACCGAGCCCGGTGCCCTCGCCCGTCGGCTTGGTGGTGAAGAAGGGGGTGAAGATCTTCTCGACGATGTCGTCCGGAATGCCCGGGCCGTCGTCGCAGATCTGGACGCGGATCATCGTGTCGTTGTCGGTGTTGGTCCGTACCGTCAGGGTCCCGCGGCCGCCCATCGCGCCGATGGCGTTGTCGATGAGGTTGGTCCACACCTGGTTGAGGTCGCCGGGGTAGCAGGCGATCTCGGGTAGGTCGTGATCCATCTCCTTGACCAGGGTCACCGGCTTGTTCTTGCCCGCGGGGCCGAGCTTGTCGCCGAACATCATGATGGTGCTGCGCAACAGCTCGTTGACGTTCGCGTTCTGGTAGGTGCCGCGGTCCATCTGGGAATACTGCTTGGCGCCGGCCAGCAGCGCCGAGATGCGCTTGCTGGCCTCGGCGATCTCCTGGATGCGCAGTTCGGCGTCGATGGTGTGCCGCAGCCAGCCGATCGCGCTCGGCAGTAGCGCGGTGTCGACGGTGTTCGCCACCTGGTCCAACCAGGCGACGTCCAGGCCCGCCTCCACGAACGTCGATGCGTAGTCCCAGGCGTGGGGCACGCCGCGGTCCTCGAACCATTGGCCCAGCTCGTCCTCGCGATCCGACGATTCCAGGGCGGAGGATTCGCCGCGAGCCGTCTCGGTCAGCTTCTCGGCGACCTCGTCCTGGACGGTGACCAACTTCCGCAGCGCCTCCGGGGTGAACCTGCCCTCGGCCAGCATCGCCAGCTTGTACCGCATCTTGCCGATGTGCTCGCGCAGGTCGGCCACTGCGCGGGCGGTCGCCGCCGCCGGATTGTTGAGCTGGTGGGTCAGCCCGGCGGTGATGGTGCCCAGCGCGAGCAGCCGTTCGCGCTGGCCGATGAGTTGGCGCTGTCGTTCCCCGCCAATCATGTGCCCCTCCAACAGGTGCACGGCCATCGGGAACTGGGTTCGCATGAACTCGGCGAAGTCGGGGGCGGGCAGGACGAACATCCGCGACGGCCGGGTGAGCCGCACCGAGGTCGGATACTCGGGCGCGCCCCCGGGGAGGTAGGCCGACCAGGCGCCGCAGTACACCCCGCGCTGCGCGGTCCGGTTGGTCTCGATGTCGACGCCGCCGGAACGCTTCGACATCACCAGCTCACCGTCGATCAGCACATACAGGCACGTCGCCGGTGCCCCCTCGGCGAACAGGGGGCCCACCGGAAACGTCTCGATTCGCCCTGCGGCACAGAGCACGTCGAGTTGCTCGTCGGAGAGCCGCTCGAACAGGAACAGTGTCCGCAATTCGTCGGCACGGCAGTCCTCGGACATCGCGACCCCCTAGGCCTCGGCCAGATACCGGTGCACCAGCATCACCGCCATCGATCCCTCGCCGACGGCGGCAGCCACCCGTTTCGCCGACTCCGCCCGGACATCGCCGGCCGCGAAGACGCCGGGGACGCTGGTCTCGAGATGGTGCGGCGGGCGGTCCACGGTCCAACCGGACACCTCGCGCAGATCCGGCCCGGCCAGGATGAACCCGTGGTCGTCGCGCACCACGACACCGTCGAGCCAGTCGGTGCGCGGTTCGGCGCCGATGAAGATGAACATCCGGCCGCAGCGGAAGTTCGACTGCGCCCCGGTGCGGATGTCCTGCAGGCAGATGCCCTCCAGGCGCCCGTTGCCGTGGACGGCGTGCACCACGGTGTGGGGCAGTTCGGTGATCTTGTCGTTGCCCCGGATCTGCTGAACCAGGTAGTGCGACATCGACTCATCGAGGGTGCGACGGCTGACGATGGTCACCGATCTCGCGGTGCGGGACAGGAACATCGCCGCCTGGCCCGCCGAATTGGCGCCGCCGATGACGTAGACGTCGTCGTCGGCGCAGTCGGCGGCAACCGACGACGTCGCCCCGTAATGCACCCCGGCGCCCGTCAGCCCGGCGCACCCCTCCGCCGGTAGCTGCCGGTACTCGACGCCCATCGCCAAGATCACCGCGCGGGCGCCGATGCAGCGGCCGTCGGAGAGCCTGACGGTGCGCGCGGCCCCGTCCACCTCGAGGGCGGTCGCCTCGGCGGCCGTGATCAGTTCGGCGTCGAACTTCTCGGCCTGGCGGCGGGCCCGCTCGGCCAGCTGGGAGCCCGACAACCCGTCGGGGAAGCCGAGATAGTTCTCGATGCGTGAGCTCTGGCCGGCCTGACCGCCGGTGGCGGTGCGCTCGATCAGGACGGTCGTCAGCCCCTCCGAGGCGCCGTAGACCGCGGCGGCCAGACCGGCCGGACCGCCGCCGATCACCACCAGGTCGTAGAAATCCTCGGCCGGGGTGGTGGTCAGCCCCAGGGTGGCCGCCAGCTCGGCGTCCGACGGCGCCACCAGCGTCCGGCCCGCTTCGGTGATCACCACCGGCAGCGTCATCCCGTCCAGCCCGGCCGCCTCCAGCAGGCGCTGGCCCTTGGCTTCGTCGGCGCGAAACCAGCTGTAGTGCAATCGGTTTCGGGCAAGGAACTCACGCACCTCCGAAGACCGCGCATTCCAGGGGTGGCCGATGATCTTGGTGTGCGGGATGGCCCGGTCGCCGGTGGTGCGCCACGCGTCGATCAACGCGTCGATGACCGGATACAGCTTCTCCTCCGGCGGGTCCCACGGCTTGAGCAGATAGTGGTCGAGGTCGACGACGTTGATGGCATCGATGGCCGCATGGGTGTCGGCGTAGGCGGTCAGCAGCACCCGACGCGCCAGCGGGAACAGATCCATTGCGGCTTCGAGGAACTCGATGCCGCTCATCTGCGGCATCCGGTAGTCGGCGACGAAGACGGCCACCGTCTCGCCGCGCAGTTTGAGTTCGGTCAGGGCCGCCAGCGCATCCGGGCCCGACTCGGCGCGCACAATCCGGAAGTGCTCGCCGTAGTGGCGGCGCAGATCCCGCGCGACGGCCCGGGAAACCCCGGGATCGTCGTCGACGGTCACGATGACGGGTTTGCGGCTCTGCGACTCTGATCCGGGCATTGCGCCAAGTATGCGCCGGTCAGTCCGATCCCGCGGGGCGACCGACGAACCGGGCTACTCCGCGGGCGCCGGGTCGCCCGGGGTCGCGACGGGCTCGCCGTTGCCGTGGTTGAGCATCGCGGCGACGTCGATACCAGAGGACTTCAGCGCCTCGATGGTCTTGGCGACCGCCAGCGGGCTCACCCCGAGCAGGCCGCCCACGGCGTCCTGGGTGTCCGCGGATCCACCGATGATGGACAGCCGCTCGATCTCGGCGAGCGGGGCCGCGGCGGCCTCGGTGGACTTGACCACCGAGGCCAACACGTCTGGCAGCATCTGCAGCCGGGCCGCCTCGCTGGAGTAGCTGTTCAGCGCCGCGGCGATCTGCTTCTTGCCCTCCGCCTCGGCCAGCAGCTTCGCCTTGATGCCGTCGGCCTCGGCCTCGCGTTCGACCCGCAGCGCGTCGGCGGCGGCCTTGCGCGCGTCGGCCTCGGCCACACCGGCCTGCCGCGCCGCCTCGGCCTGGGCCTGGGCCGCCAGGATCGCCGCCTGGCGCTGGCCCTCGGCCAGGGCGATGTCCGCCTGGCGCTGGGCCTCGGCCGGGGCGATCACGTCGGCCTGCAGCGCGGCCTGGGCCTGCTCGGCGCGGCGCTGCTCGACCTCGATGCGGGCCTGCACCCGGGCGGCCTCGGCCTGCTCGACGGCGATGCCGACGTCCTTCTGGGCGCGGGCGTTGGCCAGCGGACCGGCCTGGTCGGCCTGGGCGTTCTCGGCCTCGGTCTGGGCGCGCAACCGGGCCAGTTCGACGTCGCGGCGCTGGTTGGCGGTGGCGATCGCGGTGTCGGCCTCGGCCTGGGCCACCGAACCCTCCTGGCGCGCCTTGGCGGACTGGATCTGGGCGTCGCGTTCGGCCTCGGCCGTGCCCACCGCGGCGTCACGCTTGACCTCGGCGATGCGCCGCTGGCCCAGCGACTTCAGGTAGTCGTTGGCGTCGGAGATGCCGGCGATCTTGAGCACGTCGACTTCCATGCCGATGCGGGCCAGGTCGCCGCCCGCCTCGTCGACCACGCTGCGCGCCAGGCTGTCCCGGTTGGAGTTGAGGTCCTCGACGGTCATGGTCGCGGTGATGCCGCGCAGGCTGCCGGCCAGGATCTCGTTGATCTGGCGCTGCAGCTCGTTCAGGTCGGAGGTGAGGAAGCGTTGCACGGCGGTCTGCACCGCCTCGTCGGCCGACCCGATCCGGACCAGGCCGACCGCCTCGACGTTGACCGGCACGCCGTTGTTGGACAGCGCGTTCTGCAGGTTGATGCTTACGTTGAACGGTTCCAGGCTCATGATGTCGACGCGTTCGATGCCGGGCATCCGGAACCTGGCCCCGCCGCGCACCACCTTCGGGGTGCCGCGCCCGGTGAACACGGCCACCTCGTTGGGCGGCACCTTGATGTAGTTCTTGACGTAGATCAGGGGGAGTGCGACCAACAGCAGCAGCGCTGCGATCGCGGCGATGGCGATGATCATCAGGGTGGACATCGGTCGACCTTTCTGGCGGTGGCGGGGTTCGTCAGGACTCGGGCACCGCGACGACGTGGACGAAGTCCGTGTCGACGTCGGAGATGTACACCGGGGTGGACTTGCGCAGGGTTTCCGGCTCGGCGGTGACCGCGCGGGTGTGCACGCGGTTGCCGTCGGCGTCGACGAAGCTGATCTCGCCCCAGCCGTTGGGCTCGACGTCGAGGGTGACGGTGCCGAGCCGGCCGATGTAGGAGAGCCGGCCCTGGGTGGAATTGGCCTCCTGCCGGCGCAACAGCGGCAGCACCACTCCCTGCAGCGCGACGACCAGCACGATCGCGCTGAGGGCGGCGATCACCCCGGCGGCCACCGCCCCGACGCCGGCCAGCGTGCTGACCAGCCCGCCGGTCCCGGCACCGAGCAGCCCGGCGGACAGACTGGTCAGGCTCAGGAAGGGCAGGCCGTCACCGTCGCCGCCGAGATCGAGGTCGGTGAGCAACAGCGTCGCGAGCACGGCGATTCCGCCGACCGCGAACGCGGCCACGTAGACAGCGGTCACGGGGGCTCCCTTCGGCGCTCGGCCTCGAGTCGGCGCTGCGCAATGATCTTCGCATCCCCGTCGGCAGTCCCGCTGCACGAATTTTGGCGCCCGGGCACCGAGCGGGTATCGTGGACCAACGGTGCGGCCACCGCGCCGGCTTCCTGCGTGCTTCTCCGACAGTCCTGGAACTTCCAGGGGTGGATTTCACGTTTACCGTAGTCGCGGCTGTGGCTGCCCACCAGGGCGCAAACGAAGTACATACATACGAAACCGACATAGTTACGAAACACCAGACGACAGGATCGCCAAGAAGTTATGGCCAAGAAAGACGGTGCCATCGAGGTCGAGGGCCGCGTGGTCGAGCCTCTGCCCAATGCGATGTTCCGCATTGAGCTGGAGAACGGACACAAGGTGCTCGCGCACATCAGCGGCAAGATGCGGCAGCACTACATCCGCATCCTCCCTGAGGACCGCGTCGTGGTGGAGCTCTCTCCCTACGACCTGTCCCGCGGCCGCATTGTGTACCGCTACAAGTAAGCCGCCCCGCAACACAACCCCCGTACGAGACAGAGAACAGGATCGAACAGCCGTGAAGGTGAACCCGAGCGTCAAGCCGATCTGCGACAAGTGCAGGGTGATCCGCCGGCATGGGCGGGTCATGGTGATCTGCTCCGATCCTCGCCACAAGCAGAGGCAGGGTTAGGCCGGTCGGCCCCGCGCTTTACCGGGCCGGCTCACCGCCGTCGCAGCACCACAACTTAATGCAGACCTCCCAGCACCACTGAGCAGCCCGGCGCCACCGCGCCACCAAGAGGACGCAGTACTGCTCATCACGTTCGGCACGGAGGCCGGACCCCGCCAGCAGGCGGGAACGGACTGGGAACAGACCTCCGCATAGAGAAGGAAGCACACCACTGTGGCACGTCTAGTGGGCGTTGACCTCCCGCGCGATAAGCGCATGGAGATCGCGCTGACCTACATTTACGGCGTCGGCCGTACCCGCTCCCAGGAGATCCTGGCGGCGACCGGGATCGACCGGGATCTGCGCACCAAGGACCTCACCGATGACCAGCTGACCCAGCTGCGCGACTACATCGAGGGCAACCTCAAGGTGGAGGGCGATCTGCGCCGCGAGGTGCAGGCCGATATCCGCCGCAAGATCGAGATCGGCTGCTACCAGGGCCTGCGGCACCGCCGTGGCCTGCCCGTGCGCGGCCAGCGGACCAAGACCAATGCGCGCACCCGCAAGGGCCCCAAGCGCACCATTGCCGGCAAGAAGAAGGCCAGGTAACCCCTGATGGCAACAGCAAAGAAGGCGGCCGCCGGCCCCAAGAAGGGCAAGACCACTCGTCGCCGGGAAAAGAAGAACGTCCCGCACGGTGCCGCTCACATCAAGAGCACGTTCAACAACACCATCGTGTCCATCACCGATCCCCAGGGCAACGTCATCGCCTGGGCGTCCTCGGGTCACGTCGGCTTCAAGGGGTCGCGTAAGTCGACTCCGTTCGCCGCGCAGTTGGCGGCGGAGAACGCCGCCCGCAAGGCCCAGGAGCACGGCGTGAAGAAGGTCGACGTGTTCGTCAAGGGACCGGGTTCGGGCCGCGAGACCGCGATCCGTTCATTGCAGGCCGCCGGCCTCGAGGTGGGCGCCATTTCCGACGTCACGCCGCAGCCGCACAACGGCTGCCGTCCGCCCAAGCGGCGCCGGGTCTAGGGAAGAGGGATTTAGACAATGGCTCGTTACACAGGACCGGTGACCCGCAAGTCGCGCCGTCTGGGCGTCGACCTGGTCGGCGGCGATCAGTCGTTCGAGAAGCGCCCCTACCCGCCCGGACAGCACGGCCGCGCGCGGATCAAGGAGAGCGAATACCGCCTGCAGCTGCAGGAGAAGCAGAAGGCCCGCTTCACCTACGGCGTGATGGAGAAGCAGTTCCGTCGCTACTACGAGGAAGCTCAGCGCCGCGCCGGCAAGACCGGTGAGGAGCTGCTGCAGATCCTGGAGAGCCGGCTGGACAACGTCGTGTACCGCGCCGGTCTGGCGCGCACCCGCCGGATGGCCCGTCAGCTCGTCAGCCACGGCCACTTCACCGTCAACGGTGTCAAGGTGGACATCCCGAGCTACCGGGTGTCGCAGTACGACATCATCGACGTGCGGGAGACCTCGCTGAACACCGTGCCGTTCCAGATCGCTCGCGAGACCGCGGGTGAGCGCCCCATCCCGTCCTGGCTGCAGGTCGTTGGCGAGCGGCAGCGCATCCTCGTCCATCAGCTGCCGGAGCGGGCTCAGATCGACGTGCCGCTCGCCGAGCAGCTCATCGTCGAGTTCTACTCGAAGTAACAGATGGGTCGCCGGTCAATCGGGCCGGCGACCACCTAACGGCATCAAATAGCGGGTGCCGAGAAGGAGAAGAGAAACACCATGCTGATTTCTCAGCGACCCACACTGAGCGAAGATGTCATCGCCGACAACCGCTCGCAGTTCGTCATCGAGCCGTTGGAGCCGGGCTTCGGTTACACCCTCGGCAACTCGCTGCGGCGCACGCTGCTGTCGTCCATCCCGGGCGCGGCGGTCACCAGCATCCGCATCGACGGGGTGCTGCACGAGTTCACCACCGTCCCCGGGGTGAAGGAAGACGTCACCGACATCATCCTGAACCTCAAGGGCCTGGTCGTGTCGTCCGAGGAGGACGAGCCGGTCACCATGTACCTGCGCAAGCAGGGCCCGGGTGAGGTCACCGCGGGCGACATCGTGCCGCCGGCCGGCTGCACCGTGCACAACCCCGACATGCACATCGCGACCCTGAACGACAAGGGCAAGCTCGAGGTCGAGCTGGTCGTCGAGCGGGGCCGTGGCTACGTGCCCGCCGTGCAGAACAAGGCCTCGGGCGCCGAGATCGGCCGCATCCCGGTCGACTCGATCTACTCCCCGGTGCTGAAGGTCACCTACAAGGTGGAGGCCACGCGCGTCGAGCAGCGGACCGACTTCGACAAGCTGATCCTCGACGTCGAGACCAAGAACTCGATCAGCCCGCGCGACGCGCTCGCGTCGGCCGGCAAGACCCTGGTCGAGTTGTTCGGCCTGGCGCGGGAACTCAACGTCGAGGCCGAGGGCATCGAGATCGGGCCGTCGCCGGCCGAGGCGGATCACATCGCCAGCTTCGCGCTGCCGATCGACGATCTGGATCTGACCGTCCGGTCGTACAACTGCCTCAAGCGCGAGGGTGTGCACACGGTGGGCGAGCTGGTGGCCCGCACCGAGTCCGATCTGCTGGACATCCGCAACTTCGGTCAGAAGTCCATCGACGAGGTCAAGATCAAGCTGCATCAGCTGGGTCTCTCGCTCAAGGACAGCCCGGCCACCTTCGATCCGTCCGAGGTCGCCGGTTACGACGTCGCGACCGGCACCTGGAACAGCGAGGCCGGCTACGAGGCGGAGGACAACCAGGACTACGCCGAGACCGAGCAGCTCTAACAGAATTACCGTCCCGGTCCTACCTGATACGGGGGCCGGCCCCATTTAGGAGATAGTCGCAATGCCCAAGCCCACCAAGGGCCCTCGCCTCGGCGGGTCGTCCTCGCACCAGAAGGCGCTGCTGGCCAACCTGGCCACCTCGCTCTTCGAGCACGGCCGGATCAAGACGACCGAGCCGAAGGCCCGGGCGTTGCGGCCGTACGCGGAGAAGCTGATCACCCACGCCAAGAAGGGCACGCTGCACAACCGGCGTGAGGTGATGAAGAAGATCCGCGACAAGGACGTCGTGCACAGCCTGTTCGCCGAGATCGCGCCGTTCTACGCCGATCGCGACGGTGGATACCTGCGCATCATCAAGGTCGAGAACCGCAAGGGCGACAACGCGCCCATGGCGGTCATCGAACTGGTGCGGGAGAAGACCGTCACCGACGAGGCCAACCGGGCCCGCCGGGCGGCGGCCTCGCAGGCCAAGGCCGAGCAGCCGGTTGCCGCCGCGGCGGCACCGCAGGCCGCCGTCGAGCCGGAGGCGGCCGACGGCCCCACCGCCGACGACGTCACCGAGACCCCGGCGGCCGAGGCCACCGAGGTCGAGGAGGCCGGCCAGGCCGAGGCGGCCGACGCCGAGGACGACGCTGCCAAGTAGCAGAGACGCCGAAGACATGCCCGCCATCGACTCCGATGGCGGGCATGTCCCGTCAGAGCCCCGTTCAGCGGTGCGGCTGCGTCTCGACATCGCCTACGACGGAACCGATTTCGCCGGTTGGGCGGTCCAGCGCGACCAGCGCACGGTCGCCGGCGTGCTGGAGGAGGCGCTCTCGACGGTGTTCCGTGTCCCGGTGGTCCTGCGCGCCGCCGGCCGCACCGACACCGGGGTGCACGCCACCGGCCAGACCGCACACGTCGATGTCCCCGAAGACGCTCTCGCCCACGGGTATCCGCGTACCGTGCGGGCGGGCGACCCCGAGTTCCGGCCGCTGGTGCGGCGGCTGGCCCGGCTGCTGCCGGATGACGTGCGGGTGCGCGACATCGCCCGGGCGCCCGCGGGTTTCGACGCCCGGTTCTCGGCCCTGCGCCGGCACTATGTCTACCGGTTGTCGCTCGCGCCGTACGGCGTGGATCCGCAGCAGGCCAGGTTCGTCACGCCGTGGCCGCGGGCATTGGACGTCGCGGCGATGAACGAGGCCTCCCGGGAACTGTTGGGACTACGGGATTTCGCCGCCTTCTGTCGGCACCGCCCGGGTGCCACCACCATCCGCGAGCTGCAGCGCTTGGACTGGGAGCGTAACGACGATCTGGTGAGCGCGCACGTGACCGCCGACGCGTTCTGCTGGAACATGGTGCGCTCGGTCGTCGGTGCGCTGCTGGCGGTGGGGGAGGGTCGGCGCGGCGCGGCGTGGGTGGCCGGCCTGCGCGAAGAAGCACGGCGCTCCAGCGATTTCGCGGCCGCACCGGCGCGCGGCCTGACCCTGATCGGCGTCGATTACCCGCCGGCCGACCAGCTGGCCGCGCGCACGCTGATCACCCGCGATCTGCGCAGCGCCGACGAGATCTGAGGCTCACAGGCGGGCGGCGACGAAATCGGCAGCCTGATTGACCATGCCTGCCTTGATGTAGGCCGGTGCCAGATGGTCGGGCCAGTAGGCTTCCCAGTTCTCCGGGTCGGTGGGGTTGCAGATGGGGTCGTCGCCATGGCACAGCTCGATGGTCCGCTCCGCGTAGACCGGGCTGAAGGTGGATATCGGTCCGGCCCACTGCATCCCGTTGCCGAACAGGGCGACCGCGGCGACCCGCTGCTCGGCGCTCTGTGGGAGCGGGTGCTTGAACGTGAACACCGAGAACGGCACCGCCAGAACCACATCGGCGACGGCGGCGCCCAGCGAGTAGCCACCGATCACGATACGGGTGTCGGGGCAGGCGGCCACGGTGCTCTGGATCCGCCGGCTCATGTCGTTGGCGCCCAGGTCGACTTCGCTGTTGGCGGGATAGTTCACCGAATAGAGGCGAACGTTCTGGCCGGTCTTTGCCCGCAACGCATCCACGAAGGCATGACCGATCTGACCCGGGCCGGCGGGCTCCAGCCGGCCCCGCGCGAATACGACTTCGACATCCGGGCACGACGCGGCCGAGGCGTGCGGGATCACCGAGGTGCGAGTTACGGTGGCAGGTGCGAAGAGCAGGGTCGCGACGGCGAGAACGACGGCTCCGAGCAGGGCACAGGATCGGCGGGTTTCCACCCCGTCAATAGTACCGAAACTCCCGTCAGAGCCAGCGGGCGATGAATCCCGCGGCCTGACCGGGCATGGGGCCCGACTCATAGTTGGTGTGCGCGAACGGGTTGCGGCCGCCCGAACAGATCGGGTCGCCGTCGCTGCACATGTCGATCGACCGGGCGCCGAGATTGCCTGCGCTCACCGGGTTTCCGAACTTCGCCGCGGGGTTGCCGAACACTGCCACGGCCGCCACGTTCTCGCGCAGGCCGGCGGGCAGCGGTGCCGCGGACCCGACATCACCAATCCGGTTGCCCAGCGGCGGAATTCCCACGAGCATGTCCACCACGGCGGCGCCCTGCGAATAGCCGCCGAGCACGATGCGGGTGGACGGGCATACCGAGGCCATGTGGGCGATGCGGTTGGTGGCGTCGTTGGCGCCGTCCGCGGCGGCGAGGAAGTCGTAGGTCGCCGGGTAGTTCACCGCGTAGGTGCCCAGGGTGCGGCCGTTCAGGTGGCCCTGCAGCTGGCTTGCCAACGCGTTGCCGACCCGTCCGATGCCCGGGGCCTCGCTGGTGCCGCGGGCGAAGATCAACTCCACGTCGGGGCACGGCTCGGCGGCCGCCGTGGGCAGGGCGGTGGGCGCGATCAACGGCGCCAGCAGCAGAGCCGAGGCGGCCACCGCCGAACCGGCGGCGGTAACCGACCGTCGGAAGGCGCTGCGGAGGGGGTGAACGTCGCTCATGGCGGTAATACTCACATATCAGTGCTGGCAGGAAGAAATTTCGGTCAGAGCCGGGAGGCGACGAACGCGGCCGCCTGGGCCGCCTGGCCAGACGCGACGTAGTCGCTGTGGGCGGCGACGTCGCGGCCATCGGAACAAATCGGATCGCCCCCGTTGCAGAGGTCGATGGCCCGACCGCTCCAGACCGGGCTGGAGGTCAGCGGCAGGCCCAGCTTGGCGGTGGGGTTGCCGAACACCGCGATGGCCGCGACGTGCTCGGGAGCGTTCGGGGGCAGCGGCGCGTTGAAACCGACGCCGGGCACCGGGATGGCGGCGATGACGTCGATCACCGCGGCGCCCTGCGAATAGCCACCGAGCACCAGGCGGGTGGCCGGGCAGTTGGCCATCATCCACTGGATGTGCCGGCTGGCGTCGTTGGCGCCGCCGGCCGCGGCGAGGAAGTCCCAACTGGCCGGATAGTTCACCGCATAGGTGTCTACCTGCCGGCCCCCGACCTGGCCGCGCAGCGCGTCGACGAAGGCCTGGCCGACCCGTCCGAGGCCCGGGGCCTCGGTGGTGCCGCGGGCGAACACCACCTGGATGTCGGGGCACTCCGCGGCGGCGGCGGTGGGGGTCAACGGCGTCGGAAGCATCGCGGGCGCGGTCAACAGGGCGGCGGCGACCAGGGCCGCGCCGGCCAGCGAACCGATGCGGCGAAGGCTGTTGGCGATCACAGCAAACATGTTAGCGAGTCGAGGCGTCGGGACCCGCGGCAATCTGGTGCCGCTCGCCATCGCGCGGTGCGGGAGCGGTCACCGTGGTGCGGGCCAAGGCGAGGCCGGCCAGCACGACGGCGCCGCCTACCGCCTGGGTGACGGTGATGGCCTCGCCGACCAGCAGCCAGGCCCACAGCACCGCGGCCAGCACCTCCGACAGGCCCACCAGCGAGGCGAAGCTGGGGCGCAGCAGTGCCACCGCCTTGATGCCCAGGGTGTAGGCGACGGCCGTGCTCAGGACGCCCAGCACGGCGACGGGAACCACCCAGGACGTGGTGAAGCCCGCCACCACCACACTGTTCGCGGTGAACCGCAACGGCATGGCGCCGGTGACGCCCAGCAGTGCGACGGTGGCGGCGCCGACGATCAGACCGCCGGCCGCCAGCGAGATCGGGCTCAGGCCCGGGCCGTCGGGCCGATCCTCGACCCGCGCGCTCATCAAGAAGTAGCAGGCGGCGCAGACCGCGGCGACCAATCCCCAGGCGACGCCGACGGTGTTGACGTGCGCGCCGCTGAAGACGTTGAGCACCAGCATGATTCCCGCGACGGCCAAGGCCGCACCGGCCAGGGTCCGGTTCGCCGGTCGACGCCGGGTCACCGCCCATACCCAGCCGACCACCAGGATCGGGGAGAGGTACTCGAGCAGCAGCGCCACGCCGACCGAGAGATGTTCGACGGCGTTGTAGTAGCCCAGCTGTGCCCCGGCGATCGGGAAGAGCCCGTAGGGCAGGACGGTCTTGTAGTGCCGCAGCGCCTCGCCGATCCAGCCGGGCCGGACCAGGCTGGCGTACACGGCGAGCACCAGGGCACCGCCGGCGAGCCGGGCGGTCACGGCGGCGGTCGGGGTCCAGCCGGCCGTCATCAGGGCCTTCGCGAACGGCCCGGACATGCCGAAACTGACGGCCGAACCGATCGCGAGGAGCAGACCGAGTCGGAAGCGGCGGTCGACCGGGGTCTTCAGCATTACGGGTCCTCGGCGGCCGGGAGCCGCCCTGTCATGAGTAAAATTGGATTCGCTCATGACGCTAATCAGGGAGGAGTCATGAGTCAAATGAATTTCAGTCATGACACGGAGCTCACGTTGCGCACCATCTGTGCGCTGGTCAACAGCGCCCGCACCGACGGTGAACAGCTGGGCGATCAGCGTGCGCTCGACCGGTACCTCGACGGCTGGGGCTGGACCGGCCGCCGCGACCGCGACGACGACGAGCTCAAGGCCGTGCACGCGCTCCGCGATCGTCTCGGCGAGCTGTTCACCATCCTCGACGACGAGGAGCGCACGGTCGCGGCGGTCAACGCCCTGCTGTCCGACACCCGCGCCGCACCCTGGCTGACGCGGCACCCCGAGATGCCCGAGTGGCATCTGCACCTGGCCTCCGTCGAAGACCCGTTGGCCCAGCGGATGGGCGCCGAGATGGCGATGGCTCTGGCCGACCTGATCCGCGGTGGCGAACTGCGCCGCCTCAAGACCTGCGCCGCCCCCGATTGCGACGCCGTACTGGTGGATCTGTCCCGCAACCGGTCTCGGCGGTTCTGCGACACCGGCAACTGCGGCAACCGTCAACACGTCGCGGCATATCGGGAACGCAGAGGCCAACGGGAAAAGGCCGCACCGGAGTAGCCTCGACGGTCATGGGGGCCGGGGGGCGTGAGCTGGACATCGTGCTCTACGGCGCAACCGGATTCGTCGGGGGCCTGGTCGCCGAGTACCTCGCGACCGCGGCGCCCGGCCTGCGGATCGCGCTGGCGGGCCGGGCACCGAGCCGGCTCGAGGCGCTGCGGTCCCGGCTGGGCGCGCCCGCGCGGCACTGGCCGACCGTCGTCGCCGAGATCGACGACCAACCGGCCCTGCGGGCGATGGCGGCCCGCGCGCACGTCGTCGTCAGTGCCGTCGGCCCGTACCGGCGGTGCGGGCTGCCGATCGTGGCGGCCTGCGCGGCAAGCGGAACGGACTACGCGGACCTGGCCGGGGAGGTCCCGTTCGTCCACGCCTCGATCACCCGCCACCATGACGAGGCCGTGGCCAGCGGCGCCCGCCTCGTGCACTCCTGCGGGTTCGACTCGATTCCCTCGGACCTCAACGTGCTGGCACTGCACCGGCGCGCGGGGGCCGACGGCGCGGGGGAACTCGCCGAAACCACCTTCGTCCTGCGCACCTACTCCGGCGGCTGTTCGGCCGGATCGCTGCACACCATGGTCGACCTGATGCGGGTCGCCGGCGACGACCCGACGATCCGCGCGATCCTCGACGACCCGTACAGCCTGAGCCCGGACCGCGCGCACGAGCCCGACCTCGGACCGCAACCGGATGTCGAGGCGCGCAGCGGATCCGAGATCGCTCCCGAGCTGACCGGGCTGTGGACCGGCGGTTACCTGATGGCCCTGTACAACACCCGGTGCGTGCGGCGCAGCAATGCGCTGCAGGGCTGGGCCTACGGCCGCGGCTTCCGTTATACCGAGGCGCTGAGCACGGGCTCGACCCTCGCCGCGCCGATGCTGGCCGCGTTCGGCGGCCTCGCCATCACCGGCGCCGCCCGCCTCGGCGGGGCCTACCTGCGCATGCTGCCGGCGGGGCTGCTCGAGTCGATGCTGCCGGCCGGCGCCGGGTACGACCAGGGGGACCGGGGCTATTACAAGGTCGAGACGTATACGACGACCACGCGGGGGCACCGCTACGTCGCGACCATGTCACAGCGCGGCGACCCCGGGTACTCGGCGACGGCCACGCTGATCGGGGTGTGCGCGCTGACGCTGTTGCGCGGGCGCGGGCAGCCCGGCGCGCGCGGCGGGGTGCTGACGCCGGCGGTGGCCCTGGGCGACGCCCTGCTCGAGGTGCTGCCGGCGGCCGGGGTCTCGCTGACCACCGCGCAACTCGCCTGAGCCCGCCTCGATTTCGGCAGACGATCACGGCAGGTGGAAGCCGCGGATCCGATGGAGCCGCCCCCGCCCGAGCAATGCGTTGGCGGCCTGCAGCCCCGACATCACGGCCGCTTCGATGCATCCCGCGTTCAGGCCGCAATCGATCCAGTCGCCGGCCAAAACCAGGTTGTCGTAGCCACTTTCGTCGGCCCGCAGCCGGTACTTGTCCGAGCCGGGCACCGACTGCACGTAGCGGTCCGAGGGGTCGATGTTCACGCTGACGTGCTGGGTGCGCACTGCCGCGGCGCCGCGAGCACCCTCGGCGCCGCACAGCAGGTCCCAGTCGAAGCCCGCCGCGGTGACCGCGCCGGGCAGATACAGGCCGAGGTGACGATCGAGGTGGTCGACGGCGGCGGTCTCCACGCGGTCCCGGCAGCGCCGGCGGTAGTCCTGCGGCGCGGCCTCGGCCGGCCACGGCGCGTCGAGGACCCCGCAGAAGTAGGCGACCGCCCGGGGCCGCTCGGCGGCGGGCCAGGCCTCCGCCCACAGGGTTTGGGGCATCGACGCCCAGGTGTCGAACGGCGCGACGTAGCCACTGGTCGTGACACCCGGTCGCGCCCAACCCAAGTCGTCCTCGCTGCGCCGCAGCCACAGCTGGAAGGACTGGGTGGCCACGGTGCGGACCCGTTGCGTCAGCTGCCGCCACTCCGGCCGGTCGGCGATCAGCTCGGTGCAGATCAGTTCCACCATGCCCAGCGAGGCGGCCAGCACCACCCGGTCGAAGTCGATGCCGCGCCGCAGGACTCGCCTCTCGGCATCGCGGCGATCGTCGCCGAAATGGCATTCGAGTTCAGCCAGGCCGGGGCGCGGGTCGATCTGCTCGGCCAGCGGCGCGGCCGGAAAGACCGGCAGGCCGCCGACCCGGATCAGGGGTTCATAGTGGTCGCGGCCCGCGGCCAGGCGGACCTGACGTCCCACCGAGATCGCCTCGACGGTCAGGCGGCGCTCGTCGAGGTGCAGGTGATCGACCCGGTGGAAGAACTCGAACCGCACCCCGCGCCGGCGCAGCACCTGGTACAGCGGTGCGATCACCACGTCGCCCATGCCGGCGGTCATCTTCCAGAAGAACGCGCCCTTGTACTGGAACAGGGCGATGCCGGTGAGCAGCACGCCCAACCCGGCGGCGAAGGCGGGCCGCTCGCAGTCGCCGTCGGCGTAGCCGAACACCATGTCGTAGAGACCGCGGATCAGGGCGAAGTCCAACACGTCCGGATGCGCGCCGTGCCGCAGCAGCCAGGCGCCGTACTCCTCGTCGTTGAGCGCGCGAAAGCCCTGCGGGTCGGTGACGAGGTTGTCGGCGATCAGCCCCCGCACCGTGGCGGTCAGCACGGACAACAGCAGCCAGAATCGGCGGTGGTCGGGGCGACCCTCGTAATCCAGCGCGTCGCGCAACCCGTCCAGCGGCGCCTCGAGCACCCCGCGCGCCTCCGGTGAGAATCCGGCGGGGTCCGCCAGGATGGTCAACGCCGCCAGGGCGCCCCGCCGCACCGTGTCCAGGCGTTGCAACGGCAGCGGTGCGGCCGAGAGCATCAGGTCCGGGGCGTCGGCGGCCAGGGAGTCGGCGAAGTCGAGGATCAGCCCCAGCGACCGGCGGGCGAGATCGACCGCCGTGATCTCGCGGCCGCCGGCCCCGGGTTCGCCGGGGACCTCGCCGTTGCGGCTGAACCTCCCGGGCCAGACCGACCACCCGCCGTTCCAGCGGTCGGCCATTCCGAGCTGATCCGCGGGAACCAGCGCCTGGTCCCAGGTCTGCACCGGGGCGTCGGGGTCCGTTGCCGCGCGGTCCAATTCGGCGTAACACTCGCGCAGCAGGGCGAAGGCATTCTCGTAGGAACCGAGCCAGATATGCAGCCCGTGTTCCTCGATGCGGCCGTGCGCGCCCCGGCTCGACGCCGCCTTGCCGCCGAGGCGCCAACCGCGCTGATACACGGTGATGGAGTCGAAGCGGTCCCGCCAACCCGCCTCGCTGAGGCGCCAGGCCGCGGTCAGGCCGGCCATGCCGCCGCCCAGGATGGCGACCTTGTCGCGGCCGCGCATCACCCGACCAGCGAACGGATGCGGGCCAGGTCGGGCCAGTCCTGGCCCGCCGGGAACCGGCTCAACACCGCCAGCAACTGGGATCGGCAGGGCTCCCCGAGAATCCTGAACGCGTCTGCGGCAGCGCGCAATTCGAACACCAACGCGCCCTGCCGGCGGGCGATGTCGAGCGCCGCGCGCAGGTCCGCCTCGGCGGCCTGCGGGTTGTCGTGGGTCTGGGCGCGCAGGCGCCGCAGCTCCGCGTCGTAGATGTGCCAGTCGGTCTGCCGCGACATCTCCAGCGCCAGATCGATGCGGTCCCGCGCGGCGTCCTTGCGGCCGGCCGCCACCAGGGTCTGGGCCAGGGCGGCGTCGTACCAGCACAGGAAGGAGACCAGGTCGGCGGCCCGCCAGGCCTCGACGATGGCGGTCAGGTTCTGGATGTGCGCCTCCAGTGCCGCCGGGTCGCGCGGGCCGCCGGCCAGCGACCCGCGGGACTGGGCGCTGGCGCCGGCGCTGCCGGCGACCATCACCCATTCGTCGAAGCCGGACTGCTCGCCGATGGCTGCCACCGCACCGACGAGCGCTGCGGCGCGGTCGTTCTGGCCGGCCTCGGTGCGGATCAGCGATTCGATGGTGTGGCCGTAGCACAGGGTGAACGGGCCGTGCGGGAACGGCAGCGTCCGGCAGCGCCGTTCCATCTTGGCGAAGGCCTCCTCGGCACCGGAGAGGTCGCCCTGGATGAACCGGGTGAACCCGATGAAGGTGTACATCCCGGCGACAGGGTCGTTGGGCGCGAACCACGCTCCCTCGATCTCGGCGGAGTCCAGGCCTTCCACCGCCAGCGCGGCGCCCTCCAGAGTTGCGCTCGCGGAGTCGAACTCACCGCGGAAGACCGCCAGGGAGCCGAACACGGCGTCGATCGCGGCGCGGTACCAGTCCGGCATGTCCGCCAGGCGCAGGCGCAGCGCCTGCACCAGTTCGGTGGCGCGGCGCAGATCGCCGCGGGTCGCGTAGTAACTCCAGAGGCCAGTGAACGTCGCGTAGAGCGCCAGCCCCGGTTCGTCGCTGATCAGCTGCAGGCAACGTTCGAACTCGGCCGCGGCCTCCGCGCTGGCATGCCCGGCGGCCGTCGATGCCAGGAACCCGCGTTCGAGCCGGATGTCGACCTCGTGGATGTCGCGGGCGTGGCTGCTGGGCAACCGCTGCACGTTCTCCAGCGCGCGGGCGAGGTGGCTCTGAGACTCGATGAGCGCACCGCGCTGCCGGGCGTTGACGGAGGCCTTCTGGTAGGCCGACGCGGCCTCGTCGAACTTCTGTGCCTTCTCGTAGTGATAGGCGATCTGGGTCCACTCGGGGGTGCCCTCCGAGGCGCCCGCCACCAGCGCGTCGGCGATCCGGATGTGCACGCGCCGCTGCACACTCGGGGGCGAGAGCTCGGCGGCGACCTCGCGCAACAGTTCGTGGTGGAAGCGCCAGCGGTTCTTGCCCACCGGCTGCAGCACCCGGCCGCGGGTCAGCTCGTCGAGGATCTCGTCCACCTCGCGCCGGTCCAGGTCGACCACCGACCGGAGCAACTGACCGTCGATGAGCCCGCCGGTCAGCGCCGCGGCCTCGACCACCACGCGGGATTTCGCGCTGGACCGCACCCGCGCGATCAGGGCCTCGTACAGGGTGTCGGGCACCTGTGTCGTGGCGGCGTCGACGGGCTGCTCCTTGACCTTGGCCACCACCTCCTCGATGTAGAGCGGAATCCCGTCGCACCGCTGCCGCACCTTCTTGCGGGCCCGGTGACCCAATTGCGGATGCAACGCGCGGATCAGCTGGTCGGCCTCGTCGTCGTCGAGCGGTCGCAGCGCCACGGTCTCCGGGGTGCCGGGCAGCGTCGGCACCTCGCGGTCGGTGATCAGCGCCAGGACGTGCCCGTGCGGCTCGCGCAGCAGGGCCTCGACCACCGCCACGGTGTCCTCGTCGTACCAGTGGAGATCCTCGAACACGATCAGCCCCGGGCCGGCCCCGACACAGGCCAGCAGGTAGTCGCGGACGGCCTCGGCGATCTGCTGGTAGAGCCGCGCCGCGTTCGCGGTCGGCACCTGGTAGCCGCTGTCCGGCGCGAGTCCCAGCACCGGCGCCAGCAGCGGAACGAAGCGGTTGGGCTCCAGGCCAACTGAATTCAGCTCCTCGGTGAGCCTGCGCAGGGCCTGGGCGGGGTCCGAGTGTCGTTTGATTCCGCACCGGCGTTCCAGCAGGCGCCGCACCGGTCGGAGCCCGACGTGGGTGTGGAACGGCGAACCGAAGATTCGGATCACCGGGGCGCGGTCCCGTTGGGCGAGTTCGACCACCGAGCCGACCAGCCGGGACTTACCGATGCCACCCTCGCCGCACAGCACGATCCCGGGCGTTCTCAGGGCGCCCGCGTCGGCCTGCGCCCAGGCCCGGTACAGCCGTTCGACCTCGACTTCGCGGCCGATGAGCGGCCCGTGGAAGATCGCGGACGTGTCGCGTTCACCGATCACCCGGAAATGGGCGACCGGCTCCTCCACCCCCTTGACCAGCGCGGCGGGTCGCTGTTCCAATTCGTACTCATCGCGTACCAATTGGGCGATGGCCGCGGACACGGCGACCGCGTCCGGGTCGGCCAGGCTGCACATCCGGGCCGCCAGATTCGCGCCCAGGCCGTAGACGTCGTCCTGGGCGATGTCGAGGTAGACCAAACCGCGATGCACGCCGACCCGCACCGCGATGTCGAAACCGAAGCGGCGGCGGACCCGGTCGCTGAGTTCCGCGACCTCCCGGGTGATGTCCAGGCCCGCCTGCACGGCGCGGCGCGCGTCGTCCTCGTGCGCCGTGGGGTGGCCGAACACCGCGAGCAGCCCGTCGCCCTTGGTGGACCCCACATGGCCCTCGTAACGGTCGACGATGCGCAGCACCCGATCGCGGTAGTGGCCCACGACGGTGCGGTACACCTCGGGTTCGATCCGGGTGGACAGCGCCGTCGAATCCACCAGGTCGGCGAAAAGAATTGTCAGCCTGCGGATCTCACCACCATCCTGCGGGGAGTCCAGCAGCCCCTCGGCGTCGGTGTTGCTGCCGTCGACGGCCAGCACCTGGCCCGCCAGCGCATCGGCGGTGGCGCGGTCGCCCCGGTTGATGGCGGCGACCGCGCGGTCGAGCAACTCTTCGATGCTGGGCTGAGGGGTCAACGGCTGCTCACAGTCCGACGGTGATCTGCTCTTCTGTCGGCTCGGCCGGGATCCCGTCGTATCTCGACAGCCGCACGATTCCGCGGTAGTTGGACCCGATCCGGCACTCGTCGGTCAGGTAGACCACGAAGTGATCGGCGTTGGCGTCCAGCACCGCAGGTTGGAAACCGATCAGCGCGGGGGCCACGGTGTCGTTGCTGCGGCCCACCCGGCGGAAGTCGACGGCCGCCAGCCGCCGCGGATAGGGCTGGGAATCGACGAACACCTTCTCCGACGGCCAGGGTCTGCCGGCGGGCAGACCGCCGAACCACGGCCCCGCCGCGGCGGCCTTCAGATATCCGGCCACGGTGCGGATCTGCAGGTCGATCAGGTCGTGAATGGTGCGGATCCAGCCGTTGATGCCCCACTTGCCGGCCTTGTCCTCGTCGGCGGCGTTGGTGACGATGATCCCGAGCTGTTCCCAGAGTGCCTGTGCGGTGGCCTCCTGTTCGCGCAGCACCGGGTTGGCCTCCTCGGAGGGCGACGGCTCCGCGCCGGGCGGGGTCGGGTAGCGCGGCCGGGTGACCGTCTCGAGGTATTCGAGGGGCTTGGTCACCAGTTGTTGGGTGACGCCCTGATAGTGGCGGGTGATGTCTTCGAGGCTCAGCGTGCCGGCCGACCACCGCCCGGCCAGGTTGAAGTAGCTGCTGCTGATGGCCGCGGCGGCGTCGGTCCAGAGCTTGACCGCCGAGGTGACGGCGTGGTCGGCGGTGGGGCGCACACCGCCGTCGGCCCCGCCGCCGGCCGCGGCCCCCGCCGCCGGCGGGCTCGGTGTCGGCGTCGGGGGCACCGGCACGCCGGTGTCGTAGTGTTCGAACCCTTTGCACTCGTTCGACGGGTTCTGGGCCGCCCCGATCAGGAAGTCCCCCGAGGCCGTGCCGTAGCCGGTGATGCAGACCAGCCGAGCCTGCGCGTACGGCGACACGTCGGTGATGTGCACGACCTTGCGGGTCCGGACGGTCACGCCCTTGGTTGCGGCACTGTTGGTGGCGTTGTGGGCCCACATGTTGATGTAACCCCGGTCGACGGTGACCCGACCGTCGCCGCCGCGGCCGGGGCGCGGGTCGTCCAAGTCGTAATCGATTCGTGCCCAAGGGATCTTGTCCGTCGGGGAGCTCACCGAAACGTGGTACTTCAACGCGGTGCACAGGTGATGCTGGCCGCTGAACCGGCACAGGCCGACCCGCTCGAGCACGCGGCACCAGCCGTCGGGGCGCTCCGGGGCGGCGATGGCCTCCATGCTGCAGAAGAACTCGTTGTAGTTGTGATGCCAATTGAACGGGTTGACGACCTTCTTCAGCTCGTCCAGCGACACCGCCGCGGTGCTGCACTCGGTGTCCACCACCACCGCCTCGGTACCGCACACGTCGATCACCGACGCGTGGCACACCGGGATGCCCAGGATGTCGGGGTCGAGGTCCAGCGCGTCGACCGTGTATTTGCGGAAGCTGTAGAACTGGTCGCGGCGCGCCATCCGCAGCGGCAACTGGTCGAGGAAACCTTGGATCGGGCTGTCAGGTTTCTGACAGGATCCTACGAACGTCTCCCGGCGTTGCTCGTAACTGTCGGCGCCCCTGGGGGCCTGCGCGGCCGGCGGCCCCAGCAGGGCGAGTGCGCGGGCGACGTACTCCTCGAAGGGACGCGTTTCGTCTTCGCCTTCCCAGGGCGGGGCAGCGCCCGGGTCCGCCGGCGCGGGGGCGTCCTGATGCACCCGACACAGCGCGGTGGTCGCGTAGAGCAAGCGCGACTTCTCGGCCGGGGTCAGCGGATTCTTGCCGTCGATCGATTCTTCCATTTCCGAAATGGCATGTGCGAAGCTCGGTTCCAGCCGCGGACTCTCGGGAAAGAACAAGGTTTCGAGTTCGCGATACCACCCCGTATTGGCCGATGCCCCGGGGAGAAATTCGTCCACGGTACTGGTGATCGCCGAATCGGCCCCATGCACCACCGCAGCGTCGAGTGCCCCGTAAACCTCGAGTAGCGAACGCAACGCAGCCATTGCCCCCTCCTTGGCCCGTATGCGCAGTTAGCATACCGTCACGCGGGCCCGATTGCGGGTGGGATCATCGAAGGAGTAGGCCCATGGAGCGCGGAAATGGGGCTGCGTCGAGCGGCGATCTCCCGTGGGCGTCGGTATTCGATCCGGCGGCAAATGTGCGGGCGCTGACGGCTATTCAGGCCGAGGGTTTGCGGGCCGCCACCGGATTGGTCGACCGGTTCATCCGAATTGCCGCGACCGGCCTGAACGGAATGGAGGGGGGCGCCCGCGAATCCCGACCGGAGGGCAAGGCGGCCAACGTCGAACAGGATCGACGCGCCGACCTGTTCGGGGCCCCGGACGTCGAGCCCCTGCTGCGCTCGTGGCTGTCGATGGTCGAGCAGCTGCTGCCGGGGACCTTGCCCGACAAGTCGTCCGGGGCCGAGGGTGCGGCGTTGGACTTCAGCGGCTCCGTCGCGTCGGGCCGCATCGAGCTGAGCGCCGCGCCCGGTGGCGCGGCGACGGCCGAGGTGTGGCTGCACAACCTGGGCCGCTCCGACCTCGGGCCGGTCCGGCTGCGGTGCGCCGATCTGCTGGCGCCCGACGGTGCGACGGTGCCGGCGGGGGCCGTGCGGATCCACCCGGCCGCGGTGCCGATGCCGGCGCGCTCGAGCCGCGGGGTCGAACTCACGGTGCAGCTGGACGCGACGGTGGCGCCGGGGTGGTACCGGGGCACCCTGCTGGCGCAGGGCTATCCGCAGTTGTGGCTGCCGGTCGGGCTGCGGGTCTGCGAGCCCGGCCCGTGACCAGCCTCGCCGACGGCCCGGACCTGGTGCCGGCGGTCGAGGACCGGCTGCGCGAGGTGGGGCGTCAGGTTCGGCGCGCGATGCTCGACGCCATGCCCGACGGCGAACCGGTGCAGTGGCTGTACGGCCCGATGCGGGAGTATCCGGCGCGCCCCGGCAAGGCGCTGCGCGCAGCGCTGTGCCTGTCGTCGGGCCGGGCGTTCGGTGCCGACTCGGCGCCGCTGATGTCGGTGGCGGTGGCAATCGAACTGCTGCACAACGCATTCCTGGTGCATGACGACATCGCCGACGGCAGCGAGCTGCGTCGCGGCCGACCCACCCTGGCGGCCAGCCACGGGCTGGCGGCGGCGCTCAACGCCGGCGACGGGCTGGCCATCGTGGCAAGTCAGGTGCTGCGCAAGGGGACTCGGCAACTCGACCGGGACCTGGCCGACCGGGTGCTGGCCGAATTCGACCTCATGGCCATGCGCACCCTGGAGGGCCAGGCCACCGAAATCGGCTGGCAGCTCGACAACGTCGAAGACCTGGCCCCCGCCGACTATCTCGACCTGATCATGCACAAGACGTGCTGGTACACCACCATCTACCCGCTGCGGGTCGGCGCGCTGATCGGCTCGGCCGGCGCCGCGGCCCTGGCTCCGCTGATCCGGTTCGGGTTCCATTTCGGCGCGGCGTTCCAGATCCGCGACGACCTGCTGAACCTCATCGGGGACGAACGAACCTACGGCAAGGAGATCCTGGGCGACCTCTACGAGGGCAAGCGCACCCTGACCCTGGTCCACCTGCTCGACGCGGCCCGGGGCAACGACCGCGCGGTGGTCCGGGACTACCTGCGGCGCAGCCGGACGGAGCGATCCGCGGAGTTGGTGCACACCGTCCGGGCCCTGATGGACGACTACGGCAGTATCGACTTCACCCGCGAGTACGCCGAGGGCATCCTGCTGGTGGCCCAGGACCACTTCGAGGAGGCCTTCGCCGACGCGCAGCCGGGACCCGACCTCGACTTCCTGCGTTCGTTGGTGCCGTACGTCTGGGCGCGGTGGCGCTGACCTGTGGATCGGTGCGCGCCGGAACCCGCGGCTCGGCCGTACCGTGAGCCGATGAGTGCAGCGCCCGGGGACCGCCGACAGGCCGCCGCGGCGCGGTACCTGGCCCGCCGCATGGAGCGGGCGCTGGTGCTCGGCGATCCGCGCGGTGGTCCCGATGCAGTTCGCCCTCCGTCGTTCTGGGTGCTCGTCGGCGCCGCGCTGGCCGCGTTGCTCACCGCCGGCAGCATGCTGCTGGAGCTGCTGCGCCCGCCCGCGACGCTGGGCGCCGAGCCCATCGTGATGGACCGCGACTCCGGTGCGCTGTACGCGCGGATCGACGAGGTACTGCATCCGGCGCTCAACCTCACCTCGGCGCGGCTGGCCACGGGCAGCGCGGAGCAGCCCCGGGCGGTGGGCCACGAGGCGATCGACGCGGCGAAACGTGGTGCCCCGATCGGGATCCCGGGCGCACCGCAGCGCATCGGCCCCGCGTTGAGCGAGGCGGAGTCGCGCTGGACGGTCTGCGACGGCGGTCACACGACCATCATCGCGGGCGCCACGCCGGAGCCCGCCCGCGGTGGCCTCGCGCCGCTGCCGGCCACGCAGCCGATCCTCGCCCGCGGGCCCAACGGCGCCACCCAGCTGCTCTACGACGGCCGGCGGGCCGCGGTGGCCCTCGACGACCCGGCGGCGCGGCGGGCCCTGCGGCTCGAGGGCGCGATCCCGGTCGCGGTCTCCGCGGCGCTGCTGGGACTCGTGCCCGAGGCCGCGCCCCTGGTGGCCCCACCCATCCCGGGCCGCGGCAACCCCGGCCCGAGCGGGTTGCCGGGAACCCGGATCGGCGACGTCGTGCGAGTCGAAAGGGCCGACGGTGCCGAGCATTTCGTGGTGCTGGCCGGGGGAGTGCAGCCCGTCGGCGCGGTGCTGGCCGAGCTGCTCACGTTCGCCGACGCCGGGCGGGAAGTCCCGACGCTGACCGCAGCGGTGCTCACCGGGGTGCCCACGGTCGGGGTCTTGGCGGTGGCGGGCTATCCCGACCACCTCGATCCGCTCGCTCCCGAGCCGGCCGTGGTGTGCGCGACGTGGCGCCCCGACGGCGCGGTGCATCTCGAGGTCGGCGACGCCGCGCCGGTCGAGGCCCCGATCCGGCTGGCCCAGGCCGACGGCGACGGGCCGGCCGTCGACGAGGTCCACCTCCCGCCGGGACGCAGCCTGTTCGTCCGCCCGGACCGGGGCCCACGCGAGGCCACGCTGGTGAGCGAGAACGGCGTCCGGTTCCCGCTCGTCGACCCCGACGCGCCGGGTCTGCTGGGCCTGCCGGAGTCGGCCGTGCCCGCGCCGTGGTCGGTGGTTGCGGCGCTGCCCGCGGGTCCACCACTGGGCCGCGCGCAGGCGTCAGTCGCGCGCGACGTCGTCGCGCCCGCGGCGGCCGGCCAGCGCGGACGCGCCGACCAGTAGTACCGCGCAGACGGCGAGGCCCAGCAGCGCGGTGTCACGGGCGGAACGGTCGGTGCCGGGCCCGGTCGACGGCGGAAGCGGGTGGGCTCGCTCGGGGGTGAGGGTCGTGGTCGGCGGGTCGCTGCCGAGGGCCCGGACCGGGTCGACCATTCCGTTGCCGATCGCCGCGTCCCATCCGTGCCCGGCGCGGTTCGCGCTGGTCTCGATGCGCTGCATGACCTGCCGGGCGCGCAGTTCCGGGAACCGGGAACGAACCAGGGCCGCGACGCCGGCCACGACGGGCGCGGCGTAGCTGGTGCCCGAGATCGGCCGATCGCCGTCGGGCATGGGCAGCGTGTCGATCAGGTGACCGCCCGCGGGGTTCAGCGAGACGAGGTCTTCACCCGGCGCCCCGACGTCCACCCAGGGGCCCGGCATGGTGAACGCGGACGGCGACCCGCCGGAACCCACCGAACCGACGGTCAGGACGTAGTCGTCGTACCAGGCGGGGCTGACCGCCACGGTGGCCGTATCCCACTGCTGCCCGCCGTCATCGGGCTGTCGGGGGCAGCGGCCGGGTCCGCCGATGTTGCCGGCGGCCGCCACCA
Organism: Mycolicibacterium sp. MU0050; assembly: GCF_963378085.1. Lineage (GTDB taxonomy): Bacteria > Actinomycetota > Actinomycetes > Mycobacteriales > Mycobacteriaceae > Mycobacterium > Mycobacterium wendilense. Next base: position 3,746,575 of record NZ_OY726395.1, on the reverse strand, counting down.
CCACAACATCCTTGACGTCGACCGCGTAGGCCAGCGCGGCGCCCAGGGCCTGATCGTCGAGTGCCCCGCTCTGACAGGCCACGGTGGAGATGTTGATGACCGTCGCGCCCTGATCGGCGGCGGTCCGGACGGCCATCGCCATGGTCTCGACATCGCCGAACCCGACCGCGGCGGGATCGTGGGCCGGACCGAACCTCGTGCTGGACTGGCGGATGCTGAGCACCGTGGCCTCCGGGGCGACCCCGGCGAAGCCGTCGGGTCCGGGCGCGGCGGCGATGATCCCGGCGACGACGGTGCCGTGGCCGTCGCAGTCCTCGGTGCCGTCGCCGGTGCCGACGTAGTCGCCGAGGCCGACGAGACCCGCCAGCCGGTGATGCCGTGCGACGCCGGTGTCGATGACGGCGACCCGCTGTCCGCGGCCGCGGGATAGTTGCCACGCCGCCTCCAGGTCGAGGTCGGCGAGCGGGTGTGTGGGCACGGCGTCCGGGCGTAGTTCCGTTGGCACCGCGCAGATCTGGCGCTGCGCGGTGGGGACCGGCGGCGCCGGTGGCGCCGGGTCGGGCAACCGGCTGGGGTCGATTGTCGGCGGGGCCAGCGCGTGCGCCGGCGGCGCCGGGCCCGCTACGACGATGCACGCCACCGCCGCGGCGATCCGCAGCCCCCGCATCAAGGCAGGCCCGACGCCCAGGCCGCGGCGGGCAGCACCGCGAGCAGGGCCACCCGTTCGGTAGCCGCCCGCGCACGGGCCAGTCCGGTCGGTGGGCCGGCCACGGCCCACCCGATGGCCAGGAGGCAGACGAGCGCTGCGTTCGGGGCCGGCCACGTGGCCCCGAACGCGGCCGACACGAGCGCTCCCACGCTCGCGGTGATGGTGCCCGCGGCCAGCAGGACCACCCGCGTGGGTGGGGGCAGCGGATGACCGGCCCGCAGCAGCAGCACCGCCGCCACCAGCGCGGTCAGGGCCGCGTCGGCCGCCAGCATCGCGCCGAGGGCGGCCGCGACCGCCGCACCCGACACCGCGGCGCCGTGCAGCCGGGCCAACCGGAGCGGACCGCGTCGGCTTCCGGCCCCCAGCAGGACCGCGCGCCCCGCCGCGGCGAGCAGGACCACCGCGAGCACGCACAGCCCGATCCCGGCGTCGGTGGCGTCACCGCCGAACATCATGGCCGGCAACGCCGTTGTGACCACCAGCGCGGCCGCGATGCCGACCGGGGCCACCACATCGGTCACATCGGGAACCCACCGCGCCGCGGGGACGGCCACGGTCGCCACCGCCGCGCCCGCCAGCAGCAAGCCGGGAACCGGGGCGCCGGGGATCGCGGTATACCCCAGCGCCGCGGCCGCGCAGACCGCCACCGACAACGCCGCGATCCGCGACCGACGCGGACTCCACCGGGACTGGTCCAGCGTCTGCTGCGCCAGCAGCGAGGGGGGATCCGCGCCACGGGGGTGAACGGGTGGGACCGGCGCCGTGCCCAGCACCAACAGGTCGCCGTCGGCCACACCGGCAGCCGTCAGCGACTCCGACGGTGCCACCGGCCCGACCCCCGGAACGTAGAGGTGCCGGGCCAGGGCCGCGACGCACTGGTCGGCGCCGTGGGCGATGCCGATGTCGTGGACCGCCGGCAGCAGCTCCGCCACCGGGACGTCGCCGGGGAGGGTGACGTCAAATCCGATGGCGTCGAGGCGGATCGAGACTCGCATGCCGCGAGGCTAAGGCGGCGCCGTCCGGTTCGTGCGCCGCCATCCACAGGTGAATTGCCGGGCCTCGCGGCGTTGCCTACCGTCCGGTGCGTGGTCGAGATCACCGTGTCCGAACCGCCCCCGGTGGCGCGGGACAGCCACGGCCGGGGGTGGAATCGCTGGCTGCCCATCCTGGGTCTGGTCGTCGGGGCGGGGGTCATGGTGGCCCTGGGTGCCGGCGGTGCGACGCTTCGGCACAGCCCGGCGCTGCTCGCCTTCCCGGTGCTCATGATCGTCTCGACGTTGGCCTCACTGGCCTACGGCCTCGGGGCGAACGGCGCCGCCAAACTCGACCGTGACCGCGACGACTACCTGGGCTACCTGGACCGATTGGCTGCGGAATTCGCCGAAGACGCTGCACGGCAACGGGGTCAGAGCCTGACGCGGCATCCCGACCACGATGGCCTCTGGGCCGCGGTGGGGGCACCCGCGATGTGGCGGTGTCGCACGGGTGACCCGGAGTTCGGCCGGGTCCGCATCGGTCTCGGCGAGGTGCCCTCCGATACCCGGCCGGTCCGCGGTCCCCGGGCCGGCGAAGCCCAGCCGGCCGAGGCCACCGACCCGGTCACCGAAACGGCACTGCAGAGTTTCCTCGACGCCCACGCCACGGTGCCGCGCCTGCCGGTGACCGTCGACCTGCTGGACGGCGGGGCGGTGGCCGTCCTCGGGGAACCGGCGGCGGCGCGGGCCCTGGTGCGCTCGATGACGTGTCAGTTGGCGGTGTCGCACCCGCCGTCCGACGTGATGATCGCCGTCGTGGCGGGACCCGCGGCGCGCCCGCACTGGGAGTGGGTGAAATGGTTGCCGCACAATCGACATCCCTCCCACACCACGGCCGCCGGCCCGCAGCCGATGTTCTGCACCGACCTCGCGGCAGCGGCCGGGGCGGCCGCCGGCCGCCGCCTGTTGGTCGTGCTGGACGACGCCGAACCGGGGCCGACGACCTCGGCGGCGACGAGTGTCCTCGCCGTCGGCGGGTTCGCACCCGCGGGTCTGCGGTTGTCCGTGACGTCGGGGGAGGTCACCGTCAGTGGTGACGAGGTGGCCTCGGTCACGGCTGCCCCGGACCTGATGCCCGCCGCCGCGGCCCTGGCCTGCGCCCGGCGGCTGACCCGACACCGGTGCGACGCCGGGCGCGGCGCCGAGACCGGCTGGGCACAGCTGATGGGAATCGACGAGCTTGACCCGGACACCCTGTGGCGCAGCGAGAATCGACGGCAGCTACGAATCCCGATCGGAACCACGCCGACCGGAGACGTCGTGGATCTCGACATCCGAGAGGCCGCCGCGGGCGGAATCGGGCCGCACGGCTTGTGCGTGGGCGCCACCGGCTCCGGCAAGTCCGAGCTGTTACGCACGGTGGCGTTGGGGATGATCGCGGGGCATCCGCCCGAGGAACTCAACCTCATCCTGGTCGATTTCAAGGGCGGCGCGACCTTCCTGGGCATGGACCGGGCGCGTCATGTCGCGGCCGTGATCACCAACCTCGCCGACGAGGCCTACCTGGTCGACCGCATGCAGGACGCCCTCACCGGTGAACTGCAGCGCCGCCAACAGGTCCTGCGGCAGGCCGGCAACCTCGGCGGTCTCGACGAGTACCGCCGGGCCCGCGACGGGGGACAGCCGCTGCCGCCGCTGCCCACGCTCCTGGTCATCGTCGACGAGTTCGCCGAATTGCTCAGCCAACACCCCGAATTCGTCGACGTGTTCGTCGCGATCGGCCGGCTCGGTCGGTCGCTGGGCATCCACCTCCTGCTCGCGAGCCAGCGCTTGGAGGAGGGGCGGCTGCGCGGCCTGGAGTCGCACCTGTCCTACCGCATCTGCTTGAAGACGCTGTCCGCGGGCGAGTCCCGCGCGGTGCTCGGCGTCGCCGACGCCTATGAGCTGCCCGCCGCGCCCGGCAGCGCGTACCTGAAGGCCGGTGCGGGAGCGCCGCTGCTGTTTCGCGCGGCGTCGGTCTCGGTGCCCGCACCGGCGACCGTCCCCGTCGCGGCGCCCGCGCCCAGCCGGGCCGTCGTCGAGTTCACCGCCGCGCCAATGCCGCTCGACGCCGCGCCACCTGCCCCGCCGCAGGCGGTCCTGCTCGACGCGGTGCTCGACGGCGTCGCCGACCGCGGCATCCCGGCGCACCCGGTGTGGCTGCCGCCGTTGCCGCACTCACCCACCCTGGACGCGCTGCTGGCCGAGGCGGACAGCGGCGATCTGCGGGTGCCGATCGGGCTGGCCGATCGGGTGTTCGAGCAACGTCGCGAACCCTGGCTGGTGGATCTTTCCGGGGCGGCGGGCAACGTCGCGGTGATCGGGGCCCCGCAGACCGGCAAGAGCGCGGCCCTGCGGACACTGGCGTTGGCGCTGGCCGCCACGCACACCCCGGAACGAATCCAGCTGTACTGCATCGACTTCGGCGGCGGTGGCCTGGGATCGCTGCGCGGGTTGCCGCACGTGGGTTCGGTGGCGGTCCGGCGCGACGCCGAGCTCGCGCGGCGGATGGTCACCGACCTGACCGCGCTGCTGCGCCGACGCGAAACCCTGTTCGTCCGGCACGGTCTCGATTCGATTGCCGAGTATCGACGGCGCCGGGCATCGGACCCGGCGGGAGTTGACGACGCGTTCGGCGACGTGTTCCTGATGGTCGACGGCTGGGCGGCGGTGCGCCAGGAGGATGACGACCTGGAATCGGCGATCACGCGCCTTGCCGCGGAGGGGCTATCGCTGGGTGTGCACGTGGTGCTGGCGGCGTCCCGCTGGGCCGATCTGCGGCCCGCCCTGCGGGATCAGATCGGGACCCGCATCGAGCTGCGACTGGCCGACCCCATCGACTCCGAGGTCGACCGCCGGGCCGCGCGCAACGTGCCGCCGAACCGGCCGGGCCGCGGGTTGACGCCGGACGGTCAACCGTTGACGCTGGCCCTGCCGCGCCTCGACGGGGTGCCCACCGCTGCCGGGCTGGCCGAGGCGACCACGGCGGCCGGGGACGTATTGGCGGCCCGCCACCCCGACCGGCGGGCCCCGCAGACCAGGGTGCTGCCGCTGTCCGTCGACCGGGCCGCGCTGCCGGGCGCATCCGGACCCGGCCGGCGGGTCGTGATCGGACTTGACGAGGCCGAACTCCGGCCCGTCGTACTGGATTTCGACGTGCAACCGCATCTGTTGATCCTCGGAGACCGCGGCTGCGGCAAGACCGCGACGCTGCACCTCATCGGCGACCAGATCGACGGCCGCGACCGGGTGATCGTGGTGGATCCGCGCCGGACGATGCCGTCGATGGCCGACGCAACACACCTCGCCGGCGGCCCCGCTCTGGCCGAGCTCGTCGAGGACCTGCTCCCGCAGCTGCGGGACCGCGCCACCGCGCACCCGCCGGCGCGGCGGGTGTTCCTCCTGATCGACGACGCCGATCTGGCCCTGGCGGGCGCGGACGTCGCGCTCACCCGGCTCGCCGAGTTCCTGCCGATGGCCCGGGACATCGGCCTGCACCTGGTGATCGCGCGGCCGGCCGCGGGGGCCGCGCGGGCCCTGTACGAGCCCTTCCTCGCCGCGGTCCGCCACGGCGACGCCATGGGTCTGCAGCTGAGCGCGGGCTCCGCCGAGGGGCCGCTGCTGGGCGCGGCCCGGCCCGTGCCGTTGCCGCCCGGGCGCGGTGTGCTGAGCACGCGGGCCGCGGGCGACCAACTGATCCAAGTCGCCTGGAGCGCACCGTGACCCGGGTGGCGGTGTGTGAACTGGGGCCGGTGGCGGTGCGGCGGCTGGACCCGGAGCCGATGGTCGTCGACCCGGTCCTGGCCGCCGCGGCGTTGCAGGCCGGCGACGACCCGATGACCGTGGTGGGCGACCGGGCCGTGCGCACCGCGGCGGTGTGGCGGCAGATCCTCGCAACGCTGCTCGGCGACGCGACCGAGGCGTGGTTGATCCACCCGAGCTGGTGGCCGGTGACCCGGCCGGCCATGGTGGCCGAGCTGGCCGCCGCGGTCGTCGGCGAGGTGACCACCCGCCCGCGGGCCGACGGGATCGAGCCGGGGTCGATGCTCGTCGAGATCGCACCGCAGCTGGTACTCGTGGCCGGCGGCGAGGGCGGGCTGCGCGCCGAGTCGCGCGCGGGGCCCCCGGACGAGCTGGCGGCACGGGTCACCGAGACGGCGCTCGCCGAGGGGCCACGGCGGGTCGCGCTCGACGCCCCGGCCGACGTGCCCGGGGCGGCGGCGCTCGGGGACCTGATCACCGCGCGGCTGCGGGCGGCCGGCGCCACCGTGTCCCGGGTGGACCCGCGACGGTGGGCCGACTCGGACGAACCGGTCGTCCCGGCCGCGCGGCGGGCAAGGCCGCGCCTGCGTTGGGCGGCGGCACTCGGTCTGGGGACGGTGCTGGCCGGTACCGCCTGGCTGACGGTCTCGGGCGCCGGCCCCGAAGCTGCGCCGACGGTGGCCCTCGTGGAGGGCCGGATCAGCGCCGACATCCCGGACGGTTGGTCGGTGCGCCGGGTCACCGGGGGCCCCGGCTCGGCGCGGCTGGAGGTGGCAGCCCCCGGGGAATACGGTGCGGTACTGCACATCACGCAGGCGGTCGTGCCCGACGGCGACCTGTCGAGCGTGGCTGCCACGCTGCGCGCGGCGCTCCGGGAGCAGCCGCCCGGCGTTTTCGTCGACTTCAACCCGACCGATCGGCGCGCGGCGCGACCCGCGATCACCTACCGCGAGGTCCGCCCGGGCGGCGACATCGAGTGGACGGTGCTCGTGGACGACGGCATCCGGGTGGGCGTCGGCTGTCAGGGTCCGCCGGAGGCGGCCCGGCAACTGCGGATCGCCTGCGACGCGGCGATCGGATCGGCACGCCGAATTCGATGAACACCGGAACCGAATTCAACCCGGCACCGTCCAACAAGCATGGAACCGAAGAGATCCACCGACACCCAGGGGAGCAGATGACCACACCACACGACGGGCTGGCCACCGATTTCGAGCTGATGGCCAGGGTGGCCGCCCTCACCGACTCGCGCAGCGCCGAGGTGCGTGCGCTGCTGCATTCCTTCCTCGGCCGGTTGACCGCGGTGCCGCCGTCGGTCTGGAGCGGCAGCGCCGCCACCGTGTTCCGCGACGTGATGCAGCGCTGGAACGCCGAATCGGTGCGGCTGTGCACCGCCTTGGACGCCATCGCCGAGACCATCCGGACCAACGAACGCGCGCTGCGCGCGGCCGCCGAACGGCACGCGCGGCAGGTCGGCGCCAGCGCGGTCGAGCTCTGAGCGCCGCCATGGACCCCATGCTGTCCTACCGCTTCGGCGAGATCGACGCGCTGGTGCGCCAGGAGATCCACACCACCGCGGCCCGGCTCAACACGGTGCTCGACGACCTCAAGGCGCAGATCGCACCCCTGCAGGAGCTCTGGACCCGGGAGGCGGCCACGGCCTACCGCGGTGAGCAGCTGCGGTGGCACCAGGCCGCGATCGCGCTCAACGAGATGCTGATCCGGCTGGGGCATGCGGTGGCCGACGGCGCCACCGACCTCGCCGAGACCGACCGGCACGCGGCCAACACCTGGTACCGCTAGCGCCACCCCGAACCCTGTGCGGTCCCGTCGGGAGGAGAGCCCGGCGGGGCCGCACAGACGCCCCTGGGACCAAAGCTGAGCAGGTCCCCGGCGCAGGGTGCTGAGCTGCGAAGACAACGCGTCGGAAGGCGAGTTGTGCAACCCCGGCGCAGCCCGCAGGCTCGAGGCATGGACATCGACCGATACGCCGCGTTCCTGCCCGCCGAGCACCGCCACGGCGACGTGCCGCTGGAGCCCACCTGGATGCCGTGGCGCGGCCGGCGCATCCACATCGGCCGCGCGCGCGACGCGTCGGCGCCGGTGCGGATGATCGTGGTGCACGGCGGCGGCGGGTACTCCGGCGCGCTGTGGCCGCTGGCGCGGCTGGCGGCCGCCGAAGGCCTCGAGGTGCTCTCGCCGGACATGCCGCTCTACGGCGACACCGAGGAACCGGCGCCGGGCGCGGTCCGCTACGACGACTGGATCGACCTGCTGTGCGACATCGTCACCACCGAGCGCCGCCACGACGACCGCCCGCTCGTGCTGTTCGGCGCCAGCATGGGCGGAATGATGGCCTACGAGGCCGCGGCCCGGACCCGCGACGTCGCGGCGGTGCTGGCGACCTGCCTGCTGGATCTCTCGGACCCGGCCGCGCTGACGGCCGCGTCGCGGCTGAAGCTGAACGGCCGCCTCAGCGCCGCCGCGCTGCGCCTGGCCGGCACCACCATGGGATCGGTGCGCGTTCCGATCCGCTGGATCGCCGACATGTCGGCGATGAGCGGTGACCCCGCGCTGTCGCGGTTGTGCGCCGCCGATCCGAAGGGCGGCGGGGTCAAGGTGCCGCTCGGGTTCCTGTCGAGCTGGCTGGATTACCCGCACACCGCCCCCGAACAGTACCGGGGCGCGCCCGTCACGCTGGTGCACCCGGCCGCCGATGCCTGGACGCCGCCGGAGCGCAGTATCGGCTTCCTGCAACGGATCTCGGCGCCCACTCGCACCGTGCTGCTGGACAACTGCGGGCACTACCCGATCGAGGAGCCGGGCCTGACGCAACTCGGGGAGGTGGTCCGCGAGACCGTCACGGCGGTGGCGGAGCAAACCGATCGACGATGAGCTTCAGCTGCGCGGCGGCGTCCGGGCCGTAACCGTGCCGGGGTAGCACCCGGTGCACCTGCGCGTCGACGGCGTGCACGATGGTCCGGGCGGTCAGCTCGGGGTCCTCGCCGCCGCGGTGACACCGCTTGAGGTGGTAGGCCACCTCGGCGACGATCCGGTCCTCGAAGGCCGCCAACTCCGCGAGGTCCGCGGCGGCGGTGGCGACCCGGTGCAGCAGCGCATGCAACCGGGGGCGGTCCCGGTGCAGCTCCACCACCAGTTCGAGCACCTCGGCCATGGCGTCGTCGAATGGCGGCTGGTCGCGGCGCAGCCGGTCGAACACCTCGGTCAGACGGTCCTCCGCGGCGCGCACATGCCGACCGGCCACCGCGCGCAGCATGGCGTGCTTGTCGGGGAAGTACTGGTACAGCGTGCCCACCGAGACGCCCGCGCGCTCGGCGATGCGGTTGGTGGTGGCCGAGATTCCCTCGCGGGAGAACACCTGGGCCGCCGCCTCGAGCAGGATGTCGAGGGTTTCGCGCGAGCGCGCCTGCCGGGGCTTTCGGCGGGAGGTACCCATGACGCCATTGTGACGCCTCCGGTGGAATCCGGCCGCGTCGTCGAAGTGATTGCGGGCGACGCCCGAGTCCGACAAGCTGGACCCAACGCCGGAATCCGACCCCGTTCGCCGACCAGGAGGTTCACCATGACCGTTTACGCACACCCCGGCGCCGAGGGCGCGGTGATGTCGTTCGAGGCCCGCTACGACAACTACATCGGCGGCCAGTGGGTGGCGCCGGTGGCGGGCAAGTACTTCGAGAACCCCACCCCGGTCACCGGCGAGGTGTTCTGCGAGGTGGCGCGCTCCGAGGCGGCCGACATCGACAAGGCGCTGGACGCGGCGCACGCCGCGGCGCCGGCCTGGGGCAAGACCTCGCCCGCCGAGCGGGCGCTGATCCTGAACCGGATCGCGGACCGCATCGAGGAAAACCTGGAGACCATCGCGGTCGCCGAATCCTGGGACAACGGCAAGCCCGTGCGCGAGACGCTGAACGCCGACATCCCGCTGGCCGTCGATCATTTCCGGTACTTCGCCGGCGCCATCCGGGCCCAGGAGGGCGCGCTGTCGCAGATCGACGACGACACGGTTGCCTACCACTTCCACGAGCCGCTCGGCGTCGTCGGCCAGATCATCCCGTGGAACTTCCCGATCCTGATGGCGGTGTGGAAGCTGGCCCCGGCGCTGGCCGCGGGCAACGCCGTGGTGCTCAAGCCGGCCGAGCAGACGCCGGCCTCGATCCTGTACCTGATGTCGCTGATCGGTGATCTGCTGCCCGACGGTGTGGTCAACGTGGTCAACGGATTCGGCGTGGAGGCGGGCAAGCCGCTGGCCTCGAGCAACCGGATCGCGAAGATCGCGTTCACCGGTGAGACCACCACCGGCCGGCTGATCATGCAGTACGCCAGCCAGAACCTGATCCCGGTGACGCTGGAGCTGGGCGGCAAGAGCCCCAACATCTTCTTCAGCGACGTCCTCGCCGCCGCCGACGACTATCAGGACAAGGCGCTCGAGGGCTTCACGATGTTCGCCCTGAACCAGGGCGAGGTCTGCACCTGCCCGTCGCGCTCGCTGATCCAGGCCGACATCTACGACGACTTCCTGGCGCTGGCCGCCGTGCGCACCAAGGCGGTGCGCCAGGGGGACCCGTTGGACACCGAGACCATGATCGGGGCGCAGGCCTCCAACGACCAGTTGGAGAAGATCCTGTCCTACATCGAGATCGGCAAGAGCGAGGGCGCGGCGGTGCTGACCGGCGGCGAACGCGCCGAACTCGGCGGCGCCCTGAGCGGCGGCTACTACGTGGCGCCGACCATCTTCACCGGCAACAACAAGATGCGGATCTTTCAGGAGGAGATCTTCGGTCCCGTCGTCGCGGTGACGTCGTTCTCCGATTACGACGAGGCCATCGCGATCGCCAACGACACCCTGTACGGCCTGGGGGCCGGTGTGTGGAGCCGCAACGGCAACACCGCCTACCGCGCCGGGCGGGACATCAAGGCCGGCCGGGTGTGGACCAACTGCTACCACCAATACCCCGCGCACGCCGCCTTCGGCGGCTACAAGCAGTCCGGCATCGGCCGGGAGAACCACCGGATGATGCTCGACCACTACCAGCAGACCAAGAACCTGCTGGTCAGCTACAGCAACAAGGCCCAGGGATTCTTCTGATCCGCCCGGCTGCGACGCCGGAGGTGAGCTGAGGTGAGGTTCCACCAGCAGGTGGCGGGGGTCAACTACGCCTTCGACGGCGTGGTCGAGGTCCTGGCCAAGGCCACCCCGATGCGGTCGGGGGACCAGTTGGCCGGGTGTGCAGCCGAGCACGACGCCGAGCGCGCCGCCGCGGCCTGGGTGCTCGCCGACCTGCCTCTGGACACCTTTCTGAACCACGTGGTGGTGCCGTACGAAACCGACGAGGTGACCCGGCTCATCATCGATGGCCACGACCGCCACGCGTTCGCGCCCATCTCGCATCTGACGGTCGGCGGGTTTCGGGATTGGTTGCTGGACAGCATCTCTCGCGACGACGGGGCGCGGCGGATCGCCGCGGTGGTCCCCGGCCTGACGCCCGAGATGGTGGCGGCGACCTCGAAGCTGATGCGCAATCAGGACCTGATCGCCGTGGCCGCGGGGCTGCGGGTGTCCGCGGCGTTCCGCAGCACCATCGGCGTGCCCGGAACCCTGGCCACCCGCCTGCAACCCAATCATCCGACCGACGACCCGCGCGGCATCGCGGCCGCGGTGCTCGACGGGCTGCTGCTGGGCTGCGGCGACGCCGTCATCGGCGTCAACCCGGCCACCGACTCGCCGCACGCCACCCGCGAGCTGCTGGGTGTGCTCGACGCCATCCGGGACCGCTACGCGATCCCGGTGCAGTCCTGCGTGCTGTCGCACATCACGACGACCATCGGCCTGATCGAACAGGGCGCGCCCGTCGACCTGGTGTTCCAGTCGGTCGCGGGGACCGAGGGCGCCAACCGGGCCTTCGGCGTGGACCTCGCGCTGCTGCGGGAGGGCAACGCGGCGGCGCGGTCGCTGCGGCGCGGCACGGTCGGCGACAACGTCATGTACCTGGAGACGGGGCAGGGGTCGGCGCTCAGTGCGGGCGCCCACCTGGGGGTGGACGGCAAGCCGGTGGACCAGCAGACCCTGGAGGCCCGCGCGTACGCGGTGGCGCGGGAGCTGGAGCCGCTGCTGATCAACACCGTGGTCGGATTCATCGGCCCGGAGTACCTCTATGACGGCAAGCAGATCATCCGGGCGGGCCTGGAGGATCATTTCTGCGGCAAGCTGCTGGGCCTGCCGATGGGGGTGGATGTCTGCTACACCAACCACGCCGAAGCCGACCAGAACGACATGGACACCCTGCTGACGTTGCTGGCCGCCGCCGGCGTCGCGTTCGTGATCACGGTGCCCGGCGCCGACGACGTTATGCTCGGCTATCAGAGCCTGTCGTTCCACGACGCATTGACGACGCGGCGGACGCTCGGTCTGCGGCCCGCCCCGGAGTTCGAGGCATGGCTGCAGACCGTGGGCATGCTCGACGACTCCGGCCGCCTCACCCCATTCGACGCGCGGCGCTCCCCGCTGCGGGCCCTGGCCGCGCCCGGTCCCGGGACGGAGCCCGCGTGAGCACCGAAGATGTTGCCGTCCAAGAGTTCTGGGATGAACTGCGCAAGAGCACCCGCGCCCGGATCGGCCTGGGCCGGGCGGGCACGGCGCTGTCCACCCAGGCCGTGCTGGAGCTGGCCGCCGCGCATGCCGCCGCGCGCGATGCCGTCCACCTGCCGCTCGACGTCGACCGACTGGTCACCGACGTGCGCGAGCGCGGTCTCGGCGAGCCCACCGTGGTCACCAGCCGGGCGACCTCCCGCGCGGAGTATCTGCGCCGCCCCGATCTGGGCCGGCTTCCGGCGGCGGCGACCTCGGTGCCGACGGGTCGCCACGACGTCGGCATCGTGCTCGCCGACGGGTTGTCGCCGCTGGCGCTGGCCCGGCACGGCGCGCCGTTGCTGGGTGCCCTGGCGGCCGAGTTGGGCGACCGGTACACCCTGGCGCCGCCGGTGATCGCGACTCAGGCGCGCGTCGGCCTCGGCGACCACATCGGCGAACGGGCAGGGTTCGACACCGTGCTCGTCGTCATCGGCGAGCGGCCCGGCCTGAGCTTCGCCGACAGCCTGGGGATCTACCTGACCCACCGGCCGCGACCGGGCCGGACCGACGCGGAACGCAACTGCGTCTCCAATATCCATCCGCCGGACGGGCTCGGCTATGTGGAGGCCGCGCGGATCACCGCCGGGCTGCTCGTCGGGGTGCTGGCACTGGGCCGCTCCGGGATCGAGGTCAAGGACACGTCGCGCGGGGGCCTGGAGCCGGGCGACGCGGGCGCCGGCGCGTTGTCGGGAGGCTGACCGGGGCCGCAAGGCGACCTGAAGGGGCATTTTGACCTGCATCGACGTCGACCGGTAAGCTCCCCCGTTGGTGTGCAACCGCCCCGGTGGGGCGCAGAACCCGGGTCAATGTCGGTCGCCGGTCTTCATGAGTTTGCACATTGACCGGCGCCCGGTTCATTCCGGGATCCACCGCCCGGGCCTCCCGCCCGGATAACCGAGAGGTAAGCGCTGTGCCTACGTACACGCCCAAGGCGGGTGACACCACGCGTCAGTGGTACGTCATCGACGCCACGGATGTGGTGCTCGGCCGCCTTGCCGTTGCAGCAGCCACCCTGCTGCGCGGCAAGCACAAGCCGACGTTCACGCCCAATGTCGACGGCGGTGACTTCGTCATCGTCATCAACGCCGACAAGGTCGCCATCAGCGGCGACAAGCTGCAGAAGAAGTTCGCTTACCGGCACTCGGGTTATCCCGGCGGCCTGCGTAAGCGCAGCATCGGCCAGCTGATGGAGAAGCACCCGACCCGCGTGGTCGAGAACGCCATCCTCGGCATGCTGCCGCACACCAAGCTGGGTCGGCAGATTCAGAAGAAGCTGAAGGTCTACGCGGGCCCGGATCATCCGCACGCCGCGCAGCAGCCGATCGCATACGAGATCAAGCAGGTGAGCCAGTGAGCGAGACCGACGTGACCGAAGAAGTCACCGAGACCACCGAGGCCCCCGTGGCCACCGAGGCGCCGGTCGAGGCCGCCGGGGAGAGCTACGACCCGGCCGCCACCGAGGATGCCGCCCCGCGCGAGCCCGTTTACATCGACCGTCCCATCCAGACCGTCGGCCGCCGCAAGCAGGCCGTGGTGCGGGTGCGTCTGGTGCCGGGTACCGGCAAGTTCTTCCTGGACGGCCGCAGCCTGGAGGAGTACTTCCCGAACAAGGTGCACCAGCAGCTGATCAAGGCGCCGCTGGTGACCGTGGATCGGTTGGAGAGCTTCGACGTCTACGCCCACCTCGACGGTGGCGGACCCTCGGGTCAGGCCGGCGCGCTGCGCCTGGCCATCGCCCGTGCGCTCATCCTGGTGACCCCCGAGGACCGTCCCGCCCTGAAGAAGGCCGGCTTCCTCACCCGCGACCCGCGTGCCATCGAGCGTAAGAAGTACGGCCTCAAGAAGGCCCGTAAGGCTCCTCAGTACAGCAAGCGCTGATACTGCGAGCAGGTCACTTTCTGGTCGCGAGCGTGCGTCGTTCCGCCGTTGTGGCGGCGTGTCGCACCGCGGACACGCACGCTCGCGCCTGAAAGTGGGAAACCGACCATCAAACCGGGAGGTTTGTCTGTATGGGTCGACTGTTCGGCACCGACGGCGTTCGTGGCCTGGCCAACCGCGAGCTGACTCCTGAACTGGCCCTGGCCCTCGGCTCGGCCGCCGCTCGCCACCTGGCTCGGTCTGGCCCGGCGCGCCGCCGCGTCGCGCTGGTCGGACGCGACCCCCGGGCCAGCGGGGAAATGCTCGAGGCCGCGGTCGTGGCCGGACTGACCAGCGAAGGTGTCGACGCCCTTCGGGTCGGTGTGCTGCCCACCCCGGCGATCGCCTATCTGGCCGGCGCCTACGACGCCGATTTCGGCGTGATGATCTCCGCCTCGCACAACCCCATGCCGGACAACGGCATCAAGATCTTCGGCCCCGGCGGCCACAAACTCGACGACGCCACCGAGGACCAGATCGAGGCGCTGGTCGGCGGCGACACGTCGGCGCGCAGCGCAGCAGGCACCGCCCGCCCGGTCGGCGCCGACATCGGACGGACGGTCCTCGCCGAGGACGCCCTCGACCGCTACCTGCGGCACGTGAGCAAGGCGGCCACGACCCGGCTCGAGGGCCTGACCGTGGTGGTGGACTGCGCGCACGGCGCCGCGTCGGCGGCCGCGCCGCAGGCCTACCGCGCCGCGGGTGCGGAGGTGGTGGCGATCCACGCCGAGCCCAACGGCCTCAACATCAACGACAACTGCGGTTCCACGCACCTCGACGCGGTCCGCGACGCGGTCCGCGCGCACGGCGCCGACCTCGGACTGGCGCACGACGGCGACGCCGACCGGTGTCTGGCGGTCGACGCGTCCGGCGCGGTGATCGACGGCGACGCCATCATGGTGGTGCTGGCCCTGGCGATGCGGGAGGCCGACGAACTGGCCGCCGACACGCTGGTGACCACCGTGATGAGCAATCTCGGTCTGCATCTGGCGATGCGCGAGGCCGGAATCTCGGTGCGCACCACCGCCGTCGGGGACCGTTACGTGCTCGAGGAACTGCGCGCCGGTGAGTTCACGCTCGGCGGCGAACAGTCCGGACACATCGTGCTGCCGGCGTTCGGCACCACCGGCGACGGGATCGTCACGGGCCTGCGGCTGATGTCGCGGATGGCCCAGACCGGACGTTCCCTGGCCGAGCTCGCGGCGGCCATGCGCTCGCTGCCACAGGTGCTGATCAACGTCGCGGTGGCCGACAAGAAAACCGCGGTGGAGGCTTCGGCAGTCCAGGATGCGGTCCGCGAGGCCGAGGCCGAACTCGGTGACACCGGCCGAATCCTGTTGCGCCCCTCCGGGACCGAACAGTTGGTCCGGGTCATGGTGGAGGCCGCCGACGAGGACACCGCGCGCCTGGTGGCCGGCCGGGTGGCCGAACTGGTGAGCCAACAGTCGTAGTTCTTCGCGCCGCGGCGGAACCGATCCGGGGTCGGGGCCGTCTTAGTAGGCATGGGACGACACGAGGTTCGCGTCGATGCCGCTGAACTGCGGACGGTGGCCGAAGAATTCGAACGGATCGCCGAGACGGTGGGGCGGGTGGCGCGGCTGCCGCTGAGCTTCTCGGCCGCGGTCGCCGGCCGCGACCACGGCGCCGACGGGGATGCGGTACGCCGCGAACTGCAACGGCGCAACGCCGATCTCGCGCTCTGGTCGCGTGCGGCCGCCGAGATCGCCGTGGCCCTGCGGGCGGGCGCGGCCCGCTACACCGACTCCGACCGCGGCGCCGCCGCGCGGCTGGGCTGAGGCGATGACGGGGAACCACGACGTCGCGGCCCGGCTGGCCGACGCACACCTGGCGCTCGACGACTTCCAAACCTACGCTGCGGCCGCCCGGCCGCGATCCCACGCGGACCTCGAAACCTGGTACGGCGCCGAGCGGGGACTCGACCTGCAGCGGCTCGACGCCGACCGGGCCACGCTGGAGGCGGCGGCGCATTCGGCCACCGACGCCCTGGCGGCGGCCCGGCGCCAGCTCACGGCGCTGGCCGCGGCCTGGGACGGCCCCGGTGCCGCGGCGGCGGCGGGTTTCCTTCGGCGACACTGCGATTCGGCGGCGGTGTTGGTCGATTCGTTGCTGACGGCGGCCGCCGCGTGCACCGAGTTGCGCGACGAACTCTGGCGATCAGTGGATGCCAAGGTCACCGCGACGACGACGCTCGCCGAACGCGTGGGGGCACACCGCGAGACGTGGCTGTCGGCCGCGCAGCGGGTGCTGGCGGGCACGCCCGACGAGGCGGCCGCGGCCGTGGTCGCCGACCAGGTGGCGCCGTTCGTGGACACCGCGATCGGTGCCGAATGGCTGCGCGACATGCAGACCACCACCGACGCCGCCCGACGCGCCTACCGCGAGGCCGTCGCGCGGCTCGGCGAATGGCCCACGGCGCGGTTCGAGGTGCCGGGCGACCTGGGCCCCGCGTTCGTGGCGGAGGCCCCGCGGGGCCGGCCGCCGGAGGTGAGCCCGGGGTGGATGGCCGACGCCCCGCTGCTGCCGCCCTCGGGCCCCGAGAGCCCGCCCGGCCAGGCCAACGCGCCCCTCCCGGCGCCGGTGGCGACGCCGCCCGCCGGGGTCCCGCCACTTACGCCGCCGGACCTGAGCGCGGCCTCGGCAATACCGGGCCGTGTCGGCGAAGCGCTCGACGGACTGTTGGGCAGCCCGGGCACCCCGCCGCTGGGGCCGACAGGGCCGACCGAGCCGACGAAGCCGGTGGGCCTGCCCGGGCTGGAGCCCCCGACGCTCGACGGCCCCGAAGAACCGGAAGAGGTCACCGAAGACGAGGACGCCGAAGGGGAGGACGCCGAAGGGGAGGACGAAGCCGCCGAGGAGCAGGCCCCCGAGGAGCAGGCCCCCGAAGACCCCGGTCCCGACGCCGCGCCGGAGGGGCAACCACAACAGGACCCGCCCGAGATCACAGCCGGGACAACGGAACTCGACAGTGACTCACCGGCACCCGCGCGTGCCCCGGCCGCGGAGCCCGCCCCGGTGCCCGACTGCGGCGCTGCCGCGCCGGTCCCGTCGCCCCCATCGGCGGTGACCCCGTGCGAGATGGCGGCCGACGAACTCCCGCAGGTCGGCCAGTGATCAGCTGGTCAGGGCGACGAGGTCCTCGACGAAGCGCACCGATTCGCGCTCGTTGCCCAGCGGATGCACCAGCAAGGTGGTGACCCCGGACTCGGCGAAGGCCGCGATCCGCTCCTTGACGTAGCCGCGCGGGCCCACCAGCGAGATGCTGCGGACGAGCTCGTCAGGGACCGCGTTGACCGCCTCTTCCTTGCGGCCCGCCAGGAACAGATCCTGAATCCGATCGGCGGCCTCGCCGAAGCCGTAGCGGGTGGCCAGGCTGTGGTAGAAGTTCTTGCCGCGGGCGCCCATGCCGCCGAGGTAGAGCGCGAGCTGCGGCTTGGCCCAGGCCAACCGCTCCTCGACGTCGTCGCCGATCGCCAGGCTGGCCGAGACCATGACGTCCAGGTCGCCGAGGGCAGGGTCGCGCTTGGCGAATCCCGCGCGCAGCGCGTCGCCCCAGATCTCGTCGGCCTTCTCCGGCAGGTAGAACACCGGCTGCCAGCCCTCGGCGATCTCGGCGGTCAGCTGGACGTTCTGCGGTCCCAGCGCGGCGATGGTGATCGGAATGCGTTCGCGGACAGGATGGTTGATCAGCTGCAGCGGTTTGCCCAGACCGGTGCCGCGGTCGGCCGGCAGCGGCAGCTGGTAGTAGCGGCCGTCGTAGGTCACCTTCTCGCGGCGCCACACCTGTCGGCAGATCTCCACGACCTCCCGGGTGCGGCCCATCGGTGCGTCGAACGGCACGCCGTGGAAGCCCTCCACCACCTGCGGGCCGGAGGTGCCGATGCCCAGCCGGAACCGGCCATCGGAGACGTAGTCGACGCCGGCCGCGGACATCGCCAGCAGCGACGGCGTCCGAGTGTAGATGGGCACCACGCCCGACCCGAGCTCGATGGTGGAGGTCTTGGCGGCCAGGTAGCCGAGCTGGCTGATGGCGTCGAAGGAGTAGGCCTCAGGCACCAGTGCGATGTCGACGCCGAGCTTCTCGAACTCCACCACTTGCTCGGCTGCCTCGCGGAACCCGCCCGCATATCCCAGAAAGATGCCTGTGCGCATACCGTCAGTTCTATCACCAACCAGTTGGTTGGAGTCGTCGGCCCCCGCGAGGTCCGAAGATTGCGGCACGCAAATTGGCGCGGTGCCGCTATATTGAAATGGAAATAGGGTCGCCATGAGAGGCCGAGACAATAGCGGCAAGGTCGCCGAATATCTGTTGAAGAATTGTTTTCGGAGCTTGCCGGGCGGGAGTGAGATCATGAAGTTGCCGATTGCCGCCGCGCTCACGGTCCTGGGTGCGGTCGCCGTGGTTCCGGGCGCCGGGATCGCGATCGCCGAACCGGGCGCCCCGTGCGACGGTTTCCGCCCGGCCGGCGCCGCCATGACTGGAGTGAGTCCAGATCAGTTGGGCAACTGGACGGTTCGCTACGAACGGGTGGAGGGCGGGAACCCGGCGATCGCGGAGGCCATCAACGGGGTGATCGACGCGGAAGCCCGCGGCCAGGTGGCCACCTACGAACCGAGCGCCAGTAAGACCACGGAATGGACCCTGGATGTCGACGGCAAAATCATGAAGCGTCCGGTCACGATTTCGACGCTCTTCACCGGCGAATACAACTCCAATCTGGCGAATATGCCATTTCACGGCGTGGCGACCAGGGTGTTCGACTGCCGCAGCGGAATTCTAATCGACTGGGATAATCTATTTGTCGACAAAATGGCCGGGCTCACCCGGCTATCCGAGCAGACCGCCAAGATTCTGCCCACCGTGTACGCCCCGCCGTCGAACCCGGGGGTCTGGCAGTTCGGCAGCGAGATCGCCCCGGTCGACGCCAACTATCGCTACTGGGTTCCCACCGGCGAGGGAATCGAACTGCACTTTCCGGACTGGCAGTTCGGTCGGGGCCTGGCCGTGATCACCGTTCCGTGGGCACAGATCCGGGATCTGATTGCCCCGGAGTTCCAGGCGATCACCGGGTAGCAGCGGTCAGCGGCGGCTGGGCGACCCGCGGTGTGTAGCAGCCGTGAAAAGTCAGCGGCAGATGATGCTTCAGGGTGCCGGTGTACACCGGTCCGGCCTCGATGTCCTGGGCGTTGAAAACCGACAGGTTGGCGACGTTGGCCTCGCCGTCCAGGACCGGTCCCAACAGCCAGTCATCATCTTCGGCGGTGGCACCCGGGCGCTCGGCGAACACCACCTCGTGCGGCAAGAAGCCGGCCGGGAACCGGTAGACGGTTTCCTTGCCGGTCTCGTTGTCGACCTTGACCAGCCCGTTGGGCTAGACGTTGCCGTCGAGGCCGGCCGAGAAGTAGGTGTAACGGTTGGGCCGGGCCATGTACTTCACGTTGTACATCGGGAACTCGCCCTGCAGATGGGAGAACTCCTCGATGCGCACCGACCCCGCCGGCGAGATGCGAAGCCGGGTCGGTACCCCGCCGTACGGCATCGTCGAGGTCTCCAGTAGATCCTCGACGGACGACAGCTGGCCGTTGAGCTGTTCCCAGGTGGCGTGATAGTTGAGCAGATCGACCACAACGTCGTCACCGTCGTCGTAGGAGTTCGACAGATGCAGGTGCAGTAGTGGATCGGTGTGGATGATCCGGGTTTTGCCGCCGTCACGCGGGACCAGCGCGATCATCGTGCCCAGTGAGGCGTCGTGTTCGATGGCGTCGATGTAGTTGTTCAACCCCAATGCCGCCCCGAAGAACTTCTTCAGCGGGAACACCAGCGGTGGGATGACGAACACCAGGTACCGCTTGGTCAGGCCCACGTCGTGGTTGAACATCGGGCCGGGCAGCCGCACGCTGCCGAGCCGCTTCATCTTCCCGGCCCGGTCCACCCGGTAGCAGATCAGCTTCGGCACCGGTGCCATCGCCATGCCGAAGTTGAACATCTCACCGGTGTCCCAGTCCCACTTGGGATGTGCGGAGAAGGCGCCGAGCCATTTGAGCTCGCCGTCGAAGTCGTACTCGCCCTTGGTGCGCAGGGTGTCGGGATCCACCTGGGTGGGCCGCCCGCCCTCCCACAGCGCGAGCAGTTTACCGGCGTGCATCACCACGCCGGTGTTGGCGACGTTGGCCGGGAACCGCAGCGCGTTGGCCAGCACACCGCCCGGCCGCATGGTGCCTAGCGCGCGGTAGGGGGCCGCGTCGGAGATGATCGACTTCTGGTAGTGCTTGGTCTGGACGAACCGGTTGCGGAAGTGCACCGCGCCATCGGATATCGAGAACATCGACAGCATGCCGTCGCCGTCGAAGAGGTGGCCGAGCTTGGTGCCGCCGGCCTCCATCTTGCCCGGCCCGTTGCGGTAGACGGTGCCGCGCAGCTCCGCGGGCAGCGTGCCGCTGACCTCGTCGATGGTGTAGTCGTACTCGTCGTAAAGCGGGGTGTAGGCCTTGATGCTGCCGCCGTCGACACCGGGACTGCTCATTGGGTCACTCCAATCCTCTTGTTGATCATCATGCCCTGCGTACCCGCAGGGTGCAGGAAAGCTCGGGCAGGTGTGGATCGAACTCGAGCGGCATCGGGCCCTGGGCGTGAAATACCTTCTCGCAACTGGCCTTACAGCCCATCAGGCACGAATTGTCCTGGGTGGGGCTGGTTTTGGCCACCACATGCATGGCGCATTCCGGGATCTCGTACACGAGGGTGCCGTCGGGCTCTTCGCCGGTCCGATGTATCGGGCCGACCAGGAACGTCGACATGCTCACGCCCATGTCCATCACCGGCGCATACCAACGCTTCGGAACGATCTTCACGGCGTTGAAGGCCGGAAGCAGGAACCGAAGCCAGTGGCGCAACCGTCCGGCGATGGCGTCGGAGACGAGCTCCGACACTGATTCGAGGGGCAGATCGCGCTGCAATTCGCCGGTCACCCACTCCAGTTCGCGGACGAACTGTCCGTACTGGCGTTCCCAGGAGCTGCGCGGGCTTTCCAGCAGCCCGCGGCGGCGGCGCCACGGAAAGATCTACACCCAGCAGAACCTCGCGCCGGACGGCGAACCCCGGACCTGGGAGTCCATGCTGATCCCGGCCGGCTCAGACCCGCAGTAGGGCCACCACCCGCTCCTCGGCCGAGGCCGGGACCAACTCCGCCGGCAACTCGTCGGTGCCGGGCAGCAGGGTCTCCGGGTCGGCGAACTCCCGGTAGGTCTTGTCGCCGGTGAGCGCGAACAACAGGAACCCGGTGAGCAGCGCCCGCACCGATTTCTGGGTGCCGCGATCCGAGCCGCCGGCGCCGACGAACTTCGCCAACGTGCGCCCCTCGGCCAGGCCCGTGGATTCGGCCTTACTGACGATGTGCAGTGCGGAGTTGGGCCAGGCCCGCGCCAACTCCACCGCGTTGGACCGGAGGTCCGTGCCGTCGCGCGGCGCGGTGAACACCACCCCGGGTACCCGCAGGCCGGCCGCGGGCTCGGTGGCGTCGGGCTTGGTGACCGACGGGAAGATCGCCGCGACGGTCCGCGGGGGTGCGGGGGAGCCGGCCAGACCGGCGGCCGCGAAGATCGCCGCCGCCGCGCCGAAGCCGTGGCCGACCAGGCCGAGCTTGCCCGGATGCACGCTGATCTGCCCCGGCCCGAGGCGCACACCGGTGACGATGTCGAGGGTGGTGCCCAGGTCGAAGCCGAGGTTCAGCACCGAGGGGGCCAGGCCGCGCTCGGTGTCGGGTGCGGCGGCCACGATCCCCCAGGAGGCCAGGTGCTCCAGGGTCCCGGCGTAGCGGTCGGCTGCTGTGACCCAGTCGTGCCCGAAGGCCACCGCCGGCAGATTGAACCCGCTCTGCGGGGTGTAAACCAGCCCGGGCAGGCCGGCAAAGGCCAGGTCACCGCGCAGAACGCGGTGCGGACCACGCCGGCTCAGTTTCGACACGAGCTTCTTGATACTGGCCACCCGATGACGTTAACCCACATCCGCCGACAGGGGATCTTGCGGCGCTCTCCACTACCCTGATTACTCATGTGCGGAATCGTCGGTTATGTCGGGCATCGTCCTGCCCGGGAGATCGTGGTCGACGCGCTGCGCCGGATGGAATACCGAGGTTATGACTCCGCGGGCGTGGCGCTGCTGGACGGCAGCGGTCAGATGACCGTGCAGCGTCGGGCCGGGCGGCTGGCCAACCTCGAGCAGGCCCTGGCCGAGACCGACGCCGAGGCCCTGACCGGCGCCACCGGGATGGGGCACACCCGCTGGGCGACCCACGGCCGGCCCACCGACCGCAACGCCCACCCGCACCGCGACGCCGCCGGCAAGCTCGCCGTCGTCCACAACGGCATCATCGAGAACTTCGCCGGGCTGCGCGAGGAGTTGGAAGCCGACGGCGTGGAGTTCGCCAGCGACACCGACACCGAGGTCGCCGTGCACCTGGTGTCCCGGGCCTACAAGGACGGTGCCACCGCCGGCGACTTCGTGGGCTCGGTGTTCGCCGTGCTGGGCCGGCTCGAAGGGCACTTCACGCTGGTGTTCGCGCACGCCGACGAGCCCGGCACCATCGTGGCCGCGCGCCGGTCGACGCCGCTGGTCGTGGGCATCGGCGACGGGGAGATGTTCGTCGGCTCCGACGTCGCCGCGTTCATCGAGCACACCCGCAACGCCGTGGAACTCGGCCAGGACCAGGCCGTCGTGATCACCGCCGACGGCTACCGGATCACGGATTTCGCGGGCAACGACGACGCCGCGAACGCCCGCGAGTTCCGGATCGACTGGGATCTGTCGGCCGCCGAGAAGGGCGGCTACGAGTACTTCATGCTCAAGGAGATCGCCGAACAGCCGCAGGCGGTGGCCGACACCCTGCTGGGCCACTTCGTCGACGGCCGCATCGTGCTCGACGAGCAGCGGATGAGCGATCAGGAACTGCGCGAGGTCGACAAGGTCTTCATCGTCGCCTGCGGCACCGCCTACCACTCCGGGATGCTGGCCAAGTACGCCATCGAGCACTGGACCCGGCTGCCGGTGGAGGTGGAGCTGGCCAGCGAGTTCCGCTACCGCGACCCGGTCCTGGACCGCAGCACGCTGGTGATCGCCATCTCGCAGTCCGGCGAGACCGCGGACACGCTGGAGGCGGTGCGGCACGCCAAGGACCAGAAGGCCAAGGTGTTGGCCATCTGCAACACCAACGGCAGCCAGATCCCGCGGGAATGCGACGCGGTGCTCTACACCCGGGCCGGCCCGGAGATCGGCGTCGCATCCACCAAGACATTCCTGGCGCAGATCGCCGCGAACTACCTCGTCGGGCTGGCGCTGGCGCAGGCCCGCGGCACCAAGTACACCGACGAGGTGGCCCGCGAATATCACGAGCTGGAGGCCATGCCCGCCCTGGTCGCCGAGGTGCTCACCCGGATGGACGCGGTGGCCGACATCGCCGGCCGCTTCGCCGACTCGCCCACCGTGCTGTTCCTCGGCCGCCACGTCGGCTACCCGGTGGCCCTCGAAGGCGCGCTGAAGCTCAAGGAGCTGGCCTACATGCATGCCGAGGGCTTCGCCGCCGGCGAGCTCAAGCACGGCCCGATCGCGCTGATCGAGGACGGGCTGCCGGTGATCGTGGTGATGCCCTCCCCGAAGGGCACGGCGATGCTGCACTCCAAGCTGCTGTCGAACATCCGGGAGATCCAGGCCCGCGGCGCAGTGACCGTGGTGATCGCCGAGGAGGGCGACGAGACGGTGCGGCCCTACGCCGATCACCTGATCGAAATGCCCGCGGTGTCAACGCTTTTCCAGCCGTTACTGTCGACCATCCCGCTGCAGGTGTTCGCCGCCGCGGTGGCCCAGGCCCGCGGGTACGACGTGGACAAGCCCCGCAACCTGGCCAAGTCGGTCACAGTCGAATAAGTGCCTTCCGAGTTCGCGGTGCCCGCCGTCAACATCGGCGCTGACCGCGAGGTCGGCCACTTCCGCAGCGCGGCGGCGTTCGAGCGGTTCCTGGCCGTCTACCGGGCGGGGATGGCGCAACTGCCGCCGTTCACGTCCCACGACGTCGCGACGACGTTCGGCACCGTGCGCGCTTACCGATTCGGCGGGCCCGACCGCACCCCGGTGTTGTTGTTGCCGGGGCGCAACGCGTCCGCACCGATGTACGCCGCCAACCTTTCGCCGTTGCTCGCCCACCGCACCGTGTATGCCGTCGACCTGCTGGGCGAGGCGGGGCTCTCGGTGCAGCGACGGCGCCTCACCGGGGCCGAGGACCACGCGCAATGGCTCGATGAGGCCGTTTCCGGCCTCGGGCTGGATCGCGTTCACCTGCTCGGAGTGTCGATCGGAGGCTGGACGGCGACCAACACCGCGGTGCACCGCCCCGGCCGGATCGCGTCGGCGACCCTGCTGGATGCGGTGCTGACGTTCGACCGGCTGCCGATCAGGACGATCGTGGCCTCGGCGGCGATGGTGCTGCCGCGCATGCCCGAGGCGCTGCGCCGCCGGGCATTGCGCTGGATCTCCGGCGGTGCCGACCTCGAGGAGAGCGAGCCGGTGGCATCCCTGATTGCGGCGGGAGCGCGGGACTTCGTGCTGCGCACGCCGATGCCGCGCCAGATCTCCGACGACCAGCTGCGCGGACTGGCCGTCCCGGTGCTGGCCTTCATCGCCGGCCGCAGCGTGATGCTCGACGCGCGGCGTGCCGCTGCCAACGCCCGGAAGCTCTTGCCGTTGGGTCAGATCGAGCTGTGGCCGCAGGCCTCCCACGCCGTCAACGGTGAGTATCCCGATGAGATCGCGGCCCGCGCCGCGCTGTTCTGGAACGAGGCAGACGCGCGCCGGTGAGGCGACTCAGCGCTTGGACGTCGGTTGGTGGAGCACCAATTTCCGCCCGGCCCCGGGTGCCGTCCATCGATGTAACGTGTGTCCGATGCGGTACTACTTCACCGCCGACGCGATCCGCGCCGCCGAAGCACCCCTGCTCGCCGCGCTGCCCGAGGGCGCGCTCATGCGGCGCGCCGCCTACGGTCTGGCCGTCGCGGTCGCCCGCGAACTCAGCGCGCGCACCGGCGGGATCTTCGGGCGTCGGGTCTGTGCCGTCGTCGGTTCCGGCGACAACGGCGGTGACGCCCTGTGGGCCGCGACCTTCCTGCGGCGCCGGGGCGCGGCCGCCGACGCGGTGCTGCTGAATCCGGAGCGCGCCCACCGGGCCGCGCTGACGGCGTTTCGTTCCGCCGGCGGGCGGGTGGTGCAAACCGTCTCCCCGGCAACCGATCTGGTGCTCGACGGCGTGGTGGGCATCGGCGCCAGCGGCCCGCTGCGGCCCGACGCGGCCGCGGTGTTCGCCGGCACCGACGCGCCGGTGGTCGCCGTCGACGTCCCCAGCGGCATCGACGTGCACACCGGGGCGATCTCGGGACCGGCGGTACGGGCGGCGCTGACCGTCACCTTCGGTGGTCTCAAACCCGTGCACGCGCTGGCCGATTGCGGGCGCGTCGAACTCGTCGACATCGGCCTGGAGTTGCCCGCCGCCGAGCTGCGCGGGTTCGAGGCCGAGGACGTCGCGGCCCGCTGGCCCGTACCGGGGCGGCGCGACGACAAGTACACCCAGGGCGTGACCGGCGTGCTGGCCGGGTCACACCGCTACCCGGGGGCGGCCATCCTGTCCGCCGGCGCGGCGGTGGCCGCCCACTCCGGGATGGTGCGGTACGCGGGAAGCGCTGCCGCCGAGGTGGTTTCGCACTGGCCCGAGGTGGTCGCCACGCCGGAGGCGGCCGAGGCCGGCCGGGTGCAGGCCTGGGTCGTCGGCCCCGGGCTGGGCACCGACGCGAGCGCCGAGCAGACCCTGCGTTTCGCCCTGCGGTCCGACGTGCCCGTCCTCGTCGACGCCGACGGACTCACGCTGCTGGCCCAACACCCCGAGCTGGTGACCGAGCGCACCGCGCCGACCGTGCTGACCCCGCACGCCGGCGAATTCGAGCGGCTGGCCGGGCGCCCCCTGGGCGACGACCGGGTGTCCGCGGCGCGCACGCTGGCCGCCGAACTGGGCGCCGTCGTCCTGCTGAAGGGCCACGTCACCGTCATCGCGGCGCCGGACGGTCCGGTGTATCTCAACCCGGCCGGCGGATCCTGGGCGGCCACGGCCGGATCCGGCGATGTGCTCTCCGGCATCATCGGCGCGCTACTCGCCGCCGGCCTGCCGCCGGTGGAGGCCGCTGCCGCAGCAGCATTCGTGCACACCCGCGCGGCCGCGCTGTCGGCCGCCGACCCCGGCCCCGCGCCCGCGCCGACCTCGGCCGCGCGCATCCTGTCCCATATCCGCGCAGCCCTGGCCCGCATCCTCTAGAAAGGACCACATGCCCAACGTGTCCCGCTCCTCGTCCCTGGAACCCGCCTACACCGGCCGGCTGTCGGTTTCCCCGGTCCCGGCGCTGCGGTTGCCCGACGAGTCGATGGCCCCCGATCAGGCCTACCGGTTCATCCACGACGAGCTGATGCTCGATGGCAGCTCCCGGCTGAACCTCGCCACCTTCGTCACCACCTGGATGGACCCCGAGGCCGGCGAGCTCATGGCCGAGACGTTCGACAAGAACATGATCGACAAGGACGAGTACCCGGTGACCGCGGCCATCGAGCAGCGCTGCGTGTGCATGGTCGCCGACCTGTTCCACGCCGAGGGCCTGCGCGACGACGACCCGTCGACGGCCATCGGGGTGTCCACGGTGGGCTCCAGCGAGGCCGTCATGCTGGCCGGGCTGGCGATGAAGTGGCGCTGGCGCCAACAGGTGGGCGACAACCCCAAGACCGGCTGGAAGACCCGTACCCCCAATCTGGTGATGGGTTCCAACGTGCAGGTGGTGTGGGAGAAGTTCTGCCGCTACTTCGACGTCGAGGCGCGCTACCTGCCGATGGAGGACGGGCGCTACGTGATCACCCCGGAGCAGGTGACCGCCGCGGTCGACGAGGACACCATCGGGGTGGTCGCCATCCTGGGGACCACTTACACCGGCGAGCTGGAGCCCGTCGCCGAGATCTGCGCAGCGCTCGACGAGCTGGCTGCCAAGCAGGGTCCGGACGTCCCGGTGCACGTCGACGCCGCCAGCGGCGGGTTCGTGGTGCCGTTCCTGCACCCGGACCTGGTGTGGGACTTCCGGTTGCCGCGGGTGGTGTCGATCAACGTCAGCGGCCACAAGTACGGCCTGACCTACCCGGGCATCGGGTTCGTGGTGTGGCGCAACGCCGAGCATCTGCCGGAGGAGCTGGTGTTCCGGGTCAACTATCTCGGCGGGGACATGCCGACGTTCACCTTGAACTTCTCCCGGTCGGGCAACCAGGTGGTGGGCCAGTACTACAACTTCCTGCGGCTGGGCCGTGCCGGCTTCACCGAGGTCATGCGCACCCTGTCCGACACGGCGCGGTGGCTGTCCGCCGAAATCGCCGCCCTACCGGAGTTCGAGGTGATCTCCGACGGGTCGGCCATCCCGGTGCTGTCGTTCAAGCTGAAACCGGGCACCAAATACACCGTGTACGACATCTCGGCGTTGCTCCGCGGCTACGGCTGGCAGGTTCCGGCCTACACGATGCCCGACAACGCCGCCGACGTCGCCGTGTTGCGCGTCGTGGTGCGGGAGGGGTTCTCGGCGAACCTGGCGCGGGCGCTGCGCGACGACCTGGTCGAGGTGCTGGCCAAGCTGGAAAAGGTCGGCGTCGGCGGCTTCTCCGACGAGGAGCATTTCGCTCACTGACCGCTCGCCTGGGACAATCGAGCGCGGTGATCACAACATGAACCGACCGGCTGCCATCGTCGACCTGGGCGCCATCGCGCACAACGTCGCCGCGCTGCGCGAATGTGCGCCATCGGCGCAGGTCATGGTCGTCGTCAAGGCGGACGGGTACGGACACGGCGCCGCCCCGGTGGCGCGCGCCGCGCTGGCGGCCGGCGCCGCCGAACTCGGCGTGGCCACCGTCGAGGAGGCCCTGGAGCTGCGTGCGTCGGGGATCACAGCCCCGGTCCTGGCGTGGCTGCACCCACCGGGCACCGATTTCGCCCCCGCGCTGCGTGCCGACGTGCAACTCGGGGTGTCCTCGCTGCGCCAACTCGAGGAGGTGCTGGCCGCCGCGCGGCAGACCGGCACCAGCGCCGCGGTGACGGTCAAGGTCGACACCGGACTGAACCGCAACGGCGTCGCGGCCGCGGACTTCCCCGATTTGGTCGCCGCGCTGGGGCGTGCGGTGGCCGAGGGGGCGGTGCGCGCCCGCGGGATCATGTCCCACCTGGCGTGCGCCGACGAGCCCGCACATCCCACCAACGACCTGCAGGCCAAGTGCTTCACCGAGCTGATTGCGGCCGCGCGCCGCAGCGGCGTGACCTTCGAGGTGGCGCACCTGGCCAACTCGCCGGCCACCCTGACCCGCCCCGACCTCGCCTTCGACATGGTGCGGCCCGGCATCGCGGCCTACGGTCTGAACCCGGTGCCGCAGCACGGCGACCCCGGCCTGATCCCGGCGATGACGCTGACCGCCCCGGTGGCCATGGTCAAGGCTGTGCGCCGCGGCGCCGGGGTGTCCTACGGCCACACCTGGGTCGCCGACCGGGACACCACCGTCGCGCTGATTCCCCTGGGCTACGCCGACGGCATCTTCCGCTCGCTGGGCGGCCGGGTCGACGTGGCGATCCGCGGTCGTCGCCGCCCGAGTGTCGGGCGGATCTGCATGGACCAGTTCGTCGTCGACCTGGGTCCCGGGCCCTCCGACGTCGTCGAGGGCGACACGGCGGTCCTGTTCGGTCCGGGTCATTCGGGGGAGTTGACCGCCGCGGACTGGGCCGAGTTGCTCGACACCATCCACTACGAGGTGGTGACCAGCCCGCGGGCCCGGGTCACCCGCGTCTACACCGGGACCGGTGCGCCGTGAGCGCCCGGCGGTGGCTGGCGGGCGCGGCCGGCCTCGGCACGGTGGGGACCGTGGCCGGGGTGTCGACGGCACGCTCCCTGACCCGGCGAACCCGTCGCGAAGACCCCTACGCCGGTGAGGATTTCAGCCTCTTCGACACCGATCGCAGCAGCGTGGTCACCACCCCGGACGGCGTCGATCTCGCGGTACGCGAGGTGGGCCCCGCCGACGCGCCGATGACGGTGGTGTTCGTGCACGGCTTCTGTATGGGCATGGGCTCCTTCTATTTCCAGCGTCGCGATCTGGCCCCGTTGTGGGGGGATCAGGTCCGGATGGTGTTCTACGACCAGCGCGGCCACGGCCGATCCGGTATCGCCTCGTACCGGACCTACACCGTGGAGCAGCTGGGCCGCGACCTCGAGACCGTGCTGACCCTGCTGGCGCCCACCGGGCCGGTGGTCCTGATCGGGCATTCGATGGGCGGCATGACCGTGCTGTCGCACGCTCGGCAGTTCCCGCAGCAGTACGGTGCCCACATTGTCGGGGCTGCCTTGATTTCCTCTGCCGCGGAGGGGCTTTCGCGCTCACCCATCGGCGAGATCCTGCAGAATCCGGCCCTGGAGATGGCCCGGTTCGCCACCCGTTACGCCCCCAACCTGCTGCACCGCGGCCGTGGCGCGGTGCGCACGGTGCTGGCTCCGATCCTGCAGGCGGCCTCGTTCGGTGACGACGAGATCAGCCCGACGGTCGCCAACTACACCGAGCAGATGATCCACGACACCCCGGTGAAGACCATGGTCGGATTCCTGCACGCGCTGGGCACCCACGACGAGGCCGACGGTCTGACCACGCTGGCCGCGCTGCCCACCCTGGTGGCGTGCGGCTCGGGTGACGTGCTGACCACTCCGGAGCATTCCGCGGAAATGGCCGCGGCGCTGCCCAAGTCGGAGCTGTTGGTGATCGGCGATGCGGGTCATCTGGTGCAACTGGAGGAGCCGGCGGTGATCAACGATGCCCTGGCGCGGTTGGTCCACCGGGCCGGCCCGAACAAGCTGGTGGCGCTGACCCGCCGGTTGCGTGATCGGGCGCGCTCCCGTGGTTGATCAAAATCGGCTGGCATCGGGCGCGGCCACGCTGGCCACCGCCGAGGACACGATGGCGCTCGGGGTGAGCCTGGGCGCACAGTTGCGGGCCGGGGACGTCGTGGTGCTCTCGGGCCCGCTGGGGGCGGGAAAGACCGTCCTGACCAAGGGGATTGCCGCGGCGATGGATGTCGACGGGCCGGTAACCTCGCCGACCTTCGTGCTGGCCCGGCTGCACCGGGCGCGTCGGGCCGGCGCCCCGGCGATGGTACACGTGGACGTCTACCGGCTGCTCGATCACGCCGCGGCCGATCTGCTGGGCGAGCTGGACTCGCTGGACCTCGACACCGACCTCGATGACGCCGTGGTGGTGGTGGAGTGGGGTGAGGGCCTCGCCGAGCGGCTGTCGGACCGGCATCTCGACATCCGGCTGGACCGCGCCGCCGAGTCCGAGGTGCGTACCGCGACGTGGACCTGGAGTGGCCCGTGACCAACGTTTTGGTGATCGACACCGCGACCCCGGCCGTCATCGCCGCTATCGTCCGGCGCACGGGGTCGGCCGCGGAGCTGCTGGCCGAGCGGGTGACCCGGGACCCGCGTGCGCACGCCGAGTGTTTGACGCCGAATGTCCTTGGGGCGCTGGGTGATGCCGCGTTGCCGATGAGTGACCTGGAGGCGGTGGTGGTCGGTTGCGGGCCGGGCCCGTTCACCGGCCTGCGCGTCGGGATGGCCACGGCCGCGGCCTACGGGCATGCGCTGGGAATTCCGGTGCACGGGGTGTGCAGCCTCGACGGCATCGGTGGGTGCACCTCCGGGGACGTGCTGGTGGTGACCGATGCGCGCCGGCGCGAGGTGTACTGGGCCCGCTACCGCGACGGGGTGCGGGTGGGCGGCCCGGAGGTGGCCGCCCCGGCCGATGTCGCACTCGACAGTGTGGTCGCGGTCGCCGGGTCGCCCGACCACGCGGCCCAGTTCGGTCTGCCCGTCGTCGGGCCGGAGTTTCCGGCGCCGTCGGCACTGGTTGCGGCCGTGTCGAACTGGGACGGGGAACCCGAGCCGTTGGTGCCGCTGTATCTGCGCCGGCCCGACGCCAAGACCCTCGCCGAGCGGGGCCTGCGATGACCGGGGAGGTGGAGGCCGTCGTGATCGACGCGCTGACCGCCGCCGACGCCGAACGGTGCGCCCAGCTGGAGTCGCAGCTGTTCGCCGGGGACGACCCGTGGCCGGCGCGGGCGTTCCGGCACGCGGTGGCCTGCGCGCACAACCACTACGTCGCGGCGCGCGCCGATGGCCGGCTCGTCGGTTACGCCGGGATCACCCGGCTGGGCCGGCGTGCCCCGTTCGAGTACGAGATCCACACCATCGGCGTCGATCCGGACTGGCGGGGCCGCGGGATCGGCCGTCGGCTGCTCGATGATCTGCTGGGCTTCGCCGCCGGAGGCGTAGTCTTCCTGGAGGTGCGCACCGACAACGAGGCCGCCATCGGGCTCTACGAGCGCGCCGGCTTCGTCAGAATGGGAGTGCGGAAGCGCTACTACCCGGGCAGCGGCGCGGACGCCTACACCATGCGACTGGAACCGGGGGAGCCACGATGACCGTCATTCTCGCGATCGAAAGTTCCTGCGACGAAACCGGTGTCGGCATCGCCCGGCTCGACGCCGACGGCGCGGTGACGCTGTTGGCCGACGAGGTGGCCTCCAGCGTCGACGAGCACTCCCGGTTCGGGGGCGTGGTGCCCGAGATCGCGTCTCGGGCGCACCTCGAGGCGCTGGGCCCGACGATGCGGCGCGCGTTGACCGCGGCCGGGGTGCGGCGGCCCGACGTCGTGGCCGCGACCATCGGCCCCGGCCTGGCCGGGGCGCTGCTGGTGGGGGTGGCCGCCGCCAAGGCGTACGCGGCGGCCTGGGATGTCCCGTTCTACGCGGTCAATCACCTCGGCGGGCACCTGGCCGCCGACGTCTACGACCACGGCCCGCTGCCGGAGAGCATCGGCCTGCTGGTGTCGGGCGGGCACACCCATCTGCTGCATGTGCGGTCCCTGGGCGAGCCGATCGTCGAGTTGGGTACCACCGTGGACGACGCGGCGGGGGAGGCCTACGACAAGGTGGCGCGGCTGCTGGGGCTGGGCTATCCCGGCGGCAAGGTACTCGACGATCTGGCCCGGACCGGCGATCGGGACGCGATCGTGTTCCCGCGTGGGATGACCGGTCCGCGCGACGCGCCGTACGCGTTCAGCTTCTCGGGCCTCAAGACCGCCGTCGCGCGGCACATGGAGGCTCATCCGGACGCGAATCCCGCCGATGTCGCGGCCGGGTTCCAGGAGGCGGTCGCCGACGTGCTGACCCGCAAGGCGGTGCGCGCCGCGACCGATCTGGGGGTGTCGACGCTGATCATCGCCGGCGGTGTGGCGGCCAATTCGCGGTTGCGTGAGCTCGCCGAAGAGCGTTGCGCGGCAGCCGGGTTGACGTTGCGCGTGCCGCGGCCCCGGCTGTGCACGGACAACGGCGCGATGATCGCCTCGTTCGCCGCGCATCTGCTGGCCGCGGGCGCGCCGTCGTCGCCGCTGGGGGTGGCCAGCGATCCCGGGTTGCCCGTGGTGCAGAGCCAGGTCGCATGACGGGCGCGCCGGCCGATCGGCTAGCCGTCACCGAGTTGCTCTACCGCTACGCCGAGCTGGTCGATGCCGGCGACTTCGACGGAGTCGGGCAGTTGCTGGGCCGAGGCGCCTTCATGGGCGTGGCGGGCCCGGCGCGCATCGCGGAACTGTTCGCCGGAACCACCCGCCGGTTTCCCGAGCACGGGAACACCCCCCGCACCCGGCATCTGGTGCTCAACCCGATCGTCGAGGTGAGCGGGGATGCCGCGACCGCGCGGTCCACCTTCTGCGTGCTCCAGCAGACCGAGGCGGTGTCGTTGCAGCCCATCGTGGTCGGGCGGTACGCCGACACCTTCGCCCGGGACGCGGACGGATGGTTCTTCACCGACCGGACCGTCGCGATCGAGATGCTCGGCGACGTGTCGGATCACCTGCTGATAGATCCCGGCTCGTTGGCCTAGAACGGCGGCGGGGAACATCGTTCGGCGACCGCCTCGTCGTTGAGGGCGCGCTCGGACTTGATGCGCTGCCGACGGGCTTTGGCGCGGGTCTGGCTGCGGGTGGGCATCAGCAGGGTGCGGCCCAGCGAGCGCGGTGGCGGGCCGGGGCGGGCGGGCTCTGCCGGCGCCGGCGTGGCGGGCCAGTCGGGGAACAACAGCGTGGCACCGGGTTTGGAGCGGTAGGTGTGCCCGGTCGGCGTGGTGAACACGATGGTGCCGTCGGGCAGTTGCTCGTCGGTCCAGCCGGGCCAGAAAGTCTTGAGCAAGTGGTGTTTTCGGCAGTAACATCCAAGATTGGCGGCATGGGTCAGGCCCTGCGGATAGGGCCGGGTGTGGTCGATGTCGGTTCTGAAGGCCGGGCGGTCACAGCCCGGGAAGCGGCAGGTCAGATCGCGCAGGCGGACGAAAGTGGCCAGTGTGCTCGAGGGCCGGTAGCGAGGCTCGGCCTCGGTGGGGGTGATCAGCGGTCGCACCTTCGCGCCGCGGGCGATGAGGTCGGTCAGCAGTGGGACGGGTACGACGCCGCCGCGGCCCTCGACCAGCAGCGCCGGGGCCGGACGGGTGGGCTCGGCCGGGTCCGGGCGCGGCGTGGGCTCGGATGTGGCGTGGAGGCCGTGCAGGCTGGGCTCCGCGGGTTCGCCGGGCGCCGCCACGGCCTCCTGCTCAGCGACGACATGGACCACCACGCTCGTGGCACGGCCGTCGTCGGTGGCTGCGGGGCAATCCGGGCTGCCGCACAGGCAGGCGAGGTGCTGGGATCTGGCGCCCAGGGCGCCGAGGGCGTCGGACCGGCGCTGCGCGATGGTGCGGGGGTCCTCGGGGCACACGGCGTTGGCCATGGCGGTCAACCGGGTGTCGAGAAGGGCGGCGTCGGTGGCCAGCAGCCGGCCCCACATCGCGGTGGTGCCGGTGTGCTCGTCGGGGTCGGCGAAGGTGACGTCGCGATTGCGGGCGTTGCGAGTGGCTTGGCGTATTGCGCCGGGATCGATCTGCTGGACCCGGGCGTCGACGGCCTGGATGAGTTTGTATTCCGACAGCGGGCCCCAGCTGACCGCGTCTGCGGCGATGCGGGCGTCGAGGGCGGCCACGGCCTCGGGGTCGAAGACCAGATAGGTGCGGTCGGAGATCAGCTGGGCGGTCCGGGCGGTGATGGCGCCCGCCAGCAGGAGCGCGCCGACCTTGGGGAGGCGTTGACGCAGGGTGATGGCCAGGTTCATCAGGCTGTTGGCGCGGCCGTGGCTGATGTTGAGGGCGGCGGCGATCTCTGCTGCGGTGGCGTCCCAGTCGTCGCAGGCCCAGTCGGGGTGTTCGTCGGTGCAGCGGCGGGTGACGAACTCGGCGATCGCGGCGAGCCGACGGCCGTCGGCGGCGGCGGCCGCCGTCGACCAGCCGGTGATGGCGTCGACCAGCGCAGCAGCGGCGGTGGCGGGCAGCGACGCCGGCTCCGGTAGCGATCCATCGAACATGTGTGCGATCTTATTGCCGTGGAGGTGGCTGCGACATGGGGAGCGGGCCGACCTGTGGACGGAGGGCCAACTGTGAACAACCCCACGAGCCTGCGTGTTCGCCGCCAGCGATTTGGCGCGTAGGCACCGGCCCACCCTTGAGTGCTAGCACTCTCGTGTATAGAGTGCTAGGCGGCAGTCGGACCACCTCGAGTCGGCACCCGCGACGACGGCGCGAGGTAGGCACGAATGCCGTCCACACATCAGAGTGAAACATGAGTGAAGGGGCTCCATCGTGGCGAGCGTGAACATCAAGCCACTCGAGGACAAGATCCTCGTTCAGGCCAACGAGGCCGAGACCACGACCGCATCCGGTCTGGTCATCCCCGACACCGCCAAGGAGAAGCCGCAGGAAGGCACCGTCGTCGCAGTTGGCCCCGGCCGCTGGGATGAGGATGGCGAGAAGCGGATTCCCCTGGACGTGTCGGAGGGTGACGTCGTCATCTACAGCAAGTACGGCGGCACCGAGATCAAGTACAACGGCGAGGAGTACCTGATCCTGTCGGCGCGTGACGTGCTGGCCGTCGTCTCCAAGTAGCGATCTAAAGTGTGCCGCCCCGGAGGTCCCCGTAACAGGGTGACGTCCGGGGCGGTGCGCGTCGAGTGGGAATGACCCGTTAGGGAAAGACATTTATGAGCAAGCAGATTGAGTTCAACGAAACCGCGCGCCGCGCCATGGAGGCCGGCGTTGACAAGCTCGCCGACGCGGTCAAGATCACGCTGGGCCCCCGCGGCCGACATGTCGTGCTGGCCAAGTCATTCGGCGGGCCGACCGTCACCAACGACGGTGTGACCATCGCCCGCGACATCGACCTCGAGGATCCGTTCGAGAACCTCGGTGCCCAGCTGGTGAAGTCGGTGGCGACCAAGACCAACGACGTCACCGGTGACGGCACCACCACCGCCACCGTGCTCGCGCAGGCCATCATCAAGGCCGGTCTGCGCAACATCGCCGCCGGCGCCAACCCGATGGCGCTGGGCCAGGGCATCGGCAAGGCGGCCGACGCCGCGTCCGAGGCGCTGTTGGCCGCGGCCACCCCGGTCGACGGTAAGAACGCCATCGCCCAGGTGGCCACCGTGTCCTCGCGGGACCCCGAGGTCGGCGAGCTGGTCGGCGAGGCCATGACCAAGGTCGGCGGCGACGGCGTGGTGTCCGTCGAGGAGTCCTCGACCCTGAGCACCGAGCTCGAGATCACCGACGGCGTCGGCTTCGACAAGGGATTCCTGTCGGCCTACTTCGTCACCGATTTCGATACCCAGGAGGCCGTCCTCGAGGACGCGCTGGTGCTGCTGCACCGCGACAAGATCAGCTCCCTGCCGGATCTGCTGCCGCTGCTGGAGAAGGTCGCCGAGGCCGGTAAGCCGCTGCTGATCGTGGCTGAGGACGTCGAGGGCGAGCCGCTGTCGACCCTGGTGGTCAACGCAATTCGCAAGACGCTCAAGGCCGTTGCGGTCAAGGCTCCGTTCTTCGGTGATCGTCGCAAGGCGTTCCTGGAGGACCTCGCCGTGGTGACCGGCGCGCAGGTCATCAACCCCGACGTGGGCCTGGTCCTGCGCGAGGCCGGCCTCGAGGTGCTGGGTTCGGCTCGCCGCATCGTGGTGGGCAAGGACGACACCGTGATCGTCGACGGTGGCGGCACCAAGGAAGCCGTCGATGCCCGTGCGGCACAGCTGCGTTCGGAGATCGAGACCAGCGACTCGGACTGGGATCGCGAGAAGCTCGAGGAGCGGCTCGCCAAGCTGGCCGGCGGCGTTGCCGTCATCAAGGTCGGCGCGGCCACCGAGACCGACCTCAAGAAGCGCAAGGAAGCCGTCGAGGACGCGGTCGCCGCGGCCAAGGCTGCCGTCGAGGAAGGCGTTGTGCCCGGCGGTGGTTCGGCGCTGATCCAGGTCCGCAAGAAGCTGGCCGACCTGAAGGCGTCGCTGTCCGGTGACCAGGCACTCGGTGTGGACGTCTTCTCGTCCGCACTGACCGCGCCGCTGTACTGGATCGCCAGCAACGCCGGGGTCGACGGGTCCGTCGTGGTGGCCAAGGTGGCCGACCTGCCGGCCGGTCACGGCTTCAACGCCGCGACGATGGAGTACGGCGATCTGGCCGCCGATGGGGTCATCGACCCGGTCAAGGTCACCCGCTCGGCCGTGCTCAACGCGGCGTCGGTGGCCCGGATGGTGCTGACCACCGAGACGGCTGTTGTCGACAAGCCGATCGAGGTGGAGGACGACCACGGCCACAGCCACGGTCATCACGGCCACGCGCACTGAGTTGGTTCGCGAACGCCCCCGGCCCGCTTGGCGGTTTCTAGGGGTCGTCGCAACACTGCTGGTTATTGAGCCTGTAGTAGATCACGCAAGCGCTCGGCTGGGGTATCCCAGCCGAGCGTTTTGCGTGGGCGGCCGTTGAGTTGCTGGGCGACGTGTTCGAGGTCCTCAGGCCCATAGATGCTGAGGTCGGTACCTTTGGGAAAGTACTGACGAAGCAGGCCGTTGGTGTTTTCGTTGGTGCCGCGCTGCCAGGGACTGGCCGGATCACAGAAGTACACGGCCATGTCGGTGGCCATCGAGAACCCCTTGTGCCCGGCCATCTCGGCGCCCTGGTCCCAGGTCAACGATCCCCGCAGATGCTCTGGCAGGGTCGTCATGGTGGCGATCAGCCCGTCACGAACCGTTTCGGCATCATGGCCCCCGGGCAGGTGCACCAGCATGGTGTAGCGGGTGGTGCGTTCCACCAGAGTGCCGATCGCGGTCTTGTTGAGTTCACCCATGATGAGGTCGCCTTCCCAGTGTCCGGGCACCGCGCGATCCTCGATATCGGGCCGGTCGGCGATCATGAGCATCGGATCAACGAACCGCTGGTAACGCTCACCGGGCTTACGGTTCGGTTTACGGCACGTGCGGCCACTTCGCAGTGACTGGGCCACTTCCTTTTTCAGTCCACCGCGCGCCTGGAAGTAGAGGGATTGATAAATCGTTTCGTGGCTCACCCGCATGCTCTCGTCGTCCGGAAAATCCTTGACCAGACGATGCGAAATCTCTTCCGGGGACCACCGCTTGGCCAGCCCCTCTTCGACCTCTTTACGCAGCCTCTGATTGGTGACCAGTTTGGACTGCTTGGGCCGGGACCGTGCCGCCGCAGCCGCCGCATCGGCTTGATATGGCAGGTAGAGGCCCTCGACACGGTGCGCAGCGACCTCGCGGGACACCGTCGACTTATTCCGACCGAGCTTGTCGGCGATCACGGTGTAGCTCAGGCCGGCGGTCAGGCCGTCGGCGATGACCAGCCGATCGGCGAGCTGCAAATACCTACTGGCGGATGCCTGTCCAGATGCAGGACGCTGTTCGGCAGCAGTGGATTTCACCGGTTGTATGTACCGCGTCCCGCTGGCGTAATCGACGACCGTGCCATCGGAATACACCCGCGTGTTGCCAACCTTGCGGATACCGGCACGCCAATCCCGGGCGGTGCGCACATTGACCCCGGCCTCTCGGGCGGCCCGCGCCGACGACCAGCCCTCCTCGAGCAGTTCAAAGAACCGTGCTTTCTCGCAGGTCTTGCCGCGCGTGCGCCGCGCTGGGTCGACCAAGCCCGCCTCCACAAGCATCCGGCGGGCCGTGGAGTGCGCCACTCCGACAGCTTTGGCCGCCGCATTCACCGAGCCAGTTGCTGCAAATACCGCTGCCACCCGCGCAGGATCCACACCGGTGACATCCGGACGCGGCGAGCCCATCGGCCGGCCGGTGGCACTCAAGATGGCATACGCCCGCTGCCGTGACACCCCCAACGACTCCGCCGCTTCCCGCACCGGCACGCCCGCATCGACGAGCTTTGCTAGCTGATCACCAAATTGAACACAGTCCTCCGAAAACGACACGGTCGCCGCAACCTCTCAGATAAGAGAGCGTTGCGACGACCGTGTGAACCCAACCTTGGGTCGGGGGCGTTTTCGATCAGGGCGTCGCGAGCGCCGCACTGACCACCCCTCGAACGTGCGGATTCGTCCGCCGGAGCGGAGTGTCGCGGACGGATCCGCAGTGTCGGCGAGTTACCGGGGCACCGACGGCCCGACCAGCGGGGGCTGGCCACACCCGCACCCCGTTTTGGACGGCGGAGGGGCCGCGGTATAACCTGGTCGGCGTGAACATCGGCGTGTGTGCCAGCTATTGGCGCTTTATGCAGGCTCCGGGCGGAGCCGATAAAGCGCAGCACTAAGCACGCATCCACCCGGAGCCCAGGCAGTGACCATCAGGTTGCTGCCTTTCGTCATTGAAGGGGCGCCGGGATTTCGCAGGTGCCCCATATCAGGAAGGCACTCAGAAGAAGATGAACGTGGCGCAGACCGTCTCCGCACCGGTGACATCCGACCGGCGGGTCCGGAGTTTCAGCGCGATCCCCAGCCCCCATGAGGTGCTCACCGAGCTTCCGCTGGGTGCCCGCCGCGCGGAACGGGTGGCCCGCGACCGCGACGAGGTCGCCGACATCCTGGCCGGCCGCGACGACCGGCTGCTGGTGGTGGTGGGCCCGTGTTCGGTGCACGATCCGGCGGCCGCGCTGGAGTACGCCAGCCGCCTCGCCAAGATCGCCGCCGAACTCGGTGACCGACTCAAGATCGTGATGCGGGTGTACTTCGAGAAGCCGCGCACCACCGTCGGCTGGAAGGGCCTGATCAACGACCCGGGCATGGACGGCACGTTCGACGTCGCCCGCGGCCTGCGCGTCGCCCGTCAGCTGCTGCTCGATGTCATCGACATCGGGCTGCCGGTGGGCTGCGAGTTCCTGGAGCCGACCAGCCCGCAGTACATCGCCGACGCGGTCGCGTGGGGGGCGATCGGCGCCCGCACCACCGAATCCCAGGTGCACCGGCAGCTGGCGTCCGGGTTGTCGATGCCGGTCGGGTTCAAGAACGGCACCGACGGCAACATCCAGGTCGCCGTCGACGGCGCGAAGGCCGCCGGGGCCTCCCACGTTTTCTTCGGCATGGACGACCTGGGGCGGGGCGCGGTGGTGACCACCGAGGGCAACGAGGACTGCCACGTGATCCTGCGCGGCGGTACCGGTGGACCCAACTGCGACGCCGCCGCGGTCACCGAAACGGTGGCTCGGCTGGAGGCGGCGGGCTTGCCCGGGCGGGTCGTGATCGATTGCAGCCACGCGAATTCCGGCAAGGACCACCTCCGGCAGGCCGGCGTGGCGACCGAGGTCGCCCAGCTGGTGCGCGATGGGCTCCCGATCAGCGGCGTGATGTTGGAGAGCTTCCTGGTCGGTGGGGCCCAGGCGCCCGAGGCTCAGCCGCTGACCTACGGGCAGTCGGTGACCGATAAGTGCATGGATTGGGCCGCAACGGATTCGGTGCTGCGGGAACTGGCGAGGTAGCCGCAGGTCAGCCGAGGTTGGTGGCCGGCTCAGAAGACGGTGTAACCGCCGTCGACCACCACTTCGTTGCCGGTGTGGAACGTCAACTTGGGATCGGCGAGGAACGCCGCGATTTCCTGATACTCGTCGGGGTCGGCCCAACGCCGCACGGGCGTGCGCGCGGTGGTGGCCGCCATGAACCTGTCGTCCTCTTGCAGATGGGTCGTGATGCCGGTCCGCGTCCACCCCGGGATCAGCGTGTTGCAGCGCACCCGGTGCCGAGCCAATTCCACCGCCAAGGTTCGGGACAGCCCGAGCAGGGCGGTCTTGCTGGACGCGTAGGAGGCCAGACCGGCGGCCCCGTAGCGGCTGGAGGTCGAGGACACCACGATGATGGAGCCTCCGTTGCCCTGCTCGACGAAACGTCGGGCGGCCTCGCGGGTGCACAGGAAGGCGCCGTCGAGGTTCGTGCGCACGATTGCGCGCCACGACTCCAAGGTGGTGTCGACGACCTGACTGGCCGGTGCGACGGTCCCGGCGTTGGCCACGAAACATCCGAGGGGGCCCAACTCGGTGACGGTTTGTTGCATTGCGTCGGCGACCGCGGCCTCGTCGGCGACATCGCACGACACGGCCATCGCCGTCGCGCCCAGGGCGCGTAGTTCGTCCACCACCTCGGCGTTGCGATCCGCGTTGCGCGACCAGATCGACACCGCGCCACCTGCTTTGGCGATGCCGACGGCCATGGCGCGGCCGATCCCGGAGTTCCCTCCGGTGACCACGGCCGTGACGCCGGACAGATCGGTCATTGCGCGACTCCTCCCAGGATGGATCGGCTGTGTGGTGGTCCGGCTCAGTCTCGCACGCGGATCTCGGCGCCCGAATCGGGCGTCGCCAACCGAATTTCCGCGGTGCGGCACCCCGAGGGTGATCTAGCGTTGTCGCATGACCCCTCGTTGGCTGTCGGTGTTGGTACTGGGACTGGCCGCGATCGTCGCCCTGACGGGGTGCGCGGGGCAGGGCGCCTTGCGGGGCACCGCCCCGGACGCGGCGGACATGGCCGAGGCCCCCGCGGCGCCGGTGCTGCCGGAGAAGAGCGGGCCCGCCTCGGTGGCGCCGGAGGCCCACCGCGATGTGGTCAAGACGGCCACGATGCGGGTCACGGTCACCGACACCACCGACGCCGCGGATCGGGCCGCCGACATCGCGACCGAGGCCGACGGTCGGGTCGACAACCGCACCGACGACGCCGGTTCCGGCGCCGGGCGGGCGCAGTCGACGGTGACGCTGCGGGTGCCGGCCGACCGTCTCGACGACGTGCTCGAGGAACTCGAGACGCTCGGATTCGTGCAGAACCTGGACACCCGCGTCGAGGATGTGACCGCGCAGCGCGTCGACCTCGACGCGAGGATCACCGCGCTGCAGACCTCGGTGGAGCGCCTGCTGTCGATCATGCGCGATGCGCGCGATCCCGAAGCGCTGATCAGCGCCGAGGACGCGCTCTCGGAGCGCCAGGCCGAACTCGACAGCCTGCGCGCCCAGCGCACGGCGCTCGGGGATCGAATCGCCTACAGCACCGTGGCAGTCACCTTCACCGCCGAGCAGGTGGGTGGGCCGGCACCGCAGCGCTACGAGGGTTTCTTCGGGCAGGTCAAGCGGGGCTGGGACAACCTGACGGAGGCCGCCGGGGACCTGTTCCTGCTCTTCGGCTACCTGCTGCCGTGGTTGGCGGCGCTGGCGGTGGTCGCGGCGGTGGGTGTTGGGCTGGTTCAGGCGCTGCGACGGATCCCGCGCTTGAGCAACAACTCGCGCTCGGCCTCCGACAAGCCGCCCCAGATCCCGTAGGGCTCGCCGACGGCCAGGGCGTGGGAGCGGCACTGCGCGATCACCGGGCACGCGCGGCACATTTCCTTGGCGCGCATCTCGCGCTGCGCGCGCGCCCGGCCGCGCTCACCGTCCGGGTGGAAGAACACCGAGGAGTCGACACCCCGGCACAAACCGTGCATTTGCCAATCCCAGATATCGGCGTTGGGCCCGGGAAGTTGCTGCGGCTGTGGCATTGGAGAACCCCTTGTCGCCGAGTTCCTTTGTGGCAAAGGAAGGTGAAGTCCGAGTGCTGTCGCCGATGACAACTCGAGTGCCCTCACAAAATATGGGTCCCTTGGAAAGGGAGTCAATAGGCGGTGGCTGTGGTAAGGGGCATAACCGCAGCGTAAGAATTTACTTCATGTTCATCCTTTAGTGCGGTTCGGTTACCAAGCGGTGTCCGTCGAATGCGGACGAATCACGGTGATCTTGAATTTCCGCACGTCGCCGTCACCTCACGGGCAAACTCGTCCACCTGTGAGGCGGGGGCAATTTATATGTTCGTAACGTGGCGGGCGCCAACTGTTAACTTGTGAATTGATAGCGTCCGCGGCGATGTCGCACGCATTTCCCCTCCCCACCTCCGGTCCGCTGTGGGCCGCGGCTTTCGGCGACACCCCCGGGCGATACCCACTGCCGCCGGCCCAGAGCTCCGCAGAGCGTTGGCTGCGCGCCGTGGCACTGGGCGGACAGGGGCGCTACGCCGCGGCACGCACCGAGTTGGCCGCCCTGCGCCGCGAGCTGCCCGGCGGCCCGCCGGCCTCCCTGGCGCACAGCACCGAGGGCTCCCTGCTGCGCCAGCTCGGGTGGCATCGGCTCGCCCGCGGTTGGGACGGCCGGGCGCTCCTGCTGGCCGGCGACGACCCGGCGGCACGGACGGACGCGCTGGTCGGGCTCGCGGCCGACGCGTTGGGCGTCGGCCGATTCGCCGCCGCCGCCCGGCTGCTGGACCGGGCCCGGTCCGAACAGGCGCCCGGGGCGCCCGTCGACCGGCACGCGGTGCGCATCGAATGGGTCAGCGCCGAGTTGGCGATGGCGCAGGGCCGTCCCGACGCGGCGCTGCAGCACGCCCGCTGCGGGGTGACATTGGCCGCCGACGGCCCGGCCTCGGTGCGGCATCGCGTCAAGAGCGACGTGGTGCTGGCCGCGGCGCTGTGCTGCGCCGGGCGCATCCCCGAGGCCACGACGCTGACCGACGACCTGCTGGCCCGCACCGAACGACACGGTTTGGTCCCGTTGCGGTGGGCGGTCGCGAGCCTGCTTTTGGGGATCGGCAGCGAGGTACATACGGTGGAGCAGATTCGGCTGATCAGGGATACCGCCGCCGAAGTCGTCGGGCAGCGCGGAGGCGCATGGTGCGCGCGTTGACCGTGGGGCGGTCCCACCGGGCCGTTATTGTTTAGCTGTGCCG
Organism: Mycolicibacterium sp. MU0050; assembly: GCF_963378085.1. Classification (GTDB taxonomy): domain Bacteria; phylum Actinomycetota; class Actinomycetes; order Mycobacteriales; family Mycobacteriaceae; genus Mycobacterium; species Mycobacterium wendilense. The sequence goes on along the minus strand of NZ_OY726395.1, from coordinate 3,703,307 downwards.
CGCCGCCGGGATCTGTCCGGCCGTAACGTTGGAGATATCGCCGTCGATGACAATTCCAGGAGAACGTCTCGACGCCGTCGTTGCTGAAGCGGTGGCCGGCGACCGTGATGCGCTCCGGGAAGTGCTGGAGACCATCCGCCCCATCGTGGTCCGGTATTGCCGGGCTCGCGTGGGAACCGCGGAGCGCAGCGGTCTCTCAGCTGACGACGTCGCACAGGAGGTGTGCATGGCCGCCATGCTGGCGCTGCCGCGCTACAAGGATCAGGGACGACCGTTCCTGGCCTTTGTGTACGGCATCGCAGCGCACAAGGTGGCCGACGCGCACCGCGCGGCGGGTCGCAACCGTGCGGAGCCCACCGAGTCGGTACCCGAGCGTTACTCCCCGGACATGGGGCCCGAGCAGCAGGCGATCAACGCCGACTCGGCCGCCCGGATGGAGGAACTGCTGAAGGTGCTGCCCGAGAAGCAGCGCGAGATCCTGATCCTGCGGGTGGTGGTCGGCATGTCCGCCGAGGAGACCGCCGCGGCGGTGGGCAGCACCGCCGGCGCGGTCCGGGTCGCCCAGCATCGCGCGCTGGCCAAGCTGAAGACGCAGATCACGACGTCGGGGTACGACTATGCCTGACTTCCGCCCCGGCTCCGGTCAGGGACCCGAATCCCTCGACGACATCGCTCGCACCGATCAGTTGCTCGACGCGCTGGCCGGACAGCGTCGGGTGCGTCCGGCCGACCGTGCCGACGCCGAACTGTTCGCTCTGCTCGAGGACTGGCGCGACGGTGTGCGCGGACCCTCGGTCCGTCGGTTCATCACCGAGGACGAGGCCGCCGTCGCGATCCAGGACGGGCTGGCCGCCCAGACCCCGAAGCCGCGGCCGCGGCGCGCGCTGACCGTGGTCGCCTCGCTGGCCGCCGGCGTGCTGGCCATCGGCGGCTTCGGCGCGCTGGTCGGTGGCGCGCAGCCGGGTGATTCGATGTACGGGCTGCGCACCGCGCTGTTCGGCGAGTCGCCGTCGGTGCGTGACGACCGGGTGACCCTGGCGGCCCAGACGGAGATGGCCGAAGTGCAGCAATTGATCGAGCGCGGCGACTGGGAACAGGCCCAGGCCAAGCTCGAACAGGTGAGCACGTCGGTGCAGACCGTCGGCGACGTCGAACACAAGGCCGACCTGATCCAGCAGTGGAACGAGCTGAGCGTCAAGGTCGGCACCCGCGATCCACAGGCCACGTTGCCGCCCGTCACCCCGGGCGCGCCCGCGGTGCCTCCGCCGCCGGGCGTCACGCTGCTGGAGCTGCCGGCCCCCGTTGCGCCGACGACGACGGCGCCGTCGGACCCGGGCACCGTGCCGGCCGAGGACGAGGAGACCACCGTCGTCCCGGGGGAGACCACCGAGCCCACGACCGGGCCGGCCGATCCCACCACCGAGCCCGCGGGGCCGACGACCGATCCGGCCGAGCCGGGGGTGGAACCCACCACCGGGCCGTCGGCCGAGCCCACCGAACCGGGGGCCGAGCCCACCACGGAGCCCGCGGCGCCGACCAGCTCGGCGGCTCCGTCGCCCACGCCCACGCCTTCGTCGGCGCCTCGGGCGACCAGCACTCCGGCTCCGAGTACGACACCGTCGGCGCCGCCGGTCGCCGAAGCCCCCGAGCCGGCGGTGACCACGGTGCCCACGAGTGCGGTGGTGATCGAGAGCTCTCGGCCGGAGGAGGCCGTGCCGGCCCCGGCGACCGAGCCGGAGCCCGTCGAGGCGGTGGAGGAAGCGGTCACGACGACGCCCGCCGCCGACGTGCCGACCGGGGAAGTCGGCTAGTCCGACCGGCGGGGCGGACCTGCGGGGTTAGCGGTAGCCGTCGCTTTCCGAGGCGGCCTCGTTCAGCGAGGCGTCGGCGTAGCCGCGGCAGTAGTCCCAGGTGACGTACGCGTCGGGTTCGGGGTCGTAGGCGGGCTCGTGCGGGCGCACGGTGCCGTCCACGAGCAGCTGCAGCAGGTTCGCGCGCAGCATGTCCCAGTCGTGGTAGTGGTCCTGCTGGCACTCGTCGCAGCAGACCACCAGCCCGCGGAATCCCTTGTGCGCCAACAGCGATTCGTAGACCGCGAGATCGGCGAGGTCGGCCTCGACCGCGGACCGCTCCTGCGGGTCCAGCGGCTGCCCCGGCTCGATGTCGTCCAAGGCGGCCGAGGGGTCACTGGGGTCATCGGCGAACGGGTCTGGCGGCAATCCCGGAGGTAGATGGTCGCGCACGCCTCCACCCTACGCAGCCGTGCTGGGCGAAGCCAGCGATACCCGCCTCCGCGGGGCGGGCGGCGCCGTCGCGGTGAGCCGATAGGATGGCACTCTCGCCCCGTATGCCTTAGTGGAGGCCGCCCCGATGGCACAAGCAGTATCCCGACCCGTATCCGACGCCGAGCACACCGCGGTTCCGACCGGCGGCGATGATCCGCACAAGGTCGCGATGTTGGGTTTGACGTTCGATGACGTGCTGCTGCTGCCCGCCGCCTCGGACGTGATTCCCGCCGCGGCGGACACCTCCAGCCAGCTGACCCGCAAGATCCGGCTCAAGGTGCCGCTGGTCAGCTCCGCGATGGACACGGTCACCGAGTCCCGGATGGCCATCGCCATGGCCCGGGCCGGCGGCATGGGCGTGCTGCACCGGAACCTCCCGCTGGCCGAACAGGCCGGTCAGGTGGAGACCGTGAAGCGGTCCGAGGCGGGCATGGTCACCGACCCGGTCACCTGCTCGCCGACGAACACGCTGGCCGAGGTCGACGCGATGTGCGCGCGGTTCCGGATCTCCGGGCTGCCCGTGGTGGACGACGCCGGCCTGCTGGTCGGGATCATCACCAACCGCGACATGCGCTTCGAGGTCGACCTGAACAAGCCGGTGTCGGAGGTGATGACCAAGACGCCGCTGATCACCGCGCGCGAGGGCGTCAGCGCCGACGCGGCGCTGGGCCTGCTGCGTCGCCACAAGATCGAGAAGCTGCCGATCGTCGACGGCAACGGCAAGCTCACCGGCCTGATCACGGTCAAGGATTTCGTCAAGACCGAACAACATCCCAACGCCACCAAGGACAGCGACGGTCGGCTGCTGGTCGGCGCCGCCGTCGGCGTGGGTGAGGACGCCTGGGAACGCGCCATGGCGCTCACCGACGCCGGCGTCGACGTGCTGATCGTCGACACCGCGCACGCCCACAACCGGATGGTGCTGGAGATGGTCGGCAAGCTCAAGGCCGAGGTGGGGGACCGGGTCGAGGTGGTCGGCGGCAACGTCGCCACCCGCAGCGCGGCCGCCGCGCTGGTCGAGGCGGGCGCCGACGCGGTCAAGGTCGGGGTGGGTCCCGGCTCGATCTGCACCACCCGCGTGGTCGCCGGCGTGGGCGCGCCCCAGATCACCGCGATCCTGGAGGCCGTCGCGGTCTGCGGGCCGGCCGGGGTGCCGGTGATCGCCGACGGCGGGCTGCAGTACTCGGGCGACATCGCCAAGGCGTTGGCCGCGGGCGCGTCGACGACCATGCTGGGCTCACTGCTGGCCGGCACGGCCGAATCGCCGGGCGAGCTGATCTTCGTCAACGGCAAGCAGTTCAAGAGCTACCGCGGCATGGGGTCACTCGGTGCCATGCAGGGCCGCGGCGCCACCGGCGGGCTGGCCAAGTCCTACTCCAAGGACCGCTACTTCCAGGACGATGTGCTCTCCGAGGACAAGCTGGTCCCCGAGGGCATCGAGGGCCGGGTGCCGTTCCGGGGGCCGTTGTCGACGGTCATCCATCAGCTCACCGGCGGCCTGCGGGCCGCGATGGGCTACACCGGCGCGTCCAGCATCGAACAGTTGCAGCAGGCGCAATTCGTGCGGATCACGCCGGCGGGGCTCAAGGAGAGCCACCCGCACGACATCACGATGACCGTCGAAGCTCCGAACTACTACGCGCGCTAGGGGGATTTGATCAGTGCGTGACTTGGTTGAAATCGGCATGGGCCGCACCGCGCGGCGCACCTACGAACTCGCCGACATCAATATCGTGCCCGCCCGGCGCACCCGGTCGAGCCAGGACGTGTCGACGGCCTGGCAGCTCGATGCCTACCGGTTCGAGATCCCGGTGGTCAGCCATCCGACCGACGCGCTGGTGTCGGTCGAGTTCGCGATAGAGCTGGGCCGGCGCGGCGGATTGGGCGTCATCAACGGTGAGGGCCTGATCGGTCGGCACGCCGACGTCGAGGCCAAGGTCGCGCAGGTGGTCGAGGCCGCCGCCAAGGAGCCCGAGCCGACCGCCGCCGTGCGCCTGCTGCAGCAGCTGCACGCGGCGCCGTTGGACCTCGACCTGCTGGGCGCCGCGGTGTCGAAGGTGCGGGACGCGGGCGTGACCACCGCCGTCCGGGTGAGCCCGCAGAACGCGCAGGCGCTGACCCCGACCCTGGTCGCGGCCGGCATCGACCTGCTGGTCATCCAGGGCACCATCGTCTCCGCCGAGCGGGTGGCCTCCAACGGTGAACCGCTGAACCTCAAGACCTTCATCTCCGAACTCGATGTGCCCGTCGTCGCCGGCGGCGTGCTCGATCACCGCACCGCCCTGCACCTGATGCGCACCGGCGCGGCCGGCGTGATCGTCGGCTACGGGTCGACGGCCGGCGCCACCACGAGCGACGAGGTACTCGGCATCAGCGTGCCGATGGCCACCGCGATCGCCGATGCCGCGGCCGCGCGCCGCGAGTACCTCGACGAGACGGGCGGCCGGTACGTGCACGTGCTGGCCGACGGCGACATCCACACCTCCGGTGAGCTGGCCAAGGCGATCGCCTGCGGCGCGGACGCCGTGGTGCTCGGAACACCGCTGGCCCAGGCCGCGGAGGCGCTGGGCGACGGCTGGTTCTGGCCGGCGGCCGCGGCGCACCCGTCGCTGCCGCGCGGCGCGCTGCTGCAGATCGCGCACGGCGAGCGGCCGTCGTTGGATCAGGTGCTCAGCGGTCCGTCCGACGACCCGTTCGGTTCGTTGAATCTGGTCGGTGGCCTGCGGCGTTCGATGGCCAAGGCCGGGTACTGCGACCTCAAGGAGTTCCAGAAGGTCGGCCTGACGGTCGGGAGCTAGGTGCCGCGCTCGGCGCGTACTCGGGTACTCAGTGGAAAGTTACCGGCGAGTACAGCCATACTGGCTCCCATGGAGCCGGATTACGACGTTCTCATCATTGGCTCGGGCTTCGGGGGCAGCGTCTCGGCGCTGCGGCTCACCGAAAAGGGCTACCGGGTGGCTGTGCTGGAAGCGGGCCGGCGCTTCGCCGACGCCGACTTCGCCAAGACCTCGTGGAACCTGCGGAAGTTCCTGTGGGCACCGAAGCTGGGTTGCTACGGCATCCAGCGGATCCACCTGCTGCGCAACGTGATGATCCTGGCGGGCGCCGGCGTCGGGGGCGGCTCGCTCAACTACGCCAACACCCTCTACGTGCCGCCCGAGCCGTTCTTCGCCGACAAGCAGTGGGCCCACATCACCGACTGGCGCGCCGAGCTCATGCCGCACTACGAGCAGGCCAAGCGGATGTTCGGCGTCGTCACCAACCCGACGTTCACCGACGCCGACCGGATCATGAAGGAGGTGGCCGACGAGATGGGCGTCGGCGAGACCTTCGTGCCGACGCCGGTCGGCGTGTTCTTCGGCCCCGACGGCACCAAGACGCCCGGCCAGCGGGTGCCCGACCCCTACTTCGGCGGCGCCGGCCCGGAACGTACCGGTTGCATCGAATGCGGTGCGTGCATGACCGGGTGCCGGTACGGAGCCAAGAACACCCTGGTCAAGAACTACCTGGGGTTGGCGGAATCCGCGGGGGCGCAGGTGTTTCCGATGACGACGGTGACCGGCTTCGGCCAGCGGCCCGACGGCGTGTGGGAGGTGCGGACCACCGGGACCGGTCGATTGCTGCGGCGTCGCCGCCGGACGTTCACTGCCACCCACGTGATCCTGGCCGCCGGCACCTACGGCACGCAGAAGCTGCTGTTCAAGATGCGGGATACGGGGCGGTTGCCGAAGCTGTCCGATCAGCTCGGCGTGTTGACCCGGACCAACTCGGAATCCATCGTCGGGGCGGGGCGCCTGGAGGTGGGCGACGACCTGGACCTGACTCACGGCGTGGCGATCACCTCGTCGATCCACCCGACCCCGGACACCCACATCGAACCGGTGCGCTACGGCAAGGGCTCCAACGCGATGGGCCTGCTGCAGACCCTGATGACCGACGGTCCCGGACCGCAGGGCACCGATGTGCCGCGTTGGAAGCAGTTGTTCAGCAACGCTGCCCAGGATCCGCGCGGCACGTTGCGGTTGCTCAACGTACGACGCTGGAGTGAGCGCACCCTGATCGCGTTGGTGATGCAACACCTGGACAACTCGATCACCACGTTCACCAAGAAGGGGCCCTTCGGCATCCGTCGCTACTCGAGCAAGCAGGGCCACGGCGAGCCCAACCCCACCTGGATCCCGGCCGGCAACGAGGTCACCCGCCGGGTCGCCGCCAAGATCGACGGCGTCGCCGGTGGCACCTGGGGCGAGCTGTTCAACATCCCGCTCACGGCGCACTTCCTGGGCGGGGCGGCCATCGGCGACGGCCCCGAACACGGCGTGATCGACCCCTATCAGCGGGTTTACGGGTATCCGACGCTGTCGGTCATGGACGGCGCCGCGATCTCGGCCAACCTGGGGGTGAACCCGTCGCTGTCGATCACCGCGCAGGCCGAACGCGCCGCGGCGCTGTGGCCCAACAAGGGCGAACAGGATCTGCGGCCGGTTCAAGGGCAGCCCTACCGTCGGCTGGACCCCATCGCGCCGCGGCACCCGGTGGTGCCGGCCGATGCCCCGGGTGCCCTGCGCAGGCTGCCGATCGAACCGGTGAACTCGGCGGGGTGACGGTGGGCCGCCTCCGGAATGGACCGCTACTAGACTGAGCCAGTGGATTCGCAGCCCTCACCCCGTCCCGTCCTCGTGGTCGATTTCGGCGCGCAGTATGCCCAGCTGATCGCCCGGCGGGTTCGTGAAGCTCGGGTGTTCTCCGAGGTCGTCCCGCACACCGCCACGGTCGAGGAGATCAAGGCCAAGGACCCGCGGGCCATCGTGCTCTCGGGCGGACCGGCCAGCGTGTACGCCGAGGACGCACCCCGCCTCGATCCCGCGTTGTTCGACCTGGATGTTCCGGTGTTCGGCATCTGCTACGGCTTTCAGGCCATGGCGCAGGCGCTGGGCGGCACCGTCGAGCGGACCGGCACCAGCGAGTACGGCCGCACCGAACTGAAAGTGACTGGCGGTGAACTGCATTCGGGGTTGCCGGATACCCAGCCGGTGTGGATGAGCCACGGCGACGCGGTCACGGCCGCGCCGGCGGGCTTCAGCGTGGTGGCCAGCAGCGCGGGCGCGCCGGTCGCCGCCTTCGAGGACCGGGCCCGGCGACTCGCCGGGGTGCAGTACCACCCCGAGGTGCTCCATTCCCCGCACGGCCAGCAGGTGCTCGGCCGATTCCTGCATGAGTTCGCCGGGATCGACGCGTCGTGGACGGCGGCCAACATTGCCGAGGCGCTGATCGAGCAGGTGCGCGAGCAGATCGGCGACGGCCACGCGATCTGTGGGCTCTCCGGTGGGGTCGACTCCGCGGTGGCCGCCGCGCTGGTGCAGCGCGCCATCGGTGACCGCTTGACGTGTGTGTTCGTCGACCACGGTCTGCTGCGGGCCGGCGAACGCACCCAGGTGCAGCGTGATTTCGTCGCCGCGACGGGTGCGCGGTTGGTGACCGTCGACGCCGAAACCCGTTTCCTGGAAGCGCTTTCCGGAGTGACGAATCCGGAGGGTAAGCGCAAGATCATCGGTCGAGAGTTCATCCGGGCCTTCGAGCGCGCGGTCCGCGACGCCGTGCAGGACGACCCTGCCGACGAGACCGAGTTTCTGGTTCAGGGCACGCTGTATCCCGATGTGGTGGAGTCCGGCGGCGGCAGCGGCGCGGCCAACATCAAGAGCCACCACAACGTCGGCGGGCTGCCCGACGACCTGAAGTTCAAGCTCGTCGAGCCGTTGCGACTGCTGTTCAAGGACGAGGTGCGCGCGGTCGGCCGGGAGCTGGGCTTGCCCGAGGAAATCGTTGCCCGCCAACCGTTCCCGGGGCCCGGCTTGGCCATCAGGATCATCGGCGAGGTGACCGCCGAGCGTCTCGACATGCTGCGGCGCGCGGATTCCATTGCCCGCGAGGAACTCACCGCCGCCGGTCAGGACAGCCAGATCTGGCAGTGCCCGGTGGTGTTGCTCGCCGATGTCCGGTCGGTGGGGGTGCAGGGCGACGGGCGCACCTACGGGCATCCGGTGGTGCTGCGCCCGGTCTCCAGCGAGGACGCCATGACGGCCGACTGGACGCGGGTGCCCTACGAGGTGCTGGAGCGCATCTCGACCCGGATCACCAACGAGGTGCCCGAGGTCAACCGGGTGGTGCTGGATGTGACCAGCAAGCCGCCGGGCACCATCGAGTGGGAGTAGCCGGCCCCCGCTGATCCGACCGGTCGGCCCGGGGCATCCCGGGCGATTTCGGCGTGCCCGGACGGTGTCGTCGGCCGCTGCTTTCGGCGCTGGATCGCCACTGGAGTCACGTGCGTCTCTGCCGTCTCGCTCGCTTGACGCTGTCGGTGGGTGGGTGTTTACTCGCTCTATCGAACATATTTTCGAACACGGCGGAGCCCTGACGAGCTGAAAGGCGGGCGATGACAGCGGCGCTTTCCCTGAACCGGTACCCGGAAAACCGCTCTGAACAGGTGGAACAGCTGCGGCGGCAGATTGCTGCGGTGTCTGGGAAGGTCGGCGCCTCCCGGCGCGGCCATCAGGGTGCGGGGAGCCCCGCTCCTGCCGCAGAATCTTTGCTGCCGGTGCCGGAATCGCTGGCCGGACTGCTGCCCCGGGGGTTGCCGCGCGGGGTGGTCGGGGTGCTGACGGGCGCGCGTTCGCTGCCGCTGAACATGGTCGCCGCGGTGACCGCGGGCGGCGGGTACGCGGCCATCGTGGGCGACCCGCGGGCCAGCCTGCTGGCGGCCGTGGAGATGGGGGCGGACCTGAGCCGGTTGGCGGTGATCCCCGACCCCGGCGCCGACCCGCTCGAGGTGGCCACGGTGTTGATGGACGGCATGGATCTGGTGGTGCTCGATCTGAGCGGGCGCTCGGTCGCGCCGACGCGGTCCAGGTCCATGATGGCGCGCGCCCGGCACAAGGGCTGCACCCTGCTGGTCACCGGGTCCGACTGGCCGGGCGCCCAGGTGCGGTTGGACGCCCGGGTGCGGGGCTATGAGCTGACCGGTGGGTCCGGCGCAGGGCGGGTCGGCGAGGTCCGGCTGGCCCTGCGCGCCCGGGGTCGATGCGCCCGAGCGGGTTGACATGACCACGCGGGTGTTGGCGCTGTGGTGCATGGACTGGCCGGCGGTGGCCGCCGCGCTGGCCGGGGGGCTGCCGGAAACGGCCCCGGTGGCGGTGACGTTGGCCAACCGGGTGGTGGCCTGTTCGTCGTCGGCCCGGGTGGCCGGGGTCCGGCGCGGGCTGCGTCGGCGGGAATCGCAGGCCCGCTGCCCGCAATTGCATGTGGTGGCCGCGGATCCGGGCCGGGACGCGCGGCTCTTCGAAGGGGTGATCGCGGCGGTCGACGACCTGGTCCCGCGCGCCGAGGTGCTGCGCCCCGGGCTGCTGGCGCTGTCGGTGCGCGGAGCCGCGCGGTACTTCGGCTCCGAGCAGGAAGCCGGCGAACGGCTGATCGACGCCGTGGCCGCGGCGGGAGCCGAATGCCAGATCGGTGTCGCCGATCAACTGCCCACCGCGGTGTTCGCCGCCCGGGCCGGGCGCATCGTCGCCCCGGGCGGTGATGCGCAGTTCCTGTCGGACCTGTCGATCCGGCAGCTGGCGGCCGAGCCGAGCCTTTCCGCCCCCGGCCGCGACGAGCTGGCGGATCTGTTGTGGCGGATGGGGATCCGCACCTTCGGCCGGTTTGCCGAGCTGCCCCGCACCGATGTGGCCTCGCGGTTCGGCGCGGATGCCGTGGTGGCCCATCGGATGGTCCGGGCCGAGCCGATGCGGGCCCCGTCGGGCCGTGAGCTGCCGCCCGAACGCGACGCGGTACTGGACTGCGACCCGCCCATCGATCGGGTCGACGCGGCGGCCTTCGCGGGCCGGACCTTGGCCGGTGAGTTGCACCGCAGCCTGGAAGCCGCCGGCGTGGGTTGCACCCGGCTGGCGATCCAGGCGGTGACCAGTACCGGCGAGGAGTTGCACCGGGTGTGGCGGTGCGCCGAGCCGCTGACCGAGGACGCCACCGCCGACCGCATCCGTTGGCAGTTGGACGGCTGGCTGAATCGAAGGCACCTCGCCGACCGTCCCACCGGCCCCATCACGACGCTGCGGCTGCACCCGGTGGAGTTGGTCTCCGCCGGAGCGCTGCAGCTGCCGTTGTGGGGTGGGGTGGGCGACGAGGACCGGCTGCGGGCACGCCGCGCCCTGGTCCGGGTGCAGGGCCTGCTCGGCCCCGATGCCGTGCAGTTGCCGGTGCTCAGCGGCGGACGAGGTCCCGCTGAGCGCATCACGTTGACTCCGCTGGGTGACGAGTTGGTGCCGAGAGCGGATCCGGATCGGCCATGGCCGGGCCGACTGCCGGAGCCGGCGCCGGCGGTCCTACTCGACGAGCCGGTGGATCTTCTTGATGCCCAAGGCAATCCGGTGCGGGTGACCACCCGGGGATTGTTCTCCTCCGAGCCGGCCCGGTTGGCCGCCGGGCATCGCGCCCACAGCGGGGCACTGCGTTGGTGGACGGGGCCGTGGCCGGTCGACGAGCGCTGGTGGGATCAGGAGGCGCCCGGCCGGACCGCGCGCGCCCAGGTGCTGCTCGAGGACGCCTCGGCGACCGAGCCGGGGCCGGCGCTGCTGCTGTGCTACCGCCGCCGGCGCTGGTATGTGGAGGGTGCCTATGAGTAGCGATTAGCTCAAGCGCCGCAGGAACACCCCGACGCGTTCGATGAACCGGTCGAAGAACACCTCGGCCAGCGGGCGGGTGGCCTGCGGTGCGCCCCCGACGACGATGGCGGCGTTGGGCTCCCGGCCCCAGTGCCCGGCGATGTCGGCGACCGTCATGCCGCGCGTGAGTGTGCCGTGCAGCTCGACGTCGATGGTGGCCGGCCGCGCCGTCACCAGCGCGGGGTCCAGCGCGACCGCCGCGGCGAACGGGTCGTGCAGGTGTGCCAGATACCCCTCGCCCTGGCGGTGGTGAAACTCGAAGTAGAACCGCATGGCGTCCTCGAGCACCCGGATCAGCGGATTGCCGGCAGCCGAACGGGTCCCGAGGTCGTCGTCGGGACTCATGGTGGCGGCCTCGGTGCCGGCGGCGGCCGCCAGCCGGGCCAAGATCTGCGGGGTCAGCACAATGCTTTCGGTGATGTTCAGCCCACACACCAGCGGCAGCTCCCCGGTGTGTTCGGCGCGTTCCCCGAAGGCGGCGAAGACCTCCGCGGCGGCTTCCGGGTCGACGTGGATGTTCCACTCCGTCACCGGGCTGGTGTTGCCGCGGTAATCGAACGAACCGCCCATGATGACCAGGCGACGCAGCAGCTGCGGCAGCTCCGGGTCGGCGCGCAGCGCCAGCGCCAGGTTGGTCATCGGGCCGGTGACCAGCCCGACGAGTTCGCCGGGATGCGCGCGGGCCGCCCGGATCCAGGCCTGCGCGGCGTCATGGGCGGTCGGTGCGGCGGTCGGGTCGGCGAGTTCGGCGTAGCCGAGGCCGGCGGGGCCGTGGGTGTCCTCGGCGGTGCGAAGCGGGATGCTCAACGGCTGTTCGCTGCCCAACGACACCGGGATCTCCGGGCGTCCGCAGAGCTCCAACAGTGCCCGGTTGTTGCGGCAAACCTGGTGTGCGGAAACGTTTCCGGCGGTCGAGGCGATGCCGACCAGATCCACCTCCGCGCTGGCGAGCAGGTACATCAAGGCCATGGCGTCGTCGACGCCGGTATCCAGATCGGCGAAGACCGCGGGCATGCGGCCATGCTATCGCCGGCGGTTACCAGTGCACGCCGGGGAGGGCTCGCACGGTCCGCTTCACGGTGCGGGGCACGCCGAGCCTGCGGGCCGCGCGCACCGGACTGGCGGGCTTGCGGGGGCGTCGTGGTGGTGCCGTCGGCGGGGCCGCCGTGGCCTGGCCGCGGGCCGCCGCCGAATCCGGGTACCCGAGGTACACCTGGTGCAGGATTCGCCGGGCCAGCTTCGGGGTGAAGTAGCGACCGGCATCGGACAGCGTGCCCAGGGGCGTGTCGATGCGCACCGGCTTCTCCACCAGACCGCGGACCACCATGGCCGCGGCGTGTTCGGCGCTGATCGCCGGAATCGGGTTGAGCCGCTTGGACGGAACGATCATCGGGGTGCGAACCAGCGGCATGTGGATGCTGGTGAACGTGACGTGGTCCGACAGCGTCTCGGCGGCCACCACTTCGGCGAACGCGTCCAGGGCGGCCTTGGTCGGCACGTACGCCGAATAGCGCGGGGATGAGGCCTGCACCCCGGCGCTGGAGACGTTGACGACGTGGCCGAAGCGGCGTTCACGCCAGTGCGGCAGCAGCGCGAGCACCATCCGCACCGCCCCGAAGTAGTTGACGGCCATCACCCGCTCGTAGTCGTGCAGGCGGTCGGTGGACGCCTCGACCGACCGGCGAATGGACCGGCCGGCGTTGTTCACCAGGTAGTCGACATGGCCGAACCGGCCCAGGATGTCCTTCACCGTGGCGTCGACCGAATCGGAATCGGTGACGTCGCAGGTGAATGCGTGGGCCTGCCCGCCGGTGGCCTGAATCTCGTCGACCAGGTCGTCGAGCGCCGCGCCGTTGCGTGCCAGCACGAACACGACGGCGCCGCGGGCGGCGACGGCGAGGGCCGACGCGCGGCCGATGCCGCTGGAGGCGCCGGTGATGACGACGTGCCGGCCGGCCAGTGGGGCGCCGGGCTCGCTGCGGCGGGCGCGGTCGGGGTCGAGGTGCTCGGCCCAGTACCGCCACAACGCCGGCGCGTAGTCGGAGAACGCCGGCGCCTCTATCCCTGTGCTGCGCAGCGCTTCTCGGGTGTCGTCCGCGGTGAACGTGGTCGGCAGGTCGACGGCGTCGAGGACCTCGGCGGGTAGCCCCAGCTGGGTGACGGCCATGTTGCGCCAGACCTTGAGGATGCCGCGGGCGTCGAGGAAGCCGCTGGCGAACACGCGGGGCAGCGCCGCCCGCAGCGGTGGCAGGCCGGCGGTGGGCGCCAGCGCCCGGTAGATGCCGCGCAGGCCGATCGACTCCGGCGCGGTCAGGTGGAACGTCTGCCCGTCACGGTCCTCGGCGTGCAGCAGCGCGACGAGGGCGTCGACGACGTAGTCGACCGGAACGATGTTGGTGTGGGCGGTGTCGGGCAGCGCGATCGGGGTGAGCCGGGGCAGCGCCGCGAGCTTGGCCAGCAGGGGGAAGAAGTAGTACGGCCCGTCGACCTTGTCCATCTCCCCGGTCGAGGAATCCCCGACGACGACCGCGGGCCGGTAGATCCGATAGCGCAGCCCGGCGGTGGTGCGGACCAGTTGCTCGGCCTCGAACTTGGTCTGATGGTAGGGCGTGGGCAGGTCCTGGCCCAGGTCGAAGTCGGCCTCGGTGTAGACGCCGGCGTAGTTTCCGGCGACCGCGATGGAGGACACGTGGTGCAGGGTGGCGTCGAGCCGGCGGGCCAGGGCGATCACCGCCCGGGTGCCCTCGACGTTGGCCGCCCGCTGCCGGGCGTCGTCGGCGGTGATGTCGTAGACCGCCCCGCAGTGCACGACGTGGTCGACGGCGCCGAGTTCGGCCTCGACGTCGTCGGCCAGGCCGAGGTCGGCGACGGCGAGGTCGCCGATCAGCGGGCGGACCCGGTCACCCCAGTCGGCGGCGAGGCGTTCGAAGCGACTCAGCGACGCCCGTCGTACCAGGACCCAGACGGTGGCCTGCGGGTCTGCCTGCAGGATTCGGCCCACGACGCGACGGCCGATGAACCCGGTACCGCCGGTAACGACATAGTTCATGGAGAGCATCGTGGCCGGGCGGACGCGTCGTGTCAATCAATCTTGACAATTTGGGGTGCCGAGGGTGCGCAGACCACGGGAATCTCTCGGCGTGTCGGCCGGGGACACACACGCTCGCGGGAGATCAGAAGGGCTCGGGGGAGATCAAGAAGGGCTCGGGGGAGATCTACAGGGCCAGGCCGTCCCAGCTGACCAGGCGCCAGCCGGTGGTGGGGTTGCCCTCGAGGGCCACGACGCCGGTGTTGGGCAGCGGGCGGTTCACCAGCAAACTCTCCTGGGAGTTCACCGCGTTCAGCAGCGTCCACAGCATGATGGACCCGGCGTGCGCCACGGCCACCGGATTCTTGTCGCCGCTGGCGTAGATTTCCTGGACCGCCCCGGTGAACCGGTCGTTGAACTCCTTGCCGCTGATCGATCCGGGGATGGCCGCGTCCATGTTGCCGTCCAGCCATTGGACCGGCGCCAGGAAGTACGTCGTGGCGATCTGATCCTCGGGTTTGCCCTCGAACCAGCCGGCCTCGATCTCGCGTAGTCCGGGCAGTACCTCGACCGCGCCGTCGAATTCGGCCGCCAGCGGCGCGGCCGTCTGCTCGGCGCGTAGCATGTTGGATGCGTAGATACCGTCGAAGTCCTTGCCGCGCAATGCATCCGCGAGGTCTTCGGCCTGCTGCTTGCCCTCCGGGGTGAGCCCGGGACCGGGCACCTCGGTGTTGATGAAGCCCGACACGTTGCCCTCGGATTCGGCGTGCCGGACCAGTGTGAGCGTGATCGACGGCGGTGGTGGCGGGCCGGAACTGCACGCCCCGATCACCGTGACCGCGAACAGCGCGGCCAGTGTCCTCGCCCCGAGTTGACCGATGCGCGGCATCTACAGTCGCCTTCCCACGAAGCCTTCCTGGGTCACGGTACAGACCAGCGAGCCGTCCCGGTTGTAGATTGCGCCGCTGCCCAGACCCACGCCGCCGGTGACGGTGCCGGTCCGCTGCTCGTAGAGCAACCAATCGGAGAAATCGACCGGCCGGTGCCACCACATCGCATGGTCCAGCGAGGCCAATACCTCCAGCTCCTGCCAGGTCTTGCCGACGGCGACCTGGACCGGGTCCAGGATCGTCCAGTCGCTGATGTAGGCCAGCAGGCCGGTGGCCAGCACCGGATCGGAGAACAGTTCCGGCGGCGGGGTGTCGGCCAGCCGCAGCCAGATCCGACGCCGCGGATCCTGGGCCGGCGCCGCATCGACCGCGAGCCGCGGCGGCAGGTCGATGTACCGCATCTCGGCCACCCGGAACTTGACCATCTCGAGGTACTTGTCGTCGGGAGGCAGGTACTCGCGCAGCTGTTCGTCCAGGGGTGTCAGCGATTCGGGGTCGGGCACATCGGGCATCGGCTGCTGATATTCGTCGCCGTCGATGTCGATGATGAACGACGCCATGGCCTCCATCACCACGACGCCGTCCTGGGTGGCGGTCACGCGGCGGGTGGAGAAGGTCCGGCCCTCGCGCAGGGACACCACCTCGTAGCGCAGCGGGATCTCGGTGTCGCCGGGCCGCAGAAACGAGAGGTGCATGCTGTGCGGCCGGCGCGAGGTGGTGCGCGCGGCTGCCGCAATGGCCTGCCCGGCAACCTGGCCGCCGTAGACGCGCTCCCGCTTCCGGTCGTCGCGGGGCTGGGCCCCGAGGAACGCCCCGTCCCCGAGATCTTCGACCTTCAGCAGGTCCAGCACGTTGCTGAGCTTTTCTGACACATGTCTATGTAGCCATGCCGGGTGGCGGCGCCGGCAGGCGGGTCGGCCCTCGTGGGCCGGCAACGGACCCGGAGGTCAGCGGCAGACGTCGGGCGCGACCCACAGCAGCGGCCACATGGCGGTGGTCTGGCCGAAGGCCACCAGGTTGGCCCCGGCGGGCAGCTGGGTCTCCAGCCGGGACTCGAACCTGTCGACGGTGTCCGCGTGCAGGAAGGTGAAGACCACACCGGCGAGCAGGTAGGGGATGGCCAGCCAGAGCGCCAATTCGATGAGCTGCTCGACACTGACCCGAAAATTGAGGACTCGGCGCAGCACGCCCAGCATGGTTCCCCTTCCGCCTGCCGCGAGCATCGCATACCGCACCGCTGCACCAGGAGCGATTTCGGCGATCCGGGCTCCCTGCGGGTCAGCGCCGGAACTTCAATACGTCGGACACCGGCCGGCGCGGGGTCGGCGCCGGTGACTGCTCGAGTGCCGGTGCGCGGCCGACCCGGATCAGCGCCTGCGGATACCGGGACGTTCCCAACGCTGCGGTGATGGCTGCGCGGCCGTCCTCGGTCTCGGTCAGATGGGTGACCGTACACGTCGCCAACCCGACCGCGGTGCATTCGAGCAGCACCGTCGACAGGGCCTCGCCGGCCAGCAGCGCGTCCTCGCGGCTGTCCTCCGGAGTCGAGAGCACCAGGATGGCGGCCTGGTCGGGGCCGGTCGCCACCCGGCGCTCGTGGTGGCCGTCGATGGGGAAGGCGCGGTTGACGTCGACCCGGTCGGCCTCGGGCACCGAGTTCAGGGCGCTGCGCGGGATGCCCTCGTCGAGTTCGAACGGCGCCGTCCACCAGTCGAGTTCGGACTGGTATTCGAGATCCTGGCGGCGCAGCGCCTCGGTGCGTCGTGACGCCCTGGCGAGCTCACGTCGTCCCGCCTCGTCGATGACGTGCAGGTGCACCACGTCGGAATCGACCAGTTCGCGCAGGACCGGGCGGAGAATGTCCCAGTCGGTGGGCGGCCGGTACGGCAGTCGGTCGGTGCGCCGCCGCAGCATCGCGGTGGCCCGGGCCCGCATCGCGTCGGTGACGTAGCCGGCGCGCTGGAAGTGCACCGAGGCCAGATGGCTCAGATCGTTGGGGTTGGGGAACCGGTCGACGAAGGACTGCCAGCCGGCCGCGGCCATCGCGATCCGCAGGTGGTCCAGCATGGCCCCGCAGCTGACCAACGCCTCGCGGCCCGCACTGTCGGCGGCGCGCAGCACCCGACTGCGGTCGGCGAACAATTGCAGCTCACCGCCGTCGGCCACCCAGGTCCAGGGCTGGCTGTTGTGCAGCGACGGTGCCCGGGAGGCGACCGCCACGGCCTGCTTGATCACCTCGGTGTCGACGATGGTCCGGGACATGATCTCCTCACCCGCTTTCCATGTGCTGTCTTCCATCCTGGGGTCGTCGGGACCCGAGGACCAGGGTCATTGGTCATCGGAGGCTGGGGGCCAGCGCAACTGGCCAAGGAGCCCACCGGTGGGCAGTATCGGGGTCATGCCCCGGGATCTCGACGTGCACGCCATCGGTCAGCCCTACGCGCAGGTGCGCGAAACCCATACCGGCGTCGTGATTCTGGTGGGGGACCGGGCCTACAAGGCCAAGCGGCCCGTGGTCACCGATTTCCTGGACTTCAGCACGCGGGACGCGCGCGAACAAGCGCTGGCCCGGGAACTCGAGCTCAACAATCGGCTGGCCCCGCACGCCTACGTCGGCATTGCGCATCTGGACGGTCCGTCGGCCGGGGAGCGCGAGCCGGTCCTGGTGATGAATCGCTACCCCGACGAGGTCCGGCTGAGCACGCGGGTGCGCAACAACGTCGAGACGGTGCGCGCCGAGGTAGAGCGGGTGGCGACGGTGCTGGCCGAATTCCACGGTCGCGCCGCCCGCGGCCGGGAGATCGACGCGCAGGCGCGGGTGCTCGCCGTCAAGGGCCGGTGGGAGGACAACCTCGTCGAGCTCGAGAAGTTCGGTGCCGGCGCCGCCGCGGTGGTCTCGGCCGAGACGGTGCGCCGGATCAGGGAGCTGTCGGGGCAGTACATCTCCGGTCGCGCCGTGCTGTTCGCGGACCGGATCTCCCTGCGCCGCATCGTCGACGGACACGGCGACCTGATGGCCGACGACATCTTCTGCGTCGACGGGCATCCGAACCTGCTGGACTGCATGGACTTCGACGACGCACTGCGCCATGTCGACGGCCTCGACGATGCCGCCTTCCTCGCCATGGACCTGGAATTCCTGGGCCGGCCGGACCTGGCCGAGGTGTTCCTGGACCGCTACTGCGCAAGCGCCGCCGACGACCCGCCGTCGTCGCTGCGGCACTTCTACATCGCCTACCGGGCCGTGGTGCGGGCGAAGGTCGACTGCATCCGACACGGCCAAGGCCACCCGGAGGCCGCCGCGGACGCCGAACGCCACCTCGAGTTGGCCCTGGAGCATCTGCGGGCGGCCGTGCCGCGCCTGGTGCTCGTCGGCGGTGGCCCCGGCACCGGCAAGACCACGCTGGCGCGCTCGCTGGCCGAACGAATCGGTGCGCGGGTGATCTCGACCGACGACGTACGCAAGGATCTCGAACGCGACGACGTCATCGGCGGGGCGCCCGGCGAACTCGACGCCGGCCTGTACGCCCCGGAGAACGTGGCGACGGTGTACAAGGTGGTGCTCCGGCGCGCGCACAGCATGCTCGCGGCGGGGGAATCGGTGATCCTGGACGGCACCTGGCGCGATGGGGTCCATCGCGAGCACGCCCGCGAGGTGGCGGCCAATGCCCACGCCGTCCTGCTCGAAATGGCCTGCACCACACCGCTGGCCGAGGCGCAGCAGCGAATCGCGCAGCGCCGCAACAGTACCTCGGATGCCACGCCCGAGATCGCGCGCGGCATCGACGAGCAGCAGGCCGAGGCGGGCTGGAACAGTGCGCACCGCATCGCCACCGACCGGCCGCTGGCCGACTCGGTGGCCGAGGCCCACCAGCTGTGTTGCCTGGCGATCTGAGTACCGAGGACCCCAGAATCTGGTGACCCGGTGCCCTTACCCGTCGCTTCCGGTGCGGCTAACGTCGTGGGCAGTGCGGGTCGACAGGACCCGCGGAGGAAGGAAGACGACATGTCCGCGCCCACGACGCATCGAGGGATTCTGGTCGGCGTCGACGGATCGCCGTCGGCAACCGTGGCGGTCGACTGGGCCGCGCGCGAAGCGGCGTCCCGCAAGGTGCCGCTGACCCTGGTGTACGTGCTCAGTCCGCCGGTGATGATGATGTGGCCCGAGGTGGCGATGCCGCCGAGCTACTCGCAATGGCAGGAGGAGCAGGGCCGCGAAATCCTCGCCGAGGCAACCAAGGTGGCCCAGGCGGCCGCCGAGGCGGACGGCGGTGTGGAGGTGCGCACCGAGATGCCGACGGGTCCGTCGCAGTCGGTGCTGATCGAGTTGTCCGCCGAGGCCGACCTGGTGGTGGTGGGCAGCCGGGGCCGCGGCGCGTTGGCGCGCGGGCTGCTCGGCTCGGTCAGTTCCAACGTGGTGCGGCACGCGCACTGCCCGGTGGCGGTCATCCACGACGAGGACCCCATGATGGACCAGCCGTCGCAGGCCCCGGTGGTGGTGGGGATCGACGGCTCGCCGGCCTCGGAGGTCGCCACCGCGATCGCCTTCGATGTGGCCTCCCGCCGCGGCGTCGAGTTGATCGCGTTCCATGCGGTCAGCGACGCCGACGTGATCGAGGTCCCCGGGGTGGACTACGCGACGCTGGAGGAACGCGCGCACGTCATCCTCGCCGAGCGGCTGGCCGGTTGGCAGGAGCGCTATCCCGACGTCACGGTCCGGCGCGTGGTGGAGTGGGGCCGGCCGGCCAAGGCTCTGGTCAAGCAGTCCGAAGATGCGCAGCTGCTGGTGGTCGGCAGTCACGGCCGCGGCGGGTTCACCGGGATGTTGCTCGGTTCGGTGGCGAATTCGGTGGCCCAGGCGGCGCGCATGCCCGTCATCGTGGCCCGCAAACCCTGACCGGCTTCGCTGTCGAACATTTGTTCGATAGAATGGCGGGGTGGGCTGGAGCAATGGGCCGCCGAGCTGGGGCGAGATGCAGCGGGTGCTCAGCGGCAAGCCCCGCCGAGCCGGCCTGCCGCTGACCGAACCGGTCCCCGACGGCGGCGACAGCCCGGCCTGGACCAGCAGGCGGGCCGACTATCGCGCCCCGGATGACTCGTCGGTTCGGCGTTCGGCGGTGCCGTACGCCGAACTGCACGCGCATTCGGCCTACAGCTTTCTCGACGGCGCCAGCACCCCGGAGGAGCTGGTGGAGGAGGCGGCGCGGCTGGACCTGCGGGCGATCGCGCTGACCGACCACGACGGGCTCTACGGTGTGGTGCGGTTTGCCGAGGCCGCCGCCGAACTCGACGTGCGCACGGTGTTCGGCGCCGAATTGTCGCTGGGCAATGTCGACCGCACCGACACCCCGGACCCGCCCGGCCCGCACCTGCTGGTCCTCGCCCGCGGCCCCGAGGGGTACCGCCGGCTGTCCCGGCAGCTGTCGGCCGCCCACCTCGCCGGCGGGGAGAAGGGCAAGCCGCGCTACGACTTCGACGCGTTGACCGAGGCGGCCGGCGGGCACTGGCACATCCTGACCGGGTGTCGGAAAGGGCATGTGCGCCAAGCTTTCTCCGAGGGGGGCCCGGAGGCGGCGGCGGTCGCGCTGGCCGACCTGGTGGACCGGTTCGGGCGGAGTCGGGTCAGCGTCGAACTGACCCGGCACGGCCATCCGGGTGAGCACGAGACCAATGCGGCCCTGGTGGCGCTGGCGCGCCGGTTCGGGGTGACGGCGGTGGCGACCACGGGCGCGCACTTCGCCGAGCCGTCTCGCGGTCGGCTGGCCATGGCCATGGGCGCCATCCGCGCGCGGCAGTCCCTCGACGAGGCCGCCGGTTGGCTGGCGCCGCTGGGGGGCGCGCACCTGCGTTCGGGTGACGAGATGGCGCGGTTGTTCCGGGATTTCCCCGAGGTTGTCGGGGCCGCGGCGGACCTGGGGGAGCAGTGCGCATTCGGCCTGCAGCTGATCGCACCGCAACTGCCCCCCTTCGACGTCCCCGACGGTCACACCGAGGACAGCTGGCTGCGCGAGTTGGTGCTCGCGGGCGCCGCCGACCGGTATGGCCCGCCGCAGCGGTCACAGCGGGCCTACGCCCAGATCGAGCACGAGTTGGCCGTCATCGAGTCGCTGAAGTTCCCGGGCTATTTCCTGGTGGTGCACGACATCACCCGGTTCTGCCGGGACAACCGGATCCTGTGCCAGGGCCGGGGGTCGGCCGCCAACTCCGCGGTCTGCTACGCGCTGGGCATCACCGCGGTGGACCCCATCGCCAACGACCTGCTCTTCGAACGCTTCCTGTCGCCGGTGCGGGACGGGCCGCCCGACATCGACATCGACATCGAATCGGATCAGCGGGAACTGGTGATCCAGTACGTCTACGACCGCTACGGCCGCGACTACGCCGCGCAGGTCGCCAACGTCATCACCTACCGCGGCCGCAGCGCGGTGCGGGACATGGCCCGCGCACTGGGCTTCTCGCAGGGCCAGCAGGATGCGTGGAGCAAGCAGATCAGCCGGTGGAACGGCCTGGCCGAGGCGCCGGACGTGGCCGACATCCCGGCGCAGGTGATCGAGCTGGCCACCGAGATCAAGAACCTGCCGCGGCATATGGGCATCCACTCCGGCGGGATGGTCATCTGCGATCGGCCGATCGCCGACGTCTGCCCGGTGGAATGGGCGCGGATGGCCAACCGCAGTGTGCTGCAATGGGATAAGGACGACTGCGCGGCCATCGGTCTGGTGAAGTTCGATCTGCTGGGCCTGGGCATGCTCTCCGCCCTGCACTATGCGGTGGACCTGCTGGCCGAGCACAAGGGCATCGAGGTGGACTTCGCCAAACTGGACCTCTCCGAGCCGGCGGTCTACGAGATGCTGCAGCGCGCCGACTCCGTCGGGGTGTTCCAGGTCGAATCGCGCGCCCAGATGGCCACGCTGCCCAGGCTCAAGCCGCGGGAGTTCTACGACCTGGTGGTCGAGGTCGCGCTGATCCGGCCCGGACCCATCCAGGGCGGCTCGGTACACCCCTACATCCGTCGTCGCAACGGTCTGGAACCGGTCACCTACGACCATCCGTCGCTGGAGCCGGCGCTGCGGAAAACCTTGGGAATACCGCTCTTTCAAGAGCAGCTCATGCAGGTCGCGGTGGACTGCGCGGGATTCTCGCCGGCCGAGGCCGACCAGCTGCGCCGGGCCATGGGCTCCAAGCGCTCCACCGAGAAGATGCGCCGGCTGCGCGGCCGCTTCTACGACGGTCTGCGCGAAAAACACGGGATCGCCGGGCCGTTGGCCGAACGGATCTACGAGAAGCTGGAGGCGTTCGCCAACTTCGGCTTCCCGGAGAGCCACGCGCTGAGCTTCGCCTCGCTGGTCTTCTACTCGTCGTGGCTCAAACTGCATCACCCCGCGGCGTTCTGCGCCGCGCTGCTGCGTGCCCAGCCGATGGGCTTCTACTCGCCACAGTCATTGGTCGCCGATGCCCGCCGGCACGGGGTGCGGGTGCACGGGGCGTGCGTGAACGCGAGCCTGGCCCACGCCACCCTGGAGAACGCCGGGGACGACGTGCGGCTGGGGCTGGGGGCCGTGCGGCACATCGGGGACGAGTTGGCGCAGCGGCTGGTGGCCGAGCGCGACCGGGGCGGCCCGTTCGAATCCCTGGTGGACCTCACCGGCCGGGTGCCGCTGTCGGTGCCGCAGACCGAGGCCCTGGCGACGGCGGGCGCGCTGAATTGTTTCGGCATCAGCCGCCGCGAGGCGCTGTGGGCGGCCGGGGCCGCCGCCGCCGAACGACCGGACCGGCTCCCGGGAGTGGGGACGTCGTCCCATGTTCCGGCGCTGCCCGGGATGAGTGCGCTGGAGTTGGCGGCCGCCGACGTCTGGGCCACCGGCATCTCGCCGGACAGCTACCCGATGCAGTTCCTGCGCGCCGACCTGGATGCGCGCGGGGTGGTGCCGGCCGAGCGGCTGTTGTCCGTCCCGGACGGCACCCGGCTGCTGGTGGCCGGGGCGGTCACCCATCGGCAGCGGCCCGCGACGGCGCAGGGGGTGACCTTCCTGAACCTCGAGGACGAGACCGGGATGGTCAACATCCTGTGCTCACCCGGGGTGTGGTCGCGGTACCGCAAACTGGCCCAGACGGCGCCGGCGCTGGTGATCCGCGGCATCGTGCAGAACGCCAGCGGCGCCGTCACCGTCGTCGCCGACCGGATGGATCCGATCGACATGAGGGTGGGTTCGCGGTCGCGGGACTTCCGCTGAGTCATAGTTGTTCCGACGATTCGGCCTGCCGTGAGGGGACACGATGACAATCGGGCGCGCACTGGCGAGCACCCTGACGGCCGCGGCGGTGACCGCGGGGCTGCTCACCGGCTGCAGCAGCACCGTCGGCGGCGAGGCGGTCTCGCCGCTCTACGACCCGTTCCGGGTGGGCGGCTTGCCCGCCGTCGACGGCCCCAGCGGCCTGCGCGCCGACGCCCCGGACCCGGTCGGGGTGGTGCTCCACACCGACGGCGGTGACATCGACCGGTTGGCGCTGCTGGCGGTCAACGACGTCGCCGACTTCTGGTCGCAGCACTACGCGGACGCCTTGCCCGGTGACTTCGAACCCGTCGAACGGTTGGTCTCGTACGACTCGAACGACCCGTCGAGCCCCCGGGTGTGCGGCGGGCGTACCTACAAATTGGTCAACGCCTTCTTCTGCCCGCCGCTGGACCTGATGGCCTGGGACCGCGGCGTCATGGTGCCCGTCGGGCAGAAGTTCTTCGGGGACATGTCGGTGGTGGCGTTGATCGCCCACGAGTACGGGCACGCCGTGCAGCGGATGGCCGGACTGCTCGAAGAGGACACCTCGCCGCTGGTGATCGAGCAGCAGGCGGACTGCTTCGCCGGGGCGCACCAGCGTTGGGTGGTCGAGGGCAATTCGCCGCGCTTCACCCTGGACACCGGCGACGGGCTCAACCACGTGCTGGCGGCCGCGCTCACCATCCGCGACCCCCTGGTGCCCGAGATCGTCGCCGAGATGCTCGACGTCGCCGAGCACGGCAACGCGCTGGACCGGATCAGCGCGTTCCAACTGGGCTTCATCAACGGCGCACAGACCTGCGCGGCCATCGACGAGGCCGAGGTGGCCCAGCGCCGCGGAGACCTGCCCCGCAATCTCGAGATGAGCGCCGACGGGAAGGTCGAGTCCGTCGATGTCACCCTCGACGAGTCCGTGCTGGCCGCGCTGATGGACGACCTGGACACGATCTTCGACCTGCCCCACCCGCCGACGCTGTCCCTGGACCCCGACGACTGCGGCAGCCCGCAGCCGGGTGCCCCGGTGGCCTACTGCCCGGACGACAACACCGTCGGCGTCGACCTGCCAGCCCTGCAGGAGTTCGCCACCCCGGCCAGTGAGTACCGGAATCTGGTTCTGCTGCAGGGAGACAACACCGCGATCTCGGCGCTGACGTCGCGCTACGTGCTGGCCGTGCAGCGCGAGCGCGGGGTGTCGCTGGACACGGCCGAAGCGGCGCTGCGCACGGCCTGCCTGACCGGCTTCGCCCAGCAGGCGATGGCCGAGCGGGTGCCGGGCCGGCAGTTGGTGCTCAGCGCCGGTGACGTCGACGAGGCGGTGGCCGGCCTGTTGGTCAACGGGATCGCGGCGAGCAACGTCACCGGTGCCACGGTGCCGGCCGGTTTCACCCGGATCGTGGCCTATCGCTCCGGGCTGCTCGGCGACCTCGAACTGTGTTACTCCCGGTTCGGCTGACCCCGCAGCCATTAGTCTCGGAAGCATGTCCCTGAACCTGTCCTTCGACGAAGTCCTGACCACCACGCGCTCGGTCCGTAAGCGGCTCGACTTCGACAAGCCCGTACCCCGCGACGTGATCATGGAGTGCCTGGAGCTGGCGCTGCAGGCGCCCACCGGCTCCAACGCGCAGGGCTGGCAGTGGGTGTTCGTCGAGGACGCGGCGAAGAAGAAGGCGCTCGCCGACATCTACCGCAGCAACGCGACCCCCTACCTGGACCTGCCCAAGCCCGAGCGCGGGGACATCCGGGACCAACAACTCGACGCCGTGCAGAGCTCGGCCAAGTACCTCAACGAGAACTTCGAGAAGGCGCCGGTGCTGATGATCCCGTGCCTGGAGGGCCGACCCGACGGGGCGCCGGCCGGGATGAGCGCGCCGTTCTGGGGCTCCCTGCTGCCCGCGGTGTGGAGCTTCATGCTGGCGTTGCGTTCGCGGGGTCTGGGCTCGGCGTGGACCACGCTGCACCTGATCGGCGACGGGGAGAAGCAGGCCGCCGAGCTCCTGGGGATTCCGTTCGACCAGTACGCGCAAGGGGGACTGTTCCCCATCGCCTATACCAAGGGCACCGAGTTCAAGCGCGCCCAGCGGCTGCCGGCCGAGCAGTTGACGCACTGGGACAGCTGGTGAGCGCCCGGCGCCGGGGCTACTCGGCGCCGGCGAAGCCGTTCTGCCGCCACGCTTCGTAAACCGCAACGGCGGCGGCGTTGGACAGGTTCATCGACCGTCGTCCGGCCAGCATGGGGATGCGCACCGTAGCGGTGATGTGCGGATCGGCAAGGGTCTGCGCGTCCAACCCGGTGGGTTCCGGGCCGAACATCAGCACGTCGCCAGAACGGTAGCTAATGTCGGCGAAAGACGTCTCGGCATGCGCCGTGAATGCGTACACCCGCGCCGGCATCAGCACGTCCCAAGCCGCCGCCAGCGATGCGTGGACCGACACCGACGCCAAGTCGTGGTAGTCCAGTCCGGCGCGCCGCAGCTTGGGTTCGGACAGGTCAAAGCCCAAAGGCTCGACCAAATGCAGATCGGCGCCGGTGCCGGAGACCATCCGGATCGCGTTGCCGGTATTGGGCGCAATGCGCGGCGAGTAGAACAGCAACGCGAACATTGGACGGCTTCCCTTCGGTGCTGTTGCGAGTTTGCCCGACATTGTCTACCAGGGCCGTCGTGGCCGCTCCGTTCGGTGAGAACGTTGGAACACCCTGCTGGGGACTGTCATACTTCTGCAATTGCCATGCGAATTACGCCCGGCCGCCAACACCGTGCCCGGGTCGAAATGAGCGGGAAGTCGGATGAAGGCGGAAACACTGAATAACAGCGGTGCGATCGCGAGTGGGGCGAGCCCGGCATCGGCGGGGGGCGCTGCCCGGTGACCATGTTCGACAAGCCCCCGGCGTTCAACGAACCCCTGGGGTCAGATCTTGACGCGCTGCCCGCCGACCCCTTCGCGGCGGAGGCGGAGCCGTCCACCGAGGCGGCGCCGGCGAAACGGCCCGGCCGCTTCTCGCCGCAGAACTGGCCGGTGCGCTGGAAGGTCTTCGCCATCGCGTTGCTGCCGCTGCTGCTGGCAGCGGTGTTCGGCGGATTCCGCATCTACTCCAGCTTCACCGAGGCCCGCGACCTGCGCTTGGCCGCTGACCGCGCGGAATTGGTGCCCGCCATCATCGACTACATGAGCGCGCTGGAGGAGGCGCTGTTCACGGTCCCGTCGATGGCGGCCTCCGAGGAAGTCCAGGCCAACTTCGAGGCCCGCCGCGCGGAACTGCTGGCCCAGACCGACGACGACATCAGCGACGAGGTCCGCCAGGCCGTCACCACGCTGACCGAGCAGGGCCAGGAACTGGTCGCCAACGCCGGGCCCAGTCCCGCCGAGCTACCGGGACGGGTCACCGATTTCGCGCCGCTGCTGCTGAGCTCCGAGACCGCGATCACCGGGTCGGTGGGCGTCGAGGACGCCGCGGTGCGCCGCCAGGCCGACGGGTTGGCGCGTGCGGTCGGCACGCACGGGCAGATGATGATCCAGCGCCTGCTGGTCCAACGCGGAGCCGAACTGCCCGAGCCCTACGTGCGGTCCTCGATGATCGCGCTGGCCGGGACCGAACCGTCCAACGTCACCGGGGTGTCCGCGCTGCTGGGCAACAACTCCGAAGAGGCCGCGGAGTTGCGCCGTCAGATGGTGCTGCGGCTGTCGATGATGGCCGATCCGGCGGTGCCGGTGGTCGGCAGCCAGACGATGCTCACCTCGCTGGACGCCACCGACGCGATCGCCCGGGACGTGATCGACAACGTCACGCCCGCCATGATCGCCACGGTCGACGGGGCCGCCGACGCACAGCGCAACGACGCGATCCGCGATGCGGTCCTGGTGGTCGCCGCCATCCTGGTCGCGCTGCTCATCGTGTGGTGGGTGGCGCGGTCGTTGATCCGCCCCCTGCGCACGCTGCGCGACGGTGCACTCAAGATCGCGCACGAGGATCTCGCCGCCGGGGTCGAGCGGGTCAAGGCCGGTGACGAGCGCGAGCCCGACCCGCTGCCCATCTACACGACCGAGGAAGTGGGCCAGCTCGCCCACGCCGTCGACGAACTGCACACCCAGGCGCTGCTGCTGGCCGGCGACGAGGCGCGGCTACGGGTGATGGTCAACGACATGTTCGAGACGTTGTCGCGGCGCAACAAGACGCTGGTGGACCAGCAGCTGTCGCTGATCGACCGCCTGGAGCGCAACGAGGAAGACCCGGAGCGGCTCGACAGCCTGTTCCGGCTCGACCACCTCGCCACCCGGATGCGGCGCAATGGCGCCAACCTGCTGGTGCTCGCCGGCGCGCAGGTCGGCCGGGAACAGGGGCAGCCGGTCCCGCTGAACTCCCTGATCAACGCCGCGGCCAGCGAGGTCGAGGACTATCAGCGGGTCGAGACCGGGATGGTGCCGGACTGCTCGGTGATCGCCGCCGCGGCGGGCGATTCGGTGCACCTGCTCGCCGAACTGATCGACAACGCGCTGCAGTACTCGCCGCCGACGTCGCGGGTGCGGGTGACCGCCGTGCAGACCAGCGATTCCGGTGTCCTGATCGACATCAACGACGCCGGGCTCGGCATGACCGACGCCGACCTGCGCATCGCGAACATGCGGCTCAACGCCGGCGGCGAGGTGACCCCCGACAACACCCGGCACATGGGCCTGTTCGTGGTCGGCCGGCTGGCGCGCCAGCACGGCATGACGGTGCGGTTGCTGCCGGGCGCCACCGGCACGGGAACCATCGCGCAGGTGTATCTGCCGCCCGAACTGCTCGACGGCTACGCCCCGGCGCCCCGGGCCACCGAACCCGCGCCGTTCGCCGACTTCGGCGCGTTCGCCGACCCCGAGGACCAGCCCGCCGTGGCGGTGCAGGCCGAGGCCATCGCGCCGGAGGTGCCGGAGGCCGTCGAGCCGGAGGTGCCGGAGGCCGTCGAACCCGAGGTGCCCGAGCCCGTCACCGAGCCGGCCGCGGCGGCCGAACCGGCGCCGGACGACGACTTCGACATCCGCTACGAACCCGACAGCGAACCGGCGGACGGGGAGGCGTCGGTGTCGGTGTTGCCGCGGCGCACTCCCGGTTCCAGCGCCATCGCCACGCCCCGCGACCACCTGTTCACCGAGGTCGGGGCGGACCAGCCGGCCCGCCCGGCCGAGGAGTGGTGGACCAGCGCGTCCGACTCACCCGAGCCGGCACCGGTCGAGGCCCCGTCCAACACCGCGGGCTTTTTCGCCTCGCGGCGGCGGGCCCGGCAGCAGCCGCCGCCGGAACCGGAGGCGCTGGACGAGGCGCTCGAGGAGGTCCTCGACGACGACCTCGACGAGGACGCGCCGGAACTGATCGTCGACGACACGGAATCCGAGGAGCCCGTCGCCGCCGACGGGCCGGAGGCCGACGCCGCCGACGACGTGGCACCGGCGCAGGAGGCAGCGGCTCCGGCGGCCGACGAGGCTGGGGACGTCCCCGAGGCTGTGGAGGCCCCGGAGGTCGAAGGGGCCCGAGAGGCCGAAGACACCGCCGGTACGGGCTCGATCGACCTGTCCGACATGGATCGGTTGGCCGACGAGATGGCCCCGGTCACGGGGCCGATCCCGGTGGGATCGGTGGACCTGATCTATCAGAACATGGTCTCGGAATGGCTCGATCCGGCCGAGGTGCAGCAGCTGGCGGTGCCCCAGGACTGGAAGTCGGTGTGGGACAACGGCTGGGCGGCGGCCGCCGATGCCGAGAACGTGCCGATCGAAAAGCGCACCGGGCAAGGTCTGCCGGTGCGTGCGCCCGGCGCCCGGCTGATCCCCGGTGGTGCCACCCCGCCCGGGCAGGCCGACCAGGCGCAGGAGGAAGCAGAGGACAGCAAGGCCGACGCAGAATCGAACGACAGTCACCCGGGGCGCGATCCGCAGGCGATCCGCGCCTCGATGAGCAATCATTTCGGCGGTGTGCGCGCCGCACGCTCGCACGCCCGCAACACAACTCAAGGACTCGATGAGCAATGACTTACCCGCAAGGTTCACAGCATGAGAACCCGCTGGATTGGTTGGTCTCGAAGTTCGCGCGTGACGTGCCCGGCGTCGCCCACGCCGTCCTGGTGTCGGTCGACGGTCTGCTGATCGCAGCCAGCGAGCATCTACCACCCGAGCGGGCCGATCAACTCGCCGCCGTCACCTCCGGCCTGGCCAGCCTGTCGGCCGGTGCCGCACAGCTTTTCGACGGCGGGCGGGTGCTGCAGTCGGTGGTGGAGATGGATCACGGGTACGTGCTGATCATGCAGGTCGGCGACGGCAGTCAACTCGCGACCCTGGCGTCCAAGTCCTGTGATATCGGCCAAGTTGGTTACGAGATGGCGATTCTGGTGGAACGGGTGGGCGCCACGGTGCAGTCCACTCGCCGCCGTGCGCCCCAGCGCATGTGATCGAGACTGGAATGAATATGTTCGAACGGTCGGTGCCGGCGCGCGAGGCGAGCCTCGTGCGGCCGTACATGCTGACCGCGGGCCGCACCGAGACCTCGGTGGAACTGTCGCTGGAGGCGCCGATCCGCACGCTGGAGTCGGCGCTGCACCACCGCTGGCCGCCCAACGACATGCGCGGTCGGATTGTGACGCTGTGCACCAAAAGCCCGTCAGTGGCGGAGATCTCAGCGTTGTTGGATGTTCCGCTCGGGGTGGCCCGTGTCCTCGTCGGCGATCTGGTGACCTCGGGCTATCTTCAAGTTCACGCCACTCTGACCGACCGCTCGACATACGACGAACGACGCGAATTGATAGGAAGGACCCTCCGTGGGCTACGCGCACTCTGAGAGGCGTGATGCTGTATCGACCAAGATCGTCATCGCGGGCGGGTTCGGCGTCGGTAAGACCACCTTCGTGGGCTCGGTTTCCGAGATCATGCCGCTGCGCACCGAGGCGATGGTGACCACCGCGTCGGCCGGCGTCGACGGGCTGGAGGCCACGCCGAGCAAGGCCACCACCACCGTGGCCATGGACTTCGGCCGCATCACGCTGGACGAAGACCTGGTGCTGTATCTGTTCGGCACACCCGGGCAGCGCCGGTTCTGGTTCATGTGGGATGACCTGGTGCACGGCGCCATCGGCGCGATCGTGCTGGTGGACACCCGCCGGCTGGAGGACAGCTTTGCCCCCATCGACTTCTTCGAGAACCGCAAGATCCCGTTCATCATCGCGGTCAACGAGTTCGAGGGCTCCCAACGCTTCCCCGTGGAGGAGGTGCGGGAGGCGTTGGCGCTCTCGGAGCGGGTGCCGGTGATCACGGTGGACGCCCGCGACCGCACCTCGGCGAAGAACGCGCTGATCGCCGTCAGCGAGTACGCGCTGGAATCGCTGACGGCCACCGGGTGATCTGGGCCGACCGGGAGTTCAGTGAGCAGGACTTCCGGGACGAGGATCTCGCCGGCCTGAGCACCGAGCGGGTGGTGTTCGACAGCTGCGACTTCAGCGGGGTGAACCTGTCCGAGTCGACGCACGCCGGCTCCGCGTTCCGGAACTGTCGCTTTGAGCGGGCAACCCTGTGGCACAGCACGTTTCGCAACTGCAGCATGATGGGTTCGGTGTTCCTGAACTGCCGGCTGCGGCCGGCGACCTTCGACGAGGTCGATTTCTCCCTGGCCGTGCTGGGCGGGGCCGACCTGCGCGGCGTGGACCTGTCCGGCTGCCGGCTCCGGGAGGCCTCCCTGGTGGACGCCGACCTGCGCAAGGCCGTGCTGCGCGGGGCGGACCTGTCCGGTGTGCGCACCCAGGGGACGCGCCTGGACGAGGCCGACCTGCGCGGGGCCCGGATCGATCCGACGTTGTGGACCACCGCGGGTCTGCGCGGGGCCAAGATCGACGTGCCGCAGGCGCTGGCCTTCGCGGCGGCCCACGGGCTGACCCTCGCCGAGAGCTGACCTGTCCGCGGGGCTACTCGGGAAACGCATACAACAGGCGAACTCTCGGCGTGGGATGTGCGGGGACTAGCTGATCCTGGTGTTGTGGGCTGCCCGGATCCGCCAGCGGTCGTCCCTGCGCACGACGACGTAGCTGATGATGCCGGCCCGGTCCTGCGCCTCTGAGCCGGGGGAGCGATGGTCCGGCCAGTCCCAACGGGTGTGTACCAACGCCACCCCGGCTGCCACTTCGGCGATGGACTCGACCCGTTGTACGTAATTGCGCTTCTGCGGGACGACGCTGTCGGGGATGTCGAGGTGACCTTCGACGTTGTCGTGGCGCGACGTCCACCACTGGCCGGCGTGGCTGACAAAGTCTGCGTCTTCGGTGAAGTGCCGACCCCAGCCCGGCATGTCGTGTGCGATCCATAGCTCGGTGGTCGCGGCGATGAGGTCCCTGATGTGTTGCTCGTCCGTTGTGTTCATCCGGGCCAGTGTCGAACCTCAACAATGCTTGATGTCAAGCAGCGGCCTCGCCGAGCGTTGCATGTTCGCGGGGGGTGATCGCGAAACGGGTGCAACAACCCAACTCTGGGCGGGTGGGCTCTGCGGATCAGGCCTTGAGCCGGATCTTCCACCGCACGAACGCCATGTAAGCCAGGCTGAGCAGGGCCAGCATGGCCATGTCGAAGAACCAGGTCGACGAGTTGTGCTCCCACAGCGCGTCCTTGGGCGTCAGCGGGCCGGGCACCAGATGGATCAGGTCCACCGTCGACGCCGAGGCCGCGAAGCCCCACCGGGCCGGGGTCACCCAGGACAGCTGATCGAGGACCAGCCGGTCGGTGACCGGGATCATCCCGCCGGAGAACACCAGCTGGCTCATCACCGCGACCACCAGCAGCGGCATGATCTGCTCGCTGGTGCGGGCCAGCGCCGAGAGCGCCAGACCCACCATGGCCGAGGTCACCGTGGTCGCGCCCATCACCACGAACAGATCCAGCGTGGGATTGCCGAGGCCGATGGACCCCTGGGTCGGCGCGCCCTTGCCCATGATCGTGATGGCGGTGACGATCGTCGACTGCACGATGGCGAACACCGCGTACACGCAGACCTTGGCCAAAAGGTAGGCGGTGGTGGACAATCCGACCGCCTGCTCGCGGCGGAAGATGGCACGTTCACCGATGAGGTCGCGAATGGTGAGCGCGGTGCCCATGAAGATGGCGCCCACGTTGAGCAACACCAGGATCTGGCCCGGCTCGTTGGGCGCATCACCCATCGGGTCCGGTATCCCGAAGCCGACGTCGCCGGGCACCGACAGCGACAGCACGCCCATGATGAACGGCAGCAACGCCAGGAAGGCGAAATATCCGCGGTCGGCGATGATCAGCCGCATCTGTCTACGGGCGATCGTGGAGAACTGCCGCAGCAGACTCGTCTTCGCCGGTGCGCCCAGATCGGTGGGCGTCGCCGCCGCCGGTTGCGCCGGCGTCGGACCGGTGCGTTGCTGGTAGCGATGATGGGCCGCGTCGGGATCGCCGGCCACCGTGGAGAAGATGTCGGCCCAGTTGGTGGTCCCGAGTTCGGGTCCGATCTGACTCGGCGGGCCGTAGAACGCGGTCTTGCCGCCGGGTGCGAGCAGCAGCACCTGATCACAGACATCGAGATAGGTCAGGGAGTGGGTGACCACCAGCACCACGCGGCCGGCGTCGGCCAGTTGGCGCAGCATGGTCATGACCTGACGGTCCAGCGCCGGGTCCAGGCCCGAGGTCGGCTCGTCGAGAATCAACAGCGATGGGCCGGTGAGCAATTCGAGGGCCACGGATGCGCGCTTGCGCTGACCGCCGGACAGCTTGTCCACCCGGGTCTGGCGGTGCTGGGTCATCTCGAGTTCTTCGAGCACCTGCGTGACGACCTGGGCGCGGTCGGCCTCGGTGGTGTCCGGCGGCAGCCGCAGTTCCGCGGCGTACATCAGGGCCTGGTCGACGGTCAGCTGTCCGTGCACGACGTCGTCCTGCGGGACCATGCCGATCCGGGAGCGCAGCGAGGCGTAGTCGGCGTGGATGTCGTGACCCTCGAAGGTGACGGTCCCGCTGGTGGGATGGGTCAGGCCCGCCACCTGCTTGGCGAAGGTCGACTTGCCCGCGCCCGACGGCCCGATCACCGCGGTCAGCGTGCCGGGGCGCGCGTCGATCGAGATGTTGTTCAGCAGCGTCTTGTTGTTCTCGATGGTCCAGGTCAGGCCGCGGACCTCGAGTCCGCCGGTGCGGGTGGCGGCCTCGGTCTCCGAGCGCCGCGCCAGGGTGCCGCCGGTGAAGACGAGGTCGACGTTGCCGATGGTGACGACGTCACCGTCGTTCAACACCGCCGAGTCGACCCGCTGACCGTTGACGAACGTGCCGTTGATGCTGCGGTTGTCGACGATCTGCGTGCCGCCCGCACCCGGGACCAGGGTGGCGTGGTGGCGGGAGGCCAGCACGTCGGGGATGACGATGTCGTTGTCGGTGGCGCGACCGATCTTGATCCCGCCCGCGGGCACCTCCGGCGCCCGGCCCGGCCGCAGGATCTTGAGCATGCTGGTGGCGAGGTTGCCGTCGGCGGACTTGGGCGCGGCCGCGGCCGGCCCCATCTGGGTGGGCAGGTTCGCGGGCTGCGGCTGCTCGCGCACCGGCTGCGACGCGCTGGGCGGATATCCGGTCGGGTAGGTGCCGCTGGTCGGGTAGACGGGCTGCGAGGGCGGCGACTGGTAGCCGGACTGCGCGCCCGGCCCGGTCGGATACGGCGGCCGCGGCGGGGGAGTGCTCGGCGGTGCGCCGGTCCGGTAGGCGGCGCCGCCGGTCGGGTACATCGGCCCGCTGGGCTGGCTCGGGTAGCCGCCCGGCCCGGTGGCCAACGGTGGGCGCGTCACCGGCACCGCGGCCGTCGGCGGGGGCGTGCCCACCGAGCCGGTGTTGCGGCCCAACTCGAAACTGAGCAGGGGGCCGTCGGGGTTGCCGATGTTGATCGTCATGCCGTCGGCGATGTCGACGGCCGGGACCCGGCGGCCGTGTACGTACATGCCGTTGAGCGAGCCGTTGTCGATCGCCTGCCAGCGTCCCCGGTCGATGCGCAGGACAAGGTGCGCCCGCGAGATCAGGGGATGCGCGATGCGCACGTCAGCACGCAGGTCGCGACCGATCACCACATCATTGCCCGCGGCGAAGGTCCGTTGGGACCCGTCGAACCGTACCGTCAGCGCGGGTGCCACTGGTCCAGTCATCGGGTCCAACTGTAACGGTCTAGCGGTCCGGAGCGCCGGTCAGCACGCAATGGGTGTGGCGGTAGATGGTCGGCATGCACAGGTTGCAGTGCGTGCACACGGATTTCACGGTGTGCGCGTCGCCGTCGGCCTCGATGCGGTTCAACAGGTCCGGCTCGGCCAACAGCGCGCGGCCCATCGCGACGAAGTCGAAACCCTCGGCCATCGCCCGATCCATGGTCTCGCGGTTGGTGATGCCGCCGAGCAGGATCAGCGGCAGCTTCAACTCGGCGCGGAACTGGCTGGCCTCCCGCAACAGGTAGGCCTCCCGGTACGGGTACTCGCGCAGGAACTTCTTGCCGGTCATCCGCATGCCCCAGCTGATGGGCGGCTTGAACACCGCCGAGAACTCCTTGACCGGGGCGTCGCCGCGGAACAGGTACATCGGGTTGACCAGCGAGGAGCCCGCGGTGAGCTGCAGGGCGTCCAGGCCGCCGTCTTCCTCGAGCCACTTCGCGGTCTGCAGCGACTCCTCCAGGGAGATCCCGCCCCGCACACCGTCGGACATGTTGAGCTTCGCGGTGACCGCGATCTGATCCCCGACGGCCTGGCGCACGGCGCGGACGACGCCGCGGGCCACCTTGGCGCGGTTCTCCAGGGATCCGCCGAACTCGTCGGTGCGCCGGTTGATCAGCGGGCTCAGAAACGAGCTGGCCAGATAGTTGTGGCCGAGGTGGATCTCGACCGCGTCGAAGCCCGCGTCGATGGCCAGGCGGGCCGCGTTGGCGTGTGCCTCGGTGACCTCGCGGATGTCCTCGATGGTGGCCTTCTTGGCGAATCGCATCGACAGCGGGTTGAAGAACCGCACCGGGGCCAGCGCGCGGGCCTTGTTGGTCTTGGCGTTGGCCACCGGGCCGGCGTGTCCGATCTGCGCGCTGATCGCAGCGCCCTCGGCGTGCACGGCGTCGGTGAGCTTGCGCAGGCCGGGCACGGCTTCCGGGCGCATCCAGATCTGCCAGCCGTCGGTCCGGCCGCCGGGGGCGACCGCGCAGTAGGCGACCGTGGTCATGCCGACTCCGCCGGCGGCCGGGCGACGGTGGAAGTTGATCAGGTCGTCGGTGACCAGGGCATCCGGGGACGCGGCCTCGAAGGTCGCGGCCTTGATGATGCGGTTGCGCAGGGTCAGCGGGCCCAGCCGGGCCGGACTGAACACATTTGGGCTGGTGTCCACACCACGAACTCAACACCCCGGCGGCGGGCTCTGTCAAAGCAGCCTGACGCGGTGTCGGGGCGACGCCGAAGGCCAGCCGGCAATGCAACCCGGCAATGCAAGAATGTCGGGCGTGGGTGCGACAGTTCTGGACGGTAAGGCCACGCGCGACGAGATCTTCGTCGACCTCAAGGAGCGGGTGGCGAAGTTGGCGCAGGCCGGGATCACCCCGGGGTTGGGCACCATCCTCGTCGGTGACGATCCCGGCTCGCAGGCCTATGTGCGCGGCAAGCATTCCGACTGCGCCAAGGTCGGCATCACCTCGCTGCGCCGGGACCTGCCCGCCGACATCAGCCAGGCGCAGTTGGACGACACCATCGACGAGCTCAACGCCAACCCCGAGTGCACCGGTTACATCGTCCAGTTGCCGCTGCCCAAGCACCTCGACGAGAACGCCGCGCTGGAGCGCATCGACCCGGACAAGGACGCCGACGGGCTGCATCCGACCAACCTCGGGCGGCTGGTGCTGGGCAAGGAGGCGCCGCTGCCGTGCACCCCGCGCGGCATCGTGCACCTGCTGCGCCGCTACGACGTGGAACTCGCGGGCGCGCACGTGGTGGTGATCGGCCGCGGCGTGACGGTCGGCCGGCCGCTGGGGCTGCTGTTGACGCGGCGCTCGGAGAACTCGACGGTCACGTTGTGCCACACCGGAACTCGCGATCTGCCCGCGTTGACCCGGCAGGCGGACGTCATCGTGGCCGCGGTGGGGGTGCCGCACATGGTGACCGCCGACATGGTGCGCCCGGGCGCGGCCGTGGTCGATGTCGGGGTGAGCCGGGTCGACGGCAAGCTCACCGGCGACGTCCACCCCGACGTCTGGGACGTCGCGGGGCACGTCTCGCCGAACCCGGGTGGTGTGGGCCCGCTGACCAGGGCGTTCCTGCTGACCAACGTCGTCGAACGCGCCGAGTCCCGGCGGTGACGGTGCGCTCGGCGCTGCGCGATCAGTGGCCCATCCTGACCGTCGTGGCGACCTTCGCCGTGGCCTTCGTGCTGGTGGCCGCGGGCTTCTGGCGCCGCGGCGCGCTGCTCATCGGCATCGGGGTGGCGATCGCCGCCGCGTTGCGGCTGCTGCTCACCGAGGACCGTGCGGGGTTGCTCGGGGTGCGCACCAAGGGGATCGATTTCGTCACAACGGCATCGGTGGCCACAGTGGTGATGTACGCGGCGTGGACGATCGACCCGCTGGGCACGTCTTAAACGTTTCACATGAAATTCGCGCCCCAAGGCCTGTGGGGTTATCACTAATATGCCCCTATGGGGGCATTATTGGAAGATTCGGCGAGCGCTTCGGGGGATGGCTCGCCCGCTACACTGCCGCGACTGCTGCGGGTACTGCATGCCGAAGGGCAGACCATCCACCGTCAGCAGGACATCCTGCGGCACTGGCTCGGTGACCACGATCCCAGTAAGCCACTGCGGATATCGTTGCGGGCCAATGGATTCGGGAGACTGCTGGACGAGCTGGACGCAAAACAGGAGCCGCCCAACTGATTTGGGCCGGGCCGGGAGTCAGCCCGCCAACGTCGCGCGGATGCACACCGTCACATACGGCAGCGCGACGCCGGTGGAGTTCGCCAGGGCCGGATGAGTGGCCAGCAGTTCGCGCACCCGAGCCAGAGTCTGGGTGCGGACCTCGGC
Organism: Mycolicibacterium sp. MU0050; assembly: GCF_963378085.1. Classification (GTDB taxonomy): domain Bacteria; phylum Actinomycetota; class Actinomycetes; order Mycobacteriales; family Mycobacteriaceae; genus Mycobacterium; species Mycobacterium wendilense. Next base: position 3,666,077 of record NZ_OY726395.1, on the reverse strand, counting down.
CGGCGAGGTGATGCAGTAGCTGCGCGAGGCCACCAGGTCCACCACCGCCTGCGGCGTCAGGTAGTTGGTCCACTCCACCTGGTGGCGCGCCACGTCGGTGAACGGTTCGGGCAACGTGACCGACTGGCTGAACGGGTCGTGTTCCGGGCCGATGATGGCGCCGAGGTCCTTGACCCAGCCCAGGCGCTCGTCGCGGGTGTTCCAGACCAGCCCCAGTCGGCCGCCGGGCCGCAGCACCCGGGCCACCTCGGGGATGGCGCGGGCGGTGTCCACCCAGTGCCAGGCCTGCGCCACGAGCACGGCGTCGACGCTGTTGTCCGGCAACGGAATCTCCTCGGCGGTGCCGAGCAGGGCCGGGGTGTCGGGCAGCGAGCTGCGGAGCACGTCGAGCATCTCGGCGATCGGGTCGACCGCCACCACGTTGAGGCCGCGCTCCACCAGTCGGGTGGTCAGCTTGCCGGTGCCGGCGCCGAGGTCCAGCACATCGCGGGCCCCGGCCGGCAGCAGCCAATCGATGGCCTCCGGCGGATACGACGGGCGCCCGCGTTCATACGCCGCCGCCTCCGAGCCGAACGACAGCGACCGCGGGGCGGTCACCGCGCGGCCAACCGCAGGGTCCGGCGGATCAGCTCACCGATGGGCTCGGTCTCGATCAGGAAGCCGTCGTGGCCCGAGGACGCCTCGACCACGTCCAGGCCGTCGCAGCCCGGAAGCAGGTCGGCCAGTTCCTGCTGCAGCCGCAGCGGATAGAGGCGGTCGGAGGTGATGCCGCCGACGACCACCGGCAACGGACAGGAGCGCAGCGCGGCCGCCACGCCGCCGCGGCCGCGCCCCACGTCATGGCTGGACAGCGAATCCGACAGCGTCACGTAGCTGCCCGCGTCGAACCGGGCGACCAACTTTCCGCCCTGATGCTCCAGGTAGCTCTGTACCGCGTAGCGGCCGCCGGACAGGGGATCCTCGTCGCCTTGCGCGTCGTTGCCAAACCGCTCATCGAGTTCCACCTCGCCCCGATAGGTCAGGTGGGCGAACCGTCGGGCGACCTGCAGCCCGGCCTCCGGAGTCCGGCCGGTGTCGTAGTAGTCGCCGCCCTGCCAGTTCGGGTCGGCCTTGATGGCGGCGATCTGGCTGCTCTGGGTGCCGATCTGATCCGCGGTGGCCCGCGCCCCGACCGCGAGTACCAGCCCGGCACGCACTGTGTCCGGGTGTCCGACAAGCCATTCCAGCGCCCGCGCCCCGCCCATCGAGCCGCCCATGACCGCGGCCACCTCCGTGATGCCGAGGGCGGCCAGCGCGGCGATGTCGGCGGCGACCTGATCGCGGATCGAGATCACCGGAAACCTTGAGCCCCAGGGCTTTCCGTCGCGATGCAGGGAACTTGGGCCGGTGGATCCGCGGCAGCCACCCAGCACGTTGGTCGCGACCGCGCACCACCGGTCGGTGTCGATCGGGGCGCCCGGACCGGCGATGCCGTCCCACCAGCCCGGCGTGGGATGGCCCGGTCCGGCCGGACCGGTGATGTGGGAATCGCCGGTGAGCGCATGCAACACCATGACGACGTTGTCGCCGGCGGGGGACAGCTCACCCCAACGCTGCACGGCGATGCTGACGTCGTCGAGCACCTCGCCGCTCTCGAGCTCGAGCGCGCCGATGTTGACGATCGCGGTCTCACCCTCGGCGGGCAGCGCCGCTGGAACGAGGATGCGTTCTTCGGAGATTGTCATGTCAGGCTCACTCAAAACGCCGCCACGGCTTGCGGATCCGACCCCCCGATGGCGCCGGCCGCCGCGAAACCGCGCTCGAGGTCGGCCAGGATGTCGTCGATGCCCTCGATGCCGACCGCCAGCCGGACCAGCCCCGGGGTCACCCCGCTGCTGAGCTGCTCCTCGGCGGAGAGTTGCTGATGCGTGGTGGAGGCCGGGTGGATCACCAGGGACCGCACATCGCCGATATTGGCGACGTGGCTGTGCAGGGTGAGCGCGTCGACGAACGCCTTGCCGGCCGCGACCCCGCCGGCCAGCTCGAACGCCAGCACCGCGCCGGTTCCCTTGGGCGCCAGCTTCTTTCCGAGGTCGTGCCACGGGGAGCTCGGCAGGCCCGCGTAGTTGACGCTGATCACCTCCGGCCGGGCGGCCAGGAACTCGGCCACCCGTTGCGCATTGGCGACGTGGCGCTCCATCCGCAGGCTCAGCGTCTCCAGGCCCTGGGCCACCAGGAAGGCGTTGAACGGCGAGGCGGCCGAGCCGAGATCGCGCAGCAGCTGGACGCGGGCCTTCAGCGCGTACGCCGGCGCGCCCAGGTCGGCGAACACCACGCCGTGGTAGCTGGGGTCCGGCGCGGTGAAACCGGGGAATCGCCCGCTCGTCCAGTCGAAGGTCCCGCCGTCGACGATGACCCCGGCGATCGCCGTGCCGTGGCCGCCGAGGTACTTGGTGGCCGAGTGCACGACGATGTCGGCGCCGTGGGCCAGCGGCTGGATCAGGTACGGGGTGGCGATGGTGTTGTCGACGATCAGCGGCACACCGTTGTCGTGCGCGACCCCGGACACCCCCGGGATGTCCAGGACGTCGATCTGCGGGTTGGAGATGGTCTCGGCGAAGAACGCCTTGGTGTTGGGCCGCACCGCGGCGCGCCAGGACTCCAGATCGTCGGGATTCTCGACCCAGCTGACCTCGATCCCGAGCTTGGGCAGCGAATGCTGGAACAGGTTGTAGGTGCCGCCGTACAGGCGCGGGGAGGACACGATGTGGTCGCCCGCGCCGGCGATGTTGAGGATCGCCAGCGTCGATGCGGCCTGCCCGGAGGACAGGAACAACGCCGCGACGCCGCCTTCGAGGGCGGCGATGCGCTGCTCGACGACGTCGGTGGTCGGGTTCATGATCCGGGTGTAGATGTTGCCCGGCTCGGCGAGGCTGAACAGGGCCGCGGCGTGGTCGGTGCTGTCGAACGTGTAGGAGGTGGTGGCGTAGATCGGAAGCGCCCGCGCATTGGTCGCGGCGTCGGGCGTCTGGCCGGCGTGGACCTGCTTGGTCTCGAACGACCAGGAGGCCTGCGGAGCGTCGGCGGTGTTGCTCATGTGATGGTTCCTTCGGTAGCTGGTATCAGGTGCGTGTCCGACACAACGGTCGGTTCAACAGCAGTGACACATCTCGGGCCGCATCAGGTTTCCCTGTCTACTCTTGGGGCCCGCGTACCGGACCCGCGCTTGCCGCGTAACCCACCGGAGGTTCCAGTGGGCACTCAACCTGGTCATCACCCGGGGCACCCCACCGCGGTTGGAGGGTTGCCGGCCAGCAAGCCGGGGCTTGTCGCTGGCGCTCATGACCGATACGCAGAATATCCCAACCGGCCGATCACGTGCCACCGACCCGTTTCAGCCGGCGGCGAACCGACGCCCGCTCGGTGCGGCGGTAACGCCCGAAAACGTCCGTGGCGTCCTCGGTTCAGGCGAGCTGGTCTCGGCCCGCGGGCCCTGGCGCATGCTCGTCGAGGAAGTCGATCAGCAACTTGGACACCAGGTCCGGGGCCTCCAACATCGGAATGTGGCCCAGTCCGTCGAGCCGGACCACCCGGGACGTGGGCGGCAGCTGCTCGACGAAGTGCCGGTTGCCACGTGGGGTGGGGAACACCCGGTCCTTCTCGCAGAGCAGCAGTTGGACCGGGGCTTTGACGTCGCCCAGTTCCAGCAGTCCCGGCAGTAGCAGGGTCTTGGCCAGCAGCGCGAAATAGGCGCGGCAGTGGGTGGCGTCCTCGACCAGATTGACCAGGTCGGCGCGGGTGGGCCCGTCGGCGGGGCCGCTGACCGGCAGCGTCGCGATGCGGCGCGCGAACGGCAGGTCGAGGATGCGCGGCCCCAGGATCCGTGCCGCCAGCAGCGCCGGCCCGCCGCCCACGAACTTCGCGACGGTCTCGAACTTCACCGGCGACCACTGGCTCCAGCCGCCGGCCGGTGCGATGCCGGTCAGGGTCCGGGCGCGGCCGCGTCGTTCCAGCTCGAACGCGACCCAGCCGCCCAGCGAGTTGCCGACGATGTGCGCGGTATCCCAGCCGAGCTCGTCGAGCTGGCGTTCGACGTGGTCGGCGAGCAGCTCACTGCTCAGAAACCAGGTGCCGGCCTCCGGCCCGCCGTGGTGGCCGGCCATCGTGGGGGCGAACACCTCGAAGCGGCCGGTCTCGGCGAGTTGGGGTCCGACCGTCGACCAGACCCGCTGAGAGCACAGGAAAGGATGCAGCAGGAGGACGGGTTCTCCGGAGCCCAGGTGGATGGGGTCGCGTCGGAACGTCATACCCCGACCCTAACAACTATCCGGTACCGGCGGTACCGGGCTGCTGCTGTCCTGGCCCGTCGTCCCCGGTTGGTTAGGGTGGGGCCTCGTGATCGTCACGACCATCAACGTCAACGGCATCCGCGCCGCCGTCAAGGAGCGGTCCACCGACAATCTGGGGTTGCTGGCCTGGCTGAAGGAAACCCGCGCCGACGTCATCTGCCTGCAGGAGACCCGCGCCGACGAGGACCAGGTGGCCCAGGCTCTGGCGCCCGCCACCGCCGACGGCTGGCAGTTGGCCATCGCGTGCCCCGGCGACGGCGCGCCGAAGGGACGAAACGGAGTGGCGGTGTTGTCGCGCACCCCCGTCGACGAGATTCGGATCGGCTGTGGGGCAGACGAATTCGACCACCACGCGCGCTACGTCGAGGTGGCCACCGGAGGGTTGACGGTGGCCAGCGTGTACGTCCCCACCGGGGAGGCCGAGACGGATCGCCAGCGCGAGAAGGAACGGTTCATGGCCGCGCTCGCCGACCGGATGGCAAGCCTGTTGGCCGAATCGGCGCGCACCGGGCGGCAGGCGGTGGTCTGCGGCGACTGGAACATCGCCCACACCGAGAACGACATCAAGAACTGGAAGGGCAATCTCAAGAAGTCCGGCTTCCTGCCCGAGGAGCGCCAATGGGTCACCGATCTCTTGGGCACGGGATGGGTGGACGTCGTGCGTGCGCTGCACCCCGACGTCCCCGGCCCGTACAGCTGGTGGTCCTGGCGCGGCAAGGCCTTCGACAACGACGCCGGCTGGCGCATCGACTACCACCTAGCGACCCCGGGGCTGGCCGCGCGGGCGGTCGGCGGCGGCACCGAGCGCCCCGGCGACTACGCGCTGCGGTGGTCCGACCACGCGCCGGTCACCGTCGAGTTCGCGGATGAAAAGATGGCCCCATCATGAGCGACAGCGCAGCGCGCCGCGTGGTGTTCTCCGGCGCCCAACCCACCTCCGATTCCCTGCACCTGGGCAACGCGCTGGGCGCGGTGAAGCAATGGGTGGAACTGCAGGACGGCTACGACGCCTACTTCTGCGTCGTGGACCTGCACGCCATCACCGTGGCGCAGGAACCGGCCGTGCTGCGCCGGCGCACCCTGGTGACCGCGGCCCAGTACCTGGCGCTGGGTATCGACCCCGCCCGCAGCACGGTGTTCGTGCAGAGCCACGTCCCGGCGCACGCCGAACTGTCCTGGGTGCTGGGCTGTTTCACCGGCTTCGGGCAGGCGTCGCGGATGACGCAGTTCAAGGACAAGTCGCAGAAGCAGGGCGCCGACGCCACCACCGTGGGCCTGTTCACCTACCCGGTGTTGATGGCCGCCGACGTGCTGGCCTACGACACCGACCTGGTGCCCGTCGGCGAGGACCAGCGCCAACATCTGGAGTTGGCGCGGGACGTTGCGCAGCGGGTCAACGCGCGCTTCCCCGACACGTTCGTGGTCCCCGAGGCGATGATCCCGAAGGCCACCGCGAAGATCTACGACCTGCAGGATCCGACGGCGAAGATGAGCAAGTCCGCGGCGTCGGACGCCGGCCTGATCTCGCTGCTCGACGATCCGGCCAAGACGGCCAAGAAGATTCGGTCGGCGGTGACCGACAGCGACCGGGAGATCCGGTTCGACCCCGAGGCCAAACCCGGCGTCTCGAACCTGCTGACCATCCAGGCGGCGGTCACCGGCGCCGAGATCGACGCGCTGGTCACCGGTTACGCCGGCCGCGGTTACGGCGACCTGAAGAAGGACACCGCCGAGGCGGTGGTCGAATTCGTCACCCCGATCAAGAACCGGGTCGACGAACTGTTGGCCGATCAGGCCGAGCTCGAGGCGGTGTTAGCCGCCGGCGCGCGCCGGGCTCGGGAGGTGTCCGCAAATACCCTCACGCGGGTATACGAGCGGCTGGGGTTCTTACCGCAACCGTCGTAGTGATAGGAAAGAGGGCATGACCGAGCCGGCCGAAACGGACGCCAAGCCCGGACTTCTCGACCGCCTCCGCGCCCGATGGCCCTGGTTCGACCATGTCATGCGGGCCCAGCAGCGGTACAACGACAGCAAGGGCGACTTCTACGCCGCGGGCATCACCTACTTCACGGTCTTCGCGCTGTTCCCGTTGCTCATGATCGGCTTCGCCGCGGGCGGCTTCCTGCTGGCCAGCCGGCCGGACCTGTTGGAGCAACTCGAGGCCACCATCCGCCAGACCGTCAGCGGTGACCTGGGGAGCCAGCTCGTCGAGCTGATGGATTCGGCGATCGCCTCGCGCACCTCGGTGGGCGTGATCGGGCTGGCCACCGCGGCTTGGGCCGGCCTGGGCTGGATGGCCAATCTGCGCGAGGCGCTGTCGCAGATGTGGGGGCTGTACCGTGACGAGTCGACGGGTTTCGTGCGGACCAAGCTCTCGGATCTGGCCGCCCTGCTGTCGGCGTTCCTCGCGATCGTCGTGACGGTGCTGCTGAGTTCGCTGGGTTCCACCTCGGTGATGCGAGAGGTGCTGTCCTGGATCGGGATCGAGGACGCTCCGGTGCTGGGGCCGCTGCTGGGTGCCGCCTCGATCCTGCTGGCGCTGCTGGTGGCGTGGGCGCTGTTCACCTGGGTGATCGCGCGGCTACCGCGCGAATCGGCGAGCCTGCGCAGCTGTATCCGCGCCGGTCTGATCGCCGCCGTCGGCTTCGAGATCTTCAAGCAGGTGGCGTCGATCTACCTGAAGTCGGTGGTCACCGGGCCTGCGGGCGCCACGTTCGGGCCGGTGCTGGGCCTGATGGTGTTCGCCTACATCACCGCTCGGCTGGTGCTGTTTGCCACGGCGTGGGCGGCCACGGCCACCGACAACATGTCCGAGGACCTCGTCCCGGCCCCCGCCCCGGCCGTGATCCAGAACCGGGTGATCACCCGCAGGGGGCTGGGCACCGAGCAGGCGGCGCTGGCCGCGGCGGTCGGAGCGGTTGGCGCCTGGGGTCTTTCGCGACTGTTTCAACGCAAGCCGAACCGCTGACATGGCGCTGGCGACGTCCTGGTCGACGGCCCTCGGGTTGGCCGTGCCGCTGGTCAATGCGCCGATGGGCGGGGCGGCGGGCGGCCGGTTGGCGGCGGCGGTCTCGCGCGCCGGCGGGCTGGGCATGATCGGGATGGGCAGTTCGGCCACGGCGACGCAGCTGCGGACCGAACTGTCACGGCTCGGCGACGTGGACCGCTTCGGCATCGGACTGGTGCATTGGGTGACGGCGGCAGACCCGGAACTGCTCGACGTGGCGGTGGCGGCGCGACCGACGCTGCTGTCCGTCAGCTTCGGCGACGACTGGGCCTGGGTGCGCGCGGCCCACGCCGCGGCAGTACCGGTGGCGACGCAGGTGGCCACCGTCGATGAAGCCCGAGCCGCGGCCGACGCCGGTGTGGACGTCATCGTGGCGCGCGGCGCCGAGGGCGGCGGCCACGGCCGGCCCGCCGTCGGCACCCTGCCGCTGCTGGCCGAGGTCCTCGATGCCGTCGACGCCCCCGTGCTGGCGGCGGGCGGCATCTCCTCGGCGCGGGCGGTGGCCGCGGTGCTGGCGGCCGGGGCCGCCGGGGCGTGGGTGGGGACGGCGCTGGCGGCCTGCGCCGAGGCGCTGACCCCGGCGCCGGCCCGCGCGGAACTGATCGCCGCCGAGAACGCGGACACCGAGCTGACCACCGCCTACGACGTCGCCGCCGGATACCGTTGGCCGCCGGACATTCCCGAGCGGGTGCTGCGCGGCTCGCCCGTCAACGCCGGGCAGGGGGTCGGGGCGGTGCGCGCCGCAGCGCCCGCGGCCGAGGTGCTGCGCACGCTCAGCGATGGGGCCGAGGCGCTCCTGCGCCGTTGGGGTCCGACAGCCTGAGGGCGGGCCATGCGTCGACGTAACGCACCGCGCGGAGGGTGTGCGCGGACATGATCCGGCACAGCGCGCTCGGTGCCGTCGCCGCCGTCGTGAGCGCGCCCGCGGCGGCGGCACTGCTGGCCGCGCTGTACCGGTTCCCGGTGCCCTTCCGCGGCTACGCCACCGGGATCGCGGAGGCGCCGACGGCCGCGCTCGCGGCGCTGTTCTATCTGGCGCTCGGCGGGGCGGTGGTGGTCGGCGGCTTGGGCGCGATCGCCGGTGCGCTGCTGGCGAGCCGGCGGCCGGGCCGGGCGACGGTGCCGACCCTGAGCGCGGCGGTCGCGATCGCCGTCGTCGGGGCCGCGGCGCTGGCCGTGCTCGAATTCTTCGTCGGGAGCTGGTGAAGTCAGTACTGGGGTCGGCGGTTCATCGACCGGGCGCCCATGATCAGGCCGAACACCACGAGGCTGCCGACCACGGCCACGCCGACCCGGACCGGTACGGTGTCGGCCTCGGACAGCACCCCGGATGCGTGCGAAGCGACCGCGGCGTCGGCCGGGCGATCGGGGCGCGACAGCGACGGATCGGGGTCGACCAGGGTGCCCACCTGGGTGCCGGGCGGTGTGGCGAAGCCGTAGTCCAGCAGGCGGGCGGCCTGCTCCCAGGGCGCGATCGGCACCCGGGTCCCGCGCATCAACACCGCGACCAGGCGCCGGCCGTCGCGTTCGGCGGCGCCGACGAAGGTCTGCCCGGCGTCGTCGGTGTAGCCGGTCTTGCCGCCGAGCGCTCCCGGGTAGTGCTCCAGCAGCCGGTTGTCGTTGTAGATCTCATACGGCGGGTTGCCGTCGCGGCCGGGGAAGTCGTAGGTCTTGGTCGCGACGATGTTCGCGAAAGTCGGGTTGTCCCAGGCGTACCGGTAGAACAGGGCCATGTCGTAGACCGACGTGCTCATGCCGGGTCCGTCCAACCCGGACGGGGTCGCCGCGCGGGTGTCGCGGCCGCCCAGCTTGCTGGCCAACGTGTTCAGCTTGCCCAGCGCGGTGTCCATCCCGCCGAGTTGGGTCGCCAGCGCGTAGGCGGCGTCGTTGCCGGAATGCATGAGCAGCCCGTGCAGCAGGTCGTTGACCGTGTACAGGCCGCCCGGCGCGACGCCGACGCGGGTGCCCTCCTGGTTGGCGTCCTCCTGGGTCCCGGGGATCCGCTTGTTGACGTTGAGTTCGTTGATGGCCGCCATGGCGGTGAGCACCTTGATGATCGAGGCGGGGCGGTGCCGGCCGTGCGGGTCCTTGGCGGCGATCACGTCGCCGGTGTCCAGGTCGGCCACCAGCCAGGCCTCGGCCGACACGTCGCCGGGCACCGGCGGGGTTCCGGGTGCGGTCACCAGCCCGCAGCTGCCCAGGGCGTCCCCGCCGACGGGCTTGACCGGAACCGGCAGCGGGGCCGGCGGCGCCTGACCGGGCTTGGGCACCTCGGAGGCATCGACGGCCGGTGGCGTGTGCACCCGGTAGGGGCAGGCGTCCGGCTCGGCGACCGCCACCGCCGGCGCGGCGCCCAGAAGTAGCGCGGTAGCCAGCGCGGTACCCCGCAGCAAGGCACCCAGGCTGGTGGTTCGTGAACTGGCCATCGTGGGTGCAGATTAGGCCGGTCGCGGGCCTGTGCCGTGGAGGCGCGCTGTGACGGGTGTGGTTTCTGTTGCGAAAGTGACAACTAGTCTCGCCGGGCGGGCGGGTCTACAGTCGTCGACCCGCCTCGGTCAGCACGCCGTGCAGAATCTCGTAGATGGCGTCGAACTCCGGCTGGCCGCAGATCAACGGCGGCGCGAGCTGCACCACCGGGTCGCCGCGGTCGTCGGCGCGGCAGTACAGGCCGGCATCCCACAGCGCGGGCGTCAGATAACCGCGCAGCAACCGTTCGGACTCGGCGTCGTCGAACGATTCGCGGGTGTTCTTGTCCTTGACCAGTTCGATGCCGTAGAAGAAGCCCTCGCCGCGCACATCGCCGACGATCGGCAGCTCGAGCAGCCTCTCCAGCGTCGACCGGAAGGCCGGGGCCGACTCCTTCACGTGCTGGTTGATGCCCTCGCGCTCGAAGATGTCGAGGTTGGCCAGCGCGACCGCCGAGGACACCGGATGCCCGCCGAAGGTGTACCCGTGCGGGAACACGGTCTTGCCGTCGTCGAACGGCTCGAAGAGCTTGTCGGCGGCGATCATCGCGCCGATCGGGGAGTACCCCGACGTCAACCCCTTGGCGCAGGTGATGATGTCCGGCACGTAGTTGAAGTCGTCGCAGGCGAACATCGACCCGACCCGGCCGTAGGCGCAGATCACCTCGTCGGAGACCAGCAGCACGTCGTACTCGTCGCAGATCTGCCGCACCCGTTCGAAGTACCCGGGCGGGGGCGGGAAGCACCCGCCGGCGTTCTGGACGGGTTCGAGGAACACCGCCGCCACCGTGTCGGGGCCCTCGAACTCGATGGCCTCGGCGATGCGGTCGGCGCAATATTCGCCGAACGCCTTGATGTCGGTCCGGTACTGCTCGGGCGCGCGGTAGAAGTTGGTGTTGGGCACCCGGAAGCCGCCCGGGGTCAGCGGCTCGAACGGCGCCTTGAACGCCGGCAGGCCGGTGATGGCCAGCGCGCCCTGCGGCGTGCCGTGGTAGGCGATGGCCCGCGAAATCACCTTGTGCTTACCGGGTTTACCGGTCAGCTTGAAGTAGTGCTTGGCCAGTTTCCAGGCCGACTCGACGGCCTCACCGCCGCCGGTGGTGAAGAACACCCGGTTCAGGTCGCCCGGCGCGTACCCGGCCAGCCGGTCGGCCAATTCGATGGCCGGTGGCGTGGCGTAGCTCCACAGCGGGAAGAAGGCGAGCGTCTCGGCCTGCTTGGCCGCGGCCTCGGCGAGTTCGGCCCGGCCGTGGCCCACCTGGACGACGAACAGTCCGGACAATCCGTCGATGTACCGGCGCCCCTTGTCATCCCAGATGTGCACGCCCTCGCCGCGGGTGATGATGGGCGGGGTGATGCCGGCACCGTGGCGGGCGAAGTGGCCCCACAGGTGGCGGTCGGCCTTCGCGGACAGTCCGCCGGGACCGGTCGGCGTCATCGAGTTCCCCAATTGTATTGCTGCTTGACGAGTTTCAAGTAGACCAGGGTCTCGGTCGCGATGACTCCCGGCACCGCGCGGATCTTGGTGTTCAGCAGTTCCAACAGCCCGTCGTCGTCCTCGCAGACCACCTCGGCGATGGCGTCGAACGAGCCCGCCGTGAGCACCACGTAATCGACCTCGTCGATGGCGGCCAACTCCTCGGCGACCTTGCGGGTGTCGCCGGTGCAGCGGATGCCGATCATGGCCTGGCGCGCGAAGCCGAGTTGCATGGGGTCGGTGACGGCCACGATCTGCATGACACCCGCATCGGTGAGCCGTTGCACGCGTTGGCGGACGGCCGCCTCGGACAGCCCGACGGCCTTGCCGATCCCGGCGTAGGAACGACGGCCATCCTCCTGCAGCTTCTCGATGATGGCCTTCGAAAGGTCATCGAGTTGCATCGAGGGGGCCGGGCCGGCGGCGCGGGACCCACCCGGCGACGGCAGCGACGAATCCGACATCCCCCGATTGTGCACGGAATCAGTTGTCCACAGCAACCAATCCGGTCAATATCCGAAGTAATGATCGGTTCTACCCGCCGAATACGTAGCCGTATCGGTGGTCGGCGCGGGCCCGGTGGACTACCGTGTCGGCATGACCGCGACCGCATCCGACCGGGCCGCCACCGTGGCAGGCAGCTGGATCAACGGCACCGCCACCCGGACCGCCGGGCCGGCGCACCGCGTCGTCAACCCCGCCGACGGCAGCGTCGTCGCCGAACTGGCGCTGGCCACCCCGGCGACGGTGGACGCCGCGGTCGAGGCCGCGCGAGCCGCGCTGCGCGGCTGGGCCACAGCCGCCCCGGTCGACAGGTCCGCCGTGCTGGCCAAGCTCGCCGCGCTGATGGACGCCCACAGCGAGGTGTTCATCGCCGAGGAAGTGCGCCAGACCGGGAAACCGGTCCGACTGGCCACCGAGTTCGACCTGCCGGGCAGCATCGACAACGTCGCGTTCTTCGCCGGTGCGGCACGACGATTGGAGGGCAAGGCCACCGCCGAGTACTCCCCGGACCACACGTCGAGCATCCGGCGCGAGGCCGTCGGCGTCGTCGCGACCATCACGCCCTGGAACTACCCGCTGCAGATGGCGGTGTGGAAGGTCATCCCCGCGCTGGCCGCCGGCTGCACCGTGGTGATCAAGCCTGCCGAGCTGACCCCGCTGACCACGCTGACACTGGCCCGCCTGGCCGCCGAGGCCGGCCTGCCGGACGGCGTGCTCAACGTGGTCACCGGCGCGGGCGCCGACGTGGGCGCGGCGCTGGCCGGCCATCCCGGCGTCGACGTCGTCACGTTCACCGGGTCGACGGCGGTCGGCCGGCAGGTGATGGCGGCCGCGGCGGTCCACGGCCACCGCACCCAGCTCGAACTCGGCGGCAAGGCCCCGTTCGTGGTCTTCGCCGACGCCGACCTCGATGCCGCGGTGCAGGGAGCGGTCGCCGGCTCGCTGATCAACACCGGCCAGGACTGCACGGCCGCGACCAGGGCGATCGTCGCGGCCGACCTCTACGACGACTTCGTGGCCGGGGTCGCCGAGCTGATGGGCAAGGTGGTGGTCGGCGACCCGCAGGATCCCGACACCGACCTGGGCCCGCTCATCTCGACCGCCCACCGCGACAAGGTCGCCGCCATGGTGGCGCGGTCACCGGATCAGGGCGGCCGCATCGTCACCGGGGGCCGTGCCCTCGACGGGCCGGGTGCCTTCTACGCGCCGACGCTGATCGCCGATGTCGAGGAGGACTCCGAGGTCTACCGGGAGGAGATCTTCGGCCCCGTGTTGACGGTGCGGAGTTTCACCGACGACGACGATGCGCTGCGTCAGGCCAACGACACCCGGTACGGGCTGGCGGCCTCGGCCTGGACGCGGGACGTCTACCGTGCGCAGCGGGCGTCGCGGGAGATCAACGCCGGCTGCGTGTGGATCAACGACCACATCCCGATCATCAGCGAGATGCCGCACGGCGGTGTCGGGGCCTCCGGCTTCGGCAAGGACATGAGCGACTACTCGTTCGAGGAGTACCTGACCATCAAGCACGTGATGAGCGACATCACCGGCGTGGCGGAAAAGGACTGGCACCGCACCATTTTCAGGAAGCGCTGATCAGTCGCCGCGGGGGATGACGATCACCGGAGCGTCGGTCCCGGCCAGGATGCGCGCGGCCGTGGACCCCAGGAAGATCCGCCGGGGCGCAGCGAACCGGCTCGAGCCCACCACCAGGACGTCGGACTGCGTCCAGGTCAGCTTCTTCAACGCCGACTCCAGCGTCATGCCCTCGGCCACGCGGGATTCGATGTCGGCGGGCTTGGGCAGGGCGCGGGCGGCCACCTCGAGGTTCTCCTCGGCGGCGGCGATCTGCATTGCGCGCAACTCGGCGATGTTGTCCGCCTCGGCGAGATTCTCCGCCGACACCAGCGAGACCATGCGCATCGGCAGGCCCGCCGCCCCGGCGAGCCTGATCGCGAACGGCAACGGGTTGTCGTCGCCGGGTTTGGTGGGCACCGCGGCGGTGACCGCGGTCAGGGCCGGTGGCGGGTCCTCGGCGTAGCCGCGCGGGGCCAACGCGACCGGGATGGTCGAACTGTGCAGCAGCGCACTGGAAACCGGGCCGATGACGTGCCCGCCGAAGAACCCGTCGCGGGCGCCCCCGACGACGATCAGATCGGAACCGTGCTCCTCGGCGAAGCTCGACAGCGACTCGGCGAAGGACTCGCCCACGAGCACGTTGCCGGTGGCGGTGATGCCCGCGGCCGCCAACGTCGCCACCGCGGCGTCGACCCACCGGTTGCCGCGCCGGATGAGCAGGTCCTGGTACTGGGCCCGGCCCGGGCTGCCGTCGGGGAGTTCGTGGCGTACCACCAGCACCACGTCGACCTCGGCGCCGAATGTGCGTGCCAGCGCGACGGCCAGCGCCACCCCGTCGTCGCCGGTGGGGGTGGCCAGGTAGCCAACGGTCAGATGCATCGCACGCCTCCGCACTTTCAGTAGATGTCGGGCACCTTGACCGTGGTCTCGGGGGTCAGGGTCTCACCGCGGAAGAAGCGCTTGGTGCCGAACGCGAAGCACAGCAGCATCAGCGGAACTCCCAGCACCAGCATTCCGACGCCGAAGACGAACACCCCGCCGACGGGTCCGAAGGCGGTGTAGCCGTACTCCGGATCGACCATGTCGACCGCGCTCTGGAAGAACGCCCACACCATCGCGGTGCCGCCCAGGAACGGGAACACGCCGCGCATCAACAGGTTTCGCGCAGAATCCAGCAGGGTTCGGCGGAAGTACCAGACGCAGGCGAACGCGGTGATCATGTAGTAGAAGGCCACCGCCAGCCCCAGCGACGCGATCGAGTCGGCCAGCGCGTTCTGGCTGATGAAACTGAGCAGGAAGAAGAAGCCGAGCGCGGAGATGCCCATCACGACGGTGCCGAAGGTGGGCGTCATGTAGCGCGGGTGGACGAAGGAGAAGCGCTTCGGAATCGCCTCGTACACCGCCATCGACAGGGTGCCCCGCGCGGTCGGCAGAATGGTGGTCTGCGTCGAGGACAGCGCCGAGACGGACACCGTCAGCAGCAGCAGCGCCGCGGCGACCCCGCCGGCCACCGGCCCGCCGAGCACGGTGAGTACGTCGTCGACGTTGTCCTCGTTGCCCAGTCCGATCCCGGTGTCGCCGAAGCCGGCGAACGACTGGATGGCATACGCCACCAGCACGTAGGTCGCGACCAGGATCAGCGTCGTGATGATCGCGGCCCGCCCGGGGGTGTTCGCCGAATCCTTGGTCTCCTCGCCGACGGCCAGACACGCATCCCAGCCCCAATAGATGAAGATGCAGAGAATCACCGCGGCCGCAATGGAACTGGCGTCCAGCCCGGAGGGCCACAGCCAGCTCCACGACGGCAGCACCGCCTGCTCGCCGGCGGTGCCGCTGAACACCCGGACCAGGGCGATGACGCTCACCCCGATCAGGATCACGAACTGGATCACCATCAGGACGCTCTGAATGCGCTCCGAGAGCACGATGCCCCGCGCACTGACCACGGTCATCGCGATGATGAAGAAGGACCCCAGCAGCACCTTGGCGGTCAGCGACTCGGCCAGCGAGTCCAACCCGACGAACCGGAACAGGTAGATCGCCGCGATCTCGGCGACGTTGGCCAGCACGATGATCGCCGAGACGGCCAGACCCCAGCCGCCGATCCAACCGATCCACGGCCCGAATGCCTTGGTGCCCCAGGTGAACGTGGTGCCGCAGTCCGGGGTGTCGCGCGCCAGCTCGCGGTACGCGAACGCCACCATCAGCATCGGGATGAAGGCGAGGATGAACATCGAGGGCGCCTTGTCGCCGACCGCCAGCACGATGTAGCCGAGCGTCGCGGCGAGGCTGTAGGCCGGGGCGGTGGCCGCCAACCCGATGACGATGTTGCCCGTCAGGCCGAGCGCGTCGGCCTGCAGTCCCTTGTCCGAGCGGGGACGGGCCGGCGGCTCCGCGATTGCCATGCCCACGGATAGTACGGTCGCCGCGGGCTCATCGTCGGTGCAACGACGGAATAGGCTGGGCCCGTGAGCTCGATCGCGGAAGCCGCCGAATTCGAGGCGGTGCGACCCCATCTGCTTGCGGTGGCCTACCGGTTGACCGGCACGATCGCCGATGCCGAGGACATGGTGCAGGACGCGTGGCTGCGCCTGGAAGGGCTCGGGGACCGCCGACGCGAGATCGCGGATCTGCGCGCCTGGCTGACGACGGTGGTGAGCCGGCTGAGCCTGGACTGGCTGCGCTCGGCCGCGCACCGCAGGGAGAGCTACTTCGGCAGCTGGCTGCCCGAGCCCGTGGTGCTGGAATTCGGCGCCGACGAACCCCTGGCCGCGGTTGTCGCGGCCGAAGGTGCCCGGTATGCGGCAATGGTTGTGCTGGAACGCCTCTCACCGGATCAACGGGTCGCCTTCGTGTTGCACGACGGCTTCGGGGTGCCCTTCACCGAGATCGCCGAGGTGCTGGACACCACCGCGACCGCCGCGCGGCAGCTCGCCTCGCGGGCCCGCCGTGCGGTGGCCCACGCCCCGGCCCCGCCGTCGGACCCGCGCCACGACGAGGCCGTCGGCAAGCTGATGGCCGCGATCGCCGACGGCGACCTGGCCGCGGTGGTCGCGCAGCTGCATCCCGAGGTGCGCTTCACCGGCGATGCCAACCGCCGTGCGCCCACCGCCGCCCAGATCGTCGTGGGCCCCGACAAGGTGGCCCGGCTCCTGCTCGGCCTGGCCCGGCGCTATGGGCCGGGCTTCGTGACGACCCAGCGACTGGCGCTGGTCAACGGCGAGCTCGGGTCTTTCACGGCGGGCCAGTCCGCCGAATCCGGCTTCGCCCCGCTGTCACCGCGCATCGCGGCGATGACGGTCAAGGACGGAAAGGTCTGGGCGGTATGGGATATCGCCAACCCGGACAAGTTCGGCGGGTCGCCGCTGGGCGCTACGCCCAGGGCACCCGGCACGCGTCCCCGGAGTTGAAGCCCTGCTCGGTGATGCCGAGCGCGGCGTACATCCGGGCCCGCATGTTCTCCACCCCGATCTGATAGGTCAACTCGATCACCCCGTCGTCGCCGAACCGGCGGCGCAGGTCACCGACCTGCTCGTCGGTCACGGCGTGGGCGTCGGTGGTCATGGTGTCGGCGTAGGCGATGGCGGCGCGCTCGTCGTCGCTGAACAGGGGCGAGGTGGCGTAGTCGTCGATCGATCTCAGGCGGTCGACGTCGAGGCCGTCGAGGCGTTGCAGCATGGAGCCGAAGTCCACGCACCACGAGCAGCCGATCGCGCGGGCGGTCCAGAACACCGCGAGTTCGCGGACGCTGGTGGGTAGCTTCTTGGACCCGCCCTGCAGCAGCGACTCGTGCACGGCATTGGCGATCAGCAGGCGCGGGTGGTGCGCGACCACGGCGAACGGCTCGGGGACTGCACCGAACCGTCGCTTGGTGTAGCGGTACATCAGGCGGGTCAGCAGGCCGGTCTTGTGCGGGGGCAGGGCGGGAATACGGGTTTGGGTCATACCTTTCAGACGAGACTGCCCGCCGATGTGTGACACACCGGCGGCCAGACGCTCAGTCGAATAAGCAGAAGGCTCAATTGTTGCTGCGAAATGGTCGAATCCCGAGCTCAGGCCGGGGGCGGCGGGGGCGGCGGCGCGCCCGCCGGGGGAGCGATCTTCGGATAGCTGCGGCCGGCGGCCGTGGCCACCGCGTCGCCATCCGCGTCACCCGCGGACGGCGCCGGGCGGCCCGGGGAGGCGTCCCAGCCGGTGTCGACGAGACGCTTCTGCACCAGAATCGCCAACCCGAGCAGGATGATGCTGATCAGCAGCATCACCACCACGCCCCATACCGTGCCCAGCTTGGCGGCGTTGCCCATCAGGATTCCGTACCAACCGAAGTCGGTGTCGCCGAAGGTGGTGTTCTCCTCGCCGAGGGCGCCGAGGACCCCGACCAGGATGGCGGGCAGGAAGGTGATCAGCAGGCCGTTGACGAAGCCGCCGGCGATGGCGCCGCGCCGGCCACCGGTGGCGTTGCCGTAGACGCCGGCCGCGCCGCCGGTGAAGAAGTGCGGCACCAGACCAGGAAGCACCAGCACCCAACCGAAGGCGGGGCCCAACCAGACCGCAAGCGCGGCAAGGCCGATCAGCCCCGCGGTGAAGCTCGAGAGGAACCCGACGAGCACCGCGTTCTGCGCGTACGGGAACACGATGGGCGCGTCGAGGGCGGGCACCGCACCGGGCACCACCCGCTTGGCGATGCCCTGGAACGCGGGTACCAACTCACCGAGGATGGTGCGCACGCCGAACAGGATCACCGCCACGGCCACGCCGAAGCCGAGTCCCTCGGTGACGCCCATCATCAGGTAGTTGCCCACGTCGGTGGCCGCCCCGGCGCCGGTGTCGTCGGCGAATGCCGCGAATGCGGTGTCCTGCCCTTCCCGGGTCAGGTAGATCAGGGAGACCGCCAGATAGATCAGCACCATCGACAGCGCGGTGGTGACCATCGAATCGCGCAGGAAGCGCAGCGATTCGGGCAGCTTCAGGTCTTCGGTGGACCTGCTGTTCTTGCCGCCCACGAAGCGTCCCGTGATGCCGGCCGAGATGTAGCCCAGGGTGCCGAAGTGGCCGATGGCGATGCTGTTGTCACCGGTGATTCGCTTGGTCCAGGGCTGCGAGATCGCCGGCAGCGACACCAGGATGACGCCGAGCAGGATGCCGCCGAGGACCACGACCACCGTGGTGGAGTAGCCCGCGGTGGCCAGCACGATGGTCAACAGCGTTGCCATGAACAGCATGTGGTGACCGGTGAGGAACACGTAGTGCAGCGGCGTGAAGCGGGCCAGCAGCAGGCTGAAGCCGAAGCCCAGGATCATCAGCCAGGCCACCTGCGCGCCGAACTCGTTCTGGGCGATCCCGACGATCGCCTCGTTGGTGGGCACCACGCCCTGGCTGCCGGTGCTGCCCTGGATCATCACCCCCAGCGGCTCCAGCGACGCGATCACCAGCGCCGCGCCGGCGTTGAGCAACAGGAAGCCGAGGGTGGCTTTGAGCGCCCCGCCGACGACCTGCCCGACGTTCTTGCGCAGCGCGATCAAGCCGACGGCAGTGATGATGCCGATCAGGTAGGCGGGGACCGCCAGGATCTCGTTGACGACGAATTCGGCGACCGTGACCAGCCAGTCCATCACATCTCCTCGATGTCGTAGCTGTCGCGCAGGGCCGCGTCGACCTCGGTGGTGGAGCTGAAGTTCTCGATGACCTTGACCGGGATTCCCACATCGCCCAGCGTCTTGGCGATCTCACCGGAGGTCAGGATCAGGTCGGCGCCGGCGGCCTTGCCCTTCGCCGAGATGGTGTCGGTGGCCTCGACGGTGATGAAGCGGTCCCAGCGCCAGGTCTGCAACACCTGTTCGAGGGTGCTCTTCAGAAACAGGCTGGTGCCCAGGCCGTTTCCGCACACCGTGAGGATGAGGTTGGTGCCCTGCTTGGTCGCGGCGGGTGCCCGGTCGGTGCTGCCGCCGAGGGCCCGCAGCAGTTCGGCGGGTGTCGCCGCGGTGTCCAGCGCCGCGCGCCGGGCCGGGTCGCCGAGCACCTTGGCCAGTTCCGCCATGGCGGTGTTGTGGGCGCCCGCGTCGGTGGCCGCCAGCGCCACCACCAGCGTCACGGGGTCATTTGTCTTGTGCCCGAACTCCACTGGTGCGGCCAGCCGCACCCAGGACATCGCGGTGCGGTGCACCGCCTCGGACGGGCGGGCGTGCGCGAACGCGAATCCCGGCGCCACCACGATGTAGGGCCCGTTGGACTCGACGTTGTCGATCATCGAATCCGTGTAGGCGGACTCGGCGATACCGGCTCGTTCGAGCAGGCCGCCGGCGGCCCTGATGGCCTGCCGCCAGCCGTCGGCGGTCACGTCGAGGGCGATGCGGTCTTCGGACAGCAGTTCTGACAGGCCGGCCATGGGTGGACCGTAACGTGTTTTCCGGCCCAGCGTCCACGGAGGAACACATTTGCCGACTGAGAGTGTTCCTGGGTGGCCACCCGTGCGGAGGCAGGCGTCTGCTCACGCCGCGAGCCGGTGCAGCTGGGTGCTGATCCGGCGCACCGTCGTGTCGGGCCGGCCTCGCACGTCGTCGCAGACAACCGAGAGCACGGTCCAGCCGAGCTCCTGCAACGCCGCCCGCTTTTGCCGATCCCGACGCAGATGCTCGGTAGTGCTGTGAAAGTCGAAACCGTCATACTCGACGGCCACCTTGTGCTCGGGCCAAGCGAAATCGACGCGCCAGCAACGGCCGTCGCGGTCGATGATCTCGTACTGCAACACGGGTTCCGGCAGTCCGCCGTCCATGCGCCGACGATCTGGGCAAAGGTCGCCACGCGCTGCTGGGAAAGGAAGAGCTCGCGGAGTTCGGGCGGCACGCAGGCATCGTGTAGCGCCCTGGGCCGCGGTGGTATTCAGCCCTGTGGAAGGTTCCCGACGAGGTCCGGCCCTGTGGATGAATCTGGTGGCCACTGAGGAACACATTTCGGGCTGCGAAAGTGTTCCTCGGTGGCCACCAGCATTCTCGGGACGCCGGCCGGCAGGCCCGGCGTCACCTGCGGGGATCAGCGCGCGAACATCAGCGCGCGCTTGACCTCCTGGATCGCCTTGGTCACCTCGATACCGCGCGGGCAGGACTCCGTGCAGTTGAACGTGGTGCGGCAGCGCCACACCCCGTCGACCTCGTTGAGGATGTCGAGCCGTTCGGCGGCGGCCTCGTCGCGGGAGTCGAAGATGAACCGGTGGGCGTTGACGATCGCCGCCGGCCCGAAGTACGAACCCTCGCTCCAGAACACCGGGCAGCTCGTCGTGCAGCACGCGCACAGGATGCACTTGGTGGTGTCGTCGTAGCGGGCGCGGTCGGTCTGGCTCTGAATCCGTTCCCGGGTGGGCTCATTGCCGCTGGTGACCAGGAACGGCTTGACCGCGCGGTAGGCGTCGAAGAACGGCTCCATGTCCACCACGAGGTCCTTCTCCACGGGCAGACCGCGGATGGGCTCGATGGTGATGGTCAGCTGCTTGCCGGGCTTCTTCGGCAGCATGTCGCGCATCAGCACCTTGCAGGCCAACCGGTTGACGCCGTTGATCCGCATGGCATCCGAGCCGCACACGCCGTGCGCGCAGGACCGCCGGAAGGTCAGCGTGCCGTCGAGGTAGCTCTTGACGTAGGTGAGCAGGTTCAGCAGCCGGTCGGTGGGCAGACACGGCACGCGGAAACTCTGGAATCCCGCCGCATCCGGGTTCTCCGGGTTGAACCTGGCGATCTTCAACGTCACCATGACGGCTTCGTCGGGGATCGGCGGCAGCGGCGGATCGCCGGCTTCGGGCTTGTCGATCACGGGTGCACTCATGTCAGTACTTCCGTTCCATTGGCTCGTACCGGGTCTGGACCACGGGCTTGTAATCCAGCCGGATGTCCGAAAGTAGGTCGGTGCCTTCCTTGTAGGCCATGGTGTGACGCAGGTAGTTCGTGTCGTCACGGTTGGGGTAGTCCTCGCGGGCGTGGCCGCCGCGGGACTCCTTGCGGTTGAGCGCACCCACCACGGTCACCTCGGCGAGCTCCAGCAAAAAGCCCAGCTCGATGGCCTCGAGCAGGTCGCTGTTGTAGCGCTTGCCCTTGTCGTGCACCGTGATTCGCGAGTAACGCTCCTTGAGCGCGTGGATGTCGGTCAGCGCCTGCTTGAGGGTCTCCTCGGTCCGGAACACCGCGGCGTTGTTGTCCATCGACTGCTGCAGCGCACCCCGGATGTCGGCGACCCGCTCGTGGCCGTGGTCGCTCAGGATGTGCGACACCCAGCCGCTGACCATGGCCTCCGGCTCCGGCGGCAGGTCGACGAAGTCGTTGTTGGCGGCGTACTCGGCCGCGGCGATACCCGCGCGCCGGCCGAACACGTTGATGTCCAGCAGCGAGTTGGTGCCCAGCCGGTTGGCGCCGTGCACCGACACGCAGGCGCACTCGCCCGCGGCGTACAGCCCCGGGACGGTGTTGTTGTTGTCCCGCAGCACCTGTCCGGTGACGGTGGTGGGGATGCCGCCCATCACGTAGTGGCAGGTCGGGTAGACCGGTACCAGCTCCTTGACCGGGTCGACACCCAGGTAGGTGCGGGCGAATTCGGTGATATCCGGCAGCTTGGCCTCCAGCACCTCCTCGCCGAGGTGCCGCACGTCGATGTAGACGTAGTCCTTGTTCGGCCCGGCCCCGCGGCCCTCGAGCACCTCGAGCACCATGGAGCGCGCGACGATGTCACGCGGGGCCAGGTCGACGATGGTGGGGGCGTAGCGCTCCATGAACCGTTCGCCGTCGGCGTTGAGCAGGCGTCCGCCCTCGCCGCGCACCGCTTCCGAGATCAGGATGCCGAGACCGGCCAGGCCCGTCGGGTGGAACTGGTGGAATTCCATGTCCTCCAGCGGAAGTCCCTTGCGGAACACCACGGCCATACCGTCACCGGTCAGGGTGTGCGCGTTGGAGGTGGTCTTGTACATCCGCCCCGAGCCGCCGGTGGCGAAGACGATGGCCTTGGCGTGGAAGACGTGGATGTCACCGGTGGCCAGCTCGTAGGCGACGATCCCGGTGGCGACCGGGCCACCGGGGGTTTCGGTGAGGATCAGATCCAGCGCGTAGAACTCGTTGAAGAACTCGACGTCGTGCTTGACGCAGTTCTGGTACAGCGTCTGCAGGATCATGTGGCCGGTGCGGTCGGCGGCGTAGCAGGCGCGGCGCACGGGGGCCTTGCCGTGGTCACGGGTGTGCCCACCGAAGCGGCGCTGGTCGATGCGGCCCTCGGGGGTGCGGTTGAACGGCATCCCCATCTTCTCGAGGTCCAACACCGCGTCGATGGCCTCCTTGGCCATGATCTCGACGGCGTCCTGGTCGGCCAGGTAGTCACCGCCCTTGACGGTGTCGAAGGTGTGCCACTCCCAGTTGTCTTCCTCGACGTTGGCCAGCGCGGCGCACATGCCGCCCTGCGCGGCGCCGGTGTGGCTGCGCGTGGGGTACAGCTTGGTCAGCACGGCGGTCCGCACGCGCGGACCGGCCTCGACGGCGGCACGCATGCCGGCCCCGCCGGCACCGACGATGACGACGTCATAGCGATGCTCTTGAATCATGAAAACCTCACACTCAGGCGATGTTGGCGTCGAAGGTCAGCAGCACGTAGGTACCCAGTACCAGCGTGAAGATCATCGACAGTGCCAGCAACGCATTCAGCCAGAAACGGGTGGAGTCCTTGCGGGTGTAGTCGGCGATGATGGTGCGCATGCCGTTGCCGCCGTGCAACTGGGCCAGCCACAGCAGCAGCAGGTCCCAGGTCTGCCAGAACGGGGAGGCCCAGCGCTCCGCCACATAGTTGAAGTCGATCCGGTACACGCCGTCCTGCCACATCAGCATGATGAACAGGTGGCCCAGCGCCAGGAAGACCAGCGCGATACCGGAGAACCGCATGAACAGCCATGCGTACTTCTCGAAGTTCGGCATGCCGCCGGGGCGCCGCGGCGCGCGCGGGTTGTCCAGCGCGGCCGGCCGGTCGAAGCTCTTCTCCAGGACCGGGGCCACCGGCCGGACTCGGGGCTGCTCGACGCTGCTCACAGGAACCTCTCTGCCATATGCATGCCCAGTACCACCAGTGCCGGGACCATGACCACGAACCAGATGACGCCGACCGCCGCGAGCATCTTGCGCTGATGCCGCGGACCCTCGGCCCAGAAGTCGACCGCGATCACGCGCAACCCGTTCAGCGCGTGGAACAGCACCGCGGCCACCAGCCCGACCTCCATCAGCCCGACGAGCGGGGTCTTGTAGGTCTCGATGACTTCGTTGTAGGCCTGCGGGCTGACGCGGACCAGTGCAGTGTCGAGCACGTGCACGAACAAGAAGAAGAAAATGGTTGCCCCGGTGATGCGGTGCAGGACCCAGGACCACATGCCTGGGTCTCCCCGGTACAGGGTGCGACGTCGCGGCCGGTCAGTGTGCGCCGGCTCGGCTTGTGCCGCTGTCGTCATCAGCGCCTCCAACGCCTTGGGTGGACGCCGGGGCTTCTCGGCAACCCCGGCGTGGCGGTGTCTCGAATGTCGCTCGTTCCTACTGTGAACCTCGAGGAACCTCGAGCGAGACCGTCGGATGGACTCTAATCCCATTCTCAGTAACGACCGAATTGCCGTCGACACGGAAACGGCCGTTATCAGCGAAAAGTTAGGGTGCCCTAAATGATTGGGCGCGCCGGAAGTGGGTCGCAGGAATGTATTCAAACCCGAGTCGGAGGTGTGGTCATGCAACGTGACGTGGACTGGAAAGCGCTGCGTAACAAGGCTATTGAGGTCAGTAGGCACGCTTACGCGCCCTACTCGGGCTTCCCGGTGGGCGCCGCCGCGCTGGTCGACGATCATCGGATCGTCACCGGATGCAATGTGGAGAATGTCTCATATGGCCTAGGTCTCTGTGCCGAGTGCGCTGTGGTCTGCGCCCTGCATGCCGGCGGTGGCGGGCGACTGGTGGCGCTGGCGTGCGTCGGCCCCGACGGCGAGGTGTTGATGCCCTGCGGCCGCTGCCGGCAGGTGCTGCTCGAACACGGCGGGCCCGAACTGCTGATCGACCACCCGAGCGGGGCGCGACCGCTGCGCGAGTTGCTGCCCGACGCCTTCGGGCCGCAGGACCTCGAGCGTCGCTAGGCTCTCGGCCATCGACACGACGACACCGGAACCCTTCGACGCCCCCACGGTCATCGCGATCAAGCGCGACGGCGGGGTGCTCTCCGATGCCCAGATCGACTGGGTGATCGACGGCTACACCCACGGCCGGGTCGCCGACGAACAGATGGCGGCCCTGCTGATGGCGATCTACCTGCGCGGGATGGCGCCGGGGGAGATCGCCCGGTGGACCGCGGCCATGGTGGAGTCCGGTCAGCGGTTCGACTTCACCGATCTGCGTCGCGACGGCAAGCCGCTGGCGCTGGTCGACAAGCACTCCACCGGCGGGGTCGGGGACAAGATCACCATCCCGCTGTTGCCGGTCGTGATGGCCTGCGGCGGGTCGGTGCCCCAGGCCGCGGGCCGTGGCCTGGGCCACACCGGCGGCACCCTGGACAAGCTCGAGGCCATCCGGGGCTTCACCGCCGAGCTGTCCAAAGACCAGATCCGGCAGCAACTTTGCGACGTCGGCGCGGCTGTCTTCGCCGCGGGCGAGCTGGCCCCGGCCGACCGCAAGATCTACGCGCTGCGCGACATCACCGGCACCGTCGAGTCGCTGCCGCTGATCGCCAGCTCGGTGATGAGCAAGAAGCTGGCCGAGGGCGCGCGGGCGCTGGTGCTCGACGTCAAGGTGGGCCGCGGCGCCTTCCTCAAGACCGAGACCGAGTCGCGTGCGCTGGCCCAGACCATGGTGGACCTCGGGGCCGCCCACGGCGTGCCGACCCGCGCGCTGCTCACCGACATGAACCGTCCGCTGGGTCGCGCCGTCGGCAACGCCGTCGAGGTGGCCGAATCGCTGGAGGTGCTCGCCGGCGGCGGACCGGACGACGTGGTCGCCCTGACGCTGGCCCTGGCCACCGAGATGCTGGCGGCCGCCGGTATCGACGGCGTCGATCCCGCCGAGACCCTGCGGGACGGCTCGGCGATGGACCGGTTCCGGCGGCTGGTCGCCGCCCAGGGCGGCGACCTGAGCGTCGAGTTGCCCACCGGCGCCGCCGTCGAGACCGTCACCGCCGACCGCGGCGGCGTGATGGGCGACATCGACGCCATGGGGGTGGCGATGGCGGCCTGGCGCCTGGGCGCCGGGCGCGCGCGTCCCGGGGACCCGGTGCAGGCCGGCGCCGGGGTGCGGATCCATCGTCGGCCCGGGGAGCCGGTGACCGCCGGCGAGACCCTGTTCACGCTGTACACCGACACCCCGGAGCGGCTTCGGCCCGCCCTGGCCGAGCTCGACGGCGCCTGGTCGGTGGGCGACGGCGCGCCGCCGCAGTTGCCGCTGCTGATCGATCGCCTCGGCTGACGTCCCGCATCCCGGATGATGGGGGTATGAGTACGCCGCTGAGTCTGGACCGGATCCAGCACGCCCCCAAGGCCCTGCTCCACGACCACCTCGACGGGGGGTTACGTCCCGCCACCGTCCTCGAACTGGCCGACCGGTACGGCTACGACGACCTACCGGCGACCGAACTCGACGCGCTGACCGAGTTCTTCCGCACCGCGGCGCACAGCGGATCCCTGGTCCGCTACCTCGAACCCTTCGCGCACACGGTCGGGGTGATGCAGACCGCCGAGGCGCTACACCGGGTCGCCTACGAATGCGTGGAGGACCTGGCCGCCGACAACGTGGTCTACGCCGAGGTCCGGTTCGCCCCCGAACTGCACATCGAGGGCGGGCTCTCGCTGGACGCGGTGGTCGACGCGGTGCTGGCCGGATTCGTCGACGGCGAGCGGGCCGCGGCCCGCACCGGCCGGACGATCACCGTGCGCTGCCTGGTCACCGCCATGCGCCACGCGGCGCGCTCCCGTGAGATCGCCGAGCTGGCCATCCGGTTCCGGGACCGGGGCGTGGTGGGCTTCGACATCGCCGGCGCGGAGGCGGGTTATCCGCCGACGCGGCACCTCGACGCGTTCGAGTACATGCGAAGCAACAACGCGCGCTTCACGATTCACGCCGGTGAGGCGTTCGGGCTGCCGTCCATCCACGAGGCCATCGCGTTCTGCGGCGCCGACCGGCTGGGGCACGGCGTCCGCATCGTCGACGACATCACCATCGGCGAGGACGGCACTGCGAAGCTGGGCCGGCTGGCCTCGATCCTGCGCGACAAGCGCATCCCGCTGGAGATGTGCCCGTCGTCGAACGTGCAGACCGGTGCGGCCCCCTCGATCGCCGAGCACCCGTTCGACAAGCTGGCGCGGCTGCGGTTCCGGGTCACGGTCAACACCGACAACCGGCTGATGAGCGACACCACCATGAGCCACGAGATGAGCAAGCTCGTCGAGGCGTTCGGCTACGGCTGGAGCGATCTGGAGCGGTTCACCATCAACGCGATGAAATCGGCGTTCATCCCGTTCCCCGAGCGCCTCGCCATCATCGACGACATCATCAAGCCGCGCTACGCCGTCCTCGTCGGGTGATGTCGGTGCGCTCAGTAGCGCGCAGCGCAGCCCAGCGCACCGAGATCACTCGCTGCGCAGGCGGGATTCGACGAAGCGTTCCAGCCGCTCGAACTGCGTGACGGCCTCGGCGAAGGAGCCCGTGGGCTTGCGGCCGGTGCCGTCGAGGACGTAGTCGACGTAGCGGCCCAGCGGCGCATCGGGGGCCAGCGCCTTGTCGACGGTGTCCTCCTCCGAGTAGTCGCCGAGGTCGCGCAGGAACTCCACCGCCAACTCCAGCTGATCGCGGTCGACGGCGTCGGGCCCGTCGGCGATGTCGTCGGCCAGCTCGGTGAGCACGTAGACGTTGTCGTCGGTGATGTCGATGTCCAGCGAGCCGTCGGTGGCCGCGGTGCGGATGTCGTCGTAGGTGCTCAGGTCCGAGAGGTCGTGGTCGTGCTCGTCGGCCAGATAGCGGGCCAGGGCGCGCTCGGAGCCGAACACGCTGACCCGGCCGTTGCGGCCCAGGAAGATCGGCCGGTCGTCGAAGTAGCAGCGCAGCGTGTAGAACGTGCCGCCGCTGGTCATCACCCGGATCGGGTCGATGCCCACCTTGGCCCAGAAGTCGTCGTCGTCACCGAGCACCACGGTGTCGCCGACGGCGCGCTGCGCGGGCTCCTCGCGCTCGGCGTCGTCGGCGGCCTCCAGCGCGCCGTCGTCGGCGAGATCGTCCTCGTCCGGCGGCGCGGGCTCGGCCAGCTCCTTGGCGGCCTTGGCCGCCAGCGTGGCGTCGACGTCGGGTGTGGTGATGATCTCGTCGATCGCGGCGATGATCTTGTCCCAGCTGCGCCCCACGATCGCGGCGATATTGGCCCAGCGCTTGAGCCCGGCCTTGCCGGAGAACTCCGCGGCGCCGCCGTTGACCGCCGCCAACGTCGGGTTGCCGTTGAAAAACTTGGTGACAGTGGGCAGTTCGCACACCGAGCCCAGCGACGACACCACCGCCAAGGTGCGGGCCAGCGAGTTGACGCTGTCCTCGGTGGGCTTCTCGGCGAGCAGTTCCTCGACCGTGATCAGATCGAAGCGCCGGTCCTCGGCCGGGTCCAACCGGTGCGCGTTGGCCTCGGTGACCTTGTCCCACGCGGGGTGGTCGGACAGGTCGTTGTCCGCGCCGCTGCGGACGAACGCCACCAGATCGGCCACGCTGGCGAATCCGTAGAGGTCCTCACCCTCGCCGAGGAACGCCTCCCATTCGTCTCCGCCCTCGCGCCAGCGCGGGGCCCAGAGGGTGTAAAGGTCGCCCGCGGTCACGCCGAGGCGGATCGGCACAAGGTCAGCAGCCATGCGGCACAGAATAACGACGCCACTGCGCCGCCGGTCGGGCCCTATGCCAAACGTGCGGCCACAATGAACGGATGCAGACCCCCAATCCCCGCCGAATCGCGCTGCTCGGCGTGGTCGTCGCCGCGCTGGCCGCGGTGGCGGTGCTGCGTCCCGCGCTGGAGGCGTTCGGCTACGGCCAGCTGAACTGGGCCGGTGTCGCCTATGCCGCCATCCCCTGGGCGCTGTTGTGGGTCAGCGGGTATCGGCACTACGGCCCGGTGCTGGCCGGCGTGCTCGCGACGGTGATCACCGGCCTGGCGGTGCTCGCCGCCGGGGTGCTGTTCGTGCTGGCGTTGGGGTTGTCGCTGAGCGGGTCGGGATCCGGCGCGGTGTTCCTGGCGCTGCTGTGGGTGGCGCCGCCGGCGATCATCCTGGTGTTGGGGCTGGTGTCGGCGTGGTTTGTGCGCCGCCGGCCCCGTGCCGCGGATTAGGGTGCTGCGTTATGCAGGTTCGCGTCGTCGATCACCCGTTGGCCGCCGCCCGGCTGACCACGCTGCGCGACGAGCGCACCGGCAACGCCGGGTTCCGCGCCGCGCTGCGCGACCTGACGCTGATGCTGGTCTACGAGGCCACCCGCGACGTGGGTTGCGTCGAGGTCGCCGTGCAGACCCCGGTGGCGCCCACCACGGGGTGCCGGCTGGCCGAACCGCCGCTGCTGGTGCCGGTGCTGCGGGCCGGGCTGGGGATGGTGGACCAGGCGCACGCGCTGATCCCGGAGGCCCGGGTGGGCTTCGTGGGGATGGCGCGCGACGAGGAGACCTTCCAGCCGACGACCTACCTGGAGTCGTTGCCCCGCGATCTGCACACCCAGCCGGTGATGGTGCTCGACCCGATGTTGGCCACCGGCGGATCGATGGTGCACACCTTGGCGGCGTTGCGGACCCGCGGCGCCACCGACATCACCGTGGTGTGCGTGGTGGCCGCCCCGGAGGGGCTGGCCGCGGTCGAGGCAGCCGCCCCGGACGTCCGGTTGTTCACCGCCGCCATCGACGACGGACTCAACGAGGTCGCCTACATCGTCCCCGGACTCGGTGACGCCGGCGATCGGCAGTTCGGACCCCGCTAACCGGACAGCAGCCGGTCCCCGAGTTGCCGGGCCGCGCCGACCAATTCGTCGCACAGCGCCTCGGCCGCGGCGCGCGCGGGCGCAACCGGCGTCTCGGGTGCTCGGCTGACCGCGAGATAGAACTTGAGCTTCGGTTCGGTGCCCGAGGGCCGCACGACCATGCGCACCGATGCATCGGCGCGGTTGGCGGCGATGATCAACGCGTCGGTGCCGTCGGGACCCGGCCGCTGCTGCAGATCCTCGACCACGGCGGGCGCACCGGCCAGCGTGGCCGGTGGTGCGGCGCGCAGCGCGGCCAGCGCCGCCGCGGCGTCGTCGGCGCGCACGGTCACCGCCGAGGTCAGATGCACCCCGTGGCGGCCGGCGATGTCGTCGAGCACGTCGAGCGCCGTGCGCCGGGCCGCCTTGAGGGTGGCCACCAGGTCGCAGGCCAGCACCGCGGCGCTGATGCCGTCCTTGTCCCGGACCGCCGCGGGATCCACGCAGTGCCCGATCGCCTCTTCGTACGCATACACCAGCGTCTTGCCGGGCAGGTCGGCGTCGGCGCGGGCCAGCCACTTGAACCCGGTGAGCGTCTCGACGTGGGTGGCGCCGTACTCGGCGGCGATCGCCGCCAGCAGCCGCGAGGACACCACGGTGCTGGCCACCACGCTGCGCTCGGCGGCCTCCGGCGCCAGCCCGGCCAGCACGTGATCGCCGAGCAGCCACCCGGTCTCGTCGCCGGAGAGCATCCGCCAGCCGGCGGGCGTGGTGACACCCACCGCGCAGCGGTCCGCGTCGGGGTCCAGCGCGATCGCCAGGTCGGCGCCCACCTCGGCCGCGAGCGCCAGCACCGCGTCGGCGGCGCCCGGTTCCTCGGGGTTGGGGAACGCGACGGTCGGGAAGTCGGGATCGGGCTCGAATTGCTCGGGCACCACGTGGACGTCGTCGAAGCCCGCCCGGCGCAGGACGGCCAGCGCGGTGGCGCCCCCCACGCCGTGCATCGCCGTCAGTGCCACCCGCACCGGGTGCTCGCCCCGCCGCACCGTCGCGGCCCGCGCGATGTAGCGCTGGATCAGCTCGGTGTCCGCCGGCAGCACGGGCGTGCGCGCGATGTCGGCGACCGGCGGGGCCGCCGCGATGGCCGCCTCGATCTCGACGTCGGTGGGGGAGACGATCTGAATCCCGCCGTCGAAGTAGACCTTGTAGCCGTTGTCCCCGGCCGGGTTGTGCGACGCCGTGATCTGCACGCCCGCGGCGGCATTCAGCTCGCGCACGGCGAAAGCAAGCACCGGGGTGGGCAGTGGATCCGGCAGCAACACCACCGAAAACCCCTCGGCGGCAAGTACTTCGGCGGTG
This sequence comes from Mycolicibacterium sp. MU0050, assembly GCF_963378085.1. GTDB lineage: Bacteria > Actinomycetota > Actinomycetes > Mycobacteriales > Mycobacteriaceae > Mycobacterium > Mycobacterium wendilense. Next base: position 3,635,412 of record NZ_OY726395.1, on the reverse strand, counting down.
GCCAGGGCGAAGTCGGCGGAGTTGTGGCGGGCGTCGCGGCCCACCACGACCGTCGATCTGCCCAGGCGCCGATCCTTGAGGACCCTGGCCACGGCCCACGTCGCGGTGCTGACCGTGGCGATGTTCATGCCGTCGGGACCCGGGCGCATGGGGCCGCGCAATCCCGCGGTACCGAACCTCAGCATGGGCCCGATTGTGCCCGCTCGGCGTCGGCGAGCTTGCGCAAGATCGGCGAGACGAGCATCAGCAGGCTGGTCTCCAGGTCGGAGAGATGTTCCGACATCACGCCGTGCAGCCAGCGGTCGCGCTGGGCGCGGTCGTCCGCGAGGAACCGGCGGCCAAGCTCGGTGAGCTCGAGAAGTTGACGACGACGGTCGTGGGGATCCGGCCGCCGCGAGACCAGGCCGGCGCTCTCGAGGTCGTTGATGGTGTCGGTCAGCGACTGGGCCCGCACCTGCAGGCGTGCGCCGAGCGCGGCCGGGGTAATCACGGTGCTACGGCTGATCTCGCCCAGCACCTCGATCTGCGACAGGGTCAGCCCCCCGGCGCGGCGGTGGCGGCGCATCTGCCGGGCCAGGGCCATCACCGACTCGCGCAGTTCGGTCGCCTCGGTGGCGTCAGTGCTCATATGCAAAGTTATACCTTCGAAATTCACAGAATTTAACCAATTCAACCGCACAGAAAACAAGGGCATACTTGGTAATCGTGATGGTGAGGGAGCGTGGGCGGTCGGTGGTGCGCTGGCTGGTGCTCGTCGCTGTCACCACCGCGGCCAGCGTGGTGCTGAACCGGGTCGGGGTGCCGTCGGCGGCCTTGTTCGCCGCCTTGGTGGTGGGCATCGTCCTGGCGCTGGCCTCCTTCGCGCCCGCCGGGGTGCCGCGCCGTGGCGGGCTGGCCGCCCAGGCCGTCCTCGGCGTCTACATCGGCACCATGGTGACCTCGGACTCCCTGTCCGCACTTGGCGCGCACTGGCCGATCGTCGTCGGCGTGGTGGTCGCCACGCTGGTGATCAGCCTCGCCGCGGGCGCGCTGCTGGGGTTGCACCGCGACGTCAGTCCGCTGACCGGGGCGCTGGCCCTGGTGGCCGGGGGCGCCTCGGGCCTGGTGGCCATCGCCCGAGAACTCGGCGGCGACGACCGGGTGGTGGCGGTGGTGCAGTACCTGCGCGTCGGCCTCATCACCGCGTCCATGCCGGTCGTCGTGACGGTGATCTTCGTGGCCGACCGCTCGCAACCGGCGTCGCTGCCCGAGCAGGCCCGCGCGGCGCCGTGGTACCTGAGCCTCGCGATGGTGGCCGTCATCGCGGTGGTCGGCGTCGTGGCGGGCCGCTGGGCACGGTTGCCCGGGGCGGGTCTGCTGGGTCCGATGGCGGTGACGGTGTGCCTGGAGGTCGCGGGCTGGTCGCTGGGCCTGGCGGTGCCGATGGTTTTGGTCCAGGTGGCCTACGCGCTGGTCGGCTGGCAGGCCGGCCTGGCCTTCACCCAGGAGGCGCTGCGCGCCGTCGGCCGCACGCTGCCGTTGGCGTTGGCGTTGATCGTGGCGCTCGGGGTGGCCACCGCCGGCCTGGGTCTGCTGCTGGCGCGAGTCACCGGGCTGAGCCCGCTGGAGGGGTACCTGGCGACCAGCCCGGGCGGGGTCTACGCGGTCCTGGCGACGGCGGTCGAGACCGGTTCCGACGTCACGTTCATCGTCGCCGCGCAGGTGCTGCGCATCCTGGCGATGCTGTTCGCGGCCCCGCTACTGGCGCGCGGCATCGTGGCGTTGGGCCGGCGCTTCGGCCGTCAGAGCCGCGCGACGACGGCGGCCAGCAGGGCACCCATCGCCGCCGCGGACTGACGCCCCGCCTCGAGCACCTCGGCGTGGCTCAGCGGCGCACCGGTCATCCCGGCGGCCAGGTTGGTCACCAGCGACAGCGCCAACACCTGCGCGCCGGCGGCGCGCGCGGCGATGGTCTCATGCACCGTGGACATGCCCACCAGGTCGGCGCCCAGGGTGCGCAGCATCCGGATCTCGGCGGGGGTCTCGTAGTGCGGGCCGGGCAGCCCGGCGTACACGCCCTCGGTCAGCGTCGGGTCGATCTGTTTGGCCAGCGCCCGCAGGCGCGGCGAGTACGCGTCGACCAGATCGACGAACTGCGCGCCCACCAGCGGCGAGCGGGCGGTCAGGTTGAGGTGGTCGCTGATCAGCACCGGCTGACCCACCGAGAAGTCCGCGCGCAGCCCGCCGGCGGCGTTGGTCAGCACCACGGTGTCGACGCCGGCCGCGCAGGCCGCGCGCACCGGATGCACCACATGCTGCAGGTCGTGACCCTCGTAGGCGTGGATGCGACCCAGCATCACCAGCACCCGGCGGTCACCGACCCGCACCGAGAGGACCTGGCCGCGGTGGCCCGCGGCGCTCGGCGGGGTGAAACCGGGCAGCTCCGACATCGGCAGGGTGGCGGTGGGCTCGCCCAGGGTCTGTGCCGCGGCGGCCCAGCCGGAGCCGAGCACCACCGCGACGTCGTGCCGATCGACTCCGGTGCGGTGCGCGATCGCGGCGGCGGCCTCGGACACCGATGGAACGGGATCGACGGTCACGAGGGATCACCCTAATCCGCCAGTGCGATACTGCAACGATGCCCAGTGTCTCCTCATCGGCGTGCGCCGACGTCGTCGAAGACACCGTCGGGCGGCACCGCAACGATCTGATCGAGCTGTCGCACGACATCCACGCCGAACCCGAACTGGCCTTCGAGGAGCACCGCAGCTGCGCCAAAACCCAGGCGTTGGCGGCCGAACGGGGCTTCGAGGTGACACCCGGCGCGGGCGGCCTGCCGACCGCCTTCCGCGCGTCGTTCGGCAGCGGGCCCCTGACTGTCGGGGTGTGCGCTGAATACGACGCGCTGCCGGAGATCGGCCACGCCTGCGGGCACAACATCATTGCCGCGGCCGCCGTCGGCGCCGCGCTCGCGCTGGCCGAGGTGGCCGACGAGTTGGGTCTGACCGTCGTGTTGATCGGCACGCCGGCCGAGGAGGCCGGCGGCGGCAAGGTCCTGATGCTGGAAGCCGGGGTGTTCGACGACCTGGCCGCGGCGGTCATGATCCACCCCGGTCCGCTCGACATCGCCGCGGCGCGGTCGCTGGCGCTGGCTGAGGTGACCGCGACCTATACCGGGCGCGAGGCGCATGCGGCGGTGGCGCCGTTTCTGGGGGTCAACGCCGCCGACGCGGTCACCGTCGCGCAGGTCGCGATCGGGCTGGCCCGGCAACACCTGCTGCCCGGCCAGATGCTGCACGGCATCGTGACCGACGGGGGACAGGCGCCCAACATCGTGCCCGGCCGCGCCGCGCTGCGTTACACCCTGCGCGCCAACGACACCGAGGCGCTGCGTGACCTGGAGGACAAGGTGGCCGGATGTTTTCTGGCCGGCGCCGTCGGCACCGGGTGCGAGTACGACGTCACCCCGGTCTCCCCGGTGTATCGGGAACTGCGTCCCGACCGCTGGCTGGCCGACGCGTTCCGGGCCGAGATGCGGCGGGCCGGGCGCAACCCGGTGCCCGCCGACGTCGAGGCCGCGTTCCCGTTGGGCAGCACCGACATGGGCAACGTCACCCAGCTGTTGCCGGGCATCCACCCCATCGTCGGCGTCGAGGCCGGCGGCGCGTCCGTGCATCAGCCCGCGTTCGCGGCGGCGGCGGCGAGCCCCAGCGGCGACCGGGCGGTGATCGACGGGGCGGTGCTGTTGGCGCGTACCGTCGTCGAACTCGCCGAGACCCCGCTGCAGCGCGACCGGGTACTCGAGTTGCGGGAGAGGCGGGTGGCATGACCGCACCGACTGTCGCCGACGTCGCCGAGTCCTGGTTGGCCGCCAACTTCGACGACCTGGTCGAATGGCGTCGGCACCTGCATCGGCATCCCGAGCTGGGCCGCCAGGAGTTCGAAACCACACAGTTCGTCGCCGAGCGACTGGCCAACGCCGGCCTGAACCCCAAGGTCCTGCCGGGCGGCACCGGGCTGACCTGCGACATCGGCCCGGAGCACCGACCGCGCATCGCGTTGCGCGCCGACATGGATGCGCTGCCGATGGCCGAGCGCACCGGTGCCGTCTACTCGTCGGTGGTGCCGAACGTCGCGCACGCCTGCGGTCACGACGGGCACACCGCGATCCTGCTGGGCACCGGGCTGGCGCTGGCCGCCGCACCCGAGCTGCCGGTCGGTGTGCGGCTGCTCTTCCAGGCCGCCGAGGAGCTGATGCCGGGCGGCGCCATCGACGCGATCGCCGCCGGCGCCTTGACGGGGGTGTCGCGCATCTTCGCGCTGCACTGCGATCCGCGGCTGGCGGTCGGCCGGGTGGCGACCACGCCGGGGCCCATCACCTCGGCGGCGGATTCGATCGAGATCACCCTGCACTCACCGGGCGGGCACACCTCCCGGCCGCACCTGACCGGCGACCTGGTCTACGGGCTCGGCACGCTGATCACCGGCCTGCCCGGGGTGTTGTCGCGCCGCGTCGACCCGCGGCACAGCACGGTGATGGTGTGGGGCGCGGTCAAGTCCGGCGTGGCCGCGAACGCGATTCCGCAGACCGGGACGCTGGCCGGCACCGTGCGCACCGCCAGCCGGGAGACCTGGCTGGAACTGGAAGACCTGGTCGCCGAGACGGTGTCGGGGCTGTTGGCGCCGCTGGGCATCGAGCACACCCTGCAGTACCGCCGCGGCGTTCCGCCGGTGGTCAACGAGGAGGTCTCGACGCGGATCCTCACCCATTCGATCGAGGCCCTGGGCCCGGACACGCTCGCCGACACCCGGCAATCCGGCGGCGGCGAGGACTTCTCCTGGTACCTGGAGGAGATCCCGGGCGCCATGGCGCGGTTGGGGGTCTGGAGCGGCAGCGGCCCGCAGGTGGACCTGCACCAGCCCAACTTCGACCTCGACGAGCGGGCGCTGGCCGTGGGGGTGCGCGTGATGGCCAATCTGGTGGACCACAGCGCGGCGTTCTAGGCCGTCAGGTCCCCGGACCGATGTTGCTGGCGGGCCGGGTCCGCAGGTCGTGGACGTACTCGGGGGGCGCCCCGGCGATCTCGGCGGCCTCGGCCATCACTCCCAGATAGCGCGCCGACGGGATGCCGCCCTCCCAGGCGTCGACGACGTAGAGCCAGGCCAGCACCGGGCCGGTGTCGGTGTCCGAGGTCTCCCGGTGTACCCGGCAGCGGATCTTCTTGTGCACGCCGAGTTCGGAGCCCTCCCAGCGGTCCAGGTTCTCCTCGTCCTCTTTGGTCATGTCGTAGAGCACGACGAAAACCTTCGACTGCGGGTCCTCGACGACGGTGGCCAGCGCGCCTTCCCACCCGATGTCCGCACCGCCGAAGGTCAGCCGCCAGCCGTGCAGCCAGCCGGTCCCGGCCATCGGGGAGTGCGGTGCCCGTTCCAGCATCTGCTCTGGATGCATGTTGGACCCGTAGGCAGCGTAGAGCGGCACGGGGGGAATCTTAGACGGACAGCGAGCGGGAGCGCCGACATCCGCCGCCCGGGCGACGTCGCGGCCGCGGTTGGCCTAGGTTGAACCACGTGGAGCAGCTGTGGTGAGACGCATCGTGATCATCGGTGGTGGACCGGCCGGCTACGAGGCGGCCCTGGTGGCCGCCGGGTACGGCAAGGACGCCAACCACGTCACCGTGGTCGACTCGGACGGCATCGGCGGGGCCGCGGTCCTGGTGGACTGCGTGCCCTCCAAGGCGTTCATCGCCTCGACCGGGGTGCGCACCGAGCTGCGCCGGGCCGAAGGACTGGGCTTCGACATCGGCATCGACGCCGCGAAGATCACCGTCAGCCAGATCAACAACCGCGCCATGACACTGGCGGCCTCGCAGTCCGCCGACATCGGCAACCAGCTGCTCAACAGCGGCGTGACCGTGGTCAGCGGGCGCGGCGAGCTGGTCGACGACGTGTCCGGGATGGCGCACCACCGGGTCAAGGTGACCGGGTCCGACGGCCGGGTTGGCGTGCTCAAGGCCGACGTCGTGCTCATCGCGACCGGAGCCCGCCCGCGGGTGCTGCCCAACGCCGAACCCGACGGCGAGCGGATCCTGACCTGGCGGCAGCTCTACGGCCTCGACGAGCTGCCCGAGCACCTGGTCATCGTCGGTTCCGGCGTGACCGGCGCCGAGTTCTGCCACGCCTACACCGAGCTCGGGGTGACCGTCACCGTGGTGGCCAGCCGCGACCAGATCCTGCCGCACGAGGACAGCGACGCCGCCGCCGTGCTCGAGCAGGTGTTCGCCGAGCGCGGCGTCACGCTGGTGAAGAACGCCCGCGCCAACTCCGTGGAACGCACCGCGACCGGGGTGCGGGTGAACCTGGCCGACGGCCGCACCGTCGAGGGCAGCCACGCGCTGATGACCGTCGGGTCGGTGCCCAACACCAGCGGTCTGGGGCTGGAACGCGTGGGCGTCGAACTGGCCCCCGGCGGTTACATCCCGGTCGACCGGGTGTCGCGCACCCCGGCCGCGGGAATCTATGCCGCCGGCGACTGCACCGGCCTGCTGCCGCTGGCGTCGGTCGCGGCGATGCAGGGCCGCATCGCGATGTACCACGCGCTGGGTGAGGGGGTGTCGCCGATCCGGCTGCGCACCGTCGCGGCGGCGACATTCACCAGCCCGGAGATCGGGGCGGTGGGCATCCCGCAGAGCGCGATCGACGACGGCAGCGTGCCGGCCCGCACCCTGATGCTGCCGCTGAACACCAACGCGCGCGCCAAGATGTCGCTGCTGCACCACGGCTTCGTCAAGATCTTCTGCCGGCCGGCCACCGGCGTGGTGATCGGCGGAGTGGTGGTGGCGCCGATCGCCTCGGAGCTGATCCTGCCGATCGCGTTGGCGGTGCAGAACCGCATCTCGGTGACGGACCTGGCGCAGACGCTGTCGGTGTACCCGTCGCTGTCGGGCTCGATCGTGGAGGCAGCCCGACGCCTGATGGCCCACGACGACCTCGACTGATGCCCCCTGTTTTTCCAGCGCGAAGGTGCGCGTCCCCGGCCGACACGCCGGGCTGTCCCCGGGTTTACGCACGCTCGCGAGGGGCACACTCGGGGTGGACAGCACGTAACCTGAGTTCGGTACGGCCCAAGTAGCCCCGAGCAGCGAGGAGCACGCGTGGACGACGCAGCCAGTGAGGCACGAGCGGGCGGAGGAGTTACGCCATCTGGCCGCGTGGACGACGCAGCCAGCTGGGGTCCCCCGCTTGCAGGGGCGGCACGAGCGGGCGGAGGAGCCACACCTGTGGGCGTTCCGGACACGGATGCGGTGCTGAATCCCGCCCAACGCGCCAGGGCGTGGGAACGCCTCGGCTCCGAACAGTTCGACGTGGTGGTCATCGGCGGCGGGGTGGTGGGCGCCGGGGCCGCGTTGGACGCCGCCACCCGCGGGCTGCGCGTCGCGCTGGTCGAGGCGCGCGACTTCGCCTCGGGCACCTCGAGCCGGTCGTCCAAGATGTTCCACGGCGGTCTGCGCTACCTCGAGCAACTCGAGTTCGGCCTGGTGCGCGAGGCGCTCTACGAGCGCGAGCTGTCCCTGACGACGTTGGCGCCGCATTTGGTCAAACCGCTGCCGTTTTTGTTCCCGCTGACCAACCGTTGGTGGGAGCGGCCCTACATGGCCGCGGGAATCTTCCTCTACGACCAACTAGGCGGCGCGAAATCGGTTCCGGCGCAAAAGCATCTGACCAAGTCCGGCGCGCTGCGGTTGGCGCCGGGCCTCAAGCGCAGCTCGCTGATCGGCGGCATCCGCTATTACGACACCGTGGTCGATGACGCCCGGCACACCATGACGGTGGCGCGCACCGCGGCCCACTACGGCGCGGTGGTACGGACCTCGACGCAGGTGGTGGCGCTGCTGCGGGAGGGGGACCGCGTCATCGGCGTGCGGATCCGTGACTCCGAGGACGGCGCGGTCACCGACGTGCATGGCCACGTCGTGGTCAACGCCACCGGCGTGTGGACCGACGAGATCCAGGCCCTGTCCAAGCAACGCGGACGATTCCGGGTGCGCGCCTCCAAGGGGGTGCACATCGTGGTCCCGCGCGACCGCATCGTCAGCGAGGTGGCCATCATCCTGCGCACCGAGAAGTCGGTGCTGTTCGTGATCCCGTGGGGGACGCACTGGATCATCGGGACCACCGACACGGACTGGAATCTCGACCTCGCGCACCCGGCCGCCACCAAGGCCGACATCGACTACATCCTCGAGCACGTCAACACCGTGTTGGCCACCCCGTTGAGCCACGACGACATCGACGGCGTCTACGCGGGATTGCGCCCCCTGCTGGCCGGGGAGAGCGACGACACCTCGAAACTGTCGCGCGAACATGCCGTCGCGGTGCCCGCGCCGGGTCTGGTGGCAATCGCCGGTGGCAAGTACACGACCTATCGGGTGATGGGCGCCGACGCGATCGACGCGGCCGCGGAGTTCGTCCCGACCCGGGTGGCCCCGTCGATCACCGAGAAAGTGCCGCTGGCCGGCGCCGACGGCTACTTTGCCCTGATCAACCAGACCGAGCACGTGGGGGAGCGAAACGGGCTGCACCCGTACCGGATTCGCCATCTGTTGGACCGCTACGGCTCGCTGATCGACGAGGTGCTGGCGCTCGCGGCCGAGGACCGGGACTTGTTGGAACCCATCGCCGAGGCGCCGGTGTATCTCAAGGTGGAGGCGGCGTATGCGGCCGCGGCCGAGGGGGCGCTGCATCTCGAGGACATCCTAGCGCGCCGGATGCGGATCTCCATCGAATACCCGCATCGCGGCGTGGATTGCGCGCGCGAGGTGGCCGGGGTGGTCGCGCCCTACCTGGGGTGGACCGAGGACGACGTGGAGCGCGAGGTGGCGACCTACGTCGCGCGGGTGGAGGCCGAGGTGCAATCGCAGGCGCAACCCGACGACGAGTCGGCCGACGCGCTGCGGGCCTCGGCCCCGGAGGCGCGCGCCGAGATCCTCGAACCCGTTCCGCTCAATTGAAGGTCCCGCCGCTGCCGGTGCGTGACGGGTTGGGGCCGGCGCGGCTGCGGTTGCGCGGCGGCAACGTGCACGACGAACTTCAATCCCGCTTCGGGATCGGCGCCAAAGTGCTCGCCGGCGAGGTGGTTCTGCCGAACGGTGCGGTCGTCGATGCCACCACGTCGCTGCCCGCCGGGGCGCACGTCTTCTTCTATCGCGACCTGCCCGAGGAGGTGGAGGTCCCGTTCGAACTCCCGATCCTGCACCGGGACAGCGACATCGTGGTGGTCGACAAGCCGCACTTCCTCGCGACGATGCCGCGCGGCGCGCACGTAGTACAGACCGCGCTGGTCCGCCTGCGTCGGGAACTCGACCTCGACGAACTCGCCCCAGCGCACCGCCTGGACCGGTTGACGGCCGGGGTGCTGCTGTTCACCGCGCGCCGCGAGGTGCGAGGCGCCTATCAGACGATGTTCTCCCGGGGCGCGGTCGACAAGACCTATCTCGCGGTGGCCCAGGGCGAGCCGAGCGTGACGCTGCCGGCGGTGATCCGCAACCGGATCGTCAAGCGGCGCGGGCAGTTGCAGGCGGTCGTCGAACCCGGAGAACCGAACGCCGAGACGTTCATCGAGGCCGTCGGCGCGGACACCTACCGGCTGACCCCGCGGACGGGCCGGACCCATCAGTTGCGGGTGCACATGGCCTCGATCGGGGCGCCGATCGCCGGCGACCCGCTCTACCCGCAAGTCGAAGAGGTTGCACCAGAGGATTTTTCGACGCCCCTGCGGCTGGTGGCGCAGGCGTTGGAATTCGAGGACCCGATCACCGGACGGCCACGCCGATTCGTCAGCGCGCGCACGCCGTGATCATCGGCCCTCGGCGCGCCAGCCGATCACACCCACGGTGATCATCCGCAACTGTCGGACGGCGGTGCGCCGAATCTCCTCGATGGCAGCGGGATCCGTGGTGTCCTCCAGGGCCTCGGCAATGGAGATCATCGCGTTGACGAACAGCATCGCCAGGATGTTCAGATCCTCGCTGCTCCAGTCCGACAGCCCCGGGAACCGGGCCAGGTCGATGGCCAGTTCCGAGGTGAGCAGGCGAATCTCGGTGCGGATGGCGTAACGCAGCACCGCGACCCCGCTCGAGCGTTCGCGGGTGATGAATCGCCAGTGTTCGGGCCGCGCGGTGATGCCGCTGATCACGATGTCGACCGAGGAGTCGATGGTGCGGGTCGGGTCCAGCTTGCCGGCGCGCGCGCCGCGCAGCATGTCGCGCAGGGTGCGGAACGACTCGTCGATGAGAACCAGGCCCAGCGCCTCCATGGAGTCGAAGTGCCGGTAGAACGCGGTGGGGGCGATGCCGGCCTCTCGGGCCACCTCACGCAGGCTCAGCGCGCTGAAGCTGTCCTCGGCCAGCAGTTTGAGCGCCGCGTCGACGATCGCGCGCCGGGTGGCCTCCTTGCGTTCGATCCGGGAGAGGGCATCTCCGGCTCGCGATCCGCGGGAGGAGCGCCCGGACCGCGACGAATGTGATTTCGGAGTACGACTGTTCACCGAGTGTGAAACCTACCACAATGGGGCGGAGATTCATTGACGCGACGGCGCGTACTCCCGCACGGTGTACATATGTTCACTGAAACACGCAAGCTCCGTCTGTGGGACAAAGTGCTGCAATCGCCGCTGATGGGCGTGCTGACCGGGCCGCACGGCGTGGACAGCTATACCGAGCTGGTGGACCCGGCGTGGACGAGCCGCGAGGCCAGGGCCACCGTCCTGGCGGTCCGCCGGCGAACGCCGCGCAGTGTCACGCTGACCTTGGAGCCCAACCGTCTTGGCGAACGTATGTTCACCGGATTTCGGGCGGGCCAGCACCTCAGCGTCACCGTCGAGGTCGACGGCCGCCGCCATACCCGCTGCTACTCGCCGGCCAACGCCGAGAACGCCCGACTGATCGAACTGACGATCGGTAGGCACGACGGCGGCCTGGTGTCCTCGTACCTGTACGACCACGCCCGGCCCGGGCTGGTCGTCGGGGTGAGCGCGCCGGCCGGGGACTTCACCCTGGATCCGGGCGCCCGCCGGGTGCTGTTCGTCTCGGGCGGCAGCGGCATCACCCCGGTGCTGTCCATGCTGCGGACGCTGCGCGCCCGCGGCGGCGCGAGCGAGATCGCGTTCGTGCACTACGCCCGCGGGCCCGAGGACGTCGCCTACGCCCCCGAACTCGCCGCGATGGCCGACGTCCGGGTGTTGTACGGCTACACCCGCTCCGGCGCCGGCGACCTCGCGGGCCACCTGGAACCCGGCCACCTCGACGCCGCGATGACCGCCCCCGACGCGGTGTACGTCTGCGGACCCCAGGGGCTCCTCGACGCGGTGCGCGCCCAGCACCCGACGGCGCGGTCGGAAAGCTTCGTGCCGCCGGTCTTCGCCGTCGACCCGGGGGCCACCGGCGGGCGGGTGTCGTTCTCCGACAGCGCCGTCACCGTCGACGACGACGGCCGCCCACTGCTGCAGCAGGCCGAGGACGCCGGCCTGCGGCCCCAAAGTGGATGCCGGATGGGCATCTGCAACACCTGCACCCGCCGCAAGACCCGCGGTGCGGTGAAGAACCTGACCACCGGCGCGGTGTCCACCGCCGACGACGAGGACGTGCGGATCTGCGTCTCGGTTCCCGTCGGCGACGTCGACATCGCGCTGTAACCCCAAGGAGGCTCAACAATGACCGCCACCATCGACCCCACCGTCACCACCCCGGCCCAACGCACGCTGGAAAAGCGCGTCAACGGCACGACCGTGCGCCTGACCCCCGAACAGGTGGAGGCCTTCGGCGCCGAACTCGACGCCATCAAGGAGCGCGTGATCGCCGACCTCGGTGAGCGCGACGCCGGCTACATCCGCCGGATGGTCAAGGCCCAGCGCGGCCTCGAAATCGGCGGCCGCGCACTGCTGTTTGCCGGGATTTTTCCGCCGTTCTGGTTGGCCGGCACGGCGATGCTCGGGCTGAGCAAGATCATCGACAACATGGAGATCGGCCACAACGTCATGCACGGCCAGTACGACTGGATGGGCGATCCGGGACTGCAGGGCCGGGACTTCGAGTGGGACACCGCCTGCCCCGCCGAGCACTGGCGGCGCTCGCACAACTACTCCCACCACACCTACACCAACATCGTCGACATGGACCGCGACATCGGGTACGGCGTCCTGCGGATGAGCGAGGACCAGAAGTGGAGCCCGTACTTCCTGGGCAATCCGGTGTACGCGTTCCTGCTGATGGTGCTGTTCCAGTACGGGGTGGCGCTGCACGAGATGGAGACCGAGCGCATCCGGGCCGGTGAGATCACCGTCGCCGACAAGCGCGAGGTGCTCCGCGAGATCTGGGCCAAGACCAGGACGCAGACCCTCCGGGACTACGTGGCGTTCCCGCTGCTGGCCGGCCCGTTCGCCCCGCTGGTGTTCGCCGGCAACATGACGGCCAACCTGATGCGCAACGTGTGGGCGTTCATGATCATCTTCTGCGGACACTTCCCGGCGGGTACCCAGGAGTTCACCATCGAGGAGACCAAGGCCGAGACGCGTGGGCAGTGGTACTTCCGGCAGATCCTGGGGTCGGCGAACCTGACCGGCGGCAAGCTGTTCCACATCTTGAGCGGCAATCTGTCCTTCCAGATCGAGCACCACCTGTTCCCGGACATCCCCGCGCACCGGTACGCCGAGATCGCCGAGGAGGTCCGCGACATCTGCGGCCGCTACGGGATCCCGTACAACGCCGGTTCGCTGCCCAGGCAGTTCGCCTCGGTGGTGCGCAAGATCTTCCGGCTGGCGCTGCCCTAGCAAATCCCCTGCGCGAGCGGCCATCCAGGTACGGTTTCGGCTCGGATCCTGTACCAGGGTGGCCGCTCGGCGGCGTTCTGCTCACCAATTGCGCGGACGTAGGTCTTGCGGCGTCTTCGTCGGGGTGCTTGGGTGAGCCCGGACCTGACCAGGCGAGAGGCGGAAGCATGCGTGCGGCAATTGCGGCGATGGTGATCTTGGGCGCGGGCGCGCTCAGTGGTGCGGGACTGGCCGCGGCCGAACCGAGCGCGGCGCCGACGGCCGATCAGCTGACCTCGCAGTTGCAGGTGGTCCTCAACACCGGCGCCTCCGACGCCGAGCGCGCCGCCAAGCTGGAGGGCGGGCAGGCCGCCGTGCCCACGGCGAACAACATCGCCAACCAGATGAACCGTTACTCGGCGCTGTTCAACTGGCGCGTCCAAAACCCCACCGTCAACGGCGACCGGTTGGACGCCCAGCTGGCGGTCACGGTGCCGGTGATGGGAACCCGCACCCACGACATCTACTGGGTGCAGCAGGGCGGCGACTGGAAGCTGTCCAACGCCTCGGCCTGCGTGATCGCCACCCAGGTGGCGGCCACCGAATGCACCGTCTGAGCTAGCGCTGACAGGCCGGGCACCAATAGGTGACCCGGTCCCCGGAACGGTCGGTCTCGATCCGCGTCCCACAGCGGCGGCACGGCTCATTCGCCCGGCCGTACACCCACAGTTCGCGACCCCGGCGGGTGTCGCCGGTGGTGCACCGCTGCACCCGTAACCGGTTGGCCCACAACATCTGCTGGGTCCGCTGCATCAGGCGCAGCGGGTCCGCGACGGCGCCGACCGCCGTGTGCGGCCGCAGCCCGAACACGTAGCAGAGTTCGTTTGCGTAGACGTTGCCCACCCCGGCCAGTACCCGCTGGTCGAGCAGTGTTTCGGCCAGCGGACGGTCCGGGTCGGCCAGCAGGTTCGCGGCGGCGACGTCGGCGGACCAGTCGGGACCCAACAGATCGGGACCCAGGTGCGCGACGGTCTGGACATCGCCGGCGCGCTCCAGCACCTCCAGGACGCCGAGGTCGACCCCGACGGCACGCGAATCGGCGGTCTCGAGGACGATGCGGACCTTGTGCACCGGGACACGCACCCGGCCGGTCTGCCAGCTGCCGTCCATCTTCAGATGGGAATGGATACTGGCGTTGTCCACCCGGATGAACAGGTGCTTGCCGCGGCTAAGCACCTCGTCGACGACCTGCCCGCTCAAGTCGACGGTGGCGTAGCGGGGGACCCGGACGTCGCAGCGGGTCAGCGCCTTGCCCACCAATGCCGTCCGGAGTTTGTCGGCGGTCCGAAAAACGGTGTCTCCCTCGGGCATCAGCGCAGCCGAAGTCCGCGGGGGGTGTGGGCGAACCCGGCGCCGAGCAGCGCGGCGCCGGCGGGCGAATCGCGGTCCGTGAGCACCGGGACACCGTCGATGCGCTCGACCAGCAGGCCGGGAATGCGGCGCTGCGCCACCAGATCCGCCAGCGCCGCGGCGGCGGCGTTCTGAGCGCCGACGTCGGTGGTGAAGCTCAACAGCGACCGCCCGCCACGCTCGAGGAACCACGCCAACTCGCCGTCGACGAGGGCCACCAGCGCACCGGCCTTGCGGCCCGGTCGGTGCGCGTTGTCGGTGTCGGCCGGGCGGGCCGGCCAGGGCAGGGCCGCGCCGTAGGGGTTGGCGGGGTCGGTCGCCGCCAGCACCACCGCGGCACCGGCGCGGCGCTCGTCGTCGATGGTGTCGGCGAAGCCGCGCAACCGGTCCACCGTGTTGGCCGTCGCGAACTGCGCCCCGCCCAGCGATTCGACGAAGTAACCACGCTGGCAGCGGCCTGCGTCCTCCAGCGCGGCGAGCACCTTGTAGAGCACGGCGAAGCCGCCCGGGGTGTTCTCGGCGGCCACCGCGCCTCGGGTGAGTACGCCGTACCGGGCCAGCAACTGGTCGGCCGAAAAGTGCGCGCGCACAGTCGAATCCATCTCCACGGCGGGCAGCTGCGACCACCGACCGGCCACCGTTGGATCGGTGTCGCGGGCGTGCATGCCCAGGCCGGCCCCGACGGTAAAGTTGCGCATCCGCGGAGCGCGGCGGTGGCGATGCGCCGGGGCGGCGGATCGCCGGGCGCCGGGTCGGCGCTCACCGGCCAGCAGGGCCCGCACCGGAGCGAACGTGTCCCCGGTGACGTGCCCAGCCCAGATCAGCTGCCACAACGCTTCTTTGAGCTCCGTGGTGCCGATCCCGTCGGCGCTGAGCTGACGGAAGAAATAAGCGCCGCCGCCGCCCAACGCGTCCAGGATCGCCCGGTGCGCGTCGGTGTGTTCGAGCTCGGTCGGAGGCGACAACGACAGCGGGGCGGTGTCCGCGGCGTGGAAGGCGATCCAGCCGTCGCCGGTGGCCAGCGCGCCGGCACCGGACCAGATCACCTCGCCGGAGGCCAGCAGTTCGTCCAGCATCGCCGGCTGGTAGTCGCGCACCCGTTGCCCGAAGATCAGCGGCTCGACGGCCGAGGCCGGCACGGGCACCCCCGCCAGCTGATCAATCACCGTGGCGAGACCGTCCACGCCGGTCACCGCCTCGTCGCCCACCAGTTGCCAGGACGGCAGGAAGCGGGCGTACGCGGGGGTGCTGACCGGCTCGATCTGGGCGCGCAGCGCCGCCAGCGAGCGCCGGCGCAGGATGCGCAGCACCTCGGCGTCGCACCACTGGTCGCCGTGGGCGGTGTCGGTGGGCAGATCGGTGAACTCGCCGCGCACCAGCTTGCCGTCGATGGCCAGCCGGCCCAACACGTCGCCCGCCACCCGCAGGCCCAGACCGAACCGCGCCGCGGCGTCGGCGGTGGTGAACGGGCCGCGGGTGCGGGCGTAGCGCCCCAGGAGCTCGCCGAGCGGATCGACCACGGGTTCGAGGAACGCGGTCGCGACGCCGACCGGCACCGCGACACCGACCCCGTCGCGCAGCCGGGCGATGTCCTCGACCGCGGCCCACCATCGGTTGTCGGCGTAGGACACCGGCAGCGCCCGTTTGGCCGCGTGCAGACCGTCCAGCCACGGTGCGACCTCGGCGCCGCCGGCCCGTGCGGCGATCTCCTCGACGGTCAGCGGTCCGAGCAGGCGGAGCAGGTCGGCGATCCCCTCGGCGTCGCGGACGGCCCGCTCCGGGGTGAGGTGCTGCAGCTGCCGGGTGGTCGCGGCGATCACGTCGGTGTCGAGCAGTTCGCGCAGCTCGATGCGGCCCAGCAGCTCGGCGAGCAGGGTGGGGTCCAGCGCCAGGGCGGCGGCGCGCCGTTCGGCCAGCGGGCTGTCCCCCTCGTACATGAACGCCCCGACGTAGCCGAACAGCAGCGATGCCGCGAACGGTGACGGGGTGGTGGTCTCCACCTCGGTGACGCGCACCCGGCGCTGCGCGATGCGGCCCATCAGCGCCACCAGGCTCGGCACGTCGTAGACGTCCTGGAGGCATTCCCGCACGGCTTCCAACACGATGGGGAAGTCGGGGTAGTGCCGGGCCACGTCGAGCAGCTGCGCGGCGCGCTGACGCTGGTGCCACAGCGGGGAACGCTTGCCGGGGTGGCGGCGCGGCAGCAGCAGCGCCCGGGCGGCGCACTCCCGGAACCGGGACGCGAACAGCGCCGAACCGCCGACCTCGGCCGTGACCAACGGCTCGATCTCGTCAGGCTCGAAGACGAAAATGTCTGCCCCGGGCGCGGTTTCGGGACCGTTGAGGGTCTCGGGCAGGCGCACGATGATGCCGTCGTCGGATGCGGTGGGTTTCTCGTCGATGCCGTAGCGGTCGTAGATCCGCTTGCCGACGGCCAATGCCAGCGGCCCGTGTACCCGCAATCCGTAGGGGGAGTGCAGGATGACCCGCCAGTCGCCGAGTTCGTCGCGGAACCGCTCGACGAGCAGGGCGCTATCGGACGGGACGGTGCCGGTGGCCGATTTCTGCTCGTCCAGCAGTTGCCACAGGTTGTCTCCTGCGTACTCGTCGAAGCCGATCCGCGCGCAGCGCTCGTCGAACTCCTGGCGGTCGAGGCGGGCCAATTGGCCGGTGAACTCGCCGATGGCGGCCCCGAGTTCGGCCGGGCGGCCCACCCCGTCACCGCGCCAGAACGGCAGCCGCGCCGGCTCGCCCGGGGCCGGGACCACCAGCACCCGGTCGTGCGTGATCTCGGTGATCCGCCAACTGGTGGCACCCAGCGAGATCACGTCGCCGGGCCGGGATTCGTAGACCATCTCCTCGTCGAGTTCGCCTACCCGCGAGGGCTTCTCGGTGTCCGCGCTGCTGGCCAGGTACACCGTGAACAGGCCGCGGTCCGGGATGGCGCCGCCGGAGGTCACCGCCAGGCGTTGGGCGCCGGGCCGCGCGGTGAGGGTGCCGGTGTCGCGGTCGTAGACGATGCGGGGCCGCAACTCGGCGAACTCCGTGGACGGGTACTTGCCGCTCAGCAGGTCCAGGGTGGCCTCGAAGGCGCTGCGCGGCAGCGTCGCGAACGGGGCGCTGCGGCGGACGGTGTCGAACCACACGTCGGCGTCGAGGGCGTCGAGCGCGCAGGCCGCCACCGTGTGTTGGGCCAGTACGTCGAGCGGGTTGGCCGGCACCCGCATGGCCTCGATGGACCCGCCCAGCATCCGTTGCACGGTGACCGCGCAGCCGATCAGGTCGGTGCGGTGTTTGGGGAACAGCACGCCCTGACTGATCTCGCCGACCTGGTGGCCGGCCCGGCCGATCCGCTGCAGACCGCTGGCCACCGACGGCGGGGTCTCGACCTGGATCACCAGGTCGACGGCGCCCATGTCGATGCCCAGCTCCAAGCTCGAGGTCGCCACCACCGCCTTGAGTTGCCCGCTCTTGAGCGCGTTTTCGACCTCGGCCCGCGACTCCTTGGACACCGAACCGTGGTGGGCGCGGGCCAATATCGGCTCGGCGCCGAAGGTCTGCCCGCTGGCCATCACGTAGGCCGGGGCACCGCCGGCCACCGTGGGGTTGCGCGGCGCCGGTCCCTCGAGTCCGAGCCGCTCGGCGTGAATCTCGTTGAGCCGGGCGGTGAGCCGCTCGGCCAGCCGCCGCGAGTTGGCGAACACGATCGAGGAGTTGTGGGCCTCGATGAGGTCGACGATGCGCTCCTCGACGTCGGGCCAGATCGAGCCCTCGGCCAGGTTGGCCATATCCGGCACGGGCACCTGCACGCTGAGCTCGAAGGTCTTGGTCGCCGGCGGCGCGACGATGGTGGTCGCGGCGCCGGTGGCACCGGACAGGAACCGGGCCACCTCCTCGGCGGGCCGGACGGTGGCCGACAGGCCGATCCGCTGGGCGGGCGCTTCCAGCAGGGCGTCAAGGCGCTCGAGTGACAACGCCAGGTGGGCGCCGCGCTTGGTGCCGGCCACCGCATGCACCTCGTCGACGATGACCGTCTGCACTCCGGTCAGCGACTCGCGCGCGGCCGAGGTCAACATGAGGAACAGCGACTCCGGGGTGGTGATCAGGATGTCGGGCGGCTTGGCGATCAGTTCCCGGCGGCGGTTCGGCGGGGTGTCCCCGGAGCGGACGCCGACGCTGATGGCCGGTGCCGGCAGATTGTTGCGCTCGGCGATCCGCGCGATGCCGGTCAGCGGGGTCCGCAGGTTGCGTTCGACGTCGACGGCCAGCGCCTTGAGCGGGGAGATGTAGAGCACCCGGGTGCTGGGGGTGGGCGCCGGATCCTGGGCCAGGCGGTCGATGGCCCACAGGAAGGCCGCCAACGTCTTACCGGACCCGGTGGGGGCGATGACCAGGGTGTTGTCGCCGTCGGCGATCGCTGACCAGGCCTGGGTCTGGGCCGGGGTGGGTGCCACGAAGGTGCCCGCGAACCAATCCCGGGTGAGCTCGCCGAAGCGAGCCAGCGGATCACGTCGACGGGCCATCCCTCCATGGTGCCAAGTGAGGGTGACAATTTTGCATTGCCGAAGCCGCGCGCAGGTCACGGCGCCGTGTATACGATTCCATCGTGGTGGCGGGGGACTGGCAACCGCGCCCGCCGGCTGCCATGGTCGGGCGGCCCGGCACGGCCGCTGCGGCTGTGCCCCGGACCGCCCTGGTGACGTCGTTGTTGGGCGCCCGCGGGGGTGACTTGGCGGCCTATCGACCCTCGGGCAGGAGACCATGATGCGCAAGGCGTTTTCCCTCGCGGTGCCGGCTCTCGGTGTCATCGCGTGTTTGATGTTCGCGACCCCGGCCGGTGCGAGCGCGGACGGGGATCAGGTCGCGCCGAGCACGTACCCGTGGTGCGACTTCGATTGGTACTGCGACGACGACGATCTGGGCGTGCTGCTCGACGAGGGACCCGATCGTCCTCACGTGGACAACGACCTGCCGGGCCGTGATCGCCCTGATCGGGACCGGCCCAACCGCGACCGCGGCGGGCGGTGACCGTCCTGGTTTCCGGCTTGCACCAGATCCGACTACGCGAAGGAGCGGGTATGTCCGTTTTCGTTCGATCTGCAGCGTTTGCCGCGGTGGCTGTCGGGGCGCTGTTCGCGGCGGCCCCGGTTGCGCTCGCCGAAGACCCGCCGCCACCCCCGCCGTACTGCTCGGTGGGTGACATGACCGGGATCATGTCGGGGGTGTCGGCCTCGATGTCGGCCTACATGTTCACCCATCCCCAGGTCAACGCGTTCTTCACCAGCCTCAAGGGGCAGCCGAAAGAACAGCGCGCGGAACAGATCTCGACCTATCTGGACGCCAATCCGCAGGTTCGAGCCGAACTCACCGCGATCCGGCAGCCGATGATGGATTTCCGAGCCCGGTGCGGTGTCCCGCTCACGGATTGACCCGCCGAGTCTTCAGAGCTGTTCGCGCAGCGCGGCCGGGATCCCCGGAATGCGAGCCAGCGCATCCAGCAGGTTGTAGGCGGCCGAATCGGCGAGCTGGTCGGCGTCCAGGGTGGGATCGATGATCCGCTGCCGGCAGATCTCGAGGGTGAAGGCCAACCAGCCGTAGACGACGACCTGCAGATCGCGCTCCACCTTGCTGTCCAGGTCGGGGGTCACCTCGAGCACGGCGGCCATGATGCGCTGCATCTGCCGCTCGTTGTCGGCGCTGTCGACGCCGGCCAGGACCGGATCGGTGCGGCCCAACCCGACGTGCGCAGCCCACGAACCGTGCGGATTCTGTTCGTGGTATTCCAGGTAGGCCAGCACTCCGGTCCGTAGCCGTTCGAACAGCGTCTGGCCGGGCCGCGCCGGTGTGCTGGTGGCTTCGAACAGTCGCTCGGCCTCGGTGCGGATGACCTCGGCGAAGAACGCCCGTTTGTCGGGGAAGTAGTGATACATCAGAGCGCGGGATACGCCGGCGCGCGCAGCGATCTCGTCGATGCGGACCTCGTCGTACGGGCGTTGGCCGAAGGCCTCCGCGCCGAGCGCGAGCAGTTCGGTGCGGCGATCGTCGGGTGAGAGGCGTCGGCGAGCCTTTCCGGACATGCCGGGGATACTACTTGACACATGTATAACAACGCCGGAGGCTGGTCGCATGACGGCGGCTTTCGGGACGGACCGGCGTGACGCGGGTGAAGCCCTGCGCGATCCGCGGATTCCGCGCCCGCCCAAACGGGTTCCGCTGCTGGGGGACATCCTGACCTTCCGGGGCGACGAGCCCACCGGCTCGGCCCTCGACTACGCCGCCCAACTCGGCCCGATCTTCGAGTTCACCTTCATGGGCGCGCGCTACGTGGTGGCCGCCGGCGCCGACATCGTCACCGACCTCAACGACGAGAAGCGGTTCTGCAAGCACCTGGGCCCGGAGATGATCGCGCTGCGCATCCTGGGTGGCGACGGCCTGTTCACCGCCCACAACGACGAGCCCCACTGGCGACGCGCCCACGACCTGTTGATGCCCGCCTTCACCCAGGCCGCGATGCGTCGCTACCACCCGACCATGGTCGACGTCGGCGCCGAACTGCTCGACCACTGGGACGCGCACGCCCACGCGGGGACCGCGGCGGAGGTCTCGGGTGACACCACCCGGGTAACCTTGGAGACCATCGGCCGGTGTGCGGCCGGATACTCCTTCGACGCCTTCGCCTCGCAGCGGATGCATCCGTTCGTGGACAACATGATTGCCGCGCTGCGGGGTTCGGATCGGGTGGGGGTGTTGTGGGCGACCTACCTGCCGCGGTTCGTCGCCGCCGGTTACGAGCGCCGGGTCCGCAGGCATGCGGCGAACCTGCACGCCATCGCCGACGACATCATCGCCGCGCGCCGCGCGGAGGGCCTGGGCCACCACGACGACCTGCTGGAGCTCATGCTGACCCCCGACGCAGACGGCGGGCCGCGCCTCGACGAGGCGAACATCCGCTACCAGCTGATCAACTTTTTGATCGCCGGACACGAAACCACGTCCGGCGCACTGTCGTTCGCGTTGTATTTCCTCTCCACTCATCCCGAGGTGTTCGCTCGGGCCCGCGCCGAGGTGGACGAGATCTGGGGCGATGCGCGACGCCCGGACTTCGAGCAGGTCGCCAAGCTGCGTTACGTACGGCGGGTGCTCGACGAGTCGCTGCGACTGCAGCCGACCGTGCCCGGCTATTACCGGCAGGCGCGCGCGGACACCACCCTGGCCGGCAGGTACCCGATCCGCAAGGGGCAGTGGGTGCTGGCGCTGACCGGGACGTTGCACCGCGATCCGCGCTGGACCGGCGGTGGCCTGGCGCCGGTCGACCAGTTCGACCCCGACCGGTTTGCCCCGGAACATCTGCGCGCCCGCCCCGGCACCCTCTACAAGCCGTTCGGCACCGGCGAACGTTCCTGTATCGGACGGCAATTCGCCCTGCACGAGGCCGTGTTGCTCCTCGGCCTGCTGATCCGGCGCTACGACCTGATCGCCGACCCGGACTACCGGCTGACGGTCACCGAGCGGCTCACGGTGCTGCCCAAGGATTTCCGGCTGGGCCTGCGTCGGCGCGGCAGTCAACCGAACTGCACGCCCTGCGCCAGGGGTAGCTCGGAGGAATAGTTGACGGTGTTGGTGGCGCGGCGCATGTAGGCCTTCCAGGAATCCGACCCCGATTCCCGCCCGCCGCCGGTCTGCTTCTCGCCGCCGAACGCCCCGCCGATCTCGGCACCCGAGGTCCCGATGTTGACGTTGGCGATGCCGCAGTCCGAGCCGTCGGGGCCCAGGAACCGCTCGGCCTCGCGGAGGTCGGTGGTGAAGATGGCCGAGGAGAGTCCCTGGGGCACCGCGTTGTTGAGCTCGATCGCTTCCTCGAGGGTGTCGTAGGCCACGACGTACAGCACCGGAGCGAAGGTCTCGTCGTGCACGATCGTGGTCTGCGCGGGCATCCGCGCCAGCGCGGGGGAGACGTAGAAACACTCGGTGGGCGAATCGTGGCGCCGGCCGCCGATCACCTCGCCGCCGTCGGCGGCCGCGGTTTCCAGCGCGCCCACCATCGACCGGTAGGCGGTCTCGTGGATCAGGGGCCCCACCAGGGTGTCGGGGGCGAACGGGTCCCCGACGGGCAGGCTGCGATACGCCGCCGCGATGCGGTCGACCAGGGTGTCGACGACCGATCGGTGGGCGATCAGCCTGCGCAGGGAGGTGCAGCGCTGCCCGGCGGTGCCGGCCGCGGCGAACACGATGGCGCGCACCGCGAGTTCCAGGTCGGCGGCCGGGGTCACCACCGCCGCGTTGTTGCCGCCGAGTTCCAGCAGTGAGCGCCCGAAGCGGCGCGCCACCCGCGGACCCACCTCCCGGCCCATCCGCACCGACCCGGTGGCGCTGAGGAGCGCGACCCGGGGATCGTCGACCAACGCCTCACCGAGTTCGCGGCCGCCCAGGACGAGCCGACCGACCTCTGCCGGGGCGCCCACGTCGGCGGCGGCGCGCTCGAGCAGGGTCTGGCAGGCGATCGCGGTCAACGGGGTCAGCTCCGAGGGCTTCCACACCACGGTGTTCCCGCAGACCAGGGCCACCGCGGCGTTCCACGCCCAGACGGCCACCGGGAAGTTGAAGGCGGTGATGACGCCGGTGACGCCGAGCGGATGCCAGGTCTCCATGAGCCGGTGCCCGGGCCGCTCGGAGGCGATGGTGCGGCCGTAGAGCTGGCGGGACAGCCCGACGGCGAACTGGCAGACGTCGATCATCTCCTGCACCTCGCCGCGCGCCTCGGAACCGATCTTGCCGGCCTCGATGGTCACCAGCCGGGCCAGGGCGTCCTGGTGTTCGGTGAGCAGTTCCCCGAGCCGGCCCACCAGCGCGCCGCGCACCGGCGCCGGGGTGCGGCGCCAGGCGGTGAAGGCCCGCGCCGCCCGGTCGACCGCGGCGTCGACGTCGCTCGGGGTGGACTCGGCCACCCGGAACAGCACCTCCCCGGTGATCGGGGTGCTCGCCGGCAGGCCCGGCGCGGCGGGGTCGCCGAGGGCGGGTTCGGCGCCGAGGGTGGCCAGCGCGGCGCGGGCCCGGTCGCGCAACCACGACGCGTCGGGCAGGGCGATGACGGGAGAGCTCATGGTGGACATGATGCCGCTTTCTCGTAGAGGGCGTAAGGGTCGCGCAGGTCGGTGTCGAGCGCGCCGGCCAGCCACTGCGGCGAGTACCCGGAGTCGTCGTCGGCGGCGGTGCGGCGGGCGTCGCCGTCCAGGTTGGACCGGAAGATCCCGGCCGCCGAGGCGGGCAGGAAGTCCTCGTAGACAACCGGTTTGGTGGGATCGCCGCCGACGTAGTAGGCCAGCTGTTGCGCCGCGAGTTCGCGGTCGGTGCCCGGGAAGTGCAGGTGCCACGCGGCGGCGGGGTCCGGGGCGGCCATCGCCGCGTCGTAGCGCTGCCGACCGGCCGGGGTCAAGGCCACGCCGCGGGCCTCGACCTCGCCGAACCGGACCCGCAGCGTGCCGTCGTGGACGGTCCCGTCGACCCGACGAAAGCGCCGGGGTTCGGCCAGCGCCCGGAACGACGTCTGGCGCAACAGGACCGCCGTCCCGGAGCCGGCCGGCGGCCCCTGGATGGCGTCGATCATCGCGACCCCGGCCGCGGTCATTCTTCGGTACAGCTCGTCGATGTCGAGCACGCGCGGAGTGAGGTGGTTGAGGTGCGTGGTGGCCACCCCGGCGATGTCGGCGGCGACGGCGGAGACGGCGGCGAGTTCCTCGTACCAGGCCTTGTCGATCGGGTCGCGGGACAGCGCGAACGCGGCGACCGCGCGGGCCACGAACTCGTCGGCGGCCGCAGCCGGGCACCCGCCGTCGGCGCCGACGCGGCGGGCCCAGGCGATGAGTTCCGGGTCGAACAGGGCGCGTCGAGCCAGGAAGTTCTGTATCCGGGCGCGCAGCCCGGCGTCGAAGAAGCGCCGGTCGTCGGTGGCGAGTACGGAGGTGAACATCCGAAACGGGTTGCGGGACAGCTCCTCCGGTGTCGTCGGCCGGAACGCGGTGGAGATCACCGGCACCGGCGACGGGGCTTCGCGCAGATCGTAGAACCCCACCGGATGCATACCGAAGGCGGCAAACAGCGTCGCCACCTCGCGGAGTTCACGCGCGGTGCCGACGCGGATCGCGCCGTGGCGCTCGGCGGTGACCCGGTCCGCCGAGCCCAGGCGTCGGGCCTGCGGATGCGTCGCGAGGTGCTCGGCGTTGACCGCGGCGCTCACCGCCACCAACGTCGGGTAGGCGGGCACCTCGGCGCCGTACATCGCCGACAGCGCCGCCGCGAACCGGGCCCGCAATTGCCACGTCGGGATGTTTCGCGACGGGCTCATCGCGCCGCCTCGCTGGGATAGTCTCCGGCAATGGCCGCAGACGACCTCGATGACATCGACCGGGCCTTACTCCGCGAACTCGTGGCCGACGGCCGCGCCACGCTGGCGCACCTGGCCACCACCGCGGGGCTGTCGGTGTCGGCGGTGCAGTCGCGGGTCCGCCGGCTGGAATCGCGCGGGGTCATCGCGGGATACGCGGCCCGGGTATCGCCCGATGCGGTCGGCAAGCAGCTGTCGGCGTTCGTGGCCATCACGCCGCTGGACCCTTCCCAGCCCGACGATGCACCGGCACGGTTGGAGCACCTCCCCGAGATCGAGTCGTGTCACTCGGTTGCCGGCGACGACAGCTACGTGTTGTTGGTCCACGTGGAGTCCGCGCGGGCGCTGGAAGGACTGCTTCAGCGCATCCGCACCGCCGCCAACGTCAAGACGCGAAGCACCATCATCCTACAGACGTTCTACAGTGACAGGCACTTCATACCGGAATAATTGCGGTAGAGTGCGCACTATGGCTGAACTTGTTCGGTCACGGTGTGCGTCTGAATCGCTGTCGCCGATCTCCGTGCCCACCGTCGTGGGCCGCCACCTGCACGCCGACGGGATGGATCTGGTGCTCGATCTGGACCGGTCGAGGGGATCGCAGTTGGTCGACGAACGCACCGGTCGACGTTTCCTGGACATGTTCACCTTCTTCGCCTCCTCCGCGTTGGGCATGAATCACCCCGCCCTGGCCGAGGACGCCGACTTTCGCGCGGAGTTGGCCGCGGCAGCCATCAACAAGCCCTCCAATTCCGACATCTACACCGTGCCGATGGCGCGCTTCGTCGATACGTTCGCGCGGGTGCTCGGGGACCCCGCGTTACCGCACCTGTTCTTCATCGACGGCGGCGCACTGGCCGTCGAAAACGCGCTCAAGGCCGCCTTCGACTGGAAGAGCCGCTTCAACGAGGCCCACGGGATCGATGCGACTCTAGGAACCAAGGTGTTACACCTGCGCGGGGCGTTCCACGGCCGCAGCGGGTACACCATGTCGCTGACCAACACCGATCCGGCGAAGGTGGCGCGGTTCCCCAAGTTCGACTGGCCGCGCATCGACGCGCCTCATGTCCGTCCGGGCGGTGACACGGCGACGCTGGAGGCCGAAGCGTTGCGTCAGGCCCGCGCGGCGTTCGAGGCTCACCGTCACGACGTCGCCTGCTTCATCGCCGAACCGATCCAGGGCGAGGGCGGTGACCGGCACTTCCGGCCGCAGTTCTTCGCCGCCATGCGGCAGTTGTGCGACGAATTCGACGCGCTGCTCATCTTCGACGAGGTGCAGACCGGCTGCGGACTCACCGGGACCGCCTGGGCCTACCAGCAATTGGGGGTGGCGCCCGACCTGGTGGCGTTCGGCAAGAAGACTCAGGTCTGCGGAGTGATGGCCGGCGGCCGCATCGACGAGGTCGCCGACAACGTGTTTCGGGTGAGCTCGCGGATCAACTCCACCTGGGGCGGCAACCTGGTCGATATGGTGCGCAGCCGACGCATCCTGGAAACCATTGAGGCGGAGCGCCTTTTCGCGCACGCGGCTCGCCTGGGCGATCACCTCCTCGGCCGGTTGCGGGAGCTGTCCCGGGACTTCCCCGACACCGTCCTCGACCCGCGCGGGCGCGGCCTGATGTGTGCGTTCAGCCTGCCCTCGCGCGAGCAACGCGACGAGTTGCTTCGCCGCCTTTGGGACCGCGGCGTCGTGATGTTGGGCAGCGGCGTGGACTCGGTGCGGTTCCGGCCGGCGTTGACCGTGGGGCGCCAGGAGCTCGACACCGCCGTCGAGGCGGTGCGCGCCGCGCTCTAATCCGCCCGCGCGCCCGGGACGGTCAGCCGCCGGATGATGGCCCGCAGGTAGCGCAGCTCGGGACCGCCGACCAGGACGCAGCCGTGCAACTCGGCCAACTGCACCGCGGCCGGGGTGAACGTCTGATTGGACACCACCATGGTGGCGACGCAGTCCTGCATCGGGGCGCCGGCCACCACCTCCTGCACCGCCGCCGGCCCCACCGGGCGGGACTGCCGCTTGCATTGGATCGCAATGCGATTGGGACGGGTGCCCACGATGAGGTCGACCCCCCAATCGCCCGAGAGCGGGGTCATGATCACCGGGATGCCGCAGCTGCGTGCCACCCGGGCGACGTAGTCCTCGAACTCCAGGCCGGACATGGCCTCCTCGGGACGCTCTCGCCGCCCCGGCGTGCGCAGACCGGCCAACGCGCCGCGGACGAAACGGGGCAGGGCGTATACGGCCGGCGGAACCGCCACGCCGACCGCCACGCTGTAGGTTGCGTCGAGCCCGGCGAAGTAGGCGGCCGCGCCGGACGCGGCGGCCAACGCGAGGTAGAGCCTCGCCGACCGGAGGATGTTGCGCCGCACCACGCCCCGGATGGTAGGGCCGTCCACCGACAACCCAGGGTTTGGTGGACGTTTACCGGTGTGGCCGGAGGGGAACCCGGCAATCACCTCGGCTCCGGGGGATTCCACGGACACGGCGAGCGGCGAAGGGGATGCGAAACACATGGGCACCACACGGCCACGCAGGCGCGGCGACCGCTTGGGCCAGGAAGACGCCGAGGTCCGTTCGGCCATCCGGTTCGCCGCGATCGCCACACTGGTCGGCGTGGCGTTCCTGGTTGTCGCCGCAGTATGGGTGAGCGGTTGCGACGGCGCCACCACCGACGCCGACTCGGTGGCCTGCGGTGGACCGCAGCGCACCGTGCTGGGTCTCGGCGCGCCCGCCATCATGATGGGCTCTGGCCTGTGGGCGTTCTACCGGACCTATCGCGTCTGGCGGGCCGAGGGGACGTGGTGGGGCTGGCAGGGTGCCGGCTGGTTCCTGATGATGGTCATGCTGATCACTCTGATGGGTGTGCCGGCGATGATCGGACCCATCCTCGGAAATTGATTCCGGCGGTCTAACAGCCTGGCGCAGCAATATTGATGCCTCCACCACATCGACCCCGAGATGGGGGTCGGCGCGTTTGATTCTCGGTGCGGTTGGGGTACTCGCTGCCTCGATGACTTGTACACCACTTCAGGACCGAAATGGCTCGTCGGCGAGGGGTTGCCGGCGTGCGTAACACACCACCGGGCTGCGGTAGTCTCGGTTCGATACCGCCGGGAGGCCACCACATGTCGAATGCCGAAAACGCGGAATCGCGCGTCCAATCCCGCTCCACCCGAGGCGCCAACGCCGTCGAGGTGCGAGTGGCTGCGCAGCTGGAGAGCCTCGCGGTGCTGCGCACCATCATCGGGGCGGTGAGCACGTTCGAGGACCTCGATCTCGACACCGTCGCGGATCTCCGGCTCGCCGTCGACGAAGCCTGTACGCGGTTGATCCGCTCCGCGAGCTCCGACGCCGAGCTTTCGGTGTTGATCGACCCGCGCCCCAACGAGGTCGTGGTCGAGGTCTCCACCGAGACCACCGCGACCGATGACATTCTCCCGTCGGGCAGCTTCAGCTGGCATGTGCTGACCTCGCTGACCGACGATGTGCAGACCTTCGCCGACGGTGTCGAGGTCGAAGGGACAGTGCCGGTGTTCGGCATCGCACTGACCACGAGGCGAGTGAGCCCGGCGAGGTGACTTCCTCGGCTCGCTCTGGTCGCCGCTCGTCCACGCGATCGAGCTCCGAATACGCCGACGTGCCGGACATGTTCCGGGAGTTGGCGAAGCTGGAGCCCGACTCGCCGAAGTTCCGGCGGCAACGCGACAGCATCGTGGAACGGTGCCTGCCGCTGGCCGACCACATTGCGCGGCGGTTCGACGGCCGCGGCGAACCGCGCGACGACCTGGTACAGGTGGCGCGCGTCGGCCTGGTCAACGCCGTGATCCGGTTCGACGTGAACGCCGGCTCGGACTTCGTGTCGTTCGCCGTCCCCACCATCATGGGCGAGGTCCGTCGGCACTTCCGGGACAACAGCTGGTCGGTGAAGGTGCCGCGCCGCCTCAAGGAACTGCATCTGCGGCTGGGCACCGCGACCGCCGAACTGTCCCAGCGGCTCGGCCGGGCACCCACACCCAGCGAGTTGGCGGCCGAACTGGAGATGGACCGCAACGAGGTGGTCGAGGGTCTGGTGGCCGGCAGCTCCTACAACACCCTGTCGATCGACAGCGGCGGCGGGGGCGGGGACGACGACGCTCCCGCGATCGCCGACAGTCTCGGTGACGTGGACACCACGCTGGACCAGATCGAGAATCGCGAGGCGTTGCGGCCGCTGCTGGAATCGCTGCCCGAGCGCGAGCGAGTCGTGGTGGTGCTGCGGTTCTTCGAATCGATGACCCAGACCCAGATCGCCGAACGGGTCGGGGTTTCGCAGATGCATGTCTCACGGCTGCTGGCCCGGGCCCTGGGTCGGCTGCGCGACCAGTTGGAGTAGCCGCCGATGTCGCGAGCGAACGGGGCCGTCGGCATCGTGTTGGCGGCGGGTTCCGGCTCCCGCTACGGCATGCCGAAAGTGCTTGCCGAAAACGGTGACTGGCTGCGGCGCGCGGTGGCCGCGCTGGCCGACGGGGGCTGCGACGAGGTGATCGTGGTGCTGGGCGCGGCCGTGGTCGAGCCGCCCGCGCCCGCCCGGGCCGTGCTCGCCGAGGACTGGTCGGACGGGATGAGCGCCTCGGTGCGCGCCGGGCTGGCCGCCGCCGACGGCGGCTACGCGGTCCTGCACGTGGTGGACACCCCCGACGTCGGAGCCGACGTGGTGGCCCGCCTGCTGACCGCCGCCCGAAAGGCCGAATCCGGCTTGGCCCGAGCCACTTTCGCGGGCCGCCCCGGCCACCCGGTGGTCATCGCGGCCGCGCACTGGCCGGCGGTGACGGCGAGTCTGCGCGGCGATCACGGAGCCCGCGACTTCCTGGCCGCCCGGACCGACGTGGTGGCCGTCGAATGCGCCGACCTCGCCACGGGTGCCGACATCGACACCCGCTCAGGTTAGGACGGCAGCAGTCCGAGCGCGGCGACGGCGTCGCGCTCGGCGCGCAGCTCGGCGACCGAGGCGTCGATCCGTGCCCGCGAGAACGCATTGATGTCGAGGCCGTCGACGATCTCCCACTGCCCGTCGACCGACCGGCACGGGAACGAACACACCAGCCCCTCGTCGACCCCGTAGACCCCCGGTGACGGCAATGCGACCGACGTCCAGTCACCTTCGGGGGTGCCGTGCAGCCAGTCGTCGACGTGGTCGATGGCGCCGTTGGCCGCCGAGGCGGCCGAACTGGTTCCGCGCGCCTCGATGATGGCGGTGCCGCGGCGGGCCACGGTGGGGATGAAAACGTCGCTGAGCCAATGGGTGTCGGCGGCGTAGTCGGCTCCGGAGCGGCCGGCCACGACGGCGTGGAAGATGTCCGGGTATTGGGTGGGGGAGTGGTTGCCCCAGATCGACATCCCGGTGATCTCCGTGACCGGGACCTGTGCGTGCCGCGCCAGCGCGGCAACGGCCCGGTTGTGGTCCAGCCGGGTCAGCGCGGTGAACCGTTCGGCCGGGATGTCCGGGGCGTGCGCGGCCGCCACCATCGCGTTGGTGTTCGCGGGATTGCCCACCACCAGGACCCGGACCTGCGAACCGGCGCCGTCGTTGAGCGCCCGACCCGCGTCGGCGAAGATCTCCGCGTTGGCCGACAACAGATCTGCGCGTTCCATGCCCTTGTGGCGCGGTTTGGCCCCGATCAGCAGCGCGACGTCCACCCCGTCGAACGCCGCGGCCGGATCGTCGTGGACCTCGGTGCCGGCCAACAAGCCGAACGCGCCGTCCTCGAGTTCCATCACCACACCCTCGGCGGCGCGTACCGCGCCCGGCAGTTCCAGCAGGCGCAGCAACACCGGGGTGTCGTGGCCCAGCATGGCCCCGGCGGCGATGCGGAACAGCGCCGCGTACCCGATCTGGCCGGCCGCTCCGGTGACGGTGACGATCTGGGGTGAGACCACGGCTACGCCCTCCGGTCCGCCCCGGCGATCCCGCAGGCGGTGGCGAACCGTCCCACCGCCTCGGCCGCGGCGCGGGCGGCGTCGGCCTGCCCGTCGCGGAAGCGGGTGTCGACGGCGCCGGTGCGCGGGCACAGCGTCACCTCGGCGAGCATCTCGCCGGTGGTGGGCTCGCACACCGCCCAGGCGTAGCGGGTATCGGAGGCCCACTGCCGTTGCACCCGCGCCGCGTAGTCGGGGTCGGTTTCCCCGAGCTGTGCCAGCGAGGGCCGGTCGTCCATCCGCTCGTCGGCCCGCACCGCCCGCAGGTACCAGTTGCCGGCGTTGATCTCCACGGGTTCCATGCCGAACAGCGTCTCACGGCCCGGCCGCAGTCGTAGGCTCGGACTGCGCAGGTGCTGACCGGGGGAGCAGGGGGTAATCATGGTGGTCACCGTGATGGGAGCGAGCGGACTGATCGGCAGTCGGGTGGTCGACAACCTCACCAGCGCCGGCCACCGGGTGGTCGCGGCCGCCCGCGGCACCGGTGCGGATGTCATCACCGGCACGGGTCTGGCCGAAGCGCTGGCGGGCGCCGAGGTCCTGGTGGACGTGACGAATTCGCCGTCGTTCGAGGACCGGGCGGTGCTGGATTTCTTCACCACCGCCACCACCAACCTGGCTGCAGCGGCGCGGCTGGCCGGGACGCGGCACTACGTCGCATTGTCGATCGTCGGGGCGGACGGACTGCCCGACAGCGGCTATCTGCGCGCGAAGGTGGTCCAGGAACGGATCATCGTCGAGTCGGGACTGCCGTACACGATCGTGCGCGCCACCCAGTTCCAGGAGTTCGCCGAGGCGATCGTCGCCGGCATGACCGCCGACGGCGAGGTGCGGGTGCCCGACGCGCTGATCCAGCCGATCGCCGCCGCGGACGTGGCGGCCCTGGTGGCCGGAATCGCGACGGCCCCGGCATGCAACGCCGTGGTCAACATCGGCGGACCGGACAAGATCAGCTTCGCCGAGTTGGCGCGCGTGGTGCTGGACCGACAACGGGTGCGGACACCCGTCGTCGTCGATCCGGCCGCCGAGTACTTCGGGACGCCCCTGGACCGCACCAGTCTGGTCACCGGTACCGATGCGGTGCTGGGCAGCGCGCGATTTTCTTGATCAGTCCTTGAGTTCGCAGACCACGGTGCCCTGGGTGACCGCGGCGCCGGCCTCGACGGACAGGCCCGTGACGGTGCCGTCCTTGTGGGCGGTGACCGGGTTCTCCATCTTCATGGCCTCGAGCACCACCACCAGGTCGCCGGCCGAAACCTGCTGTCCCTCTTCCACGGCCACCTTGACGACGGTGCCCTGCATGGGCGCGGTCACCGAGTCGCCGGAGGCCGCGGCACCGCCGTGGCCTCCGCGCTTGCGGGCCTTCGGCTTCTTGCGGATGGCTCCGCTGGCGCTGGCGCCGCCGTTGCCGATGGCCATGTCGCTGGGCAGCGACACCTCGAGGCGACGACCGCCGACCTCGACGACGACCTTCTGGCGCGGCTGCTCTTCCTCGGCGTCGACCTCGCCACCGCCGGTGAACGGCTCGACGGTGTTCTCCCACTCGGTCTCGATCCAGCGGGTGTGCACCGAGAAACCGTTCTCGTCACCGATGAAGGCCGGGTCGGACACCACGGCACGGTGGAACGGGATCACGGTCGCGAGGCCCTCGATTTCGAACTCGGCCAGCGCGCGGCGCGAACGCTCCAGGGCTTCGGTGCGGTTGGCGCCGGTGACAATCAGCTTGGCCAGCATCGAGTCGAACTGGCCACCGATGACCGAGCCGCTCTCCACGCCGGAGTCCAGGCGCACGCCGGGCCCCGTCGGCGGGGTGAACTTGTTGACCGGGCCGGGGGCGGGCAGGAACCCGCGACCGGCGTCCTCGCCGTTGATGCGGAACTCGAACGAGTGCCCGCGCGGCTCGGGATCCTCGGTGATGTCCAGCTTCTCGCCGTTGGCGATCCGGAATTGCTGACGCACCAGGTCGATGCCCGCGGTCTCCTCGGTGACCGGGTGCTCGACCTGCAGGCGGGTGTTGACCTCCAGGAAGCTGATCAGGCCGTCCTGGCCCACCAGGTACTCGACGGTGCCCGCACCGTAGTAGCCGGCCTCCTTACAGATCCGCTTGGCGGACTCGTGGATCTCCTTGCGCTGCTCCTCGGACAGGAACGGCGCCGGAGCCTCTTCCACCAGCTTCTGGAAGCGCCGCTGCAGCGAGCAGTCGCGGGTCCCGGCGACCACCACGTTGCCGTGCTGATCGGCGATCACCTGGGCCTCCACGTGGCGGGGCTTGTCCAGGTAGCGCTCGACGAAGCACTCGCCGCGACCGAAGGCCGCGACGGCCTCACGGGTGGCGGACTCGAACAGTTCGGGGATCTCCTCGATGGTCCGGGCCACCTTCATGCCGCGGCCGCCACCGCCGAAGGCGGCCTTGATGGCGATCGGCACGCCGAACTCCTTGGCGAAGGCGACGACCTCGTCGGCGTCCTTGACCGGGTCCGACGTGCCCGGGACCAGCGGGGCCTCGGCGCGCGCCGCGATGTGGCGCGCGGTGACCTTGTCGCCGAGGTCGCGGATGGACTGCGGGGAGGGCCCGATCCAGATCAGGCCCGCGTCGATGACGGCCTGGGCGAAATCGGCGTTCTCGGAAAGGAATCCGTAGCCGGGGTGGATCGCGTTGGCGCCGGACTTGGCAGCGGCGTCGAGGATCTTGCCGAAGTCCAGGTAGGACTCCGCCGAGGTCTGGCCGCCCAGCGCGAAGGCCTCGTCCGCCAACCGCACGTGGGGCGCGTCGGCGTCGGGTTCGGCGTAGACCGCCACGCTCTCCAAGCCCGAATCCTTGGCCGCCCGGATCACCCGGACGGCGATCTCGCCACGGTTGGCTACCAGGACCTTGGTGATGGTCGAGCTGGCGTGACTGGGCACCTGTGCCTCCTACTGCTGGGCATGTCTAAGAAACGTCTTTAAGAATGTATCGGGGGAAGTTTATGCGGCGCGACTCGCGTCCGATGACCCGGTGCCGGTTACCGAGGAGTAAGTTCGCCGACGGGCCCGCTGAGGTCGCGCTTTGGGGTGGCAGGTGTGCCTACG
This sequence comes from Mycolicibacterium sp. MU0050, assembly GCF_963378085.1. Classification (GTDB taxonomy): domain Bacteria; phylum Actinomycetota; class Actinomycetes; order Mycobacteriales; family Mycobacteriaceae; genus Mycobacterium; species Mycobacterium wendilense. The sequence continues at coordinate 3,601,815 of NZ_OY726395.1, read as the reverse complement.
GGCAGGCCAGCACCGACGCCGTCACCAGGCGCCCATGCCGGGGCCGTTGTAGCGGCCCCGCTGGAACGGGGCGGCCCGGCCGTCGCGTCCGGGGACCGCCTTCATGGAACCGCGGACCTCGCCCGCCCCGCGCGCCACGCCCGGCCGCGAGCTGCGGACCCCGCCGTGGGTGGAGTTACCCGCCACCGCGTCGGCCTGCCGGCTGCTGACGGTGGGGTTCGGCTCCACCTCGTACACGTCGGCCTGCGCCGCCGGGAGTCCGGGGGTCATCACGGCGAGGGAGGCGGCGAGCAGGAACGCACCGGCGACCGCCAGTGTGCGCGCGGCGTTGCGACCGACGGTGGGCATGCAGGTATCTCCCTGGTTGATCCGGTGTGACGAATGCGGTTAGAGCTGCACCCTAGCAACTGAGGCCCGGCGTCCGGGTGGTTACCGCAGGCGGCGCTTGATCCGCGCCAGCATGGCCGACATGCCGCGCAACCGCAGCGGGCTGATCAATGCCGCCAACCCCAGCGCGGTGTAGAAGTCGTCGGGCACCGCCAGGATGTCCGCCTTGGCCTGACCGTCGAGCCCGGTGGCCAGGATGGAGGCGAACCCCCGCGTCGTCGGCGCCTCGGCGGGCGCGGAGAAGTACAGCCGGACATGCTCGGGATCGCCGGCGTCGACATGCAGGAACAACGGTGACTGGCATTCGGGCACCGGTTCCATGGCCGCCTCTTCCAGATCGGCGGGCAGCGCGGGCAGCTCCTCGGCGAACTCCAGGAGCAGCCGCAGCTTGTCCTGCCCCTCGACTTCGGTGAAGTCGGAGACCACCTCGGCCAGCGGCGCGGGCATGCTCACCCGGGCATCGCTCCGGGCTGCTCGCCGGCCACGATCGGCACCCGCACGGTGTTGCCCCACTCCGTCCACGAACCGTCGTAGTTGCGCACGTTGTCCATTCCCAGCAAATGCGTCAGCACGAACCAGGTGTGGCTGGACCGCTCGCCGATGCGGCAGTAGGCGATGACGGGCTTGTCGTCGTCGCGGGCGAACGCGTAGATCTCGTCGAGTTCGGCCCGGCTGCGGAACCGGCCGTGGTCGTCGGCGGCCTTGGACCACGGCACCGACACCGCGGTGGGGATGTGGCCGCCGCGCAGCGCGCCCTCTTCGGGATAGTCGGGCATGTGGGTGCGCTCGCCGGTGTACTCCTGCGGCGAGCGGACGTCGATCAGCGTCTCGGTGCCCAGGGTGGCCAGCACGTCCTCCTTGAACGCGCGGATGGGCGCGTCGTCGCGCTGCACCACCGGGTAGCCGGTCGAGGTCCGGTTGGGCACCTCCAGCGTCGTGTCGCGGCCGTCGGAGATCCACAGATCACGACCACCGTCGAGGAGGCGGACGTCCTCGTGGCCGAACAGGGTGAACACCCACAGCGCGTAGGCCGCCCACCAGTTGCTCTTGTCGCCGTAGATCACCACGGTGTCGTCGCGGGCGATGCCCTTGCGGTCCATCAGCGCGGCGAACTGCTCGCCGGTGATGTAGTCGCGCACGCTGGGGTCGTTGAGGTCGGTATGCCAGTCGATCTTGACGGCGCCGGGGATGTGCCCGACGTCGTAGAGCAGGACGTCCTCGTCGGACTCGACGATGGCGAGGCCCTTGGCGCCCAGGTGGGCCGACAGCCAGTCGGCGGTCACCAGACGTTCGGGATGGGCGTAAGCCTTCAGGGCGGGGCTGGGATCTGCGGGGAGCGGCACGAACCCGAGCCTACCGGGCAGTACCTCGCCGTTGTAGATCGGTGGAGGGACCGGGCGCCCGCCACAGTTCACCGACGCTCAGCCCGAGCCGCTCGAACAGCCTGCGGGTCAGCGGCAAACTCAATCCGATCACGTTGGACGGATCTCCCTCGATGGACTTGACGAACCAGCCGCCATGACCGTCCAGGGTGAAGCCGCCCGCCACCCGCAGCGGTTCGCCGCCGGCGATGTAGGCGGCCAGGTCGGCGTCGGCGGGGGAGTCGAAATGCACTGTCGTGCCGCCTGTTTCGCTGACCGTGTCGACGGTGCGGCCGGCGCGCACCCGGACCAGGCAGTGCCCGGTCAGCAGCTCACCGGCGCGGCCGGCCATCGCCTGCCACTGCGCGTGCGCGGCGGCGGCGTCGCCGGGTTTGCCGCACAGCGCGCCGTCGAGCAGCAGCATCGAATCACAGCCGACGACAACACAATCGGCGGCGACGTCGGCGGGCAACGTGGCGGCGACCGCGGCGGCCTTGGCCTCCGCGAGCACCCGGACCCGGTCGGCCGCCGGTGCGTCGGCGTGGGCCGCCAACAGCGCGTCCTCGTCGACATGCGACACGATGACCAGCGGCTCGATGCCCGCGCCGCGCAGCACCGAGAGCCGGCCCGAGGACGCCGAACCCAGGACGACCCGGGTCATCAGTGCTGTGCTTCGCGCCAGCGGCTCATCAACGCCGCATGTGGGTGCGCTCCAGCAGGGTGACCCGTTGCCAGCTGGTGATCGCGTAGCGCAGCTTGTCGACCGGGTGGCCCCACGGGTTGAGTTCCTGCGGGCCGGGCGCATGCTGACCCCCGCCGGCGGCGGCCAGCACGGTGGCCAGCGCGGCGACCTCTTCGACGGTCGGGTTGCCCTTGAGGACCTGGATCTCCGGCACCGGCGGGGCCGGGTCGTCGATGGTCATGTCCCGCGGGTCGCTGACCTCGGTGATGTCGGTGTCCATTCGGGTTTCCTCCGGATCAGAGCGGGATGTTGCCGTGCTTCTTCGGCGGGGTCTGCACGATCTTGCGCTCCAGCAGCCGCAGCGCGGTCGAGATGTAGCCGCGGGTGTGCGACGGCGGGATGACCGCGTCGAGGTAGCCGCGCTCGGCCGCCACGTACGGGTTCACCAGCGTGTCCTCGTAGGACTGCTGCAACTCGAGGCGCAGCGCGTCGACGTCACGGCCGTCCTTGGCGGCCTCCTTGAGCTCCGAGCGGTAGACGAAGCCCACCGCGCCGGAGGCGCCCATCACGGCGATCTGGGCGGTCGGCCACGCGACGTTGACGTCGCAACCCATGTCCTTGGAGCCCATCACGCAGTACGCGCCGCCGTAGGCCTTGCGGGTGATGACGGTGATCTTGGCCACGGTGGCCTCGCCGTAGGCGTACAGCAGCTTGGCGCCGCGCCGGATGATGCCGTTGTACTCCTGGTCGGTGCCGGGCAGGAAGCCGGGAACGTCGACGAGCATGACGATCGGGATGTTGAAGCAGTCGCAGGTCCGCACGAACCGGGCGGCCTTCTCCGAGGCGTTGATGTCGAGGCAACCCGCGAACTGGGTGGGCTGGTTGGCGACGATGCCCACCGGCCGGCCGTCGATGCGGCCGAACCCGACCACGATGTTCTGCGCGTAGTTCGCCTGGATCTCCAGGAAATCCTCGTCGTCGAGGATCCGGGTGATGACCTCGTGCATGTCGTACGGCTGGTTCGGCGAATCCGGGATCAGCGTGTCCAGCTCGAGGTCGGTGTCGGTGAGGTTGTCCTCGATGGCGCCCGGGTGCGGCGGCGCGGGGTAGCGCGGCGGCTCGGCGTAGTTGTTGGGCGGCAGGTAGCTCAGCAGGTCACGCACGTACTCCAGCGCATCCTGCTCGCCCGAGGCGACGTAGTGCACGGTGCCGGACTTCGACATGTGCGTCTGGGCGCCGCCGAGGGCCTCCATGGTGACGTCCTCGCCGGTGACGGTCTTGATGACGTCGGGGCCGGTGATGAACATCTGGCTGGTCTGGTCGACCATGATGACGAAGTCGGTCAGGGCGGGGGAGTACACGTGACCGCCGGCCGCGGCGCCCATGATCAGCGAGATCTGCGGGATGACGCCGGAGGCCTTGATGTTGTTGTGGAAGATCCGGCTGTAGAGCCCCAGCGAGACCACACCCTCCTGGATGCGGGCGCCGGCGCCGTCGTTGATGCCGATCAGCGGGCGGCCGGTCTTGATGGCCAGTTCCTGGACCTTGACGATCTTCTCGCCGTAGACCTCGCCGAGGCTGCCGCCGAACACCGTGGCGTCCTGGCTGAACACGCACACGTCCCGGCCGTCGATGGTGCCGTAGCCGGTGACCACGCCGTCGCCGGTGGGACGGTTCTTCTCCAGGCCGAAGTTCTTGCTGCGGTGCTTGGCCAGCGCGTCGAGCTCGACGAACGAGCCCTCGTCCAGCAGCGCCAGCACCCGCTCGCGAGCGGTCAGCTTGCCCTTGGCGTGCACCTTCTCCACGGCGGCTTCGCCGACCGGGTGCAGGGCCTCCTGGGCGCGCTTGCGCAGCTCGGCCAGCTTGCCGGCGGTGGTGTGGATGTCGGCGGTCTCGTTCTCGGGCTCGGTAACGCTCGTCATGGCGTAGATGCTATCGGCGAGCCGTCGCGCCCTGACGCTCGGCCCTTACTAGTCCCTTAATAAGCCGCGAAATTCGCGCCTGCGGGCCCGCCCGGCCCCAGTAAACTCCCCTCGGTGGGATACCCCGACAATGTTTTGGCCAGCGACGAGCAGGTGGTGCTGCACCGGCATCCGCACTGGAAGCGGCTGGTGGGCCCGGTGCTGATCCTGTTGGTCGTCACCGCGCTGGCGTCCTTCGGCGCGGCCTACGTCAACTCGTTGAATTGGGACGGCAACGCCGCCGCGGTGGTCTCGCTGGTGATCCTGGCGATCTGGCTGGTGATCGTCGGCTGGCTCTCGGTGTGGCCGTTCCTGACGTGGTGGACCACGCACTTCGTGATCACCGATCGCCGGGTGATGTTCCGGCACGGGCTGCTGACCCGCGCGGGCATCGACATCCCGCTGGCGCGTATCAACAGCGTGGAATTCCGGCACGGCATCGTCGACCGGATGCTGCGCACCGGCACCCTGATCATCGAGTCAGCGAGCCAGGATCCCTTGGAGTTCTACGACATCCCGCGCGTCGAGAAGGTGCACGCGCTGCTGTATCACGAGGTCTTCGACACCGTGGGGTCCGACGAGTTCCCCAGCTGACGCGCCGCCCGGCGCCGCGACCGGCGCAGCGGCGTCACCACATTGCCCGGTTCGACGAGCGGTGTAGTTCCGCGAGGAAGAGGCCGGGCAACACCCGCGTTGCCCGCACTGTTGCTGGGGTCCGGTGCGCCCATGGGGTGGCGTAGCTCGTAATGATCCTCGAGCGCCTCGGCCAGGCCGGCGCCGGTGAAGGTGGACTCCAGCGCCTTGTCCGGATTGCGGGCGAATTCGTCGGGAAAGACGAACCGCCGAAATGCCCAGAACCGGAACATCATCTGCAGCAGATTGCCGATGATGTAGGCCGAGATGAAGTCGGCGATGTTCTCGGTGGTCAGCGACACCATGGGGACGCGCAGCATCAACACGTAGCTGGAGACCCACAGCGGAGCCATGGACAGCAGCACGCCGACCCCGCTGACGCCGAAGAACAGCAGGGCCTCGTGGTGTCGCTCGCGGCCGCCGCGGTCCCGGAAACTCCACTCCCGGTTGAGGATGTAGGACGCGATGACCGCGACGATGCCCGCGATGATCTTGGCCGTCACGGGCTTGGGTTCGAGAATGGTGAGCTTCAGCGTGTAGAAGATTGCCGAATCGATGACGAAAGTGGTTGCCCCGACGATCGCGAATTTGATCAGCTCATGGTGCCGCTCGGCGAACGGTCGGACCGGGCGCGGCAGGCGCGCGATCGTGGCATCGGCAAAGGACACGAATAGCCAGTGTACGGAACGTCGGATGGCGACGCTTGATCATGCACCGGAAACCGGCCATGACACCATGGATAACGTGCCCATTCCGTCTCATACGCGCTCCGCACAGAGCATGCCCGTGGTGGCCATGGTCGGCGGCGGTCAGCTCGCCCGGATGACCCACCAGGCCGCCATCGCCCTCGGCCAGACGCTGCGGGTGCTGGCGGTCGACCCGGCCGACCCGGCCGCGCAGGTCAGCCCGGACGTGGTGGTGGGCTCACACACCGACCTCGACGCGCTGCGCCAGGTCGCCAAGGGCGCGACGGTGTTGACGTTCGACCACGAGCATGTCCCCACCGAACATCTCGCGAAGCTGGTGGCCGACGGGGTGACCGTGGCCCCGCCGCCAGAGGCGCTGGTGCACGCGCAGGACAAGCTGGTGATGCGCACCAAACTCGCGGCGCTGGGCGCCCCCGTCCCGCGGTTCGCCGAGGTCACCTCCGCCGACGTGGCGCAGCAGTTTGCCGTCGACGCCGGCGGCGCCGCGGTGATCAAGACGATCCGGGGCGGCTACGACGGGCGCGGGGTGGTCCTGCTGGACAGCCCCGAGCAGGCTCGCGAAGTGGCCGCGGACTACCTCGCCGACGGCGTGCCGATCATGATCGAGGAGCGCGTGGCCATGCGCCGGGAGTTGTCGGCCCTGGTGGCGCGTTCGGCCTTCGGGCAGGGTGCGGCCTGGCCGGTGGTGCAGACCGTGCAGCGCGACGGCATCTGCGTGGAGGTCCTGGCGCCGGCTCCGGAGCTGGCCGAGGACACCGCGGCCACCGCCCAGCAGCTCGGGCTGCGACTGGCCGCCGAACTCGGCGTCGTCGGCGTGCTCGCGGTCGAGTTGTTCGAGACCGTCGACGGCGCGATCCTGGTCAACGAGCTCGCCATGCGGCCGCACAACTCCGGGCACTGGACCATGGACGGGTCGGTGACCAGTCAGTTCGAGCAGCACCTGCGGGCGGTGCTGGACTACCCGCTGGGCGCCACCGCGGCCCGCGTCCCGCTGGTGGTGATGGCCAACGTGCTGGGCGCCCCGCAGACCCCGCAGATGAGCGTCGACGAGCGGGTGCACCACCTGTTCGCCCGGATGCCGGACGCCAAGGTGCACCTGTACGGCAAGGGGGAGCGGCCCGGCCGCAAGCTGGGCCACGTGAACCTGCTGGCCCGACCCGGTGACACCCCCGACGCCGTGCGGGAGCGCGCGCACCGGGCCGCACACTGGCTGTCCCACGCGCAATGGACCGATGGCTACGACGAACATTCGGGGACGAACATTTCAGGGGCGAACATTTCAGGGACGAACATTTCAGGGACGAACATGGAGACGGGCACTGATGGCGACTGATCCCCGCGTGGGGCTGATCATGGGCAGCGACAGCGACTGGTCGGTGATGGTTGACGCGGCCGAGGCGCTCGCGGAATTCGGGGTGCCCTTCGAGGTGGGTGTCGTCTCCGCGCATCGCACCCCCGGGCGGATGCTCGACTACGCGAAGTCGGCCGCCGATCGCGGCCTCGAGGTGATCATCGCCGGGGCCGGCGGTGCGGCGCATCTGCCCGGCATGGTCGCCGCGGCGACGCCGCTGCCGGTGATCGGCGTGCCGGTGCCGCTGGCGCGCCTCGACGGGCTGGATTCGCTGCTGTCGATCGTGCAGATGCCCGCCGGGGTGCCGGTGGCCACGGTGTCGATCGGCGGCGCGCGCAACGCCGGCCTGCTGGCGGTGCGCATTCTCGGTGCCGCCGACCGTGCGCTGCGCGACCGGATGGTGCGGTTCCAGGCCGACCTGGAGGCGATGGTGCTGGACAAGGATGCGGCGCTTCGCCAGAAGCTGCTGGGCGAGTAAGGTTACCCGCGAGTAGCAAGGAGGTCATGATGGCTGACTGGAGTGGCAATCCGTCGTTCGATTTGTTCGAGCTGCCCGAGGAGCACCGGGAGCTGCGGGCGGCGATCCGAGCGTTGTGCGAGAAGGAGATCGCGCCGCACGCGGCCGATGTCGACGAGAACGCGCGCTTCCCGCAGGAGGCGCTCGACGCGCTGAACGCCTCGGGCTTCAGCGCCATCCACGTCCCCGACGAATACGGCGGCCAGGGGGCGGACTCGGTGGCGGCCTGCATCGTCATCGAGGAGGTCGCCCGGGTCGACGCCTCGGCGTCGCTGATCCCGGCGGTCAACAAGCTGGGCACCATGGGCCTGATCCTGCGCGGCTCCGACGAGCTCAAGAAGCAGGTGCTGCCGTCGATCGCCGACGGCTCGGCGATGGCCTCCTACGCGCTGTCCGAGCGCGAGGCCGGTAGCGACGCCGCCGGCATGCGCACCCGGGCCAAGGCCGACGGCGACGACTGGATCCTCAACGGCGCCAAATGCTGGATCACCAACGGCGGCAAGTCCACCTGGTACACCGTGATGGCGGTGACCGATCCGGACAAGGGCGCCAACGGCATCTCGGCGTTCATGGTGCACGCCGACGACGAGGGCTTCACCGTCGGCCCGAAGGAACGCAAGCTCGGCATCAAGGGTTCACCGACCACCGAGCTGTACTTCGAGAACTGTCGGATCCCCGGGGACCGGATCATCGGCGAGCCCGGCACCGGGTTCAAGACCGCGCTGGCCACCCTGGACCACACCCGCCCGACCATCGGCGCCCAGGCCGTCGGCATCGCCCAGGGCGCGCTGGACGCGGCGATCGAATACACCAAGGACCGCAAGCAATTCGGCACCGCCATCAGTGACTTCCAGGGCGTGCAGTTCATGCTCGCCGACATGGCGATGAAGGTCGAGGCCGCCCGGCTGATGGTCTACACCGCCGCGGCGCGCGCCGAACGCGGCGAGCACAACCTCGGCTTCATCTCCGCGGCCAGCAAGTGCCTGGCCTCCGACGTGGCCATGGAGGTCACCACCGACGCTGTGCAGTTGTTCGGCGGCGCCGGCTACACCACCGACTTCCCCGTCGAGCGGATGATGCGCGACGCCAAGATCACCCAGATCTACGAGGGCACCAACCAGATCCAACGCGTCGTCATGAGCCGCGCACTGCTGCGCTGACGCTCAACGCAGGTGGGTGATGTCGCCGGCGGACACCAGCGCCCCGGCGCCCCCGTCGTCGATACCGAGGCGGCCCAGCCGATCGACATGTGTTGCCGTGCCGGTGATCTCGGCATCTCCCGGTAGCAGCGCCCGCACCCGAGTGCCCAGCGTCCGGCTGTGGCGGCGATAGTCGTCGAGCAACGCCGCGTCCGGGCCGCCGGCGGCCCGCCAGGCGGTGATCCGGGCGGCGAGCCGAGCCAGCCAGGCCGCGGCGAGGTCGCTGCGGTCGACGTCGCCGTGCCCGAGGAGCAGCAGCGAGGTCGCCCGGGAGTCCGGGGCCTCCTGCTCGGTCAGTGTGACGTTGAGGCCCAGGCCGACCACGATGGTCGGTCCGGGGCTGGCCACCTCGGCCAGGATCCCGGCCAGTTTGCCGTCGCCGGCCAACACGTCGTTGGGCCACTTCAGACCCGCCTGCAGCCCGCAGGTCTCGTGCAGGGCCTCGACCACGGCCACCCCGGTCAGCAGGGGCAACCAACCCCAGGCGTCGGTGGGCAGCCCGGCCGCGCTGACGCCGACCGAACAGGACAGCTGGGACCGCGGCGGCGCCGACCAGCTGCGCCCGTGACGGCCGCGGCCCGCGGTCTGGTGCTCAGCCAGCAGCACGGCCCCGGCGATGTCCTCGCCGGCCCCGGCCCGAGCCAACAGGTCGGCGTTGGTGGAGCCCGTCTCCGGCACCACGTCGAGGCGGCGCCACGGTGCACCGGCGCCGATCACGCGGTCGCGCAGCCGCTGCACATCCAGTTCGGGTCGCGGGGCCTCGGTTGCCATGGCGGCCAGCGTAACCGGCGGTCAGTCCAGGACTTTCGTCACCTTCTCGGTCTGGATGCGCCGCTCGGTGACGGCGTCATCGGGATTGGTGACCTGCACCAGCGAGGCGCCCACCGCGAACACCCCGACCACGTTGGCCAGCAGCTCGTCCGGGGTGGACCAGCCCAGCGCGCTCAGCACGCGGTCACCGGGCTGCAGATCCCTTGCCGCGGCGGCGGTTCGGGCCTGGTCGAGCACCTCTTCGGGGGTTCGTCCGCCCAGCGCCGGGCCGGGTCCGGTCTCCGGGACGATCTGGTCGCCCTGGGCGCGCACGGCGGTCGCGTAGTCGGTGATCCCGACCGGGAGGTCCGGCACCGGCTTTCCGAACGGGTCCAGCGACAGCACGGCGATCTCACCCATGCCCACCGCCTCGTCGGCCTCGTCGAGCCGGTCGGCGGTGCACAGCGCGATGTCGGCCGGCCCGGACAGCGTCACCTCGGCGCCGATCCACCACACCCCGAAAAGCACGGCCGCGGTCTGCCAGTGCGCGGGCAGCAGCACCGCCACCGTGGTGCCCGGCTGCGCGCCCAGTTCGTCGCGCAGCAGGTTGGCGGTCTTGGCCGCCCAGTTCGCCAGCGTCGCGGTGGACAGCTCGATGCGCTCCCCGGTTGCGTCGTCGTAGTAGGTGATGCGCGGACCCGCGGGATTGTCGTTCAGCAGCGGGTCGAGCACCGCCGAGGCCAGGTTCAGCACGGGGCTCAGGCTAGTTGACGCACTTGGGGTCGTCGGATCCGGCGGTGATGATCGGCGACGGTGCCGGCGCCGAGTTGATCTGGAAGGTGCCGACGTCGGGCGAACTGGCCGCCAACTCGGGCTCGGAGCCGTCGAGACCGGACCCGGGACCGACGTAGTCGTAGGACAGCACCACGCGCACCGTGCCCTCCGGAAGGGACTCGTCGGCGACGACGGGTAGGCCCAGCTCCTCGGCGACGTGCTGCGCGCCGAGGTCGTCGGAACTGGCCGCCTGGATCTGGCTGTTCTCGACCCGCTCGCGGTCGTTGTTGCCGACGTGGCCGGCGGTGAATCCCTTCCCGCTCAGGATCGTGGACACGGCCGCGGCCAGCCCGCCGACGTCGGAGTCGTTGATGACGTCGACGGTGGTCTTGTCCCGGGAGTAGGCGACCTCTTCGGTGTTGCCCTCGTCCTGGTTGTGCAGCAGGCTCTCCACCCAGTCCTTGACCGCGGCCTCGTCGACGCGCACCACACTCTGCATGCCGTCGTCGCTCCAGCCGGCCTCGTCGAGCACCGGGATGGTGGCGAACACCACATTGCCGGCCGCCAGCTTCTGCAGCTGGTCGATGAAGCTCATGATGTCCCAGCCCTCGGAGAGCACCACCGAGCGCTGGACGGCGTCCTGCAGCCGGTTCAGGGTGGCGGGGCTGGACAGCGTCTTGCTGGAGATCACCTGGTGGGCAAGGGAAGCCATCACCACCTGCTGGCGCACCACTCGGTCCAGGTCGCCGCGGGGCAGGTCGTGGCGCTGCCGCACGAAGCTCAGCGCGCGGGGACCGTCCAGCTTCTGCCAGCCGGCCGGGAAGTCGGCTCCCGAAAGCGGTTCGTACACCGCGTCTTTGAGGCAGACGTCGACACCGCCGAGGGCGTCGGTGATCAAGGAGAAGCCCAGCAGGCCGATCTCCGCGTAATGGTCCACCGTGACACCGGTCAGCTTGGCGACGGTCTTGATCAGCGATTCGCGGCCGGCCTCGATGCCGCGCTTCTCACCTTCGAGCGGGTCCATCTTCTGGACCTCGATGAGGTCCTTCATCGTCGCCAGCTTGGCGTCGCCGTAGACCCCGTTGATCTTCATCTTGCCCTGGTCGTCGGGCAGTTCGACGTAGGTGTCCCGGGGGATCGAGATGGCCGTGGCGGACTCGCCGTTGTTCGGGATGCGGACCAGGATGATCGTGTCGGTGTTGGTGGCCACGTCGTTGCCGGCGTGCAGGATGGCCAGTTCCTCGGGGGTCAACGGGTTGCCGTGCGCGTCGGTGCGGCTGTCGGAGCCCACCAGCAGGATGTCGATGGCGCCGTCGTCACCGTCGCCGCCGAGCGCAGCGGTGCTGATGTGATGGATGCCGCCCTCGAAGGACCGGATCTTGGCCCACGCGACCCCGGTGCCGAGCACGATCGCGATGGCTATCGCACTGGAGATGACGCGCAAGACCTGGACCGGCACCCCGCAAGGCTACTTGCGCAACCGCCGGGATCGGGTTAGCCGGACTCGGCGTGCCAGACTTCGAAGTGTGTCGGACAGAATCGTGGTCACGGGTGCAGCGGGTCAGGTGGGGCGGTTTCTGACCGCCCGGGCAACAGCGGAGGGCCGGCCGGTGCTGGCGTTGAACTCCGCGCAGTGGAACATCGCCGACCCGGTCGCGGCACCGGTGCTGAACAGCGGTGACGTGGTGGTCAACTGCGCGGCCTACACCAACGTCGACGGCGCGGAGGCGGCTCCCGACGACGCGCACGCGGTCAACGCGACCGGGCCCGCGAATGTGGCGCGCGCCTGCGCGCAGGCCGGTGCGCGACTGATTCACATTTCCACCGATTACGTGTTCGGCGGCGACGCGCAGCGGGGTCCGGGCCGGCCCTACGAACTCGACGACCCCGTCGACCCGGTCAACGTGTACGGCCGCAGCAAGCTCGACGGGGAGCGGGCGGTGGCCGCGGCGCTGCCCACCGCCACGGTGGTCCGCACGTCGTGGGTCTATACCGGCGGCGACGGCAACGACTTCGCGGCCGTGATGGCGGGCAAGGCGCGCGCGGGACAGGCCGTCGACGTCGTCGACGACCAGATCGGCTCGCCCACCTACACCGGCGACCTGGTGGCCGCGTTGCTGCAGATCATCGACGAGCGGCTGGAGGCGCCGCTGCTGCACGCCGGCAACGCCGGCGAGGCCAGCCGCTTCGAGCAGGCCCGCGCGGTCTATGCCGCCGTCGGCGCCGATCCGGAGTTGGTGCGGCCGGTCGGGTCCGGGGCGCACCCGCGGCCGGCCGCGCGCCCGGCGTACTCCGCGTTGGCCGGGCAGCAGTCCGAGCGGGCCGGGTTGCGGCCGCTGCCGCCCTGGCGGGATGCGGTGGCTCGGGCACTCGCCGAAGGCCGACCTTTGGCCGGATACCCTCTAGGCCGTGACTGACGAACTGCCCGTGGTGACGGTGACGTATTCACCGGGCCCGCACCTCGAGCGGTTCCTGTCGTCCCTGACCGTGGCCACCGATCAGCCCGTCAGCGTCGTGATCTCGGACAACGGTTCGTCCGACGGGACGCCGGAGGAGGCCGTCGAGCGCTACCCGAACGCCCGGCTGATCCACAACGGGGCCAACGTCGGCTACGGGCGGGCGGTCAACCGGGGCGTCAAGGACGTGCCGGCGGAGTCCGAATTCCTGGTGATCGCCAACCCGGACGTGGTGTGGGCACCGGGCAGCATCGACGCGCTGCTCGAGGTGGCCCGGCGCTGGCCGCGGGCCGGCGCCGTGGGTCCGTTGATCCGCGATCCCGACGGCGCGGTCTACCCGTCGGCGCGCCACCTGCCCAGCATCATCCGCGGCGGCATGCATGCGGTGGTGGGTCCGTTCTGGAAGCGCAATCCGTGGACGGCGGCCTACCGGCAGGACCGCGAGCCCCCCAGTGAGCGCGAGGTGGGCTGGTTGTCCGGATCGTGTCTGCTGGTCCGGCGCGAGGCCTTCGACCAGATCGGCGGCTTCGACGAGCGGTATTTCATGTACATGGAGGACGTGGACCTCGGGGACCGGCTGGCGCGGGCGGGATGGCAGAACGTCTACGCGCCGTCGGCCGAGATCCTGCACGACAAGGGACACGCCACCGGACGCGATCCGGCCCGTAACCTGGCCGCGCACCACGAGAGCACCTGGACCTATCTGTCGGATCGGCACTCCGGTTGGCAGCGCAGCCCGTTGCGATGGGCCATGCGGGGCGCGCTGGAGGTGCGGTCACGGCTGGTGGTCCGGCGGTCACGGCGCGAGATGAGGAGACAGGAGCGATGAGCGGATTCGATCCGAAGAAGGTCGATGCCGTCGTGCTGGTCGGCGGCAAGGGCACCCGGCTGCGGCCGTTGACGCTGTCGATGCCCAAGCCGATGCTGCCCACCGCGGGCCTGCCGTTTTTGACACATCTGTTGTCCCGCATCGCCGCCACGGGCATCGAGCGGGTCCTGCTGGGCACCTCGTACAAGGCCGAGGTGTTCGAGCAGGAGTTCGGCGACGGCTCCAAGCTCGGCCTGCAGATCGAGTACGTCTTCGAGTCCGAGCCACTGGGCACCGGCGGCGGCATCGCCAACGTGGCGCCGCGGCTGCGGCACGACACCGTGGTGGTGTTCAACGGCGACGTGCTGTCCGGCGCCGACCTGGGCTCCATGCTGGAGTTCCATCACGACCACGCCGCGGATCTGACGCTGCACCTGGTCCGGGTGGCCGACCCGCGGGCGTTCGGTTCGGTGCCCACCGACGAGAACGGCCGAGTCACAGCGTTTCTGGAGAAGACGCAGGACCCCCCGACCGATCAGATCAACGCCGGCTGCTACGTGTTCGACCGCAAGATCATCGATCGCATTCCGCGCGGACGCCCGGTGTCGGTGGAGCGTGAGGTGTTCCCCGCGCTGTTGTCCGACGGGGTGAAGGTGTGCGGCTACGTCGACGCGACGTACTGGCGCGACATGGGTACCCCGGAGGACTTCGTGCGCGGCTCCTCGGATCTGGTGCGCGGCATCGCGACGTCGCCGGCGTTGGCGGGGCACCGCGGTGAGAGCCTGGTGCACGACGGCGCTTCGGTGGCTCCGGGGGCGGTGCTCATCGGCGGCACGGTGGTGGGCCGCGGCGCCGAGATCGGCCCCGGTGCGCGCCTCGACGGTGCGGTCATCTTCGACGGTGCGCGGGTCGACGCCGGCTCGGTGATCGAGCGCTCGATCGTGGGCTTCGGCGCGCACATCGGACCGCGGGCGCTGATCCGCGACGGTGTCATCGGTGACGGCGCCAATATCGGCGCGCGTTGTGAGCTGCTCCGGGGCGCGCGGGTGTGGCCGGGAGTAGAGTTGCCGGACTGCGGGATTCGCTACTCCAGCGACGTGTGAGTTTCTGACGAGCGCTCACCCTTGTACAGGTTTCGGCCCTGGGTTCAAGGGGTGGATGCAACAGCCTCTAGCTGAGGGGTTCAGATGGGGCTGCCGGAGTTAGCGCGTGTGGAAAGCCGGTTTTGGGAACTAATTCGTGATGGGCTCTCGCCGCGAGATGCCGGCAAGGCTGTCGGCGTGTCGGGGCACACTGGTTATCGCTGGTTTGCTGATGTTGGAGGTGTGAAACCACCTCCGCGTGATGACGGGCCTCGGAAAAAGCCTCGGTTGAGCTTCGAAGAACGTGAGGAGATCGCGTTAGGCATCGCTGCAGGGGAATCGATGTGCAGCATCGCGCGTCGACTCAAGCGGGCACCATCGACGATCTCGCGTGAAATCAAGAACAACAGCAAGCCTGGCCGCAACCGTTACCGCAGCCGATACCAGTTCGGGGCGAGGTGGCATGGCGGTCACGAGCAATGTCCGCGCTATCGTGCCAGCAGCGCTCATGCACGTAGTCAGCGTCGGGCTCGCCGAGCCAAGCCGGGCAAGCTGGCGACCAACCGGCGTTTACATGCTGAGGTGCAGACTCGGTTGGAAGATGATCAGCACAGTCCTGAGCAGATCGCTCGACGGCTGCAGATCGACTTCCCTGACGATCCGGAGATGCGGGTGTCCCACGAGACCATCTATCAGGCGATTTATGTTCAGGGCAAGGGGAATTTGCGCCGCGAGTTGCATACCTGTCTGCGGACCGGACGGGCGTTGCGTAAGCCTCAGCGCCGCCCCGATGAGCGCCGCGGGAAACTGCGGGACATCGTCAGTATCAGCGAGCGGCCGCCGGAGGTCGAAGACCGGGCTGTCCCCGGACACTGGGAGGGAGATCTGATCCTGGGCAGCGTCGCATCGGCGTCGGCAATCGGGACGGTGGTAGAACGCACCACTCGTTTCACTATGCTGCTGCACCTGCCCGACCGGCATACCGCAGAAGCCGTCCAGGAAGCGATCGTAACCAAAATGGCCCAGCTCCCGACGATCCTGCGCAAGACTCTGACCTGGGACCGAGGCCACGAAATGGCCAACCACGCCGCCATCGCGACCGCCGCGGAGCTGGACATCTACTTCTGCGATCCGCACTCGCCCTGGCAGCGCGGCACCAACGAAAACACCAATGGTCTGCTACGCCAGTACTTTGCCAAAAGTACTGACTTGTCGGTCTTTCCCGCTGACTACCTCGACTACGTCGCGGCCAAACTCAACAACCGGCCACGGAAAACCCTGCGCTGGAAAACCCCCGCCGAAGCCCTCGACGAATTACTGTCGAACCCGTTCAAATCGCCCGCTGTTGCATCCACCGCTTGAAACCGCCGGCCATTTCTCGTACAAGGATGGCCGCTCGGCCCTGCAATGCACTTATCCACAGGGGTGAATGGCGCGGGCCCCGCCGGCCACCGACCATGGCGGGGTGCCACCTGAACTCCGCCGCTTGTTCGCCGCACAGGGGCGCGTGGTCACCTCGGCGCAGCTGCTCGAACATCTCAGCCGCCGCACCGTGCAACGGCAGTTGCGCAGCCGGGAACTGGTCAAGATCTGGCCGGGGATATACAGCCTGGGCGAACCCGACCGGCTGAGGCTGTTGCGCGGACTGGACTTGCGCTGCGGTGAGCCGGTGGTGGCGTGCCTGTCGACCGCGGCGGCCATGTACGGCTTCGACACCGAGGACGACCCGAAGCTGCACGTGCTCAATCCCGTTGGGCATCGGCTCCGCCACGACGACGGTTTGCGGGTGCACCGCCGTGAGGGCGCACCGCTGACGACGTGGCGCGGCCGTCGTCTCACCCGCCCGGACTGGACCGCCATCGAGACTGCGAGATCGTTGAGCCGTCCGCGGGCGCTGGCCACCCTGGACGCTGCGCTGCGCAGCGGAACCTGTGACCCGCGTGGCCTCACGATCGCCGCCGAAGCCCAGACGGGGCGCCGGGGCATCGTGATGGTCCGCGACCTGATTCCGCTGGCCCGTCCGCAGGCCGAGTCGCCCATGGAGAGCGAAGCGCGCCTGGCCATGGTCGACGGCGGATTGCCCGCCCCCACACTGCAATACGAGGTGGTCGACCGCGACGGGCGCCGTTGGCGGCTCGACTTCGCCTGGCCGGAACTGATGTTCGCGGTCGAATACGACGGCTTCGAGTGGCACAGCGACGCCGAGCATCTGCGGCGGGATCGGCAGAAGCGCGCGGCGCTACAGGAACTGGGCTGGCGGGTGATGTCCATCGTGTGCGACGACGTCCGCCGGCAGCCGTGGCGGATGCTCCGCCGAATCGAGGTCCAACTGGAAAGCGCGGCAGCCTGACCTCGCGAGCGCTCACTGTTGTACGTCGTGGAACGGATTTCCGTACAAGGGTGGCCGCTCGCTGGGGTGGGTGCTCAAGGAGGGCCGCTCGCGCAGGAAGGTGCTCTCAGGAAGGCGTTCAGCGGGCGGCGCGGGAAACCAGGTGGGCCAGCGCGTGATCGGTGTCCGGCGGCAGCGCCGTGACGGGCCACCAGCGCAGATCCAGCGACTCGTCGCTGACCGCGATCTCGGCGTCGGCCGGGGCATGCGCGACGAACTGCAGGTCGAGGTGGCGGGTGGGGACACCCAGCGAGCAGGTCACCGGATGTACATGGACGGCAACCAGATTCGGCGCAATGCGCAGCCCGGCGATGCCGGACTCCTCGGCGCCCTCCCGCAGCGCCGCCGCGACGATGTCGGTGTCCTCCGGTTCGCAATGCCCGCCGAGCTGCACCCAGCGGCCGATGCGCGGATGCAACGTCAGCAGCACCTGGCTGCCGGTGTGGTCGAGCACCGCGACCGAGGCCGTGATGTGCCCCGGCACGCAGGCGCGCTCACAGGCGTCCTCGCGCGCCAGCACGAAACTCAGCACGGCATGGCGCAGGGCGTCCTGCTCGGGATCCGGTGCCGCCCAGTCGGTGAGCGCGGCGATCACCGAGTCGCGCAAGCTCATCGCAACACGAGCAGGCCGTCGGGGTCCGCCGGCTCGCGTGGGCCGGGCGGCTCGTCGGGGTGGTGCCCGATGGCGATGGCGCCCAACGGCTCCCAGTCGTCGGGCAGGTCGAGTTCGGCGCGCACCAGATCGGCGGCGAAGATGGTCGAGCCGATCCAGCAGCTGCCCATGCCCCGGACCGCCAGCGCGACCAGAAGGGCCTGGACCGCCGCGCCGACGGCGACCGTGAACATGGTCTGCTCCGCGGCGGTGCGCGCGGCATCCGGATAGCTGTGCGCGCCCTCGGGAACCATGAAGGGGATCAGCACCTCCGGTGCGTCGTACAGGATCTGGCCGCGGGCCACCCGCCGTTCGACGGCGTCGGCCGGCTTGCCGTCGCCGGCCAGGTCGGCCCGCCATTTGTCCCGCATCCGGTCCAGCAGGGCCGTGCGCCGCTCCGGGTCCCGCAGCCACACGAAACGCACCGGTCGGGTGTGGTGTGGGGCGGGAGCGGTCAGGGCCTCCGCCACGGCCGCCTCGATGGCGGCGGGGTCGACGGGCTCGGGGGAGAACCGGCGCACCGAGCGGCGCAGCAGCTGGGCCTGGCCGCGGCCCAGCTCGACGGCCTCGGCGGTGCCCAGCCAGAACAGGTCCTCCTCGCCGCCGCGGACCAGATGGCGTCCCGCCGAACCGTCGTCGGCCAGGTGCAGCCCGCGCACCACCGCCACCGGGATGCCGGTGAGCTTTCCCTTGACCAGATCGGCCGCCGCGGCCAGCTCGTCGGCGACGGCGACCTCGGTCACCAACAACTCGTTGCCGAAGGTGTCGGCCGCGCCGGCGTACCCGAACAGCACCGGCAGGCCGGCCGCGCCGATCGCGACGTCGGTCTGGCCGTTGCGCCAGGCCCGCCCCATGGTGTCGGTGATCACGATGCCGACCGACACCCCGAGCGCCTCGCGCAGACCCGAGCGCACCCCGGCGGCGCTGGCGTCGGGATCGACGGGCAGCAGCGCCAATTCGTCGCTGCCGATGTTCGACCCGTCCACCCCGGCGGCGGCCTGCACCAGCCCGTAGCTGTTCTCGGTGATCAAGGTGCGGCCCTTGCGCGCCAGCACCCGCACCGCCTCCTGGTCGATGAGCCGGCGCCGCAACGCGTCGCGCTCCTCGGGGTCGGTGGGGGCGGGCACCACCCGGCCCTCGACCTTGGACACCACCTTGCTGGTGATCACCACGATGTCGTCGTCGCGCAGCCACGGTGCGGCCGCGGCGAGGGCGGCGACCAGGTCGTCGCCCGGGCGGAAGTCGGGCAGGCCGAGGACGGGCAGCACCTCGATGGCCGCCGCGGCACCGTGCTCGGGGGCGCCGCTCACGGGACCGCCACGCCGACCACGTCGAGGCCGGCGCGCACCATCTGCGCGGTGGCCCGCGGATCGGTCATCAGCAGCGGCACGGAGCGCACCGCCACACCGTCGATGGCGGCCTCGTCACCCTCGTGCACCAGCCACGCGTCGAGGATGCCGGTGGCCGACCGGGCGCCGTAGTGCTCGCCGACGGCCGGGGAGGTCGACTCGACGCCGATGACGGTCAGGCACTCGTCGGCCATGCCCCGCAGGGGACGTCCGCCGATGATCGGCGAGTAGCCCACCACGGGGGCTGACGTCGAACGCAGCGCGCCGCGGATGCCGGGGATCGCCAGGATGGCCCCGATGCTCACCACCGGATTCGACGGGGCCAGGAAGACGACGTCGGCCTCGGCGATCGCCGCGGTGACACCGTCTCCCGCGGTGGCCTTCTCGGCGCCGACGAAGGCGAAGCTGTGGGTCGGCACCTTCGCGCGGTAGCGCACCCACCATTCCTGGAAGTGGATGGCGCGCCGCTCGTCGGTCTCCGGGTCGGTGATCACGACGTGGGTCTCGCTGCGGTCGTCGGACGCCGGCAGCAGCCGGGCCCCGGGCGCCCACCGCACGCACAACGCCTCGGTCACCGCCGACAGCGGATATCCGGCGCGCAGCATCTGGCTGCGCACCAGGTGGGTGGCCAGGTCGCGGTCGCCGAGGCCGAACCAGTCGGGCTGCACGCCGTAGCGGGCCAACTCCTCCTTGGCATGCCAGGTTTCGTTCTTGTGCCCCCAGCCGCGTTCGGGGTCGATGCCGCCGCCCAGGGTGTACATGCAGGTGTCCAGATCGGGGCAGATGCGTACGCCGTGCATCCAGGCGTCGTCACCGACGTTGACCACGGCCGTGAGCTCGTGCTCGCCGGTGTCGGTAGGCTGGTCTCCCGCAAACTGTCCCAACCCCAACAACTGCTGCACGCCCAAGAGGAAGCGGGCTCCGCCCACTCCGCCGACCAGTACGGTGACCTTCACACCGAACGAGACTAGGCGTTGGGACTACCGGGCCGGTCAGCCGGTCGGACTGTGATCGACACGCAGAAATCTCAGTGCGATTACTCACACGACACGCCAAGGCAACGACGCGCCGCAATTTCGGTGATTGGTGGTATGAATTTCAGCCCTAGCGCTTGACCCTGGCAGCTAACCCGTGTCTAATCACATCAGTGTCATTTCCTGGTTGGCCGGCCGGTTTCGCTGTCGCAGACCGAGATTCGATCACATGTTCGAATTGGGATGACCACAGAACAATAGTGGGCGACATTTACTGAATTGACGAAACCAAGGTGAGGAGGCGGAACATGTCCTTTGAGCAATTTTTCGGCTCAATTGGCAGTGCACCGCACACCAATATGGACTCGGCAACGGGGGCAGTGGCGGGACGTTCGCATTTGAGTGTGGTGCCGGACAATTTCGATCCCGCGCCGGCAACCGAGGACGACGACTGGCAAGAGAACGCGCTGTGCGCGCAGACCGACCCAGAGGCGTTCTTCCCGGAGAAGGGCGGCTCCACGCGCGAAGCCAAGCGCATCTGCCTGGGCTGCGAGGTGCGCGACAAGTGCCTCGAGTACGCGCTGGCCAACGACGAGCGCTTCGGCATCTGGGGTGGCCTGTCCGAGCGGGAGCGCCGCCGGCTCAAGCGCGGGATCATCTAGCAAACTTTTTCGACGTCGGCTAGTCGTCATCGATCGTGGGGTCGATGACCGACGGTTCGACCCCCAGGTACGTGGCCACCTGAGCCACCAGGATGTCATGCAGTAAGTCGCCCAGATCCAATGCGTCCTTGGCGCGCCGTTCGATGGGCTTGCGGAACACGACGATCCGCGCCCGCGTCGAGTTGCCCCGCACGTCCACGCCGGCGGGAATCAGCCGGGCCAAAGCAATCGGGCCGTCGGCGATGATCTCCGGGGGGAACTGCACATTGTCCGGATCGCGCGGCGAGATCCGCGGAATCTCGTCGACGGCGATGTCCAGCGTCGTCAGCCTGTCGTGCCAGCGCCGCTCGATGGGTTCGTAGGCCTCCAACACGGCCATGTCGAACCGTTCGGCGCGGCTGCGCCACCCCGGCACGCTCGGTGGCAGCAACGGTCCGCGGTACTCCCGGCCGTGCCGCCTGCTCCGCCGGCGGGCCGGGCCCCCTCGGAAGCTGCGGGAATCGGCCACCCGCAGATGGTATCTGGCGGCCCGGGGCCGGCCCGGCAAGGTAACGGTTCGGCACCGCGGCGCGGTGTGCGCGTGTCCCGCTCAGCCGATTCGACTCCGCGCGATAGCCTCACGGAGTGAATGTTCCCCGTCGCTGCTGCAGGCCCGGGTGCCCCCATTATGCGGTGGCGACGTTGACGTTCGTCTATTCGGATTCGACCGCCGTCGTCGGGCCGCTGGCCACCGTGGCCGAGCCGCACTCCTGGGACCTGTGTGTTCAACATGCGGGACGCATCACCGCTCCGCGCGGTTGGGAGTTGGTCCGACACGCCGGCCCGCTGCCCACCCATACCGACGATGACGACCTGGTCGCCCTGGCCGACGCCGTCCGCGAGGGTCGCGAACTGCCGAAGGCGCCGGTGCACGGGTTCTCGGAGCCGAGCCCACAGCACGGCGCGACGCCCGCCGGCGCGGTGTTGGCACCCTCGGCGCCCGGTGGGGCGGGGAACGGCCGTCGCCGCGGACACCTGCGGGTGCTGCCCGACCCCACCGACTGAGGCTGTCCTGGCGCTCCAGTCGCCATAACCGAAGTGATGTGAAACGACGGCCGAGTCGCGAGACCGCAACCGCTAGGCTGACGGGGATAATTTCCACCCTTCGATGCACCCCCTTGTGCCGTCAGGAGTCTTGAGCATGTCGCGTTCCGCCGGGTTTGCCGCCGATGCGGTGCACCGCGTGATCAAGGCATACGATGTGCGCGGTTTGGTGGGCGAGGAGATCAACCCCGCCTTCGTCGCCGCCGTCGGTGCCGCCTTCGCCCGGCTGGTGCGTTCGGACAGCTCGACGGTGGTGATCGGCTGCGACATGCGGGCCAGCTCTCCGGAACTGGCGGCCGCGTTCGCCGAGGGCGTCACCGCCCAGGGGCTCGACGTGGTGCGGATCGGCCTGGCCTCCACCGATCAGCTCTACTTTGCCGCCGGCCTGCTGGACTGCCCGGGTGCCATGTTCACCGCGAGCCACAACCCGGCGGCGTACAACGGGATCAAGCTGTGCCGGGCCGGTGCCAAGCCGGTGGGTCAGGACAGCGGCCTGATCACGATTCGCGACGAGGTCATCAACGGCGTCCCCGACCACGACGGGCCCCGCGGCAGCATCACCGACCGGGACGTGCTCGCCGACTACGGCGATTTCCTGCGCTCGCTGGTGGATCTGGCCGGCCTTCGTCCGTTGAAGGTCGCCGTGGACGCCGGCAACGGCATGGCCGGTCACACCGCACCGGCGGTCCTCGGCGCGGTCGAGGCGCTGTCGGTGTTGCCGCTGTACTTCGAGCTCGACGGGACCTTCCCCAACCACGAGGCCAACCCGTTGGATCCGGCGAACCTGGTGGATCTGCAGAACTTCGTGGTGGCCAACGGCGCCGACATCGGCCTGGCGTTCGACGGCGACGCCGACCGGTGTTTCGTGGTCGACGAACGGGGCCGGCCCGTGTCGCCGTCGGCGGTCACGGCGCTGGTGGCCGCGCGGGAACTCTCCCGGGAGATCGGCGCCACCGTCATCCACAACCTGATCACCTCGCGGGCGGTGCCCGAGCTGATCATCGAGCGGGGCGGCACCCCGGTGCGGTCGCGGGTCGGGCACTCCTACATCAAGGGTCTGATGGCCGAGACCGGCGCCATCTTCGGCGGCGAACATTCGGCGCACTACTATTTCCGGGACTTCTGGGGCGCCGACTCCGGCATGCTGGCGGCGTTGTATGTCCTTGCCGCGCTGGGGAATTCGGACCGGCCCCTGTCGGAGTTGACCGCTGACTATCAGCGCTACGAAGCCTCCGGCGAACTCAACTACACGGTCAGCGATGCGCCCGCGTGCGTCGAGGCGGTGCTGAAGTGGTTCGGCAACCGCGTGCAGTCGCTGGACCACCTCGACGGGGTCACCGTGGACCTCGGCGACGACTCCTGGTTCAATTTGCGCACCTCGAACACCGAACCGCTGCTGCGGCTCAACGTCGAGGCCCGCACCGCCGAGGATGTCCGCGACATCGTCGACCAGGTCGAGGCGCAGATCGCGGCGGTCGCCGAGGCGGCGCTGACCGGTCCGCAGGCGGTGCCGTGAACGCAGTACGCGCCGTCGTCGACATCGACGACACGCAGGGCCTGATTGCCGCGGACCGCGACGGGCTGTTGCGGGCGGCCGCGATGGCCGGGGCGCAGGTCCGGGCGACGGCGGCGGCGGTCGACGAGGGCGCCCTGGAGTCGATCCGCGCCGAGCGACCGCGGTCGGTCGTCTGGGTGACCGGGCGCGGGACCGCCGAATCGGCCGGTGCGGTGTTGGCGGCCACCCTGGGCGGCTCCGCCGTCGAACCGATCGTGCTCGCGGCCGAGGTCCCGCCCTGGGTCGGACCGCTCGACGTGTTGGTGGTGGCCGGCGACGACCCGGCCGACCCGACGCTGGTGACGGCGGCGGCGACCGCGGTCCGCCGCGGCGCCCGGCTGGTGGTGGCGGCGCCCGTGGAGGGGCCGCTGCGGGACGCCTCGGCCGGCCGCTCCGCGAATCTGCCCCCGCGCCTGACGGTGCCCGACGAGTTCGCGTTCTGTCGGTACCTGGCCGCCGGCCTGGCGGTCCTGGCCGCCGTCGACCCGACGCTGCCGGTGGACCTGGGCGCGTTGGCCGACGAACTGGACGCCGAGGCGCTGCGCAACAGCGCGGCCCGGGAAGTGTTCACCAACTCCGCCAAGGGCTTGTCCGAGCGCATGGCCGGGCGCGACGTCGCGCTCACCGGTGACTGCGCCGCGACGCTGGCCCTGGCTCGGCACGGCGCGGCGCTGTTCCTGCGGATCGCGGGGCAGCCGGTGGCCGCGGCCGGGTTGGCCGATGCGCTGGCGGTGCTGCGGTCGAACGTGGCGGGCGGCCCCACCGGTGCCGACGCGTTGTTCCACGACGAGGAGCTCGACGGCCCGGCGCCGGCGCCGCTGCGGGTGTTCGCGCTGGCGCTGACTTCCGAGCGGCCGATGTTGGCAGCACGCCTCGGCGGCTTCCCGGACGTCGATATGGTGGGGGTTCAGGATGTCCCCGACGCCGACGAGGCCACCGCCGCCGGCGGAGTCGACCGTCCTGAACAGCAATTGGCTACGCTCGCTGTTCGACTCGCGATGGCCGCGGTGTACCTGCGTCTGGTCCGGGGTTGAAAGGCGGGGGACGGCAATGACACAGGGGATCAGGTAGTGGAGCTGCTACGCGGGGCGATACGCACGTACGCCTGGGGTTCGAGGACCGCCATCGCGGACTTCACCGGTCGGTCGGTGCCGGCCGCGCACCCCGAGGCGGAGTTGTGGCTCGGCGCGCATCCGGCCGACCCGGCGTGGGTGCAGACCGCCGAGGGGGAGCGCACCCTGTTGGACCTGGTCAAGTCGGATCCCGAGGGTCAGCTCGGCCCGGCGGTGCGTGCCCGCTTCGGTGACGCCCTGCCGTTCCTGGTGAAGATCCTCGCCGCCGACGAACCGTTGTCGTTGCAGGCGCATCCCAGCGCCGAGCAGGCCGTGGAGGGCTACGCCCGCGAGGACCGCATGGGCGTGCCGCTGAACTCGCCGGAGCGCAACTACCGCGACCGCAGCCACAAGCCGGAGATCCTGGTGGCCCTGCAGCCGTTCGAGGCGCTGGCGGGGTTCCGCCCGGCGGCCCGGACGGTGTCCCTGCTGCGTGCCCTGGCGGTCTCCGACCTCGATCCGTACGTCAACCTGCTCTCGGACCAGTCCGACGCCGACGGGCTGCGCGCGTTGTTCACCACCTGGATCACCTTGCCCCAGCCGGATCTCGACGTGCTGGTGCCCGCGGTGCTCGACGGTGCGATCAACTACCTGCGCTCCGAGGACACCGAGTTCGCGGCGGTCGCCCGGACGGTGCTGGAACTGGGGGAGCGCTATCCCGGCGACGCCGGCGTGCTGGCCGCGTTGCTGCTCAACCGGGTCCACCTGGAGCCGGGGGAGGCGATCTACCTGCCGGCCGGGAACCTGCACACCTATCTGCACGGTGTCGGGTTCGAGGTGATGGCCAACTCGGACAACGTGCTTCGCGGCGGGCTCACC
The DNA here is from genome assembly GCF_963378085.1 of Mycolicibacterium sp. MU0050. Lineage (GTDB taxonomy): Bacteria > Actinomycetota > Actinomycetes > Mycobacteriales > Mycobacteriaceae > Mycobacterium > Mycobacterium wendilense. The sequence goes on along the minus strand of NZ_OY726395.1, from coordinate 3,576,552 downwards.
CCCAAGCACGTCGACGTGCCCGAGTTGCTCCGGGTGTTGAATTTCACGCCGGCCACCGAACAGGACCTGCACCCCGAAGTGGAGCAGGACGGGTTCGAGCGCAGCTATCGGACCCCGGCCGCGGAGTTCGCCGTGTCGATCCTGAAGCTGGACGGCGACCAGTTGGGCCACGAGGTCGACGCGCCCAGTCGGCACGAGGGACCCCAGGTGCTGATCTGTGCCGACGGGGCGGTGACCGTGATCGGCAAGGCCGGTGACGTGCGCCTCGAACGTGGCAGCGCCGCATGGGTTTCCGCCGACGACGGTCGGATTCGGCTGGTCGCCGACGAGCCCGCCACGCTGTTCCGGGCCACCGTCGGTATCTAGGAACCCGTTCCGGAACCCGTCACGGCCGGCTGATCGACGTCGTCGCGGCGGCGGCTCTTCTCGGCCATCCACTGCCGCATGTTGGTGCGTACCGCCCGTCCGATGATCCGCGGCGGGGGCGTCATCCACACGCTGTCGAGCAGGCTGGTGCGGCGCAGGAACCATTCGGCCAGAACGGGATCGGTCTCGGCGGCGCCGAGGAACTGGTCGAACAGCCCGAACATCGGGCCGTACCATTTGGGCCGGGGCCCCTGGGCGCCGTGCGCCTCGATGTCGGCGACCGAGTTCATCAGCCAGACCGGCAGCGTCGTGCGGGCGGTCCGGCGGATCAGTCGGCGGGCCAGGCCGTCGACCCCGCCCGCGAGGGCCTCGCGCAGGTTGGCGGCCTGCAGGGCGGTCATCGTCACGCCCTGGCCGAAGGTGGGATTCAGGCTCGCGACGGCGTCACCGAACGGGAAGATGCCCTCGGGTAGCCGGTCCATCTTGTCGTAGCGGCGCCACTTGCTGGTGGGGTAGCGGTGGAAGTTCATCTGCCCCACCGGTTCTCCGGACCGTAGCGCCGCGCTGATGTGCGGCGGCAGCACCGTGTCGGCGAGGTCGCAGATACCGGGGAAGTCGTTCGGCGGCTCGGCCTTGGCGACGCCGAACGCCGTGACCGTCCAGATGGCGTCCTCGTGGAACAGCATGCCCATCCCCAGTGGGCGGTCGTGGGGCGCGCTGACCAGGACCATCTTCTCGGCCATCTGACCCGCCGGAATGCGGACCCGCTGCGAGGCGTAGGTGACGCCGATCTTGACCGAATCCTCGCGCGGGCGACCGAAACCCCACTGCTGCAACCAGGTAGGGAGCCGGCTACCGCGGCCGGAGGCGTCGACCACCAGGTCGGCCGGCACGGTCTCGCCGTCGTCGAGCACCACCCCGGTGACGCGGCCGGCCACCGGGTCGAAGACCGGCTCGCTGACCCCGCGCTCGACGATGGTCACCGTGGGGATCTGGTTGACCCGGGACCGGATCTGCCACTCGAGTTGCGCCCGGCTCGGAACGTAGGCGGTGAAGTTCGATTCCAGCACCTGCCCGGTACCCAGCACGTGCCCGCCGGCGGTGAAGTGGATGGACTCCGGCTGGTTCTGCACCACCGGCACGCCCTCGGCGGTCATGGCGGCCAGCAGGCCGGGGAAGACCTTCTCGAGTTCCTCGGCGCCGCGGGCCATGAGCAGGTGCACGTGGTCGCCCTGCGGAATGGCGCCGCGGTTGACCGGCGTGTCGGGTAGGTGGTCGCGCTCGTACAGCGTGACCCGCGCGAAATGCTCGGAGAGCAGCTTGGCTGCACAGAGACCGGCGACGCTGCTACCGATCACCACGACGTGATCACGCGGGAGATTGCATGTCCTGCTCATTGAGCCCCACGGTAATGGGTAGATTGCCGAAACCGGGCCAATTCGAAAGGTGACAGAACTGTGATGAGCAGATGGCGCACCAAGTCCGTCGAGCAATCGATCGCCGACACCGACGAGCCCGGGACCCGGTTGCGCAAGGACCTTTCCTGGTGGGACCTGACGGTTTTCGGTGTGTCAGTGGTGGTGGGCGCGGGCATCTTCACCGTGACCGCCACGACGGCGGGCAACATCACCGGACCGGCGATCTCGGTGTCGTTCCTCATCGCGGCGGTCACCTGCGGCCTGGCGGCGCTGTGCTACGCGGAATTCGCATCGACGGTGCCGGTGGCCGGGAGCGCATACACGTTCTCGTATGCGACCTTCGGTGAGTTCATGGCATGGATCATCGGCTGGGACCTGATTCTGGAGTTCTCGATCGGCGCGGCGGTGGTGGCCAAGGGGTGGTCGTCCTACCTGGGCACGGTATTCGGATTTGCCGGCGGTGTCGCCGACGTGGGGCCCCTCAAATTGGACTGGGGCGCGTTGCTGATCGTGGCCGTGGTGGCGGTCCTGCTGGCGTTGGGCACGAAGCTGTCGGCCAACTTTTCGGCCACCGTCACCGCCATCAAGGTGGCGGTGGTGCTGCTGGTGGTCATCGTCGGCGCGTTCTACATCAAGGCCGCCAACTACCGGCCGTTCATCCCGCCGTCGGAACCCGGTGAGGCCGGCGGGACCGGCGTCGATCAGTCGCTGTTCTCGTTGCTGACCGGGGCCGAGGGCAGCCATTACGGCGTGTACGGACTCTTGGCCGGTGCGTCCATCGTGTTCTTCGCGTTCATCGGGTTCGACGTCGTGGCGACCACGGCGGAGGAGACGAAGAACCCGCAGCGCGACGTCGCCAAGGGCATTCTCGCGGCGCTGGCCATCGTGACGGTGCTGTACGTGGCGGTGTCGGTGGTGCTGTCCGGAATGGTGCACTACACCGAGTTGAAGACCGGCCCGGACGGCAAGGCCGCGAACCTCGCCACGGCGTTCTCGGCCAACGGGATCGACTGGGCGGCCCAGGTGATCTCGATCGGCGCGCTCGCCGGCCTGACCACGGTGGTGATGGTGCTGGTCCTGGGCCAGTCCCGGGTGATCTTCGCGATGGCCCGCGACGGCCTGCTGCCGCGGTCGTTGGCCCGGACGAGTTCGCGTGGGACCCCGGTGCGGATCACCGTGATCGTGGCCGTCCTGATCGCGCTGGCGGCGTCGTTGTTCCCGATCGACAAGCTCGAGGAGATGGTCAACGTCGGCACGCTGTTCGCCTTCGTGCTGGTGTCGGCGGGCGTGCTGGTGCTGCGTCGCACGCGGCCCGACCTCAAGCGCGGGTTCCGGGTGCCGTGGGTGCCGCTGTTGCCGATCGCGTCGATCGTGGCGTGCGTGTGGCTGATGCTCAACCTGACCGCGTTGACCTGGATCCGGTTCCTCATCTGGATGCTCCTCGGCGTCGTCATCTACTTCGTCTACAGCCGCCGGCATTCGGTGATGGGGCAGCGGGCGCGGGGGGAGCTCGAAGCCGCACCCTAGTTGCTTTACAAATACCTCCCTGATGTCTAGACAGCCGACAAATCGGCCTCTATAGTCAAGGCATCGACGTGATCGCACTCACTTGGAGGTAGACGGTGACTTCACTGGAGGAAACGACGCTCGCCAGCGGCGAGCAGTGGCGCGACAGGAAGCGCTACCTGTGGCTGATGGGTCTGATCGTGCCCACCGCGCTGTTCGTCATGCTGCCGGTGGTGTGGGCGCTGAACACCGCGGGCTGGCACACCGCGGCGCAGATCCCGTTCTGGATCGGCCCGATCCTGCTGTACATCGTGCTGCCGCTGCTGGACCTGCGGTTCGGGCCCGACGGGCAGAACGCGCCCGACGAGGTGATGGAGCGCCTCGAGAACGACCGGTACTACCGGTACTGCACCTACCTCTACATCCCGTTCCAGTACGCCAGCGTGATCGTGGGCGCCTACCTGTTCACCGCGTCGGACCTGAGTTGGCTGGGCTTCGACGGCGCGCTGGGCTGGCCGGCCAAGATCGGCCTGGCGCTGTCGATCGGCGTGCTCGGCGGCGTGGGCATCAACACCGCGCACGAACTGGGCCACAAGAAGGCTTCCCTGGAGCGCTGGCTGGCCAAGATCACCCTGGCGCAGACCTGGTACGGGCACTTCTACATCGAGCACAACCGCGGCCACCACGTGCGGGTCGCCACGCCCGAGGACCCGGCGTCGGGCCGGTTCGGCGAGACGTTCTGGGAGTTCCTGCCGCGCAGCGTGTGGGGCGGGCTGAAGTCGTCCTGGCAGCTGGAGGCCGCCCGTCTGCGGCGTGGCGGGCGCAGCCCGTGGGATCCGAGAACGTATCCGTCCAACGACGTGCTCAACGCCTGGGCGATGTCGGCGGTGTTCTGGGGCGTGCTGATCGCGGTGTTCGGCGTCGGGCTGGTCCCGTACATGGTGATCTCGGCGGTGTTCGGGTTCAGCCTGTTGGAGGCGGTCAACTACCTCGAGCATTACGGCCTGCTGCGGCAGAAGACCGCCAGCGGCCGGTACGAGCGGTGCGGCCCGCAGCACAGCTGGAACTCCGACCACATCGTCACCAACCTGTTCCTGTACCACCTGCAGCGGCACAGCGACCACCACGCCAACCCGACGCGGCGCTACCAGACGCTGCGCAGCATGGCCGAGGCGCCGAACCTGCCCAGCGGCTACGCGTCCCTGATCGGGCTGACCTACTTCCCGCCGCTGTGGCGCAAGCTGATGGATCACCGGGTGCTCGAGCACTACGACGGCGACATCAGCCGGGTGAACATCCATCCCCGGGTGCGCGACAAGGTGCTGGCCCGGTACGGCTCGACGGAGGCCTCGGCATGAGCAGCTACCGCTGTCCGATCTGCGACTACGTCTACGACGAGGCCAAGGGCGCCGCGCGGGAGGGGTTCCCGCCCGGCACCGGCTGGGATCAGATTCCCGACGACTGGTGCTGCCCGGACTGCGGGGTGCGCGAGAAGATCGACTTCGAACCGGTAGGAGTGCCCTCATGAGTGCGGCGTACAAGCTCTTCGTCTGTGTGCAGTGCGGGTTCGAGTACGACGAGGCCAAGGGCTGGCCGGAGGACGGCATCGCCCCGGGCACCCGCTGGGAGGACATCCCCGACGACTGGAGCTGCCCGGACTGCGGCGCCGCGAAATCCGACTTCGAGATGGTGGAAGTCGTCCGGCCGTGACCGCGGCGGCACCGAGCGCAGCCGCCGGAGGCGTTATTGTCGCGCGTGTGAGTAGCACGCAGCAGCCGGCGGGTCGACGGAGCGCCTCGGCGCGGATTCCCTACGCCGAGGCCTCCCGGGGGCTACTGCGCGAAATGGTGCTCGACGCCATGCGCGACCTGCTGCTCACCAAGGACTGGTCGTCGGTCACGCTCTCCGATGTGGCCAAGGCGGCCGGGGTGAGCCGGCAGACCATCTACAACGAATTCGGGTCGCGGCAGGGCCTGGCCCAGGGGTACGCGCTGCGGTTGGCCGACCGCCTGGTGGCCGCCGTCGGCGACGCGATCGACAACAACGTCGGCCAGATGTATCCGGCGTTCCTGGAGGGGTTCCGGTCGTTCTTCACCGAGTCGGCCGCCGACCCGCTGGTGATCTCGCTGCTGACCGGCGTCGCCAAGCCGGACCTGCTGCAGCTGATCACCACCGACAGTGCGCCGATCATCTCCCGCGCCTCGGCCAAGCTCACCGAGTCGTTCATGAACAGCTGGGTGTCGGCCAGCGAGGAGGACGCCGGGGTGCTGGCCCGGGCCATCGTCCGGCTGGCCATGAGCTATGTCTCGATGCCCCCGGAGGCCGACCACGACGTCGCGGGAGATCTCGCGAGGCTCATGACGCCGTTCGCCGAGCGGTACGGTGAGATCCAGACCGACTGATCCGCCGGGGAGTCCTTCCCGGCGGCCGTCTACCGTGTGGACGGGCTAACCCACTGGACCGCGAAGGAAGCTATTTCGAATGACGCTGACCGCCGATAGCAGCAACGGCATCGACTACAAGGTCGCAGACCTGTCCCTGGCCGAGTTCGGCCGCAAGGAGATCCGCCTGGCCGAGCACGAGATGCCCGGCCTGATGGCCCTGCGTCGGGAGTACGCCGAGGTGGCGCCGCTCAAGGGCGCGCGCATCTCGGGCTCGCTGCACATGACCGTGCAGACCGCGGTGCTCATCGAGACCCTGACGGCGCTGGGCGCCGAGGTGCGCTGGGCGAGCTGCAACATCTTCTCGACCCAGGACCACGCGGCGGCGGCAGTGGTGGTCGGGCCGCACGGCACCCCGGAGAAGCCCGAGGGCACCCCGGTCTTCGCGTGGAAGGGCGAGACGCTCGAGGAGTACTGGTGGGCGGCCGAGCAGATGCTGACCTGGCCGGGCGAGCCCGCGAACATGATCCTCGACGACGGCGGCGACGCCACCATGATGGTGCTGCGCGGCGCGCAGTACGAGAAGGCCGGCGTGGTGCCGCCTGCCGAGGACGACGACCCGGCCGAGTGGAAGGTGTTCCTCGGCGTCCTGCGGGAGCGGTTCGAGTCCGACAAGACCAAGTGGACCACCATCGCCGAGTCGGTCAAGGGTGTCACCGAGGAGACCACCACCGGTGTGCTGCGGCTCTACCAGTTCGCCGCCGCCGGCGAGCTGTCCTTCCCGGCCATCAACGTCAACGACTCGGTCACCAAGAGCAAGTTCGACAACAAGTACGGCACCCGGCACTCGCTGATCGACGGCATCAACCGCGGCACCGACGTGCTGATCGGCGGAAAGAAGGTGCTGATCTGCGGCTACGGCGACGTCGGCAAGGGTTGCGCCGAATCGCTGGCCGGCCAGGGCGCCCGCGTCCAGGTCACCGAGATCGACCCCATCAACGCGCTGCAGGCGCTGATGGACGGGTTCGACGTCGTCACGGTGGAGGGTGCGATCGGCGACGCCGACATCGTCATCACCTCGACCGGCAACAAGGACATCATCACCCTCGACCACATGAAGGCGATGAAGGACAAGGCCATCCTGGGCAACATCGGCCACTTCGACAACGAGATCGACATGGCCGCCTTGGAGCGCTCGGGCGCGACCCGGATCAACATCAAGCCGCAGGTCGACGAATGGCAGTTCGACGGCGGCAAGTCGATCATCGTGCTCTCGGAGGGCCGTCTGCTCAACCTGGGCAACGCCACCGGCCACCCGTCGTTCGTGATGAGCAACAGCTTCTCCAACCAGGTGATCGCCCAGATCGAGCTGTGGACCAAGAACGACGAGTACGACAATGAGGTGTACCGGCTGGCCAAGCACCTCGACGAGAAGGTCGCCCGGATCCACGTGGAGGCCCTCGGCGGCGAGCTCACCAAGCTCACCAAGGAGCAGGCCGAGTACATCGGCGTCGACGTCGAAGGTCCCTACAAGCCCGACCACTACCGCTACTGATCCAACGCGCGTAGACCGCATCGGAATCGCCCGAATCCCGCGAGGATTCGGGCGATTCTGATTGTGGGGTGTGAGGTGACGCCGCGGCGGGTACCTGACGGGCATCACGACTCAGCGTTGGGAGCGCATCATGATGCATTGGGGACGTCCGGCGGGCCTGGGCCTGCTCGCCGCCGCACTGGTGTTGAGCGGCTGTTCGAGTGACACCGAGAGTCAGCCGGCCACCGACACCGCCGCCGAGACCACCAAGACCACCGAGACCGCGGGGGCGGCCGAGGCCACCACGTCGCCTGCCCCGGGCGCGCCCGCCTCGCAGCACGCCGGCAAGGGCATGCCCGCCGAGGCGGTGGAACGGGCCCTGCAGGCCGCGGGGGCAGCCGTGCCGAACGGTCGACCGTTCGACCTGGAAGTCGAATCCCGGGACGAGCAACGGGTTTTCGTCATCGACGTGGCCTCCGACGGCAACGAGTTCGAGGTGCGGGTCAGCGCGGACGGCAACGAGGTCGTCGGGCAGCGCCAAGACGATGATCCCGGCGACGGCGTGGCCAAGGTTCAGGAGGCGCAGGTCGATGCGGTCCGGGCCATGCAGACGGCGTTGGAGCGCGAACCGGACGCCGCCGTCAGCGACATCCAGATCGACAACGAGCGCGACGCCATCGTGTGGCAGATCGAGCTGGTGCGTCCCGACGGCTCAGAGGTCGAGATCGACGTCGACGCGCGCAGCGGCGCCATCGTGGGGGGTTGAGCCGCCTGACGATTCCCCGACGCGCGCCGCGATGATCTTGTCAGCGTGGCGCGATGGGCCGGGCGCTGCGTCGAGGGGTTGTCTCGCCGACCGGTTCAACGGAATCCCCACCGCGCCGAACTGCGGGACGTATTAGCGGGGTGCGCGTGCCACCTCGCGCCGGTACCACCGCCGGCCGTGCCAGCGTTGGTAGTGCCAGACCACGCTGGGCAATGGTCCGCGCGGGTGCAGCCAGTACCGGTCCGGTACGTCGAGTAGTGGTGTGACGCGGCCGATTTCGATCTCCGCGTACACGATTCCCTGGCCCTCATCGGGCCCGCGCTCGGCGAGGATGTTGCCTGCCGCATCGACGATCATGGTGGAGCCTTCGAACCGGCCGCGGTACTTCAGGGGCAGCCACGGCATGGCGCAGGTGAGATCCCCGGCGTGCGCGGCGTGGACGACGGGAGCCCCGACGTACTTCGCGAAGGCTGGGGTCACCGCCCGGGCCGTCGCGGCGTTCCGGTGCTCCCACCGGTCGAACACCACCCGCGGTGGCCACGGCGGGATCGACCACCAGCCGGACCCGGTCATCACCAGATCGACCCGGGACCGCAGCCGCGTGGCGGTCTGGCTGCGCATCAACTCCCAGCACACCGCCGCGCCGAGTTGGTACTCGCCGGTCGACAGCACGCCGTCGTCGTGACCGCCGGTGTAGAAGCAGTTCTCCCACATGGTGGGTAGGTCTTTGTCGTGCCGCCCGACAACGCCCTCTGGGGTGGCGGCGAGGTAGGCGTTGCGCACGTGCCCGTCGGCGTCTCGACACAGGAACGACCCACCGACCAGCGCCCGGTGCCGTCGGGCGAGCGTGGTGAGCAGGGTGGTGGCCGCGCCGTCCGGGGGCAGCGCGGCATCGACAAGCGAGTCGTCGAAGCCGATGCCGGTGGTGAAGAACTCGGGCAACGCGATGATCCGTGCCCCGGCGCGCCCGGCCTCGTCGGCCAGCGTTTCGCAGGCCGCCAAGTTGGCGGGAACGTCGCCGAGGACCGCTTCGAGTTGAACAGCTGCTGCGAGCACCATGATCGCCACGCTACTGCGCGCCGATTCACGGGCGCCGGGAGCGGCGGCCGCGGCCCGCTAGGCTCGCCCCGTGCTCATCGTGATCGAAGGTCTGGACGGGGCGGGCAAGCGGACGTTGACCGAGGGCCTGCGTGCCGAGTTCGTGGGCGCCGGAAAAACGGTCGCCACCTTGGCCTTCCCGCGCTACGGCGCGTCGGTGCACGCGGACCTGGCCGCCGAGGCGCTGCACGGTGAGCACGGCGACCTGGCGGATTCGGTGTATGCCATGGCAACGCTGTTCGCCCTGGACCGGTCCGGCGCCCGCGCCGAGATCGACCGGCTCACCGCGTCCCACGACGTGGTGATCCTGGATCGCTACGTGGCCTCCAACGCGGCCTACAGCGCCGCGCGCCTGCACCAGCGGGCCGACGGCGAGGTGGTCGACTGGGTGTACCGGCTGGAGTTCGAGCGGCTCGGTCTGCCGAAGCCGGATTGTCAACTTCTGCTGGATGTCTCGGTCGAGTTGGCCGGGCAGCGGGCGCGCCGGCGGGCCGTGCACGAGCCGGCGCGCGAACGTGACTCCTACGAACGCGACGGGGCGCTGCAACAGCGGACCGGCGCGGTCTACGCCGAATTGGCGGCGGCGAACTGGGCCGGGCGCTGGCTGACGCTGGGACCGCGGAGCGCGCCGGCGGACGTGGTGGCGGCGCTGCCCTTGAAGTGACGCCGTGCGCTAGGAGTCTGCTGAATTAGGGGTGTTTGGGGTGGGGTGCCTCGAAGCGCTGTGTGGCCGGTGGGTTCGGTCGGGTTCGGCGGTCGACTTTTTGTGGGGCCATCGCGGGCCGTGTTGAGCGTGGTGGATGGTGCTTGTGCCCGCAAAGGTCTGGTGGCGGGGGTCAGGCGATGGCCCAGTGGGCACCGGTGTGGGTCAATCCCAGGGTGATCAAGCGTCGCAGGTTCACCGCGGCGGCGCGGTGGTGCAGCCAGTGATCGTTCTTGGTGACGCCGCGGTAGCGGACTTTACGGTTGCCTCGAGCTAGCCAGGCAATGGTCCGCTCCACCATGGGCCGGTGAGTGCGATATTCGTTGAGCCAGTCCGGGTTTCGCGATTCTTTGCGCGCTGCCCGCTGGAGAGCATCGTAGGGCCGCAGGGTGAGGCTGCGACCGCCGTGACTGGTGGTGCACTGTGCCCGCAATCGGCATCCGCGGCACGCGGCACCGAAGGTGACGCTGCCAGAGGCGGTGATGGGGCGGGTCAGCGCGGCCGGACAGGTTGCCGTCTTGTTGCGGTGATCGATAGCGAAGTCATCGACGGTGAAACCCCCGGCGACCGCCGAGCGCACCGGCGCGGACTTAACCCGATCGACATGCTTGGCCTCGGCCAGATGCGCACGAAATTCGCCGCTGCCGTAGGCCGAATCACCCAGCACCGTCACTGGCGCATCTTCCCCGGCGAGCAGCTGCGCGGCCACTGCCGAGTCGTGGGTGTCGGGGCCGCTGGCCTTGGTCAAAGCGCAGTCGGTGATGATGCCGGTGTCCGGCTCCACCGCGATGTGGGCTTTGAAGCCGTCCTGGCGACGATGCACCGTCTTGTGGGCGTGACGGGCCTCAGGATCGACGGTAGAGATCACCCGATCCGCAGCCACCCGTTGCGCGATACGCCACCGCCCGTCGGTGCCATCAGAATCGTCGACGGGTTCGACATCCTGGCCGGCGATCAACGCCAACAACGCCACCGCCTCGGCAGCGCGGGCGCCGAGTTCCTGCTCGGGCAGATGCCCCAACAGGCGGTGGGCATCGCCGACCAGGGCGTCCACCAACGCTGCACGCGCGGCGGCGTCATCCCAGGTGATCGATGGTTTACCCGGGTCGTCGTAATCATGGGCGCCGCACTGGGCGGCGATGACCTCCCCGGCACCGGGGACCTCGCGACGGACCCGGCGGATCGCCCCGATCAACTGGGTCACGGTGTCCTGGGTGGCCACCGCATCGTCAAGGATCGTCGAATCCAAGGCTCGTCGTGTCTTGCCCGCCAGCGCACCGGTGGCCGCCACGACAGCTTTGACGGCCTCGAAGATGCGGTTCGGGCGGTCCGAGGCCGCCAACCGGCGCCGCCAGTAGGTCAACGTCGTCGAATGGAACGCCCCGGCGGTGATCGGTAGCCCGCACGCGGCTTTCCACCGCAGATCGAAGGTCACCGCATCGACGGTCTCGTTATCGGAGAAACCGTGTAAGGCCTGCAACGTGATCACCGAAGCCATCACCTCGGCCGGCACACTGGGACGTCCCCGCCGCGACGGGAACAGATCGGCGAACATCTCCTCGGGAAACAACTCGCGTCGATGGGCAGCCAGAAACGCGAACACGCTGTCGGACTTCAGAAGATGCCCCGCAACCGATTCGGCATCCAACAACTCACGCTGATCCTCAGAGCGACCCTGCACTCACCAATTGTCCCCAAAACCCCAGCACAACTGGGTCCGCCACGCGGGATTAATTCAGCAGACTCCTAGAGCGGCGCGGGGCCGGGTCGGTGATAGCGCAGTGCCTCGGCGCCTTCCTCGGCGACGGTCGTGTAGTCGCGGGCGGCCTGCCGTAACTTGTCGGCGACCTCGACGAGTTCGGTTTCGGTGCGTTGGGCCTGCCGGTTCACCACATCGATGAAGGCGGCGAAACCCGGCCGGCCCTGTTCCTGCCAGGCGGTGCCGTGTCCGGACAATTCCGCGGCCAGCGCGCGGCGTTCGGCGCCGGCGGTGGTGCCGATCGAATCCAGGAAGTCCGCCGAATAGATGACGTCGGACGTGGTCATCGCCAGCATGTTGGGGTCGCCCATGGTCCCTCCCGAGGTTGCCGTCGATGCGTCAGGTGGCTAGATCCTAAGCGCATTTCGCGCGTCGGGACTGCACCGATTGGCCGGGCCGCGGCCGGTCAGATCAGCGACCGAACCGGGTCGGACCCGTCCCAGCCGATCGAGGCCTCGCGGATCAGGTCGTGGAAGGCGCCGAACTGATGTTCCGTGCCCAGATCGGAGACCTCGAACGCCGAGCCGTCGGTCGCATCCGACTCGAAGTAGGCGAAGCGGGACAGGCCGGCGATCTTGCCCTCGCAGTCCGGCTCGCGTCCGCGGTCGCGTAGGCGGGCGAGGTCGTTGTCGTAGGTCGCCGTCCACGCCGAGATGTGGTGCAGGCCGGGGCCGGTCTCCGTCAGGAAGTGCCGGTAGGGGGAGGGCTCGTCGTTGTGTTGTTCGATCAGCTCGATCTGCAGGTCGCCCAGGTTGCCCAAGGCCACGCTGATGTCGGGGCTGCTCGCACGCCCCCGATAGGTGAAGTAGTCCAGCGGAAGGTGCCGGACAACGAAGAACGGGCCGGCGCCGAGCTTGTCGACCCAGCGTTGCACCGCCTCGTCGAGGTTCGCCACCACCAGGCCGTTCTGCCGGGCCGGTCCGAAGATGATGCTCATACCGGGACACCCGAGCCGCGGGTGGCCGCAGTTTGCGGGGTGCCGTCGTACGCCGGAAGTTCCTGCTGCAACGGCAAGAGCTTCTCGCGGGCTTCGGCGAGGGTGATGAACTCGTCTTCGGCGACCTCCGTCAACTCGGCGAGATCGGCATGCTCGTAGACGTGCTCGCCCATCATTCGGCCGGCTTCGTCATAGGGCCAGTTCATCGCGATGTGCTGGCGGAGGATGTAGAGCTTGTCCGGGTCGGCGTCCCAGCCCTCCGGGACCAGGTGGCCCGGCATGTAGGAGTTGAACCACGCCTCGGAGGCGAATCCCCAGTCGGCGACCGCGAGTCTCTCGTCCTCGACCACCATGACCGTCGCCTCGCGTTCCTCGAGCGAGGAGTAGAAGCCCAGCACTTCCTCCCGGCCCTGGAGGGTCAGGCTCATGCCGTTGGCGTTGAGGTAGTAGACCGGTTCCTCCACGGTCATCTCGGGGGTGAATATGCGTTCCTTGTGCCCGGTGATCTCGAAGATCGCGTGCCGCCGGTAGTTGGCGATGATGCGACGATGCCGCGGGTTGACGAGGGTTTCGAGGTAACGGTCGATGTTGCGGATCTGGGTCGTGATGTCGAGCTTGGCCATGGCGGTACCTCTCTGGCAGGCGCGTCGAAGGGCTGGGTGACTCATGTCGCGCAGGTCAGCGTGTGTGGCGCAGGTTACATTCTGACGCACCGTAGGTCAGAATTGACGTATCGTCAACTATCTGTGTGACCGCGCGGACGGTTTCCGCGCGCGGATCCGATCGCCGTCCGGGGCCCGGACATGGGGCGGTGATACCGCTCGCGGCCTGCGCCAGATGCGAAACGCCCAGCGTCGTAGCGGCGTTTTGTCACGTTTTGGTGACACCATGGACAGTCATGAGGCAAAGAATCCTGGTCGTCGACGACGACGCTTCGTTGGCCGAGATGCTGACCATCGTCCTGCGGAACGAGGGTTTCGACACTGCCGTCATCGGGGATGGCACCCAGGCGCTCACGGCGGTGCGGGAGTTGCGCCCCGATCTGGTCCTGCTGGACCTCATGCTGCCCGGGATGAACGGCATCGACGTCTGCCGCGTACTGCGCGCCGACTCCGGGGTGCCGATCGTGATGCTCACGGCCAAGACCGACACCGTCGACGTGGTGCTCGGGCTCGAGTCGGGGGCCGACGACTACGTCATGAAGCCCTTCAAGCCCAAGGAGTTGGTCGCCCGGGTCCGTGCGCGGCTGCGCCGTAACGAGGACGAGCCGGCCGAGATGCTGTCGATCGGCGACGTGGAGATCGACGTCCCCGCCCACAAGGTCACCCGGCAGGGCGAACAGATCTCGCTGACGCCCCTGGAGTTCGACCTGCTGGTGGCGCTGGCACGGAAACCGCGGCAGGTGTTTACTCGGGATGTGCTGCTCGAACAGGTGTGGGGTTACCGCCATCCCGCCGACACCCGGCTGGTGAATGTGCATGTGCAGCGGTTGCGGGCCAAGGTGGAGAAGGACCCGGAGAACCCGCAGGTGGTGCTGACCGTTCGAGGAGTGGGATACAAGGCCGGACCTCCGTGAGGCGCCGTGAGCCCGCCCGCCGGCGGCGACGGACCTGAGTTCAGCGCATGATCATCGGGCGCTCCAAACGGCGCAGCCGGGGTCGCTGGGGACGGTCGGGTCCGCTGCTGCGCGGGCTGAACGCGTTGAGCCGGGCCGTCGGGGTCGCCTGGCGCCGGTCCCTGCAACTGCGCGTGGTGGTGCTGACGCTCGGGCTGTCGCTGACCGTCATCCTGGTGCTCGGCTTCGTGCTCACCAGCCAGATCACCGACCGGGTGCTCGACGTCAAGGTGCGCGCGGCGACCGAGGAGATCGAGCGGGCCAGCACGGCCGTCGCCGGAATTGTCGGTGGCGAGGAGACCCGCTCGCTGGACAGCAGCCTGCAGTTGGCGCGTAACACCCTGACCTCCCGGGCCGCACCCACCTGGGGCACCGGGCTGGCCGGCACCTTCGATGCGGTGTTGGTGGTGCCGGGCGACGGGCCGCGTGCCGCCACCGCGGCCGGGCCCGTCGACGAGGTGCCCGAGGCGCTGCGCGAGTTCGTCAAGGCGGGGCAGGTCAGCTACCAGTACGCCACCGTGCATACCGAGGGGTTCTCGGGATCGGCGCTGGTCATCGGCTCGCCGACAGCCTCGCGGGTGACCAACCTGGAGCTGTACCTGATCTTCCCGCTGTCCGGCGAGGAGCGCACCATCGCGTTGGTGCGCGGCACCATGGTGACCGGCGGCCTGGTGCTGCTGGTGCTGCTGGCGGGCATCGCCTGGCTGGTGTCGCGGCAGGTGGTGCAGCCGGTGCGATCGGCGTCCCAGATCGCCGAGCGGTTCGCCGAGGGACACCTCACCGAGCGGATGCCCGTGCGCGGCGAGGACGACATGGCCCGCCTGGCGGTGTCGTTCAACGACATGGCCGAAAGCCTCAGCCGCCAGATCACCCAGCTGGAGGAGTTCGGAAACCTGCAGCGGCGCTTCACCTCCGACGTCAGCCACGAGTTGCGCACCCCGCTGACGACGGTGCGGATGGCCGCCGACTTGATCCACGACCAGCGCGAGGAGCTCGACCCGTCGCTGCGGCGCTCCACCGAGCTGATGGTCAACGAACTGGACCGCTTCGAATCGCTGCTCAACGACCTGCTGGAGATTTCCCGGCACGACGCAGGGGTCGCCGAGCTGTCGGTGGAGGCGGTCGACCTGCGTTCGACGGTCAACAGCGCGTTGGACAACGTCGGGCACCTCGCCGACGACGCGGGCATCGAGTTGCTGGTGGACATGCCCGAGGAGGACGTCATCGCCGAGGTCGACCCGCGCCGGGTCGAGCGCATTCTGCGCAACCTCATCGCCAACGCGATCGACCACGCCGAACACAAGCCGGTGCGCATCCGGATGGCCGCCGACGAAGACACGGTCGCGGTGACGGTGCGTGATTATGGTGTGGGTTTGCGTCCGGGTGAGGAGAAGTTGGTGTTCAGTCGGTTCTGGCGGTCGGACCCCGCGCGGGTGCGACGCTCCGGCGGCACCGGCCTGGGGCTGGCGATCAGCATCGAGGACGCTCGGTTGCACCAAGGTCGGCTGGAGGCCTGGGGTGAGCCCGGCAACGGCTCCTGCTTCCGGCTGACGTTGCCGTTGGTGCGCGGGCACAAGGTCACCACGAGTCCGCTGCCGATGAAGCCGGTGGGCGCCGAAAGCCGGGACCGGCAGCGGCCGACCCGGGACCGCGAGCACGCCGGAGAAGGCGTGTGAGCCGCCCGCTGTGCCTGCTGCTCGCGTTGGGTACCGTCGTCGCGGTGCTCGCGGTGCTCGCGGGGTGTGCCGGGGTGCCCAATTCCTCGGCGCCGCAGGCGATCGGGACCGTCGAGCGGCCCGCCCCCCAGGATCTGCCCAAGCCCACCCCCGGGATGGCGCCCGACCAGCTGCTGCGCGAATTCCTCAAGGCGACAGCCGATCCCGGAAACCGGCATCTGGCGGCCCGGCAGTTCCTCACCGAGTCCGCCTCACGCGGGTGGGACGACGCCGGCAGCGCACTGCTCATCGACCGCGTGGTGTTCTCCGAAACCCGCAGTGCGGGCAGGATTTCGGTGCAGATGCAGGCCGACATCCTGGGATCGCTGTCGGACATGGGCGTGTTCGAGACCGCGGAGGGTTCGCTGCCCGACCCGGGGCCCATCGAGTTGGTGAACACCCCCGATGGATGGCGCATCGACAAGTTGCCCAACGGAGTCTTCCTGGACTGGCGGCAGTTCCAGGAGACCTACAAGCGACACCCGCTGTACTTCGTCGACCCGACCGGCAAGACCACGGTGCCCGATCCGCGCTACGTGGCCGTCTACGACCGGGACCAGCTGGCCACCGAACTGGTGTCCAAACTGATCTCCGGGCCGCGCCCCGAGATCGCCAACTCGGTGCGCAACATGCTGGCCGCGCCGCTGCGACTGCGCGGGCCCGTCACCCGTGCCGACGGCGGCAAGACCGGCATCGGCCGCGGGTACGGCGGCGCGCGGATAGAATTGGAGAACCTGCCGAGTTCGGACCCGCAGAGCCGGGCTCTGCTTGCCGCACAGATCATCTGGACGCTGGCCCGCGCCGACGTCCGGGGTCCCTACGTGATCAACGTGGACGGTCTCCCGCTGGACGACAGGTTCGCCGACGGCTGGCAGACCTCCGATGTCGCGGCGACCGACCCGGGTGCGGCCGTCGGGGCCTCGGCCGGCCTGCACGCGCTGGTGGGTGGGTCGCTGATGTTCCTCGACGGGCAGCGCGCCACCCGCGTCGACGGCGCGTTGGGCGAGCTGCCCGATCAGCGCTCGGCCGCGTTGGCGCGCGATGGCAACGGTGTCGCATCGGTGGTGGCCGTGCGGGTCGACACCCCTGAGGTGGCCTCCACGCTCTGGATCGACAGCAACGGCCAGGACGCCGTGGAGGCCCTCAAGGGCCGCACCATCACCCGGCCCACCTGGGCGCTGGACGGTGCGGTGTGGGTGGTGGTCGACGGCAACAATGTGGTGCGGGTGACCCAGGAGGCCGCCACCGGGGCGCCGGCCCGGGTCCCGGTCGACTCGATCGCGGTGGCCACGAAGTTTCCCGGTGACGTCACCGAACTGCAGCTGTCCCGCGACGGCACCCGCGCCGCCCTGGTGGTCGAGGGGCAGGTGATCCTGTCGGCCGTGGAGGAGACCCCGGGCGGGCAGTTCGCCCTGACCTACCCGCGGCGCCTCGGCTTCGGGCTGGGTTCCTCGGTGGTGTCGCTGTCCTGGCGCACCGGCGACGACATCGTCGTCAGTCGCAACGATCCCGCGCACCCGGTGTCCTATGTGAATCTCGACGGGGTGAACTCCGACGGCCCCAGCCGCGGGCTGACGATGCCGGTCGGGACGGTGGTGGCCAACCCGTCGACGGTCTACGTGGCCGATCAAGTGGGCGTCATGCAGCTGTCGGGCTCCGGCGCCGACAACGAGCAGGCCTGGTCGGGCGTGCGCGCCTTCATGGCCCCCGGCGCGGTGCCGGTGCTGCCGGGCTGAGCGGTGTCGGTGGGCGCCCGCACACTGCTGGTGTGCTCGATCTGATCCTGCCGCTGGAATGCGGCGGCTGTGGCGCTGCGGGGACCCGCTGGTGTGCGGCCTGCGCGTCGGCGTTGACGGTGGCTGCCGACCAGCCGCACCTGGTGACGCCGCGCCAGGACCCCGGGGTGCCGGTGTTCGCCCTGGGGCGCTACGCCGGGGCGCGTCGCGCGGCCATCGTCGCGCTGAAGGAGCGGCGGCGCACCGATCTGGCCCCGCCGCTGGCGGCCGCGCTGGGCGTCGGCATCCACCACCTGCTGGGCTGGGGCCTGGTGACGCTGCCGCTGGTGCTGGTGCCCGCGCCCACCCGGCGGTCCTCGGCGCGCCGCCGCGGCGGCGATCCGGTGCTGCGGCTGGCCACCGCCGCGGTGGCCGATCACCCCCGGATCACCGTGGCGCCCGTGCTGCGGATGCGCGCGACGGCGCGCGACTCGGTCGGACTCGACAGCCGCGGCCGCGAACGCAACGTCGCCGGCCGCGTCCGGCTGACCCGCCGCGCGCCCCGCCCGGCGGAGGTTCTGGTCGTCGACGACATCGTCACCACGGGCAGCACGGCGCGCGAATCGGTGCGCGTCCTGCAAACTGCCGGGGCCCGCGTGACGGGTGTGCTCACGCTGGCGCACGCGTGAGTGCGCGCCGGGTTTTCGACGCCTTCTGCGCGCGGATGTAACGCCGGTCGAAAGTTCCGGCAACGGGTCCACCAAAAGGGTGGCACGTTTGGGTGAACTGCGACTACCTTCGGGTGCAACGACCGCAATCCCTTGCGGCGGGCTTCTGACCCGAGGCCCACACCGAAGTGTGGGGCCGAAGCGTGAGGAGGTGAGTTTTCGACCGTAGGCGCCGGTGGATCGAGCGTCGGAAATTCTCACCGCGCATGTTGTGTATCAGCCAGGCACGCTTCTGGCGTGCAAAGCGACACAGAATCGAGTTGTCAAGCATGTCAAGCCAATCCGTGAATTCTGCCCAGACCCTGGTCTCCGAAAAGCCGGAGGCGCGGCCGTCTGGACCGAACGCCGAAGTGGTGGTCAAGGGCCGCAACGTCGAGGTGCCCGACCACTTCCGGAATTATGTCTCGGAGAAACTCGCCCGCTTGGAGCGCTTCGACCGCACCATCTACATGTTCGACGTCGAACTCGACCACGAACGCAACCGCCGTCAGCGTAAGAACTGTCAGCATGTCGAGATCACCGCGCGCGGTCGTGGCCCTGTCGTGCGCGGCGAGGCCTGTGCCGACAGCTTCTACGCGGCGCTGGAATCTGCGACCGCAAAACTCGAGGCCCGGCTACGGCGGCAGAAGGACCGCCGCAAAATCCATTACGGCGACAAGACGCCGCTCTCGCTGGCCGAGGCGACCGCGGTCGTGCCGGAGGCGTTCCTGCCGCCGGCCAAGCCCGTCGAGGCTGTCGAGCCCGCGCCGGAGCCGCACGAACCGGGGCAGGTGGTCCGCGTCAAGGAACACCCCGCCAAACCCATGACGGTCGACGATGCGCTCTACGAGATGGAGCTCGTCGGCCACGACTTCTTCCTGTTCCATGACAAGGAGTCCGACAAGCCGTCGGTGGTCTACCGGCGGCACGCCTTCGATTACGGCCTGATCCGACTGGCCTGACACCGGCGAGTCCGCGGCCCGGGCGGGGGTCCGACGGCTCCCGCCCGGGCCGCGAGGCCGGCCCACGGGTCGGGCGCGAGGCCGGTTGCGGGCGACTTCTCCGGGGTATATCGGCGCGTCACCTACGATGGTGCCGAGATAAAACTCCAATCCTGTAGGGGATACATCAGTGCTGTCTAAGCTGCTGCGCCTTGGTGAAGGTCGCATGGTCAAGCGCCTCAAGGGGGTGGCTGACTACGTCAACACCTTGTCGGACGACGTCGAGAAGCTCACCGACGACGAACTGCGCGCCAAGACCGACGAGTTCAAGCGGCGGATCGCCGCTGGTACCACCCTCGACGACCTGCTCCCCGAGGCCTTCGCGGTGGCCCGCGAGGCGGCCTGGCGAGTGCTGTCCCAGCGCCCGTTCGACGTGCAGGTGATGGGCGGTGCGGCGCTGCACTTCGGCAACGTGGCCGAGATGAAGACCGGTGAGGGCAAGACGCTGACCTGTGTGCTGCCGGCGTACCTGAACGCGCTCAGCGGCAAGGGCGTGCACGTCGTCACGGTCAACGACTACCTGGCCAAGCGCGACAGCGAGTGGATGGGCCGCGTGCACCGGTTCCTGGGCCTGGACGTCGGGGTGATCCTGTCGCAGATGACCCCGGTGGAGCGCCGGGCGGCCTATGGCGCCGACATCACCTACGGCACCAACAACGAGTTCGGGTTCGACTACCTGCGCGACAACATGACCCATTCGGTCGACGACATGGTCCAGCGCGGCCACAACTTCGCGGTGGTCGACGAGGTGGACTCCATCCTGATCGACGAGGCCCGGACCCCGCTGATCATCTCCGGGCCGGCCGACGGCGGCGCGGCGCACTGGTACACCGAGTTCGCTCGCATCGTGCCGCTGATGGAGAAGGACACCCATTACGAGGTGGACCTGCGTAAGCGCACCATCGGCGTGCACGAGCTCGGCGTCGAGTTCGTCGAGGATCAACTCGGCATCGAGAACCTCTACGAGGCCGCCAACTCCCCGCTGGTGAGCTACCTGAACAACGCCATCAAGGCCAAGGAGCTGTTCCACCGCGACAAGGACTACATCGTCCGCAACGGCGAGGTCGTCATCGTCGACGAGTTCACCGGCCGCGTGCTGACCGGCCGGCGCTACAACGAGGGCATGCACCAGGCCATCGAGGCCAAGGAGCACGTGGAGATCAAGGCCGAGAACCAGACCCTGGCCACGATCACGCTGCAGAACTACTTCCGGCTCTACGACAAGCTCTCCGGCATGACGGGTACCGCCCAGACCGAGGCGGCCGAGCTGCACGAGATCTACAAGCTGGGCGTGGTGCCGATCCCCACCAACCGGCCGATGGTCCGCGTCGACCAGTCCGACCTGATCTACAAGACCGAGGAAGCCAAGTACATCGCCGTCGTCGACGACGTCACCGAGCGCTACGAGAAGGGCCAGCCGGTCCTGATCGGCACCACCAGCGTGGAGCGCTCGGAGTATCTGTCGCGGCAGTTCACCAAGCGCCGCATCCCGCACAACGTGCTCAACGCGAAGTTCCACGAACAAGAGGCGAACATCATCGCCGAGGCCGGTCGGCGGGGCGCGATCACCGTCGCGACCAACATGGCCGGTCGTGGTACCGACATCGTGCTCGGCGGCAACCCGGACTTCCTGGCCGACAAGCGGCTGCGGGAACGCGGCCTGGATCCGGTCGAGACGCCCGAGGAGTACGAGGCCGCCTGGGACGAGGTGCTCGAGACCATCAAGGCCGAGGCCGCCGAGGAGGCAGACCAGGTGCGGGCCGCCGGCGGGCTCTATGTGCTGGGCACCGAACGGCACGAGTCGCGCCGCATCGACAACCAGCTACGCGGCCGCTCGGGCCGGCAGGGCGACCCGGGCGAATCCCGCTTCTATCTCTCGCTCGGTGACGAGTTGATGCGGCGGTTCAATGGCGCCACGCTGGAGTCGTTGCTGACCCGGCTCAACCTGCCCGACGATGTGCCGATCGAGGCCAAGATGGTCACCCGCGCCATCAAGAGCGCCCAGACGCAGGTCGAGCAGCAGAACTTCGAGGTCCGCAAGAACGTCCTGAAGTACGACGAGGTGATGAACCAGCAGCGCAAGGTCATCTACGCCGAGCGCCGCCGGATCCTCGAGGGCGAGGACCTGCAGCAGCAGGCGCACGACATGATGGTCGACGTCATCACCGCCTACGTGGACGGCGCCACCGCCGAGGGTTACGCCGAGGATTGGGACCTCGAGAAGCTCTGGGAGGCGCTCAAGACGCTGTATCCGGTGGGCATCGACCACCGCACGCTGCTGGACTCCGATGCCATCGGGGAGCCCGGCGAGCTGACCCGCGACGAACTGCTGGAGGCGTTGCTCGACGACGCGAAGGCGGCCTACGCGCGCCGGGAAGCCGAACTCGAGGAACTCGCCGGCGAGGGCGCGATGCGCCAACTCGAACGCAACGTGTTGCTCAACGTGATCGACCGCAAGTGGCGTGAACACCTCTACGAGATGGACTACCTCAAGGAGGGCATCGGCCTGCGCGCGATGGCCCAGCGCGATCCGTTGGTCGAGTACCAGCGCGAGGGCTACGACATGTTCCGGGCGATGCTCGACGCGCTCAAGGAAGAGTCGGTGGGCTTCCTGTTCAACGTGCAAGTCGAGGCGGCGCCGGCTCCGGCGGTGGCCCCCGTGCAGGCCCCGGCGGGGCTGGCCGCGTTGGCCGAGCAGGCGGCGCCCGCGGGCGGCGACAGCGCCCCGGCCCCGGCGGACGGCGAACGCCAGGCCGCGCCGGTGGGCTTGCGCGCCAAGGGAATCGACAACGGTGAGTCGGCGCCCGCGTTGACCTACACCGGTCCCGCCGAGGACGGCGAGGCCGCGGTGCAGCGTTCCGGCGGGCCGCAGCGCCCCGCCGCGACGGCGGGTGCCGGCGGCACCCGGCGGGAGCGCCGCGAGGCCGCCCGCAAGGCCGCGAAGGCGTCGCGCAAGGGCTGATTCGTCAGCCGATGTGCAGCGCGACGATCTGCCAGCGGTCCGGCGCCGCCCCGCGCCATTCGATGCGGCACGCGATCGCATGCGTGCGGTTGTGCCGGGAGTAGGTGGCGGCGACCTCGAAGGCCCGCGCGTCGCGGTCGCAGGGCTGCACCCGGGCCCGGCGCAGGACCGCCGCACCGCGCCGCGGACCCGCGGCACGGGTGAAGGCGAGCACCGAGTCGGCCAGCCCGGGCGGCATCAGCGCCCGCAGTTGCGTCGGCGGCCGGCGCCGGTCGATCACCTCGAGCACCGTGCGCAGCGCCGCGTCGGCGAAGGCCGCCGCGGCAGCGAAATGCCGCGACGGCGGGCGGGGCCCGGGCGGCAACGCCTCGAGGCGGGGTGCGCGCCCCGGCCGGGCCGGGCTCGGGGACGCGAGCGCGGGTGCGGCGGCGCCTCCCGCCGCGCCGATCGCGGGTTCGTAGTCGATGACCGGGATGACGATCGCGGGCGGGATGGCGGCAGCGGTACTGCTCGCAACGGTCATCTCGGCATCCTCCGGTCTGCGCGGCGAAAACGCTCGACCTGCTGGAGAGTGGCAGGAACGACGACAGTGATCGTGGCACAGTCTCGGCGGTCCGCGTGTGCACCCGTTGTGCACAACCCCCGTGGTGGCGGTTAACGTGGGACAGCAGTAGTTCGGCGGGCGAGGGGGGACGACACCGGCAATGGTGACGAGGTTGTCGGGAGCGGATGCGTCCTTCTATCAACTCGAGAACAGTTCGACGCCGATGTACGTCGGATCGTTGTCGATATTGCGCAGGCCGCGCTCCGGCCTGAGCTACGAGACGTTGCTGGACACCGTCGAGCAGCGCCTGCCCCAGGTTCCCCGGTACCGCCAGAAGGTCCGGGAGATCACCCTGGGCCTGGCGCGGCCGGTGTGGATCGACGACCCCGATTTCGACATCACCTATCACATCCGCCGCTCGGCGTTGCCGTCCCCGGGCAACGACGCGCAGCTGCACGACCTGGTGGCCCGGCTGGGGTCCCGCCCGCTGGACAAGACCCGGCCGCTGTGGGAGATGTACCTGGTCGAGGGCCTGTCGGGCAATCGCATCGCGCTGTACACCAAGAGTCACCAGGCGCTGGTCAACGGCATGGCGGCGCTGGAGATCGGGCATGTGATCGCCGACCGGACCCGCAAGCCACCGGCGTTTGGCGAGGACATCTGGATTCCGGCGCGCGAGCCCGGCACCGCCGCGCTGGTGCTCGGCGCCGTGGGGGACTGGTTCTCCGGGCCGCGGCAGCAGCTGGCGGCGGTGCAGTCCGCGGTCACCGGGATCGTCACGAACTCCGATCAGCTCGTCGACACCGGCCGGCGACTCGCGGACATGGCCCGCACCGTGGCCCGCGGTACGGCGCCCAGCAGCCCGTTGAACACCCGGGTGTCGCGCAACCGGCGGTTCACCGTGGCCAGCGGCAGCCTCGCCGACTATCGACGGCTGCGGGCGCGCTACGACTGCGACGTCAACGACGTGATCCTGGCGGTGGTCGCCGGGGCGCTGCGCAACTGGTTGCTGTCCCGGGGCGAGCCCGTCACGCCCACCTCGACGGTGCGCGCGATGGCGCCGATGTCGGTCTACCCGGAGCTGGACGACGACGGTGCGGCCGGCCCGGGGCAGGCGATCAGCGAGGTCACGCCCTTCCTCGTCGACCTGCCCGTCGGGGAGGGCAACGCGGTGGTACGACTGTCCCAGATTGCGCATGCCACCGAGTCGCACCCGACCGCGCCCAGCCTCGTCGATGCGCGCACCATCGTGACGCTGTCGGGATTCGCGCCACCGACCTTGCACGCCATGGGAATCCGCGTGGCGACCAGCTTCGCCGCGCGGATGTTCAACCTGCTGATCACCAACGTGCCGGGCGCGCAGAGCCAGATGTACGTGGCGGGCGCCAAGCTGCTCGAGACCTATGCGGTGCCGCCGCTGCTGCGCAACCAGGTGCTCGCCATCGGGGTGACGTCGTACTGCGGCACGGTGTACTTCGGAATCAACGCCGACCGGGAGGCGATGAGCGACGTCGAGGTGCTGCCCGCGCTGCTGCGCGAGGCCCTCGAGGAACTCCTGGAAGCCGCGCAGTAGGCCCCGCCGGGGTCCGTCGCCCGCGTCCCCGAGCACCTCGCCGCGCCGTGGCCCGATAGTCTGCCCGAATGCGGGTCTACATCCCGGCGACGCTGGGCATGCTGCGCCAACTGGTGTCCGAGGGCGAGTTGTTTCCGGTCAGCGGCACGGCGTTCGCGGTGACCCCGACGCTGCGGGAGGCCTACGCCGAAGGCGACGACGACGAGCTCGCCGAGGTGGCGTTGGGGGAGGCGGCCCGGGCGTCGGTGCGGCTGCTGGCCGCCGAGTCGAGCGCCGACGACGGCGCCGACGGTGCCGCGACGGCCGCGGAGCCGACGGACGCCGAACGCTCCTTGCCGTTGCGGCGGGCGGTGCTCGTGGCCGACATCGAGCCGGTGACGGTCCGGCCGGACCTCGACGACGCGGTGGTGCGGGTGGGCGCGCCCTGCCGCATCGATGCGGTGGTGGCGGCCTACGTCGACAATGCGGCCGCGGAGCCGGCCGTCCGCGCGGCGATGGCGGTCATCGACGAGGCGGATCTCGGCGACGAGGATGCCGAACTGACCGTGGGCGATGCGCTGGACCACGATCTGGCCTGGTACGCCACGCAGGAGCTGCCGTTTCTGCTCGACCTGCTCTAGCTCGCGCGCCGGGCGGGAGGTCTGGCGCGACGGTGGATACGGTACCGTAAGTTACGGTACCGTAGGTTATCTCCCGGGCTCCGGGAATCTTCATTGCACGCCACCGAGGCAGGAGCTCTCATGGCCAAGAACTACATCAAGGTCAATGCCAAGGTGGGTGACACCGTCCGGCCCAAGGTGGCCGGCGCCGACCGGCATCCGGGCTGGCAGGCGCTGCGCAATCTGGTCGGTCGGATCACCACGCCGTTGCTGCCGGACGACTATCTGCATCTGGCCAACCCGCTGTGGTCGGCCCGCGAACTGCGGGGCCGGATCCTGGAGGTGCGCCGCGAGACCGAAGACTCGGCCACCCTGGTGATCAAGCCGGGCTGGGGTTTTTCCTTCGACTATCAGCCGGGGCAGTACATCGGCATAGGTGTGCTGATGGACGGCCGCTGGCGCTGGCGGTCCTACTCGCTGACCTCGGCGCCGGTGGCCGGATCGCAGACCATCACGATCACGGTCAAGGCCATGCCGGAGGGATTCCTGTCGAGCCATCTGGTGGGCGGCGTGGCGCCGGGCACCATCGTGCGACTGGCCGCGCCGCAGGGCAACTTCGTGATGCCCGATCCCGCGCCCGCGAAAGTGCTGTTCCTGACCGCAGGTTCGGGCATCACCCCGGTGATGTCGATGCTGCGCACCCTGGCGCGGCGCAACCAGATCTTCGATATCGTGCACCTGCATTCGGCGCCCACCGAGGCCGACGTGATGTTCGCCGGCGAGTTGGCGGCACTGGCCGAGACCCACCCCGGTTATCGGTTGCGGGTGCGGGCCACCCGCACCGAGGGCCGCCTCGACCTGTCCAACCTGGACGCCGAGGTCGCCGACTGGCGCGAGCGGCAGACCTGGGCCTGCGGGCCGGAGGCCATGCTCGGCGACGCCGAACGGCTGTGGTCGGGCGGCGGACTGGACGCCGCGCTGCACCTGGAGCGGTTCGCGGTGTCGCGGGCCGCGCCACACGGCGCGGGCGGTGCGGTCACCTTCGAGCGCAGCGGCAAGACGGTCGTCGCCGACGCGGCCACCTCGCTGATGGACGCGGGGGAGCAGGCGGGCGTGCAGATGCCGTTCGGCTGCCGAATGGGTATCTGTCAGACATGCGTGGTCGGTCTGGTCGACGGACACGTGCGTGACCTGCGGACCGGCGTCGAGCATGAGCCGGGTACCAGGGTGCAAACCTGCGTGTCGGCCGCGTCCGGCGACTGCGTGTTGGACATCTGACAGCTACTCCTTGGTAACCTACGGGGTCGTAGGTTACGGTAGCGTAGGTACGACGAGAGGAGGTCGACGATGGCAATTACAGACATTCCAGCGTTCACGCACCTGACCGAGGCCGACATCGAGAGTCTGGCGGTCGAGCTGGACGCGATCCGGCAGGACATCGAAGACTCCCGTGGCGAACGCGATGCGCGGTACATCCGCCGCACCATCGCCACGCAGCGCGGACTCGAGGTGGCCGGTCGACTGCTGTTGGCGGGTAGCTCCAAGCGTTCGTTCTGGTGGGCCGGGACCGTCACGCTGGGCGTGGCCAAGATCATCGAGAACATGGAGATCGGCCACAACGTCATGCACGGTCAATGGGATTGGATGAACGATCCCGAGATCCACTCCTCGAGCTGGGAGTGGGACATGACCGGTGCGTCCAAGCACTGGCGCTTCACCCACAACTTCATGCACCACAAGTACACCAACATCCTGGGCATGGACGACGACGTGGGCTTCGGGTTGATCCGGGTGACCCGCGATCAGAAGTGGACCCCGAGCAACCTGTTCAACCTGGTGTACAACACCTTGTTGGCGGCGCTGTTCGAGTGGGGCGTCGGTCTGCAGCACCTCGAGATCGGCAAGATCTTCAAGGGCCGCGACGACCGCGCCGCCACGTTGCAGCGGATGCGCGAATTCGGCGTCAAGACCAGCCAGCAGTTGGTCAAGGACTACGTGGCGTTCCCCGCCCTGACCGCGCTGTCCCCGGCGGCGACCTTCAAGTCCACGGCCAAGGCCAACGCGGTGGCCAACATCATCCGCAACGTCTGGGCCAACGCGGTGATCTTCTGTGGCCACTTCCCTGACGGCGCAGAGAAATTCACCAAGACCGACATGGTGGGCGAGTCCCAGGGGCACTGGTACCTGCGGCAGATGCTGGGCAGTGCCAACTTCGAGGGCGGCCCGCTGCTGCGCTTCATGAGCGGAAACCTCTGCCATCAGATCGAGCATCACCTGTATCCGGATCTGCCCAGCAACCGGCTGCACGAGATCTCGATCCGGGTGCGCGAGGTGTGCGACAAGTACGACCTGCCCTACACCACCGGGTCGTTTCTGGTGCAGTACGGCAAGACCTGGCGCACCATCGCCAAGCTGTCGCTGCCGGACCGGTTCCTGCGCGACACCGCCCACGACGCGCCGGAGACCCGCAGCGAGTGGATGTTCGCCGACCTCGAACCCGATTTCGCGACCACCGATCATCGCACCGGTCGCAAGCGGGGGCTCAAGAGCGCGATCGAACGGGTGCGGGCGGCTCGAAAGGCCCGCCGCGACAGGCGCATCGAGGTCGAACGGACCGACCGCGCGGCGTGAGGAGCCGCCGCCGGCCGCCGAGTCGCTAGTTCTCGGCGCCCTCGCGCAGCGCGCGAAGTAGGTTGCGCGCCGCCGACACCCGGCCCGCCGCGGGTCCGGATAGTTCGTCGAGCGCGCACTCCGGGTCGGCGGGCGGGCCCATGTGGCCGCATCCGCGCGGACAGTCGCCGATGGCCTCGGCGAGGTCGGAGAAGGCCAGCAGCACGTCGTCGGTTTCGATGTGCGCCAGCCCGAACGAGCGGATGCCGGGAGTGTCGATCACCCAGCCGCCGCCGGCCAGCGGCAGCGCCACCGACTGGGTGGACGTGTGCTTGCCCCGGCCCACCCCGGAGACCTCGCCGATGGCCCGATCGGCTTCGGGCACAATGCGATTCACCAGGGTGGACTTGCCCACCCCGGAATGTCCGAGCAGGACGGTCAGCTTCCCGGCCAGGATCGGCTCCACGGTATCCAGCGGGTCGTCGCGGCCGGCGGTGAGCACGGTGAGATCCAGATCGGCGAACTGCGCCGCGAACGGCTCGGCCGGGGCCAGATCGGACTTGGTCAGGCACAGGATCGGCCGCAGCCCCCCGGCGTAGGCGGCGATCAGCGCGCGCTGCACCAGCCCGGCCCGCGGCGGGGGATCAGCCAGGGCGACCACGATGAGCAGCTGATCGGCGTTGGCCACCACCACGCGTTCGGTGGGGTCGGTGTCATCGGCCGTGCGCCGCAACACAGTTCGGCGCTCCCGGCGCCGGACGATGCGCGCCAGCGTGTCGGGCCGGCCGGACAGGTCGCCCACCACATCGACATCGTCGCCCACCACGATCGGGGTTCGGCCCAGTTCCCGCGCCCGCATGGCCGTCACCGGGCGCCGCGGATCGCCGCCGAGCACGCAGCCCCAGCGGCCCCGGTCGACCGTGACCACCATCGCCGACTCCGCGTCGGCATGATCGGGACGGTTCTTGGTGCGCGGTCGCGAACCCTTGCCCGGGCGGATCCGGACGTCGGACTCGTCGTAGTGATGCACCCGTCCCGCCATCGGCGGCCCTACCCCTGGCCCGCCAGCATGTCGGCCCACAGTTCGGGGAACTCGGGCAGGGTCTTGGCGGTGGTCGCGATGTCGTCGATCTCCACGCCCGGCACCCGCAGCCCGACGATGGCGCCGGCCATAGCCATTCGATGATCCGCGTAGGCGCGCCAGGTGCCGGCGTGCAGCGGGGTCGCGGTGATGGTCAGGCCGTCCTCGGTCTCCTCGCACCGCCCGCCCAGGCCGTTGATCTCGGCGCTGAGTGCCGCCAGTCGGTCGGTCTCGTGGCCGCGCAGGTGCGCGATCCCGCGCAGCCGCGAGACGGAGCCGACCTCGGCCAGGGCGGCCACCGCCGCGACCGCCGGGGCCAATTCGCCCACCTCGTTGAGGTCCACGTCGAATCCGTCGTAGGCCACCGCGCCGCGCACTTCCAGATGCGAATCCGTCTGCGACACAGTGGCATCGGCCAACCCGAGCACCCGCAGGATGGTGTCGGAGGCCTGCAGGCTCGGCGACGGCCAGCCGGTGATGCGCACCGCGCCGCCGGTGACCACCGCGGCCGACAGGAACGGCACCGCGTTGGACAGGTCGGGCTCCACCTGCCAGTGCCGGGCGCCGGCCCGGCCCGGCTCGACCCGCCACCGGTTGGGTGTGGAGTCGTCGACCTCGACGCCGGCCTGGCGCAGCATCTGCACCGTCATCGCGACGTGCGGGGCCGACGGCACGGCGGCCCCGGTGTGGCGGACCGTGACGCCCTCGGTGAACGACGGGCCGCACAGCAACAGGCCGGAGACGAACTGCGAGGAGGCCGACGCGTCGATGTCGACCGCCCCGCCGGCGACCGCGCCGGACCCGATGACCCGGAACGGCATGGCGTCGCCGTCGATGTCGACCCCCAGCGTGCGCAGCGCGGCCAGCAGCGGGGCGATCGGCCGGCTGCGGGCCTGCTCGTCGCCGTCGAACACGACGGGCACCGCGCCCAGCGCCGCGAGCGCCGGCACGAACCGCAGCACCGTGCCGGCCAGCCCGCAGTCCACCCGGGCCTCCGGGGCCGGGCTGACCGCGCCGGACACCGTCAACTCGGAGTGCTCGCCGTCGACCTCGAGGCCCAGCGTGCGCAGCGCGCCGATCATCAGATCGGTGTCCCGGCTGCGCAACGCGCCGCTGATGGTCGACGGGCCCGCCCCCTGGGCGGCGGCCAGGGCGGAAAGCAGCAGCGTGCGGTTGGTCAGCGACTTGGACCCGGGGACGGTGACGGTGGCGTGGACGGGGGTGGCCGTCTGCGGGGCGGTCCAACTGTGTTGCGGCACGGATCCATCCTGCCTTGTCGTCGTCGTCTGGAAGCATGGAGGCCATGTGTGGACGGTTCGCGGTCACCACCGACCCGGCGCTGCTGGCCCAGAAGATCCAGGCCCTCGACGAGACCGCCGGAACCCAACCGGCGGGTTCGGCGCCGAATTACAACGTGGCACCCACCACGACCATCAGCAGCGTCGTCAAGCGGCACACCGAACCCGAGGACGAGGCGACGCGCCGGGTGCGCTCGATGCGCTGGGGGCTGGTGCCGCCCTGGGCGAAGGCCGGGCCCGACGGCAACCCCGACACCAAGGGGCCGCTGCTGATCAACGCCCGAGCCGAGACGGTCACCGAGTCGCCGGCCTTCCGCAACTCGGCCAAGAACAAGCGCTGCCTGATCCCGATGGACGGCTGGTACGAGTGGATGCCGCACCGCGGCGAGGGCAAGGGCCCCAAGACCCCGTTCTACCTGCACACCGAGGACGGTGAGCAGCTGTTCGCGGCGGGCCTGTGGTCCACCTGGCGCCCCAAGGGCGCGGAGCGGGACGTCGCGCCGCTGCTGAGCTGCACCATCATCACCACCGACTCCGCCGGGGCACTGGCCGACATCCACGACCGGATGCCGCTGACCATCAGCAGAGCGGACTGGGATCGCTGGCTGGACCCAGACGCCCCGGTCGACGAGGGCCTGCTGCGCGGCCACGGTGACCTGGACCGGATCGTCGTGCGCGAGGTGTCCACCCTGGTCAACAACGTGCGCAACAACGGCCCCGAACTCATCGCCGCGGCGCCCCCGCAGCCCGAACAGGCCGAGCTCTTTTGAGCGGGTCCGGTCTGGACCCCGAAGTGCTCGACGGCCTCGGGGCCGATCTGCGCGCGGCCGACTACACCACCGCCGGGGTCGCGGCGCTGCTCGGCGAGCAGG
The DNA here is from genome assembly GCF_963378085.1 of Mycolicibacterium sp. MU0050. Classification (GTDB taxonomy): domain Bacteria; phylum Actinomycetota; class Actinomycetes; order Mycobacteriales; family Mycobacteriaceae; genus Mycobacterium; species Mycobacterium wendilense. Next base: position 3,545,792 of record NZ_OY726395.1, on the reverse strand, counting down.
CCGAGGCCGCCCTGGGCCGCGGGGTGTGGTGGCCGGCCCTGCACGTCACCCGCACTCCGGAGCCGGACCGCCGCCGGCTGGCGGTGCTGGTCCGGTTGTTCCTGCTGGGCACCGAGGAACCCCACGACCACGTCGCGGCGGCGTTTCCGAACGTGGGCGTGCAGGCCTTGGCGGCCAACGGCGTGCTCGAGCCGACGGGGCAGGGCACGGTGCGGGCCGTCCTGGACATCCGCCCGCACAGCGACGGGGCGCGCGACTTCCTGGTGATCTCCGATCAGGACGCCGTCCTGCGCAGCGCACCCGTGCGGCGCGACCATGTGCTGGGCATCGGTGGCGCGTCGGTGTCGCTGGCGCGGGCGGTCATCCGCACGCCCGTGGCCCGGGCGCTGGATCTGGGCACCGGCTGCGGGATCCAGGCCCTGCACCTGGCTGCGCACTGCGACCAGATCGTGGCCACCGACACCAACGAACGCGCCCTGGCGCTGGCCGCCGGGACCGCGCGGCTCAACGGTATGAGCTGGGATCTGCGCCGCGGGAGCCTGTTCGAACCGGTCGCCGGCGAACGCTTCGACCTGATCGTGTCCAATCCGCCGTTCGTGGTGGGCGCCGGGAAGACCGACTACCTGTACCGCGACTCGGGGCTGGTCGGGGACGCGGTCTGTCAACAGCTGATCGAACAGGTCGGCGATCATCTCCGCCCGGGCGGCACGGCACAGATCATGGCCAACTGGATCGTCCGCGACGGGCAGGACTGGCGGGCGCGCGTCGGCGGCTGGCTGGCCGGCACGGGTCTGCACGCCTGGGTGGTGCAGCGCGAACTCGCCGACCCGGTCAGCTACGTCTCGTTGTGGCTCGCCGACGCCGGCGAGACGGCCGCCGAGGCCGCCCGCCGCGGTGGGCAGTGGCTGGACTGGTTCGCCGAGCAGGGCATCACCGGCATCGGGATGGGCATCGTCACGCTGCGCGCACCGCTGCCGGGGGAATCCGGTGCCCCCGAGCACGTGCTGGAAGAGATCACCGAAGCCGACGAAGTTCTCACCGGTCCCGAGGTCGAGGCGTTCTTCGCCCGTCGCGCCTACCTGCGTGACACCAGCGACGAGGACCTCCTGGCCGCCCGGCTGTCCACCGCCCCGGTGTTCCTGGAAGAGCACGCACTGCCCGGAGCCGAAGGCTGGCAACAGGTTTCGGCCGCGGTGCGACGGCCCGGCGGACCGGGCGCGGTGCTGGGCGTCGACGAGGTATCCAAGGCGCTGCTGGCCGGTTGCCGCGGCGAGGTCCCGCTGGGCGCGCTGCTGGAACTGCTGGCCACCCTCCACGGGGTCGACGCCGACGCGCTCGCGCAGGCCGCCCTGCCGGTGGTGCGGGTGGCGATCGCCCGTGGCATCCTCTATCAGGCGTCGTGACGGCGCCGCGCGGTGATCAGCACGTAGGGCGCGCCGAACCGGACCGTCCCGTCCGCCTCGGTGTGCTCGCTCAGCGCCTCCCGGAAGGCCGCGGCGAGCCGCTCGCGTAGGTCGCCCTCGACGCGGCCGAACAGGTCGACGTGAACCGGAGACTCGTGGGTCAGGAATTCCATTGCGCCCGAGACGGAGTCGAATTCCCAGACGTGCTGATGAGGCTCGACGTCGACGTCGTCGAATCCGTCCGAGAGCCGCTGGCGCGCCAGCAGCGGGTCGCCCCACTGGTCGGGGGCGAACCCGGTGGCCGCGGGGCTGCCGAGGACGGCCACCATCGGGTCGTAGAACGGGTTGCGTTCGGCGCGGACCCACGACGAGAACGCGACCACGCCGTCGGGGCGCAACAGCCGCCGCAACTCGGCGACCTGCCGGGCCGGCTCCACGAAGATGATGCCCATGCTGGACACGGCCACGTCGAACGACGCGGCCGCCAACCCCGTGGCCGCGGCGTCGCCGCTGACCCACCGGACCCACCGGCCGTCGGCGGCGGCCTTGGTGGCCGCGATCTCCAGCAGCGCCGGGGTCAGGTCGACGCCGGTGACCTGCGCCCCGCGCGCGGCGGCCGCCATTGCGGCGGTGCCCGTCCCGCACGCCAGGTCGACCACGTCGGCACCCGCCAGCGGACGCCGCCGCTCGGCGGCCTCGACCGTGTGGACCGCGATGGTCCCAATGCGTTCGGCCACTGCCTCGTAGCGGCCCGCTGACCACAGCGTCGTCATGGCCCGGTGTACCCCGGCGGGTTGGGGGAGTCGACCCACAGGTCCACGCCGAGGTCCACCTCGCCCGGCGTGCAGTTGTACACCGACAGGTCGGCGACGCCGGATTCCAGCAGCACGTCCTCGCACAGCGCGGTGTTGCCGGTGTATTCGCGCGCGGGCCGGGTGAGGATCGCGTAGGCGGCGTCGGAGTACACCTCGGGCTTGCGGGACCGCTTCATCGACTCGTCGCCGCCCAGCAGGTTCTGTACCGCTGCGGTGGCCACCGTGGTGCGGGGCCACAACGTGTTCGAGGCGATGCCGTGCTCCCGCAGCTCCTCGGCAATTCCCAAGGCGCACAACGTCATCCCGTACTTGGCCATCATGTACGGGGTGGGGCGGAGCCATTTCTGCTCCAGCCGGATCGGCGGTGACAGGGTCAGGATGTGCGGATTGGCGCGGCCCTTCAGGTGCGGGATGCAGGCCTGGGACACGGCGTAGGTGCCGCGCACCTGGATGCCGTTCATCAGGTCGAAGCGCTTCAACGGCACCTCCTCGATGGAGCCGAGGTTGATCGCCGAGGCGTTGTTGACGCAGATGTCGATCCCGCCGAACTGCTCGACGGCCTTGGCCACGGCGGCGGCCACGACGTCGCCGTCGCGGATGTCGCCGAGGATCGGCAGCGCCCTGCCGCCGGCGGCCTCGATCTCCTCGGCCGCGGTGTAGATGGTGCCGGGCAGCGTCGGGTGGGGTTCGGCGGTCTTGGCGACCAGCGCGACGTTGGCGCCGTCGGCGGCGACCCGTTTGGCGATCGCCAGCCCGATACCCCGGCTGGCACCCGAGATGAACATCGTCTTGCCCTCGAGCGGGCGTTGTGTGGCCATTTCCAAACCCTAATCAGTGGCGATGTCGGCGAGTACCCCATCGGTGAGATCCAGCAGGTCCCGCGGCGCCAGCGCGATGTCCAGGCCGCGCTTGCCGGCGCTGCACAGGATGCGGTCCCAGCGCAGGGCTGTGGCGTCGATCACCGTGGGCAACGTTCGTCGCTGCCCCAACGGTGAGATCCCGCCCACGACGTAACCGGTCGAGCGCTGGGCGTCGGCCGGTTGGGCCAGGGCGGCCTTCGGCGCGCCGAGCGCCGCCGCGGCGGCCTTGAGGGACAACGTGCGCGGCACCGGCAGTACCGCGACCGCCAGGCCGGCGGGCAGCGCCAGCACCAGGGTCTTGAACACCTGGTCGGGGACCACGCCGTGGCTGCGGGCCAACTCGGTGACCGCCTCGGCGCCGAACGACGTGCTGCGCGGGTCGTGCGGGTAGCTGAGCACCTCGTGGGCGATGCCGGCGTCGATCAGGGTGCGGATCGCTGGTGTCGCTGCTCTGGTCACCGCGCCAGGGTAAACATCACCGCCGCGAACGGCGAGGAAATAGCTTCGGCCGGAAAGTCGTTTGATCCTGCAGGCCCGTTCTGCGTGGCCAGTTTGTCAGGATGCGGCCCTACGATGGGGCGGATAGGGGAGTCTGGTGTCACCGGTATGCCTGGAAACTCCAAGCGCGGCGGATCTGGTCGCGTTGTTCGGGTGTTCGATGACGGAAGGGACTGTGTCAAACACGATGACCGACATCGACGGTGAAACCGCCACGGCGGTAGCGCACGAGGAGACCGACGCCGAACTGACGGCGCGCTTCGAACGGGATGCGATTCCGCTGGTCGATCAGCTCTACGGCGGCGCGCTGCGGATGACGCGCAATCCCGCCGATGCGGAGGATCTGCTGCAGGAAACCATGGTCAAGGCCTATGCGGGCTTCCGCTCGTTCCGGGCGGGGACCAACCTCAAGGCCTGGCTGTACCGGATCCTGACCAACACCTACATCAACAGCTATCGCAAGAAGCAGCGCCAGCCCGCGGAGTATCCGACCGAGGAGATCACCGACTGGCAGCTGGCGGCCAACGCCGAGCACTCGTCGACGGGTCTGCGCTCCGCTGAGATGGAGGCGCTGGAGGCGCTGCCGGACACCGAGATCAAGGAAGCGCTGCAACAGTTGCCTGAAGACTTCCGGATGGCGGTTTACTATGCCGACGTAGAAGGTTTCCCCTATAAGGAGATCGCCGAAATCATGGATACGCCGATCGGGACCGTCATGTCCCGGCTGCACCGCGGCCGGCGCCAGTTGCGGGACCTGCTGACCGACGTCGCCAAGGACCGCGGCTACATCCGGGGCGCGCAGGCTGCGACGCCCGAGGAGGTGTCCTCATGAGTTCCGGGTTCGACGACAAGGAGCGCTGGGAGCCGCCGGCCGGACTGGATGATCCCGAGCATCCCGCCTGCGCGGCCGTGATCGCCGAGGTGTGGACGTTGCTCGACGGTGAATGCACCGCCGATTCGAAGGAGCGGTTGCAGCAGCACCTCGACGAGTGCCCCGCCTGCCTGCGGCATTACGGGGTCGAGGAGCGGATCAAACGCCTCATCGCCACCCGGTGCAGCGGTGAGAAGGCGCCGGAGGGGCTGCGGCAGCGGCTGCGGCTGGAGATCAGCCGGACCACGATCCGGCGTACCTAGTCAGGATCGAAAAAGACCGCCCGGATTCGGAGGAATCCGGGCGGTCTTTTTCGTCGGCGCCGTGGCGCCGGGCGGCTTACGCGTTGGGCCGCTTGCCGTGGTTGGCCTTGCTGTGCTTGCGGTCCTTCTTCTTACGGCCACGCTTGGCCATGTCATACCTCCAGGTTGATGATGTGTCGGATACCCGACCACGCGGTGCCCGCAGGGCGGGCCCGCTGAGCAGTGCCCCCATTGTCGCACGTATCGCCGCCGGGACCGGAATCGCCCGCGGGTGGCGGGGGCGGCGCCGGGCCGCTGGTCGGCGCAACGACCCCGCCGATCGGCGCAACGACTCTGCGCCGCCCGCCGATTTGTAGGGTGAAGGTCGATGGCCCGGGCGCATCCCGGGTACCCCGGCCGCGCGGCCCGACCGCTGGGGCGGGCCCGCCCGGCAGCGTCCGCGAGGCAGCAGAACCGCGCCCCCGCCCAACGAATCGAAAGGACTGCGCCATGTCTTCCGCTCACGGCGGCTCGCGGGTCGGGACCCGATTCGGCCCCTACGAACTGCGGTCGGTGATCGGCGTGGGCGGCATGGGCGAGGTCTACCGCGCCTATGACACCGGCAAGGAGCGAATGGTCGCGGTCAAGCTGCTGCGCGCGGAATTGGCCGCCGACCCCAAGTTCCAGGAACGCTTCCGGCGCGAATCCCGCGCCGCGGCGCGGCTGCAGGAACCGCACGTGATCCCGGTCCACGACTTCGGGGCCATCGACGGTGTGCTGTACATCGAGATGCGCCTGGTCGACGGGCCCAGCCTGCGGGACCTGCTGTACCGCGACGGCCCGCTCGACCCGCGCCGGGCAGCGTCGATCGTCACCCAAGTGGCCTCGGCATTGGATGCCGCGCACGCCGACGGCCTGGTGCATCGCGACATCAAGCCGGAGAACGTGCTGCTGACCGCCGATGACTTCGCCTACCTGGTGGACTTCGGCATCGCCCACGCCGGCGGTGAGGCGAGCGTGACGATGACCGGCATGGTGGTCGGATCGGCGGCCTACATGGCGGCCGAGCGGTTCAGCGGCAGCGGCCCGCCCGGCCCGTCCGCCGACGTCTACTCGTTGACCTGCCTGCTGTTCGAAGCGCTCACCGGGCGGCCGCCGTTCCCGGCGCGTGATCTGCAGCAGTTGTTGGGCGCGCACATGTTCGCCCCGCCGCCGCGGCCCAGCGCCGTGCGCCCGCAGCTCGGCGTGGCCTTCGATGACGTCATCGCGCGTGGCATGGCCAAACAACCCGCCGACCGGTTCGGTTCGGCCGGCGAGTTGGCTGTCGCGGCCGCCGCGGCCGCCGCGGCGGCGGGCCCGGTGCGCCCCGCTGCGGTTGCGCCGGCAGGGCCGACCGACACCCGCCAGTTCACCTCGCTGTATGCCAACCCGGACGCGACGGGTTACACCCCTTATCCGCCGGCGCCGGCGCCCGCGCCCGCGCCGGCGCCCGCGCCCCGACCCAAGCGCCGGTCGGGCGCCGGGCCGGTGGCGCTGGCGGCGGTCACCGCGGTGCTGCTCGGCACCGCCGCGGTGCTGGCCGTGCTGTTGGTGAGCGGCGACGGCGACGGCGACGGCGGGCTCGCCGCGCCGGGCCCGCTGACGGCTCCGCCGACGACTGCGCCCACCACGACAACCCCGACCACCACGTCCCCGACGACAACGTCCCCAACGACAACGTCCCCGACGACCACGGGCCCGACCACCACCACCCCGACGACAACCCCCACGGACACCCGGGAGCGAAGAACGCCCCGGGGCCCGGCCCGGATGGCCGGCGCCGACGCGCAGGGTTTCGTCGGGCATTCGGCGCGCTGCGATCCCGGCAGTGCACCGGCGGCGATGATCCGCACGCCGCAGTCCCTGGCGGTGATCTGCCAGACGGGACCGGACGACTTCTATTACCGCGGCGAGCGGTTGCGCGACGGGGCCGCCCTCGAACTGAGCGGCGCCGTGCCCGCCGGCGACGGCTTCGATGCCGTCAACCCCGCCGACGGCGCGCGCTATCAAGTGCGGCCCGACGGCTTGACCATTCTCAGCGACCGCGGGGTCGATTCGGCCGAGCCGGCCCTGCAGTACGCCGCCGAGCGGCCGTAGTTCGCTGCGCCGCCGACCCGAATCTCGGGCGGGGGTCGGGCGGGCCCCGATCCGCCTGTGGTTCGATAGAGCGTCAGTAGCACCGGTGGACGCCGCCGTCCGTGGGAATGATTGTGGGGTGAAGATGGCCGAGGATGTTCGCGCGGAAATCGTGGCCAGCGTGCTCGAGGTCGTGGTCAACGAGGGTGACTCGATCGGCGAGGGAGACACCGTGGTGCTGCTGGAGTCGATGAAGATGGAGATTCCGGTGTTGGCCGAGTCCGCGGGGACCGTCACCAAGGTGAACGTCAACGTCGGTGACGTGATCCAGGCCGGGCACCTCATCGCCGTGATCAGCTAGTAGGCGCATGTCGACCCTCGGTGAGCTTCTTGCCGAGCACACCGTCCTGCCGGGCGACGCCGTCGACCACCTGCACGCCGTGGTCAGCGAGTGGCAGTTGCTGGCCGACCTCTCCTTCGCCGATTACCTGATGTGGGTCCGCCGCGACGACGGCGACCTGGTCTGTGTCGCGCAGTGCCGGCCCAACACCGCGGCCACCGTCCTGCTGGCCGACGCGGTGGGCACCACCGCCGCCGCCGAGCAGCTGCCGCTGGTCGCGGCCGCGTTCTCCTCCGGTGCCATCGGCCACGATCGGGATCCCAATCCGGCACTGACCGACCGGACCGGGCTCAACGTGGAAGCGGTCCCGGTGCGGCACGGCGACACCGTGGTGGCGGTGCTGACCCATCAGACGGCGCTGGCCGCGTTGCGGCAGTCCAGCCCGCTGGAAAGCGCCTACCTCGATTGTGCGGACGACCTGTTGCACATGCTGTCCGAGGGGACCTTCCCCGATGTCGGTGACCTGGCCGCGTCCTGGTCGAGTCCGCGGGTGGGTGACGGTTTCATCCGCCTCGACGGCAACGGCAACGTGCTGTTCGCCAGCCCGAACGCGCTGTCGGCCTATCACCGGATGGGTCTGACCGCCGAGCTGGAGGGGCAGAACCTCATCGCCGTCACCCGCCCGTTGATCTCCGATCCGTTCGAGGCGCAGGAGGTCGTCGAACACGTCCGCGCCTCGCTGGACGGGGGATCGAGCATGCGCATGGAGGTCGATGCCGGCGGCGCGGCGGTGTTGCTGCGGACCATCCCGCTGCTGGTGCACGGCGCCGCGGCCGGGGCCGCCGTCCTGGTGCGTGATGTCACGGAAATCAAGCGCCGGGATCGCGCCCTGCTGAGCAAGGACGCGACCATCCGCGAGATCCACCATCGGGTGAAGAACAACCTGCAGACCGTGGCCGCGCTGCTGCGGTTGCAGGCCCGCCGCAGCAGCAGCCCGGAGAGCCGGGAGGCGCTGATGGAATCGGTGCGGCGGGTGACGTCGATCGCCCTGGTCCACGACGCCCTGTCGATGTCGGTGGACGAAGAGGTCAACCTCGACGACGTCATCGACCGGATCCTGCCGATCATGAACGATGTGGCCTCGGTGGACGCGCCGATCAAGATCACCCGGGAGGGCGCGCTGGGGGTGCTCGACGCCGACCGCGCGACCGCGCTGATCATGGTGATCACCGAATTGGTGCAGAACGCTCTCGAGCACGCCTTCGACGCCGATGCCCCGCGCGGGTCGGTGACCATCCGCTCCGAGCGGTCGGCGCGCTGGCTCGATGTCGTCGTGCACGACGACGGCCGGGGGCTGCCGGAGGGCTTCCGCCTGGAGCAGTCCGATCGGCTGGGCCTGCAGATCGTCCGCACGCTGGTGTCGGCCGAACTCGACGGTTCATTGGACATGCACGAGGTGCCCGCCGGCGGCACCGACGTCGTGCTGCGGGTACCGATCGGACGGCGGCCGCGGCTGCCGCAGTGACCGACCCCGCCCACAACGATGGCCCCGGCGATTGCCGGGGCCATCGTGTGAAGATGCTTGCTTCGTCAGACTCCGGTGCGGGTCCGGGTCCGGGCGTTGCGGCGCTTGAGCGCGCGGCGCTCGTCCTCGCTCATGCCGCCCCAAACGCCGGCGTCCTGCCCGGACTCCAGCGCCCAGCTGAGGCACTCGGTGGTCACCGGGCACCGGTTGCACACGAGCTTCGCGTCAGCAATCTGCGCGAGCGCAGGACCGCTGTTCCCCACCGGGAAGAACAGTTCCGGATCCTCGTCACGACAGACCGCCTTGTGCCGCCAATCCATGCGAAATACTCCTAACTGGGGCGCGCGGGGAGGCACGCCATTAATTGTTCTCGGGCTAACACGTGCACCTGAATGTTTCTGCACTGTTGCATCTGATAGTTCCAGAGGCTGAAGAGATGTCAATAGAACTCAGTTAACACGTGGGCAATGTCACTGCCGGGGGTCGTTCGCGATTGGGCTACCCGTTTGTACTAGGATTACACACACTTACGCCCGAAAAATCTGACCCGGTTGCTGTCACTGCAGGTCAGGCGGGGTATTCGCCGGTGGGGCCACGACGTCCAACGCATCGGGAACCGACCGGAAGCGCATGGTTTTCCGCTCGCCGAGGTAATCGCCGTCGATCTGGGTGGCCACCGGCGTGGCGCTCGTCACTGTCACAGATCGGACATCATCGGAGCGAATCAGGTGCTTCGCAGCCAACTTGGGGCGTTTTGACAGCATTTGGCGGACCAGGCCCAGATTGCGCCATACGCTCATGCTCGTCGTGGCGAACACCCCGAGGTTCGTCTCGAAGCTGGTGCCCGGGTTCGTCCAGACCGGACGCTTGTTGGCGTAGGTCCACGGACTCGAGTTGGACACGAAGACGAAGTGCACGCCCTCGAGCGCCTCGCGGTCGGGCAACTGGAGCGTGAGCCGGGGTGCGCGCCGGGCGCTGCGCAGCACCGCGGGGATGGCGACCCGGATGTAGCGCGACGCGCTCACGCCCTTCTGCTTGCGGCTGCGGTTACGGTGCGACTCCACGGCGGCGACCACCTCGCCGTCCACTCCCACTCCCGCGGTGAAGACGCCCCAGCGTTCGCCGCAGTCCATCAGTCCGATCCGCCGCCAATTCCGTTTCGGGCCAACGGAATCCAGCAGGTCGACCAGCGTATTGGTGGCCTCGATGGGGTCGGGGGAGATGCCCAGCGAGCGGGCGAAGACATTGGCCGACCCGCCGGGGACCACGGCGACGGCGGGCGCGTGCGCGCTGCGCAGTGCACCGGGCGGGCCGAGGATGCCGTTGACGACCTCATTCACCGTGCCGTCACCGCCGTGCACGATGACGACGTCGACGCCGTCGGCGGCGGCCCGGGCCGCGATCTCGGTCGCGTGCCCGGCGTGGTTGGTGTGCTCGACGGTGAGCCGGACCCGGCTCTCCAGCGCGTGGGCCAGCAGATCGCGGCCGGCAGCCGTCGTCGAGGTGGCATTGGGGTTCACGATCAGCACGGCACGCACGGGCCATCAGCCTAACGGGCGGTCGACGCCGGCTCGTCATTCCGCACGAGCGGGCGCTCAGGCGATGGTGCGCAGGACGGCGAGCACCCGTTCGATGAGGGGGGAGGTGTTGGCGGCCATGCGGGCAGCGACCAGTTCGACGCCCAGGGTGTCCGGCAGCAACGGCAGATAGCGCACGCCGGCGATGTCGAGGGCCGCGGTCGGGTCGGGCACCACCGCGGCGCCCAATCCGGCGGCCACCAACGTGACCAGTGTGGAGGTCTCCATCACCTCGTGGCGCACCCGGGGGACGAAGCCGGCGTCGGCGCAGATCGCGGCCAGCACGTTGCCCATCACCGAGCGGCCACCCCCGGCGTGCGCGACGAAGTCCTCGTCGCGCAGGTCGGCCATCCGCAACTCCGCGCGGGCGGCGAGCCGGTGCCCCTCCGGCAGCGCCACCAACAGCCGGTCGCGGCGGATCACCTCGGTGCGCACGCCGGTGTGTTGTACGGGCGGGCGCAACAGCGCCAGATCGATCTCGCCGGTGGCCAGCGCGGCCAGCTGCGCCGGCGCCAGCATCTCGCCACGCACGCTGACCTCCACGCCCGGCAGGGCCTCGCCCAGGGCGCGGACCAGCGACGGCAGCAGTGAGTACGTCGCCGAGCCCACGCAACCGACGGCCAGCAGTCCCTCGGTCCCCGCGGCGATGCGACGGGCCTGTTCGCCGGCGTCGTCGACGGCGGCCAGGATGCGCACCACGCGCTGCAGGTAGGCCTCGCCGGCGGGCGTCAGCTCCACGGTGCGCGTGGTCCGCGCCAGCAACGCGACCCCGAGTTCGGCCTCGAGGGCGCGGATCTGCTGGGACAGCGGGGGCTGGGCGATGTGCAGGCGCTGGGCGGCCCGGCCGAAGTGCAGCTCCTCAGCGACCGCCCGAAAGTACCGGAGATGACGCAATTCCACATCCAGACTTTAACGCTCTTAATCAGAGCAATCTAAGTACTTCAGAATATCGTCGCAGGCACCTACCGTCGAAGGCATGGACGTTGTGATCTGTAGCCCGGTCCGCACCCCGGTCGGGCGGATGGGCGGGGCGCTGGCCCAATTGAGCGCCGCCGAACTGGCCACCACCACGCTGCGCGCGCTGATCGACCGCACCGGACTCGGCGAGGGCGACGTCGACGATGTGGTCCTGGGCAACGGTTACGCCAACGGCGAGGCGCCGGCGATCGGCCGGATCGCCGCGCTGGACGCCGGGCTGGGCATCGGGGTGCCGGGGGCGCAGGTCGACCGGCGCTGCGGATCCGGCCTGCAGGCGGTGCTCTACGCGGCCGGCCAGGTCGCCACCGGCGCGGCGCGGCTGATCGTCGCCGGCGGCGCCGAGTCGATGTCGAACGTCGAGCACTACGCGCTGGGGCTGCGCACCGGAGTACGCCAGGGCCCCGTCGCGCTGGCCGACCGGCTGGACCGGGCCCGCGAAACCGCGGGCGGCGCCAGCCATCCGATCGCCGGCGGCATGATCGAAACGGCCGAGAACCTGCGCCGCGAGTACGGCCTGACCCGCGCCGACCAGGACGAGCTCGCGGTGCGCTCACACCACCGCGCGATCCGCGCCCATGACGACGGACGTTTCGCCGAGGAGCTGATCCCGATCACCATCGGCGGCCGGCGCGGCAAGCCCGACACGGTGGTCGACCGCGACGAGCATCCCCGCCCCGACATCAGCGTCGAGCGGCTGGCCGAACTGCGGCCGATCCGCGGCAAGGTCGACCCGGAAGCCACCGTCACCGCGGCCAACGCCTCCGGCCAGAACGACGGCGCCGCCATGTGCGTGGTCACCACGGCGGCCGAGGCCGGCAAGCGCGGCCTGACCCCGCTGCTGGCGCTGCGCTCCTGGGCGGTCACCGGCTGCGCGCCGGAGACCATGGGCCTCGGCCCCGTCGGCGCCACCGCGGCCGCCCTCGACCGGGCCGGGCTGACCCTCGACGAGATCGACCTGATCGAACTCAACGAGGCGTTCGCCGCGCAGGTCCTGGCCGTGCTGGCCGAATGGAAGCTCGACGCCGACGACGACCGGCTCAATCCGTGCGGTTCGGGCATCTCGCTGGGGCACCCCATCGGGGCCACCGGCGCGCGCATCCTGGCCACCGCCGCATACGAGGCGCGCCGTCGGCAAGCCCGGTATGTACTGGAAACCATGTGCATCGGCGGCGGGCAGGGCCTGGCCGCGGTCTTCGAAACAGTGAGGTGAACGAAATGACTGTGTGTGACGTCCACGCCGTCGTCAGCGGCCGGCCCGACGGCCCCGCCGTGGTGTTGTCGAACTCGCTGGGCTCGACCCATCGGATGTGGGACGCCCAGCTCGCCGAACTGGAGCGCCGCTTCAAGGTGGTGCGCTACGACACCCGCGGCCACGGCGGCTCGCCGGTTCCCGACGGGCCGTACTCGATCGACGACCTGACCGACGACGTCGTGGCCCTGCTGGACCGGCTGGACATCACCCGCGCGCACGTCGTGGGGCTGTCGCTGGGCGGCATGACCGCGATGCGGCTGGCCGCACGCAACCCCGAGCGCGTCGACCGGCTGGCGGTGCTGTGCACCAGCGCGCAGCTGCCCCCGGCCGGCGCCTGGATCGAACGCGCGAAAACGGTGCGCGCCAACGGGGCCGGGGCCGTCGCGGCGGCCGTCGTGGACCGCTGGTTCACCCCCGAATACCTGGCCGCGCACCCGGAGATCCGGATCGAGGCCGAGCACATGGTCGCGTCCACCCCCGCCGAAGGATACGCCGGCTGCTGCGAGGCGATCGCCAAACTCGATCTGCGCGAGGACCTTTCGTCGATCAAGGCGCCCACGCTGGCGATCGCCGGCGCCGACGACCCGGCCACCCCGCCGGGAATGCTGCGCGACATCGCCGACAACATCGGCGGGGCCCGCGTGCTGGTGGTGCCCCGCTCGGCGCATCTGGCCAACGCCGAGCAGCCCGGCACCATCACCGGTGCCCTCATCGAACACCTGGAGCAATCATGACCTTGAACAAAGTGGTCGGCTCGGCCGCCGAGGCCGTCGCCGACATCCCGCACGGCGCGAGCCTGGCCGTCGGCGGATTCGGCCTGGCCGGCATTCCCTGGTTCCTCATCGAGGCGCTGCTGGAGCAGGGCGCCGGTGATCTGACCATCGTGAGCAACAACTGCGGCGTCGACGGCGCCGGGCTCGGGCTGCTGCTCGAGGCCGGCCGGATCAGCCGCGTCATCGCCTCCTATGTCGGGGAGAACAAGGAGTTCGCCCGGCAGTATCTGAGCGGCGAACTCACCGTCGAGCTGACCCCGCAGGGCACCCTGGCCGAGCGGTTGCGGGCCGGCGGCAGCGGGATCGGGGCCTTCTTCACGCCCACCGGGGTGGGCACCCTGGTCGCCGAGGGTGGACTGCCGTGGCGCTATCACCCCGATGGCAGCGTTGCGCTGGCCTCGCCGCCCAAGGAGGTGCGCACCTTCGGCGGCCGCGAGATGTTGCTGGAGGAAGGCATCGTCACCGACTTCGCGCTGGTGCGTGCCGCTGTCGCGGACAAGGCCGGCAACTGCGTATTCCAGGCCGCCGCACGCAATTTCAACCCGCCGGCGGCCATGTCCGGGCGGATCACCGTCGTGGAGGCCGAGCGGGTGGTCGAGGTCGGCGAGCTGCACCCCGACCAGATTCACCTGTCCGGCATCTTCGTGCAGCGCGTCCATGAGCTGACACCGGAGCAGGCCAACCGCAAGAGCATCGAGAAGCTGACCACCCGGGTACGACAGGAGGCGCACCAATGAGCTGGACCCGCGACGAGATGGCCGCCCGGGCCGCCCGCGAACTGCGCGACGGCGACTACGTGAACCTGGGCATCGGCCTGCCCACGCTGATCCCGGACCACCTGCCGGCCGACTCCGATGTGCAGTTGCACGCCGAGAACGGCATCCTGGGCGTCGGTCCGTTCCCGTACGAGGACGAGGTGGACCCGGATCTGGTCAACGCCGGCAAGCAGACCGTGTCGGTGCTGCCCGGTGCGTCCTTCTTCGACTCCGCGACGAGTTTCGCGATGATCCGCGGCGCCCATGTCGACGTCGCGGTGCTCGGCGGGATGCAGGTCGCGGGCAACGGCGACCTGGCCAACTGGATGGTGCCCGGCTCCATGGTCAAGGGCATGGGCGGCGCGATGGACCTGGTCAACGGCGCCGGCCGGGTGATCGTCCTGATGGACCACGTCACCAAGTCCGGCGCGGCCAAGCTGGTCGCGGCCTGTGATTTGCCGCTGACCGGCAAGGCCGTGGTCAGCCGGGTCATCACCGATCTCGGCGTCTTCGACGTCACCGGCGAGGGCTTCCGGGTCGTCGAACTGGCACCCGGGGTGGACGTCGACGACGTGGTGGCCAAGACGGCCGCCCCGGTCACCGACGGTCGGGTCCTCGAAACCGCCTGACCGGCAACCTGTTTCGGCTCAGCCGGCCGCGTCGGGGAGCAGCGGAGGACAGGTGCCGGCGGCGTCGGCGACCAACTCGAAATGCCAGGGCTCGTTGGCGTAGATCTGGCACAGGCCGAATCGCGGGCCGTGCGCGATCAACCACTGCGCCGCCTCGGGTCCGCCGATGTCCACGGCCTGGCCCACCACGTGTCGGGACTGCGCCGGGGTCTGGACGAAGCGGCGCGCCGCCGCCAGGCTGCCGTGGGTCAGCACGGCGTCGTCGAGCAACTGCTGCTGGAATTGCGGGGTACGCCAGCCGGAGTTCACGGTCATCGTGATGCCCTGGGCCGCCGCGGCGTTCGCGGCGGCCTGAACCGCGGCCCGCAACGCCGGATCGAGATTGCCGATCGTCGGGTCGGCCACGTCGAACGGGGTCACCAACGGCGTCGCGCCGTCGGTCGGCCGGACCTTCTCGGCCGCGGCCGGTGCCGCCATCGCGACCGTCATGGCCGCGACCGCCGCCAGCGTCAGGCCCGCGCCTGCGCGCCTCGTGATGCCCATCGTGTGTCCCTCGCCGCAAGTCCGCCCCGACCCCTGCTGCCGGGTCCCCACTTTACGCATCGGCGCCCCACGGCCCCCGGGCCGCCAACTCGGTGCGCGACCGGATGCCGAGTTTCGCGTAGACCCGGGTGAGGTGGTACTGCACGGTCTTGGGCGATACGTACAGTTCGGCGGCCACCTCCCGGTTCGACTTCCCCTGGGCCACCAGCGCGGTGACCGCCTCCTCCTGCGGGGTGAGCTGCACGCTGTGCCGTGCGCCGCGCAGTTGGTTGAGGCCGCCGGCCTTCAGTTCCCGCTCGCAGCGGGCCACGTAGGTCCGCGCGCCCAGCGAGTCGTAGATGTCGCGGGCGGCGCCGATCACGGCGTCTGCCTCGCGGCGCTTGCCGGCGCGACGCAGGGTCTGGCCGTAGACGAAGTTCACCCGGGCGCGGTCGTAGCGCCGCGGCAGACCGTCGAGCAGCGCCAGCGATTCCTCGAACGCGGCGCGCGCCGCGGGCAGGTCGCCGCGGGCCCCGAGCAGCCGGCCACGGGCGTACCCCAGCCGCGCGGTCGCCGACCGGTGGTTGCGGTCCCGGGCCCGCTGCTCGTGCGGACCCAGGAACGCCTCCGCGTCGTCGAGCCGACCCTCGAGCACCAGGGCGTGGGCCAGGACGTCGGGCCAGGCCCAATAGCCGGGTTCGTCCAGCGAGGTGCCCGGAGCCATCCGCGCCAGCGGCTGCAGCGTTCGGCACACCCGGGCGTAGTCGGCCTCGGCCTCGGCGATCTGCGCGCGCGCCAACACCAGTGGGATCTGCATCATCTCGTAGTCCTGGGTGACCACGTCGGCGGCGCGGACCGCCTGGGCGGCGGCCGACCAATCCCCGCGCATCGCGTGGATCTGGGTGGCGGTCCATTCCAGCAGCGGCGTCACCACAACGATCCCGCTGGAGGCCGCCAGCGTGCGGCCGGACTCGACGGCGGCCAGCGCGCTGTCCCACTCGCCGGTGTCGAAATGCACCCGGGCCAGCCAGCCCAGCGCCCACAGCGTGATGCGGCGCGACCCGCCGAGCGCCGCGGTGGCGACCGCTGTCTCGAGTTGGCTGCGGGCGCCGTCGAGGTCGTCACCGAGCAGCTGCACCCAGCCGCGCCCCATGGTGACGCGTTGGGCCTGCGCGCCGTGGCGCACCCGGTCCGCCAACTCCTCATAGGCGATCGCGGCGCTGCGCGGGTGCCCGGCGGCCAACATGCCCAGGCCGCGCACCGCGGCGGCCTCGAGGGCCTCGGGGGAGTCGGGTTGGGCCAGTCGCAGCGCCGTGTCGGCCCAGCCGACGAGCTCGTCGCCGCGCCCGCGGATCAGGGTGTGCAGGACGTAGCGCTGCGCGATCAGGGCGGCGATCGCCGGGTCGCGTTCGGCATTGACGATCGTCCACGCGCGCTGCAACCGCGCCTCGGCCTCGGTGGCCCGGCCGCGCAGAATCGCCAGATAGCCCAAAACCGCGTTGCGCAAGGGGGTCTCCCGCATGCTCTCCACCGCGGGCACCAGCGCGGCGGCGGCCCCGCAGTCTCCGGCGGCGACCAGGGCATCGACGGCCAGGGTCAGCCGGGCGTCGCGCACCATCGGCTCCGGTGTCAACCGGGACGCGTCGCGGAACAGGGCGGCGGCCTCGGCCCAGGCGCCGTCGGTGCCGCGTTCGCGGGCCAGGGTGGCAACCTCGTCGGCCAGCGCGGCGTCGGGCATGGGGGTGGCGGCCACCCGGTGGCGCAGCCGGGCGGCAGGGTCCGAGACGATCTCGGCCGCGCGCCGGTGCGCCTCGGCGGCCGCGCGCACGCCCATCAGCTGCACGACGGCGGCCTCGGCCAGCCCGGAGCGCAGCCGCGGCTCGAACTGCCCCGGCAACCTCAGCAGTCCCGCCGCCGTCGCGTCGTCGATGGCCGGCAAGGGGTCGGCGAGCCCGGCCAGCTGCGCGGCCTCGGCCAGCGGGGCGCCGGCACCGAGGATCGCCAGCGCCTCGGTCAGGGCCCGGCCGTCGGATCCGCAGGACTGCAGGGCCGTTGCCACCTCGTCGACGACGTGGCCGGGGGCCGGCAGCACGGCATCGGGCCGGGACCACACCGCGGGGGGCACCTCGTCGAGCAGGGCCAGCACGTCGCGGGGATTGCCGTCGGTGTGCCGGCTCAACGTCTCGGCCATCGCGGGATGCACGCTGATGCCGCGCATCCGCATCAGCTCGCCGACCGCCGCCACGGTCAGGCCGGTCAACCGGATCTCGTCGGCACCCAGGTCGGCCGGCAGCCGGTCGGCCGACACCGTGGCCAGCACGACGAGCACCGGCTGGTCACTCTGGTGCCGCACCAGGGTCGAGATCGCCTGTAGGGATTCGGTGTCGGCGTGCTGCGCGTCGTCGATCAGCAGCACCCGGATGTCGCCGGCCCGCAGGTGGTCGAGAAGGTGCGCGGCCGCTTCGACGGGGTCGGTGGGAATCTCGTCCTGGAGCAGCTGCGCCAACACCCCGCCGGGCAGGTCGGTCTCCCAGGCCATCCCCGTCGCCCACCGGCAGGTGTGCTGGGCGGCCAGCCGGCGCAGCAGCGCCGTCTTGCCGATACCGGGTGGGCCGCACAGGGTGACGATGCGCGCGCCGTGTGCCGCGGCGCCGACGAGGTCGTCGAGCGCGGTCGCCTCGCGGTCACGGCCGACGCAGCGGAGGGGGTCGGGCACAGCTCACATGGTAGGCGTCACCCGAGGTCGCCACCGGCGACCGGCAGCACGGTGCCGGTGATGTAGGAGGCCTCGTCGGAGGCCAGGAAGCAGATGGCGGCCGCCTGTTCGTCGAGGGTGCCGTACCGCTTGAGCAGCGCCGAGTCCAGCGTCTGGTCGATGTGGGCCTGGAACCAGGCCTGTTCGGTGGCGTTGCGGGGCTCCGGGGTGCCGCGGGAGATGCGCCGCGGCGGGGCCTCGGTGCCGCCGGGGGCGGTGGCCACCACCCGGATGCCGGCCTCGGCGTATTCCAGTGCCAGCGAGGCGGTCAGCGCGTTGATGGCACCCTTGGCCGCCGAGTAGGGGATGCGGTGGATACCGCGGGTGGCCGCCGAGGAGACGTTGACGATCACGCCGTGTCCCCGCTCGACCATCACCGGCAGGGCGGCGCGGCTGGCGTACAGGGTGGTCAGCAGGGATCGGGTGATCTCCGCGCGGATCTCGTCGTCGGTGAATTCGGTGAATGGCTTGAAGTTGATCGCGCCGCCCACGTTGTTGATCAGCACGTCGATGCGGCCGAACTCCGAGAGCGCCTGCGCCACCACGGATTCGGCTCCGGGGTACTGCTCGAGGTCGGCGGTGACGGCCACGGCGCGCGGACCGTCGCCCGACGGCGCGTCGAGGTCCTCGGCGACCTCCTTGACCAGCTCGCTGCGGTCGACCAACACCAGGGTGCCGCCCTCGGCGTTGACCCGGCGGGCGGTCTGCTCGCCGATGCCCTGGGCGGCGCCGGTGACCACCACCACCTTGCCGGCGAACCGGCCCGGCGTGATGAACTTCGGTCGCTTTGCGGCGCGGGTCTTTTCGAGGTCGCTCATTGCTCTTCTCATCGTCTGCTTGGAACGTTCGGCATGGGCGATGATCAGCTCGCGGGCCGTCTCGCGATCGCCGGCCTCGAAGGCGGCGACGATGTCCACATGGTCCTGCGCGCACAGCGGATGACACCAGGTGGCGTTGCGCAGTACCTCGGTCATCCGGCCCTTGACCCCGAGGGCCTGATAAGCCTGCAGCAGGTGGTCGTTGCCGGTCATGGTGAACAGGTAGTCGTGGAAGGCCGCGTTGGTCTCGGTGTATTGCGCGGCGTCGGTGAAGCGCTCGCCCTGCACGTAGGGCAGGGTCGCCTCCGCCAGCAGCCGGTAGCCGGTCAGTTGCCGGCTGGACAGCCGGCCCACGGTCAGCTCCAACGCGCCGAGTTCGAGCGCGCGGCGCGCCTCGAACAGCGCGTCGGATTCGTGCACCTCGGGGTGCTCCTCGCCGATCTGGTAGCCGTCCTCGGCGACGGTGGGGCCAGTCTCGGGCTCGGGCTCGGCCGGGGGCGCGGCGGCGGGTGTGAACGCGCCGAACAGCGGTTGGCCGGCCACCGCGCGCCCGTCGAGGGCGGGCAGGGCGGCGTCGTCTTCGTCGAGGGCGCGGGTGTCGCCGCGGACCGCGGGAACCAGCAACTGACCGCAGAGGCGCCGGATCGCGTCGCCCGGGTCGGCGGGCGCGGGCGGGACCGGCAGCGGGCTCAGGGATTTCGGCGCCATGACCGTCTGCCCGACGATCGCGCGGGCGACGCCGTCCTCGCCGACCGGCCGCAGCGCTTCGCGCACGGTCGCGGCCGGCGCCGGCGGGGCGGATTCCGCGGCGGGGGAGCGGGATTCGCCGGCGCCGCCGTGCGCCAGCGCGAACTTCTCGTAGTAGAAGCCGGTGGGCCGGACGCCGGTGGCCTCGACGTGCTGGCGGACCGATTCGACCATCGGGGGCGGGCCGCACAGGTAGATCGAGGCGTCGCCGTCGTGCAGATGTTCGCGGGTCATCAGGGCGGTGACGTAGCCCTTGTGGGTCGCGGTGCTGTTCTCGTCGGAGACGCAGTAGTCCCAGCTGAAATCGCCCAGTTCGGTGGCGAGTTGGGCGATGGTGTCGAGTTCCACGGCGTCTTCGTCGGTGCTGACGCCGTAGATGAGGTGCAGGGGGCGGGGGCTGCCGGCGCGCAGTGTCCGCAGGATCGACAGGATGGGGGCCAGTCCGGTGCCCCCGGCCAACAGCAGCGCGGGTCCCTCGCCCTCGCGGAGGAAGAAGCTGCCGTTGGGACCGGTGAAGGTCAGTTGATCGCCGACGGCGGCGCGGTGCTCCAGATAGGTCGACATGGCGCCGCCGGGCGTGAGTTTGACCAGGAAGCTCAGCGTCTTCTCGTCGGGGGCGCTGCTGAAGGAGTAGGACCGGGTCTCGTCGGTGCCCGGAACCTTGATGTTGACGTATTGGCCTGGGAGGAAAACCAATTCGTCGCGGTTGGGAATCTCGACGCTGAAGGCCACGGTGGTCGACGACAACCGGGTCAGCGCGGTGATGGTGCTGACGTAGGTGGCCGCGGCGGTCTTGGCCACCTCGGAGGTGCTGGCGATCCTGAGCACCAGATCCGACTTCGGCTTCATTACGCACGGCAACACGTAGCCGGCCTCGGCCTCGTCTGGCGACAGGGCGTCCTCGATGTAGGTGCCCGCGTCGTAACGGCCGGATTCACAGAGCGCCTTGCACGTGCCGCAGGCGCCGTCGCGGCAGTCCAGGGGGATGTTGATCTTCGCCCGGTAGGACGCCTCGGCGACGGTCTGGTCGTCCCGGCCGGTGATGAACCGGGTGACGCCGTCCTCGAAGGTCAGGGCGACGGAATGGGTTTCGGGCACCGGAGGTGCCTGCACAGCGGTCACGAGCCCAGCCTCAGATGTGGTAAATGTCGAGTACGTGGTGGATGTAGTCGTTCTTGAGGACGACGGTCTTGCGGCGGATCAGTGGCTGTTCGCCGGCGAAGTCGATGGTGTAGAACGAGGTGCCGTAGTAGGGGTCGACGGTGTTGTAGCGGAAATACATGGTGTGCCAGTTGAAGCGGATGTCCACCAGGTCGCCGCGGCGTTCGATGACCTCGACATTGCTGATGTTGTGGCTGGTGCGGGCCTCGGGAAGTGAGGTGGCACTGGAGCGTTCGGTGCGGATGCGGAACACCCGGTCGGTCAGGCCGCCCTTGTTGGGGTAGTACATCAGCGAGACCTCGGTGTTGGGGTCCGCCGAGAGCATCTCGTCGTCGCGCCACGACGGCATCCAGAATTCGACGTCGTCGGCGTAGCAGTCCAGCCATTTCTCGAATTCGCGGTCATCGAGGTAGCGGGCTTCGCGGTAGAGGAACTGTTCGATGGCGTTCTGGGTGATCGTGGCACCGGCGGTGGCGGGCGGCGTTGTTGCGGGCGGCGTGGTGGCGGTCATCGCGGGCTCTCCTTTCAGTCGGTGTGGGTCTCGGCGGCCAGGGCGGCGCGCATGGTGTCGAGCCAATAGCCGTGTTGTACCGGGTAGAGGCCCTCGTCCTCGTTCTTGACGCCCGAGGAGATGACGCCGTGCATGCCGAGATCGGTGGCCAGGTCGTTGGGGCCGTTGAGCCAGTGGTTGGCGCCGCGGCTCATGTCGTTCCAGCGGGCCTTGGTGGCCCGGAAGGTCAACTGCGTGGACCGGAACTCCTCGAGGTCGTCGGGGGTCGCCATGCCCGAGGCGTTGAAGAAGTCCTCGTATTGGCGGATCCGGTTGGCCCGGGCGGCCGGGCTTTCCCCCTTGGGCGCGATGCAGTAGATGGTGACCTCGGTCTTGTCCGGCGAGATCGGCCGGAAATGCCGGATCTGCGTGGAGAACTGATCCATCAGGTACACGTTGGGATACAGGCACAGGTTGCGCGAACCCTTGACCATGAACTCGCCCTTGGCCTGGCCGTAGGTGGCCTTGAGTTCGTCGAGGCGGTCCCACAGCGGGCGATCCTGCGGGTTGGCGGCGTAGGTCCACAGGCACAGGTGCCCGTGCGGGAAGGACCAATAGCCGCCTCCGGACTTGCCCCAGCCGCCGGCATCGAGGGTCTTGGTGACGTTGGTGGACTCCCCGGTGCCGCGCCGACTGGTGGTGGCCGCATAGTTCCAGTGCACGGCCGAGACGTGATAGCCGTCGGCGCCGTTCTCCGCCTGCACCTTCCAGTTGGCGTCGTAGGTGTAGGTCGAGGCGCCGGGCACCACCTCCAGGCCGTCGGGGGATTGGTCGACCAACATGTCGATCACCTTGGTGGTGTCACCCAGGTGCTGCTCGAGGGGCAGGACGTCGTCGTTGATGCTGCCGAACAGGAAGCCGCGGTAGCTGTCCATCTTGACCCGGGTCAGGTCGTGGGAGCCGTCCTTGTTGAAAGAGTCCGGGTAGCCGGCGCCGTCGGGGTCCTTGACCTTCAGCAGCGCGCCGTCGTTGCGGAACGTCCAGCCGTGGAACGGGCAGGTGAAGGTGGGGCGGTTGTCGGTCTTGCGCCGGCACAGCATGGCACCGCGGTGCGAGCACGCGTTGATCAGGCAGTGCAATGCGCCGTTGCGGTCGCGGCTGATCACCACCGGTTGGCGCCCGATGTAGGTGGTGAAGTAGTCGCCCGGGTTCGGCACCTGCGATTCGTGGGCCAGATACACCCAGTTGCCCTCGAAGATGTGGCGCATCTCCAGCTCGAAGATCTCCTCGTCGGTGAAGATCCGACGGTTCGCCCGGTACACGCCGGCCGCGCGGTCCTCAATCACCGCGTCGGCGAGGACCTCGTCGAGGTGGGTGCGGTCGGTGGGGCGGGTGGGCGCGGATGTCCGCGGCAGAGAAGTCGTCATCGGGGCCTCCGTGGTCGGCTGGGGCGCGGGCGAAACTCGCGGCCGAGATAGTTCCTTGCCTACGACTGTCACAGGCAGTGGCGGCGATCACACTAGGCATAGTGCTAGTCCCAACCTAGGCATTGATTGATAAACAGCATCGATTATTCATCACGAAGTAAGTCCTTGTTCTCTATGGATCGAGGGTCTACCGTCGAATGTGTCACCCATCACAGGCACCCCCGAGCACAGAACGGACGACGCGACCGCCATGGAGCTGAGGCACCTTCGCTACTTCGCCGCCGTGGCCGAGACCTGCCATTTCGGCCAGGCCGCCGAGCGGCTGCACGTCGCGCAGCCGGCGCTGTCGTATGCGATCCGGCAACTCGAGGCCGAGCTGGACGTCACCCTGTTCAACCGGACCACCCGGCAGGTGTCGCTGACCCCGGCCGGGGAGTTCCTGCGCGGTGAGGCGGACCGCATCCTGGCCGGCGTCGAGGACGCCGAGCGCGGCGTGCGGCGCATCGCGGCCGGCCGCAGCGGCCTGCTGAGGCTCGGCCTGACCGGCACCGCGGCCTTCTCACACCTGCCGCGCATTGCACGGGTCGTCAAACGCGAACTTCCCGACGCCGCCGTCGAAATCCAGGCCGACTTGCTGACGCCGGCGCAGTGCGACGCGCTGCGCACCGACGCCATGGATCTCGGCGTGCTCCGGCCGCCGGCGGTCGGTGAGGACATCGAGATGCGCACCATCGACGTCGAGTCGCTGGTGCTGGCCGTCTCGGTCGACCACCGCCTGGCCGTGGAGCCGGTGGTGTCGATGGCGGACCTGCGCAACGAGCCGTTCGTGGCCTACGCCAGCCGCGAATCCGCGGTCAACGACGCGGTGCTGCGCAGCTGCCGGGCGGCCGGGTTCGTGCCACGCCGCGAACACGCGGTATCCGGCACCGCGGTCCTGCTGGCCCTGGTGGCCGCGGGCCTGGGGGTGGCGGTGGTGCCGCAATCGGTGCGCGCGCTGCCGCTCGACGGTGTCGTGTTCCGCGATCTGGTCGACGGCGGCACCATCGAGCTGGCCCTGGCCTGGCGCCGCGGGACCGAGAACCCGCTGGTGCACTCGGTGGTCGACGTGCTGACCGCTGCCCTGGCTCCCTCTGCCCTCGCGAAGGAGATGTGAATGAAAATCACTGCGGTCGAGGCGATTCCGTTCGCCATTCCCTACACCAAACCACTGAAGTTCGCCTCCGGCGAGGTGCACACCGCCGAACACGTCCTGGTCCGGGTGCACACCGACGACGGCATTGTCGGCATCGCCGAGGCGCCGCCGCGGCCGTTCACCTACGGCGAGACCCAGGCCGGCATCGTGGCCGTCATCTCCGGCGTGTTCACCCCGCAACTGGTGGGGCTGCGGCTGACCGAGCGCGAGGTCGTGCACGCGCGGCTGGCGCGCACCGTCGGCAACCCCACCGCCAAGGCCGCCATCGACATGGCGATCTGGGACGCGCTGGGCCGCACCCTGGGCCTGCCGGTCTCCGACCTGCTGGGCGGCTTCACCGACCGGATGCGGGTCAGCCACATGCTCGGCTTCGACGAGCCCGCGGCCATGGTGGCCGAGGCGGAGAAAATGCTTGAGCAGTACGGGATCTCGACGTTCAAGGTCAAGGTCGGTCGCCGGCCGGTGCAGCTGGACACCGCCGTCGTGCGCGCGCTGCGCGAGCGGTTCGGCGACACCATCGAACTCTACGTCGACGGCAACCGCGGCTGGACGGCCGCCGAGTCGCTGCAGGCGATGAAGCAGATGGCCGACCTGGAACTGCTGTTCGCCGAGGAACTCAACCCGGCCGACGACGTGCTGGGCCGGCGCTGGCTGGTCGACAAGCTCGACGTCCCCTTCATCGCCGACGAATCGGTGCCCACCCCGGCCGACGTCACCCGCGAGGTGCTCGGCGGTTCGGCGACCGCGATCAGCATCAAGACCGCGCGCACCGGGTTCACCGGCTCGACACGGGTGCATCACCTCGCCGAGGGCCTCGGCCTGGAGGTGGTGATGGGCAACCAGATCGACGGCCAGCTCGGCACCGCCTGCGCCGTCACCTTCGGCGCCGCCCACGCGCTGACCTCCCGGCGCGCCGGCGAGCTGTCGAACTTCCTGGACATGTCCGATGACCTGCTCGCCGAGCCGCTGCGGATCAGCGACGGCGTGCTGCGCGTGCCCTTCGGCGTCGGACTCGGCGTCGACCTGGACCCCGACAAGCTCACCCGGTATCGCACCGACAACTGAACAGCCCTGTCGATCACGACATTTCACCAAGGAGAACAACAATGACCACCATGGAGAGCCCGGCCGAACACGCCACGGCGGCGGCCTCGGGAGCCTCGGCCACCGAACGCTTCCACGCCGACAAGTCCCCGTTCGAGGCCGTCAAGGACACCCCCGCCGAACGGGTCGACCTGCTGGCCCGCGAGGTGCTTGACGCGGTGCACGCCACCATCCGCAAGCACCGGGTCAGCTACGACGAGTACAACGCCCTGAAGGCGTGGCTGATCAACGTCGGCAAGGACGGGGAGTGGCCGTTGTTCCTCGACGTCTGGGTCGAGCACGTCGTCGAGGAGGTGGCCACCGACCACCGGAACGGCAGCAAGGGCAGCATCGAGGGCCCCTATTATGTACCGGACTCACCGGACCTCGGCGCCGTCGGCACCATGCCGATGCGCGAGAACGAGGCCGGCACGCCGCTGGTCTGGGACGGCCGGATCACCTCCACCGATGGAAAGCCGTTGGCGGGCAAGGTCGAACTGTGGCACGCCGACGCCGACGGCTTCTATTCGCAGTTCGCCCCCGGGCTGCCCGAATGGAATCTGCGCGGCACCTTCACCACCGGCCCGGACGGCAACTTCCAGATCACCACCGTCCGGCCCGCGCCCTATCAGATCCCCACCGACGGGTCCTGCGGCAAGCTGATCGCCGCGGCGGGCTGGCACGCCTGGCGCCCGGCGCACCTGCATGTGAAGGTGTCGGCGCCGGGCCACGAATCGATCACCGCGCAGCTGTACTTCCCCGGTGACCCGCACAACGAAGACGACATCGCCAGCGCGGTCAAGCCGGAGCTGATGCTCGACCCGCAGCCCGGTCCCGCCGGCTCGGAGACCATGACCTACAACTTCGTCCTCGACCCGGTGCCGGCCTGACATGCTCTACCACGTACGAATGGACGTGCGGATCCCCGACGACATGGATCCGCAACGGCGCAGCGATCTGGTCAACCGGGAGAAGCGGTACTCCCAGGATCTGCAACGGGCCGGCAAGTGGCCGCACATCTGGCGGGTGGTGGGGGAGTACGCCAACTACTCGGTGTTCGACGTCGAGTCCAATGACGAACTGCACCAGATCCTTTCCGGTCTGCCACTGTTCCCCTACATGGACATCCACGTCACGCCGCTGGCGGTGCACCCCTCGGATATCCACGCCGGCGACGCCGAGTAGCGACTTGCCCGGGCCCGGCGCGGTAGGCCGCGGCGTGGGGTCTCGGTACCGTAGGTGAATGACCGAACGCCGTCTGCTGCTGCTCAACGGGCCGAACCTGAACCTGTTGGGGTCCCGTCAGCCGGAGATCTACGGATCGACCACGCTGGCCCAGATCGAAAAGAGCACCCGCTCGGTGGCCGCCGAGTTCGGCTTCGACCTGCGCGCGGTGCAGAGCAACCACGAGGGCGACCTCATCGACGCCATCCACCTCGCGCGCGAGGACTGCGTCGGCATCATCGTGAACCCGGCCGCCTACTCGCACACCTCGGTGGCGATCCCGGACGCGTTGGCGGGCGTCGAATTGCCGGTGGTCGAGGTGCATCTGAGCAACGTCGCGCGCCGGGAGGCGTTCCGGCACCACTCCTATGTGTCGGCGGTCGCCGACGCCGTGATCGCCGGGGCCGGGCCGCTGGGCTACGAATTCGCCGTGCGGTACCTCGCCGACAGGATCGGCTCGTGACCCAGCCGCCCGCGGTGCGCTACGCCGGGTTCATCGTGGTGGCCGAGGGGATCGTCGCGCTGGTCACCGCGGTGGTGCTGGCGGTGCTGGCCAGCGGCGGAACCGACAAGCACGCCGACGGCTTCAACGCCTACGGCACCGCCGCGTGGTTCACCATCATGGGCCTCGGCGTGCTCGCCGGCGGGTGGGCCCTGGTGACCGACCGGCGCTGGGGGCGCGGCATCGCGGTGTTCGTCAACCTGCTGTTGCTCCCGGTGGCCTGGTATGTGTTCAGCTCCCACCAGGTGGTCTACGGCGTGTTGGTGGCGGCGGTGGCGGTGACGGTGCTGGGCCTACTGTTCAGCCCGACGGCGCTGCAGTGGGCGGCCGCACCCCGCGGCTGATCGCCGGTCCTCAGGCGCCGGCGAGCCGCTGCAGCTCGGCGCCGGAGACCCGGTAGCCGGTCCACTCCGTCTGGGGCTGGCCGCCGACGTCGTCGTACAGCGCGATGGCGTCGACGTTCCAGTTCAGCACCGCCCACGACAGCCGGGTGTAGCCGCGCGCGACGCATTCGGCGGCCAGCGTCGACAACAGCGCGCGGGCCAGCCCGCGGCGCCGGTAGGCCGGCCGCACGTACAGGTCCTCGAGGTGGATGCCGCCGACCCCGTCCCAGGTGGAGAAGTTCACGAACCACACCGCGATGGCCGCGGGTTCCCCGTCGACCTCCACGACGTGCCCGTGGGCGACTGGCTCGTCGCCGAACAGCGCCGCGTGCAGCTGCGCCTCGGTGACCGTGCACTCGTCGGCGGCGTGTTCGAAGGCGGCCAGTTCGTGCACCATGGCCGTGATCGCGGCGACGTCGGCGGGCTCGGCCCGTCGGATGCGGTGGGTCATGGCGTCTCTCCCAATCCGGTCAGGATGGTCTTGAATTTCGTGGTGGTCTCGGCGACCTCGTCGTCGGGGTCGGATTCGGCGACGATGCCGCCGCCGGAGTGGGCCAGCGCGCTGCGCCGGTCCGCCGAGAGTTGGGCGCAGCGGATCGAGACCACCCAGCGGCCGTCCCCGCGCGCGTCGCACCAGCCGGCCGCGCCGGCATAGAACCCGCGGTCGCCCTCGATCTCGCCGATCAGGGCGGTCGCCGCCGCGGTGGGCACCCCGCCGACGGCCGGGGTGGGCTGCAGTGCGAGGGCGAGATCGATTGCGGTGGTGCTACTTTCGCGCAGCCGCGCCGAAATCGGGGTGTTCAGGTGCCACAGCGCATCGGTGTGGTGCAACTCCGGTGCGTCGGCGATCTGCAGGTCCACGCACAACGGTTCCAGCGCCGCGCGCATGACGTCGATCACCAGCTGGTGTTCGTGGCGGTTCTTCGCCGACTCGGCCAGCGCGCGGCCGTTGGCGCGATCGACGTCCGGGTCGGCCGAGCGCGGCGCGGAGCCGGCGAACGGCCGACACGTCACGCGGTCCCCGGAGCGCGCCACCAGCAGCTCGGGGGAGGCGCCCACCAGCACCGCGCCGTCGTACCCGCGCCCGGCCGGGGACAGATCCACCAGATACCCGTACGCGCCGGGGTCGGCGGTGAGCAGCCGGTGCAGCACGGTCTGGGCATCCCACGGGCCGTCCGCGTGCAGCTGCAGCGACCGGGCCAGCACCACCTTGTGCAGCTCGGCGCCGGGGGCGCGCAGCCGGGCCACCGCGGTGGCCACCCGGTCCCGGTGCGTCGCCAGGTCGGGCCGCGCGAGGATCTCGGTGACCCGCGGCAGCGTGCGGGCCGGCGGCGCGGGCCGCGGGCCGCGGTGCAGCTCCTCGGGCGCGTGCAGGGCGGCCACGGTGCCGACGTCGAAGGGCAAGGCGCCCACCACGATCGGTACCTCACCGCGTTCCAGCGCCGACCGGGCCCCCGCGACGCTGTCGAAGGCGGTGCGGGTGCCGTGCGCGATCACCGTGTCCGCCGGCCCGCTCAGCACGAAGGACGGGTCATCACGCCGGGCGGTCACGGCGTCCTGAGTTCGCGATGAGCCGTCAACCCCAGCGACTTCAGCTGGCGCAGGCCGTAATCGAAGCCGCACACCGCCAGCGCGGCCGGCCCGAAACCGTAGCGGGCCCCCTCGCTCAGCGGCTGCTCGACCCAGCGGGTCACCACCGAGCGGGAGAAGTGGCCGTGGCCGACGAACACCACGTCGTGCCCGCCGAGGTGCTCCAGAGCCAGTTCGATCGCCCGGTCGGCCCGCGCGCTGACCTGGTCCACCGATTCGCCGCCGGGGCAACCGTGGGTCCACAGCAGCCAGCCGGGGCGCTGCCGCCGGATCTCCCGGGTGGTCAGGCCCTCGTAGTCGCCGTAATCCCACTCGGCCAGGCCGGGCATCACCTCGTGCACCGCCAACCCCGCCAGTTCGGCGGTGGCCAGGGCGCGCCGCCGCGGACTGCTGAACACGAGCGCGTCGCGCAACTCCAGGTGCGCCAGGGCCAGCGCTGCCAGCTGGGCCTGCTCGCGGCCGTGCGCGGTGAGTTCGAGGTCGGTGGTGCTGGTGTGCTGCCCCGACAGCGACCACTCGGTCTCGCCGTGGCGCAGCAGGATCAGCCGATGCTCACCGACACTCACGGGTTTCGATTCTGCCCGACGAGGCGGCGTCGGCGCCCGCGTGGTCCCGGTGCACCGCGCGCGGGCATGACAGGATGGACGACGTGGGGACGCAGGTATTGGCAGTGGCCAACCAAAAGGGTGGGGTGGCGAAGACGACGACCGTGGCGTCGCTGGGCGCCGCGCTGGTCGAGGCCGGCAAGCGGGTGTTGCTGGTCGATCTCGATCCGCAGGGCTGTCTGACGTTCTCGCTGGGCCAGGACCCCGACAAGCTGCCGGTCTCGGTGCACGAGGTCCTGCTGGGCGAGGTCGAGCCGACGGCCGCGCTGGTGCAGACCGCCGAGGGGATGACGCTGCTGCCCGCGAACATCGACCTGGCCGGGGCGGAGGCCATGCTGCTGATGCGGGCCGGCCGCGAATACGCCCTGAAGCGGGCGCTGGCCAAGGTCGCCGACGATTTCGACGTGGTGATCATCGACTGCCCGCCGTCGTTGGGGGTGCTCACGCTCAACGGTCTGACCGCGGCCGACGAGGTCATCGTCCCGCTGCAGTGCGAGACGCTGGCGCACCGCGGGGTGGGCCAGTTCCTGCGCACCGTTACCGACGTGCAGCAGATCACCAACCCGGACCTGAGCATGCTCGGCGCGCTGCCGACCCTCTACGACGCGCGCACCACGCACAGCCGCGACGTGCTCTTCGACGTGGTCGACCGGTACGGGCTGCCGGTGCTGTCGCCGCCGATTCCCCGGACGGTGCGGTTCGCCGAGGCCACCGCCGCGGGCTCGTCGGTGCTCGCCGGCCGAAAGAACAAAGGTGCGCTGGCCTACCGCGAGCTGGCCGCGGCGCTGCTCAAACACTGGAAGACGGGCAAACCGCTCGCGACGTTCACTCCGGAGGTCTGAGCCCCGGCGCTACGGGCGGGCGCCGAGGGCGACCACCGTGCGGCCGCGTTGTTCGAGCAGGGTCGGGCCCACCACGGTGGGGACGATCACCGCGACCCCGGAATCCATCGCGGGGCGCTGCACCTCGATGACGCGCTCGAGTTCCCCGGTCTCGGGGTCGTAGACGCCGACTCCGCCGGTGACCGGGATCAGCAGCCGGTCGGCCATCATGGCCGCGGGCCCCAGCGGGACGGCCCCATCGGCGGCCTCGACGGTGAACTTGTGGGTCAGCTGATCGGCGTTGAACAACATCACGGCGTCCCCGGTCCACCAGCTGATCAGGTCGCCGGCGCGGGTCACCGTGTTCGCCGGGTCGGCCGCGGACGGCGCCGCGGGCAACGGCGTGCTCGACAACTCGGCGCCGTTCTGGTCCACGACCGACACCCGCGGCGTCGGGGTGGGCAGGTACACCGCGGTGACGGTGTCCGAGACCACCAGCACCCGGGCAGTCGAATCGGGCGCGACGCCGGGCTGCGGGACGTCGCGCTGGGTGGGCTCGTCGTCCTCGTCGGCGGGCCGCAGCAGCGTCAGCCGGACGTCCACCTCGCCGGGACAGGCCTGCAGCAGGGACACCGCCAGCGCGCTGGCCGCCGCCGAGGTGATGGCGCAGCCCTGGCCCAGCCCGGTCTGATTGGGCTTGACCCGGGCGTCGACCTCACCGAATCCGATCACCCGGACCATGTCGGAGCGCCACAGCTCCAGCCGCGTCGTCCCGGTCGAGAGCACCACGGTGCCGTCGGAGGACAACTGCACTCGGTCGTCGGCGTACCCGGTGCGGGCTGGCCCGCGCCGGCCGGTCGACGAGTCGACGGTGCTGACCTGTCCGCAGCCCCGGATGTCCGGATACACCGCGACGGCGTACTGGTACACCCAGGTCACGCCGCACAGCGGGAGGTCGCGCGCGTAGCTCCAGCGGGCCTCGCCGGTGATCGGGTCGCGGCCGTCGACGGTGCTGCCGTCCCCGGTGACCACGGTGCCGCTGGCGACCACCGGCAGGGTCGTCGCCGGACTCGGCGCGCTCCACAACTGCTGGAGGTCGGCGGGCACCCCGTCGGCGGGCGGGATGCTCTTGGACGGCGTGTCCGCCGGCCGACTCAGTGTGGTCCGCGCGTCACTGGTCCACCAGATGGTGACCGCCGCGACGGCCACCACGGCCGCGATGGCCAGCGCGACCGCGACGTCGGTGCGGGTCCGACGCTCCGGTTTGACCATGGCTGGTCGGTTCAGCCGGCGTTGGTGGCCGATTCGGCGGCGGGCTTGCGCGGTCCGCGGCGCCGACGACGGCGGGGGGACCGGGTGGGCTCGGCGGTCTCGCCGGTCGGGGTGTCGGCGGTCCCGCTGGTGGGGGCGTCGGTGGTCGCGGCGTCGGTGCCGTTGGACTCGGCCCGGCCGCCGCGGGTACGCCGCCGCTCCCGGGTCCGCCGCGGCTTGTCGGCCGGGCCCTTCTCGACGCCGCGCTCAGTGCGGGCCGGGCGCTTGCTTTCCCGGCGCGCCGGCGCACCCACGCTGCCGGTCGCATCGGCGGGGATGTTCAGCTCCGCGAACAGATGCGGTGAACTCGAGTAAGTCTCGGCGGGCTCGGGGTTGTCCAGGCCGAGGGCCTTGTCGATCATCTCCCAGCGGGGCAGCTCGTCCCAGTCGACCAGCGTGACGGCGATACCGGTCTTGCCGGCCCGGCCGGTGCGGCCGATGCGGTGCACGTAGGCCTGCTCGTCGTCGGGGATCTGGTAGTTGATGACGTGGGTGATGTCGTCGATGTCGATGCCGCGGGCGGCGACGTCGGTGGCCACCAGCACGTCGACGTCTCCGGCGCGGAACGCCTTGAGCGCCTTTTCCCGGGCGATCTGCCCGAGGTCACCGTGTACGGCGCCGACCTTGAAGCCGCGTTCGGCGAGCTCGTCGGCAACCTTCTGCGCGGTGCGCTTCGTGCGGGTGAAGATCATGGTGGCGCCGCGGCCCTCGGCCTGCAGGATGCGGGCGACCATCTCGACCTTGTCCAGCGCGTGCGCGCGGTAGACGAACTGCTCGGTGCTGTCGTGGGTCTGCGAGGACTGCGGGGACTCGGCGCGGATGTGGGTGGGCTGGTTCATGAACGTCCGCGCCAGCGTGATGATCGGATCCGGCATGGTGGCCGAGAACAGCATGGCCTGCCGCGTGTCGGGGGTCAGCCGCAGGATGCGCTCGATGTCGGGCAGGAAGCCGAGGTCGAGCATCTCGTCGGCCTCGTCGAGCACCAGCACCGAGAGCCCGCCGAGCTGGAGGTGCCCCTGCTGGGCAAGGTCGAGCAGCCGTCCGGGGGTCCCGACGACGACGTCGGCGCCGGCGCGCAGCGACTCGATCTGCGGCTCGTAGGGCCGTCCGCCGTAGATGGACACCACCGAGAGCTTCCGGTCGCCGTCGGCGGTCAGGTACTTGGCGGCGCCGGCGAGGTCGCCGAAGACCTGCAGGCACAGCTCGCGGGTGGGGACGACGATGAGGGCGCGCGGGGCGCCGGCCAGCGGCCGTTCGGTGTCAGTGGTGACGCGGTTGAGCAGCGGTACGCCGAAGGCGTAGGTCTTGCCCATGCCGGTGCGGGCCTGCCCGATGAGGTCGTCGCCGGCCAACGCCAGCGGCAGGGTCAGTTCCTGGATGGCGAACGGGTGCTCGATGCCCTGTTCGGCCAGCGCGCGCACAATCTCGTCGCGGACGCCGAGTTCGGCGAAGCTGGGGCCGGTGGGCGTGGTGGTGTCGGTGCTGTCTACCTGGGTGTCAACGGTCATGAGGTAGGGGTCGAACCTTTCGATGTCGGTTGCGAGTCAAATTTTCCGAGGCTCTACTCGTCTCTGGTTCTCGTCGCGTAGTCCGCGCGCACGAGTCGTAGAGAAACAAACCCCGGTATCTCGCGACACCGAATTCGCCGGGCCCAGCTCCCGAAGGCGGGCCATGCACGTGCACGCACATTTCCATGCCGGGTGTGAAAACACGCCCAACGTTGGCCATTGTAGCGGCTCGCGCCGCAGCCGCTGGTCCGGCGCGCTACCCGGCGCTCGGGGGCCGATACAGTGACCCCCATGAGTTCGACGCAGCCCGCGGCCGGCCAGCAGGCGCGAGCATCGAAGATTTCCCCCGATCACCCCGGCGTCGACAAGCTCTTCGCGTTGTTGGCCTACGGCGAGGTCGCGGCCTTCTACCGGCTCACCGAAGAGGCCCGGATGGCGCCGGATCTGACCGGCCGGATCAACATGGCGGCCATGGCCGCCGCCGAGATGGGGCACTACGAGCTGCTGCGGAATGCCTTGGAGGACAGGGGCGTTGACGTCATGTCCGCCATGTCGGAGTACGCCTCGACGCTGGAGGACTACCACAGCCTGACGACGCCCAGCACGTGGCTGGAGGCGTTGGTGAAGACCTATGTGGGCGACGCGCTGGCGGCGGACTTCTACCTCGAGATCGCCGACGTGCTCCCCGCCGAGGTGGCTGACGTCGTGCGCGGGGTGCTCGCCGAGACCGGCCACTCCCAGTTCGTCGTCGCCGAGGTGCGCGAGGCCGTCGAGGCCAGCGACATGCATCGCAGTCGGCTGGCGCTGTGGTCGCGCCGGTTGCTCGGCGAGGCGATCACCCAGGCGCAGTACGTGCTGGCCGACCACGACGAACTCGTCGACCTGGTGGTCACCGGGACCGACGGGTTGGGTCAGCTCACGGCGTTCTTCGACCGGTTGCAGCGCACCCACGCCGAGCGGATGGCGCAGCTCGGGCTGGCCTGACCCCTATCGGGTGCAGGTCGTAATCAGGGTGTTGTTGTTCTGAGCGAGCAGGGTCTCGCCGTTGCCGTCGGTGATCGAGCAGTTCAGCCTGCCGGTGACGCTGGTCGCGGTCACCGACTGTGTCTGCACGCCCGGGTTGAGCGCGACCGTCCGCGTCCAGGGCAGTGCGGCGTTGATCTCGGTGCGCGGGAAGCCCTGCTCATCGGTGTAGATGATGGTCACCACGTCGAACAGCTGGCGTTCCCCGGTCACGGTGTAGGTGATGGTGCGGTCGGGGGCGGGCACCTCGACCGGCGGGGGCGGCGGCTCCGGTGCGGGATGCACCGCCGTCGGCGTCGGCGTGACGGTGACGACGGTCTCGGGCGCCAGCTCCGCGCCCGGGGTCGCGATCACGGTGCGTGGCGCGGTGCTGGGGGCGGCGTCCTGGACGGGCGCGGTGGTGTCGGTGGCCGCCTCGGTCGAGGACGTAGAGGTGGCACTGTCGTTGCCCAGCACGGTGGCGATTGCCACCACTGCGATGAACAGCACGGCCGCCGCCGCGCCGGCGATCCAGCGCCAGCGGGTGTCGCGGTACTCATAGGCCCCGTAGTCCTCGTCGTCCTCGGATCCGGGGTAGCCCTCGTAGTCCAGCAGTTCGGTGTCGCCGGTGTCGTAGTCGCTGCCGTAGGAGTGGCTCTGGTAGGAGGAACCGCCGGGGGGCGATTCCCCGTAGGACGCGCTCGCGTAGGACGGGCGCTCGTACGACGAGCTGCCGTAAGACGAGCTCCCGTAGGACGAACTCTCATATGACGAGGTCGCGTGAGACGGGGCGCCGGTGTCGCCGGTGCCGGCGTGGTCGTCGTGGCTGACCTGGTCGGCGTCGTCGGCGTAGGTGTTCCCGCCGCGCGAACGGCCACCGCTCCAGTAGGGCTTGTTCATCGCGTCACCCGTCGTAGGCACCAGTTCACTTTGATCACTCCCGTCACATCCTTCACGGATGGTATCGGCCCGCAGGCCTGCGACGGGGGCACCGGACCGGGCGTGTCGGGATCCGGCGGATCTTCATCGAGCCAGGTCAGACCGATCGCTCCGGGGGCTTCGCCCACCGCGAACGCCTGGCGCGGCGGCACGCCGAGCGCGTGCATTAGCCTGCTGGAGAGCATTTCGCTGCACGGTGCCGGCACGGCACGTCGTCAAGGTTTCAAGGAAAGGGTTCTCACGTGGAGGTCAAGATCGGTGTCACGGACAGTCCGCGTGAGCTCGTCTTCAACAGCTCGCAGGCAGCGGCCGAGCTGGAGAAGCTGGTGACCGACGCGCTGGGCGACGGCGGCGGCGTGCTGAGCCTCACCGATGACAAGGGCCGCAAGTTCTTCGTGCAGAGCGCCCGCGTCGCCTACGTGGAGCTGGGCCCGGCCGATGCCCGCCGGGTCGGGTTCGGGGTCGGCGCCGGTCCGGTCACCCCGCCGAAAACCGACTGAGCCGCGCGGCTCAGGTCCGCGTCAGCGGCACGTGGGACAGGCCGCCCCAGATGAACTGAACGGTGCCCTCGACGGCGTCGTCCTTGCTGATGGGGCGCTCGTTGTCCAACCAGTACCGGGCGGAATCGACGCTGATGCTGACCAGCCCGACGGCGATCATGCGGGCCCGGTGCGGATCCAATCCCGAATCGTGGCTGATCAGGTCGAACACCGCGTCGGTGCACGCCTCGGTGGCGACCTTCACCTGGGCGGACACCTGCGGTTCGTTGGTGTAGTCGTTCTCGAAGATCAGCCGGTAACCCTGGCCGTCGTGCTCGATGAAATCGAAGAAGGCGTGCACCGCGGCGCGCACCCGCTGCCGGTTGTCGGTGGTGGTGCGAAGCGCTTGGCGCACCCCGGAGACCAGGTTCTCCACATGCCGCGCCAAGACCGCCAGATACAGCTCGAGCTTGCTGGCGAAGTGCTGGTAGAGCACCGGCTTGCTGACCCCGGCCCGATCGGCGATCTCGTCCATGCCCGCGGCGTGGTAGCCGCGGTCCACGAACACCTCACTGGCTGCGACCAGCAATTGGCCCCGCCGTTCGTCCCGGGGAAGTCGGTTACCGCGCCGGCTGGTGCCTGCAGAACCGGACGGCCGGTCTGCATTGCCCGCTCTGACGGCTCGCCGTCCGGCAGCGTTGGCGAGATCGCTCATCAGGTCCTCTGTTTCAAGTCGTGACGCCGAGCCGTTCGGCGTGGCGGTCCACGCTGGCACCCGGGCGGCGAGCGGTGGCTCGTCGCCCCGACATTACTACCCGCGGGTATCGATGTGCGGAAAGGCACTCAGGGCCCGTGCTGGCGTGCCGAAAGCCCCTGAGCAGCGGTCTGTGCCATCCTGGGTCGGTGACCTACGACCCGGGGCGTCGCGGGGAAAGTCGTGTGCCCGTGCTGCGCAACGAGTGGCGTGAGCCGCTGCGCGCACAACGCGACCCGCTCGCCGGTGACTCCGGCCGGGTCCGCTCCAACCGCGACGAGCACCAGCACTGGCCCAAGCAGTCCTGGCTGGGGCGGTTCGTCTCGACCTACGGTTGGCGCGCCTACGCGCTGCCGGTGTTGGTGGTCATCACGGTGCTGGTGATCTATCAAACGGTCACCGGGACCACCACCCCGACGCCCACCGCGCACGAGAGCGTGGAGGGACCCCCGACCATCGGCGCCGGCGGCACGGCGATCGTCGGCGCGCCCCCGAAGGGCCTGACCCAGTTCGACGCCAACCTGCCCACCGGCATCCTCCCGGAGGGCGGGCCGTTCACCCAGGCCGGCGGCCGCAGCTGGCACGTCGTGCCCGGCGCCACTCCGCAGGTCGGCGAGGGCACCGCCAAGGTGTTCCGCTACACCGTCGAGATCGAGGACGGCCTGGACACCACGTCGTTCGGGGGCGACGAGGCCTTTGCCCGGATGGTGGACGAGACGCTGGCGAACCCGAAGAGCTGGATCCACAACCCGCAGTTCGGTTTCGTGCGCGTCGACGCGGCCGCGCCCGGAGAGCCCGACTTCCGGGTCTCGCTGACCTCGCCGATGACCATCCGGGACGGCTGCGGCTACGAGATCCAACTCGAGGCGTCCTGCTACAACCCGGCGTTCCATCCGGTCCCGGGATCGCCGCGGGAACCTCGGGTGTTCATCAACGAGGCCCGCTGGGTACGCGGTGCGGTGTCCTTCCAGGGCGACGTCGGGTCCTATCGGCAGTACCTGCTCAACCACGAGATCGGCCACGCGATCGGCTATCACCAGCATTCGGCGTGTGAGGAGGACGGCGCCCTGGCGCCGGTCATGATGCAGCAGACGTTCTCCACGTCCAACGCCGATGCCGCCAAGTTCGACCCGGACTCCATCACCCCGGACGACAAGACCTGCCGGTTCAACCCCTGGCCCTATCCCATCGCCTGATCCGGGGGGACCGCCGCGAGGTTTGACACAATTGCGGGTGAGCCCGTTCGCAAGAGGAGTCCGCCCGTGTCCACGCTGCCGCCGCTGGTGGAGCCCGCCGCCGAGCTGACCCGCGACGAGGTCGCGCGGTACAGCCGGCATCTGATCATCCCCAACTTCGGGGTCGACGGCCAGAAGCGGCTCAAGAACGCCCGGGTGCTGGTCATGGGCGCCGGCGGGCTCGGTTCGCCCACGCTGCTGTATCTGGCCGCCGCGGGCGTGGGCACCATCGGCATTGTCGACTTCGACGTCATCGAGGAGTCCAATCTGCAGCGCCAGGTCATCCACGGCGTCGCCGACATCGGACGGTCGAAGGCGCAGAGCGCGCGCGACTCCATCTTGGCGATCAACCCGCTGGTGCGGGTGAACCTGCACGAGATCCGGCTGAGCGCCGACAACGCCGTCGAGTTGTTCGCGCAGTACGACCTGATCCTCGACGGCACCGACAACTTCGCGACCCGCTACCTGGTCAACGACGCGGCCGCGCTGGCCGGCAAGCCCTACGTGTGGGGTTCGATCTACCGCTTCGAGGGCCAGATCTCGGTGTTCTGGGAGGACGCGCCGCCGGGTCCGGACGGCGAGCCGCAGGCGGTGAACTACCGCGACCTGTACCCCGAGCCGCCCCCGCCGGGCATGGTGCCGTCCTGCGCCGAGGGCGGCGTGCTGGGCATCCTGTGCGCCTCGGTGGGCTCGGTGATGGGAACCGAGGCCATCAAGCTGATCACCGGGGTGGGCGAGTCGCTGCTGGGGCGGGTGATGATCTACGACGCCCTGCAGATGAGCTACCGCACCATCCGGATCCGCAAGGACCCGGCGACGCCGAAGATCACCGGGCTGATCGATTACGAGTCGTTCTGCGGGCTGGCGTCGGCCGACGCCGCCGATGCCGCCGCCGACTCGGCGATCACCCCGCAACAGCTGCGTGAGCTGCTCGACGCCGGCAAGAACATCCTGCTCGTCGACGTGCGGGAGCCGGTGGAGTGGGACATCAACCATATCGCCGGCGCCGAGCTGATCCCGAAGTCCACGCTGGATTCCGGTGCCGGGCTCGCGAAACTGCCGCAGGACCGGATGGCGGTGCTGTACTGCAAGACGGGCGTGCGCTCGGCCGAGGCGTTGGCGACGGTCAAGAAGGCCGGCTTCTCCGATGCCGTGCACCTGCAGGGCGGCATCGCGGCGTGGGCCCGCCAGTACGAACCCGACATGGTGATGTACTGAGCCGAGCAAAGTTTCCCGACACAGCTGGTCAGCGCGCCGCTGTCGGGGGCAACCGGCGATAGGGTGACGATGTGACTGCCGACCGACCGCCCCAGCATGTGTTGACGGCCTTCGGTCTGAGCGGTGTGGACCCCGACCCGCTGGGGCCCGGCTGGGAGGGCGGCTGGCGCAGCGGCGAGGTGGTGCTGTCGATGGTTGCCGACCACGCCCGCGCGGCCTGGTCGGCCAAGGTCCGGGAGACGTTGTTCGTCGACGGGGTGCGCCTGGCCCGGCCGGTGCGCTCCACCGACGGCCGCTACGTGGTCTCCGGCTGGCGCGCCGACACCTTTGTCGCGGGCACCCCGGAGCCCCGCCACGACGAGGTGGTCTCGGCGGCGGTGCGGTTGCACGAGGCCACCGCCAAGCTGGAGCGCCCGCGCTTCCTCACCCAGGGGCCGGTGGCGCCCTGGTCCGAAGTCGACGTGTTCATCGCCGCCGACCGCGCGGCCTGGGAGGAACGGCCGCTGCACGCGCTGCCCTCGGAGGCCCGGGTGGCACCCGGTTCGGCCGACGGTCAACGCTCGGTCGACCTGATCAACCAGCTTGCCGAGTTGCGCAGGCCCACCAAGAGCCCGAACCAGCTGGTGCACGGCGACCTCTACGGCACAGTGCTTTTCGCGGGTACCGCCGCGCCGGGAATCACCGACATCACCCCGTACTGGCGCCCGCCGTCGTGGGCCGCCGGGGTCGTCGTGGTCGACGCGCTGGCATGGGGCGACGCCGACGACGGCTTGATCGAACGCTGGAGTGCGCTGCCGGAGTGGCCGCAGATGTTGTTGCGCGCGTTGATGTTCCGACTCGCGGTTCATGCGCTGCATCCCCGCTCGACGGCCGCGGCCTTCCCCGGGCTGGCCCGCACCGCGGCCCTGGTGCGCCTCGAACTCTAGAAGGTGTGCCGCACGGAGTCGCTGCCGTGCAACCGTACCCGCCCGTCTGCGGCGAGCACGCCCTCGGCCCGCAAGAGCTCCAATTGGCGGGTGCGCAGATGTGCGGCCGGGCGACCCGATGCCGCGATCACGCGATGCCAGGGCAGATCCGCGGAGTCGGTGCGCATGATCCACCCGGTGATGCGCGGGCTGGAAAGCCCTGCGGCCGCGGCGATGTCACCGTAGGTGGCGACCCGGCCCGCCGGGATCGAAGCCACCAGGGCCCGAACCCGCTCCACCTGCTCGTCGGTGACCGCCGCCATGGCTCAGGTCCCCAGCGCGACCCGGATCAGCTCGGCGGTCTCGGCCGGCTTGGCATGCGGAACCATGTGGTTGCAGTCGAATTCGGTCAGGTTCACCGCGGCGCCGCCGGCGCCCCGCAACCTGTCGATGAACTCGTCGTCGACATAGGGCGGGTGGGTGTGGCGGGCCCGCACCACGGTGATGGGCACCGGCGACGTCGGCAGGACGACGTCACGGGCCAACTCGCTCCAGTACGACAGCATCGCCGGGATGCAGATCCGCCAGCCGACCCGGCCGCTGGGCAGGGTGATCAGGTGCTCGTCGACCTCGGCGTCGAGTTGCGCATCGTCGACATCGCCCCAGGAGCCGCCGCTCTTCTCGTTGCGAGCCTCGGCGCGGTCGGTGTAGTCGGGATCGGCGAACATCGCCTCGGCGATCTCGCGCATCCAGTCGCCGTCGAGTCCGACCGCGGGATCCAGCAGGATCAGCGCCGAGACCAGCTCGGGCCGGGCCGCGGCCAGCGCCAACGCGATGGCGGCCCCGAACGAATGCGCCACCAGCACAACGGGGTCGGCCGCCTCCCGGTCGAGCAGGGCGGCCAGCGCAGCCACGTTCGCGTCGATCGTCCAGGGGGCCGCCCAACTCGAGCGGCCGTGCCCGATCAGGTCCGGTGCGGCGACCGTGACCCCCGGCAGGTGGTCGGCGGCCAGGTGCTGCCAGCGTCGACCGTGACCGGTGAGGCCGTGGAGGGCGAGCACCCGCGGCGGTCCGTCCGGGCCGTAGCGGTGCACATGAAGAGGTGAGGGCACGCCCCCGATGGTGCCAGGCCGGCAGCTACCGGCGATTGTCGTACCCCCGTGATGTCATTCCGGACATGGCCACACCGCACACCGCCGCCGCGACGTCCGCGCTGCCGGGCGCGCGGTGCTGGGACCCCGCCGCCGCCGAACTTCTCGACCCGGCCCGGCGGGGCACCGTCCGCGTGCTGGGCGGGGCCGGCACCGGGACGTCGAGCCTGCTGGTGGACGTGGCCACCGCCCGGATCGCCGCCGGCACGGATCCGGAATCGGTTCTGTTCCTCACCGGTTCGGGGCGGATCAGCCGGCGCACCCGCAGCGCGTTGACCACCGCGTTGCTGACCGCCGGGCGGTTGGGGCCCGGCCGGGCTGCGGTGCGCCAGCCGCTGGTGCGTTCGGTGCACGCCTACGCATTCGGGGTGCTGCGGGCGGCCGCCCAGCGGGTCGGTGACCCGCCGCCGCGGCTGATCACCAGTGCCGAGCAGGACGGCGTGATCCGCGAACTGCTCGCCGGTGACCTCGAGGACGGCGCCGCGTACTGGCCGCCCGAGTTGCATGCCGCGCTCGGCACCGCCGGGTTCGCCACCGAACTTCGCGATCTGCTGGCCCGGTGCACCGAGCGCGGCATCGACCCGCTGCGGTTGCAGCGGCTCGGCCGCTCCGCGCGGCGGCCCGAGTGGACCGCGGCGGGCCGGTTCGCGCAGCAGTACGAACAGGTGATGCTGCTGCGCTCCGCCGTCGGGACGGCGGCGCCGCAGGCCAGCGTGCCGGCCCTGGGCGCGGCCGAACTCGTCGGTGCGGCGCTCGAGGCCTTCGGCTCGGACCCGGAACTGCTGGCCGCCGAACGCGCGCGGATCCGGGTGCTGTTGGTCGACGACGCCCAGCACCTCGACCCGCAGACCGCGCGGCTGGTCCGGATGCTGGTTGCGGGAACGGATCTGGCCGTCATCACCGGAGACCCGAACCAGGCCGCGTTCGGGTTCCGCGGCGCGGACCCTGGGTTGTTGCTCGCCGAGGACTGGCCGGCGGTGACGCTGCGGGACTCGCACCGCTGCAGCGAGTCCGTCGCCGCGGTGCTGACCGGTCTGGCCGCGGCGCTGCCCGGCGTCGGCCCGGCGCGTCAGGTCCGCGGCGCTCGCACCGAATCCGGGATCGTGACCGCCACGCTGGTCGCCTCCGAACACGCCGAGGCCACGCTGATCGCCGACACTCTGCGCCGCGCCCACCTGATCGAGGGCGTGCCCTGGTCGCAGATGGCCGTGCTGGTGCGGTCCGTGTCGGGCATCGGTGCCGCGCTGCCGCGCATCCTGCGCACCGCGGGGGTTCCGGTGGCCGCCCCGGCCGCGCATCCACCGCTGGCGCACAACGCGATGGTGCGCGCGCTGCTGACGGTGCTCGAGGCCACGGTGGCCGGGCTGACCGCCGAACGGGCCCACGCGCTGTTGACCGGCCCCATCGGCCGGGTGGACCCGGTGTCGCTGCGGCAGTTGCGCCGGGCGCTGCGGCGGCAGTCGACCGGCACGGCCGACTTCGGCGAACTGCTCGTCGCGGCGCTGCGCCACGGCATCCCGGAGGCGTTGGTCCCGGCACACGCGCGGCCGCTGCGCCGGATCAAGGCCGTCCTGGACGCCGCGGCCGGCGGCCATCGCGCGGACGCCGATCCGCGGTCGGTGCTGTGGCAGGCCTGGTCGCGCACGGGGCTGCAGCGCCGACTGGACGCGGCGATCGACCGCGGCGGCGACAGCGCCCGCCGCGCCGACGCCGACCTGGACGCGGTCACCGCACTGTTCGACGTCGCCGATCAGTACGTGACGCGCACCGCCGGGGCGACGGTGGCCGGGCTGGCCGAGCACGTCTGGGGGCTGCAGCTGCCGACCCCGGCCACCGAACCCGCGGTGGCCGCGGAGGCCGTGGCGATCCTGAGCCCGCATCAGGCGCTGGATCGGGACTGGGACACCGTCGTCGTCGCCGGGCTGCAGGAAGGACTGTGGCCCAACACCGTTCCGCGCGGCGGGGTGTTGGGCACCCAACGGCTGCTCGACGTGCTCGCCGGAATCGGCGACGACGCGTCGGACCGCGCGCCCCTGATCGCCGACGAGCGCCGGTTGTTGATCACCGCGGTCGGCCGCGCGCGGCGCCGCCTGGCCGTCACCGCCGTCGACGGCGCTGCCGCCGACACCGACGACGGGTTGCGGGTGCCGTCCCCGTTCTTCTTCGACATCGCCCGGTTCGCCACGGCCGACGACGTCGCCGACCGCGCGGTACCGGCGGTGACCGCCCCGCCGGTGCTGTCGGTGCCGTCGGTGGTGGGGCGCCTGCGGGCGGTGGTCTGCGCCGCCGACGGCAGCGTGACCGACGAGCAGCGAGACTGCGCCGCAACGCAATTGGCCCGGCTGGCGCGCGCCGGCGTGCCGGGGGCGGATCCGGCCGGTTGGCAGCAACTGACGCCGGTCAGCACCGCCGAACCGCTGTGGCGCATCGAGGCC
Organism: Mycolicibacterium sp. MU0050; assembly: GCF_963378085.1. Lineage (GTDB taxonomy): Bacteria > Actinomycetota > Actinomycetes > Mycobacteriales > Mycobacteriaceae > Mycobacterium > Mycobacterium wendilense. Next base: position 3,502,902 of record NZ_OY726395.1, on the reverse strand, counting down.
GGCGCCGAGCGGACGCCGGTCGCGATGTCCCCGTCGACCCTGCAGCAGGTGCAGGACTGCCCGCTGCGCTGGCTGATGGAACGCCACGGCGGGGCCGACGCCCGCGAGCTGCGGTCGGCGCTGGGCTCGGTCGTCCATGCGCTGATCGCCGAGCCGGGTGTCGACGAGGCCGCGATGCTGGCCCGCCTCGAGCGGATCTGGGATCGTTTGCCGTTCGAATCGCAGTGGTATGCCCGCAACGAGCTCGACCGGCACCGGGCGATGATCGAGACCTTCGCGCGGTGGCGGGAGGACTCCCGGGCCGAACTCACCGAGGTGGGCACCGAGGTCGAGGTGGACGGCGTACTGCCCGCACCCGATCCGGCGCTGCCCGACGTCCGGGTCCGGGGCCGCGTCGACCGCCTCGAACGCGACGCCGAGGACCGCCTGGTGATCGTCGACATCAAGACCGGCAAGAGCCCGGTGAGCAAGGACGACGCGCAGCAGCATCCCCAGCTGGCCGCCTATCAGCTGGCCGTCACCGAGGGGTTGGTGCCCGACGGCACCGAGCCCGGCGGCGGCAAGCTGGTCTATCTCGGCAAGGCCGGCGCGTCGGGGGCGACCCAGCGCGAACAGGATCCGCTGAGCGCCCAGGCCCGCCAGGATTGGCGCGAGGAGGTGCACACCGCCGCCGCGCAGACCGCCGGACCACAGTTCCGGGCCCGGATCAACAGCGGCTGCGCGCACTGCCCGGTGCGGCCCAGCTGCCCCGCGCACCGCCGCAACGAGGAGAGTCGCTGATGCCCGCAGTGCGGTACAGCCCCGCCGATCTGTCGGCCGCCCTGGGCCTGCATCCGCCCACCGACGAGCAGGCCGCGGTGATCGCGGCGCCCCCGGGTCCGCTGGTCGTGGTGGCCGGCGCGGGCGCAGGCAAGACCGAGACGATGGCGGCGCGGGTGGTGTGGTTGGTGGCCAACGGTTTTGCCACCCCCGGCGAGGTCCTCGGCCTGACCTTCACCCGCAAGGCCGCGGGCCAGCTGCTGCGCCGGGTACGCACCCGGCTGGCCCGGCTGGCCGGGGTCGGCCTGAGCCCCGCGGCGCCGGGGGCGGGACCGGACCCGAGCGGCACGGTCACGGTGAGCACCTACCATGCCTTCGCCGGGACCCTGCTGCGGGAACACGGCCTGCTGCTGCCGGTCGAACCCGACACCCGGCTGCTCAGCGAAACCGAGTTGTGGCAGCTGGCCTTCGACGTGGTGAACCGCTATCCGAACGAGCTCACGACCCAGCGGACGCCGGCGGAGGTCACCCGCCTGGTGTTGCGGCTGTCCAACCAGCTGGCCGAGCACCTGGTCAGCACCGAACAGCTCCGCGACACCCACCTCGAACTGGAACGGCTGGTACACACCCTGCCGGCCGGACCCAACCAGCGCGACCGGGGCCCCAATCAATGGCTGCTGAAGATGCTGGCCACCCAGACCGAACGCAGCGAGGTGGTGCCGCTCATCGATGCGCTGCATCAGCGGCTGCGCGCGGAGAAGGCGATGGACTTCGGCATGCAGATGGCGGCCGCCGCACAGCTGGCCGTCGAGTGCCCGACGGTGGGCGCCCAACTGCGGCAACGCTTTCGGGTGGTGCTGCTCGACGAATACCAGGACACCGGACACGCGCAGCGCATCGCGCTCTCGGCGCTGTTCGGTGGCGGCGTCGACGACGGCCTGGCCCTGACCGCCGTCGGCGACCCGATCCAGTCCATCTACGGCTGGCGCGGCGCCTCGGCCACCAACCTGCCGTTGTTCACCACCGATTTCCCGCGCGCCGACGGCACCCCGGCGCCCACGCTGGAACTGCGGACCAGCTGGCGCAACCCGCCGAGCACGCTGCAGGTGGCCAACGCGGTCTCCGCCGAGGCGCGTCGCCGCTCGGTCGCGGTCCGCGAACTGCGGGCCCGCCCCGGGGCGCCGGCGGGCACCGTGACCTGCGCGCTGCTCGCCGACGTGGCGGTCGAGCGCGAATGGGTCGCCGATCAGATCGCCGAACGGTTCCGGGCCGCCCAGGCCGCCCAGGACGCCCAGGACGCCGAGGCCGCCCCGACGGCCGCGGTGCTGGTGCGGCGCAACGCCGACGCGGCACCCATCGCCGAGGCGTTGCGGGCGCGTGGCCTGCCCGTCGAGGTGGTGGGGCTGGCCGGGCTGCTGGCCATCGACGAGGTCGCCGACCTGGTGGCGATGCTGCGGTTGGTCGCCGACCCGCTGGCGGGCGCGGCGGCCATGCGTGTCCTCGGCGGGCCCCGGATGCGGTTGGGCGCGCGCGATATCACCGCGCTGTGGCGCCGGGCCCGCGAACTCGACGAGGGCGCCGGCCCCGGCCTGGACGCCGAGCAGATCATCGCGCAGCTGGCCCCGGACGCCGACACCGCCTGCCTGGCGGACGCCATCTGCGATCCCGGTCCGGCGCAGGCCTATTCGACCGCCGGCTACGCCCGGATCACCGCGCTGGCCGAGGAGTTGACGACGCTGCGCGGCCACCTCGACCGGCCGGTGACCGACCTGGTGGCCGAGGTGCGTCGGATGCTGGGTGTCGACACCGAGGCCGCCGCACGCGCCGGGGCGGGGCAGTCGACGACCGGCGCCGAACAACTCGACGCGTTCGCCGACGTGGTCGACGCCTACGCGGCGCGAACCCCGCGCGCCGGCAACGACGTTCACGGCCTGCTCGGCTACCTGGCCGCGGCCGAGGAGATCGAGAACGGGCTGGCACCGGCGGAGTTGGCGGTCGCGCCCGGTCGCATCCAGGTGCTCACCGTGCACGCGGCCAAGGGGCTGGAGTGGCAGATCGTCGCGGTGCCGCACCTGTCGGCCCGGGTGTTCCCGTCCACCGCCAACACCCGGACCTGGTTGACCGACCCCGGCGATCTGCCGCCGCTGTTGCGCGGGGACCGCGCGGACCTGGGCGCACACGGGGTGCCGCTGCTGGACACCTCCACCGTGACCGACCGAAAGCAGTTGTCCGACACCATCAACGCCCATCGAGCCCAGCTCGAGCAGCGGCGCGTCGACGAGGAGCGGCGGCTGCTCTACGTCGCGATCACCCGGGCCGAGGACACGCTGCTGGTGTCGGGCCATCACTGGGGCGCCACCGAGACCAAGCCGCGTGGCCCGTCGGACTTCCTGCTCGAACTCAGGGACATCATCGAGGGGGCGGCCGAGGACGGTCGGCCCTGCGGGACCGTCGAGCAGTGGGCCCCGGAACCACCGCCGGGGGAGCAGAACCCCCTGCGTGACACCGTGATCGAGGCCGTATGGCCGCCCGAGCCGGCCCCGGGCGCCCGCGCCGACGTCGAACGCGGGGCGGCGCTGGTCGCCGCGGCGATGGCGGATCTGCCCGCGGAGCCCGCCGCGTCCGACGAGCCTGCCCAGTCCGACGACTCGGACCCCTGGGCGGCGGAAGTGGACGCCCTGTTGGCCGAACGGCGGGCGACCCCGGAACCGGCGCCCACCCCGCTGCCGGGGCAGCTGTCGGTCAGCGCCCTGGTCGAGCTCGGCAAGGACCCCGCCGGAGCCGCCGCACGACTGGCACGCCGCGCGCCGGTGCGGCCCGATCCGCAGGCCCTGCTGGGCACCGCCTTTCACGATTGGGTGCAGCGGTTCTACGGCGCCGACCGGCTGTTCGACCTCGACGATCTGCCCGGCGCCGTCGACGGCGACCACAGCAGCGCCGACGCCGAGGCGCTCGCGGACCTGCAGGCGGCGTTCATGGCGTCGCCGTGGGCCGCGCGCACCCCGGTCGACATCGAGGTCCCGTTCGAGATGATGATCGGCGACCGGGTGGTCCGGGGACGCATCGACGCGGTCTTCGCCGACGCCGACGGCGGTTTCACCGTGGTGGACTGGAAAACCGGGTCGGAACCCGCCGACGCCGAGTCCGGCCGGGCGGCGGCCATCCAGCTGGCGGTCTACCGGATGGCGTGGGCGGCGTTGCACGGCTGCCCCGAGTCGGCGGTGCGCGGCGCGTTCCACTACGTGCGCACGGGAGCCACGACGGTACCCCCGGAACTGCCGACCGCCGAGGAACTGGCCGCCCTCTCAGACGCCGAGCCCGCCGCCGCGAAGATGGGGCCGGCCTGAGCCGGCCTCAGGACCGCCGACCGGCGCGGCGCGCCTCGGTGGTGGCGGATGCCGGCGCGGGACCGGTCGAGGTCATGGTTACATGATGGCGTGCGACGGCAGAGTCATGACGTGTTCGGGCCGATAGCCGAGCATCGTGGCTGAGAGCAGGCTGCGCAGGCGGTTGCGCCGCCTCGACGAGGCGTTGACCGCCAAGCCGGACGCCGCGCTGGTCGATCACCTGCGCATCCCGGAGCGGTTCGTCTCCCCGGCCCGCAAGATCCTGCGTCGGATGCTGTACGCGACGCTGGCGCTGTTCGCCGCGGTGCTCATCGTCTACGTCGACCGCGACGGCTATCGCGACGTGCAGGGCGACCAGTTGTCGTTCCTGGACTGCCTGTACTACGCCACCGTGTCGCTGTCGACGACCGGATACGGCGACATCACCCCCTACACCCCGTCGGCCCGGCTGATCAACGTCCTGATCATCACGCCGTTGCGGGTCGCCTTCCTGATCGTGCTCATCGGCACCACCGTCGAGACCCTGACCGCTGCCTCGCGGCAGGCCTTGAAGATTCAGCGCTGGAGGAACACCGTGCGCAACCACAACGTCGTCATCGGGTACGGCACCAAGGGCAAGACCGCCGTCACCGCGATGATCGCCGACGGCATCCCGCCGGCCGAGATCGTCGTCGTCGACACCGACCAGCCCTCGCTGGACCGGGCCAGCGCCGCCGGGCTGGTCACCGTCCGCGGCGACGCCAACCGCTCCGACGTGCTGCGCCTGGCCGGCGCGCAGCACGCCAAGTCCATCATCGTGGCGACCAACAGCGACCCGACCGCGGTCATGGTCACGCTGACCGCGCGCGAACTCGCGCCCAACGCCAAGATCATCGCGGCGATCCGGGAGTCCGAGAACCAGCATCTGCTCAAGCAGTCCGGGGCGGACTCGGTGGTGGTGTCCTCGGAGACCGCCGGCCGACTGTTGGGGATCGCCACCAGCACTCCCAGCGTGGTGGAACTCATCGAGGACCTGCTGACCCCCGACGAGGGCTTCGTCATCGTGGAACGCGACGTGGAACGCGGGGAGGTCGGCGGCTCGCCCAAACACCTGGTGGACATCGTGCTGGGTGTGGTGCGCAACGGCGTGCTCAAACGCGTCGACGATCCCGAGGTCGACGCGCTGGAGGAGGGAGACCGGGTGCTCTACGTCCGCAGCGGGGGTGAGGACCGTGACTGATTTCCAGCTGCGTAACACCCCACTGTTGTCCAGGGTGGGGGCCGATCGCTCCGATCATCTGCGCACCGACGTCGACGCCGCGATCGCCGGTTGGTCCGACGCCGCGATCCTGCGGGTCGACGGCCGCGGTCAGGTGCTGGTCGTGGACGGGAAGGTGGTGCTGGGGGACTCCGCGGCGCTGGGCGACACGCCGCCCGACGACGCCGTCTTCCTGGGCCGGATCGAGAGCGGCCGCCACGTCTGGGCCATCCGCGCGCCGCTGGCCCCACCCGAGGACGGCGTCGACGCGAAGGTCCTCGACCTCCGCCGGACCGGCGTGCTGTTCGACGACGTCAGCGCGCAGCTGGTGGCCTCGGCCACCGCGCTGCTCAATTGGCATGACGCCGCGAGGTTTTCGGCCTACGACGGCGCCCCCACCCGGCCGACCAAGGGCGGCTGGGCGCGGGTGAACCCGCTGACCGGCCACGAGGAGTTCCCGCGCATCGACCCGGCGGTCATCTGCCTGGTGCACGACGGCGGCGACCGGGTGGTGCTGGCCCGCCAGCGGGATTGGCCCGAGCGGGCGTTCTCGCTGCTCGCCGGGTTCGTCGAGGCCGGCGAATCGTTCGAGACGTGCGTGAGTCGCGAGATCGCCGAGGAGGTCGGGCTGGCCGTGCGCGACGTGCGCTATCTGGGCAGCCAGCCCTGGCCGTTCCCGCGGTCGTTGATGGTCGGCTTCCACGCCGTCGCCGACCCCGACCAGCCGTTCAGCTTCAACGACGGCGAGATCACCGAGGCGGCCTGGTTCACCCGCGACGAGGTCCGCGCGGCGCTGGCGGCGGGGGACTGGTCCTCCGCCGCGGCCTCGGACGCGAAACTGCTTCTGCCGGGCTCGATTTCGATCGCCCGGGAGATCATCGAATCCTGGGCCGAACGGGACTGAGCGGCCTCGAACCCCCGCGACGGGCCGGCCTCAAGCCCCCGCGAGCGGGCGTGTCCCCGGCCGACACGCCGACGCTTTTCCGTAGTCTGCGCACGCTCGCTAACCGGCGAGCTTCGCCTTGACCTCGCCGATGCTGGGGTTGGTCAGCGTCGAGCCGTCGGGGAACTTCAGGGTGGGCACGGTCTGGTTGCCGCCGTTGGCGGACGCGACGAAATCGGCGGCGGCCGAATCCTGCTCGATGTCGACCTCGGTGAAGGGGATGTTCTGGGCCTTCAGGGCCGTCTGGAGCCGGCGGCAATACCCGCACCACGTCGTCGTGTACATGATCAAGGGCGTTTCGCTAGAGGTCATGTGGCCATCTTGTCACCCGCGCCTGCCAAGATGAACGGCATGCCGATCGACGGGCTCGACGACGAACAGCGCGAAGCAGTGCTGGCCGCCCGCGGTCCGGTGTGCGTGCTCGCGGGCGCGGGGACGGGGAAGACCCGCACCATCACGCATCGCATCGCGCACCTGGTGACCGCCGGGCAGGTGGCGGCCGGGCAGATCCTGGCGGTCACCTTCACGTCCCGCGCCGCGGGGGAGATGCGGGCCCGACTGCGCAGCATCGAGGCCGCGGATCCGGACGCCCCGCGGGTCGGGTCGGTGCAGGCGTTGACCTTTCACGCCGCCGCCCGCCGCCAGCTGTCCTACTTCTGGCCGCGGGTGGTCGGCAACACCAGCTGGCAGCTGCTGGACAGCAAGTTCGCGGTGGTGGCCCAGGCCGCCAACCGGGCCCGGCTGCAGGCGAGCACCGACGACGTGCGCGACCTGGCCGGCGAGATCGAGTGGGCCAAGGCCTCCCTGATCACCCCCGAGCAGTATCCGGCGGCCGTGGCCGAGAACGGCCGGGACATCCCGATGGACGCCGCAAAGGTGGCCGCCGTCTACGCCGGCTACGAGAGCCTCAAGGCGCGCGGCGAGGTCACGCTGCTGGACTTCGACGACCTGCTGCTGCACACCGCCGCGGCCATCGAGAACGACGTGGCGGTGGCCGAGGAGTTCCGGGATCGCTACCGCTGCTTCGTGGTCGACGAATTCCAGGACGTCACCCCGCTGCAGCATCGCGTGTTGACCGCCTGGCTCGGTGACCGCGACGACCTGACCGTCGTCGGGGACGCCAACCAGACCATCTACTCGTTCACCGGCGCCTCGCCGCGGTACCTGCTGGACTTCTCCCGGCGGTTCCCGGAGGCCACCGTCGTGCGGTTGGAACGCGACTACCGGTCGACCCCGCAGGTGGTTTCGTTGGCCAACCGGGTGATCGCGGCGGCGCGCGGACGGGTCGCGGGCAGCAAGCTGCACCTGGTGGGTCAGCGTCCCCCCGGTCCGGAGCCCACGTTCTCCGAGTATCCCGACGAGGTCGCCGAGGCCACCGCCGTGGCCAAGGCGATCGCCGACCTCATCGAGGCCGGCACGTCGCCGGCCGAGATCGCCGTGTTGTACCGGATCAACGCCCAGTCGGAGGCCTACGAGGAGGCCCTGACCGAAGCGGGCATCGCCTTCCAGGTACGCGGCGGCGAGGGGTTCTTCAGCCGCCAGGAGATCCGGCAGGCGCTGGTGGCGCTGCAGCGCGCCGCCGAGCGCGCCGACACCGAGGATCGCGACCTGCCGTCCGCGGTGCGCGCGCTGCTGGAGCCGCTGGGCCTGACCGCGGACCCGCCGACGGGCACCAAGGCCCGCGACCGCTGGGAGGCCCTCGACGCGTTGGCCCAACTGGTCGACGACGAGGTCGCGACGCGGCCCGGCCTGGACCTGCCGGCGTTGGTCGCCGAGTTGCGGGTGCGCGCCGATTCCCGGCACCCGCCCGTGGTCCAGGGGGTGACCCTGGCCTCGCTGCACGCGGCCAAGGGCTTGGAATGGGACGCGGTGTTCTTGGTCGGGCTCACCGATGGCACCCTGCCGATCTCGCACGCGTTGAGCCACGGCGGCGACAGCGAGGCGGTCGAGGAGGAGCGCCGGCTGCTCTATGTCGGGGTCACCCGTGCCAGAACGCATTTGGCGCTCAGCTGGGCGTTGTCCCGCACGCCGGGCGGCCGGCAGTCACGGAAGCCGTCACGCTTCCTCAACGGCATCGCCCCGCAGACCAGTAACCCGGCGCCGACGGGCGGCGGACGCCGCTCGCGGTCGGCGAACAAGCGCTGCCGGGTCTGCAACACCGCGCTGAGCACCCCGGCGGCTCTGATCCTCGGACGCTGTGAGACCTGCGCCGCCGACATCGACACCGATCTGTTGACCCGGCTCAAGGAATGGCGGCTGCGCACCGCGCAGGAACTCAAGGTGCCGGCGTTCGTGGTGTTCAGCGACAACACCCTGATCGCGATCGCCGAAACCCGGCCCACCGACAACGCCGCGCTGGTGGCCATCTCCGGGATCGGCGCCCGCAAGCTCGAACAGTTCGGCTCCGATGTGCTCGAACTCGTCCACGGCGGATAAACCCGCAGGTCAGAAAATCGCTTGTCGAATGGGGCGGTCGGGGTTTAACCTTTCAAGCGCACATTCACGCACGTGAGCACGACGAGTTCAGGACGGAGGCCGCCACGATGATCAGCATTGCAGCTGGCGTCGGCGTAGCCGAGGTTGCCGTCGTGCGCATCGCCGGGGCCTTCCGAGCTCCGGCCGCCCATCGTTGGGCCGCCATTGCGCCGCAGGGCAAGCGTCGTCCCGCCGCCGCCGCCGGCGTCGCGTCCGTGAATCGGGGTTTCCGCTAGAGAAACTCGCGAAATTCGCCTTTTTGGCCACGGACCCGACATCACGGATCCGTGGCCACAGTGTTTTCGGGGAGAGAACCCCTGAGCCTGGCCCCGGATCTCATGGAACTTCAACAAGCCAAGAGACCAGGAAGCAGGTGAAGGACCTTGTCAGCCCTGACAGTCCGCGATTGTTCGGAAGAACAAAAACTGCCGGAGCTGCCGTGCCACGTCGGAGATCCCGACCTGTGGTTCGCGGAGAATCCCACCGATCTCGAGCGCGCCAAGGTGCTGTGCGTCGGCTGCCCGATCCAGCGGCAGTGTCTGACCGCGGCCCTCGAACGTGCGGAGCCGTGGGGGGTGTGGGGCGGCGAGATCGTCGAGCGCGGTGCGATCGTGGCACGCAAGCGGCCGCGCGGCCGGCCCCGCAAGAACGCCGTGACGGCGGCCTGAGGGATCTACACCGCGTCGGGGTCGGAGAAGCCGGGCACCATCTCGTCGGCGATGCGCCGCGTGGGCACGTGCGCGTCGAGCTGACAGGAGATCGCGACCACCGAGGCCATCACCCGCAGCGGGATGGCCAGCTTGGCCGGGATGTCCATCTGCCGGGCGGTCCTGATCTGGCCGGCGGCGCGGTCGAGTTCGACGTTGGTCATCTTCTGCAGCCACTTGCGCCGGTAGTGGAACACGGGCACCTCCAGCGGCTCGACGTACTGGCGCAGCATGTCGTCGATGTCGCGGGTGGAGACCTGCTCACCCTTCTGGATGAACCCGACCTTCTCCATGGTGGGCAGCAGCTTGTCGTAGTCCTTGTCGACCGCGTAGCGCAGCATCTGGCCGAGTTCCACCGGCCACCCGCCGGGCATGGGGGCCACCGCACCGAAGTCGATGACGCCCATCTTGTTGTCGGGCAGCAGCATGAAGTTGCCGGGATGGGCGTCGCCGTGCACCATCTCGAGGCGCCGCGGGGCGTCGTCGCAGAATTCGAAGAGCCGGGTGGCCATCAGGTCACGCTGTTCCTGGGTGCCCTCGCGGATGATCTGCGACAGCGGGATGCCCTCGATCCATTCGGCGATCACCACCTTGGGCGCGCTGGCCACCACGTGCGGGACGACGAACTTGTCGTCGCCGTCGTAGGCCTTGGCGAAGGCACGCTGATTATCGGCCTCGAGGCGGTAGTCCAGCTCCATCTCGGTGCGTTCGATCAGCTCGTCGACCACGCCCTGGATGTCGGCGCCGGGGGCCAGCTGCTTGAACACGCCCACCAGCCGCTGCATGGTCTTCAGATCGGCGCGCAGGGCCTCGTCGGCGCCCGGGTACTGGATCTTGACCGCGACCTCGCGACCGTCGGACCAGATCGCCTTGTGGACCTGCCCGATGCTGGCGGAGGCAATCGGCTTGTCGTCGAAGGATTGGAAGCGCTCGCGCCACTTGGTGCCCAGCTGCGCGTCGAGCACGCGGTGCACCTTGGCCGCCGGAAGTGGCGGGGCGTCCTTCTGCAGTTTGGTCAACGCCTCGCGGTAGGGCTTGCCGAACTGCTCGGGGACGGCGGCCTCCATCACCGACAGGGCCTGGCCCACCTTCATGGCGCCGCCCTTGAGTTCCCCGAGGACGGTGAACAACTGGTGGGCGGCCTTCTCCACCAATTCGGCATTGACCTCGTCTTTCGACTTCCCGGTCAGCCGTTTGCCGAAGCCCAGAGCCGCGCGACCGGCCATCCCGCCGGCAAGTCCTGCGATCTTCGCATTGCGCGCCATACCACCACGCTTGATTTCTGCCACGTGACCATCATCCACCACCGCGCCGACTCAGGTTGCACCGATATGGCAACGCGTGTTTTCAACACGGGCAGCGCGGGTGCCTCGGCCAGCGGCGCGTGACGATCGAACCGGCCCCCACATCGAACTCCAGGGTGGTCGACAGGGTCTGCGGGGCCGCGGGCGCCGGAGCGCGGGAACCGGCGGCGCGCACGCCGCTGAGCACCGCCCGGACCTGGCCCAGCGCCAGCGCCGCGGTGGCCAGGACGGTGCAGTGGTCGGCCACCCCGACGGTGTCGCGGAGTTGGGCGGCCAGCACCGGCCAGGCGGCGTCGCGGTCGCTGCGATGCAGATCCGCGCACATCAGGCAGCTGGTGACGCCCGGGATCACCAGCGGGCCCACCAAACCGGTGCCGTCGCGGACCCGGACCTGCAGGTGCGGAACCGCGCCCGAATGCAGCTCCCGCACCACGCGCGGGTCGGCGACCAGGTAGTCCGACAGCACCACCAGATCGGTGCGCTCGCTGCGCATCACGGCGTGTGGCTGGCTGCTGTGGCTGACCCGCACCCCGGTACCGCCGAGCCCTTCGACCAGCCGGTCGGTGAGCGGCCCTTTCCCGTGCACCCTGATCGCCGTGCTGCGGCTGGGACGGGCGCTCGCTCCCGGGCGCGCCACCCCCGCGGTCACCAGGGCGGTCACCAGGGCGGCGAATTCGGCGGCGTCCACCGGGCCGTGGCGCGCGGCGTCGCGGTACAGCCGGTCGAGGTCGGTGCTGGTACGCATGGTCTGCAGGACACCGGCCAGGGCCGCGGCGGTCAGTCCGCCGGGCGGGCGCACCAGGACCGCCCGGCGCGGATCCCAGCCGATCTGCACCACGCCGTCGGGGCGCAGCAGCACCGGCATCGCCGGATCGAGGCTGAACAGCTGTGTCATCCGCCGACTGTGGCACGCCCACCCGGCCCGACGGGCTCAGCGATGCACAGGTGCGCGGATCAGGACTTGTCGGTGTCGTCCTCGCCGGGATCTTTGAGTTGGCGCTCTAGGTCGGCCAGCGCGCTGTCGATGCCGCTGGTGTCGCCGCCGATCACCCGGTCGATGAACGCCGCCGGGTCGTCCAGGTCGTCCGACGACGGCAGCAGGTCCGGGTGCTGCCAGACGGCGTCGCGGGCGTCCATCCCGGCGGCCTCGGTCAGGCGTTGCCACAACGCCGCGGCCTCCCGCAGCTTGCGGGGCCGCAACTCGAGGCCGACCAGTGTTGCGAAGGTCTGCTCGGCCGGGCCGCCGCTGGCGCGCCGCCGCCGCAGGGTCTCGCTCAGCGCCGAGGTGCCCGGGATCCGTTCGCCGAGCGCCTCGGACACCACCGTCTGCACCCAGCCTTCGATCAGGGCGAGCAGCGTCTCGAGGCGTTCCAGCGCCGCGGTCTGGGCGGGGGTCGCCTTCGGCTCGAAGATGCCCTGATTGAGCAGCTGCTCCATGGCGGTCGGGTCGGCCATCGACGCGGGGTTGAAGCCCTGCGCCAGCTCCTCGATCCCGCTCATGTCGATTTCGATGCCCTGAGCGTAGGACTCGACGGCGCTGAGCAGCTGCGACGACAGCCACGGCACGTGGCTGAACAACCGGTGGTGGGCGGCCTCGCGGGCGGCCAGGAACATCATCGTCTCGCTGCGCGGCTGTTCGAGCCCGGCCGAGAACTCCTCGACGGCCTGCGGCAGCAGCGCGGCGACCCCCTTGGGACCCAGCGGCAGACCGATGTCGGTGGAGGTCAGCACCTCCTTGGACAGCTTGCCCAGGGCCTGACCCAGCTGCGAGCCGAAAGCCATGCCGCCCATCTGCGAGATCATCGACAGCAGCGGGCCGGCCATCGCCTTGGCCTCCTCGGGCAGCGCCGAGGTCCACACCGTCGAAATCTGTTGGGCCACCGGGTCACACAGGCGTTTCCAGGTCTGCAGCGTGTGGTCGATCCACTCGGTCGGCGTCCAGGCCGCGGTGCTGGTGGTGCCGGCCGGCAGGGCCGTGGACCCGTCGAGCCAGGTCTCGGCCAGCCGGACCGCATCGGTGATCGCGCCGGCGGTGCCCGACGAGACAGGGGCGACGAAGCCGATCGAATTCGCCGCCAGCTGCCGCGCCAGGTCGTAGTTGACCGGACCCGATCCGCCGCCACCGGCCATCGCGCTGCCCGCGCCGGAGAACATCTGGCCCAGCCGGGTGAAGATCTGGCCGAGATCACCCATGTCCCCGGCGCCGAAACCGAACGGGTCCGACGGACCTCCGGTGGGGCCGCCGGAATCCTTCTTCTGTTTATCGCGATCGGGATCGTCTCCGTGGGAGAACCCGAAGGGCAGGTCGGCCATACCCCAACGGTACTCACCGGCACGGCAGACGGTGCGCTTGGCGGTCACGCTGTGGGTGAACTGCCACGTCTACTCTTGGCGGCGTGAACAGGCGGATTCTGACGTTGTTGGTGGCGCTCGTGCCGATCCTCGCCTTCGGAGTGCTGCTGGCCGCCGTCAGGGTGCCGTTCGTGTCGCTGGGGCCCGGGCCGATCTTCAACACCCTCGGCGAGTTCGACGGCAAGCCCGTCATCGAGATCGACGGCACGGAGACCGAGCCCACCGGCGGTGAGCTGAACATGACGACGGTGTCGCAGCGCGACGGCCTCACGCTGGGGCAGGCGTTGGTGCTGTGGCTTTCCGGGCGCGAGCAGCTATTGCCGCGCGACCTGGTGTATCCGCCGGACAAGACCCGCGACGACATCGACAAGGCCAACCAGGCGGAGTTCCGCAGTTCCGAGGACAGCGCCGAGTACGCCGCGCTCGCGTTCCTGGACTATCCCAGGGCGGTCACCGTCGAGACGGTCAGCGACGACGGCCCGGCCAAGGGCAAGCTGCGCGACGGCGACGCGATCGACGCCGTCAACGGCACGCCGGTGGCCGACGTGGCCGCCTTCACCGGGCTGCTGGAGAACACCAAGCCCGGCGACCCGATCGTCGTCGACTTCCGTCGCAAGAACGAGCCGCCCGGCACCGTCACCATCACGTTGGGCTCCAACGACGACCGCGACTACGGCTACGTGGGAGTCGGCGTGCGCGACGCCCCGTGGGCGCCGTTCAACATCGGCTTCAACCTGGCCAACATCGGCGGGCCGTCGGCGGGGCTGATCTTCAGCCTGGCCGTGGTCGACAAGCTCACCCCCGGTGAGCTCAACGACGGCCGCAACGTCGCGGGCTCCGGGACCATCGACGGCGAGGGCAAGGTCGGCAGTATCGGCGGCATCACCCACAAGCTGCTGGCCGCGCACGAGGCCGGGGCCACGGTGTTCCTGGTGCCCGCCGACAACTGCGCCGAGGCCGTGTCGGCCAAGCAGGACGGGATGGAGTTGGTGAAGGTCGAGACCCTCGGGTCGGCCGTCGAGGCCCTGGAGACGCTTTCAGCCGGTGGCGAACCGCCCCGGTGTTAGAAGACTGCCCGCCCGGCTCTCGGGCCGGCATGCGTACAGTTGGATCAACCAATCAGCTCTGAACGGGGAGTTCACTCGTGGGTATGCGGCCCGCCGCAAAGATGCCGAGTCTCACTCGGCGTAGCCGATTTCTGATCGCCATCGCGGTGGTGGCCGTCGTGCTGCTGCTCGTCGGTCCGCGGTTCATCGACACGTACATCGACTGGCTGTGGTTCGGCGAACTGGGCTACCGCTCGGTGTTCACCACCGTGCTGTTCACCCGCCTGGTGGTGTTCCTGGTGGCCGCCCTGCTGGTCGGGGTCGTCGTGTTCGTCGGCCTGTACCTGGCGTATCGCAGCCGACCGGTGTTCGTCCCCACCAGCGGCCCCAACGATCCGGTGGCGCGCTACCGCACCACGGTGCTCTCGCAGCTCAAGGCCATCGGCATCGGTATCCCGGTGCTCATCGGCCTGCTCGCCGGCCTGGTCGCACAGAGCTACTGGGTTCGCGTCCAGCTGTTCCTGCACGGCGGGGACTTCGGGGTGACCGATCCGCAGTTCGGCAAGGATCTCGGCTTCTACGCCTTCGAGCTGCCGTTCCTGCGGCTGGTGGTGTCCTACCTGTTCGTCGCGATCGTGCTGGCGTTGATCGCCAACCTGATCGGCCACTACATCTTCGGCGGCATCCGGTTGGCCGGCCGCGAGGGCGCGGTCACCCGGGCCGCGCGCATCCAACTGGTCTCCATCGTCGGCATCCTGGTGCTGCTCAAGGCGGTGGCCTACTGGCTGGACCGCTACGAACTGCTGAGCAACACCCGCCCGGGCAAGCCGTTCACCGGTGCGGGCTACACCGACATCAACGCCGTGATGCCCGCCAAGCTGATCCTGCTGGCCATCGCCGTCATCTGCGCCGTCGCCGTGTTCTCGGCGCTGGTGCTTCGGGATCTGCGCATCCCGGCGATCGGCCTGGTGCTGTTGCTGCTGTCGTCGGTGGTGATCGGTGCCGGCTGGCCGCTGGTGGTCGAGCAGTTCAGCGTCAAGCCGAACGCCGCGCAGAAGGAAGCCGAATACATCAGTCGCAGCATCACCGCGACCCGGGATGCCTACGGGTTGACCGACGACAAGGTCACCTACCGCGACTACAGCGGCGACGCGCCGACCTCGGCGCAGCAGGTGGCCGCCGACAGCGCGACCATCTCCAACATCCGGGTGCTCGACCCGCGGATCGTGAGCCCGGCGTTCACGCAGTTCCAGCAGGCCAAGAACTTCTACGCGTTCCCCGAAGAGCTGTCGATGGACCGCTACCGGATGCCCAACGGCGAGTTGCGCGAGTTCGTGGTGGCCGCCCGTGAGCTCGACCCGGCCCGGCTGATCGACAACCAGCGCGACTGGATCAACCGGCACAGCGTCTACACCCACGGCAACGGGTTCATCGCGTCGCCGGCCAACACCGTGCGTGGGATCGCCAACGACCCCAACCAGAACGGCGGCTACCCGGAGTTCCTGGCCAGCGTGGTCGGGGCCAACGGCAGCGTGACGTCGCCCGGCCCGGCCCCGCTCGAGCAGCCGCGGATCTACTACGGGCCGATCATCGCCTCGGCACCGGCGGACTACGCGATCGTCGGCAGCAACGGCGCCGACCGCGAGTACGACTACGAGACCAACACCGAGACCCGCAACTACACCTACACCGGTTCCGGTGGGGTGCCGATCGGGAACTGGGTGGCGCGCTCGTTGTTCGCCGCCAAGTTCGCCGAGCGGAATTTCCTGTTCTCCAACGTGATCGGGCCCGAGAGCAAGATCCTGTTCAACCGTGACCCGGCCGAGCGGGTGCAGGCCGTGGCGCCGTGGCTGACCACCGACTCGATGCTGTACCCGGCGATCGTCGACGGCCGGATCAAGTGGATCATCGACGGCTACACCACGCTGGACAACTACCCGTACTCGGAGCTCACCGTGCTCTCGAGCGCGACGGCGGATTCCACCCAGCCGAGCATCAACAACCGGCTGGTGCCCGACAAGCAGGTGTCCTACATCCGCAACTCGGTCAAGGCGACCGTCGACGCCTACGACGGCACCGTGACGCTGTACGCGCACGACGAGTCCGATCCGGTGCTGCAGGCCTGGATGAAGGTGTTCCCGGACACCGTGCAGCCCAAGAATGAGATCTCGGATTCGCTGTCCCAGCACTTCCGCTATCCCGAGGACCTGTTCAAGGTGCAGCGCTCGCTGCTGGCTCGGTATCACGTCGACGATCCGGTGACGTTCTTCTCGACGTCGGACTTCTGGAACGTGCCGCAGGACCCGATCCGGCAGGGCACCTTCCAGCCGCCGTACTACGTCGTGGCGAACAGCCTTGTGGAGGGCGACAATTCGGCCGCGTTCCAGCTGACCAGCGCGATGAACCAGCTCAACCGTGAGTACCTGGCCTCGTTCATCAGCGCCAACGCCGACCCGGAGAACTACGGTCAGCTGACGGTGTTGACGGTGCCCGGGCAGGTGCGGGGTCCCTCGCTGGCGCACGGCGCGATCAACACCGACACCTCGGTCTCCGAGCACCTCGGTCAGATCGGCCGCGACGGGCAGAACCGCATCCAGTGGGGCAACATGCTGACGCTGCCGGTGGGCCACGGCGGCCTGCTGTACGTGCAGCCGGTGTACGCCTCGCCGGGCCGGGCCGATGCCGCCTCGACCTATCCGCGTTTGATCCGGGTGGCGATGATGTACGGCGACAAGGTCGGTTACGCGCCGACGGTGCGCGAGGCGCTGGACCAGATCTTCGGGGCCGGTGCCGGCGCCACCGCGGTCGGACCCGCACCCATGGCGCCGACCGGCAACGGTCAGCCCGCGGCCGCGGCGACACCGCCGGCCGACGGTGACGCTCCGGCCGCAGCGCCGCGCACCCCGGCTCCGGCCGCGGCCACGCCGCCGGCACCGGCCGGTGCCACCCAGCAGCTCTCCGGCGCGAAAGCCGCTGCGCTGCAGGAGATCGGCACGGCCATGGAGTCGGTGCGCCAGGCGCAGCAGAGCGGCAACTTCGCCGAGTACGGCGAGGCGCTGCAGCGGCTCGACGACGCCATGAACAAGTTCGACGCCGCCGAGTAGGGGAGCACTACCGTGCTGGGGGTCCCCCTCAGCGCGAGCACCCACCTCTAGCGCGAGCGTGCGTGTCCCCGGGCAACACGCCGCCCATATTGGCTGGTCTGCGCACGCTCGCGGCTGCGCCGAGGCTGCGCCCCGGCCCCGCTGAGGGAGCCCCGGCGCGAGCGCTCAACCTTGTACGGTCCTGAGGTCTTTTCCGTACAAGAGTGAGCGCTCGCCGAGGTAGGGGCGGCACCACGTGTGTGCGGTTGGCGCGATGCGGCGCTTTCCTTCACGCGACAGTGCCCTCGGGGTGTCTCGCGGGACCGACGCGCTTCTCGTGGGTGCTCAGCCTCCAGGCCACCGAGACGCCCCGTCCGGCCTCACGAGTCTGCCGTTTCATCCGCAACACGCCGCGGGGGCGGATCAAACCGCACGTTCGACGTTCAAAACCACGGTTGAGCACCCGATTTGGACTCTGATGACACCTTGGGTAACCTAGTGTTCACCCGTCGCGGGGTGGAGCAGCTCGGTAGCTCGCTGGGCTCATAACCCAGAGGTCGCAGGTTCGAATCCTGTCCCCGCTACTAACGAGAATGGCCCTCGGAGGAAACTCCGGGGGCCATTTTCAATCGTCGAGCATCGGCTGCGTCCTGCGACGCCATGCTTGCCGAACCGCGTGCCTAAGCTGCCCGAGCTGAGAACCCATCCAGTCGGCGCTCGATCACGGTTCCGGCGGGAAACATCGACGCGATCATCAGGTTGTCGTGGACGACATCTGCGGCCCAGTTCTGCGGCCAACCACTGTCGGCCAGACTCGTCTGTATGGCAAGCACCACTTCGTCGTAGCTGAAGTCGACCTCGACGACCTGGGCGGTGGTCGTCGCGCGATGCGATGCCGCACCGGCGAAGCCGCGCCCGCATCCGCAGCCGCCGTCGGGGTCGCGCAGGTCTCGGTCGCAGGGTTCTTGAACCCATAGGAGTTCTCCTGGGACGCAGTAGTTGTAGTCGTTGTCGCGGGTGCCCTGGGTGAGTGTTGTTGCTACCAGGATCTTCATCGGCCGGCCTCCTGCACGGTTGGCGCCGAGCTTAAGACCGGCCCCCGACAACCGCTCAGCAATAACCCGCTACCGGTTGCGGAAGTCGCTGAACGACTGCCGTAGCCGCCCGCTGGCGGTGCACATGATCTGGGTGCGGTTCTCGATATCCAGTGCCGCCCGCAGGCTCGGGGCATCGACGGTCTGCCACATGACTTCCTTGGTCATCCACACCGCCCGCGGGGAATCCTGGGCGATCTCTCGGCCGTGGCGACCGCGCACGCGAGCAGGTTTTCCGGTTCGGCCTCGTCGAGGACCAGCCCCATCGTCAGGGCTTCGTCGGCCCCGAATACCCGGCCGGTGTGGTGCCGCTCAGGCAACGCGCGGGTGTCATCAACCCCCGCTACTTCCTCCGCCGGCTGTCCTGCATCTGCACCCACAACGTGTCCGAGGATCGCGGGTAGTACCCGGCCGGGTCGTAGAAATGCTTCTCGCAGACCACGGGGTCCTCGTGCGGGCGGGCCACCGCCTGCCGCCGCGTGGGCAGCACGTAGGCGTCGCGGTGCGTCAGCGTCTTGGCGCACCGGATGCATTGCAATCTGGCCATCTCGCCTCCCGGTACGAACCCTAACGACGCCCGACACCGAACGTGGCCCTATTGTCAGCCTCGAATAATCGAGAGACGATGGCTCCCGAATCCGAGGGAGGTGAGCCGTGGCGACATCGGCGCCCACCGAGCGGGTCCTGGACATCCTCGAGTTCGTGGCCCGCCGCGACGGCGAGGATGTCCGGTTCTCGGATGTCGCCCGCGAACTGAAGATCAGCCAGGGCACCGCCAATGCCATCCTCAACTCGCTGTGCGAGCGCGGCTGGTTGGTCCGCGATCCGCAGACCAAGGCCTACGGGCTGGGGCCCGGGCTCGCCGCCGTCGCCGCGACCACCGCGACGGCCCTGCCGCTGACCCACGCCGCCAAGCAGGCGGCCACCGACCTCGCCAACGACACGGGCCTGGCAACCTCGGTGGTCGAACTCGTGGGCGATGCGCTGGTGATCATCGCCTTCGAGGGCGGCGACGGCCGGCATCCGGTGGGATTGCCGGGGGAGCGGATTCCCTACGCCCCGCCTTTCGGGGTGGCGTTCGCGGCGTGGGCGGAGGCCGACGAGCAGCGCGCCTGGATGGCGCGCAACCCGGGCGTCACCGGGGCGGTGGCCCGCCGGCTGCGCGGCGTCCTGCAGCGCGCCCGGGAACGCGGGTACGACGTGGACTGGACGACGCCGGTGCTGATGCGCATGTCCCAGTTCCTCGGCGAGGTCCGCACCGACGCCGACGTCTCCGACCACGTGGTCGCCGTCCTGGAGAAGGCCTTGCTCGACTGCGCCAAGGTCGGCTACTTGTCCGACGACGACCCGGCCATCGAGACCCAACCCGTGGCGACCATCGGCGCACCGATCTTCGACGCCGCGGGGCAGGCCACTCTCATCCTGGGAGTGCATCCCGGCCGGCCATTGCCGCTCAAGGAGATTCGCCGGCTCGGCACCACCGTCGCGGCCACCGCCGGCCGATGCAGCATTGACCACAAACCAACCCGCGCCTAGTCTCAACACAAATTAGAGAATTCAGTTCTCGAATAATAGAGATAGGCATATGGCCATGCGCGCGATGACGTACAAGAACCGCCGGATCGAGATCGCCGAGGTACCCATGCCGGTGCCCGGGCCGGGGCAACTGCTGGTGCGCACCCTCGCCTGCGCCGTCTGTGCCTCCGACCATCACTACGTCGACCATCCGGACGTCAACGCCGCCGACAAGTCCGGCATGCGCGTCGACGCGCCCGACTGCGACGTGATCATGGGCCACGAGTTCTGCGCCGAGATCGTCGATTACGGACCGGACTGCCAGAAGACGCTGCCGATCGGCACCCGGGTCACCTCGATCCCGGTGCTGATGGGCGCGGACGAACCGGCCCGCATCGTCGGCTACTCGCCGGAGGCCCCCGGCGGGTACGGCGAGTACTTCCTGCTCACCGAGTTCCTGGCCCGCGAGATCCCGGACACTGTCCCCGTCGAGCACATCGCGGTCAACGACGCCTTGGCCGTGGGGTGGTTCTACAGCCGCGCCGGCATGAAGCAGGTCGCTGAGCAGGGCACCGTGCATCTGGTCATCGGCTGCGGGGCCATCGGCGCGTCGGTCGTCGCGGGACTGAAACTACGTGGGGCGCAGAAGATCATCGCCGCGGACCTGTCGGCCGAACGGCGCGCCATCGCTCGCGAACTCGGCGCCGACGTCGTGGTGGATCCCCGCGAGGAATCGCCGTTTGCCGCGTGGCGCCGCGAGGCGTGGGGTTCCCCGGAGGAAATCCACGACCGGGTCCGCCAGATCGGGTTGCCGACGCAGGTGGTCTACGAGTGTGCGGGCGTCAAGGGCGTGCTCGCCGACATCGCGGAGAACTGCGCGGCCGGCGCGTACGTGCTCAGCGCCGGCGGCTCCCATGTCGACGAAATCTCCTCCACCGTAGCGCATCTCAAAGGGCTGATCATCCAATGGGGCGGCGGTCCCGAGTTCGAGG
Organism: Mycolicibacterium sp. MU0050; assembly: GCF_963378085.1. GTDB lineage: Bacteria > Actinomycetota > Actinomycetes > Mycobacteriales > Mycobacteriaceae > Mycobacterium > Mycobacterium wendilense. The sequence goes on along the minus strand of NZ_OY726395.1, from coordinate 3,482,048 downwards.
ACTGGTACGGCTGTTTGGACATGATCCTCGACGGCAAACTCGACCCCGTCCCGTTCCTCGGCGAAACCATCGGCCTCAACCAGCTGCCGGACGCCTTCGAACGGGCCCGTTCCTCCTCGGCGCCGCTGCGCATCGTATGGAAGGCCGACAATGACTGATCGTGACGACATCGTCGACGTGCTGACCCGGTACGCGACGGGTATCGACAGCCGCGACTGGACCCTGTTCCGCTCCTGCTTCACCGACGACGCGCACTTCGACTACGGCGCCATCGGCCAGTGGCAGTCCCCGGAGGCCATCACCGCCTACATGCGGGCGTCGCACTCGGGCCCGTCGATGCACCGCTTGACGAACTTCGTCATCGACGTCGACGGCGACACCGCCACCGCCCGCACCTACGTCGACGCCGTGGTCATGGGGCCCAAAGGGTTCGGTGCCATCGAGAACTTCGGTTGGTACGACGACCAACTCGTGCGCACCGATCAGGGGTGGCGCATCCGGTTCCGCCGGACGGTCCTGCACGGCGCCCGCCTACCCGGCCCGCTGCGGGTGGTGCCGCCGGTCCTGGGTGCGCGCATCGCGGGGTGGCTCGGCGGCCGCCGGTAGAAACGTACAGCTTGCGCAGCAACAGTTGTAGTTTCACAATCATCGGGTGACTGCACCCGCCGAGGCGATGACCACTCGGCGCAAGGCCGTCATCCTGTTCTCCTGCTGCCTGAGCCTGCTCATCGTCTCGATGGACGCGACGATCGTCAACGTCGCGATCCCGTCGATCCGCACCGACCTGGCCGCCACGCCCGCACAGATCCAGTGGGTCATCGACATCTACACCCTGGTGCTGGCGTCGCTGCTGATGCTGGCCGGGGCCACCGGGGACCGCCTCGGGCGCCGAAGGGTGTTCCAGACCGGGCTGACGCTGTTCGCCCTGGGATCGCTGGCCTGCAGCCTGGCCCCGACGATCGAGATGCTGATCGCCGCGCGCTTCCTGCAGGCGGTGGGCGGTTCGATGCTCAACCCCGTTGCCCTGTCCATCATTTCGCAGATCTTCACCAAACCGGTGGAACGCGCCCGGGCCCTCGGCGTCTGGGGCGGGGTGGTCGGGATTTCGATGGCGCTCGGACCGATCGTCGGCGGCCTGCTCATCGACACGATCGGCTGGCGCTCGGTGTTCTGGATCAACCTGCCGATCTGCGCCGCGGCCCTCGTGCTGACCGCGGTGTTCGTGCCGGAGTCGAGATCGGCGACCATACGCAACGTCGACCTGGTCGGACAGGGCCTGGCGATCCTGTTTCTGTTCGGCACCGTCTACACGCTCATCGAGGGCCCGGTGCTGGGCTGGGGCCACCCGCGGGTCGTCGGGACCGCTGTGGCCGCGGCGGTGGCGTTCGTCGCGTTCCTGGCCTACGAGTCCCGACGCGTCGACCCGTTCCTGGACCTGCGGTTCTTCCGCAGCATCCCGTTCGCCACCGCGACCATCAACGCCGTGAGCGCCTTTGCCGCCTGGGGCGCGTTCCTGTTCATGATGTCGCTGTACCTGCAGGGCGAGCGCGGCTACTCCGCCATGCACACCGGCCTGATCTACCTGCCCATCGCGATCGGCGCGCTGGTTTTCTCGCCGCTGTCGGGGCGCCTGGTCGGCCGCTACGGTGCCCGGCCGTCGCTGGTCACCGCCGGGGTGCTGATCGCGACGGCCGCCGGCATGCTGACCGCGCTGGACGCCGCCACGCCGGTGTGGTGGCTGCTGGTGGTCTTCGCGGTGTTCGGCATCGGCTTCTCGATGGTCAACGCGCCGATCACCAACGCCGCGGTCAGCGGGATGCCGACCGACCGGGCCGGGGCGGCTTCGGCGGTGACCTCGACCAGCCGTCAGATCGGGGTCAGTATCGGTGTGGCACTGTGCGGTTCGGTCGCGGGCTCGGCGCTCGCGCAGGGCGGCGCCGGCTTCGCCACTGCGGCGCGGCCGCTCTGGTTCATCTGTATTGCGCTCGGTCTGCTGGTCGCGGTGATGGGCCTGTGGTCGACGTCGGCGCGGGGGCTGCGTTCCGCCGAACGGCTCGCCCCGTTGATCCTCGACGAACGGAGGGAGGCTCCCGTTGTCCGCTGAGGCCGACGAGATCTGGCGCGCGCTGGCAGCGCTGGCGCGCGATCACCGCGACGATTGGAAGCGCGCCGTCATCGCGGAATCGGGGCTGCCGTTCAGCAGGATCCGGATCCTGCTACGGCTGAACGGCACCGCGATGACGGTCAAGGAACTGGCGGCCGCGGCCACCGTCGATGCCCCGGCGGCGACGGTCGCGGTCAACGATCTGGCCGGGCGGGGGTTGGTGGTGCGCCGCACCGACCCGTCGAACCGCCGCTGCAAACTGGTGTCGCTGACCGCGGCCGGGCAGGCCCTCGTGCGCTCGATCGGCGCGGTGCCCGACCCCGCCCCGGAGGTGTTCGGGGCGCTCGCTGCCGAGGATCTCGCGGCGCTGCGCTCCATCCTGGACAAGCTCGCCGAGAACTAGATACAGCGTCAGCTCGATCCTCTTGACTCAAAGTCATTGAGAACTAGTCAACCCGTTGCTACAGTTCAGGCGATCGACCGGGCACTAGGAAGGCTTCGCACATGACCAAGCTGGATTCGACGACCGTGCTGGCGGCGGCGCGGTCGAGTATCGGCGTCAGCGGCTGGCTTGCACCCATCGCAGCCGGCCGCCTCTTCGGCATCGAGGCGTCCAAGGATGTCAGCGCGCCCCAGTATCTACGGATGGGCGCCACCCGGGATTTCGCCCTGGCCGCCGGGCCGTTCGTGACGACCGGGCGATCGCGCAAGGCCGTGCTCGCGCTCGCCGGTGCCTGCGACGTCGGTGACATCATCGGCGTCGCCATTGCCTCGCGGCGCGGTCGGATCTCGCGCGGGGGAGCCGTCGCCTTCGTCGCCGCATCGCTGAGTTGTCTTGCGCTCAGTATCAAGGCTCGTGGCGAGGTCGACAGCTAAGCGCCTGCACGGCCAAACCGGGCGCCGTCGACGCGGAGCGCCGACGGCGGATCTCGGCTGCCTCGGGTACGTAGGGTTTCGAAACCTTGTTCTGCAGAGGCTATTTCGTCTCGACCACCCGGATGGGGGTCTTGCGAGGCTCGATGTATACGCTGTATACTTTGGCGCAGTTCATACGTGACCGGCGTCTCAATCCACCAAATTCCCTGTTGGAGCACGAGACCCACCGCACCCGCCGTCGAAAGGACCCCTGTGACCGCCGCGATTCTCAACGACACCTCGCCGCATGCCGGCGGCAACGCCGCCTGGGGGCCACTGGCCACCGCCGTGCACGCCGATGCCGCAAGGCCGACGGACCCCACCTGGAAGGACAACGCGTACGTGTCTTTCTGGGATGTCACCGGCGAGATCTACGGCGCCATCCACGTCTCGACCTCGCCCAACGACGCCGGGTCGCGCCGTGCCCGGTTCTCCATCCAGCTGGAAACCGGGCAGGTGGAGATCATCGAGGAGCTTCCGGCCGGATCCTTTGCCAGTGCGTCGATTTCGTTCGGCTTGGACGGGACGATTGCCGTCGACCACCCCGAGTTGCGGGTGCTGATCGGCAACGCGCCGCTATGGGTGCCGGCCGACTACAGCCTCAACGACCTCATCCCGCCGCTGGTGCCGGGCCGGCCCCTGCAGCATTTCCAGCAGGCCTGCACCGTGCGCGGCGAGATCGCGCACGCCGGCCGCACCTGGGATCTCGACGCCATCGGGATGCGCGACCGGACCTGGGGGTTCCGTGACGAATCGGCGCAGTGGGTGGAGTACGCGGGCCTGGTCGGCGTCGTCGAGGGTGCGTTCCTGACGGTCATCAAGTTTCTCGGCGCCGACGGGTCGCTGCGCTCGGACGGTTACTGGACCGACGACGACGGCGCTGTTCTGATCGCCGACGTCGCGTTCCGGCGCAATGCCGCGGCGCAGTTCGTCTCCGGCACAGTCACTCTGGCGGACGGCCGCACCAAGGTGGTGTCGATGTCCAGTCGGCGGGCGGGCTTCTTCGTCCCGATGGGGCGCGAGACCGACGGCCCGGCGTTCGGCACCTACGACGATTTCATGACGTTCGAGTCCGAGGGAGCCACCGGTGCGGGGTTCTTCGAGCAGGGCATCATCCACCGGGTGCACTGACCGGACCCGCCAAGACCACAAGAGGAGACAGGAATTCAGCATGGACATCGACCGTCTTCGGGTCCTCCAGACAATTCGGCTCAAGGGCCGGGTGCTTCCCGCCGATCTGCCGGCCTCAGCCGGCGTCGACGAAAGCAATTGCGCGACAATCACACAGGACTTCCTGACCTCGGGAATGGCGGAGGAGGCGCGCGGTCGCCTCAAGCTCACCACTGCGGGTCGTGAGCGCCTCGCCGAGTCGCTCGCCACCGAACGGGACACCATCGATGACCGCACCGTCAAGGATCTCTACGCGCAGTTCGGCGACTTCAACACCGAACTGAAGTCCTTGATGACCCGCTGGCAACTCAAGACCGCCGACACGCCCAACCTGCACGACGACCCGGACTACGACCGGGCCGTGGTGGACGACCTCGCGGCACTCGACGCCCGGTTCCGGAGTCTGCTCGCCCGTCTGGTGGACACGGCGCCGCGACTCGGCCACTACCCGAGGCGGTTCGCCGACGCGCTGGCTCGGGTGCAGGCCGGGGACCACTCTTGGTTTGCAAAACCGCTGGCCGACAGCTACCACACCGTGTGGTTCGAACTCCACGAAGACCTCATCGGGCTGGCGGGCCTGACCCGCCTCGAAGAGGCCGCCGCCGGACGGGCCGAATGATGGTCCCGACCAGCACCGTCAGGGTGCAACCGATCCTCCGCGACGGGAGCCTCACCCGCGAGTCCGCCGGCGGCAAGGCCTGGGGCATCCAGCGCATGCTGACCCTGGGGATCCCCGTACCGCCGGCGTTCGTGGTGACCACCGAGGTCTGCCGCGCCTACCACGCCGGTGGTCGCGCGCTTCCGGCCGCCGTCCTTGACGAGGTTCGCGCCGCCATGGTGCACCTCGAGGACGCCACCGGACGGCAGTTTGGGCGCACCGAACGCCCACTTCTGGTGTCGGTGCGGTCCGGGGCGGCGGTGTCGATGCCCGGAATGATGGACACAGTGCTCAACCTGGGCATGACGGCCTCGATCCAAGAGGCGCTGGCCACCGAGACCGCCGATCCGGCCTACGCCAACGACACCCGCCGCCGCTTCCTCGAGCAATTCGAGAACGTGGTGCAGACAACGCCGCCCGAGGACCCGTGGGCGCAGCTCGATCTGGCCATCCGCGCGGTGCTGGACTCGTGGCATTCCACGCGGGCCATCGCCTACCGGCGGTCCCGCGGCCTGGACGACGACGCAGGCACGGCCGTCACGGTGCAGGCGATGGTCTTCGGCAATCTCGACGACTCCTCCGGTACCGGTGTGCTGTTCTCGCGGGATCCCCTGAGCGGCAACCCGGGTCCGTACGGCGAGTGGTTGCCGCGCGGGCAGGGCGAGGAGATCGTGTCCGGTCGCGCGGACGCGCTGCCACTCGACGCGCTGGCCGCTCACCTGCCCTCGGTGCATGCCGAATTGCTGACGGCGGCCAGGGTCCTCGAACAGGATGCGCGTGACGTCCAGGACATCGAGTTCACCGTGCAGTCCGGCACGTTGTGGCTACTGCAGACCCGGGCGGCAAAGCGGACCCCGCGCGCCGCGCTGCGCTGCGCGATCGACCTGCAGCGCGACGGCGTCCTCAACGTGGCAGAGGCGCTCGACCGGGTGAGCGCCGAGCAACTGCGGGCCCTGCTGCGCCCGAGCCTGGATCCATCGGTGGTATCGGCCTCGCCGCCGGTGGCCGCGGGCAAGTCGGCCTGCCCCGGCATCGCGACGGGGGTCGTGGTCACCGACGCCGAGGAGGCCGAGCGTCGCGCGGACGAGGGAGAGGCGGTGATCCTCGCGCGCCCGACGACCGACCCGGACGACGTCGCGGGCATGTCCGCGGCCGTCGCGGTGGTGACCGAACTCGGCGGGGCCACCTCGCACGCCGCGGTGGTGTGCCGCGAGATGGCGGTCCCGTGTGTCGTCGGCTGCGGTGTCGACACCGTGACCGCATTGGCCGGCAAGATCGCCACGGTCGACGCCGACGCCGGCACCGTTCACCTGGGCGAGCTTCCGGTCCGGACGCCGGTGGCGGCCGACGACCCGGACCTGGTCCTCTTCGCAGGATGGCTGCGAGATGCGCTGGGAGACAGCGACGCCCCGGCCGACGTCGTGAAACTCAAAGAGCGGCACCAACAGCAGGGCGGTCTGTGATGACAAGTGTTGACGAGATGCTCGAGACGTTGACCACGACCGGGTCGCGACCGGACCAGACCTGGACCACCGGCAACGTCGCCGAGGCGTTCCCCGGGGTCTTCACCACCTTCGGTCTCGGATTCGTGTTCACGGCCATGGAGATGGCCTTCCGGCGAATGTTCCACGACCTCGGCGTCTACTCCGCCGCGGAGATCGCGGTGCCCGAGAACGCAGAGGAGTGCTTCTGGGCCGTGTTCGACGGGTGGGCCGCGGGCAACATCGACAAGTTCCGCGACATCGCGAACCGGATGCCGGGAACCACCGCCAGTGCCGTCGAACAGCAACTGTTCGGCTTCGTGCGGCCGGAGACGGTGAACGAGAACAGTTTCCGTCGATACCCGTTCATCCTCGGCAAGGCTCCGCTGTGGTTGATGCGCACGCCCAAGCGCCACGATGCGTTGTTTGCCGAACTGCGACGGTGGCGCCTCGAGATGCTGCCGCGGATCGAGGGCATGGACGAGCGAGCCTGCGCGGCAACGATCGCCGACGCCCAGGCGCGCTGCGAGGACATCATGAGCATCCACATGGGTGTGGCGATGATCAGTTCGTCGTTGGCCGAGAAGGTCGCCGACGTGGCCGAGGCCGCCGGGCAAACCGGACTCGAGGCCGCGCTGCTCAGCGGCGTGGGTTCGGTCGAGAACGCGGTGGCCCACGACCTGTGGGCCCTGGCGCACGAGCAGATCAGCCTGCGCGAGTTCACCGACCGCCACGGCTATCACGGCCCCAACGAGGGACAGCTCTCCGGCGTCACGTGGCGGCAGGACCCGGCGCCGATCCTGGCGCGCATCGAGGACTATCGCAGCATCGCGGCCGACAGCCCGCGCGCGCCCCGCGCCCGCAGCGCCGCCCAGGAGGCCACCCGCGCCCGCGCCCTGCAGGACCTCCTGGCCGGCACGCCCCGGTTCAAACGACCGGTCGTGGCGGCCCTCGTGAAGCTCACGGCGCGCTACCTGGCCCTGCGCGAACAGGGCAAGGCCGGCTATCTGCTGACGTTCGACGTGGCCCGGGCCGCTGCGCGCCGGATGGGTTCGCTGCTGGTCGAGCGGGGCATTCTCGACGATGCCGAGGACGTCTTTCACCTGCGCTGCGATGCGCTGGAAAGCGGCATCGACATCGATCAGCGCGACATCGTTGCCCGGCGCGCCGCGCAATACCGTGAGCGGCAACAGATCCGGTTGCCGAAGTCGTGGACGGGCTCGCCCGAGGTGGTCAAGGTCGCCGAGGAGGAGCGCACCGCGTTGGCCGTCGGGGAGGTGCTGACCGGGGTGGCCGCCAGCGGCGGCGTCACCGAGGGCCGCGCGCGGGTGGTCAAGGACCCCGACGGGGTGGAACTCGACGAGGGCGACATCCTGGTCTGCGAGACCACCGACCCGGCCTGGGTGCCGCTGTTCCTCGTCGCCGGCGGTGTCATCACCGACCACGGCGGACTGTTGAGCCACGGCCCGATCGTCGCCCGCGAACTCGGCATCCCCTGTGTCTGCGGCACCGAGGACGGCAGTCGCCGGATCCTGGACGGCCAGATCGTCCGGATCGACGGGGACCGCGGCACCGTCGAGGTGATCGACGGCGACCGCTCGCTCACCACGAGTTGAGTCTGCTCATCCGACACACCAAAAGGGCTCCGACGCAATGTCGGAGCCCTTTTCGTCGCTGTGCACTCGGCCGAGCCCGGCCGGTGCGGGTGAGCGCGCTGCCTCGCTGATCCGCTCACCCGCACCCGAGGGCCGTCAGCCCCCGGCCAGCTTGGCGCTGACTTCCCAGGCCGGCGGACGCTTCGGGTACTCGCGGTCGACCTGCCAGCGGTCGGGATGCTTGGCCTCGGGCACCGCCGCGAACGACAGGTGGGTGTGCAGGATCTTCCACTCACCGTCGATCTTCTCGACGGTATCGGTCTGGCGCATCTTCCAGACGAACTCCGAACCGTCCTCGAGCTTGCCCTGGTAGGTCTGGTTCATGTACACGAAGCCGACGCCGTTCTTGGCGTAGATCCGCATATTGATCAGACCGAAGTCGCCGACGAACTGCGGGCTGATGTACATGAACCATTTCCGCACATCGTCACCGAAATACTCACCGGGGGAGAGGATGTCGATGAAGCTGACGTCCTCGTGGTCCGCGTAGTACTTCAGCGGGGCGTCGTAGACCTTCAACCACTCGTTGTTGTAGACGCGCTCGGCGTCCTTCTCCATCTTGGCGATGTCCGCCACGTCCTGCGGATCGCTGCCGAACAGTGCGATCGGCTCCTCGAAATCTGGTTTCAGATTCGGATGGGTCACCATTTCCTCCTCGTCGAGCGGGTTGGGATTTCCGCTGGCCTTCAGCGGGACAAGACAGCGCCTACGGCGCCGGCAAGCTCATCGGCCGGATTGGCGGCCGAAGTCGTACTGCGCCAGGCGACAAAGTTGTCGGGACGCACAAGAATCGCACCGTCGTCGGCGATCTCGCCGACCTCGGCCCACTGGCCGTCCACGTCGCGGTAGTCGCCGCCGATCGACGCGACCGAGATGGTCACCCCGAACCGCTCGGCGGCCGCGGCCGCCGCGTCGGCCCACGCCTGCCCCCGCGCCCCGGTGATCAGGACGAACCGGCCGTCGTTGCCGGCGAGGTCGTGGGTGGAGACCCGGTTGCCGGCGTGCTCGAGCCAGGCGTGCGGCAACCGGTGACCCGGCCGCGACGTCGGGTGATAGACCGATCCCATCGGATCGACCGGCGGCGGCGCCGAGCCGTCCGGCACGAGCGCGCCCGCGGCGTAGGCGATGCCGAGTTCCAGGTCGTGGGCCTGGAACTCGACCCGCTGGGTCTTGACCACCTCTTCGAAGCGGGCCCGGCGGGCGGCGCCCATCGGGGTGTCGGAGAAGAAGATCTCGAACACCCCGCGGTGCATCTCCGGGGGCACCGGGACCGGCAGCAGCCCGATTCCCGAGTCGACCACGAAATGGTTCTGCATGGTGTGCAGCGCCCAGTCGACGATCCGCAACCCCTCCGGTTGCCGCTCGGCGGCGTAGGTGTCCAGCAGCGCCGGGCCGGCCTGGCCCTTGAGCACGGCCGCCAGCTTCCAGGCCAGGTTCTGCGCGTCCTGCACACAGGTGTTCATGCCCAGTCCCGTGGTCGGCGGGTGGCGGTGCACCGCGTCGCCGACCAGGAAGACCCGGCCCTGCGAGTACTTGTCGGCGACCGAACCCTGCACCGACCAGTGGCTGATGCGCAGGATCTCCATCGGCATGTCGCCGACCCCCAGCAGTTCCCGGATCTTGGCCGAGATCGCCTGCTCGTCGAGGTCGGAGTCGTCGGTGGGCAGGAACGCGAAATGGAAGGCCCACTCCTCGGAGTGCTTGCCCCACGTCGGGCCCATCTGCACCATGTTGCCGCCGGACGGGTACGACCCGGCCTCCGGATTGATGAAATGCGCGATCAGCACATCGTCTTCCCACCACGGGGACAGATCCGCCTTCAGGTGCGCGGTGACGATGTCGAGCAAGTCGTGGGCGCCGACCATCGTGGCGCCGATCATCTGGCCGATGGTCTTGCCGCCGTCGGCGCCGACGAGGTAATCGGCGGTGACGGTGAAGGTTTCGCCCGACGAGCGATCGCGGATCGTCGCGGTGACCGCGTCGTCGCTCTGGCTCATCTCGGTCAGCTCGTGATGGAACAGAATCCGTCCCGCCGCACGCTTCTCGGCGTGCTGGCGCATGATGGGTTCCAGGCGCAGCTGCGGATAGTTGGTCGACCGGCTCGCACTGTCGCGCAGGTACTGCTCGGTGAGCGCGCCACCGCCGAAACAGTCCATCTTGTAGAAGGTCTTGCGCTGCAGCGGCCCGTCCCCGGCGAGGGTGGTCTGCCAGACCACCGAGGCCATCTTCTCCGTCGGCGTGCCCACGGCGTAGATGTCGTCGGCGACCTCGAACTGACGGAACAGCTCCATCGCCCGTTGATTCAGGTAGTGCGCCTTCGGCAGGATCGACGTGCCCTCGTGACGTTCGACGAGGATGTGGTCGATTCCGTGACACGACAGCATGATCGAGGTCATCAGACCGGAGGCGCCGCCGCCGACGATCAGTACGGGGACCTTGGTATCGGACATGGTTGGTTACCTCTTTCGAAGATCGTGGATCATGAGTGCGCCGCCGCGAGGCTGTCCGCCAGTTGCTCGAAGACATCCAGCGCCTCGGGATTGCGGACCGCGCCGTCGGAGACGACGGTGGCGCGGGGCGCACCCGTGAGGAGGCGCTTGACCGGTACCTCGAGCTTCTTGCCGGTGAGGTTGTAGGGGACCGCCGGGATCGCGTGGATCTCGTCGGCCGTATGCCGGGGCGAAAGCCGCTGCCGCAGCTGACTGTTGATGCCGCGGCGCAGATCGTTATCGAGGGCGACGCCGTCGGAGAGTTGCACGAACAGCAGCAGCGAACCCGATCCGCCGGACGGGTCGTCGAGGTGGACCACCAGACTGTCCTGGACTTCCGGAACGTCGTCGAGCGCGGAGTAGAACTCACTGGTACCCAGGCGGACCCCGCCGCGGTTCAGCGTGCCGTCGGAGCGACCGCTGATCACGCAGGCGCCGCGGCTGTTGAACGTGACCCAGTCGCCGTGGCGCCACTGGCCGGGGTAGTGCTCGAAGTAGGCCCCTCGATACTTGGTCCCGTCCGGGTCGTTCCAGAAGCACACCGGCATCGAGGGCATCGGTGCGGAGATGACGAGTTCCCCGAGTTCGTCGACGACCGGATTGCCGGCCGGGTCCAAGGCCCGGGCCAGCACGCCGAGCGCCGGAGCGGTGATCTCTCCGGCCCGCACCGGCAGCAGCGGTGTGCCCCCGACGAACGAGGTGCACACGTCGGTACCGCCGCTGGTGGACTGCAGATAGATGCCGGGGCCGATGGCGTCGTAGACCCAGTGGAACCCCTCGGCCGGCAACGGTGAGCCGGTGGAGGTCATGGCGCGCAGTTTGCCGAGATCGAAGCTCTGCCCGGGCCGCATACCGGCCTTGCGGCAGCCCATGAGAAACGCTGCGCCGGCGCCGAATACGGTCACCCCGTGGTCGGCGACCGTGCGCCACAGCTCATCCGGCCCCGGGTGGGCCGGATCGCCGTCGAACAGCACGATCCTGGCACCCAGCAGTAGCGCGGAGACCTGGATGTTCCACATCACCCAGGTGGTGGTGCAGTAGACGAAGTAGGTGTCGTCGGCGCCGAGATCCGAATGCAGCCCCAGGGCCTTCTGCAACTCGAGGGTGATGCCGCCGTGGGAGTGCACGATGGCTTTGGGCAGACCGGTGGTGCCGGAGGAGAACAGCACCCACAGGGGCTGGTCGAAGGGTACCCGCAGATAGTCCGGCGCGGCCGGTTCGGCCAGTAGCTCGGTCCATGTAGTCGTGCCGTCGGGGCCTGCGCCGAGGTAGGGAACCGAGACGGTGTGCACCACGCTGGGCAGTGCGGCCCGGATGGCCGCGACGTGCTCGGTACGGTCAATCGACTTGGTGCCGTACTGATATCCGTCGACGGCGATGAAGATCTTGGGGGACAACTGCTGCAGTCGGTCCAAGACGCTGTCGACCCCCAGCTCGGGCGCGCACACCGCCCAGACGGCACCGATGCTGGTCGTCGCCAGCATCGCCACCAGGGCCTCGGGAATGTTGGGCAGATAGGCGGCGACGCGGTCGCCCGGTTCGACGCCCAGCCGTCGCAACCCCGCGGCCGCGCGGGCCACCTGGTCGCGGAGCTCACCCCTGGTCAGCGTGATCACCTCGCGCGACTGGGAGATCGCGGTGAGGACGGTCTGGTCCTCGTCGCCGCGCAGCATGTTCTCCGCGTAGTTGAGGCGGACGTCGGGAAACCACTGCGCGCCCGGCATCGTGTCGTCGAGCAGGGCACGGCCGGTGTCGCCGTCGGCGAGGATGCCGAAGTAGTCCCAGACCGAGCGCCAGAACTCGGCCAATTCGGTTGTCGACCAGCGCCATAGCTCGTGATAGTCGGGCGTCGTCACAGTGCCGCGTTCGACCAGTTCCCGGGCGTAGCGCCCCATTCGGCTGTCCTGCAGCAGCTGCTGCGAGGGCTCCCAGAGCACGCTCATCCGCGCGCCTTGGCGGCCGTCATCCGGTTGCGCATGGTGCCGATGCCCTCGACGTAGGTCGACAGCCGTTCACCGTCGCGCAGGTACCGCGGGGGGTTCAGGGCGAATCCGATGCCCGACGGGGTCCCGGTGAAGATCAGGTCCCCGGGCAGCAGCGGCAGGATGCCGGAGAGGTAGGACACCAGGAACGGCACCGTGAAGATCAGGTCCCCGGTGCGGGCCTGCTGGACCTGCTGATCGTCGATCGCGCAGCTGATCTCGAGGTCGTCGGGGTTGGCGAATTCGTCCGGCGTCACCAGGGCCGGGCCCAGTGGCGCGAACCCGGGATGCGACTTGGCCAGGCTGAACTGTTGCGGGGCAGGCGGTTTGACCTGCAGGTCGCGCTCGGACAGGTCCTGGCCGACCGTCAGGCCCGCGACGTGCTCCCAGGCCCGTTCCACTGCGACGCCGTCGGCGCGGCGGCCGATGACCGCGACCAGTTCCGCCTCCCAGTCCACCGAACCCGGGGGCATGACGACGTCGTCGTAGGGCCCGGTGATCGAGGAAGCGAACTTGGTGAACACCATCGGGGTGTCGGGGATGTCGATCCCGGTTTCCTCGGCGTGGCTGCGGTAGTTGAGGCCGATCGCGAAGATCTGGCGAGGTGTGCCGACGGGCGCTGCCAACTCGGCCTCTTCGAACGGCCGGCGGTCGGCGTCACCGAGTGTGGCTGCCCAGTCCCGGAATTCGTCCCAGCGCTCCAGCAGGTCCTGGAACGCGGCCGAGAACCGCCCGGCGCTGGCTTCTTCGATGTCGACGGCGGTTCCGCCCTGGTCCAGGGCGGCCCGGCCGGCGAGGTTGATCAGGCGCATGGATGTGCTCAGCTCCTTCTAGGCCGTGGTGAGAAGTTCGAAGGGGTTCACCTGCGGGGTGGTCTTGGCCCAGGTGCGCGTGATGAGTTCGGCTTCCGGGGTGCCGCCGCGATAGGCCTTGATCAACTCGTCGACATCGAAGCTGGGGCCGATCGGGTCCGCGGCGTACTCGGGGCCCAACATGTACTCGGTCGCCTCGTCGGGTGTCGCGAAGTTGTCGATCTGGAGTTCGACCATGTTGCCGTCCGGATCGCGGTAGTAGATCGACGTGGTCAACCCGTGTTGCACGGGCACCCGCGGATGGATGTCCTCGGCCTTCAACTCCAGGTACTTGTCGAGCAGATCACCCAGGGTGGGGAAGGTGAAGGCCGAGTGGGCCATACCCGTCGTCAGCGGCGTGCGGTCGGCGAGCACGCCCGGCGGCAGACCGAGGAGGGCGACCCGGTGATGTTCCTCGTCGAAAGTCAGGAAGGACATCGCTTCGTTCTCGTAAACGGCGTGAGCGCCAAGGACTTTCAGGTACCAATCCCGCATCGCCGGGAGCTGGGCGGTTTGCAGCACGAAATGCGCTAGACGAGGTCGAACTGTCATCGTGTTCTCCAAGGGGGGTGGGCTGGCGGCGGCACACATCGCCGACGGTGGACACGGCCACGTGGGCAGCGGGATGCGCGGTGGTTGCCGCGGGCATCTGCTCGGCTGATCCGTTGACGTGTTCAGCCTCACACTAGAACGTTGTTGATTTATAGTCAATGACTCGAAGTCGAAACTTTGTGGTTTGATGCGTTAGCCTGGGCAGATATGCCGAATGGGTACTAGTGGGGTCGATTGCAGAGGGGCACTTGTGAGTACGAAGGCGGATATGTCTGCCCGGAAGGCTCAGGCGGAGGAGACTCGCCGCCGGATCCTTGACGTTGCGGTGGAAGCATTCTCGGCGCAGCATTACGACGCCGTCGCCGTGAGCGACATCGCGACCTCGGCCGGGGTGGCGCACGGTTTGCTGTTCCACTACTTCAAGAACAAGCGCGGACTTTATCTCGCGGCCATGGAAGAGGCGGCCCGTGAGTTCGACGCCGCCCATCACAACGACCCCGACCTGCCGCCCGGTGCCCAGATGCGGCAGCGGTACTACAACCAGTTCGCTTACCTGGCGCGCCACCGCGGCCTGGCCACGCGCCTGGTGCTCGGCGGCCGGGGGGCCGACCCCGAGGCGTGGGCCTTCTTCGAAGATCAACGCTGGCAAGAGATCGCGCGGGGTTGCACCGCGCTGGGTCTCGACCCGGAGAAGCCGGCGCTGCGCATGATGCTCAGTGCCGCGACCGCGACCGTCGATGCCGTCGCGGCGTTCTGGCATCAGAACGGCCAGCCCTTCGAAGTCAAGGCGCTCGGCGACGTGCTGTTCGAGCAGACCATCGAGGCGCTGCGTGGCGCTGCCCGGCTCGATCCGACCTTGCAGCCGTCGGTGGAGAAGGCGATCGAACAACTGCGTGCCGACACGTAAGCCGCCCTTGCCCGACGCGCGCTGATCCGCGCGGTTGGGTAGTTGTCTTACTGCATCGCAACGTCTTCCGTGCTTCATTGCGCGAACGTCGAGCCTGATTGACCGTCCCACGACCTCTCGCGATGGCGCATGTCCGTGTCATCGACTTTGAGTCATTGACATTTAGTCAATGCGAGATATGCTGTGACGTGTACCACCGGTCTAGGTGGTCGAACGCCGTGGGGTCAGGGCATTCGGGAGGCGGGATGGAAGCGCGCGTCGGTGACAGTGCCGCGTTCCGGAGCGCACTTGTCGCAGGCCTGGTCGCCCGGGACGAAAGACCGGTTCGCCGACGTGCCTACGGAAATGCGTTCGCTCAGGACCGGTCCGGGCCGCCCGCGCGGCCGTTGTTGTATTCGGTTGCGCACTAGGCGAATCCGACGTTTCATCCAGAAAGGTAGTACATCCATGTCGATCGATCAGGACGTCAAGCCGGCGGCGCGCTCGCTGGCCGGGTTCAACGACGAGCTGGCGGACGAGCTTGTCTCCCGCGCCAGGGCGGTACGCCCGCTGCTCGAGGGCAAGGCCGACGAACACGAGCAGCACAGCGAGCTGAGCCAAGAGGTGGTCGACAAGCTCACCGAGATCGGTGTGTTCGCCATGGCCGGGCCGGCTCGCGTGGGTGGTTTGGCGCAGTCGTGCCGATCGATGGCCAACGTCGCGGCCGAGTTGGCCAAGGGTTGTCCGTCGACGGCGTGGGTCTACACGATCTACAACTCCTGCCTGTGGTTCGCCTCCAAGCTGCCGGCCGGCATCCAGGACCAGATGTTCGCCGACGGAGTTCCGCTGATCTGCTCGCCGCAGAACGGGATCGGGCACCTGGTCCCCGACGGCGATTCCTTCAAGTTGGCCGGGAAATGGAGCTACGCCACGGGTTCCCACCACGCCGCGTGGACGATGGTCCCGGCGCTGTCCCCGGAGCAACTGCCGGTGCTGGCCGTCATGCCGATGGCGGATGTGGAACTGGACTACACCTGGCGCGTCGCGGGGATGAAGGGGACGGGTTCGGACACCGTCGTCGTCAACGATGTGCGGGTGCCGGCGAACATGATCGCCGCGTTCTCGGACATCGCGGTGGCGCCGCCGGCCACCATCGACGAATCGGTGCGCGTCGCCAGCGATTACTGGGTCAACTACCCGATTCTGCGCGCGAAGGCACTCGGCGTCCTGGTCGGGTGCGCCGAGGGTCTGCTCGACGTGGCCGTGGCCAAGAGCGGCAGTCCCATCCTCTACAGTGCCTACGCGCAGAAGCGTGACTCGTCGGCGTACCACGCCGCCATCGGTGAGGCCACCACGATGATCCAGGCCGCCAAGAGGTTGGTCGACGACTCGTGCTCGCGCATCGACCAGGCCGCCTGCGAGGGCCGCGTGCAGTCGATCGACGAGCGCACCGAGGCCCGCGGCGCCGGGGCGCTGGTCATCCGCCTTCTGCACGACGCCATCGAGCTCCTGATGGATCTGGGCGGATCGTCGGGATTCTCGACCACCGCTCCGGCGCAACGGTATTGGCGTGACTTCGCGACCGGCTCCCGGCACGTGATCTTCAACTCGCAGATCAGCTACGAACAGGCCGGCCGTCACCTGCTGGGCATCGAACCGGGGATCGTCGAACCCGACATGCTCTGATGGGTCGGGGCGGGCCGCGGGGAACCGCGGCCCGCCCGACCTCAATCCAGCGGAACCTGTTCGTTCACCGCAGATAGCCGACGGGCCACTGCGCGGCCGTCACGAGTTGGCCGGCCGCGACCGGACCGATATTGCCCCATGCGAAGCACCAACGGCTTGGCCTGACGGCGGGCCCGCAGGGGACGCCGAGTTCGTCGAAGAGTTCTTTGTTGGCGCCGCCGAGCTCGAATATCTGTGCACCGGTGTTGATCCCGAACCCGTCGATGCCGACCGTGGAGGCGCGGCCGTCGACCTGTGCCGCGCGTTCGACCAACAGGGTCCGGTAGCCCCGCTTCACCAGCAGTGCCGTGGCCGCAACGCCGCCCGCGCCGGCCCGACGACGACGACGTCGAATGCCTCGTCGGTCAAAGATCCAGGACCAAGCGCTTGCCGACGCAGCGGGAGACGCAGATCATCATCGACTCGTTGCTCGCGCGTTCCTGGGGGGTCAACACCGAGTCGCGATGATCCGGCTCACCCTCGAGGACGTCGGCCTCGCAGGTCCCGCAGGTGCCCTCGGAGCACGAACTGAGGACCTCGATACCCACCTTGCGGACCTCGGCCAGGATCGTCGAATCGGCCGGCACCGTGACGGTGACACCGGATTCCGCGCAGACCACTTCGAATTCCTCGTTCGCGCCGACGTCGGCGTCCTGCCTCGGTGCGAACCGCTCGACGTGCAGCGGCAAAGCCTTGGCCGCGCAAATCTCCTCGGTGGCGGCGATCAACGGCTCTGGCCCACAGCAATATACGGCGGCGCCGGCCGGGGCCGCACTCAGATAGGACGCCAGATCCAGGAGGCCACATTCATCCTGGGGGCACACTTGGATCTTGTCGCCGAACCCCGCGAGCTCGTCGAGAAAGGCCATCGAGTCGCGACGCCGTCCGCCGTAGAGCAGCCGCCACGACGCGCCCTCGCGTTCCGCGGCGTGGATCATGGTCAGTATCGGGGTGATTCCGATGCCGCCGGCGACGAACAGGTAGTGGTCGCTGGGCTGCAACGGAAAGTGATTGCGCGGCCCGCGTGCGCTCAGCGCGGCGCCTGCGCGCACCGAGTCGTGGAGGAACTCGGAGCCGCCGCGGCTCTCCGGCTCACGCAGGATCCCGATGCGCCAGCGGGATCGGTCGGCGGGGTCACCGCACAGTGAGTACTGCCGAACGAGATCGTCGCCGAGGATCAGGTCGATGTGGGCACCGGGCGACCACTCAGGCAGCTCGCTGCCGTCGGCCGTCTCCAGAACCATCACGATGCAGTCCTCCGCCACTGGCCGGACCTCTCGTACGGCAAGGTCGATGGTGTAGGTGGTACTGATGCTCTCCTCCTGGAGGGGCAGTGTCATGTGGTTCCCCGCAATTCGATGCCCGCGGCCAGATGCGTTCGGATCCAGGCGCGGCTCTACGTTGGTTCGACTCCGCAAGCGTGTCGTCTGGGTCACTTACTACCCGGTCATTGACTTGGTGTCAAGGAGTGCGGCAGCATGGACTTGTCGCCGCCGTAAATAAGATGACAAGCTCCGGGTTGGTGCATTTGCCCTGTTGACCGGGGGTTGCGCAGTATAAGTAAACTTACGTCACACCTCGCGAAAACCTTTTCGACTTCAAGTCATTGATTCTGTGTCAACAGTGTGCTTAGTATGTGATCCACCACACTGCGGATCGCCGGAGGGGGCGACCACATTCGAGATCGAGCCCCTGTCCGGCGAGCCCAGTGGGGTTCAGCCGACATCACGCACGGAACGGGCGCGCTGCGCGAGCACCTGGCCCAGCGGGGCAGGCAGCCGCCACAAAGAAAGGGTTAGAACCATGTCCGAACTGGTCGACAAGGGCCTTCCGGCCGACCTTCAGGCCGAACTGTCGGGCTACAGCAGCTATACGTCCACCCCGGACCGGGCCATGGAACTGTTTGCCGAGGCCCGCGCCGCGGGTTGCCCGGTACCGCACAGCGACGAGCTGGGTGGCTTCTACCTCGCGCTCGACCACGACCTCGTCCGGAAGATCCACAGCGATTGGGAGACCTTCTCCCACTACCCGACGGTGGTGCTGCCGGTCGTCGAGCGGCCGGCCTTCCCCCCGATCGAGATGGATCCGCCGGAGCACACCATGTGGCGCGAGCTGGTGGCCAAGGCGTTCAACGCCGATACCGCCGGGCGCTTCGAGGAAGGTATCCGCGAGGACATCAACCTTCTCATCGACAATTTCGCGGCCAAGGGTTCCTGCGATCTGGTTGAGGAATTCTGCGAGGAGGTGCCCCTCTACGCGCTCTGCCGCATCATCGGGTTCGACCTGGACAAGCGAGCCACCGTGCGCGACATGACGCTGCGTCTCGTGGCGGCGTTCGAGGATCCCGAAGAGGGCCCCAAGGCGTTCCTGGACTTCGCGATGTTCGGCGCGCAGGAAGTCATGTCGCGCAAGGAAGATCCGAAGGATGATTTCCTGACGGATCTCGCTAACGCCGAGATGAACGGTGAGCCGCTCGGACCGCTCGAGATCGGCCAGATCATGAACTCGTTCCTCGTCGCGGGTCACGGCACCAGCGTGGCCGTGCTGGGCAGCATCCTGCACGAGGTGCTCTCGCGGCCCGAGCTGGTCGAACGGCTCAAGGCAGACCCCGAGATGATTCCCAGCGTGGTCGAGGAGACCCTGCGGTTGCACCCGCCGTTCTTCGGCCTCTACAAGCGGGCCACCCGCGACGTCGAATTGGGCGGCACCCAGATCCCCAAGGACAGCTACATCCAGACGTGCTGGGCGGCGGCCAACCGGGATCCCCAGGTGTACGAGAACCCGGACGAATTCGATGTGGATCGCAAGTTCGGGCGCAAGAACCGCCACCTCACCTTCGGCTTCGGAATCCATTCGTGCCCCGGCGCTCCCACCGCGCGGATGGAACTGCGCATCGCCGTCGAGGAATTGCTGCGCCGACTGCCCGACATCACCCTTGTCGATCCGTCGGCGGCGAAGTACGAGTTCCACGGCACCGAAACGGCGGCCATCGGCTCTCTGCCGGCCACTTTCACGCCCGCGCCTTGATGGGGTGACGATGAAAGTCGAGATCGATTACGGCCGTTGCGAAGGCCACGGGGTCTGTGTCGGCTTGGCGCCGGAGGTGTTCGCGCTCGAGGACGACGACGAGCAGGTGCGTCTGCTCACCGACACCCCCGACGCCTCGCTGGCGGAAGCAGTCACGCTGGCAGGCAAACGCTGTCCCATCCAGGCCATCCGAATCAGTTCCTGAAGTTCGGGCGTAGACAAAGGGTTTGGCATTGACCACGCCCTCTGAGATGACTACGCCCTCTGAGATCGAGGAGAGCCGACCGTAATGACGGTGACTCAAACCGCGCCGCCTGCGGCGGATACCCGACCACGGCCCATCGCGGCCGCGGTCGGGTCCGCCGCGGCCGGCGCCGCCGGACGGCTCGCGGAGATTCCGGTGCACAGCGCGGCCACCACCGGCCGGGGTGTCCTGCTGGCCGCGTCGGTGTTCCGGTACGCCGTGACCGACACGCTGACGCTGCGACTTCCCTTTGGGGAGACCATGTCTCAGGCCTGGATCCTGCTCCGGGTGACCGTGCTGCCGGCGATCCTGATGGCGATTCCCTTCGGGGCGATGGTCGCGGTGCAGCTGTCCGGCCTCGTCAACGAGGTGGGTGCCAACTCGCTCGTCGGGTCGGCAACCGGGGTGGCCGTCCTGCGCCAGGGCGCGCCGGTGACGGCGGGGCTGCTGATGGGTGGTGCGGCCGCGGCCGCGATCGCGTCCGACTTCGGTGCCCGGGCCATCCGCGAGGAACTCGATGCGCTGCGCACGCTGGGGATCGATCCCGTTCGGCGCCTCGTGGTCCCGCGGTTCCTGGCGCTGCTGCTGATCACGCCGATCCTGGTCACCATCGTGATCGCGATGGGTGTGGGGGCGGCATTCCTGATCGCCACGGTGGTCAACGACGTGACGCCCGGCAGCTTCTGGATCTCGTTCGGGTCCTTCGCGAAGATGACCGACCTGTGGTTCACCATGGGCAAGGGATTCGTCTTCGCCTCGATCGTGGCGATCATCTCCTCCCAGCGCGGTATGGAGGCCAAGGGCGGACCGCGCGGTGTCGCCGACGCGGTGAACGCCTCGGTGGTGCTCAACGTCATCCTGATCGTGGTCGTCAACCTGGTGATCACCCAGTTGCAGACGATGTTCTTCCCGATGGCGGTGGCGTGATGGCAACGGCGGCACAACACCGATCTTCGGCACCCTCAAAGCTTTTCAGTTCATGGCTGATCCCGACCAAGCAGCTGCGGGCACCCTTCCGGGAGCTCGGCCAATGGGCCACCTTCATTGCGCAGACCATCTGGTTGCTGCCGATCACGGTCCGCCGGTACCGGCGCGAAACGCTGCAGGTGATGAACAACCTGGCGTGGGGCCGGGGTTCGATCGTCGTCGACGGCGGCGTCATCAGCGTGCTGGCCATCCTCGGCGTCACCGTCGGCGGGATCGTCGCCATCGAGGCCTTTGCCACCCTCGATCTGATCGGACTCGGTGCCCTGGCCGGGATCATCGGCGGGTGGGGCAACGTCCGGGAGATGGCTCCGCTGGTCGCGGGAGTGGCGTTCGCCTCGCAGGCCGGTTGCCGGATGACCGCCGAGATCGGTTCGATGCGCATCGCCGACGAGATCGACGCCACCGAGGCGATGGGGCTGCGGGCGATCCCGTTCGTGGTCGGCACCCGCGTCATCGGCGGATTGCTGTGCGTCATACCGGGTTTCCTGCTGACCCTCATCGTCAGCTTCTACACGGCGGTGACGGTGATCACCGTCTTCTACGGTCAGGCGGCCGGGACCTATGACCACTATTTCATCCAGTTCCTCACCCTCCCGGACATCGGGGCGGCGCTGCTCAAGGCCACCGTGTACTGCACCGCGGTGACGCTGATCCACTGCTACTACGGGTTTTTCGCCTCCGGCGGACCGGTCGGTGTCGGTGAGGCGTCCGGGCGGGCCATCCGAGCGAGCCTGGTGACGATCATGGTCCTGGACTTGGCCACCACGATCATGCTGTGGGGCTTGCGCCCGGAATTCATCTTCAAGGGATAGGTGCGCGGTGTTATTTCGTATGACGGCAGACGCCGAGGACCGCAGGCTGACCACCATCGGGGTCGGGGTCGCGGCGGCCTTCGCCGCGGCAGTCCTGGTGGTCGCCATCAACCCGTTCGCCAAGCCGCCGGCCGACCGGACGTCGATCGTGATGGATGTGCCCTACGTGGGCCAGGGGGTCGGGGCGGGCACGCCGCTGCTGATGCACGGTGTACCGGTCGGTGAGGTCACCGCCGTGGCGGTTCGACCTGACGGCAATGTGCATCTCGACGCCAATGTCGAGGGCACGCCCGCCGTGGAGCTGACCGACTCCATGCGTATCGACTTCCGGCCCGCCAACTATTTCGGGGTCACCGGCATCAACCTCATCCCGGGCGACGGCGGGCAGCCGCTGCGCGACGGCGCGCAGGTCCAGACCGTCCCGGTGGGCAACTTCACGCTGCCGACGATGCTCTCGCAACTGGGCGAGATCACCGGGGGAGTGATCACCCCCCAGCTCATCGATGTCATCAACCGGGCGACCAGCTACACCGACGGGCTCAACCCGATGATCGAGTCCGGGTTGATCGGCGCCAACACGCTGGCCCGAGTGCAGACCGTCAGCACCGAACAGTTGATGCGGAACACCACCGGGATCAGCGTGGCCTTCCCATCCTTCGTCGACCACGCCACGGCCGCCGGACAGTCCTTCAATCAGGAATTCGTGACGTTCAACGTCTCCGGCAAGGATGCGTTGCCCGGGCAGGACGTCGTGGCTGAACCCGGCATGGCGGTCACCGAGGAGTTCTGGCAGGACCGCGCCCTCGTCACGCTGGATGTGATGTCGGGATCCTTCTTCGGCGCGCTCGGCAAGCTGCTGTCCTCGCACAGCTCCGATCTGCGTCCGGTGGTCGACCTGGTCCAAACCCTGTCCGACACGGTGCCCGCCTTGGTGACACCGGTCGGAGTCGACGACATGCTGACAGAACTCCGCACGCGCCTCGAGAAGCTCTACGCCGGCTCGCCCGAACAGCGGGCGCTGCAAGTGCACCTTGTTCTCGACCGGATCCCCGGCGTCCAGGCGCCCGTCAACGCGATCGGTGGACCATGATCAAGCCCTGGCCTGCATTCTGGCGGTTCGCCCTGGTGGCCGCGCTCACCTCGGTGATCTTCGTCCTGACGGTGAACGTGCTACGGCAACCCGTCGCCGCTGAAACACGCTCCTACACCGCTGAATTCAGTGACATCTCCGGCTTGCACGCCGACGCCGACGTGCGCATCCGCGGCCTGCGGGTCGGCAAGGTGGGCGACATGCGACTGACCCGGGCGGCCGGTCAGAGTTTCGCCGAGGTCGATTTCACCCTCGACCGTCGCTACGCGGTGCTGCCGGAAACCCGGCTGCTGATCAAGTACCAGGCGCTGACGGGGTTACGGTACATCGACGTGGTCGAGGCCGCCGAAGTCGACGATCCGGGTGACTCGCTGGTCACCCACATCCCGCTGAGCATGACGCGTCCGTCGTTCGACATCACCAAGTTGTTCAACGGATTACAGCCGGTGCTCGATACCCTGAGCCCCGACGACATCGACCTGTTCACCGCCAACGTGGCGTCGTTCCTGCACGGCGACGGCGGGGGGCTGGGCCCGATGCTGGACAGCATCAGGACGCTGACCTCGTTCGTGTCCAACCGCCAGGAGGTGGTCGCGACGCTGATGGGGAACCTCTCCGAGATCTCGACGACTTTCGGCGGGCATTCCGAAAAGCTCGTTCAGATCCTGGACTGGCTGAACCGGCCGGTGGACGCGGCGCTCTCGGTTCTCGACGAGTTCCGCAAGTCCGAACTCTACGGGCCGGCGTTCACCTCCGCGGCCGTCCGACTGCTCGAGAACGCGGGTTTCCGTGCGGGCGAGGCGGATATGGACGAAGGGCTGGACCGTGCCTTCACCGTCCTGGACGACTACAGCGACGCCTTCAAACGCGTGCCGGTCATCTGGGACAACATCGAACCGGCGGCGGGGCCGGAGGATCCGCTGCCGTGCTCGCGGGGGCGTGCGCAACTTCCCGAGACAATGGATGTATTGCTGAACGGACAGCGGGTGATCCTGTGCAACCAGTGAGCAAGTTCAAGAGCCCGATGTTCTGGGGGGTGAGCGCCCTGGTCCTGGTGGCGGTGCTCGCGGTGACGGCCGCCGCCGTCTACGTCAATCCCCCCGGCCAGAAGACCGTCACGTTCTACACCAACGACGTCGCGGCGGTGCAACCCGGCGACGACGTGCGCATCGCCGGGATGACGGTGGGCAAGGTGAAAGACCTCACGCTGGAACAGGATCAGGTCAAGGTGCGCGCCAAGGTCGACGGGAGCGCCTTCGTCGGCGATCAGTCGCAGATCGAGGTGCGGATGCTCACCATCGTCGGCGGCTACTACGTCAACCTGGTCTCCCTGGGCGACAAGCCGCTGGGCGAGCAGCCGATCGCGCGCGAGCGCACCACCATGCCCTACAGCCTGATGGACACCCTGGCCGACTCCACGAAGGTCACCGAAGAGGTGGACACCAGGCCGATCCGGGAATCGCTGGACGAACTGCAGGCCGGCCTCGATGGCACCAACGTCGATGCGCTGAGCGCGGTGATCGACGCGGGCAACTCGCTGACCGCGACGATCGACAGTCAGCGCGGACAGATCACCCGGATCCTCGACCTGTCCGACGAGTACATCGAGAGCCTGAGCAACTACGGCGGCAAGCTTAGCGAACTCGTCGCCAAGCTCTCGATCCTCGAGCAGACACTGGTGTTGTACGGCAAGGGGTTTGCCGGGGCGCTCAAGGGGATGGGCGACATCTCCGATGCGTTCCTGGTGCCCTATGCGAAATTCTGGGTGAACCACCGTGAGGACTTCATCCTCAAGGTGCGGGAGTGGCAGGACCGGGTGCGCCGTTGGGTCGACAACAACAGCCGGATCGTTCCGCGGTTGCGCCGAGTGCGGGACAAGATCGAGCGGGTGCTCGATGCCCAGAACGCGCGTCCCGAACTGCTGGCCACCGATCTCTGTATCCCGCTACCGGAGAGCCCCTGCTGATGTCCATCAACCTGACACCGCGCGCGACACGTACCGCCGCAGCGACGCTGACCGTCGTCGCCCTCGCGGCCGCCGGCACCGCGTGTGCGAGTCCGCGCAGCGAAAGTGCCGAGTACTGCACGTTGTTGCCCGACACGGTTGGCCTTTACGTAGGAAACCCGGTGACCCAGATGGGATACCCGATCGGCACCGTGAAGTCCATCGACGCGGGACCGGCACATGTCCGGGTCGGATTCTCCGTCACCGAGCAGCGGGCCCTGCCCGCCGACGTCAAGGCGGTCGTCCGGTCGCCGTCGATCCTGGCCGACCGGTCCCTGGAGTTGGTCGGCAACTATTCCGACGGGCCGCAACTGGATCCGGGGAGCTGCATCGCCCCGGAACGGTCGTTCTCCCCGAAGACGTTGTCGGAGGTCATCGGGTCGGCGGACACGATGTTGAACGCGATCAACGACAGCGGTTCAACCAACATCGCCGACACCGTCGGAGGACTGGACCGGTTGACGCACAACAACGGTGTCCGCGGTGGACAGCTGGTCAGCGCGACGTCCGCGCTGCTCGACAGCCCGGACCAGGCCATCAGCGATCTGGGCACGATCACCGACAACCTGGGGGATTTGACCGGCGTCCTGGTCGACAGCCGGGAACCGTTGAAAGAGATCATCGTCGACCTGCCCGCCACCGCCGGCGATCTCGTTGTCGCCCTCGACGGCACCGCTCGGCTGGCCGGCGCCGACGAGGAGTTGGGCACGCTGGGCCCGCTGCTGGAATCGGTGGCCGTGTTGGAGACCCGACTGGGTGACGAAACCCAGATCACGCTGGACTCGGTGAGTGCGGCGGTGCGCAAGGTCACCCCGCACGCGAACGCGCTGGCCGGCCTGTTCGACCCTGTCCCGTGGTGGATCGACTCCATTGCGCAGAACGTCAACCATCGACAGTTCAACGTGTTCAACATCGCCTACCGGCCGCCGATGTTCCGCGTCCGGGCACCCGACGGACTGGCCCTGTGCGGCTTCATGAACTCGTCGATGCCGGGCAGCTGCGCCGACGTGCACGGCACGCCCTACGCCGTCGACGTCGCGCTTCTCCAGTACGTGCTACAGCAAGCGAGCCGCTCATGATGAAACGTCGGATAGCCTCGGTGGTCGTCGGCGCCACCACGGCCATGGTGGTCACCTCCTGCGCGTCGCTGACCGTGAACTCGCTGCCGCAGCCGGGTGCCCAGGGCGGCGGGGGATACCCCATCGTCATCGAGTTTGAGAACATCCTGAACCTTCCCGAACGCGCCAAGGTGGTCCAGGGCGGGACGACGGTGGGAATGGTGACCTCGGTGGACCTGCAGGGCGACCGCGTGGAGGTCTCCGCGCAGATCGAGTCCGGCGTGGCCATCCCGTCCGACGCCCGAGCCACGTTGGAACAGTCCACGGTCCTCGGCGACATCTACCTGGCCCTGGAACGCCCCTCGCTGGAAGAGCAGGGCCCGGCGTTGGTGCCGGATGGCCGGATTCCGTTGGCACAGACCACCTCTCCGCCTCAGCTGGAAGACACCATCGCTAACCTGGCGAACTTCGTCGGCAGCGGATCGGTGCAACGGATGCAGGACAGCATCATCAAGGTCAACAACGTCACCCCGACCGACCGTCAGGAGTTGCGGGCGTTGGTGAGTCGGGTCGCGGTCGACCTGTCGGATCTGGCATCCGACATCGAGACCGTTGATCAATGGCTGCAAGGTGTCTCGGGAACCGCCGAGGTGATGCGCCGACACCTCCCGGTATACGCCCACTGGTTCACCCCGGCCGGCATGCTCGGCTTCGACCGGGCCACCCAGGTGGCCGACTACATCGGCACCGTGCTGCCGTCGATCGGCAGCATCTACAGCGGTGGCTACTGGCTGGTGCCGCTGCTGAATTCGATGGCCGATGCACTGGGCGCGGTGCAGCAGACGAAGTGGAACGTCGAGGACGAAGCGGCGGCGTGGCGCACGCTGTTCACCGAGTCCTACATGCCGGCCGACAAGTATCCGGCGATCAACATCACCTCGATCACGGGACCGGACGGCAACGAGATGATCGACAACGTGGAGGACGTCCTGCGGATGCTGGGGGCAATGCCATGAGGACCGTCAAGAACGTCCTGTCGTTCGGCGCCTTCGCCGTCATCATCGCCGTCGCGGCGGCCTATATCGGCTCCTTCGGGCTGCGGCTGAATCCCCCCGAGGATCGGACCAACCTGTCCATGGCCGTCCCGGATGTCAAGGGCCTGGTGGTCGGCTCCAGTGTGCTGCTGCGCGGGGCCGTCGTCGGCAAGGTCACGGCGGTCTCGGCAGAGATGGACGCCGCCTCGGTGGACTTCTATCTCGAGGCCGGCCACGAGATCCCGGTCGACAGCGAGGTTCGGCTGGAGAACCTGTCGGCGCTCGGGGAGGCGTTCATCGGCTTCAAGCCGCGGACCGCCCAGGGGCCGTTCTTCACCGAGGGGCAGCACATCGCGACCGAGTCGATCACGGTCCCGCCGTCGATCTCTCAGTTGGCGACCAGCGTGGTCCGGGTCCTCGATCAGATGGACCCCGAGCAACTCAAGCGGATCCTGAACGAGACCGATGCGGCACTGCCGGATCCCCAGGTGGTCCTGCCGAACCTGGTCAGGGCAAGTCGCCTGGCGCGCAACATGGTGACTGGATTGGACGGCGACGGCGCGGAGGTACTGGAGAACTTCCAGACGCTGCTGCAGAACGCCCATTGGGTGGGGCCCAAGCTCGCCGAGGCCGGTGCGCCGGTGCGGGAGGCCGGGGTCAACATCAACCGGGTGTGGCACGGCATGATGCACACCGTCGCCTGGAACAACCCCGAGAACATGCAGCTGTTCCAGAAGTTCCTGGATCGCATCCAGAAGCTCCTCGACGACCGCGGCGGGGACCTCAAGGTCATCTCGGAGGCCCTACTGCCGCAGTTCAGCGGCATCGGTGGGGCGCTGATGAATTTCGATACCGCGCAGATCCTTTCCCATGCGCTCGCGGGAACTCCGGAAGAGGGGGCCATCAGACTTCATGTCGCAATTCCCGATCGTTAGGTCGGCCCCGTCTTTGCTCAACCCGAAAGAGGAATCCTCATGGCAGTAATCGACACCGATGTCCGGACCGAGGAAGCGGAATCCACCGTGGACGACGAGTCCGGGATCGACGAGACCCCAACGCCGGCGGGCGAGGACCGGCAGCCCGACACCGCTGCGGACAAGAAGTCCCGCCAGATCTCGATGTCGCTGCGCGGCTTGGTCATTGCCGTGGCGATGGGCGTGCTCGTCATCGCGGTGGCCGCACTGGGCTGGCTCTACCTCGATGCCAAGGCTGAGCTCGACGCGAGTGCCGTCGAGGCGAGCAACGTCGAGCGCGCCGAGACCGCCGCCATCGAATACGCGGTCAACGCCGCCGAGATGAACTATCAGGACTTCGGCGGGTGGAAAGCCAACCTCGTCGGCGGCACCTCACCGGAGTTGAAGGACAAGCTGACCAAGGCCGCCGACTCCATGGAGCAGGTGCTGGCGCCGCTGCAGTGGCAATCTACGGCGCAACCGCTGACCGCCAAGGTGCGCTCGAACAGCGGCGGGATCTACATCGTCGACGCGTTCGTCAGTGTGCTGACCAAGACAATGCAGGCGCCGGAGGGGCTGCAGTCCACGGCAACCTACAGCATCACGTTGGACAGCCGGAACAATTGGCAGATCACGGATGTCGGCGGTGTCGATGCGGCCCTGGGCAGGTAGCGTCGTGTGGACACGAGTGATCGCGGCCGTGGTGATGGCGCTCGGGGCGGCGCTGACCTTCAGTTCGACCGTCGCCGCGCTTCCCGGCCGGGACGTCGAACCGATCACCCACGAGTTCCCGCAGCCGCTGCCGGTCGTGGTTCCGGTGCCCAGCGACTGGGAGCCCATGTGGCCCTTCCCGTTCGATCAGACGCGCGGTGATGTCACCGCGGCGGAGATCAACGCGGAGCGAGAGATGTGTCAGTGGTACAACGCCCAGTACGCCATCATCAAGCGGCAGATCGCCGCCCTGAACAACGCGATTATTCGCAACAATGGCAACTTCGACGGGCCGAGCGTTCCCGAGCAGACCGCTATCGTGGTGGGCAACATCGACCGCTCGCTGGAGTTTCTGACTCCGCGGGTGCATACGCTGACCCAGAGCCACAACCACGCCGGCGACATGTATTTCCCGCTGTATCAAGGCGATGCCTTCTACGGACTGTGGCAGCAGATGTTCAATGTCTCCAACGGGATCAAGGCCCGCCAGCCGACCTGGTTCACCGGCCCGTCGTATCACCACATGATGCGGTGGGGCAGCAAGATCAACCGATCGCATGTTTGCCGCTGACGAGGCGAGGAAGGGATACCGGAGATGAGTAGCGGTAATCACCGATGGCGCGGGGCGCTGGCCCTGATCATCGGCGGACCGATCGTGGCGGCCGGGATGGCGGCGCCGACCGCCGGCGCCGATCCCGGGTCCGAGGTCGAAGAGGCGGTGGCGACGGCGCGGGGCGCCTCCACCTGTGGGCCGTTACAGCACAATGCCGCGGTCGAGCAGGCCGCGGATATCGTGAACCGCTCCACCGCCAGCTATCTCGACCACAGTTCGGGGAACGTCCCGGCAGACGACCCGAAGCCCACCGCGTTGTTGCGGGACCTGGGCATCGAGACCGACAATGCGATATCGCTGCTGGGCGCGGGCCGCAACGCCCCCGACGCCATCAAAGCCCTGCTGTTGCAGGGCTACAAGGCGATCCCCGACTGCTCGTATGCCGACATCGGCACCAGCCTGCGCGTCGAGGAAGAGACCGGTTTCGTGCTCGTGACCGCGATTCTGGTGGGCCAATGAGGACCGCGAAGTTCAGCCGTTCGGCTTGGCGTTCCGTGGCGGGCATCCTGAGTGCCTCGATACTGGCCGCCATGTTTGTCAATCCGGCGGTGGCCTGGGCCGACGAACTCGTCACCTACGAGGTGGTGTCGGACCACATCGATACCGTCAACATCGAATACCAGGACGTCACCGGGAGATTGTGGGCGGTGCACGCACCGCTGCCCTGGCGCATCGATGCGAACGTGCGCGCGGTCCGGGACGCCCCGCCCCACGGCAGTCAGGTCCGTGCCCACTGGCGGGAAAAGGCGTCGCCGGGCCGATGGGTGACCGTGCGTGTCATCCATCGCGGCGAGGTCCTGTGCCAGAACACCTTGGATCTGGGCAACGCCGCCTGCTACGGCATCACGAACCGGATCACCTAGGCCCACAACGTGAGTCGCCGAGCAGAAGGACGGCCGGAAGGAACCATGAGATTTCGATTGCACAGCATCGCGTTGGGCGTGCTCGCCATGGTGATGGCGTTCGCCGGTGCGGCGCCCGGGCACGCCGACCCCGGCGCCGCCGAGGCCGCCCCGGATCCGTTCCCGGACATCCGCTACTACGAACAGGCCGACGCCGGCAGCTTCGTGGAGCCCGGCGGCGTGTGGTTCATCGCCCCGACGGGACAGAACTGCGGGATCTGGGGCCTGGGCAGCTTCGGCTGCGCCGGAACGATTCCCGGGGCGCCCGCCGGGACCAGTCACATCGGCTGGGTCGACGGCGACCGGGCGGTGCACTACGACTGGTCGATGGCGGTCCGGTTCCCGTCGGCCCGGGCACAGCGGGTGCTCGAACCGCGGACCAAGGTCACCCACGAGGGCACGACATGCGCGGCGACGCCCGACGGCAGGACCTACTGCGAACGGGGTCCGCTGCGGTTTCTCATCGAGCCGACCCGAACCTGGCTGTCCCCGCCGTGGATGGACCTGAGCTGGATCGAACTCGGACCTGCGTCATGCAGTCCGCCGGGCGGTGGCCCCTGCTACAGCTGACCGGCCTCCGAGGGAGGCCCACATCGCCGACATCGCACTGACGATACGAACGAAAGGTAATCGACGACATGGGTAATAACAGCGAGGCCGCAGGTAAGTGGTTCGACATCCTGGCCCGCGGCGCGGTCGCGGAGTGGGACGGGTTCGTCGATCCGGACTTCAGCATGCACGTGCCGCTGATGCCCGGTGAGCCCGAGACGCCCACGGTGGGCCTCGAACCCAACCGGGCCCGCGTGGGTCAGCTCTGGCAGGCCTGGGAGTCCTTCGAGTTCGCCGACACCGACATCCATGCCTCCGCCGACGATCCGGAGGTGGTGTTCGCCACCACCAATTCGAAGGCGAAGACGGTCTGGGGCGCCGCGTATCAGAACCGCTACGTCATCAGGCTCCGGTTCCGCGACGGAAAGCTCGTCGAGCACCTGGAATTCATGGATCCCCGCCCGGTCCTCGCGGCCTTCGAAGGTCACCTGTAAACAGCGCAACGCAGAAGGGATTACAGCAATGACAGAAAACAGCAAGGTCGCCCTGGTGACCGGGGCGGCCAGCGGGATCGGGGAAGCGACCGCCCGCACGCTCGTGGCCGCCGGCGCCAAGGTGTACCTCGGCGACATCAACGAGGAAGGCGCAAAGGCTGTGGCGACGGCACTGGGCTCCGGCGCCGAAGCCATCCAACTCGACGTGACCAGCGCGGAGTCCTGGGATGCGGCCGTCGGCCGGATCACCGCGCAATCCGGTTCGCTGTCGGTGCTGGTCAACAACGCCGGTATCTTCACCCCCGGTGGCTTGGAAGCCATCGGCGAGGCGGAGTTCCAGAAGACCTTCGAGATCAATGCGCTCGGCGCGTTCCTCGGCATGAAGGCCGTCGTCGAGTCGATGAAATCCGCCGGCGGGGGATCGATCGTCAACGTCTCCTCGTCGGCCGGCCTGGTCGGCGTGAAGGACGCCATCGCCTATTCGGCCTCGAAGTGGGCCGTGCGCGGTCTGAGTCGGAGTGCGGCACTGGATCTGGCGCCGTACTCGATCCGGGTCAACTCGGTGCACCCGGGCATCGTCGAGACGCCCATCTTCACCGGCTTCCCGCGCGAGGCCCTCGACATGATGACCGCCGCGCTGCCGCAGCCCCGCTTGGGCAATCCGGAGGAAATCGCGGCCATGATCGCGTTCCTGGCCTCCGATCAAGCCAGCTTCTGCACCGGGGCCGAATACACGGTCGACGGAGGGTACGCCTGCGCCTAGGCGCAGTCCGCCCCGAGCGTGGGCCGGTACAACCCCTTCCGGTTCATGTTCGGGGCCCTTTCACATGTGCTGCCGACGGTACTCATCGGACGCGTGCGATGACATCCAGTTCGACGCCGCGCGCTTTCGCGATGTGGACTGGGTGCCGCGCTGATCCGTCATCGAGGTCGACGGGCCCGTGCGGAGAGTCCCACCCCCATTTGACGAACGCGCGGCGCGCGTCCTGCACCGTGGGCACCGACGCGCCGGCGATGTCGGCCAGCAGGTGTACCCCTGAATATGTCGTCTCGGCCATCGTGCCGGCAGGTGGCGCCGCCGTTTCACCGATCGGCCCGGCCCCGTTGACCAGGTCGAAGGCGCGCGCGAAACCGGACGCGAACTCGGCGGCTGAGGCCGAACCCAGTCCGGCGAACCACCCCGCGGAGATGAACAGGTTCTCGGTGGCATCGGCGCCGCTGGCCAGGACCACGGTCTCGTCGGTGAAAGGACTGAAACGAGTGATGGTCGCGTCCAGGCCCCGATCGCCGAAGGCGCGGTTGAACCGGACGGCGTCAGACCCGACGAGAAGTGAGATGACCCCTTGTGTGCCACTGCGGACAACCTCGCTGAGGGCGCGATCCCACACGGCCGAATCGTCGGTGCCCAGCGGCAGGAACCGTTCACCGAGTATCGCAATATCGGTGTCCTGCAGCCCTACTCGGGTTGCGGCCGCTGTTCCTCGCGGCCAAACATAATCATTGCCGACGATGAACCACCGGCGTAGGTGCGCTTCGGTGCGTAACCACTGCAGGGATGCCACAATCTGATCCCCGGGCACTTCACCGCTGCACAGCACGCCGTCGCTGCACTCACCGCCCTCATAGGCAGCGGCGTACACATAGGGCACCCGCCCGCGAACAACTTTGGCAATCGCCTGACGCGCGTTCGAGAGGTGCCACCCGGTGACGGCGTCGATGGAGCCCGCATCGAGGAGTCCTTTGATGCGGGCACCTACCGCCGCCGGGTCGCCGCCGGCGTCGACATGAACGAAATGCACGGTGCGGCCCGCGACTCCGCCCGCGGTCTCGATCTCGGCGGCCGCCAGCTCCGCCGCGGCATGACACTCGAGTCCGAAGATGCCCGCCGGGCCCCGCCGGGGCAGCGCAAGAGCGATCCGGAAATCTGTCGGACTGTCCGGCCGGGTGTCGTATTCGGGCGTGCTGTCTGGCATGCTGAAGGACCGCCGCGCACCGGCGTTACTGCGGTCGTCGAGACTGGTCTCAAAAGGCAGGTCATGGAAGCTGTGGAAGATGTCCTGGGATTGCTCAGAGAAGCCTCCCAGGTGGCCGCGCGAATCGAGAACGCGCTGGCTGGCACCGATCTCACTGTGGATCGGTGGCGCGCCCTGACATTCATCCAGTCCAGCCCTGGCTGCTCGATGTCCGATGTCGTCGACGCGTTGGTCATCCCGTCGACGTCGGCGACCCGGATCGTCGACGTCCTGGTCGAGATCGGTGCTGTGTTCCGGACCGTATCGCCGCGCGACCGTCGCAGGACTACGTTGCGATCGTCTGCGCATGGGCAAGCGCTCCTCCGTGCTGTCGAGCCTGAGATCGTGCGGGCGGGTCCCCCCGAGCCTACGGAGAAATCCGTACCGTAGTCCGGCGTTCCCGTCATTCTCCGCCTGAGATCGCGGGCTGAACGGGCGGCCGCTGTTGCCATTGTGTAACGCGAACCTCGGTGTGTGACCGGGCTGTGAATAATGGTGCCGAAGCGCTGCTGTTTCGTGGCATCTCTTGACGTGGACCGACTGGGGTGTAAGTTTCACACCAGATTGTTCCCAGATGGGAATAGTCCTCTTGCTCTCGCGGAGGCGTTTCATGGCTGGATATCAATACCGCTGTGCCACACACGGGTTCGTCGAGGCGCAGTTCGCGATCGGGACTGCGCCAGCCTCGGTGGAGTGCGCGTCGTGTCGTGCGCCGGCACCGCGGGTGTTCTCCGCGCCGGCCCTGACAACGCGCAACGCCCCCGGTGCGAAAGCGCTGGAGATGCACGAGAAGTCGCAATCCGCACCCGGGGTTGTCGTGCGGTCCGCGAACGGACCGGCCGAAAGGTCGTGGCGCGGCCCGGTCGGAGCTTACCCACGGCTGCCGCGTCCCTGAATCGGCGCCATCCCATTGCGCCACAGATCCGACCGTCCGTGACCACTGCCCAGGAGAAGACGACATGCCCGAGGTGATATTTCCCGTCGATCAGAGCAAGCCCTTCCGGGAGCAAGTGGTGGTTGGCCACAATCGTTGGCACCCCGATATTCCAGCCGTAGCGACGGTGAAGTCCGGTGACAGCTTCCGGGTGGAGTCCAAGGAATGGTTTGACGGGACCATCGTCAACTCCGATGACGCCAACGACATACGTGATTGCAACTTGTCGATGGTTCACCAACTTTCGGGTCCGTTCGCCGTCGAGGGTGCGCAGCCGGGCGACCTGTTGGTCGTCGACATCCTCGACGTCGGTCCCGTACCGCAGGAGTACGGCCCGGTCGCCGGCCAGGGCTGGGGCTACACCGGCGTCTTCGCCAAGGAGAACGGTGGCGGCTTCCTCACCGACTGGTTCCCTGATGCATACAAGGCAGTTTGGGATTTCACCGGTCAGAAGGCCACGAGTCGCCACATTCCGGGCGTCGAGTTCACCGGGCTCATCCACCCGGGCCTGATGGGAACTGCGCCGAGCGCCGAGTTGCTCAGCACGTGGAATGTCAGGGAAGCCGCGCTCATTGCCACTGACCCCGACCGTGTCCCGCCGTTGGCGCTGCCGCCACAGCCCGTCGACGCACTGCTCGGCACCCTCACCGGCGCCGACTACGAACGTGTCGCCGCCGAGGCGGCCAGAACGGCACCGCCGCGGGAGAATGGCGGTAACCAGGACATCAAAAACCTGTCCAAGGGCAGCCGGATCTTCTACCCGGTCTTCGTCGACGGTGCCAACCTTTCCATGGGCGACCTTCATTTCTCCCAGGGCGACGGCGAGATCACCTTCTGTGGCGCCATCGAAATGGGCGGGTACATCGACCTG
Organism: Mycolicibacterium sp. MU0050; assembly: GCF_963378085.1. GTDB lineage: Bacteria > Actinomycetota > Actinomycetes > Mycobacteriales > Mycobacteriaceae > Mycobacterium > Mycobacterium wendilense. Next base: position 3,447,284 of record NZ_OY726395.1, on the reverse strand, counting down.
CGCGTCGAGATCATCAAAGGTGGTATGGAAACCTACGGTGTCACCACCAACCCGATCTTCATGCCCGGCAACGTCGAACCGCGGTACTCGGAGTTCTTGACCTTCGTCGGTTTCTCGGTCGACAAGAACGGCACCCAACACTTCCTGGACAGCACGTTGGCCTATCAGAATGCGTGTCTCAATGCGATCGAGTACTTCTCGAAGTTCGGGTGGACCCGTGAGCAGGCCTACCTCATGTTGGGCGCCGTGCCGGTCGAGGGGCGGCTCTCCGGTGTGGTCGACGTGCCGAATTCCTGCGCAACACTGTATGTTCCGACGGCCATCTTCGATATCGACGTGCGTCCGTCGGCGACGGCTCCGCAGCGTATCGATCGCGGTCAGTGTGCCGTCAGCACCTGATTCCACCCCCGATGGCCCGTCATACATGAACCGAAAGGACTCTCAATGAAGAAGTCAAGCCGCCGATTTGGTGATCGGGGGTGAATCGGGTTGCCAGGTGCGGTTGTCACGGATGAGGGCGTAGAGGACGTTGGTGCGGCGCCGCGCCAGGCAGATCGTGGCGGGGATCGGACGCTTTCCTTCGTCTCGTTTTCGCTGGTAGTAGGCCTTGGAAGCGGGGTCGCAGCGGACGGCGGTGAGTGCGGACATGTACATGACCCGACGCAGCCGTCGGCTGTAACGCTTGGGGGTGTGCAGTCGTCCGGTGCGTTTTCCGGAATCTTTGGATACCGGCGCCAGCCCGGCCCAGGCGGCGAGTTGGTCGGCAGAGCCGATCAGAGCGGGATCTCCGACGGCGGCGAGGAATTCCGCACCGAGACGGAAACCCATGCCGGGCATGCTGGTGATCACTTCGGCGGCGGGATGGCGGCGAAATCGGTCCTTGATGTCGGCGTCGGTGGATTTGATGCGGTCACCGAGGGCAACCACCTCCCCGGCCAACTCGGCAACGAGTCCGGCAGCGACGTCTTCGCCAGGCAGGCGCACCGTCTGGGATTTGGCGGCCGCCACCGCCGCGGCGGCGATCGTGGCCGCGTTGCGCACACCGGCACCGCCGAGCATCGTCGTCAGACGCCGAACACCGCTTTGGCGAATGGCTTTCGGTCGCTGATACCGCGCCAGCAGAACCACCCAACCGCGGTCCTGGGTCAGTTGCGCGGCCCGCTCCAACGCCGGGCAGACCGCGATGAGTTGTTGGCGCAACCGGTTGATCGTGCGGGTACGGTCAGCGACCAGATCCGCGCGGTGGGCGGTCAGCATCCGCAACTCGGTGATCAGGTCGTCATCGGGATGCAGCACCGGCAGATCGGCACCCCGCATCCGCGACTGGTCGGCGATCACCCGGGCATCTTTGGCGTCGGTTTTGCCCTCGCCACCGCGGTATATCGCCGAGGCCTGCCATACCGCACGGCCGGCCAGATACCGGACCGACTTACCGGCGTCGGCCAGCACCGTCAACAACAAAGCGGCATACACGGTGGTCAAGTCGACCGTCCACGACACCTCGTCAGCCAGGTGCTCAAGCTCGGCGACGAGTTCACGGATCGGTTGCTCATCGTTGACCAGTCGACGCGAGAGCATCACCGTGCCGTTGGCATCGACCACGCACACCCAGTGATGTCCCTTACCGACATCCACTCCAGCCCACACCTGGCCCGCCGTCATCTCACCTCTTTTCGATTGCCTGCCACCACGATCCCCACGGACCACCCCGCCAGCATTTCCTTAAACAAGCGATCACATCGCAGATCTCAATCAGCGGTCAGAGAAGTCCAAGCAGGCCGGGCGGCCAGTCCTTTCAAGCCGCACCACCAAGGCCGGCAAGCATCATGCAGCCTCACCCGACCCACCCGGGTCACAGCACAACGTAACAACACGAAGTAACTGCAACTACGAACTTAAGGATCTCATCAATGCCGCCACCCAGCGACGCTGAGTATTTCAACCTCGGAGACTTCACCCTCCAAAGCGGTTTCACGCTGCGAGATGCGAGGCTTGCGTACAAGACGTACGGCACCCTTAACAGCGACAAGACCAATGTCATCGTCTACCCCACCTGGTATTCCGGGTGGCACACCGACAACGAATGGCTGATCGGCGCCGATAAGGCACTCAATCCCGACGAGTGGTTCATCATCGTGCCCAACATGATCGGGAACGGACTGTCCACGTCACCATCGAACACCCCGGCACCCTACGATCGAGCCCGCTTTCCCGCTGTGACGTTCTACGACCAGGTGGAAGCTCAGTACAAGCTCGTCACCGAAAAGTTCGGGATTTCGAGTATCGCGCTGGTGACCGGATGGTCGATGGGTGCGGGCCAGACATATCAGTGGGCGGTCAGTCATCCCGAAATGGTGCAACGCGCCGCACCATTCTGCGGATCCAGCATCACGGCCCCGCACAACAAGGTATTCCTGGAATCATTGGTCGCAGCACTCACCGCCGATGCGGTGTGGAACGACGGAGATTACGCTCCGGATGTATTGCCCATAAAGGGGTTACGCGCGTTCGCGCGGGTGTACTCGGGCTGGGGATACTCGCAGGCCTTCTATTGGGAGGAGGCGTGGCGAGATCTGGGCTTCACCTCCTTCGACGACTTCCTCTATGGGTTCTGGGAGAACTTCTTCCGGGACGGCCGTGACCCGAACAACTTGATCACCATGATCGGTACCTGGCACAGCGGGAATGTAGGCAATACCCCGGGCTTCGACGGCGACGTCGAAGCAGCACTCCGATCGATTCGGTGCCCGCTGCTGGCCATGCCGGCGGAGAAGGACCTCTACTTCCCGCCGGAAGACGAACAGTGGGCGACCCAGTTCATCGCTTCCGGTGAAGTGCGAGTCATTCCCGGCATTTGGGGCCACTTCGCCGGTGGCGGAGTGAACCCCGCCGACACCGCCTTCATCGACGCCGGCATCCGGGACCTACTCGCCAAACCGGGCTACTTGCCCCAGAACTGAGATCACTCATTTCGGCTCGCGGAGGTAACCCGCCGCCAGTCGGTCGAGCGAGTCCAGGAACTGGTCGTCGCCGGCACTGGCCCCGGCGATGGCGTCGCGCAACCGGACGACGGTCGGCGTGTCGTCGCCCGCGGTGGCCAGGCGGACCTGGCGGTCTTTGCGCGACGAGCGGTACAGGGCGGTGCCGAGGGTCAGACCGAACAGCGCCACCAAGAATTCGGCCGCCGTGTTGTCATCGAATCCGTGGCGTCCGGCCAGGACCAGGACGCTCTCGCCGAGGTGACGGGCCACCTCGCCCTCCAGCGGCCGGGCCGCCATCGCGGCTGCGAGGCCCGGCTGCTCGACGGCCAGGCGGTAGATCGCCCCGAAGGAGTTGCGCAACTCGGGGATCAGCGCGCCATCGGGATCGACCGGGGGCACGGATCGCAGCGACTCGTCGACGACGAGATCCAGCAGGGCTTCCTTGTTCGGGAGGTGACGATAGAGCGCCATCGGCGTCACATCGAGTTCGGTGGCCAGCCGACGCATCGACAGCTTCTCGACTCCCACCGACCGCGCGAGGTTCGTCGCCGCCGCCACCACCGTGACCCTATCCAAACCCACGTTTCGCACGAATCTCCTCAGAACGGGCCGCTGCCGCCCGAGTCTACAGCGTAGACCTAACGCGCCGGGTGCGGAGTTCGCTTCAGTACGCAACCGTGAACCGTTCCCGACGGTGCCGGGGGTCCTCGATCTCGTCGAGGAACGCCACGGCGAAATCCTCGCCGCTGATCTCCGAGTTCCCCTGCTCGTCGGTGAGCAGAACGTCAGCACCGACGCGGTAGCGGCCGCGTGGGATGCCGGGCACGTGGGCGCCGAATCCGGTTGGGGGACTGAGGTAGAACCAGTCGACGTCCTCGGGTGTTTCTCGCAGCCGGTCCAGGAGGTCGATGTGCAGCCCGATATCGCGCAGCTTGTCCGGGGGTGCGATCGGCGGCAGGCGCGAGATGACCTGCTCGCCGCCCTCGCTCAGCAGCAGGCTGCCCGCCCCGCCGACGACGCCGATCCGGACCCCGCTGCGCCGCGCCGCGGCCACCAGGATCGGCACGGCGTCGGGCAGGGTGTTGCCGGCGGCGTCGGGACCGCTGGTGATCGCCGAGACCAGGATGTCGGCGTCCTCGGCCAACCGCAGGACCGCGTCGCGGTCATACAACGACGCGGCGACCGGGCCGCCCCGAGACACCGCCGTGACCTGGTGCCCGCGGCGCAGCGCCGCGTCCCTGATCCGGCTGCCGGCGTAGCCGGTCGCACCGAACAGCAGTATCCGCGTCACCTGTGCCCGCTCAGCTGAGATCTTCGGCGGTGTAGCCGGATTCGAGCCGCTGCTTCATGGCGGTCAGGAACTTCGCGGCGTCGGCGCCGTCGACGATCCGGTGGTCGTAGGAGATGGACAGGTAGGCCATCGGGCGGACCTCAATGCGCAGGGGGCTGCCGGCGTCGCGCACGGGGACCACGCGGTCGACCACCGCCCCGGTGCCGAGGATGCCCGTCTGGGGCTGGTTGATGATCGGGGTGTCGAACAGCGCGCCCCGGCTGCCGGTGTTCGTGATGGTGAAGGTGCCGCCGTTGAGTTCGTCGACGGTGATGGTCCCGCCGCGCACGCGGTCGGCCAATCGTGCTGTGGCCTGGGCCAATTGGGAGATACCGAGGGTGTCCGCGTCGCGGATCACCGGGACCATCAGACCCTTGGGGCCCTCGACGGCGATGCCCAGGTGGCAGTTGCCGTGGTAGGTGACCTCGGTGACGTCGTCGTTCAACGACGCGTTGAGCATCGGGAACTCGGGCAGCGCCTCCAGGGTGGCCTTCGCGAGGAACGGCAGGAAGGACAGCTTGGTGCCGGTGCGGCTCAGGAAATCCTCCTTGTGCTCGGCCCGCAGCCGGCTGACGGCTGAGAGGTCGACCTCCAGCACCGTGGTCAGCTGCGCCGATACCTGCAGCGACTCGAGCATCCGGCGCGCGATGGTGCGCCGGATCGGCGGGAGCTTCTCGGTGGTGCCGCCGCGGCGCGCGGCCGGGGGCGGGGCGGGTGCGGGTTGCGGGGCGACCGGCGGCGCCGCGATGACGGGTGCCGGGGCCGGCTCGGGGGTCCGCACGGGCTCCGCTTCCGGCTCCGGTGCCCGGGCCGTCCCGGCGTCGTCGCTGCCGGACACGATCGCCAGGGCTTCCCCGACAGGGACCACGTCGTCCTCCTCGGCGAGGATCTCGGTGATGGTGCCGCTGTGCGGGGAGGCGACCTCGGTGTCGACCTTGTCGGTGGCGACCTCGAGCAGCGGCTCGTCCACCTCGACGTGGTCGCCGACGGATTTGAGCCAGCGGGTCACCGTGGCCTGTTCGACCCCCTCGCCGAGTTCGGGCAGGCAGACGGTGGCCGTGGGGGTCTGGGTGGTGGTGTTCATCAGTGTGTGCGGTCCGATCACGGAAGTTCGTTGTGGGAGGGTTCTATTCGGTGATGTCGAGCGCGGCGCGGACGATGCTGTCGGTGTCGATGCCGTGGTAGCGGTACACGTCGCCGAGGTCGCCGGCCTGACCGAACTTGGAGACGCCCAGCGCGGTCAGCGGAACCCGCTGGATGTTGGCCAGGAACGCCAGCGTGTGCGGGTGTCCGTCGAGGACGGTGACGATCGGGGTCGCCCGATCGGCTCCGAAGAGCTGATCGAGGATCCAGGTGTCGGCGGAGCCGCGGCCCTGGCGGGCCTGCCAGGCCTCGAACAGCAACCCCGGGCTGGTCACACAGATGACGTCGGCGGGAATGCCGGCCTGCCCCAACCGGTCGGCCGCCGCGAGCGCCTCGGTGATCGTGGCGCCCATGGCGGCAATGGTGACCCGCGCGGAGTCGTTGCGGCGCAGCGGATATCCGCCCGCGATGACCTGCCGGCGTCGGCGTTCCCGGGCGGCGGGATCCTCCGGCACGGCGGCCAGGGACTGGTCGACGGGCCGCGTCGACAGCCGCAGATAGGCCGAGGTCCCGTCGGGGCGGCCGAGCTTGGCGATGCTGGCCAGCATCGTCCATTCGACGTCGAGGGCGAAGGCCGGTTCGTAGCTGATGCAGCCGGGTTGCTCGAGCCCGATGGACGGGGTCTTGATGGACTGGTGCGCACCCCCCTCGGCGGCCAGGCTGACGCCGGACGGGGTGCCGATGAGGATGGATTGCCCGCCGGCGTAGATGCCGAAAGACCATGGTTCCAGGGCGCGTTCGACGAACGGGTCGTAGACCACACCGATCGGGAACAGCGGTTCATTCCAGCGGCTCCAGGTGGCCCCGAGTTCGCCGATGAGGCCCACGAGGTTGGTTTCGGCGATGCCGAGTTCCATGTGCTGACCGGTCGGGCGTTCATTCCAGTGCATCAGGGTCTGCGCGTCGTCGGCGAACCAGTTGTGCCGCTCGCTGGCCGACCACACCCCGACCTTGTTGACCCAGCCGGCCAGGTTCGTGGTCGAGCTGACGTCGGGGCTCACGGTCACGACCCGTTTGGCCACCTCGGGCGCCTCACGGGTGAGGTCGAGCAGCAGGCGGCCCAGGGCGGCCTGGGTGGTGGAGGTGCCCTTCGGGGTACGGCCGATGTCGGTGGGGACTTCGGGCCTGGTGACGGTGGGCAGCGGCTCGCGGCGCAACCGCGCCGCGGTGGCCGCACACAGCTCGCCCGCCGGGGAGCCGGCGGGGAACCGGGTCCACGGCCGGTCGGTGTCCATGCCGAGTCGCGTTGCCATTTCGGCGTATTCGTCGGTGCTGAGCAGCGCCGAGTGGTTCTGCGGATGTCCCTCGGTGGGCAGCCCGTAGCCCTTGATGGTGTAGGCGAGGATGACGGTGGGGCGCGTGTCGTCGATCTGTTGGTAGGCCTCGGTCAACGCCGCGAGGTCATGACCGCCCAGATTACGGACCGCCGCGGTCAACTCGGCGTCGTCGAGCGTGCCGATCAGCGCGGCGATGTCAGCGCGTCCCGGACCGTCGCCGGGCAGCCGTTGCCGAATCTCGTCGGCGTCGCAGCGCAGCAGGCGTTGATACTCGGGATTTTCCATCTCGAGGATCCGCTCCCGCAGCGCGTCGCCACCTTCGCGGGCGAACAGCTTTTGGAGCAGCCGGCCGAACTTGACGGTGAGCACCTGCCACCCGGCCGCGGCGAACATCGTCTCCAGGCGACGGGCCGCGATGTTGGGCACCACCCGGTCCAGGGATTGGCGGTTCAGGTCCACGATCCAGACCACCTCGCCGAGTTCGGCGATGCCCGGGTCCAGGATGGCCTCCCACACGGCACCTTCGTCGAGCTCGGCGTCGCCCACCAGCGAGTACTGCCGGCCGCTGCCGCCGGAGCCCAACTGGGTGTTGACGTACCGACGTGCCATCGCACCCCACATGGGAGCCGTCGCACCGATACCCACCGACCCGGTCGAATAGTCCACCGGGTCAGGGTCTTTGGAACGGCTCGGGTAGGACTGCAGGCCACCGAATTCGCGCAGGGTGGTCATGTACTTCTCGTCGAGCTCGCCGAGCAGGTAGTTGATGCTGTGCAGCACCGGAGAGGCGTGCGGTTTCACCGACACCCGGTCGCCGGGTTGCAACTGCTGGAACCACAACGAGGTCATGATGGCCACCATCGAGGCGCTCGAGGCCTGATGGCCGCCCACCTTCAGGCCGGACGCGTTGGGCCGCACCCGGTTGGCGTGATGGACCATGGACGTGGACAACCACAACACGCGGTCCGCAATAGTGTCGAGGGCGTCGAGGTCGCTGGTCGCGTTGGCCTCGACCAGGGCGGTGGCGTTCATTGAGTCCTACCGATCGCTTTCGTTGCGCATATAGATCACCTAGAACATCACTGAGGCTATGGTTGGGCAAGTGTGAGGCGCAGTTTTGAGCAGAATGCGCACATCCACGGAGCTCTCGTTGACGGAGGTACGCAAATTGACCAGCCCGGAACGCGCTGTCGACAGCATTGACGCGCGCATCCTGCGCGCCCTCATCGCGGACCCGCGGGCCACCGCCGTCGCCCTGAGTGAGGCAACGGGGTTGGCCCGCAACACCGTTCATTCGCGACTGACCAGGCTCGAATCCGGCGGCGTCCTGCAGTCGGTCGAGCGGCGGGTCGATCCCGCGGCGCTGGGCTACCCGCTGACCGCCTTCATCATGGTGACCGTCACCCAGCGCAAATTGCGCTCCATCGGGGAGGCGCTCGCCGGGGTGTCCGAGGTTCTCGAGGTGCACGGACTCAGCGGGGTCACCGACCTGCTGGTGCACATCGTGGCCCGGGGCGCCGATGACCTGTACCGCGTGGCGGGGCAGATCCTCGATATCGACGGGGTCGAGAAGACGACGACCGGGCTGGTGATGCGCCGCCTGGTCGACTATCGGCTCAGCCCCTTGCTGGAAACCATCGAATAGGTCCCGCGCTCACCCGGCGGCGGTGTCGGTCGTGGCCATCGTCAACGACGTCAGGACGAACCGCTCGATCATGCTGCGCTCGTCGTTGGCCGGGATGTTGCGCCGCAGGATGATCGAGGCGTATACCGTGTGCAGCCAGTCCGCCAGGTCGCTGTTGTCGAGGTCGGTGCGCAGCATGCCCTGCGTGCGCCCGTGGTCGAGCCACGGCCGCCAGAACCGTCCGGCCCGGTCCACGAGTTCGCGTTCCCACAACGCGTCATGCAGTGTCACCGGACTGCCCTCGCCGAGAATCGCGTTGAGTTCCGGGTCGTTGCGCAGGGTTTCGATGATCTCGACGGAGAGATCCACGAAAGCATGTCGGAACGACGTCGACGGTGCGGCGCCGGCCGCGTCGTCGGCTATCTCCGTGATCCGTTCGACGGCGGCCGCGAGCACCAACTCCCGCCGGTCGAAGAACACCTTGTAGACGAGTTGCCGAGAGCATTCGGCCCGCCGGGCGACGGCGCCCATCGTCACCGCGCGCACCCCATCCGCGCGGAACAGTTCCCGCGCCGCCGCCAGGATGCGGTCCCGAATCGCGGCGCGGGAGGACTGGGGGCTGGCCATCGCCGCAGTTTAGCTGCGATCCGGTGGCTCTATTGACAAGCATGCCGCGATGTAGTCATATGACGGCTGTTGATTACAAATCAATCAATTTGTCACCCGGAGGAGCCATGACACAAACGCGACAACCAAAGCCGGCCACAGAAGGGTCGGCCCAACCGCCCGCGCTACCGCGCCTTGGTCGGCAAGGACCGGCGACATTCCTGGCCCTGGTCGGGGTGCTGTGGTTCATCCTGGCCGTCATCGTCGTCGCACGGTGGGTGACCTCAGGGGAGTACTTCCAACCGGCGCCGCACATCGGGCCGGACGTCATGGAGGACTGGCGGCTGATCGCCCTGCGCATCTTCGAGGCGATCAGCCTGGCGGTGCTGGCGGCCTTCATCTGGTACTGCGTGGTCAAACCGCTGCGGACCACCGGAAAGCTCAGTCTCGACGGCAAATTCGTCATCGGCGGCCTCATCTGCTTCGTCGCCGACGGGTTCCTCAACATCAAGGAGTACCTGTTCGCGTGGAACAGCGCGAACGTCAACCGCGGCGTCTGGGTGCAGTTCCTGCCCTTCCACAGCGAGGATGCGCCCACCCGCTACGCCGAGTCCCTGACCTGGGGACCGCCGATGTACGTGTACTTCGCTGCCGGCGTGGCCATCGTGGCCTGCCACGAAGCCAAGCGCGTCCGGCGGCGCTGGCCGAACATCACCAAGTTCCGGCTGTTCGTGTTCATCTTCGCCTTCGAGTTCACCTTCGACTTCGTCCTGGAGAACATCATCATCCGGACCACGCACGCCTACGCGTACGCCAAAACCTATGAGCCGCTGACACTGTGGGCAGGTGAGGTGCATCAGTTCCCGCTCTACGAAGCGTTCCTGGTGGCCTGCGTGGGCTGCGTGTTCACCTGGGCGCGGCTCGAAGCCGAAGAGCGGCCCATCGGGGAATCGCCGATCGAGGTCGGGGCGCACCTGTGGCGGCCCAAGCTGCAACCGCATGTCCGCAACTTCGCGGTCCTCGGGTTCTGCTTCCTGACCCTGGTGTTCCTGTACCACCTGCCGTTCAACTGGTTCGGCCTGATCGGGGATTCCTACGCCGACCTGCCCACCTACCTGTTGCCCGGGTACTGAAACAGCTACTGTGGGACGCAACACTCGACCCCTTGGGCGGGTTCCGCGCCGGCGTCGCGCGGAAGCCCACCCGAGGGGTCGAGGTCAGGCTGCGTCGACAGCCAGGTGGTCACTGTGAGTGCAAGACGAGCACTCGGGGGAGTCGATGTCGAACTGGCCGCAACTCGGGCAAATAAACGGAATCATTGGCACCGCCCTCTATGCTCTGCGGCGCCCCCGTGGCGCCGCGTCGCCTGCCCTTTACCCCGCTCGGGATCGGTTTGAAACCGGTCTTTTTCCAACGCCGGGGGCCAGCGGTCGCGAGCAGGTGCTAGATGAAGCCGCCGTAATAGGGATCAGGCGCCGTCGGAGTCGGCCCGGGGGGCGTTGGGCTGACGGTTCTGGGCTGCCGCGGCCCGGGCCCTCGACCGTATTCGGGCTGTGGGGCATAGGACGGTTGCGAACCGTACCGGGGCGTTCCATGGGTCAGCAGAGCAGCCGCGATGAATGCTGCCGCCCGATCGGTGTACACCGGGATGTACCCCTCGGTGTGCCCGCTCCAGGAGTTGCCCGGGCCGTCGTGACAGATCGGGTCGCTGGGGTGGCACAAGTCGACCGCCTTGGCGGCCAGCGGTGAATCCTGGGTCGGTGTTGCCCCGCCGGTGCGGCCCGCGACGTTGCCGAACGTCGCGACCGCCGCAACATGGTCCATGTACTTACGCGGCAGCGGATCGCCCCAATTGACACCGTCGAAACCGGCCACGATGTTGACCACACTCGCGCCCTGCGAATAGCCGCCCAACACGATCTTGGTGTCGGGGCAGGAGTCCGCGGTCGATTTGATGCGGTCGATGGCGTCCTTGGCGCCCGCGCCGCTGTGCCGCTGGGTGATGGTGGCCTTGTAATCGACTGGGTACGCCCGGATGGGCAAGCCGCCGGTCTGGCGCCGAAGCGAGTTGACCATGGCATCACCGACGCGGCCCATGCCCGCGGGTTCGTCGGTGCCGCGAGCGAACACCACCTCGGCGATCGGGCAGTCGTCGGCGGCGGCCGACGGGGCCACGGGAGCGGTCAGCGGGATTGCAGTGAGGACCAGGGCCGATGCGCCCAACTGGGCCCAACGACGCGCCGCCCGCCGGACAAACATTCCGGGAGTCTACCTGGGGGAAGTCCTCTGCCGATCCGAAGCGACTCTGTTCGCCAGATCAGAACCTTTCGCGCAGCGGCCGGTCGTGCGGGGTGCCCCGGTAGATCCCGCGGTCGATGAGCCGGGGGACCACCTCGTCGATGAACTCCCGGATGGACTGCGCGCCGGCGGAGAACATCAGGTTGAACCCGCCGACGTTGCCGTCGGAGTGCCAGGCCGCGAAGTCGTCGACCAGGTCGTCGTAGGAGCCGACGAACTTGCGGTGCGTGGCGCCGCCGCGGCCCACCGCCTGCGCGACGACGTCGCGGACGGTGACCCCGGGCCGTTCCTGGATCCAGTTGTAGAGCCCCACGTAGTTGCCGAACGTGCTCTTGATGGTCTTCTCGACGTCCTCGGGGCGGGGCAGCAGGTCGACGGGGAACGGTTCGTTGATGTCGCCGGTCGGGATCTCGATGCCGAACTGGCCCAGCGCGAAGGGGGCGATGGGCGCCCAGTCGACGTGGCTGTCCAACTCGTGCAGCTTCTCCTCGGCCTCCTTGGCGGTGCGGCCGAGGTAGGGGATGAGTCCCGGAATGGCCGGCACCGAGCCGGGGCTGCGGCCCTGCTCGGCGAGCGCCTTGTCCAGGGTCTCGCGGTAGACGGCGGCGGTGTCGCGGGTCGAGGAGTTGGTGAACACCATCTCGGCGTGCTTGGCGGCCACGCGGATGCCCGCCCCCGACCCGCCGGCCTGGGCGATCAGCGGCCGGCCCTGCCGGCTGGGCGCGACGTTGAGCGGGCCGGTCACCTGAAACAGGTTGCCGCGGTGGTTGATCGGCGTCGCATAGAACCGGGTCAGGCCGTCGGGGCCGCGACGTAGTTCGCGGTTGTCCCACAGTCCGCGCAGCACCTGCAGGAACTCGTCGGCCCGCGCATAGCGCTCCTCGCGGTCCAGATGCCGCACCAGGTTGTAGTTCAGCGCGAAGTCGTCGATCACCGAGGTGACGGCGTTGTAGCCGGCGCGGCCGTCGGAGGCCTGGTCGAGGGAGGCCAGCAGGCGGGCCAGGTTGTAGGGGTCGTAGAAGGTCGTCGACGCGGTCGCGATGAGCCCAACGTGCTTGGTGTGCTGGGAGATTGCGGTCAGTGCGGTGATGGGCTCGGCGGGGCCGCCGTCGAAGGCCGGCGATCCCTGCAGGCCCGGGATGTCCCCGACGAACAGCGCGGTGAACATCCCCTCGTCGCCGAAGCGACCGTACTCGAGCAGGCGCTCGAAGGTGGTGCGCGCGGCGATCCCGTGCGCCTGCTCGTAGCCGTAGGCCCCCTGGTGCAGGTTGATGTCGTTGGCCACCAGGTTCAGATGCAGATAACGTTGTTCCGACATCGTGCTCCTATCAAGGGTTCTCGGGGAATTCAGCGCATGGTGGCGTGCAGGGCGTCGGTCATCGCCTCGATGGCGGCCTCGCGGTCCAGCGGCCAGCCGTCGACCAGCCACAGGTGCATGAAGGAATCGACCATGGTGTACATCATCGCGATGGCCAGCCGCAGCTGCGCCTCGGTGGCCCCCGGCATGGCGTCGGAGCGCACCCACTCCCGCAGGTCGGCCTCCATGGTGGCCCGGTGCGCCTTCGCGAACTCTGGATCGGCCGCGCGCGCCTGGTGCAGCGCGGTGTACAGCTCCGGTGCCGAGGTGTAGAAGTCCACCACCTTCTCGAAGAAGGACCGGATCGACGGGCGACCGGACTTGCCGCCGCGCGGGGCGTCCTCCTGGGACCACACCGTCATCCGGGTGTTGCGCAGTTCGCGCAGCACCGCGGCCTTGCTGTCGAAATGCAGGTAGAACGTGGCTCGTCCGATGCCGGCGCGCCGGACGATGTCGTCGATGGTCACCGCGACATACCCGCGCTCGGCGAACGCTTCGAGCGCCGCGTCCTGGATGTGTTCTCGGGTCATCAGGCGGTGCCGGTCACGCATCGTCAGCTTCGGTGCGGCAGCGGCCTTTTCGGTGACCTCAGTGGTGTCGGTCACGCAAGGGTCACCCCCTCCAACTGCCCGCTGGCGCGCCAGCGGGCCAGCATGTCGAAGAACTCGACGGGCTTGCCGCCGAAGTTGGTCGACAACATGCCGTGTGGATTCTCCTTGTCGCCCTCGGAACTGAGGTAGCTCGGCGTGCACTCGGCGTAGAAGGCCTTGGGCTTCTCCGAGGACGCCTCCATTTCCGCCAGCCACTGTTCCTCGGCGGCCTTGGTGGCCTCCATGGTGGAGGCGCCGCGCTCGACGAAAGTGCGTACCAGATAGGCGAAGTGGTGGGCCCGCTCCTCGGCGGTGTGGGTGTAGTTGGGGGACACCCCGGATTGGGTGTAACCCAGGAAGAAGCAGTTCGGGAAACCGTGGGTCTGCAGCCCGTGCAACGTCCGCATGCCGTTGGCCCACTTCTGCGACAGCGCCAGGCCGTCGCGGCCGACGATCTCGAAGCCGAGTCGACGGGTGAACTCGGTGCCCACCTCGAACCCGGTGGCGAACACCAGCGCGTCGAGTTCGTATTCGATGCCGTCGACCACCACCGCGGTCTCGGTGAACCGTTCGACGCCGCGGCCGTCGGTGTCGACCAGGGTGACGTTGGGTCGGTTGAAGGTGTCCAGGTACTGATCGTGGTAACCCGGGCGCTTGCAGTTGAGTCGGTACCAAGGCTTCAGGGCCTCAGCGGTTTTTGGGTCCTTCACGGTCGCGTCGATGCGTGCGCGCAGCCGTTCCATGGCGTCCCAGTCGGCGCGGAACAGGAACTCGGTGATCTCCTCGACCGTCATCTCCCGGCCCAGGCGCGCCGTCTCGCGGGCCACCGCGGATTCGGAGAGGGCGAGTGCCTTCTGGGTCCAGCCGTCGTCGGTGAGGTCGAGTTCCATCTCCACGCCGCAGGTGACGCGGGTGAAGTTCTCCATCCGCTGGCGCTGCCAACCGGGCTTGAGGCTCGCCGCCCACTGCGGGTCGGTGGGCCGGTTGCCCCGCTCGGAGACGGTGCTCGGCGTCCGCTGGAACACGTACAGATGCTCGGCGTGCTCGGCCAGGTGCGGAATGCATTGCAGCCCCGTCGATCCCGTGCCAATGACGCCGACGCGCTTGCCGGCCAGCTCGGTCAGCCCGCCGGACTCGTCGCCGCCGGTGTAGGTGAAATCCCAGCGACTGGTGTGGAAGGTGTGGCCGCGGAACTCGTTGATGCCCGGGATTCCGGGCAGTTTCGGGCGGGTCAGCGAGCCCGGCGACACCGCGACCATGGTGGCGGTGAAGCGGTCGCCGCGGTCGGTGCTGATCTGCCAGTGCTTGGCCTGCTCGTCCCACTGCATGCCGGTCACGGTGGTCTGCAGCAGCGCGTTCTCGTACAACCCGTAGTGCTTTGCGCAGTTCTGCAGGTGCTCGCGGATCTCCGGGCCGTGGGCGTAGCGCTCGCTGGGGATGTAGTTGAGCTCTTCGAGCAGCGGCAGGTAGATGTAGGACTCGACGTCGCATTGCACGCCGGGGTAGCGGTTCCAGTACCAGGTGCCGCCGAAGTCGCCGGCGGTGTCGATCATCCGGATGTCGTCGATGCCGGCTTCCTGCAGGCGCGCGGCGGCCAGGATGCTGCCCAGGCCGGCGCCGATGATGGCGACCTGGACGTGGTCGTGCACCGGGTCGCGCTCGACGCGTTCGGTCCACGGGTCATCGGCGTAGTGCGAAAAGTCGGCGGTGACCTCGACGAACTGGTTCACCGCGTCGGGCCGCAGGCGCTTGTCGCGTTCGATCGCGTACTTCGCGCGCACCCATTCGGGGTCATACTCCGCCGGCTTGGGCCCCAGGTCAGTGGCCGTCTGTGGCATCTCGTCGAGCTCCTCGCGGTCCGAAAATTTCGCTGGACGGTGTGTCTACTGAACAGACGGTACAGCATCTAGTCGGACGGAGCATCTACCTATATTGGGAAATCCCGGGTTCGCGGCGGTGAAAAGTCGACAGTGGTTGTCGGGCCGCGAGGCCCAGAAGTGCTGCGGACGACACGCGGCTCACTGGCGTGCCCTCGCGGCACGCTCGCAACTGAGCGAGTTGTGGCTCGGCACCCCTGGGTCGGCAGCCGGAGAAATGCAGTCGAAGAACTAGTTGTCAGTCGGCCCAGACGTGAAACGAACTGGAGCCCTTGGCGCCGCCGTCCGTACTGGTGCAGGTGAACTCGTACCAGTCGGATTCGCCTGGATCCCGTTTGAGCACCAGCGTTGCTGTGTTGCCCTGCAGAACCTGCGCCTGCGCGTCGTCCCACAGGATCTCGAACGTGGCCTCGGCGACGCAGTGGGCGTCGGTGTCGCTGTCGTTGTCGATGGTCAGCCAGGTCTGGCTGCCGGATGCGGTCCAATCACAGTCCAGCGAATGGGATGGTCGTTGGCCGGCGGCAACCAGCCGCAGGTCGCACGAGCCGGTTTGTTCACCACGCGCCCACGCCACCGACGGCTCGGTCAGGACCAAACCTGCCGCGAGGGCGCCGGCCGCAACCAAGGCGAGCGGAACTGCACGCATCCGTTGACCTCCTGAATCGTGGTTAACTTAGGCAGAGTAGCAGGCAGGCTGAGCAATCGGAGGCGTCGCCTACGTCGGCCGGATTCCCTGCGGCTCAACGGCAACAGCCGGCTCCGGGACGCCCAGTACTCCTCGGCGACTCGATTCGGCGGCAAAGAGAGCCGGTGTCGATGGACCGCGATTCCGCGATCACCGCGCCCCGGTCGGTGCCGACCGGTGTCGGTTCGGGGCCGGGCCTCGACCTCGCCGCCCGCGCCGGATAATCAATTCGCTCATCCCACCGCACCCGCCTACTCTGTATAGCCGCGCTAACTAAGCGCCGCGATTCAGTGGAGTGACCGATGAGTACCCGAGCAGACCTGCCGGCGGCGCCGAAGGCCCCGCCGAGCCCAGCCGTCATCATCGGGCTGCTGGTCTTCTCGGCGTTCGTCATGATCCTCAACGAGACGATCATGAGCGTCGCGCTGCCCGTCCTGATCGTGGATCTGGACATCACCGCGCGCACCGGGCAGTGGCTGACCAGCGGCTTCCTGCTGACCATGGCCGTGGTGATCCCGATGTCCGGGTCGCTGTTGCAGCGCTTCCCGGTCCGGGGCATCTTCATGACGTCGATGGGGTTCTTCTGCGCCGGGACGCTGCTCGCCGCGCTGGCCCCCGGCTTCGCGGTCCTGTTGGCGGGCCGAATTGTCCAGGCTTGCGGTACCGCCGTGATGGTGCCGCTGTTGATGACGACGGTGATGAAGCTGATCCCGGCCGAACGCCGCGGCCAGACGATGGGCACCATCTCGATCGTGATCGCCGTCGCGCCGGCGGTGGGGCCGACGCTGTCCGGGTTCATCCTCGGCTCCCTGAACTGGCGCTGGATGTTCTGGATCGTGCTGCCCATCGCGCTGCTGGCGCTGACCGCGGGCCTGTTGTGGCTGCGCGTCGCCGATGACCGGGAAGAGCCCACGCCGATCGACGCGCTCTCGGTGCCGCTGTCGGCGATCGCCTTCGCGGGCTTGGTGTTCGGGCTCTCCGAGCTGGGCAGCCGGGGCGGGCAGGCCGCGGTGCCTGCCTGGGTGCCGATGACGGTTGGCGCGGCGGCCCTGCTGCTTTTCGGCGCGCGTCAGCTGCAACTGCAGCGCCGCGACCGTGCCTTCCTGGATCTGCGTCCGTTCACCTACCGGCGGTTCTCGGTGTCGCTGGGGCTGGTGGTCGTCGGCTTCATGGGTCTGTTCGGCGCGATCATCATGGTGCCGCTCTATGTCCAGGAGGTGTTGGGCAGAAGTGCGTTGGTGGCCGGTCTGGTGAGCCTGCCCGGTGGGGTGCTGATGGGGGTGGCCGGACCGTTGGTCGGGCGGGCCTACGACCGCCACGGCGCGCGAGTGCTCGTGGTGCCGGGATCGATCCTGCTGTTCGTGGCGCTGTGCGGGTACGCGACGATGTCCCAGGGCACGCCGCTGTGGGAACTCGTCGCGGTGCAGACCGTCATGATGCTCGGCCTGTCGATGATGTTCACGCCCCTGATGACCGACGCGCTGGGCGTGCTGCCCGACCGGCTCTACTCGCACGGCAGCGCCATCCTGACCACCCTGCAGCAGGTCGCCGGTGCCGCCGGGACCGCCCTGTTCGTGACGGTCATGGCCCGGGCGTCGGTGTCCGACGGCGCTCCGGACATGCCCGGCGTGCATGCGGCGTTCGTGGTCGCGGCCGCGATCGGCGCGGTGGCCGTGGTCGGGGCGTTCTTCACCGCGTCGCGGCCCTCTCCCGCGGGTGGCACCCCGGTGCACTAGGACGCGATCCGGGCCGCTACGCCGTCAACATTTCCCGCATTCCCGGCGCCAGCACGGGATCGAGGACGTCCCAATCCACCGTGATCGGGTAGTAGTCGCCGAGCACATGGGCCACCGAGATGTAGACGACCAGCCCGTCGTCGTCGGGAACCCAGGCGGCGAGTTGATCGGCGACCGGCGCCGGTGCGGATTGGCCGGCCAGCTTCTCGTCCTCGGCGATCTCGGCGTTGATGCCGTCGACGAGCGCGCTGAACCCGGCGGCGTCGTCGGCGAACAGATCGGTGATCATGATTGGCGCGGCGGTGGCGGTGTCGATCACCGTGGTGGACACCGTGTTGAAGGGGTGCGCCGCCCGGTCCACGTAGATGTTGAGCACCAGCACGCCGGCCACCGCGCGGGTGCCGATGTGCGAGACCGCGCTGCGCTCGTCCTCGGGGAGCACGCCGGGGGCAATGGTCATTGGGGCGTCGTCGTCGGCGGGTTTGAGGTGGTCGTCGAGGGCTGCGCGCATCGCGGCGTTGAATCGGTCGCGCACCTCGGCGTCGCCGCCGCGCAACTGCGGTAGCTCGGCCTGGTAGGTGACCGTTCCCTCGGTGCCGTCGACGGGTTCGACGAATCCCGCGAGCGGCGCGGCATCGGCGCTCGTCGTGGCGCTGGTCGGCGCCGGGTTCCGGGCGGTGTCCGCCCCTTGCTCCTCGGGGGAGCCGCACCCTGCGCCGATCATGGCGAGCACCGCGGCCGCCGCGGCCATCCTGCGGGCTGTCGTCGTCGCACTCATCGGGTGACCTTATCCCCGTGGCCGACTTCGGCAGGGTGATTCAACGATCCTGCCTACGCTGGTCGCATGCTCACCGAGTTGGTCGACCTTCCGGGCGGTGTCTTCCCGATGGGGTCGCGGGATTTCTATCCCGAGGAAGCGCCCGTGCACGAGGTGACGGTCGCGGCCTTCGCCATCGAACGCCATCCGGTGACCAACGCGCAGTTCGCCGAATTTGTCGCCGCCACAGGCCATGTGACCGTCGCCGAGCAGGCCCTCGATCCGGCCGCGTTTCCCGGTGTGCCGGCCGCGGACCTGGTCCCGGGCGCGTTGGTGTTCCGGCCCACCGCAGGTCCGGTGGACCTACGGGATTGGCGGCAGTGGTGGATCTGGGTGCCCGGTGCCTGTTGGCGGCGCCCGACGGGTCCCGGATCGTCGGTCGAGGCCATTCCCGACCACCCGGTGGTCCAGGTCGCCTATCCCGACGCGGCCGCGTACGCGGCCTGGGCGGGCCGCGGGCTGCCCACCGAACAGCAGTGGGAGTACGCGGCCCGCGGGGGCAGCGCCACTGTCTACCCCTGGGGCGACGACGCACGCCCCGACGGTCAGCTGATGGCCAACACCTGGCAGGGCGCCTTCCCGTACCGCAACGACGGTGCCGCCGGCTGGACGGGAACCTCTCCGGTCGGCACGTTCCCGCCGAACGCGTTCGGGCTGCTGGACATGATCGGCAACGTCTGGGAATGGACCCGAACCCGCTACCGCGCCGGCCATCGCGGCGCGCCGCAGATCTCGGGATGCTGTCCGGCGCCGGCGGGGGACCCCACGGTCAATCAGGTCCTCAAAGGCGGGTCCCACCTGTGCGCGCCGGAGTACTGCCACCGCTATCGGCCGGCCGCGCGGTCGCCGCAATCGCAGGACAGCGCGACCACTCACATCGGATTCCGTTGCGTGCAAACCACGGCGGCGGAGAGGGATTGACGACTTTGATGACCGAAACCTTCTGGGGCCTGGTGGAGTCCGCCGCGCGGACTCATCCGGACCGCACGGTGCTCACCGACAACTACGGCCGGACACTCACCGCCGGCGAGTTATGGCGGGCTGGGCTGACCACTGCGGCGGCATTCGCAGCGGATGGCATCGGGCCCGACACCCTGGTGTCCTGGCAGCTGCCGACCACGCTGGAGACCATGGTGGTGATGGTCGCGCTGGCCCGCCTCGGAGCGGTGCAGAATCCCATCCTGCCGATCTGGCGGGAAAGTGAACTAAGGTTCGCCACGGCCCAACTCGGCGTCACGCATCTCGTAATCCCAGGCGTTTGGCGGGGTTACGACCATGTCGCCATGGCACAGGCAGTTTCATCGAATGGCCTACCGCGGGTGCTGGTCATCGACCACGCGGAAGCGCCGCTGCCCGACGAGCTTCGGCTCCCTGCAGGGGATCTGGCGTTGTTGCCCGCGCCGCCGACCTCAGCCGTCGCCGCCCGGTGGGTGTATTACTCCTCGGGTACCACTGCCGCGCCCAAGGGCGTTCGGCACTGCGATCGGTCGGTGATCGCGGGGTCCTCCGGAGTCGTGGGGATGGTCGGCGCCTCCGCCGCGGACGTATACCCGATCGCGTTTCCGATATCCCATATCGGCGGTGCCGCCATGTTGGCCGCGGCCTTGCGCACCGGAATGACTCTTGCGTTGTTCGACAACTTCGATCCCACGACGACGCCGAAAGCCATGGCCGCGCAACGGCCGACGCTGCTGGGCACCGCTACACCGTTCTTCGTCGCCTACCTCGCCGCGCAACGACAACACGGCGCCGAGCCGCTGTATCCGGATCTAAGGGGCTGCCTCGGCGGCGGGGCACCGCTCACCCCCGAACTCTGCAAGCAGATCCGGGACGAACTTGGTGTTCCCGGTGTGGCCAATTCGTGGGGCCTCACCGAGTTCCCGGTTGCGACATCGCCCCAGACCGGTGCCGATGCGGCCGTTTTGGATTACACGGTAGGGCCCCCGGTTCCTGGGGTGCGGGTCCGGGTGGTCGACGAACACGGCCAGGACGTGCCCGCCGGTGCCGAGGGCGAGTTGCTGCTCAGCGGCCCGCAGTGCTTTCTCGGTTACGTCGACGCCGCACTCGACGCCGCGGCGTTCACCGACGACGGCTGGTTCCGCAGCGGGGATCTCGGGCGGATCGACACGGCCGGCAACGTAGTGGTGACGGGTCGCCTCAAGGACGCCATCATCCGTAACGCGGAGAACATCTCGGCGCTCGAGATCGAGAACCTGCTGGCCGATCACCCCGGCGTGGACGACGTCGCGGTGATCGGGGTGCCCGACCCGCGCACCGGGGAGCGCGTCTGCGCCGTGATCGTGCCCGCGGCGGACGCGCAGATCTCGCTGGAGACCGTGGCCGCGCACTGCACCGCCCGAGGGCTGAGCCGGCACAAGATCCCGGAGCGCCTCGAACTGGTCGACGCGCTGCCGCG
This sequence comes from Mycolicibacterium sp. MU0050, assembly GCF_963378085.1. Taxonomy (GTDB): domain Bacteria; phylum Actinomycetota; class Actinomycetes; order Mycobacteriales; family Mycobacteriaceae; genus Mycobacterium; species Mycobacterium wendilense. The sequence continues at coordinate 3,426,547 of NZ_OY726395.1, read as the reverse complement.
GAACCTGACCGGAAAGGTGCTCAAGACCGAGCTGCGAAACCAGTTCGGGGGCAGGTAGATCACGATTGGCGAAGTCGGCACGTATGCTGACCTGCGATGGCCGCCAAGAAGAACCGTGACGTCGGCGACGAACCCAAGACCGTTGACGCGGAGCTCCAGCTTGCGCTTTCCCGCTCGGAGAAGGCAGCCGACCGATCGTCGAGCGCCGCCCGGACGCAGGCCCGCAGATCTCGATTCCTGGTGACGGCGCTGGAATTGGTGGAAGAGTCGGGTGGCGCGGACTTCACTGTCCAGGCCCTGATCGACCGGTCGAATCTGAGTCTGCGCGCGTTCTACCAGCATTTCGCGAGCAAGGACGAGCTGTTGCTGGCGCTCTACGACAACCTCGCCGTTCAATTCACCAAGCGCATCCGAGACGAGGTCGACGCGGCGGACGGCCCCATGGAGAAGCTCGAAGCTTTCTGTCGAGAGTTCCTTTCCCGCAGCGGATCTGCGAACACTCCCGGCGGGCGAGTGGTGACGATCCAGAACCTCAGCCTCAAGATCGACCGTAGCGACGACCGGTCCGATATCTGGGAACCGCATCGACGGTTGCTGACCAAAATCATCACCTCGTGCTCGCGGGCTGGACTGATCCGCAAGGATCTCAACCCCGCACAGTTGACCACCCTCTTGAACTCCACGCTGAGCGCACTGGCGCAGACCGGGACTTCCGCCTCCGACGGTAAAGGAACCGAGCTGACCGAGGATCAGTTGTGGGCGTGGTGCCGACAGGCGCTGATGCCGGCGGAGGGCGCCAAACTCACAGCGGCGCGGGCCGCGAAGGCCACCGGACGCCCGGCTGCGTCGCGGCGCACCAGAAGCTGACTGGCCGGCGCGACTTCGGTACTACCGTGCCGCGCCGTTTCGGTGACGGCAGCAACGCGCATACCGTATGTTGCGCTCATGGGTGAGGACGCAGTCCGCGGATTCGGATCCGCGGCGCCGCTGAAAGTCGGCCTCCTGAACGACTATCCGACGCAATCCAATGTTGACAGCGACACCCTCGACACACTCCGAATGGTTTTCGACGAGGCGGTGGAGGCGGCAGTCCTCGACCGGCCGGTCGAGGTGGTGGAACGCCACGTGGTGGGTCTGCCCAACGGCACCTATCAGGCGGTCGAGAACGCCTACGACGAATTGGTCGCGGAGGGCTGCCTGGTGATTTTCGGGCCGTATGTCTCCGACAACGCCGTACCGTTGGCGGCCCATGCCGACCGGGTGGCCAAGGTGCCCAGCATCGTGCTGTCCGGGTCGGAGGGTGCGCTGGGCGAGTGGTGTTTCGCGCTGAACAACGGCTCCATGCCCGAGGAGGGCCGCATGCTCGCGGCGATCATCCGCGGCGATGGGCACCGCAGTGTCGCCATCGCCTACGAAGCTTCGTTGATCGGCAAGGAATACCTGGCATATGCGCAGGCGGCCTACAGCGCCGCGGGGCTAGCCGTGGTGGCGACGGTGCCGATACCTCAGGTCGAGGCCGACAAGGCCCGTGCCGCAGCGCTACTGCGGGACACCGAAGCCGACGCCCTGGTCCACGTCGGCTTCGGTCACGGTCTCTGGGGGTTCAATACTGGTCTGGCCGAGGTGAATTGGGATCCGCCGCGCTACACCACGACCGCGTTCGAGATGGCGCACATCAACGACGACTGGTTCGGGCACCTGGCCGGCTGGATCGGCCTGGACGGTTACGATGAGAGCAATGAAGTCGGCCAGGCGTTCCTGGATCGCTTCGCGGTCCGGTATGGCCGCCGACCGAACTACTACATGCCGGGCCTGTGCCGTGATGTCGCGACCGTCATGGTGCTGGGGTTGGCCGGAGCCCGTCCGCTCACCGGCGCCGGGGTCAAGGAGGCGATCGAGAACATCAAACTCGTGCCGAGTGCCAGCGGCGCGCCCGGGACCTGTCTGCGCTTCGGCCGCTATATCCGGCAGGGCTGGATGGGGGTGGATTATCTCGTGGCGCGCAAGGTTCTGCCCGACGCCAGCGCCCACGTTTTCCATGCGGCGCCGAGCATGCACATCGCCAAGCTCGACCTATGACACCGAAGTATGGGCGAAGAGTCGCTGATCGGATGACGGACCCGACGGCGGAGTCGACCGGCTCCGAGAAGCCTCTTGACATAAGGGAACTCGCCGATGATCCGGCCGCCTACGCCGCCGAACTCGACCGGCGCTGGGGTGGCCTGCTGAGCTACCGCTACCTCGGCCGCCGCTATGCCTCGATGGACCTCGGCCCGGTCGACGACACCGTCGCCGTGCGGCACGACATGCGCGACCCGAGCGGTGGCCTGCTGCTGTCGGTGCTGGGCGTCTGCTCTCCGGAGGGCGGGCTGATGAACGATCTGGAGGCCGTGCCCAACCCGGTGATCCACCACTGTCAGATCCTCGACCCCGGCGTGGACGTCGCGCGGTTCGAGGTCCGCTCGGAGGGCCTGGCGCGGGGGCGACGGATGGCCTACAGCCGCTCGACCATCGTCGACGCCAACCACCCCGAGCGGGTGCTGGCCACCACCGAGGGGCAGGGGGTGTCCATCGGGGTTCCCCCCGACGGGCTCGGCAGAATGGCCGTCGAACCCATCGAGGTGATCGACTCGCCCGACCTCTCGCCGCTGTGGCAGGTGTTCGGCGCCGAGCGCGTGGCCTCCGGCCACTGGCGACTCCCGCCGCTGACCAGCTCGGTGGCCTCCCCGGACGCGGCGCTGCACATCGGCCCCCAGTTCGTCGCCCTGGAGGCGGCGGCCCGCGACACCGCCGCGGCGCAGATCGGCGTCGACACGGTGCAGGGCGTCTCCTCGCACGTCATGTTCCTCGCCCGCGGCAAAGTGGGGCCGTTCCGGATCAGCACGGCGGTCGTGGGCGGCAGTGCGCCGATCGGGGTCCGGGCGGATATCTTCGACGACGGCGCGCAGGCGAAGCTCATCACCTCGGCGTCGTATCTGTTCCGGCCATCGGGTTGACCGAGGCAGCGGGGTGGCCGGCATGTCCGCTGGCCGCGCCCGCGTCGTGCCCATCGCCGCAGGTGCCGCGGTTCACGTCGGCGCCGCGGGGTCTCCCAGCAAACGCCGCCCAGCGAGAATCTGGCACAGTCGGTAGGGCGCGGCGATAACGTTGGCCGCATGGTGCTGAGAAAGGATCCCGCGTGAGCGACCCTGATGTGAGCGTGACACCGCAAGGCCCGCCGGACCGCGGCGCCGTGATCGGTGCCGGCGGAGCGTGGCTGGCAAAGTGGTCATTGATCATCGTGGCCATCGCCGCAGGCGCCGTGGTGCTCGGCTGGATCGCCGCCAAACTGTGGGTGATCGTGCTGCCGGTGCTGCTCGCGGTCGTGCTGTGCACGGTGATGTGGCCGCCGGCGAGGCTGATGATGGATCGCTTCGGCTTTCCGCCCGCGGCGGCCGCCACCGCGACGCTGCTGCTGTTCCTCGGCGTCGGCTCCGGGGTGGTCGCCCTGATCGTGCCGCCGGTGCTCAACCAGATGCCCGAGTTGATCGACCAGGCCACCGGCGGCATCAACCGGCTGCAGGAGTGGATCGCGGGACCGCCGATCAACCTGCAGCAGGAGCAGTTCGACCGGTACGTCGAGACCGTGGTCAACGCCATGCAGGAGTCCTCCTCGGCGATCGCGACCGGGGTGGTGACCGGCGTCAGCACCGCCGGGGTGCTGCTGCTGACGCTGGTGCTGACCATCGTGCTGTCGTTCTTCTTCCTCAAGGACGGTCGGCGGTTCCTGCCGTGGCTGGGCTCGGTCACCGGCCGGCGGGCCGGCCGGCACCTGGAGTCGGTGCTGGGCCAGATGTGGGCCAGCCTGGGCGGTTTCATCCGCGCGCAGGCGGCGGTGGCCCTCATCGACGCGATCTTCATCGGGATCGGGTTGCTGGTACTCGGCGTCCCGCTGGCGCCGGTGCTGGCGGTGCTCACCTTCATCGGCGCGTTCGTGCCCTTCGTCGGTGCGTTCGTGGCCGGTGCGCTGGCGGTGCTCATCGCCCTGGTGTCCAACGGGTTCACCAACGCGCTGTTGGTGCTCGCCGTCATCGTCGCGGTGCAGCAGATCGAGGGCAACGTCCTGCAGCCGATCCTGCAGAGCCGCACCATGAAACTGCACCCGGTGCTCGTGCTGCTCGGGGTCACCGCCGGCGGTGCGCTGTTCGGGATCGTCGGCGCGTTCCTGGCCGTGCCGGCGGTGGCGATGGCCGCCGTCATCGCACGCTACGTCAACGAACAGATCGACCTGCGTACTCAGGAGCCCCAACATGAGTGACAGCCGCCGCCGGCGCAAGGCCAAGCAGGCTCGCCGCGACGTGCGCCGCACCAGCCGGCGCCGCCGCGAGGAGGCGCGCGACGAGGTCGCGGAGGAACTCCCGCTGATCGTCGAGGTGCAGGAGGCGTTGGCCGCCGAGCATCCGCTGCACCTGCTGGGGTTGGTGGCCATGATCGTCGAGGCCAGCCTGCCGGACGCCCCGCTGCTGGAAGCCTCCGAGGAAGACGAGGACCGCGACAGCCCCGGGCTCGATGATCTCGTCGAGAGCTTCATCGGGGTGCCGGTGGTGGAGACGACGGCGCTGCTCGGGGTGCTCGCCGAGCTGGCCGATGATCCGGAACTGGGAGCACGCTGCGCCGCGGAAGTCGACCGGCGCGATGACGAACTGCCCTCGTGGATCACGGATTTGGCGCAGACCACGGTCTACCGCGCGGTGCGGATGACCCACGTGCTCGGCGACGGTGACGATTTGATGCTCGGCGTGCGGCTGCCCGCCGGTTACGAGCTGACCTGCGTTGTGTTCATCGATCACAACGCGGGCTCCGCGGTGGGCGATGCGTTCCTGGTGCCGGACTCGCTGGCCGCGGTCCTCGAGGTCGCCGAGCAGAATCGCACCGATTCCGATCTGGAGCTCGTCGAGATGACGCCGGCCGACGCCGCCGCCTGGTTGAGCGAGGGCCTGGCAGCCGCAGAGGCGCTCTGGCCGCCGGCCGAGTCCGACACCTGGCCGGCGTGCCGACCGCTGGTGGAATGGCTGCTCTACTCGATGCCGACCGGGGGCCGCGGTATTCCGGGCCGGTCCTTGGGATTCGAGGAGCAGCAGGGTCTGCTCGCGCGGTTCTTCGGCTCCCTGGTGGGCATGCGGTTCGACACCGCGGAGCACCGCAGGCTGCTCGAGTCCTGCATCGCTCGAGGAACCGGGGATCCGCTGCGGTTCAGCGAAGTTCGACTGACGGACCTGCTGACCGCGCCGCTGTTCGACGAGGAGGGCGCGCCGCCGCCCCGCCGCGAAGACCTGCCGGATCTGCTGCGTGCCTACGTGCCGTTCGCGCACGCCGAGGCCGGGCTGCGCGACGAACTGAGCGTCGAGGCGCTGGCCGCCATCGACGCCTGCGAACCGGAGTATCTGGCCCGCGCCGGCGGGTAGGGGGCCGACGCCGCACCCCTGGCCGTAACAAACGCCCCCCGCGCACCGACAACACCGTCAGTAACCTCGACCCCGTCTGTCCCAAGTCAGGAGGGTGCATGCGGATGCGTTGGAAGGCGCCGGTGGCTGCGGTGGCCCTCGCGCTCGTCACGGCACTCGGCGGCATCGAACCCGCCCTGGCCCACGCGGCGCCGGCCCCGGCAGCCAAGGACTTCTCCAAGCCGGCGATCGTGATCCTTGGTTACGGCCTGCATCCGGACGGCAGCATGCGCCCGCTGCTGCGGCGTCGCGTGCTCGCCGGTCTGGCTGTCGCGCAGGGCTATCCGCAATCGCCGATCATCGTCACCGGCGGCAACCCCCGCAACGGCGTCACCGAGGCCGAGCAGATGCGCCGGATGCTGGTCATGCTGGGCTTCCCGAATCAGCGCATCATCGTCGAGGACCGCGCCAACAGCACCGTCCAGAACGCCCGGTTCTCGGTGCCGCTCGCGGAGGAGGCCGGTACCACTGGCATCATCCTCGTCACCTCCAGCACCCATCAGGGCCGCGCCGACGGCGACTTCGTGGCCGCGGGCGGCAACATCCTGGCGACCGTCAGCTATCCGGACGGCAATCCGGCGTTGAACATCACCCAGTTCGTGCGGGACGCGCTGAGTCCGGTCACGAATTTCGGTTGATCACAGATCGCCCAGATCGTCGGGCACGTCCACGGCGTAGCGGCGCAGCGTCTCCAAGGGGACCACGTCCAGCGTCCGCTCGTGGGTGCAGGCCAGCACCACCGGCGCCGCGCACCCGGCGTTGTGCGCCCGCAGCCAGTTCACCGCGGTGACACACCACCGGTCGCCCGGGGTCAGGCCGGGGAAACGGTAGGCGCGCACCGGGGTCGACAGGTCGTTGCCGATGGACTGCTGGTGCTTGAGGAATTCCGCGGTGACCACCGCGCAGATGGTGTGCAGGCCGATGTCCTCCGGTCCGGCCGAACAGCATCCGTCGCGGTAGAAACCCGTCAGCGGCTCGCTGCCACACGGTTCCAGCCGGCCACCGAGAACGTTGCGGTCAATCCGGTCAGACATCGCCCCAGTATTACCGACGCCCACCCGCCGGCGGTGGCGCCGGGAGTCGCCGCTGGTCCGGTACGCGACGGGCCGGACACGAATTCGTTCGTGTTCCACAGCTTCGGCCCAGGGTGCTTTAAGGTCTAGGCGTGCCCCAGATGGATCGTCGCAGCATGATGTTGATGGCAGGACTCGGCGCGCTCGGCGTCGCGCTTCCCTTTCCCAAGGCCCTGGCTGACCCGCTTCAGCCCGACGCTCCCGCGCCCGGCCCGGCGGCCCCGCAGGCCGGGGCCGCACCCGCGATGCTCTTCTCCGACGAGTTCGACGGGCCGGCCGGCTCGAGCATCGACTATTCGAAGTGGCGGGTGGAACCCCGCCGCGAGCGGATCAAGAACCCGGTGTTCTGGGACCGCCCCGAGAACATGGGCGAGTACCGCGACAGCCGGGAGAACCTGTTCCTCGACGGCAACGGCAACCTGGTCATCCAGGCCACCCGCGAGGGCGACAAATACTTCGGCGCCAAGATCACCGGCACCCGGCCAGTGGGCATCAACAGCACCTGGGAGGCCCGGATCAAGCTGGACTGCCAGACGGCCGGCTGTTGGCCGGCGTGGTGGGTCCTCAACGACAGCAAGGTCGACGGCGGTGAGGTCGACCTGATGGAGTGGTACGGCAACGGCGAGTGGCCCTCCGGAATGACCGTGCACACCAAGCTCGACGGCACCTCGCACCGCACCATGCGGGTACCGATCGACAACAATTGGCACACCTGGCGGATGACATGGAACGACCGCGGCCTGTACTTCTGGAAGGACTACGTCCCGGGGATGCAGCCCATCTTCGAGGTGCCGGCGTTCTCGATGGACCCCTGGCCGTTCAACAACCCGGGTTACACCATGGTGCCGATCCTCAACGTCGCGGTGGCCGGTTCCGGCGGCGGAGACCCGTCCGGCGGCACCTACCCGGCTCAGATGCTCGTCGACTACGTGCGGGTCTTTTAGCGCAGGCTAATTTTCGCGACGGCCCCGGAACCTCTGTTCCGGGGCCGTTTGCGTGGTAGGTGCCGGATCTTCGGCATCACTTTGGTTATGCTCGTCGAAAGCGGCAAAGGAGCCGCGGCTCCTCAGGAGGTCCCCAGTGAGCGCATCGACCAGAACAGCGCTGCCGGCCGGTCGCCCGGTGATCGTCCGTGGCGCGGACGGCACCCGGTTGCACACCGAGGTGTTCGGCCCCGAAGACGGCTACCCGATCGTCCTGTCGCACGGCATCACCTGCGCAATCAGGGTGTGGCGCGAACAGATCGCCGAGCTGGCCGACGAGTATCGGATCATCGCCTACGACCACCGCGGGCACGGCCGCAGCGGCGTGCCGCCGCGCGGGCACTACAGCCTCAACCATCTGGCCGCCGACCTCGACGCGGTGCTCGAGGCGACGCTGAAGCCCGGCGAGCGCGCCGTGATCGCCGGTCACTCGATGGGCGGCATCGCGATCCAGGCGTGGTCGGAGCGGTACCGCCACAAGGTGGCCGACCGCGCCGACGGCGTGGGCCTGATCAACACCACCAGCGGTGAGCTCATCCGCCAGGTCCAGTTCCTGACGTTGCCGGAGCGGCTGGCGAACCCGCGGACGCTGGTGGCCACCCAGGCCATCCGTAGGTTCGGCGGGGTGCCGGCACTTCGGGTGGTCCAGCGGACCGGCCGCGGCGTGGTCTCGCGGCTGGCGGTCGGCCGCGACGCGCACCCGGAGATCACCGATTTCGTCTACGAGCTGTTCGCCACCACGCCGCGGGCCGGCCGGGGCGGCTGTGCCCGGATGTTGGTGGATTCCATGGAGAAGCGGCATATCTCGCTCGACGGGTTGACGGTACCCACGTTGGTGATCGGCAGTACGCACGACCGGTTGCTGCCGATCGCGGCGCAGCGTCGCATCGCTGAGTCGGTGCCCAATCTCGTTGAGCTGGTGGAGCTTCCCGGCGGTCACTGCGCCATCCTGGAGCAGCCCGAGGCGGTCAACCACCACCTGCGCGCGTTGGTGGAGTCCGTCCGCAGCTAGCTCATCGGCCGCTGCTGCGAGCGTGCGTGCCTTGGGGGGACCCAGGCCGTAAGGCATTCTCAGCGATTTCTTAATCTTTGCCCGTCGCCGGGCGGGTTTGTTGTCAGACCTTCGAACTAGTGTTCGAATTATGGGTAGGGACGTGTTCGGTGACCGGCAGCGGGTGCTGGCATGTCTGGATGCTCTCGAATCGGCGCACCGCACGTTGGAGTCCTGCTCGCTGGATGGGTTCAGCCATGAAGAACTCGTGAAGATCCTGGCCCGCCGCGAAACGTTGGCGTGGCGTTCTCCTGTCATCGACCAGCGGATTCTGGCTCGGTTGACCGCCGAGGCCAACCCGGGTGAGTTCGGCGCGGCGTCGTTGACCGGGGTGTTGAGCGAACGGTTGCGGATCAGCCGTGGGGATGCTGGACGCCGGATCAAGGAAGCCGCTGATCTGGGTCCGCGCCCCACGCTGACCGGGGACACCCTGGCGCCGGTACTGCCGGAGTTGGCCGCCGCCCAGGCCAGTGGGCGGATCGGGCCGGAGCACATCGAGATCGCCCGCAAGGCCTACGCCAAGATCCCGCCGGCGGTCGCCGAGGTCGATCGGGCGGCCGCCGAGGCCGATCTAGCGATGTTGGCCTGCCAGTTCGGTCCTGCCGCGTTCCAGAAACTGGCTGATCACCTGGTCGCGGTGCTCGATCCCGACGGTGACTACAAGGAACGCGAACGCCAAGCCAAGCGCAGCGTGCGGTTGGGCAAGCAAGGCCCTGACGGGATGAGCACCCTGACCGCCACGATCACCCCGGAGCTGCGCGCGTCTCTGGAGCCGGTGCTGGCCAAGTTGGCCGCCCCGGGGATGTGCAATCCGGCCGATGAGTCGCCTTGCGTGAAGGGTGCCCCGACCGAAGCGCAGATCCTGGCCGATGACCGCACCATCGGCCAGCGTCATCACGACGCGCTGCAAGCCATGACCCGCATGGTGCTCGCCAGCGGCGATCTGGGGCAACTCAACGGCCTGCCGGTCACCGTGATCGTCACCACCACCTTGGCCGAACTGACCGCCGCGGCCCACAGCGTCGCTGCGGCCCACGGCGCCGCCGTGGCGCCCGAGCCCACCGCCGGGCCGGCGGCAGGGCCCGCGCCGGAGGGCCAAACCGAGCCCGCGCCCGGGCCGGAGAACACTGCCGACGCCGATGTCGAGGACCCTGGTGAAAGCGCCGCCGTAGCCCCCGAACTGGCGGCTACGCTCATCGGCACACCGGCCCCGAAACCTTTGACCGGCAAGGCAATCACCGCCGGCGGCACCCTGCTGCCCATGGGTGACCTAATGCGCATGGCCAGCCATGCCTACCACTACCTGACCATCTTCGACGGCGCGGGCCGCGCCCTGTGGCTGGGTCGAGCCAAACGTATCGCCTCGGCGGATCAGCGCATCGTGCTGCATGCCCGTGATCGCGGCTGCACCCGGCCCGGTTGCACGGTGGGCGGGTATCACACCCAGGTCCACCACCTGACCGAATGGGTCCGCGGAGGGGCCACCGACATCAACAACCTCGCCCTGACCTGCCCCGCCGATAACCGGATGGCCACCGAACAACATTGGACCACTCAGCTCGACAACAGCGGCCGTGTGGAATGGATCCCGCCGCCGCAATCCCAGCACCAGCAACCCCGGACGAACCCGTACCACTTCATCGAAGACCTCATCGACTATCACCGCAGCGGCCCAGCGCCGGGCGTCGAGTGTGATGATCCACTGGAGCGGCCGGAGCCGGCTCCGCGGCCCGGCTAGCTGTGATGTCAGCTAGCTAGCCCGGCGTGTGCAGGTACTTGGCGACCTCGCCGGCGGCACGCTGGCCCGAACGCACCGCCCCGTCGAGAAAGCCGGTCCATTCGTCGGCGGTCTCGGTGCCGGCCCAGAACAGCGGTCCGACCGGTTCCGCCAGAGCCTTGCCGACCGTCGTCCACGATCCCGGCGGCACCGCCGCGGTCGGTCCGCCGGGCGCGAAAGGCTCAGCACCCCAGCGGAAGTCGAGGTAGTCGAGCGCGTTCAGTGCCCGCTCGCCGAACAGGGCCGCGAGGCCGGCGAGCGCCTGTTCGCGGCGCTGCTCGGGGGCCCGCTCGTCGAAGTCGCGGGCGTCGACGAAGCCCAGCAGCACCCCGGGTCCGGACGGTGCGGGACTCACGTCGAAGGTGATGAACACCGGCCCGGTGTCCGACAGCGCCTCGCCAGAGCGCCCCTCGGCGCGCCAGAACGGGGTCTCGTAGACGGCGTAGGCCTTGCTGAGCCGGCCCTGCGGCCAGAGTGAGGGCAGTGGGGCATGCTCCTCGGGGAGCTCGGGGGTGACGGCGATGGCGGCACGGTGCTGCGGCGGTATCGCGACCACGACGGCCCGCGCGCGGACGGACCCGGCCAGATAGTGCACGGTGGCGCCCGTCTCGTCGTACTCGATGCGGTGCACCGCCGCCCCGAGCACCACCCGGTCACCGAGCTCCGCGGCGATCCGCTCCGGGATCTGTTGGGTGCCGGCCGGGAACCGGTCCTGTTGGGCGCCCTTGGCCACATCGAGCATGCGGTTGAGCCCGCCGGCGGCCTTGACGTAGCGCACCGCGTGCAGCATCGACACCTGGTCCGGCTCGGCGCCCCAGGTGACGCGCGCCATGATGGCCATCAGGTCGATGGTCGTCGGCGCCGCGCGCATCGAGTCCAGCCACTGCCGCAGGGACAACCCGTCCAGTTCGTAGGCGTCCAGCGCGGTCCACGGGCGCCGCACCGGCATCCGTCGCACCAGCAGCGCGAACCGCAGCCGCACCCAGGCCAGGTTGAGCAGGCTCGACATCGACAACCGCGGAATGGTGCCGGCATACTCACGCACCTCGCCGCGCCAGCGGATCAGGTTCTTGCCGTCGCAGAAGGTGGGCGTGGTGGCGCAGCCCAACTCCTGGGCCAGCGCCAGCACCGCGTCCTGGGTGGGCCCGACGAACGTCGCGCCCATGTCGACCGGTACGCCCGCCACCGTCCGGGTCAGCGAGCGACCGCCCACCCGGTCGCGGCCCTCGAGCACCACCACGTCATACCCGCGCCCACTCAACTCGCGGGCCGCGGTCAGCCCCGCGAAGCCCGCTCCCACCACCACCACATCTGCCTGCGTACGCATTCCTGTAGTCAAGCAGGTACTAGGCTGCATGCGGAGGTGCGGAGTGAAAGTTCTGGCGGCGCTGGCAGGTCCCACCGACGCGATCGAGCGTGCTACGGCGCTCCGCGAGGCCGGTGCGGCCGGGGTGTTCACTTTCGAGGGTCCCCACGATGTTTTCACGCCGCTGACGCTCGCCAGCACGGTCGGGGGCCTGGACCTCATGACCAACGTGGCAATCGCGTTCCCGCGCAACCCGATTCACCTGGCCCATCAGGCGATCGACCACCAGTTGCTGTCCGAGGGCCGGTTTGTGCTCGGCCTCGGCACCCAGATTCGCACCCAGATCGAAAAGCGGTTCGGCGCCGAGTTCGACCGCCCGGTGGAGCGCATGGTCGAACTCATCGCGGCCCTGCGCGCCATCTTCGACACCTGGTCGACGGGGGAGCGGCTGAACTTCCGCGGTGAGTTCTACACCCATCGGTTGATGACGCCGACGTTCAGCCCCGGCCCGAATCCGCACGGGCCGCCACCCATCTATGTCGGCGCGCTGGGGCCGCGGCTGACCCGGGCCACCGCGCAGCACGCCGACGGTCTGCTGGTGATGCCGTTCGGCACCACCAAATTCCTGCGCGAACACACCATGACGGCGGTGCGGGAGGGGCTGGCCGCCGCCGGCCGCACCGAGTTCAACGTGGTGCCGGAGATCATCGTGTCACCGGGGGAGGACCACGCCGGCACGCGGCAACTGCTGGCCTTCTACGGATCCACTCCCGCCTACCGGCCCGTCCTCGAGGCGCACGGCTGGGGGGATCTGCAGACCGACCTGAATGCGCTGTCCAAGCTGGGCCGTTGGCAGGAGATGGGCACGCTGATCGACGACGACGTGCTGAGCACCATCGCCGCGGTGGGATCGGTCAAAGACATTGCCGCGCACATCCGGGAGCGCGCCGACGGCATCGCCGACACCGTGTGCATGTATTCCGGTGGTCCGCTGCCGGTGGACATCCAAGCCGAGATCATCGACGCACTGCGCTGACTCGCGGTTTCATTGCGTCGTTACATCTGACGGGTCTAATGTCACAGGCGAGCCAGCCCGGTCTGCGGAGAGGCGGCGTCGATGACGGACTTGGTGGTCCGGAAGATCCGGTGGGAGTTCGACGGCACCGTGCCGTTCCTGTGGCAGCCGGCGAACCCCAACTTCGCGCTCTTCTGCAATGCGTTCACGTTCGTCGCGGTGCCGTTCGAGCGCTACATCATCAAGGCGCTGCGTCCCGTGCAGGATCGGTTCGAGGATCCGGCCGTGGCCGCGGAGGCCGACGCCTTCCTGCGGCAGGAGGGACAGCACGCGGCGGCGCACCGCAAACACATGGACGCCCTGATCGCCCGGTACCCGGGCCTGCAGCGCGCCCATGACGACGCCACGACGGCCTTCGACCGGCTGATCGACGAGCACCCGGTCGAGTATCACGCGGCATACATTGCAAATCTGGAAGCGACGTTCACCCCGTTGTTCAAAGTCTTTCTCGACCACCGTGATTCGTTGTTCGGCGGGGCCGACCGCAAGGTCGCGGCGTTGATGGCGTGGCATTTCGTCGAAGAGGTCGAGCATCGCAGTTCAGGTCTGCGGCTCTCGCGGGCGCTGAGCCCTGACCCCTGGTATCGGGTCCGCCTGGTGCGCCCGACGTTCCGGCACGTCACCGACGTCATGGCGCAGATCGCCGCCACCATGGACGAGGCGGTGCCGCCGGCGGACCGGGGCGCCTCGGCGCGGGAGCTGATGAGTCCGAAGTTGCTGGTCGACGAGCTCAGGTACCGCGGGCCCGGCGGCGGGCGCCGCCGCGCCCGGCGCGGTGGAGTACCCACGCTCTTCGGCACGGTCGGTACCGGGGATCTGCTGAGCATGTTGTGGCGGCTCACCCTCTCACAGCTGCCGAACCATGATCCGGCGCGCCAGCCGTTGCCGGATTACGCGGATGTCTGGCGCGCCGAATACCGGCGCGGTACCGACATGACCAGCTTCGCCTGCTAGCGCAGCTGCAGCACGACCTTGCCCCGCGCCGCGCGGTTCTCCAGGGCGGCGATGGCCTCGGCGGCTCGCTCGAACGGGTAGAGCTGCGGCTGCGGCGCGGCGACCTTGCCCGAGGCCAGCAGTGCTTCCAACTGATCCCACTGCTCGGCCAGATAGCCCGGATGCGACATCGCCCACGCACCCCAGCCGACGCCGACTGCGTCGACGTTGTTGAGCAGCAAGCGATTTGCCTTGATGGCCGGGATGTCGCCGCCGGTGAAACCGATGATCAGCAGCCGGCCGGCCGGGGCCAACGACCGCAGTGAATCGGTCACCCGGTCACCGCCGACCGGGTCGACCACGATGTCGACGCCGCGGCCCTCGGTCAGCGTCGCGACGGCGTCCTTGAAGCCGTCGGCCAGCACCACCTCGTCGGCCCCGGCGGCCTTGGCGGCCTCGCGCTTGTCCTCGGTGGACACCACGGCGATGGTGCGCCCGGCGCCCAGCGCCGGTGCCAGCCGCAGCGCGGAGGTGCCGATGCCGCCGGCCGCGCCGTGGACCAGCACCGTCTCGCCGGGACTCAACCGGCCGCGGGTTCGCAGCGCGAAGTGCACGGTCAGGTCGTTGAACAGAATCCCGGCGCCGGCCTCGAACGAGATGTTGTCGGGCAACTTGAAGACCCGGTCCGGCGCCAGCACCACCACCTCGGCCATGCCGTCGGTGATCATCGTCAGGCCGAGCACGCGGTCCCCGGCGGCGACGTGGGTCCCGGCGGGCGCGCTGCGCACCACGCCGGCCACCTCACCGCCCGGGGTGAACGGCAGCTCCGGCTTGTACTGGTAGAGCCCGCGGCTCAGCAGGGCGTCGGGGAAGGCGACCCCGGCGGCGTGGACGTCGATGACCACCGCGTCCTCGGTGGCAACCGGTTCGGCAACGTCGTTGAGCTGGACCGCTTCGGGCCCATCGAGTGAGGTGATCTGGACTGCACGCATACCCCGCACCCTAGCGACTTGGGCGTGGGTACCGGCGGTGGGCTCCCGCTCGGTACCGGCATGGATCTGAGGCGAACCGCTGATACGCGATCTCAGGCGTCCGCGGTCTCGCGCTCGGCGACCTGGGTGAGGGCGATGTCGTAGATCATGTCCTCCTGACCGCCGACCAGACGACGGCGGCCGCACTCCATCAGCAGGTCGCGGACGTCGACACCGTAACGCTGCGCCGCGATTTCGGCGTGGCGCAGAAACGAGGAGTAAACGCCGGCATAGCCCAGGGTCAGGGTCTCGCGGTCCACGCGGACCGGCCGGTCCTGCAGTGGCCGGACGATGTCGTCGGCGGCGTCCTGCAGCTTGAACACGTCGCAGCCGTGCTCGAGGCCGGAGAGGTCGGCGACCGCGATGAACGCCTCGATCGGACAGTTGCCCGCGCCGGCACCGTGGCCGGCCAGGGAGGCGTCGACCCGGTAGACACCGTTCTCCACCGCGACAATCGAATTGGCCACCGAGAGCGACAGGTTCTCGTGGGCGTGGATGCCGATCTCGGTCGCGGGGTCGAGGATGTCCCGATAGGCGCGTACCCGCGCGGCGACGTCGTTCATGGTGAGACGACCGCCGGAGTCGGTGACGTAGACGCAGTGTGCGCCATAGGACTCCATCAACTTGGCCTGCTGGGCCAGGTGCTCCGGCGGGGCCATGTGCGAGAGCATCAGGAAACCGGAGACGTCCATGCCGATCTCCCGCGCCGCCGCGATGTGTTGGGCGGAGATGTCGGCCTCGGTGCAGTGGGTGGCGACCCGGACCGAGCGGACACCCAGCGCGTACGCCGTCTTCAGCTCGTGGATGGTGCCAACGCCCGGCAGCAGCAGCGTGGTCAACCGGGCGCGCTCGAGGACCTCGGCCGCGGCCTCGATCCACTCCCAGTCGGTGTGGGAGCCGGGGCCGTAGTTCACCGATGATCCGGCCAGGCCGTCCCCGTGGGCCACCTCGATGGCGTCGACGCCGGCCGCATCGAGTGCGGTGACGATGCGTTGGACGTCGCGCGGCGAGATCCGGTGTCGCACAGCGTGCATGCCGTCGCGCAGGGTGACGTCTTGGACAAAGATCGAGTTGCTCATCGAGCGGCCTCCTTGGTCTTCGCGGCGGCGGCGATGCGCTCGGCCACCTGCAGTGCGGCCGCGGTCATGATGTCGAGGTTGCCCGCGTAGGCCGGCAGGTAGTGGGCGGCGCCCTCGACCTCGAGGAAGACCGACACCTGGTGGGTGGGGCGCGCGGTGCCCTCGGCCAGCAGCGTCTGGACCGGTTGGTCGGCCGGGATCTCGGTCACCTGCACGCGCTGTTTGAGCCGGTAGCCGGGCACATAGGCGGCGACGTCGGCGACCATCGACTCGACCGACTGCGTGATCTGCTGGTGTGTCGCATCGTCGGACGCACTGACCAACGCGAACACGGTGTCGCGCATGATCAGCGGCGGCTCGGCCGGATTGAGGACGACGATCGCCTTGCCGCGCGCAGCACCCGCGACCTGGGTGATGGCCGCCGAGGTGGTCTCGGTGAACTCGTCGATGTTGGCCCGGGTGCCCGGGCCGGCCGACTTCGAGGCGATGGAGGCGATGATCTCGGCGTACGCCACGGGCACGACCCGCGCGATGGCGGCCACGATGGGGATGGTGGCCTGGCCGCCGCAGGTGACCATGTTGAGGTTCGGCGCGTCCAGGTGCTCGTCGAGGTTGACCGCCGGGACGACGTAGGGGCCGATGGCCGCGGGAGTGAGGTCGATCAGTCGCTTGCCCAGTGGTTGCAGCTTGGCGGCGTTGACCTCGTGCGCCTGCGCGGAGGTGGCGTCGAAGACGATCTCGATGTCGTCGAACTCCGGCAGTGCGATCAGCCCGTCGACGCCGTCATGGGTCGTCGCGAAGCCGAACCGTTTGGCCCGCGCGAGGCCGTCGGATTCCGGGTCGATGCCGACCATCGCGCCCATCTCGAGGTGCCGGCTGGTGCGCATCACCTTGATCATCAGATCGGTTCCGATGTTGCCCGACCCGATGATGGCGACCTTGGATCGCCCGTTCTCTGCGGTCACGACTGGCCACCGCCCACGGTGAAAGAGACGGAGCCAAGGCTGGATACGGTGCTGCGGACGGTATTGCCGGACGTGATCGGCTGCATCGGGCCCAGCGCGCCCGAAAGGATGACCTGTCCGGCGCGCAGGGGCTCCCCGAACTCGCGCGCCTGGCGGGCCAGCCACACCACGGCGTTGACGGGGTCGTCGAGACAGGCGGCGCCGGTCCCGGTGGAGACCTCCACGCCGTCGACGGTCATCGACATGGTCACGTCCCTCGGCTCGAACTGATCGAGCGTGCGCCGCTCGGTGCCCAGCACGTAAACGCCGGCGGAGGCGTTGTCGGCGACGGTGTCACCGAAGCTGATGTCCCAGTTGGCAATCCGGCTGCCGCACACCTCGATCGCGGCCACGGCGTAGGCGATGGCCGAACGCACGTCGTCGTATCCGAGGTCGCCCTCGACGAGGTCCTTTGCCAGTACGAATGCGATCTCCGCTTCGGCCCGCGGCTGCAACACCGCGTCGGCGGGGATGGTGTCGCCGTCGTGAAACTGCATGTCGTCGAACAGGACGCCGAAGTCCGGTGTGTCGACGCCGATTTGCTGCTGGACCGCGGCCGAGGTCAAACCGATCTTGCGGCCGACGACGGTGGCGCCGTTCGCGATGCGGGCCGCGGTGACACGCTCCTGGACCGCGTAGGCGGCGACGAGGTCGTCGGCGCCGATCAGATCACGGACGGGTGGGCAGGGGACCTGGGTCTCGGCGGCCTCGACGAGAACCTCGGCTGCGCGCAAGACTGCCTGTTCGGGTGCGGTCACGTTCATGCCGGTAAGGATGGCTGCGACTCGCAGCCAGGCAAATGAAAGCGTCTCACTGAGCGATACGCTCGTCGCGTGGTGGCAATCAAGACCGAGACCGTCCTCGGCAAGGCGGTGACGATTCTGCGGGCGTTCACGATGGACGATCAGGCGGTATCGCTCGCCGAGCTGGTTCGTCGGACGGGCCTGCACAAGGCCACGGTTCACCGGCTCTGTGGGGAACTCACCGGCCTCAGACTCCTCGACAAGACGGCGGCGGGTTACCGCCTGAGTTCGGGCTTGTTCGAACTCGGCATGCGCGCTTCGGTCGAGCGCGGACTGCTGGAGCTGGCCATGCCGTTCTTGCAAGACCTCTATGGGCGCACCCGGGAGATCGTCCACCTCGGGGTGCAGGAGGGCAGCGACGTCGTGTACATCGCGAAGATCGGTGGCCACCGCCAGGCGCGCAGCCCGTCGCGGGTCGGTGGCCGGATGCCGATGCATTGCACCGGCATCGGCAAGGTGTTGCTGGCGCACGCGCCCGAGGAGGTGCGTGCAGACGTGTTGCGGAGACCGCTGCCGCGGCGCACCCCGCACACGGTCGTCGCACCGGGGTTGTTGCGCCGCCAGCTCGATGGGGTTCTCGCGACGGGAGTCGCGTTCGAGCGCGAGGAGTCGTCCCTGGGAATCACCTGCGTCGCCGCGCCGGTCTTCGGCCCGGACGACAACGCGATAGCCGCCATCAGCGTGACGGGCCCGGTCCCGCGGTTCCGCCCCGAGGCGCATGTCGATGCCATTCGCGCGGCCGCGGCGGCCCTCGGCGTGACGCTCGCACGACGGGCGGCGCTGACGGGACGTTGACCCCGCCGGTCAGGGGGCGACGGTCAGCCAGTCGGCGAACCCGGAGGGGTCGTGCCGGCCCAGCGCGCCGTGCTCGAAGAGCCCCCAGCCTTCGCTGGTGGTGCCGTCGGCGGCGTGACAGACCGCCCGCCCGACATGGTCGATCACCCCGAAGCCGGCGCGGCCCACGATTGCCGGGTCGGTCATGTCGTAGCTGAGCCGCTCGGTGAAGTTCTCGCCCTTCCACTGCCCGTGCAGCCAGTCCGAGTCGCCGCCGTAGCCCCCGCCCACGTGGATCGGGCAGGCCAGCTTGGACTCCACCTCGAAGTGCAGCGCGGAGCCGTCGGCCGCGGTGGCCTCGATGTCGGCGCCGGTGGGGATCCGGGTGCCGGAGGTGTAGTGGATCTTGATGCGCGGCCAGCCCAGTTGCTCGATGCGGCCGTCCTTCCAGATCCGGGTGCAATCGTTGAGCGAGCGGTAGCCGTCGGGCTCCTCCTGGATGATCAGCACGATGGAGAACTCTTCGAACGCCATCGGCACGTAGAGCCACCACATGCCCTCGAACGGCGGGTCCGCGGGCCGTCCGGCCGGCTCGGCCTCGCCGACGGGCCGGATGCCCCAGGACCGGTCGCGGCTGCCGATCCAGATGTCGGGGTCGACCGCGATCCTCTGCCCGTCGATCTCCAGATGTCCGCTCCACGAACCCAATTGGGCGAACCGCTGGGCGTCCAGGGTGACCCGGGTGCCGGTGCGCAACACATGGCGCTGCTCCTGCACGGCGTCGAACAGGCTGTTCCACCTCAGGTCGGCCGCGATGCCCTCGGTCTCCTCGAGGACGATGCGCAGCTTGTGTAGCGGTTCGTCGACCTCCACGCGGTAGTTGCCGACGCGCTGATTGAGGCGGTCCTGGTCGATGGCATCCGACAGGTGCACCGCGGTCTGCACGTCGCCCCGGCGGACCAGTAGGAACGCGTCCTTGACCCCGAGGTTCGGGTAGTAGCCGATCCCGGTGACCACGAAGATGTCGCCGGTGCGGTCATGGGCGTTGAAGTAGGACCGGTCGTAGAAGTTGCGGTCGCTGGAGCCCGGCCACGCGATGGGTTGCGGCAGTTGGTGTACTGGGAATTCGTCCATGGGGCCGAGCATCAGGCGGTTCCTTCCAGCAGCTTTCTCAGTAGCGATCCGTGATAGAACAGCGTCTCGACGAAATTGGGGTCGTCGGATCGGGCCATCTCGCCGAAGTGCACCCGCCGCGCGCCCGTACGCATGAACACGCAGCACCACACCACCGCCGAATAGACGTAGAACCACCGCAGGTCGGAGGCCGGCTCGACTCCGGTGAGTTCACGGTAGGTGGCCACGACGTCCTCCTCGCGCAGCACCTCGGGCAGCCCGGGTAGACCGGCGAGCCCGCACAGCTCTTGAAAGACTTTGTGCGCAAAGATCATCCATGAGATGTCGAGTTCGCGCGGGCCGACACAGGCCATCTCCCAGTCGAGTACGGCCACGGGTTCGAAGTCGCGGTAGAGCACGTTGCCAATGCGGGCGTCGCCCCACGACAGCACGGGCTCGGCGGCCGCGACCTCGGCGGGGAAGTTCTCCTCCAGCCAACCCAGCGCCTGCTCCACCAGCTCGGATCGGCCGATGCCGGGCACGCAGAACTCGTACCAGTCCTTGAGCCAGTTGAGGCGCCGATGCAGCGCGGTGTCTCCGGGCGCGTCCGCGCGGACCAGGTAGTCGAAGGTGTTGGTCGCGTCCGGGATCGAGTGCAGCTTGGCGACCACCGCCACCGTGGCGTCCTGAAGCCGGCGCTGCTGTTCGGGGGTGGCGTCGGCGAACCAGTTGTTGCCGAAGGTGTAGGGCATGACGTCCGGCGGTACCACGCCGTCGACGTAATCCATCAGGAAGAACGGGGAGTCGAGCACCGTGCCGGTGTCCTCGAGCCAGCGCACCCGGGGTACCGGGACGTCGGTGTGTTCGCCGGCCGCGCGCATGACCTCGAACTGATGGTCCATCCGGTAGGCGGAGAAGACGGGGACGTCGTCGTCGGTCGGGGCCACCCGAGCCACCCACTTCTGCTCCCGCGGGTTGCCGTCCTCGTCCCAACGGCCGGTGAGAACGATTGTCTCCGAGGACATCCCGTTGGAATCGATGCCGCTTTCGACGGTGATGTCCGGCGTTGCGCCCCCGGGCAGCACCGTCGACAGCCATCGTGCGAGCGTGGCGGGCAGGGTGTTGACGTCGCGGCTCGAGCGTTGCAGGCGGTCGACGTTTTCTACGGCGGGCTGATTCGACACCGAACCTGCTCCCTTCGCGGTCGCGGGAGATTACGATACTCTCGGTAGCGTTATGAAAGCAGACTCGTCTCCGGTTGACAAGACCGCGACCCCGGGCCGGCCTCGGGACCCGCGCCTGGACGCCGCCATCCTGGCCGCCACCGCGGAATTGCTCGTCGAGATCGGCTACCCGAACGTCACCATGGCCGCGATCGCCGAGCGCGCGGGAACCACCAAGACCGCGGTCTACCGACGCTGGGGCAGTAAGGCCGAACTCGTGCACGAGGCCGCGTTCCCCGCGGTGCCCACCGCTCTGGAGATCCCGCCGGGCGACATCGCCGCGGACATCCGGGCCATGGTCGCCGCGGCTCGCGATGTCTTCACCACACCGGTCGTCCGCGCCGCGCTGCCCGGCCTCATCGCCGACATGACCGCCGACGACCAACTCAACGCCCGCGTCATGGCGCGGTTCGTCGCGTTGTTCGCGGCGGTGCGCACCCGGGTGGTCGAAGGGGTGTCGCGCGGCGACGTGCATCCGGACGTCGACCCGGACCGACTCGTGGAGGTCATCGGCGGTACCACGATGCTGCGACTGCTGCTGGATCCCGCCACCCCACTGGGCGAAGACTGGGTGGATCAGACCGCGGCTATCGTCGTACACGGCGTGAGGAGGCCGCAATGACAGCACGACTGGACGGACACTCGGCAATCGTCACCGGAGCCAGCCGCGGACTGGGTCGCGCGATCGCGCTGGCCTTGGCCGCCGAGGGGGCCGGGGTCGCGGTGGTGGCGCGCACCGAGCAGGTCTGGAACGACAAGCTGCCCGGCACCATCGGTGAGACGGTCGCCGAGATCGAGGCCGCCGGCGGCCGCGCCGTCGCGATCCGCGCCGACCTGACCGTCCGCGAGGATCTGACCCGCCTGGTCGACGAGGCCCGGGCCGCGCTGGGGCCGGCGACGATCCTGGTCAACAACGCCGCGTTCACCGCACCCGGCCGGCCGCCGAAGGAGGGCGAGGCGCCGAAGCCCAAGCGGGACCGGCCGGCGGCGACGCCCGAGGCCGCGGATTGGCCGCCGTTCGTCGGCACCCCCATCCACGCCTTCCGGCGGCATTTCGAAATCGGGGTGTTCGCCGCCTACGAGCTGATGCAGCTCGCGGCCCGGGACATGATCGCCGCCGGCCGCGGCGCGATCATCAACATCAGCTCGATCGCCTCGCGCATCCCGGGCGAGGGGCCCTTCGAGGATTTCAGCGGCGGCATCCTGCCCGGCTACGGCGGGTCGAAGGCCGCGCTGGAACACCTGACCAGCTCCGCGGCCTATGAGCTGCAGCGCCGCAACATCTCGGTGAACGCGCTGTCCCCGTCGCAGGCGATGATGACGCCGGGATTGTCCTACTACCGCACGGATTTCGACGACATCGGGTCCGAGGCGGATTTCGCCGAGGCGGTGGTTCGCCTGGCCCTGGTGGATCCCGCCCAGGTCACCGGACGCACCATCGGGCACCGCGAGGTGCTGGACGGGACATTTGCGTCTTTCGCCCCCTAGCTGCGCGCGCATCTGCTATGCAGAGCCATGTTGCGCAACACCTGTGTCGCCGTCGCGACGGCGGCAACCGCTCTGACGGTCAGTCCGGCGGCGCACGCCGATCGCGCTGAACCGGTGCCGCTCTACGGTGCCTACGACACCTACCTGGACCATTCCCGGCAGACCTTCAACGGCCGGCCCGACGTCTCCGACCCGTCCGTTCAGTCGGCCAGCTTCACCACCCGGTGCGGTCCCGACGGCTGTGTCGCGAACTGGTTGCTGCTCACCGAGTTGGAGGACAACCCGGACGCCCCGGTGCTGTTCGACTACCGATGGAACGGCGACCGTTGGGAATCCAGCGGCGAGTACCCGTTCCATTGCGACGACGGCGGCACCGTGACCACCTTCCGGACCGACTTCCTGCGGCCCACCGGTGGCGGAAGTTTCTCGGGGGAGCGGACTTTCACCGTATCCGCGCCGGGCTGTCCCGGGGACGGTCCCGGTACCTACTGGCTGCCGTTCACCCTCACTCCGAGGACCTGACGAAGCTCCGCTTGCCGAAGTGCGGATTGGCGATCGCCGTCGTCACCCCGGTGCCGATCGGTCCGCGGGTGTCGAACAGGCTGGCCGTCCCGGTGGCCAGACCGGCCTCGCTGTAGTGCGACAGCGCCGCCATCCCGATGTACGGGCCTTCCGGCAGGCGGCACAGCGTCAGCGTGTAGTCGGCGTTGATGAATCCCAGTCCGGTCGTGGAGAACCCGGTGAGCGACGCGGTGACGTCGACCGCCAGGGCGGCCTGGACGAAGGGGCTGTTCGGCTCGCCGGCGACCAACTCCCGCACCTCGCGCACCCAGCCGTAGCGCGGCCCGTCGTGCTGCCAGACCATGCCCTCGCCGACTCCCGGGTCCCGCCCGTAGGGCTTGACGAACATCGGCATCGCGTCGTCGAACTCCGCGGGTTCGGTGGGCAGCGGCGGCATCTCGATGGGCGTGCTCCAGGCGGCCTCGCCGGGCTGTTCGCCGCGGCGCAGATACAGCGCCGACGCGCGGGCCACCACCTCGCCGTTCTGGGTGAGGGTGCCGTCGGTGGCCTGCATGCGGCTGCCGATGCGGAGCACCTCGGCGTGCGCCTGCACCGGCTCGGTGGCCACCCGGCGCAGCATGTCGACGGTCAGCCGGACCGGCAGCAGATCGGGGTCGGTGCGCTGGGCGTCGATGGCCCGGGCCAGCAATCCGCCGATGACGTGCCCGCCCAGCGTCGGGCCCCAGCCGCCCTGCGCGATGGCGTTGGGCTTGAACGCGTCGCCGTCCGCCTCGAAGTAGGGGGTCAGGGTCGCCTTCTGCATGTGCCGTCCTCGCTGAAAGGGTCTTACGGAGGTCCTTACAGTATCTGGCTCTTGTTGCGGGCGGTCACCTCGGCCCGGCGTTGCGCCAGGCCGGCGGCGTCGAGCTCCTGGGCGCCGGAGATCTGCCGCTCGGCGTCCAGCGCCGGGTCGGTGACCCCCGCCCAGCCCTGACGGTAGATCTCCTTGAGGCCGGCCATCGTCGGCGCATCCACCTCGGCGACCTGTGCGGCCAGCTCCACCGCCCGCGGCAGCAGCCGCTCGTGCGCCACCACCTCGGTGACCAGGCCGATGCGTTCGGCGCGGGCGGCGTCGACCACCTCACCGGTCATCGACAGCCGGCGGGCCATTCCGGCGCCGACCCGCTGCGGCAGCCGGGCCGTCATCCCGCCGCCGGGCAGGATCCCCACCCGCGCGTGCGTATCGGCGAACACCGCGCGTTCGGAGGCGATCAGGAAGTCACACGCCAGCGCCATCTCGAGCCCGCCGGTGAACACCGGGCCGTTGACCGCGCCGATCACCGGGATGGCCATCTCGGCCGGTTTCGCGATGCAGTTGTGGCTGCGGAAGCGGGCGAAGTACTCCTTGCCGAGCTGCTGGGCCTCCTTGAGATCGACTCCGGCGCAGAACGCCGGGTCGGTGCCGGTGAGCACGGCCACCCGCACCGCCGGATCGGCGTCGGCCTCGCTCAGCGCCGCGAACAGCGCCTCGATGAGCTCCTGTCCCAACGCGTTTCGCGCCCCGGGCCGGTTCATGGTGACGACGCGGACCGCGCCATGGTCGGTGGTGGTGACGACAGCCATGGTTCGACGCTAGCGCAGGAACTGCGTCGAGTTGTTCGCCAGGTCCAGCAGCGGCTGCGGCAGGGCACCGAGCACCACCGTGACTCCCGCGGTCACGGCTACGGTCGCCTTGCCGGTCCAGCTCGGCGCGACCACGACGGGCGCATCCGCGGGCGGGTCGGTGAAGAACATCCACACGATCACCCGGACGTAGAAGTAGGCGGCGATCGCGCTGGCGACGACACCGACCACCACCAGCGGCATGGCCCCGCCCTCGCCGGCGGCCTTGAAAACGGCGAACTTGCTGACGAACCCGCTGGTCAACGGGATGCCCGCGAATGCCAGCAGAAACAGCGAAAACACCACGCCCACCAGCGGATAACGGCGGCCCAGGCCGGCCCAGCGCACCATGTCGGAATCCTCGGCGCCGGTGCGGTCGCGGACCAGCCCGACCACGGCGAACGCCCCGAGCGTGGAGAAGCCGTAGGCGAACAGATAGAACAGCGTGCTGGAGATCCCGCTGTCGGTCAGCGCGATCACCCCCGTCAGGATGAAGCCGGCGTGCGAGATCGCCGAATATGCCAACAGGCGCTTGACGTTGGTCTGGCGCACCGCGACGACGGTGCCGATCACCATGGTCACGATGGCCACCGCCCACATCATCGGCCGCCACCCGCTCGCCAGACCCGGCACCGCGACGTAGAAGACCCGCAGCATGGCGCCGAAGGCCGCGACCTTGGTGGCCGCGGCCATGAACGCGGTGATGGGGGTGGGGGCACCCTGGTACACGTCGGGGATCCAGGAGTGGAACGGCACCGCCCCGACCTTGAACAGCAGCCCGACGGCGACCAGTCCGAGCCCGATCAACGCCATCGTCGACGATCGCCCGGTGGGCTCGGCCACCGCCTCGGCGATCCCGGCCAGCTCGAAGGTTCCGCTGTAGCCGTACAGCAACGCGATGCCGTACAGGAAGAACGCCGACGAGAACGCGCCCAGCAGAAAGTATTTCAGGGCGGCTTCCTGGGACAGCAGTCGGCGGTGCCGGGCCAGCCCGCACAGCAGATACAGCGGCAGGGAGAGCACTTCCAGCGCCACGAACATCGTCAGCAGGTCGTCGGAGGCGCCGAACAGCAGCATCCCGGTGACCGCGAACATCGTGATGGGGAAGACCTCGGTCTGCATGGAGCCGGCGCGGGTGGCCTCCTTCTCGGCCACGCTGCCGGGCACTGCTGCGGCCTGCGGCGTGAAACCGTCCAAACCGCCCGGGTTGCCGTCGTTCTCGGGTGGGGGGACGTGGCGCTCGGCGATCAGCAGCACTCCGAGGACGGCGATGACCAACACGGTGGCCTGCAGGAACAGGGCGGGTGCATCGATGGCCACCGAACCGACCATCGCCGAATTGCCCGGGCCGCCAACGAGATCGCGCAGCAGCAACACCACCGCGACCAATGCGGCGGTCAAGCCGCCGAGGCTCAACACCAGCTGGGTCCGGTACCGCATGCCGCGGGGGAAGAACGCCTCGACCAGCACGCCGGCCACCGCGACGCCGACGACGATCAGCATCGGCGAGAGTTGGGCGTACTCCACGGACGGCACGTCCAGGGCAAGCAGCGTGGTCATTCCGCTACTCCTTCCGCGACCACCGGGACGGCCGGGGCCGGGTCGGTGTGACCGATGGTGGTCAGGGTGTGCTCGACGGCCGGATTGATCACGTCCAGCGCGGGTTTGGGATAGATGCCGAGCACCAGCAGCAGCGCGATCAGGGGCGCGACGACGGCCAGTTCGCGGGGAACCAGGTCGCGCACCTTCTCGCTGCCGTCGGCGACGGGGCCGGTCATCATGCGCTGGTACATCCACAGCACATAGATGGCCGAGAGCACCAGCGCCGACGACGCGATCACCGCCAGCACCGGATATCGGGTGAACGTGCCGATGAGGACCAGGAATTCACTGATGAACGGCGCCAACCCGGGCAGCGACAGGGTGGCCAGGCCCGCCACCAGGAACGTCCCGGCCAGCACCGGCGCCACGGTCTGCACCCCGCCGTAGTCGGCGATCACGCGGGATCCCCGGCGCGACACCAGGAACCCGGCGATCAGGAACAGCGCCGCGGTCGACAGCCCGTGGTTGATCATGTACAGCGTGGAGCCGGATTGGCCCTGGCTGGTCATCACGAAGATGCCCAAAATGATGAAGCCGAAATGCGAGATCGAGGTGTAGGCGATCAGCCGCATGAAGTCGGTCTGCCCGAAGGCCAGCACCGCGCCGTAGACGATGCTGATGACCGCCAGCGCCATGATCACCGGGCCGAACAGCGAGGCCGAGTCCGGGAACATCGGCAGGCAGTACCGCAGCATGCCGAACGTGCCGACCTTGTCGACCACCGCCATCATCAGCACCGCGGTGGCGGGTTTGGATTCCACTGCGGCGTCGGGCAGCCAGCGGTGGAACGGCCACAGCGGCGCCTTGATCGCGAACGCCAGCATGAACCCCAGGAACAGTGCGTGCATCACCGCCGGGTTGACCGCCAACTCGCCGGAGGACACCGCGGCGACGATGGCGCGGAAGTCGAACGTTCCGCCGTCGAAGGCGTCGCTGCCGGCGGTCACCACGTACAGGCCGATGATCGCGGCGAGCATGATCAGCCCGCCGAACAGGTTGTACAGCAGGAACTTCACGGCCGCCCGGGACCGGCCGGCGCCGCCGAACCCGCCGATGAGGAAGTACAGCGGGATCAGCATGGCCTCGAAGAACACGTAGAACAGCAGCACGTCCAGCGCGCTCAACGCGATCAGCACCATGCCCTCGACGGCCAGCGTCAGGGCCACGTAGGCGTGCGGGGCGCGGCCGGACAACAGCCGCGGGGTGTCGTCGGCGTCGGTCCAACCGGCCAGCAGCAGCAGCGGCACCAGGACCGCCGTCAGCACCACCAACGCCAGCGCGATGCCGTCGAGACCGAGGATGTAGCCCGTGCCGAACGACGGGATCCACGCCATCTGTTCGACGAACTGATACTGCGCACCGGCCGGATCGAACTGCACGACCAGCAGCACCGCGATCGCCAGCACCGCCAGCGACACCGCCACCCCGGCCAGCTTGGCGAAGCGTTGCAGCTGCGCGGGCAGCACGATGATCAGCGCGGCGCCGACCATGGGCACGGCCCACAGCACGGTGAGGATGGGGAAGTCGGTCACCGCCACACTCCCGTCAGCACGACGGCGGCCACCATCAGGACGGCACCCGCGAGGATCGTCAGGGCGTAGGAGCGGGCGAAGCCGGTCTGGGTCCGGCGCAGCGCATCGGAGGCGCGGCCCACCAGCGTCGCCAGCCCGCCGCCGACACCCTCGATGGCGTGGTCGTCGACGCGCACCAGTTCGGCGGTGAGCTGTTGTCCGGGCCGCATGAACACCGCCTCGTTGAAAGCGTCGCCGTAGAGGTCGCGGCGGGCCGCGCGGGTCAGCGCCGACACGTCGGTCGGCGCGGTCTGCGGCACCGGTCGGCGCGCGTAGGCGCGGTAGGCGACGACGACACCGACGGCCACCACCGACAGCGTGATCACCGACATCACCCAGACCGGCACCACGTGGTGAGCGTGCACGCCGTCGGGGTTGACGACGGGCTCGAGCCAGTGCGCCAGCCGGCCGCCGAGGGCCAGCAGCGCGCCGGCGCCGATCGAACCGACGGCCAGCACCACCATCGGCAGCGTCATGCTCGGTGGGGATTCGTGCGGGTGGGTGTCCGGCGCCCAGCGTCGTGGGCCGAAGAACGTCAGGATCATCACCCGGGTCATGTAGAACGCCGTGATCCCGGCGCCGAGCAGGGCGGCGCCGCCCAGCAGCCAGCCGCGCAGACCGCCTGCGGCGAAGGCGGTTTCGATGATGGCGTCCTTGGAGAAGAAGCCGGCGAACGGCGGCACACCGATGATGGCGAGATAGCCCAGCCCGAACGTCACGAAGGTGATCGGCATCAGGGCGCGCAGCCCGCCGTACCGGCGGATGTCGGTCTCGTCGTTCATGCCGTGCATCACCGACCCGGCACCGAGGAACAGTCCGGCCTTGAAGAATCCGTGGGTCAGCAGGTGCATGATCGCCACGGCGTAACCGACCGGGCCCAGCCCGGCGGCGAGCACCATGTACCCGATCTGGCTCATCGTCGAGGCGGCCAACGCCTTCTTGATGTCGTCCTTGGCGCACCCGATGACGGCGCCGAACAGCAGGGTGACCGCGCCGACGACCACCACGGCGGTCTGCGCGTGCGGGGCCAGGTTGAACACCGGACCCGAGCGCACGATCAAATACACCCCGGCGGTGACCATGGTGGCGGCGTGGATCAGCGCGGAGACCGGCGTGGGGCCCTCCATCGCGTCGCCGAGCCAGGACTGCAGCGGCACCTGGGCGCTCTTGCCGCAGGCGGCGAGCAACAGCAGCAGACCGACGGCGGTCAGCGCGCCCGTGGAGGCCTCGGGCGCGCCGGCGAAAACGCCCGCATACGACAGGGTTCCGAACTGGGCGAACATCACGAACATCGCGATGGCCAGTCCGACGTCGCCGACCCGGTTGACCACGAACGCCTTCTTGGCCGCCGTCGCCGCGGACGGCTTGTGCGACCAGAACCCGATGAGCAGATAGGACGCCAGGCCCACGCCCTCCCAGCCGACGTAGAGGCCCAGGTAGTTGTCCGCCAACACCAACAGCAGCATCGCGGCGACGAACAGGTTGAGGTAGCCGAAGAACCGCCGCCGACCCGGATCGCCGGCCATGTAGCCGATCGAGTAGAGGTGGATGAGCGCGCCGACGCCGGTGATCAGCAGAACGAAGCACACGCTCAGCGCGTCGAGTTGCAGACCGAAGTCGACCCGCAGACCGGCGACCGGCACCCAGGAGAACAGTCGCTCGCCGATCACCCGGGATTCCGGATCGCGGCCCAGCAGATCCGCGAAAAGCGCGGCGGCCCAGGCGAACGACGCCAGCACGGTGAGGCACCCCAGCAGGTGTCCCCACCCGTTGGTGCGTCGGCCACCGAGCAACAGCACGCCGGCCCCGGCCAGCGGCAGCGCGATCAACGGCCACAACATGGTCACTCCCGTAGCCACCTGATCAATGCCTCAGCAGGTGGGCGTCGTCGACGTTGGCGGACTTCCTGGTGCGGTAGATGGCCATGATGATCGCAAGGCCCACCACCACCTCACAGGCGGCGACCACCATGGTGAAAAACGCCACCACCTGACCGTCGAGGTGCCCGTGCATCCGGGAGAAGCTGACGAAGGCGAGATTGCAGGCGTTCAACATCAACTCCACACACATGAACATGATGATCGCGTTGCGCCGCAACAGCACTCCGGCGGCGCCGATGGTGAACAGCAGCGCCGAGAGGTAGAGGTAGCTATCGGGGTTCATCGACGCCCCTGTCCTCGAATCCGCGCGGCACCAGAACGTCGCTGACCGAAAGGTCGGCCGGCGATCCGTCGGGCAGCCGCGCGGGCATGTCGACCGCGTTGTGCCGGGCGTACACCCCGGAACTCGGCAACGTGGTGGGATGGCCATGGCCGCGGAAGCGTTCCTGGGACAACTCGCGCTGAGTCTTGCGCCGGCCCAGTCGTTCCCGGTGCGCCAGCACCATGGCGCCCAGCGACGCGATGATGAGCAGCACGCCGGTCAGTTCGAACGCCCACAGGTAGCGCGTAAAGATCAGCGCCGCCAGATCCTCGACGTTGTAGGCCGGGTCGGGGCCGACGGTAGGGGTCCAGCCGGCGACCGAGGCGGTTCCGATGCCGGCGATCAGCAGCACTCCGAAGCCCAGGCCCGCGGCCGCGGCGGCGATGCGTTGTCCGCGAAGGGTTTCCACCAGCGACTCCGCGGAGTCCACCCCGATGAGCATCACCACGAACAGGAACAGCATCATCACGGCGCCGGTGTAGACCACCACCTGCACCACGCCCAGGAACAACGCCCCCTGCGCCACATAGAGCGCCGCCAGGCTGATCATGGTGGCGGCCAGGAAGATCGCCGAGTACACCGCCTTCGGCGCGGCCACGACACCCAGCGCGCCGACCACCGCGATGGTGGCCAGCACCCAGAACGCGACGGCCTCGGCGGTCATGTGACGTTGCCCAGGTAGTAGTCGTCGTCGGTGGCGCCCTCGGCCATGGCGTGCGGGGGAGCGGTCATGCCGGGTTCCAGCGGTGCGAGCAGCTTGTCCTTGCCGTAGATCAGGTCCGACCGGTTGTCGTCGGCCATCTCGTAGTCGTTGGTCATGGTCAGGGCCCGGGTGGGGCACGCCTCGATGCACAGCCCGCAGCCGATGCACCGCAGGTAGTTGATCTGATACACCCGCCCGTAGCGTTCGCCCGGCGAATACCGTTGCGCTTCGGTGTTGTCGGCGCCCTCGACGTAGATCGCGTCGGCGGGGCAGGCCCAGGCGCACAGTTCGCAACCGATGCACTTCTCCAACCCGTCGGCGTACCGGTTCAACTGATGGCGGCCGTGGTAGCGGGGCTCGGTGGGGATCTTCTCGTCGGGGTACTGCTCGGTGGTCGGCTTCTTGAACATCGTCGACAACGTCACCCCGAAACCGGCGAGTGCGTCGAGCAATTTAGCCACGAACCTCCTCCTTGCTGGGGATCGGCGGGACCGGGAAGTAACTACTGTCCGCGGTGTCGGGCAGCGGCGGCGCCAGGGCCGCGCGGCGGCGGCGACGCCCGCGGTTCCACGCCGCCAACGTGACGCCGACGAGCGCGGCGAACCCGAGGTAGATGGCGACGGTCACCCACGGGCCGGCCCCGTCGTTGCGCAGCGTCTTGGCGACCGCCACCGTCATGATCCAGGCCAGCGACAGCGGGATCATCACCTTCCAGCCCAGCACCATGAACTGGTCGTAGCGCAGCCTGGGCAGGGTGGCCCGCAGCCAGATGTAGAAGAACAGGAAGCCCCACACCTTGGCCACGAACCAGATCAGCGGCCACCAACCGGTGTTGGCCCCGTCGATCAGGCTGACGGGCCACGGCGCGTGCCAGCCGCCGAGGAACATCGTGGCGGCCAGCGCGGAGACGGTGGTCATGTTGATGTACTCGGCCAGCATGAACATGGCGAACTTCAGCGACGAGTACTCGGTGTGGAAGCCACCGACCAACTCGCCCTCGGCCTCGGGCAGGTCGAACGGCGCCCGGTTGGTCTCGCCGACCATGGCCACCAGGTAGACCGCGAACGACGGCAGCAGCAGGAAGATGTACCAGGTGTGGTCCTGGGCGGCGACGATGCCGGAGGTCGACATGGTGCCGGCGTAGATGAACACCGCCACGAACGACAGCGCCATCGCGATCTCGTAGGAGATCACCTGGGCCGACGAACGCAGCCCGCCGAGCAGCGGGTAGGTGGATCCAGACGACCAGCCCGCCAACACGATTCCGTACACGCCGATCGAGGTGACGGCCAGCACGTAGAGCACCGCGACGGGGAAGTCGGTGAGCTGCAGCGGCGTCTGGTGGCCGAAGACCGAGACCACCGGACCCATCGGGATCACCGCGAACGCCAGGATGGCGGGGATGACGGCGATCACCGGCGCCATCAGGTAGATGGGCTTGTCGGCGCCGGCCGGGATGAAACCCTCCTTGAGGGCCAGTTTCACCCCGTCGGCCAACGATTGCAGCAGCCCCCACGGTCCCACCCGGTTCGGGCCGTAGCGCATCTGCATGCGGCCCAGGATCTTTCGTTCCACCAGGATCGCGACCAGGACGGTCAGCACCAGGAAGGCGAAGACCGCCACGGCCTTGAGCAGGATCAGCCACAGCGGGTCATGGCCGAAGACGCTGGCGTCGGGGTGGGTCACGGCGCATCGGCCCGTTCGATGCGCACCACGTCGCCGGACGTCGCACCCAGTGAGTTGCCGACGGCGCTGCCGGGTGAGTTCATCGGCAGCCATACCACCCGGTCGGGCATCTCGGTGCACACCAGGGGCAGCGTGATCGCACCCCGGTCGGTGCGGACGGTGAGCAACTCGCCTTCGGCGACGCCGACCTCGGCGGCCGTGGTCGCCGACAGCCGCGCCACCGGCGCACGCGCGGTGCCGGCCAGGTGCGGCTCACCGTCCTGTAACCGACCGGCGTCCAACAGCATTCGCCAGGTGGCCAGCACGGCCTGGCCCGACATGGTGTCCACCTTCCGGGCCGGGTGCGCGGGGCCCGCCGCGGGCTCGCCCTGCCAGCTCGGGTCTTCGATGTCGCGCAGGCCGAGGTCGACACCCAACTCGTCGGCCAGGGTCTGCAGCACCCGCGCGTCCGGGGTGGCATTGCCCAGCAGTGCGGCCTCGAACGGCCGGGCCCGCCCCTCCCAGTTCAGGTACGCGTCGGCCTTCTCGACCACCGGCGCCACCGGGAACACCACGTCGGCCAGGGCGGTGACCTCACTGTGCCGCACCTCGAGGCTGATGACGAACGGCGCGGCGGCCAGGGCGACCCGGGCGGCGACCGGGTCCGGCAGGTCGGCGAGTTCGACCCCACCGATCAGCAGCGCACCCAGGTCGCCGGCGCCGGCGGCGGCCAGGATCCCCGCGGTGTCCCGGCCGGCGGTGGCGGGGAGTTCGGTGCTGTGCCAGGCGGCGGCGATGGTCGCGCGCGCGCCGGGGTCGGCGACCGGATGGCCGCCGGACAACAGGTTGGGCAGGCAGCCGGCCTCCAGGGCGCCGCGCTCACCGGCGCGCCGCGGCACCCAGGCCAGCCGGGCCCCGGTGCGGTCGGCCAACCGGCCCACCGCCGAGAAGGCGCCGGGACTGGTCGCCAGCCGCTCGCCGACCATGATGATCGAACCGGCGGGCAGTTCCGCGGCGAGCCCGTCGAGGGCCTCGGCCTCGCCGCCGGGCACGGTCATCACCAGCCGGCCGTCGAGCTTGGTCAGCCCGAGGGAGGCGAACGGCGCGACCGACAGCACCGACAGCCCGTTCTTGCGGACGGCCTTGCGCAGCCGCAGGAACACGATGGGGCATTCCTCTTCGGGTTCGAAGCCGACCAGCAGCACCGCCGGCGCGGCCTCCAGGTCGGCGTAGGTGACGGTCATCCGCCGGCCGGCGATCCGGGCGGCCAGGAACTCGGCTTCCTCCTCGCTGTGCGGGCGGGCCCGGAAGTCGATGTCGTTGGTGTCCAACACCATGCGGGCAAACCTGCTGTAGCCCAACGCGTCCCGCGCGCTGACCCGGCCACCGACCAGCACCCCGGCGCGGCCCACCGCCGCGGTCAGCCCGGCGCCGGCCACGCTGATGGCCTCCGACCAGGAGGCGGGGCGCAGCGCGCCGTCGGGTTCGCGCAGCAGCGGGGTGTGGATGCGGTCGCCCTGGGTGGCGTAGGTGAACGCCCAGCGGCCCTTGTCGCAGTTCCACTCCTCGTTGACCTCCGGGTCGTCCCCGGCCAGCCGGCGCATCACCTTGCCGCGCCGGTGGTCGGTGCGCTGCGCACACCCGGCCGCGCAGTGCTCGCACACGCTGGGCGAGGACACCAGGTCGAAGGGCCGCGCCCGGAACCGGTAGGCGGTGCCGGTGAGCGCCCCGACGGGGCAGATCTGCACGCTGTTGCCGGAGAAGTACGAGTCGAACGCCTCGCCGGGGGCGATCCCGACCTGCTGCAACGCGCCGCGCTCCAGCAACTCGATGAACGGGTCGCCGGCGATCTGGTTGGAGAAGCGGGTACACCGCGCGCACAGCACACACCGCTCCCGGTCCAGCAGCACCTGGCTGGACAGGTGGATGGGCTTGGGGAACGTGCGCTTGACGTCGTCGGTGAACCTGGTCTCGGGCCGACCGTTGGACATCGCCTGGTTCTGCAGCGGGCATTCGCCGCCCTTGTCGCACACCGGGCAGTCCAGCGGGTGGTTGATCAGCAGCAACTCCATGACGCCGTGCTGCGCCTTGTCGGCCTCGGCGCTGGTGTGCTGGGTGCGCACCACCATGTCGGGCGCCACCGGCGTGGTGCAGGACGCGACCGGCTTGCGCTGTCCCTCGATCTCGACGATGCACTGCCGGCAGGCGCCGACGGGTTCCAGCAGCGGATGGTCGCAGAACCTCGGGATCTGCACGCCCATCAGCTCGGCCGCCCGGATCACCAGCGTGCCCTTGGGAACCGAGACCTCGACGTCGTCGATGGTCAGGGTGACCATCTCCACCGGCGGGGCGTCGTGGTGGTGCTCGGCCAGCGTCATGCATCCACCTCCACTGCTGCGCGAGCGCTCATCCTGGTACGGAAAACGGGGTCGAAGCTGTACAACGGTGAGCGCTCGCGGGAGATCGGACCGGTCGTCATGCGTCCACCTCCTCCGGTGCGACGAGCATCGAGGCGCGCGGGTCGAACGGGCACCCGCCGCTCAGATGGGCCTCGTACTCGGCGCGGAAGTACTTCAGCGACGACTGGATGGGCATCGCGGCCCCGTCCCCGAGCGCGCAGAACGACTTTCCGAGCACGATGTCGGAGATGTCGAGCAGCTTGTCGAGGTCTTCGGCGGTGCCCTGGCCGTTCTCCAGGCGGTGGTAGATCTGCTTGAGCCAGAAGGTGCCCTCCCGGCAGGGGGTGCACTTGCCGCAGGACTCGTGGGCGTAGAAGTCGGTCCAGCGCGCCACCGCCCGCACCACGCACGTGGTCTCGTCGAAGATCTGTAATGCCTTGGTGCCCAGCATCGATCCCGCCCCGGCCACGCCCTCGTAGTCCAGCGGGATGTCGAGGTGCTCGGCGGTGAGCAGCGGCGTCGAGGAGCCGCCCGGGGTCCAGAACTTCAGCTCGTGACCCGGGCGCACCCCGCCGGCGTAGGACAGCAGCTCGCGCAGCGTGATGCCCAGCGGGGCCTCGTACTGCCCGGGGGTGGTGACGTGCCCGGACAGCGAGTACAGCGTGAACCCGGGGGACTTCTCGGACCCCATCGACTTGAACCAGTCGACCCCGTTCAGCACCACCGGCGGCACCGACGCAATGGATTCGACGTTGTTGACCACCGTCGGGCAGGCGTACAGCCCGGCCACCGCCGGGAACGGGGGACGCAGCCGGGGTTGGCCGCGACGGCCCTCCAGCGAGTCCAGCAGGGCGGTCTCCTCGCCGCAGATGTAGGCGCCCGCGCCGGCGTGCACGATCAGTTCCAGGTCGAACCCGGACCCGCCGATGTCGCGGCCCAGATAGCCGGCCTCGTAGGCCTCGGCGACGGCGGCCTGCAGTCGCCGCAGCACCGGGACGACCTCGCCGCGCAGGTAGATGAAGGCGTGGTTGGCCCGGATGGCGTACGCCGCGATGATCGCCCCCTCGACGAGGAAGTGCGGGGTGGTCAACATCAGCGGGATGTCTTTGCAGGTACCGGGTTCGGACTCGTCGGCGTTGACCACCAGGTAATGCGGCTTGACGCCCGGGCCGGTCGCGTCCTGCGGAATGAACGACCACTTGGTCCCGGTGGGGAACCCCGCGCCGCCGCGGCCCCGCAGGCCGGACTCCTTGATCAGCGCGATGATGTCGTCGGGCGGCATCGAGAGCGCCTTGTCCAGGGCGCGGTAACCGTCGTGGCGCCGATAGGTCGCCAGCGACCAGGGCTGCTCTTCGTCCCAGAACCGGCTCAACACCGGACTCAGCGCGGTCACTGCTCTCCCTCGCTCGCGGTCATGCCCAGCGCCTGGGCCACCCGCAGCCCGGCGAGTGTGGCCGCGCCCGGGCCGGATTGGTCCGGTGGCCGGTCCGGGTCGGGCAATCCGGCCAGGGTGCGCGCGGTTTCGGCGAACGAGCAGATCCGGCCGCCGCGGGTGGCGATCACGGGCTTCTCCGCGCGCAGCCGGTCGACGAGATCACGGGCGCTGGAAGGGGTTTGGTTGTCGAAGAACTCCCAGTTCACCATGATCACCGGCGCGTAGTCGCAGGCGGCGTTGCATTCGAGGTGTTCGAGGGTGATCCGGTCGTCCTCGGTGGTCTGCCCCGGTTGCACGTCGAGGTGCTGCTCGAGGGTCTCGAGAATCGCGTCGCCGCCCATGATCGCGCACAGCGTGTTGGTGCACACGCCCACCAGATACTTGCCGGTGGGGGTGCGGCGGTACATCGAGTAGAACGTCGCCACCGCGGTGACCTCGGCGTCGGTCAGTCCGAGTTGTGCTGCGCAGAAGGAGATTCCGGCGGCGGTCAGGTAGCCGTCCTCGGCCTGGACCAGGTGTAGCAGGGGCAACAGAGCCGAGCGCGACTGCGGATAGCGGGCGATGATCACCGCGGCGTCGGTGGCCAATCGCTCCGCGACCTCCGCCGGGTAGGTCAGCGGGCCACCGATGGGTGGCCCGGGTTCGTCGGGGCGGGGGCCCAGCGTGAGGTCGACGGTGCGGTTGTTGATCTGCTGGCCGTCGGTCATCGATCCACCCCGCCCATGACGGGATCGATGGAGGCGACCGCGGAGATCAGGTCGGCGACCATGCCGCCCTCGCACATCGCGGCCACCGCTTGCAGATTCGTGAACGACGGGTCGCGGTAGTGCACCCGGTACGGGCGGGTGCCGCCGTCGGAGACCATGTGCACGCCGAGTTCGCCGCGCGGGGACTCGACCGCGACGTAGCACTGGCCGGCGGGCACCCGGAACCCCTCGGTCACCAGCTTGAAGTGATGGATCAGACCCTCCATCGACTGGCCCATGATCCGGGCGATGTGGGCGGGGCTGTTGCCCAGTCCGTCGGGACCCAGCGTCAGGTCCGCCGGCCAGGCCAGCTTCTTGTCCTCGATCATCACCGGGCCGGGCCGCAGCCGGTCGAGGCATTGCTCGACGATCTTCAGCGACTGTTTCATCTCCTCGACCCGGATGACGTAGCGGTCATAGCAGTCGCAGTGGGAGCCGGTGATGACGTCGAATTCGTAGGTCTCGTAACCGCAGTACGGCTGCGCCTTGCGCAGATCGTGCGGGAGTCCGGTGGCGCGCAGCACCGGCCCGGTGACGCCGAGCGCCATGCAGCCGGTCAGGTCCAGGAACCCGATTCCGACGTTGCGCGCCTTCCAGATCGGGTTCTCGCGCAGCAACGCCTCGAACTCGCCGAGCCGGCCCGGCAGCAGCTTCAGCAGCGCGGCCACCTTCTCGACACCGCCGTCGGGCAGGTCGGCCGCCAGTCCGCCGGGCCGGATGTAGGCGTGGTTCATCCGCAGCCCGGTGATGGCCTCGAACACCGTGAGCACCTCTTCGCGCTCGCGGAAGCCGTAGAACATCGCGCTCATGGCGCCGAGTTCCATGCCCCCGGTGGCCAGCGCCACCAGGTGGCTGGAGATCCGGTTGAGTTCCATCAGCATCACCCGGATGACGCTGGCGCGTTCGGGGATCTGGTCGGTGATCCCCAGCAGCTTCTCGACACCGAGGCAGTACGCGGTCTCGTTGAAGAACGGGGACAGGTAGTCCATCCGGGTGACGAACGTGACGCCCTGGGTCCAGTTCCGGTACTCGAGGTTCTTCTCGATCCCGGTGTGCAGGTAGCCGATTCCGCAGCGCGCCTGGACGACGGTCTCACCCTCGATCTCGAGGATCAGTCGCAACACCCCGTGGGTCGACGGGTGCTGCGGCCCCATGTTGACCACGATGCGTTCGCCGGCGGAGCCGTGCGCGGATTCCCGGGCCAGTGCGACGATCTCGTCCCAGTCCTGGCCGCCGAGGGTGACGGTGCGTTCCGTGGTGTCGGTCATGTCAGTGATACGCCCTGCGTTCGTCGGGCGGCGGGATCTGCGCGCCGTGGTATTCCACGGGCACACCACCGAGGGGATAGTCCTTGCGCTGCGGATGCCCGACCCAGTCGTCGGGCATCTCGATGCGGGTCAGCGCGGGATGGCCGTCGAAGATGATCCCGAAGAAGTCATAGGTTTCCCGTTCGTGCCAGTCGACGGTGGGGTAGACCGAAAACAGCGACGGCACATGGGGGTCGGCGTCCGGGCAGGTGGTCTCGAGCTGGATGCGCCGATTGTGGGTGATCGACATCAGCGGGTACACCGCGTGCAGTTCGCGGCCCTCGTCGCCGGGGTAGTGCACTCCGGAGACCCCGGCGCACAGCTCGAACCGCAACGCCTCGTCGTCGCGCAGCGCGCGGGCCACCGACGGCAACTGCTCACGGCGGATCTCCAGTGTCAGCTGATCGCGGTGGACCACGACGCGCTCCACGGCCGCGCGGAAGTCGGCTCCGAGCACGTCGGCAAGGCGGTCGACGACCTCGTCGAAGTAGCCGCCGTAGGGCCGCGGGCTGCTGCCGGGCAGCGCCACCTCGCGCACCAGCCGCCCGTAGCCGGAGGTGTCGCCGGTGCCCTCGGCGCCGAACATGCCGGTGCGGACGTCGATGACCTCGGGTTCGGCCGGGTCGTGCGGGCTCACCGCAACAGCCCCTTGAGTTCGATGGTGGGCGGGGAGTCGAGCGCGGCCTTCTCGGCGGCGGCGATGACCTCGTCGCGGTGCACACCCAACGGCATCTCGGCGATCTTGGCGTGCAGCGTCAGCAGCGCGTTGAGCAGCATCTCCGGCCGCGGCGGACAGCCCGGCAGGTAGATGTCCACCGGGACCACATGGTCGACGCCCTGCAGGATCGCGTAGTTGTTGAACATCCCGCCGGAGGAGGCACAGACCCCCATCGCCAGCACCCACTTCGGTTCGACCATCTGGTCGTAGACCTGCCGCAGCACCGGCGCCATCTTCTGGCTGACCCGCCCGGCCACGATCATCAGGTCCGCCTGTCGGGGCGTGGCCGAGAACCGCTCCATGCCGAACCGGGCGATGTCGAAGCGCGGTCCCGCGGTGGCCATCATCTCGATGGCGCAGCAGGCCAGCCCGAAGGTCGCCGGCCACAACGACCCTTTGCGCACGAAGCCCGCGGCCTTCTCGACCGTCGTGAGCAGGATGCCGCCGGGCAGCTGTTCCTCTAGTCCCAATTCAAGCCTCCCCGCCGCCACTCGTACGCGTAGGCGACCGACACGTTGAAGATGAACAGCGCCACGGCGATCACCCCGAACAACCCGAGGTTGTCGAACGCCACGGCCCACGGGTAGAGGAAGACGATCTCGATGTCGAAGATGATGAACGACATGGCCACCAGGTAGAACTTGATGGGGAACCGGCCGCTGCCGGCGTCTTGCGCCGCGGGCTCCACCCCGCATTCGTAGGCCATGACCTTGGCGCGATTGAAGCGGCGGGGGCCGATCACCAGCGCTATGCCGACCGAACCGACCGCGAAGGCGGTCGCGATGGCCCCCAGAACCAGGATGGGCGTGTAGAGCTCCATGGGTACTGCTGCGCTCCCTCGCTCGGGCTGTCGATGTGAGCTAGCACACAGCCTAGCGATCTTGACCGTCGCCCCGACGCGTTTTGGCTAGGATCGACACAACCGCGCAGGAAACGCCCAGAAAGTCTCAGATCCTGTGAATGAGTAAGGGCGGCAAAATATTTCGCGCGGCGATTGCGCCGGTTCAGGCGCGTGTTTCGGGGCGGGTCGCGCGCAGTAGGCGGACCACGGCCTCACCCAGCTCGATGGGGTCGATCGGATGCGGCACCGCGGCCTCTGCGCGGGACCATTTCGCCAGCCAGGCGTCGTCGCGGCGGCCGGTCAGCACCAGGATCGGCGGGCACACCGCCAGCTCGTCCTTGAGTTGCTTGGCGATCCCCATCCCGCCCGCCGGCGTGGCCTCCCCGTCGAGGATGGCCAGGTCGATGCCCCCGGCGTCCATCTGCTGAATCACGACGGGCTCCGTGGCGACCTCGAGATAGTCCAGGTCGGGCAGGTCGGGATGCACCCGCTTGCCCAGCGCCAGCAAGACCTGCTCGCGGGTGCGGGGGTTGTCGCTGTACACCAGCACGCGCACGGAAGTGTCGGCCACGACGCCGATGCTACGGCCACATTCGTTCGGCCTGGCCGCTTTTGGTTGCGCGGGTCCCCCCGCTACAGCAACGGGGCCATGTCCCTGGGGTCGAAGTACTCGTCGATCCGACTGATCAGGCCGTTATCGGCCAGCTTGATCACGATGCCCACGCGCAACGCGATCCTCGCGCCGTCGGCGCCGGCGGCGTGCAGGATGTGCTGCTGGACAAAGCCGGACTCGAAGACCTGCCGGTCGAAGATCTCGTAGCGGCGGGTGCTGGTGCGGTCGATGAACCACTTGATCACCCGCAGCGCGCGGGCGCGTTCGTTGTCGGCGGCGTCGCCGCTGTGCCAGACCAGGATGTCGGCGTCGAACAACGCCTCGATGGTGTCGGTGTCGGCGCGTTCTATCGCCGCGAACAGGCGGTCGGCGACGTCGAGGATGCTCGCCCGGTCGATGGCCACGCTCACTCCTCGGTGTAACCCGGATGGGCGGCGGCCAGCCGGTGGCCGACCAGCACCCGGAGCCCGGGCAGCAATTCGTCGGCGCGTTCGTCGAAGTCGCCGTTCCGGATCGCGGCCGCCAACTGCGCCTCGTCGGTGGCCCCCAGCCCGGCGAGCACCTGGTTCACCTCGGCGGCGCCGGTCGCGGTCAACTCCCGCTGCACCATCCGCAGGGCATTGGCGGCGACGCGGGCGTGGAAGTTCACCTGCCCCTCGGTGGCGGCGCGGACGTCCTGGTCCAGGAAATCGGCGACGGCGGCCACCAGTTCGGCGGCGGTCGGCCGGCCATGCAAGGCGGTCATCGCTCCTCCAGCAGGTTCAGCAGGTCCCATTCCGTCTCGCAGACCCGGCGCCCGATGGTCGCCAACTCCACCGACGGGGTCTGCCCGGACAGGTGGCGCTCGGCCTGGAAGCGGCAGATGACGCCCCACTTCAACGTCGACAGCACCAGCCACCAGCGGAACGCGTCGCGGTCGACGGCGGCGCCGCCGGCGTCGTGATAGGCGGCCAGCAAGTCCTCGACGCTGCCCAGCCCACCCGCCTCGAGGCTGCGCGGCGCCCCGAACCGCCAGGCCCGGATGCAGAACCAGGCGAGGTCCTCCACCGGGTCGCCGGCGTGCACCAACTCCCAGTCCAGCACCGCGGCCAGCCCGGATTCGTCGACGATCAGGTTCCCCATCCGGAAGTCTCCGTGCACCAGGGTGGGGGTGGCCGTGGCGGGCCGATTCCGGTCGAGCCACCGGAACGCGAACTCGAAGGTGGCGGTGGTGTCCCCGGTGCCGTCGAGTTGGGCGCGCAGCTGCGCCACCGGGTCCTCGACGGTGAGGTCGGCCCGCGCCGGATCGATCCGGTGGATGTGCACCAGGGCCTCGGCGCACTGCCGCAGCAGGTTCGCCCGGCGTTGGTCGTCGAGGCCGCGGTAGATCCGCCGGACGATGGTCTCCCCGGCGATCGCGGTGCAGATCAGGTACGGATTGCCCAGCGGTTCAACGGAGTTCGACGCGGTGATGATCTCGGGTACCGCGGCACCCTGTTCGGCGGCCAGCGCCTGCACCCGGGCCTCGAGTTCCATGCTGGCGTGCACCTCGTCCGGTGGCCCGGTGCGCAGGATCAACGCCCGCGGCCCGGTGTCGGTGTTCGCGGTGAACGACCAGGTGGTGCGGCTGGCGCCACCGGTGAGCCGGGTCAGGTCGGTGACCGTCACCGTCTCCCCGAGGACGGGCCGCAGCACCGCCGTGAGCGCCTCGGTGAAGTCGGTCATTTGCGGCCGAACTTGAGCATCCGCTGGGCGACCCGGCGGATCTGGATCTCCTCGGTGCCCTCGGTGATGCGGTAACGACGGTGGTGCCGGTAGATGTGCTCGAACGGTTCGTGGCGGCTGTAGCCCAGACCGCCGTGGATCTGCATGGCGCGGTCGGCGGCCTCGCACACCAGCCGGTTGGCGCGGTAGTTGGCCATCGAGACCTTGTCGGAGACCTCCATGTGGTGGTCGCGGTCCAGATGCCAGGCCGCGTAGTACACCAGCAGTCGCACCATCTGCGCGTCGGTCTGCAGTTCGGCCAGGGGCCACTGGACGGCCTGGTTCACCGACAACGGCTTGCCGAAGACGATCCGCTCGGCGGCGTAGTCCGCGGCCCGGTCGATGCAGTACTGTGCGGCGCCCAGGCTGCTGGCGGCCTGCCGAATCCGGTTCTCGTGCAGGAACGTCTGGCCCACCTCGAGGCCGCGGTCCACCTCGCCGAGCACCGCGTCCGCCGGCACCCGGACGTCCTTGAGTTCCACCTCCGCGTGGTCGCTGGGCATGTTGAACGTCCACCAGTAATAGGGGACCTCGAAGCCCTCGGAGTCACAGGGCACCAGAAACGCCGTGATGCCGGTGGCCTGGCCGGGCTCCCCGGAGGTGCGGGCGAAGATGAGGTCATGGGTGGCGCGGTGCACGCCGGTGTTCCAGCGCTTGGTGCCGTTGATGACCCAGCTGTCGCCGTCGCGCACGGCGCGGGTCTCCAGCCAGGTGGCGTCGCTGCCGTGGTTGGGTTCGCTCAACCCGAACGCCATGGACTTCTCGCCGGTGATCAGCGCCTCGCACCAGTCATTCTTCTGGGCCTCGGTGCCGAACCGCGACATCATGATCACCTGCGGGAAGTTCCCGACGATCGACGACTCGTCCTGCAGGTCGTTGTGCAGCCCAAGACCCTTGTGCGCCAGATGTTCTCGGATGACGGCCATGTCGAGGTTGCTGCCGTCGCGGCCGCCGAACTCCGACGGCAGGCCGTAGCGCAGCCAGCCCGCCTTGTCGGCGCGCCGGCGCATCTCGTCGAGCAGGTCCTCCCACTCCCGATTGGGGATGCCGCCGTTGTTCAGATCGGTGCGGGCGAACTCCCGGCGCCGATCGAAGTACTGCATGTTCTCGCGTTCCAGCGGCTTGATCTCGGCCTCGATGAAGGCGTCCATCTCGGCGAGCAGGCCGGGCAGGTGATCCGGCAGGGTGAAATCCACGATTGACTCCTCGGGTAGCTCTGGTTAGCGACCGTACAGCGTCTTTCGCCAGATGGTCGCAAGGGTGTGTACGGCATCGTCGTCGGTGGTGCGGACGCCCAGCGCCGCGGCGTCCGGGCGCAGGTACACCGTGGTGAACTGTTCGAACATCAACGCGATCGCCAGGGCCAGGTGGTCGGGGTCCAGATCTTCGGCGTACCCCTGCTCGCGGGCGGCGTGCACCGAAGCGCGCACGATGTCCATCCCGAAGCGGCGAAACGCGTTCTGCAC
Source organism: Mycolicibacterium sp. MU0050 (assembly GCF_963378085.1). GTDB lineage: Bacteria > Actinomycetota > Actinomycetes > Mycobacteriales > Mycobacteriaceae > Mycobacterium > Mycobacterium wendilense. Next base: position 3,383,177 of record NZ_OY726395.1, on the reverse strand, counting down.
CTCGGCGAATCGCGGCTGGCCCGCGCCGAGTTGGGCGACGGCCACCATGATGCCGAAGTTCTGCTTGAACATGTTCCAGTAGCCGGTGACAGCCGCGGTGAAGAACTCGGTGTCCTCGGGGGATCGGGGCCAGCGCAGATCGGTGCCCGACGGCGCCACGATGTCCTGCAGGAAGCTCTGGGCCAGCGCCGCCAGCAGGTCTTCCTTGTCGTCGAAGTAGCGGTAGAACGCCGCCGAGGACTTGCCCGCCGCTGAGGTGATGTCGGCCAGCGTGGTGCCGTGAAAACCACGCTCGGCAAACAGTTTCCGGGCCGCCTGCTCGATGGCGTCCCGGGTCTGCTGGCCCTTGCTGGATAGCGTGCGCGGCGTCATCTAGCCGCCGATCCGGTCACCGGCTCGCAGTAGCGAACTGGGCAGTTCGTGGCCGACGAGGCGCTGCGCCACGGCCGCGGCCTCGATGGTCCGCGGCAGGTCGAGACCGGTATCGACGCCGCTGTCGCGCAGCAGATACACCAGGTCCTCGGTGGCGATGTTGCCGCTGGCCCCGGGGGCGAACGGGCAGCCGCCGAGACCGCCGACCGACGCGTCGAGGCGGGTCACGCCCGCCTGCACGGCCGCGTACGCGCTGGCCAGACCTGCCCCGCGGGTGTTGTGGAAGTGTGCACCCAGCGGGGTGTCGCCGATGATCTGCCGTACCCGGGTCAGCAGGTCACCGGCCCGCCGCGGGGTGGCGGTCCCGATGGTGTCGGCAATGGCGATGCGGTCCACTCCGAGATCGCAAGCCGCGCTGACGATGTCGAGGACGCGCTGCGGGGGTGTCGGGCCGTCGAACGGGCAGTCCCAGGCCGTCGCGACGATGACCTCCAGGGTGGCGCCGTGGTCGCGGGCGATGCCCAGTACATCGGCGATCGCGACGGTGGCCTCGTCGGTGCCGCGGCCCACGTTGGCGCGGCTGTGCGAATCCGCGGCCGACACCACGTACTCGATTGAGTTGAGCCCGGCGGCGAGCGCCCGGCGCGCGCCGTTCGGGCTGGCGACCAGCGCGGAGAACTCCACGTCGTACTCGGGGCCGGTGAACCGCTTCAGCTCGGTCGCGAACTGCTCGGCGTCGGCCAGGGCCGGCACCTTCGACGGCGAGACGAAAGCGGTGGCCTCGACCTCGCGGACCCCGGTGGCGACCACGGCCTCGAGCAGTTCGACCTTGGCGTCCAACGAGATCGGCTCTTCGATCTGCAGGCCGTCGCGCAGCGCGACCTCGCGGATGGTGACCTGGGCGGGTAGCTCGCTCATAACACTCCTTCGGCCTGCAACCGTTCGAGGTCGGCCGCGCTGCGGCCGAGCAGTCCGCGGTAGACCTCGTCGTTGTGCTGCCCGGGGCGGGCCGGCCCCGCGGACCGGATGGTGCCCGGGGATTCGGAGAGGACCGGGACCACGCCCGGACCCTTGACGTTGCGGCCGATCCGCTCGTCGAAGTGATCGGCGATCATCCCGCGGGCGTTGAGTTGCGGGTCGGCGACCACCTCGGCCACGGTGTTGATGGGTCCGGAGATCACGCCGGCCTTCGAGAGCGTGTCGATGATCTCGGCCGGCGGACGCTGGGCGGCCCACTCGCCGATGATCTTGTCGAGCTCGTCCTGATTGCGGCCCCGCGCAACGTGATTGACAAAGCGGTCGTCGGTGGCCAGCTCCGGGCGGCCCATTGCCTCGCAGAGGCGGCGGAAGACGGTGTCCTGGTTGGCGGCGATCACCACCCAGCTGCCGTCGGAGCTGCGGTAGATGTTCGACGGTGCGATGCCCTCCAGTCGGGTGCCCGACGGGCCGCGCACGACGCCGCCGATGTCGTAGTCCGGGATGGTGGATTCCTGGATGGCCAGACACGATTCGGTGAGCGCGGCGTCGACGATCTGCCCGGTGCCGGTGACCGTCCGGCGATACAGCGCCGCCAGCGCGCCTTGCGCGGCGAACATGCCCGCCAGGCTGTCGCCGAGCGACAGCGCGAGCCGCGGCGGCGGCCCACCGGGGAAGCCGTTCATGTGCCGCAGCCCGCTGGCGGCCTCGGCCACCGACGCGTAGCCGGCCTTGTGGGCCTCCGGGCCGGTCTGGCCGTAGCCCGACACCCGCACCAGGATGATGCCCGGATTGCGCTGCGCCAGAACGTCGTAGCCCAGGTTCCACTTCTCCAGCGTGCCCGGGCGGAAGTTCTCGACGATGATGTCGGAGTTGTCCACCAGCTCCAGGAACAGCTCCCGGCCCTGCGGCTCCCGCAGATTCAGCGTGACGGCCTTCTTGTTGCGGGCGTGCACGGTCCAGAAGAAGTGTTCGCCGTCGAGTTCGGCCTGCCCCCAGGTGCGCAGCGGGTCCGGGGCGCCGGGGGGTTCGATCTTGATGACCTCGGCGCCCATGTCGCCCAGTAGCCGGCCCGCGAACGGCCCGGAGATCAGCGTGCCGACCTCGATGACGCGGATGCCGTCCAGCGGCCCGGTGGGGGTCACGCCGTCTCCAGGGACAGACCGTGGCGGTGCAGCCAGTCGGTGCAGATGCCGACGGCCTCCCGCAGCGTGTCGCGTTGGTCGGGACCCGCGTAATAGTGGTTGGCCCCGGCGATTTCGTGCATCTCCTTGTCGGGGTGCCCGATCGCCTCGAACAGCCGGCGGGTGTGGCTTGGGGTGCATGCGTCGTCGGCCAGGTTGCCGATCACCAGCGCGGGGATCTTGATGTCGGGCCCGGCCTTGACCGCGTCGCCGTTGGCGTCGTCGTAGCTCCACTGCGACAGCCAGCTGCGCAGGGTGCAGAACCGGGCCAGACCGACCGGCGAGTTGTTGACCACCTGGGGGTCACCCAGGTAGCAGGTTCCGGGTTTGCGGTCGTTGGGATCGACGGTCGGGTCCAGCCAGCGGGGATCGGCCATGGTGCCGTGCACCACGAAGGCGAACTCGTCGTCCGGGCGGCCGGCGGCCTCGAGCTCGGCGAGCTTCTCCTTCACCCACTTGGTGATTCGGCGGTTTCGGGCGATCTGGGCCTCGCGATAGCGGTCCAGGAACTCGGGGGAGTAGGGCGGCTGATTCGGATTGTCCGGGTTGTAGAGATCCAGCTCCGGGTCGCGCTTGCTCGGGTCGGACTCGTCGAGGATCGAGGCGTCCAGCCATTCGGTCATGGTCCCGTGCCGGCTGACGTGGGCCGCGAGCAGCATGATGGCGTCGGCGGGGATCAGGCCCAGCTTGGTGAGGTCCGGCCCGTCGCCGGACGGGCTGGCGGTCACGGTCGGGTTCTGCGCCTGCTGCTGGTAGAACACCGACAGCGAACCGCCGCCGCTCCAGCCCGCCAGCACCACCTTGTCGTAGCCGAGGCGGTTCTTGGCGTCCTTGATGCACTCGCCGAGGTCCTCGACCACCTTCTCCATCAGCAACGCCGAATCGGTGCCCCGGAAGCGGCTGTTGCAGTAGATGACGTGGTGCCCGGCGCGGGCCAACCCGTTGATCATCGGCAGGTAGGCCCCACCCCCGATGGGGTGCATGAAGATCAGCACCGTGTCGGACGGGCGGTCCTTGGGCTTGAGCAGATAGCTCTCCAGCACCACCAACTCGGCGACCCCGCCGTACACGTCGCGCACGCCCGAATTGTTCTGGTAGGCGACCAGATACGGGATGCGGTCATACTCGAACTTGGCGGGGGTCGCAGCGGTTTTCGTATCGGTGCTCGTCATCTCAGTGTTGCCCCAGATCGTTGGCGAGGATTTCGGCGGAGGGAACCAGGCGGCGGCGGGTGTCGATCGCGATCACCGACCAGTCCACCCGGTCATAGTCGTCGAACTTGCGGCGGGCGCGCTCGCGGGCCTTCTCGGGCGCGCCGTGGTGGACGCCCTGCGGCGCATGCGACACCAGTCCGGGCGGCATCGGGATGCCGTACAGCGAGCCGCCGTGGAAGAACGCGATCTCGTCGTAGTCGACGTTGCGGTGGTACCACGGGGTGCGCTCGGTGCCGGGGACGGTTTCGGCGGGCTTGGGCAGGAAGTTCATGATGTAGACGCCGGTGGCCTGCATGAACAGGTGGACCGTGGGCGGCAGGTGCACGCTGTCGGAGGTGATGACGGTGTAGTCCTCGATGTTGAAGGTGAACGGGAAGTTGTCCCCGCGCCACCCCTCCACGTCGAGCGGATGATGTTGGTAGAACAGGCTTGTGGTGCCCACCCCGTCGATCGGGGCGTGCATGAGCCGGACCTCGTACTCGCCGTCGACGTGCGGACCCTCGCCGTCGTCGATGGGCTGCGGATCCGGGATGGTGGCCTGCGCGGGGTCGAACGGGAAGTGGCGACCCAGCGTGCCCGGCGGGGGTACCCGGAACTCGTCGGTGGCCTGGATCATCAGCATCGTGGTTTCCTCGGCCGGGATCTGGCGCCAGGTACAGGCTTTCGGGATGTACACCCAGTCGCCCTCGCGGTAGTCCAGCGGGCCGAGTTCGGTTTCCAGGCGTCCCGAGCCGCGGTGCACGAAGGACAGCAGATCGCCGTCGACGTAGCGCGCGAAGAACGGCATCTCCTCGCTGCGGCGGCTCAGCAGCACCAGGCAGTCCTCGTTGGAGAACATCAGCAGGGGTGCGCCCTGGGGGTCGGTGGCGTCGGAGGGCTTCAGCTCCGAGCTGAGCACGTCGGTGGGGCGCAGCGGGCCGACGGTCCGGTAGGCGGTGGGGTCGTTGCGCCGGTACATGTTGGCGGTCCGGCCCACGAAGCCGCCGCGGCCGAGTTCGTCGTCCTTGAGGCCGTCGAGATCGGCGTGGACGCGCTTGGGCGTCCTGCCTTTGCGCAGGTGAACGAAGGATTCCATGGATGTGCTCCTCGGTCAGCAGAAGTGAAACTGACTTTACTTTTAGCTCTGTTGCCCGTCAACCCCCCGGCGATTTCGGCGTGATCACCCAACCACGGTCACCGTGCGGAATCACGCCCAAATCAGTCAGGGGCGCAGCATGAACTGCAGGAAGCGCTCGCGCTGCGCGGCGGTCAGCGGGTTGGTCTTGCTGCCGGCGATCTGCAGGAACCCGATGCCCGCGGCAAAGGTGGTGCGCGCGCGCAGGTCGGCCTCCTCGGGTTCGAAGTCGAGGTCGACGAACGCCTGCCGCACGGTCCGGATCACCCGGCGGTCGGCGGCCTCCACGCTGGCCGCGACGCTGGGGTCGGTGCGCGCCCACTCCCGCATGGCCCGCTCGAGGCGCCAATGTCGCGGGCTGACCAGTGCGGCGATCAGCATCGACAACCGCTCCGCGGGCGGGCGGTCGCGGATCTGCTGGTAGACCGCGTGCTCGCCGCCGCGCTGTTCGGCCCAGGACTCCAGCAGCGCGTTGCGGTAGCTGGCCATGTCGGTGAAATGCCAGTAGAAGCTGCCCTTGGTGACGCCCAGGCGGGCGCAGAGCCGGTCGATCTTGAGAGCCTGCAAACCGTCCTCGGCGAGGATGGTGTAGCCCGCCTGCAGCCAGTCGTCGACGGAGAGTCGGCTGCTTCGGGAGTCACGCCCTGCCATCCGTGCCCTACTGCTTGGCCATGGCGATGTTGAAGCGATCTTCAGGGGTGACCAGATGATCGTGGCTGTCCTCGCCGATGTCGATCTGCACCCAATCGATGGTCCCGGTGAAGGCGTTGCCGGTAGGCCCATAGTCCGTCGAGGCCGGTGACCCCGTGTCACGACCGACGTCGCAGGCCTCGTCCGCCGAGAATGCCATGGGCTGCGTCTGCGCGACGCGTCCGGTGCCCACCGGCTTGCCGTCGTAATACAAGGTGACGTCGCCGCCCTTGGCCAGACCGCCTCCCTCGTAGGCGAATTCCATCCGAACCTGATGCCTGCCGGCGGGAATCTCGGTGCTCGCGGTCACCGGGTAGTACTCGATGCCGAAGAAGTTGTAGCAGTACTTCAACCGGCCTTCGTGCGCATAGAGTGCCCAGCCGCCGGCGCTGCCGCCCTGGGTGACGATCACACCGTTGGCACCGGACGCCGGCACCTCGATGTTCGCCGTCACCGCATGCGACTTGTTCGTCAGCGACAGAACGCACCCCTCGGCGACCCGCATACCGGAGAACAGCCGTTGGGTGTTGCCCTTGATCAGCTGTGGGCGTCCGGCAATGTCGGGATTGATCCGTTCGAACCCGCGGTCATCGAGCGGCACGACGTTGTACTTCGTCGCCTCGATCAGCCAGAGGCGTTGCAGCTCGGCGAGTTTGGCGGGGTTCTCGGCCGCCAGGTCGTGGGCCTGAGTCCAGTCGTCGGGTCCGTACAGTTCCCAGACGTCGTCGTCGAAGGCCGGGGGTGTTTCCGCCTTCCAGGGAGTGCGGTGTTTGGTCACCGCGGTCCAGCCCTGGAAATAGATGCCGCGGTTACCCATCATCTCGAAGTACTGGACCTGATGGGTCTCCGGCGCGGCGGCATCGCGCAGGGTGTCCAGCATGCTGACGCCCTCCAGCGGCGCCTGGGCGATGCCGTTGACCGAGTGCGGCGCCGGCACTCCGGCGGCGGCCAGAATGGTGGGGACGACGTCGATCACATGGTGGAACTGATTGCGCGTGGTGCCCTTGTCGGGCAACCCTTTCGGCCAGTGCACGATGGTGCCATTGCGCGTCCCGCCCCAGTGCGAGGCCACCTGTTTGGTCCATTGGTACGGCGTGCACAGCGCGTGCGCCCATCCCACCGCGTAATGGTTGTAGGCCGCCGCGGTGCCGAAGTCGTCGATCTTGGACAGCAGAAACTCGGTGGTCTCGATCCCGGGCATGCCGTTGAGGGTGGTCATCTCGTTGAAGCAACCGTTGACGGTCCCTTCGGCCGAGGCGCCGTTGTCGCCGATGATGTAGTAGATCAGGGTGTTGTCGAGGACGCCGAGGTCGGCGATGGCGTCGATGACGCGTCCGGCCGCGTGATCGGCCTGCTCGAGGAACCCCGCGTAGATCTCCATCTGCCTGGCCAGCACGGGTTTGAGTGCGGCCGGCATGTCGTCCCAGGCGGGGATCTCGTCGTGGCGGGCCGTCAACTCGGCATCCTCCGGTACCACCCCGAGCTTGCGCTGGTGAGAAAATATCCGTTCGCGCAGCGCATCCCAGCCGTCATCGAACTTACCGCGGTACTTGGCGGACCACTGCTCGGGCACATGGTGCGGTGCGTGGGTGGCGCCGGGGGCCCAGTACATGAAGAACGGCTTGTCCGGTAGCAACGCCTGCTGCTGGCGGACCCAGGTGATGGCGCGGTCCGCCAGGTCGTCGGTGAGGGTGTACCCCTCTTCCGGGGTCTTCGGCGGTTCGACGGGGGTGGTGCCCTCGTACAGCCCGGGGTAGTACTGGTTGGCCTCGCCGCCGACGAACCCGTAGAAGTATTCGAAGCCGGACCCGGTGGGCCACTGGTGGAAGGGGCCCACCGGGGAGACCTCCCACACCGGCACCTCGTGACACTTGCCGAACTGTGCCGTGGAATAACCGTTGAGTTTCAACGTCTCGGCGACCGGGGCCTTGTCCTTGGGCCGGATGCTGTTGTTGCCCGGTGCCGACGTGGCCATCTCGGTGATGGCGCCCATCCCGACCGAGTGATGGTTGCGGCCGGTCAACATCGCTTGGCGGGTGGGGGAGCACAGCGCGGTGGTGTGAAACCTGTTGAGCTTCACGCCGTCGGCGGCCAGGCGCTCGGCGACGCGCATCTGGCAGGGCCCGCCGAAGGCCGAGGAGGCGCCGAAGCCGACGTCGTCGAGCAGGATGATCAGCACATTCGGTGCGCCCTTCGGAGGTCGCAGCTCCTGGATCGGCGGGTACTCGGTATTGGGATCCTTGGCGTCGTAGGTCGTCAGGCCCACGTGCGTGGGGTCCGGGATCGGGAGATGATGACGGGCCAGGGGCGATGCGGGCGCGGGGGCCGGTTCCGGTACCGATGTCTGTGCTGTCGTGGTCTTCGAGTCCACCGAACCGCCATCCTGTCGTCGCACCACTGGTCGCCGATCACGATGCCACACCCGCACCGCCGACGGCGCGATATGCGACCGGTGTCGCTGGTCGGCGCCGGCGGGATCCGGCGCTGCGGGAGCACCGGGTTGCGAAAGAGAAAGTGCCCGCCGAACTTTGACTCGGCGGGCACCTACCGACTGCGGCTACTTGAGTTCGGCCGACGACAGGCCCAGCAGCCGCCGCGCCACCACCAGCTGCTGGATCTGCTGGGTGCCCTCGAAGATGTCCAGGATCTTAGAGTCCCGGGCCCACTTCTCCAGCAGCGTCTTCTCGGAATAGCCGACGGTGCCGGCCATTTCGACGGCCTTGAGGGTGATGTCGCTGGCCACCCGGGCGGCCTTGGCCTTGCCCATCGAGGCTTCCTTGGAGTTGGGGATCCGGTTGTCGGCCTGCCAGGCCGACCGCACCGTCAGCAGGTAACCGGCCTCCCAGTCGGCCTCCATGCGCAGGAACTCGGCCGCGGGTGCGCTCTGTGCGTGAGCGGGCTTGTCATAGGAGATCTCGATGCCCGCGTCGGTGAGGATCTTGCGCAGATCCTCCAGCGCGGCCCGGGCCACGCCGACGGCCATCGCCGCCACGATCGGCCGGGTGTTGTCGAAGGTCTCCATGACCCCGGCAAAACCCTTCTCCACGTGGATTTCCGGGTCGCCCAGCAGGTTGTCCTTCGGGATGCGGGCATTGTCGAACCGGATCACCGCGGTGTCGGAGGCCTTGATGCCCAGCTTGCGTTCGAGCCGTTCGACGATGACCCCGGGGTGTTCGCGGGGCACGATGAACGACTTGATGGCCGCGCGGCCCTTCGACTTGTCCAGCGTCGCCCACACCACGATGTGCGACGCGCGGGAACCGGCCGTCACGAAGATCTTCTCGCCGTTGATGACGTACTCGTCGCCGTCGAGCGTTGCGGTGGTGGTCACGGCCGCGGAGTCCGAACCGAAGCCCGGTTCGGTGATCGCCATGGCCGCCCAGACGTCCTTGCCGAGCCGCTCCAACTGCTCGGGGGTGGCCACCGACGAGATCGCCGCGTTGCCCAGGCCCTGCCGCGGCACCGACAGCAGCAGCGCCACGTCGCCCCAGCTGATCTCCAGCGCGTTGAGCAACGCAGACATGTTGGCGCCGTTGATATTCGACTTCTTGCCGTCGTGGCCGCTGTCGGCGAAGGCCTCCGCCCCGGCGAACGAGATGGTCTTGGCCTCCGAGATGCCCTCGAACAGGTCGGCCAGGGTGTCCAGCTCGACCGGGTAGGCATGCTCCTTGACGTCGTACTTGCGCGAGATCGGTCGCAGCATCTCGGCCGCGCCCTGGTGGCCCTTCTCGATGACGGCCTGCAGCTTCTTGGGCATTTCCAGATTGATTGCCATGTTCTTGTGTCCCTTCCTCGCGGACGCCCCTAGAGGACGACCACACCCTCCGCGACGCCGATGGCCCGCAGATCGCGGTACCAGCGCTCGACCGGGTGTTCCTTGGTGTAGCCGTGACCACCGAGCAGTTGGACGCCGTCCAGGCCGATCTGCATGCCCTTGTCGGCGCCGAGCTTGCGCGCCAGCGCCGCCTCGCGGGCGAACGGCAGGCCCTGCTCGGCGCGGGAGGCGCCGCGCCAGGTGATCAGGCGCAGGCCGTCGAGCTCGATGGCGATGTTGGCGCACATGAAGGCCACCGACTGACGGTGGGCGATGGGTTCGCCGAACGCCTCGCGCTCCTTGACGTAGGGGATGACGTAGTCGAGCACCGCGTGCGAGGTGCCCACGGCCAGCGCCGCCCAGCCCAACCGGGACAGTGCGATGGCCTCGGAGTAGGTGCGGTCGTGCTCGGCCTCGGCGACGTCCTCGCCGAGCCGGGCGGACAGCGGCACGGAGACCTTCTCCAGCTCGACCTGGCCGAGTGCGGCGGCGCGGATGCCCATGCTGGGGTCGGCCTTGACGGTCAGCCCCGTGGTGTCGGCCTCCACGATGAACAGCGTGGGCTTGCCGTTGAGTTGTGCTGCAATGATGAACATTTCGGCATCGGCAGCCGCGGGCACCAGCGACTTCACCCCGTCGAGGCGGTACCCGCTGGGGGTGCGCACCGCGGTGGTCTTCAGCGTGGTGGGGTCGAACAGCGGGAGCGGCTCGGCGATCGCCAGGCAGGCCTGCGGCACGTTCTCGCCGGCGAACTCCTTGAGGTAGGTGGCCTGCTGGTCGGCGCTGCCCCAGTGGGTCAGGGCCGACGCGACGCCGCCGGGGGCCAGGATGGGCAGCGCCAGCCCCATGTCGCCGTACGCCAGCGCCTCGGCGACCAGCGCGTTGGTGACCGTCGAGCGGTGCTCGGCGATGCCGTCGAAGTCTTCGGGAATGTTGATCGCGGTGACACCCAGTTCGGCGGCCTTGGCGAGCAGCTCGGGCGGATAGGTGGCGGCCTCGTCGGCGTCGAGGGCGGCCGGACGCAGGATCTCTTCGGCGAATTCGCGGACCGTGTCGACGATCATCTGCTGATCGTCATCGGGGGTCAGGTCGAAGTAGTCCGAACCCTTCTGTGCGCCATTGGTTTCCAGCCGGGTGGGGGCCTTGCCGAGGCCCTGGACGCGCTTGAACTGACGGGTGGAGGCGCCCGCCGCGGAGAACGCCGTCTTGACGCCGTAGCGCAGTCCGCGGTTCAGCGGGTCACGCAGGTTGTACTTGTCGAGGAACTCCTGACCGACGATCGGGGTGATCAGGGCCAGCCCGATGTCGGTGGCGGTGCGCTTGTGCTTCTGCAGACCGACAGCGCTCTCGTGGCGAATGGAATTGGTGGTCATGTGTCAGCAGCCTCAGAGGGGGTTGGGAAGCAGGTGTGAACAACCGTATCTTACTCCAAAGTAAGGTACGGCTCTTTTGTAAGCTAATTCACACCGTTTTGAGGCGGTCCACCACCTGCTCGTGCAGCAGACCGTTGGTGGCCAGAGCACTGCCGCCGTGCGGGCCGGAATCCCCGTCGACGCTGGTGAAGCGGCCGCCGGCCTCCCGCACGATGATGTCGAGCGGGGCCAGATCCCACAGCTTGACCTCGGGTTCGACGGCGATGTCGACCGCGCCTTCGGCCACCAGGCAGTAGGACCAGAAATCGCCGTACGCCCGTACACGCCAGACCTCGTCGGTGAGCGCCACGAACCGCTCCCGGCGGTCCTCCCAGCCGGTGGTCAGGTCCGAGTAGGACAGGCTGGCGGCGCTCAGTTCGGTGACCCCGGACACCGACAGTCGCCGGGTGCGGCCGTTGAAGGAGCTGTAGGCGCCCTCGCCCCGGGCGGCCCACCACCGCCGGCCCAGCGCCGGCGCGCTGACCACGCCGACCACCGGCACGCCGTCGTCGAGCAGCGCGAGCAACGTGCACCACACCGGGACCCCGCGCACGAAGTTCTTGGTGCCGTCGATCGGGTCGATGACCCACTGCCGGCCGCTGCGCAGCGGCGCGCCGCCGAACTCCTCGCCGAAGATCGCGTCGGCGGGACGCTCGCGGGTCAACGCGCCGCGCAGGGCGTTCTCGGCGGACTCGTCAGCATCGGTGACCGGGCTCAGGTCCGGCTTGGTGTCGATGCGCAGGTCAAGCGCGCCGAAGCGGTCCAGCGTGATGGCGTCGGCCTGGTCGGCCAGCGTGAGGGCAAGCTGCAGATCGTCGTGAACGTCGCGGTCACTCATGACAGGAGTCCTACCATGAGTGCGTGTGGGAAATCGGTGTGCTGCTCCTGATCGTTGGCGCCTTGGTCCTGTTGATCGGACCCCGATTCATGAAGCGTGGCCCACGGCCGGGCTCGGACATGGCGCACGGCACGCTGCTGGTGACCGGGGTGAGCCCGCGGCCCGACGAGATCGGCGAGCAGTACGTCACCATCAGCGGCGTGATCAACGGGCCGACCGTCCAAGAACATGTGGTGTACCAGCGGATGGTGGTCGACGTGGACAGCTGGCCGACGATGGGGCAACTGATCCCCGTGGTGTATTCGCCGAAGAACCCTGACAACTGGCGCTTCGGTCAGCCCGAGCAAGCGGGCTGACCCCGTTCCGGGGCGCGAGCGCTCACTCAGGTACGCGACACGCCGAGCGGCGGGTACCCAGGTGGCCGCTCGCGGGCTATCGCACGAACCCGCGACTACTCGTGGCCCACCCGCAGCAGGTCCGCCACGCTGGCCAGCTTCACCCGCGGGCGCCCGGTGGGTTCACCGCGGCCGCGCTCGTGCGCGTCGATGGCCTTCCAGTGCTCCCCGGTGATCAGCTTCGGTTGCCGCGACAACAGCCACTGCTGCAACTCCTCGGCGTAGTCCGCGCCCACCTCGGGCAGTTCGGTCCCGGCCAGGGCGGCCAGCAGCCGGTCGACGGTGGCCGCGGAATCCTTCTTGTTACTGCCGATCACGCCCGACGGGCCGCGCTTGATCCAGCCGACCACGAACTCGTTGGAGCGGCCGTCCACCTGCCCGTCGGTGTTGGGGATGGTGCCGCTGCGGTCGTCGAAGGGCAGACCCGGGACCGGCCGGCCGCGGTACCCGACGGCGCGCACCACCAGCCGCGCGGGCAACTCCTCGCGGATACCGGTGTCCTTGGCGACGATGCGGCCGCTGTCGTCGGCGACAAGTTCGTTGCGGCCCAACACGATCGACTCCACCCGCTCGTCGCCCTTGATCTCGATGGGCGACGTGCGGAAGCGGAACACAATGCGCCGGTTGCCGGGAGTGCGCTCATGATCGAGGTAGCTGCGCAGGACCTTGATGTTCTGCTTGACCGTCTTGCCGGCGGCCTCCAGGTCCTCGTCGCTGATGTCGGCGAAGTCCGCGGGATCCAGGACGATGTCGACATCGGCCAGACCCTCCAGGTCGGCCAGTTCGCGCAGTTCCAGCGTGGTGAACGTCGCCTGCAGGGGGCCGCGCCGGCCCAGCACCACGACCTCTTCGACGCCGCGGGGCCCCAGCGATTCCAGGGCGTGGTCGGCAATGTCGGTGGCCCCGAGCACGTCCGGATCGGTGACCAGGATGCGCGCCACGTCCAGCGCGACGTTGCCGTTGCCCACCACCACCGCGCGGCGCCCGGCCAGGTCCGGGGCCATGTGCTCGAAGTGCGGGTGCGCGTTGTACCAACCGACGAAGTCGACGGCGGCGACACTGCCGGGCAGTTCCTCGCCGGGGATGCCCAGCGGCCGGTCGGCCTGCGCGCCGATCGCGTAGATCACCGCGTCGTAGCGTTCGGCGAGTTCGTCGGCCTGCACGTGCTCGCCGGCGGTGATGTTGCCGAAGAACCGGAACCGCGGGTCGGCGGCGGTCTTCTCGAACTGGGCGCTGATGGTCTTGATCTTCGGGTGGTCGGGGGCGACCCCGGAGCGCACCAGCCCCCAGGGCGTGGGCAGCATTTCCAACATATCGATCCGGACGTCCGCGCCGCCGTTGTCGGCCTGCTTCAGCAGCGCCGCGGCGGCGAAATATCCGGAGGGGCCAGAGCCGACGATCGCCACATGATAGGGGCGCATCTGAGACATGTAGACGGAACCTTCTGTCGATACCATGCCGCGCGCAAGGGGGCTGTCGCGCGCAGGCGGGGCGGAATCTTTGCGGCGCGGGCGACCGTTGCCGGTGCTTGGGCTGGACCGGCGAGGGCTCGGGGTCGTGCGCTACCAAAGGTGTTTACGGGTCTGATGGTAAACGTGCTGTCCAATTGCCGCCGGTGGTCAGGGCAGAACCGGCGCGCCGGTAACCTGAACAGCCGTGGACCTCGACCGTCAATCCGATATCGCCGCGCTGGACACCACTCTGACCACCGTGGAGCGGGTGCTCGACGTCGATGGCCTCCGGCAGCGCATCGAAACACTCGAGCAGGAAGCCTCCGACCCGAGCCTCTGGGATGACCAGGCGCGCGGCCAGAAAGTGACCAGCGATCTGTCCTACGCCCAGGGCGAGTTGCGCCGCGTCGAGGAGCTCCGCCAGCGCCTGGAAGACCTGCCGGTCCTCTACGAGCTGGCCGCCGAGGAGGAGGGCGCGGCCGCCGAGTCAGCCGCGGCCGAGGCGGACGCCGAACTGGCGACGCTGCGCGAGGACATCGCGGCCATGGAGGTCCGCACGCTGCTCTCCGGTGAGTATGACGAGCGCGAAGCGGTGGTGACCATCCGCGCCGGGGCCGGCGGTGTCGACGCCGCCGACTGGGCCGAAATGCTGATGCGGATGTACATCCGCTGGGCGGAGCAGCACAATTACCCCGTCGAGGTGTTCGACACGTCCTACGCCGAGGAGGCCGGGATCAAGAGCGCGACGTTCGCCGTGCACGCCCCCTTCGCCTACGGCACGCTGTCGGTGGAGCAGGGCACCCACCGGTTGGTGCGGATCAGCCCGTTCGACAACCAGAGCCGACGGCAGACCTCGTTTGCCGACGTCGAGGTGCTGCCCGTGGTGGACACCACCGACCACATCGAGATCCCCGAGGGTGACGTGCGCGTGGACGTCTACCGCTCCAGCGGCCCCGGCGGGCAGTCGGTCAACACCACCGACTCCGCGGTGCGCCTGACTCACATACCCACCGGCATCGTCGTCACCTGCCAAAACGAGAAGTCGCAGCTGCAGAACAAGGTGGCGGCCATGCGCGTGCTGCAGGCAAAGCTGTTGGAGCGCAAGCGGTTGGAGGAGCGCGCCGAGATGGACGCGCTCAAGGGCGACGGCGGCAGCTCGTGGGGCAACCAGATGCGCTCCTACGTCCTGCACCCGTATCAGATGGTGAAGGATCTGCGCACCGAGTACGAGGTGGGTAACCCGGCGTCCGTGCTCGACGGTGACATCGACGGTTTCCTGGAGGCCGGCATCCGATGGCGCAACCGGAAAGACGATGACTGACACCACGGTCAGCGTGCTGGCCTTCGACTGGGCCCAGAAGTGGCACAACTTCTGGCACGGCACCGTGGGCCAGTGGATCCTGACCAGCGGCCTGCAGATCCTGCTGCTGCTGTTGGGGGCGGCCCTGGCGGCGCGCTTCATCGGCTGGGGGTCGCGCAAGGTGACCCGCCGCCTGGAGCAGGGTTTCCAGGCCGGCGACGCGCTGGTCCGCTCGGAGGCCTCCAAGCACCGCCAGGCGGTGGCCTCGGTGATCTCGTGGGTGGCGATCGTCATGCTCAGCGTGATCGTGGCCGTGCAGATCACCAACGTCCTCGACATCCCGATCGGCTCCCTGGTGGCGCCCGCGGCGGTGTTGGGCGCCGCGATCGGCTTCGGCGCCCAGAAGGTGGTCCAGGACCTGCTGGCCGGGTTCTTCATCATCACCGAGCGCCAATACGGCTTCGGCGACCTGGTGGAGCTGAACATGATCGGCGCACCGGACGGATCGGTCGGCACGGTCGAGGAGGTCACGCTGCGGGTGACCAAGCTGCGCACCTCCGACGGCGAGGTCTTCACGGTTCCCAACGGCAACATCGTCCGGTCCCTGAACATGTCCAAGGATTGGGCCCGCGCGGTGGTGGACATCCCGATCCCTGTGACGGCCGACCTGAACCGGGTCAACGAGGTGCTCCAGGAGGTCGGCAACTCCTCGATGGAGGACCGCCTGCTCAAGGACCTGCTGCTGGACCAGCCGTCGCTGATGGGCGTGGAGAGCATCGGCATCGACAACGTCAACCTGCGGATGGTGGCGCGGACCCTGCCGGGCAAGCAGTACGAGGCCGGCCGGCGCCTGCGCGCCCTCGTCGTGCGCGCCCTGGGCCAGGCCGGTGTGGTCACGGCCAGCGGCAACGGGCCGATGGTGGACACGCTGCCGTCGACCGCTTCGGAGGGGAAGCGGGGTGCCGGCGGTGACTGACCAGGAATCGGGCCGGCCGCGGATCAAGGTGCCGTCGCACCTGTTCGGCGGGCGGATGCGCACGTCCACCGTGGTGCTGCTGATCGCGTTCTTCGCGACGTGGTGGACCTACTACACCTATGCGCCGGCGCCGCCGCCGGACCCCGCCACACAGGTGGTGCCGCCGGGGTACGTGCCGGATCCGGAGTACACCTGGGTGCCGCGGACCCGGGTGCGTACGCCGCAGCCCACCGTGACCCCTACGACGACGACCCCCACGACGACGACCCCCACGACGACGACGGGAACCACCGCCCCGGAGTCACCCGACCCGCAGGACACCACGGCGACCACGACCACCGAACCGGCGCCGGGAGACCTCATGCTGCCGCCGGGCGGCCCGGAAACGACGACGGCGCCGACCCCGCCGCCGCCCGCACCGCTGTTCCCCAATCTGTTCCCGCCGGCGCCGGCGGGAACGCCGGCACCCGGTCCGGAAGCGCCGGGCACCGCGCCGTAGCCGGGACTGCCGCCGGACCCCGCTACACTGGCGTGCCGTGATGATCACCCTTGACCGAGTCACCAAGCAGTACAAGCAGTCCGCGCGTCCCGCGCTGGACGATGTGAGCCTGACGATCGGCAAGGGTGAGTTCGTCTTCCTCATCGGCCCTTCGGGTTCGGGCAAATCGACGTTCATGCGGCTGCTGCTCGGCGAGGAGACGCCGAACTCGGGGGACATCCGGGTGTCGAAGTTCCACGTCAACAAGCTGCCCGGCCGGCACATCCCCAGCCTTCGGCAGGTGATCGGCTGTGTGTTCCAGGATTTCCGGCTGCTGCAGCAGAAGACGGTGTTCGAGAACGTCGCGTTCGCGCTCGAGGTGATCGGCAAACGGCCCGAGACGATCAATCGGGTTGTGCCCGATGTCTTGGAGATGGTCGGGTTGTCCGGCAAGGCCAACCGGCTGCCCGGCGAGCTTTCCGGTGGTGAGCAGCAGCGGGTGGCGATCGCCCGCGCCTTCGTCAACCGGCCGCTGGTCCTGCTGGCCGACGAGCCGACCGGCAACCTGGACCCGGAGACCAGCAAGGACGTCATGGACCTGTTGGAGCGCATCAACCGGACCGGGACCACGGTGCTGATGGCCACCCACGACCACCATATTGTCGACGCGATGCGCCAGCGCGTTGTCGAACTGTCGTTGGGCCGCCTGGTCCGCGATGAGCAGCGCGGTGTCTACGGAATGGATCGATAAGTGCGTTCTGGCTTCCTGATCAACGAGGTCCTGACGGGGCTTCGTCGCAACGTGACGATGACGGTCGCGATGATCCTGACGACCGCCATCTCGATCGGCCTGTTCGGCGGCGGGATGCTGGTGGTGCGGCTGGCCGACCAGTCCCGCGCGATCTACCTCGACCGGGTCGAGAGCCAGGTGTTCCTCACCGAGGACATCTCCGCCAACGATCCGACGTGCAACTCCGAGACCTGCATGGCGCTGCGGGCGACCATCGAAGACCTCGACGACGTCCGGTCGGTGCGGTTCCTCAACCAGCAGGACGCCTACCAGGACGCCGCCGAGAAGATGCCGCAGCTGGCCGAGATCGCCAGCGAAAACGCGTTTCCGGCGTCGTTCATCGTCAAACTCAGCGACCCGGAGCAGCACGCCGTGTTCGAAGAGGCGATGCGGGGTCAACCCGGTGTGCGCGAGGTGATGAACCAGAAGGAGCTGATCGACCGGCTGTTCTCGGTGCTCAATGGGCTGTCCAACATCGCGTTCGCGGTGGCGCTGGTGCAGGCGATCGGCGCAGTGTTGTTGATCGCCAACATGGTTCAGGTCGCCGCGTATACGCGGCGCACCGAGATCGGCATCATGCGACTCGTCGGTGCCACCCGCTGGTACACCCAGCTGCCGTTCCTGCTGGAGGCGATGCTGGCGGCGTTGATCGGCGTGGTGCTCGCCATCATCGGCCTGATCCTGGTGCGCAGCCTGTTCCTCGACGCCACGCTGGACCAGTTCTATCGGGCCAATCTGATTGCGCCGATCGACTTCCTGGACATCCTGTATTACTGCGTGCCCTGGATGCTCGGTCTGGGCTTGGCGATGTCGGGCATCACGGCGTACCTGACCTTGCGGCTGTACATCCGAAGGTAGCGATGGCCAAATCCAAGAAGGGCAATGCCGCCGCCACACCCGGCCGCAAGGTCGTCGCGACGAACCGCAAGGCGCGGCACAACTACGCGATCCTCGACACCTACGAGGCCGGCGTGGTGCTGCAGGGCACCGAGGTGAAGAGCCTGCGGGAGGGACAGGCGTCGCTGGCCGACGCGTTCGCGACCGTCGACGACGGCGAGATCTGGCTGCGCAATCTGCACATCCCCGAGTACGTGCAGGGGACCTGGACCAACCACGCCCCGCGGCGCAACCGCAAGCTGCTGCTGCACCGCCGGCAGATCGACACGCTGGTGGGCAAGATCCGCGACGGCAACCTCACGCTGGTGCCGCTGTCGCTGTACTTCCTCGACGGCAAGGTCAAGGTGGAACTGGCGCTGGCGCGCGGTAAGCAGGCCCACGACAAGCGCCAGGATCTGGCGAAGCGCGACGCCGACCGCGAGATCATCCGGGAGATGGGTCGGCGCGCCAAGGGAATGTCCTGACGCTGCCATGGCCGCAGGGGAGCAGCGCGCCGGGGTCGACCTGACCAATCTGGATCAGCCGCTGGGCCCGGAGGCCGCCGCCACGAAGCGGGACCTCGTCGACTACCTCGATGCCGTCGCGGACCGGCTGCTGCCGGGCCTGATCGACCGGCCGCTGACGGTGTTGCGGGCGCTGCGGGGCCGGGCGCCGTTCATGCAGAAGAACGTCCCGAAGTACACCCCGGACTGGGTGGCCACCGTGGCGATCTGGGCGGAGTCGTCCCGGCGTGAGATCCACTATGCGCTGTGCAACGACCGGCGCACCCTGCTGTGGTTCGCCAACCAGCGGGCCATCGAATATCACCCCACGCTGGGGCTCGCCGCCAACATCTATCGACCCACCCACCTGGTGCTCGACCTGGACCCGCCGACCGGTGCGGACTTCGCCGCGGTGGTGGCCGTGGCGCAGCTGGTGCGCCGCGCGTTGGCCGACGCCGGCCTGGCCGGCGCGGTGAAGACCAGCGGCTCCCGGGGCCTGCACATCTTCGTGCCCGTCGATGACAGCGCTCCGGTCGAGGACGTCGCCGCGGCCACCCGCGCCTTGGCCGCCCGGGCCGAGGCCCTCGATCCCGACATTGCGACGACGGCGTTCATCGTCGAGGACCGCGCGGGCAAGGTATTCGTGGATGCGACCCGCGCGGGCGGGGCGACGGTGGCCGCCGCCTACAGCCCTCGGCTGCGCCCGGGCATGCCGGTGTCGTTCCCGGTGGCGTGGTCGGACCTGGACCGCGTGAGGCCGGGGGATTTCACGCTGCACACCGCGCTCGACGCGCTGGGCGGCCGCGATCCGTGGGCCGAGGCGATGCCCCCTGCGCAGGCGTTGCCGCGCGACGTGATCGAACAGGGTCACACCATTCCGGTGGCCCGGGTGGCCGCGATGCACGAAGGTAAGCGCCGTGCCCGCGCCCGGCGGGACAACGCGGTACCGTCGGCTGGTGAGCAGCCCTCGCCCGGTTCTGGAACTGAACCAAACTGAAGTACTCGACGCCCTTTTCGCCGTCTGGGACGACATCGAACGACTGCTGGCGACGGTGCCCGCGGCCGACTGGCGGCGACCGACCGCGTTGCCGGGATGGTCGATCCACGACGTCGTCGCGCACATCATCGGCACCGAATCGATGCTGGCCGGGACGCCGACACCGGAGTCCGGCGTCGACGTGGCGGCGCTCGACCACGTGCGCAACCCCATCGGGGAGTTGAACGAGCACTGGATCGTCACCCTGCGCGACGAGACCGCCGAGGCCATGCTGGGCCGCTACCGCGAGGTCATCGCGCGGCGCCGCGCCACCCTGCCGCAGCTGAGCGCCGAGGAGTGGAACGCGGTCACCGCGACGCCGGCCGGACCCGACAGCTACGGCCGGTTCATGCGGATCCGGATCTTCGACTGCTGGATCCACGAGCAGGACATCCGGCAGGCGCTGGGCCGGCCGTCGACCGACGAGGAGCTGACCGGGCCGGCGGCCCGCCAGGCGCTCGACGAGATCGCCGCCAGCATGGGCTTCGTCGTCGGCAAGCTCGGCAAGGCACCGGCGGGCTCCCGCGTCGCCTTCGAGTTGACCGGGCCACTGGCGCGCACCATCCGGGTGGCCGTCGACGGGCGCGCGGCCGTGGTCGAGGAGTTCGACGCCGAACCCACCACGGTGATCCGTCTCGACGGTCTGCAGTTCACCCGGCTGTGTGGCGGTCGCCCGCTGTGCGGGTCGCGACCCAGCGCCATCGAGTTCGACGGTGACGCGCAGGTCGGTCAGCGCGTGGTGGACAACCTCAACTACGTGATCTGAGTCGGGGCGTCACCGCGGCAGTCGGGTCACCACCCCGCCCTTCTCCTCGGCGTAGGCCTTGGCGGCCTCGCTTTCGGCGTCGGTGAACGCCCGCACCGCCTGCGGGTCGTTCGGGACGGTGACCAACAAGGTCAGGTCTTTCAAATCTGCCGGCTGACGGGTCGGCGTCCGCCGACTGACTGCCCCGCTCACTGCGCATCACTCCAACCGAAGCAACCCTGGAACCGGCCACCAAACCAGACCCGGTGCACGGGGTCAACTCGGCTGACGGGGATCGCCATACCCACAGCCGCGATGGCAGTAAGGTGCTCTGCGTGGGGAGGAACCTGTTAGCCAGCCACCGGGGACGGTTGTTCGTCCTGGCGGTGTCGGTGGCGCTCTCCGGCGGGATGCTCTACGCGCAGGGAACGGCGCCTGTGCAGCGCGTTGCGGAGCCGACGGCGGCCGCGGCCGCGGCCGGTCCCGTCGGCCCGGCGCCGGACGCGCCGCGGATCGCGACGCCCGCCGAAGCGGATCTGTTGGCGGCCAGTTCGCCGGTCGCCGCGGCCCGCGACTTCCAATTCGAGCTGCCCGCCGGGGTGGCCCCGGAGTCCGGACTGCAGGTCAAGACCATCTGGGTGGCGCGCGCCATCAGCGTGATGTTCCCGGAGATCACCACCATCGGCGGCTACCGGCAGGATCCGTTGAAGTGGCATCCCAACGGGCTGGCGATCGATGTGATGATCCCGAATCACAACAGCGACAAGGGCATTGAACTGGGCAACCAGATCGCGGGCCTGGCGCTGGCCAACGCCGAACGCTGGGGTGTGCTGCACGTGATCTGGCGGCAGGGCTACTACCCGGGCATCGGCGCGCCGAGTTGGACCGCGGACTACGGTTCGGAAACGCTCAACCACTACGACCACGTGCACATCGCCACCGACGGCGGTGGCTACCCCAGCGGGGACGAAACCTACTTCCTGGCGTCGATGGACCCGGCGCCGAAAAGTTAGTCGAAGAGGCCGTCGAGTGCCCGTTGCTCGCGGTCCTTCCAGCGGCTCACCTGATCGCGGACCTCGGCGACCTCGTCGGGGCTGAGGTGATGCGCCCCGTCGGGGGTGATGCGGCACAGATCCATCGGGCCGCCGACGCTCGGTGAGGCGACTGCCAGCGCATCCAGCACCCGCAGCACGCCCAGCAGTCCGTAGTTCACCTCGCGATCGGACATGTTGAAGTTCTCCATCAGCGTGTAGGCCTGCTGCGCCATGGGGGCGCCGCTGCCGATGGCCTGAAACCCGGTGTCCTCGTGATGCCCGATGAGCCCGTGCGGGTCTATGTCGACGATGAAGGGCTGATCGCGGGTGTAGCCGGCCGCCAGCAGGTAGGTCGCCGGGGTGGCGCCGCTGGATTCCTGGGCCGGGACCTTCTCGATGAAGTTCTCGTAGTGATGGTTGAGCACCGGCACGGCCCGCGCCTGCAGCGCCCGGCCCACGTCGTCGGCCTCGAGAATGGATTCGGGTTCGGCGCCGAAGAGTTGCTCCAGGTCGTACAGCACCGCCCGGGACCCGCTGCCACCCCAGGCCGCGCGCTTTCCCAGCGGATGCAGCTTCTGGTCGGGGTAGGTCAACCCGCGGCCCGGGTCGGTGATCTGCGAATCCGATCCCATCACCACGCCGTCGACGCAGCGCAACGCGATTACGACTGTCATCGTTTCGATGCTGCCATAGGGTCGGCGGCAGACATGTCGAAGCCCGAAGCCGATCCAGGTATGCCCGCTGCGAAGGCGGCGTCGGTGCGCCGCGCGAGTTCGGCGCTGCTCGTCGCGCTGGCGCTCACCGGGTGTGCGAGCCAACCCGAACCCGAACCGGCCCCGACGCCGTCGGTGAGTGTCCCGGTCCCGGCGCCGCCGACACCGAGTCGGGACCTGGCGTCGGACCCCGCCCGACTCGCCGACGACCTGGTGCACGACGAGCGGGTGCTGCGCGACCCGTCGTCGCCGGAGGCGATGTTGGCTGCCGCCGCGCACCGACAGCAGGCGGCCTACCGGGTGCTGGGCCGTCATCCGGAGTGGGATCCGGTTGTCCGGCCGCGGATTCCGCCGGAGCTGCTTGATAACTACGACCGCAACATCACCGCGCGCCGCGACCTCACGGCGCTGGGGGAGAGCTCCGGGTTGCGCGACACCGTGCCGGCCTGGCGGATTGTCGCGCCCGCGCCCGCCGAGGAGCTGCTGGGGTACTTCCGCGAGGCGGAGGCCGCCTCGGGTGTGCCGTGGGCGCATCTGGCAGCGATCAACCTGATCGAGACCGGGTTCGGGCGCATCGAGGGCACCAGTACCGCCGGCGCGCAGGGACCCATGCAGTTCATGCCGGGTACCTGGGAGCAATACGGCGCCGGCGGGGATATCCGGTCACCGCGCGACAGCATCCTGGCTGCCGGTCGGTTCCTGGCCGCGCAGGGTTTCGCCGTCGACCGCGACAATGCGCTGTTCCGGTACAACAACTCCGACCGGTACGTGCGGGCGGTCAACGCCTACGCCGCGGTGATGGCCACCGAACCGACCGCGTTTCACGCCTACCACCGGTGGGACGTCTACTACGTGACCACCGCCGGCGATGTGCTGCTGCCGATCGGCTACGCGGAGACGGCGCCGGTGCCGGTGGCGGAATACCGCGCCCGCGAGGCGCAGCCCGCGCCGACTACCGCGGGGCGGTGAGCGCGAGGGGATCGTGGCGAATTCGGCGATACCCGGCGCGAAAACATCACCAGGGCTGTGGCCTTCCGCGATCCACGACCCTCACGACAATCTCGGCGCGCAAGCCGAGCCCGCACCGCCCGCCTACGCGCCTACCGAGCTCTTCCGATCCCGCACCGCGGCCCAGCCCGCCAACACCGCGGCCAGCGCCAGACCGGCGGCGGCGGATACGGTGACCGCCAGGGCGCCGCCGCCGTCATAGGCCCGGCCGCCCACGAGCGCGCCGAAGGCGATGGCGATGTTGAATGCGCCGCTGTTCAGGGCCGTCGCCGGCTCGGACAGGTCGCTGGCGGTGTGCAGGATCCAGGCCTGGGTCACCACGCTGATGGCTCCGCCGAACAGTCCCCACAACGCCATCGCCGCGGCGCCGTCGGCGACCCCACCGGCCAGCAGTCCCAGCACCAGCACACCGACGAGCACGCCGATGGGCAGGGCGACGAACGTGCCTCGGGGTGAACGTCGCAGCAGTGGGCCCGCGACGAAGTTGCCGATGAAGCCGGCGATGCCGAACACGAACAGCATCGGCCCGACGCCGTCGATGGTGATGTGGATGCGGTCCTGCAGCACCGGGCTCGCGTAGGTGTAGGCCGTGAAGTGGAAGGTGACCAGAACCAACGTCAGCATCACCCCCAGGCGGACCGTCGAGATGGACCACACGGCCCCGAGTTGCCGCAGCGACGAGCGCTCCTGCACCGTGACCGGCGGCAGGAGCACGAACAGAGCGCCGGCAACCATCAGTCCCAGCGCGCCGACGAGGACGAAGGCCCAGCGCCACCCCAACATCGCGCCGATCCAGGCCGCGAACGGGACTCCTATGACGATGGCCATCGAGACCCCGCCGTACGCCACCGTCAGCGCCTTGGCGAGGTCGGCGGGATGCGCCACGCGGGCGGTCACGACCGCCAACAGCGCCCAGAAGATCCCGATGGAGACACCGGCGAACAGCCGGAATGCCAGCAACGCGACCAGGTTCGGCGCAATGGCCGAGGTTACGGCGGACAGAAAGACCAGGAGCAGCGCAAGCACCAGGGCAAGCCTGCGGTCGAGGCGGCCGATGAGTGTCGGGGTGAACACGGCGACGGCGCCGGCGAGAATTCCGGGGATGGTGACGGCCAGTCCCACCATCCCGCTGCTGACCCCCAGGTCGCCACCGATGAGGGTGAGCACGCCGATCGGCAACTGCTCGATGGTGATCATCACGAAGATGCCCAGCGCCAACGCCACGATGGCGACCCACGGGGTGCGCCGCTCCGCGGGAGCGCCGGCCGCCGCGCCGACCGCGTTTTCGGCTGCGCCGGCATCGCTCATTGGTGCACTCCCGTCGGTTGTCGTGCGGTGCAGGCCGACACGTCGGTGGGCGGGCCTTCGAACCACGGTAAAGGCCCCCTACCCGCAGGTAGGGGGCCTTTCCATTGGTGGAGCTGCCGGGAATCGAACCCGGGTCCTACGGCATTCCCTCGAGGCTTCTCCGTGCGCAGTTCGCTGTGTCTCTACTCGGATCTCTCGGTCACGCGAACAAGCCGAGATGACGATCCCAGTCGCTGTTTGGTGTCCCGATGAGTCCCGCGACCGAACTCATCGGTTGATCCCTCTAGATGACGCCAGGGTCCGGGTCGAGGGCTTTCCCGGTCTGACGGACTAGCTTCGCTTAGGCAGCGAGAGCGTAGTCGCGCTGATTGGTATCGGCGCTTAATTGGTTGCAACGACGCTTACGGTGGTCTCTTGCCTGCACCGGCACGCTTCCCTTGATTCGATGCGCGAAGTCGAAACCGTTCAGCCCCTTGTCTGTGAAAACTTCGCACTGTCCCCGCCGACCTTCGACGGGACTGTTCATCATACCGGCCGTTCCAACACCGTCGAGTCAATAAATCATCCCGAACCGTTCACGGCGGCTCAGAACTGCTGGACCCGGCTGACGCTGACGATCGCGCCGTGCCCGGTGCGGTCGTTGCGGAACTGCACCCCGTCCGCGCCGGCGACGACGGTCCAACCCAGCGCCCGGTAGGTCTGATGGTCCAAGGTGGTGGAGGCCTCGGCGCCCAGGTTGCCGTCGATCCAGGTCAGGCTGCCGTCGGGATTGATCTTCACGCCGTGGTACGGCCCGCTGCCGTCGAGGTGCACCGGCCAGGTCATGCCAATGCTCTGGCAGCCGACGAACGCGGCCTGGATCATGCATTGCAGCTCGCCGGACGCGGTCTGCACGCCGGCGTAGCCGTACGGGTTGACCGGGATGGGGACGGCGGCCCCGGCGATGGGCAGCGCCGCCGGGCCCGCGTCGGCGGGACGGGCCGCGAACGTCGAGGGCTGCTCGTAGGAGGTCAGGGCGAAGCCGAAGTCCCGCAGCGGATGCAGGTCGTCTTCCCCGTGCTCGGCGGGCGTCCAGATCACCAGCGGCCGGTTATCGACGACGGTGTGGGCCGCGTAGTGCGAACCGGCCCAGGACAGCTGCGCGTCCATGGCCTCCTGCGAGTCGAAGTGGTCGAAGTTGATGCTGCCGTCGCCGTCGAGCGGGGTGCAGCTGTCGGTGCCGTCGGGGGTGGCGGGCTGACACACCGCGTCCTGCCAGGTGTCGAGCGCGCCCGAGATGGTCGGGGCGGGTTCGGCGGATCCGGCGTCGATGGCACCGGCCGGTGGCTGGGCCGCCGAGCAGCCGGCGGCAACGATCGCGATCGCTGCGGCGGCCGCGGCGCGCACCGATCTGCTGATCGCCATGCCCGGAACCTAGCGAGGCGGCCCCCGCACACCGCGCAGAAGACCACGACCATGGCCGCTTTGACGCACCCTCGTTACTGACCCTTTACCCGCGGGCCGACGGCGTCAGTCCAGATTGCTGGTGCGCGCACCGATGAACGCGAGCAGCGCGGCGGCGTCGGAGGTGACGCGGTCGACCTCTTCGCCGCCGTCGCAGGTGAACAGGCCGACGGTCACGGACGCGTCGTTGCGATGCAGCACCCGCCATACGGCGCCGGCGTCCTCCCAACGTTGCAGTACCGCAACCGGATCGTCGCTCACATCGATGATTGTGCCTGACATGATCGCCGCATGGACGTGGGCCTGCACGCGCTGGGCGTCGGTTCGGGCGCTGAGCGCACCGTGATCGACGCGGTGGCCGCCGCGGCCGAGCGCGCCGGTTTTTCCACGCTGTGGTCCGGCGAACGGGTGGTGATGGTCGACGAATTCGCGTCCCGGTACCCCTATTCGGACGACGGAGTGGGCCCGGTGCCCGTCGACACCGACTGGCTGGACCCGTTCATCACGCTGAGCTTCGCGGCCGCGGCCACCACCCGCATCGGGCTGGCGACCGGCGTGCTGGTGCTGCCCGAACACAATCCGGTGGCGATCGCCAAGCGGGCGGCGTCGCTGGACAAGCTGTGTGCCGGGCGGCTGGCCCTCGGGGTCGGATTCGGCTGGGTGCGAGAGGAGTTCGACGCCATCGGCGTGCCCTTCGCGCGGCGAGCGGCCCGCACCGCGGAGTACGTGGCGGCCATGCGCGAATTGTGGCGCTCGGACGTGGCCTCGTTCGACGGCGAATTCGTGCAGTTCCACGACGTGCGGGTCAACCCGAAACCGCGCAATCGCACGCTGCCCATCGTGCTGGGCGGCAACAGCGAGAGCGCGCTGGAGCAGGCCGCGCAGTGGGCCGACGGCTGGTACGGCTTCGCGCTGGCCGACGTGGAGGAGGCCGCCGCGGCGGCTTCGGCCCTGCGTGCACGGCTGCGCGCCGCCGGTCGGGAACCCGGCGACCTGCGGCTGTGTGCGTCGCTGCGCGCGCCGATGCCCGGTGATGCCCGACGGCTGGCCGACGCCGGTTTCGACGAGATGGTGCTGGTGGCGAGCCCGCCCTTCGACCCCATCGCGGCCGAAGCCTGGGTGGGCGAGCTGGCCGGGCAGTGGATCGGGCCGCGGCACTGACCTGCGGACCGAAGCGGGCAGCCCAAGGGACCTTTACCCTCGGTATCGGCGACCAAAGGCCTCAACCTGGGCGCGACGATCGTGTTGACTCGGGGGAGGAGGAGTCATGAGCGCTGGTGGATCCGCCGCTGCGGCAGCGGTTTTCGTGTGGTTGGGCATGGTGTTGGCGATCTCGTTCCTGGAGGCGCCGCTGAAGTTCCGGGCGCCGGGGGTGACGTTGCCCATCGGGCTCGGCATCGGCCGACTGGTGTTTCGCGCCCTCAACGGCTGCGAGGCGGTGCTGGCGGCGGTGATCCTGGTGGGCATGATCCTCGCCACCCCGTCGACGGCCGCGATGGGCGGTTTCGGCGTCGCGTTGGGCGCGCTCATCGTGCAGTTGGCGGTGGTGCGGCCGGCGTTGATGCGCCGGTCCAACGCCGTGCTGGCTGGTGGTTCCGCAGGTTCCGGGCAGTCCCGGTCGCGGGTTCACTACGCTTATGTGGTGCTGGAAGCGGTCAAAGTGCTCGCTCTGCTGACGACCGGCGTCCTGCTGCTTACCTGATGACTGCGAAAAGAGGAGTGACAGTGCAACCGATATCGCTGACTACGGTCGTTGACGAGCAGCTGGAGGCGGCCCGGGGCGCGCGGGCGGGACGTTCGGCCCACACCGTGCGCGGCGGCCATGATCATTCCCTGCGTGAGACGGTGATCGCCCTGGCCGCCGGCCAGGAACTGGCCGAGCACGAGAGCCCGGGCGAGGCCACCCTGCAGGTGCTGCGCGGCAAGGTCCGCCTGGTCGCCGGCGAGGACTCCTGCGAGTGCTCGACGGGCGATTTCGTGGTCATTCCGCCGGTGCGGCATTCGCTGGCCGCCGTGGAGGATTCGGCGGTTCTGTTGACGGTGCTCAAGACCCAGCACGGCTGAGTCAAGCCGGGCAAGGTAGGTAAACCTAGCCTTCCTCCCTCCGGTAGGCTCACCGCTCGATGACTGAGTCAGCGCCGCGGAATGCCTCGCCCAACGGTTCCTGCACCGCCACGCCGGAGGCACTGCCCGTCCTTCCCCGGGAACTGACGGAGATCTCCGCGGAGGTGCGGGCGGTCCCGGCGCCCCCGTTGCCGTCGATCGGCGAGCCCTACGGGATCAGGCTGGCCGACCCGGAGTCCGACGCCGCAATGATCTCGGAGTGGATGAACCGTCCGCATCTGGTCGAGGCGTGGGAGTCGGACTGGCTGGAGGACCGCTGGCGCGGCTACCTGGCCGCCCAACGCGCCGGCAGCTACTCCCGGCCGCTGGTGTGCAGCCGCCACGGTGAGGATCTCGGCTATCTCGAGGTCTACCGGGCCGCGAAGGACTCGATCGCCCCGCGCTACGACGCGGACCCCTACGACCTGGGTCTGCACGCCGCGATCGCCGATCTTCGGATCGTCAACCGCGGATTCGGTCCGCTGCTGCTGCCCCGTGTCACCAAGAGCCTGTTCGAACTCGAACCGCGTTGCGGCCGAATCATGTTCGACCCCGATCACCGCAACACCGGTGCCCGCCGGCTCTGCGAGTTCGCCGGCTGCGAATTCCTCGGCGAGCACGACATGGCCAACCGCCGCATGGCGCTCTACGCGCTGCACCGGCCGGCGGCCTGACGGCCGGGCCTCAGCCGCCCATCAGGGCGGCGTAGCCGTCGTGGTCGGGCTTCATCGCCGCGGCCACCAGCTCCCAGAGCACCTCGTCGGTGCCGCCGCCCACGCGGGCCAGTTTCATGTCGCGCCACCACCGGCCCAACGGGGTCTCGTCGACCAGGTAACCGGACCCGCCGAAGATGTGCATGCACTCGGAGAGCACTTCCTCGCCGAGGCGCGCCGCGGTCACCTTCACCGCTGCTGCGGCCCGCAGATCGAGCTTGCCGGTGGCGGCAATCCCGTTGAGGCCGTGCCGAAGTAGATCCACCCGGGCCTGCAGGTCGGCCATCCGCAGGCGCAGCGCCTGATGCTCGAACAGCGTGGAGCCGAACTGGCGCCGGTTGACCATCCGGGCGTGCGTGATGCCGAGCACCCGCTGGCAGGAGGACGCCACCTGCCCGGCGATCGACATCCGCTCGTGGGCCAGGCCCCAGGACACCGCGGCCAGGCCGGTGCCGGCCCGGGCGATCAGCGCGTCCTCGGGGACCCAGGTGTCGATGTGCACCGCGGCGGTGTCCAGTGGTCCCGCGCCCACCTTGCGGTAGGGCGTCTGGATCTCGGTCTGCGCGGTGGGCACGGCGATCAGCAGCACGTTGCCGTGCCGGCTGTTCTGGTCGTGGTCGACGCTGCGGGCAACCACCAGGATGTGGTCGGCGATGGGGGACAGCGACACGAACTTCTTGATGCCGCGGATCTCGAAACCGCCACGCGCCGAACGGACCTCGGTCTCGCAGATCTGCAGATCGGAGCCGCCGGACTCCTCGGAGGCGCCAAGGCAGAGCACGGCTTCGCCGCGGATCGCCTGCTCGCAGATGTCCTTGAGGTAGTCGGACTTGGCGAAGCGCCGCAGCGTGGCGATCGCGGAGTCGTGCAGGCTGACGCCGACGGCGATCCCGGCCGAGCCCAGATCGCCCAGCTGGTAGGCCAATTCGAGCAGCTTGCCGACGTGTGGTTGCTGCGCCTGGCCCCACTTCGCGGTGAAAACGCCTGCAGAGCCCAGGTATTCGATGAGCTTGCGGGGGAAGCGCTCGGTTTGTTCGGCCTCGGCGGTCCAGGCGACCACCCGGTCGTCGAACACGCCCTCGAGCAGATCCCGATACTCGTCGACCGAAGTTTCGACTGCCGTGGTCATGTCCGAACCGCCTCCAGATTGCTTCGTACTTCGAGTCGCCGCAGCTTGCCCGACGAGGTGCGGGGCAACGAGCCGGGCGTGACAAAGATGACGTCGGCGGGCACCACACCGCATTCGGAGGCGACCCGCGAAATCAGTTCGCTGCGCGCGGCTTCCGGGTTGGGACCGCGGAACTCGGCGGCGATCACCAGTCCGGGCCGCGGCGCGCCGGGCTCGGTGCCGACGGCGACCACCGCGCCCTCGCGGACGCCGCGCACCTGGGCGGCCACTCGCTCGACCTCGGTGGGGAAGACGTTGCGGCCCGCCACGGTGATCAGCTCCTTCGCGCGGCCACACACCACCAGCCCGCCGTCGACCTGATAGCCGATGTCGCCGGTCTTGAACCACTCGCCGTCGGCCACGGTTTCGGCGCCGAGGTAGCCCGACATCATCGAGGTGCCCCGGATCTCGACCTCGCCGATCTCCTTGCCGGAGTCCGCCGAGTGCTCCTCGGAGGCGACGATGCGCAGTTCCATCCCCGGGATCGGGTGGCCCAGGACCGCGTGGCGCTGCACGGACTCGGTGACCGGGTCCCACAGTTCGTCGGCGAGCAGGCCGGTGCCCGGCATCGGTGCGGTGACCGCGCAGGTGGCCTCGGCCAGACCGTAGGACGGCGCGGCGGCGCCCGGGTCCAGGCCGTAGCGGCCCAGCTCGCTCAGGAAGCGGGCGAATCCTTCGGTGTCGACCGGTTCGCCGCCGTTGATGGCGAAGCGCAGCGCCGACAGGTCGACCTCGGGGACCCGTCGGGCGTACTTGCCGATGACGTTGTACGCGAAATTCGGTGCGGCGGTCAGCGTTGCGCGGCTGTCCGAGAGCCAGCTCAGCCACCGGAACGGCGACGCCGAGAAGGCCGCGGTGGGGGCCAGCCACAGCTCGCAGCCGCCGAGCGCGCCGCTGAGCAGGAAGGTCAGGCCCATGTCGTGATACACCGGCAGCCAGGAGCAGCCGACGTCGACGCTGCGGTCGATTCCGGTGTGCTGCAACAGGCCGCTGACGTTGTTGAACACCGCCTCGGGGCGCAGCGCGGCGGTGCGCGGGGTGCCGGTGGAACCCGCGGTGCCCTGCAACACGGCGTAGCCGCCGTCGTCGGGCGCCGGGCTGAAGGTGCCGGAGCGCCGGGTGTGGCCGACGGCGGGCAGGTCCAGCAACGTGGTCGGGGACCCGGCGTCGCGCAGCAGGTCCAGGTCGGCGCCCGCCGAGCACACGGTGGTGGCCCCGATCCCGGCGAAGCGGGTGAGCGTGGCCTGGGCCCATTGCGCGGGGTCGGCGCCGCGGATCGGGGAGGGCAGGATGGAGACCGCCCGCCCGGCCAGCCACGCGCCCTGCAGGGCCGCGACGAATTCGACCGTGACCTCACCGACCAAACCCACGGCGCCGGCCGGACTGTTGCCGATGCGTTCGGCGACGTTCTCGGCGCGGGCGTGGACCTCGGCCCAGGGGTGCCGGATCCACTCGCCGGTGTCGCGGTGCAGGACCACCAGGTCCTTGTCGGTCTCGGTCATCGCCCGCGTCAGCGCGGACGTCAGCACGTTCACTTGGCGGCGGGAACCTTGGCCAGGATGGCCTTTTCGAGGTCCCCGACGGTCTCGCAGCTGAGCAGGTCCTCTTCGGTCAGCGCGGCGCCGAGCTTGTCCTCGATGGCGACCATGCCGACGGCGAACGCCACCGAGTCCAGGCCCACGTCGTCGATCAGTCGCGAATCACGCGTGACACGGCTGATGTCGACGCTGAGATCGTCGCGCAGGATCTCCTCGAGGGCAGCACTGACCGCTTCCGGGTGAGACGTTTCCATGGCGTGCGACGCTACACGGCGGGGTAAGCCTAGGCTAGGCTTACCCCCCCGGTGAGGCCCGCGATCGTCTGTCCCAGCCAGGCCGCGGCCAGCCCCAGCCCCACACTGACCACGATGTTGGCCACCGCCGGCCAATAGCGTCGGTTCTCGCCCAGCAGCCGGGTCTCCAACATCCACGTCGAAAACGTCGTGTAGGCGCCCACGAAGGCCGTGCCCGCGAGCAGCGCCGCGTGCGGGCCCAACGCCAACCCGCCGAGGAAACCGAGCAGCAGCGCCCCGCTGACGTTGACCGCCATGGTCCCGTACGGAAAGGCTCGGCCCACCCGGCGGGTGACCGCGTGGTCCAACAGGTAGCGGGCGACCGCGCCGAGGCCGCCGAGCACGGCGACCGCCACCCACAACAGCGCGCTCATCGGCGCACCAGTGCGCTTCCCAGCTGCACCGCCGCAAGTCCGGCCGCCACGCTGATCGCGATATAACCCAGCGCCAGGGCGTAGTGGTGGTGTTCGAGCATCCGCAGGGTCTCCACGTGCATGGTGGAGAACGTGGTCAACCCGCCGCAGAACCCCGTGCCCCACATCCGCCGCCGATGGCTCATCGGCGGCAGCCGCGCGCTCAGGTAGCCGAGCAGGAACGCGCCGGCGATGTTCGCCACGAACGTCGGCCACGGCCAGCGCGCCGGGTCGTGCACCGCGAACTCGGCCAGTCCCGCGCGGGCCAGCGTGCCGATCGCGCCGCCGACGAACACCGCTGCCAGCGCGCGCTTGTCATGACCCAACACGTCGCAAAGTATGACCGCGGCCCCCGTCGATACCTAGGGCGAATCTTCGGCGGCCGGCCTGCGCAGCCGCCACGGATGGCGTTCGTGCGGCCAGATCTTCTCGATGGCCGCGTTGACCTCCGCGCCGAGCAGCACCGCCAGGGCGGTGACGTACAACCACAACACCACCGCGATCGGCACCGCCAACTGGCTGTAGGCCGCGTCGTCCTGCACGCTGAACTCCAGGTAGGCGCGCAGTCCCGCGGCGGCGGCCAGCCACAGCACCATCGCCAGCGCCGCGCCCGGCAGATCGCGCCGCCACGGCGTATGCCACGGCGCCCCAAGGTGATACAGCGTGGCCAACCCCACCAGAACCAACACGGCCACCGCCGGCCAGAACAGCAGATCGAGAACCCGCAGGGTCAGCGCGGCGACCGTCGGCGAGGCCACCGCTTCGATGACCCCCGGCCCCAGGACCAGCGGCGGCAGCAGCGCCACCGCCCCGAGCAGGCCGGCCACGGTCAGCCCGAGCGCCAGCAACCGCCGCGGCCCCAGCGGCCGCGGACCGACCCCGTAGGCGATGGCGATGGTCTCCAGGTAGCGGTGGATCGCCCGGGAACCCGTCCACAGGCTCAACACGATGCCGATGGAGATCACGCTGCCGCGCCGCTGGGCCAGCATGGCCTCCACGGTCTGTGCGTAGGCGGTGAAGGTTTGTTCCGACAGGAACGCCTCGGGCACCTCGAGCACCAGCTGCCGCAACCCCTCGGTGCCCGCCGGGCCCAGGGCCTCGGCAATGAACCCCAACGACCCGAGGATCGCCAGCAGCAACGCCGGCAGCGAGATCAGGGAGAACAGTGCGGCCTCGGCGGCCAGGCCGGCCACCCGGTCGTGCACGGCACCCCGAACGGTGCGCAGCACCAGCCGCCAGGCCTGGCGCACCGGTCGCGGCGCCCGGTTGAACACGGCGATGCTGAACCGCAGCAGGGCCATCGGGATCGCGTCGAACCGGGCCGACAGCTGCGAGCCCCGTCGCGACCACCAGCTGCCCGCTGCCATGGATCGAGCCTAGGAGTACCCGGGGGCGCAGCTAGGTCGCGGGTTCGTCGGGGGTCGGGGTGTGGACGGGAAACCGCCGCGGCACGAACAACAGCAGCAGCACGCTGACCGCGCCGGCGACCAGCAAGCCGACGAAGACGGCGTGGGTGGCGGCGTGCATGGCCACGGCGTCGGGTTGGTCGTGCTGGTGGCGCAGCACGGTGTTGGCGACGGCGCCGAAACCGGCGGCGCCCAGGCTCTGCCCCAAGAACCGGGAGAACATCAGCCCGCCGGTGATGGTGCCGCGCTGTCCCCAGCCGACGGTGTTCTGCAGCCCGACGATCAGCGGCGAGAACAACCACCCCATGCCCGCACCCATCACGGCGGTGCAGGCCACCGGCTGCCACACCGGCGCGTCGGGGCCCAGCAGCGTGAACCCGGCCGCGGCGGCCACGGCGGTGACCCCGCCGAGCAGCGCGGTGTTGCGGAAACCGATCCGCAGGTAGATCCGGGCGGAGATGCCGGAGGCCAGGGGCCAGGTGATGCTCATCGCGGCCAGCACGAACCCCGCCGCCACCGGGGACAAACCCAGCACCACCTGCCCCCAGTTGGGCAGGTACACCGACAGGCCGATGACCATCATCCCGGCGGTGGCGGTGGCCGCCATCGACGCCGCGGTGTGCCGTCGGCGCCACAGCCACGACGGGAGAATCGGTTCGGCTGCGCGACGTTCGGCGAAGAGCAGGGCGACACCGGCGACCACCGCGACGGTGAACACGGCGATGCTGGCCGGCGAGCCCCAGGACCAGGTGGTGCCGCCTTGGAGCAGCCCCAGGATCAGCGCCCCCGCGGCAATCAGGACCAGCATGGAGCCCAGGTAGTCGATGCGGTGCGGCCGGCGTTCGACGTCGTCGTGCAGGTCGCGCAGGATCAGATACAGCGCGAACACCCCGATGGGGATGTTCACCAGGAAGATCCAGCGCCACGACAGGTACTGGGCGAACAGGCCGCCCAGCGCCGGCGCGATCACCGCCGAGATGCCCCACACGCTGGCCAGATAGCCCTGGATCCGGCCGCGTTCGGCCACCGTGTAGAGGTCGCCGGCGACGGTTTGCACCGTGCTGCCGATCGCGCCCGCGCCGATGCCCTGGACCGCGCGAAATGCGATCAAGGACACCATGTTCCAGGCGCCCGCGGACAGCGCCGAGCCGAGCAGGAACACGGCGACCCCGATCACCAGGATCGGCTTGCGCCCGTACAGGTCGGTGAGTTTGCCGTAGATCGGGATGGTCACGGTCTGCGCCAGCAGGTAGATCGAGAACACCCAGCCGACCTGGTCGAAGCCGCCGAGGTCGCCGACCACCTGCGGGACGGCGGTCGCCAGGATGGTGGTGTCCATGGCCACCAGGGCCATCGTGAGGATCAGCGCGATCAACACCGCCGTGCGCGGGTCGTGTCGAAGTTTCACCAACCGGCCGCTCTCCGCTCGCACTGCATGCCGACCAGTCTGGTGTGGATCCGACAGAACCGGTAATCGCGCCTGCGCCGTCGTCGTGGCCCGACGGCCGGGGCCGCGGCGGGGCACAATTGCGGGCATGGCCGCCCATCCCCGCGCCGGGCAACCGGCGCAACCCGAAGACCTGATCGACATGGCCCAACTGGTGACCGCTTACTACAGCGTGGCGCCGGACCCCGACGACGTTGCGCAGCAGGTGGCGTTCGGCACGTCGGGGCACCGCGGGTCCAGCCTGGACGCGGCGTTCAACGAGGCGCACATCCTGGCCACCACGCAGGCCATCGTGGAGTACCGCGCCGCCCAAGGCACCACGGGTCCGTTGTTCCTGGGCCGCGACACCCACGGCCTGTCCGAACCGGCGTGGACCTCGGCGCTGGAGGTGCTGGCCGCCAATGACGTTGTCGCCATGGTCGATTCGGCCGACCGGTACACGCCGACACCGGCGATCAGCCACGCCATCCTGACCTTCAACCGGGGCCGCGACACGGACCTGGCCGACGGCATCGTGGTCACGCCGTCACACAATCCGCCGCGCGACGGCGGATTCAAGTACAACCCGCCGCACGGCGGCCCGGCCGACACCGACGCCACCTCGGCGATCGCCCACCGCGCCAACGAAATTCTGCGCGACGGGCTGCGCGAGGTGAAGCGCGTCCCGCTGACCCGCGCGCGGGGACTCGCGCAGCGGCACGACTACCTCGACGCCTACGTCGCCGATCTGCCCAACGTCGTCAACCTGCACGCGATCCGCGCCGAGGGAGTGCGCATCGGCGCCGACCCGCTGGGCGGCGCCAGCGTCGACTACTGGGCCGCGATCGCCGAACGCCACGACCTGAACCTCACCGTTGTCAACCCGCTGGTGGACGCGACGTGGCGGTTCATGACGCTGGACACCGACGGCAAGATCCGGATGGACTGCAGTTCGCCGAATGCGATGGCGTCGCTGATCCACAGCCTGGACGGCGGCAGCGCCGACTATCAGATCGCGACCGGCAACGACGCGGACTCCGACCGGCACGGCATCGTCACCCCCGACGGCGGGCTGATGAACCCCAACCACTACCTCGCGGTCGCGATCGACTACCTGTTCACCCACCGGCCCGGCTGGCCGGCCGAGGTGGCCGTCGGCAAGACCGCGGTCAGCAGCTCGATCATCGACCGGGTGGTCGCCGGGATGGGGCGCAACCTGCTGGAGGTGCCCGTCGGGTTCAAGTGGTTCGTCGATGGACTGTTGACCGGCACAGTGGGTTTCGGGGGCGAGGAGTCGGCCGGCGCGTCGTTCCTGCGGACCGACGGCACGGTGTGGACCACCGACAAGGACGGCATCATCCTGGCCCTGCTGGCCGCCGAGATCCTGGCCGTCACGGGGCAGACGCCGTCGCAGCGCTACACCGAACTCGCGCAGCGCTACGGCGCGCCCACCTATGCGCGCATCGACGCCACGGCCGACCGGGAGCAGAAGGCGCGGCTGGCCAAGCTGTCGGCCGAACAGGTCAGCGCCACCGAGCTGGCCGGTGAGCCCATCACCGCCAAGCTGACGTCGGCGGCGGGCAACGGTGCGCCGCTGGGCGGGTTGAAGGTCACCACCGACAACGCCTGGTTCGCCGCGCGGCCTTCGGGCACCGAGGACGTCTACAAGATCTACGCCGAGTCCTTCAAGGGGCCCGAGCATCTGGCGGAGGTGCAGGCGGCCGCCCGCGAGGTGGTGAATACAGTCATTGCGTGAGTTCTGTGGCGCAAGGTGACGGTTCGGGCGAGGGCCACACCAAGCCCAAGCTCCCGTCAGAGGTCTGGGTACTGATCGCCTCCAACGCCGTGATCGCGTTGGGTTACGGCGTGGTGGCGCCGGTGCTGCCCGAGTACGCCCGGCATTTCGGCGTCTCGATCAGCGCCGCGACGTTCGTCATCACCGCGTTCGCGCTGATGCGGCTGGTGTTCGCGCCCGCTGCCGGCCTGCTGGTGCAGCGGCTGGGGGAGCGGCGCATCTATGTCAGCGGGCTGGTGATCGTGGCGCTGTCCACCGGGGCGTGCGCGTTCGCCGAAACCTACTGGCAGCTGCTGCTGTTCCGGTCGCTCGGCGGCATCGGCTCGACCATGTTCTTCATCTCGGCGCTCGGGCTGATGATCCGCATCAGTCCCGAGAACGCGCGGGGCCGGGTGGCCGGCATGTTCTCCTCGGCGTTCCTGGTGGGCTCGGTCGGCGGGCCGGTGCTGGGCTCGCTGACCGCCGGGCTGGGCCTGTCGGCGCCGTTCCTGATCTACGGAGGCGCGCTGCTGGTGGCCGCGGCGGTGGTGTTCATCAGCCTGCGGCACTCGTCGCTGGCGGCGCCCGCGCCGGCCACCGAGGCGCCGGTGAAGCTGCGCGACGTGCTGCCCAACCGGGCCTACCGCGCCGCGCTGCTGTCGAACTTCGCCACCGGCTGGTCGGCTTTCGGGCTGCGCATCGCGCTGGTGCCGCTGTTCGTCGTCGACGTGCTCGACCAGGGGGTGGGCATGGCGGGTCTGGCGCTGGCCACCTTCGCCATCGGCAACGTGGCCGCGGTGATCCCCAGCGGGCATCTCTCCGACCGGGTGGGGCGGCGGATCCTGCTGATCATCGGCCTGTCGGCGGCGGGCATCGCCACGGCCATCGTCGGGTTCACCGAGAACCTGCCGCTGTTTCTGATCAGCGCGCTGCTGGCCGGCGCGGCCACCGGCATGTTCTCGTCGCCGCAGCAGGCCGCCGTCGCCGACATCGTGGGCAACAAGGCCCGCGGCGGCACCGCCGTGGCGACCTTCCAGATGATGGCCGACCTGGGCTCGATCGTCGGCTCGACGCTGGTGGGGCTGATTGCCCAGCATCTGTCGTTCTCGTGGGCGTTCCTGATCAGCGGCGCCATCCTGGTGCTGGCGTCGTTCGGGTGGATGCTGGCCCAGGAGACCCGGCCGAAGACCTCGCACGAGCACACCTCCGCGCGGCCGTTGGGTCCAGAGGTCTCCGGGGAGGTGCCCTGACCACCGGTTTTGGGACAGGTGGGGTTGTGGTGTAACTTCGATGAGCACCACTTGAGGGGCTATGGCGCAGTTGGTAGCGCACCACACTGGCAGTGTGGGGGTCAGGGGTTCGAATCCCCTTAGCTCCACAGTAGAAAACCCGCTCTGACCTCGGTCGGAGCGGGTTTTTTCGTTTGCTGGCCGCCGTGGGTTAATGGCCAAAATGTGTGTATGGCTGCCGGTGTGTCGTTGGGGTTAGCGGCGTGATCGGCCGGCCCATCCGTGTTGGATGCCGTTGCCGTCTTCCCAGCTGAATTCCGTGCCGAGGGTGGGTCCGAGGGACTCGTTATCGAGGTGCTGGGTGTGCTGGCGTCGGGGTGGGTTGCGGTGTTCGGGTCGGACCAGGCTCCAGGGGTCGGCGGGTGTGGCGGTGAGGCTGTTGAGTTTCCATTCCGCTGCCCGGCGGGCGTGCTCGGTGGGCAGGCCGCGGTGGGCGCGGAAGAGGTCTTTGAGGGCCCGGTTCGGGCCGCCTTCGAGGGAGCTGGTGGTCCGCGGCAGCGGATGGCCGGGGTCGGTGAGCTCGGGGTCGATCCAGGTGAACAATTGGCGGTTGCGGATCAGGGCGCGGTAGAGGCCGCGGGTCTTGCGTAGGTCGCGGTGGGTATACCACCAGTGCTGGTGTTCGGAGATCCCGGCGGGCCGTTCGGTGTGGGCTCTCGGGTAGGTGCGGTGTCGTAGGAACTGATCCCAGCGGGATTCCCAGGCCGCGTATTCGGTTAGCCAGAACACGGCTTGGTCGATGTCGCGGACATGCATCAAAGCGCTTGTCAGGGACAGGATTTCGCGGCTGGGGTCCAGGCGGGGTCGCAGGGTGTGGTGGCGGCGCACGGTTTGGAAGATGTGGAAGTAGCAGCGCTGAATCCTGGTGGTCGGCCAGTCGGTGGCCAGGGCGGCGTGCAGACCGGTGCCGCCGTCGACGACGACCATGCGCGGGGCGGGCAGCCGGGCCAGGATCTGTTGCCAGGCGATCTTCTTTTCCCGGTCACACCACTGCCAGTCCAGGACATGGAAACCGTCGGTGGCGATCAACAGGCACCAGTGCTGGAAGTAGGTGCCATCGAGGATCACCACGTCTGGGGCCACCGTCGGCGGCGGTGGCGGGGGTACCTCGATGCGCCAACACCAGGCGGTCTCGCGGCGAAATGTCCGTGGGCTGGAGGCCAATTCGCCGGGCTTGTTGAAGTCCAGCAGCCACGACAAGAACGCCCGCAGCTGAGCCTTGCCGGTGATGTCGGAGCGGACCTGTGTGCTCGAGGCGCCGCAGGTGCGGCAGCGCCACCGCGTCCGCCCGGCCGAGGTCACACCGTTTTTGACCAGCTTGCGACCGCATACACCGCAGGTCGGGGAATTCCGAGCACCAGACACCGAACATGCTTTCAGAGCATGTTCAGACCACCATCACCGCAGATCAGAGCACAGAAATCGGCAGATCTATACACACATTCTGGCCATTAACCCGCCGCCGTTCCCGGCCAGCATCGATCACCTGCTCCACATGTGGTGATACGCACACCAGCCGGCCCCTAGCTGGATCGGCTGCGGCGCCCCGCCCGCGCGGCGAAGGCATCGAGCGCGCTGAGGACTTCCGGTGCGCGCCATGCCCTGTTGCGGGTGCGGTCGGTGAACTCGACGATGACTCCGGCGGCAGCCAGCGGATCGATGTAGCGGCGGGCGTTGCCGGTGCTGATGCCGAGTTCACGCCGCAGCAGCTGCGCATTGAACACCGGGTGCTGGAGGAGCAGGTCGGCGACGCGATGGACAGCTGAGTCGCGCCGGGCAGTGATCCTGGTGTCCCACTCTCGGCGAATTGATCTGAGGTCGGCGACCAGTTGGCGTCCGTTCGCGACGGCAAGCAGCGAAGCTTCCGAAAGCCGTTCGACCATGGGGGCGGGATCGCCGTCGCGGTAGGCGCCGAGGGCGCCGAAGTATGCACTGGTGTCGGTGAGGAGCCCGGCCGAGACCGGGACGGTGATCTGACGGGTGAGCCGCTTGTGCCGGAGCATCGCTTGGATCAGCGCGCGGCCGGTCCGGCCGTTACCGTCGGTGAAGGGGTGGATGGTCTCGAATTGTGCGTGAGCGATGGCGATTTGGGGGAGGGCGGGCACGTCGGCGCGACGGGTGAAGGCGACAAGATCGTCGATGGCGCGGGGGACGCGAGTGTGGTGCGGTGCGATGTATTCGGCGCCGCGGGGTCCGAAGGTTCCTCCGCCGATCCACACTTGTTCGTTGCGCCAGTGTCCGGCCGCGGCGGGATCGCTGCGGCGCATCAGGGCTGCGTGCATGGCGAGGATTGCTGAGTCATCGAGTTGGTCAGCCAGCGCGACCGCAGCCTGCATCGCGTCGGTGTTGCTCACGATGAGGGCGGCGTTGCGCCGGCCGGTGTCGCCGAGGGCTTCGGCCTCCGCGATCGCACGCGCGGAGGCGGTGAGATTCTCGATGTTTGAACTCGCAGCGGACTCGGATCGCAGCAACACCGCGGCGAAGGGTGCGATCTCATCGCCGAGTCCAGCATCGAACCGGGCGATCTCATGGCTCGCTTCTTCGGCAGCGGCCAGAACCGCCGCGGGAAGCGACACCGCGAGTCCGGCGATGGACGCCGGAACTGCGGCCTCGTACCTGCCGGCCTGTCGCTGCGCTGCCCGGAGATCACCGAGTCCGTAGCCCGCATCGGCGGGTACGTCCCAAGTCAGCGTCTCGTAGGTGAGCGCCGTGCCGCCAACTGATGCCACAGGCAGAAGATAGCATCACTTAGGTGCATAAGTGATGCTATAAGGCGTTGGTTGGCTTTGAAGTCTTCGTCATGGTGTCGAACGTCCTACCCGCGGGTAACCCCGCAGCCATGACGACGACGTCGGCCGGATCGGCGGGGCAGCCATGGTTCCGCCGCTGAAACCCCCGCTGCGCAAGGTGGCGCGGTGGAGCATCAAGCCCGCCAAGAACGTCGACACCGCGCACAGCCCGAAGATCAACGTCCTGCGCGGCCTGGCGGCGCGGGCCACCACGCCGCTGCTGCCGGACGACTACCTCAAGTTGCTCAATCCGTTGTGGACCGCGCGGGAACTGCGCGGCCAGATCGTCGACGTCCGCCCCGAGACGCAGGACTCCGCGACGGTCACCATCAAACCCGGCTGGGGATTCTCCGGCGACTACCTGCCCGGCCAGTACGTCGGCATCGGGCTGCGGGTCGACGGCCGATGGCACTGGCGGTCGTACTCGCTGACTTCGGTGCCCCGGCATCACGACAAACACATCACCATCACCGTCAAGGCGACGCCGGAGGGGTTCTTGTCCACCCACCTGGTCAGCGGCGTCAGGCCGGGAACCATCGTCAGGCTCGCGGCCCCCAAAGGTGACTTCGCGCTACCCGATCCGCCGCCGGACAAGGTCCTGTTCGTCAGCGCCGGCAGCGGCATCACGCCGCTGATGGCGATGCTGCGCACGCTGACCGCCCGCGGCCAGAGCCCCGACATCGTGCACCTGCACTCGGCGCCGTCGGCGAGCGACGTCATCTTCCACGACGAACTGCGGGCCCTGGAGGTGAGCCAGCCCGGCTACCGCCTGCATCTGCAACTGACCGAGCAGGACGGCAAGCTGGACTTCGACCGCCTCGACGAGTTGGTGCCGGACTGGCGGGAAAGACCCACCTGGGCGTGTGGTCCGACACCCATGCTCGACACGGTCGAATCCGTGTGGGATGCCGCCGGCTTGTCGGAGGACCTGCACACCGAGCGATTCACCATCGACCGCACCGACAAGGGCGGCGAGGGCGGCACGGTCACCTTCGCGATCTCGGACAAGACCGTCGAGATCGACGGTGCCACCTCACTTCTGGAGGCCGGTGAGAAGGTCGGCATCCAGATGCCGTTCGGCTGCCGGATGGGGATCTGTCAGACCTGTGTGCTGCCGCTGGAGGACGGTCACGTGCGGGATTTCCGGTCCGGCGACGAACACGGGCCGGGGGACCGGATCAACACCTGCGTGTCCACCGCCTCGGGGGACTGCACGCTCAAGATTTAGGGGAGAACCTGTGGCCATCACCGACATCAAACGTTACGCGCACCTGACGGACGAGGATGTGGAGTCGCTGGCACGCGAACTGGACGCCATCCGCACCGACATCGAGGAATCGCGCGGCGAGCGCGACGCCCGCTACATCCGTCGTTCCATCCAACTGCAGCGCGCGCTGGCCGTCGGCGGTCGCGCCGTGTTGTTCGCCAGCCGCAACAAGGTGGCCTGGTGCTTAGGCACCGCGATGCTGGGCACCGCGAAGATCATCGAGAACATGGAGTTGGGGCACAACATCATCCACGGCCAGTGGGACTGGATGAACGATCCGGAGATCCACTCCACCGAATGGGAATGGGACACCACCGCGCCCAGCACGCATTGGAAGAAGTCCCACAACTACATCCACCACAAGTACACCAACGTCGTCGGACTCGACGACGACATCGGCTACGGCATCATGCGGCTCACCCGCGACCAGCGCTGGGAACGGTGGATGATCGGCAACCCGATCTACAACCTGCTGCTCGGCACGCTGTTCGAGTGGGGCGTGGCCGCCCACGGGCTGGAGACCACCAGGTACCGCAAGGGCGAGAAGTCGCTGGCCGAGGTGCGCAAGGACCTGCGGATCATCGGCAAGAAGGTGGGCAAGCAGGTCGGCAAGGACTACATCGTGTTCCCGGCGCTGGCCGGGCGGAACTGGAAGCACACCCTGGCCGCCAATGCCGTGGCGAACCTGATCCGCAACTACTGGGCCTACACGGTGATCTTCTGCGGGCACTTCCCCGACGGTGCCGAGAAATTCACCCAAGAGGAGTACGACAACGAGACCCAGGCCGAGTGGTACCTGCGACAGATGATGGGGTCAGCCAACTTTCACGCCGGCCCGCTGATGGCGTTCATGAGCGGCAACCTCTGCTACCAGATCGAACATCACCTGTTCCCCGACCTGCCGAGCAACCGCTACGCCGAGATCAGTGAGCGGGTGCGCGCGCTGTGCGACAAGTACGACCTGCCCTACACCACGGGTTCGCTGGTCGGGCAGTACCTGCAGTCGTTTCGGACCATCGCCAAGCTCGCCCTGCCCGACAAGCTGCTCAAGGCCAGCTCCGATGACGCCCCCGAGACCAACTCCGAGTTGAAGTTCCGCATCCGCGACGGGGTGCGGGAGAGCTTCGGCGTCGATCCCGCCACCGGGAAGCGGCGAGGCCTGCGCAGTGCCCTGCGGGAACTCGAGCGCGGCGCGATCGCCGCGGCGTGACCGTGTTGTGGGCCGTCGAGGAGCGCGTCCGCTAAGTTGGTGTTCGCATCGGTGAAAGTGGCGCTGCCCTGCCGGTGGGACCGCGGCCCTGTCGGCCGTCGCTGCGGTTTTCGTAGCAACGTAGTTGCGGTTACACAGTCGTCTTCGCATTCTCAGGTATCGAAGGGGCGCTACGCTGCGTCTCCAGTGTTTTTCCTGGCTATGCGGATTTCGGATGTTGTCCAACCTGAGATGAATCTGAGATTTTCTTTGCTAGGGTGAAGCAATTGTTGTAATCAAGCTCACACCAGCAACGGAGCTCTCATGA
This sequence comes from Mycolicibacterium sp. MU0050, assembly GCF_963378085.1. Taxonomy (GTDB): domain Bacteria; phylum Actinomycetota; class Actinomycetes; order Mycobacteriales; family Mycobacteriaceae; genus Mycobacterium; species Mycobacterium wendilense. The sequence goes on along the minus strand of NZ_OY726395.1, from coordinate 3,339,812 downwards.
ACTCAGCACCCACTCCGCCCAAGCTGCGCAAGGCCAAGGCGGCCGCCGTTACTGCCGGCGCCATCGGCGTCACCGCCGCACTGACCTTCGGCGGAGCCGGGTTGGCAGCCGAAGCGGTGTTGGCCGACCGCAACGAGGTCACGGTTTCCAACCAGCTGAGCCAGGAAGAGATCGACCTGCTGGCCAGCATCGGTATTTATCCGACCGGCCCGCTGTTCCAAGTGGCGCGGTTGGCGGGTCTCGGCAATCCGGACGCGGCGCTCAACTCGCTGGAGAACTTGGCGAACCTGCTGGGCCAGGCGGAGTTGGCGGGCGTGATCGGGACCATCCGTGGTGTTCTCGACACCTTGCCGTTCCCGATTGACGCTCGGGTGCCGGGCTTCGGCCCCGCCGGAATCATCGACGCTGCGGCGTCGCTGGACGGAGGTCTCGGAGAGACCCAACTCCTACTTTCCGCGCTGAAGACGGTGTTGCTCAATGCGGAGAATCTCGACGCCCTGGCGCCAATTCTTGCCGGGCTCGGCATTGATCTCCCAGCTGAGGTCCTCCCTTACCTCGATCTAGTAGCCGACCTGCCCTTGAACGTCCCCGGAACATCTGCGGAAGTTGAATCGGGGCTGCTGAACGATCTTCTCGGTTTCCTTATCCCAGGGTTCCCCGGTTTAGAGGTAGGAGCATTTCTTTCCGAGGCAGACAAGCTTGCAGTGATCCCGGCCTGGGGTCTTGGGGGGACGAACTTCGCGCTCGCCTCGCCGACTTTCCTCAAGGATGCGGCGTTCAAAGACACAGCGATTCTCGGCATCCTGATCCGCAATACCTCGCGTCCCGGCGGCGGCATCGTCGCCATGCTGAATCCGCTCTCGCAACTCGTGGGGCTGAACCTGGCAAATGTGGACGGGCGAGGGAACCCGGTAGAGGAAACGATCGACATCAGTATCGATCTACCCTTACTCCCGGACATCGACTTGGCTGAAGTCACCATCACGGAATACGACGGCAACGTCACGGTCTGGGACATCACCGCCGCGTACGACCTGCTTTCCGACGCGCCGAGCACCATCTGGAACCCGGTCGCCTGGGCCAACAGCGGCGTCGGCTTCGTGATGCCGACCTACCTGATCCCCTCGACGATCACGCAGATCCTGGACGGGGACATCCTGGGTGGGTTGTTGGACTCCCTCGGTATGCTCAAGATCAACGTCAGCGAGACCGACGGAAATCTTTACATCACTTATGATTCCGGCAACCTACCGCTGCTGGAGCCGGTGCAGTTCCTGCCCCGCACGCTGAGCTACTTCCCGGGCTTCGACATCAGCACCCCGGTCAGTTCGTCCTTCGAGCAGGCCCTGCGGACTCTGGTGGCGACCGGTTACCAGGACGTGCAGGTCACCGACACCGATGGTGACGGTGTCTACTCCTTTGTTCGCGACTTCAAGTCGGCGGGCAACCAGGCGTACTTCTGGGAAAACCCGATCAATTTCACTCAGGGCCTGGAAGTTCCGCAGACCCTGCTCAACGAGTTCGTGGACGGGCTGAACGCAAACCTGCTGAATCCCGAGGGCAACAGCCTGGAACTGTTCGGCAACAACACGCTGACCCAGTTGCTCTACGACAACGGCCTCGCCGTACCGCTGGCCAAGATCATCCGCGACGGCCTCAACCAGGTCATGGCCGTGCTGAACCCGATCATCAACGATGTTCAGGAGCCGTTGAAGCAGGTTACGAAGCTTCTCGACGACGCGCAGGCTGAGGTCAACAAGGTTATCCGCGACGGGTTGAAGGCCGGGGCGGCGAACCCGATCGTCGACCTCGAAGGCCCAATGCTGGATGTCAACCGGTTTGTCAACGACCTCACTGAGCCGCTGGACAACGGCATCGGCAACGCAGTCGGCAACGCCGTCAACGAAGGCGAGACGTCCAATGCGTTGATGGCGAAGTCGAGTGGGCCCGAGATCGCGGCGGACGTTCCTGCAGCCGCCACCTCGCAACCGCCGGCGCTTGAGGTCGAGGATCCCAAGCAGTCTCAGGAAAATGTGTTCCAGGAGGCCGTCGATAAGCAGGGCCTCGACGTCAGCAAGGACCTGCTGTCCGACGGCGAGAAGGAGCAGGGCGCCAAGTCGGTCGCCAACTCCTTGAAGAAGCAGCGTGAAGCGCTGCGGGACGCCACGGACGAGCGACTGTCCAAGACACAGAACAGTCTTCGCAAGGCCAGTGAGCGCAACGCGAAGGTGGCCGAGAACCTCCGCAAGGGGGACCTCGGGGGCGCCGCCAAGCAGGTCGGTGACAACGTCCAGAACCGTGTCGAGCGTCTCGGTAAGGACATCAACAACGGTGTGAAGAAGCTGACCGGCCAGGACAAGAAGGACGACAAGAAGGACTCGACGTCTAGCAGCGACAACGCCGCCTAATCGTCGACAGCTTCGCCGCCCCGACCCGGAGATGAGGGCACTCCAGGTCGGGGCGGCGCTGTCGGCTCCGGGGCCTATCCTGGCGTCATGACGGCCGTGGGGGAGTTGGTCAGATCAACCACCGGCGGCTGGATCGCCCGGCCACCGCAACGCTGCCCCGCCGGCCACAGACTCACCCCGGGCCGGATGCTCGTTGGGCATCAGCCTTGTTCCTGCCGCGGCGGCCACACCACCTGGACCTGTGCGTGCGGCGCCACCGTGTACGCGCCGTCGGTCACCCCGGCTTGCCGCCCGCTCGTCGGCGCCGCGGCGGTGCGATGACCGAGAACCAAACCGCCTACCGCAAAAGGGTTTTCAGCCAGGTGGAGGTTGCCGCCCCTTCACCAAGATCAGGCCCGCCGCGAGGACCATGAAGACGCTGCAGACCAGTATCACAACTTCGGTGCTGCCCTGCGAGTAGCTGAAGACTGCAGATCCCCAGAACACCGCAACGCCGAACAAGATTGCCGCTGCGCGTATTTGGGCTTCGCGCGTAGATTTCCGGGGTTCCATGGCGAAGTAGATGACCGCCGGAACCACGAACGCCGCCCCGTACAACACCGCGGTGGTCAACCTTCTCGCCCCTTCACCAACAACGCGCCTGCGACCACAACAAGCAGTGCGCCGCACACCAGCTGGATGAGGAACGTACCGCTACCGGGCTCGCTGTGCACCGCGGTGGCCCAGATGACCGCGGCACCCAGGGCCGCGATCGCCGCGCGCACCCGCGCGCTGGGCACCGAGGACAGCGGCCGCAGCGCGAGGTAGACGCACGCGGGGATCACAAACGCCAGCACGGTGAACACAGCGACCATTGTCGCCGATGTTCACCCCATGGTCGCGAGGTTGCGCCACAGATGACGCAGGCTGTCGGTGCCGCCGAACAGCGTGGTGAAGTGCGTGGAGTCGATCAGCACGATGTCGCCGGCGCGTGCGCCCGACGGAGGCATCCAGATCAGGGCATTGAAGTCGGTGTTGCCGGCGTCGGTGAACGGGTGCGCCCGGCCGGGGTCGACACGCTGGCGCGCCAGGACCCGTAACCCGTCGCCTTCCGGTGCGGTGAGTTCGTAGTGCGGCAGGTGCGGATGGAAGCTGAACGTGGTCACCTCGCCGAGCAGTCCCGGGTCGTCGAGGTCGCGGAATCCGGTGATGGGCGCAATATCTCCGGTGCCTCCGACGACGGCGGGTCGCAGGCCCCAGATGTTGTGCACGGGCACGTCGAGCGCGCGCATCAGGGAGCGGGTGTACTGGCCGAAACGCTGCTGGCGCGGGACCAGGCGGTCGCCGTGATGCTCGTACTCGACCTGCCGCTGTGCCGGGTCGTCGGTGAACCCGACGTCGTGATGCGGGGCGAGCAGCAGGCAGGTGCCCTCCCGGGCCAGCCACTCCTGCAGCGCGGCCACCTCCTCGGGCGCGGCTTCCTGCCCCGACAACAGGTGGTCGAGCCCGAACACCATCAGGGTGTCGGTGTCGGCAAGGATCCGCTCATCGAGGGGCAGCGTGTACCCGGCCTGGTCCACCCGCTGGAACACCGCCACGGCGTGCCCGGTGACCTCCTGGGCCAACTGCTGAAACGTCAGGGTGGAGCGGTGGAACAGTTCCAGCGTTCCGGCGATGCCCTGCAGGAAGTGCGCCGCGTCGTACTGCGCGGTCTCGTAGCTGGGCCACGCGACATTGCGGACTTCGGTGATCGTCGAGAACCGGTTGTAGATTTCGGCCGGATCGCGCTGCGCCTCCCAGGGATAGCTCCACGTCCAGTAGATGCTGATCCGCCGGCGCCCGTCGTGGTGGCGCGCGATGTGGTGTTGGTTGTACGTGCGCGCCGGCACCGGGGTGTTCATGGGAATCCTCAACTGTCCAGGGCGGCCAGGTACCGCAAGGCGTTGATGCCCGGCAGGAAGAAGTACGCCCCACCCCGCAGGGTGGTGAAGGCGGGCAGACCGGTGAGCACCTTGCGGATGGGTCGCTTCGGGATGGTGAAATCCAGCGTGCCGTCCTGGGTTCCGCAGATGGGGTCGTGTTCGTTGCCCAGTTCGTGAAACGAGGCGTCGTTGATCCACACGTTCTGGGCGAACTCGAACTGACGGACGAGGCTGGCGCAGATGATGAATGCGGCGATGCCGCGGTCCGCACCGTCCTCGGGCGCGCCGTCGGGGAGCGCGGGGCCGTAGGTGGCGCCACGGCGAATCATCCTGCGCCGATTCATGTTGTGGGCGGTGTCGCGGGGATTGAGCCGCCGGGCATGCGCGCCCAGCGGGCAGGCGTACCCGTGCGGGTCCATCGTCTTGTAGTCGAAGTCGTTGTTGCGCAGGGGATCGGCGCCCAGCTCGGGATCGTCGCGGTCGGGGCGCAGCACCAGGGGCGCGCCGCTGCGCCAACGGCCCATGAACTTCGCGGCCAGCAGGTCTTGCGCCTCGGCGGTGTCGGCGTGGCGCCGCAGATACTCCCGGAACAGCCCGACGTGCTCCTGTATCCGGCGATAGGCCAGGTAGCTGCCGTTGCGCGACAGCCGCTGCGGTTCGGGCTGGTTGACCGGCGGTCCGACCTCGTCGGAGTATCCCAGGATGAATTCGCCGGGCTTGAGCGGGGCGCCGGATCCCGGCGTCGGCTCCTCGCCGGAGCCTTCGATCACGGGCTGCGACAGGCGGTCCCGGAAGCCGAAGTGGTCGTGGGCGTAGTTGAACGGCGGGGTCGCGTTGAGGTCGAGGAACGACAGCGATCGCACGCCGGGAGTGCGGGCGAGCAGCTTGTCATGCTCGCCGACGCAGCGCCGGTGTTCGGCCTCGGTACGGGCGAACAGGATCGCGATGGCGTGCAGCTTGTCGTCGGCCAAGCCGCCCAGCCAGTGCTCGGGTGCGTTGCGGCCGGTGTCGCCGAGGATGTCCGCGCGGGCGGCCATGCCTTCCCGGAACTCGTCGGGGAAACTGGCCAGCGCGTCCTCCGGTACGCCGAGTGCCCGCAGCCCGTTCCAGGTGAACGCCAACGTGATCCACCGCTCGGTGCTGTCCATCGATGCCATCGCCGCGGCGGCCGAGTCCACGCGCTCGATCAGCTCCGACAGCCACGCCCGGCCGCTGGCCGGGTCGTCGAACGACAGGAACTCGTAGCGTCCGGTCATCGCCGGGGTACGGGTCAACAGAATGTGCTGAATGTCTTCGAGTTCGAGCATGTGCAGCGGCTCCCGGCTGGGTTACTGCATCTGGTCGAGCATGGCGGAGAAGGCGTCCTTGAGCCGCAGTGCCTTCTTGATCTCCTCAGCCGTCACATACGGATATTCGCCGTACTCCAAGAAGCTCGGAAAGTGGTGTTCGCGAACGAACTTCACGAACGCCTCCGGGTTCTCCCGCCAGTCTTCGGGGAAGTCCTCGAGGTTGGTGAACACCGTGCTGATGCCGCTCTGGCCGAACAGCTGCACCGCGTCCTCGGTGTATTTGTCGAAGTCCGTGTCGAAAATGCCCTGGTACTGGAAGTGCAGGCCGGACCCGACGTCGAACAGCAACCACCGCAGGTAATGCAGCCGCAGCGGCGCAAGGAACTCGGGTGATTCGGCGACGGCCGCCTCGATGGTCTTGCCGTGCTCGCGGATGGCGTCCTCGCGGCCGTCCTTCACCTTGGCGATGATCGAAAATCCGTAGCATGCCGGCGTGCGTGGGAAGACCGGTCCGTAGCGACCCCGCTCCAGCTCGAAGTAGCCGCCCTCCGGAATGGCCATCGCGGCCGGCGTGCTCCAATGTCGATGCGCGTCAGCCATACTTCCCCCCACCTCTCGCCCGGTGCGCGGGACACTACTACCCGAACCTGGCAACGGCCCCCTTACCCGTGCTGTTCGTTGACCAAGACCCCCAACAAGATTGCCCTAAATGCCGGCGCAGATCGACGGCGCGAACGGGATCGGGATCGGTATGCAGGCGCCCACCGAGAAGTAGGGCGTGATGTCACCGTTCCAGGCCGGCGGTGGGGCCGGTGGCGGCGGCGGGGGTTGAGCCGCCACGCAGGTATTCGACGGCGCATCGTAGACGGTTCCCCACCCACACTCCGTCGCGTTGCTCACCGCGGGCGCGACGGCCGCGCCGAACGCCAGCGCCGCGGCCGGGGCCGCGACGGCGACCGCGCAACGTAGAACTGTATGTGCCATGAGAAGGCCCCCTCACACTTCACCGACCCTCTTGAAGTGCAGTCTAGGACCGTCTGCCCGTCGCGTCACCGTCGTTTTCCGCCGGCGAACGCTCGGCTTCACTCAGCGGCGGACCGAGGCGGTCGCGCCGTGGCACGGCGGGCCCCACAGCCCACGCCCGGCGGCCTTGGCCTCACGCTCGGCGGCGGCGATCTGCGGGTGGCGCTGCACCGGTCGGCCGCCGTAGACGTAGGCGCGTGCCCGCCCCGCGCGGGCGGCCTCCACCGAGTAGTCCCAGCCGTCGGCCTTGACCAGATACGCCAGCGTGCGGCCGAAGCGGTCGTGCATGCCCTGGGTGGCGTCGTACACGATGGCGACGCGTTGTCCCAGCAGGTGGGTGCGCGCGAACTCGGTGGCCTCCGGGCCCCCGCAGCCCACCGTGTAGCCCGGCTTCTTGGTCTCCGGGGTGTCGATGCCCAGCACCCGGATGCGCAACCGGCCGCGATGATCGTCGCGGACGTCGATGGTGTCGCCATCGACCACCCGCAGCACCGTCGCAGTGACCGCCACCGGGTCCGCCGCGGCCGCCGGGGCGCCGAGCAGTCCGGTCAGGGCCACGACTCCAAGGAGGCTCAACAGCAGCGCGCGCACCGCGAAACGCTAGCTCTCGCAGCCGATCCCGTCGCCGTCGCGGTCCAGGTGGGGACCGTAGTACTCCGAACTCGACGGGATATTGCTGTAACCGTTGGAACGGGCCTCGGTGCAGTTCTTGAACGGCGCGGCCGCGGCGACCGGCGCGGCCAGGATCGCGACTCCGGCGATGACGACAGCAGCAACAAATGGACGAAACATGGCCAAACCCCCCAAAGACGAACCAACTGACGTGAGGGTAAGTCATCCACAGGAAGTTGACAACGGATTGACAGCCGAGGCGGACTGGGCTAGCGGCCGGTGGTGATTTCCGTCGCGCCGTATTCGGCCACCGACATGGAATCGCGGTGGGCAGGTTCGACGGTGATGTGTCCGGCGACGATGACCATGATTTCCGACCTTCCGTGGTGCGGGTGCACCCCTCGTCCGGTAGACCCCGGCAGCACCCGAAACTCATCGCAAGGGCGGAAAACCGGTCAGTCGCAGGACTCTTCGTACTGCCGCACGACGACGAACCCGACGGTGGACTCCGCGGTGAGGGTCTCGCCGGCCTCCGGTGCCGTCGCGCAGACGGTCCAGTTGGCGGGGCTCTGCACCTCGCGGCCCTGGCCCGTCAGATCCTCGGTCTCGAAGGCGATATCCGGGCTGAGGTCCGCGACCTGGGCCTCGGCTTCTTCCAGGGTGCCGCCCACGACGTCGGGCATCTCGAATTCGGGGTCGTCGGCGGCGGCGGGGCCGGCGAGCAGGAGCCCGCCGGCGAGCAGGGCGGCGCTCAGGCCGGCCAGCGATGCGGGGAAGTTCACCATGGCGGCAGCCTATGGCAGCTCACTGTGAGCCGCGCGCCGAGAAGAGCGCGCCAGGTTGTCAGCAGGACTCGGAGTGCAACCGCACGACGCCGAAGATCACCGTGGTCTTGGCGGTCACGGTGCCGCCGGGGCGGGGCGCCGTGGCGCAGACCGTCCAGTTCGGGGCGCTCAGTTGCTGGCGCGCGTAGCCGGTCATATCTGTGGAGACCATGCGGAACCTGACGTCGTCACTGAGGGCGGCGACGGCGGCCTCGGCCTGCGCCAGGGTCTTCCCGGTGACGTCGGGCATCGACCAGGTTTCGGTGGTGTCGTCGGCCGCCGCTGCGGGGCCGGCCAGCGCGAGTCCACCGGCCAGCAACACAGAAGCCGCGATCGGCGCACAGAACTTCATCTCATCCCCTTTGATTGGCCAGAACGGTAGCGAGTCGCTGCGGTCTGCGGGCGCGGATTGCCGAAGACCGAGATCTGATCGATGCAGTCAGGACCCGGTGGGTTCCTTCGAGGACCGCTTGCGGATGCGCGGCGCCAGCTGCACGATCTCCGGCACCACGCTGGGATTCGCGTACGCCGCGGTCACCAGGGACACCAGGGTGTTGGCTACGTCGTCGAGTTCCGACATCTGCGCGGGCAGCTGCCCGTGCTCCACCCACGACTTGAAGAGTTCCTCGAGCAGGTCGCGGTCCGCGCCGCGCAGGATCTCGGTGTCCTCGGTGGGGCCCATGCCCACGCGGATCACCGACAGTTCCGGGTGCTCGCTGCGCCACGCGTTGAGGATCTCGTCGAGGGCGGCCTTGCTGGCGTCGTAGGCCGCCACGCCGGCCCGCGGGTTGCCCACGTCGCGGCTGGAGGTGATCAGCGCGACCCCGTTCTCGCTGAGATGCGGCAGGGCCGCGCGCAGGACGTGATTGGCGCCGAGGGCGTTGACCGCAAACGCGTGCAGCCAGGTGGCGACGTCGGTGTCCTCGATGTAGGCGAACGGGACGACGGTGCTGGTGAACAGCACGGCGTCGATGGTGCCGCCGAGCGCCTCGGCGGCCTGCGGCACCACCTTGGCGATGGCCTTGGCGTCCTGGACGTCGAGTTCGAACGCCGTGCCCCCGATGGACTCGGCCAGCTCGGTCAACAGGTTCACCCGGCGGGCCGCGACCGCCACGGTGGCGCCGCGCTGCGCGGCGCGGCGCGCGACTGCGTGGCCGATGCCCGAGGAGGCACCGACAATCAGGATCCGCAATCCGGCGGCATCACGAAGCTCGCTCATTGCCCGCCACCTTCGTCGCTGCAGATCATCATCGATCCTCTCTTTCCGCGAAAACCGCTGATCCGAGGTTAGGGCATCCTATGTTCTGAGGTGACAAGACCTCCTCGGTACCCCCTTTTTCCAGACCCGGCGATGAGTATCCGGGCAGCGGGCGGTCAATCCCTGTAGCGCTACGAAACTCATGCAGGAGGCCTCATGAACAGCGAATCCATGCCGCCGGTGGTCGATCAGCAGACCTGGGCCACCGCGCTGGCTGAGCTGCGGCGACGCGAGAAGGCCGCGACCCGCGAACTGGACGCGATCGCCGCGCAGCGCCGGCGACTGCCCATGGTGCGGATGCCCGAATACACGCTGATCGGGGAGGACGGGCCCGTCCGGTTGGCCGACGTGTTCGGCGGCCGCTCCCAACTGATCACCTACCACCACATGTGGACCGACGGCGCCGAGTGGCAGTGCGGCGGGTGCACCGGTCTCACCTCGCAGTACACCCGGCTGGATTTCCTGGCCAACTACGACGCCCGGTTCGTCATCGTCACCAACGGGCCCATCGAGGAGGCGCTGGCCTACCGGGACAGGGTCGGCAACAAAATGCCGTGGTACTCGTCGGCGCAGAGCACATTCGGCGCCGACGTCGACGCCGCACCCAACGAGGGCTTCGCGGTCAACGTGTTCCTGCGCGACGGCGACACCGTCTACCGGACCTGGCGCACCAACGGACGTGGCACCGAACAACTCAGCTACACCTTCGCGTTGGTCGACCTGCTGCCGTGGGGACGCCAGGAGGAGTGGCAGGACTCGCCCGAGGGTTGGCCGAAGTCCCCGACGTATTCCAAGTGGTTGGACTCGCCGGACGTCGCGCGGCTCTACGGCGAGGGGGTCAGCGCATGAGCGATGACCACAAGGAGCGGTTCGTCCTCACGCGGACCATCGCCGCCTCGCCAGCGCAGGTCTTCGCCGTGCTGTCCGACCCGGCGCGGCACCGTGACATCGAGCCCAGCGACTGGGTCCGGGACGCGGTGGAGCCGCGGCGCATCGCCGGCGTGGGCGAGACGTTCGCGATGAACATGTTCTTGGAGTTCGCCGGCGGACACTACGTGATGCACAACGTGGTCGATGTGTTCGAGGCCGACCGCTCCATCGGATGGCTGCCGGGCACTCTCGACGAGGACGGCAACCACCAGCCGGGCGGGTGGAGTTGGCGCTACGACCTGGCGGCCAACGGATCCGGAACCGAGGTCACGTTGACCTACGACTGGGCCGGGACCCCGCAGAGCTTTCGGGACATGGTCGGCGGAATGCCGCCGTTCGACGAGAGCTACCTGGTGGATTCGCTTGCCGCACTGGAGCGCTCGGTCACGGGTTGACGCGGCGGCCCGAGTGCTCGAGGTAGGCGACGATGGCGTTGGTGAGCCCGCGGCGGGCCTCGTCGAGATCGAAGAAGCTGCCGAGCTGACGTTCGGACACGATGCCGCGCATGGCGCCGGGGATGAAGGCCGCCACCTCACGCACCCGCGCGGCGTCCACGTCCAGATCGGCGAACGCCCGCTCGCATGACTGCAACCAGCTGTCGCCCCAGGTCGACAGTTCGGCGGCGGTGCGCGGATACAGGCGTCGCAACTCGCCGGCGTCGCTGGGCAGGGCGGCCCGCAGGTTCTCGATGGCCCGCGAGTGGCTCGATGTCAGTCCGGCGTAGAGGGTTTCGATGATGGCGGACACGCGCTCGCGCAGCGGCAGGTCCGCGTCCGTCCGCACCGGTAGCTCGCCGCGCTGTTCGGCGGTGTGGTGCAGCACCGCGGCCCAGAACCCGTCGACATCGCCGAACTGGTACTTCACCGTGCCCCAGGTGGCGCCGATCTCCTTGGCGATCCGACTCGCCGAGACCGCCCCCGGATCGCCGGAGGCCAGGCAGCGCACCGCGGCCTCGAGCATGTTCTCCCGGGTGGCGATGCCGCGCCGATTGCTGCGCCTTCCCTCGGTTCCTGCGGCGGTCATAACCCCTGATGGTAGCCGCCCGGGCTCATTTCACAGTGCCCCCTACTATTTTGTGATCGCTCCCACTATCATTTGGCCGATGGCCAAGCCACCGTTGTCGATGAAACCCACTGGGTGGTTCCAGGTCGCATGGTCGGACGAGATCGCCGTGGGCGCGGTGCATCCGATGAAGTACTTCGACCAGGAGATGATCGCCTGGCGCGCGGAGTCTGGGCAGCTGACCGTGATGAACGCCTACTGCGAGCATCTGGGGGCCCACCTGGGTTACGGCGGAACGGTGGTCGGGGAGGTGCTGCAGTGCCCGTTTCACGGCTGGCAGTGGAGCCAACAGGGCCGCAACGTGTGTATCCCCTACGAGGACCGCCCCAATCGCGGCCGGCGCATCAAGGTCTACCCGGTGGTCGAACGCAACGAATCGGTCTACATCTGGCACGACATCGAGGGCCGCGAACCGTATTTCGAGGCGCCCGACGTGTTTGCGGCCTTCGACGACGGCAGCGCCGCGGCCGACTACTACCCGCAGCAGCGCCTGTTCCGCCGGGGCCTGGAGATGCACCCGCAGTACGTGCTGGAGAACGGCGTGGACTTCGCACACTTCAAGTACGTGCACCAGACGCCGATCGTGCCGGTGTTCACCCGGCATGACTTCGAGGCGCCGGTGTCCTTCGTCGACTTCACCATCACCTTCGAGGGTGACGACGGGCAGAAGATCGAGGACGTCAACAGCGGCGTCGAGGCCATCAACGGCGGGCTGGGCATCGCGGTCACCAAGAGCTGGGGGATGATCGACAACCGCACCATCTCCGCGATCACCCCCGTCGACGAGTTCACCTCCGATGTGCGGTTCATGGTGTACATCGGCCGCCCGCAAGGGGATTCGGCCACCCGCGACCCCGAACGCGCCGCGGCCAAGGCCGCCGAGTTCGGCCACGAGGTGATCCGGCAGTTCAGCCAGGACATCCACATCTGGGCGCATCAGCGGTACTCCGATCCGCCCGCGCTGGCCAATTCGGAATATCAGGGCTTCACCGCCATCCGCAACTGGGCCAAACAGTTCTATCCCGACGGGCGCGGTGGCAGTGCCGCCGAGCTGGCCGGCCGCACCTAGAAAGGCAGTCACGATGTCCCACCGCCCCATCAGGGTCTTCCAGGTCGCCACCGGCAACGTCGGCACCGAGATGATCAAGCGCATCCAGAACCGCCCGGACATCGACCTGATCGGTGTGCACTGCTATACGCCGGACAAGATCGGCCGCGACGTGGGCGAACTGGCCGGGATCGGACCCGTCGGGGTGCGTGCCACCGGGACGGTGGAGGAGATCATCGCCGCCAAGCCCGACGTGCTCACCTTCCACGGCGTCTTTCCCGACGAGGACCTCTACGTGCGAGTCCTCGAGGCGGGGATCAACATCGTCACGACAGCCGACTGGATCACCGGCTGGCACCGCGACACCAACCACCCGCACCCGTCGGGCAAGCCGGTCAGCACGCTGCTGGCCGAGGCGTGCGCCAAGGGCGGGGCCACGTTCTACGGCACCGGCATGAATCCCGGGGTCAATCAGATTCTGGGCGTGGTGTGTTCGGCCGACGTCGCCGACATCGAGAACGTCACCACCATCGAGTCCGTCGACGTGTCCTGCCACCATTCCCGGGACACCTGGATCGAGGTGGGCTATGGCCGACCGGTCGACGACCCGGAGATCCCGGGCATGCTGGAGAAGTACACCCGAGTCTTCGCCGACAGCGTGCTGATGATGGCCGACTGCTTCGAACTCGAACTCGACGAGGTGGTCTTCAGCGCCGAGTTGGGCGCCTGCACCAAGGATGTCGACCTCGGCTGGTATCAGCTGCCCAAGGGTTCACTGGGCGGCAATTACATCAAATACCAGGGCATGGTCGACGGGGTGCCCCGCATCGAGACCCACCTGGAATGGCAGATGACGCCGTTCACCGACCCGCACTGGGACATCAAGGGCTGCTACATCACCAAGATCGCCGGGGACCCGTGCGTCTACAACAAGCACATGATCTTCCCGAAACCCGGTGTGGACCTTGGTGACCCGACGGCGTTCGCCTCGATCGGCATGACCGTCACCGGGTTGCCGGCCCTGAACTCGCTGGAGCGGGTGGTGGCCGCACCGCCGGGACTGCTCACCAGTGCGGACCTTCCGCTGCGCGGGTTCGCGGGCCGGTTCAACCTCTAGTAGGCGCTACTTCGACAGCTGTGCGTACCGGCCCAGGTGGTAGTCGGTGGTGCCGAACTCGTACTGCACGGCGGTGAGGCGCTTGAAGTAGTGGCCGATGGCCAGTTCCTCGGTCATTCCCATGCCGCCGTGCAACTGGACCGCGTTCTGTCCGATGAACCGGGCGGCGCGCCCGACGGTCGCCTTGGCGGCCGAGACGGCGCGGGCCCGGGTCGCCGGTTCGGCGTCGAGGTTCAGCACCGCCAGATAGACCGCCGCCACGGCCTGCTCGAGTTCCATGTACATGTCGACCATCCGGTGCTGCAGTACCTGGAAGCTGCCGATCGGCTGGCCGAACTGCTGGCGCTGCTTGCAGTATTCGACGGTGTCCGCCAACACCTTTCGCATGCAGCCCACCGCCTCGGACGCGACCGCGGCCGCGCCCTCGTCCAGCGCGCGCGCCAGGGACGGCTCGGCCACGCACAGCATCGCGTCGGCGGGCAGGCGCAGGCCGTCGAATGCCAGGTCTGCGGCCTGGCGATCGTCGATGGTCCGGTAGGCGTGCACGGTCAGGCCGGCCGGCGGGGCCGAGGCGTCGAACTCGACAAGGAACAGCGACGTGGCCTCGGCGGTGTCGGCGGTGATCAGCAGATGGGTGGCCAGTGGCGCGTCCAGCACCACCGACTTCGCGCCCGTGAGAACCCAACCGTCGCCGCCGGATTCGGCGGTCGCCGGCCCGGTGGTGTCGAGGTTGGCGAGCGCGACGACGGCCGTGCCCTCGACGATCTGCTCGAGCACCGCGCGCGCCGCGGCGGTGTCGGCGCGCGTCAGCAGACCGCCGCCGACCACCACGGTGCTGACGTAGGGCTCGACCACCAGGGCTCGGCCCAGCTCCTCGGTGATGACCATCATCTCTTCGGCGCCACCGCCGATGCCGCCGACCGACTCGTCGAAGGTGGCGCCCAGGATGCCCAGTTCCTCGGCGAACGATCGCCAGATCTCGGGCTGCCAGCCGGCGCCGGTCTTGGCCGCGCTGCGGCTGGCCGCCAGCTCGTAGCGGGTGTCGAGAAACTTCGCGAGCCCGTCGCGCAGCAGTTCCTGTTCCTTGCTGAGGTTGAATTCCATGACCAGTTTCCCTAGAGCCCGAGCGCCGCTTTGGCGAGGATGTTTCGTTGAATCTCGTTGCTGCCGGCGTAGATCGAGCCGGCCCGGTCGTTGAAGTACCGCAGCGGCGCCACCGCCTGCCAGGGCTGCCCGCTGACGTAACCGTCGGCCGGCGGCTCGTACTCGGTCACCGGTCCGCCCGGCCGGGTGGCGTGCGGCTGGTAGACCCGGCCGCGCGGGCCCGCGGCCTCGAGCGCCAATTCGGTGATGGCCTGGCTCAACTCGGTGGAGATCACCTTGAGCATGGAGGACGCGGGTCCCGGATTGCCGCCCTCGGCGACCACGGCCAGGGTCCGGAACTCCAGGATCTCGAGCACCTCGGTGCGGATGCGGACGTCGGCCAGCTTGCGGGCGAACGCCGGGTCCTCGATCAGCGGACCGCCGTCCGGGCCGGGCTGATGTGTTGCGGCGGTGGCGATTTCCTCCGCCATCACCTGCAACGCCGGGGCGGTCGCGCCGCCGCCGCGCTCGAACTCCAGCAGATACTTCGCGACGGTCCAACCGTCGTCGATCTGGCCGAGCACGTTGGCCTTCGGCACGCGCACGCCGTCGAAGAACACCTGGCTTTGCACCTCCTCGCCGGAGGTCATCACCAGCGGGTGCACCTCGACGCCGGGGGTGTCCATCTCCAGCAGCACGAAGGTGATGCCCTGTTGCTTGCGTTCCAGGCGCGACGTCCGCACCAGGGCGAACATCCAGTTGGCCTCGGTGGCGTGGGTGGTCCAGATCTTGCTGCCGGTGAGCACCAGGTCATCACCGTCGGACACCGCCGCCATCTGCAGGGAGGCGAGGTCGCTGCCGGATTCCGGTTCCGAATAGCCCTGACAGAAGAAGACCTCACCGGTGAGGATCCGCGGCAGGAAGAACGCCTTCTGTTCCTCGGTGCCGAACCGGATGATGGCGTGGGCCACCATCTTGATGCCCATCGGCGACAGCGACGGCGCACCGGCGAGCTGCGATTCGCGGCTGAAGATGTAGTGCTGGGTCAGCGTCCAGTCGCAGCCGCCGTGTTCGACCGGCCAGGCCGGGGCGGCCCAACCCCGCTCGTGCAGGATCGCCTGCCAGGCCATGCTGGCCTCGTGGTCGGCGTACACGCTGGTCATCAAGCGGCCCGCTTCGCGCAGATCCGGGGTCAGCTTCTCATCGAGGAACGCGCGCACCTCATCGCGAAACGCGCGGTCCTTCTCCGACCACTCCAAGTCCATACGTCGTCCTCAAGCTCGGCATCACGGGCATTTTCGATATTTGATCAAATCTTGCCAGACGGGTCGGTTCCGGTCCATCCCCGGGGGCAAAGGCTGGTCAGCGACGGTGCGCCAGCGCCGCGTCGACGGCGTCGGCGGACAGGATGCGGTGCAGGATCAGCGCGGCCGAACCCAAGACCGCGCTGCTTTCGCCGTAGGAGGTGGGGACCACCTGCAGCGCGCGGGTGGCCAGAGCGGTGGCGGCGCCGTACAGGGTCTCCCGCAGGCCCGCCACCAGAAAGTCGTACGCACGCGCCATATCGCCGCCCACCACCACGACGGCGGGATTGAGCAGGTTCACCGCCGCGGCGACCGCATCGCCGATGTGCCGGCCGCTGTCGCGCAGCAGGCGGCGCGCCTCCGGCTCGCCACGGTTGGCCAGCTCCACGACGTCGCGAATGTGCCCGACCGGGTGTCCGTGCTCCTGCAGTGCGCGCACCAGGGTCCAGCCGCCCGCGATCGCCTCCAGACAGCCGGTGTCTCCGCAGCGGCACAAAAGCCCTTGGGCCGCCGGGATTTTGTTGTGCCCGAACTCACCGGCGGCGCCCACCGCACCGCGGCGCAGCGCGCCGCCGGCGATGATGCCGGCGCCCAGGCCGGTGGAGAGCTTGAGCATCAGCAGGTCATCGATGCCACGGTGGTGGCCGCGCCATTCAGCCAGCGCCATGACGTTGGCGTCGTTGTCGACGAGCACCGGCGCGGCGGTGAGGCCGGCGAAGAACGGTGCCAGTTCGACTCCGTCCCAACCGCTCATGATCGGGGAGTTCAGGATGGCGCCGCGGGTCTGGTCCACCGCCCCGGGCAGGCTCAGGCCCACGCCGCGGATGTCGGTGAGGTCGTGTCCGGACTCGGCGACGAGGGCCTCGAGTCGCTTGACCAGTTGCGGCATCAGGTCCTCGGGCCCCGCGCGGCCGTCCAGGTCCACCTCCTGATGCGCCTGGATGGACCCGGCCAGATCGGCGACCGCCAGGCAGGTACGACTGCGTCCGATGGCGACCGCCAGCACGACGCCGGCGGCGGCGTCGAAGCGCAGCAGAGTCGGCGGCCGACCGCCGGTCGACGCGCCCTCTTCGTGTTCGGTCACCAGACCGAGCCCTTCGAGCGCTGCGATGCGGGCCGCGACCGCCGTGCGTGACAGCCCGGTCGCCTCACGAACCTCGGCGCGGGTGGCCGTCACGCCCTCGCGGATCAGCGCGAAGACTTCTCCGGCGCTGACCGAGCGCGCGGCAGAGTTGCGCCTGAGGGCCGGCATCTTTGTATTGAAACAAGCAAAGTTCGAACCGGCAAGGATCCGCTTACCGCCCACTTAAGTCTGATAAAGACGTAAGTCGAGTAGAAATTGGGCGGAAGTCGCCCTAGCCTGGATCTCGCAGCGAAAGGAGGCTGAGCAATGAGCCAGATCGAGCTGTATCTACCGGGCCGGATGTGCGTGACATGGGCCGCTCGCAGGCTGCGGGTGCGCCGGGGCGGCCTCCGCTAAAGCCCGTCCGTCGGGCCGAGGGCGACGCAATGCAGCGCCGTCGTCGGCCCGCCGAACTGTCCGTCAGGCCGAGGCGGCCCGCTGCGGGCGACGGCCCCGACCCCCACGGGATCCGCGGCCACCACCGCCGGCGGCCGGCGCCTGATGGCCCGAGCGCGACCCGCCGCGGCCCCCATTGGCACCGCCGCCGGAGCGCCGTCTCGGCTTGGACCCGTTCGGGGCAGCCGCGGGCGCGGCCACCGGGGCGGGACGCTGATACGGGGCGATCTCGCCGACGAGGTCGCGCACCGCGGCGGAATCGGCCGACACCAGTTGCGGCTCGACGCGAATACCGGCCTTCTGCAACAGCGACCGGGTGTCGCGACGCTGCTCGGGCAGGACCACCGTCACCACGTCGCCGGCGTTGCCGGCGCGGGCGGTACGGCCCGAGCGGTGCAGGTAAGCCTTGTGTTCCATCGGGGGGTCCACATGCACGACCAGTTCGACGTCGTCGACGTGCACTCCGCGCGCCGCGATGTCGGTGGCCACCAACACCCGGGCCGCGCCGCTGGAGAATGCGGCCAGGTTGCGGTCGCGGGCCGGCTGGGACAGGTTGCCGTGCAGGTCCACCGACGGCACGCCGGCCTCGGTGAGCTGCTTGGCCAACTTGCGGGCCTGATGTTTGGTGCGCAGGAACAGGATTCGGCGGCCGGTGCCCGACGCGAGGTACTGCACCAGCTTCCTCTTCTCGTCGGTGCCACCGACGTGGAATACGTGGTGGGTCATCGCCGCGACCGGGGAGTTGGCCTCGTCGACGGAATGCAGAACCGGCTCGCGCAGGAACTTGTTCACCAGCTTGTCGACCCCGTTGTCCAACGTGGCGGAGAACAGCAGGCGTTGGCCGCCGGCCGGGGTGGCCGACAGGATGCGGGTGACGCCGGGCAGGAAACCCAGGTCGGCCATGTGGTCGGCCTCGTCGATGACGGTGATCTCGACTGTCTTCAGGCTGATCTCGCCCTGCCGCATCAGATCTTCGAGCCGGCCGGGGCAGGCCACCACGATGTCGACGCCGGCGCGCAGGGCGCTGACCTGTCGCGACTGCGACACGCCACCGAAGATGGTGGTGACGGACAGGCCCGCGGCCTGGGCCAACGGCTGCAGCGTCGCGGTGATCTGGGTTGCCAGCTCCCGGGTGGGGGCCAAGACCAGCCCGGACGGCGCGGCCGCCCGGCGTCGTCCCGCGGTCAGTCGGGTGGCCAACGGCAGGCTGAACGCCAGCGTCTTGCCGCTGCCGGTCTTGCCGCGGCCCAGCACGTCACGGCCGGCCAGCGAGTCCGGAAGGGTCTTGGTCTGGATCGGGAAGGGGGCGCTAATGCCTTGCGCGGCAAGCGTCTTGACCAGACCGGCGGGCACGCCGAGGCCGGCAAAACAGGGTTCGTTCGTCACAGAGGGTGTTGCCTTTCAGGCATTGCTGTCATCGCGTGCGGCGGTCGCCGTCAGATGGCAGTCAGGGTGGCGAGATTGCCGGTGGGCAAAATCGATCGCCGCGAGAACTGTTCGTGTGGGCGGTGCTGCTCACCGAGATGCGGTGAGTTCCCAGAAGATTTCACGACGTACCGACGGATACTGCGCGTCGGCGTTGGGACCAGCATAACGCACGCTTCACCCCGGCGGCGACGCGGGCGCGCGCCCGGCAGCGGTAGGCATCGGGACCCGGGGCACCACCGGGCGATATGTGCCGTTCCAGGAATCGAGGGTCTGCAGCAGCCAGAACACGGCAAACTCCACGATCAGCGCCACTTCCAGGGCCAAGATGCCGTGATTCCAGGTCCGCAGATGCACGTGCAGGACGCCGACGACAATCAAGGTGGCGGTCATCACCGCGGCAATCGTGATGTAAGCCACAGCGAATCGGCCGCGGCCCCGGCAGTGGCAGAAGTGCTGAGCCGAATAAGCGGCGTACAAGACCACCACGGCGATGATGCCGCTGAACATGGCGATGGCTGCCGCCGAGTGCGCATCGGCAAGGAAGGATTCGCGGTCGAACAGGAACCACAGCAACCCGGCGCCGAGCGTCGCGGCGGTGCCCAGCGGGGCCAGGACCTGAATCCACTTGAGCACGAAGTCCGCCGCCGCCGCGAGCCGGCCGGCGGGCAGACGATTCGTGTCGGCCGGGCCCGCCTCGTGCGCGAGATCGGAACTCGGCGCGGGTCCGGCGATGGCTCTGACACCGAGATAGACCACGATGCCGACGCCCGCGCCGACCAGCAGCGCGGTCATGTTGTTGGCCACTGCGGCGGTGGCGTCCTGATCGGTGGGCAGCCACAGCCCACAACTGGCCGTGGGGTCCTTGGGGTTGTGGACCGGACTGCGCGTCGGGACCAGGGCCACGACGAACGCTAGGAATCCCGCGAAGTTCAACAGGATGTCCTCGGGTCGGGTGAGACCTTTGTAGGCGATCAGGCAGACCCCGGCCGCGCACAGCGCGCCGACGAAAACCGCGTGGCTGACCGTGAAGTAGAACGCGCTGATGGAGGTCTGCCAGCAGTTGTGCCCGACGGCGGTCAGCGCGATCGAGGCGAGCAGGCCGGCCACGACGGCCACCAGTGCCAGCCGGATGTAGCGGTAGGTGGCCAGCGGGTACCCGACGGTGCTCGGTGGGACGGCCCCGGCGCGGGTCATCGGCTCAGCAGCAGCGCGCGCCCGGGTTCGCGTCGCTGGCGGCGTGCCGCATCCGCCAGTATTCGCGTTCGGAGCACACGGGCTGGTCCGGATGCTTGCGCCGACGGTGCTCCACGTACCGCTGGTAGTGGTTGTCGCCCATCAGTGTTGCCCAGTACCAACGGAACTGGCGGACGGCGTCGGTAAGGCGTCCCACTGTTGCTGCACCTCCTTCTCGGCCGCGGTGGGAATCATGCCGGCGGGCGCGAAGATGCGCGACGGCACCGGATCGTCCTCGGTCAGCGGCTGGCCGCGGCCCCGGATGGACTGCAGCGAGACCACCACGCCGGCGATGACCACGATGAGCACCAGCACCGCGAACGCGATGGAGAAGGTGCCCTGGATGAAGGTGTTGCGGATCACCGCGTCGATCTCGTCGGGGGTCTTGGCGGCCCCGAAACTGGTCTCGCCGGCCGCCTTGGCCGCCACATACTGCGAATGTTGGGTCCAATAGCCGACTTTGGGGTCACCGGAGAAGATCTTCTGCCAGGACGCGGTCATCGTGACGATGAGATCCCACAACAGGGGTATCCCCGGGATCCACGCCCACTTCAGGTGGCCCTTCTTGATCACCACCACGGTGACGAGAGTCAACGCGATGGCGGCCAGCAGCTGATTGGCGATGCCGAACAGCGGGAACAGGGTGTTGATGCCGCCCAGCGGATCGGTGACGCCCATGAGCAGGATGGACCCCCACGCCGCGACCACGATCACACTGCACGTCCAGGCGCCCACCCGCCAGCTGGGATCGCGCAGCTTGCGCATCGGTCCGCCGAGGTTGCCCAGGCCGTCGGACAGCATGAACCGGGCCACCCGGGTGCCGGCGTCGACCGTGGTCAGGATGAACAGCGCCTCGAACATGATCGCGAAGTGGTACCAGAACGCCTTGAGGTTCGCGCCGCCGAACACCTGCAGTACCTCGGCCATGCCGAACGCCAGGGTGGGTGCACCGCCGGTGCGGGAGATGATCGAGGCCTCCCCGACACTCTCGGCGGCGGCATCGATCTCGGCGGGACTGATCGGTTGCCCGGACAGTCCGAGGTTGTTGACGTAGTCCGCGGCGGTTTCCGCGGTACCCCCGGTGGCCGCCACGGGTGCGTTCATCACGAAGTAGAGGTGCTGGTTGAGGATCGCCGCGGTGATCAGCGCCATGATCGCCACGAACGATTCGGTGATCATGCCGCCATAGCCGATCAACCGCATCTGGCTTTCCTTCTCCAGCAGCTTCGGCGTGGTGCCGGAGGCGATCAGCGAATGGAAACCCGACAGCGCGCCGCAGGCGATGGTGATGAACAGGAACGGGAACAGCGCACCGGCGAACACCGGACCGTCACCGCGAGTGGCGAATTGGGAGATGGCCGGCGCCTCCATGATGGGCCGGGCCAGCAGGATGCCCACCGCCAGCAAGGCGATGGTGCCGACCTTCATGAACGTCGACAGGTAATCGCGCGGGGCCAGCAGGAACCACACCGGCAGGATCGAGGCCGCCAGCCCGTAGATGATCAGGCACCACGACAACGTCACCTTGGACAGGGTGAACCAGTCTGCACCCCAGGAGGTTTCGGCCACCCAGCCGCCGGAGGCGACCGCCAGCAGCAACAGCGCCACACCGATGATCGAGACTTCCGAGACCCGGCCGGGCCGCAGGAAACGCAGGTAGAGGCCCATGAAGATGGCGATCGGAATGGTCATCGCGATGGAGAAGACACCCCACGGGCTTTCAGCCAGGGCGTTAACCACCACCAGGGCGAGCACCGCGAGCAGGATGACCATGATGATCAGGACGCCCACGATCGCGGCGATGCCGCCCACGGTGCCGAGTTCGTCGCGTGCCATCTGTCCCAGCGACCGGCCGCGACGGCGCGTCGAGATGCTCAGGACCAGGTAGTCCTGCACACAGCCGGCGACCACGGCGCCGATGATGATCCAGATGGCCCCGGGCAGGAAGCCCATCTGGGTGGCGAGCACCGGACCCACCAACGGCCCGGCGCCGGCGATCGCGGCGAAGTGGTGTCCGAACAGCACCCGCCGGTCGGTCGGCATGTAATCGGTGCCGTTCTCGAAGATCTCGGCCGGGGTGGCGTCGTGATCCTTCGGCCTGACGATCTTCAACTCGATCAACCGGGCGTAGAAGCGATAGCCGAGCACGTAGGTGCAGATGGCCGCGATCACGAACCAGACCGCGTTGACGGTCTCCCCGCGCAGGAATGCGATCATCGCCCACGCCACGGCGCCCAGGACGGCGACGGACGCGAAGATCAGCTTGTGTTTGGTGGTGATGGGGGAGCGGTCGATGATCGCGACCGGAGGCAGGTCCTTCTCGGTGCGGATGTAGGTGATATCGCCGACGGTCTCCTCGATGCGTTCCGAGGGCGCGGCGGCAGGGCTTGGCACGGTAATGAGCCTTCCGACGATCTACGTTGACGCGTGCCGTGATCTTGTCATCCTGGGGCAGCTGTGGGGAGCATTCGAGTCAGGTGTCGAAGATCGCCCGCACCGCCTCGACGGTGTCGGCCTCGGCGGGGGACTTGTCCTCGCGGTACCGCAGCACCCGCGCGAAGCGCAAGGCCATGCCGGCGGGGTAACGACTGGACTTCTGCACACCGTCGAAGGCGATCTCCACCACCTGCTCGGGGCGCAACCGCACCACGTACCCGTCCGTGGGACCGTCGGCCAGTTCGAGGAACCGCGCGGTCTGCCACTCCAGCATGGCGTCGGTCATCCCTTTGAACGTCTTGCCGAGCATCACGAATCCGCCGCCGGCCGGTTCGCGGGCACCCAGATGGATGTTGGAGAGCTTGCCGGTGCGCCGTCCCGAGCCCCATTCCACGGCGAGCACCACCAGGTCGAGGGTGTGTACGGGCTTGACCTTCAGCCACCCCGAACCGCGACGACCGGCCTCGTACGGCGCGGCGGGCGACTTGGCCATCACCCCTTCGTGTCCCGCGGCCAGAGTCGTCGCGAGAAAGGCCCGTGCGGCCGCGGGATCCGAGGTGTCCATCCGGTCCACCCGCTGCGCCTCGGGTACCAATGCGTCCAGGGCCGCCAGGCGCTGCGTGGTCGGCGCGTCGATCAGGTCGGCGCCGTCGACGTGCAGCAGGTCGAAGAAGAACACCGAAAGATGCTGTGCGGCAGCCGCGGTCGCGGCGTCGGTGCGGCGCCCGAAGCGCGACGCGGTGACCTGGAAGCGGTGGGGCCGGCCGTCGGGGCGCAAGGCGATGGCCTCGCCGTCGGCGATCAGCGTGTGCACCGGCAGCGCCAGGGTGGCCGCCACCACCTCGGGCAACCGCGCGGTGACGTCGTCGAGGCTGCGGGTGTAGACGCTGACCGCGTCGCCCTCGCGATGGATCTGGACCCGCGCGCCGTCCAGCTTGGCCTCGAAAATCGCTGCGCCGCCGAGGCGTTCGAGCGCGTCGTCGACTCCCGTGGCGGTCTGGGCCAGCATCGGTGACACCGGCCGGCCCACCCAGAGGCCGAACTCGGCCACCGCGGCCACGCCACCGGTCAGCGCCGCCGCCGCGACCGCAGGCAGGTTGCCGGCCAGCATCGCGGCGCGGCGGACCGTGGCCGGCGGTACCTCGGCGGCCTTGGCCACCGCGTCGGCCATGACGCCGCCGAGCGCGCCCTGGCGCAGCTCACCGGAGAGCAGCCGCCGGAGGAACTGTTGCTCGACCTCGGTGGCCGCGGCGAACAGGGCCGCCACCTGCGTGGCTCGGCACGCCGCCGACCCTTTCCCGGCGAGGGCGCCGATCTCGGTGAACGCCGAGTCGACGCCGGCGACGGTGTGGGTGGGTTCGACCGCGGGTTCCGGCAGGGACCGCAGCGCGGCCCAGCCGACCCCGATCTGCCGCTGCGGCAGATCGCCGGACAGCCACGCGACGACGGTGGCGACCTCGCGGGCCGCGGCATCCGGGTCCGGTCCGCGGGCCCCGGCCGACAACAACTCGGCGATCCGGGCGATCTTCGCCGACCGGGACGACGAGGCGCCGACCTCGGCCGACGCGGTCGCGACATCGATCAATCGCATCGGTCCACCGTCGCACAGCGGACCGACACCCGAGGAGGTCCGCGAGATCCGGACACTCAATTGTCGACCCCGCGTGCCGTACCGTGACACGGGTCGCTAACTTTGTAACGAAACCAGGCTTTTTAGGAGGCAATGCATGGAGATCAACGGCAAGAAGGCCATCGTCGTCGGCGGCGCATCGGGGATGGGACGCGCCTCGGCGGAGCTGCTCGAGGCCAAGGGCGCCGACGTGGCGATCCTGGACCGCGAGGGCTCCGACGGCAAGGACGTCGCCCAGGAGCTCGGCGGCAAGTTCTACCCGGTGGACGTCACCGACTTCGAGGGCACCGAGACCGCGCTGGCCGCGGCCGTCGGCGACCTCGGCGGCCTGCACGTCATCGTCACCACCGCGGGTGGCGGCGTGGGCGAGCGGACGCTGGGCAAGAAGGGCGTCCACAGCCTGGACACCTTCCGCAAGACCATCGACCTGAACCTCATCGCGACGTTCAACATCAGCCGGCTCGCCGCCGAGCACATGGCCAAGAACGAGCCCGAGGACGAGGAGCGCGGCGTCATCATCAACACCGCCTCGATCGCGGCCTTCGAGGGCCAGATCGGGCAGGTGGCCTACACCGCCGCCAAGGCCGGCATCGCCGGCATGTGCCTGACCATGGCACGTGACCTCGGCTCGGTGGGCGTGCGCGTGCTGGCGATCGCGCCCAGCCTGTTCGCGACCGGCCTGACCAAGGGCATCCCGGACGAGTTCGCCACCGCCTTGACCAAGGACGCGGCGTTCCCGAAGCGGCTGGGCCGCCCCGAGGAGTACGGCAAGCTGGTCACGGCGATCGTCGAGAACCCGATGCTCAACGGGCAGTGCCTGCGGCTGGACGCGGGTCAGCGGTTCGCCCCCAAGTAGCCTCCGCCGCAGAATAGAGTGCACTCAAAACCCTGACGCTGAGGAGAACCCGTGGGCATTGCGTTGACCGACGACCATCGAGAGCTCGCCGGGGTTGCCCGCGGGTTCCTCAGCGCGCAGAAGGCCCGGGCCGCGGCCCGGGAACTGCTGGATGCCGCCGACGAGGCGCGCCCGCCGTTCTGGTCCGAGCTGGCCGAGCTGGGCTGGCTGGGCCTGCACATCGATGAGGAACACGGCGGATCCGGCTTCGGCCTGCCCGAACTCGTGGTCGTCATCGAGGAACTCGGTCGCGCCATCGCCCCGGGGCCGTTCGTCCCGACCGTCGTGGCGTCGGCGGTGATCGACCGCACCGGCAGCGCCGACCAGAAGGCCCGCCTGCTGCCGGGCCTGATCGACGGCTCGGTCACGGCCGCGGTCGGCGTGGGCGGCGCGGTGAGCGTCGAGGGCGACCGGGCCAACGGCAGCGCCGGCGTCGTGCTCGGCGCCGGACTGGCCGACCTGCTGCTGCTCGTCAGCGGCGACGACGTGGTGATCGTGGAGCGCGACCGCGCCGGGGTCACCGTGGAGGTGCCCGACAACCTCGACCCCACCCGCCGGTCCGGGCGCGTCCGCCTCGAGGACGTCGCGGTGGGCTCCCAGGACATCCTCACCGGGGCCCGCTCCTGCGCGCTGGCGCATGCGCGCGCCCTGTTCGCGGCCGAAGCGGTGGGCGGCGCGGGCGACTGCGTGGATGCGGCGGTGGAATACGCCAAGGTCCGCCAGCAGTTCGGCCGCACCATCGCCACCTTCCAGGCCGTCAAGCATCATTGCGCCAACATGGCCGTCGGCGCTGAGTCGGCGGTGGCGCTGGTCTGGGATGCCGCTCGCGCCCAACAGGATTCCGATCAGGAGTTCGCCCTGATGGCCGCCGCCGCGGCGGTCTCGGCGCTGGCCGCCTACGTGCGCAACGCCGAACTGAACATCCAGGTGCACGGCGGCATCGGCTTCACCTGGGAGCACGACGCGCACCTGCACCTGCGGCGCGCAATGACGCTGCGGGCGGTGCTGGGCGGCGACGGGCCGGCCGGCGACGTCTTCGACCTGACCGCCGACGGGGTGCGCCGCGCCAACAGCCTCGACCTGCCGCCCGAGGCCGAGGAGTTGCGGGTGAGCGTCCGTACGGACGCCGCCGAACTCGCCGAGCTCGACGAGGACGCGCGGTTGGACCGGCTGATCGCCACCGGATACGTGATGCCGCACTGGCCTAAGCCGTGGGGCCGGGCCGCCGACGCCATCGAGCAGCTGGTGATCGACGAGGAGTTCCGGGCCGCCGGCGTCAAGGCCCCGGACTACGGCATCACCGGCTGGGTGATCCTGACGCTCATCCAGCACGGAACCCCTTCGCAGATCGAACGATTCGTCGAAAAGGCGCTGCGCCGCGACGAGATCTGGTGCCAGCTGTTCTCCGAACCGGACGCCGGCTCGGATGCGGCGGCGGTGAAGACCCGGGCGGTCCGCGTCGACGGTGGGTGGAAGATCAACGGCCAGAAGGTGTGGACCAGCGGGGCACATTACTGCCGTCGCGGCCTGGCCACCGTGCGCACCGATCCTGACGTGCCCAAGCACGCCGGCATCACCACGGTGATCATCGACATGAAGGCCCCCGGCGTCGAGGTCCGGCCGCTGCGGATGATCACCGGCGGCTCGGAGTTCAACGAGGTGTTCTTCAACGACGTCTTCGTCCCCGACGAGGATGTGGTGGGCGAACCCAACACCGGCTGGACCGTGGCGCGCGCGACGCTGGGCAATGAGCGGGTGAGCATCGGCGGCGGCGCCGGTGTGGCCGGCATCAAGCCCGAGACGGTGATCCCGATGGTCAAGGAGTACGGAGATCGCTTGGCCGGGGCCAAGGTTCGGGCCGGCACCTACCTGACCGAGGACCACGCGATCCGGTTGCTCAATCTGCGGCGCGCCGTCCGCAGCATCGAGGGCGCCGGACCCGGTCCCGAGGGCAACATCACCAAGCTCAAGCTCGCCGAACACATGGGCGAGTACGCGGGCATCGCGGGCGCGTTGACCGGGGCCGACCTGGCGCTGGCCGACGGGCCGACCGCGCTGGTGGCGCAGCTGGCCATGGGCGCGCGCGGAATGGCCATCGCCGGCGGAACTTCCGAGGTGACGCGGAACCAGATCGCCGAGCGGATCCTGGGCATGCCACGCGATCCGCTGATCAAGTAGGTGCTGGACGCCGGCCCCGCAGCAGGACGCCGCGCAGCCCGGCTCGCGCGGCTCCTCGAGGCCGAGATCATCCGCCGAAACTGGCCGCTTGGTGAGTCATTGGGTTCCGAGCCGCAGCTGCAAGAGCAGTACGGCGTCAGCCGATCGGTGCTGCGCGAGGCGGTGCGGCTGATCGAGCACCACCAGGTGGCGCGGATGCGGCGCGGGCCGGGCGGTGGACTGATCGTCACCACGCCCGACGCGGCCCCGGCGACCCGGGCGATGGTCATCTACCTGGAGTACGTCGGCACGACCGTCGATGAGCTGTTCGCTGCCCGGCTGCTGCTGGAGCCGTTGGCCTGCGGACTGGCGGCCGAGCGGGTCGACGAGCCCGAGATCGCCGCGCTGCGAGCCGCGCTCGCCGCGACGGCCGACCAGCCCGAACGCGGTGACCTGCACCTCGCGCTGGCCGAGGCGGCCGGAAACCCGGTGCTGGCGTTGTTCGTGGAGATCCTCACACGGCTGACGGCCCGGTACGCGCGCGGCACGGGGCCGCCGACCGCCGACGCGCGCCGTGGCCTGCGGGCCGACCACGCGGCGATCGTCGACGCCGTGACCGCCGGCGACGTCACTCGCGCCCGGACGCTGACCGAGCAGCACGTCCGCGCCGTCACCGAGTGGTTGCGTGACCAGCCCCGGACGGCCGGCCGGCGGATCGCCGAATCCCCGCCGGTCCG
Organism: Mycolicibacterium sp. MU0050; assembly: GCF_963378085.1. GTDB lineage: Bacteria > Actinomycetota > Actinomycetes > Mycobacteriales > Mycobacteriaceae > Mycobacterium > Mycobacterium wendilense. The sequence goes on along the minus strand of NZ_OY726395.1, from coordinate 3,311,918 downwards.
GGGCAAGCGTGCGGAGTTGGTGGCCGCCGCGATCCACGAGGACATCGCCGCCGACGGCTGGCGCACCGGAACGGTGTTCGGCGGCGAGGGCGACCTGCTGCAGCGCTACGGAGTGTCCAGATCGGTACTGCGCGAAGCGGTTCGGCTGCTGGAGTACCACACCGTGGCCCGGATGCGGCGCGGACCCGGCGGCGGACTGATCGTCACCGAACCCCAGCCGGAGGCCGCCGTCGACACCATCGCGCTCTACCTCGACTACCGCCGTCCCAGCCGCGCGGACCTGGGTCTGGTCCGGGAGGCCATCGAGGTCGACAACGTGGCCGCGGTGGTGGCCCGCCGCGCCGAGCCCGAGGTGGCCGCCTTCCTGGCGCGCCGCCACGAGGTCCCGGCCGAGGGGGTGGCGGCGGGCGACGCCCACGCCGCCGGTTGGACCGACCTCGAATTCCATGCCGAACTGGCCGAACTGGCCGGCAACCGGATCCTCGAAATCTTCCTGCGCATCATCGTCGAACTGTTCGGCCGGCACTGGACACCCACCATGCGGCCGATGCCGGGGCCCGACGACGCCGCCGAGATGTACCGCGCCCACGGGCGGATCGTCGAGGCCATCCGCGAGGGCGACGACAGCATGGCCAGACACCGCTGCCGCCGACATCTGGAAGCGCTGTCCACCTGGTGGGTATAGCCGCCGGACCCGTCGCCTGCGCGCGGTAGGGTACCGACGATGCACATCGCGGTAACGGGCGGGACCGGCTACGTCGGCGCCCACATTGTGGCGGAACTGCTGGCCGCCGGACACAGCGTCAGGCTGCTGGTGGAGCCGCAGTGGTCCAACGACGAACTGCTGGAGCGGTTGCGCGCCACGGGAACCCTGGAATTGCTGCGCGGGGACCTGCGCACCGGCGACGTGGTCGCCGAACTGCTCGACGGTTGCGACGCCGTGCTGCACGGTGCCGGCGTGGTGGGCACCGACGACAGCCGCGAGGCGCTGATGTGGGACATCAACGCCTATGCCAGCGAGCGGATCATGCGCCGCGGCGTCGAGTTGAACCTCGACCCGATTGTGCTGGTGTCCAGCTACAGCGCGTTGTTCCCGCCCCCGGGGCCGGTGATCACCCCCGATTCGCCGACCGCCGCGGGCAAGTCGGCCTATGCGCGCACCAAATCGTATGCCGATCGGGTGGCGCGCGAACTGCAGGCCGATGGCGCTCCGGTGGTGGTGACCTACCCCTCGAGCGTCGTCGGTCCGGCGTTGCACACCCCGCCCGGCATCACCGAGCAGGGCTGGGAAACGATCGTGCGGTACCGGGTTGCGCCCAAGGTGGGCGACGCCGGGATGCAGATGATCGACGTCCGCGACGTGGCCGTCGTCCACGAGCGGTTGATGCGGGCCGGCAACGGTCCCAAGCGTTACCTGTGCGGCGGTGAGATGCTCAGCTTCGATCAGATGATCGCCGCGGTCGAGCGCGGCTGCGGCCGCAAGGTCCGCCGAATCCCGATGACTCCGGCCATGTTTCGGGGTATCGGCCGGCTCTCCGACCTGATGGCCTCGGTGCTGCCGCTGGGCAGCGGGTTCAGCCAGGAGGCCGCCGCGCTGATCACCGCGGCGATACCGATGGACGACAGTGCGACCCGGCGCGAGTTGGGAATCAGCTGGCGCTCACCGGTCGAGGCCATCCTTGCCACGTTCGCGGCCGAACCCGCGCGGTGAGGCGATGACCGAGGCCGCGCCGGTCGCCGTGGTGACGGGAGCCAGTCGGGGCGCCGGACGGGGCATCGCCGCCGCGCTCGCCGCCCGCGGTTGGCGGGTGTACGGCACGGGCCGCACCATCGCCGAGGCCCCGCCCGGTGGCGTGGCCGTGGCCCTGGATCACCGCGACGACACCGCCGTGGGTGCGCTGTTCGAGCGGGTGGACGCCGAGGCCGGCGGGTTGGATCTGTTGGTCAACAACGCGGCGGCCATCGCCGATGAACTGGTGAGCCCCAAGCCGTTCTGGGAGAAACCCCTTGCGCTGGCCGACGTGCTCGACGTCGGTCTGCGGTCGGCATACGTTGCCGCCTGGCACGCCGCGCCGCTGTTGGTGCGCCGGGGACGCGGGCTGATCGCCTTCACCTCGTCGCCGGGTTCGGTCTGCTACATGCACGGCCCCGCCTACGGGGCCCAGAAGGCCGGCATCGACAAGCTGGCCGCCGACATGGCCGTCGACTTCGCCGGGACCGGGGTGTGCACGGTGTCCATCTGGATGGGGATCCTGCTCACCGAGAAGCTGCGCGGTGCTTTCGCCGCGGACCCCGCCGCCCTGGCGAAGTTCGCCGAACACGCCGAAACCCCGGAGTTCACCGGGCATCTGATCGACGCGATATATCGGGACCCGGGGCTGGCGGAGTTGAGCGGGCACACCGTCATCGGGGCCGAGTTGGCGCAACAGTACGGCCTCACCGATCAGGACGGGCGGCGCCCGCCGTCACACCGGGAAATGCTGGGCGAACCACGGGAGCCGAGCACCGTCGTCGTGCGCTAGACGACCTACGGGAGGAAGAGGATGGGTAGTTACGCCGTGACCGGCAGTGCGTCGGGAATGGGGCAGCAGGCCGCGCTGAAGCTGCGCGCGGCCGGACACACCGTTATCGGGGTGGACCTCGCCGACGCCGAGGTGGTGGCGGACCTGTCCACCCCGGCGGGCCGGGCTGCCGCGGCCCAGGAGGTGCTTGCCGCCGCCGGTGACCGCCTCGACGGCGCGGTACTCGCGGCCGGGGTGGGGCCGACGCCCGGGCCCGGGCGCGCCCGGACCATCTTCCAGGTCAACTACTTCGGGGTGGTCGACCTGCTGGAGGCGTGGCGGCCGGCTCTGGCGCGGGCCGCCGACGGCGGGCCTTCGGCGAAGGTCGTGGTGATCTCGAGCAACTCGACGACCACCATCCCGCTCGTTCCGCGGCGGGCGGTACGCGCCCTGCTGGCCGGGGACGCCGAGCGCGCGGTCCGCGCGGTGCGCCTTTTCGGGGCCGAGGCGCCGTCGATCGCCTACGGTGGATCGAAGATCGCGGTGTCGCGGTGGGTGCGCCGTCGGGCCGTGACGCCGGACTGGGCCGGTGCGGGGGTCCGGCTCAACGCGTTGGCGCCCGGGGCGATCATGACGCCGCTGCTGCAGAAGCAGCTGGCCACTCCCAAGGAGGCCAAGGCCATCCGGGCGTTCCCCGTGCCCGTGGGCGGTTTCGGGGCGCCGGACCAACTCGGCGACTGGATGGTGTTCATGTTGTCCGACGCCGCGGACTTCTTGTGCGGCAGCGTGATTTTTGTCGACGGTGGGTCCGACGCCTACTTCCGCGCCGACGACTGGCCCGCCCGGCCCTCGCTGGCCGGCACCCCCCGCTACTTCTGGCGCTTCGCCCGCGCCGCGCTCCGCAACCGGTGAGGCTGTCCTGGATTTGACGTCGATTTCCGCAGGTGAAGCAGATTTGAGGGCTAAGCTCCACATCAGCCGAGCAAAGGAGATGACAAGTGATCATGTCACGGCGAAAGCGCGATCGTGAGGGTCCCCGCCCCTTCTCCAATGATGGGTGCCGATGCGGCTGCGACAAGTGTCGAGCTGAGGCGCATTGCGGCAATGTGGCGGCGGGTTGCGCCAAACGAAAGTAGCCGGATCTGCGACCGGCGCCGGTGACGACGTCCGGGAGCATCCACATTTATTGAGGTGATGCCGCCTTAGGGCGACGGGTGGGGGACGGTGTGAACACACCGAGATCCGCGGTCGGTGACCGCGAACTGGAAGACAAGCATCGTCGGCTGTGGGGGCTGGGGGACTACCCGACCATCGCGGCCGAAGTGGTGGCGCCGCTGGGCCAGGCGTTGGTCTCCGCGGCCCGGATCGGACCGGGCATGCGGGTGCTCGACGTGGCCGCCGGCACCGGCAACGCGGCGCTCGCCGCTGCGGCGGCCGGCGCCGACGTCACGGCCACCGACCTGGTGCCGGAGCTGCTCGAGAGCGGCGAACAGCGCGCGGCGGCACAGGGTTTGGAGCTGACCTGGAAGGCCGCCAACGCCGAGGCGTTGCCGTTCGCCGACGGTGAGTTCGACATTGTGATGTCCTGCATCGGGGTGATGTTCGCACCGCACCACCAGCGGGCGGCCGCCGAACTGGCCCGGGTGTGCAGGCCCGGAGGCACCATCGCGGTGCTCAGCTGGACCCCGGAGGGATTCGTCGGCCGGATGTTCGCGGCGATGCGGCCGTACGTGCCCGCGCCACCGGCCGGCGTCTCGCCGCCGCCGCTGTGGGGCAGTGAGGGCCACGTCGTGGCCCTGCTCAACGGCGACGTCGACGACCTGATCACCGAGCGGCACGCGCTGGCCGTGGACCGGTTCGCCGACGGCGCCGCGTTCCGTGACTATTTCAAGGCCAACTACGGGCCGACGATCGTCGCCTACCGCGGCATCGCGGATCACCCCGACCAGGTGGCAGAGTTGGACGCGGCGCTGGCCGAACTCGGCGACTACGCGCTGGCCGAGGAGTCGGGGATGGAGTGGGAGTACCTGGTGGTCGTTGCGCGCCGCGCCGCGGCCTATTGACTCCGGTTACGGCGGGGCTTCGCCGCGTCCGATGATTTCCAGTCCTGCCATCGCTTGGGCGGCACCGGCGGCGTCGGTCCGCTCCATGACGAAGCCCATGTGGATGATGACCCAGTCACCCGGGGCCAACGATTGGTCGGGCAGCATGCCGATGTTCACCTTGCGATGCTCACCGGCGACATCGACGAGTGCGAGCTGACCGGAATACCCGTCGAGTAGCCGAACCACCTGGCCGGGAATGCCAAGGCACATCAGTCCGCGCTCCCCGACAGCGCGCCGCCGGATACCAGCAACGACGCCACGGTGGTCTCGACTGCCTGCACCGCACCGGGAACCGCGCCGCGGACCGGATCGGACAGACCGATCCCCTCGGCGACGGCCTGTACCTGGCAGCCGACCACGATGGTGCGTGGCGGGCTGCCGCCGAGTGCTCGGAGGCTGGCGAACACCGCGGCGGGATCCATCCCGTGGGCGTCCAGCATCGGCACCGTCTCAGGCGATTCGCGATCGACCTCGAAGACCCGCACCTGTCCGGGGGCACCCCGGTCCGGGAGCGCATCGACGAGCACCAGGATGCCGCAGCCGTACAGCAGGTCGTAGGCCAGGTGCATGCCGCGGATACCGTAATCGACGACGCACACATCGGGATTGTCGACGACGACGTGTTGAATCACCTCGGGGCCGAAGCCGTCGTCGCCGAGAAAGATGTTGCCGATCCCGGCAACGAGGATGCGTACCGCCACCGATCTACATCTGTCGCATCTTCAGGTAACGCCGGATATCTGGAATCGACCGCACTCCGACCGCCGCAGCCGCCAGTAGTACCAATGCGACCACCGCGGTGGCGGTCCACCCAACTACGTCCATGAGAAGCTCCTTTCGGGATCTAGGGTTCGGTCTCCGGCAAGGGTTCGATCTCGTCGGGGGAGAAATACAGGTGGCGACCGTAACTTTCACGAAGGGGCGCGCCCGGATCGTCCTCGACGACCACGCCGACATGCTTCTCGCCGTCGACGTCTTCGTGCACCGAGGTGACCCGGGCCGTTTTTCCGGCGACGAACATGTCCTGGGCATCCGCGCGTCGGACCGGTCGCAGCCGGACTCTGCTGCCGCGTGCCACCCGCACGCCGCTGATCAGGACGCCGTCTGTCTCCGGGGCAACGGCGTTGTCGGCCAACGGGTCCCACCACTGCACACCGTCGGGTATCTCCGGGATCAGTCCGGCCGGCCGACAATGTCGGTCGGCGTGCGGATTGCGCAAGATGCCGTGCAGGTCCAACATCGCCTCGGCGGACATGCCGTCACACTGATCGATGATGCGAGCGGCACGTGGATCGGTGGCCCGAGCTTGGTTCTTCTCTTCGTCGGTCATCGTCATCACCCGCAGCGTCAGGATCTCGTCGATCTCCGTTGCGTCGAAGAGTTCGCCTCGACTCGCCTCGGCAATCTCGGGGTGGTCGTAGAGGATGATCGGTGAGATCAGCGCCAGCTCATCGCAGCCGGGTGGTCCGGCCAGCACCGGGAAACAGCGGTGGCGCTCGCAGCCGCGCGCCGCCACCAGGGCGTCAGCGGAGGGGTCGAGTAGCGACACGAAGCCGCCCGACACGGTTTCGAGGATGACATGGGTGCCGATCATCGACCGGGCGATCGCGTCGTGGCGGTCGACTGCGGGGGCACCGGTGTTGTGGACGGTCACGGTGACCCGGTCGACGGCTCCCGCGACTTCGACGGTGACGTCCAGCAGTCCGTGGACGCAGCGCCGCTCCCGCACCAGTCGGCCGCCGGTCAGCTCCTCGATATCGGTGGCCGCGGGCGCGGAGACCGGAAAGCAACGTTGGGAATCACTGAAATCCCAGGGGCCGTAGTGAAGCTCCGTTTCGACGGCTTCATCCCAGGTCATCCAGGAGCCCGTCGGTGTGCTGAGTTCGTCGACCAGTCGGTATCCGCCCGACTCCAGTGCGCGTTCGGCACGGCGGTGCTGCAGATGCAGGAACCGCACCATCAGTCGGAGCCCGGTGGCGTCGCGGACGAGCAATTGCGCCGACATCGAGGAGTTCTCGCCGAGACCCGCGCGCTCAGCGCCGGGCGGGCCGAGCACACCGAACTGCCAACGCGCCTGGTTCTTGCTCGACGTGGCGCGGTATGGATAGAGCAGGTAGCCCTCGTAGAGCACCGCGTCGGCTACTGCGCGGGCCCGGTCCATCACGGTGCTGTCGACGCTCACGGCACGTCCTCCGGCAACGGCAACAAGCTGGCCAGCGCGTCGTCGAGGCCCAGTAGACCGCGTCGCGACCTGTACGCGGCCAGGGCGGCGATGGTGTCGTGGCTCAGCCGCACCCAACCCAGGCTCGGATAGTGCGTGTCGATCAGCTCGCGCCACACCGATACCGGCAGATCGTAGCGGGCGTCGCGGTCCCAGGGCACCTGCTGCACCCATAATCCGTTGGCACCCTTGCGAAAAACAGTTCCGCTGAACAGGAACTGCAGCGGCAGCGATCCGTCGCGCAGCGCGTGCAGATACTTCGACGCAGAGACCTCGAAGTCGTAGGTGCACTCCAACGGTAGGTCGACGGTGGCCGTGCCGGTGAATCCGGGCACCATCGTGGCGGCCTGCTGCCACAGGAAGGTCTGCTGGGTTTGGGCCCAGCGCGATCGTGGGCCGAACAGATCGAGCAGTCCCGCGGCCTCGGCGTCGGAGTATCCGCGCCGCAGCGGTTCGATACGCACCTGGCAGCGCAATGCGATCGCGTGGACGGGGTCCTCGGTGCGCGCCGACACTGCGATGTGCGCCGCCAGCACCGGCGTCGCCGCATAGGGTTCCGGCTCGACGTTGACCACGGTGAACGTCAGATCGCTCACGGTGGAACCTCCTTGGCCCGCTCGCCGATCGTGCCGAAGAACCCGTCGATGAATGCGTGGACGTCGGTGCCGCCGTCGAAGCCGCGCCATAACGAACGCAGCCCGCCGACGAATTCGTAACAGGTGTCGATCGGGAGCAGAAAGCATTGCGGTGTCCCGATTTCGGGCATCCGGATCAGCAGCGCTTCGACATCGTCGGCGAGCAATGCGCTCCGGTCGTCCCCGGCCGTGACCGCATCCCACAGGTCGAGTTCCAACTCGGATTCACATGCCCCGGCCGCGCCCGGATAGAACGCGACAACCCGGTCCAATGCCGAGTTGCGGAAGAAGAAGGCGACCTCGACAGGGATTTGCAGTGCGCTCCAGGCATGGCGGTCCACGGTGAACTCCGGGAACGACAGAAACCGGTCCGGTACGGCCCGGTAGCGCAGGTCCGCCCGGCTGTCGGTGAACAGCAGATAGCATCCGCGGCATACGCACATCAGTTGGCGGCCAACGACATCGACCACGTGTTGATGGTGGTCGCCGATATCTTCGGCGCACATCTCGCAGCGCTCGCCGGCTACCGGTTGAGGACGGCGGGAAGTGATGCGCGACAACACGTCATACGGTCCACTCATGCTGAGACCCCGGTGGGCGCGACGTCCATGGCCAGCGATAGCACCCCGTCACGAACCAGCAGCGGCAGCGGCTCGAGGTGCCCGGTTGTTTCCGCCAGGCCCGCTCCGGCATGCACGACGTCGTAATGGGCGCCGCAGTGCGGACAGCGCAGCACCGGGTCGCGTGATCCCAGGACGCGGTGCAGGACCGCCCCGGCCATGGAGTCATCACATGATGGGCAGTGGTCCCGGTAGGCGTAGAGGTTGTCTCCGATAAGGCAGGCCAGCACGACGTAAGGACCCACGTCGAATCCGCCGACCTCGCCGGGGGCCAGATCCGCGATGTCGGGAACGGGGTGCCAGGACGTCCGGGTCGGATGTGCGCGCACCCGGCCCAGCAGGGATTCGGCGGGAATCACCGCCGCGGCGGGCTCGGAGGGACTGTCCGGCGCGGCAACCACTTCGATGGCGGTCACCTCGGGGGCGGCGGCCCGGACGGCATCCTCGACGGCCAACTCGAGGGTGATCGCCGAGGATGGACAGCTCTTGCAGCTGCCGGTGAAGCGGAGCCGCACGGTGGCACCCTCGGGTCCCGAGGTGATCTCGAGGAGATCCACATCCCCGCCGTGTGACCCGAGGTACGGGCGGACCCGGTCCAATGCATCCGAGATCCGACGCCTCAGGTCGTGCGGGTGTAGGCCGTGCACCAGGAGCAGGCTGGCGACCAGATCGTCCTCGGCCAGCTGCTCCAGGTGGTGATCCTCGGCCATCGCCACGATGCGCTGCAGCGCTTCACCGTAGAGTTCGACGACCTCGCGGACGAGTTGTTCGGCACGCTCCCGCCCCCGGGGGCCGCCCGTCCCGGTGCCGGCGGCATCGAGCAGGGTCTCGATGCGGTCACCGGCCGTACGCCACCGGCCGTCATCACCCGGGGGACTGGCGCGGCCGGTCATGTCCTACTCCCCGGTGGCCGTCTGCGTCGGTGAATGCAGTCTCTGCAGGGTTTTGCCCTCCCCGAGGTACATGTGCACACCGCACGGCAGACACGGATCGAAACTGCGCACGGTACGCATGATGTCGATGCCCTTGAAGTGCTCGCGGTCGTTCTCTTCGAAGATGGGACTGCCGGCGACGGCATCTTCGTAGGGCCCAGCCGTTCCGTAACTGTCCCGCGGGTTGGCGTTCCACGGCGTGGGTGGATAGGGGTGGTAGTTGGCGATCTTGCCGTCCCGGATCACCATGTGGTGACTCAGCACGCCGCGGACGGCCTCGGTGAAGCCACAGCCGATGCCCGCCTCGGGCACCTCGAACTTCTCCCAGGTCTTGGTACGCCCGGCGCGGATCTCCACGAGCGCCTTCTCCGCGAAATGCAGTGCGGCCGCAGCGGCATAGGCCTGGAAGTAGGTCCGGGCCCGGTTGCGCTCGAGCGTGTTGCTGCCGTGCTCGGGAATGTTCCACTCCAGCTCGACGGGTCCCTTCAGCGCGGTCTTGGGTAGGTTGATCTTCACGCTGTGACCCGTCGACTGCACGTAGCCGATGTCGACCAGCCCGGCAAGCGCCGTTGTCCACAGCCTCGCAAGCGGTCCACCGCCGGTGTCGAGGGCGAGGTGATCCTTGCCGTCGAACCAGCGAGGGGACATCACCCAGCTGTATTTGTCTTCCATATCGCGCTTTTGTGGCCGCGGATTGGTGTGTTGGTTCCATGGATGCCGGCGGTCGACCGGGTTGCCCAACGGATCGCGTTGCACGAACATCTCCTGATCGGTCCAGTCGTCGTAATACGAACTGCCCAACAGGATCCGGATGCCCAGGTTGATGTCGACCAGCGAGGTCGTCACCAGCTTGTCGTCCACCACCACGCCCGGTGTCACGAACATCGCCCTGCCCCAGCGCTCCATGTCCTTGTAGTCGAAGTTGCATACCTCGGGGTCCTGGAAGCTGCCCCAGCATCCGAGCAGCGTGCGCCGCAGGCCGACCTGCTCGTAGCCGGGAACCGCGTCGTAGAAGAAGTCGAACAGATCGTCGTGCATGGGCACGACCTTCTTCATGAACTCGACGTAGCGCATCAGCCGGGTCATGTAATCGGTCATCAACTGGATGGTGGCGGTGGTTCCGATGCCGCCGGGATAGAGGGTGGACGGGTGGACGTGCCGGCCCTCCATCAGGCAGAACATTTCCCGGGTATAGCGGCTGACCTGCAGCGCCTCTCGGTAGAACTCGCCGGAGAACGGGTTGAGGGCTCGCATGATATCGGCGATTGTCTTGTGACCGTGGGCATCTGCGTGGGGCGCCGCAGTGTTCTCGGCGTTCTTGAGCACGCTGGGGTTCGTCTCCGAGACCATCCTCTCGCAGTAGTCGACCCCGACCAGATTCTCCTGGAAGATATTGTGGTCGAACATGTACTCGGCGGCCTCGCCAAGGTTGATCAGCCACTCGCCCAGATGCGGCGGCTTGACGCCGTAGGCCATGTTCTGCGCGTAGCAGGAGCAGGTGGCGTGATTGTCGCCGCAGATACCGCAGATGCGGCTCGTGATGAAATGCGCGTCGCGAGGGTCCTTGCCCTTCATGAAGATCGAGTAGCCGCGGAAGATCGACGAGGTGCTGTGGCATTCGACGACTTGGCGGCTCTCGAAGTCGATCTTGGTATAGATGCCGAGGCTGCCGACGATCCGGGTGATCGGATCCCAGGCCATCTCGACGAGTTGGCCCGGCACGTTCTTCATCTGTGACGGCTCGGGGATGATGGTTGTCATCTTGGTGCCTTCTATTCGAGTTGTCCATCGGGCAGTTGGTCGACGCGGCACCTACCAGGTGCGTCGCGCCCCGGTGACGAGTTCTTTACCGCGGTGCCGCCACTTGGGTTCCTTGTCCACGGTGTACTGGGTGACGTGGCGCAGGCTACGCACCACCGATCCGTAGATCCCCGACGCGGCGGTCGAAAGTTTGCCGCCGGGCGGTTCATCCATGAACGGCATGAACTTGTCGGGGAATCCCGGCATGGTGCAGCCGATGCAGATGCCGCCGACATTGGGACAGCCACCGATTCCGTTGATCCAACCTCGCTTCGGCACATTGCATTTCACGACTGGCCCCCAGCAGCCCAGCTTGACGATGCACTTGGGTGACCCGTACTCCTTGGCGAAGTCGCCCTGTTCGTAGTAACCCGCCCGGTCGCAGCCCTCGTGCACGGTGGCGCCGAACAGCCACTGTGGTCGCAGGGCGTCGTCGAGCGGAATCATGGGCGCCTGACCAGTGGCCATGTACAGCAGATAGGTCAGCGTTTCCGACAGGTTATCCGGCTGGGTGGGACATCCTGGCACGCAGACGATCGGGATGCCGGCCTTGCTCTTCCAGTCCCAACCCAGATAGTCGGGTACGCCCATCGCGCCGGTCGGGTTGCCGGCCATGGCGTGGATGCCGCCGTAGGTGGCGCACGTCCCCGCGGCCACGATCGCGGTGGCCTTCGGCGCGAGCCGGTCCAGCCACTCGCTGGTGGTCATCGGCTGGCCGGTGGCCGGGTCGTTGCCGAACCCGCACCAGTAGCCCTCGGCGTGGAGTTGCTCATTGGGGATCGAGCCCTCGACGACGAGCACGAACGGATCGAGTTCGCCGCGGTCGGCCTTGAAGAACCAACCGAGGAAGTCGTCGGCCCCGCCGGCGGGGCCGCACTCGAAGTCGATCAAGGGCCAGTGCATGGCGACCTGGGGCAGACCGGGCAGCGCCCCGAGCGCGATCTCCTCGATTGTGGGCTGGGTAGCGGCAGTCAGCGCCACCGAATCGCCGTCACAACTCAGGCCTGCATTGATCCACAGAACATGGATCAGTGCTTCTTCTGCTTTGACTGCTGCTTCCGTGGGCATGCTGCAGCTTCCCGGGGCTGGGCTGGAGCCCCTGCGCCGCCGGAGTCGACCGTCGGCCCACTTGCGCGGCGTTAGTCCAGGGTCTACCCGGCAAGCATGTGATGTCAATCACAAGTTTGGCCGAGGCGAGGTCAGGAGCGGCCAGTTTCGAATAGTTAGGTTAGGTAGCCCTCACTTATGGCGGTTCCTTCGACATGCTTTTGCCGATGAGCAGTGGATTTCAGATGTCCCAGTCAATCCGCGAGTGCGCCTGCGAAGGGGTGGCAGAGTGGAAGGCTCGGCCAACGGCGGTGCGTCCTGAGAGCTGCGCCGATGAAGCCCATGGAGTCGAAACCTTCGTGGTCGAGGAGTGCGGTCAATGGGCGGTGGACATCGTCGTAATTTTCGCCGACGGCGTGGTGCGCAAGCGCATCGCCTCGCACCGTACTCGGAGTCGCGCCGAGATTGCCGCGAGCTTGATCAAACGTGCCGCCGAGCGCGGTGGGCGCCAGCTGCGCTTCTCCTGAGTGCTATCCGGCGACAAAACTGCGCACCCAGTCGTACCACGCTGACATTCCATCGCCGGTCCGGGCGCTGACCGGCAGGATGGTCGCCGCGGGGTTGACCGCGCGAATACTCGCGATGTAATCGCCGACATCGATGTCGAGGTGCGGCACCAGGTCGGTCTTGTTGAGCAGCACCAAGTCGACGGCGCGGAACATCACCGGGTACTTCAAGGGCTTGTCGTCACCCTCGGTGACCGAGTAGACCATGGCCTTGGCGTGTTCGCCAACGTCGAACTCGGCGGGGCAGACCAAGTTTCCGACATTCTCGATGACCAGCAGGTCCAGCTCGGACAGCCGGAGTCCCGCCAGCGCGCGGTTTACCATCGGGGCGTCCAGGTGGCATTCGCCGCCGAAGCCGTTGTTGGTGTTGAGCAACGATACCTGTGCGCCGCGACCACTCAGTTTGGCGGCGTCGAGGTCGGTCGCGATATCGCCCTCGATCACGCCGATACCCATCTCGGCGGCCAGGGTGTCCAGCGTGGACGCCAGCACGGTGGTCTTCCCGGAACCCGGGGAGCTCATCAGATTCAGGGCGCGGATCCCGTTCGCCTCGAGGAGATCGCGGTTGATGCCGGCGCGGATGTCGTTCTCGGCGAAGATCGATTCGAGCACCTCCACGCGTTGGGCGCCGGTTCCGTATCCGCTATGGTCGCCGTGGTCGTGCCCGTCGTGCCCGTCGTGCCCGTCGTGCCCGTCGTGCCCGTCGTGCCCGTGATGTTCGTGATCGTGCACCGTACCGTCATCGTGGCGGTGGAATCGACCCATAGTGAGACCTTTCGTCACGTGACGTCGAGTGACGTCACCAGAAACTCATTGCCGCGCAGTACCTCGACTTCGCCGCTCCGACATCGAGAACAGCACACCGCCCAGCGTGATTCGAGCCCCCCGCGGTGTCCGCATTGGCCGCAGCGCACTTCGGCGGGGACCAGTTCGAGTTCGAGTTCGGCTTCGGGCATGTCCTCATGGCTTCGTACCAACGTCCAGCAGAACTCCAGCGATTCGGGCACCACCTGGCGCAGGGCGCCGACTTGGACCCGCACGACATCGACCTGCCGACCGGCGGTATGCGATTTGACCACCCCGGCGATGGCGTGACACAGCGATAGTTCGTGCATTACCCCATGTTGCCTTGAGGAGGACGTAGTCGCCGAGCTTTCGACCAGCAATGTTGGTGGATGGCGCGGCATTGGACGGCGAGCAGCGGTGGCGCTGGTAAACCGACAGCCGAATCTTGCACGGCCAGCTCGTCTGAACGCGCGCCGACGTCGAGGATGCCGGAGTTCAGCGCGGCTCGGGTCATCGCGTCGCCTTGAGCAGATGGAACAGCAGCATCATCTGGGTCACCGCCAACGGGGTGCTGTGACCACCGGCGATCGCACCGAGCGCGTCGGTCATCTCGAGCCGGTCCTCGGTGAGCGCTCGCCAGAGCAGCTTCTCTGCCCGCGCGGACTCCTCGGGATCGACGTAGCCGTGCACGTGCAGGCTGTCCACCGGGCGCCCGTCGTGATCGTTGGCCAGACCCATGTGCATGGTGGCGGTGATCTCGGGCCGCAGCACCGAGGTGAGATCGGGTTGGGGAATGTTGGGTCGCAGCAGCAGGGTCGCCGACAGCGGCGTATCCGGCGGGTCGTTGCGCTGCTCGATGGGTGCGAACCGCACCACCAGGTCGGCGAATGCCCGCTGCGGCAATACGAATTGCTGCGCGTCGGACTCCCGGTCGGCAAGTTCGGTCAGCACCTGATCGGGGGTGTACCCGCGAGACGCGCAGTCGCGCTGGGTCTTCCAGTCCCGACGGACGTTGTCATCCGGATCGAGATACACGGCGAGGTCGAAACACGCGCGGCACAGATTGGTGTGCAACGGCAGCAGGCCCTCGACAATGATGTAGTCGGCGGGATCTACCACGACAGGACGCAGCAACCGCCCGCTGGCGTGGTCGTATACCGGTTTGAGGACGGACTGCCCGGTGGCGAGCAACTGTAGGTGCTGGCCGAGGATGTCGAGGTGATTGCAGTCCGGGTGCAGGGGAGTCATCCCGTTGAGCGAGCGTTCGAGCCGATCGAAGCGGTGGTAATCGTCGGTCGAGATGGACAGGCACCGATGCGGCCCCAGCGTGTTGACCAATCCCGCGGCGACCGTACTCTTGCCCGAGGCGCTGTCCCCGGCAATCGCGAGCATCACCGGCCGCCGACGAGATCCCCGGTGATTGTCGAGGAATCGGACCAGTTTGCCGCGAACCACGAATCCGCCCGAGGCTCAGCCGGTTCGGCCCGACAGTGCATCCTCGGCGACATCCGCGACCACGGCGGGCGTCAAACCCATGTGTGCGGCGACCGCCGCGCCGGGTCCGCTCTCTCCGAAGCGTTCGATCCCGACGACTCGATCGCGGGAGCTCGACAGCGCCCGCCAACCGGTGGTGACACCTGCCTCGATCCAGACGACCGGCGCGTCCGGGAACCCGGCCCACGTGCCGTGCGATGTGCACTCCAGGCGCTCCCGGCACATCACCGATGCGACCGTGGTCGCCACGCCGCGTTCACCGAGGATTTCGGCGGCCTCGAGGGCAAGTCCAACCTCGGACCCACTGGCGGCCAGAACCACGTCGGCGGACTTGCCGCCGGACCGGACGATCCGCGCGCCGTGGGTACCGATATCGTCGAGCCCGTCGCCGCCCAGGGTCGGCAGATCCTGCCGGCTGAGGATGAGTGCCGTTGGCCCACTGGTATTTTCCGCGGCCAGCTGCCAGGCCATCGCGGTCTCCGCCGCGTCCGCAGGGCGCAGCACCGTCAGCCCCGGAATGAGCCGCAACGCCTCGATCTGCTCGATTGGCTGATGCGTGGGCCCGTCCTCCCCGACGTGCACCGAATCGTGCGTGAAGATGTAGACGACGGGCAGTTTCATCAACGCCGACAGGCGCAGCGCCGGCCGCAGATAGTCGGAGAACACCAGAAAGGTGCTCCCGAACGGACGCAGGCCGCGATGCAGCGCCATTCCGTTCATCACGGCCGCCATCGCGTGTTCCCGGATGCCGAAATGTATCGTGCGGCCGCTGAAGTCATCGGCGCTGACATCGCCGCCGGGAATCGCGGTATTGGTCGACCCGGCGAGGTCCGCCGATCCTCCGACGAGCCCCCGGTAGACTTCGGCCAGGGCGTTGAGGGCTTTGCCCGATGCCTTTCTGGTGGCCATCCTGTCGGCGACCGCCACGTCGCGGGCGCAGCGGCCGAGCGCATCTGCGGCATCGGTGGGCAGCGCGATTCGGTCCAGTGCGAAATCGGCGGCCAGCTCGGGATTGGCCGACTGCCAGGCGGTGTGGATGCGGGTCCATTCGGCGTGTGTGATGGTCCCGGCGGCGGCGAGCGCAGCCGCGCTGGCGCCGACCGCATCCGGTACCCGGAACGACTGGTCGGGCCAATCGAATCGCTTGCGCATCGCGGCGAGCGTGGCCGCGCCGAGCGGGCTGCCGTGCGCTTTCGGGGTACCTTCCACGCCCGGCGCGCCGAAGCCGATGGTGGTCTGGACCTGGATGAACGTGGGCCGACCATCGGACTCCATTGCCGAACGAAATGCCTGGCCCAGGGCTTCGGCATCGTTACCGTCCGGCACCGAGACCACTCGCCAGCCGTAGGCGGTGAATCGCGCAGCAGCGTCATCGGCGCACGAGTTCGACGCGGCGCCATCGATGGTGATGTCGTTGTCGTCGAAGATGACGGTCAGTTTGTCCAGGCCGAGGCGACCGGCCAGCGACGCGGCCTCATGGCTGAGCCCCTCCATGAGATCGCCGTCGCCGGCGAGCACCCAGGTTCGGTGGTCGACCACGGTGTGTTCAGCGGTGTTGCACCGCGCGGCCAGCATCCGTTCGGCGAGAGCCATCCCGACCCCGTTGGCGATGCCTTGGCCCAGCGGCCCGGTCGTGGTCTCCACCCCGGGGGTGTGGCCGAACTCGGGGTGTCCGGGTGTGCGTGAGCCCAGTTGGCGGAACTTGCGTAGTTCGGACATCGGCAGGTCGTAGCCGAACAGGTGCAGCAGCGCGTACAGCAGCGCCGACCCGTGGCCCGCGGACAGCACGAATCGGTCCCGGTCCGGCCACTGCGGGTCCGCCGGATCGTGGCGCAGGTAGCGCGACCACAGGGTCCAGGCGATGGTGCTGGTCCCCAGCGGGAGCCCGGGGTGGCCGCTGTTGGCGGCCTCCACCATATCGGCCGCCAGGAAGCGCAGGGTGTTGATCGCCAGCGCGTCCAATTCCGCTGAGTAGGAAGGTGTTTTGCGTTCGTTGGCCGCGGTGACGGTGTTCGTCGTGGTGGTGGTCATCCTGCGACGAGCCTTCCGGTCTGTTCGCCGGCCGCGGCGCGCAGTGCGGCCGCCTGCTCGGACATGGTGGATGAGTTGCTGAACAGGGCCGACCCGGCACAGAATGTGTCGGCGCCGGCCCGCGCCGCACGACCGATGGTCGCCGTGCCGATGCCGCCATCGACCTCGAGTTCGATGGGAAGCCCGCGTCGATCGATTTCCGTTCTGGCCGCGGCGATCTTGGATTCCATGCTGGCCAGGTACCGTTGGCCGCCGAAGCCGGGATTCACCGTCATCACGAGCAACAGATCGGTGCGGTCGAGTACATCGGCCACGGCGCACAGTGGGGTTGCCGGGTTGATCGCGACTCCTGCCTTGGCGCCGAGATCCTCGATGGCGCAAAGGGTTCGATGAAGATGCCGACATGTCTCGGCGTGCACAATGACGATCTCGCACCCGGCCTCGACCCAGCGCGCCAACATGGGATCGGGATCGTCGACCATCAGATGGGCTTCGAAGCCGATGTCCACCCGGTCCCTGCAGGCGGCGATGACATCGGGTCCGAAGGTCATGTTCGGGACGAACACACCGTCCATCACATCCCATTGGATCCGGTCGATTCCGGCATCCGCGATCGCGGTGACGTCGCGGCCGAGTTCGGCGAAATCCGCAGGCAGTACGGATGCGACCAGGGTCGCGGGGGGAGATGTCACGAGCAGAACCTCCTGAGGGCTGGATGCCTCACGACGCTATGACGGTATGCCCGTTGGCGACTCCCCCGAGTGGGGGAATCGAAGGTTGTTCCCCAATTGTGCGGTCGGTGACCTGCCAGGAATTCTTCGTACGGTTCCTTGCTGTCGCGTTTATGGTGAACACATGACGGCGGCAACGGCGGCAGTTCCGGTGCGGGTGGTACTGGTCGATGATCACGAAATGATCATCGAGGGACTCAAGGCGATGTTGGCGTCGTTCAAGAATCGTGTCCGTGTCGTCGGTGAGGCCGTCGGAGCGGAGAATGCGCTGGGCGTCATCGCCAGCCTTCAGCCCGATATCGTGCTCTGCGATGTACGCATGCAGGGGGCCAGCGGTCTGGATCTGTGCCGCACGATTCGGGAACGGGACCCGGACCGCAAAGTGGTTCTGCTCTCGGTGTACGAAGATGAGCAGTACCTGTTCCAGGCACTGCGAGCGGGTGCGTCGGGGTATCTGCTGAAAGGCATCAGCAGCGACGAATTGGTTCGTCAGCTCGAGTATGTGCAGGCCGGTTCGACCGCCATCGACGCCGGACTGGCAGCCCGGGCGGCCGATACCGCGGCGCGGTTGCAACGGGACGAGTTCTGGCCGGGCGCGCGGCACGGGTTGACCCAGCGGGAGAGCGAGATCCTCGCGTTCGTGGTCGCCGGGCTGTCGAATCGCGGTATCGCAGGCAAACTCGTGATCGGTGACGAGACGGTCAAGAGCCACCTGCGCTCCATCTACCGAAAGTTGGGCGTCGGTGACCGCACCGCCGCGGTCGCCACCGCGCTACGTGAAGGCATCTACCAGTGACCGGCCTGGTCCATGGGTTGGTCGATGAGGATCGCGAGGTCGAGCTATTGCTTGGCATCGTTGCGGCCACCTCGAGCGGCCCGGGAGTCGAGTCACTGGCTGCGGCCGTCGCGGAGCTGATCACTTCGGTCACCGCTTCCGACGTGTGCTTCGTGCACGTGCTGGACGATTCCGGACGCTCGCTCACCCTTGCGGGTGCGACGCCCCCGTTCGACGAACAGGTCGGTCTGATCACCATGCCGCTGGGCGAGGGCGTGTCCGGCTGGGTGGCCAGTCATCGTGCGCCCGTGGTGATCACCGACAACAAGGACGAGGATTCGCGCTATGTGCCGATCGCGTCGCTGCGTGGTTCGGACTTCACCTCGATGGCCTCGGTACCGATGCAGACCGAACTCGGTGGGTTGGTTGGTGTGCTGAACGTGCACACCGTTGCCCGGCATGACTTCACAGGTCGGGACATCGAGTTGTTGCTCGCGATCGGAAGGCTGCTTGCCGGTGCGCTCGACCAGGCCCGGATGCACCGCCAGGTCGCGGCCCGCGAGCGGGCTCACGAGAACTTCGCCGAACAGGTGATTGCCGCACAGGAATCCGAGCGGCGCCGGTTGGCAGGCGATATTCATGACGGGATCTCGCAACGGCTGGTGAGCCTGACGTACCGACTCGATGCGGCGGCGCGGGCGGTCGGCGCATCCGACGGACCCGAGGCCGCCGAACAGTTGGAGAAGGCCCGCGATTTGGTGGATCTGACGCTGGCCGAGGCGCGCGCGGCGATCGGTGGGCTGCGCCCGCCGGTGCTGGACGATCTCGGTCTGGTCGGCGGGCTGGCCAGTCTGGCTTCGTCGATACCCGAAATCGATCTGGACCTCGAGCTGGCCGACCGGCGATTGCCCGAACACGTCGAGGTGGCGCTGTACCGCATTGCGCAAGAGTGTCTGCAGAACGTGGTCAAGCATGCGCGGGCCATGACGGCCAAGGTGTGGTTCGAGGTCGACGATGGCGGCACGGCGCGCCTAGAGGTCAGCGATAACGGCGTCGGTTTCGATCCAGCACCGGACCGCGCTCCGACCAGCTACGGCATGCTGTCGATGAGTGAGCGCGCCGAGCTGGTCGGCGGCCAGCTATCGGTCCGTTCCCGCCCTGGTTGGGGCACCACGGTCACGGTGACCGTGCCGGTCGACGCGGCCGCCGATCACGCCGGTTGAAGCCTCTCGCGGCCCCGGAGCGCGTTGGCGTTCGCCGCGACATGACTGGCCAGCGCCCGCTGTCCGGCCTCGACCAAGCCTTCGTCACCGTGCCAGGCCGCCAGCGCCGGCGACACCAGCGCTCGGCCGAACGAGAACGTCAGCGGCCACGGCGTGTTGTGGCTCTGCATCGCCGCGAGGTTGGCGGTGGCCCGCTCGGGCTCCTGCCCGCCAGAGAGGAACGCCACCCCGGCCAGCTCGGCCGGCCAGGCCCGGAGCACGGCGACGGTGGCCTCGGCCACCTGTTCCGGGGTGGCCCGGACCGGATGATCCTCGCCCTCGATCACCATGTTGGGCTTGAGCACAATCCCGGCCAGGTCCACGTTCATCGCGCGGAGTTGCTGGCGTACCGCGGCATGCACGCTCGCCGTGACTTCGGCGCAGCGCTCGAGGCTGTGTTCACCCGACATCAGGACTTCCGGTTCGACAATCGGAACCAGGTCGGCCTCCTGACACGCCGCGGCATACCGGGCCAGCGCACTGGAGTTCGCCGCGATGGCGCCCCAGCTGGGTCTTTCCTCGGTGATCGTGAATACCGCGCGCCATTTGGCGAACACCGCTCCCGCCTCGGCGTAGCCGGCCAGTCGGGCAGGCAGCCCGTCCAGCCCCTCGGTGATGGTTTCTCCCGGCAGGCCCGGGCACGGTTTGGCCCCGGTATCGACCTTGATGCCCGGCAGGATGCCGAGCGTCCGGATCGCCTCGGGGAAATGTCGGCCGTCGCTGAACACCTGTCCCAGGGTCTCCTCGCACAGGATGACGCCCGATACCCCCGTCGCCAGATCGGCCGTGGTCACCAACAGCTCGCGATAGTCGCGGCGGCTCTCGGCGGTCGGCACCACACCCACCTGCTCGAGTCGCGTCGACATGGTGCTGATGCTCTCGTCGGCGGCAAGGATGCCCTTGCCGGGCATGGTCATGGCGGCCGCGGTCTCGTTACACGTACTCATCGGAACTCCTGTCCTTGATCGATTGAGCACAACGTAGGTCCGTCGAAACACGCCGACCTCACCCGATCGGAGGAATGCCCGGGGGTGGTTTAATAGTTAAGTATTTACTTCAGTTTCAACCCATTTCTATCGATAGACAGGTTTAATATTGGCTGCCACGATCGTTCGCATGGCAGATAGATGGAACGCGGGAGTCATTCCCTACGCAGAGATGGGCTACTGGCAGCCGGATTACGTCCCGAAGGAGTCAGATGTGCTGTGTGCCTTCCGGATTACCCCCCAGGACGGTGTGCCGCCCGAGGAAGCCGGTGCGGCCGTCGCCGGTGAATCCAGTACCGCGACATGGACCGTGGTGTGGACCGACCGGCTCACCACCTTCGAGCACTACCAGGCGAAGTGCTACAGCGTCGAGGCGGTGCCCAATGCCCCCGGGCAGTGGATCGCGCTGATCGCCTATGACATCGACCTGTTCGAGGAGGGGTCGATCGCCAACCTCACCAGTTCGATCATCGGCAACGTGTTCGGGTTCAAGCCGCTCAAGGCGCTGCGACTGGAGGATATGCGGATTCCCACGCATTACGTCAAGACGTTTCAGGGGCCCGCGCACGGCATCGTCATGGAGCGCGAGTATCTGGGCAAGTTCGGCCGACCGCTGCTGGGCGCGACCACCAAACCCAAGCTGGGCCTGTCGGCGCGCAACTATGGCCGCGTGGTGTACGAGGCCCTGCGCGGCGGCCTGGACTTCACCAAGGACGACGAGAACATCAACTCGCAGCCGTTCATGCGGTGGCGCGACCGGTTCCTGTTCTGCATGGAAGCGGTCAACCGTGCCCAGGCGGCCACCGGTGAGATCAAGGGGCACTACCTCAACATCACCGCGGGAACCATGGAAGAGATGTACGAGCGGGCGGATTTCGCCGCCGAACTGGGTTCCGTGGTGGTGATGATCGATCTGACCATCGGCTATACCGCCATCCAATCGATGGCCAAATGGGCTCGCGACAACAGCGTGCTGCTACATCTGCACCGTGCCGGGCACGGCACCTACACCCGGCAGAAGTCACACGGTGTGAGCTTCCGGGTGATCTCCAAATGGATGCGGCTGGCCGGTGTCGACCATATCCACGCGGGCACCGTCGTTGGCAAGCTCGAGGGTGACCCGAACACCACGGCCGGCTTCTACGACACATTGCGTCTGGACAGCATCCAGGCCGATCCGGTTAAGGGTCTGTACTTCGACCAGGAATGGGCATCGATCCCCGGCGTCATGCCGGTCGCTTCCGGTGGGATCCACGCCGGCCAGATGCATCAGCTGATCCACTACCTGGGTGAGGACGTGATCCTGCAGTTCGGCGGCGGCACCATCGGACACCCGATGGGTATCGCCGCGGGTGCCGAGGCCAACCGGGTCGCGCTGGAAGCCATGATCAAGGCCCGCAACGAGGGCCGGGACTACTACAAGGAAGGCCCAGACATCCTCAAGAAGGCCGCGGCCAAGAACCGCGCGCTGGACACCGCGCTGGCCACCTGGGGCGATATCACCTTCAACTACGAATCCACCGACACCCCCGACGCCGTCGCGACGCCGACGACCGTCTGACACGAAAGGAGCTCACACATGCGAATCACCCAGGGCACCTTCTCGTACCTGCCCGATTTCACCGATGAGGAGATCACCGCACAGATCAAATACGCACTGTCCAATGAGTGGCCGCTGTCGGTCGAGTTCACCGACGACCCCCATCCACGCAACACCTACTGGGAGATGTGGGGTCTGCCGATGTTCGACCTCAAGGATCCGGCCGGCGTGCTGCTGGAGGTCAACGCGTGTCGATCGGCGAACCCGAACAGCTACATCCGGCTGAACGCGTATGACGCGAGCCTGGGCCGACAGACGACGGCGCTGTCGTTCATCGTCAACCGGCCCGCCGAGGAGCCCGGCTTCCGGCTCGACCGCGCCGAGCGGGCCAACCGCCAGATCGGGTACACCACGCATTCGTATGCCACCGAACGTCCCGAGGGGGACCGGTACCGATCGGACTGACCGATGACATTGCAGACACCAAATAAGCCGCAATCCGCCGAGAACCCGCGCAGCTCATTCGGGTACCGGCCACGTCCGGCCCCCGGTCCGCAGCTGGACGGGGAACCGGACGTGCCCGCGGAGGACCTGCTGCCCCCGGGCGCGGTCGTCGACATTGCCGCCGCACGGAAGGATTCGGGCGTCGATGACGTACTGGCCGGACTCGATCGCGAACTGGTGGGATTGGAGCCGGTGAAAACCCGGATCGCCGAAATCGCCGCGCTGCTGCTCGTCGACCGGATGCGGGCCCGCTTCGGGGTCAATGCGCCCCAGCCAACGCTGCACATGTGCTTCACCGGGAACCCCGGGACGGGCAAGACCACCGTGGCGCTGCGGATGGCCGATCTGCTGCACCGGCTGGGGTATCTGCGGCGTGGCCACTTGGTCAGCGTGACTCGCGATGATCTGGTCGGGGAGTACGTCGGGCATACCGCTCCGAAGACCAAGGAAGTCATCAAGCGTGCGATGGGTGGCGTGCTGTTCATCGACGAGGCCTACTACTTGTACAAGGTGGAGAATGACCGCGACTACGGGTCGGAATCGATCGAGATTCTGCTTCAGGTGATGGAGAACCATCGTGCTGACCTGGTGGTGATTCTGGCTGGCTATGCGGACAAGATGGATCAGTTCTTCTCGGCCAATCCCGGAATGCAGAGCCGGATCGCCCACCACATCACCTTCCCCGACTACGCCGTCGGCGAGCTGGAGGACATCGCGCTGTTGATGACCGACGAGTTGGGCTATCGGTTCTCCGATGAGGCCCGCGAGGTCTTACGCCGGTATCTCGAGTTGCGGATCGACCAACCCTGGTTTGCGAATGCGCGCAGCGTGCGCAATGCACTGGAGCGGGCCCGGCTTCGGCACGCCCGACGTCTGCTCGCAACCGGGGGCGATGTCGGTTTGGCCGGGCTTTCCACCATCGAGCCGGCCGATATTCTGGCGAGCCGGGTGTTCGGTACCGATCCCGTCGACACCGTGGCAGGAGGGCGCCGATGACCACCAACGCGCGGCTGCGTGCGCTGGTCGAGCTCGCCGAAACCGGCTCGGTTCGCGGTGCCGCGGAGCGCCTGGTGGTGACCGAATCCTCGATCTCGTCGGCGCTGCGCGCGCTGAGCAACGACATCGGGATAGCCCTGGTGGACCGGCACGGCCGTGGGGTGCGGCTCACCCCGGCCGGGGAGCGGTACGTCGAGTACGCGCGCCGGATTCTCGGCCTGCACGACGAGGCGATCCTGGCCGCCCGCGGCGAAGCGGATCCGGAGCACGGATCGGTGCGGTTGGCGGCCGTCACGTCGGCCGGCGAGCTGCTCATCCCGGCAGCGCTGGCTTCCTTCCGGACCAGGTATCCCGGAGTCGTACTGCACCTCGAGGTCGCTTCCCGCAGCCTGGTCTGGCCCATGCTGGCGCGACACGAAGTCGATCTGGTAGTCGCCGGCCGCCCGCCCGAGGATCTGCGCCGGAAGGTGCGAATGCGGGCCGTGAGCCCGAACACCCTGGTCGTCGTCGGCGCCCCGGCGCTCGCCAAGGGGATCGACCCGGCCACCGCAACCTGGCTGTTGCGCGAGACCGGGTCGGGTACCCGGTCCACCCTGATGGCGCTGCTCGAGGATCTGGAGGTGACGCCGCCGCAGCTCGTGTTGGGTTCGCACGGCGCGGTGGTCGCGGCCGCGGTGGCCGGGCTGGGCGTCACGCTGGTGTCCCGGCAGGCGGTGCTGCGCGAACTCGACGGCGGCGATCTGGTCGAGATCGCCGTGCATGGCACGCCGATCAGCCGGCCCTGGCACGTCGTCAGTCAGTTGTCGCCGACCATGTCGACCGAGCTGTTGATCGACCACCTGACGGCCAATCCCGGGCTTGGCTGGCGGCCGGCGAAGTCGGTGCAGCAGGCGTCCTGACCCGTCACCGCCGCAGCGTCTCCGACGGTGTCTCGCCCCAGCGCTTCCGGTACTCGACGGCGAAACTGCCGAGGTGGTGAAAGCCCCAGCGTTCGGCGACCGCGGTGACGGTGACCCCGTCCGACGGCACCGCGTCGGTGAGTTCCTCGTGCACCCGGTCGAGGCGCCGGCTGCGCAGATAGGCCATCGGTGACATGCCCAGCTCGTCTCGAAAACCCTGCTGGATCGACCGCACACTCATGTGCACGCTCTTGGCGACGGCGTCCATCGTGACGCGCTCGGCCAGGTGGTCATCGATGTAGTTCATCGCGTCCCGCACGACGGTACGGGATTGATCCGGCTGCGCGGGTTTCAGCAGTTCGCGGTGATACGTCGATGGCTGCAGCTGCAGCAGCGTGCTCATCACCAGCTCCTCGATCGCTCCGATGCCCTGACCACGCTGGATCAGCGAACCCGGATGGAACACCTCGGAGTGGATCAATTGGACCGCGGTGTGCCAGCGCATGGCAGCCTCGGTGGCCAGATCGAATTCGGGCTCGAACTCGAGCGGCTTGGTCAAGCTGCGGCCCAGCAGCCGGGTCAGGTGGGCGATCATCGGCTGCTGTTCGATGCGGATCAGCAATTGTGGGGAGTCGTAGTCGAGTCCCATTCGTAGCGGCGCTCCAGGGCTGGTCACCAGCGCCCGTAGGGTGTTGGCTTCGAAGGCGGTGTCCCGGTATTCCACCAGTGCGCGACCGTTCATCGGCATGTGCACGGCGAAGTATTCGCCAAGGGCGGGAACGTCGATGCGGGCGGGCGTGTGCAGGTCGAGGTACAGCATGCTGACATTGCGCAGGCGCACGCCGTGCAGCACCGCAGCAAACTCTGCCGCGGCGTCGTAGGCCACGTTCAGCGACAACGGAGCGAGGGCTTTGCCGACCAGTCGGGTGGCCTCGGCGGTGCTCTCGGTATAGAAGATCTCCTTGTCGGCAAGGGCCGGCGGCACGCCGCGGGAGCGCACCTTCCGGCGCACCGGGTTGCTGGTGCGCCGATCGTCGATGAACCCGATTCGGGTCAGCCGGGACAAGGCCGCCGCCTCACCCAGAATGTGCGGCTCAACTGCCGCGATGATGAAGATTTCTTTAAAGTGTCGGTGCCGATCATGCAAGCCTCGGAGGGGATGGGCGCGCGTCAACGCGTTCAACTTTGCGTAATTTTGACAGGTATTGCGTGAAAATGATAGGCAAGCGCCCGTCGGCTCGTTAAATTGTGATCGGAACCACATCCCTCATCCAAGTGTCGTCCAGCCCACGGGCCAGCCCGCCCGTACACGACTTAGGAGGCCACGTGGTGGCAAACGGTCAGATTGTTGCGGTGTCGCCGGAGCAGCAACTCCGCGAGCGGTTGGCGGATCCGAGAGTTGCGGAATCGTTGAACAGGCTGCTCGATCATGCCGATCTGTTGGCTGTCCTGGTCGACGGACTCGACGGATTCGTCCGCCGCGGTGATGAGATCAGCGCGTCGTTGTCGTCGGCGGTCGATGAACTGCGCGGCCCGGTCGGGAGCCTCAGTGCCCGGTTCAGCGGGTTCGACGAGCTGAAATCGGTGGACCGGCAGGGTTTGGCGGACAGTGTGAGTTCACTGGCCGCGGCCCTGGTGGCCGCGATGCCGGCGATGAACAAGATCCTGCAGTCCCCGCTGATGGATCCGCAGGCTGCTGAGGTGCTCGCCGGGATGGGTACCGCCCTGGTCCACGGGAAGGCCGCGGCTGAGGCCGACC
This sequence comes from Mycolicibacterium sp. MU0050, assembly GCF_963378085.1. GTDB lineage: Bacteria > Actinomycetota > Actinomycetes > Mycobacteriales > Mycobacteriaceae > Mycobacterium > Mycobacterium wendilense. The sequence goes on along the minus strand of NZ_OY726395.1, from coordinate 3,285,728 downwards.
CGGGTGGGCCCAAAGGGCTGTTCGGGCTCTGGCGGGTGTCCAAAGACAAGGACATTTCCCGGGGTTTGGGATTTCTCGTTCAGGTGGCCCGCGCATTCGGCCGACAGCTCCCACATGACTGAATCAATCAGACTGATAACCGTAACCAAATAGCCGACACAGTTTCTGTTCAGCCCAACAGAAAATGTGGCCGATTCCCGGTCGCATTCCGAGAGGAGAATCATGGCATCCGTTTTGTGGTTCCAAGGTGGCGCGTGCAGTGGTAACACCATGTCCTTTCTCAACGCCGAGGAACCCAATGTCGTCGATTTGATCGTCGACTTTGGACTCGAGTTGCTGTGGCATCCTTCGTTGGGGTTGGAACTCGGCCAGAATGCCCAGAAAGTGTTCTGGGACTGCGCCCGCGGTGAGCGTCCACTCGACATCTTCGTATTCGAGGGCACCGTCATCGAGGCACCCGATGGGACCGGGCGGATGGATATGTTCGCCGATCGAGCCATGAAGGATTGGGTCACCGACCTTGCCGGGGCGGCACAGGTGGTGGTGGCCCTCGGTGACTGCGCCTGCTTCGGCGGTATCCCGGCGATGGAACCCAACCCTTCGGCGTCCACCGGACTGCAGTTCCACAAGCGGAACAAGGGCGGCTTCCTGGGCCCTGACTTCCGCTCGAAGATGGGGCTGCCGGTCATCAACATTCCGGGCTGTCCCGCGCACCCGGACTGGATCACCCAGATCATCGTGGCGTTGGCCACCGGCCGCGCCAGTGACATCGCGCTGGATGAATTGCACCGTCCGGAAACATTTTTCAAGACATTCACACAGACCGGATGCACGCGCGTGCAGTTCTTCGAGTACAAGCAGTCCACCTTGTCGTTCGGCGAGGGCACCCGAACCGGTTGCCTCTTCTACGAATTCGGCTGCCGCGGGCCGATGACCCATTCACCGTGCAACCGCATTCTGTGGAATCGGCAGTCCTCCAAGACCAGGGCGGGCATGCCGTGCCTGGGCTGTACCGAACCGGAGTTCCCGCACTTCGACCTGGCGCCCGGCACGGTGTTCAAGACGCAGAAGGTCAGCGGGATGATCCCCAAGGAAGTGCCCGAAGGTTCCGACCACCTCACCTACATGGCGCATGCGGCGGCCGCGCGGATCGCTGCGCCGCAGTGGTCCAAGGAAGACATGTTCGTGGTGTAGCGGCGCGCCGCGCACTCCCGACGTCGCCCACACCCGACATAGCCAACGTGGTCAATCGAAAGGACCTGTGAACAAATGACCGAACTCGATCTTTGGGTCAGCCCGCTGGGACGTGTGGAGGGCGATCTCGACGTGCGCGTCACCGTCGATTCCGGGGTGGTTACCTCCGCGTGGACCGAAGCCGCGATGTTCCGTGGCTTCGAGATCATCCTGCAGGGTAAGGATCCCCAGGCCGGCCTGATCGTGTGTCCGCGCATCTGCGGCATCTGCGGTGGCAGCCACCTGTACAAATCCGCCTACGCGCTGGACACCGCGTGGCGGACGCATATGCCGCCCAACGCCACGCTGGTCCGCAACATCTGCCAGGCCTGTGAGACGTTGCAGTCGATTCCGCGGTACTTCTACGCGCTGTTCGCGATCGACCTCACCAACAAGAACTATGCGAAGTCCAGCCTGTACGCCGAGGCCGTCCGCAGGTTCGCCCCCTATGTCGGCACCAGCTACCAGAAGGGCGTGGTGCTGTCGGCCAAACCCGTCGAGGTGTACGCGATCTACGGTGGCCAGTGGCCGCATTCGAGCTTCATGGTGCCCGGGGGTGTGATGTGTGCCCCGACCCTGTCGGATGTCACCCGGTCCATCGCGATCCTCGAACACTGGAACAACAACTGGCTCGAGGGGCAATGGCTGGGCTGCACCATCGACCGGTGGCTGGAGAACAAGACCTGGGAAGACGTGCTGGCCTGGGTCGACGAGAACGAGGCGCAGTACAACAGTGACTGCGGGTTCTTCATCCGCTACTGCCTGGACGTGGGTCTGGACAAGTACGGCGCCGGCGTTGGCAACTACATCGCCACCGGCACGTACTTCGAACCATCCCGCTACGAGAACCCGACCATCGAGGGCCGCAACGATGCGTTGATCGGCCGCTCCGGCGTGTACGTCAACGGTGACTGGCACGAGTTCGATCAGGCCAAGGTCACCGAGGACGTCACGCACTCGTTCTATGCCGGTGACCGGCCACTGCATCCGTTCGAGGGGGAGACCATCCCGATCGATCCGGAACAGGGCCGCAAGGACGGCAAGTACAGCTGGGCGAAGTCACCCCGCTATGCGGTGGGCGAGCACGGGAACATCCCGCTGGAGGCCGGGCCGCTGGCGCGGCGGATGGCCGCGGGCGCACCCAACGCCGCGGCGCATCAGGACTACGATCCGCTGTTCGTCGATATGTACAACAAGATCGGCCCCAGCGTGATGGTGCGTCAGTTGGCACGTATGCACGAGGCCCCCAAGTACTACAAGTGGACCCGCGAGTGGCTCGATCAGCTGGATCTGCGGGAGAGCTTCTACACCAAGCCGGTCGAGCATGCCGAGGGTATGGGGTTCGGCGCCACCGAGGCCGCACGCGGTGCTCTCTGCGACTGGATTGTCATCGAGGACAGCAAGATCAAGAACTACCAGGTGATCACGCCCACGGCGTGGAACATCGGTCCGCGTGACGGTGATCAGGTCCTCGGGCCAATCGAGCGAGCGCTGGTCGGATCGCCCATCGTCGATCCCGAAGACCCTGTCGAACTCGGCCATGTGGCAAGAAGTTTCGATTCCTGCCTGGTGTGCACCGTACACGCCTACGATGGGAAGACCGGTAAGGAGCTGTCCAAGTTCGTTATCAACGGAATGGTGTGATCTGCCCTTGAATTCACCGTCAAGCCAGAGCCATGTCGACATCGAAGCCCCCGGGTGCGCGGTGCTCGTCGTCGGATGCGGGAACCTGCTGCGAGGTGACGACGGGGTGGGTCCCGTTCTGGTGCGTCACTTATGGGAGCGGGGTGCTCCCGAAGGCGCGCGTCTCGTAGACGGCGGTACCGCCGGCATGGACGTGGCGTTCCAGATGCGCGGTGCCGGCCAGGTCGTCATCGTCGATGCGGCGGCCACCGGCGCTGCACCGGGCACCGTTTTCCAGGTGCCCGGTGCCGAACTGGCCGAGCTGCCACCACTACAGGGGTTGCACACGCACTCGTTCCGATGGGACCACGCCATCGCATTCGCGCGCTGGGCGCTGGGCGACGATTGTCCGACCGACATCACGGTCTTCCTGATCGAGGCCCAGTGCGTCGACTTCGGTGCCGATCTCTCCGAACCCGTACAGGCCGGAATGGATGCCGTGATCGAACGCATCGAGGCCGATTACTTTGCGCCGCTGCGACCTCCGGGTGCCGATGACGTCAGCGTCGAGTTCAGCGCCGACGGCGATCTGCGTCTGGACTCGGCGTTGGCCGCCAGTCGCTTCCCGTCCGACGCGGTTGCCGCGGTGCTGCGCGGCGACGATCTCTGGTTGATCCCGCTGCGAGGACCACGCAGCGGTGGCCTGCTGCTCAAACAGCGCAACCCGAAGGGTGACCGGTCGGTTCTGGTCCGCGAGGTTCTGCAGGGCCGTTCGGTGGCGGGACCGCGATCGGCCTCCTGGGATGACCAGCAGAAAGCACTGTGTATTGCGCTCGGCGTGCCGCCGGAGTCGCGAAGGTGATCCTGATGGTAGGGCAATCGCCGGATGAAGATTCCCCGGAACGCCCCCGCGCCGAGGCCCGGTCGAAGCGTTCGACCGACGATGCCCTCAGCGTCGACGCCGTGATTGTCGAGGAACATCGTCGGTGGGCCGTCGACATCGTGGTGGTGTTCGCCGACGGGGTGGTCCGGCACCGGATCAGTGTCCATCCCAGTCGACGACTCGCCGAGATCTCCGCCGACCTCATTCGGCGTACCGCCGAACGTAATATCTGTGGCCCACTGAATGGTTCGAGCTGATGACCACTGCCCCCGATTTCACCGAGTTGGTCACCACGCTGCCCCGACCGCAGCCCATCGGCACGTTCCCGCTGCCGCTGGGCTACCTCCTCATTCCCAACGGCCCGGGAGCCGACGAGGCGCGCACCGCATTGCTCGATGGCCACGAGCCCGCGACCTGGCCGGATTCGTTGCGGGCGCACGAACTGGCGCACCGCGGTGAGGTCGATCAGGCCGTTGCGTTGCTGGTCGACGACGATCCCGTCACCCGCTACAACCGATTCGTACTGGATCCCGAAGGTGTTGACACCGACCAGCTTCGCGGTGACCTTGGGCGCTTCGGTGTGCTGGTGGATGTGGTGCTGTTCACGCTGGGTCGCATCGATGACCCGCCTCGGGACGAGGGGACCGACGGTGAGCTGACCGCGGTTGTGCTGGCCGCGCAGGCCAGTCATCTTTTGGCGCAGGGTGATTCGGACGGCGCGGCCAATGTACTGGAACGCGCGGCGCAGGCCGTGACTGCGGACTCGCCACGCCTGGCGGGTGTGCTGATCGGATCCGCGGGTGCGATCGGCGCCGACACCGCCGACACGGTCGCACAGGCTCGCCTGGAGCGGGCGTTGCGGTTGCTGGACGGGGCGGATGGCCTGCGCATCGGCCGCGCCGAAATACATCTGAGTTTGGCCGGACTGTTTCATCACCGGGCAGTGCAGAATCCGGGCCTGCTGGCCCAGGCGATACCGCACTACCACTCGGCTCTGCAGTTGGTGTTGCGCGACGAGGCCCCGCTGGTATGGGCGTCCGCACATGCCAACCTGGCCACCGCCTATCTGACCATGCCGATGGTGGAGGCCTCGGATCAATTGCGTCTCGGCGTCGCCGCGAACTCGTTGCGTTCGGCGCTCAAGGTCTATACGCCCCAGGACTATCCGGAGCAGTGGGCCAGCGTTCAGCTCAATCTGGCGAACTCGCTGGTGTACACGCCGTCGAAACATCAGGCCGACAACCTGGTGGAGGCCGTGGAACTGTACGAGGCGGTGCTGGCCGCGCGTGATCGGGACAGCGACCCGCTGGGCCGCGCACGGGTGCTCACCAATCAGGGCAACGCGCTGGCGCACCTCGGTGCGTTCGATCAGGCCAAGGCCAAGCTCTACGAGGCGCGGTTTCTGTTCGAAGAGCAGCAGGACCACGAATCGGTGCGGACGGTGCGCGGAGTGCTCGACGAGGTGGCCCGCCAGGTCGCGTTGTTGCGGACCGCGGCCGAGGCCGACGGAGGGGCCGAACGATGACCACGATCCTCGAACCCACTCTGGAGGAGCTGGCCAAACGCGTCGACGACGCGATCACGGCGCTGGCCGACCTCGACCCCGCGGCGCGTGCCGTCGCCGAGGAACTCAAGGCAGCCCTCGAGGCCGTACACCGCGCGGGCCTGGTGACCATGGTCCGACGGATGCGCGCCGACGATGCCGCGCGGGCCGTGCTCTTCGACCTGGTCGATGACCCGGTGGTGCACCTGCTGCTATCGCTGCACGAGATCGTCCGCCCCGACCCTGTCACGCACGCGAATCGGGTGTTGGTCGCGGTGCGGCCACAATTACAAAGCCATGGCGGTGACGTCACGTTGGTGCGCATCGAAAACGGTACCGCGTTCGTCCGACTGGAGGGTGCCTGCAACGGCTGCTCGATGTCGTCGGTAACCCTGCGCAACCTGGTCGAGCAGGCGCTCGTCGAGGGCGTCCCGGCGGTATCCGGGGTCGAGGTGTTGCCCAATGAGCCCTCGCCCACGCTGATTCCGCTCGAATCACTACGGATCGGGCCGAACCCGTCGCTCGAGGGTTGGGCCGATGCGGGTCCGGTGACCGATGTGCCCGACGGCGGCCTGATAGGCCGCAGCCTGGTGGCCGAGTCCGGTGAACAGGCCGAGGTCGTCATCGTCAGCCTGGAACGGCGACTTTCGGCCTACCGCAACGAATGCGCGCACGAAGGGTTGCCGTTGGACAACGCACTCGTGGACGTCAACAACGGAACGTTGACCTGCCCGTGGCATGGATTCTGCTACGACGCATCGTCGGGGGAGTGCCTGAGTGCCCCCGAGGCGCAACTCGAGCCGTTGCCGCTGCGGATCGACAACGGAACCGTCTGGATCCGGGTGCGGGAATGAGTCGGCTGGTCGTCCGACACAACATCACCGGATTGCGGACGCGACCGGCGGAGGTAGTAGACCGCACACTGGCCGGCGGCTGGTCCGCCGAGGTGTGGCTGGGAGCGCCCGCACCCGGCGGGCTTGCGCTGCCGCCGGCCAGCCCGAGCATGGCCTGGATGTATTCGCCGCGCGGTGTGTTCCTCGGGGCCGACCACCTGGTGGTCGCGGACTCGGGCAACCATCGCGTCCTGGTATGGCAGGGCATCCCGGTCACCGATGAGCAGCCGGCGGATGTTGTGCTGGGACAACCGGATGGATCGACCGAGGGCCCGGCGGCGGGAGGGCGCGGTCCCGAACGGGGGATGCACCTGCCGACCGGCGTATTGGTGCACGACGGACGATTGATCGTCGCCGATGCGTGGCACCACCGGATCCTGGTATGGGATGAGGTTCCACACCGTAGTGACGTCGCACCGGATCACATTCTGGGACAGCCGGATTCATCCGCGGTGCAGCCCAACGCCGATGGTGAGTGCTCGGCGTCGTCGATGTACTGGCCGTTTGGCATCGCGATCGTCGGCGGGTCGTTCTGGGTCGCCGACACCGGTAACCGTCGGGTGCTGGGGTGGCGCCGCGGCGTTCCCGAACCGGGGCAACCCGCCGATGTCATTCTCGGTCAACCGAGTGCCGCGGATCGCCAGGAGAACCGCGGCGGCGTGGCCGGGCCGGCCAGCTTCCGCTGGCCACACGCCATTGCCGGGCGAGATGACCTGCTGTTGATCGCCGATGCGGGCAATCACCGGGTGCTGGGCTGGACCCCGCACCCCGAATCCGACAAACCCGCGGACCTCCTCATCGGGCAACCCGATTTCGCCTCGGCCGCGGAATGGCCCTACGGCCCGCACACTGGTGATCGGTTCCGTTTCCCGTACGCGGTTTGTCTGGACAGCGGCGCCGGCGACGAATGCTTCGCCGTCGCCGATACGGCGAACAACCGAATACTGTTGTGGGACGGTGTGCCCCGCGATGGGCGAGCTGCCGATCATGTGCTGGCGCAGCCGGACTTCGCCTCCAATGGCGAGAATCGCTGGACCTCGGTGCAGCGTGACACGCTGTGCTGGCCGTACGGCATGTCGCTGCGGGGGGACCGGTTGGCCATCGCGGACTCCGGAAACAATCGCGTCACCGTCTGGCGGCGGACGTGAGGACCTCCATCGTGTCGGGGCCGTCTGCCCGGATCTGCCGGCGCCGTTTCACCGTCGTCGGTGTGGTGCAGGGTGTCGGGTTTCGCCCGTTCGTGCATCGGGTGGCCACCGGGCTGGGCCTGACCGGATTTGTCGGCAACGATTCGGCCGCGGTATTCATCGAGGTGCAGGGTCCGGTGGCCGCGGTCGACGAGTTCGCGCAGCGCCTCGTTGCCGACGCCCCGCCGCTGGCCACGATCAGCGAACTGTCCGCGGCCGAGTTGTCGGCGCAGGACGGTGACGGGTCCGGCTGCTTCTACATCGTCGCCAGCCAGTCCGCGGCCGGCGCCCTGACCGCGATTCCACCGGATATCGCGACGTGTGACGCCTGTGTCCGGGAGCTGTTCGAGCCGGCCGATCGTCGGTACCGGCATCCGTTCATCACCTGTACGGACTGCGGTCCGCGGTTCACCATCATCCGGGAGCTACCGTACGATCGCCCGGCCACCACGATGGCCGGGTTCCGCATGTGCGCACGATGCGACGCCGAGTACCACGATGTCACCGACCGGCGGTTCCATGCGCAACCGGTCGCCTGTCCGGACTGTGGTCCGACGCTGTGGTTCCAGGACGGCCCCAACCGTACGGACGGCTCGGATGCGGCCGTAACGGCGGCGCAGCGGGCGCTCGCTGAGAGTAGAATTGTCGCAATCAAAGGGATCGGCGGCTACCACGTGAGCTGCGCCGCCGGAGACGACGCAGCGGTGACTGCGTTGCGCCGCCGGAAGGCCCGTGGAGGCAAACCTTTCGCCATCCTGGTGCGAGATCTCGACGTTGCGCGACGATACGCGGAGATCGACGACCATGAGGCCGCAATTCTGTCCAGTCGGCAGCGACCGATCGTGCTGTTGCGCCGCCGCCGGGATGCGCCCATAGCGGATGCGGTGGCGCCGGGTAACCCGTGGATCGGCGTGCTGCTGCCCTACACGCCGGTGCACCATCTGCTGTTGGCACCCGCCCCGGGGACAGCGCACCGGGTTCTCGAGGCGATCGTCCTGACCAGCGCGAACCGCTCCGACGAGCCGATTTGCTACTCCGTCCAAGATGCGGCACAACGACTTCCGGAGCTGTCCGACGCGGTGCTCGACCACGACCGGCCGATCCATGTGCCGTGCGACGACTCGGTGGTTCGGGTGGTCGATGGGCGCGAACTGCCGATCCGCCGGTCCCGGGGCTTTGCCCCGCTGCCGGTAGATCTCGGCCGCGACGGGCCGGCCGTGCTCGCCGTGGGCGGGGAACTGAAGAACACCTTCTGCCTGACCGACGGCCGGCGCGCCTATTGTTCGGCGCATATCGGCGATATGGGCACATTGGAGACGCTGCGCGCGTTCGAGCAGTCGGTCGGTCAGATGTCCACCATGCGTCGGTCGCCGACTCGGCTGGCCGCCGACCTGCACCCGAGCTACCTGACTCGCGGCTGGGCCGAACGTAATGCCGGGGCGCGGCCCCTGGATCTGGTGCAGCATCACCACGCCCATGTCGTGTCGTTGTTGGCCGAGCATGGGCGGCTGGGCGAGCCGATCGTTGGAGTTGCCTTCGACGGCACCGGGTTTGGCACCGATGGCGCGGTATGGGGTGGCGAGATTCTGGCGCTGGGCACCGACAGCCGGCGTTTCACTCGGGTCGGTCATCTGGCCGCGGTACCGATGCCCGGCGGGGACGCGGCGGTGCGCAACCCGTGCCGGATGGCGTTGTCGCACCTGTGGTCGGCCGGGATCGAGTGGACTCCGGACCTGGCGTCGGTGCGCGCGCTGTCCAGCTCCGAACTACGTCTGCTGAACTCGCAGTTCGGCAGCGGAGTGGGATGCGTGTCCTGCACCAGCATGGGGCGGCTGTTCGACGCCGTCGCATCATTGCTCGGCGTGCGGCACACGATCGAGTACGAGGGGCAGGCCGCGATCGAACTCGAGTATCTGGCGGAAACTGCGGCACCGGCTTCGGCTTCAGGCGCCGTGCCGACGTTGGCACTGCCGGTGACCGCCGACGGTATTCTTGATCCGGCCCCGCTGATCCGGGATATCGTGGCGCAGTTGCGCGCTGGGGCCGGTACGGCCGAACTGGCAGCCGCGTTCCACCGAGCCGTCGCTGTCGCTGTCGCGGATATTGTTGCCCAGGTCAGTGTTTCAGGACAGCTGGTCGGACTTACTGGCGGAGTGTTCCAGAATGTGTTGCTGCTGCGCGCTTGCCGGAGTCTGTTGGAAGGGTCGGGGTTCGAAGTACTGGTACACCGGACCGTCCCGCCCAACGACGGCGGGCTGGCGCTGGGGCAGGCGGCGGTCTCGGTGCTCACCGCTCGCGATGAGCAGCAGGCCACGATCGAGGAGGGCTGATCGAATGTGTTTGGGGATTCCCGGCCGGATCACCGAAATCTGGGACGAGGCCACCGGGGCACGGATGGCACGGGTGGCTTTTCCCGGGGAGGAGAAGCTGGCGTGTCTGGCCTACCTTCCCGATCTGCAGGTTGGTGACTACACCATCCTGCATGCCGGCTTTGCACTGACCAAGATCGATGAGGACACCGCGAGAGTCACCATCGCGACGATGACCGAATACGGCGTCTTCGGTGAGGAGGTGTCGTGATGGACACGGTGGTCGAGAATGCCGTGGATGCCGATCTGGCGGCAGATCTTGCCGCTGCCGCGTTGACTCTGGCCAGAAGGTTCTCCGCGGGTGGCACCATGTGGTGTGTATCGCCGGCCTGGCAGCCGCATGCGCAGCACATCGCCGTCGAGTTCGTGCATCCGGTGATCGTCGGTAAGCGGGCGCTGCCCGCCGTCGCACTGACCGGTCCAGATTTGATTGACGTGGTCCGGGTTTCGGTGCGTCCGGGTGACATCGTGATCGCGGTGGCCGACTCCGCCGACGCCGACGTGCGGTCGATCATGCGCCGCGCCTCGGCCTGGGGTGCCACCGCGATCTGGATTGGCAACGGGGTGCGCCCGACTGCCGGCGCCGCCGATCACGTGCTGTGGCTCGACGATCCGGACCCGCGGATACCCGCGACCGGCGGCTTCGTACTGCTGTATCACGTGCTGTGGGAGCTGACCCACGTCTGCTTCGAGCACCCGGGTCTGCTCAATATCGACGACTGTGCCGGGGAAACCTGTGTGGTGTGCAGCGACGAGGGGCGGCTCGCCGAAGTGGTTGCCGCGTCCAGTGAGCATTCGGCCCGGGTCCGCACAGCCGAGGGCTCGGAGTCGATCGAGACCTCGTTGGTGGGGCCCGTCGACGCGGGGGATCTGCTGCTGGTGCATGCCGGTATGGCAATCAGCCGGGTCGAGGAAGAGGTGAGTTCGTCATGACCGCACAGGATTCCGGTGCCAAGACGCCCGAGGAAGCCACCAACTTCCTCTATCCGTTCATCGATTCCGAGGAACACGACCCGCAGGCCCTGCTGGTAGATCTTGCCCAATCGGCACAGGCCAAGGCCGCCGAAAGTACCGCCTTGCGGCGATCCACGCTGGCGGCGAGCGGCGAGCTCGTGGAATCGGCGGGCGCGGAGTTGGCGCGGCGCTTCGCGGCCGGGGGACGGCTGTTCACCTTCGGCAACGGCGGTAGCTCAACGGATTCCGCGACGCTGGCTGCGCTGTTCGCCAGGCCGCCGGTCGGGGATCCACTGCCGGCCTGGTGCCTGACCGCCGATCAGGCGATTCTGACGGCGCTGGGCAACGACGTCGGATTCGAGTTGGTGTTCGCCCGTCAGCTGATCGCCCGGGCCAAGGCGGGCGATATCGCCGTCGCCTTGTCGACCAGTGGCAGCTCGGCGGATCTGACGGTGGCGTTGCGGGAAGCCAAACGTCGGGGCATGTACACCATCGGGTTCGCCGGATACGACGGCGGCGCTTTTGCCACCAGCCCGGATGTGGACACCTGCTTCATCGTTAGATCGCAAAGTGTGCACCGTATCCAGGAGGCCCAGGCGCTGCTCGGCTATCAACTGTGGTCGTCGGTACACGAGAAGGGGGCGGTGGTCGCATGAACAGATCCGTGGGCGACTATTTGGACGCTGGACCCGGCTTTGCCGAAGGTGAGGTCATCGAACGTATCGAGGCGTTCCGGCGGCGCAGGCCCCGGCTACGCGACGATATTGTCACGTTGGCGCACGGCGCGGGTGGCAAGGCGTCGGCCGCCCTGGTGGACGCGGTGTTCGTGGAGGCGTTTCGCAACCCACAGCTGGAATCGCTGGGTGACGGTGCCGTCGTCGCACTGCCGAGTGGTGAGCGGTTGGCGCTGTCCACCGATTCATTTGTGGTGCAGCCCTTACGGTTTCCGGGTGGTTCCATCGGACACCTTGCGATCCATGGCACGGTCAATGACCTCGCGATGACAGGCGCCATCCCATCCTGGATCAGCGCCGCCTTCGTGCTCGAAGAGGGCTTCCCGATCGATGAACTCAAGGAGATCGTGGCGGATATGGCGGACGCGGCCGCCGGGGCCGGCGTCGCGATCGTCACGGGTGACACCAAAGTGGTGCCCAAGGGCGCCGCGGACGGACTGTTCATCACCACGGCCGGGGTTGGCGCCATTCCGGTCGGCCGCGAGCTCTCTGCGGCGTCGGTTCGCCCCGGCGACAAGGTGCTGCTGTCGGGATCGATCGGCGATCACGGTATGGCGGTGATGCTCGCGCGCGGTGACCTCGAACTCGAGGCCGACATCCACTCCGATACCGCCGCGGTCAGCGAGTTGGTCGAGGTGCTACTCGCGGCGGCGCCAGCGACCAGGTGGCTGCGCGACCCGACCCGTGGTGGCGTCGGCACGGTGTGTAACGAATTGGCCCGGTCGGCCAACGTCGGCATCGTGCTCGATGAGGAGCGCCTGGTGGTGCAACCGATGGTGGCCGGGGCGTGCGAAATGTTGGGCATCGACCCGCTGTACGTGGCCAACGAGGGCAAGTTTCTCGCGGTGGTGGCGCCTGACGAGGCCGGGGCCGCGCTGGCTGCCCTGCATGCGCATCCGCTGGGCGCAGTGGCCGCCGAGGTCGGCGAGGTGACCGAACAGCCCGCGGCAACCGTGGTACTGCGTACCCCGTTTGGGGGTACCCGGATCGTCGACATGCTGGTAGGAGATCCATTACCCCGAATTTGTTGAGACAGCCCTGCGAGCACACCCCGGCGCAGCCCGCCGGTGCGTAAAGAGGAAGGGAGGCGACGCTCATGTGTCTCGGAATTCCAGGCCGAATCGTCGAGATCACCGATCCCGCGAACTTCATGGCGAAGGTCGACGTGAGCGGTGTGAAGCGCACCATCAGTGTGCGCCTGCTCGAGAAGGACATGCCCGAACCCGACGATTGGGTGTTGGTCCACGTCGGATTCGCGATGGCGAAGATCGATGAGCGCGAGGCCTTGCTCACGCTGGCCGCGGTCAAGAAACTCGGCGATGCCTATGACACCGAACTCGAAGCATTCGACTCGTCGTCGATCATCTGAAAGGAAACATCATGCGATTCATCGATGAATTTCGTGATCCGGCAGCGGCGCGCAAACTCCTGGGCGCCATCGAGGTGCTTGCGGACGGCGGCAACGACGGCGAACCCTTCAAGTTCATGGAAGTCTGTGGGGGGCATACCCACACCATTTACCGACATGGCATTGAGCATTTGTTGCCGTCGACCGTGGAGTTGGTGCACGGACCGGGTTGCCCGGTATGCGTCATCCCGATGGGCCGAATCGACGATGCGATGTGGCTGGCCGGTCAGCCCGACGTGATCTTCACCTGCTTCGGCGACATGATGCGGGTGCCCGGCTCCAACGGCAGCCTCCTCGATGCCAAGGCCCGCGGCGCGGATGTTCGATTCGTGTACTCCCCGCTGGACGCGCTGAAGATCGCGGTGGACAACCCCGACAAGCAAGTGGTGTTCTTTGCGATCGGGTTCGAGACCACGGTGCCTTCCACCGCCGTAACCCTGGTCAGGGCGCGCGAACTCGGCGTGACCAACTTCAGCGTGTTCTGCAACCACGTCACCATCGTCCCGCCGATCAAGGCGATCCTGGAGTCGCCCGATCTGCGGCTGTCGGGGTTCCTTGGCCCCGGGCATGTGTCGACCGTGGTCGGCAACCGGCCGTACCGGTTTGTTCCCGATGTCTACGGGAAACCGTTGGTGGTCGCCGGATTCGAGCCGCTGGACATCCTGGCGTCGGTGGCGATGCTGTTGCGGCAGATCCGCGAGGGCCGATGCGAGGTGGAGAACCAGTATTCCCGCATCGTGCACCCCGAAGGTAATCCCGCGGCACTGGCCCTGATGGGACGGGTGTTCGCATTGCGGCCGCACTTCGAGTGGCGTGGACTCGGCTTCATCTCGCAGAGCGCGCTCAAGGTCAACGACGACTTCGCCGATTACGACGCCGAACTGCGCTACGACATGCCCGGCGTCCGGGTCGCGGACCCGAAGGCATGTCAATGCGGTGAGGTGCTCAAGGGTGTGCTCAAGCCGTGGGAGTGCAAGGTATTCGGCACCGCCTGCACGCCCGAGACGCCAATCGGCACCTGCATGGTGTCCCCGGAGGGGGCGTGCGCGGCCTACTACAACTTTGGTCGTATGCATCGGGATGCCGCGCAACTGGTCGGGTCGGCCAGCCAGGGATGACATCGGTGGGCGACGTCGACATTCGGGGACCGGAGATGTTCGCCCGTTACGCCTATGCGCCCAACCAGCTTGGCTATTGCGGGCCGCCGGACCTCGACGCGTTGACCGGCGGCTCGGTCGAACGCATCCGGACCGCCGCCCGGCGGTTCTCCGGCGCATGGCCCTATCTTCGGGTGCTGTCGGCTCTGACCGGGATTTCCGATCCGCTGGACTACCGGCTGGTGGAGTCGTACTGGCTGGGCGGCGGTGTCGGCGCGGCACTCGATGCCGATGAGTTCTACGCGGCGCTGCTGGCCGTCATCGGTCCACAGGCCGGTCATTACTGGTCGCACCTCGACGACGAGTTGGCCGGCGAGGCCGCCGGAAATCACTGCTTCCACGTATTCGGGGTGTATCCGTGGACCCGATTCCTGGGCCGCGGCATGGACGAACACCCGTTGCACGTGCTCGATAGTTGCCGAATCACCCCCGCCACGGTGCTGGCCCGGCACGGTGATCACGCGGAGGTGCGTTGTCAGCGGCTGGAATGGGATGGCACGTCACTGCAATTGTCCGTGCCGACAACGCAAACCGTTGAGGTGCGCATCGAGGGGTACAGCGCGGTACCCGATGTGCAACCGGGAGAATCGGTGGCGGTGCACTGGGGCCGAGTGTGCGGCCGACTGGACGCAACCCACGTGCGCGATCTCGACGACAGTACGGACCGACAGCTCTCGGTCACCAACCGCCGGCTTGCGGTGGTCGCCGGATGAGACCCCGAATCGTCCAGGACGACGAGCAGATCGGGTTCTACTGGACCACCGTGACCGGTGGGCCAACTTCATTGCAGGCGTTGGTGGAGACCGATGACGAGCCCGACCGGTTGATCGCCACACACCTGGCGGCGCTCGACGATGCACTCATCATTGCCGCCGAACGCTTCGCTGAGATCCTGGGTGGGGGGCGGCGCCCGGCCGATGCCCAAGAGCGCGCTGCACTGCTGGATCTGCATCGCACCCTGGACCGGTTGTGTTTCGAATTCGCCGCCGCGCTGCAGCGTCGCGGGCAGATAGCAGATCTGCGGGCCGGCAAGATCATCGGGACCGCGGCCCTCTTCTCGATTCGGGCCCGCGGTCCGCTGGATCTGCTGGGGCCGGTGCCGTTCGACGGTGAACTCGACGAACCCTCGATCGGTGTGGTCGGCGGCTACGGACAGATGTGCCAAGTCGACCCCGATCGCCCCTGGATGGGTGGCCGGTGGATAGTCAGAACTGAATCAGGGCAACGGCTTCCACTCACTCTGTCGATGTTGATGTTCGACAGCTCCGGGGTGGAGAAGGAGTCCGCACGCAAAGAGCATCTGGATGCCCTCAACGCGGTGATCGACTCTGCCGGGATGCCCGACGCCGATCCGTTGGCGGTCAGCTGTGCGATCGACTGGCTGCTGTATGACTGGCTGATGGCGCACCGGGACGGGCCGGACAGTGCCGAGATTGTCTTTCCCAAAGGGCATGAAACCGACGCCGGCGTGGTGGTTGCCGCGGCGGCGGCGTCGGTTTCGGCCCGCGCAACATTTGATCCGGGCCTGGTCGGGCTTGGATCGGTGTACCGCTAGCCATACCCCGGACTTTCACCTGGCGAATCCCCCGTAGTGGGGTACAGGCCGATTCGGCCAATCGATAAACAGGGATCAACGCATTCGTATCCCGTCACCCCATCGATTGGAAGCGATATGGATTTGTACCTGCCCATCGCGGTTCTGGGTGTGATTGCGGCCGCGTTTGCTTTTGGCTCGGTCGGCATGGCGTTGGTTCTGGGTCCGCGTCGGTACAACCGGGCGAAGTTGCAGGCCTACGAGTGCGGCATTGAACCCGCGGTGCAGTCGGTGTCGGGCGGACGGTTTCCGATCAAGTTCTATCTGACGGCGATGTTGTTCATCGTGTTCGACATCGAGATTGTGTTTTTGTATCCATGGGCGGTGTCGTTCGGCCAGTTGGGTGTGTTTGCACTGGTGGAGATGGTGTTGTTCATGGGGGCGGTGTTCGCGGCGTATGCGTATGTGTGGCGTCGCGGCGGGCTGGCTTGGGATTAGTGCCATGGGTTTAGAGGAGCAGTTGCCCGGCGGCATCCTGCTGTCCACAGTGGAGAAGGTCGCCGGGTTTGTCCGCAAGGGTTCGTTGTGGCCGGCGACGTTCGGGTTGGCGTGTTGTGCGATCGAGATGATGGCGACGGCGGGTCCGCGGTTCGATATCGCCCGGTTTGGGATGGAGCGATTTTCGGCGACGCCGCGGCAGGCGGATCTGATGATCGTGGCGGGCCGGGTGAGCCAGAAGATGGCCCCAGTGTTGCGGCAGGTCTATGACCAGATGGTCGAGCCGAAGTGGGTGTTGGCGATGGGGGTATGTGCCTCCTCGGGCGGCATGTTCAACAACTACGCGATTGTGCAGGGTGTCGATCATGTGGTGCCGGTGGATATTTATCTGCCGGGTTGTCCGCCGCGACCGGAGATGTTGTTGAACGCGATTGTGATGTTGCACGCCAAGATCGCCGAGATGCCGTTGGGTGTGCACCGCGATGAGGTGGTGGCGGCGGCGGAGGAGGCTGCGTTGTCGGCGCCGACAACGCTGGAGTTTCGGGGGTTGCTGCGGTGATCGGTGGTCGTGAGGTCATCGGGGTGCGCCGGGGCATGTTCGGCACCGCGGGCAGCGGTGATACGTCCGGTTATGGGCGGCTGGTCTCCGAGATCAGCCTGCCCGGTGGTGGTCCGCGCCCGTATGGGGGGTATTTCGACGAGGTGATAGACCGGCTCGCGGCCGCGCTCGGAGAGGGTTTCGAGGCCGCTATCGAGCAGGTGGTGGTGTATGCCGGGCAGCTCACCGTCGATGTTGCCCGTGCGCACCTGCGGTCGGTGGCCACGGTGTTGCGTGATGACCCGGGGTTGCGGTTCGAGTTCTGCGCCGGGGCCTCGGGGGTGCACTATCCGGACGAGGCCGGGCGGGAGTTGCATGTGTTCTATCCGTTGATGTCGATCACCCATGACCGGCGGATCCAGGTGGAGGTGGCCTGCCCGGAGGCCGATCCGCGTGTGCCGTCGTTGTTTTCGGTCTACCCGACGGTGGACTGGCACGAACGGGAGACCTACGACTTCTTCGGGGTCATCTTCGAGGGCCATCCCGCGCTCACCCGCATCGAGATGCCCGACGATTGGGTCGGGCATCCGCAGCGCAAGGACTACCCGTTGGGCGGGGTGCCGGTGGAATATCACGGCGCGCAGATCCCGCCACCGGATGAGCGTAGGACGTATCACTGATGACCGATATCCGGGACGCAGCAGAGTCCACCATCACCCTGGGTGGGCAGGATTGGGACGACATCGTCGCGCTGGCCCAGCAATCCGCGCACGTCGATGCTCGTGATCGGATCGTGGTGAACATGGGTCCGCAGCATCCGTCGACGCATGGGGTGTTGCGGCTGATCTTGGAGATCGAGGGGGAAACGGTCACCGAGGCGCGCTGCGGTATCGGGTATTTGCACACCGGCATCGAGAAGAATCTGGAGTACCGCAACTGGATCCAGGGTGTCACGTTCGTGACCCGGATGGACTATCTGTCCCCGTTCTTCAACGAGACCGCGTACTGCCTGGCCGTCGAGAATCTGCTCGGGATCACCGACGACATCCCCGCCCGGGCGAGCGTGATCCGGGTGTTGTTGATGGAACTCAACCGGATCTCGTCGCATCTGGTCGCGTTGGCGACCGGGGGTATGGAGTTGGGGGCGATGAGCGCGATGTTCTTCGGGTTCCGTGAACGCGAAGAAATCCTGAAGGTTTTCGAGGCCATCACCGGTGTGCGGATGAACCACGCTTACATCCGGCCCGGTGGCCTGGCCGCCGACCTCCCCGAGGACGTCCCCGCCCAGATCGCCGCGCTGTGTGAGTTGTTGCCCGGCCGGCTGGCCGAACTGGAAGCGCTGCTGCGTGGTAACGCGATCTGGAAAGCCCGTACCGTCGATATCGGCTACCTCGATCTGACCGGGTGCATGGCGCTCGGGATCACCGGCCCGGTGCTGCGCTCCACCGGACTGTCGCACGACCTGCGCAAGGCCCAACCGTACTGCGGGTATGAGACGTACGACTTCGACGTGATCACGGGCACCCACAGTGACTGCTACGACCGCTACGTCATCCGCGTCGAAGAGATGAACGAATCCTTGCGCATCGTGCGCCAATGCCTGGACCGTTTGGAGCCCGGGCCGGTGATGATCGAAGACCGC
Organism: Mycolicibacterium sp. MU0050; assembly: GCF_963378085.1. Taxonomy (GTDB): domain Bacteria; phylum Actinomycetota; class Actinomycetes; order Mycobacteriales; family Mycobacteriaceae; genus Mycobacterium; species Mycobacterium wendilense. Next base: position 3,267,532 of record NZ_OY726395.1, on the reverse strand, counting down.
AAGCTGGCCTGGCCCGCCGACCTGGCGCTCGGCCCCGACGGTTTGGGGAACTCCCCGGCGCATATCGCCAAGATCATGGGCACCTCGATGGAAGGCCTGATCCATCACTTCAAATTGGTCACCGAGGGTATCCGGGTGCCGGCCGGGCAATGCTATGTCGCCGTCGAGTCGCCGCGCGGTGAACTCGGTGTGCACATGGTCTCCGATGGCGGCACCCGGCCGTACCGGGTGCATTACCGCGACCCGTCGTTCACCAATCTGCAAGCCGTGGCGGCGATGTGTGAAGGCGGCATGGTGGCTGACGTCATCTCCGCGGTCGCCTCGATCGACCCGGTAATGGGAGGAGTCGACCGATGATGAGCGCTCGCGCGAAGAACGGATGGCTATGACCAGTATCGATCTGACGTTGGGGCCGCGCCCCGACGAACTCGGACCACCGATCGGTGGCCCACTGACCTACCCACGCGAGATCGAAGACCGGCTCGCGATCGATGCCGCGACCATCATGGCCCGCTACCCGCAGCCGCGTTCGGCGCTGCTGCCGCTGCTGCATCTCGTACAAGCCGAAGACGGCTACCTCACGGCCGCGGGTATCGGGTTCTGCGCCCGCACACTCGAACTGACCGACGCCGAAGTGACCGCCGTGGCCACGTTCTACTCCATGTACCGCCGCGCCCCCACCGGCCGCTACCTCGTCGGGGTGTGCACCAACACGCTGTGCGCGATCATGGGCGGCGACGCGATTCTCGACACCCTCCAACACCACCTCGGCGTCACCTCCGGTGACACCACCGATGACGACCGGATCACCCTCGAACACGTCGAATGCAACGCCGCCTGCGATTACGCGCCGGTCATGATGGTCAACTGGGAATTCTTCGACAACCAAACCCCCAGCACTGCCGTTGATCTGGTGGACCGACTACGTGCCGGAGAACAAGTCACCGCCAGCCGCGGCGGAGTCATCTGCCCTTTCACCCACACCTCACGCACCCTCGCCGGCCTACCCCACCCCGATGAGCCTGGAGGGATCTGACGTGCCGTTGGTTTCCGTTCTGACACGGTCCTGGGGCGAACCGGAATCCTGGTCGCTCACCAATTATTTGCGCCATGAGGGTTATCAGGCGCTGGACAAGACACTGACCATGACGCCTGGCGAGGTCATTGACCTGGTGAAGGAGTCCGGGCTACGGGGCCGCGGCGGCGCCGGGTTCGCCACCGGGACCAAGTGGTCGTTCATACCGCAGGATCGGTCCAAGCCGCACTATCTGGTGATCAATGCTGACGAGTCGGAACCCGGTACCTGCAAGGACATTCCACTGATGTATGCCACCCCGCATGCGTTGGTGGAGGGAGCGATTATTGCGGCCTATGCGATTGGTGCTCGGCATGCATTCATCTACCTGCGCGGTGAGGTGGTGCCCGTATTGCGCCGGCTGCGAGATGCCGTGAACGAAGCCTATGACGCGGGCTATCTGGGTACCGATATCTGTGGGTCGGGGTTCGACCTGGATCTGATTGTGCATGCGGGTGCGGGTGCCTATATCTGCGGTGAGGAGACCGCGCTGCTGGATTCGCTGGAGGGCCGCCGCGGCCAACCCCGGCTGCGGCCACCCTTCCCTGCGGAGGAGGGTCTGTATGCCTGCCCGACGGTGGTGAACAATGTCGAGTCCATCGCCTCGGTGCCGCCTATCGTGGTGAACGGGTCGGATTGGTTCCGTTCGATGGGCACGGAGAAGTCACCGGGTTTCACCCTGTACTCGTTGTCCGGGCATGTCAGCGCGCCGGGCCAGTACGAGGCCCCGCTGGGAATCACCTTGCGCGAGTTGCTGTCCTACGCCGGTGGCGTCCGGTCCGGGCATGAGCTCAAGTTCTGGACGCCCGGCGGCTCGTCCACGCCGCTGCTGACTGCCGAGCATCTCGATGTGCCCTTGGATTACGAGGGCATGGTGTCGGTGGGCTCGATGCTGGGGACCAAGGCGTTGCAGATCTTCGACGAAACCACCTGCGTGGTCCGGGCGGTGCGCCGCTGGACACAGTTTTACGCGCACGAATCCTGCGGTAAATGCACACCGTGCCGGGAAGGCACCTACTGGCTGGCCCAGATCTACGAGGGGCTGGAGGAGGGGACCGCGTCCGGTGACGATCTACAGAAGTTATCGGATATTTCCGATGCGCTTCTCGGTAAGTCATTCTGTGCGCTCGGTGATGGCGCGGCCAGCCCGATCATCAGCTCGCTGAAGTATTTCCGCGCCGAGTACGAGGCTCACCTGGGCCGCGGGTGTCCGTTCGACCCGTATGCGGCCATGCTGGCCGCACCGGAGGGGGTGGGCGCATGACACTGGCCGAACACAACCAACAGGCGCCTCCGGTCGAGTTGGTCACGCTGACCATCGATGATCAACAGATCTCGGTCCCCAAGGGCACGTTGGTGATTCGGGCGGCGGAGCTGATCGGGGTGCAGATTCCCCGGTTCTGTGACCACCCACTGCTCGATCCCGTCGGGGCGTGCCGGCAATGTCTGGTCCAGGTCGAGGGCCAGCGCAAGCCGATGGCGTCGTGCACCATTGCGGTCGCCCCGGACATGGTGGTGCGCACCCAGCACACCAGCGAGGCCGCCGACAAGGCGCAGCACGGTGTGATGGAACTGCTGCTGATCAATCACCCGCTGGACTGCCCGGTCTGCGACAAGGGCGGCGAATGCCCACTACAGAACCAGGCAATGTCCAACGGGCGCCCGGAATCGCGCTTCGACAAGGTGAAGAGAACGTATCCAAAGCCAATTCCGTTGTCTGCCGAGGTGTTGTTGGATCGGGAGCGCTGTGTGCTGTGCGCGCGCTGCACCCGGTTCGCCAACCAGATCGCGGGTGACCCGTTCATCGAACTGCTGGAACGCGGTGCGCTGCAGCAGGTCGGCATTGCCTCGGGGGAGTCCTTCGATTCATATTTTTCCGGCAACACCGTCCAGATCTGCCCGGTGGGTGCGCTGACCGGCACGGCGTACCGGTTTCGGGCCCGGCCGTTCGACCTGGTGTCCTCGCCGAGTGTGTGCGAGCACTGCGCCTCCGGTTGCGCGCAGCGCACCGACCACCGACGCGGCAAGGTGCTGCGCCGGTTGTCCGGTGATGACCCGGAGGTCAATGAGGAATGGAACTGCGATAAGGGCCGCTGGGCGTTCACCTATCCCACCCAGGGCGATCGGATCCGCACCCCGCTGCTGCGCGATACCGACCGCGGGTTGCGGCCGGCGTCGTGGTCGGAGGCGATCGGAGTAGCCGCGATGGGCCTGTCTGCCGCGGCCGGCCGGGCCGGTGTTCTGGTGGGTGGTCGGGTCACGGTCGAAGATGCCATGGCGTATAGCAAGTTCGCACGAATGGTGCTGAACACCAACGATATTGATATGCGGGCGCGAGCACATTCGGCCGAGGAAGCCGAGTTCCTGGCGGCCCGGGTCGCCGGCCGTGTCGTGGCGGTCAGCTACGCCGACCTCGAATCCGCGCCGGCGGTACTGCTGGTCGGCTTCGAGCCCGAGGAGGAATCCCCGATCGTGTTCCTGCGGCTGCGCAAGGCCGTGCGCCGCACCGGCCTGCAGGTGATCGGTATCGCCCCGTATGCCTCTCGTGGGCTGTCCAAACTCGAGGGCCGGTTGGTGATGACGGCGCCCGGCAGTGAAGCGGCCGCACTCGACGCCGTGGCCGGCGACGTGCCCGAAGGCTCGGTGATTCTGGTCGGTGAACGCCTGGCCGGTAGTCCCGGCGCATTGTCGGCCGCGGCGCGGTTGGCCGATGCGACGGGGGCGCGGCTGGCCTGGATCCCGCGGCGAGCGGGTGAACGCGGCGCCCTGGACGCCGGCTGCCTACCCAACCTGCTGCCCGGAGGCCGACCCGTTGACCATCCGCGGGCCCGCGAGCAAGTTATGAATGCCTGGAATGTTGCGGAGTTGCCCGCCCTGCCCGGGCGCGACACCGACGCGATCCTCGCCGCCGCCCGCAGCGGAGACCTGGAGGCATTGGTGGTGGGTGGTGTGGAACTTGATGATCTGCCCGACCCCGTGGCGGCACGGGCGGCCGTCGAGGCCGCACCGTTCGTGGTGAGTTTGGAACTGCGGGAAAGCGCGGTCACCGCGCTGGCCGATGTGGTGTTCCCGGTGGCGCCGGTGGCGGAAAAGGCCGGCTCCTACCTGAACTGGGAAGGACGACTGCGGCCGTTCGATCGGGCCATTGCCACCACTTCCGATTCCGATGCGCGGGTGTTGAACGAGCTTACCCGGGCCATCTCCGGTCGATCATTGGATCCGGCCTCGCCGGCGCTTGGCCCCTGGAACGGCGCCCCGATACCGGCGCCCAGCACCGAACCCGCGCCGCCGAACCCGGCTGCCGGCGAGGCGGTGCTGGCGTGCTGGCAAATGTTGTTGGATGCGGGTCGGTTACAGGACGGCGAGCCGCATCTGGCCGGTACGGCACGCCCGCCGGTGGCGCGGCTGTCGGCGGCCACCGCAGCCGAGATCGGTGCCCACGACACGCTCACGGTACGCACGACCCGGGGGTCGATCACGCTGCCGCTGCTGATCACCGAGATGCCCGACCGGGTGGTGTGGCTACCGACGAACTCACCCGGCAGCCACGTACACACCCAACTGGGCGCGAGTTCCGGAGACATCGTCGATATCGCAGCGGGGAGCCCGTCATGAGCTATCCCGGTTTGGAAGCGTTCGGCCACGACCCGCTCTGGCTCATCATCGTCAAGGCCGTCGCGGTCTTCGCCTTCCTGTTGTTGACCGTCCTGGTGGCGATCCTGGTGGAACGCAAGATCCTGGGCCGCATGCAGATGCGATTCGGCCCCAACCGGGTCGGCCCATTCGGGCTGCTGCAATCGCTGGCCGACGGCGTCAAACTCGCCCTCAAGGAAGGCCTGACGCCGGCCGGGGCCGACAAGCCGATCTACCTGATGGCCCCGGTGATCGCGGTCATCCCGGCCATCCTGGCGTTCGCCGTGATCCCGCTGGGTCCGGTGGTGTCGATCTTCGGCCACCACACCCCACTGCAGCTGACCGACCTGCCCGTCGCGGTGCTCTACGTGCTGGCCGTCACCTCCATCGGCGTGTACGGCATCGTGCTGGCCGGCTGGTCCTCCGGATCGACCTACCCGCTGCTGGGCGGGCTGCGCTCGAGCGCACAGGTGGTGTCCTACGAAATCGCGATGGCCCTGTCGTTCGTGGCGGTGTTCCTGTACGCGGGCACCATGGCCACCTCCGGGATCGTTGCCGCCCAACAGCACACCTGGTTCATCTTTCTGCTGCTGCCGTCGTTCGCGGTCTACCTGGTGGCCATGGTCGGCGAAACCAACCGCGCCCCCTTTGACCTGCCCGAAGCCGAAGGCGAACTGGTCGGCGGCTTCCACACCGAATACTCGTCGCTGAAATTCGCGATGTTCATGCTCGCCGAATACATCAACATGACCACCGTGTCCGCCCTGGCCACCACCATGTTCCTCGGCGGCTGGCACGCGCCACTGCCGATCAGCCTGTTCTTCGAGGGCGCCAACACCGGCTGGTGGCCCCTGATCTGGTTCACCGGCAAAGTCTGGGCCTTCCTGTTCTTCTACATGTGGCTACGCGCCACCCTGCCGCGGCTCCGCTACGACCAGTTCATGGCCCTGGGCTGGAAAGTCCTCATCCCCACCTCACTGGCCTGGATCATCACCGTCGCCGTCATGCGCGAGCTGGGTCAAGATGATGTGCTTCCTGCGCTCGGGGTCGGAGTGCTCTTCTTGCTGCTGGTCGCCGGGGTATACCGCCGTGCGCGTGCACGCGGCACGCATCGGCTGGGCACCGGTTCCGAACCGGTCATCCAGCTTGCGGGTGGTTATCCGGTACCGCCGCTGACGGGACCTGGTGAACAGCCCGGTGTCAGAACCTATTTCGCTCCACCTTCCCGGAATGGGAAATCGATTCACAGCAACGTATTGAGCCAACGGGGGAGCAGCGATGACTAGATTCGGAGACGCGCTGGCCGGTTTCGGTGTGACCTTCTCGACGATGTTCAAGAAGCCCATCACCGAGCAGTATCCGGAGGGTAAGCAGCCCACCCAGGCCCGCTATCACGGCCGTCACCAGTTGAACCGGTACGACGACGGTTTGGAGAAGTGCATCGGCTGCGAACTGTGCGCGTGGGCCTGCCCCGCCGATGCCATCTACGTCGAGGGCGCCGATAACACCGACGCGGAGCGGTTTTCACCGGGTGAACGCTACGGCCGGGTCTACCAGATCAACTACCTGCGCTGCATCGGCTGCGGACTGTGCATCGAGGCGTGCCCCACCCGGGCACTGACCATGACCAACGACTACGAGATGGCCGACGACAACCGGTCGGACCTGATCTACGGCAAGGACAAACTCCTGGCACCACTGCAACCCGGCATGCAGCCCCCACCGCACGCCATGGCCGACGGTGCCACCGACGACGACTACTACCTGGGACACATTTCCTCGGAAGGAGGAGCCCACCGATGAGCACCGAATCGATTGTCTTCTGGGCGATTGCACCGCTGATCGTGGTATTTGCCCTCGGTGTGGTGGCCGCGCCGAAGGCGGTGTACTCGGCACTTTGCTTGGCCGGCACCATGGTCGGCCTGGCGATTGTCTATGCGAGTCAGGATGCGCTGTTCCTGAGTGTGGTGCAGGTAGTGGTGTACACCGGCGCGGTGATGATGCTGTTCCTGTTCGTGCTGATGCTGGTCGGTGTGGATTCCTCGCAGTCGCTCACCGAAACCATTCGGGGGCAACGGGTTGCCGCGATCGTGGCCGGAGTGGGGTTCGGGCTGCTGCTGATCGCCGCCATCGGTTCGGCGTCGATCTCCGGGTTCACGATCGGCGGAGTCGATGCTGTCTCCGGTGGTCGCTCGGCAAGCCTCGCTCCCGAAGGTAACGTGCAAGGGCTGGCCGCGCTGATTTTCACCAAGTACCTGTGGGTCTTCGAACTGACCAGCGCCTTGTTGATCACCGCCGCGCTGGGCGCCATGGTGCTGGCGTACCGGGAACGCTTCGAACACCGCAAGAGTCAGCGCGAACTCGCCCAGGAACGGTTCGCGAACATCGGTGCCGCATCGTCCTACCCGTCGACGTTGCCGTGCTCGGGCGTGTACGCCCGACAGAACTCGGTCGACACACCCGCACTGCTGCCGGACGGCAGTATCTGCGAGCTGTCGGTAAGTCGCACGCTCGAGCGGCGAGGACTTGTCCTGACGCTTCTAGTTGCCGGTGACGGTGACGCATCGCCGTTCAAGCGGGCGGGAGGTGCCCGGTGAATCCGGACCAGTATCTGTATCTGTCGGCGTTGTTGTTCACCATCGGCGCTGCGGGAGTGTTGTTGCGGCGCAACGCGATCATCATGTTCATGTGTGTGGAGTTGATGTTGAACGCCTGCAATCTCGCCTTCGTCAGCTTTTCCCGGATGCACGGGCACCTCGACGGGCAGGTGGTGGCATTTTTCACCATGGTGGTCGCCGCCTGTGAGGTGGTGGTGGGCCTTGCGATCATCATGGCCATCTACCGCACCAGGAAGTCCGCCAACGTCGACGACGCCCACCTGCTGAGGCATTGATCAGGTGGCTACGGGAGTGACCATGTTGTGGCCGTTGATCGCGCTGCCGCTGGCCGGGGCCGCGGTGTTGCTGCTCGGTGGCCGACGCACCAACGGGTGGGGGCACCTGTTGGGGTGTGCCACCGTGGTGGCGTCGTTCGGCTGGGCGGCGGTGCTTTTCGCGGATCTGCTGGGGCGCGAGGCCGCGGGCCGGGTGATCGGTGAGCGGTTGTTCTCCTGGGTGCCGGTTGCCGGGCTGCGGGTGGACTTCGGGCTGCAACTCGATGCCCTGAGTGTGTGTTTCGTGTTGCTGATCACCGGGGTGGGCGCGCTCATCCACATCTATTCGATCGGCTACATGGCCGGCGATCCGGGCCGGCGGCGTTTTTTTGCCTACCTGAACCTGTTCGTGGCCGCGATGCTGCTGTTGGTGTTGGCGGACAACTACCTGGGCCTCTACGTCGGCTGGGAGGGCGTGGGCCTGGCGTCCTATCTGCTCATCGGGTTCTGGTCGCACAAGCCGAGCGCGGCGACGGCGGCCAAGAAGGCGTTCGTCGTCAACCGGGTCGGCGACATCGGCCTGTCCATCGCCATGATGGTGATGTTCGCCCAGTTCGGAACCCTGTCGTACGCCGGGGTTTTCGCCGGTACCACCGGCGCGTCGACCGGGGCGCTGACCGCGATCGGCCTGCTGCTGCTGCTCGCGGCGTGCGGCAAGAGCGCCCAGGTGCCGCTGCAGTCCTGGCTCGGCGACGCGATGGAGGGCCCCACCCCCGTTTCGGCGCTGATCCACGCCGCCACCATGGTCACCGCCGGGGTGTATTTGATCGTGCGCTCGGGTCCGGTGTTCAACCTGGCCCCGCACGCGCAGACCGCCGTGGTGGTCGTCGGCGCGGTCACCCTGCTGTTCGGCGCCATCATCGGGTGCGCCAAGGACGACATCAAGAAGGCGCTGGCCGCCTCGACGATGAGCCAGATCGGCTACATGGTGCTCGCCGCCGGGCTGGGCCCGGTCGGCTATGCCATCGCGATCATGCACCTGCTCACCCACGGATTCTTCAAGGCCGGACTGTTCCTCGGCGCCGGGTCGGTGATGCACGGCATGAACGACGAGACCGACATCCGTCGCTACGGCGGGCTGCGCGCCCTGATGCCGATCACCTTCGTGACGTTCGGGCTGGGTTACCTCGCCATCATCGGCGTCCCGCCGTTCGCCGGGTTCTTCTCCAAGGACGCCATCATCGAAACCGCCTTCGCCGCAGGCGGTTTACGCGGCTGGCTGCTGGGCGGCGCCGCCCTGCTCGGCGCCGGGATCACGGCGTTCTACATGACCCGCGTGATGATCCTGACGTTCTTCGGGCCCCGCCGGTGGGCCCCGCAGACCCACCCCCACGAATCCCCACCGAGCATGACGCTGCCCATGGTGGTGCTGGCCGTCGGATCCGTCGGCGCGGGCGCGCTGCTGGCCCTCGGCGGCCGGCTGGCGCACTGGCTCGAACCCGTCGTCAACCCCGACGGCGCGCACGCCCACCACACGGTGCCGGTGTGGGTGATGTCGGCGATCACGCTGTCGGTGGTGCTCATCGGCGTCGCCATCGCCCACCGGGCCTACTCCACCCGGGCGGTGTCACCCGTCTCCTCCGAATGGGTCACCGGCACAACTGAAGCTGCCCGAAGTGATCTCTATGGTGATGCGTTCAACGAAGCCGTCTTCATGCGACCGGGTGCGCGGCTATCCGAGACCTTGGTCGGGGTGGAACGGCGCGGGATCGACGGTGCGGTCGAGGGCCTCGCTCGAGGGATCAGCGCGATATCGTCCACGATCCGCCGGAGCCAGACGGGCTTCGCCCGGTCCTACGCATTGTCGATGCTGGGCGGCGCCGTGCTGCTACTCGGGATCCTCGCGACGATGGGTCTGTCATGAATCAGCTACCCGTGTTGAGCGTGCTGTGGTTGGCACCCCTGGTCGGGGCGTTGGTGGTGGTAGCCCTCCCGTCGAAGAGGCCCGACTGGATCAAGGGCACCGCCGTGCTGACGGCACTTCTGGTGCTGGGGCTCGCAGTCGCGGTTGCGGTTCGGTTCGATCGCGCAGGCGGGCAGTACCAATTGGTCGAGGAGTTGCCGTGGATTCCGTTCTTCGGGGCCGGTTACACACTGGGCGTGGACGGCATCGCGATGGTACTCGTTGTGCTGACCGCAGTGCTGACGCCGCTTCTCCTGCTGGCGGGGTGGCACGACACCCGTCGCCCCAAAACCTACTTCGCACTGCTGCTGGTGGTCGAATCGATGGTGTTGCTGAGTTTCATCGCGTTGGATGTGCTGCTGTTCTACGTGATATTCGAGGCGATGCTGATCCCGATGTACTTCCTCATCGGTCGCTACGGGGGACCGGATGCGGGACGGGCGGCACTGAAGTTCTTGTTGTACAGCCTGTTTGGCGGAGTGGTCATGTTGGTCGCCGTGATCGGAGTGTACGTAACAGCCGGGACCTTCGATTTCCGCACCATTGTCGGCGCGGTATCGTCCGGCCAGTTGAACCTCAACCCCGCCGTCATGCACGCGATGTTCCTGGGCTTTCTGTTCGCCTTCGCGGTCAAAGCCCCGCTGTGGCCCTTCCACACCTGGCTGCCCGGTGTAGCCACCGAGGCCACCCCGGTTACCGCTGTGCTGATGATGGCGGTCGTCGACAAGGTCGGCACCTTCGGCATGCTGCGCTACTGCCTGCAACTGTTCCCCGACTCGGCCGTCCTGCTGAGTCCGGCGGTGATCACGCTGGCGGTGATCGGAATCGTGTACGGGGCGATACTGGCCGTCGGGCAGACCGACGTCATGCGACTCATTGCCTATGCCTCCATCTCGCACTTCGGCTTCATCATCCTGGGCATCTTCGTGATGACCAGCCAGGGCCAATCCGGCGCGACACTGTACATGGTCAACCACGGCATATCGACCGCAGCACTGTTCCTGATCGCCGGATTCCTGGTATCGCGCAGGGGTTCTCGGCTCATCGCCGACTACGGCGGCGTACAACAAGTCGCCCCGCTACTGGCCGGTACCTTCCTGGTCGCGGGCCTCAGCGCTCTCGCGCTACCGGGCCTCGCTCCGTTCATCAGCGAAATCCTGGTGCTCATCGGCAGCTTTACCCGGTACCCGGTAGCCGCCGTCATCGCCTCGGCGGCACTGGTGCTGTCCGCGATCTACATCCTATGGCTGTACCAGCGGATGATGACCGGACCGGTCACCGACGGCAACCACCGGCTACGCGATCTATTGCCCAGGGAACTCGCGGTGGTGGCACCGCTGATCGCCCTGCTGTTGGTGCTCGGGGTGCATCCCAAACCCGCGCTCGACGTGATCAACCCGGCGGTTGCACACACCCTGACCACCATCGGGGTCAGCGACCCCGCGCCCGCCACAGCGAGAGGACCCGCGCCATGACCACACTCGCCGCACTTACCACGCCTTCGGTCGAATACCGGGCTGTGCTACCGCTTTTGGTGGTGTTCGGTGCAGCCGTCGCGGGCGTGCTGATAGAAGGGTTCGTACCGCGTGCTCGGCGGGTCCGTGCTCAGCTGGCACTGGCGTACACGGCGCTGCTCGCAGCATTGCTGGCCGTCGTCACGCTGGCGGGCACCAGCCAGCTTGCCGTCATGGGTGCCGTCGCGATCGACGGGCCCACGCTCTTCCTGCAGGCCGCCATCTTGATCATGGCGCTGTTCACCATGGTGGTGCTGGGCAGTCGGAGTTCGATGACGATCACCGCCCAGGCTTCCTCGGTGCCCGGCGGTGCCGAGGAACGAACGGCGATCCGGGTCGGCGCGATCCAGACCGAGGTGTTCCCACTGCTGATGTTCGCTGTCGGCGGCATGTTGCTGATGCCCGCGGCAGCCGACCTGCTGACCATGTTCATCGCCCTGGAGGTACTGTCCCTCCCGCTGTATGTGTTGTGCGGCCTCGCCCGTCACCGCCGGGTGCTGTCGCAGGAGGCGGCGTTGAAATATTTTCTGTTGGGCGCCTTTTCGTCGGCGCTGTTCCTCTACGGGGTGGCGCTGCTGTACGGGTACAGCGGCACCCTGACACTCCGTGGGATCGCGACAGCCATCGCGGACAACGGTGACGGCACGCTGGCGGTGATCGGGATGGGGCTGGTGTCGGTCGGCCTGCTGTTCAAGGTAGGTGCCGTGCCGTTCCACTCCTGGGTCCCCGACGTCTACCAGGGCGCGCCCACGCCCATCACCGGGTTCATGGCCGCGGCCACCAAGGTGGCGGCCTTCGGTGCCATGCTGCGGTTGTTCTACGTGGCGTTACCCGATCTGCTTGCCGAATGGCGGGCCGCATTGTCGGTGATCGTGGTGCTGACCATGGTGGGTGGCGCGTTGATGGCGATCGGACAGAATGATGTCAAGCGATTGCTGGGCTATTCGGCGGTGGCGCAGGCCGGGTTCTTGTTGATGGGCATTGTGGCGGCCAACGACAGGGGGGTGGCAGCCGTCATGTTCTACCTGTTGGTCTACGGGATCGCCGCGATAGCCGCATTCGCGCTCGTCGAACTGGTCCGCAATCTCGACGGAGTCGAGGACAACGACATCCGGAGATGGAGTGGGCTGGCACGCCGATCCCCCGCGCTGGCGTGGGCATTCACGGTGTGCCTGCTGGCCTTCACCGGGATTCCGCTGACGAGTGGATTCATCAGCAAGGTGGCGGTGTTCAGTGCGGCGGCGGAAGGTGGCGCAATGGCACTGGTCGTGGTTGGAGTGCTGGCGAGTGCTATCGCGGCATTCGTCTACCTGCGGGTGATCCGGGTGATGTTCTTCGCTGAACCGCCGGCCGACGCGCGGGTGTTCATCGTGGGCAGCCCGCCGGTGTCGATCGCGGTCGGGGCGGCGGTGGCGCTGACCGTGCTGATGGGTGTACTGCCGCAGCCGCTGCTGGGCCTGGTGGGCTCAGCCGGTGCTTTCGCCGGCTGAGCCCCGGCCTCGAATCTATCCCTCGGCCAGCGCAGCTTTACGCCGCTCGAGCAGCCTGAGGACCATCGGCGTGAAGATCAGCTGCATGGCCAGATCCATCTTGCCGCCCGGGCACACAATGGTATTGGGCCGAGACATGAACGAGCCGTGCAGCATCGACAGCAGATAGGGAAAGTCGATGCCGTGCGGATCGCGGAATCGGATGATCAGCATCGACTCGTCCGCGGTGGGGATCGCCCTGGCGATGAACGGGTTTGAGGTGTCCACTACCGGAACCCGCTGAAAGTTGACGTCGGTATGCGAGAACTGGGTGCACATGTAGTTCACGTAATCGGGCATCCTGCGCAATATCGTATCGGCGACCGCCTCGGAGGTGTATCCGCGGGAAGCCCTGTCGCGGTGCAGTTTCTGAATCCACTCCAGGTTGATCACCGGAACCACCCCGATACGCAGATCGGCGTAGCGGGCCACGTCGACCTCGTCGGTGACGATCGCGCCGTGCAAACCCTCGTAGAACAGCATGTCGGAGCCGTCCGGGATGGCCTCCCACGGGGTGAACGTTCCGGGCGGCTGGTCGTAGGCTGCGGCCTCGTCCTCGTCGTGCAGATACTTGCGCACCTTCCCGCTGCCGGTGTCACCGTAGGACTGGAACAGTCCCTGCAGTTCCTCGAAGAGGTTACCGTCGGGGCCGAAATGACTGAACGCGTTGTTACCTTGCTCGGCCGCTTGGGCAATCGCGGCCTTCATCCCGGCGCGATCGTAGCGGTGGAAGCTGTCACCCTCGACGTACACCACGTTGATTTCTTCGCGCCGGAAGATCTGTTCGAAGGTTCGCATCACCGAGGTGGTTCCGGCTCCCGAGGATCCGGTGATGGAGATGATGGGGTGCAGACGTGACATGGTTTACCTCGACTCGGATCCAAAAGTCATTGCAGGGCAGCGCGGAACAGTCCTCGCTCGCCGTACAGCGGCGACGAGGGTGGAAGGTCGTTCTTCTCTCTGTGGTACTCCTCGATCTTGAGCACTTCTTCGGCGGCACCGAAGACCAGCGGCACCCGCTGGTGGATCTGCGTGGGTACAACGTCGAGCAGTCGGGAACGCCCGGTGCTGGCGATGCCGCCGGCCTGCTCGATGAGCAACGAGATGGGGTTCGCCTCGTAGAGCAGTCGCAGGCGGCCGGGCTTGCTGGGGTCCTTGGAGTCCCGCGGATACAGGAAGACCCCGCCGCGGGTCATGATCCGGTGTGTTTCGGCCACCAGCGAAGCAACCCAACGCATGTTGAAATCCTTGTGCCGCGGACCGGTACGCCCAGCCAGACATTCGTCGATGTAGCGGTGGACCGCGGGCTCCCAGAACCGTCGATTTGAGGTGTTGATCGCGAATTCGGTGGTGGTGCGCGGGATCTGGATGGACGGACTGGTGAGCACGAACTCACCCATGCCGCGGTCCAACGTGAAGGCATGCACACCGGTGCCCACTGTCAGCACCAGCACGGTTGCCGGACCGTAGATCGCGTAACCGGCGCAGACCTGCTCGCAACCCGGTTGGAGGAACTCCTCGACGGTGGGATCCTCGCCGGGTGATGGTGCGCGCAGGATCGAGAAGATGCTTCCGACAGAGACGTTGACATCGATGTTGGAGGAGCCGTCCAGCGGGTCGAAGACCAACAGGTACTTCCCGCGCGGATACTGCGTCGGCAGCAGGTAGGGCTCATCGAGCTCCTCGGACACCATGCCGGCGACCTGGCCGGTCCACTCGGTGGCCCGCAGGAAGTAGTCGTTGGCCAGTACGTCGAGCTTGTGCTGCACTTCACCTTGCACGTTGATCGCGTTCGCGCTGCCCAGTACGCCGCCGACGGCGCCCTGGCCGAGCCGGTAGGCGATGGCCTTGCACGCCAACGCGACATCGAGAATCAACCCGTTGAGGTCACCGCTGGCGCCGGGATGTCGGCGACGTTCCTCGATGAGAAACTGCACCAGGGTCGTGTGATTAGCGAGCATGGTTTCCAGCCTGGGGCACCGCATCCGATGGACCATCACCCCGGCGGGTGGCTCGGCAGGGGATAGTGCCCGCAATGGCTGGTGCGGTGCGAGCGGACCGGCCTAGCATCCTCGGGCATGCGAGTCCTCATCTACAGCAGCGATGCTGCGACCCGCCGCGAGATCCGGCAGGGGCTGCGTGCCGACACCGATTGTCTCGAAGTCGGCACGCAGGCCGTGCTGCTGGCGCACATCGAAGCCGCGGTGTTCGAGGTGGCGATCCTGGACGGGGAGTCCACCCCAGCGGGCGGGATCGGTCTCGCGAAACAGCTGCGGGACGAGTTCTCGACGCTGCCGTGGCTCATTGTGCTCACCGGCAGGCCCGGTGACGGTTGGCTGGCCCGCTGGTCGGGCGCGGACGCGGTGCTCTCGCGGCCGATTGATCCGTTCGCGCTGGCCGCGGCGGTGTCCGCGGCCCGCGATTCGCCTCCTCCCATCCCCCTGATGGGGGATGGGAATCGGAGCGGATCGAGCCATTGTGACAGGCACGTACTGACCCTCGAGGAGGCATGATGGGCGACACACATCACGATCCGACCGATCACTTCCGCACGACGAATCAGCATGCGGGCGAGCACATGATCGACGTGTACTTCTGGCCGGGGTTGTTCCTGCTGGTTATGGGGGCGGCCGCGGTGATCGGAGCGGTCGCGTCAGCGGCCTATGGCCATTCGACTGGATTCGCCCTGATGGCCCCGACCGCGGTCGGGGCGACGATCGTTGGCGCGCTGTGGATCGGTTACGAACGGCGCCGGGTTCGCCGCATCGAAGCGCGGTGGCTGTCGGCGCACCCCGGCCATCCGCGCGTCGGTATCCATTGACGGTTGAGCGCCGCTCAGGCTTTGGTCGATGGTGGGCGAAGTGCTTGCCATCGGTGCGGTCGGGCCGGGGTCCACTGAGCAAGTAGGCCCCGGCCCGAAACCCTTTGCTCGTACTGGGTTTCACCGACGAGGAGCGCGACGTCAATCCGACGACGCGGCGTGACTGCGGGCGTGTGCGATCGCGTCGTCGAGGGAGTCGATGAGGTGGTTCTCGTGGCGCAGCGAATCGATGACCCCGACGTTGGTCAGCAGCTTCAGGTGCTCGGCTTGCACACCCTTGATGATGACGGTGATGCCGCGCGACTCCAGTTCCTCGGCGATGCGGCCCAGGGTGTGCGCTCCGGTGGCATCGAGCATGCCCAGTTGCGACATCCGGATGATGACCACCGTGACCTCGGGTTGGTCGGCACCGGTGATGCTGGTCGAAATGCGTTCGGCCGCACCGAAGAACATCGCGCCGTCGAGTCGCAGCAACGCGATGCGCTCGTCCCCGGGCTGTGCGGGGCCGGGTAGCCTCTCGCGGGTCACGCTGCTGCGCCGGGCCACCGAGCGCAGCGCGAAGAACGCGGCGACCAGGATGCCGATCTGCACGGCTTCGATGAGGTCGAAGCACACCGTGATCGCCGCCGTCAGCACGAAGGTCAGGGCATCCGAGCGTGTCGAGCGCAGGATGGTGAGGATCGTGGCGCGCGAGATCATCCGGAACGCCGTGACCATCAGGACCGCCGACAGCGCCGCCAACGGGATGGTCGAGACCGGCCCGGTGGCCAGGTACACCACCCCGAGCAACAACAACGAGTGCACGATGGCCGCGACGCGGGTGCGGGCCCCGGAGCGCACATTGACCGCGGTGCGGGCGATCGCGCCGGTGGCCGGCATGCCGCCGAACATCCCCGAGGCCACCGAGGCGAGGCCCTGTCCGACCAGTTCACGGTCGGGGTCATACGGTCCGGTCGGTGCCATGGCCGCCGCGACGCGCGCCGAAAGCAGCGATTCGATGGCCGCGAGCGCGGCGATGGCCAGCGCCGCGCCCAGCAGGGCCCGCAGCGCGCCCAGGTCGGCGTGGGGCAGGATCGGCGCGGGGAGATGATTGGGCAGCTCGCCGATGCGAGCGACCTGGAGGTCGAGAGCGATGACCAGCAGCGTCGCGGCGACGACCGCGCTCAACGACTCCGGGATTGAACGATGCAGCCGGGGCAGCCCGATCATCAAAGCCGCGGCGAACGCGACCACCGCCAGAGGCGGTGCCGCCGTGCTCCATTCGACCGCCGTGAGGACGTCCCAGGCTGCGAATAGGGCGGTCTTGCCCCCGGGGGTCGGCTGGCCGACGGCGGCGGGGACCTGCTGCAGGAAGATGATGATGGCGATGCCCAGGGTGAAACCTTCGATCACGGGCCACGGGATGAAGGTGACGGCGCGGCCCAGTCGGGTGATGCCGGCGGCCAGCACGATGATTCCGGCGAGCACCGTGACCAGGGCGATGCTGCCCAGTCCATAGACCGCGACGATGGGGGCGAGGACGACGGCCATCGCGCCCGTGGGGCCGGAGACCTGCACGTGCGATCCGCCGAAGACCGCGGCCACCAGACCGGCGACGACCGCGGTGACCAGTCCGGCGGCGGCACCGACTCCGGAGCTGATGCCGAACGCGAGCGCCAGCGGCAGAGCGACCACGCCCACGGTGATGCCGGCGACGATGTCCTGCCGCCAGGAGCGGGGGAGTTCGGCGTAGTCGGTGCGGTGCGGCAGTAGGCGGGCCAGGGCCGACGTCACCGCGGGCCCTTGATGGGGGGCAGGGCCCGCAGGGCCTCCAGGTGCTTACCGGCCGTCGACAGGGAGTCGGCGAGGAAGGTCCGGGAGATCGACAGCAACGCGGCGACCTTCGGGTGCGCCAACCGGTAGAAGACGGCGTTGCCGACGCGTTCGGCCGTGACCACCTGGTGGCGCTTGAGCACCGCCAGGTGTTGCGAGAGCAGCGTGGCCTCCATCCCGGTCTCGGCGAGGATCTCGCTGACCGGGGTGGGCTCGGCCGCCGCCGAGAGGATCTCGAGCACTCGTATGCGGGCCGGGTGGGCCAGCGCTTTGAACAGGTTCGCCTTGATCTCGTAGAGCGGCTTGTCGGACTCGAACGGCATCCGCGATTCTTTCATTTTATGGATTGACGGAATTATCAATCCACTATACGAATGCTTGGTGGGGCCGGCAACCGGTGCCAGGGCAGTCCGGCGCCGACTTGGTGCGGTGTCGCGTGCAGCATGTCGTAGGACAGCATGTCGGTGCCGCCGGAACCGTTGACACTGCCGACCGCGATCTTGCGGGAGGCGGAGTCAACGGCGGTCACCTCGGCCTCGGTGTGCACGGTGATGCCGTAGTCGGCTGCCACCCCGTCGAGGCTGTCGGCAATCGCGGGGATCCCGAACAAGCGTGGTGTGGGGATCACCAGATGAACGTCGATGTCGTTGAGTACGCCTTGGCGGCGCCAGTAGTCACACGCCAGGTAGGCGATCTTCTGCGGCGCCCCCGCGCACTTGATCGGACCGGACGGCATGGCGAACACGGCACTGCCGGACCGGGTCTCTCGGATGAAATCCCACGTGCGCGGGGCCAGGTCGTAGCGGTAGTTCGACGAGACACCGCCCTTGCCGAGGGCCTCCTCCAGGCCCTCGGTGCGCCGCCAGTCCAGTTGGATTCCGGGACAGACCACGAGCACCTCGTACCCGTGATCCGTCCCGTCCGCGCAGGTGACCATGTTGCGGTCGGGGTCCACTCGTACCGCCGAGCTGCGGATCCAGGTGGTGCTCTTCGGCAATACCGAGGCCATGGGGCGCTTCGTCGTCGCGGCGGCGGCGTGACCGCCGCCGACGAGCGTCCACAGTGGTTGGTAGTAGTGCTCCGCGGACGGCTCGATGATCGCGAGGTCGCGGTGGCCCTTGCGGGCCAGTCGCGCGGCCACCGAGACGCCGGCCGTGCCGCCGCCGACGATCAAGATCCGATGCCGGGTGGTCATGATGGGTGGTTCCCTTCTTCGTGGATGCCCCGATGTTCCTAGGCGTTCTGACGGGCTTCCGCCCAGGCGTTGTAACCACCCAGGATGTCGCTGACATCGGTGAATCCCTTGTGCCGCAGCAGGCTCGCTGCCACCGACGACCGGTAGCCGCCGGCGCAGAAGACGACGGTGGGCTTGGTCGGATCCAGCTCATCGTGCCGGGCGGGCAACTGCCCCACCGGGATGCCGACCGCGTTCGGGATACTGCCGCCCTCGACTTCACCGGGATTGCGGACGTCGATCACCTGCAGGTCGGTCAGCTCGTTGGTGCGCTGGTCGAACGCCGGCGCGGTCAACCGGGAGGCCCTCTGAACGTCGTCGGGATGGTTGATCATCGCTTCGAACGGCTGCTCCAGGTAGCCGATCACCCGATCGAATCCGATCCGGGCCAACCGCGTCTTGCCTTCTTGCTCGTGCCCCGGCTCGGTGAACAGCACGATGTCGACGTCGGACGGCACCACCGACCCCGCGTACTCGGCGTAGCGGCCTTCCAGGCCCACGTTGATCGCGCCACGCAGGTGGCCCTGCGCGAACTCCTCGGGGGCGCGACCGTCCACCAACACGGCCCCGGCGGCGGCCGCTTCGCGGACCTGTTCGTAGGTCATCGCGGCCGGCATTTCGGTTTCGTCGTACAGTTCGCGGTCCTTGCGGTTGAGGATCGCGTCGTAGACGAAGTAGCTCGGGGCCGGCGGCTGGTCCGCGGTGACCAAGTCCATGAAGCGTTCCCGGGTGGGGGCGCGCAACGCGTAGTTCGACTGCTTCTGCGCGCCGATGGTCGATGACAGGTCGGTGGACAGGTTCTTGCCGCATGCCGACCCCGCGCCGTGCGCAGGATAGACCCGGGTGGCTTCCGGCAGCGTCATCAGCTTGTTGTGCAGCGAGTCATACAGCTTGTGCGCCAACTCTTCTTGGGTGAAGCCGATCGACGCCAGGAGGTCTGGCCGGCCCACGTCACCGATGAACAGCGTGTCCCCAGTGAGCACCCCGTAGGGCGCCTCATCGTCGGCGTGCTCGTAGATGACGATGCTCATGGACTCGGGTGTGTGCCCCGGAGTGTGCCGGAACTCCAACGTCACCTCGCCCAGCGAGTAGCGTTCGCCGTCGGCCACACCCATGGATTCGAACTCGGTCTCGGCGACCGAGGAGTAGACGATCTTGGCGCCGGTGGCCTTCGCCAGCTCCAGATGGCCCGACAGGAAGTCGGCATGGAAATGCGTCTCGATGACGAGTTCGATGGTGAAGCCGTACTTCTCAGCGTCGGCCAGGTATTGACCCACGTCGCGCTGCGGGTCGACAACGACTGCGCGCCCGGTGTTTTCGTCGGCGACCAGGTACGACGCGTGTGACAGGCACTCCAGGTAGTACTGGATGAACTTCATGTCGGATTCCTTTCGGGAGAACTTTCACTCTGTGTTGGCTGGGCCTGATGACCCCGAGCCTGATATACCCCTACGGGTATAGCAAGTGCCTCGCGAGGTTTAATTATTCCGGTGTTGCAAATACCCCCTGGGGTATGCATACCATGCAAGGAGGCATACCCCCATAGGTATATAGAACGCGCGCCACCAAATTTTGAAGGAGCTCTCAATGACCGTCCCCGCAACCATCCCCGCGCACGACCTCAGGGCCATGCTCGTCTCGGAACGGCCGCCGCGGCTGCTCGATGTCCGCACGCCGGGCGAATTCGAAACCGTGCACATCGCTGGGGCCTACAACGTGCCGCTGGACCTGCTGCGCGAACATCGCGCTGAGATCCGCCAGCACCTCGACGACGACGTGGTACTGGTGTGTCGCTCCGGTCAGCGGGCAGTGCAGGCCGAGGAGACGCTGCGCAGCGCCGGACTGCTCAACGTCTACATCCTCGACGGCGGCATCACAGCGTGGGTGGCCAGCGGCTTTGCGGTCAACCGCGGCGCCGCCCGTTGGGATCTCGAACGGCAGGTCCGTCTGGTCGCCGGTTTGATCGTGGCGCTCGGCATCTTGGTCAGCATCGTCTTCCCCTGGGCGAAGTGGGTGGCCGGCGCCGTCGGCCTGGGCCTGACCTTCGCGGCACTGACCAACACCTGCGCCATGGGCGCGTTGCTGTCCCGGCTGCCCTACAACCGCGGCGCCCGCTGTGACGCCCAGGCCGTCGTGTGTCAGCTGGTGAATTCCGCTGCTACGGACAAGAAGGCGAGCTGAGCCGCCATGGTTGCGCTCACCATTGCCCTGGCCGTGTTCGTCGGGATCGCCCTGGGCCTGCTCGGCGGCGGCGGCTCGATCCTGACGGTGCCGTTGTTGGCCTACGTCGGGGGCATGGACGCCAAGCAGGCCATCGCCACCTCGCTGCTGGTGGTCGGGGTCACCAGCGCGATCGGCGCCATTTCACATGCCCGTGCGGGCCGGGTGCAGTGGCGCACCGGGCTCATCTTCGGGGCGGCCGGCATGGTCGGGGCCTTCGCCGGCGGCGTGCTGGCCCGATTCATCCCGGGCACCGCGCTGCTGATCGGCTTCGCGGTGATGATGGTCGGCACCGCGGTGGCGATGCTGCGCGGCGGCCGGGCCGAAACCCGCGAGACCGGGGCGCGCCGACTGCCGGTCGTGAGAATTCTGGCCGATGGGCTGGTGGTCGGGTTGGTCACCGGGCTGGTCGGGGCCGGTGGCGGCTTCCTGGTGGTCCCGGCGCTGGTACTGCTGGGTGGGCTGTCCATGCCGGCTGCCGTCGGCACTTCGCTGATTGTGATCGCGATGAAATCCTTTGCCGGACTGGGCGGTTACCTGTCCAGTGTCACCATCGACTGGGGACTGGCCCTGGCGGTGACCGGTGCGGCCGTGGTGGGCGCACTACTGGGCGCGCGGATGACTGCCAAGGTGGATCCCGACGTACTGCGCAAGGCATTCGGGTGGTTCGTGCTTGTGATGTCGTCGGTGATCCTGGGCCAGGAGATCCATCCGGCCGTGGGCATTGCGGGAGCCGCGGTGACGACGCTGGCGGCGGTCGCCGTGTATGTGTGTACCCGCCGGGTGGACTGCTCGTGGCTGCGCCGTGCGGGAGTCGCGAGGTCGATGGGACCGCGCCGGATGCGCAAGCATCCCGCCGGAGTCTAGGTGGGTGGACCCGCGACGGCGGCTGCGCCAAATTACTGCGGCTGCCCGCGCGTCATACCCCGGAGGGTAAAGTTGAGAGCTGAGAGAAAAAGGAGATGCACCATGGTTGGTGACGAAGATGCGATTGCCGCGGTGCTCAACAGGTTGCGTCGTGCGCAAGGTCAACTGGGCGGCGTGATCTCGATGATCGAGGAAGGTCGCGACTGCAAGGAGGTGGTGACCCAGCTGGCCGCGGTGTCCCGCGCCTTGGACCGGGCCGGCTTCAAGATCGTGGCGACAGGCCTGCGGGAATGCCTGTCCGGACAGGGCGCTGACAACCAGGAGCCGATGTCGGAAGCCGAACTGGAAAAACTGTTTCTGGCGCTGGCGTGAAAGGAGTGGTGATCGAGCATGACCGGAACTGATGTGGCACTGAGTACAACCCTGCAGACCAGCTTTGGCGACGCAGTGACACGCACCCGTAAAGCGCTGGCCGATCACGGGTTTGGTGTGCTCACTGAGATCGACCTCAGGTCGACCTTGAACGCCAAGCTCGGCGGCGGCGCCGGTGACGAGGTGGGGGACTACCTGATTCTGGGAGCCTGCAATCCGCAGTTCGCGCACCGCGCTGTTGAAATGTTCCCCCAGATCGGCGTGCTGTTGCCGTGCAACGTCGTGGTGCGCGCCGACCCGGCCCGGGACGGCGCGGTGATCATCGATGCGATGAATCCGCGGCTGATGGTGCAGGTGACCGACGAACCCGCGCTGGGTGAGATCGCCGACGAGGTCGGCCAACGGTTGCAGACCGCACTGGACAGCCTCGGCGCGTAATGGCGTTGCGGCACTGGAATCCGATTGGCTAAGGTGGCGGACATGCAACGGCGTCTTCTCGTAGTAGCGCCCCGCAGCGGGGTCTGATCCAGACCGACCCCCCGCTGTGGGTCGTCAGCTGTTACCCGTCGGTCGCGTCAGTCCGACCAGAGAAGTCCGGCACATGCCTTTGCCCACCAGCACCACCACACCACCGTCGAGCATCGTGGACACGGCCCTGCCGCGCGGCCTGCGCGACCGCACCGCGGGCATGTCCTGGGAGGCGGTCCTGGCCGCCCACGGCCCCACCGTCGGACCCCTGCGGTTGGGCGGTTGGAAGTCCTCCGAATCCCGGCACCAGGGCCGCCGCCCGTGGCTGGGGCATCGAAAATTCCAGGCCACCTTGGCAATTGGGGATCGCATCTGCACTGCGTCGGTGGCCGCCGGCGGTCCGGTGGCCGCGCTGACCGAGATGCTCTACGAAAACGGCTTCCCCGTCGAGATGCTCGAGTTCCACCAGCGCGACACGGGCACGCACACCGTCACCTTCGTGCACGGCAGCAACGGTCTGCGCGACGAGTGGGCGGTGGGTTGGGACTCCGACGCCACCCAGTCGGCGCTGCGAGCAGTGGTCGCCTGCGCCAACCGGGTGTGCGCGTGAGCGTCAGTGCAGCGGGCGCAGCACGATCGGCATACCGTCGATCGGCACCGGCATGCCGCCGTAGTCGTAACGCGGCCGGTAGGTCGGGCTGGCCAGCTCCAACCGGTACTGACGCAGCAACCGGTGCATCACGGTCTTGATCTCGAGCTGGCCGAACACCATGCCGATGCACTTGTGCGCGCCGCCGCCGAACGGGGCGAAGGCGTACCGGTGCTTCTTGTGTTCGGAGCGCGGCTCGGAGAATCGCTCCGGATCGAACTTCTCCGGCTCGGTCCACAAT
Source organism: Mycolicibacterium sp. MU0050 (assembly GCF_963378085.1). Lineage (GTDB taxonomy): Bacteria > Actinomycetota > Actinomycetes > Mycobacteriales > Mycobacteriaceae > Mycobacterium > Mycobacterium wendilense. The sequence continues at coordinate 3,244,262 of NZ_OY726395.1, read as the reverse complement.
TCCGGCAGCCGGTGGTTGATCGAGGGCCAGGTCACCACGTTGGTACCGGCCGGGATGAAGTACCCCAGCAGGTCGGTGTCGCGCACGGCCTGGCGGAAGTTGAACGGCAGCGGGGTCATCATCCGCAGTGCCTCGTTGATCACCAGGTCGTAGGTTTCCAGCTTCTCGAGCGCCTCGATGTCCAACGGTCCGTCGCCGATGCGCTCGGACTCCTCGCGCAGTCGCTCCTGCCACTCGGGATTGGCGGCCAGGTGGTAGGCCATCGTCGTCATCGTCGAGGTGGACGTGTCATGGGCGGCCATCATCAGGAAGATCATGTGGCTGACGATCTGGTCGTCGGTGAACGTCTGACCGTCCTCGTCGGCCGAGTGACACAGCACGCTGAACATGTCGGTGCTTGCGGTGCGCCGTTTCTCGTCGATCCGGCTGTTGAAGTACTCCTCCAGGGTCTTGCGGGCCTGGATGCCGCGCCACCACTTCAGCGGCGGCACCGGCTTGCGCACGATGGCGTTGCCGGCGCGGGTGGTCGTGGTGAACGCGTTGTTGATGGTGGTGACGAGTTCCTTGTCGGTGCCGGCCGGATGACCCATGAACACCTCGGAGGCGATGTCCAGGGTCAGTTCCTTGACCGCCGGGTAGAACAGGAACCGCGGGTCGTCGGCGGCCCAGTCGTTGGCCACCACCTTCGAGGCCACCGAGTCGATGTGCGGGATGTAGCCGGTCAGCCGGGTGCGGGTGAAGGCGTCCTGCATGATCCGGCGGTGGAACATGTGCTCGTCGAAGTCGAGCAGCATCAGGCCACCCTCGAAGAACGGCCCGATCACCGGGTCCCAGGCGCGCTGCGAGTAGTCCTTGTTGCGGTTCGAGAACACCGTCTGGGTGGCGTCGGGGCCCAGCGCCATCACGGCCGACAGCGCGGGCGAGTAGGAGTAATGCACCGGCCCGTACTTGCGGTAGCGCTCCAGGATGAAGTCGGGGCCGCGGCGGAAGATCTCGATCATGTGACCGAGCACCGGCAACCCGGCGTCGCCCATGATGGGCTTGAGGTCGCTACCGGCGGGCGGGGTGGAGAAGACGAACTGGTCCCACTCCTTTTCCGACAGGCGCTTGTCGAGGGCGCCCATGCCGGGCAGCGTGTTCGGCGTCGGGGTCAGCCGACGCTTCGCCTGGTCGAGCAGGTAGTGCGGGGTGCTGATCGTCGCTCGGGACACCTGGTGCTCCTTTTTGCCGCAAGGGGTGAAGTCGGGCTGTGGCATGTGCCACCTTGCTCTCCATTTCACCGGGTCACTTGACGCGTGTCAAGTTTCCATCCGGTGGTGGCGTGGTGCATGGTTGACGGGTGAGTGTTGAGCAGCGGGGGAAACAGTCGGCGGTCGCGGAGCCCGCGCGCCGCCGCGGCGACAAGCAGCGGCAAGCCATCGTCGACGCCGTGCGCGAGTTGTTGGAGGAGAAGCCCTTCGCCGACCTGTCGGTGAGCGCGATCAGCGATCGCGCGGGGGTGGCGCGGTCTGGCTTCTACTTCTACTTCGATTCCAAGTACGCCGTACTGGCCCACATCCTCGCCGAGGCCGCGCACGAACTCGAGGAACTCACCCACTACTTCGCGCCGCGGGGCCTCGAAGAATCGCCCGCCGAGTTCGCCCGGCGGATGGTCGGATCGGCCGCCGCGGTGTTCGCGCGCAACGACCCCGTGATGGCGGCCTGCAATGTCGCCCGCAGCAGCGATGCCGAGATCCGCAAGGTGCAGGACGATCAGTTCTCCCGGGTGGTCGACCAGATCGTCGCCGTCGTCCACAAGGAAATCGAGGGCGGCACCGCCCGGCCGATCAGCAACGACCTCCCCGCGCTCATCCGGACCCTGGGCGCCACCACCGTGATGACGTTGTCGCGCGACCAGCGGTTCCTCGGCCCCGACGGCGACATCGACCGCGGCGTCCGGGTGCTTGAGCAATTGTGGCTCACCTGCTTGTGGGGCGGCGCCGCCGATTGAGCGATACCGTCGGTATCGTTTCGGCCATGGCGAACACATACGGGGGGAAGCGGTGTTTCATCACCGGCGCGGCCAGCGGAATCGGTCGCGCGCTGGCGTTACGGCTGGCCGCGGACGGCGCCGAACTCTATCTGACCGATCGCGACGCTGACGGCCTGGAAAGCGCCGTCGCCGAGGCGCGTGCGCTGGGTGCCCGGGTACCCGAATACCGCGCGTTGGACATCTCCGACTACGACGCGGTCGCCGAATTCGCCGCCGACATCCACACCAGCCATCCGGCGATGGACATCGTGCTCAACGTCGCCGGGGTCTCGGCGTGGGGCACCGTGGATCAGCTGAGCCACCGCCAGTGGCGCTCCATGGTCGACATCAACCTGATGGGGCCCATCCACGTGATCGAAACCTTCATCCCGCCGATGATGGCTGCCGGGCGCGGCGGCCACCTGGTCAACGTCTCCTCGGCGGCCGGCCTGGTCGCGCTGCCCTGGCACGCCGCCTACAGCGCCAGCAAGTACGGCCTGCGCGGGCTCTCGGAGGTGTTGCGGTTCGACCTGGCCCGCCACGACATCGGCGTGTCGGTGGTGGTGCCCGGGGCCGTCAAGACCGGGCTGGTGCAGACCGTCGAGATCGCCGGGGTGGACCGGGAGGATCCGAAGGTCAGCCGTTGGGTCAAACTGTTCAGCGGGCACGCGGTGTCGCCCGAGAAGGCCGCGGCCAAGATCCTCGCCGGGACGGCGAAGAACCGGTACCTGATCTATACCTCGGGAGATATCCGGGCGTTCTATGCCTTCAAGCGACTCGCGTGGCTGCCCTACAGCGTGGCCATGCGGCGGGTGAACGTGCTGTTCACGCGGGCGCTGCGACCGCGCCCCGACTGGCCCACCGCCGCGCTCAGCGCGACCCCCACTGCCACGGCGGAGCGTCCAGCAGTCCCTGACCGGCTACCAGAGTCTGACCCGACTCCTTGACCAGTTCGAGCACGGAGGCCTGCGCGCCGAGGTGCTCGAGCAGCCGCCGCGAGTGCGTGACCACGAAGACCTGCGTGCGTTCGGCCGCGCCGCGGATGAGGCCCGCCAGTGGCTGGGCCAGGTCCGGATGCAGCGAGGTCTCGGGCTCGTTCAGCACCATCAGCGACGGCGGTTGCGGGCTGCACAGTGCCGTCGCCCACAGCAGGAAACGCAGTGTGCCATCCGACAATTCGGCCGACCGCAGCGGGCGCAGCACACCGGGTTGCTGCAGTTCGACGTCGAAGTAGCCGTCGTTGACCGACGTGGTGATGCTCGCCCCGGGAAAGGCCTCCGCGACCGCTCGCGGCAGGTCGTCGTACCCGGCCTCCAGGACGGTCTGGACGGCAGCGGCGAAGTTGTGTCCGTCGTCGGCGAGGACCGGACTGCGGGTGCCGACCGCCGCGCGTCGGGCGGGCGCCTCGGCGTCGACCCGAAAGCCGTCGTAGAACCGCCAGGCGCGCAATCGATCTCGGACGGCGGCCAACTCCGGCGTCTGTCCGGGGTGGGCGAACTCGGCCAACACGCTGTGATAGGTGGGCAGGGCGCGGGTCAGATCGTCGAACCCGCGGCTGTCATCGGCACAGGCCTGGGCCAGGGGACCGGCGCGGCGCACCAGCGTCGCACCGGACCGGGGCACCGGCCCGGCGAACACCACCTCGCGTTTGATCTCCGGGTCGCGGCCGAACTTGGAGTTGCTGCCGGCCATCTGCGGTAGGCCCAGGTCGACCAGATAGCCGAAATCATCAGCGGCATAACCCAGTTTGAGTTCGACGGTCCGCTGCTTGGTGCCGGCTCCGGCCCACAGCGCGGATTGCAGCCCGCCCTCGCGGGCCAGCGCCGCGACGATCTCTCCGCGCCCGCAATCCGACAGCAACCGGAGCGCCCGATACACCGAGGACTTGCCCGTCCCGTTGGCCCCGGTGAGCACCGTCAGGCGCCCCAACGGCAGCACGATGTCGCGCAGGGAGCGGTAGCCGTGCACGGCTACGGTCGACAACATGTGCCGACCGTAGCCGGTGCCGACGACACCCACCGGGCGCGGGACCTCAACTCCCGATGCCCTCGATCTTGCTCGCCACCTTGTCGACGAACGCCGGCACCACCGACTCCGGCACGTCGACGCCGCAGATCGCGAAGTCGATGACGACGTTGTTGCGCGCGGCCATGCCGTTGCGGCACACCCAGCCGCCACCGCCCTCCTCGATCTTGGTGGCCGCCAGAGTGCCATCGGATTCCTTGACGCCGACCACGGACCAGTAGACGGGGTCCGTGCCGACGACCGACAGGTTGACGGTTCGGTTCTCGCACGCCCGCCACGTGCCGGCGGTATCCGTCACATGTCGTTGCGCGCCGGCGGCGTCGGAGAACGACACCACGGTCTGGACCACCTTGCGCACCGGCCCCTCACCGAGGAGGAACTGCTGTCGCGAGGCGGTGAAGCCGCTGCCGCGGTAGGCCAGTCGCTCTCCGGACATCAGCGAGGTGCACTCGGCGTCGACCAGGGGTTCGTCGGCCATCGACTCGTAGATCCTGCCGTCGGTGCCGGGGGTGCCGATCATGGTGGCCGATCCTGCGATCGCCGCGGCTTCAGACGGGGTGGGCAGCAATCCGGCCAGCGCCGAGACCGGCACCGGGTCCACCGGCTCGGGCGGGGTTGTCGCGTCCGGCGTGGTGTCGGCGGCTGCGGTGGGTGCCGGCGCCGCACCGCCGTCGTCGCCCGTGACCGCGACGACGGTGCCGATCAGGGCCGCCCCCAACGCCACCGAGGCCGACAGGGCGACCCACAACGTGCGTCGCCCGCCCGGGCGCGGCGGTGGGGGTTGCCACGGCGGCACCCCGGGGTGGGCGGGCCAGTTCGGTGGCGGGGCCGGGTGCCATGACGGCGCCGGGCCCGCGTCCTGCGCGCCGCGGGGCGCGATGCGCACCGTCTTCTCGTGGCCGGCAAAGCTGGGCAGGGGTGCGTTCATGATGGGGCCTCCAAGGGGTCCGGTGTGGTGGGTTTCAGCTGCTGGGTGTGACGTTGTCGGCGATGGTCAGCGCGATCCGCTGGGCCTGACCGGTGGCGTTGCGGCCGCCCAGATCGCAGGCCAGCACGTCGGCGATGACCGGGCCCGTCTTGCCGGCGGCGGTGGTCAGCGCGCGTTCACAGACCACGTTGTCACCGGTCTGTCCCTGGACCAAAAGCGTTTCGCCCCGGAGCAATTCGGCGTCGTCGAGGAGCCATTGGGCCACCTCGCCCGCCTTGTTGGTGTAGCGCAGCGGTTGGCCGCCACAGCTCGACCAGGTGCGGGTGGACTCCCGCAGCTGCTCGGTTGCGGTCTGGGCGTCGGCGACGCTGAGCACCACCTGATGCACGAAGTGCCGCGCGCGGCCGGGCTTGCCGTCGGTCACGATCTGGATGGCGACCGCGCTGGGCTCGACGCCCGGGTAGGCCGCCCGCCTGCCCGGCTCGAAGGCGCCGACGCAGGCGGCCGGCTCCAACGTCCCGGTGGTGTTGCTGAGCTCGGTCCCGGACCCCACCAGCCGCATGGGTGCCGACGCCCCGGTGATGCGGCCGAGTTGCTGCGCGGTGGGCAGGAGCGACTCCAGTTGCGAGACGTAGGTGAACGTCGGCGTCGAGTCGGCCCCGCGGGCCGGCCCGGTCAGGGCGGCGGCCGGTGCGGCGCCGAAGACCATGGTGGCCACGACGGCCGCGCCGGCGACGGCGGTGCCGGTGACGGGAAGGGAGCTGCGGTTCATCTCGTCTCCTCGGTGTCCCGATTTCTGCATCGGATGCTACGACTTTAAACGTCAAACCGTAGCGATGCAATAGCTGCGGCAGTTTTCTTCGGCGACCCCCCCACGAGCCGGGCATTGCAGCAGGTACAGCGGCTTTACGCGGGCTCGTTCGGGGGTGAACCCCCGCGAATTCGCCGGGCTGACGCTTCGGTTCGGCGCAAATCCAGCCCGAAATCCCGGAAGTGTCGAGTAGAAACCGAAGCATCAGCTACGATTTGTCGCGGTGCGACGACCGCATGACGAAAACGGGAGGGTGGACATGGGCAAGCGCAGGCATCGGATCCTGGCGCGGACGGTCGCGCTGGCCGCGGTCGCGACCACCGTGGCGGCCGGCTGTTCGGTCAGTACCGAGGGCTCGGCCGTGTCGCCGCTCTATGACCCCTATCGGGTCGGCGGTCTGCCGGCGGTGGACGGCCCCAGCGGGGCCCGACCCGACGCCCCCCGGCCCGTGGGCAAGGTGTACGGCACCGACAAGGGCGACATCGACACCCTGGCGCTGCTGGCCGTCAACGACATCGAGGAATTCTGGTCGCAGCACTACCGCGAGCCGTTCGCCGGGAAGTTCCGCCGGGTCAACCGGCTGATCTCCTATGACGCCGAGGACCGCGACAGCCCGCTGGTCTGCGGCAGTAGCCCGTACGGTCAGCCCAACGCGTTCTTCTGCCCCCGAGACCGCTCGATCGCCTGGGACCGCGGTGTCCTGCTGCCGATCGGGGTGAAGTACTTCGGCCCGATGTCGGTGGTCGGCCTGGTGGCCCACGAGTACGGGCACGCCCTGCAGTACATGGCCGAACTCGTCGACCGCGACACCGCGCCCGTGGTACGTGAACAGCAGGCGGACTGCTTCGCCGGCGTGTACATCCGGCATGTCGCAGAAGGGAATTCGCGCCGGTTCCAGATCGACACCGCCGACGGCCTGAGCCACGTCCTGGCCAGTCTGATCGCCATCCGCGACCCCGTCATGGGTCCCGACGATGACCAGATGTTCGAGTTCGGTCACGGCACCGCGGTGGACCGGGTCACGGCATTCCAGACCGGCTTCGTCCAGGGTCTCGACGCGTGCGCCGCCATCGATCTGCGCGACGTCGAGGAGCGCCGCGGGGAGCTGCCCATGAGTCTGGGGGAGGGCCGCGACGGCGCGCTGGAGACCGGCGAGGCCCCGATCAACGAGCGGACCCTGACGGTGTTGTTCGAGGGGCTCAACCAGATCTACGAACCGACGCAGGCGCCGCAGCTGGTATTCGCCTCCGCGCCCGAGGATCACCGCTGCTCCGACGCCGAGGCCACCGCGCCCGCGTCCTACTGCCCGGCCACCAACACCGTCACCGTCGACGTCGATGCGCTGCGCACCCTGGGCGAGGCCGGCGACGAGCGAACCAATGCGGTTCTGCTGCAAGGCGATAACACCGCCCTGTCCATCGTGGTGTCGCGGTATCTGCTGGCGGTGCAGAAGGAGCGCGGCGTGGCGCTGCGGTCGGCGGCGACGGCGCTGCGCACCGCGTGCCTGACCGGGGTGGCCCAGCGGCACCTCAGCGAACCGATCGAGCTGCCGTCGGGCGAGAAGCTCTGGCTGACGGCCGGGGACGTCGACGAGGCGGCGGCCGGGTTGTTGACCAACGGCCGGGCCGCCACCGATGTCGACGGCGGCACCGTGCCCGCCGGGTTCACCAGGATCGTGGCGTTCCGGTCCGGGTTGGTCGGCCACGCCGACGGCGAGACCTGCTACCAGCGCTTCGGTTAGGCGGGCGGCTGCAGTTCCAGCTGGACGCCGAGGAGGCGCACCGGCCGGCCCAGGTCGAATTGATCGAGCACGGCCAGCGCGGTCCGGCAGATCACCGCCGTCTCGGTGCTGGGGGCGGCGAGCTTGCGGATCTTGGTGCGGGTGTAGAAGGTGCTGGTTCGGACGGTCACCGCCACCCGGGTGACGACGCGGCCGTCGGCGACCACCTCCTCGAGCGTGCGTCGGGTCAATTCGGTGACTGCGGCATCGATCTCGTCGCGGTCGGTGAGATCGGTGGGGAACGTCACCGCATGACTGCGGGACCGCGGCACCCAGGGTTGCGAGCTGACCGTGTCGTCGCCGCCGCCCTTGGCCAGCAGCAGGATCCACAGGCCGGTGGACGGGCCGAAGGTGGCGGTGAGGGTCTCCGCGTCGGCGGCCGCAAGCTCACCGACGGTGGTGATGCCCAGGGCCGCAAGTCGTTTGGTGGTCTTGGGCCCCACCCCCCACAGTGCGTCGACCGCACGCTGGGCCATCAGGTCCATCCAATTGGCGTCGGTGAGCACGAACACGCCGTCGGGTTTGGCGAACCCGGTGGCGACCTTGGCGCGCTGCTTGTTGTCGCTGATCCCGACCGAACAGGACAGTCCGGTCTGACCGGCGATCAGCGTCTTCACCCGCTGTGCCAACTCGACCGGGTCCTCGGTGCGGGCGCCGAGGTAGGCCTCGTCCCAGCCCCAGACCTCGCAGGGATGCCCGAGGTCGCGCAGCAGTCCCATCACCGCCTCGGAGGCGGCGTCGTAGGCGTCGGGGTCGGCGGGTAGGAAGGTGGCCTCCGGGCAGCGTCGGGCCGCGGCGCGCAACGGCATGCCGGCATGCACCCCGAATTCGCGCGCCTCGTAGGACGCGCACGTCACCACTTTGCGGGCCTCGGTGGGGTCACCGTTCCCGCCGACGATCACCGGGGTGCCGATCAGGTCGGGCCGTCGGCGCAACTCCACCGCGGCGAGGAACTGGTCGAGGTCGACGTGCAGGACCCAGCGCGGCGGCCCGGTCTCCGGGCTGCCCGACGCTGCCGTGGTCAGCGGCCGCACAGCTTGCGGGCCAGACTCTCCCACGCGTCACCCACCTGTTCGACGGTCAGTCCGTCCGTGCCGATCCGGTGCTCGACGTAGTCCGCGGCCAGCAGCGCCATCAGGGCATCGGTCTGCGCGTCGAGATCGCCAGTGGTCTCGGCCGTCTCCAGCAGGACCCGGATGTGGCGGCGCAGGAGCAGCATCACCGAGGTGGAGCGTGCCTGCGGGTCGCGGCTGGCGGCCGAGAGCAGCGCGTGGTGGGAATGGGCGAACCGGATCCGCTCGCGGCCGAACGCGACCAGCCTATCCAGCGGCGCGGCGCCCGGGCCCAGCGGCGGCGGGCCGAACAGGAACGCCTGCTGGCTGGCGCGTTCATCCTCGTCGAGCAGGACCATCATCAGGCCGGCGCGGCTGCCGAACCGGCGAAACAGCGTGCCCTTGCCCACCCCGGCGGCCGCGGCGATGTCGTCCATGGTGACGGCGTCGGCGCCGTGTTCGGCGATCAGGCGGCGGGCCGCATCGAGCAACCGGATGCGGTTGCGAGCGGCGTCCCCGCGTTCGGCGGGCATGGCCTCGGTCAGCGGCAACTCGTAGGCTGCACCGACGGTATCCACAGGCTCGATTTTAGCTCAGCCGGAATTAATCGGACCACAGTCCGGTTGGCTGGTGGGAAGATGTCCAACGCAACGGATGAAGGGACGAGGATGGTCGAGACGGCTGAGACGACAGCGGATGTGAAGGTGTTGGTGCTGGTGGGAAGCTTGCGAGCGGAGTCGGTGAACCGGCAGATCGCAGAGCTGGCCGTGGCCAATGCGCCCAAGGGCGTCACGCTGACCATCCACGAGGGGCTCGACGAGGTGCCGTTCTACAACGAGGACATCGACGCCGAGCCGTTGCCGGCCGCCGCGGCGGCGCTGCGGGAGGCGGCGCTGGGCGCCCATGCGGTGCTGGCGGTGACGCCGGAGAACAACGGGACCGTTCCGGCAGTGCTCAAGAACGCGATCGACTGGCTGTCCCGGCCGTACGGCAACAGCCCCATCAAGGACAAGCCCGTCGCCGTGATCGGCGCGGCGCTGGGTCGCTACGGCGGCAGCTGGGCGCATGACGACGGGCGCAAGTCCTTCGGCATCGCCGGCGGTGCCCCGGTCGAGGAAATTTCGCTGTCGGTGTCGACCAGGGAGTTCGACGGCCGGCATCCGGGGGACAGTGCCGAGTTCGTGGACCGGGTGCGCGCGGCCGTACAGCGCCTGACCGCCGAGGTTGTCGAGGTGGCCGCCGCCACTTAGGCGGGACAACGTGGGGTCTACAGTCGCCGGCGGGTCTGCCTTGACCCGCCGGCGACTTTGCTGTAGCCGGCTTTGCGCCCCGGGTGCGGCGCCCGTCGAGGCGGCGTTGTCGGTGCCCGGTGGTAGAGATGTCGGGCGACCTACGCACAGTTGGACGGCGCGCACCGGGGTTTCGGCGTGTTGTGATCTACGACACGCCGATGGGCGGGTCTCCGACGGGCTTACGACCTGGGAATTTCATGAATGTTGTTCAGAACATCTGGTATCTCTTCGCAATGTCGGCCACTAGGTGTAGTGTCTGACAGGCCGACAGACCCAAGATCATGAAGGTCAGACGGACCGCAGAAACCGAACCGGATCAGTCCGGGAAACCCCGGCGGAGGCGGTCCCGCAGAGACGGAATTTCGGGGCCGACCGGCGCGCTGAACAGCAGTGAGTGTCACCCGTTGAACAAGTCCGAAACCAAGTACAAGTCGATCGAACAATCGACTTCGCTGAGCATAGTGAGGGAGACGTAGGAGAAGATGAGCGTCACCGTGTACACCAAGCCCGCCTGCGTGCAGTGCAACGCCACCTACAAGGCGCTGGACAAGCAGGGCATCGCCTATGAGGTCGTCGACATCAGCCTGGACAGCGAGGCCCGGGATTACGTGATGGCCCTGGGCTACCTGCAGGCGCCCGTCGTCGTCGCCGGCGACGAGCACTGGTCGGGCTTCCGGCCGGACCGGATCAAGGCGCTGGCGGGAGCTGCCGCGGAGATCGCTTGACCACATCCACGATCGAGACCGGAAAGGGAGGGGTCGACCGTGCCGAGCACTGACACCGAGCGCGCCGAGCAGGTGCAGCCGGTGGGCAGCCTGGTCTACTTCTCCAGCGTGTCGGAGTACACCCACCGATTCGTGCGCAAGCTCGAATGGCCCGGTCCCGTGACGCGCATCCCGTTGCATGACCGCATCGAGGTCGACACCCCGTACGTGCTGATCCTGCCGACCTACGGCGGCGGACGCGCCAACGGCCCGGACCCCGACGCCGGTGGGTACGTCCCCAAGCAGGTCATCGCGTTCCTGAACAACAAACACAACCGGTCGTTGATCCGCGGCGTGATCGCCGCGGGCAACACCAACTTCGGCGCCGAGTTCGCCTACGCGGGCGAAGTCGTCTCGCGTAAGTGCGGCGTCCCTTTTCTCTACCGATTCGAACTGATGGGCACCACGGACGACGTCTTCGCCGTCCGGGCGGGCTTGAAGGATTTCTGGAAGGAACAGACGTGCCACCTACCGTCACAGCTGCAGAACCTGTAGTCACCTCGGGCGCGCACACGGCGCCTTCCGGGACGCAGTCCGAACTGGACTATCACGCGCTGAACGCGATGCTGAATCTGTACGACGCCGACGGCAAGATTCAGTTCGACAAGGACGTGCTGGCGGCCCGGGAGTTCTTCCTGCAGCACGTCAACCAGAACACGGTCTTCTTCCACAGTCAGGACGAGAAGCTCGACTACCTGATCGAGAAGGAGTACTACGAGCGTGAGGTGCTCGACCAGTACTCGCGCAACTTCGTCAAGTCGCTGCTGGATCGCGCCTACGGCAAGAAGTTCCGGTTCCCGACGTTCCTGGGCGCCTTCAAGTACTACACGTCCTACACCCTGAAGACCTTCGACGGTAAGCGCTACCTCGAACGCTTCGAGGACCGCGTGGTGATGGTGGCGCTCACGCTGGCCGCCGGCGACACCCTGCTGGCCGAGAAGCTGGTCGACGAGATCATCGACGGCCGGTTCCAGCCCGCCACCCCGACGTTCCTCAACTCGGGCAAGAAGCAGCGCGGCGAGCCGGTGAGCTGCTTCCTGCTGCGCATCGAGGACAACATGGAGTCCATCGGCCGCTCGATCAACTCCGCGCTGCAGCTGTCCAAGCGGGGCGGCGGAGTGGCGTTGCTGCTGACCAACATTCGCGAGCACGGCGCGCCGATCAAGAACATCGAGAACCAGAGTTCCGGTGTCATCCCGATCATGAAGCTGCTCGAGGACTCGTTCTCCTACGCCAACCAACTCGGCGCTCGGCAGGGGGCCGGGGCGGTGTACCTGCACGCGCACCACCCCGACATCTACCGATTCCTGGACACCAAGCGGGAGAACGCCGACGAGAAGATCCGGATCAAGACGCTGAGTCTGGGTGTGGTGATCCCGGACATCACCTTCGAGCTGGCCAAGAAGAACGAGGACATGTACCTGTTCTCGCCGTACGACGTGGAGCGCGTGTACGGGGTGCCGTTCGCCGATGTCTCGGTCACCGAGAAGTACTACGAGATGGTCGACGACGCGCGGATCCGCAAGACGAAGATCAAGGCGCGCGAGTTCTTCCAGACGTTGGCCGAGCTGCAGTTCGAGTCCGGCTACCCGTACGTCATGTTCGAGGACACCGTCAACCGGGCCAACCCGATCGACGGCAAGATCACCCACTCCAACCTGTGCTCGGAGATCCTGCAGGTCTCCACCGCATCGGAGTACAACGAGGATCTGTCGTATTCCAAGGTGGGCAAGGACATCTCGTGCAACCTCGGCTCGCTGAACATCGCCAAGGCGATGGACTCGCCGGATTTCGCGCAGACCATCGAGGTGGCCATCCGCGGGCTGACCGCGGTGTCGGACCAGACCAGCATCGTCTCGGTGCCCTCGATCGAGAAGGGCAACAACGAATCGCACGCCATCGGCCTGGGGCAGATGAACCTGCACGGCTACCTGGCGCGCGAGCGGATCTTCTACGGTTCCGAAGAGGGCATCGACTTCACCAACATCTACTTCTACACGGTGCTCTATCACGCGCTGCGGGCGTCGAACAAGATCGCCATCGAACGCGGCACGGCCTTCAAGGGCTTCGAGCGCTCGAAGTACGCCTCGGGTGAGTTCTTCGACAAATACACCGATCAGGTGTGGGAGCCGGCGACCGAGCGGGTGCGCCAGTTGTTCAGCGACGCCGGCATCCGGATCCCCAACCAGGACGACTGGAAGCGGTTGAAGGAGTCGGTGCAGGCCCACGGGATCTACAACCAGAACCTGCAGGCCGTCCCGCCGACGGGATCCATCTCCTACATCAACCACTCGACGTCGTCGATCCACCCGATCGCCAGCAAGGTCGAAATCCGCAAGGAAGGCAAGATCGGCCGCGTCTACTACCCGGCGCCCTACATGACCAACGACAACCTGGAGTACTACCAGGATGCCTACGAGATCGGCTTCGAGAAGGTCATCGACACCTACGCGGCCGCCACTCAGCATGTGGACCAGGGTCTGAGCCTGACGCTGTTCTTCAAGGACACCGCCACCACGCGCGACGTGAACAAGGCGCAGATCTACGCGTGGCGCAAGGGCATCAAGACGCTCTACTACATCCGGTTGCGCCAGATGGCTTTGGAGGGAACCGAAGTCGAGGGTTGCGTGTCCTGCATGCTGTAGACCGTCGCCGGCCGCGGCGCGCCACTCGGGCCTCCGCCGATCGTGCGGTTTCGTCCGGGACGCGCCGTGGCGGCGTCGCAATCCGCAGCATCGGCCGCCGCGTACAAATCGGTGAGCACGCCAACGCGCAGATCGGGTTAGGCTCCCCACAACATCTATCAGGGGGATCGTTGTGGTCGAGTTGTTCGCCGATGACCTGGTGGCCTACCGGTTGGGCAGCGCGACCGCCGCGCTGATCTTTCCGCTGGCCGGTGCACTGTTGTTGGCCGTCGGGCTCTACCGCCGTCGCGCGCACCGACGCTGGGTGACCCGCGACGCCGAGCGCCTGCTGCAGAACGACGACACCGGCCCCGCCAACCTGGGCGACCACGGGCCGTCCCGGCCGGCGGGGCGGGGAACCGTGTTCCTCGTGATCGGTTCCCTGGTGACGCTTCTCGGAATCGGGCACGTCCTGTCGGCGCTCGCCGACACGCGTGCCGCGCCGCCTTCCGCGAGCAATCTCAATGAGGGACAGTGCATCACCGCCGAGGACTTCGCGGCGCGCAGGTTGAACGTAGAAGCTGCCGATTGCAGCAGCTCCGACGCCACGCTGCAGCTGGCGTCGAAGGGTGACGCGACCGCGAGTTGTCCGGACGGCTCGCGTGGTGGCGCCAGATACCCGCTGTTGACCAGCGGGGTACGGACGTACTGCTTCATGTTCAACCTGCGTGAGGGCCGCTGTTACGCGCTCGGCGCCACCGTCGCGCCTGCCGACTGCGCGGATCCCGCCGCGAACGTCAGGGTCATCCGTCGCGTCGACGGTGTGGTCGACGATCCGGCTTGCCCGCCGGCGGCCAAGACCGTTGTCTACCGGGAAACGCCACGGGCGTACTGCTTCGTCGCGCCTCCTCACGCCGGGGGATAGGCGGCCAGCAGCTCCGCGCGTAGCGGGTCGGTGGTGTGCGGCAACCACAACGCCTGCACCGGAACCTGCGGCGCGTCATCGAGTTCGCGCACCGCGACCCGTCCTTCGAACCGGGCACCGACGGGCCCGGTGACGAAGGCCGCCGCCTGCGGCGCCGCCAGTACCGCGGTATCCGGTGGGGTGCCCTGGACCCGGTTCACCACCAGATCGGGCTCGAATCCGGCCCGTCGGCATTGCGCCACAAGGAAATCGGTGTAGAACGACGTGTGCGGCGGCGCCCACACCACGATCGGTGAGGACGCGAGTTCGGCCAGGGCCAACCGGGCGCGCCCGGCGAGCGGGTGGTCGCGGTGCAGCGCCACGCGCAACGGGTGGTAGGTCAGCGTCGCACCCGCGAGGCGGTCCGGCAGGGCGACGCCGCGCCGCAGCATCAGGTCCAGGGTGCCGTCGTACAGCTCGTCGGCCACCGCGGACGGGAACACCTCCCGCACCGTGATGGACACCGGGACAGCGCGGGCGATCAGCGGTTCCAGCAAGACGAACGCCTCATCGGCGGTCACCGCCGGACTGCGGCCCACCACGAACGGGCGTTCGCGCTCGGCGCCCGCCTCGCGGGCCCGGGCGGCCAGTCGGCGCGCGCCGGCCAGCACCGCGGGTGCGCCCTCGTACAGGGTGCGTGCCGAGGCGGTGGGCGCCAGGCGCCGCCCGGACCGGGTGAACAGCAAGGTCCCCAGCTCGCGTTCGAGCTGCCGCAACGCCGCGGAGAGTGCTTGCTGGCTCACGTGCAGCCTGGCCGCCGCCGCCGCGAGGGTGGGCTCCTCCATCGCGGCGACGAACTGTTCCAGGCGGCGGAGGTCAGGCGTGGTCACCCGCCCAAGATACACAAGTAATAGTTGTTAAAGGTCCATAAATATTCGCTTGTTGGTTGAGTGTCCTGCGCTTAGTTTGGAAGCTACAGCAAATATCACAACCGTCGGAGGACACGACATGACAGACAGCGCCCGCAAACTTTCCGGCAAGACCGCCGTGGTCGCCGGCGGCGGCAAGAATCTCGGCGGCCTGGTGAGCCGCCATCTGGCGGAGCAGGGAGCCAACGTCGCGGTGCACTACAACAGCGCCGCGTCCGAGGCGCAGGCCCGGGAGACCGTCGCCGCGGTCGAGGCCGCCGGTGCCCGCGCCCTGCTGTTCCAGGGCGACCTGACCGCACCGTCGACCGTCACCGCCTTCTTCGATGCGGCCGCATCGGAATTCGGCGGCATCGACGTTGCGGTGAACACTGTCGGGAAGGTCCTACGCAAGCCCATCCTGGACACCACCGAGGCCGACTTCGACTCGATGCTCGACATCAACGCCAAGGCGGCGTACTTCTTCATCAAGGAGGCGGGTCGCACCCTCAACGACGACGGCTCCCTGATCACCATCGTGACCGCGCTGCTGGGCGCGTTCACCGACGGCTACTCCACCTACGCGGGCGGGAAGTCTCCGGTGGAGCACTTCAACCGGGCCGCCGCAAAGGAATTCGGCACCCGCGGCATCAACGTCAACGCGATCGCACCCGGCCCCATGGACACCCCCTTCTTCTACGGGCAGGAGACCCCCGAGCGCGTCGAATTCCACAAGTCGCAAGGGATGGGCAACCGCCTGACCCTCATCGAGGACATCGCGCCCATCGTGGATTTCCTGGCCACCGACGGCCACTGGATCACCGGGCAGACGCTGTTCGCCAACGGCGGGTACACCACCCGCTGACCCGGGCCGGTCGTCAGCTCCCGCGTGCCTTCTGGGCGCGCACGGCCTTCAGGCGCCGCTGCTCGCGCAGCACCTCCTGGTAGCTCTCCCGTTCGGCGACCAGCCAGTCCGGCTTGTCGGCCAGCAGCTGCTCGATCTGCTCGGTGGTCAGCGCATCGCTGACCCCGCCGCGGGCCAGCCCGGCGATCGACACCCCGAGCTTGGCGGCCACCAGGTTCTTCGGGTGCGGCCCGTGCTTGCGGAGGTCCTGGAGCCACTGCGGCGGGTCGGCCTGCAGAGCGGCGAGCTCGGCGCGGGTGATCGCGTTCTCCTGGAACTCCGCGGGCGTCGCGGGCAAGTACACGTCCAGCTTCTTCGCCGCGGTGGCGGGTTTCATGGACTGGGTGTTCGGCCTGCTCATGGCGACCAGCGTATCGGTAGCCTGAGGCGGTGGCTCCGTCGTCGTCGCGCTCGCTGACCCTCGGGTACGTCCCCGGCGCGACACCGGCGAAGTGGGCCCGCAACTGGGCGCAGCGCCGGCCGGAGGTGCCGCTGCAGCTGACCCTCGTGGCCGCGGCCGACGCCGCCGACGCGGTCCGGACCGGCGCGGTCGACCTCGCGGTACTGCGGTTGCCGGCCGACACGTCCGGTTTGGCCGTCATCCCGCTCTACGAGGAGACGGCGGTCGTGGTGGTGCCCGTCGACCATCTGCTCACCGCGGCCGACGACGTCGCCGCGGCGGACCTGCATGGGGAGCCCGTGCTGCTGCCCCACGATCACGTGCTGGACTGGCCGGACGCGCCGGGGACCCCGGTCGAGCATCGGCCCGAAACCACCCAGGATGCAATGGAACTCGTCGCTGCCGGGGTCGGGGTGCTGATGGTTCCGCAATCGCTGGCGCGGCTGTATCACCGCAAGGATCTCACCTTCCGTCCGATCAGCGGCGCGCCCAGTTGCGCGGTGGCGCTGGCGGTTCCGGAGGGCCCACAATCGGCGCCGATCGAGGACTTCATCGGGATCGTGCGGGGCCGCAAGCCCGGGTCGTCGCGCGGGCAGTCGCAGCCGATGCCCAAGCGCACCGCGCGAGAGAAGACGCTGGCGAAGCAGGCCGCCCGCGCCGCCGCCAAGACCGACCGCAAGCCGGGCCGGGCCAAGCGCGGGCGCCGCTGACGGTTCAGATGGTCACGGACCCATCGGCATTGATGGTCCAGGACGGGTTGTACGCCACCTCCCACACGTGGCCGTCGAGGTCGGCGAAGTAACCGGAGTAGCCGCCCCAATAGGTCTTGTGCGGGGCCTTGACCACGGTGGCGCCGGCGACCTGGGCGCGGGCCATCGTGGCATCCACGTCGGCTTCGTTGCGTTCATTGATGGCGATGCTGATCCCGCTGAAGCGGCCGTCGACCTTCACGCCTGCATCCGCGGCGAGATCGGCCCGGCCGAACAGCGCGAGCGCGATCCCGGGCAACTGGTAGAAGGCCACCTCGTCGTACTCACCGGACACCGACCAGCCGAGGCCCTGCTCGAAGAAGGATCGGCTGCGCGTGAGGTCGTCGACGCCGAGCGTGATGAGACTGATGCGTTGCTCCACGGTCTGCGACTTTACGTGGTGGTGCCCACTCAGTAGCGGTGTTGCGGCCCCTGCGCCTTCTTGTACAGGGCCTTGAGCAGTCGGTCCCGGAAGGCGGCGTTGTCGAGCAGCTTCAGCCCGGTCTCGGCGACCTTCGGATAGCCGATCAATTTGTGAAAGGCGCGTCCGCGCCGGTATTCCCGGCCCCAGCTGGCCTGCAGGCGCTGCTGGTAGTTGGTGAAGTCGTCCGGGCCGCCGTTGGTCAACGCGGCCACGGCGCTCTCGCCGGCCACCAGACCCGACTCCAGGGCCTTGGAGATGCCCGCGCCGGAGGCGGGTTTCCCCGCGCCCAGCGAGTCGCCGGCGAACAGCACACCCGGGCGCCACGGCGGCCAGGCGGTGAATCCCATCGGCAGCCGCCAGGCCCGCACGCTCTTGTTCTTCTTCAGCTCGTCGATCGTGGGGAGCTCCCACTCGGCGGGCAGGGTGCGCAGGAACTCGCCGAGGAACTGAGTGGCGTTGATGGACTGCCAGTTTCGATAGCTGTTGACGTAACCCAGGCCGATGTTGAAGCGGCCGGCGCCCATCGGGAACACCCAGCCGTAGCCGGGGAGCTGGTCGCCGTCGAAGAGCAGCTTGCAATAGATGTCCAGACTGTCGGTGTCCGGCCGGTTGGCATGTATCTCGGCGCGGATCGCGATGGCCGAGTAGCCGTTGTAGCGCGAATCCAGTTTCATCGCACGCTTGATGGGGGAGTAGGCGCCGTCGGCGGCGATCACCGCATCCGCGAGGACCTTCTCGCCGCTTTTGAGCACCACTCCCGTGACGCGTTCGCGGTCGTCGAGTTCGGGGCCGGCGACCTCCGCCGACTGCCGCACGGTGACCCCGGCGGACTCGGCGTGCTTGAGCAGCAGCATGTCGAGTTCGGTGCGGCTGACGGTATGGCCGTGGTTGGGCATGCCGGGGCGTTGGGGGAACGACAGCTCCCACTGGCTGGGGCTGAACACGGTGACCCGGTCGACGCGGTGGAACTTGCTGACCTCCGGGGCCAGCCCCATCTTCTGCAGATAGCTCACCGCGCGTGCGGTCAGGCCGTCGCCGCAGGGCTTGTCGCGGGGGAAGTCCGCCTTGTCCAGCACTATCACGCGTGCCCCGGCCTGCGCCGCCTGCCACGCTGCCGCCGAGCCTGCCGGTCCTCCGCCGGCGATCGCCACGTCGAATCGCTGCGTCACAAATGGTCCCGTTTCGCTGCTGGTCGTTTCGGTTGCTGCTGGACTCTTTCGCCATGTTAAGCGTACGCCGCGGCGCTGCTCGCCGGTGTCGACGCGCGTAGCGGCCAAATACTTTGGGTTTCAACTTGTTTCGCCATTGCTGACCAATCTGTGACCCATGTCATTGCCGACGCACCGGCGTGTATGGGCTGTTGTGCCAGGTCAGCGCGCCGGTGGGAGTACAGTGCTGGGCGTGCGCGTGCCTCGACCCAAGCCGAAGCCGGGCGGTGAGACCGCCGCCGGGCCGAAGGTCGACGCCCGCAGCGAGCGCTGGCGGGAGCACCGCAAGCAGGTGCGGTCCCAAATCGTCGATGCCGCCTTCCGCGCCATCGACCAACGCGGCCCGGAAGTCAGCGTGCGCGAGATCGCCGAGGAGGCCGGAACGGCCAAACCGAAGATCTACCGCCACTTCACGGACAAGGCGGACCTGTTCCAGGCGATCGGCGAGCGATTGCGCGACATGCTCTGGGCCGAGATCTTCCCGGTGATCAACCTGGCCACCGATTCGGCCAGCGAGGTCATCAAGCGCAGCATCGAGCAGTACGTGTACCTGGTGGACGAACATCCCAACGTGGTGCGATTCGTCCTGCAGGGCCGTTTTCCGGAGCAGGCCGAGGCCACCATGCGGGCGGTCAACGAGGGCCGCGAGATCACCCTGGCAATGGCCGAACTGTTCAACAACGAGCTGCGCGAGATGGAGCTCGACCGCCAGGCGATGGAACTGGCCGCGTTCGCGACGTTCGGCACCGCGGCGTCGTCGACCGACTGGTGGCTGGGACCCAGCCCGGACAGCCCCCGACGGATGCCGCGCGACAAATTCATCGAGCATCTGACCACGATCATGATGGGTGCGATCATCGGCACGACGGCGCTGCTGGGCATCAAAATCGATCCTGACCTGCCGATTCACCAGGCCGTCCCGCGCGACGGGGCGGAGGCGAAGTAGCCGGTACCGCCGGTTCCGCATAGGGCGGGTAGCGTGGTCGCATGACCGACGCCACCGCGCCCGTTCAGACCCGTGCCCTGATCATCGGTACCGGGTTCTCCGGTATCGGGATGGCCATCGCCTTGCAGCGGCAGGGCGTCGAATTCCTGCTCCTCGAGAAGGCCGACGAGATCGGCGGGACCTGGCGCGACAACACCTACCCCGGGTGTGCCTGCGACATCCCGTCGCACATGTACTCGTTCTCCTTCGAGCCGAAGGCCGACTGGACGCACATGTGGTCGTTCCAGCCGGAGATCCAGGACTATCTGCTGGGTGTCACCAGCAAGTACGGGTTGCGGCGCCACGTCCACTTCGGCGCGCATGTGGACCGCGCGGTATGGGACGACGACGAACTGCGCTGGCACGTATTCACCACCGACGGTACGGAATACGTGGCCCAGTTCCTCATCTCCGGTGCCGGCGGGCTGCACATCCCGCTGATTCCGGACTTCGACGGGTTGGACGAATTCGGCGGCGCCGCTTTCCATTCCGCGCGGTGGGACCACGACGTCGACCTTGCCGGCAAGCGCGTCGCGGTGATCGGCACCGGGGCCAGCGCCATTCAGATCGTGCCCGAGATCGTCGGTGAGGTCGCCGAACTCCAGCTCTACCAGCGCACCCCGGCCTGGGTGATGCCGCGGCCCAACAACCCGATTCCGCCGGGGCTGCGGCGGGTCTTCACGTCCGTTCCGGGCACTCGGGCGGCCCTGCGCGCGGGTATCTACTGGGTACACGAGGCGGTTGGGTTCGCGATGACGAAGGCCCCGCGGCTGCTCAAGCTCGGTGAGCTGATGGGCAAGTGGAACATTCGCCGCCACGTCAAGGATCCCGAGCTGCGTGCCAAGCTCACGCCCGACTACCGGGCCGGCTGCAAGCGAATCCTCAACTCCGATACCTACTATCGCGGCGTCGCCGACCCGCGCACCACCGTCGTCACCGACCGGATCAGTCGCTTCACCACCGACGGCATCGTCACCGCGGACGGGACCGCCCGGCCGGTGGACGTGGTGGTGTTCGCCACCGGGTTCCACGTCACCGACTCCTACACCTACGTCGACATCAAGGGGCCCGGCGGGGAGGACCTGGTGGACCGCTGGAACCGCGAGGGCATGTCGGCGCTGCGGGGCGTCACGGTGGCCGAGATGCCCAACCTGTTCTTCCTGCTCGGCCCGAACACCGCGCTGGGGCACAACTCGGTGGTGTTCATGATCGAGTCCCAGATCCGCTACGTGGCGCAGGCCATCGCCGCCACCGACAAGGCCGGCGCGGCCGGATTGGCGCCGACGCGCGCCGCCGCGGACCGGTACAACGCCCGGCTGCAGCACGATTTGGCCGGCACCGTGTTCAACACCGGCGGCTGCCGCAGCTGGTACCTGGATGCCCACGGCGTGAACCGGACCCTGTGGGGCGGCATGACCTGGCAGTACTGGCTGGCGACGCGGTCGCTGGACCTCGACGAATACCGGTTGATCCCGGCGAACTGACCGGTTCCGGCGGCGCGCCGACGACACAAGGTGTTGTGTTCCCGCTTGTTGTCGGCCCCCAGCGGTAGTGTTGCGGACGCCGGTTAGTTCTATCGAGTTGTCACGTCCAAGAGGGGTTCAGGTGTCCGACGGAATGAAGCTGATCGATCGGGTTTCGGCCATCAACTGGAATCGCGTCCAAGACGAGAAGGATGCCGAGGTCTGGGACCGTCTGACGGGCAACTTCTGGCTGCCGGAGAAGGTGCCGGTGTCCAACGACATCCCGTCGTGGGGGACGCTGACCGCCCACGAGAAGCAGCTCACCATGCGGGTCTTCACCGGCCTGACGATGCTCGACACCATTCAGGGCACCGTCGGCGCGGTCAGCCTGATCCCGGACGCGCTGACCCCGCACGAGGAGGCGGTGTACACCAACATCGCGTTCATGGAGTCGGTGCACGCCAAGAGCTACAGCCAGATCTTCTCCACGCTGTGCTCCACCGCCGAGATCGACGACGCGTTCCGCTGGTCGGAGGAGAACCAGAACCTGCAGCGCAAGGCCGAGATCGTGCTGAAGTACTACAACGGCGACGAGCCGCTCAAGCGCAAGGTGGCCTCCACGCTGCTGGAGAGCTTCCTGTTCTACTCGGGCTTCTACCTGCCGATGTACTGGAGCAGCCGGGCCAAGCTCACCAACACCGCCGACATGATCCGGCTGATCATCCGTGACGAGGCGGTGCACGGCTACTACATCGGCTACAAGTACCAGAAGGGTCTGGCGCTGCAGGACGCCGCCACCCAGCAGGAGCTCAAGGACTACACCTATGAGCTGCTGTTCGAGCTCTACGACAACGAGGTCGAGTACACCCAGGACCTCTACGACGAGGTCGGCCTCACCGAGGACGTCAAGAAGTTCCTGCGGTACAACGCCAACAAGGCGCTGATGAACCTCGGCTACGAGGCGCTGTTCCCGCGCGACGAGACCGACGTCAACCCGGCGATCCTGTCGGCGCTGAGCCCCAACGCCGACGAGAACCACGACTTCTTCTCCGGGTCGGGCAGCTCGTATGTCATCGGCAAGGCCGTCGTCACCGAGGACGACGACTGGGACTTCTGACCCAGCCGTCGGCCCGGTCGCGTGATCAGATGGTCGACGCGTCGATGACGAAGCGGTAGCGGACGTCGCTGGAGACGACCCGCTCGTAGGCCTCGTTGATGTACGACGCGTCGATCACCTCGATCTCCGGGGTGACGTCGTGCTCGGCGCAGAAATCGAGCATCTCCTGGGTTTCGGGGATGCCGCCGATCATCGAGCCGGCCAGGCTGCGACGCATCGCGCCCAGCGGGAAGAACGGCACCACCAGCGGCTTCTCCGGCGCGCCGAGTTCCACCAGCGTGCCGTCCAGCGCCAGCAGGTTCAGGTAGGCGGACATGTCCAGGTTCGCCGACACGGTGTTGATGATGAGGTCGAAACTGCCGGCGAGCTTCTTGAAGGTGTCGGGGTCGCTGGTCGCGTGGTACGCCGAGGCGCCCAGCCGCAGACCGTCCTCCATCTTCTTGAGGGACTGGCTGAGCACCGTCACCTCGGCACCCATCGCGACGCCGATCTTGACGGCCATGTGCCCGAGGCCGCCGAGCCCGATCACGGCGACGCGCTTGCCGGGGCCGGCGTTCCAGTGCCGCAGCGGCGAGTACACCGTGATCCCGGCGCACAGCAGGGGAGCGGCCTTGTCCAGCGGGATGGACTCCGGGATGCGCAACACGTAGTTCTCGTCGACGACCATGGCGGTGCTGTAGCCACCGTAGGTGGGGCTGCCGTCGCGCTCGGTCGAGTTGTAGGTGCCGCGCATGCCACCCCGGGTGGTGCAGTACTGCTCCAGGCCGGCCTTACAGCTGTCGCACTCGCGGCAGGAGTCGACGAAGCATCCGACGCCGACGTGATCGCCGACCTTGAATTTGGTGACGGCCGAACCGACTTCGGTGACCACACCGGCGATCTCGTGGCCGGGGACCACCGGGTAGTTCGGGCGGCCCCACTCGCCCTTGACGGTGTGGATGTCGGAGTGGCAGATCCCGGCGAACTTGATGTCGAAGGCCACGTCGTGGGGGCCGGGGGCGCGTCGCTCGATGGTGGTCTTGGTGAGCGGGTCGGTGGCCGAGGTGGCGGCGTAGGCCGAAACTGTCGTGGTCATATTTGCGTGCCCTCTTTCGTATCGTCGCTACCCCATGGTTACAGAATCCGCGGCTACAGGCAGTCGGCGCGCAGCGCCCCGTTGAAGCTCAGACGTTCGTAGCTCACCAACCCGGCCAGCTGGTAGGGGTCCTCGGCCATCAACCTCTCGGCCTCGGCGGTGTCGATGTCGGCGGTAATCAGCACCCCACCCTGCTGCGACTCCTGGCGCCCGGCCAGCAGCAGCCGGCCCGCCTCGATCTCCCGCTGGATCCACGCCACGTGCGCGGGGCGGGTCTGGTCGACGACGTCGAGCGGTTGCAGGTAGGTGAGCTTGAGCACGTGGAACACGATGGGCCTCTCTCGAGATCTACGAGTGGACGTTTGGGCCGCGCGGGCCGCTAGTTGATGGGCGCGTTGAGCCAGCGCAGATCCTCGAGGATGCCGCGGGCCGCGACCGGACCCTGACCCGTCTGCCAGACCTCGTTGTTGACGATGAACACCCGGTTGTCCCGGTTGGCCGACAGCGCGCGCCAGGCATCGCTGCCCAGCACCGCGGGGGCGTGGTCCTTGGCCGCCGGGGAGGCGAACGACACGTACACGATGTCGGCCTCGACGGCCGAGAAGTCCGCCTTGTCGAGGTCGGTGATGTCGATCTCCTCGAACGGTTTGTCGGTGAAGCGTTGTGCCGCAGGGCGATCCACGCCCACCGCGGCCAGCACGCTGGCCGGGAAGTTCTCCGCGCCGAACACCCGCACGGTGTCCTCGGTGAACTGCACGACGGAGGCCTGGAAATGCGTCGCGTCGTTGGCGATCCCGGCCTGTTCGGCGTCCTCGTCGAAGTTCGCCACCACGTCGTGGGCGGCTCCGGCGCGGCCGGTGGCCGCCCCGACGGTGCGCACAGTGTCCCGCCAGTCGGCGCCCGCGGCGCCGGTGAACACTGTGGGCGCAATCGCCGACAGCTCGCCGTAGGCCTGCGGGGTCAGCGCGCGCGAGCCGAGAATCAGGTCGGGTTCGGCCGCCGCGATCGCCGCCGCGTCGATCCCGGTGCCCGAGCCCACCGCGGGCAGTTCGTGAATCACGGTGCCCAGATAGGAGGGCTGCGCCTGCGCCCCGTCGGCCGGCGCCGCCGCCACGATCCGTGACTGCAGCCCGAGCGCGCACAACACGTCGAGCTGCTCACCGGCGAGCACCACGATGCGCTGCGGGTCGGCCGGCACGTCCACGTCGCCGCGCTCGGTGCCGCTGGGCACCCGGCGGACGTCGTCGCCGGGGTCGGCCGCGGCGGGTTCGGCGGCGCAGGACTCGTCGGGCCGACGCTGATTGCCCAACACGCCGGCCCCGGCGATCGTCGTCGTACTGGTGATCACGGGGGCCGACGGCGGGACCGGGGTCTGGCCCTGCGGCTGCGAACAACCGGAAACCAGCAACGCCAACGCTGCGGCCAGAGCGACGGAAGTGGTGCGAATCGGCACGGACCCGACGGTAACACCCCGGCGCGCCCGCCTCGGAACAGCAGGTCGGAGCCGGTCCGAGTGGCCCTGATCGCGACATCTACGACAGATTGTCGGACCCGCGCCGACAGCGACGGAGATGGGGGATAGGATTCAGGCACAGAAGATCTAAAGTGCCCTGGCGCCATGCCCGGTACTCGGATGTTTGGAGGAGTTCTTGACCGCCGAAGCGCCCCCGTTGCGGGAACTCGAGGCCACTCGTCCCTATAGGGAGCGGATGGGCCCCAAGGGCAACCTGATCTACAAGCTGATCACGACGACCGATCACAAGCTGATCGGCATCATGTACTGCGTCGTGTGCTTCGCCTTCTTCTTCATCGGCGGCCTGATGGCCCTGCTGATGCGCACGGAGTTGGCGATGCCGGGTCTGCAGTTCCTGTCGAACGAACAGTTCAACCAGCTGTTCACCATGCACGGCACGGTGATGCTGCTGTTCTACGCGACCCCGATCGTGTTCGGCTTCGCCAACCTGGTGCTGCCGCTGCAGATCGGCGCGCCGGACGTGGCGTTCCCGAAGCTGAACGCCTTCTCGTTCTGGCTGTTCCTGTTCGGCGCGCTGATCGCCACCTCCGGGTTCATCACCCCCGGCGGCGCCGCCGACTTCGGCTGGACCGGCTACGCGCCGCTGTCCGACGCCATCCACTCGCCGGGTGCCGGCGCGGACCTGTGGATCATGGGCCTGGCCGTCAGTGGTCTGGGCACCATCCTCGGTGGCGTCAACATGATCACCACCGTGGTCTGCATGCGGGCCCCGGGCATGACGATGTTCCGGATGCCGATCTTCACCTGGAACATCCTGGTGACCTCCATCCTGGTGCTGCTGGCCTTCCCGCTGCTGACCGCCGCGCTGCTGGGCCTGATCGCCGACCGGCACCTGGGTGCACACATCTACGACCCGGCCAACGGCGGTGTGCTGTTGTGGCAACACTTGTTCTGGTTCTTCGGGCACCCAGAGGTGTACATCATCGCGCTGCCGTTCTTCGGCATCGTCAGTGAGATCTTCCCGGTGTTCTCGCGCAAGCCGATCTTCGGTTACACCACGCTGATCTACGCGACGCTGGCGATCGCCGCGCTGTCGCTGGCGGTGTGGGCGCACCACATGTACGCGACCGGCGCCGTGCTGCTGCCGTTCTTCAGCTTCATGACATTCCTGATCGCGGTGCCCACCGGTATCAAGTTCTTCAACTGGCTGGGCACGATGTGGAAGGGCCAACTGACGTTCGAGACACCGATGCTGTTCTCGGTGGGCTTCATCGTGACGTTCCTGCTCGGTGGCCTCTCGGGCGTGCTGCTGGCCAGCCCGCCGCTGGACTTCCACGTCACCGACAGCTACTTCGTGGTCGCGCACTTCCACTACGTGCTCTTCGGCACCATCGTGTTCGCCACCTACGCGGGCATCTACTTCTGGTTCCCGAAGATGACCGGCCGGATGCTCGACGAGCGCCTGGGCAAGTTGCACTTCTGGCTGACCCTGGTCGGCTTCCACACCACCTTCCTGGTGCAGCACTGGGTCGGCGACGAGGGCATGCCGCGTCGGTACGCCGACTACCTGGCCAGCGACGGTTTCACCACGCTCAACGTGGTGTCCACCATCGGCTCGTTCATCCTGGGTATCTCGGTGCTGCCGTTCGTCTGGAACATCTTCAAGAGCTGGCGCTACGGCGAGGTCGTCACGGTCGACGACCCGTGGGGCTTCGGCAACTCCCTGGAGTGGGCCACCAGCTGCCCGCCGCCGCGGCACAACTTCACCGAGCTGCCGCGCATCCGTTCCGAGCGACCGGCCTTCGAGCTGCACTACCCGCACATGGTCGAGCGGATGCGGGCCGAGGCCCACGTCGGACGGTCCCACGGACCCGACGACGGTGACGTCACGCGGCTCGACGACGCAAACGTCCGCACCTAGAGGTGACCGTGGCCCCCACCTCGGGGAAGGTGTCGGTCCTCATCACGGTCACCGGTGTGGACCGACCGGGCGTCACCTCCGCGCTGTTTGGCGTGCTCTCGACCCACAAAGTGGAGCTGCTGAACGTCGAGCAGGTGGTGATCCGCGGTCGGCTCACGCTCGGGGTCCTGGTGTCCGGCTCGGCCGAGACCGTCGGCGGGGACCGGTTCCGGGAGGCCGTCGAGACGGCGATCCACGGAGTCGGCCTAGAGGTCACGATCGAACGCAGCGACGACATCCCGGTGATCGTGGAGCCGTCCACGCACACCATCGTCGTGCTGGGCCGGCCGATCACCGCGGAGGCCTTCGGCGTCCTGGCTCGTGAGGCCGCGGAACTCGGCGTCAACATCGACACCATCCGCGGCGTCTCCGATTACCCGGTGACCGGGTTGGAGTTGCGCGTCTCGGTGCCGCCGGGAAGCGCAGTGGCGCTGCAGAATGCGCTCGCGCGGGTGGCGGGGGAGCAGGGCGTGGACCTGGCCGTCGAGAAGTATTCGCTGGAGCGCCGGGCCAAGCGGCTCATCGTGTTCGACGTGGACTCCACGCTGATCCAGGGCGAGGTCATCGAGATGCTGGCGGCGCGGGCCGGCGCCGAGGCCAAGGTCGCGCAGATCACCGAGGCCGCCATGCGCGGGGAACTCGACTTCGAGGACTCGCTGCGGGAACGGGTGGCCACGCTGGCGGGTCTGCCGGCGGAGGTCGTCGACGACGTCGCCCAGGAACTGCAGTTGACCCCGGGGGCCCGGACCACGCTGCGTACCCTGCGGCGCTTGGGTTTTCACTGCGGCGTGGTGTCCGGCGGTTTCCGCCAGGTGATCGAGCCGCTGGCCGAGGAACTCATGCTCGACTACGTGGCGGCCAACCACCTGGAGATCGTCGACGGCAAGCTCACCGGACGGGTGACCGGGACCATCATCGACCGCCCGGGCAAGGCCAAGGCGCTGCGCGATTTCGCCAGTCAGGCCGGCGTGCCCATGGAGCAGACCGTGGCGGTGGGCGACGGCGCCAACGACATCGACATGCTCGCCGCGGCGGGCCTGGGGGTGGCGTTCAACGCCAAGCCCGCGCTGCGCGAGGTCGCCGACGCGTCGTTGAGCTACCCCTACCTGGACACGGTGTTGTTCTTCCTGGGCATCACCCGCGGCGAGATCGAGGCCGCCGACGCGGTGGACGGCACCCTGCGGCGCGTCGAGATCCCGCCGGTCTAGCTCCTGCAAATCGCATGACTACCATGGTCGAGTGCCCGAAGCCGACCTTGACCCAGCCGACGTCACCGACGCCGACCTGTTGATCGACTTCCGCGACGTGGCGTTGCGCCGCGGCGGGCGCAACCTCGTCGGACCGCTGAACTGGCAGGTCGAACTCGACGAGCGCTGGGTGGTCGTGGGCCCCAACGGCGCCGGGAAGACCTCGCTGTTGCGCATGGCCGCCGCCACCGAACACCCGTCGTCCGGGACCGCCTTCGTGCTGGGGGAGCGGCTGGGCCGCATCGACGTCTCGGAGCTGCGAGCCAGGGTGGGGCTGTCCTCCTCCGCGTTGTCGCAGCGGGTCCCCGACGACGAGGTGGTGCGCGACCTCGTGGTGTCGGCGGGTTACTCGGTGCTGGGGCGCTGGCGGGAACGCTACGAGGACATGGACTACGCCCAGGCCGTCGACATGCTGGAAAGCGTCGGCGGCGAACACCTCGCCGATCGCACCTACGGCACCCTCTCGGAGGGCGAGCGCAAACGGGTGCTCATCGCGCGGTCGTTGATGACCGATCCTGAACTGCTGCTGCTCGACGAGCCGGGCGCCGGCCTCGATCTCGGGGGGCGCGAGGAACTCGTCGCCCGGATGGCCGACCTGGCCGCCGACCCCGACGCACCGGCCATCGTCCTGGTCACCCATCATGTCGAGGAGATCCCGCCGGGATTCACCCACTGCCTGCTGCTCGCCGAGGGGCAGACGGTGGCCAGCGGCCTGTTGCCCGACGTGTTGACCTCGGAGAACCTGTCCAAGGCCTTCGGACAGGCCATCACCGTCGACACCATCGACGGCCGTTATTTCGCGCGACGCGTGCGTAGTCGCGCCGCACACAGGAGACGCGCATGAGCGACCGACCCGAGCCGCTTCCCGTCCGCCCGGCCGCCACGGTGATGCTGGTGCGGGAGGAGGCCGACGGCACCGAGGTGTTCCTGATGCGTCGGCATCGCGCGATGGAGTTCGTCGGTGGCGTGGTGGTCTTCCCCGGCGGCGGGGTCGACGACCGGGACCGCAACGCCGACATCGACTGGCACGGTCCGCCGCCGTCGTGGTGGGCGCAGCGCCTGGGTGTCGACGAGGACCTGGCCCTGGCCCTGGTGTGCGCGGCGGCCCGGGAGACGTTCGAGGAATCCGGCGTGCTGTTCGCCGGGGCCGCCGACGACCCCGACCTGCTGGTCGACGACGCGAGCGTCTACCGGCAGGCGCGCAAGGCGCTGGCCGACAACTCGCTGTCGTTCGGGGACTTTCTGCGCAGCGAGAAGCTGATGCTGCGGGCCGACCTGTTGCGCCCGTGGGCCAACTGGGTGACGCCCGAGGAGGAACGCACCCGCCGCTACGACACCTACTTCTTTGTCGGCGCGCTGCCGCCAGGTCAGCTGGCCGACGGTGAGAACACCGAGTCCGACCGGGTGGCGTGGGCCAAGCCCGAGGCCGCGCTGGCCGAGTTCGCCGCCCAGCGCATCTTCCTGCTGCCGCCGACCTGGACGCAGCTGGACTCGCTGGCCGGTGGCCGCTCGGTCGCCGACATCCTGGCCGTCGAACGCCAGATCGTCCCCGTGCAGCCGCACCTGACCGAGGCGAACGGCAACTGGGAGATCGAGTTCTTCGACAGCGAGCGCTACAACGCCGCCCGGGCCGGACGCGCTCCGTGACCGGCGGCCACGAGTTCGTCAGCCTGCACACCGACGCCCAGCAGCCGGGCATCGGCACCATCTGGCTGTCCCGGCCGCCGAGCAACGCGCTGACCCGGCAGATGTACCGCGAGGTGGCTGCCACCGCCGAGCACGTCGCCGCCCGGGAAGACATCGCGGTGGTGATCCTGTTCGGGGGACACGAGATCTTCTCCGCCGGCGACGACGTGCCGGAACTGCGCACGCTGTCCGCCGCGGAAGCGGCCACCGCGGCGGCGGTGCGCGACGCCGCGATCGGTGCCGTAGCGGCGATCCCGAAACCCACGATCGCCGCGGTCACCGGGTACGCGCTGGGTGCGGGGCTGACGCTGGCGCTGGCCGCGGACTGGCGGGTGGCCGGGGACAACGTCAAGGTCGCGGCCTCGGAGATCCTCGCGGATCTGATCCCCGACGGCGCGGCGCTGGACCGGCTGGCGGCCGCGGTCGGGCCCGGGCACGCCAAGGACATGGTGTTCAGCGGGCGCTTCGTGGACGCCGAGGAGGCGGCCGCCATGGGCCTGCTGGATCAGCTGGTGGCCCCCGACGCGGTGTACGACGCCGCGTGCGCGCGGGCCCGGCGCTACCTGCGGGCGCCCGCGGTGGCGGTGGCCGCCGCCAAGGACATGATCGACGGCCGGTGCGACGCTGACGAGCGGCGCCGACGCTACCTGGATGTCTTCGCGGCCGGCACCACCGTTTAGGCTGACTTTCCATGACCAGCACGCACGAATCACCGGCGCCCAACCCGCACGCCACCGCGGAGCAGGTCGAAGCCGCCATGAAGGACAGCAAGCTCGCCCAGGTGCTCTACCACGACTGGGAGGCCGAGAGCTACGACGACAAGTGGTCCATCTCGTATGACCAGCGGTGCGTCGACTATGCCCGGGGCCGTTTCGATGCCGCGGTACCGGAAGAGGTGCAGCGCGAACTGCCCTACGACCGGGCCCTCGAATTGGGCTGCGGCACCGGCTTCTTCCTGCTCAACCTGATCCAGGCCGGGGTTGCCCGCCGAGGCTCGGTCACCGACCTGTCCCCGGG
Organism: Mycolicibacterium sp. MU0050; assembly: GCF_963378085.1. Classification (GTDB taxonomy): domain Bacteria; phylum Actinomycetota; class Actinomycetes; order Mycobacteriales; family Mycobacteriaceae; genus Mycobacterium; species Mycobacterium wendilense. The sequence continues at coordinate 3,213,457 of NZ_OY726395.1, read as the reverse complement.
CATGGTCAAGGTCGCCACCCGCAACGGCCAGGGCCTCGGCCTGGACATCGACGGCCGTGTCGCCGATGCGGAGGGCATCCCCTACGAGGACAACACCTTCGACCTGGTGGTCGGCCACGCCGTGCTGCACCACATCCCCGACGTCGAACTGTCGCTGCGCGAGGTGGTCCGGGTGCTCAAGCCGGGCGGACGGTTCATCTTCGCCGGCGAGCCCACCACCGTGGGCAACCGGTACGCGCGGGAGCTGTCGACGCTGACCTGGCACGCCGCCACCAACATCACGAAGCTGCCGTTCCTGCGGGACTGGCGCCGCCCGCAGACCGAACTCGACGAGTCCTCCCGCGCCGCGGCCCTGGAGGCCGTCGTGGACCTGCACACCTTCGATCCCGCCGATCTCGAGCGGATGGCCACCAACGCCGGCGCCGTCGAGGTGCGCACGGCCAGCGAGGAGTTCACCGCCGCGATGCTCGGCTGGCCGGTGCGGACGTTCGAGGCCGCGGTGCCGCCGGGCAAGCTCGGCTGGGGTTGGGCGAAGTTCGCCTTCGGCAGCTGGACCTCCCTGAGCTGGGTCGACGCGAACGTGTGGCGTCGGGTGGTGCCCAAGGGCTGGTTCTACAACGTGATGGTGACCGGGGTGAAGCCCGGTTCGGCTGCCGAACCCGCCGGAACCTGAGCTCCGGGCTGGCGTTCACCCTCGACGACGTCGAGTTCCTGACGTCGCCGCGGGGTGCGGCGGCCCTGGCCGAGGTTGCCGCGCTGCCGCTGGCCGGCGACCGCATCGCCGACATCGCCGCCGTGCGGGCCCGCTACGGCGAGCACACCGCCGTCCTGGTGGAGACCACCCTGCTGCGCCGCAGATCGGCGCAGAAGCTGCCCGGCGCGCAGGGCTGGCTGTTCACCGACGAGGCGCTGCAGCAGGCCACCGCGGCCCCGGTCGCGGCGCATCGGGCGCGCCGCCTGGCCGGCCGCGCGGTCTCCGACGTCACCTGTTCGATCGGTGCCGAACTGGCCGCGTTGCACGGCAGCGCGACCGCCGTCGTCGGCAGCGACACCGACCCCGTCCGGCTGGCGATGGCCCGGCACAATCTCGCCGACGCCCCCGTGCTGCTGTGTCGCGCCGACGCACTGGCACCGATCACCGCCGACACCGTCGTCGTCGCCGACCCGGCGCGGCGCAGCGCCGGGCGGCGTCGGTTCGACCCGCGGGACTACGCCCCGGCCCTCGACGACCTGCTCGCGGTCTACGCCGGCCGCGACCTGGTGGTCAAGTGCGCGCCCGGAATCGACTTCGAGGCCTTGGGGGACATGGGCTTCCGCGGTGAGATCGAGATCACGTCGTGGCAGGGCTCGGTGCGGGAGGCGTGTCTGTGGTCGGCGGGCCTGGCCGAGCCCGGGGTCGCCCGGCGGGCCAGCCTGCTCGATTCCGGGGAACAGCTCACCGACGCCGCCGACGACGACTGCGGGGTCGGCCCGGCGGGTCGCTGGATCGTCGACCCGGACGGCGCGGTGGTGCGTGCCGGGCTGGTGCGCCACTACGGCGCGCGGCACGGACTGTGGCAGTTGGACCCCGACATCGCCTACCTCACCGGCGACGCGGTGCCGCCGGGAGTGCGTGGCTTCGAGGTCATCGACCAGCTCCCGTTCACCGAAAAGGCATTGCGGCAAGCGCTTTCGACGCTGGACTGTGGTGCCCTGGAGATCCTGGTGCGCGGGGTGCGGGTAGACCCCGATGCGCTGCGGCGCCGGCTGCGGCCCCGCGGCGGCACCCCGTTGTCGGTGGTGATCACCCGCATCGGCACCGGCCGGGCCGCCCGCGCTGTCGCATTCATCTGCCGTTCGAGCCGGGCGCCGGCCACGCGGGACTAGGCTCGGGCCATGGCCCGGCTCTGGTTGCTCACCGCGCTGCTCGCGGCCGCCCTGCTCGGGTGGGCGCCGCCGGTCGCCGCCGCCGACGGGTGCAGCGATCTCGGCGGCACCCGCACCGAGGACGGGCTGTGCCGGACGCACGAGGCGCGCACCGACTACGAGCTGAATATCGCCTTCCCCGTGGATTATCCGGACCAGGGCGCCATCACCGAGTTCGTCACCACCACCCGCGACCGCTTCGTCGAAACGGCACAGGACCGACGCGCGCACAACCGGCCGTACCGGATGGAGATCCAGGCCACCGAGCACCGCACCGAGACCACCCGGTCGGTCGCGTTCGAGGTGTACCAGAACGTCGGCGGCGCGCACCCGTCGTCGTGGTATCAGACGTTCAACTACGACCTGGCGCGGCAGCGTCCGCTCACCTTCGAGACCCTGTTCGCCCCCGAGACCCGTCCGCTCGACGCGATCTACCCGCTGGTGCAGCGCGCGCTGGCCGACCGGCTCGACGTCGCCGACCCGGTGTCGCCGAAGGCCGGTCTGGACGCCGCCAACTACCAGAGCTTCGCGGTCACACCCGAGGAGCTGATCTTCTACTTCGATCGCGGCGTGCTCATGGCCGGGGCCGCCGGCGCGCACGCCGTGGCGCTACCGCGCGACCAGTTGCCCCCGCTGGCCCTTTGACTTGCCGCCCGGGCCCCGCGCGCCGGCTCGGTATCGTGTCGGGATGCGTAACCGCTCGGTGGCCACGGCCGCGGCCGTCCTGACCCTCGGTGCCCTGCTCAGCGCCGGCTCCGCGGCCGCCGCGGCGCCGACGTGTGCCGACCTCGACGCCACCCAAGTGGAACAGGTGTGCCAGATTCTGCGGTCCGATCCCGGTTACCGGGTGGACCTCAGCTTCCCGGCCACCTACCCGGACGCCGAAGCGCTGCACGACTACGTCCGGCAGACCCGCGACGGCTTCCTCAACGTGGCCCAGACCCCGGATGCGCGCTCGCGCCCGTACGCGCTGGAGATGCGGGCCCGCGAGTACGGCGCGGCCGTCGGGCCGCGGGACACCCGGTCGGTGGTCCTGGAAACCTACGAGGACGTGGGCGGCCCGCGCGCCGCGACCTTCTACAAGACGTTCACCTGGGACAACGGGCTGCGCGAGCCCGTCACCATCGACACCTTGTTCCGCCCGGACGTCGAGCCGTTTCCGGTGCTGCGCGCGTTGGTGCAGGGCGAGGTGAGCAAGCAGTTCGGGGCGGCCGAGCCGATCCCGGCAGGAGCCGGACTGGATCCGCGGGCCTATCAGAACTTCGCGCTCACCGATGATGCGTTGATCTTCTTCTTCGACCGCGGGGCGCTGCTGGCCGAGACGGCAGGCGTGTTCGAGGTCAGCCTGCCGCGCACGGCCGTCGGCCCGCTGTTGGCCTGAGGCCGTCTCAGCGGGCGTCGAAGCCGTAGACCTGCCCGTCGCTGGTCGCGGCGACCACCCGACCGTCGGCGCCGACGGCGACCCCGACCGGAAATCCGGTGGCCCCGCGCAGCGGATAACTGTTGATCGTCTCGCCGTCGCGCGGATCGAACACCAGCAACGCCAGACCGTCGGCCCCCTCGTCGCTGACCACCGTGTAGGCGACCTCGGCTCCGGCCTGGCCGGCCGAGGTCAGGTTCTCGACATCGCCTCGCCGCCAACGGATTTCGGCCTTATCGCCGAGGTCCTCGATGCCGGTCAGGACGGCGTCCGGGCCGCCGCCGGCCAGCAGCGTGCCGTCGGGGGACACCGTCGGCGGGGTCTGCGCCAGATGGTTCAGCGGCACCGACCACTTCACCTCGCCGTCGTCGGCGTTCAACGCCCACAGTTTCCGGTCCCGGCCGTTGACGTAGACGGTGGCGCCGTCGGCGGACAGGGTCGGCGCGGCCAGCACCCCGGCCGCGACGGCGTCGCTGGTCCACTCCCGCGTCAGCAAGGGGTTCTGGCCCTGCCGGTAGCGCAGGCCGACCAGGGTGGCCGCGGACGCCCCGGGCTGCCACAGGCTCAGCACGATGATGCCCGACGCCGGGGAGAAGGCCGGCGGGGCCGCGACGGGACAACGCGACCGAGCCGGGGCGCAGTCGTCGAGACCACGCTGCGGATCGGTCGGGTCGACGCCGTCGACCAGGTCGATCGGATTGCCCACCACGGTGCCGCGGTGCGCGTCGAACACCAGCACCTGACCCAGATGCGTGACCACCAGCAGCTCGCCGTTCCCCAGAAGCCTTGGTGTCAGGGGCATCCCGATCACCTGCTGACGCCACCGGATCCACTGCGTGGGCGGGAAGGACAGCATGGCCCCGGGCTGGCCGACGTAGAGGTTGTCGAACCCGTCGAACAACGGCCCGCCGAACCCGCCGCCCTGGGCCAGCCGGGTACACCAGCGTTGGCGCGCGTTGTTGTCGTTCTCCCACACCATCAGCGAGCACCCGGCCTCGGTCTGGGCGTTGGCGGCCAGGTAGCCGAAGGCGCCGAGGGCCACCCCGGCGCCGAGTTCACCCTTGACCGACCGGGTCCACGCGGGCTCCAGGTCCCGGGCGCCCGCGGTGTCGGTGTAGCTGCTGTTGGCCGCGTCGGCGTAGGGCGCGGGCCAGCCGTCGGCCGGGGCGGCGTGCACCCACGGATCGGTGTCCGCGCAGCCGGCCACTACCACCACGGCGACCAGGGAGGCGGATGCCAGTGCAGCAAGTCGCCGAAGCACCAGGGAAGTCCTTTCCGGTCGGCTCGGATGAGCCCGTCGTTCGAGGTCGGCCGTCACGGTCGAAGTCCACCGAGGGTAACCCGTCGAGGTTCGGCGCTCGCGTATGCTTCCCGCCCATGACGACCATGTGGGGTGCACCAATCCACAAGCGGTGGCGGGGTTCGCGGCTGCGCGATCCGCGGCAGGCCAAGTTTCTGACGCGCGCATCGCTGAAATGGGTGCTGGCCAACCGCGCCTACACGCCGTGGTACCTGGTCCGGTACTGGCGGCTGCTGAAGTTCAAGCTGGCCAACCCGCACATCATCACCCGGGGAATGGTCTTCCTGGGCAAGGACGTGGAGATCCAGGCGACCCCCGAGCTGTCCCAGATGGAGATCGGGCGCTGGGTGCACATCGGCGACAAGAACACCATCCGGTGTCACGAGGGTTCGCTGCGCATCGGCGACAAGGTGGTACTCGGCCGGGACAACGTGATCAACACCTACCTGGACATCGAGCTCGGCGATTCGGTGCTGATGGCGGACTGGTGCTACATCGTGGACTTCGACCACAAGATGGACGACATCAACCTGCCGATCAAAGACCAGGGCATCGTGAAGAGCCCCGTGCGGATCGGCCCGGACACCTGGGTCGCGGCCAAGGTCAGCGTCCTGCGCGGCACCTCGATCGGACGCGGCTGCGTGTTGGGTTCGCACGCGGTGGTCCGCGGCGAGGTGCCGGACTTCTCGATCGCCGTGGGCGCGCCGGCGAAGGTGGTCAAGAACCGCAAGCTGGCCTGGGAGAACTCGGCGGCGCAGCGCGCCGAGCTGGCCGCCGCGCTGGCCGACATCGAACGGAAGAAAGCCGCCCGCTGACCGCGCCGCGGCCCGCGGGCTTCAGCCGTAGTCGGGCAGCGGACGCTCCACGATGACGCGGCGCCGCTGCGGTTCCCGCTCGGCGCGCTTGGACGCCAGGTAGACCTGCGAGGTGGCGTCGGCCACCGTCGACCAGGAGAAGTCGGCGGTCAGGCGCTCCCGCGCGGCCACGGCGCGGCGTTGCGCGGCGGCCGGGTCGGCGAGCACCGTTCGCACCGCCGCGGCCAGCGCGCCGACGTCGCGCGGGGGACACGACACCCCGGTGAACCCGTCGATGACCGCCTCGCCCAGCCCGCCGACGTTGGAGGTCACCAGGGGGGTGCCGGCCGCGGCGGCCTCGAGCGCCACGATGCCGAACGGTTCGTAGTGCGAGGGCAGCACCGCCGCGTCGGCCCGATGCAGCAGCCGCAGCAGTTCCTGATGGTCCACGCGACCGATGAACTTGGTTGCCTTGCGTACCTTGTGTTTGCGCGCCAACTCGATGAGCCAGTCCAGCTGGGTGCCGTCCCCGGCGATGGTCAGGGTGGTCCCGGGGTATGCCCGGCGGATGCGCGGCAGGGCGGCGATGGCCTCGTGGACGCCCTTCTCGTATTCGAGCCGGCCGAAGTACAGCAATTCCGGGGGCCCCTCGTGCGGCCGGCGCTGCGCGAACGGCCAGCCGGCGGTGTCGATTCCGTTGGGGATCACGGTGATCTCGGACAGGCCGGGCCCGAACAGGCGGGTGATCTCCTCGCGCATCGACTCCGAACAGGCGATCAGCGAATCCGATTCGTGCACCAGCCAGGACTCCAGCGCATGCACCTGGCGGCTGACCGGGCCGGAGATCCAGCCGGAGTGTCGGCCGGCCTCGGTGGCGTGGATGGTGGAAACCAGTGGCACATCGAAGAATTCGGCCAGCGCGATCGCCGGGTGTGCCACCAGCCAGTCGTGGGCGTGCACGAGGTCGGGCTGCCAGTCGCGCAACGTCAGGCCCGAGCGCACCATGGCGTGGCCCATCGCCAGCGTCCAGGCCATCATGTCGGTGCCGAAGGCGAACTCGTGCGGGTCCTGTGCGGCGGCGATGACGCGCACCCCCTCGGCGACCTCGTCGGTGGACGGGTGCGTGCTGGGATCGGTGTCGGTCGGCCGGCGGGACAGCACCACCACCTCGTGGCCGGCCGCGGCCAGGTCGGTCGCCAGGTGATGCACGTGCCGGCCGAGGCCGCCGATCACCACCGGCGGGTACTCCCACGACACCATCAGGATTCTCACTGGCGCGCCTCACAACGGATCGAGTGTGCGGAAACTACGGCAATTGCGCGGCGTGTCGGCCGGGGACATGCACGCTCGCGCGAAGAGGACGGGGTCATGGCCGGGGCAACCGCCGGGCGTCCAGCGCGCCGAACAGGCCGTCGGCGCGGTTCCAGTTCTCGGCGAGGCGGATGGCCGCGTCGCGACGCCCGGAGTCCAGCGCGGCGGCCATCTCGCGCGTGGCGTGCGCATGCAGATGCGCGCGGTAGCGCGCGTACTCGGCCGCGGAATCCTTGCTGACCATGAACGGCCAGTCGCTGGACACCGTCAGCAGGGTCTCGCGCAGAATCTGGTCGGCCACGTGGTCGCGGGCGGGGGGCCGGCCCGGGCCGCCGGCCTGGGCCAGCGCCTTGTCCACCGACGCCAGCGCGGTGTCGACCACCTCGGCGTTCAGCTGCACCAGGTCGGCGACCTGCTCGCCGGACCACACCTGCCAGTCCTTGCCGGAACCCCAAGAGCTGGGCGGCAATTCGACCGGGGTGCCGGTGTAACCGGCGGCGGCGGCGTCGCGCAGCGTGCCGAGCTGGATGCCGGCCTCGGGCAGCGCGCGCAGGACCCGCTCCAGCCACATCGGACCCTCGTACCACCAGTGACCGAACAACTCGGTGTCGAAGGCGGCGACCACGTGGGCCGGCCGGCCGATGCGCTCGGATTCGGAGATCAGCCGGCGCCGGATCACCTCGACGAAGTCGGCGACGTGGGCGTCGACGGCGGCCTCGGCGCGCGGTGGGTCGTAGGGCGCTTTGTCCTCGGAGGCCACCTTGCGCCCGGTCACCCGCGCGGGCTTCAGCCCGGTGGTGTGGTCGTAGGTGTGGAAGTCGCGGTAGGCGCCGTGGCCCGGATAGCCGGACTTCGGCGACCAGACCCGGTAGCTGACCTGCAGGTCGCGTCCGAAGGCCAGCACGTCGGTGTCACCCACCGGACGGCCCAGCGCGGTGTCGCCGTGCAGCGACGGCCCGTCCACCATGAAGTGCGTGACGCCGGCGGCCGCGTATCCGGTCTCCATCCCGGGCGCATAGGCGCACTCCGGGGCCCAGATACCCGACGGGGTGTGGGCGAAGCGCTGCTGGGCGTCGGCCAACCCCTCGCGCAGCGCGAACTCGCGCAGGCGCGGCGCCAGCAGCGGCTGGAACGGATGGGCCAGGGGACCGCCGAGCAGTTCGAGGGTGCCGGCGTCGATCAGCTCGCGCAGCAGCGGGCTGCCGCCGTGCCGCCACAGCGTGGTGAAGTCCTCGAGGGCCTCGTCGGCGTGGGCGTGTTCGCGAATCCCGAACTCCCGCAACGCGTCTGAGCCATCACCGGTCAGGGTGGTCGCCTCCAGGGCGCGCAGCTGCCAGTTCGCCAGCCAGTGGTGCATGCCGTCGAGGCAGTACGGGTCGTCGAGCTGCGCGGTCACCACCGGGGTCAGGCCGAGCGTGAGCACGCCCCGGCGGTCTTCGGCGGCGAGGCGGCGCAGCACCCGCATCAGCGGCAGGTAGCAGGCCGACCACGACTGGTAGAGCCACTCCTCGCCGACGGGCCAGCGCCCGTGGTGCGCCAACCATGGCAGGTGGGTGTGCAGCACCAGGCTGAACATGCCCGGGACCGGCGCGGTCATGGCCGCACCGCGACGGCGACCAGATCCAGGCTCGCGTCAATGTCGACGCCGTCGTCGGCGGCGTCGAGCAGGTCGAAGTCCGCGCTCGCCACGGCGGCGACGTCGGCGAGCAACTCCTCGGGCCAGGGCGCGTCGGCCAGGGCCCGGGCGATCTGGGCGTCGATGATCGATCCGCCGTGCTTGTCGTCGAGCGCGCGCAACGCCGGCCCGTGAAAGACGCCGCAGAGCCGTTCGACCGTGAATCCGCCCTCGACCAGCAGCTCGGTCAGCTCGGCGGCGTTGAGTTCGCGGGTGTGGAAGGGATTGATCGGGGTGTCGCTGCCGGGGGTGAAGGTGATCCGGTTGGGCGTGGACATCAGCAACATGCCGCCCGGGCGCAACACGCGCCGGCATTCGGCGACAAATTGTGACTGATCCCACAGATGTTCGATGACCTGCAAGTTGACCACAACGTCGACCGAGGAGTCGGCGAGCGGAAGTTCGGCGAGGTTGCCCTGGCGCGCCTCCACCCGGGGGTAGCGGGAGCGGACGTGGGCGACCGCGGACTCGTCGTAATCGACGCCGATGACGCGCCGGGCGACCCCGGCGAGCAGGTCGGCGCCGTAGCCCTCGCCGAAGCCGGCCTCGAGCACCTCCCGATCGGCGCACAGGGGCGCTAACTGCAGGTAGACGACCTCGTGACGGCGGAACCAATAGTTCTCGACGTCGAGACCGGGGATGGTTCGCTCCCCGGTGAGCGGCAATTCCGACGGCGGCACGGTGCCGGGCTGTGGCGGCTGCTCGGCAGGATTCGGGTCAACTGGACCGTCGGTCACGAATGCGCTCATGGTGCAGGCAGGCTAACCCGAAGCGCTCAGGTGACACAGCGCCGCGCTGTGATAGCGGGTGACCGGAGGGTAAGAACATGCAGCGTGCTCGGTTATGGTGTACAAGCGGACCACCAAAAGTTACCGGCTAGTAACATTGCGAGGTGGGACGAACACTGGCCCGAGGCACAAAGTTACTCACAGCGGTTGCCGCCGCCGTGGGGCCCGTCGAGGAGGACGAACCAGAGTCATGACGAACATCGTGGTCCTGATCAAACAGGTCCCAGACACGTGGTCGGAGCGCAAGCTGTCCGACGGCGACTTCACGCTGGATCGTGAGGCCGCTGACGCCGTGCTGGACGAGATCAACGAGCGCGCCGTGGAAGAGGCGCTGCTGATCAAGGAGAGGGAAGGCGGCGACAGCACTGTCACGGTGCTCACCGCCGGACCCGAGCGCGCCACCGAGGCGATCCGCAAGGCCCTGTCGATGGGTGCCGACAAGGCGGTGCACCTCAATGACGAAGGGATGCACGGTTCCGACGTCATCCAGACCGGCTGGGCGCTGGCCCGCGCGCTGGGCACCATCGAGGGCACCGAGCTGGTCATCGCCGGCAACGAGGCCACCGACGGCGTCGGCGGTGCCGTCCCGGCGATCATCGCCGAGTACCTGGGCCTGCCGCAGCTGACCCACGTGCGCAAGCTCAACGTCGAGGGCGGCAAGGTCACCGGCGAGCGCGAGACCGACGAGGGTGTCTTCACCCTCGAGGCCACGCTGCCCGCCGTGGTCAGCGTCAACGAGAAGATCAACGAGCCGCGCTTCCCGTCCTTCAAGGGCATCATGGCCGCCAAGAAGAAGGAAGTCACCACCCTGACCCTGGCCGAGATCGGCGTCGAGGGTGACGAGGTGGGCGTGGCCAACGCCGGTTCGACCGTGCTGTCGTCGACCCCCAAGCCGCCCAAGACCGCGGGCGAGAAGATCACCGACGAGGGCGACGGCGGCACCAAGATCGCCGACTACCTGGTCGCGCAGAAGCTGATCTAAGCGACTTCCAACTCAGAGCAAAGAGGCTAAGAATCCATGGCTGAAGTACTTGTGCTCGTTGAGCACGCCGAAGGTGCCCTCAAGAAGGTCACCGCCGAACTGATCACCGCCGCCAACGTGCTGGGTGAGCCCTCCGCCGTCGTGGTGGGCGCCCCCGGCACCGCGGCCGGTCTGGTCGACGAGCTCAAGGCGGCCGGTGCCGCCAAGATCTACGTCGCCGAGTCCGAGGATGTGGACAACTTCCTCATCACGCCGTACGTCGACGTGCTGGCCGCGCTGGTCGAGCAGAGCTCGCCGGCCGCGGTGCTGATCGCCGCCAACGCCGACGGCAAGGAGATCGCCGGCCGGTTGGCCGCGCGGCAGGGCTCCGGCCTGCTGGTCGACGTCGTCGAGGTCAAGGAGGGCGCCAAGGGCACCCACTCGATCTTCGGTGGCGCCTACACCGTCGAGGCCCAGGCCAACGGCGACGCGCCGGTCATCACCGTGCGTCCGGGTGCCATCGAGGCGGCCCCCACCGCCGGTGCCGGCGAGCAGGTCACCGTCGAGGTGCCCGCGCAGGCCGAGAACGCCACCAAGATCACCGCCCGCGAGCCCGCGGTGGCCGGTGACCGTCCGGAGCTGACCGAGGCCTCGGTCGTCGTCGCCGGTGGTCGTGGCGTGGGATCCGCCGAGAAGTTCTCGGTGGTCGAGGAACTCGCCGACGCCCTCGGCGCGGCCGTCGGCGCCTCGCGTGCGGCGGTGGACTCGGGTTACTACCCGGGCCAGTTCCAGATCGGTCAGACCGGCAAGACCGTGTCGCCGCAGCTGTACATCGCCCTGGGCATCTCCGGGGCCATCCAGCACCGCGCCGGCATGCAGACCTCGAAGACCATCGTCGCGGTCAACAAGGACGAAGAGGCGCCGATCTTCGAGATCGCCGACTACGGCATCGTGGGCGACCTGTTCAACGTGTCCCCGCAGCTGACCGAGGCGGTCAAGGCTCGCAAGGGCTGATCTCGAGCACGCTGACCAGAATCGCCCTTCTCCCTTGCGGAGAAGGGCGATTTTGTTTCGTGCGCACCTCAACTCGTCATCTGACGCTCACGAACACGTCACGCATTGCTTGCCGCCACGCCCGGTGGCTGCGCGAACGTGCAGGCCATGAGCACTGCAGCCGTCCTCATTCCCGCCGAGCAATCCGCCCCGGCCGGCGCGGCCCGCTATTCGCTGCTGCTGTCCACCGACGCCGAGCTGATCGAGGCCGCCCAGCGGCTGCGGCACGACGTGTTCAGCACCGAGCCGGGGTTCGGGCTCGCGGCCACGCCCGACGGGCGCGACCACGACGAGTTCGACGAGTTCTGCGATCACCTGTTGGTCCGTGACGACACCACCGGCGAGCTGGTGGGCTGCTACCGCATGCTGCCGCCGCCGGGGGCGATCGCGGCCGGGGGCCTTTACACCGCAACGGAATTCGACGTCGGCGGCTGGGATGCGCTGCGGCCGTCGCTGGTGGAGATGGGCCGCGCGGTGGTCCGCGCCGAGCATCGCAACGGCGCGGTGGTGCTGATGATGTGGACCGGGATCCTGGCCTACCTGGACCGCTGTGATTACGACTACGTGGCCGGCTGCGTCTCGGTCCCGGTGGCGGGCCCCGACGACGACGCGCCGGGCGCCCAGATCCGCGGCGTCCGCGACATCGTGACCCGACGGCACCCGGCGGCCCCCGAGCACACCGTGTATCCCTACCACCCGGTGGTCATCGGGGGTCGTGGACTCGACGACATCGAACCGCCGGCCCGCCCCGGCCTGCCGCCGCTGCTGCGCGGCTATCTGCGACTGGGCGCCCAGGTATGCGGCGAACCCGCGTACGACCCGGAGTTCGGCGTCGGGGACTTTCCCGCGCTGCTGGCGAAGAGTCGCGCGGACACCCGCTACCTGCGCAGGCTGCGATCCATGGCCGCGCGAGCGGAGTCGGGGCTGTGATGCCCGCCGAACACGCCTGGCTGCCCCGGGCCTCCTGCACCGAGGCCTGCCTGCGCGCCGGTGCGGCGCCGGGCGACCGGGCAGCGGTGATCGCGGCGCGGGTGGTGCTGCGCGCGACCCTGGCGATGGTGCTGCTGCCCGCGCTGCCGCTGCTGGCGGTCCCGCTGCCGGGCCGTTCGCATCTGCAACGCGGCTATTGCCGCCTGATGCTGCGCGCGCTCGGCGTGCGGATCACGGTCTCCGGCGGGCCGATTCGCAACCTGCGCGGCGTGCTGGTGGTCGCGGGGCACGTGTCCTGGGTGGACATCTTCACCATCGGCGCGGTGCTGCCCGGCTCCTTCGTGGCCAAGGCGGAAATGGTGCGGTGGCCGGCGCTGGGAGTGGTGGCCCGGCTCATGAAGGTGATCCCGATCGAGCGCAGCAGCCTGCGCCGGCTGCCGGCGGTGGTGGCCACGGTGGCCCAGCGGCTGCGGGCGGGGCAGACGGTGGTCGCGTTCCCGGAGGGCACCACCTGGTGCGGGCTGGGCTACGGCCGGTTCCACCCGGCGATGTTCCAGGCCGCCATCGACGCCGAACGCCCCGCACAGCCCCTGCGGCTGACATATCACCACCGCGACGGCAGCGCCTCGACGGTGCCGGCCTACATCGGCGAGGACACCCTGTGGGCTTCGCTGTGTCGCCTGGTGGTGGCGCGGCGCACCGTGGCGCACGTCCGGGTCGAGTCCCTGCAGCTGCCCGGGGCGGACCGGCGGGAACTGGCCCGCCGCTGCGAAACCGCGGTGCGTCCCGCCGTGGTCGGGGTGGCGCCGGTGGGGCACGCGCTGGCCGCCTGACTCGCGAGTGGGGCCGAGCGGATCGGCGGGTACCCTGGACGGGTCATGAGCCCCGCCCCTTCGGTGTATCTCGACCACGCCGCCACCACCCCGATGTACCCCGCTGCCATCGAGGCGATGACGGCGGTCCTGGGCACTGTCGGAAACGCCTCGTCCCTGCACACCGCGGGCCGCGCGGCCCGCCGCCGGATGGAGGAGTCCCGGGAGACCATCGCCGCGGCGCTCGGCGCCCGGCCCTCCGAGGTGATCTTCACCGCGGGCGGCACCGAGAGCGACAACCTCGCGATCAAGGGCATGTTCTGGGCGCGCCGCGACGCCGACGAGCGCCGCCGCCGCATCGTCACCACCGGGGTCGAGCATCACGCGGTGCTCGACGCGGTCGCCTGGCTCGCCGAACACGAGGGCGCCGCGGTCACCTTCGTACCCACCGACGCCGACGGCGCGGTGGCCCCGGGCGCCCTGCGCACCGTGCTCGAGGAGCACGACGACGTCGCGCTGATCTCCATCATGTGGGCCAACAACGAGGTGGGCACCGTCATGGCGATCGACGAGTTGGCCGCGGTGGCCGCGGAGTTCGACGTCCCGATGCACACCGACGCGGTGCAGGCCGTCGGTCACCTGCCGGTCGGGTTCGCCGATAGCGGTTGCGCGGCGCTGAGTCTGACCGCGCACAAGTTCGGCGGCCCCACCGGGGTGGGCGCGCTGCTGCTGCGCCGCGACGCCGCCTGCGTACCGCTGTCGCACGGCGGTGGTCAGGAGCGGGACGTGCGTTCGGGCACACCGGATGTCGCGGGCGCGGTCGCGATGGCCGTCGCCTTGCGTCTCGCCGTCGACGCCCAGGAGGCCGGCGGCGCCCGGCTTCGCGAATTGCGTGACCGGCTGATCGACGGGGTGCTCGGCTCGATCGACGACGTGGTGGTCAACGGTTCGCGCACCCACCGGCTGCCGGGCAACGCGCACTTCACCTTCCGCGGCTGTGAGGGTGACTCCCTGCTGATGTTGTTGGACGCCAACGGGATCGAGTGCTCCACCGGGTCGGCGTGCACGGCCGGGGTGGCGCAGCCGTCGCACGTGTTGCTGGCGATGGGGGCCGATCCGGCCGCCGCCCGCGGTTCCATCCGACTGTCGCTGGGGCACACCAGCGTCGACGCCGACGTCGACGCGGCGCTGCGGGTGCTGCCGGCGGCGGTGCAACGGGCGCGGCAGGCCGCGCTGGCCAGCGCGGGGGTGCCGCGCTGATGAAGGTGTTGGCGGCCATGAGCGGCGGGGTGGATTCCTCGGTCGCCGCCGCACGGATGGTCGACGCCGGACACGACGTGGTGGGGGTGCACCTGGCGCTGTCCTCGGCACCGGGCACCCTGCGCACCGGTTCGCGCGGCTGCTGTTCGAAGGAGGACGCGGCCGATGCCCGGCGGGTCGCCGATGTGCTCGGGATCCCTTTCTACGTCTGGGATTTCGCGGACCGCTTCAAAGAAGACGTGATCGACGACTTCGTCGAGTCCTACGCCCGCGGCGAGACACCGAACCCCTGTGTGCGGTGCAACGAGCGGATCAAGTTCTCGGCGCTGTCGGCCCGCGCGCTGGCGCTCGGTTTCGACGCGGTGGCCACCGGTCACTACGCCCGGCTGGCCGAGGGTCGGCTGCGCCGCGCGGTCGACGCGGACAAGGACCAGTCCTACGTGCTGGCGGTGCTGACCGCGGAGCAGTTGCGGCACGCGGCCTTCCCGGTGGGGGACACCGCCAAGCCGGAGATCCGCGCCGAGGCCGCCCGCCGCGGCCTGGCCGTGGCGAGCAAGGCCGAAAGCCACGACATCTGCTTCATCCCGTCCGGGGACACCCGCGCTTTCCTCGGCGCCCGGATCGGCGTGCGCCCCGGCGCCGTGGTCGATGCCGGCGGGGCCGTGCTGGCCGAACACGACGGGGTGCACGGGTTCACGATCGGGCAGCGCAAGGGGCTCGGCATCGCCGGGCCGGGGCCCGACGGAGCGCCGCGCTACGTCACGGAGATCGACGCCGACTCCGGCACCGTGCGGGTCGGGTCGGTCGAGGACCTCGACGTCGTCGGCTTGACGGGAGAGCGTCCCGTCTTCACCTCCGGTAATCCCTTGGCAGGGCTGGTCGAATGCGAGGTTCAGGTGCGGGCCCACGGCGGCCTGGCGCCCGGGGTGGCCGAGGTGGTCGACGGTGAGTTGCGGATGCGCCTGCACACCCCGCTGCGGGGGGTGGCGCGCGGGCAGACCATGGTGCTCTACCGCCCCGACCCCGCCGGCGACGAGGTGCTGGCCAGCGCGACGATCGGCGCTACGGCTCGACGGTGACCTTGATGGCCTCGCCGTTCTTCACGATCTGAAAGGCGTCGAGCACCTGCGCCAGCGGCACATGCCGGGTGATGAGGTCCTTGACCGGCACCTGCCCGGTCGAGATGTACTCCAGCGCCCGCTTGTTGTGCTCCGGCGCCGAGCCGTTGGCGCCGTGGATGTGCAACTGCCGGTAGTGCACCACGTTGGAGTCGCAGGTGATGGTCGGGTTGTTCTTGGGCAGCCCGCCGAAGAACGAGATGCGCCCGTTGCGGGCGGCCATCGCGATGGCCTGCTCCTGGGCGACGTTGGCGGCCGTGGCGGTGATGACGACGTCGGCGCCGCGGCCACCGGTCAGCTCCATGACGCGCTCGACGACGTCGACCTTGGAGCCGTCGATGATCTCGTCGGGTGACACCGCGTCGGCCGACATCTTCAACCGGGCCTCGTTGACGTCGACGAGATAGATCGGGCCGCACTTGTGCACACCGCGCGCGATGCGGATGTGCATGCAGCCGATCGGGCCCGCGCCGAACACCACCACGGTGTCGCCCTCCTCGATCCCGAGCAGATCCTGAGCGTTGATGGCGCAGGCGAACGGTTCGGCGGCGGACGCCTCGTCGTAACCGACGTTGTCCGGAATCCGGTTCAGCCCATCGACTTTGAGCACCTGCTTGGGCACGATCATGTACTCGGCGAAGCCCCCGTCGTACTGGTAGCCCATCGAGGTCTGGTTCTGGCACACCGCCATCCAGCCCTTGCGGCATTCGTGACACTCGCCGCACGGCACCGCGGCGATCACCTGGGCGCGATCGCCCACCTGCCAGTTGGAGCCGTAGGTGGAGTTGACGTCGGCGCCGACCTCCACCACCTCGCCGGCGATCTCGTGGCCGATGATGCGCGGCGGGGAGAGGTTCTGGTGGCCGTTGTAGAAGATCTTGACGTCGGTGCCACAGGTGGAGCAGTTGCGCACCCGCAGCTTGATCTCGTCGGGGCCGCAGGTCGGTTCGGGGACGTCTTCGAGGCGGACGTCCTCGGGTGCGTAGAAGCGCAGGGCCTGCATGGTGGGGTCCTTCCGGCGTCGGATCGGGGTGTGCACGAGGGGTGAACCTGACAGCACTCTAGTGACCATAACCGCAATCCGGGCACAAAACCACCAAATAGTCCGCCCGTTTGCGCCCGAATGCTTGCCGATGTGCCCGTTTGTGGGGTTTACTGCAAGCAGGTGATGTGACTGGCATCACTGTCGCGCCGAGACCGGAGGTCCTCAGTTGTCCACCCTGGAAGCGTCGTCACCCGAAGCGTCAGCACCGCGCACCGGCCTGCGGGTCCGGGTGCAGAAACTCGGCACCGCACTGTCGAACATGGTCATGCCCAACATCGGCGCGTTCATCGCCTGGGGACTGATCACCGCACTGTTCATCGAGACCGGCTGGCTGGCCGGCCTCTTCGAGGCGCTGCGCGACCCCGACGGCTGGGTCGCCAAGATCGGCGGCTGGGGGGCCTTCGCGGACGGCGGTGTGGTCGCGCCGATGATCACCTATCTGCTGCCGCTGCTGATCGGCGCGACCGGCGGCCGGATGGTCTACGGCGTGCGCGGCGGCGTGGTCGGCGCCATCGCCACCATCGGCGTGGTCGCCGGCGCCGACGTGCCGATGTTCATGGGCGCGATGATCATGGGACCGCTCGGCGGTTGGCTGATGAAGAAGGCCGACGAACTCTGGGAAGGCAAGATCCGGCCGGGCTTCGAGATGCTGGTCGACAACTTCTCGGCCGGCATCCTGGGGATGTTCCTGGCCATCTTCGGCTTCTTCGGCATCGGGCCCATCGTTTCGTCGTTCACCCGGGCCGCCGGTAACGCGGTGGACTTCCTGGTGGACAACGACCTGTTGCCGCTGACCTCGATCTTCATCGAGCCCGCCAAGGTGCTGTTCCTCAACAACGCGATCAACCACGGCGTGCTGACCCCGCTGGGCTCCACCCAGGCGCTCGAGACCGGCAAGTCGATCCTGTTCCTCCTGGAGACCAACCCCGGGCCCGGCCTGGGAATCCTGCTGGCCTACATGGTGTTCGGGCGCGGCATGGCGCGCGCCTCGGCGCCCGGCGCGGCGATCATCCAGTTCTTCGGCGGAATTCACGAGATCTACTTCCCGTACGTCCTGATGAAGCCCAAGCTGATCGCCGCGGCCATCCTCGGCGGCATGGCCGGCGTGTTCATCAACGTGTTGTTCAACTCCGGCCTGCGGGCGCCCGCGGCGCCCGGCTCGATCATCGCGATCTACGCGCAGACGGCAACCGGCAGCTTCCTGGGCGTGACGCTGGCCGTGCTGGGCGCCACCGCGGTGTCCTTCGCGGTGGCGGCACTGCTGCTCAAGACCGACCGGGCCGCCGAGGAACCCGACCTGGCCGCGGCCACCGCCGAGATGGAGTCCATGAAGGGCAAGAAATCCAGCGTGGCCGCCCAACTCGTGGACGGCGGCCCACGCGGACCGATCACCAGCATCGTGTTCGCCTGCGACGCGGGCATGGGCTCCTCGGCGATGGGGGCCTCGGTGCTGCGGAAGAAGGTGCAGCAGGCCGGGCACCGCGAGGTGAAGGTCACCAACCAGTCCATCGCCAACCTTACCGACAGCTACGGGATGGTGGTCACCCACCGCGACCTGACCGACCGGGCACGCCTGAAAACACCTTCGGCCGTGCACATCTCGGTCGACGACTTCATGTCGAGTCCGCGGTACGACGAGATCGTGGAGCTGCTGGGGGCCGGCGGCTCGGCCGCCGAGCCCGACTCGGAACCGGCCCCGGAGCCGGACGCCGAATCCGGTGCGGACGTGCTGCGGTTGGAATCGATCGTGTTGGACGGCGCCGCGCGCACCAGTGCGGACGCCATCGAGGAGGCGGGCCGGTTGCTGGTGGCCGCGGGCGCGGTCGAGCCGTCGTACGTCGCCGCCATGCACGAACGGGAGACCTCGGTGTCGACCTACATGGGCAACGGCCTGGCAATTCCGCACGGCACCAACGAGGCCAAGGACAGCATCCTGCGCACCGGCATGTCGTTCGTGCGCTACGTCGAGCCCATCGATTGGAACGGCAAGCCGGCCGAGTTCGTCGTCGGCATCGCGGGCGCGGGCAAGGACCACATGGCGTTGCTGACCCGGATCGCGCAGGTGTTCCTCAAGGCCGACGAGGTGGACCGGCTGCGCACGGCCACCACAGCCGAAGAGGTGCGGGCCGTGCTGGCCGGGCGGTAGGTGGTGACGGCCAGTGGATTCGGAGAGCAGACAGGCCCGGATCGTCGAGTTCGCCCGGACCCGGGAACGGGTCGAGGTCGGCGCCCTGGCCGACGAACTCGGGGTCGCGAGCGAGACGATCCGCCGTGATCTGAAGGTCCTGGCGGGCCGGCGGTTGCTCAAGCGGGTGCACGGCGGGGCGATCGCTGTGGAGACGGCCGGGTTCGAGTCCGGCCTGCAGTACCGCAGTCAGGTCGACCTCGCGCAGAAGCACCGGATCGCCGGGGCGGCCGCGGGACTGGTCCACGGCGCCGAAACGGTCTACCTGGACGAGGGTTTCAGCCCGCGGCTGATCGCCGAGCGGCTCACCGACAGCGCGCTGACGGTGGTCACGTCGTCGCTGCTGGCGGCCGAGGCACTCGCCGACAGCACCAGCGTGACGGTGCTGCTGCTCGGTGGGCGGCTGCGCGGCAGGACGTTGGCCACCGTCGACCACTGGGCGGTCAGCCGGCTGCAGACCCTGCAGATCGACCTGGCTTATCTGGGCACCAACGGGGTGTCGCTCGAGCACGGGCTGACCACCCCCGACCCCGCGGTGGCCGCGGTGAAGCAGGCGGCCGTGCGGGCGTCCCGGCGCAGCGTGCTCGTCGCCGCGCACTCCAAGTTCGGCGTCGACCACTTCGCCCGGTTCGCCGAGATCGCCCAGTTCGAGACCATCGTCACCGGAACCGAGTTGCCCGCCGTCGAGGCCCAGCGTTACGAGGCGTTGGGCCCCAGGGTGATTCGGGCCTGAGCGGGCCTCACTCCGGGACGCCGCCGAGCAGGTTCGCCAGCACGATGTCGGAGACCGATTCGCCGAACGCGCAGAACGTCACCTCGGCGAGCACCACCGCCTTGAGCCGATAGTCGCGGCCGCACTCGCCCGCCCGGGTGCGCAGCGACCGGTCGTCGGAGCGCAGCTCGCCCAGATAGGTCTGGCCGAAAGGCGTCTGGGCGCAATCGGTGGCCGCGTGCGTCAACTCGTCGAACACCGCCCGCGCGGTCGGCGGATCGACGTAGACCGCGGCGGCCTGCGAGATCAACCCGGCGTCGGGCGGGCTCTGATAGCTGATCTTGTGGAAGTCGTCGATGCTGGTGCCGAAGGTCGCGGTCTCGGCGAAGAGGAACCGGCACGGCGGCGGCGCCTCGTCGGCCAGCGGGGTGATGTCGACGGGGTAGGGGGTGTCCATCGACGGGATCACCGAGAGGTCCGTGCCCGCCCCGGTGATGCCCCGCATCGAGTTCAGATCCAGCAGTACGGCACGGGCGTCGACCAGCGGCGGCGACCACGGGCCCGCGTCGGCGGGGGCGGACGCCCGCCCGTCGACCACGGTGGTGCATGCCGGCAGGGCCAGTGCGAGGACACACCAGCCGAGCAGCCGAACGATGAGGCCCACGTGTCGAACTCTAGTCCCATCCCATACGGTTGGCCGGTGAGTATTTTCGCCACCGCGACCGGGATCGGCTCCTGGCCCGGTACCGCGCCGCGGCAGGCCGCCGAAATCGTTGTGGGCGAGCTGCATTCGATGACCCACCTGGTCGAGCTGCCCGCCCGGGGGATCGGGGCGGACCTGATCGGCCGGGCGGGCGCGCTGCTGGTCGACATCGCGATCGACACCGTCCCGCGCGGTTACCGGGTGGTCGCCCGCGGTGGGGCGGTGGCCCGCCGGGCCGTCAGCCTGCTCGGCGAGGACATGGACGCGCTCGAAGAGGCCTGGGAGCTCGCCGGGCTGCGGGGGTCGGGCCGCCGGGTGAAGGTCCAGGCCCCCGGCCCCATCACGCTGGCCGCGGAGCTCGAACTCGGTAACGGACACCGCGCGATCACCGATCCGGGTGCGGTGCGCGACCTGGCCGAGTCCCTGGCCGAGGGCGTGGCCGCCCATCGTGCGGAGCTGGTCCGCCGGCTGGACACCGAGGTGGTCGTGCAATTCGACGAGCCGACGTTGCCCGCCGCGCTGGCCGGACGGCTGCGCGGCGTCACCAGCCTGAACCCGGTGCACCCGGTCGACGAGGCGCTGGCCGTCGAGTTGATCGACCGCTGTGTCGGCCGGGCGGGGCAGGCTGCGGTCCTCCATTGTTGCGCCGCGGATATCCCCTGGAACGTGTTGCGGCGCAGTGAGATAGGTGCCGTCTCGGTGGATGTCGCCGCGCTGGGGCCCGCCGACCTCGATCACCTGGGCGAGTTTCTGGAGGCCGGCCGCACCGTGCTGCTGGGGGCGGTCCCGGCGGTCGAACCGGCCCAACGTCCGTCGGTCGAGCAGGTGGCCGGTGCGCTCGCCGCGGTCACCGATCGGCTGGGCTTCGGCCGCGCGATCCTGGCCGAGCGCATCGGGGTGACGCCGGCCTGCGGGCTGGCCGGCACGACCCCGCAGTGGGCGCGGCGCGCGGTGGAGTTGTGCCAGCAGGTGGCCGACGGACTGGTGGCCGACCCCGAGTCCATCTGAATCCACCGCGCCGATACGCAACTAAAAGGTTGCGTGATGACGATGTCAGGCTTAGTGTGGCCTCCACAAAGGAAACTTGGAGGTTGCATATCATGTCCACCGATCGCATCGAGAAGAGCGCGGTGCTGCGCGCACCACTGGACCGCGTGTGGCGCGCCATCAGCGACTCCGAACAGTTCGGCACCTGGTTCGGCATGCGTGTCGACGGGCCGTTCGCCGCGGGGGAGTCGCTGTCGTGCGCCATGACGGGCACCGCCGTCGACGACGAGGTCGCCGCGGCGCAGCAGGCGCACGACGAGCAGCCGTTCGTCTTGCACATCGTCGCTGTCGAACCCCAGTGCTACTTCAGCTTTCGCTGGAATCCGTTGGCGGGGGAGCAGTTCGCGGACCTG
Source organism: Mycolicibacterium sp. MU0050 (assembly GCF_963378085.1). GTDB lineage: Bacteria > Actinomycetota > Actinomycetes > Mycobacteriales > Mycobacteriaceae > Mycobacterium > Mycobacterium wendilense. The sequence goes on along the minus strand of NZ_OY726395.1, from coordinate 3,192,085 downwards.
ACCACCCTGGTCGAGTTCACCTTGTCCGAGGTCGATGACGGGGTGCTGCTGCAGATCGTCGAGTCGGGTTTCGATGCGCTGCCCGCCGACCGTCGCGCCGGCGCATTCTCGGACAACTCCCAGGGCTGGGCCGAGCAGCTGAAGCTGATCGGTCGTTACGTGACCGCCGCCCAATGGGCCTAGCCGCGGCGCCGGCACCGGTCTTCGATGCCCTCGGCGACCCCAACCGGCTGCGGATCATCATCCGGTTGTGTGATGCCGGACCCTGCTCCACCTCCGCGCTCACCGAGGCGATCCCGGCTACCCGGCAGGCCGCGACCAAGCACCTCGCGGTGCTGGAAACGGCCGGCCTGGTACGCAGCGAAAAGCGCGGGCGGGAACGGATCTGGACCCTGCAGCCCGAATCGCTGACCGCGGCCGGGGACTACCTCGATGCGCTGTCGCGGCGGTGGGACCAACGCATCGACCGCCTGCGCGCCTTCGTCGAGACCGACCCCGACTAACGCCGGCGCGCGTCCAGTTCCTTGACCAGCTTCTTGGCCGCCGCCAGGCGGAAGGAGGCGTCCACCAGTTCGGTGACCTCGTCCCAATCCACCGCGGCGGCGGTGAGGTCCAGGCCGAGCCAGCCGAAGGGGCCCAGGTACATCGGGAAGAAGAACCGGGGGTCCTGTTCGAGGGCCGGGCGTTCGGCCTCGTCGACCTTCACCAGCACCGAATGCGGGAAGGCGACCATCTCGCCGGTGGTCTTGCAGGTGCCGCCGTACATCGCGAACATCTTCGGCGCGTGGAACACCGGCCGGCCGAATGACACCTTCTCGGCGGCGCCGGGGAAGTCCAGCGCGATGCGCCGCAGCTCGGCCAGGGCCGGATCGTCGTCGTCGAACATGATCGGATGAGGCATATGCGCAGCATAAGTGCCGGTGTCGGCGGACTTGGTTAACCTGCCATGGTGAGCTCAGCCGACCATGACTCCGGAGATGCCGTCGAGGCAGACCCGGACGAAGCCGATCTGCGCCGCGAGTGGCAGGAACTCGCCGACGAGGTGCGCGACCATCAGTTCCGCTACTACATCCGCGACGCGCCGATCATCTCCGACGGCGAGTTCGACGCGCTGTTGGGCCGGCTCAATGCGCTCGAGGAGCAGCATCCGCAGTTGCGCACCCCGGATTCGCCCACGCAACTGGTCGGCGGCGCAGGGTTCGCCACCGAGTTCGCGCCGGCCGAGCACCTCGAGCGGATGCTCAGCCTGGACAACGTCTTCAACACCGAGGAGTTGTCCGCCTGGACCACGCGGCTGCGGGCCGAGATCGGCGACGATCAGCACTTCCTGTGCGAGCTGAAGATCGACGGCGTCGCGCTGTCGCTGGTGTACCGCGACGGCCGGCTGGAGCGCGGCGCCACCCGCGGTGACGGCCGCACGGGCGAGGACGTCACGCTGAACGCCCGCACCATCGACGACATCCCGCTGCGCCTGACCGGCACCGACGAGTACCCGGTGCCCGCGGTGCTCGAGGTGCGCGGCGAGGTGTTCTTCCGCCTCGCCGACTTCGAGGCGCTCAATGCCAGCCTGGTGGCCGAGGGCAAGCCGCCGTTCGCCAACCCGCGCAACAGCGCCGCGGGGTCGCTGCGGCAGAAGAACCCGGCGGTGACCGCGCGGCGCCGGCTGCGGATGATCTGCCACGGCCTCGGCCACGTCGAGGGCTTCACGCCGGACTCGCTGCACGACGCCTATCTGGCGTTGCAGAGCTGGGGGCTGCCGGTCTCCGAGCACACCGCCCGGGTGCAGGGGCTGACCGCGGTGCAGGAGCGCATCGCCTACTGGGGCGAGCACCGCCACGACGTCGAACACGAGATCGACGGCGTGGTGGTCAAGGTCGACGCGGTGTCGCTGCAGCGCCGACTCGGCGCCACGTCCCGCGCGCCACGGTGGGCGATCGCCTACAAGTATCCGCCGGAGGAGGCCACCACCAAGCTGCTCGACATCCGGGTCAACGTGGGGCGCACCGGCCGCGTCACGCCGTTCGCCTACATGGAGCCGGTGAAGGTCGCGGGCTCCACGGTGGGGCTGGCCACGCTGCACAACGCCTCGGAGGTCAAACGCAAGGGCGTGCTGATCGGGGACACCGTCGTCATCCGCAAGGCCGGCGACGTCATCCCCGAGGTGCTCGGACCCGTCGTCGATGTGCGCGACGGCTCCGAACGCGAATTCGTCATGCCGACAACGTGTCCGGAGTGCGGCAGCCCGCTGGCGCCGGCCAAGGAGGGCGACGCCGACATCCGCTGCCCCAACTCGCGCAGTTGCCCGGCGCAGCTGCGCGAGCGGGTGTTCCACATGGCCGGCCGCGGCGCCTTCGACATCGAGGCGCTGGGGGAGAAGGCCGCCACCGCGCTGCTGACCTCCGGGGTCATCACCGACGAGGGCGACCTGTTCACGCTGACCGCCGAGGACCTGCTGCGCACCGACCTGTTCACCACGCAGAAGGGTGAGCTGTCGAAGAACGGCGAGCTGCTGCTGGCCAACCTCGACAAGGCGAAGGCCCAGCCGCTGTGGCGGGTGCTGGTGGCCCTGTCCATCCGGCACGTCGGCCCCACCGCGGCCCGCGCGCTGGCCGGCGAGTTCGGCAGCCTGGAGGCCATCGAGGCGGCCTCCGAGGAACAGTTGGCGGCCGTCGAGGGGGTGGGGCCCACGATCGCGGCCGCCGTCGTCGAATGGTTCACCGTCGACTGGCACCGCGCCATCGTCGACAAGTGGCGGGCCGCCGGCGTGCGGATGGCCGACGAGCGCGACGCCGGCATCGAGCGCACCCTCGAGGGCCTGTCGATCGTGGTCACCGGCTCGCTGGCCGGATTCTCCCGCGATCAGGCCAAGGAGGCGATCCTCGCCCGCGGCGGCAAAGCCGCCGGGTCGGTGTCGAAGAAGACCGCCTACGTGGTCGCCGGGGACGCCCCGGGCTCCAAATACGACAAGGCCGTCGAACTCGGCGTGCCGATCCTCGACGAGGACGGCTTCCGCCGGCTGCTCGAACACGGGCCGAACTGAACCCGGACCCACACCGAAACCGAAGGCAGGACATGGCAGAACTGGACAACAGCGTCGCGGTCATCACCGGTGCCGGGCGGGGGCAGGGCCGAAGCCACGCCGTCGCGCTGGCCGCCGAGGGTGCCGACATCATCGCGATCGACCGGTGCGCCGACGTCGAACACATCCCATACCCGATGGCCACCAAGGAGGACCTGGAGGAGACCGCGGAGCTGGTCCGCGCCACCGGGCGCCGGGTGGTCCCGGTGATCGCCGACGTCCGCGACCTCGCCGAGTTGCGTGCGGGCGTGCAGAGCGGGATCGACGAACTCGGTGAGGTGGACATCGTGGTGGCCAACGCCGGCGTGGTCGCGATGGGACTGCCCGACCCCGACGACGAAGAGCTCTACCGCACCATCGTGGACACCAACCTCAACGGCGTGTGGCACACCATCGCGGCCACCGCGCCGTCGATCATCCGGAAGGGCCGCGGCGGTTCAATCATCCTGACCAGCTCCATGCAGGGACTGGTGGGCCGCGGCGGTGACGGCAGCGCCGCGATGTTCGCCTACGCCGCGTCCAAGCACGGCGTCGTCGGACTCATGCGGTCGGCGGCGAATGCCTATGCCCAACACAACATTCGGGTGAATTCGGTGCATCCCACCGGCGTCGCGACGCCGATGATCATGAACGAGCACATGGCCAATGTCTTTGCCGGCAGCGCGCCCTCGACGGCGATGGCCGGCAACCTGTTGCCCGTGCCGTTCGTCGAGGCGCAGGACGTCACGAACGCCGTTGTGTGGTTGGCCGGTCCGAAGTCCCGGTACATCACCGGCACGGCGCTTCCGGTGGACGCCGGCAACGCGGCGATGTGATACGCGGTGGGCCGCGGTGCCCACGGATGGTTGCTGGGGGCCGCCCGACTTGGTGCGAAGACGTCGCCACAACGTGGTTAGAATGCTCCCAGTCGAGTCGCCGTCGGGGCGATTCCAACCGGGATGGGGCTGCTCCGGGGTCTTCGGGGGGCAGTGGTTGTGGGGGTTCTCAGCACGTGTCAGGCACCAGGGCGGAGGCAGCCGCGTGACCAATTGGCCGGGTAACCACGGACCTCAGGGCGGCTACGGTGGCCCCAATCCGGTCGGCGGGCCGCCGCCACCGGGTGGACCGCCGCCCGGCTGGGCGCCACCGCCGGCGGGGCCGAATTGGTCCGGGCAGGGTAACTGGGGTCCGCCGCCGCCCTTCACCGGTCCGCCCCCGAAGAACCGCAAGCCGCTGATCATCACGCTCGTCGCCGGTGCGGCGGTGCTGCTGATCGCCGTCATCGTCGCCGTGATCGCCCTCGCCGGCGGCGGCGAGGACGGCAAGTCCGGCACCGCCGGCGATGTCGTCAAGGGTTACCTCGAGGCCCTGGCCCGCGGCGACGCGGAGGCAGCGCTGTCCTACAGCGACGGTCAGCCCGGCTCCAAGGAGTTCCTCACCGACGAGATCCTCAAGAAGCAGATCGAGAAGGCGCCGATCACCAACATCAAGATTCTCAACGACGACTCGGCGACCGCGTACAGCATGGGCACCGTGCACGTTGCGGTGAACTTCGGCGATCAGGTGTCCGACGAAACCTTGATGCTGAAGCGCTCCGGCAAGGAGTGGAAGCTGCAGATGGCGGCGGCCAAGGTGGAAAAGCCCCCGGTGAACACCCAGGACAAGTCCCTCTCCAACGTGACCTTGTTCGGTAAACCGTTGCCCACCTCGGCGTTCTACGTGTTCCCGGGCTGGCTCGACATCGGCACCACCAACCCGAATCTGTCGGTGACCTCCGAACCGCTGCTGCTCAACGGACTGTCCGGGTACTCCTCGGTGTTCAACCTCCGCATCGAGGTCGGCGTCAGCGATGCCGGACGGAAGGCGGCCGAGAAGGCCGTCCGCGACGCGATCATCAAGTGCACCCGATCCTCGGCGCTCAAGCCGCCGTCGTGCCCGAACGGCGTCAACGAACCCGGCGCCATCGACGGGTCGGCGTCCTGGGGTCAGCCCGAGATCCCCGCGCTGGACCTGAATCACTTCAACACCTACGAGATGCGTTATCGCTTCAGCCTGGCCAGCGTGGAATTCCCGGTGTCGATCGACACCAGAAGCGGGCCGAAGAGCGGCACCGTCTCGCCGTTCGTGAGCGGCTCGGTCGACATGTCGCAGGATCCGCCGGTCGTCACGTTCGGCTGACCGTCCCGCAGGAGGAGAACAGATGACGACTGCACGCGTACGAGTGCAGCCCAATCCGACGGAACTGGCCGACGCGCAACACCGGCGACCCGCTGGATCGGCTGCGCGAGGCGCTCGGCAATGCCAACGCCTCCGGCAGCAACAGCGAATAAGGTTCGCGGTCAGCCGGATTCAGGCCAGGATGGTCGCGACGATGCCGGCCAGGTAGCCCAGCCGGGCCACCTCCGAGGGCCGGAAGTCGGGCCCGCCGGGACGGCCCAGGACGACCGCGGTGTGCTGCTCGCCCAGCGGGGCCGCGGCCAACGTGGTGTCCATGTCGCGCCACAGCTGCGGCACCCAGTCGGCGGTGCCGTCGAGGGCCTGCGCCGACGCCAGCGGCAGCCAGGGCGCCGAATCGGGTCGGGTCTCGGGCGCGCTGGGACTTCCGGCCACCCGTTGCAGCCCCGACTCGGCCACGCGGAGCACCGTGCACCAGCCCACGCGCAGCACCCGCGGCGCCTCGTCGACGAGCACCTGCAGCCGCGCGGCCCGGTTGCCGGCGGCCGCGACGCGGTCGATCAGTTCGAGTTCGCGGTGCGCCTCGAGCAGTCCGGTGTGGGGCCGGATCGATTCCACCCGGATGCCTTTGAGCGCCTCGGCGGCCGTGATCAGGGTGTCGGGCATGGCGCCGGCGGGCAGGTCGACCACCAGGTCGTCGATGGCGTAGCCCGACGCCCGCTCGACCACGTCCAGCGACAGGATGTCGGCACCCGCGGATCCCAACGCCACGGCCAGGGAGCCGAGGCTGCCCGGCCGGTCGTCGAGTCGGACCCGCAGTAGATAGGAAGGCACGCGCACACTTTTTCACAGCCGCCCGCCGTCCGCCGAGAACAGTCCCGCCTGTTCGGGGTGCCGGCCCGGCACCGACTAGGCTTGGCGCTCGTGTCGCAGATCTCCCGAGATGATGTCGCCCACCTGGCGCGGCTGGCCCGCCTGGCGCTGACCGATGACGAGCTGGACGGCTTCTCCGGCCAGCTCGGCGCGATCCTCGATCACGTCAGCCAGATCCAGGCCGTCGACGTCACCGATGTCGAGGCCACCGACAATCCGCTCAAGGACGTCAACGTCACCCGCCCGGACACGGTGCAACCCAGCCTGACCCAGCAGGAGGCGCTGGCCGCGGCCCCCCGCGCCGCCGAGGGCCGCTTCGAGGTTCCGCAGATCCTGGGGGAGAGCCAGTGAGCAACGCCGACCTGGTCCGGCTGTCCGCCGCCGACCTCGCCGCCAAGATCGCGGCCAAGGAAGTCTCCTCCACCGAGGCCACCGCGGCCTGTCTGGAGCAGATCGACCGCACCGACGGTCAGTACAACGCGTTTCTGCACGTCGCCGGCGAGCAGGCGCTGGCCACCGCCGCGGCGATCGACAAGCGGGTCGCCGGAGGCGAAGAGTTGCCGTCGGCGCTGGCCGGGGTCCCGCTGGCGCTCAAGGACGTGTTCACCACCACCGACATGCCCACCACCTGCGGATCGAAGATCCTGGAGGGCTGGAACTCGCCGTACGACGCGACGGTGACCGAGCGGCTGCGGGCCGCGGGCCTGCCGATCCTGGGCAAGACCAACATGGACGAGTTCGCCATGGGCTCCTCCACCGAGAACTCGGCCTACGGCCCCACGCGCAACCCGTGGGACACCGAGCGGGTGCCCGGCGGCTCCGGCGGCGGCAGTGCGGCCGCCCTGGCGGCCTTCCAGGCGCCGCTGGCCATCGGTTCGGACACCGGCGGCTCGATCCGGCAGCCCGCGGCGCTGACCGCCACGGTCGGGGTGAAGCCCACCTACGGCACCGTCAGCCGGTACGGGCTGATCGCCTGCGCCTCGTCGCTGGACCAGGGCGGGCCCTGCGCCCGCACGGTGCTCGACACCGCGCTGCTGCACGAGGTGATCGCCGGCCACGACCCGCGCGATTCGACGTCGGTACAGGCGGCGGTGCCCGACGTGGTGGCCGCGGCCAAGGCCGGCGCGACCGGCGACCTCAAGGGCGTCCGGGTGGGCGTGGTGTCCCAGCTGCACCGCGGCGAGGGCTACCAGCAGGGCGTGCTGTCGTCGTTCAACGCCGCCGTCGACCAGCTGCGCGAGCTCGGCGCGGAGGTCAGCGAGGTCGACTGCCCGCACATCGACTACTCGATGGCCGCCTACTACCTGATCCTCCCGTCCGAGGTGTCCAGCAACCTGGCCCGCTTCGACGCCATGCGCTACGGCCTGCGGGTTGGTGACGACGGCACGCGCAGCGCCGAGGAGGTCATGGCGCTGACCCGGGCCGCCGGCTTCGGCCCAGAAGTCAAGCGCCGCATCATGATCGGTACCTACGCGCTGTCGGCGGGGTACTACGACGCGTACTACAACCAGGCCCAGAAGGTACGCACCCTGATCGCCCGCGACCTCGACGAGGCCTACAAGTCCGTCGACGTGCTGGTGTCGCCGGCCACCCCGACCACCGCGTTCCGGCTCGGGGAGAAGGTCGACGACCCGCTGGCGATGTACCTGTTCGACCTGTGCACGCTGCCGTTGAACCTCGCCGGGCACTGCGGCATGTCGGTGCCCTCGGGGCTGTCGCCCGACGACAACCTGCCGGTGGGCCTGCAGATCATGGCGCCGGCGCTGGCCGACGACCGGCTCTACCGCGTGGGTGCGGCGTACGAGGCCGCGAGGGGCCCGCTGCCAACCGCGCTGTAAACCGGTTAGATGGAGCACATGCGGATTGGAGTGCTCACCGGAGGCGGCGACTGTCCAGGTTTGAATGCGGTCATCCGGGCGGTGGTGCGGACCTGCGACGCGCGCTACGGCTCGACGGTGGTCGGTTTCGAGGACGGCTGGCGCGGGCTGTTGGAGAACCGCCGCGTGCAGCTGGTCAACGACGACCGCAACGACCGGCTGCTGGCCAAGGGCGGCACCATGCTGGGCACCGCGCGGGTCAACCCCGAGAAGCTGCGCGCCGGGCTCGACCAGATCAAGCAGACCCTCGACGACAACGGGATCGACGTGCTCATCCCGATCGGCGGCGAGGGCACGCTGACCGCGGCCAACTGGCTGTCCGAGGAGGGCGTGCCGGTGGTCGGAGTGCCCAAGACCATCGACAACGACATCGACTGCACCGACGTGACATTCGGGCATGACACGGCGCTGATGATCGCGACCGAGGCGATCGACCGGCTGCACAGCACGGCCGAGTCGCACCAGCGGGTGATGCTGGTGGAGGTGATGGGCCGGCACGCCGGCTGGATCGCACTGAACTCCGGGCTGGCCTCCGGTGCGCACATGATCCTGATCCCCGAGCAGCCCTTCGACGTCGAAGAGGTGTGCCGGCTGATCAAGGCGCGCTTCGTGCGCGGTGACTCCCACTTCATCTGCGTCGTCGCCGAGGGCGCCAAACCCGCCGAGGGCACCATGCAGCTGCGCCAGGGCGGCCTCGACGAGTTCGGCCACGAGCGGTTCACCGGCGTCGCCCAGCAGCTGGGCCTCGAGGTGGAGAAGCGGATCAAGAAGGACGTGCGGGTCACGGTCCTCGGGCATGTGCAGCGCGGTGGCAAGCCCACCGCCTACGACCGGGTGCTGGCCACCCGGTTCGGGGTCAACGCCGCCGACGCCGCGCACGCCGGCGAGTACGGGATGATGGTGTCGCTGCGCGGCGAGGACATCGGCCGGGTCCCGTTGGCCGAGGCCACCGCGCAGTTGAAGCTGGTGCCGCAGAGCCGCTACGACGACGCGGCCGCTTTCTTCGGCTGAAATCGCGCCCAACTAGGATCGCGGTATGACAGCTGCGCGTACCCAGACGGCCGAAGCCGAGTTGCTCGACTACGACGACGTGATCGCGCGGTACGACCCCGTGATGGGCATGGAGGTGCACGTCGAACTGTCGACGGCCACCAAGATGTTCTGCGGCTGCGCCAACCGGTTCGGCGCCGAACCCAACACCCTGGTGTGCCCGGTGTGCCTGGGACTGCCCGGCGCGCTGCCCGTGCTCAACGAGTCCGCCGTCGAGTCGGCGATCCGCATCGGACTGGCGCTGAACTGCCAGATCGCGCCGTGGGGTCGGTTTGCGCGGAAGAACTACTTCTACCCGGATCAGCCCAAGAACTACCAGATCTCCCAGTACGACGAGCCGATTGCGATCGACGGCTACCTCGACGTGCCCCTCGACGACGGCAGCACCTGGCGGATCGAGATCGAGCGGGCGCACATGGAGGAGGACACCGGCAAGCTGACCCACCTCGGCAGCGACACCGGCCGGATCGCGGGCGCCACCACCTCGCTGGCGGACTTCAACCGGGCCGGCGTGCCGCTGATCGAGATCGTCACCAAGCCGATCGAGGGCACCGGTGAGCGCGCACCCGAGATCGCCCGCGCCTACGTGACGGCGCTGCGCGATCTGCTGCGCTCGCTCGGCGTGTCCGATGTCCGCATGGACCAGGGGTCGATGCGCTGTGACTCCAACGTCTCGCTGAAGCCCAAGGGCGCCAAGGAATTCGGCACCCGCACCGAGACCAAGAACGTCAACTCGCTCAAGAGCGTCGAGGTCGCGGTGCGCTACGAGATGCGCCGTCAGGCCGCCGTGCTCGAGGCCGGCGGGACCGTCACCCAGGAAACCCGGCACTTCCACGAGGACGGCTACACCAGCCCCGGTCGCACCAAGGAGACCGCCGAGGACTACCGCTATTTCCCGGAGCCGGACCTCGAGCCCGTCGCGCCCAGCCCGGAGCTCATCGAACGCTTGCGCGGCACCATCGGTGAGCTGCCCTGGTTGGCGCGCAAGCGAATCCAGGAGGACTGGGGAATCTCCGACGAGGTGATGCGTGACCTGGTCAACGCCGGCGCCGTCGAGCTGGTCACGGCGACCGTGGCCGCCGGCGCCCCCAGCGAGGCCGCCCGCGCCTGGTGGGGCAACTTCCTGGTGCAGAAGGCCAACGAGGCCGGGGTGGAACTCGACGCCCTGCCCATCACACCCGCGCAGGTGGCGGCCGTGGTCAAGCTGGTCGACGACGGCAAGCTGTCCAACAAGCTGGCCCGCCAGGTGATCGAGGGGGTACTGGCCGGCGAGGGCGAACCCGAGGCGGTGATGACGGCCCGCGGTCTGGCGCTGGTCCGCGACGACGGGCTGATCCAGGCCGCCGTCGACGAGGCGCTGGCCGCCAACCCCGACGTCGTCGAGAAGATCCGGGGCGGCAAGGTGCAAGCGGCGGGCGCCATCGTCGGCGCGGTGATGAAGGCCACCAAGGGCCAGGCCGACGCCGCGCGGGTGCGCGAACTGGTGATGGCCGCGGTCGAAAAGGGCTGAACCCCTGAACCCCTAGGTGATGTCCGCCTCGTTGCGGGGGAAGCCGCCCTCGGGGAACAGCGGGAACACCACGTCGTCGAGCTTGTCGGGATCCCCGGCGGTCCGGTTGACCGTCGCGCCCCACACGTTGCCGTCCGGTGAGAGCCGGACGGCCCACGCGTGACCGTGCTGGCCGTCGCGGACCACCTCGGGATCCCCGGTGACGGCCCCGGTTTCGGGGGCCAGCCGCACGGCGACGGTCTGCTTGGTGTCGACCAGGTTCACCAGCACTGTGCCGTCCAGTGCCGCGCACCCGGCGACACCGGGGCGGTCCGGCCAGGTCCACACCGTGGAGGTCTTGGAATCCTTGGTGATCCGCTGCAGGCGGTCGGCGGTGGGGGTGCGGTCGGTGACATACAGCGAGCCGTCGGCCGGGTCGGTGCACATGCCGCCCGCGCCGCCCAGACCGGACAGGGCGGTGGTCAACGGCGCCTGATCGATGGTGGTCGGCTGCTCGATCCGCAGCAGCTTGCCCGCCAGCGAATTCGGGTCGGCGGCCAGCCCGGGGTCCCCGGCGTCGCCGGTCTGCACCAGCAGCGTGGTGGGGCTGGTGAAGATCAGTGACCCGGCATTGTTGTTGGCGCCCTTGGGAATTCCGGTGAGCAGATCCTTGGGGACGTCGCCGGCGGCGATCCGCACCACCCGGTTGTCGGTCGGGGTGCTGATGTAGGCGTACATCAGCCCGTCCTGCCCGTAGGTCGGCGACTTGATGATGTCCAGCAGGCCGCCGTCGCCGGAGCCGTCGACGGGGATGGTGGCCACCACCTTGGGCTCGGCGGCGATCGCGACTTCTTTGATCGCGCCGGTGGTGCGCTCGGCCACCAGGGCGGTCTTGCCGGTCGGGCCCATGATCAGTCCGCTGGTGCTGCCCAGGCAGCCCTGCATGACGCCGGTCGCGGGGCACTCCTTCGGGAACGGCTTGCCCGGCAGCGGTGGCGGGGGAGGCGGGGTCGACGTGGTCGGCGGCTTGAGTTCGGGCTCGGTGGTGAACGGCTGCGACATGGCGTCGTCGAAGCGTGCGCACCCGGTGCCCGCCGCGGCGAACAGGAACAGCACCGCACACGTTGCGGTCAGCGCGCGCGGCACCCGACGGCGGATCTGCATGCAGCCAGGTTACGGATCGCCCCGCGGTGCCCGCCACGGGCCTGTTGGGTCACCTTCCGATATAGGTACTCGAAAGCGGGCCGCAAATACCGGGTTCTGAGCAGGGTTGGACTTACCCTGGCAAGCGTGACGAGCCCATCGCATGACCCAAGCTGGCAGCGGCCGGACGATTCGGCGTCCGGGGCCGGTTCCTCGCGGCCCAGCTCGGCCAGCCTGGTCGACCCCGAGGATGACATGCCGTCGGATGGCTATGGCGGCGATTTCGAGACCACCGCCATACCACCGTACGGATCGACGCCGTCCTCGACGGGCTACAGCCTCCTCAACGATCCGGAGCCGTTGCCCTACGTGGCGCCGCACGACGGCCGCCCGCCGGCGGTGGGGCCCGCGGCCATCGAACCCGACGACTACGAGGCGGTCCGCCGCGCCGGCCGCCGCGGCACCCAGGACCTGGGGCTGCTACTGCTGCGCGCGGGCTTCGGCGCGCTGCTGATCGTGCACGGGCTGCAGAAGGCGTTCGGCTGGTGGGGCGGATCCGGACTGGGCAGCTTCGGCGACGGGCTGGCCGACCTGGGCTATCGGCACGCCGAACTGCTGACCTACATCGCCGCCGGCACCGAGATCGTGGCCGGGCTGCTGCTGGTGCTCGGGCTGTTCACCCCGCTGGCCGCCGCGGCCGCGCTGGCCTACCTGATCAACGGGCTGCTGGCGGGCGTCATGACCCAGCAGGACCCCGGGCGCTTCGAGTTCTTCCTGCCCGAGGGCCACGAGTTCGAGTTGACGCTCATCGTGGTCGCCGCCGCGATCATCCTGATCGGGCCCGGCCGGTACGGGTTCGACGCGGGTCGCGGGTGGGCCCGTCGGCCGTTCATCGGTTCGTTCGTGGCGTTGCTGCTCGGCGTCGGCGGCGGCATCGCGGTGTGGGTGCTGCTCAACGGAGCCAATCCGCTGGGCTGACGCTCACTGGTACGGGTTGGGCACCCGTCCGCCGCTGGCCGCGGCGAGCAGCGGCAACGTGGAGAACGACACCGCCGGAAGGGAGAGCTCCCGGCCGTTGCGCAGCTCCGCGCGCGCCCAGGACCCCTTGACGAACTTCAGGCCCTTGATCTCGTCCCAGCCCACCGTGGTGCTCTTCAGCAGCGAACGCGCGGTCACGGTGTCCCGCTTTGCCACCGTGCGCAGGCGCACGATGGCCACCGATGCGAGCACCGGAATGATCAGCATCGGCGTAAGCCACGGCAGCGCGAGAACGGGCAGCAGCATGGCGAACGCCACGAACGCGACGGCCACGTGGGCCATCGGCGACATCCGGATCACCACGGGAGCATCGGGTGTAGCCATGCCGCCATCTTGCCCGCCCGCCGCGATTGCCGTCCGCGCAGGTCAAGCAATTTGACGCGAACCCCGGACGAGGGCTACCGTCGTGGGCTATGACCACCCGCGAGATTCTCGTAGTAGTAAGCCGGCGCGTTGGTGCCGCGTAAGGTCTAGCGAGGCCACTCCCAAGGCCGAGCCTACGAGCATCAACGCGCAACCCTCGTGCAGCAGTAGCTGACCGGGGGTTTTTTGTTTGCCAAGGGGCCAACGCCCCGCATCGACACCGAACTCCAGAACACCAGCCCAGAACACGAGCAAGGACACATCGTGAGCGCACCCACCACGCGACCGCCCGCAACGGTGACCGCACCCAAGCCCGCCAACGGCACTCCCTCCGGTTCGGGCCAACGGGTCCCGCCGCAGCAGATGACCGGCGCCCAGTCGGTGGTGCGCTCGCTCGAGGAGATGGGCGTCGACACCATTTTCGGCATCCCGGGCGGTGCGGTGCTGCCGGTCTACGACCCACTGTTCGATTCCCGGAAGCTGCGCCACGTGTTGGTGCGCCACGAGCAGGGCGCCGGCCACGCGGCCAGCGGCTACGCGCACGCCACCGGCAAGGTCGGCGTCATGATGGCCACCTCCGGGCCCGGGGCGACCAACCTGGTCACGCCGCTGGCCGACGCGCAGATGGACTCCATCCCGGTGGTGGCCATCACCGGTCAGGTGGGCCGCGGGCTGATCGGCACCGACGCCTTCCAAGAGGCCGACATCTCCGGCATCACGATGCCCATCACCAAGCACAACTTCCTGGTGCGCACCGGTGACGACATCCCGCGGGTGATCGCCGAGGCGTTCCACATCGCCTCCTCGGGCCGCCCCGGCGCGGTCCTGGTCGACATCCCCAAGGACGTGCTGCAGGGCCAGTGCACCTTCAGCTGGCCGCCGGAGACCGACCTGCCCGGCTACAAGCCGAACACCAAGCCGCACAACCGCCAGATCCGGGAGGCGGCCAAGCTGATCGCCGCGGCCCGCAAGCCGGTGCTGTACGTCGGCGGCGGCATCATCCGCGGCGAGGCCAGCGCCGAGTTGCTGGAGCTGGCGGAGCTGACCGGGATCCCGGTGGTGACCACGTTGATGGCCCGCGGAGCGTTCCCGGACAGCCATCCGCAGCACCTCGGGATGCCCGGGATGCACGGCACGGTCGCTGCCGTGGCCGCCCTGCAGCGCAGCGACCTGCTGATCGCGCTCGGCACCCGGTTCGACGACCGGGTCACCGGGCAGCTGGACTCGTTTGCGCCCGAGGCCAAGGTGATTCACGCCGACATCGACCCGGCCGAGATCGGCAAGAACCGGCACGCCGACGTCCCGATCGTGGGCGACGCCAAGGCCGTCATCGCCGACCTGATCGCGGCGCTGCGCCGCGACGACGTGCCCGGCAACATCAAGATGGATCAGTGGTGGGAGTACCTGGCCGGCGTCCGGTCCACCTACCCGCTGAGCTACGGACCGCAGAGCGACGGCAGCCTGAGCCCGGAGTTCGTCATCGAGAAGCTCGGCGAGATCGCGGGTTCGGATGCGATCTATGTCGCCGGTGTCGGCCAGCACCAGATGTGGGCCGCGCAGTTCATCTCCTACGAAAAGCCGCGCACCTGGCTGAATTCCGGTGGTCTGGGCACCATGGGCTTCGCGGTGCCGGCGGCCATGGGCGCCAAGATGGCGCGCCCGGAGGCCGAGGTGTGGGCCATCGACGGCGACGGCTGCTTCCAGATGACCAACCAGGAGCTGGCCACCTGCGCCATCGAGGGTGCGCCCATCAAGGTCGCGCTGATCAACAACGGCAACCTGGGCATGGTGCGGCAGTGGCAGACGCTGTTCTACGGGGAGCGGTACAGCCAGACCGACCTGGCCACGCACAGCCAGCGCATCCCGGACTTCGTCAAGCTGGCCGAGGCGCTCGGCTGCGTCGGATTGCGTTGTGAGCGTGCCGAAGACGTCGAGGACGTCATCAACCAGGCCCGCGCCATCAACGACCGGCCCGTGGTCATCGACTTCATCGTCGGCGCCGACGCGCAGGTGTGGCCGATGGTGGCCGCCGGCACCGGCAACGACGAGATCATGGCCGCACGCGACATCCGTCCGCTGTTCGACAACGAGGATCAGGTCTGATGGGCACATCTGGAGTCACCACGCACACGCTGTCGGTGCTCGTCGAGGACAAGCCCGGCGTGCTCGCGCGGGTGTCGGCGCTGTTCTCCCGGCGCGGCTTCAACATCAAGTCGCTGGCGGTGGGCCCCACCGAACAGAAGAACATGTCGCGGATGACGATCGTGGTGTCGGTCGAGGACTTCCCGCTCGAACAGATCACCAAGCAGCTCAACAAGTTGATCAACGTGATCAAGATCGTCGAGCAGGACGAGGAGAACTCGGTCTCGCGGGAGCTGGCGCTGATCAAGGTCCGCGCCGATGCCGGCACCCGCAGTCAGGTGATCGAGGCCGTCAACCTGTTCCGCGCCAAGGTCGTTGACGTTTCCACGGAGTCGCTCACCATCGAGGCCACCGGCACCCAGGAGAAGATCGGCGCGCTGCTGCGCGTGCTGGAGCCGTACGGTATCCGTGAGATCGTGCAGTCCGGCGTCGTTTCGCTGGCTCGCGGGCCCCGCGGTATCGGCTCGACGAAATAACACCCCGGTACACCAAAAGGATAGATAGGAAAAGCAGTTGGCAGCACAAACAAGCGTTGAGATGTTCTACGACGACGACGCGGATCTGTCGATCATCCAGGGCCGGAAGGTCGGCGTCATCGGCTACGGCAGCCAGGGCCACGCCCATTCGCTGTCGCTGCGTGACTCGGGCGTGCAGGTCAAGGTCGGCCTCAAGGAAGGGTCCAAGTCCCGCGAGAAGGTTGCCGAGCAGGGGCTGGAGGTCGACACGCCGGCCGAGGTGGCCAAGTGGGCCGACGTCATCATGCTGCTGGCGCCGGACACCGCGCAGGCCCAGATCTTCACAGGCGACATCGAGCCCAACCTGAACGACGGCGACGCGCTGTTCTTCGGGCACGGCCTCAACATCCACTTCGACCTGATCAAGCCGCCGGCCAACGTCACCATCGGCATGGTGGCCCCCAAGGGCCCCGGCCACCTGGTGCGCCGGCAGTTCGTCGACGGCAAGGGTGTGCCCTGCCTGATCGCGATCGACCAGGACCCCAAGGGCGAGGGCCAGGCGCTCGCGCTGTCCTACGCCAAGGGCATCGGCGGCACCCGCGCCGGCGTCATCAAGACCACGTTCAAGGACGAGACCGAGACCGACCTGTTCGGTGAGCAGGCCGTGCTGTGCGGTGGCACCGAGGAACTGGTCAAGACCGGCTTCGACGTGATGGTGGAGGCCGGCTACGCCCCCGAGCTCGCCTACTTCGAGGTGCTCCACGAGCTGAAGCTGATCGTCGACCTGATGTACGAGGGTGGCATCGCCCGGATGAACTACTCGGTGTCCGACACCGCGGAGTTCGGCGGCTACCTGTCCGGCCCGCGCGTCATCGACGCCGACACCAAGAAGCGGATGCAGCAGATCCTGGCCGACATCCAGGACGGCACCTTCGTCAAGCGCCTGGTCGCCAACGTCGAGGGCGGCAACAAGGAACTCGAGGGCCTGCGGAAGCAGAACGCCGAGCACCCCATCGAGGTGACCGGTAAGAAGCTGCGCGACCTGATGAGCTGGGTCGACCGCCCGATCACCGAAACCGCGTAACGCCGCACCACTGATTTCGGCGTGATTTCCCACGGTGAGCGTGGGAAATCACGCCGAAATCGTCGGTAGACCCAGGCCGAACTCGCGGCGCAGCACGGTGCGCGCCGCGTAGTAGCCGGCCATTCCGTGCACGCCGCTGCCCGGCGGGGTCGCCGAGGAACACAGGTACGCCTGGGGAATCGGCGTCGACCACGGATTCCAGCGCAGCGCCGGACCGGTGAACGCGCTGAACATGTTGGCCCCGCCCACCCCGATGTCGCCGCCGACCAGGTTGGCGTTGTGCGCCGACAGGCCGGCGGCCGGCACGCTGCGCACGCCGACCACCAGATCCCGGAACCCCGGCGCGAACCGCTCGAAAACCTTGGTCACCGTCTCGGCCTGGTCGATCGGCGAACCGGCCGGCACGTGGGCGTAGGTCCACAGCGGGCGGCGACCCTGGGCATCGATGCGGCCCGGGTCCGCCAGGTGTGGCAGTGCGGCCAGGATCATCGGCCACTCGGCGTGGCGGCCCGCGGCGATGTCGCGCTCGGCGCGCGCCATCATCGCCCGCTCGCCGCCGAGGTGCAGCGTCGCGGCGCCGGCCAGACGTTCGTCACGCCAACCGATGTCGCCGCTGAGCACGAAGTCGACCTTCGCCACGCCCGGGCCGTAGCGGTAGCGCCGCAGCGTGCGTGCGTAGCCGGCCGGCATCCGCTCGCCGTAGATGTCCAGCAGCGCGGTGGGGGCGGTGTCGTAGATCACCACGCCCGGCGGCGGATCGGTGACCTCCTCGCCGAGCACCACTTCACCGCCGTGCGCGCGCAGGTCCGCCACCAGGGCGTCGGGTATGGCCTGCGACCCGCCGGTGGGTATCGGCCACCCGACCGTGTGGGCCAGGCTGGCCAGCATCAGCCCGGCGCCCGCGCTCACCAATGACGGCATCCGCGAAATCGCATGTGCGGCAACGCCGCTGAACAGAGCGCGGGCATCCTCGCCGGCCAGCGTGTTCCAGGCCGGGCTGCCCTGCACCAACAGTCGGGGACCGAAGCGCAGGGCCGCCGCCACCGGCGGCAGTGACCGCTTGTCGCCCAGGATCAGGCCGACCACGTCGGCGTAGTCGTCGACCAAGGGGCCGAGCAGTCGCCGCCACGAGGCGCCGTCGTCGAGTTCGTCGCAGGTGCGGTCCAGGTCGCGGTAGCCGATCGCGGCCGGGTGGCCGGGCATCGGGTTGGCGTAGGAGACCTCGGGCGCGGTCAGGGTGACTCCGCGGGCGGGCAGGTCGAATTCGGCGAAGAACGGGGAGGCCAGCGCCAGCGGATGCACGGCCGAGCAGATGTCGTGGGAGACCCCCGGGAACTCCGGGTCGGGCAGCGTGCGGGCGCCGCCACCGACCGTCGGCTGGGCTTCGATCACCCGCACCGCCAGCCCGGCCCGCGCGCAGATCACCGCCGCCGCCAGCCCGTTCGGGCCGCTTCCGACGACCGTGACGTCCATGTCCCCTCCTGATCGCGTGCCGGCCCCGACGCTCCTGCCCTCGCCCCCGAAATTACCGCCCATTAGGCTGTCCGGGTGAGTTTGCCCGTTGTACTGATCGCCGACAAGCTGGCCGCCTCCACCGTGGAAGCCCTGGGAGACCAGGTCGAAATCCGCTGGGTGGACGGACCGGACCGGGAAAAGCTGCTGGCCGCCGTGCCGGAGGCCGACGCGCTGCTGGTGCGCTCGGCGACCACGGTGGACGAGGAAGTGCTGGCCGCCGCGCCCCGGCTCAAGATCGTCGCCCGCGCCGGCGTCGGGCTCGACAACGTCGACGTCGACGCCGCCACCGCGCGCGGCGTCCTGGTGGTCAACGCCCCGACCTCGAACATCCACAGTGCCGCCGAGCACGCGCTGGCGCTGATGCTGGCCGCCGCCCGCCAGATCCCCGCCGCCGACGCGACGCTGCGGGAGCGGACCTGGAAGCGTTCCGCATTCTCCGGAACGGAGATCTTCGGCAAGACCGTCGGCGTGGTGGGGCTGGGCCGCATCGGCCAGCTGGTGGCCCAGCGGCTGGCGGCCTTCGGCACCGAGGTCATCGCCTACGACCCGTACGTGCCGCCGGCCCGCGCCGCGCAGCTGGGCATCGAGATGATGCCGCTGGACGACCTGCTGGCCCGCGCCGACTTCATCTCGGTGCACCTGCCCAAGACCCCCGAGACCGCCGGGCTGATCGGCACCGAGGCGCTGCGGAAGGTCAAGCCGGGCGTGGTGATCGTCAACGCGGCCCGCGGCGGCCTGATCGACGAGCAGGCGCTGGCCGACGCGATCACCGCCGGGCGGGTCCGCGCGGCCGGTCTGGACGTGTTCGCCACCGAGCCGTGCACCGACAGCCCGCTGTTCGACCTGCCGCAGGTGGTCGTCACCCCGCACCTGGGCGCCTCGACCGAGGAGGCCCAGGATCGGGCCGGCACCGACGTCGCCGCCAGCGTGAAGCTGGCGTTGGCCGGTGAGTTCGTCCCGGACGCGGTCAACGTGGCCGGCGGTCCCGTCGGCGAGGAGGTCGCCC
Organism: Mycolicibacterium sp. MU0050; assembly: GCF_963378085.1. Taxonomy (GTDB): domain Bacteria; phylum Actinomycetota; class Actinomycetes; order Mycobacteriales; family Mycobacteriaceae; genus Mycobacterium; species Mycobacterium wendilense. The sequence continues at coordinate 3,172,817 of NZ_OY726395.1, read as the reverse complement.
CCTGGCTGGAGCTGGTCCGCAAGCTGGGCGTGCTGGTCGGCAACCTGGCCGCCGAGCCGCCGGTCAACCTGACGGTCACGGTCCGCGGCGAGCTGGCGTCGGAAGACGTTGACATACTTCAGCTTTCGGCGCTGCGCGGCCTGTTCTCCACGGTCCTCGACGACCCGGTGACCTTCGTGAACGCTCCGGCGCTGGCGAAGGTGCGCGGGGTGAGCACCGATCTGGCGACCGCCACCGAGAGCCCGAACCACCGCAGCGTGGTCGACGTCCGTGCGGTGCACGCCGACGGGTCGGCGGTGAACGTCTCCGGAACGCTGTCCGGGCCGCAGCAGGTCGAGAAGATCGTCCAGATCAATGGCCGCAACTTCGACCTGCGCGCCGAGGGCGAGAACCTGCTCATCAACTACAGCGACCAACCCGGTGCGCTGGGCAAGATCGGCACGCTGCTCGGCGAGGCCGGCGTCAACATCGAGGCCGCCCAGCTCAGCCAGGACTCCGACGGTGTGGGCGCCACCATCATGCTGCGGATCGACCGGGACGTGCCCGAGGACGTCCGGGCCGCCATCGCGGCCGCGGTCGAAGCGGCGACGCTGCAAGTGGTCGACCTGTCATGACCGGGCCCGCAGACCAGGCACAGCGCAGCAACGAGGGGTATCGCGCATGAAGTTGGCAGTCATCGCCGGAGACGGCATCGGACCGGAGGTCATCGCCGAGGCGACCAAGGTGCTCGACGCCGTGTTGCCCGGGGTCCAGAAGGTCGAATACGACCTCGGGGCGCGTCGGTATCACGCGACCGGGGAACTGCTCACCGAGTCGACCATCGAGGAACTCAAGGAGCACGACGCGATCCTGCTCGGCGCCATCGGCGATCCGTCGGTGCCGCCGGGCGTGCTCGAGCGCGGGTTGCTGCTCAAGCTGCGCTTCGCGCTCGACCACCACATCAACCTGCGGCCGTCGCGGTTGTACCCCGGGGTGAGCAGCCCGCTGTCCGGCGCGCCGGAGATCGACTTCGTGGTGGTGCGCGAGGGCACCGAGGGGCCGTACACCGGCAACGGCGGCGCGCTGCGGGTCGGCACGCCGCACGAGGTGGCCACGGAGGTCAGCGTCAACACCGCCTTCGGTGTGCAACGGGTGGTGCGGGACGCCTTCGCGCGGGCCGCGGGCCGCCGCAAGCATGTGACGCTGGTGCACAAGACCAACGTGTTGTCCTTCGCCGGCAGCCTGTGGTCGCGGGTGGTCGACGAGGTCGCTCGCGAGTACCCCGACGTCGAGGTCGCCTACCAGCACATCGACGCCGCCACCATCCACCTGGTGACCGATCCCGGCCGCTTCGACGTGATCGTCACCGACAACCTGTTCGGCGACATCGTGACCGACCTGGCCGCTGCGGTGTGCGGCGGTATCGGACTGGCCGCCAGCGGCAATATCGACGCCACCCGCGCGAATCCGTCGATGTTCGAACCGGTGCACGGCAGCGCCCCGGACATCGCCGGTCAGGGCATCGCGGATCCGACGGCCGCGGTGATGTCGGTGGCGCTGCTGCTGGCGCACGTCGGCGAGGAGGGCGCGGCCGAGCGGGTCGACAAGGCGGTGGAGCAGCACCTGGCCACCCGCGGCGACGAGCCGCTCTCGACGGCGCAGGTCGGCGAACGGATCCTGGCGCGGCTCTAGCGCATCGGATCGTCGCGGACCGGTACCAGCGGGATCGCCAGGAGCGGAAACAGCGCGCACACGGCGAAGGCCGCCGGAAATCCGGCGACCCCGATCAGGGCGCCGAACGCCGGGGGCACCACGCCGGTGGTGAACAGCTGGGCGGTGTTCTGCATGCCGAGGGCCCGTCCGCTCCAGAACGGGCCGGCGATCTCGGCGATCGCGGTGAACGCCAGGCCGTTGTCGGAGACCGTCACCGTCGAGGCGACCATCATGATGACGATCGCCACCGGCCAATCCAGGTGATCGGTCACGGCCAGCAGGCCCATCGCGACCGCCGCGGCGAAGGCGATGACGCGGATCGGCCGTAACCGGGAGCCCACGATGTCCGACCAGCGGCCCGCGGCGATTCTGCCTGCGGCGCCCAGGATCTGGGCCAGGGTGACGATGGCGCCGGCCGAGGCCGCCGACCACCCGCGGTCGGCCATCAGCCAGACCAGGGTGAAGGTCCACACCAGCGACTGTGGGATGACCAGCAGCACCGACACGGCATGGATCCGCCACAGCGTCCGTGACCCGCGGTAGGGGTTGGCCAGATCGCGGTGGTCGGCCTCGGAGCGGGGCGGCCGCGGCGGGTCGAGCACGCCGACGGCCGTGATCACCGCGGCCAGCGCGCACACCCCGGCCGGGAACAACAGCGCCGCCGACACCCCGCGGGACTCGGCCAGCTGCGGAATCACCAAGGCGCCCAACGCCACGCCGAGCGGTTGCGCGGTCTGGCGGATGCCCATCACCAGTCCGCGTTGGTGCGGCGGGAACCAGCCGACCACCACCCGGGCGCTCGCGGTGTTGCTGCTGGCCGCGGCCATCCCGCCCAGGAACAGGAACGCCGCGACCTCCGGCAGCGAGTCGACCCGGGCGGCGCCGAGGGCGGCGGCCGCGGTCAGCGCCGATCCGGCGGCGAGCACCAGCCGTTCACCGACGCGGTCCACCACGTACCCCCAGGCGAGCAGCGTCACCACCATCCCGAAGCTGGGCATCGCGACGATCAGTCCGGCCTGGGCGAAGTCCAGGCCGCGCTCACTGTGCAGGGTCGGGATCAGAAACGCCGCACCGTTGATGAAGACGTTGGCGAACAACGTGGCGGCGAGCGCGATGACCAGCATCGACCAGCGGCGTCGGGTGCTGATGTCGCCGGCGGTCACCCAGCCAATGGTGCCCCTAGTCCCAGCATCGCGGAAATCAGTCTCAGAGTCTGAGACGCGGTCACCGCCCGCCACGCAGGGCGTCGGCCGCCGGCCCCAGATCCAGGAACACCGTCTCGCCGGAGGCGTCGTCGAGGCCGTCGTTGTCGGTCACGACGTACAACCGCCCGTTGCCGGCCACCGCGGCCCCCTCGACCTTCTCCTGCACCCACCCGCGGGTGGCCCGCAGATCCGGCCGCAGGTCGCGGGCCGGCGTCTTGGCCAGCATCGGCGGCTGGTCGGCGGCAGCGGCAACCCCGGCCGCGCTGGGAATCTCGACCGAATACAGCGCCTTCACCCGGGCGTCGGGGCCGTTGAGTTTGTCGCGCTCGACGACCAACAGGGCGCCGTCGTGCACGGCGATCTCCGAGAGCCCGATCCAGTCGTCCGGATGTTCGGTGGTCTCCAATGGGTAGCCGTACCAATCCCATCGGCCCGAGTCCGGGGTGTATCTGCCGATCCGGGCCACACCGGTCGGGTCGGTGGACAGCTCGCGCTGCAGTGCGACCCAGACGGTGTCCCCGTCGACGGCGACCCCTTCGAGGCCCTGGCTGCCCAACTCGGCTGCGATGTCGGCGGGCAGCGCGATCCGCTCCCGGATCGCGCCGTCGGCGGCCACGCTCACCAAGGCGTTCCCCGGCCCCTCGGCGCCCTCGACGGCCAGGTAGAACCCGCCGTCAGGACGGGCGGCCAGCCCCTCGATGTCGAGGGTCACCGGCGTGCCGTTCTCGGTGATGACGAGCTCGCGATCGATCAATGCGGGGGACTTCGACACGTCCACCCCGAGCACCCGGGCCGGGCCGTAGGCGTCGTCGGTGGCGGTCAGCAGCCGGTCCTCGTCCATCGGATCGGCGCTCAGGGCGCCGAGCGCGCCCCACCCGATCGGGACGCCGTCGACGGCGCCCGAGACGATCGACGGGAACGCCGGCACCCCACCGTCGGCGGCGAAGGCGTCGCCGTAGCCGTAAACGGTGACCGCGGCGCGGATTCGGGCCTGCGCGTCATCGGCCTCGGAAGCGATGACGAACAGGTTGCGCCCGGGGATGGGCAGCAGTCCCTCCGGCCCGTTGGTGGCCGGCAGCACCTGGCGGAAAACCGGGGCCGTGACGTCGCCGATGTCGTAGGCGGCGACGAAGTTGCTGCGCTCGGATCCGACCAACAGCATTGGGCGGCCGTCGATCTCGGTGACCGTGAGCCCCTCGGGCTCGGGACCCTTGGACTCCGCACGGCTCTCGATGTGCAGCCCCGTCAGCACGGCGAGTTCGGAGAACGAGCTGCCGGCGTCCCAGACCACGTCGCCGGTGGCGGCGTCGAACACCGTCCAGCCGCGGGTGCCGCCCTTCCAGTCACCCTCGTTCGCGGTCGCGACGTGGGTGTCGTCGGCCCAGGCGATCGCGTCGGGCTCGCGCGGGAGGTCGGTGATGGATCCGGTCTGATCGATCCTGCCGTCCTCGGCGGTGTCGATGCCGTCGACCGACTGGGTTCCGGCCGAGAAGATGGTCCGGACCGCACCGGTCGGCCCGTCGATGACGGCGATGCCGTTGTTCTCCTGCAGTGTCACGGCGATTTCGCCACGCGAGTTGATGCTGACGTACTCGGGTTCCAGGTCCTCGGGGGTGTCCAGCCCGGCCGCGCGGGCGGCCTCGACGTCGAACTCGACCTTGCGCGGCGACCATTGCTGCGGGGTCCCGTCGAGGTCGACGATCGTGACGAAGCCCGTCGGCGGTTGCGGCAGGTCGCCCTCCTCGCCGCCGGGAGGGGCCAACTCTTCGTCGCGCTGGTTCTCGACGGCGATCGCGGCAAACGACCCGTCGGGGCTGACCGCGATCGAATCCGGTTGGCCGCCAAGGTCGATGCTGTGCACGCGGGTGCGGTCCGCGATGCGGACGACGTCGATGCGTCCCGACGGGTTGGCGAAATCGCCGCCGGTGGTGTCGATCACGACGATCAGGTGCTCGCCGGCCACCGCGACGGAGGTGGGTTGGTCATCGTCGTTGCCGAGCTCGGCCAGCGAGAGCGTGCCCCGGCCCACCGGGTTCGTCGGGTCGGTGATGTCGATGAACCCGACGCGTTTGGCCGTCGCGTCGGTGTAGATGACGGTGTTGCCGTCCTCGGTGACCGCCGAGATCTCCGCGACGGTCTCGGTCTCGGCCGGCTCGCCGGCCGGACGGTTCAGGTACACCGGGTAGGTGGCCAGGCGGTGGTAGCGCTGCGCGGTGGGCAGGTCCCAGTCGATGGGGGAGGGGCCCGCCGGTTCCGAGTGTGAACAACCGGCGGCCAGCAGCGCTGTCGCGCTCACCGCCGCCAGGGTCGTACCGATGTTCGCTCGTGCCACCTTGCCGCCTCCAGTCGTCCGCGCGTCAGCGAGGGTGAGCGTGGCGGGTCGAGGTGAGCGGTTCGGGTACCGGAGATGAACGGTGGGTGGCTATCCCGCTGCGGCCAGGTTGTCATGCCGGCGGTAGCTGCGGTCGCCGCCGGTCTCCATCAGGCCGCGCGACACCAGACCCTTTCGGGCGCGCTGACCCAATTCCTCACTGAGCCAGGTCATTCCGGGAAGCAGGCGCCGGTACTCCAGGGCCCGGTTGACCGCCGAGGTGGCCAGTACGGCGGCCTGCAACCCCTTGTTGTCGACCAGGCCGAGGCGGTCGGCGTTGGTCTTGCCCAGGACCAGCCGGCTGTAAGAGGACAGGTACGCGCGGGCCAGTTCGGTGGCCCAGCCCTCATTTCGGTCGGCGTGCAGCGCCTGGGCGAGCAGGAAGGAGTCGTCGTCCGGTTCGAACTCGCTGTCGGCCTCCAGCCAGAACAGCCGCCAGGTGTCGGCCTCGGAGGTGGGGACCAGCTCCGGATGCACGCCCATAAGCAGCCCGACATAGCGCCAGAAGTGGAACACCGCATCGCGTTCGCGGTCGGAGAACCGCATCCCCATGGCCTGGCAGCCGGCGAGGTTGGCCAGCGAGAACAACATCAGCGTGCCCGCCAGCTGCACCTGGTTGACCGGGGTGTCCCAGTACTCGTAATCCCAGTCGGCGCGCCGGTTCATCGCCGCGCGCACCAGGGCGTGCATCAGCCGCACCCGCAGCGTGCCGGTGAAACCGTCGGCGAAGCGGTCCAGCCCGCCCGGTGAGGTCACGTCGATGTACCAGGCCGCCGTCTCGTTGAGGCGACGCGGGGCCATCCGCCGCAGGTCGCCGGTGCCCACCAGCGGCTTGTCGGCCTTCGAGGCCAGATACCCGCCGGTCAGCGCCAGTCCGGGCAGCGCCAGGCCGATGCCGACCACGCCGGTGCGCATGCTGACCCGCGCGGCCAGCGCGAGCTTGTCGTGGTCGAGCCAGTACGGCTGATCGTCGACGGAAGCGAAGAAGGCCACCAGCTCCTCTGGCGGGTCCGGCACGGCGTCGATGCCCTGCTCGACGGCGGTTTCGATCATCGCCCGGCCCTGCCCGGTCGGAAGCCGCTGCATCATCGCGACCAGGTCGTCGGCCAGCGGATCGCCGAGGTCGGCGAAGCGGCGAAACGACTCGCGTTGCGGGGCGGTGGCCCGCACGTCCCCGCCGGGTAGCAGCCGCATGAACAGGTTGAACGGGAACTCCGTCAACGCCGGCGGATTCGGCAGTTTGTCGAGCGCAGACTCCATCGGTAACGCAACCTTCCGTCTATTTGGTGACAGTCTTCACCAGAATGGCGGGTCGGTCAAGGGAGCGGATGCGACAATCAACGGCATGTCGACCCGGGCGCGCACCTACGGCGGCGCCACCTCCACCGAGCGTCGCTCGAAGCGGCGGACCGCCCTGATGGCCGCGGCGTTGGACCTTGTTCCGGACGTTGGGGTCGGCGGGATCACCGTGCGGGGGGTGTGTTCGGCCGCCCGGCTCAACGACCGGTACTTCTACGAAAGCTTCCGCACCACAGACGAATTGCTGTTGGCCCTGTTCGACGAGCAGATCGTGTTGGCCTCGACGGCGATGCTCGCCGCGATCGCCGACAGCGCCCCCGATCCGGCGGTGCGGGCGCGTGCGGCGATCGGCACCGGCCTGCGGCATCTGACGGCGGACCCGCGTCGCGGGCCGCTGCTCATCGGGTCGCAGGCCACCGAGGGACTGCGGGCCCGGCGACGCGATCTGGTCAAGTCGCTGGCGCAGATCATGTCCGACCAGGGCCGGGCCCTGCTCGCCGGCCAGCAGGCGCTGGACCCCGACATGGACCTGGCCGCGCTGACCCTGGTTGCCGGCGGTTTCGAGCTGGTCACCGGCTGGCTGCGGGGCGAGCTGGACATCACCCGCGAACACCTCGAGGATTTTCTGGTGACGATGGTCACCGCACGTCGGCGCAGCTGAGGCCCGCTGTACGGCGGTGACTAGTCTGGACCAATGCGCCTGGGTCGAATCGCCAGCCCCGACGGCGTCGCCTTCGTCAGTATCGAAGGGGACGTCGAGGAGGCGGTCTGCAAAGAAATCGCCGAACACCCCTTCGGCACACCGACGTTCACCGGCCGGTCGTGGCCGCTGGCCGATGTCCGGCTGCTCGCCCCCATCCTGGCCAGCAAGGTGATCTGCATGGGCAAGAACTATGCCGCGCACGCCGAGGAGATGGGCGGGGTGGCGCCGGAGGATCCGGTGATCTTCCTCAAGCCCAACACCGCCATCATCGGGCCCGGGCTGCCCATCCAGTTACCCGCCGGGGCCAACCCGGTGCACCACGAGGGCGAGCTGGCCGCCGTCATCGGCCGCCCCTGCAAGGACGTGCCGGCCGCGCGGGCCGCCGAGAACATCCTCGGCTACACGATTGCCAACGACGTGTCCGCGCGCGATCAGCAGAAGCACGACGGACAGTGGACGCGGGCCAAGGGGCACGACACCTTCTGCCCGGTGGGCCCGTGGATCGTCACCGACCTCGATCCCAGTGACCTGGAGCTGCGCACCGAGGTCAACGGCCAACTGCGCCAGCAGTCCAACACCGCGCTGATGATCCACGACGTCGGGGCCATCGTCGAGTGGGTCTCGTCGGTGATGACCCTGCTGCCCGGCGACCTCATCCTGACCGGCACGCCGGAAGGGGTCGGGCCCATCGAGGACGGCGACACCGTCAGCATCACCGTATCGGGAATCGGCACCCTGACCAATCCCGTTGTGCGCAAAGGAAAATGATGTCGACCACTTCGAATGTCCGGGTTCGGTTCTGTCCGTCTCCGACGGGCACCCCGCACGTCGGGCTGATCCGCACCGCGCTGTTCAACTGGGCCTACGCCCGCCACACCGGTGGCACGTTCGTGTTCCGGATCGAGGACACCGACGCCGCGCGGGACAGCGAGGAAAGCTACCTGGCGCTGCTGGACGCGCTGCGTTGGCTGGGCCTGGACTGGGACGAAGGCCCCGAGGTGGGCGGCCCGTACGGGCCCTACCGGCAGTCGCAGCGCCGCGACATCTACCTCGACGTGATCGAGCGGCTGTTGGCGGCGGGGGAGGCCTACGAGGCCTTCTCGACCGCCGAGGAGGTCGAGGCGCGTCATGTCGCGGCCGGTCGCAACCCCAAGCTGGGCTACGACAACTTCGATCGCGACCTGACCGAGGAGCAGCGCGCGGCCTTCCGCGCCGAGGGCCGCAAACCCGTTGTGCGTCTCCGGATGCCGGACACCGACCTGACCTGGCATGACCTGGTCCGCGGCGAGACCACCTATCCGGCGGGTTCGGTGCCCGACTTCGCGTTGACCCGGGGCAGCGGAGATCCGTTGTACACCTTGGTCAACCCCGTCGACGACGCCATGATGAAGATCACCCACGTGTTGCGCGGCGAGGATCTGCTGCCGTCGACGCCGCGGCAGTTGGCGCTGTATGCCGCGCTGATCCGGATCGGGGTCGCCGAGGCCACCCCGCAGTTCGCGCACCTGCCGTCGGTCCTCGGCGAGGGCAACAAGAAGCTGTCCAAGCGCGACCCGCAGTCCAATCTGTTCCTGCATCGCGATCGCGGTTTCATCCCCGAGGGTCTGCTCAATTACCTTGCGCTGTTGGGCTGGTCGATCGCCGACGATCGGGACATCTTCAGTCTCGAGGAGATGGTCGCGGCGTTCGACGTCGTCGACGTCAATTCCAACCCGGCGCGCTTCGACCAGAAGAAGGCCGACGCGCTCAACGCCGAGCATCTTCGGCTGCTCGACCCGGCCGAATTCACCGCGCGACTGCGGACCTACTTCGACGCCCACGGGCACCGCACCGGACTCGACGAGGCCGGCTTCGCCGAGGCGGCCGGTTTGGTCCAGACGCGGGTGGTGGTGCTCGGCGACGCCTGGGACCTGCTGAAGTTCTTCGACGACGATTCCTACGAGATCGACCCGAAGGCCGCCGGCAAGGAACTCAAGCCCGAGGCGGCGCCGGTGCTCGACGCCGCGGTGGCGGCGCTCGACGGTGCCGCGCAGTGGTCCACCGAGACGATCGAGGCCGCGCTGAAGGCCGCCCTGATCGACGGTCTGGAGCTGAAACCGCGCAAGGCGTTCGGTCCGGTGCGGGTGGCCGTCACCGGGTCGCTGGTGAGTCCGCCGCTGTTCGAGTCGATGCAATTGCTGGGCTCCGACCGCAGCTTGGCGCGGTTGCGGGCGGCGCGCGAGAGCCTCGGGTGATCCCCTGGTAAATCGGCCCGGGAATCTTTGGTAATCTGCTCTTCGGCCCAGGACGGCCGGTGAGAACGCATCCGGACGGCGTGAAAACGCCGAAAAGCGCTCTCACCAGCGGGAATAGGTCACCTTTGGGGTATGGTGTAATTGGCAACACAGCTGATTCTGGTTCAGCCATTCTAGGTTCGAGTCCTGGTACCCCAGCGGAAAACGAAGCGATTCGGAGGATTAGGCCAGCCGCACAGGTTGGGTTATGCTGGGCCTCCGAAAGTTCTAGCCCCCGTCGTCTAGCGGCCTAGGACGCCGCCCTCTCACGGCGGTAGCGTGGGTTCGAATCCCATCGGGGGTACAAAATCGGCCGGGCCCTGCAGGGCCCGGCCGAACTCGTCTCTCGGTGGTCTCAGGGCTGGGGCGCCGTCGAACCGGACAGTGGCATCGCGGGCATTCCGAGCTTGCGGTGATCCCAGGACCGGGTGCGGGTGGTGATCAACCGCACGGCCACCCGCTTGTTCATCATCATGTCCACTGCGGGCCGCATGTCGTCGGTGTAGGGCCCGGTGTAGCGCTCCCACACGCTGATGCCCACGCGCAGAATGGTGTCGGGGTCGTCGGTGATCTCGGTGGTGCCCTCGAAGGACACGCCGCGCAGGCTGTCGTAGGTGTCGCCGGCCTCGATCATGAACGTGAACCGGGGATCTCGGCGCAGGTTCACCGCTTTCTGGGACTTCATCTTGGTCTCCAGCCAGATCTCGCCGTCGACGATCCCGTACCACATGGCCACCAGATGCGGCTGCCCGTCGGCGCCGACGGTGGCCAGCGTCCCGGTGCGGCTGGTGGCGACGAATTCGGTGATCTCGTCGGCGGACATGACGATCTGTGCGCGCTGATTGGTTCCCATCGCGTCAGTGTGGCAGGTCTCGGCGCGCGGAGGGGCCAAGGGAGCAGTATGGTCGCGCCCGTGACGCCAGTTGGCTTGCCCCGCAGGCTCGGACTCGTCGACGCCGCCGTGCTGGGTATGGGCGCGATGCTGGGCGCCGGCATCTTCGCCGCGCTGGCCCCGGCGGCCCAGGCCGCCGGTCCGGGCCTGCTGCTCGGGCTCGCCGTCGCCGCGCTCGTCGCGTCCTGCAATGCCCTGTCGACGGCGCGGCTGGCCATTCGCTATCCGGTGTCCGGAGGCGCCTACATCTACGGCCGGCGTCGGCTCGGCGACTTCTGGGGCTATCTGGCGGGTTGGGGTTTCATCGTCGGCAAGACCGCGTCCTGCGCCGCCATCGCGCTGACGGTCGGTCACTACGCCTGGCCGGCCGCGCCGGAGGCGGTCGCGGTGACGGCGGTGATCGTCGTCACGGTGGTCAACTACCTCGGCGTGCAGAAATCGGCGTTGGTCACCCGCGTCATCGTGGGCGTCGTGTTGACGGTGCTCGGCGCCGTCGTCGTCACGGCGTGGACGGCGGGTTCGGCCGGGCAGCCCCTGGCGTCCGACCCCCCGGCGTCGGTGCCCGGGGTCCTGCAGTCGGCCGCGTTGCTGTTCTTCGCGTTCGCCGGGTACGCGCGCATCGCGACGCTCGGGGAGGAGGTGCGCGAGCCGGCGCGGGTGATTCCGCGGGCGATGTTGCTCGCCCTGTCCGTGACGGTGCTCTGTTACGGCGCCGTCGCCGTGGCAGTGCTCGGGGTGCTCGGTCCGCAACGGTTGACGGCGTCGGCGGCCCCGCTGGTGGCGGCGGTCGAAGCGGCCGGGGCGCCGGCGTTGATGCCGGTGGTGGCGGCGACCGCGGTGATCGCCGCGATCGGCTCGCTGCTGGCGCTGCTGCTCGGGGTGTCCCGCACGGTCCTGGCGATGGCCCGAGATCGCTACCTGCCAACGCCGTTGGCCGCCGTGCATCCCCGATTCGGCGGGCCGCACCGCGCGGAACTCGCGGTGGGGGTGGTGGTGGCGGTCCTCGCGGCGACCGTCGATCTGCGGTCGGCCATCGGGTTCTCGTCGTTCGGGGTGCTGGTGTACTACACGATTGCCAACGCGGCGGCGTTCACGCTGGACTCGCCCCGCGGCCGGTCGGCACGGGTCATCCCGGTGCTGGGCATCCTGGGATGTCTGTCGCTGGCCTTCGCGCTGCCGGCTTCCTCGGTGGTGGCCGGCGTGACGGTATTCGCCGTCGGCGCCGCCGGATACGGGCTGCGCCGGCTGGTGGGTTAGAGCCGGCGGGTCACCGCCTCGGCCGCCGCGAGCAGATCGGTGGCCCAGCGCGCGCCGGGGCGCCGGCCCATCCGGTCGATGGGACCGGACACCGAAATCGCCGCTATCACCGTGCCCTTGGCGTCCCGAACCGGCGCCGACACGCTGGCCACCCCGGGTTCGCGCTCGGCGGCGCTCTGCGCCCAACCGCGCTTGCGGACCTCGGCGAGCACCCGGTCGCTGAACTTGGCGGACGGCAGCACGGCCTGCTGGGTGGCCGCATCGCTGTAGGCCAGCAGGACTTTGGCGCCCGAACCCGCGGTCATCGGCATCCGCGCGCCGACCGGGACGGTGTCGCGCAGACCGGCGGGCGGCTCCAGGGCGGCGACACAGATCCGCGCGGTGCCCTCCCGGCGATACAACTGCACGCTCTCTCCGGTGATCTCGCGCAGCTCGGGCAGCACCGCGGCGCCCGCGGCCAACAACGGGTCGTTGACGTGGGCGGCGAGTTCGGTGAGTGCCGGCCCCAGCTTCCACCGGCCCTCGCCGTCGCGCGCGAGCAGTCGGTGCACCTCCAGTCCCGCGGCGAGCCGGTGGGCGGTGGCCCGGGGGAGCCCGGTGCGGTCACACAGTTCGGCGAGTCCGCACGGTGAATCTGCGATGGAATGAAGTACGCCGACGGCTTTGTCCAGAACGCCGATGCCGCTATCCTGTCTCACAGAGAGATACTAACGTCCCGCATGCTGAGATTGCCAGCCCAATCAGTCCGGTACGGCGGGGGAATCGAGATGTGATGGCCACCAATTCCGTTCCGCGCACCATGGCCGAGAAGGTCTGGGCCGACCACGTCGTCGCCTCCGGCGACGGCGAACCCGACTTGATCTACATCGACCTGCACCTGGTCCACGAGGTGACCAGTCCGCAGGCGTTCGACGGTCTGCGCCTGGCCGGCCGGCCCGTGCACCGGCCGGATCTGACGATCGCCACCGAGGACCACAACGTGCCCACGGTGGACATCGACAAGCCGATCGCCGACCCGGTGTCGCGCACTCAGGTCGAGACGCTGCGCCGCAACTGTTCCGAATTCGGCATCCGGCTCCACCCGATGGGTGACGCCGAACAAGGCATCGTGCACATCATCGGCCCGCAGCTGGGCCTGACGCAGCCGGGCATGACGGTGGTGTGCGGGGACAGTCACACCTCGACGCACGGCGCATTCGGAGCGCTGGCCATGGGCATCGGCACCTCCGAGGTCGAGCACGTGTTGGCCACGCAGACGTTGCCGCTCAAACCCTTCAAGACCATGGCGGTCAACGTCGACGGCACCCTGCCGGACGGTGTCACGGCCAAGGACATCATCTTGGCCGTCATTGCCAAGATTGGCACCGGTGGAGGACAGGGCCACGTCATCGAGTACCGCGGAAGTGCCATCGAGGCGTTGTCGATGGAGGGGCGGATGACGGTGTGCAACATGAGCATCGAGGCCGGCGCCCGCGCCGGCATGATCGCCCCGGACGCCACCACCTACGAGTTCCTCCGGGGGCGCCCGCACGCCCAGACCGGCGCCGACTGGGATGCCGCGGTGGCTGCCTGGGATCAGCTGCGCACCGACGAGGGCGCCGAGTTCGATACCGAGATCCACATCGACGCCGCCACCTTGAGCCCGTTCGTCACCTGGGGTACCAACCCCGGCCAGGGTGTGCCGCTGTCGGCGTCGGTGCCCGACCCGGAGTCGATGACCGACGACGCGGACAAGCAGGCCGCCGAGAAGGCCCTGACGTATATGGATTTGAAGCCCGGCACTCCCATGCGCGAGGTCGCGGTCGACACGGTGTTCGTGGGCTCGTGCACCAACGGCCGCATCGAAGATCTGCGCGCGGTGGCCGAGGTGCTGCGCGGCCGTAAGGTCGCTGATGGGGTCCGGATGCTGGTGGTGCCCGGTTCGATGCGAGTGCGCGCGCAAGCCGAAGCTGAAGGTCTCGGCGACGTTTTCGTTGCCGCGGGCGCCGAATGGCGGCAGGCCGGATGCTCGATGTGCCTGGGCATGAACCCCGATCAACTGTCGCCGGGCCAGCGCTGCGCGTCGACGTCCAACCGCAACTTCGAAGGCCGACAAGGCAAAGGTGGCAGAACTCACCTGGTGTCCCCGGTCGTGGCGGCTGCCACGGCCGTCCGCGGCACGCTGTCCTCGCCTGCCGACCTGAACTAGAAGACTGGAGCTAAGAAGATGGAAGCCTTTCAGACCCACACCGGCATCGGGGTTCCGCTGCGGCGGTCCAATGTCGACACCGACCAGATCATTCCGGCGGTCTACCTGAAGCGCGTCACCCGAACGGGTTTCGAGGACGGTTTGTTCGCCGAATGGCGCAAAGATCCGAGCTTCATTTTGAACTTGAGTCCCTTCGATCGGGGTTCGGTTCTGGTGGCCGGTCCGGATTTCGGCACCGGATCCTCGCGTGAGCACGCCGTGTGGGCGCTCATGGACTATGGCTTTCGGGTGGTCATCTCGTCCCGGTTCGCCGATATCTTCCGGGGCAATGCCGGCAAGGCGGGCCTGTTGGCGGCACAAGTTTCCACCGACGATTTGGAGCTGCTCTGGAAGCTCATCGAGCAGAGTCCAGGCTTGGAAATTGCTGTCAATCTTCAAGATCGAAATATTGTCGCCGGAACGTCGGTGGTGCCGTTCAACATTGACGATTACACCGCCTGGCGGCTGCTCGAGGGACTCGACGATATAGGCCTTACGCTGCGGAAACAGGATGCGATCGAGGCCTACGAAGCGGCCCGGCCCAGTTGGAAGCCGAGGACTCTGCCGGTCCCCTGAGCGGGTCTGAACCTCCCGAATTGACGGTGCGCTGCGGGCATCTCCGAGCCCCCATACCACCGGCCTAGGGCCACAATCGGATTGAAAAAAAGTTCGCTGGCATTACCTGAAACCGCGCGTGGCTCTTGGAAATCAGGCATTGCAGGGTTTACCGTGTCCACTAGTCGGTCCAAAGAGGGCCACTGGTTTCGGAGGTTTTTGGATGAACAAAGCAGAGCTCATCGACGTACTCACGGAGAAACTGGGCTCGGACCGTCGTCAGGCCACCGCCGCGGTCGAGCATGTCGTCGACACCATTGTGCGCGCCGTGCACAAGGGTGACAGCGTGACGATCACCGGCTTCGGCGTCTTCGAACAGCGCAGGCGTGCCGCCCGCGTTGCGCGTAATCCCCGTACGGGCGAGACGGTGAAGGTCAAGCCGACGTCGGTTCCGGCCTTCCGCCCTGGTGCGCAGTTCAAGGCGGTTGTCTCTGGCGCACAGAAGCTCCCGGCCGAGGGGCCGGCGGTCAAGCGTGGCGTCGTGGCGGGCCCCGCCAAGAAGACGGCTGCCAAGAAGGCCGCCAAGAAGACCGCCGCCAAGAAGGCGGCACCGGCCAAGAAGGCCGCGGCCAAGAAGACCACCGCCAAGAAGGCGGCACCGGCCAAGAAGGCCGCGGTCAAGAAGGCGACTCCGGCCAAGAAGACCACCGCCAAGAAGGCGGCACCGGCCAAGAAGGCCGCGGTCAAGAAGGCGACTCCGGCCAAGAAGACCGCCGCCAAGAAGGCTCCGGTCAAGAAGGCTGCAGCCAAGAAGGCCCCGGCCCGCAAGGCCGCAACCAAGGCTCCGGCCCGCAAGGCCCCAGCCAAGAAGGGTCGCAAGTAAGGCGTCAGCGCCGCACTGAATGCGCCGCGGGAGTTGGACTCCCGCGGCGTATTCGTGTGCTCTCCCGGGCGCTCAGCGCAGCGCGAGCGGACTCTCGACATGATCGGCGGCGACCAGCTTTTCGCCCGCCAACGACAGAATCCATACGCTGCCCTTCTTGTTTCGCGTGGACTCCGGCGTGATCCCGGCCGTGGCACACCACCACGAGATCAGGTCCGGGATGACCTTCCCCTGTGTGCAGAGCACCCTGGTGCCGGGCAGCGCCGCGATCTCGAGCACCCGGGCCCGACCGCTCTTCGGATTCTCGGCGTAGGACTCTTCGGTCAGCGTCGGCTCGTTGGTGATCGCGACGCCCAACTCATCGGCGAGGGGGGCGATGGTCTGGTGACAACGCACCCGGTCGGCCGCGTGTAACTCGCGCGCCCCGAACGCCAGCAGCAGGCCCACCAGCGATTCGGCCTGGGCTCGTCCGTGCTTGTCCAGCGGCCGCTTTCGGTCATCCCCGCGGTACTTGCTCTTCTGCCCGGCAGTTGCGTGCCGCACGATCAACACGGTGCGGGTGTCGGCGGGAAGCTCGGTGAACTGTTGCAGCACCGCTTGGTCGTGCTGGTACTTCACCTGGGTCAGGGCATCCTCGACCGGCAGCCATAACAGCTTGTCCACTTCGTGATTGGGACGGAACTCGCCGTCGGTGGCGCGGGCCGCCCAATACTGGACATGTTTGGTGCCCTCGTCGACGGGGTAGGAGACCGACATCAGGCGACGCCCCAACTCGGCGTGATACCCGGTCTCCTCGTGGATTTCCCGCACCGCGGTGACCGCCAGGGTCTCGCCGGGATCAACCTTGCCCTTCGGCAGCGACCAGTCGTCGTAGCGCGGTCGGTGGATCACCGCCACCTCCGGTCGCGACGAGCCCTCGGGGCCCGGCCGCCACAGGACCGCGCCGGCTGCGAGCACCGGCTGGGGGGATGTCTGCTTCGGCACCTCTACTCCTGCAGGTCAATTCGACTAGGGCTGGCGATGCTTCTCCATCAGGGACCGCTGATGGTCGCGGACCGTCTGGCCTTGGCTGGGCGAGGCGGTCCAGTTGCCCTCGGGAGTCAGTTCCCAGCATCGGGTGTCCGGATGCAGCGCCGACTCGAAGACCTCGTCGAGTTGCGCGGTCAGACGCGGATCCTTGACCTGGGCCATGACCTCCACCCGGCGGTCGAGGTTGCGGTGCATCATGTCGGCGCTGCCGATCCAGAATTCGTTGATGGCCTTGAAGTGAAGAATTCGAGAATGTTCCAGGAACCGCCCGAGAATCGAACGCACCGCGATGTTCTCGGACAGCCCGGGCACCCCGGCCTTGAGCGCGCTGATGCCGCGGACCACGACCTCCACCCGAACCCCGGCCTGGGAGGCCCGGTACAGGGCGTCGATCACCTGCTCGTCGACCAGGGCGTTGGCCTTCAACCGGATTCGTCCCTCGGTGCCGTCCCGGGCGGCCTCGACCTCGCGTTCGATCCGTTCGATGATGCCCTTGCGGACGCTGTGCGGGGCCACCAGCAGGTTGCGGTAGCTGACCTTGCGGGAATAGCCGGTGAGCGAATTGAACAGGTCGGTCAGGTCGGCACCGATGTCGGGTGCGGCGGTCAGCAGGCCCACGTCCTCGTAGAGCCGAGCGGTTTTCGGGTTGTAGTTCCCGGTGCCGATGTGGCAGTACCGCCGGATCGTCGACCCCTCGCGGCGCACCACCAGGCAGGTCTTGCAGTGGGTCTTCAGGCCGATCAACCCATAGACCACGTGGACGCCGGCCTGTTCGAGCGCGCGGGCCCACTTGATGTTGGCCTGTTCGTCGAACCGGGCCTTGATCTCCACCAGCGCCACCACCTGCTTGCCGGCCTCGGCCGCGTCGATGAGCGCGTTGACGATCGGCGAGTCGCCCGAGGTGCGGTACAGGGTTTGTTTGATGGCAAGAACATTCGGGTCGGCGGCGGCCTGCTCGATGAACCGCTGCACCGTCGTCGAGAACGAGTCGTAGGGATGGTGCACCAGCACGTCCCCGTCGCGCAGCGTCGAGAAGATGCTCTTGGGCGTCTCGCGTTCACCGAATGCCGGCGGGGTGGCGGGCACGAAGATCGGGTCTTTGAGCTGGGGCCGGTCTACGCGGTAGATCTGCCACAGCGACGACAGGTCCAACAGTCCCGGCACCTGAATGACGTCGCCGGGGTGGACGTCGAGTTCGCGCAACAGCAGCTCCAACATGTTCTCGGTCATGTCGTCGGCCACCTCGAGGCGCACCGGTGAGCCGAACCGGCGCCGGGCCAGTTCCCGCTCCAGGGCCTTGAGCAGGTCCTCGTCGCGGTCCTCCTCGACTTCGAAATCGGCGTTGCGGGTGATGCGGAAGGCGTGTTGCTCGACGATGTCCAGTCCGGGGAACAGCACCGGGAGGAACGCTGCGATCAGTTCCTCCATCGGCAGGAACCGGACGTCGTGATGGCCGTCCTCGCGCTCCTCGCCCTTGAGTTCGACGAAGCGATCGACATTGTCGGGCACCTTGATCCGGGCGAAATGGGTGGTGCCGTCCTCCGGTTGGCGCACCGTGATCGCCAGATTCAGGCTCAGGCCGCTGACGAAGGGGAACGGGTGCGCCGGGTCGACCGCGAGTGGGGTCAGCACCGGAAAGACCTGTTCGTGAAAGTAGGTCGACAGGCGGTCGCGTTCGGTGTCGTCGAGGTCGCCCCACCCCACCACGTGGATGCCCTCGGCGGCCAGCGCCGGGCGCACCGAATCCAGGAACACCTGGGCGTGCCGGTTGGCGATCTGCTGGGTGCGCTCACCGATCCGGCGCAGCTGTTCGCGCGGCGACAGGCCGTCGGCCGAACGCACCGAGAGCCCCATTTCGTCGCGGCGCTTCAGCCCGGCGACCCGCACCATGTAGAACTCGTCGAGATTCGAGGCGAAGATGGCGAGGAACTTCAGCCGCTCCAGCAGCGGCAACGAGGTATCGGCCGCCAGCGCCAACACCCGGGCGTTGAAGTCCAACCAGCTCAGTTCGCGATTCAGATAGCGATTCTCCGGAAGCTCACTTTCTGCGGCGGCGTTGGTCGCCGCCGGCGGCGCATCCGGTGCCGCCGACCGCGCCTGCCAGTCGTCGCCGTCGGTAGCTGGGACAGGGGGAGCGGCTGGCGTGGCGTCGGTGTCGGTCACACCGACAATCATCCCCTATGCCCGGGGTCGGTGCTCGGGGATCGACGGCCGGCGTCGGTGGCCCGGCGGGTCACCGCCCCCATGCCCAGCCGGCGTGCGGCCTGCAGATCCTCGGGGGTGTCGATGTCGCACCGCAAGCCGGGCCACGCGCCGGTGAGTTCGACGGCCCCCGAGCGCCGATGGCGGGTCGCCGAATCTGCGCCGAACTGCGGTGTGAGCGCGACGCCGAAGGCGAACAGCGCCGAGGTGCCCGAACCGTGCCGATCCGCGACGAAGCTGCGCGGGTGCGCTCGGGCCGCGGTCAGCGCCTCGGACATTTCCCGCGTTTGCAGCGCAGGCAAATCACCTTGCAGCACAACGACATTGGGGACCTCCCGACGGACCTCGGCCTCGGCGATGGTGATCGCGTTGTTGAGCGGGTCGGGATGACCCGCGGGAGTGGGGTCGACGATCACCCGGGCCCCGAGTTCGGCGGCGGCCGCGGTGGCGTCCTGATCGGGGGTGACGACGGTGACCGACGCCAGGGCCGGCAGCTCACTGACCGCGACGATGGTGTCGACGAGCATGGCCAACACCACGGCCTCGCGAGTGTCGGCCGAGAACACCGGTGCCAGGCGGGTCTTGGCAGCGCTGAGCCGTTTGACCGCGATGACCAGCCCCACATCCGAGCTCATGGGAGTCATCCTGCCAGCGCCGCTCGCTAGGCTGACGGGCACATGGTTGCCAATGCGTCTACGAGGGAGATATGGCGAGCACGGTAGGAACCGCGGCGGTGATGGGCGCCGGCGCCTGGGGGACGGCGCTGGCCAAGGTGCTGGCCGACGCCGGCAGCGACGTCCGGATCTGGGCGCGCCGACCCGAGGTCGCCAAGGAGATCAACACCGACCGCACCAATCGGGAATACCTCGCCGACGTCGTACTTCCGCCCGGTGTACAGGCCACCACGGACGCGGCGGAGGCGCTGGACGGCGTCACGACCGTGTTGCTGGCGGTGCCGTCGCAGAAGCTGCGCGCCAACCTCGAACAGTGGACCCCGCTGATCGACCCCGGGGCGACCCTGGTGAGCCTGGCCAAGGGCATCGAGCTGGGCTCGCTGATGCGGATGAGCCAGGTGATCGCCCAAGTCAGCGGGGTGGATCCGGCGCAGATCGCCGTGTTGTCCGGACCGAATCTGGCCAGCGAGATCGCCCAGGGGCAGCCGGCCGCGACGGTGATCGCGTGCACCGACTCCGGACGCGCGGTGGCCCTGCAGCGCGCGTTGAGCACCGGTTACTTCCGGCCGTACACCAATTCCGATGTGATCGGCACCGAGATCGGCGGCGCCTGCAAGAACGTCATCGCGTTGGCGTGCGGGATGGCTTCCGGGGTGGGGTTGGGGGAGAACACCGCGGCCGCGATCATCACCCGGGGACTGGCCGAGATCATGCGGTTGGGCATCGCGCTGGGCGCCAAGGGGGCGACGTTGGCCGGGTTGGCCGGGGTCGGCGACCTGGTGGCCACCTGTTCCTCGGAGCAGTCCCGCAACCGGGCGTTCGGGCGCCGTCTGGGCCAAGGCGAATCGTTGCAGTCCGCGCAGGAGGCCACCAGTGGACATGTGGCCGAAGGTGTCACGTCGTGCGAGTCGGTGCTGGCGCTCGCGTCGAGCTACGACGTGGAGATGCCGCTGACCGACGCGGTGCACCGGGTCTGTCACCGCGGCTTGTCGGTGGATGAGGCCGTGGCCCTGCTCCTCGGGCGCAGTACGAAACCGGAGTAGCGCATGACCGATACCTACGGCACCGACGGTCCCTCGACCCGCTGCGTGAAAGCCGCGAGCGCACAAGCCATTCCGGGTCAGCCGGTGGCCGCGTTCCCGATCACCGCGTCGGCCTACCATCTCTCCGCGGACGAGACCGCCGAGTTGGACACCTATGGCCGCGGCTCGAATCCGACCTGGCGGCAACTGGAATCGGCGCTGGCGCAACTCGAGGGGGCGACCGCGGCGCTGGTCTTCGGGTCGGGGATGGCCGCGATCACCGCGGCGCTGCGGGCGCTCACCGCGCCGGGAGCCACCCTGGTGGTTCCCGCCGACGGTTACTACCAGGTGCGCGCCTATGCCACGGAATACCTTGCGCGCCAAGGTGTCAACGTGGTGCAGGCGGCCAGTGGTGAGATGATCGACGCCGCGGGGCACGCCGACGTCGTCCTCGCCGAGACCCCTGCCAACCCGAGCCTGGACGTCGTCGACCTGCATCGGCTGGGAATGGCCTGTCGCGCCCGCAATGCCCGGCTGATCGTGGACAACACCGCCGCGACACCGCTGGGGCAGCAGCCGCTGTCGCTCGGCGCGGACCTGGTGGTGGCCAGCGCAACCAAGGCGCTGTCCGGGCACAGTGATCTGCTCTGCGGTTACGTCGCGGGTTCCCACCCGGAGGTGGTGGACGCCATTGCCCGCGAACGCCTGCTGTCCGGTCCGGTCCTGGGCGCCTTCGACGCCTGGCTGGTGCTGCGCAGCCTGGGCAGCGCCGGCTTGCGTTTCGAGCGGCAGTGCGAGAACGCCGGGGCCCTGGCTGCCATGCTGGACAGCCATCCGGCCGTCGCCGGGGTGCGGTATCCGGGCCTGCCGGGTGACCCCGCGTATCCGGTGGCCACAGCGCAGATGCGCCGGTTCGGCGGGTTGGTCAGCGCGGAGCTCGCCGACGCTGCCGCCACCCATGAATTCGTGGAGCGCAGCGAGTTGCTGGTCGCCTCGACGAGTTTCGGCGGCATCCACACCTCGGTGGACCGACGGGCCCGCTGGGGCGACGACGTCAAAGCCGGGTTCGTCCGGATCTCGGCGGGCATCGAGGACACCGATGACCTGGTGGCCGACGTCGAACGGGCTCTGCACGGGCTGTGAATGGCGGCGGCCGGTAGCCTCCTAGGCTGTGACTGTGCCAGACCGCCACCCGAAGTCGACTCCGCCGCGGGGCAAGGTGCGTGTTGCGGTCGTCTTCGGCGGCCGCAGCAGCGAGCACTCCATTTCGTGCGTGTCGGCGGGCAGCATCCTGCGCAACCTCGACCCGCAACGGTTCGAGGCCGTCCCGGTGGGCATCACCCGCGCGGGCGCCTGGATGTTCTCCCAGGCCACTCCCGCCAGCCTGGCCATCGTCGACGGCCGCCTGCCCGAGGTCACCGAAGCCTCGGGGGCCGCGACCGCCGCGGCCGACGAGATCCTGGCGTCCGTCGACGTCGTCTTCCCGGTCCTGCACGGCCCGTTCGGCGAGGACGGCACGCTGCAGGGCCTGCTCGAACTCGCCGGCGTGCCCTATGTCGGCGCCGGGGTGCTGGCCAGCGCGGCGGGCATGGACAAGGAGTTCACCAAGAAGCTGCTGACCGTCGACGGACTGCCCATCGGTGACCACGTGGTGCTGCGGGCACACCAGGACACCCTGACCCCGGAACAGCAGCAGCGGTTGGGTCTGCCGGTCTTCGTCAAGCCCTCGCGCGCGGGTTCCTCGATGGGGGTCAACCGGGTGAGTTCGTGGGCGGAACTGCCCGCGGCGATCGCCGACGCCCGACGGCACGATCCGAAGGTCATCGTCGAGGCCGCGATCGTCGGCCGCGAACTGGAATGCGGTGTGCTGGAACTGCCCGACGGCCGGGTCGAGGCCAGCACCGTCGGCGAGATCCGGGTGGCCGGAGTCAGGGGCCGCGAGGACGGTTTCTACGACTTCGCCACCAAATACCTCGACGACGCCGCGGAACTCGACGTGCCGGCCAAGATCGACGACGAGGTGGCCGACGAGATCCGGCTGTTGGCCATCCGGGCGTTCAACGCGCTCGACTGCCAGGGGCTGGCCCGGGTGGACTTCTTTCTGACCGACGACGGCCCGGTGGTCAACGAGGTCAACACCATGCCGGGCTTCACGACGATCTCGATGTACCCGCAGATGTGGGCGGCCAGCGGCGTCGACTATCCGACCCTGCTGACCGCCATGGTCGAAACCGCGCTGGCCCGCGGGACCGGCCTGCGCTAGCTTGCGCTCAGCGCGGCGGCCCCGGGTCGATGGGCCGGGCGGGCAGGGCCGCGCTGATCGCCGCCGAGACCTCCTGAATGGGTGTGGGACCGGACTCCGCGGGCAGGGTGAGCGCGACGTACACCTCGCGGTCCACCGCGAACCAGCTGATCCGGTCGGCCTCGGCGACCCGGAACCAGCTGACGTCGTCGACCATCTGCAGCGGAACACCCTGCACGAAATCGCCGGGCCGGTCGAGTCCGCAGCGCAGGATCACCGGTTCCGGATCGGTGTCGCCGCGCCAGGCCGCCACGCCCGCGGGGGACGGGTCGGCGGTGGGTGCGCGCTGGTAGTCACCGAGGTTGTCGGGCAGCGCGTCGATCAGCTGCGCGCACGCCGCGCCGTCGGCCTGCGGGGCCGGCACCGCGGCGACGGGAACCGGTGCCGGCGCGCGGTTGGCTGCGATCACCAGCACCGCGACGATGGCGCCGACACCGACGACCAGCGCAGCGATGAACACCCAGCGCGGCGGGCCATCGGGCTCGTGGGTTTCGGGCTCCGGCCGGTCGACCACGCGAATTCCCCTGCCTTTCTCCTACACTCACGTCAGAACGTACCGCAGACGATGAGGTGTGATGACCGACGATGACCGCACCTTGCGCGAGGTCGGCGAGTTCTCGGTGATCGATCGCCTGGTCGCGGGTCGCCGCCAGCCGGACTCGGTGCTGATCGGACCCGGCGACGACGCCGCGGTGATCACCGCCCCCGACGGTCGCGCCGTCATCTCGACCGACATGCTCGTGCAGGACCGCCATTTCCGGCTGGACTGGTCCACCCCCCACGAGGTCGGCCGCAAGGCGATCGCGCAGAACGCCGCCGACATCGAGGCGATGGGCGCGCGGGCCACCGCCTTCGTGGTGGCCGTCGGCGCGCCCGCGGACACCCCGGCCCGCCACCTCGAGGAGTTGTCGGACGGTCTGTGGGCGGAGGCTCGGCGCGCCGGAGCGGCCGGGATCGTCGGTGGCGATCTGGTGTCCAGCCCGCTGTGGGTGGTGTCGGTGACGGTCTTCGGGGATCTGGGTGGGCGAGCCGCGGTGACCCGCGGTGGCGCGCGCCCCGGCGACACCGTGGCGGTCGCTGGAACTTTGGGCACCTCCGCGGCCGGGTTCGAGCTGCTGAGCGCGGACGGGCCCCGGCTGCCCGAGTTCGAGGATCTCTGCCGGCGGCATCGGGTGCCGCAGCCGCCCTATGGGCAGGGGGAGGCGGCCGCGCTGGCCGGCGCCCGGGCGATGACCGATGTCTCCGACGGCCTGCTCGCCGACCTCGGGCACATCGCGGTCGCGTCCGGGGTGCGCATCGACGTGGCGAGCGAGGCGCTGCAACCGGATGTGGCCGCGCTGTCCGGCCCCGCCGACCGGTTGCGGACCGACGCGCTGGGCTGGGTGCTGGGCGGCGGCGAGGACCACGCGTTGGCGGCGTGCTTCCCGGGCGCGCCCCCGGCGGAGTGGCGCACCATCGGTACCGTGTCGGCGGCCGGGACGGCGGGCCCCGGGGCATTCGTCGACGGTCGACCATGGACCGGTTCGTCGGGGTGGGAGTCGTTCAATTAAGTTGGTCCCTCGTGACTGCGCAGCCGTTGAACGAACTCGTCGAGGAGGGCTGGGCACGCGCGCTGGCGCCGGTGTCCGGACAGGTCGCCGAGCTGGGTGAATTCCTGCGAGCCGAGCTCGCCGAAGGTCGCGGATACCTGCCGTCGGGGCCGAACGTGTTGCGCGCGTTCACCTTTCCCTTCGACGCGGTGCGGGTGCTGATCGTCGGCCAGGATCCCTACCCGACGCCCGGACACGCGGTGGGGTTGAGCTTCTCGGTGGCCCCTGACGTTCGCCCGTTGCCGCGCAGTCTGGAAAACATCTTCAGCGAGTACGGCCGCGACCTCGACCTGCCCAAGCCGACCAACGGCGATCTCACACCCTGGTCGCAGCGCGGGGTACTGCTGCTCAACCGGGTACTCACGGTCCGCCCGGGCAACCCGGCGTCGCACCGCGGCAAGGGCTGGGAGGCGGTGACCGAATGCGCGATCCGCGCCCTGGTGGCGCGTTCGACACCGCTGGTCGCAATCCTGTGGGGGCGCGACGCGTCGACGCTCAAGCCGATGCTCGGCGAGGCGTGCGGGGTGATCGAGTCACCGCACCCCTCGCCGCTGTCGGCCAGTCGCGGCTTCTTCGGTTCCCGCCCGTTCAGCCGCGCCAACGAGTTGCTGGTGAAGCAGGGCGCCGAGCCCATCGACTGGCGCCTGCCCTGAGACCCGTTACGGCGCCGGAATCGGAGGCGGCGACGGGATGGGCGGCGGCGACGGAATCGGGGGCGGGGAGGGGATGGGCGGCGGTGACGGGATGTTGATGTCGACGTCGCCGTCGTCGTAGGCCGGCGGGGCCTCCTCACCGGGCGGCACCTGCTCGGCCGGCGGCACGGTCCCGGTCTCGCCCGGCAGCGTGGTTTCCGTCTCCGTCTCGATCACCACCTCCGAGGTGGTGGTTTCGGTGGTTTCGGTGGTGTCGGTGGTGGTGGTCTCGTCGGTATCGGAGCTGCTACCGCACGCGGACAGCAGTAGGCCGGCCGCAGCGAGCGACGCCACTACGGCCTTGGGGTGTGATCGCGAATTGGTCATGCAGCGTGCCATACCCGATGGGCGGGGCACGCTAAACCAGCGGGGCTATCAGCCGCGGAGGACCTTGCCGGCCTTGATGCACGACGTGCAGGCGTTCACCCGGCGCTTGTTGCTGCCCGGACGGTCGGCGACGTGCACGACCTGGATGTTCGGGTTCCAACGACGGCTGGTCCGGCGATGCGAATGCGACACCATCTTGCCGAAGCCGGGGCCTTTTCCGCAGATATCGCACACGGCAGCCATGGGGCACACTCCTCTTCATCAAGCTTCAGTCTGTACTGGGGGCCAACGACCGCAGGAGCGGGTGGCACCGACAACCTGACCAGGATACCGGGGGCCGCTCGGATCGCCAAAACGTGGCCGACCCGGTGGAACAAAATCGTCACCGGGCCCGACTAGGCTAACGCGCGCACCGGGCGGCAGGAAGGGGCCATCGATGTCGGTTCGTCGGCTTGACGGTGCCGCCCTGCGGAAATGGGCGCACACCTGCGTCGGCGACCTGATCGCCCATACCGACGAGATCAACGCGCTGAACGTCTTCCCGGTGGCGGATTCGGACACCGGCACCAACATGTTGTTCACCATGCGATCGGCGGTCGCCGAGGCCGACGGGGCCGACGAGCGCGACATCGCCGCGGTCGCTGCGGCGCTGGCCACCGGGGCGTTGCGCGGGGCGCGCGGTAACTCCGGGGTCATCCTGTCGCAGATTTTGCGGGCGGTCGCCGACGTCACCGCGGCCGACCAGGTCACCGAGATCGACGCCCCGATGTTCGGGGCGGCTCTGCGGCACGCCGTCGCGCTGGTGGTCGCCGCGATGGGCGGAGTGCCCGTCGCCGGCACCATCGTCAGTGTCCTGCAGGCCGCCGCCGACGCTGCCGAGGCCGGTGCGCGCGGCTCCGCCGCGCTGGCCGACGTGATCGCCGCGGCGGCATCCGCGGCGGCCGACGCGCTGGACCGCACGCCCGAGCAACTGGCGGTGCTGGCCGAGGCCGGCGTCGTGGACTCCGGCGGCCGCGGCCTGTTGGTCCTGCTCGATGCGCTGTGCACGACGGTGACGGGCAGTTGCCCGGCCCGGCCGCGGTACGAGCCGAGCACGCCCGTGCGGGCCTGCAGCCAGCTGCAGTCGGCACCCGCCTTCGAGGTGATGTACGTGCTTGCGCACTGCGACGCCGACCGGATCGACGAGCTGCGGACCCGGCTCGAGGCGCTGGGCGATTCCGTGGTGATCGCCGCGGTGGCCGACGCCGGTTATTCGGTGCACGTGCACGCCGACGACGCGGGCGCTGCCGTCGAGGCCGCGCTCGACATCGCCACGCCCAGCCGGATCCAGATCTCGGCGCTGACCGCGGGGCCGGCGGGCGTGGCGCCGAGCAGTTGGGGCCGCCGACGCGCCGTGTTGGCCGTCGTGAACGGCGGGGGCGCCGCGGCCCTGTTCGCCGACGAGGGTGCGGCCGTCCTACATACCGCGCCGCCCGGCCAGCAGCCGGCGGTCAGCGCCCAGCAGTTGCTGCGCGCCGTCGTCGACACGGGCGCCGCTTCCGTGCTGGTGCTGCCCAATGGCTATGTCGCGGCCGAGGAACTGGTGGCCGGCTGCACGGCGGCGATCGGCTGGGGCGTCGACGTGGTGCCGGTGCCGACCCGCTCCATGGTGCAGGGCCTGGCGGCCTTGGCCGTGCACGACGCAACCCGGCAGGCCGTCGACGACGGCTACACGATGGCGGCGGCGGCCGGTGCGACCCGGTTCGGGTCGGTTCGGGTCGCCGATCAGGAGGCGCTGACCTGGGCGGGGCCCTGCCGCGTTGGTGACGGACTGGGGATCTTCGGTGACGAGGTGCTGGTGGTGCGTCACGACGTGGTGGCTGCCGGACGCGGACTGATCGACCTGATGCTCGGGGTCGGCGGGGAGCTGGTGACGGTGCTGCTCGGCGCCGACGTGGACGACCACGTTGCGGTGCTGCTGCGCGAGCACGTCGAACGACACCACCTGGGCACCGAGCTGCTCACCTACCAGACCGGTCACGCCGGGGACGCGCTGATCATCGGGGTGGAATAGCGATGGCCACACTCGGGGACGCGCTGGACTTCATCGTCGGCAAGAAGGCCGCCGACCTGCTGGAGGCCACGTTCGCGATCCGTACCGTCGACGACCTGCTGCGCCACTACCCGCGCAAGTACAGCCGCGGGTCGACGGTGCT
Source organism: Mycolicibacterium sp. MU0050 (assembly GCF_963378085.1). Taxonomy (GTDB): domain Bacteria; phylum Actinomycetota; class Actinomycetes; order Mycobacteriales; family Mycobacteriaceae; genus Mycobacterium; species Mycobacterium wendilense. The sequence goes on along the minus strand of NZ_OY726395.1, from coordinate 3,145,428 downwards.
CGGCGAGGACGACGAGCCGCCCGCCGAGGGCGAACACATCACTTTCGTCGACACCATCTCCCACGCTGATCTGCGCAAGATGAATCGCGCGCCGTACCGCGAGTATCTGGTGGTGACGCTGGGGGATCGGCGGCCCAAGGTCACCGCGACGTTCTTCAACGCCAAGTACCTCAAGCGCATCCTGGTGAAGGGCACCAAGGTGATGCTGTCGGGGGAGGTCGGCTACTTCCGCGGCACCATGCAGCTGACACATCCGGGGTTTCTGATCCTGGACTCGCCCACCGGTAAGGCCGGCGGCGGCACCAAGTCGCTGGTCAAGATCGCCGAATCCGCACAGGGCGACGGTGAATTCGACCTGTCGGTGTTCGAACGGGACTTCTTTCCGATCTATCCGGCCAGCTCGAAATTGCAGAGCTGGGACATCTACGGGTGTGTCCGGCAGGTGCTGGCCGTGTTGGACCCGGTGCCCGAGCCGCTACCGGAATCGATTCGGCGCCAACTGGATCTGGTGTCCGAGGACGAGGCGTTGCGCGCCGTTCATCTGGCCGAGAATCCGGCGCCGCGGGAACGGGCGCTGCACCGACTGCGCTTCGACGAGGCGGTCGGACTGCAGTGGGCGCTGGCGCAGCGCCGCTTCGGCGAGCTGTCCGAGGCCGGACCCGCAGCATCGTTGCGCGACAACGGTTTACGGTCGGCGCTGTTGTTGCGGCTGCCGTTCGAGCTCACCGGTGGCCAGAACGAGGTGCTGGACGTGATCTCCGGTGAGCTGGCGAAGACCCGCCCGATGAACCGGATGCTGCAGGGCGAGGTCGGCTCAGGGAAGACGGTGGTGGCGCTGCTCGCCATGCTGCAGATGATCGACGCCGGCTACCAGTGCGCCATGCTGGCGCCCACCGAGGTCCTCGCCGAGCAGCACGCCCGTTCCATCCGCGATGTGCTGGGCCCGTTGGCCATGGCCGGTCAGCTGGGCGGCGACGATGAGGCCACCGCTGTCGCGCTGCTGACCGGGTCGATGTCGGCGGCCGCGAAACGCGATGCGCGGGACCAGATCGCCTCGGGACAGGCGGGGATCGTCATCGGGACCCACGCGCTGCTGCAGGACGTGGTGGAGTTCGACCGGCTCGGCATGGTGGTCGTCGACGAGCAACACCGGTTCGGGGTGGAACAGCGAGACCAGCTGCGCTCCAAGGCCCGTGACGGTGTGACCCCGCATCTGCTGGTGATGACGGCGACGCCCATCCCGCGCACGGTGGCGCTCACCGTCTACGGCGATCTGGAGACCTCGACGCTGCGGGAACTGCCGCGCGGTCGCCAGCCGATTGCCACCAACGTCATCTTCGCCCAACAGAAGCCGGCCTGGTTGGAGCGGGCGTGGCAGCGGGTGGCCGAGGAGGTCGCGGCGGGCCGGCAGGCCTACGTGGTGGCGCCACGTATCGACGACGACGACAAGCCGGCGGCGAGTTCCGCCGAGGAGGGCAAGCGCACGGCCACCGCCGTCGTGGACCTCTATGCGCGGCTGAGCCGGGGACCGTTGTCGGGGCTGCGGCTGGGTTTGATGCATGGGCGGTTGACGCCCGAGGAGAAGGACGCCGTGATGGCGGGTTTCCGCGCCGGCGACATCGACGTGTTGGTGTGCACCACGGTCATCGAGGTCGGGGTCGACGTGCCGAACGCCACCGTGATGGTGGTGGTCGACGCCGACTGGTTCGGCATCAGCCAGCTGCATCAGCTGCGGGGACGCATCGGCCGCGGCACGCATCCGAGCCTGTGCCTGTTGGTGACCGATCTGCCCGAGCATTCCAAGGCCGGGTCGCGGCTGCGGTCCGTCGCGTCGACCCTGGACGGGTTCGAACTCGCCGACCTGGACCTGGCAGAGCGGCGTGAGGGAGATGTGTTGGGCCGCAACCAATCCGGCCGGGCCTACGGGTTGCGCCTGCTATCACTGATCGAGCACCGGGAACTCATCGACACCGCGCGCGAATATTGCACGGAACTGTATCCGCAGGATCCCGCGAACCAGGGGATGGCGCTGCTGGCCGCGCCCTTCAGCGACACCGACCGCATCGAGTACCTGGACAAGTCGTGAGGCGGACGTCGCTGCTCTGGCTGGTCGCGGCTGCGGTGCTGGCGGTGGTGGTGGCTGTTCAGGTGGTGGTTGCTGCCGGCGATCGCGACAGCCTTGCGCAGGCGGCCGACGCGCCGCCGACCGTGGCACCCGGTGTGGACGTGCTGGCCGGAATCGCGGTGATCCCGGCGCGGATTCGCGGCTATGACTATCACCGGGCGGCCTTCGGTGACGCCTGGGATGACGACAACGCGGCCCCGGGTGGGCGCAACGGGTGCGATACCCGCAACGACATCCTCGACCGGGACCTGGTGGACAAGACCTACGTCGCGATCACGCGTTGCCCGACGGCGGTCGCCACCGGCACCCTGCACGACCCGTACACCAATGCGACGGTGGCTTTCGTGCGTGGGAATCAGACCGGCGCGTCGGTCCAGATCGACCACCTGGTGCCGTTGGCGTTGGCCTGGGACCTCGGGGCGCGGCACTGGGATGACCGGCAGCGCAAGCGATTCGCCAACGATCCCGCCAACCTGCTGGCGGTGCAGGGACAGGCCAATCAGGACAAGGGAGACGCCGAACCGGCGACCTGGATGCCGCCGAACACCGCCTTCCACTGCCAGTACGCGATGCAGTTCATCGAGGTGCTGCGTGGGTACGAGTTGCCGGTGGACGCGCCGTCCGCGGGGGTGCTGCGGGACGCGGCAGCCACCTGCCCCGCGGCTTAGAAGGGTGGTTGGTGTGATGCTGGCTCTGGCCTCCCGCACAGTGAGGCATGACGGGGATAAGGGCGGGACGAACGGTAAAGGCGTTGACCAGGCCCTCGCGGCGGGCGTGCGGGCCGGCGCTGCGATCGGCAGCCTGGTTCCTGTGCGTGGGGTGGGACCGGAGAACGGTATCGACAGCGTCGGTAGCGCCATCGGTGGCCTGGCGAAGAGTGCGTGGAATGCAGTCTTCTGAGAATCCGAATCGCCACGAAGGGTCCGGAAATACACGTGCCGATACGCGCTTGTGGGCCACGGTTGCGGGTTCGACTGCAATAGCAGTTATCTCGGCGATCCTCGGCATCATGGCCGCGCGAGAGGGAAACCTTACTGCGCTGAGATACTGCCTGCTGTTCGCGTTAGCAGTCGCTCTGATGGCGGTATTCCCGATAGTCGGCCGCTACCGACGCATAGAGCTTTCGGCTGCGATCCGCCGGGTCGAGGTTGACGGTGTGCCGGGGGCCGAGATCCGTTATGCACTATGGCCGTTCGTCATCCTCATTGCCATGATGACATGTTTTGCGGTTTTCTGCGTCATGGCGGCCATTGAGATACCTATCCATCAGGACAGGGGTTTCCCCGGTGCCGCCGTGATAGCGGGCGCGATGGGAATGGTGTTCGTGTCGTTCCTCATCACCGTGGCGGCCGGACGCATCCGCCGTGGGCGAATTACCTTGTCAGGTCGGGGAATTACGCACCGTGGTTGGAGCTTCGAGTCCCGGTTGGACTGGCCTGATATCGCCGGGGTGATGATGACCTTCATCGGTTATGAGAGTTTGCCGGTCGTCATTGTAGGCGGGTATGCCAACGCCCACTGGATTCGTCGAGATACAACGCGCATATGGCGTATGGAACGTTTGCCGAATATCCCGATGATCCAAATCGACTTTCGGCCGTTCGATGTCGACCCCTACCAATTGTTCCGGTATGTGCAAACCTACGTCGACAACCCCGAACTACGTTATGAACTCGGTACCGAGGCCGCTATTGACCGTGCGCGAACCGCTGACTGGCGCCCATAGCGGCACCCTCAGAAGGGTGGTTGGTCGTGGTCGGGGGTGGGTTCTGGTGGTGGGGGTCGCCAGTCGGCGGTGATGGTTTCGTCTTCGGGTGGGTCGTTGACCCAGCTGCAGAAGGGGCTGGTGCTGGGGGCGCCTTTGAGCAGGTGCAGGCGGCGGCGGACTTCGTTGCGCCATTGGCGTAGGTCGATTTCCTGGGCGCGGGCCTCGTTGAGGCGTTGGGTTTCGGTGTTGGCCGCACGTTTGACCGCCAACCCCTCGCGGGCCAGGCGGGTGCGGCGGGCCTTCTCGGCCTGACGGTTACGCGGCAACGGCGCCGGCGTCGCACACGCGACGGCGATGTCGGCAAACAGCTCGGCACCGTCAGGGGTGCTGCGGTAGACCCGCCCGGTCGGCGAGATCCATTCCACCGTCCCGTCATGACGTTGCGTGTTCTGCCAGCCACCCGCACCGGTGTGGAAGGTCTTCAACCGGTGATGTTCACGGCATTTCGCATCGAGGTTGCCGGCCAACGTCCAGCCACCACCGAAGGGATGCCGGTGATCGAACGGCACCGTGTGGTCGAGATCAGCACGCCAGGCCGACCGGTTACACCCCGGAAAACTGCACGTCAGACTGCGGCACCGGACCCAACGGGCCACCGCCGCACCGGGCTGATGCCGCAACACCTCATCGGCCTCGGCCCCGGGTTTGGCGGTCGGCCGCAGCACCGCCCCGGCCTCGGCCAGCGCACGAACCTGCACAGCATCGATGACCCCGTAACCATCGAGATAGCCCGGATCCTCGCTGCGGCCGGTCAGCGTCTCAGCGCTGGCGATGACGTTGATGACCACCCGCCCACTGGCGGCCGAAGCCTCGACGCGCGCGGGGCACTCCGCGTTCGGGCAGCCACACACCAGCGTCGAGCGGCCTTCACCGAGGGCGGCCATCGCATCGGCGCGACGCTGATCCAGGGTGCGTGGATCCTCGCCACAGACCCCACGGGCCATCTCGGTGAGGCGCCGATCGAACAGCACCGCCGCCGGCGCACCCAGCTGGGCATCCAGGCGCGCCATCCCGTTGGGCTGGGTCGTGAGCCTGACCCGGCGGTCGGTGTCGGCGGTCTTGCGGCGCTCCTTGGCGGCCTCGGGATCGAGAGCATTGACGGTGGCAGCGACGGCGTTGAGCAGCCGCCGCCGCGACCAGCAGTCCCAGCCGGTGATCTTCTCGGCCACCGCGGCATCCACCGCGGGCATCACCTCGGCGGCCACGTAGTCGGTGCCGGTGATGATCGCCGCGGTCTCCGACCAGCTGATCTTCCCCTCGGCCAACAGCGCCGCCACCCGCGGCAACCGGACATCGAGCGCCTCGGCCTGGGCCACCAGGCGCCGCGCGGAAAACGGGGCGGTGTTCATCGCCGCACCCACCTCCGCACACGTGCGGTTGAACCCGGTGATCAACGCATAACCCGGATCGTCGCGGTCGTGGCCCTCGGCCTCAGCGGTGCGCCGCCACAACAACGCCGCGATCGCCGCCGCCCGCCGAGCATGGATCGCCGCCTCCGCACGGCAAGCGTCCTCGACCACCGTGACCAACTCACCCGGCGAAGACCCTTCGAACATACGTTCGAGTGTACACGGCTGTGGAAGCTGTGTCGAGATTTGCTGAAGAGAGTGAGTAGCCGATCACTCTAGGCCCGTCCCACCGCGCGCCTGACCCTGGAAGGGGAGGTGTTCCGATGAACAAACTTGGTGATCACGCCGTCGTACTCGGGGCCAGCATGGGCGGGCTGTTCGGCGCGGCCGTCCTCGCAGATTTCTACGACCGGGTGACGTTGGTGGAGCGCGACGCATTGTGCGATGGATCGGCCCCGCGCCGAGGCGTCCCGCAGTGGCGGCACCCCCACGCGCTGCTGGCGCGCGGGGCGCAAACCCTGGAAGAACTGTTCCCCGGCATCCTGGAGCAGCTGGTCGCCGAAGGCGCCCCCGTCTGGCGCGACGGCGATCTGTCCCGGCTGCACACCTCCTTCGGCGGTCACCGCATGGTGCCGACGGGGCAATCGCCGTTGGCCGGCAACTGGATTGGGATGTACCAACCGAGTCGGCCGTTGCTGGAGGCTCAGGTCCGCCGCCGCGTCGCCGAACTGCCCAACGCCACGATTCTCGATCGACGCGAAGTGCTCGGACTGGTGGCCGGCGACGACGGCCGTCGAGTCACCGGCGTGCGGATCGCCACCGCCGACGGCGGCGAGCAGGTGCTGACGGCGGATCTGGTGCTCGACGCGATGGGCCGCGCCGCCCACACACCGGCTTTCCTGGAGAGCCTCGGGTACGAGCGGCCGCCGGAGGACCACATCGCGGTACGCACCACCTACGTCAGCCAATCATTGCGGCTACCCGCGGGCGCGCTGAGCCAGGAGGTGGTCCTGATCGGCCCGGCGCCGGGGCGACCGACGGGAATGGCCATGAACCACAACGAAAATGACACGTGGATCTTCACGGTCTTCGGGATGTGCGGGCGCCAACCGCCCCGCGGACTGACCGGAATGCTGGCGTACGCGGCGGACTTTGCCCCGCCACATGTGTTGGCTGCGGTGGCGGCCGGTGAGCCACTGGCGCCGGTGGTGCAGCATCGGCTGCCGTCGAGTCAGTGGCGGCGCTACGACAAGATGCGTCGGTTCCCGGACGGGCTGCTGGTCACCGGCGACGCCATGTGCAGCTTCAATCCGATCTACGGCCAAGGCATGTCGGTCGCGGCGATGGAGGCGCTGGCTCTGCGCTCGGCGCTGCGCCGCGGCGATACCGCGCTGTCCCGCCGCTACTTTCACGCGGCGGCGAAGGCCATCGGGGTGGCCTGGCGGCTGGGGGCGGGCTCGGATCTCGCCTTCCCGGAGGTGGTGGGGCGCCGTTCCATCGCGACCCGACTCACCCAGCGTTATTCGGACTGGGTGCTGCGTGCCTGTGAGAGTGACGCCGCGGTGCACGCGCAGTTCATGAAGGTGACCGGTCTCGTCGACCCGCCGGCAAGCCTGTTCGACCCGAGGTTCGTCGGCCGGGTGGCGGCCGTCAATCGGCGGCGTCGCACCGAGGCGTCCCGCGCCGTGACGGCCCCCGAGGCCGCCGCGGCCGCGCGGGCCTGAACCGGATCAAACTCCGGAATAGGTTTCCGGGTCGGGCCGGAACCGGGTGCCGCTGTCGAGAGCGGTCAACTTGTCCATGTCCTCGGCACTCAAGGCGAAATCGAACACATCGAAGTTCGAGGCGATCCGCTCGGTCGACGACGACCGGGGAATCACGACGTTGCCCAGTTGCAGACTCCACCGGATCAGCACCTGCGCCGGGGATTTCTCGTAGCCGGCGGCCACCGCGGTCACGACGGGGTTGTCGAGCAGGTTGCCGACGCCCAGCGGCGCGTAGGCCTCGGTGACGATGCCGTGCTCGGCGTGGGCGGCCCGCAGTTCGGCCTGGTTGAGCAGGGGATGCAGCTCGATCTGATTGACCGCGGGCACCACGTAGGTCAGGTCCATCAGGTCGGTGAGGTTCTCGGGGGTGAAGTTGGCGACGCCGATCGAGCGGGTAAGGCCGTCCGCGCGGGACCGCATCATGCCGCCGAAGCTGTCGATGTACTTGCCCAGCTTGGTGTTGGGCCAGTGCACCAGGTAGAGGTCCACGTAGTCCAGGCCCAGGCGATCCAGGCTGACCTTCAGGGCGTCCTGCGCGGTCTGGAAGCCCTGATCGGCGTTGGCGAGTTTGGTCGTGACGAAGATCTCGGCGCGGGGGATGCCCGATTCCCGGATCGCCTTGCCCACGGCGGCTTCGTTCTCATAGGTGGCCGCGGTGTCGATCAGGCGGTAGCCGACCTCGAGCGCGGTCGCCACGGCCGCCTCGGTCTGCGCCGGATCCAGCCCGCCCACGCCGAGTCCCAGCGCGGGCATTGTGTTCTCGTCATTGAGACCGATCGCCGGAACCGCTGCTGCCGACTGGCCATTGGACGTCATCGCACCTGCCTGAAAGTCACGTGTTACGGGTGATGCTCGGCCGCGAGGTGGACCGATCCGAGTTGTTGATCTTACTCAGTGAACGGGTGTGGGCTCGAGCGGTGTCGGCTACCTTCGGCTGTGTGACCAATGCCTTGCCGCCCGAACCGAAGCGCAAGCGCCGGCCGCCGCTGCCGGTGCTCCGCGTCGGTGCGAAGCTCACCCCGAAAGTGCTACCCCGGATCCCGGCCGGTCTGCAGCGGATGCTGGCCGGCGGCGGAGCCGTCGTGATCGACGGCAACACCCTGGACCCGACGCTGCAACTGCTGGTCGCGGCACTGCGGCTGAACGGCGTGACCGGCCTGGTCCTCGACGAGCACGACGTGGCAACCAGTCGGCAGGCGTTCACGGACCTGTGTGTCGCCATGGGGGGAGCGCCGGCCCAGATTCAGGTGGAAGCCCTCTCGATCCCCGGACCCGACGGCGGCGCCGGGATCGGCGCCCGGCACTATCGGCCGCCCGCCGCCGCCGACCCGCCGCTGCTGGTGTTCTTCCACGGCGGCGGCTACGTGCTGGGCGGTCTGGACTCCTATGACGCGCTGTGCCGGCTGATCTGCCGCGACGCCGAGGTCCAGGTGCTGTCCGTGGATTATCGGCTGGCGCCCGAACACCCCGCCCCGGCCGCTGTCGACGACTGCTATGCGGCCTACCGTTGGGCCGCCGAGAACGCGGCCCGGCTGGGCGCCGACCCGATGCGCATCGCGGTCGGCGGGGACAGCGCCGGCGGCGCGCTGGCCGCGACGGTCGCCCAGCTCGTCCGCGATGCGGGCCCGGAAGCGGTGCCGCAGCCGGTGTTACAGCTGCTGATCTACCCGTGGACGGACCTCGTCGCCCCCAGCCGATCTCGGGCGCTGTTCGCCGAGGGCTTCGTGCTGACCCAGCGCGATCTCGATTGGTGCGGCTCCGCCTATCTCGAGGGGTCGGGCCTGGCCGCCGACGATCCGCGGGTCTCACCGCTGCGCGCCCCCGACCTGACGGGATTGCCGCCGGCGCTGGTGCTGACGGCGGGATTCGACCCGCTGCGCGACGAGGGGGAGCGCTACGCCGAGGCGTTGGCGGCCGCCGGTGTGCCGGTGGACCTGCGCCGCAAGACTGCCCTGCTGCACGGCTTCGTGAACTTCAACGAGTTGGGCGGTGCGGTGCGGCAGGCCATCGCGGAGATGGTGTCTGCGCTGGCGGCCCATCTTCGGCGCAGTTGAGGCGCTGCCAGCCGCCGCCGGTAGGCTGGAGCGCGCTATTTACGCAGACCTGCAAGCGCAAGGATCATCACACTCGTGGCCAAGTCATCGAAACGCCCCGCCAAGTACGACCTGAAGGCGGCCGACCGCAAGCGGAACCTGGCCGTGCAGATCGGCCTGACCGCCATCGTGGTGGTCTTCGCGGTAGGACTGGTGTTCTACATCGTCAGCAACGGCGACAAGCGCCAGAGCGGCGAGGCCCAGGCCGTCCGGGTGGAGACCACCTCCGTCATCCGGGAAGAGGGTGGGGAGCAGCCGAAGGTCGTGCTGTCGATCTACGAGGACTTCCTGTGCCCGCACTGCGCGCAGTTCGAGGCCGCCTTCGGCCCCACCATCAACAAGCTGGTGAACAGCGGTGCGGTGGCCGTGGACTACTACATGCTCGGCATCATGGACTCGCCCGCCAGCCAGAACGGCTCGACGCGGGCGGCCAACGCCGGGTACTGCGTGGCCGACGCCGACACCAGCCCCGCCAAGGAAGGGTTCCGTCGCTTCCACACCGCGCTGTTCATGCAGCAGCAGCCGACCGGTACCCCCGACGACGCGATGATCGAGACCGCGCGGCAGGCCGGCGTGACCGAGGGCGTCGCCGAGTGCATCAACAGCGGTAAGTACAACGACATGGTCGGCGGCCTCGCGGAGGCGACCGGCATCACCGCCACCCCGTCGGTCCGGATCAACGGTGAGGACTACCAGCAGAGCACCCCCCAGGACCTGATCGCCAAGGTCACCGAGATCGTGGGCGAGGTGCCCGGCCTCGACAGCGCTCCGGCCACCCCCGCCCCCGCCCCCGCGCCCGCCCCCCCCGCGCCCGCGCCCGCGCCATGAGCGTCGACTCCACCGCCCCGGTCGTCGAGCCGACAGCGGCGGAGGACACCCCCGGAGCCCGGCCCGGGGTGGCGGTGGGTCGTCCCAGCGCGCTGGCCATCCTGCTGGCCGGGATCGTCGGGCTGGTCGCCTCGTTCACCTTGATGGTGGAAAAGGTTGAGCTGCTGATCAACCCGGCTTATGTGCCGTCGTGCAACCTGAACCCGGTGCTGTCCTGCGGTTCGGTGATGAACACCCCGCAGGCGGGCTTCTTCGGGTTCCCGAACCCGCTGATCGGCATCATCTCGTTCACTGTGGTGATCATCACGGGTGTGTTGGCCGTCACCAAAGTGCGGCTACCGCAGTGGTATTGGGTCGGTCTGGCCCTCGGCACCGCCCTGGGTGCCGCGTTTGTGCACTACCTGATCTTTCAGAGCCTCTATCGCATCGGTGCGCTGTGCCCGTACTGCATGGTGGTGTGGGCGGTCGTCATCCCGCTGCTGGCCATCGTCGCCTCGATCGCGCTGCGACCGCTGGGCGGAAATCCGGTTCTGGCGGTCGTCTATCAGTGGCGCTGGTCACTGGTCACGCTATGGTTCACGGCGTTGGTGTTGATGATCTTGGTGAGGTTCTGGGATTACTGGTCGACGCTGATCTAAAACCGCATCCCCATACAGGCAGGGTCCACAGTGATATCGAAAGTACTGGTGGCGAATCGGGGTGAAATCGCGATTCGTGCCTTTCGTGCGGCCTATGAGCTGGGCGTGGGGACGGTGGCGGTGTACCCGTATGAGGACCGCAATTCGGTCCACCGGTTGAAGGCCGATGAGTCGTATCAGATCGGCGAGGCCGGTCATCCGGTGCGGGCGTACTTGTCGGTGGAGGAGATCGTCGCTACGGCGCAAGCGGCCGGGGCGGATGCGGTGTACCCGGGTTACGGGTTCCTGTCGGAGAACCCCGAATTGGCCGCTGCGTGCAGCGCGGCCGGGATCACCTTTGTGGGTCCGTCGGCGGAGATCCTGGAGTTGACGGGTAACAAGTCGCGGGCGATCGCCTCGGCGAAGGCGGCCGGGTTGCCGGTGCTGGAGTCCTCGGCGCCGTCGTCGTCGCCCGAAGAGCTTCTGGCGGCGGCGGAGTCGATGCAGTTCCCGTTGTTCGTCAAGGCGGTCGCCGGTGGTGGCGGCCGCGGCATGCGGCGGGTCTCGGAGTTCTCGGATCTGGCCGATGCGATCGATGCGGCCTCCCGGGAGGCGGAGTCGGCGTTCGGTGATCCGACGGTGTTCCTCGAGCAGGCGGTGATCAACCCGCGCCATATCGAGGTGCAGATCCTGGCCGACAACCACGGCGACGTGATCCATCTGTACGAGCGGGACTGCAGCGTGCAGCGGCGCCATCAGAAGGTCATCGAGTTGGCCCCGGCGCCAAATCTCGATCCGGCGCTGCGGGAACGGATCTGCGCGGATGCCGTCGCGTTCGCGCGGCAGATCGGCTACACGTGCGCGGGGACCGTGGAGTTTCTGCTCGACGAGCGTGGCCGCCATGTGTTCATCGAGATGAACCCGCGGATCCAGGTGGAGCACACGGTGACCGAGGAGATCACCGATGTGGATTTGGTGTCCTCACAGTTGCGGATCGCTGCCGGTGAGTCGTTGGCAGATCTGGGTTTGTCCCAGGAGGCGATCGTCCCGCACGGGGCGGCGTTGCAGTGCCGGATCACGACCGAGGACCCCGCCAACGGATTTCGTCCGGATACCGGTCGCGTCACGGCGTATCGGTCGCCGGGGGGTGCGGGGATTCGGCTGGACGGCGGGAGCAATCTGGGTGCGGAGGTCAGCGCGCACTTCGATTCGATGCTGGTGAAGTTGACCTGTCGCGGACGGGATTTCGCCACCGCGGTGCGCCGGGCCCGGCGTGCGGTCGCCGAGTTCCGGATCCGCGGGGTGTCGACGAACATTCCGTTCCTGCAGGCGGTTCTGGACGACCCGGATTTTCTGGCCGGCCGTGTGACGACGTCGTTCATCGATGAGCGTCCGCAGCTGCTGACCGCGCGGTCCTCGGCTGATCGCGGTACGAAGATCTTGAATTATCTGGCCGACGTCACCGTCAATCAGCCGCACGGGCAGCGCCCGACGACGGTGTATGCGCAGGACAAGTTGCCGTCGGTGGATTTGTCGGTGCCGCCGCCGGCGGGTTCCAAGCAGCGGCTGGTGGAGTTGGGGCCCGAGGGGTTCGCCCGCTGGATGCGGGATACGCCGGGGTTGAAGGTCACCGAGACCACCTTCCGCGATGCCCATCAGTCGCTGCTGGCGACCCGGATTCGCTCCACGGGACTGTTGATGGTGGCGCCGTACATCGCGCGGATGACACCGGAGCTGTTGTCGATGGAATGTTGGGGCGGGGCGACCTATGACGTGGCGCTGCGGTTCCTCAAGGAGGATCCGTGGGAGCGGCTGGCGGGGCTGCGGGAGGCGTTGCCCAACATCTGCCTGCAGATGCTGTTGCGCGGGCGCAACACGGTGGGGTACACCCCGTACCCGGAGATCGTGACGTCGGCGTTCGTGGCGGAGGCCACGGCCACCGGGGTGGACATCTTCCGGATTTTCGATGCGCTCAACAACGTCGACTCGATGCGGCCGGCGATCGACGCGGTGCGCGAGACCGGCACCGCGGTGGCCGAAGTCGCGATGTCCTACACCGGGGACCTCAGTGATCCGGGTGAGCAGCTCTACACCCTGGACTACTACCTGAAGCTGGCCGAGCAGATCGTGACCGCGGGCGCGCACGTGCTGGCCATCAAGGACATGGCCGGGTTGTTGCGGCCGCCGGCGGCGGCGCGGTTGGTCGCGGCGCTGAAATCGCGGTTCGACCTGCCGGTGCACGTGCACACTCATGACACCCCGGGCGGTCAGTTGGCGACGTATCTGGCGGCCTGGCAGGCCGGCGCGGATGCGGTCGACGGGGCAGCCGCACCGTTGGCGGGGACCACCAGTCAGCCGGCGCTGAGTTCGATCGTGGCGGCCGCGGCGCACACCGACCACGACAGCGGGTTGTCGCTGAACGCGGTCTGTGAATTGGAGCCGTACTGGGAGGCGCTGCGAAAGATGTACGCGCCGTTCGAGTCCGGTCTGCCGGCCCCGACCGGCCGGGTATACAGCCATGAGATTCCGGGCGGGCAGTTGAGCAACCTGCGCCAGCAGGCCATCGCGCTGGGGCTGGGGGATCGTTTCGAGGAGATCGAGACCAACTACGCCGCCGCCGACCGGGTGCTGGGTCGGTTGGTGAAGGTGACCCCGTCGAGCAAGGTGGTGGGGGATCTGGCGTTGGCGTTGGTGGGCGCGGGCATCACCGCCGAGGAGTTCGCCGCCGATCCGGGCCGCTACGACATCCCCGACAGTGTGATCGGATTCCTGCGTGGCGAACTCGGCGAGCCCGCGGGTGGGTGGCCGGAGCCGTTGCGCACCAAGGCGCTGGCGGGCCGCGGGCCGGCCAAACCGGTCCAAGAGCTCTCCGCCGAGGACGAGGCGCTGCTGGCCGCGCCCGGGTCCGAACGCCGGGCGACGCTGAACCGGTTGCTGTTCCCGGGGCCGACCAAGGAGTTCGAGGAGCATCGCGACGAGTACGGCGATACCAGCCAGCTCAGCGCCAACCAGTTCTTCTACGGTTTGCGTCGCGGTGAGGAGCACCGGGTCAAGCTGGAAAAGGGCGTGGAGTTGCTGATCGGGCTGGAGGCCATCTCCGAGGCCGATGAGCGCGGCATGCGCACGGTGATGTGCATCCTCAACGGGCAGCTGCGCCCAGTGCTGATCCGCGACCGCGGTATCGCCTCGGCTGTGCCGGCCGCGGAGAAGGCCGACCGCACCAACGCCGATCACGTCGCCGCCCCGTTCGCCGGGGTGGTGACCATCAGCGTCGCCGAAGGCGACACCGTCGAGGCCGGCGCGACCGTGGCCACCATCGAGGCCATGAAGATGGAGGCCGCCATCACCGCACCCAAGGCCGGCACCGTCGAACGTGTCGCCGTATCGGAAACCGCACAAGTCGAAGGCGGCGACCTACTGGTGGTGGTCAGCTGACCCGGATCGTCGCGGGCACCGCGGGCGGCCGCCGGATCGCGGTGCCGTCCCGGGGGACCAGGCCGACCACCGACCGGGTGCGCGAGTCGCTGTTCAACGTGCTCGCGGCGCGAATGGACTTCGAGGGCATTTCCGTGCTGGACCTGTACGCGGGGTCGGGCGCCTTGGGCCTCGAGGCGCTGTCACGCGGCGCGGCCGAGGCGATCTTCGTGGAGTCCGACGCGCGGGCGGCCGCGGTGATCACCGAGAACATCGCGACGCTGGCCCTGCGGGGTGCCACCCTGCGCCGGGCGTCCGTGCCGGCCTTCCTGGCAGCGGGTGCCGCGGCGCCGGTCGATCTGGTGTTCGCCGACCCGCCCTATGAGGTGCCCGACGCCGATGTGGAGGCGGTGCTGGCCGTGCTGACCGACCACAGTTGGGTCGACGAAGGCACGGTGGCCGTGGTGGAGCGCGGGCGCGGCGGGGCGCTGCGCTGGCCGACGAACTGGACACCGTTGCGCGCGCGGAAATACGGCGACACCCGGCTGGAACTGGCCTGCTACGGTCGTCATCCATGAGTGGCGCCGTCTGCCCAGGATCCTTCGACCCCGTGACGCTGGGGCATCTCGATGTCTTCGAACGCGCCGCGGTGCAGTTCGACGAGGTGATCGTCGCGGTGCTGGTCAATCCCAACAAGAAGGGCATGTTCACCCTCGAGGAGCGCATCGAGCTCATCGAGGAGTCGTGCCGGCACCTGCCCAACGTGCGGGTGGAGTCCGGCCGCGGGCTGGTGGTCGATTTCGCCAAGGAGCGTGGGCTGACCGCGATCGTCAAGGGTCTGCGCACCGGCACCGACTTCGAGTACGAGCTGCAGATGGCGCAGATGAACCGCCACATCGCCGGAATCGACACCTTCTTTGTGGCGACCGCCCCGTCCTACTCGTTCGTGTCGTCGTCGCTGGCGAAGGAGGTCGCCACCCTCGGCGGCGACGTGTCGGCGCTGCTGCCAGACGTCGTCCACCGCCGGGTACAGGAGAAATTGCGCGGCTGACCCGCGACACACCGGCGTCGCCAACACAGTCACAGGCATAACACCAGGCACACTAGTAACAACATCCGTGTGGGATACAACCTGGAGGGTTGCGCCGTGTACCGAGTATTCGAAGCTCTCGATGAATTGGGTGCCATCGTCGAGGAGGCCCGTGGCGTCCCGATGACGGCCGGCTGCGTGGTGCCCCGCGGTGACGTGCTGGAACTGATCGACGACATCAAGGACGCCATCCCGGGTGAGCTCGACGATGCCCAGGACGTCCTCGACGCGCGCGACGGCATGCTGCGCGACGCCAAACAACACGCCGACGGCATGGTCGCCTCCGCGACCCAGGAGGCCGACTCGACGCTGAACCACGCCCGCGCCGAGGCCGACCGGCTGCTCGCCGACGCGAAAGCCCAGGCCGACCGGATGGTCGCCGAGGCCCGCCAGCACTGCGAGCGGATGGTCGGGGAGGCCACCGAGGAGGCCAACCGGCTGTCGATGGTCGCCAAGCGCGACTACGAGGCCAGCATCAGCCGGGCCCAGGCCGAGGCGGATCGCCTGGTCGAAAGCGGCAACCTGTCGTACGAGAAGGCCGTCCAGGAAGGCATCAAGGAGCAGCAGCGCCTGGTGTCGCAGACCGAGGTCGTCAACTCGGCCACCGCCGAGGCCACCCGGCTGATCGACGCCGCCCACGCCGAGGCCGACCGGTTGCGCGGCGAGTGCGACATCTACGTCGACAACAAGCTGGCCGAGTTCGAGGACCACCTCAACGGCACGCTGCGCTCGGTCAGCCGTGGCCGCCACCAGCTGCGCACGGCCGCGGGTACGCACGACTACGTGCAGCGCTGAGGGGAAACCCCTACAGCTGGCCGTGCCGCGGCGGGGGCGTCGCCGACAGCGTGTAGCGGCCGATGTGCTGCAGCTTCCAGCGCGTCGCGTCATGCAGGGTGTGGGTGCGCGCGTCGCGCCAGAACCGCGACAGGTTTCCGGCCGCGGTAGCGCTGCGGGTGCCACCGAGTTCGAACAGGGCGCTGGAGGCCTCCAGGGCAGCGCGGACCGCGGCGACCTTGGCCGTGGCCACCGCGACCGACGCGGCGGCCGCGGTATCGGCGGTCAGGTGCGCCGCCGCAGCCTCGACCTGGCGGGCCGCCTCGCCGAGCAGCGCCTGCGCGCCGCGCACCGTGACGGCCAACTCACCGGCCACCGCGATCAGCGTGGGGTCCTCGGCCGCCGCGCCCACGTTCGCCTCGAAGTGCGGCCGGGCGCGGCCCGCCTGCCGGACCCCCTCCGCCAGTGCCCCGGTGGCGATGCCGACATCGATTGCGGCATGCAGTAACTGGGCTCGCGCCCCGTACAGGGTCGGGACGCCGAAGATGTCGCTGAAACCCACGACATGGTCGGGCGGCACGGCGACGCGGTCCAGGGTGACGGTGCCCGAGGCCGTGGTGCGCTGCCCCATGCCGTCCCAGTCGTCGACCACCTCGACGCCCGGGGCGTCCGCCGGGACGAACGCGATCACCTTGGGCGTGGCCGCCGTCGGGGTGTCCAGCGTGCCGTCGGACAGCGAGGCCCGCACCACCAGCCAGTCGGCGAACAGCGCGCCGGTCGAATAGAACTTTCGGCCGTCGAGCACGAAATCGCCCGACGGCGTGGGGGTCAGGCGGGTGGTGTCCACGTCGATGGGGTGCGGCCCGCGCTCCGATTGCGCGTTGGCGAGCAGCGCCCCGTCCAGGACCAGGCCGTAGAAGAAGGACTGCTGAGACCGCGAACCCTGCAGGCGCAGCGCCTCCAGAAAGGTGAAGTGCGAGTGGGGAATCTGCGCCAACGACGGGTCCGCCGCGGCGAACAGCCGGAACACCTCCGTCAGCACCGTCGCCGGCACGCCCAGACCGCCGAACTTGACCGGGACCGAAAGCGCCAGCAGCCCCGAAGATTTCAGCGCCCGGACCGCCTCGGTCGGCAGTTCGCGATGCGCGTCGCGCTCGGCGGCGCCGGCGGCGAAGGTGTCGGCCAGGTCGCGCGCGACCTCGAGCGCCTGGGTCGTCACCGCGCGGCCCCGACGAACGGAATCGGCGCCGCCGCCGACCGCTCGGGGATGCCCGCGTCGAACAGCCCGCGCTCGCGCAGAATCGGCACCACGCCCTCACCGAACCAGTACAGCTCCTCGAGGTGCGGGTACCCGGAGAAGATGAATTCGTCGATGCCGACGGCGGCGTATTCGGCAATGCGGTCCGCGACCTCGGTGTGGCTACCGACCAGGGCCGTACCCGCGCCGCCCCGCACCAGCCCGACGCCGGACCACAGGTTCGGCGCGATCTCGAGGCTGCGCGCGTCGTGCCAGGAGCCCGCGGCGCGGTGCTTCTCGTGCAGAGCCGACATCCGGCGCTGCCCCTCGGACTGACTGCGGGCCAGCCCGGCCTGCGCCTTGCGCACGGTGTCGTCGTCGAGGGCGGCGATCAACCGGTCGGCCTGGGCCCAGGCCTCGGCCGCACTGTCCCGCGAGATGGTGTGCAGCCGGATGCCGAAGCGCAGCTTGCGGCCCTCCCGCTCGCCGAGCGCCGAGATCCAGGCGATCTTCTCCCGGACCGCCTCGGGTGGCTCGCCCCAGGTCAGGTAGACGTCGGCGTGGCGGGCGGCCACCGGCCCCGCGGCCGGCGAGCTGCCGCCGAAGTACAGCGGCGGCACCGGGCTGGGCGGTTGGGCCAGGGCGGCCTGATCCACCGAGATGTAGTTGCCGGTCGTGCTGACGGTCTGGCCGGCCCACAGCCGGCGGACGATGTCGAGGAATTCGTCGGCCCGCTCGTAGCGGCCGTCCTTGTCCAGGTAATCCCCGAAGGCCCGCTGCTCGTGGGCCTCGCCGCCGACGACGACGTTGAGCAGGATGCGGCCCGGCGCGTGGCGCGCGAACGTCGCGGCCATCTGGGCCGACAGCGTCGGGCTGATCAGACCCGGACGAAACGCCACCAGGAAGGCCAGCGTCGAGGTCTCGCGGGCCAACAGCGCGGCCGTGACGAAGGCGTCCTCGCACCACGCGCCGGTCGGGATCAGGGCCCCGGTGAAACCGAACGTCTCGGCGGACCGCACGATCGACGCCAGGTAGTCGATGCTGGCCTCGCGGTCGCTGTGGGCGCTCCCGACCGGGGTGCCGTGCCCGCCGCCCACGATCGAGCGGCTGTCGCCGTAGGTGGGAAGAAACCAGTGCAGCTTGATTGTCACGACCGCCATTGTGGGGGCGTGCTGCGCGCGGGGGCGCCGGGTGCGCCCGACCGCGCCGGGCGGGCCACGGCATTCGGTGTGGCCCAGGGCCGGTCGAGGGGGCCCGCGGACTAATAATCCCGGTGATTCGGACAAGCTGTCGCGGGGCCGTCCGGGCCGCGCAAGTAGAATCGAAAACTATGTCACGTGCACGGGCGGCGGCAACGCAACGGCAGCCACGCTCGGTGTTGGCCTTCGATGTGTCGAGGTTGGGGCGGCGCCCCGGGTCCATGACCACCATCACCGAGACCGTTGCGAGTCCCATCCGCATCGGACTCGACCTGCTCGCGATCGAGGCCGGCGCGCCGCTGGACCTCGATCTGCGGCTGGAATCGGTCTCCGAGGGCGTCCTGGTGACCGGCAGCGTCACCGCCCCGACCGCCGGCGAATGCTCGCGGTGTCTGACGCCCATGACGTCCACCGTGCGCATCGACCTCACCGAGCTCTACGCCTACCCCGACAGCGCTACCGAACAGAGCAGCGAGGAGGGCGAGGTCGGCCACGTGGTCGACGACACCGTCGACCTTGAGCAGGCGATCATCGACGCCGTCGGGCTGGAGTTGCCGCTGTCGCCGGTGTGCTCGCCGGACTGCCAGGGCCTGTGCCCGCAGTGCGGCATCGTCATGGCCGACGCCGAACCGGGGCATTCACACGAACTGATCGATCCCCGCTGGGCCAAGCTCGCCGATCTGAAAGTTGTTGATCCGTCCCAGGATTCCGAATGACGAATACCCCCGAGATGGCGGAGTCGACGACGCAGCCGTTGCTCGACGCGCTCGGTGTCGACCTGCCCGGGGAGCTGCTGACCCTGGCCCTGACCCACCGCAGCTACGCCTATGAACACGGGGGTCTACCCACCAACGAGCGGTTGGAGTTCCTCGGCGACGCCGTGCTGGGGTTGACCATCACCGACGAACTGTTCCACCGGCACCCGGAGCGCTCCGAGGGTGATCTGGCCAAGCTGCGTGCCTCGGTGGTGAACACCCAGGCCCTGGCCGACGTCGCGCGCGGGCTGACCGAGGACGGTCTGGGGGCGCATCTGCTGCTGGGCCGCGGCGAGATGAACACCGGCGGTGCCAACAAGTCCAGCATCCTGGCCGACGGCATGGAGTCGCTGCTGGGCGCGGTGTATCTGGAGCACGGCATCGAGGTGGCCCGCGAGGTCATCCTGCGGCTGTTCGGCGCCCTGCTCGACACCGCGCCGACACTGGGGGCCGGGCTGGACTGGAAGACCAGCCTGCAGGAACTGACGGCCGCGCGCGGCCTCGGGACGCCGACCTACCTGGTCACCGCCACCGGGCCGGACCACGACAAGCAGTTCACCGCCACCGTCGTGGTGATGGACACCGAATACGGAGCCGGGGTGGGCCGGTCGAAGAAGGAAGCCGAGCAGAAGGCGGCCGCCACGGCGTGGACTGCGCTGGACCAGGGCTGACATGCCGGAACTGCCCGAGGTGGAGGTGGTCCGTCGCGGCCTGGCGAGCCACGTCCTGGGCCGGTCGATCAGCGCGGTGCGCGTGCACCACCCGCGCGCCGTGCGCCGCCACGAGGCCGGGCCCGCGGATCTGACCGCGCGGCTGCTCGATGCCCGGATCATCGAGACGGGCCGGCGCGGAAAGTACCTCTGGCTGGTGTTGTCCACCGAGGAGGCGCTGGTGGTGCACCTCGGGATGAGCGGCCAGATGCTGATCGGTCCGGTGCCGCGCTCCGATCACGTCCGGATCGCCGCCCTGCTCGACGACGGCACCACCCTGAGTTTCGTCGATCAACGCACCTTCGGCGGCTGGCAGCTCGCCGACCTGGTCGAGGTCGACGGTTCGGTGCTGCCCGAGCCCGTCGCGCACATCGCCCGCGACCCGCTGGACCCGCTGTTCGACCCCGATGCGGTGGTTACGGTGTTGCGGCGCAAGCACTCCGAGATCAAACGCCAGCTGCTCGACCAGACGGTGGTCTCCGGCATCGGCAACATCTACGCCGACGAGGCGCTGTGGCGCGCCCGGATCAACGGCGCGCGGCCGGCGGAGAAACTGACCCGGCCCCAGCTGCGGGAGGCGCTGAACGCCGCCGCCGAGGTGATGCAGGAGGCGCTGGCGCAGGGTGGGACGTCGTTCGACGCGCTGTATGTCAACGTCAACGGGGAGTCCGGGTACTTCGACCGGTCCCTGGACGCCTACGGGCGCGAGAGGGAGCCGTGCCGGCGCTGCGGCGCGCTGATCCGGCGGGAGAAGTTCATGAACCGCTCGTCGTTCTACTGTCCACGCTGCCAGCCGCGCCCGCGGGTGCGGCGCACAACAAAGGAGCAAGCATGACCAAACTGTGGGTCGAGCGCACAGGCGCCCGCCGCTACACCGGGCGCAGTTCGCGCGGGGCCGAGGTGCTTGTCGGCTCCGAGGACGTCGACGGCGTGTTCACCCCGGGCGAGCTGATGAAGATCGCGCTGGCGGCCTGCAGCGGGATGAGCAGCGACGCGCCGCTGGCCCGTCGGCTCGGCGACGACTACCAGGCCACGATCGAGGTCTCCGGCCCGGCCGACCGGGAACAGGAGCGCTACCCGCACCTGTCGGAGACCCTGGTGCTCGACCTGTCGGGGCTCACCGAGGCCGAGGCCGAGCGGCTGCGCGTCGTGGTCAACCGGGCCATCGACCAGGTCTGCACGGTGGGGCGCACGCTCAAATCCGGCACCGAGGTCAGCTTCGAGATTGCCGACACCGCGTCATGACCGGCCCCGCCGACGCCGCCACGCGGTTGACGGCGTGGGTGCACGGTCACGTCCAGGGCGTGGGTTTCCGCTGGTGGACGCGGTCCCGCGCGCTCGAACTGGGGTTGACGGGCTACGCGAAGAACCAGGCCGACGGCCGGGTGCTGGTGGTTGCCCAGGGGTCCCGGGAGGCCTGTGAGCGGCTGCTCGAGCTGCTGCGCGGGCCGTCGACCCCCGGCACGGTCGACAACGTGGTCTGGGACTGGTCGCAGAATCCCGCGCCGATCGAGGGTTTCGTCGAACGCTGAGCCAACCGCGGCCGGTACGCTGGCACGCCATGCACCTCAAGAGTCTGACGTTGAAGGGCTTCAAGTCCTTCGCCTCGCCGACGACTCTGCGTTTCGAGCCCGGAATCACCTGCGTCGTCGGCCCCAACGGGTCCGGCAAATCGAACGTCGTCGACGCGCTGGCCTGGGTGATGGGCGAGCAGGGCGCCAAGACGCTGCGCGGCGGCAAGATGGAGGACGTCATCTTCGCCGGCACGTCCTCGCGGGCGCCGCTGGGCCGCGCCGAGGTGACCGTCACCATCGACAACTCCGACAACGCACTGCCCATCGACTACTCCGAGGTGTCGATCACCCGGCGGATGTTCCGCGACGGCGCCGGCGAATACGAGATCAACGGCAGCAGTTGCCGGTTGATGGACGTCCAGGAACTGCTCAGCGACTCCGGCATCGGCCGGGAGATGCACGTCATCGTGGGACAGGGCCGGCTTTCGCAGATCCTGGAATCGCGCCCCGAGGATCGGCGCGCGTTCATCGAAGAGGCCGCCGGGGTGCTCAAGCACCGCAAACGCAAGGAAAAGGCGGTCCGCAAGCTCGATGGAATGGCCGCGAACCTGGCCCGGCTGACCGACCTGACCACCGAGCTGCGACGGCAGCTCAAACCGCTGGGCCGCCAGGCCGAGATGGCGCGCCGGGCCCAGACCATCCAGGCCGACCTGCGCGACGCCCGGCTGCGGCTGGCCGCCGACGACCTGGTGCAGCGCCAGGCCGAGTTCGACGGCGTCGGCGGCACCGAGGCCATGCTGCGCAAGGAGCACGAGGAGGCCGCCGAACGGCACGCGGCCGCCCTCGAGGAGCTGGGTGCGCACGAGAGCGCGGTCGGCAGCCTCAGCGAGCGCGCCGACGCCGCCCAGCAAACCTGGTTCCGGCTCTCGGCGTTGGCCGAGCGGGTCGGCGCGACGGTGCGGATCGCGACCGAACGCGCGCAGCTGCTGGAGGCCGAGCCGGTCCAGACCGGCGGGCGGGATCCCGAGGAGCTCGAGGCCGAGGCCGACGAGGTTGCCGCCCTGGAACAGGAGCTGCTCGACGAGCTCGAACAGGCCCGGATCCGGGCCGAGGCCGCCCGCGCCGAGCTGACCCGCGCCGAGCAGGTGGCCGCCGAGGCCGAGCGCGCGCACATGGCCGCGGTGCGCGCCGAGGCGGATCGCCGGGAGGGTTTGGCCCGCCTGGCCGGGCAGGTGGAGACCATGCGGGCCCGCGTCGAGTCGATCGACGAGCGGGTGGGGCGGCTCACCCAGGGCATCGAGGACGCCGCCGGGCGGATGGAGGCCGCCCAGGCCGAGTTCGAGACCGTGCAGAGCCGGGTCGGCGAGCTGGATCAGAGCGAACTCGGGCTCGACGAGCACCACGACCGCAGCGTGGCGGCGCTGCGGCTGGCCGACGAGCGGGTGGCCGAACTGCAGGCGGCCGAACGCGGCGCCGAACGTCTGGTCGCCTCGCTGCTGGCCCGCATCGAGGCGCTGTCGGTCGGCCTGGACCGCAAGGACGGTTCGGCCTGGCTGGCCGAAAACCGCAGCGGCGACGGACTTTTCGGGTCGGTGGCCAACCTGCTGAAGGTGCGCTCGGGCTACGAGCCCGCGCTGGCCGCGGTGTTGGGATCGGTGGCCGACGCGATGGCCGCTGAGTCCTCGTCGGCGGCGCGATCGGCGGTCGAGGCGCTCAAGAGCGCCGACGGGGGCCGCGCGTCGATCGTGGTGGGGGACTGGCCGGAACCGGCGCGGGCGAGCGAATCGCTGCCCGCCGGGGCGCAGTGGGCGCTGGACC
The DNA here is from genome assembly GCF_963378085.1 of Mycolicibacterium sp. MU0050. Classification (GTDB taxonomy): domain Bacteria; phylum Actinomycetota; class Actinomycetes; order Mycobacteriales; family Mycobacteriaceae; genus Mycobacterium; species Mycobacterium wendilense. Next base: position 3,122,371 of record NZ_OY726395.1, on the reverse strand, counting down.
TCGTCGAGACCCCGGCGCGGCTGCGCGGGGCGATCACCGCGATGCTCGCCGACGTGGTGGTGGTCGAGGACCTGAGCGCCGGGCTGGATCTGGTGGCCGACCGGCCGCGGCTGCGGGCGGTGACCCTCGAGGGTGACCTGGTGGGCCCGGGTTGGGTCAGCGGCGGTTCGGACCGCAAGCCTTCGACGCTGGAGATCACCTCCACCATCGAGAAGGCGCGCGCCGAGTTGGCCGCCGCCGAGACCCAGACCGCCGAACTGGGCGCCGCGCTGTCCGGGGCGCTGGCCGAGCAGGCGGCCCGGCGCGATGCGGCCGAGCACGCGCTGGCGGCGCTCAACGAGTCCGACGCCGCCATCTCCTCGATCTACGAACAGCTGGGCCGGCTCGGGCAGGAGGCGCGGCTCGCCGAGATCGAATGGCGCCGGCAGATGCAGCAGCGCGAGGAACTCGAGGCCGGCCGCGGTGAGACCCTGGCCGAGCTCGCCGAGCTGGAGACCCGGCTGCGCAACGCGCAGGAAACCCCGGCGGAGAGCGATGCCGAGCCGGTGGACCGCGAGCAGATGGCCGCGGCCGCCGACGCGGCCCGCGCGGTGGAGGTGGAGTCCCGGCTGGCCGTGCGTACCGCCGAGGAACGCGCGAATGCCGTTCGGGGACGGGCGGATTCGCTGCGCCGCTCGGCGGCCGCCGAACGCGAGGCCCGGGTGCGCGCGCAGCAGGCCGCCGCGGCCCGCGAGCACGCCGCCGCCGTCGCCGCGACGGTGGCGGCCGCCGGGCGCGAGGTGGCGCAGCGACTCGCCGGTGTGGTGGGCGCGGCCGCGCGCAACCGCGACCGGCTCACCGCCGAACGTCAGCAGCGCGCCGCGGCGCTGACGGCCGCCCGCGAAGAGGTCGACGCGCTCAGTGCCCGGATCGCGGCGCTGACGGACTCGTTGCACCGCGACGAGGTGGCCAAGGCGCAGGCGGCGCTGCGCATCGAGCAACTCGAGGAGCAGGTGCTGGAGCAGTTCGGGATGGCGGCCACGGACCTGGTCGCCGAGTACGGACCCGAGGTGCCGCTGCCGCCCACCGAGCTGGAGATGGCCGAATACGAGCAGGCCCGCGAGCGCGGCGAACAGGTGACTGCGCCGGCGCCCATGCCGTACGACCGGCCGACCCAGGAACGCCGCGCCAAACGCGCCGAGAAGGAACTGCGCGAACTGGGCCGGGTCAACCCGCTCGCGCTCGAGGAGTTCGCCGCGCTGGAGGAGCGCTACAACTTCCTGTCGACCCAACTCGAGGACGTCAAGGCCGCCCGCAAGGATTTGCTCGACGTGGTCGAGGACGTCGACGCCCGCATCCTGCAGGTGTTCACCGAGGCCTACGCGGACGTGGAACGCGAGTTCAGCCAGGTGTTTTCGTCACTGTTCCCGGGCGGGGAGGGCCGGCTGCTGCTGACCGATCCGTCGGACATGCTGACCACCGGGGTGGAGGTGGAGGCCCGCCCGCCCGGCAAGAAGGTCAAGCGGCTGTCCCTGCTCTCCGGCGGCGAGAAATCGCTGACCGCGGTGGCGATGCTGGTCGCGATCTTCCGGGCCCGCCCGTCGCCGTTCTATGTGATGGACGAGGTGGAGGCCGCGCTCGACGACGTCAACCTGCGCCGGCTGATCGGGCTGTTCGAGCAGTTGCGGGAAAAGTCCCAGCTGATTGTCATCACCCACCAGAAGCCGACCATGGAGGTCGCCGACGCCCTCTACGGCGTCACCATGCAGGGCGACGGCATCACCCAGGTGATCTCGCAGCGGCTGCGGGGCCAGGAGTTGGTCGGTAGCGGCGGTTAGTGCTTCGTGCAGGGGGCCGGCGCTTTAGCATCAGCAGCCATGGACGACTATCCGAGTTTGCTGAGTAGTGCCGAAGAAGTGCGATCGGCGGTCTTCAGCGCCCCGAGGATCGGTCGACGTGGATACAACTGTGACGAGGTGGACGCCCTGTTGGATCGCGTCGTGAACCGGATGGAGGGGCGCGACAACCTGACCGCGGCCGAGGTCGCCGAGACGCGGTTCGGCAAACCGCCGCTGGGGAAGCGGGGTTACCGGGAGGAAGAGGTCGACCTCCTGCTGGACCGCATCGTCAGGACGCTGGAGTCGATGCGGCCGCCCAGCCCGCCCACGGCCGCGCCGACCCGGTCCGCGGGTGGACTCACCGCCGACGATGTGCGCAACGCGACGTTCAGCCCGCCGTCGCGGTGGCGGCGACGGCGGGACGGCTATCGCGAGAGCCAGGTCGATGATTTCCTCGACGCGGTGGCCACCCGCCTCGATACCGGTCGGGGGCTGACGGCGGCGGAGGTCCGCGCCGCGCGATTCGACAGCCCCGCCCTCGGCCAGCTCGGTTATGCCGCCGCCGAGGTGAACGCGCTCCTGCAGCGGGTCGCGGAAGCCCTCGACAGCCAGGAAAGGCGCTAGCGGTTCGAGTCCGCCGGACATCAGGTCAAGCGGCTGTCCCTGCTCTCCGGCGGCGAGAAGTCGCGGACCGCGGTGGCAATGCTGGTCGCGATCTTCCGGGCCCGCCCGTCGCCGACCTATGTGATGGACGAGGTGGAGGCCGCGCTCGACGACATCAACCTGGGCCGGCGACGGCATCACCCAGGTGATCCCGCAGGGCCTGCGGGGGCAAGGAGTTGGTGGGTGGCGGCAATCAGTGAAGCTCGGAGTCCGCGGCCGTCCCGGACGCAGCTTCGCGCACGATCGCGCGTAGAGCCAGTTGTACCATCGGGTTTCGGTAGGAATCTCGCCGGACAACTGCCCAGTAACTCAGCGGGTGCCTGAATTGGTGATGCAGCACGGCGCGAAGGCTGGGCTCGCGACCGGCCAGGTAGTCGGGGAGTAACCCGATACCAGCCGAGGCCACAGCGGACTGGACGTGTACGAGAACCGATGTCGACCTCAGGGCCTTTGCCGACTGGGGAAGCAGATCCGTCGCCTTGTCGAGGTCATCGACCTGCAGTGCCGAGTCGATGTAGTAGATCACCGTGTGGGCGGCAAGGTCCGACAAGCTCTCCGGTACGCCGTGCTCCGCAAGATAAGCGTCCGTAGCGTAGAGGGCCAGGCTGTAATCGCGCACGTGGACCATGTCGGCGCGATTATTCACAGCAGGACGACCGATGACGATCTCGATGTCGAGATCCGATCTCGTTTGGCGCCAAGACCTTGTAGCCGAGATCAACTCGAAGCTGAACTGTGGGCGTTCCCGGGCGAGCCTCGCCATCGCCGGAGCCACACAGAATGAGCTGAGCCCGTCCGGAGCGCCTACTCGTACCACCGTGGCGACCTGACCCGTTTGTCCGAGTCTGCCCAGTGCGCGTTCGATCTCTTCGGCAGCGGTGATGACCGTCTGGCCGGACTCGGTTGGCACCCACCCCTCCGCCGACCGTACGAAAACCCGGCTCCGGAGCGCCTTCTCGAGGTTGTTCACCCGACGCGACACCGTCGTGTGAGTGACGCCCAAGATGCCGGCAGCAGCGTTGAAGCTCCCAGACCTCGCTACTGTCAATGCCACGAGCAGGTCGTCGGCGCTGACCTGTGGCATCACCTCCGGAGTCTCCAAGACCTGCTCAGGGCTCCTCACGCGTAAACCGCCGGTCATCTTGCCCGCTGCCGACGGTGTTCCGGCAGCGCTTTGCCGCCGCAATCACACTCCCAGGTACTGCAGCTGAAGTTCCCTGTCGTCGGCGATCGTCTGTGGTTCGGTCCGCATGACGATACGGCCCGAGTCGATTAGTACGACGGTATCGCAGACGGAGGTCGCGAAGCCCAAGTTCTGCTCCACGAGGACGACAGCGATCTCGCGTTCCGTGCACAGTGTGCCGATGGTCTGACCGATTTGCTCGACGATGGACGGCTGAATGCCCTCGGAGGGTTCGTCCAGCAAGATCACCTTCGGCTGGGCGATCAGGGCCCGGCCCAAAGCAAGAATCTGTTGCTGTCCGCCACTGAGTTGTCCGCCGGCCTGACGCCGTTTCTCGGCGAGGATGGGGAACTGGTCATACATGTTCTCGACTTCGGCTTGCCACGCGGAGCGACGCGCTCGCGGCACCGCGATCCGCATGTTGTCCTCCACCGACAGACTGGCGAAGATCCGACGTCCCTGCGGGACGTAGGCCAACCCGGCAGCGGCTCGTTCGTGAGCCTTGAGCCGAGACAGGTCCACCCCGTCGAGACGCACCGATCCGGTATGAGGGAGGTGTCCCATCATGGCCTTCAAGGTCGTGGTCTTGCCCACGCCATTGCGACCGAGGACACCCAGCACCGATCCGGCTGCCAATTCGAACGAGACGTCCTCGACTATCTTGGTCTTCCCGTAACCGGCGTGCAGTCCCTCAACGCTCAGTACTGACTGTGCGGCCAAGGTACACCTCCAAGACGTCGTCGTTGCTCTTGATCTCTTCCAGCGTTCCGCGGGCCAACGTCCGTCCCCGGTCCAGGACCGTGATCGGCGCGCCGAGTTCCTCGACGAACTCCATGTCGTGCTCCACGACGATCACCGGGATCTGTTCGCCCAATTGTCGTGCGACCCGGGCGATCTGAGAACTCTCCTCGCGACCCATGCCCGCGGTGGGCTCGTCGAGCAACAACACCGACGGCGAGGCGGTCAGGGCCATCGCGATGTCGAGCCACTGCTGCTGACCGTGGGCGAGGACCTGCACCTCTTCCACATTCGCAGCCGGTCCGAGCCAGCGGACGAACTCGTCGGCCACCTGGGTCGATTCCGCGGCGCTCTTGCCGCTGCCATAGGCTGCGAGCCACAGGTTCTCCCGTGTCGACAACCCGCCGAAAAGGCTCGGCACCTGACGTTTGATGGACATCCCCGCACGAGTACGGCGGTTCGGTCGCCATCGCGAGATGTCCCGTCCGTCAAGATACACCTTGCCGGCGGTTGGTGTATAGGAACCGGCGAACAGGTTGAACAGCGTGCTTTTGCCGGCACCGTTGGGGCCGAGCAACGCCTCTACCCCGGGGCCGTCGATACTCCAGTCGACGCCCGCCACCGCCTTGACGCCACCGAATGCCTTCTCGACGTTCTCGGCCCGTAGGGACAGCGCCCGACCGGCCAACGCGGCCGAGGGTAGCCCACGTTCGTCGACGGCGACAGCGTCGTGGACGGGCTCGCTCGAGTCCTCGCGCCGCCGCCACGTCGTCAACAGGTCCGTGAGGGTCGGGACTACGCCGCGGGGTAGCACCAGCACGATCAGGATGAGCACCGCACCGACTACCAGGGGCGTCACATTCGTTCCGGTCGACGTGACACTGGTGGTGAGCTGCTGCAGGCCGAAGACGCCGACGAAGGCGCCGAGAACCGACGTCCGGCCACCGACCAGGCTCCACGCGACCACGAGGGTGGCCTGTTCCAGCCCGAACAGTGAAGGGTCTGCGAACCCGCCCCAGGCGGCGTACAAGCCCCCGGCCAGGCCTGCGATCGCGCCGCCGATGACAAAGACCATCAGCTTGTGGAGGCGAGTGTCGAAGCCTACCAACGTCGTTCGGGCCTCGTTCTCACGCAGCGCACGCGCAGCGCGACCAAAGGGGCTGCGCTGCAACACCAACACCCCGAAGGCGACCAAAATCGCGGTGACCGCCGTGAAGACGAACAGTTGCGCGATGGCGAGTTCGTAACCGCCGGGCAGCGTGATCGGCGCGATGCCGCTCATCCCGTTGTATCCGCCCAGCCGCGCGTCACCGATCGCGTAGCTGGGATCTGCGGTGCTCGCCATGAGCGTGAACGCCACCAAGGTCGCGGCCAGCGTCGCGATCGCGACGTAAACCCCTGAAACATCGCCGTAGAACAGGAAGTAGCCGAGGATCGCCGCCACCACCACCGCGGCGACCATTCCGATGATCAGGGAGCTGAGTGTCTCTCCGGTGCGGTCGACCAGGTTGATCGATCCCGCGCCGTAGGCGTAGGCCCCGATGCCGAAGAACAGCACTTGGCCGAAACTGAATACACCCGCATGGCCCCACACCCACACCAAGCTCAATGTCAGGACCGTCAGGGCCAACCAGCTGGTCCACTGCCGGAGTTCGAACTGGCTCACCGTGTGCGAGAGCACCAGGACCACCACGATGCTGATCGCCACGGACAGCCAACTGCGCCACCAGGCTCCGCGTGGGGCGAGCAGAGTGCGCCACCGCGCCTCAAAAGTTCTCACAGGTCTCTCCTCAGTCGGCCCGAGATGCCGTTCGGCAGCACCCGGACGAGTACCAGCGCCACGACTAGCAGTGCGGCGATCCCGATCAAGGGTGCGAACAGGTCCGACGCCGCGCGTTGGACCGTGCCGAGCAGACCGGCCGCGCTGACGGTTCCGGTGATCACCCCTGGTCCACCGACGACCACCGTCATGAAAGCCTGGGCGATGTAGACCGATCCCATGTTCGCCGAGACAGCCACGATGGGAGCCAACAGCGCCCCGCCCGCTCCGGCCAGTGCGCCGCCCAGACCGAAAGTCCACATGTTGGTGCGGGCCGCATTGACGCCCACCGACGCCGCCGTCTCCGCGTCCAGCGCCGCGGCCCGGGCCCGCAGACCGAATCCGGTCTTGACGAACACCCACCACACGAGCGCGAGCAACCCGACCGCGGCCACGATCAGCACGATCCGGTACATGCTGACCGAGTACCGTCCGATCGAGACCACCCCCAACGGGGTGGGGATGCCGGCGGGGCTGGTGCCCCAGATCAATACGGCGACTTGGACGAGCACGAGGCTCAGACCGAAGGTCGCCAACATCGTCGACTCGAGCCGCCCGTACAACCGTCGCACCAGCACCTGTTCGACCACGATGCCGAGCAAACCGGCGATCAGTGCAGCGACCAGCATCGCCAGTGGCAGCGGAATTCCGATGCTGTACCCGGAGTAGGTGGTGAAAGCTCCGATCATGAGGAATTCCCCGTGAGCGAAGTTGATCACGCCCATCATCCCGAAGATCACGGCCAGGCCCAGCGAGATCAGAACGAGGATCGAAACCCCCGTCCCGACCCCGATCGCCAAGTTAATTACTGTATCCCATTGCATGTGTTCAAATCACTCCGCCGTCGTGTACTGCTCGTTGATGTTGGGTCGGCGATCGAATCGCAGACGTATTGCGCGCAACGCATACGACGTTGCCGCGGGTCTGATGCCTCCGCAGTGGCCGCCGCGCCGGCGGATCAACTTGTGGGTGTGAATTGCTCGTTGAGGTCGGGGTTGGAGATCAGGTCGCAGACTTCTTGTTCGAAGGATGGCGCGACGTTCTCCCGGGTCTCGATGACCTCGAAGTAGCCGTCGGGCCCGTTGGTCCGCCCGATGCTCACATTCTGGATCACGTTGTGGCTGGCAGGATCGAGCTGCATGCGGCCGGCCGGACCGGTGAACTCGATGCCTGACTCGAGTGCCTCGATCACCGCGCCCTGGTCCAGCTCACCGGCCTTCTCCACGGCTTCTGCCCAGAGGTGCAGCCCACTCCACACCGAGTTGACCTCGTCGGGCAACGGGGCTTTCAGCGCGCCGTACTTGTTCTCCCAAGCCTCGATGAACTCCGTGTTTTCGGGGCTCTCGATCGACTGGATATATGGGTAGGCGACGTAGATGTTCTCCTGCTCGGCGGCGCTGAGGGCCTCGGTCTCACCGTCGGTGCCGAAGGTGCTCGACGCGATCGGCGTCGTCTTGTTCAGGCCCGCGGCCGCGAAGGATCTGTAGAAGGACTGGTGGTTGGCGCCAACCAAAAAGGACAGCACCAGATCTGGTTGCAGGCGTTGGATCTCATCGACCACCGACCCGAAATCGGAGCTTTCCAGCGGGATGTAGCGCTCGCCGACCACTCGCGCGCCGGCCTCCTCGGCGAACTTGCGCCCCCACTGACCGGAGATGTGGCCGAAGTTGTAATCGGCACCGGCGATGTAGACCGTTTTGCCCGGTTCGTTCAGCATCCGCGGCACCAACGCCGCCAGGCTCTGCGACGGCACGACACCGGTGCTGAAGGTGTTCTTCTCGCAGATGCCGCCCTCGTTGAGTTCGCTGTAGATGTAGGGGATGCCGGCGCGGGAGAAGATGGGTTGAATCGCCGCCCGCGAGGCGCCATTGATGCCGGCGAAGGCCACCGCCGGCTCGTCACGCAGGGCCAACTGCTCGGCGTACTGCTTGTAGTTGGCGATGTCGCCGCCGGAGTCGTAGAACCTGACCGTGAGTTGCTTACCCAGCACGCCACCGTCGGCGTTGATCTGATCGACGGCGAGGTTCAACGCGTCGAGCATCGACTGCCCGACGACGCGCTGCACTCCGCTGGTGTCATAGACCGCGCCCACCTTGATGCTGTCGCCGTCGTTGCCGGGTCCACCACCACAAGCCGACAGTCCCACCGCCAACAAACCCGCAACACCAACTGCCATCGTCTTGACCGACTGCCTCATCACGTTCTCCTCATCCGGTTTTCGTCCCGAGACCGCGCCTGCGCGTCACTGGCCGTCTTGTATGTGACATGGCCCACTCGGTTCGATACATGATGGCCGTTGGCGAAGAACGTTGTAAAGGCACATATGTGCAGACCCCTTGTGCGATTACGAACAACGCTGGGTGTGCGTGTCAGCTTGAACAGACGCGGCGTACTGCTGAAATCCCAGCCATAAAGGGCGATCTCCGCCGCTTTCGCGGTGACGCTGCAACTCGCGCCTGGAGCCGAGCGGTGTGCACCCACGCAGAAGTCTTGTGCGGTCAGCGCTATTGGCCGACTGCCCTCCGAGTAACGGAACCACCCGAGTGTCGGGTGCGTTGGAGCTGACGTTGGTGGAAAGTGGCGGCTCATATCGACTCGATTACGCGGACGTAGCTGCAGTAGTGCGCTCTCAATAGATCTCGCGATAGAGGTCCACGATCTCTTCATGCGTCGGGATCCTCGGGTTGTTGCCGGGCGACCCGGACGCCAACGCCTGGGTCGCCATCGTATCCAGATGTGCCTCCCACTCGGACCTGTCGATCCCATAGGTGTGCGGGGTGGGCACCTCTACGTCGATACACAGTTGTTGGAGTTCGGACACCAACGCGGTCGCGGCGACGCGATCGCCAGCGAATTCACTGGCGACGCCCATGGCTTTCGCGCAGTCGGCGTATCGCGTGACGGCGTGATCCACGGAGAACCTCGTTATGGCCGGCAACAGCATGGCATTGGACAGGCCGTGTGCGACGTGGAAGTGGCCCCCGATAGGCCTGCTCATTCCGTGCACCAGCGCCACGCTTGAGTTCGAGAAGGCCATCCCCGCCTGGGTGGAGGCCAACATCATGGCTTCGCGGGCTTCGCGGTCCGTACCGTCGGCGTACGCGCGGCGCAGATGCTGCGAGATGGAGTTCATGGCCGCGAGCGCGAGGGCGTCGGTGAACGGGCTGGCGCGGCGGCTGACATAGGCTTCGATGGCGTGGGTCAAGGCGTCGACCCCGGTATCGGCGGTCAGCCGGGCCGGCATGGACAGCGTCAGTTCGAAGTCGACGACGATGGCGATCGGAAGAAACGACAAGCCGGGGCAGAGCATCTTCTCATCGGTGTCACCGTCGGTGATGACGGTGAACTGGGTGGCCTCCGAGCCGCTTCCCGCTGTCGTCGGGATCGCCACGATCGGTAGCGTGGGGCCGGCGTAGCTGCTCGGCGCCTTGTACGCGGCGATGTCACCGCCGTTGGCCGACAACACCGCCAAGGCTTTCGCAGTGTCCATGGGGCTGCCCCCACCGAAGCCGATGATGGCGTCGGCGTTGTGTGTCCGGACGAGTTCGAGTCCGTCGGCGAGGGAGGCGACCGTCGGATCGGGAACGGTGTCGGAGAACACGGCGACCTCGAATCCTGCGGCCTGCAGCGCCTTGGCGAGCCGTTCGGCCTGGCCCGTGTCCGCCAAGTACTTGTCGGTTACCACGACTGGTCGGTGGATGTTCAATTGGGTGACGACGTTTGCGAGGTCGCCGATGGTTCCGGCGCCGATCTTGGCGAACCGGGGCAGTGCGATGTCAATGGTCATGGGGTGTCCTTATTTGTTATTTGTTCTCGGGGAAGCCGAGGTTGATGCCGCCGTGGGAAGGGTCCAGCCAGCGGCTGGTGATGGCCTTGGCCCGGGTGAAGAAGTTCACGCCCTCGGTTCCGTGAGCGTGGGTGTCGCCGAACAGCGAGGCCTTCCAGCCGCCGAAGCTGTAGTAGGCCATCGGGACTGGGATCGGCACGTTGATGCCGACCATGCCGACCTCGACCTCGTTTTGGAACCGCCGTGCCGCGCCGCCGTCGTTGGTGAAAATGGCGGTGCCATTGCCGTACGGGTTGGAGTTGATCAGCTCCAGTGCCTCGTCGTAGGTGGCCACTCGGAGCACCGAGAGCACTGGGCCGAAGATTTCGTCGGTGTAGACGCTCATCGACGGTGTGACGTTGTCGAGCAAGGTCGGACCGAGCCAGAAGCCGTCAGCCGCACCATCAGCAGAGACCTGACGGCCATCCAGCACGACCTTGGCGCCGTCGGACTCGCCGGCGTCGATGTAGGACGCGACCTTGTCCCGATGGGCCTCGGTGACCAGTGGGCCCATGTCCGAGTCCTTGGTTCCGTCACCGGTTTTGATGGTGGCTGCGCGCTCGGCGATCCTGTCGACCAGATCATCCGCGATCGGACCGACGGCGACCGCGGCCGAGATGGCCATGCAGCGCTCCCCGGCGGAGCCGAAGCCGGCGTTGACCATGGCATCCGCGGCCACATCGAGATCTGCATCGGGCAGGATCACCGCGTGGTTCTTGGCCCCGCCGAGCGCCTGCACTCGTTTGCCGGCCGCGGTGGCGGTGGCGTACACGTACTGCGCGATCGGGGTGGATCCGACGAAGCTGATGGCCTTGATCTTTGGGTTGGTCAGCAGTTCGTCGACCGCGGTCTTGTCGCCCTGCAGCACGTTGAACACGCCCTCGGGCAGGCCGGCCTCGGCCCACAGCCGGGCCATCCAGAGCGAGGCCGACGGATCCTTCTCCGAGGGCTTGAGGACCACGGTGTTACCGGCGGCGATGGCGACGGGAAAGAACCACATCGGCACCATGGCCGGAAAGTTGAACGGGGAGATGATGCCTACCGGTCCCAGCGGCTGGCGGATCGAGTAGGCGTCGACGTTGGTCGAGGCGTTTTCGGTGAATCCGCCTTTGAGCAGATGGGGTATACCGCAGGCGAATTCGACCACCTCTTGGCCTCGGGTCACCTCGCCGAGGGCGTCGGAAAGCACCTTGCCGTGTTCGGCGGTGATGATCGCGGCCAACTCTTCTTTGCGGGCATTGAGCAGTTCCCGAAACGCGAACAGCACCTGGGTGCGCTTGGTCAGGGAGGTGTCGCGCCATGCCGGGAAGGCTGAAGCAGCCGCGTCGATCACAGCTCTGGCGTCGGTCCCGCTCGCGAGCCGCACCGCCCCGGTGGCCGCGCCTGTCGCTGGATTCGTCACGGCGACTGAGTCTTTAGAGGTGCCGAGGAAAACTCTGTTGTTCATCCAGTGGTGGATGTCGGTGCTATCGGGTGGCTGAATGGTTGCGGTCATGCCCCAATGTTCTGTGCACATTCGTGCACGAGTCAACGGCCAATGACGCACATGCGCGTGCACATTTGCACGTGTATGGTTCCGGGCATGTTCAGTGCTGACAATCTGCGCTTTTTCCTGGAAGTCGCACGCACCGGCAGGCTCAACGAGGCTGCCCGCAATCTTCGGGTCGATCATACGACAGTCGGGCGGCGCATAGCGTCACTTGAAAAGGCCTTTGGGGAAAGGCTTTTCGATCGCTCGCCGGGTGGCTGGATACTGACCGAGGCCGGTGCAGATCTACTTCCGCGCGCAGAGTCGGTGGAATCCGCGGTCATCGCAGCTTATGACACGCGCGCCTCCGCGGCCGGCCCGCTCACCGGCGCGGTGCGGCTCGTGACTCCGGACGGGTTCGGTGCTTTTGTGGTGGCGCCCCGACTCGTCGAGCTACGACGGCGGCATCCTCATTTGGATATCGAGCTCGCCACCGCGACCGAACGTGGTTCGCTGTCCGCGCGTCATTTTGATATTGCCGTGACGCTCGAAGAGCCTTCGCCGCGGGCGGTGAACGTCCGGCATCTGGCCCGGTACGATCTTCGCCTTTACGCGGCGCCACATTATCTGGAGGCTGCGCCGCCGCTGACGGTCCCGGCGGATCTGACGGACCACACCCTGATCTGGTACATCGACGCCCTGTTAGACGTGGCGCCGTTGCGGATCCTGGAATCCTTGCCGCACAAGCAACGAGTCTCGGTCCAGACCAACAACATCACGGGTCACTGGACCGCGGCACGAAGCGGTCTCGGCATCGCGCCGCTGCCAGCGTATATCGGCGAGCCGGATGAGTCGTTGGACGTGGTTCTGCCACAGTCCTTCTCGGTGTGCCGCAACTACTGGATGGTCATCCCACGGGAATTGCAGCAGCTCGGGCGGGTACGGGCGGTGGCCCAATTTCTGCGCTCGGCAGTGGCAGCCAACCCGTACCTCACCCTGATCAGCTAGCTGCCGTCACAACGCGGGATGCTCTTTGTTCCATGAAGTGGCGGCTTGGAAAGCGCCGACGATGTCGACGAGTCTGCGCTCATCGAACGCGCTACCGACCATCTGCAGGCCCACCGGGAAGGGGTTGCCGGCCTCGGTGGTGGTGAATCCGCCGGGAAAGGTGATGGTGGGTAGCTGCGAAAGGGTGAACGGCACCGTGAAGCGGTGGACGCCGGCGGTGGTCGCCTCGTCCATCCGGACCATCTGCTCGACCGGCGGGGCGATGAAGGACATCGCGGGAATCAACGCCGCATCCACTTGCGCCAGAGCGGACTCCATCTGCCCCTTGAACAGCAGTCGTCGCTGCAGCAGTTCGTCGTATTCCATGGCCGTCATGGCGATTCCGCGCTCGATGAGTCCACTGAGGGCCGGGCCGTAGCTGTCTTTGTGCTCCGGGTACGACCCCCGGTGGGCGCGCGCCGTCTGCGCGGCACACACTTCGAACCAGTCCGCGGCCGTCTCGGCCGCGTCGGGCAACACGATCGGCACGAGGTCCGCACCCAGCTCCAGCAGCGCCTGTTCAGCTTCCTTGTGCGCCTTTTCGACGTCGGCGCTGACGTCACGGTAGCTCCATTCCGGATCGGTGCCGATCCGGACGCCGCGTAGGGAGGCCGGCGGTGGCGTCCCGAAATCGGGCACTGGCCGCAGCGACGCAGTCGGGTCGCGGGGATCGGCCCCGGCGATGACGCCGAGGATGAGCCCGGCGTCGCGTGCGGAACGACAGATCGGACCCACGTGGTCGAGGGTCGCCGCAAGTTCGACGGCTCCGGCCCGGCTCACGCGCCCCCAGGTGGGCTTCAGTCCCGTCGCGCCGTTGGATGCCGACGGCATGCGGATCGATCCACCGGTGTCGGAGCCAAGGGCGCCGAAACAAAGTCCGGCGGCCGGAGCCACCCCGCTGCCGCTCGAGGACACGCCCACCCAACGGCCCGCATCCCACGGATTCAGCGGTGCCTTGAACGGCGGCGTGTGTTCGGTGTACACACCCTCGGTGGTGTGCACCTTGCCTAGGATGACGGCGCCGGCTTGTTCGAGTCTCTCGACAACCGTTGCAGTCGTGGTTGCTATCTGACCTGCGCGCACGACCATGCCGGCTTCGGTGGGCCAGCCGGCCTTGTCGTAGACATCCTTGATGGCCAGCGGGATACCGTCGAGCGGGCCGCGTGTGGTGCCGGCTTTGCGTCGCTCGTCGGACTCAGTGGCCTGTTTCATGGCCTCGTCTGCTGCGACGAAGGCGAACGATCCGAGCCGGCTATCGACGGTCGCGATGCGATCCAGCGACAATGCCGTCAACTGCCGTGCAGAAACGTCCCCGGCGGCCAACATCTCCACCAGCTCACTGATCTCCCGATAATGTAGACCGTCTGTGGAACCGTTATCCACCATTGCGCTGATCTCCTTGCATCCGAATCTGATTCGACACCATTCGACTAGAAGCGCCCGAGCAGGCCGCATTCACGTACTTGGGCACTTTTCAACTTCACGGCCAGGCCCGTCAGGGACTCTGCGGTGTGGAGTACATCTCAACCCGCACGTGGCGGCTAGTCAACGGGCAGTGCTGCACTGGCGAGTGCAGCGATGCACGCCATGGTTACCCCGGCCGCGTTAAGACTCCGCCGGCGACAACGTCGCCAGCTTGCGCACCGACCGCCGGACATCCGACTCCAGCACCTTGGCCACCAGCCGGCCCACTGGCCCGGACAGCAGGCCGCCGCGCAGTTCCGCGACCAGATGGAACGTCGAGCCGGGCTGATCCTCGGTGACGGTCATGTCCAGTTCGATCTGCACGCCGCCGCGGCCGTGGCCGTGCAAGCCGATGCGCCGCGGCTCCTCATAGCGGGTCACCTCCCAGTGGATGACGTTGCGGAACCCCTTCACCTTGATCAGCGAGGACACCGTGGTGCCCGCGGCGAGGGTGTCCGGCACGGCCGAGCGCCAGCCGCCGAAGATCGTCAGCCATTCGTCGAAGCGCCGCAGGTCTGAGGCCAGCGCCCAGGCCTGCGCGGGGGTCAGGGTCGAGGATTCGGATACGTCCACCTTTGCCATGTGTGCCCGGGTACCCACTTCCCGCGGTGTTGCCGACCCGCGTGCACAATGGCCGGGTGTCGCAAGGTTTGTGGATCGCCGTAGCGGTCATCGCCGTCCTGCTCATCGCCGCGCTCGTCGTCGGCTTGGTCCGTTATCGGCGCAGCCGCATCAGTCTCCCGCCGGCCGAGGCCGACAAGTCGATCGACCGCTCCGGCGGCTACACCACCGGATCCGGCATCACGTTCAGCCGCAGCGAGGACCAGATCCCGGTCATCGGCGACGACGCCGAGGTGCCCCGCGACGCGCCGAAACGGACCATCTCCAACGTCCACCTGCCGGAGCCGGAGGCCCCGCCGGCCCCGGAGCCGGAGCCTGAGGCCCCGCCCGAGCCGGAAGCCCCGCCGGCCGCTCCGGAGCTGGACACCATCGCGCCCACCGAGGGCCGGCTGGACCGGCTGCGCGGCCGGCTGGCCAAGTCGCAGAACGCGCTCGGCAAGTCCGTGCTGGGCCTGCTCGGCGGCGGCGACCTGGACGAGGACTCCTGGCAGGACGTCGAGGACACCCTGCTGATCGCCGACCTCGGCCCCACCGTGACGGCCGCGGTGATGGAACAGCTGCGCGCCAAACTGGTCGCCAGCGGGGTCCGCACGGGCGCGGATGCGCGCGCGGTGCTGCGCGAGGCGCTGATCTCCCAGCTGCACCCCGAATATGACCGCTCCATCCGGGCGCTGCCGCACGACGCGGCGCCGTCGGTGCTGCTGGTCGTCGGCGTCAACGGCACCGGCAAGACCACCACGGTGGGCAAGCTGGCCCGCGTGCTCGTCGCCGACGGCCGCCGGGTGGTCCTCGGCGCCGCCGACACCTTCCGCGCCGCCGCCGCCGATCAGCTGCAGTCCTGGGCCTTGCGGGTGGGTGCCGAGGTGGTGCGCGGACCCGAGGGGGCCGACCCGGCGTCGGTGGCGTTCGACGCCGTCGACAAGGGCATCGAGAACGGCGCCGACGTCGTCGTCATCGACACCGCCGGGCGCCTGCACACCAAGACCGGCCTGATGGACGAACTCGGCAAGGTCAAGCGGGTGGTCGGCAAGCGCGCCGCCGTCGACGAGGTGCTGCTGGTGCTCGACGCCACCATCGGCCAGAACGGGCTGCCGCAGGCCAAGGTCTTCGCCGAGGTCGTCGACATCACCGGGGTGGTCCTGACCAAACTGGACGGCACCGCCAAGGGCGGCATCGTCTTCCGGGTGCAGCAGGAACTGGGTGTGCCGGTGAAACTGGTCGGCCTGGGCGAGGGTCCCGACGACCTGGCGCCGTTCGAGCCCGGCGCCTTCGTCGACGCGCTGCTGGGCTGACTCACAGCGGCCCGAAAGTGCTTGTCGGCCGGGCGAAACATGAGTGTAACGACGTCCGGAAACCCGTTCACACGCAAGAAACACAACAGAATCACCGGTGAAACCGCGACTGAGGAACCTTCTCAGCGAGGCCGTTTAAGCGGCGTACTTCGCGAGGAGGTTCACCCAAGTGCTCTTAGCCTTACCAGATGAAGCGTTCGCGCCGTTCGGGCCGGACGGCTTGAGTGCAGGGGACACAGCGTGGGTTCTTACCGCCGCTGCCCTGGTGCTGTTCATGACGCCGGGACTGGCGTTCTTCTACGGTGGTCTGTCCCGACAGAAGTCCGTCCTCAACATGATGATGATGTCGTTCGGGTCCATCGGCCTGGTCAGCGTCATCTACGTGCTGTGGGGCTACTCGATGTCGTTCTCCTCGAGCCACACCGGTGAGAGCGACTTCTTCGGCGTCTTCGACAACCCGTTCTCCCTGTTCGGCGTCAGTCAGCTACTCGAGACCCGGGTGATCGACGGGGCCGACACGTTCGTGCTCGGCGGGTTCGGCACG
Source organism: Mycolicibacterium sp. MU0050 (assembly GCF_963378085.1). GTDB lineage: Bacteria > Actinomycetota > Actinomycetes > Mycobacteriales > Mycobacteriaceae > Mycobacterium > Mycobacterium wendilense. The sequence goes on along the minus strand of NZ_OY726395.1, from coordinate 3,105,889 downwards.
GTCCCGGCCATCGTCTGGGTGGGCTTCCAGTTGACCTTCGCGGTGATCACCGTCGCGCTGATCAGCGGCGCGGTGGCCGAGCGGATGAAGTTCGGCACCTGGCTGGTGTTCGGCGGCATCTGGGTGACGCTGGTGTATTTCCCGCTGGCCCACATGGTTTGGGGCGGCGGTCTGCTGTCGGGCAGCGAGAACGGGTTCGCGGCCTGGATCTTCGGCACCACCACCGCTGAGGACGGCAGTGTCTCGGCCACCGTGGCGCCCATCGACTTCGCCGGTGGCACAGTGGTTCACATCAACGCCGGCGTGGCCGCGCTGATTCTCGCGATCCTGCTGGGCAAGCGGACCAGCTTCGGCAAGTCCACCTTCCGTCCGCACAACATTCCGTTCGTGATGCTGGGCGCGGCCATCCTGTGGTTCGGCTGGTTCGGCTTCAACGTCGGCTCCGAGGGCGCCGCGGACATGATCGCCGGCCAGGTGTGGGTCAACACCACCGCGGCCACCGCCGCCGCGATGCTGGGCTGGCTGCTGGTGGAACGCATTCGTGACGGCCACGCCACCAGCGTGGGCGCCGCCTCCGGCATCGTCGCGGGTCTGGTCGCCATCACCCCGGCGTGCGGTTCGCTGTCCCCGATCGGGTCGCTGGTCCTCGGCGGTGTGGCCGGCGCGCTCTCCTCGCTGGCCATCGCCCTGAAATACAAGTTCGGTTACGACGATTCGCTGGACGTGGTGGGCGTGCACCTGGTCTCCGGGCTCTGGGGCACCATCGGTATCGGTCTGCTGGCTCTGGAGACCGGACTGTTCTACGGCGGCGGAATCCAGCAACTCGTGGTGCAGATCGTCATCGCTGCGATCGCCGTGGTGTTTACTGCGATCATGACCACCATCATCGCCTTCATGGTCAAGCCGCTGGGTTGGCGCATCAGTAAAGAAGACGAGCACACCGGCATCGACGAGACAGTGCATGCGGAAACCGCTTATGAGCTCGTCTGATCGGGAATTATGGACAGGGGCACTGATGGTGTCTCGGAAGGGATCGACGAAATGAAGCTGATCACCGCAATCGTCAAACCGTTCACCCTCGAGGACGTGAAGACCGGACTGGAGCAGACGGGAATCCTGGGCATGACCGTCAGCGAGGTGCAGGGTTACGGACGTCAGAAGGGCCACACCGAGGTATACCGCGGCGCGGAATACTCCGTGGACTTCGTGCCGAAGGTGCGGGTGGAGGTCGTCGTCGACGACTCCGCGGTCGACAAGGTGGTGGACGTCATCGTGCAGGCCGCTCGCACCGGCAAGATCGGTGACGGCAAGGTCTGGGTGAGTCCCGTCGACACCGTGGTACGAGTACGGACCGGAGAACGGGGCAGCGACGCCCTTTGACGCACAACGGTTTTGACTGTCGGTCGAAGACCCTGAGGAAGAGGGGGAGGACGGACAGATGAATCAACAACCCGACCCCGCCGCCGGATCCTCCCGATGGGAGGCGCCGGCGGCGGGCGCGTCGAAGCCCGCGACGGACCTGACCTCGGCGGTCGAGCATCTGTTGGCCAACGCAGGCCGCCAACTGGACGCGGCCGGCCTGCGGCAGGCGCTGCTCGAACTGCACGAATTCTGGTTGACCAGCAAGGCCAACGAGATCGGGATCACCCCCACCAGCGGCTTCGCCATCGTGGCCACCGGCGGGCTGGGCCGCGGCGAGCTGGTGCCGTTCTCCGATCTCGATCTGATGTTGCTGCACGACAACATGCCCACCGACGTGGTGTCCCAGGTGGCCGAGCTGCTCTGGTATCCGTTGTGGGATGCCAATATTCGGCTCGACCACAGCGTGCGCACCGTGCCGGAGGCGCTGCAGGTGGCCAACTCCGACGTCGCGGCCGGCCTGGCGATGCTCGAGGCCCGATACATCGCCGGAGACCGGGAACTGGCGACGTTGTTGATCGGCGGGGCCCGACGGCAGTGGCGCACCGGGATCGCCGGTCGGTTCGCCGAACTGGCCCAGCACACCCGGGATCGCTGGCAGCGCAGCGGTGACATCGCCCACCGGGCCGAGCCGGACCTCAAATGCGGCCGTGGCGGTCTGCGTGACGTGCAGCTGCTCAACGCGCTGGCCATCGCGCAGCTGGCCGACGTCTATCCCAGTCAGCTGTTGGCCTCACCGATGGGGACCCTCGGCGACGCCCACGGCGCCCTGCTGGATGTTCGCACCGAACTGCACCGGGTCTCCGGCCGGGGCCGGGATCTGCTGCTGGCCCAGTACGCCGACGAGATCGGCGCCGCGCTGCACATCGGCGACCGTTTCGATCTGGCTCGCCGGCTGTCCGACGCCGCCCGCACCATCGGCTACTACGTGGACTCCGGGCTGCGCACCGCCGGAAACGCCCTGCCCAAACGGGGTTTCGCCGCGCTGCGGCGGCCGACCCGGCGGCCGCTGGACGAAGGGGTGGTCGAGTACAACGGCGAGGTCATCCTGTCCCGCGACGCCCGCCCCGAACGGGATCCCGGCCTGATCCTGCGGGTGGCGGCGGCCTCGGCGGTCACGGGCCTGCCGATGTCGGCGGCCACGCTGAGCAGGCTGGCTGCCTCGGCGCCGGAGCTGCGTCCCCCGTGGCCGCCGCAGGCGCTCAAGGATCTGCTGGTGCTGTTGGCCGCCGGCCCGTCGGTGATCAGTACCGTGGAGGCCCTGGACCGCACCGGGCTGTGGGGACGGCTGTTCCCGGAGTGGGGGGCGATTCGCGACCTACCGCCGCGCGACATCGTGCACATCTGGACCGTCGACCGGCACCTGATCGAAACCGTCGCCCGGGCAAGCGCTTTCACCACGAGGGTGTCACGCCCGGACCTGTTGCTGCTCGGCGCGCTGTGCCACGACATCGGCAAGGGGCGCGGTGGTGACCACAGCGTGATCGGCGCCGAACTGGCCAATCAGATCGGCGCCCGGCTGGGGCTGTGGCCCTCGGACATCGACACCATGTCGGCCATGGTGCGCTACCACCTGCTCTTGGCCGGCACCGCGACCCGCAAGGATCTGCAGGATCCCGAGACCATCGCGACGGTGGTCGGCAAGCTCGACGGCGACCCGGTGCTGCTGGAACTCCTGCACGCGCTGGCCGAGGCGGATTCGCTGGCCACCGGCCCCGGCGTGTGGGGGGACTGGAAGGCCTCGCTGATCGGCGACCTGGTGCGGCGCTGCCGCCTGGCGATGGCCGGCGAAGCGCTGCCGCACGCCGATGCGGTTACCCCCGAGCATCTTTCGCTCGCGGCCGAGGTCGGCGGCGTGCACGTCGGCCTGGCGCCGGGGGATCACCCGCGCACGTTCGTCGTGACCATGATCGCCCCGGACCAACGCGGGCTGCTGTCCAAGGCAGCCGGGGTGCTGGCGCTGCACTCCCTGCGCGTGTACTCGGCCTCGGTGAACAGTCACGAGGGCTCGGCCATCAACTCGTTCGTGGTGGCGCCGCACTTCGGCGACCCGCCGAGCGTCGGGTTGCTGCGCCAACAACTGGTCCTGGCGCTCGACGGGCAGCTGGACGTGATCGCCGCGCTGCAGCGGCGCGACGCGGAGACCCCCGCCCCGGACGCGCGGGGTCGGACCGGGACGTTTCGGCCCGGCGTGCCGATCAACCCGCCGGTGGCGCCGGCGAGGATCCTGTGGCATCCCGGCGGCGGGGCGGATCGGCTCACCCTGGAGGTCCGCTCCACCGACCGGGTCGCGATGCTGGCCACGCTGGCCGCCGTCGTCGAACGCGCCGGAATCGACATCGCCTGGGCCCGGGTGACCACCCTGGGTTCGGCGGTGGTGGACGTGTTCGGCCTCGTCGGGCCCGATCTGCCCGGCCGGCAACAGCGTCTGGAACAGGAGTTGTACGCGGCGTTGCCCGCCCCGCCGACGAAACCCGCCGCAGAGGCGGGCTGAGTGCAGCGGGCACGGCAGCTAGGCTTGGCCCGTGTTTGAATCCCTGTCCGACCGGTTGACCGGCGCACTGGCGGGCCTGCGCGGCAAAGGCCGGCTCACCGACGCCGATATCGACGCGACCGCCCGGGAGATCCGGCTGGCGCTGCTGGAAGCCGATGTGTCGCTGCCCGTGGTGCGCGGGTTCATCGCGCGCATCAAGGAGCGGGCCCGCGGTTCGGAGGTCTCCGAGGCGCTCAACCCGGCCCAGCAGGTCGTCAAGATCGTCAACGAGGAGCTCATCGGCATCCTCGGCGGCGAGACCCGCCCGCTGGTGTTCGCCAAGACGCCGCCGACGGTGATCATGCTGGCCGGTCTGCAGGGTGCCGGTAAGACGACGCTGGCCGGCAAGCTGGCCAAGTGGCTGCGGGGCAAGGGCCACACGCCGCTGCTGGTGGCCTGTGACCTGCAGCGCCCCGGCGCGGTCAATCAGCTCAAGATCGTCGGCGAGCGGGCCGGGGTCAGCGTCTTCGCGCCCCATCCGGGCACCGCGCCCGACGCGGTGGACACCGACGACGCCGGACCGGGCGACCCGGTGGCCGTGGCGGCCGCCGGCCTGGCCGAGGCCAAGGCCAAGCACTTCGACGTGATGATCGTCGACACCGCGGGCCGTCTCGGTATCGACGACGTGCTCATGGCGCAGGCCGCCGCCATCCGCGACGCGGTGTCGCCGGACGAGACGCTGTTCGTCCTCGACGCCATGATCGGTCAGGACGCGGTCGCCACCGCCGAGGCGTTCGGCTCCGGCGTCGGCTTCACCGGCGTGGTGCTGACCAAGCTCGACGGCGATGCCCGCGGCGGTGCGGCGCTGTCGGTGCGCGAGGTCACCGGCGTCCCGATCCTGTTCGCGTCCACCGGCGAGAAGCTCGAGGACTTCGACGTCTTCCATCCGGACCGGATGGCCAGCCGGATCCTCGGCATGGGCGACGTGCTGAGCCTGATCGAACAGGCCGAGCAGGTCTTCGACGCGCAGAAGGCCGAGGAGGCCGCCGCCAAGATCGGTTCCGGCGAGCTGACGCTGGAGGACTTCCTCGAGCAGATGCTGGCGATCCGGCAGATGGGGCCCATCGGCAACCTGCTGGGCATGCTGCCCGGCGCCGGGCAGATGAAGGACGCCCTGGCCGCGGTCGACGACCGGCAACTGGACCGGCTGCAGGCCATCATCCGCGGCATGACCCCGGCCGAACGCGCCGATCCCAAGATCATCAACGCGTCGCGCCGGCTGCGGATCGCCAACGGCTCCGGCGTCACCGTGTCCGAGGTCAACCAGTTGGTGGACCGGTTCTTCGAGGCCCGCAAGATGATGTCGTCGATGGCCGGCCAGTTCGGCATGCCGGGGCTGAACCGAAAGTCCAAGAACCGCAAGGGCGGTAAGAACGCCAAGGGCAAGAAGAACCGGAAGAAGGCGGGCCCGACGCAGCCGAAGGCGCGCAATCCGCTCGGCGTGCCCGGCGGCTTCCCGGACCTGTCGAAGCTGCCGCCCGGCCTCGACGAGCTGCCGCCCGGGTTGGCCGACTTCGACCTGTCCAAGCTGAAGTTCCCGGGTCAGAAGTAGTGCGCCTGCACCTGCGTGGCATCGGCCTGCCTGATGCGGAGCCCGTCGAGTGGTGGATCGCCGACGGCCTGCTGTCGGCCGAACCGGTGTCGGATGCGCAGACCGTGTTCACCGACGGCTGGATCATTCCGGGTCTGGTCGACGCGCACTGCCACGTGGGGTTGGCGCCCCAGGGTGCCACCGATCTGGAGGAGGCGGCCGCCCAGGCCGAAACCGAACGCGACGCCGGCGCGCTGTTGCTGCGCGACGCCGGTTCACCGGTGGACACCCGCAGCTTCGACGACCGGGAGGACCTGCCGCGGATCATCCGGGCCGGCCGGCACCTGGCCCGGCCCAAGCGGTACATCCCCAACCTGCCGATCGACATCGAAGACGAGTCGCAGCTGCCGCAGTACGTCGCCGAGCAGGCGCAGTTCGGCGACGGGTGGGTGAAGCTGGTCGGGGACTGGATCGACCGCTCGGTGGGCGATCTGGCCCCGCTGTGGTCCGACGACGTGCTGGTCGCCGCGATCGAGGCCGCCCACGCCCACGGCGCGCGCGTGACCGCCCACGTGTTCGGCGAGGACGCGCTGCCGGGTCTGATCAAGGCCGGGATCGACTGCATCGAACACGGCACGGGCATCACCGAGGACACCATCGACCTGATGCTCGAGCACGGCACCGCGCTGGTCCCGACCCTGATCAACATCGAGAACTTCCCCGGAATCGCTTCCGCGGCAACGAAGTACCCGACCTACGCCAAGCACATGCAGGACCTCTACGGCTCCTGCCGGGACCGGGTCGGCGCGGCCCGGGAGGCGGGGATACCGATCTACGCCGGCACCGATGCGGGCGGCATGATCGCCCACGGTCGCATCGCCGACGAGGTCGCCGCGCTGACCGGGATCGGCATGAGCGCCCACGACGCGCTGGGCGCCGCGTCCTGGGCGGCGCGGGAGTGGTTGGGCCGGCCCGGCCTGACCCACGGCGCGCCCGCGGACCTGGTCTGCTACTCGGCCGATCCGCGCCAGGCCGGCGTGCTGAGCGCACCGGATCTGGTGATCCTGCGCGGTAAGCCCTACCCGCGCGGTTCAGCGCGGTAGCGCGAAGCCCCAGTCGAACAGCCGCATGGCCTGTCCGTACAGGTCGCCGCTGCCCTTGAGTTGGGCCACCACCAGCCGGCGGCCGTCGCGCTGCGCGGCGCTGACGAACGTGTCGCCGGCCAGGTTGGTGTAGCCGGTCTTGCCGCCGAGGGTGCCCGGATAGCGCTGCAGCAGCTTGTTCTGGTTGGTGATCTGCTTGTACCCCGACCGCGCCGGGAACATCGCCGTCGGCTGCCGCATGATGTGCGCGATCAGGGGGTAGGCCAACGCGCGGCGGAACAGGATCGCGAGATCGTGTGCGGTGGTGCGGGATTCCCAGCCCGGCCCGTCGAGACCCGACGGCGACAACGCGCGGGTGTTACGCGCGCCCAGGCTCTGCGCCTTGGCGGTCATCCGGGCGATCGCGGCGCGGTAGCCGCCGAGCATGTCGCCGAGCAGGTTGGCCGCGTCGTTGCCGGACACCATCAGCAGTCCCTCGAGCAGCTGGCGGGTGGTGTAGACCTGTCCGGGAACCAGGCCCACGCAGGAACATTCGACCTTGGTGTGGTTGGCGTTGGCGCGGACCGCGGCGGCCGGCGACAGATGGTCGAGCACCACCATGGCCAGCAGGACCTTGATGGTGCTCGCCGGCGCGAAGGAGCCGTAGGGATCCTTGCCGGCGAGGATGGCGCCGGAGTCCATGTCGGCGATCAACCAGGCGCGGGCGGGCCCGTCGGGAGCGGCGACCGCGCCCACCGGGCCGATGTCCGGGGCCGCGGCCGACGGCGGGGCGCACAGGGCGCCGATCAGCGTGAGAATGACCAGCGGGGCCAGCAACCTGACCGCCCCGGAAAGCGATCGTCGCGCGGGCACGAATGCCGAGCCTATTGAGCAGGGGTCAACATCGGGCCACGGTGCGATCTCGAATCGGCCCCGCCGGTCTACAGCACGCCGACGCCGGCGCCGCGGTCGAGGCCGAAACCCCAGTCCAGCAGGCTGGATGCCTGATCCCAGTAGGTCGGGCCGCCCTCCCGGACCAGGCCGTACATCAACACCACCACCAACCGGCGCCCGTCCCGGGCGGCCGCGCCGACGTAGGTCTTGCGGGCCAGGTCGGTGTAGCCGGTCTTGCCGGCCAGCATGCCGGGGTAGCGGCCCAGCATCTCGTTCTGGTTGACCAGGACACGCTGGCCGGTCTTGGTGGGGAACACCGCGGTGGGCTGGGCCGCGATCTCGACGAACGTCGGATTGTTCATGGCGGCGCGGAAGATCACCGCGAGGTCGTGCGGGGTGGACCACATCGCGATACCGGGACCGTCGATCCCGGACACGCTGCCCGCGTTGGTGCCGTAGGCGCCGGCCAGCGCAGCCTTGGCGTTCATCTTGGCCAGCGCGGCCTGCTCGCCGCCGACCATCCGGGCCAGCGTGTTGGCTGCGTCGTTGCCGGAGGCCAGCAGCAGGCCGTCGAGCAACTGCCGGGCGGTGTAGGTCTGGCCGGGGGCCACCCCCGCGCAGTTGCACTCCACCGCGGTGTCGTCCTCGATGGCGACGATCGTCGCATCGAGGGGCACCTCGTCGAGGACGACCTGGGCCAGCAGCACTTTGATGGTGCTCGCCGGGGCGTAGTGCTGGTTCTCGTTGCGGCCGGCCAGCACCTGCCCGCTGTCGAGATCGGCGACGATCCAGGCCTGCGCGGGCCCGGCCGGGATGGGGGCCGAACCGGCGGGTTGGACGCCGGCGGTTTCGGCGCCGGCGGGCGGGGTGACGGCGGAGCCGACGAAGAGCATCAGGGCCAGGGCCACCGCGAGTCTGCGCATGGGCATCGAGCCTAACCCCCGCGCGCGGCTATGGCGCCAGGATTCCGGCGTTGGCGGCGGCCACCGGCGAGGCCATCAGCATCTCGGTCACGTAGGTGACGAAGGCGTCTCGATCCTCGCCCAGGTTGCCTTCGCTCCATTCGATGAACAGCGAGATGATGGCGCCGATCGTGGTGGCGTAGTGCATCTTGGCGCGCAGCGGCCCGACCTCGGTCTCGGTGCGCGGACGGCCGAATGCGTCGGCCAGGAAGTCCCGCACGAAGTGGCGCAGCCGGAGGTCGGCGATGGGTTCCATGAGCAGGATCCGGCAGACACGCGGGTCGGTACGGACCAGGCGCGCGGCGGCGTCCACGCCGGCTGCGGTCCTGGCGGAGCGGTCGGTTGCCGCGGCCGCGGCCGCGCCGATGACGTGGCGCGCATCGTCGAGCGTGGTCCGGTACACCTCGTGGAGCAATTGCTCGGTGTCGGTGAAACTCTCGTAGAAGAACTTCTGACTGAGTTGGGCTTCGCGGCACACCGCGCGCATTGTCAGCGCGGAGACGCCGTGGGTCCCGACCAATTCGATGCCGGCCTGGACCAGACGACCGCGGCGATCAGCGGACCGCGCCTCTGGGAGGCGACCGCCATACGGCCTCGACATGGTGGGCAGCCTACCCCGTGCGACGGCCTTGACAACTGCAGCGATTGCCGGAACCATCTGCATCTGGAAGCACATGCTTCCAGATTTCCTGCGCATGTCTGCAGCCGACCGGGAGGTCCGGATGACGTTGTCCCGCAACGAATTCATGTCGATGGAACCGGCGTGACACATCCGGAGGTCGATGCGTGGCACGCTCTGGTCGAGGCCCTGCGCGCGGCGGGGGAGCGGGTCGTCGCCGACACCGCCGAGTTGTCGAGGGCCGAACAGGCCGACGGTCTTCGGGCGCTGCTGAGGTCGGTCGCGAACCACCTCGGCCGCCTCGAGGTGGACCGAGACCGGCCCGAGCTGGTCCCGTTCAACGACTGGCGCCAGAAGTTTCTGATGGACAACCCGGACTTTCGCTACTGGGTCGCGGACATCCACGACGACGGGTCCTACCGCATCCGCGGCAACCGCGGTGACGCCGCCTACGTCTCGATCACGGTGTACGCCGGCGCGGGCGGGGCCGACGCCCAGGCCACCGCTCGGATCGACAGTGATGCACTGACTTTCGACGAATCGGGAAACTACGACATCGCCCTCGGGGGCGATCGGCACGCCGGCGGCGACTGGCTGGGCCTGCCGGACGGGGCGACCGCGGTGTGGGTCCGGCATTTCCACAACGACGTCCGCAACGAGACGGTCGGTTGGTGCGCCATCGATCCGAGCGCAGATCCGCCGATCCCGCCGCCCATAGACCCGGATCGCTTCGCCCGCCAGCTGGGCAAGCTGGCCACCGCCACCAAGTATCTGCCCCAGATCTGGTCGGCCGCCACCGCGGCGGACACGGCCCGACCCAACGAGATTCGGCACTGGGAGGAGATGGCCGGGGGTGCGGTGTACACCGAACCGGGGATCCACTACCTGCGCGGCGGGTGGCAACTGGCGTCGGATGAGGCCCTGCTGATCGAGGGCGAACTCGTCGACTGCAGGTACTGGAACATTCTGGCCTACAACCGGTTCCTCAACTCGCTGGACTACCGGCACCGCCGGGTGTCCTACACCGGCGCCACCGCCACCGTCGTCGGCGGCCGATACCGGTTCGTACTGGCCGCCGAGAATCCGGGCGCGGACGATGCTGACTGGATCGACACCGAGGGCCGCCCGGAGGGAATCATCGTGCTGCGCTTTCTGCAACCGCAACAACCGCCGCAACTTCCCACCGTCACGCGAATGCCGCTGCGCGAGATCGGGACACCCGCATGACCCGGTGGCAGGCGCCGGCGCGGACACCCGAGGCGCAGCAGTTGTACGAAGCGGCCGAGGCCGACCGCCTGATCCACCCCGACAAGTACCGGCTGGGCGCCGAGGCGGTCGATCTGGTCATCGATCGGGCCTCCCGCGGCGCCGGCGAGGCGATGTTCGGTCCGGTGTCGGAGTGGAAACCCGGGCTCACGGAGTACTTGGGTTCGGCGGCCGAGGATGGCCGACTCAACGCCCTGGGCGCGCGGAACGCGCACGGCACCGCGATCGGGCGGCTGCGCGCCCGCGTCGCCATCGACAGCTACCTGCGCGATCATCCTGCGGTCGAGAACCGGCCCGTCGCGGCGCCGATCGTCATCACTGGAGGCTGGCGGACCGGCACGACCTTCCTGTTCCGCCTGCTGGCGGCCGACCCGCGGTTGCGGGCGCCGCTGCCGGCCGAACTGGGTGCGCCGTGGCTGCTCGCCGGTGACCTGGATCCGCGGCAGCGCGCGGAGCGGATGGCGACTGCCAAGGCCGGATCTCAGCTGCTGCACATCCTGAACCCCACCATGGCCGCGGTGCACGATTCCGGCCCGGATCTGGCGGAGGAGTGCGTGCTGGCGATGGGCACCACCCTGCACAACTGGGGCTTCACCGCGACGACCCGGCTGGACGGGTACGCCCGTTGGCTGGCCGGCGAATCGTTCGCCGCGGAATACCGGCAACACCGGCGGACACTGCAGATCCTGGATGCCGACGACGGTCGGCGCTGGGTATTGAAAGCCCCGGCGCACACCGCCGAGCTCGAGCATCTGATCGCGACGTACCCCGGTGCCTGCGTCGTGCAGCTGCACCGCGACATCGTCGAGACGGTGGCTTCCGGCGCCAGCTTGTTCGCCACCTACCGCTCGACCTACAGCGATGACGTGGACGGCCACGACGTCGGCCGGTTCCAGGCCGAGCAGACCGAGCTGTGGCTGCGCCGCGCGGTCGCGGCACGTGAGGCCCCGGCGGCACAGACGGTGACGTGGCTGGACCTCCAGTACACCGACCTGGTGGCCGACCCCGACGCCACCCTGCGCCGCATCTATGCCGCCGCCGACCTGGACGCGCCGGACACCGCCGCCATGATCGCCGCGCACCACAGCACCCAGCCCCGCCATGGCAAGGGCCAACACCGGTACGAGGCCGCGGACTTCGGAATCGAACCGCGCGCCTTGCGGGAACGCATGCGGTTCTACACCGATGCGGTGGGGCTGCCCGCTTAAATGGGGACGTGCTGAGCCTGGAAGAGATCTCCGACCGCCTCGAGATCCAGCAGTTGCTGGTCGACTACGCCTCCGCGATCGACCAGCGCCGCTTCGACGACCTGGACCGGGTGTTCACCCCGGACGCCTACATCGACTACCGGGTGTCCGGCGGCATCGACGGGCACTACCCGCAGGTCAAGGCGTGGCTGGGGGAGGTGCTACCGAACTTTCCCGCCTACTCGCACATGCTGGGCAACTTCGACATCCGCGTCGACGGGGACACCGCGACCGCGCGGACCATCTGCTTCAACCCGCTGGTGTTCGACGAGACCAGCAAGCAGGTGCTCTTTGTCGGGATCTGGTACTGCGACGAGTTGCTCCGCACCGCCGACGGGTGGCGCCTGACCCGTCGGGTGGAGGAGAAGTGCTTCGACAAGCTGCTGTGATTTCCGCTCGGGCGGGCGGTTCTGGCACAATGGACCGCTGTCTGCCCCGCGGCTTCCTCATCGGATGTGCCGTGCGGCGTCACACACGCGAGGCAAAACCGGATCCGGGCAAACCCGCCCGCATCGCTGAATTGCAGCGTGGCAATCGTAGGAGAAAAGACTTCACCATGGCTGTCAAGATCAAGCTCACCCGGCTCGGGAAGATCCGCAATCCGCAGTACCGCATCGCGGTCGCCGACGCGCGCACCCGCCGGGACGGACGCTCCATCGAGGTCATCGGCCGGTACCACCCGAAGGAAGATCCCAGCCTGATCGAGATCGACTCGGAGCGCGCGCAGTACTGGCTGAGCGTGGGCGCCCAGCCGACCGAGCCCGTGCTGGCGCTGCTGAAGATCACCGGCGACTGGCAGAAGTTCAAGGGCCTGCCGGGCGCCGAGGGCACCCTGAAGGTCAAGGAGCCCAAGCCGAGCAAGCTCGACCTGTTCAACGCCGCCCTGGCCGAGGCCGACGGCGCCCCCAGCGGCGAGGCCACCACGCCGAAGAAGAAGAAGGCTCCCGCCAAGAAGGCCGACGAGAAGGCTGAGGCTAAGGCCGAAGACAAGGCCGAAGAGTCCGCCGACGCCGCGAAGGCCGAGACCGCCACCGAGGCGCCGGCAGAATGAGCACGGTCGTCGTCGACGCCGTTGAGCACCTGGTGCGCGGAATCGTCGACAACCCCGAGGACGTTCGCGTCGACATGGTCACCTCTCGCCGTGGTCGCACCGTCGAGGTGCACGTCCACCCGGACGATCTCGGCAAGGTGATCGGCCGGGGCGGACGCACCGCGACCGCCCTGCGCACCCTGGTCGCCGGTATCGGCGGTCGCGGTATCCGCGTCGACGTGGTGGACACCGACCAGTAGCGCTGGAGCTCGCATGGAGCTGGTTGTCGGCCGGGTCGCCAAGGCCCACGGCATTACGGGCGAGGTTGTCGTCGACGTCCGCACCGATGACCCGGAGGCGCGGTTTGCTCCGGGGAACACCTTGCGGGGCAGGGCCTCTCGGGGCTCGGCCAGTGCAACCTACACCGTCGAATCGGCACGCTGGCACGGCAATCGACTGCTGGTCCGGCTGGCCGGCGTCGACGACCGCAACGCCGCCGAGGCGCTGCGCGGAACCCTGTTCGTGGTGGACTCCGCGGAGTTGCCGCCCATCGAGGAACCCGACGAGTACTACGACCACCAACTCGAGAACCTCGCGGTGCGGACGGTCGGCGGCGTCGAGATCGGTACGGTCGCCGAGGTTCTGCACACCGCGGGCGGTGAGTTGCTGAGCGTGAAGACCCCGGCCGGGGCCGAGATCCTGGTGCCGTTCGTGACCGCGATCGTGCCGACGGTGTCCCTGGCCGACGGGGTCATCGAGGTCGACCCGCCGGACGGTCTGCTGGACCTGGAGTAGGGGCCGCCATGCGGATTGATGTCATCACCATCTTCCCGGACTACCTGCTGCCCCTGCGGCAGGCGTTGCCGGGTAAGGCGATCGAGGCCGGAATCGTCGATCTCGGCGTGCACGACCTGCGGCGCTGGACCCACGATGTGCACCGGTCCGTCGACGACTCGCCGTACGGGGGCGGCCCCGGCATGGTGATGAAGGCCCCGGTGTGGGGCGCGGCGCTTGACGAGATTTGCTCCGAGGAAACGCTTCTGGTGGTCCCGACGCCCGCCGGCAAGCTGTTCGACCAGGCCACCGCGGCCCGGCTGGGTGACGAGCGGCACCTGGTGTTCGCGTGCGGCCGCTACGAGGGCATCGACCAACGGGTGGTCGAGGACGCCGCGCGGCGGATGCGGGTCGAGGAACTGTCGATCGGTGACTACGTGTTGGCCGGCGGCGAGTCCGCGGCCCTGGTGATGATCGAGGCCATCGTGCGGCTGCTGCCCGACGTGTTGGGCAATCCCGCGTCACACCAAGAGGATTCGCACTCCGACGGCCTGCTCGAGGGTCCCAGCTACACCCGGCCGCCGAGTTGGCGCGGCCTGGACGTGCCCGAGATCCTGCTCTCCGGTGACCACGCGAAGATCGCCGCCTGGCGCCGCGAACAGTCCCTGCAGCGCACCCGGGAGCGTCGCCCGGACCTGCTGGACTGACGGGCCCTCAGAGCCGTCCGCCGGGGAATATCGTCCGGATCGCGTCGGTGATGGTGGCGCGTGCCGTGGCGTCGTCGGACGGTTGCAGCGCGTAGATCACCATCACGTACCGCCGGTCGGCCCCGACGTATCCGCTGGACAGGTGCATCCAGTCCGATCCGATACAACACATCCAACCCTGTTTCACCGCAACGGGTTCCCCGGGCAGCCCGTCGGGGATGCCGAACCGCTGCGGGTAGCCGTCGATCCCGTCGGGCGTCGAGGCGGCCAGGTGGTTGACGATGATGTTGGCCCGCTCCGGCGGCAACCCTCCGGAGCCGTCGAGCAGCTTGGCGTAGTACCGCACCAGGTCCGCGGTCGAACTGACAGTGTTCCACCACCGTCCGTTGCTCGGCGGCGCGGTGGCGCCCAGACCATAGCGGGCGGCGACCCGTTCGACGATGGCGTCGCCGCCGCCCCGGTTCCAGAACTCCTCGGCGGCGTTGTCGTCGGAGGCCCGCAACATCACCTCCAGAGCCTTGCGGTCGGCCGGAGACAGGTCCGGCTGCCGCTTCAGCAGGTCGTCGGCGATGAACACCTTGACCACCGATGCGGTGGCCAGCCCGGAATCACCGACGGCGACCTGCCGGCCGGTCTGGCGGTCGAGAACCCGGAAGGCGACCTCGGCGCCGCGCTCGGCGGCCTCAGCCCGGGCCCGCTCGGCCCGGGCGGCCACGTCGTCGAATGCCACGGCGGTCGGCTTCGGCGGGGCCAGCGGCGTCGCGTCGGTGGGCGCCTCGGGGACGACGCTGCGGCGCGGACCCTCCGACGGGTCGCCGGGGTTGCCGTACACGCGGGCCTCACAGCCCGAGCAGGTCGCCAGCAGGACGGCGACTGTCAGGGCCGCGACACCGCGGACCAGCAGCGGACGCCGACGACGCATACATCTCCTCTGGCAGGATGGGACCGCGGACGAAGCGGTCCCACCCTAATCTCCGCACCCCTGGTGGGCGCCGTCACGGTGGCGATTTCACTCCGGTGGGCCTGATCTGGCACAATTGAGCAGTTGTCCGCGCCTGTTGGTGTCTGCACCGGCGGCGCGAGAACCGTACGAGAACGTAATTTGGCCCGAACATCGGCTCGGCAACCGCACCGCAGTACGACAGCGGACGGTGCTGCAATGAGCCGCGACCGCAAGGAAGAGTCACCGATGAACACGCTGGACTTCGTCGACCAGGCGTCGCTGCGCGACGACATCCCGCCCTTCGGCGCCGGCGACACCGTGAACGTGCACGTGAAGGTCATCGAGGGCACCAAGGAACGCATCCAGGTCTTCAAGGGCGTGGTCATCCGCCGGCAGGGCGGTGGTGTCCGTGAGACCTTCACCGTCCGCAAGGAGAGCTACGGCGTCGGCGTGGAGCGCACCTTCCCGATCCACTCGCCCAACGTCGACCGCATCGAGGTGCTGACCCGTGGCGACGTGCGCCGGGCCAAGCTGTACTACCTGCGCGAACTGCGCGGCAAGAAGGCCAAGATCAAGGAGAAGCGCTGACCTTGCGCGACGCGGGCGCGCTGCGCTGCGCGGTCGCGTTTCGGCTCTGGCTACGCTGATCCCGTGACCGACACCGAGGACTCGGCCGAACCTTCGCGGCAGGCCCCGCCCCCTTCCGAGGACGGGAGCGCGGAGAAAACCAAAAAGCACTCCGCCCTCCGCGAAGCCGCGATCCTGATCGTGATCGCGCTTGTTCTCTACTACGTCATGCTGACGTTCGTCGCGCGGCCCTACCTGATTCCCTCGGAATCGATGGAGCCGACGCTGCACGGCTGCCCGGGGTGCGTGGGCGACCGGATCATGGTCGAAAAGATCTCCTATCGGTTCACCGACCCGCGGCCCGGCGACGTGGTGGTGTTCAAGGGGCCGCCGTCGTGGAACGTCGGATACAAGTCGATCCGTTCGGACAACACTGCGATCCGCTGGATGCAGGACGCGTTGTCGGTGATCGGCTTCGTCCCGCCCGACCAGAACGATCTGGTGAAGCGCGTGATCGCGGTCGGCGGCCAAACCGTGCAATGCCGGGCCGAGACCGGCCTGACCGTCGATGACAAGCCGCTGAACGAGACGTACCTGGACCCCGAGACCATGAACGCCGATCCGGCGATCTACCCCTGCCTGGGCAACGAGTTCGGTCCGGTGACGGTGCCCGCCGAGCGGCTGTGGGTGATGGGGGACAACCGGACGCACTCGGCGGATTCCCGCTCGCACTGCACCAGCACCCCCGAGGACGCCCAGAAGGGGCTGATCTGTACGGGTGATCCGATGAACGGGACCATCCCGGTGGAGAACGTCATCGGTAAGGCGCAGTTCATCGCCTGGCCGCCGTCGCGGTGGGGCGGGGTGAACTCGGACAACCCGCAGCAAGGCGGTTAGCGTGACCACCGTCTGGCCGCCGCGCACGATCATCCGCAAGTCCTCCGGGATGCGCACCCTGGAATCCGCGCTGTACCGCAGCGGGCTGGGCCCGGTGGCCGGCGTCGACGAGGTCGGCCGCGGCGCGTGCGCCGGACCGCTGGTGGTGGCCGCGTGCGTGTTGGGGCCCAATCGCCGGGAATCGCTGTCGCTGCTCGACGACTCCAAGAAGCTCACCGAGAAGCAGCGCGAAGAACTCTTCCCGCTGATCCGCAGGTACGCCTTGGCATTTCACGTCGTGTTCATCGACTCGACCGAGGTGGACCGGCGCGGTGTGCACGTGGCCAACATCGAGGGGATGCGACGGGCGGTGGCGGGGCTGGCGGTGCGGCCCGGCTACGTGCTCTCCGACGGCTTCCGGGTTCCGGGTCTGCCGGTGCCATCGCTGCCGGTGGTGGGTGGGGACGCCGCGGCGGCCTGCATCGCGGCGGCGAGCGTGCTGGCCAAGGTCAGCCGGGACCGCCTGATGGTCGAGATGGATTCGGAGTATCCCGGTTACGGATTCGCCGAGCACAAGGGATACAGCACCCCGGCCCACAGCGCGGCGCTGGCCGCGCTGGGGCCGAGCCGCCAGCACCGGTATTCGTTCATCAACGTGCGCCGACTGGCCGCGCCATGCGAGCCTGGGAACATCGATGGGACACGAGAAGGACTGCGAATCAGATGAGTGCTGAAGATCTCGAGAAGTACGAAACCGAGATGGAGCTCTCGCTGTACCGCGAGTACAAGGACATCGTCGGTCAGTTCAGCTACGTGGTGGAGACCGAGCGGCGGTTCTACCTGGCCAACAGCGTCGAGCTGATCCCGCGCAACGCCGACGGCGAGGTGTACTTCGAGCTGCGGCTGGCCGACGCCTGGGTGTGGGACATGTACCGGCCGGCCCGCTTCGTCAAGCAGGTCCGGGTGATCACGTTCAAGGACGTCAACATCGAAGAGGTCGAGAAGCCCGAGCTGCGGCTGCCCGAGTAACCCGCCACCGCGGGCCTACCATGAAGGCGTGCCCCGATGACGTGGCGAAGGGAGCGGTCATGCTCACGCAATGGATCGAGCAGTGCACTGTCCAGCGGGTGTCACTGCACGGCGGTCTGGTCCTCAACCTCGACGATTACAACGAACTGGTGATATCCCGGCCGATGCGGCTGACGGTGCCTCCGGTGGGCGGCTTCCCCGAGGAAGAGGTGCTGATCGACCCGAACAACGTGCCCGCGCCGCAGCGGGCGCTGCTGGATCTGGCGGGGGCGGTCTGCACCCAAGCCCAGTGCGACGACGAGGGTTGTCTGCACCTGAGCTTCTCCCGGGGCCACCGCATCGACGTCGAGCCCGATGACCAGGCAACCTCGTGGGAGCTCTACGGCAAGTACCACGGCTACATGGCCTGCCTGCCGCGCGGCCGGGTGCGCGTGGTCCGCCACGACGTCGACGACGAGGCTGTGGATCCGGGTCCGACTGTGCACAACCCTGGCCGCTGACCGGCGAACGCCGCCGCGGCGAGCACGCGATGTCGGGTGCTGCGCCCAACCTGGGTGTCATGACGACGTGGACACGGGCGCAGGTGGGGGCACTGGGGGAACAGCGGGCCGTCGAGCATCTGCAGGGACTCGGCCTGCGGATCCTGGCGCGTAACTGGCGGTGCCGCTGGGGTGAACTCGATGTCATCGCCCTCGAGAGCGATTCCGACACAGTGGTTTTCGTGGAGGTCAAGACCCGCACCGGCGACGGATACGGCGGGCTGGCCGAGGCGGTGCCGCCGGACAAGGTGCGACGGCTGCGCCGGCTGGCCGGAGTGTGGCTGGCGGGCCAGGACCGCCGCTACGCCGGGTTGCGCATCGACGTCATCGGGGTCCGGATCGGGCGGCGCCGCGATCCGGAAATCAGCCACCTGCAGGGGGTGGCGTGATGGCGCTGGGGCGCGCGTACTCGGTGGCGGTCAACGGCCTGGCCGGCGAGTTGGTGGAGATCGAGGCCGACATCACCTCCGGACTTCCCGGCGTGCACCTGGTGGGCTTGCCGGACACCGCCGTGCAGGAGGCCCGCGACCGCGTCCGATCGGCGGTCACCAACAGCGGCAACCAGTGGCCGATGTCGCGGCTGACGCTGGCCTTGTCGCCGGCGACGCTGCCGAAGATGGGCAGCGTCTACGACATCGCCCTGGCGAGCGCGGTGCTGTCGGCCACCCGCAAGAAGTCGTGGCCGCACCTGGACCGCACCATCCTGCTCGGTGAGCTGGCCCTGGACGGGCGGGTCCGGCCGGTGCGCGGCGTGCTGCCGGCGGTGCTGGCCGCCCGGCGCGAGGAGTGGCCGGCGGTGGTGGTGCCACTGGCGAACCTGCCCGAGGCCAGTCTGGTGGACGGCATCGAGGTGCTCGGCGTGCGGTCGCTGCGCCAGTTGCAGGCCTGGCTGTCCGGCAAGGGGCGCCTGGCCGAGCGGGTGACCGTGGGCAGCGCGGAGCACGAGGCCGAGGCCGACCTGACCGATGTGGTGGGGCAGACCCAGGCGCGCTACGCCGTCGAGGTGGCCGCCGCCGGCGGCCACAATCTGATTCTCACCGGTCCGCCGGGGATCGGCAAAACGATGCTCGCGCAACGACTTCCGGGACTGCTGCCGCCGCTGTCCGCCGACGAGGCCCTCGAGGTGACCGCCATCCATTCGGTGTCCGGGCTGCTCTCGGAGGAGACACCGCTGATCACCCGCCCGCCGTTCGTGGCTCCGCACCACACCTCCACCGTGGCCGCGCTCGTCGGCGGCGGCGTGGGCTATGCGCGTCCCGGAGCGGTCAGCCACGCCCATCGCGGGGTGCTGTTCCTCGACGAATGCGCGGAGATCGGGGTCAGCGTCATGGAGGCGCTGCGGACCCCGATGGAAGAAGGGGAGATCCGACTGGCGCGGCGTGACGGCGTGGCCCGGTACCCGGCGCGGTTCCAGCTGGTGCTGGCGGCGAATCTGTGTCCCTGCGCCCCCGCTGATCCGCAGGAGTGCATCTGTCCCGGCGCGGTGCGGCGGCGCTACCTGGGTAAGTTGTCGGGGCCCCTGCTCGACCGGGTCGACCTGCGGGTGCAGATGCAACCGGTGCGCTCCGGCGCACTCGGCGAGGAGGCCGGCGAGACCTCCGAGGCGGTACGCGCCCGGGTGGCCGCCGCCCGCGAGGCGGCCGCACAGCGCTGGAGTGTCGTCGGGGTGCGGACCAACGCCGAGGTGCCGGGGCCGGTGCTGCGGCGCGGATTCCGGCCGAGCCGCGCCGCCATGGCGCCGCTGCGCAGCGCCCTGGACCGCGGGATGCTCAGCGTTCGCGGGGCCGACCGCACGCTGCGGGTGGCGTGGTCGCTGTGCGACCTCGCCGGTCGCACCTCGCCCGGCATCGAGGACATCTCGACGGCGCTGGGCTTTCGGCAGGCGGGCGTGGTCCGATGATCGCCGAAGAGCAGCGGGCCTGGGCGTATCTGTCCCGGGTGACCGAGCCGCCGTGCCCACAGCTGGGTGCGTTGGTGGACGAATGCGGTCCGGTGCGGGCGGCCGAGCTGGTGCGCCGCGGGGAGGTGCCCGACAGGCTGCGGGACGTGACAGCGGCGCGGCGCGACCTCGACTGTGCGGCAGCCGATCTCGAGCTGTTGGCGCGCCGGGGCGGACGGCTGATCACCGCCGACGACGAAGAGTGGCCGCAATTGGCCTTCACCGGGTTCGGCGCGACGGCGATGCGCGACCGGCCCCGTGGCAGCGTGCCGCTGGTGCTGTGGGCGGTGGGCCCGGCGCGCCTCGACGAGGTCGCGTGGCGGTCGGCGGCCATCGTCGGGACCCGGGCCGCGACTTCCTACGGCGAGCATGTGGCCTCCGATTGGGCCGCCGCTCTGGTGGAGCGCGAGGTGGCCGTGGTCTCCGGCGGGGCGTACGGCATCGACGGTGCCGCGCACCGCGCCGCGTTGGCCGGGTCCGGCACCACGGTCGCGGTGCTGGCCGGCGGGATCGACGTGCTCTACCCGGCGGGGCATTCGGCGCTGCTGCACCGCATCGCCACCTCCGGTCTGCTGGTGTCGGAGTACCCACCGGGGGTGCGCCCGGCCCGGCACCGGTTCCTCACCCGAAATCGACTGGTGGCGGCGATTTCTGGTGCGACGGTAGTGGTGGAGGCGGGACTGCGCAGCGGTGCGGCCAACACCGCGGCCTGGGCGGCGGCGATGGGGCGGGTGGTGTGTGCGGTGCCGGGGCCGGTGACCTCGACGGCCTCGGCGGGCTGCCACCAGTTGCTGCGCCGCGGCGCCGAACTGGTGACCCGCCCGCAGGAGGTGTTGGAGATCGTCGGGCGGATGGGTGAATTGGCCGACGACCCGCAGCATCCGGTGTCCCCGCTGGACGACCTGTCCGACGTCGAGCGCACGGTGTACGAGGCGCTGCCCGGCCGCGGCGGGGCCACCTTGGGGCAGATCGCGGTGGCCGCCGCGATGCCCGCCCAGCAGGTCCTGGGACCGCTGACCATGCTGGAGATCGCCGGGCTGATCGAACAGCGCGACGGCCAGTGGCGGATCGCGCGTCTCCAACGCAAGCCCACTTCCGGCGCGGATCGCTCCGTATAGTCGGCAACGTCGGGCAAAAACAGCAGCAGTCAGGCAATTTCAGCAGGAGGAAAACGTGGCAGGCCGTCCTTTGCACACCTTCGAGGTGGTGCGCACCGAGTGGATCACACCCCATATGGTGCGGGTGGTCCTGGGCGGTAAGGGATTTGATGCCTTCACCCCGAAGGACTTCACCGATTCGTACCTGAAGATCGCGTTCGTGCCGGCCGATGTCGACGTGGCCGCCCTCGACGGGCCGCTGACGCTGGACAGTTTCGGTCCCGATCAGCGTCCGGTGGTCCGCACCTACACCGTCCGCCGGGTCGACCCGGTGGCCCGCGAGCTGACCATCGACTTCGTGGTGCACGGCGAGCGTGGCGTGGCCGGGCCGTGGGCGGCGGCGGCCAAACCCGGTGACGTCCTCTACGTGACCGATCCCAACGGGGCGTTCGCCCCCGATCCGGCCGCAGACTGGTACCTGTTCGCCGGCGACGAGGCCGCGTTGCCGGCCATCAGCACCGCGCTGGAGGCGCTGCCGTCCGACGCCGTCGGCTACGCCTTCATCGAGGTGGCCGACCAGGACGACGAACTGGAACTCAGCGCGCCAGAGGGCGTGACGGTCACGTGGGTGTACCGCGGCGGCCGGGCGGACCTGGTGTCCGACGAAAAGGCCGGCGACAACGCGCCGCTGATCGACGCGGTCAAGAGCGCGTCGTGGCTGCCCGGGCAGGCCCAGGTGTTCATCCACGGCGAGGCGCAGGCCGTGATGCACAACCTGCGGCCCTACATCCGCAAGGAACGGGAGGTCCCGGCGAAGTGGGCGTCCTCGATCTCCGGTTATTGGCGGCGCGGCCGCACGGAGGAGACCTTCCGGCAATGGAAACGTGAACTCGCCGAGGCCGAAGCGGCCCAACCCGCCGGGGATCTGCCACGGTAGGTACATGTCCGCGGGCTTCGAGACGGTGTTGGGGGAGTTCGCCGAGTACCTCGCGTTGGAGAAGGGCCGCTCGGCGCACACCCAGCGGGCCTATCTGGGCGACCTGCGCTCGCTGTTCGACTTCCTCGAAGCCAACGCGCCGCGGCCGGAACTGTCGGCGCTGACGCTGCCGCTGCTGCGCTCCTGGCTCGCCGCGCAGGCCGGCGCGGGGGCCGCGCGCACCACCCTGGGCCGGCGCACCTCGGCGGTCAAGGCCTTCACCGCCTGGGCGACCCGACGCGGCCTGCTGGCCACCGACCCCGCGGCGCGCCTGCAGACCCCCAAGGCCCGCCGCACCCTGCCGGCGGTACTGCGCCAGGACCAGGCCATCGACGCGATGGCTGCCGCCAAATCTGGTGCACAACAAGGAGATCCGATCGCGCTGCGGGATCGGCTGATGGTTGAGCTGCTGTATGCCACCGGCATCCGGGTCAGCGAATTGTGCGGGCTGGACGTCGACGACGTCGACGCCGACCGCCGGCTGGCCCGGGTGCTCGGCAAGGGCAACAGGGAACGCACCGTGCCGTTCGGCGAACCGGCCGCCGCGGCGCTGGGCGCGTGGCTGGCCGACGGTCGCCCAGCCATCGCCACGCGGGAGTCCGGGCCGGCGCTGCTGCTCGGGGCCCGCGGCCGCCGCATCGATCCCCGTCAGGTCCGCACGGTGGTGCACGACACCGTCGGTGCGGTGCCCGGTGCCCCCGACCTGGGTCCGCACGGGCTGCGGCACAGCGCGGCCACCCATCTGCTGGAGGGCGGCGCCGACCTGCGCATCGTGCAGGAGCTGCTCGGGCATTCGTCGCTGGCGACCACCCAGCTCTACACCCATGTCAGCGTGGCGCGCCTGCGCGCGGTCCACGATCAGGCGCACCCGCGGGCCTGACAGCCGGCCAGCGGCTTGAGCCGCATCCGCGTGCCCGCCAGCAGGTCGCGTGGATCGACGTAGTCCGCGCGGGCGGCCGCGCCCCACATTGCGCCCCAGTGCAGGCAGGCCGTCCCGGGGCAGCCTGGATGGCCGAGTTGCAGCGTGCCGATCGGAGTGCCCGCATCCACCCGCTCACCCACCCGTACGGCGGCGGTCACCGGCTCGTAGCTGGTCCGCAGGCCGCCGGGATGGGCCAGCGAGATCACCGGGCGGCCGGCCAGCATGCCGGCGAAGACCACCCGGGCCGGACCCGCGGCGTAGACAGGCTGATCGACCCGGCCGGCGAGGTCGACCCCGCGGTGGCCGCGGTGCCAGTTCGGTTCCGGCGCGTCGAAGCCGCGCAGCACCGCCGGTACGGGGCGCAGCGGCCAGGACAGCCGCGGCCACTGGGCCTGCGCCGCCCCCACGCCCCCCAGGACGGCGAGAATCGCCATGAGCACCGCGGCACCCGCCGCCATCCGCCGCATGTCCGCAGTTCAGCGCGTTCGGCGCGAATCGGCCAGTCCCGAGGGCCCGGGTTGTGGACCGCGGCCGCGCTGTGGACGAAGCACCCCTGCGCACGGTGTAAACTCACTTCCTGCAGCTCGCTTGCGCGGGCTGACTTCGCGCGTCTGCACAACGGGTTTGTTGTTTTGAGCCCGTGCCTGCATGCCGGGCGGTCCCGCTCCCGAGCGGGTCCGGCATCAAAGCGGTCGCCAGGGTCCGGCTCACCCGATGCCGGACGACAACCGATATCTAGAAGGACACGGGCACACTATGGCTGTCGTAACCATGAAACAGCTGCTTGACAGCGGCACCCACTTCGGGCATCAGACCCGCCGGTGGAACCCCAAGATGAAGCGGTTCATCTTCACCGACCGCAACGGCATCTACATCATCGACCTGCAGCAGACGCTGACCTACATCGATCAGGCGTACGAGTTCGTCAAGGAAACCGTCGCCCACGGTGGGTCCGTGCTGTTCGTCGGTACCAAGAAGCAGGCCCAGGAGTCGATCGCCGCGGAGGCGACCCGCGTCGGCATGCCCTATGTCAACCAGCGCTGGCTGGGCGGCATGCTCACCAACTTCTCCACCGTGCACAAGCGGCTGCAGCGGCTCAAGGAACTCGAGTCGATGGAGCAGACCGGTGGCTTCGAGGGTCGCACCAAGAAGGAAATCTTGATGCTGACCCGCGAGAAGAACAAGCTCGAGCGCAGCCTCGGCGGTATCCGGGACATGCAGAAGGTGCCGTCGGCGATCTGGGTCGTCGACACCAACAAGGAGCACCTCGCCGTCAGCGAGGCCATCAAGCTGGGCATCCCGGTCATCGCGATCCTGGACACCAACTGCGACCCCGACCAGGTGGACTACCCGATCCCGGGTAACGACGACGCGATCCGCTCGGCGGCTCTGCTGACCAAGGTCATCGCCTCCGCGGTGGCCGAGGGCCTGCAGGCGCGCGCGGGCGCCGGCTCCGGTGACGGCAAGCCGGAAGCCGCCGGCGAGCCGCTGGCCGAATGGGAGCAGGAGCTGCTCGCCTCGGCCACCACGGGTGCCGCCGACGGCGCTGCCGCGCCGGCGACCCCCACCGAAACCCCCACCGACGCTTCGTAATTTCTTCAGGAGAAGGCGTACATGGCTAACTACACCGCTGCCGACGTCAAGCGACTTCGGGAGCTGACCGGCGCTGGCATGCTCGACTGCAAGAACGCGCTGGCCGAGAGCGACGGCGATTTCGACAAGGCCGTCGAGGTACTGCGCATCAAGGGCGCCAAGGACGTCGGCAAGCGCGCTGAGCGCGCGACCGCCGAGGGCCTCGTCGCCGCCAAGGACGGCGCGCTGATCGAGCTGAACTCGGAGACCGACTTCGTCGCGAAGAACGCCGAGTTCCAGGAATTGGCCGCCAAGATCGTCGACGCGGCGGTGGCCAGCAAGGCCGCCGACGTGGAAACGCTGAAGGCCGCGACGATCTCGGACGGCAAGACCGTCGAGCAGGCCGTCGCCGACCTGTCGGCCAAGATCGGCGAGAAGCTCGAGCTGCGTCGTGCGGTCTACTTCGACGGCACGGTCGAGACCTACCTGCACAAGCGGTCCGCGGATCTGCCGCCGGCCGTGGGCGTGCTGGTCGAGTACACCGGTGCCGACGGCGCCGAGGCCGCGCACACCGCCGCGCTGCAGATCGCGGCGCTCAAGGCGCGTTACCTCACCCGTGAGGACGTCCCCGAGGACATCGTCGCCAGCGAGCGGCGCATCGCCGAGGAGACCGCCAAGGCCGAAGGCAAGCCGGAGCAGGCGCTGCCCAAGATCGTCGAGGGTCGCGTCAACGGCTTCTACAAGGACGCCGTGCTGCTCGAGCAGCCGTCGGTGTCCGACAACAAGAAGACCGTCAAGGCCCTGCTGGACGAGGCCGGCGTGACCATCACCCGGTTCGTCCGCTTCGAGGTCGGCCAGGCCTGAGACCTGAGCGGCGCACCAACCGCTCACCTGTAAAACCCCGCGCCACGCCGGCGACCCCGGCGGCGCGGGGTTTTGCCTCTTGCTAGCGTCGGGCGATGACTCACGTGCATGCCTTCGGCGACGACGCGTTGGGCGATCTGGACGCGGTGGCCGTCGCCGAGGCGATCCGCGCGGGCACCATCTCCCGGGCCGAGGCGCTCGAGGCGGCGATCGACCGCAACGAGCGGGTGAATCCCGCGTTGAATGCGTTGGCGCTGGAATGCTTTGGGCGCGCACGCGATCGCGCCGCGCTGCCGTTCGGGGGCTTCTTCGACGGGGTGCCGTCAGCGATCAAGGACAACTCGGATGTCGCGGGTCTGCCGACGATGAAGGGCAGCGACGCGTGGCAACCGTTCCCCGCCGCGCGGTCGGCTGCCGCTCGAGGCCGAGCACGCCGAGATGCCGATCCGGATCGTCGCCAACGGGGTGCTGACGCGTTCGGTGCGCGACACCGCCGCGTTCTACCGGGAGGCCGAGCGCGCCTGGTGCAACCGCAAGCTGCCCGCGATCGGTGACATCACCGGAGGTGTCCGGCAGCGGCTGCGGGTGGCGGTGACCACCCGGTCGATCCGGCGGGAGAGCGCGCCGGAGGTGCGGGAGGCGACGCTCAAAACGGCGGCCCTGCTGGAGGCGCTCGGGCACCACGTCGAACCCCTCGAGGAACTACCGGTGCGGGCCGTCCTTCGTCGACGATTTCGTGCTGTACTGGGCGCTGCTGGCGATGGCGCTGGTGCGCGGCGGCCGCAAGCGGTTCGGCGCCTCCTTCGACCGGTCCCGGCTGGACAATCTGTCGCTGGGGCTGGACCGCCACGCCGGCCGCAACCTGCACCGGATGCCGGCCGCCATCGCCCGGCTGGCCACCACCCGCCGCAGCCTGGCCGCCCGGACCCGGCGCTACGACGTCGTGCTGATGCCGACGCTGGCCCACGAGACGCCGCCGGTCGGCCATCTGGATCCGACCGCGGACTACCAGCGGATCCTGGACCGCCTGATCGACTGGGTGGCGTTCACCCCGCTGCACAACATCACCGGCGACCCGGCCATCTCACTGCCGCTCGCGCGGTCGAGCACCGGCCTGCCGATCGGCATGATGTTCAGCGCGCCGGCGGGTCGGGAGAGCCGACTGCTGGAACTGGCCTTCGAGCTGGAGGCCGCCGCCCCGTTCGCGCGGATTCAGGACGGCTGAACCGCGACCGGATCAGGGGCCGTGAGGTCCAGCACGCGGTCGGCCAGCGCGGTGATCAGGGTCTGGGTATGACTGACCAGCACGACGGCCGCCTGCTCGGCAAGCTCCGCCAACAGCCGCGAGATGTCCTCGGCGGCAATGGGATCCAGCATCGCGGTCGGCTCGTCGCAGAGCAGATAGCGGGGGCGCTGCAGCAGCGCCCGGCCGATGCAGGCGCGCTGCAACTGACCGTCGCTGACCTGTGCCGGATAGCGGTCGAGCAACTCGGCGCCGAGGCCGACCCGCCGCGCCGCCTCGACGGACCCGGCGGTGTCCTCGCCGCGAATCCGGGCCGGTTCGGTGAGGATTCGCTGCAGCGTCCAGCGGGGATTGCACACCTGCCGCGGATGCTGGGCGAGCAGGGCCACCGCGCCGGGTTCCGGGGTGGACTCGCCCGCGTAGCTGACGGTGCCGGCATCGGGGCGCTGCAGGCCGGCGAGCACGCGGACCAGGGTGGTCTTCCCGCAGCCCGACGGGCCGCGAACGCCAAGGGTCTGTCCCGGGCGGACGGTGACGCTGACGTCGCGCAGGACCGGGCGACCGCCGTAGCTCACCGAAACGTGCTCGGCCTGCAGCGTGCTCAAATCAATGCTCCGGCGAAGAAGCGGCTCACGTAATCGTCGGTGCTGACGGCCATTTCGGCGATCGGCGCCCGCCGGATGACGGTGCCGGCCCGCATCAGGGCGATGTCGTCGCACACCTGTGCCGCCAGCAGCGCGGGCAGGTCGTGGGTGATGACCAGCACGGCGACGCCCGCGGCGGCCACGTCGGCGAGCAGTCGCCACACCAGCGCGGCGTTGTCGGGATCCAGCGCCGAGGTCGGCTCGTCGGCGATCAACAACTCGGGGCGCCCGGCCAGGGCCGCGGCGATCGCCGCCCGCTGCGCCATCCCGCCGGACAGTTCGTGCGGGTACAGCCCGGCACTGGACGCCGGAAGATGCGCGGCGGCGAGGAGTTCCGCCGCGGTGCGGTCGGACCCGAGGCGGCGGCACACCTGATCGAGTTGACGGCCGACGGTACTGACCGGGGTGAACGAGGTCGCGGGGGACTGGGGGACCAGCCCGATGCGGTGCCCGCGCAGCGGCCGCCAATGCCGCTCACCGGCATGGGTGAGGTCGGCGCCGTCGAACACCACCCGGCCGCGCACCCGCGACCCCGGCGGCAGCAGGCCGCACAGGGCCGCGGCCACCAGCGATTTACCGCAACCCGATTCGCCGATCAGCGCGGTCACCGAGCCCGCGGCGACGGTCAGTTCGACGTCGCGCAGCGGTCGTACGCAGTCGGCGTTGCGGCCCGGGCGGGTCGCGATGTCCACGGTGAGCTGTTCCAGTGCCGCTACGGCGCCCATATCACCACACCTGTCCGGTCGGCGGAGAATTACGTTGCCGCAGTGAGACTCCCGCGGCCGAGAAGGTCAGTGCGGTCACGATCAGCGCGGCCGCCGGGAACACCAACGTCCACCAGGCGCCGGTCAGGACGTCGCCGCGGGCCTGCCCCAGCAGCGTGCCCAGGCTGGCCCGCTCGGGGGAGAGTCCCACGCCGAGGAAGGACAGCGTCGACTCGTGCCAGACCGCGTGCGGCAGCAGCATCACCATGGCCACCAACCCCTGGCCGGCCACCGCGGGCAGCAGGTGCTGACGGGCGACGAACCAGCGCGATGCCCCGGCCAGCCGCGAGGTCTGCACCCATCCCGCGTCGGTGACCGCCAGCAGTTCGGCGCGCACCACCCGGGCCACCGTCGGCCAGTGGGTCAGCGCGATCGAGGCGATGATCGCCAGCGGGGCGCCGCGCCACATCGCGGCGATCACGATGCCGAGCACCAGGTGCGGCAGCGCGTTGAAGCCGTCCACCAGGCGCATCACCACCGCGTCCAGCCAGCCCCCGACCAGCGCGGCGGCGGTGCCGATCAGCGCTCCGAGCACCGTTGCGACCACCGCGCACACCGCCGCGATCAACAGCGAGATCTGCAGGCCCTGCGCGCAGCGCACCAGCAGGTCATGCCCGAAATGGTCGGTACCCAGCGGGTTCTGCGCGCTCGGTGGGCGCAGCGCGGCGGCGAAGTCGGCGCCCTGCTCGCCGGCGATCGCCGGGATCGTCACCGCGGCCAGCACGATCAGCGCCAACAGGCCCAGCGGCCAGCCGATACTCAGGCGACGAGGCCGGCGGCGGGGCGGCGCGGGGCTGAGGGGTTCGAGGATCATGCGCGCATCTCGATTCGGGGGTCCAGGGCCACCGCGGCGGCATCGGAGAGCGCGGAGCCCAGCAGCACCGCCAGCGCCGCCCCCACCGTCAGCGCCGCCATCAGTGGGAAGTCCAGCGCGGCAGCCGAATCCACCAGCACCGCAGCCAGGCCGGGCCAGCCGAATACGGTCTCGACGATGGCGGCCCCCGCGATCAACTCGGGCAGCCGGGTCCCCAGCAGCGCCAACGCGGGCAGCACCGAGACCGGGGCGATGTGGGACCGCAGCAGGGGCCAGCCGTGCACCCCGCGGGCGCGCGCCGCGCGCACCGCATCCGAGGCGCAGGCCTCGACGACGGCGGTGCGGGTGCTCAGCAGCAGCCACGGGATCTGTGACAGGACCAACGCGATCAGCGGCAACAATCCGTAGGTCGCCAGCCCGCCGACGGTGTACTGGCCGCCGGGCGGGCGCGCCCCGGAGGTGGGCAGCCAGTGCAGGCCGACTGCGAACACCGTCACCAGCGCCAGCGACACCACGAACGGCGGCACCGCGGCGAAGGTGACGGCGAACGCCGTGCACAGCTTGTCGACGACGCCCCGACGCATCCCGGCCAGGCACCCCAGCCCGATGGCCAGCGCGGCGGCGATGACCAGCGCGGTCCCGGACAGTACGAACGTGAACGGCATGCGTTCGAGCAGCACCGTGCTGACCGCCTGGGACTGCGTCGAGGACCAGCCGAGGTCGCCGCGCGCCACCCCGCCGAGCCACTGCCACCACGCCTGCCACCAGGGCTGGTCGACGTCGTAGGCGACGCGCATGGCCTCGCGCTGCGACGGCGTGGCCGTCTGGTAGCGGTCCCCCAGGTAGGCGACCAGCGGGTCGAAGGGGGACAGCGAGGCCACCGCGAACATTGCCAGCGACACGGCCAGGGTCACCGGGAGGGCGATGACCGAGCGGACCGCGAGCAGCCGCCCCGCCGCGCCGAGTCGCTCACCGCGTCGGGTGGCGACGCGGTCCTCGATCGTGACCGCGGTCAACGCGTCCACGCGCTCAGGTGCCACCACGGGCCCCACGAGACTCCATGCGAGTGCGGTTCGAGAATGGGTGCGCTCTGGTTCCAACCGAGGTCGCGGTAGCCGTAGGTGTGGTCCAGGAAGGTCAGGAAGACGCTGGTGGGCCGGGCCACGTAGGTGGCCTGGATCTGCCGGTACAGCTCGTCCTTGGCGGCGCCGTCGGGCAACTGCCGCGCCTGGTCGAGCAGGTCGTCGAGACCGGGCGCGGTGAAGTTCCCCGGGTTCGAGTACGGCGAGGAGTCCGGTACCCGGGTGTGCAGGGTGTCGTAGACCTGGGCGTCGATGCTGTACGGGGTCGACCCGCCGCCGAGCAGGACCGCGGAGTCCTCGAAGCTGGTGTCGATCTCGTCCCAGCTGGTGCCCCGGGTCTGCACGGCGATGCCCAGCGGTTTGACCGCGGCCGCGAACGCCACTGCCAGGTCTCGCCGCAACGTGTCGGCCGCGTTGTAGAGCAACTCGAATTCGGCTCGGGCGCCGTCCTTTTCGCGAATCCCGTCCGGACCGGGCCGCCAGCCGGCCGTGTCCAGCAGTTCGCCGGCGCGCTCGGGGTCGAAGTCGAAGGTCGCCTGCGGGTTGTAGGCCGCGCCGTACACGTCGGCCACCGGCGTGTGGGCCGGGCGTCCGTAGCCGGCCACCACGTCGCGGATCAGCGCGGCGCGGTCGATGCCGACGTTCATCGCCAGGCGGGCCTGCGGGTCCGCCGTGAACGCGTTGCCGGCCGGGAACGACACCGCGCGCCAGTCGGCCGACTTGACCGCGACGGTCTTGACGTCGTCGTTGAGCGAGTCGATCAGTTTGGGCGGCAGGTTGACGCCGTCGACCTCGCCGGCGCTGATCCGCTGCGCGCGCGCGTTGTCGTCGGGGGTGTGGACGTAGACGATCCGGGCCACCTGCGCCCGCTGCCCCCAGTAGTCGTCGCGGGCCACCAGCACGGCCTGATCGGGACGCAGGCTTTCCAGCACGTAGGGCCCGGTGCCGACCGGTGCGGTGTTCAGGGCCCAATCCGCGGCGGGCTTGGCTTCGACCTTCTCCGAGGGCACGATCCCGGCCAGCAGGTAGGGCTCGGGGTTGGCGTCGGTGTGCATCGTCACGATGACCGCGTCCGGCCCGTCGGCCGCCACCTGCGCGACCGCGGCGACGTTGGTGGAGATCTCGGAGGCCACCGCGGGGTCCTTCAACGCCGCGTAGGTCGCCACGACGTCGGCCGAGTCGAAGGGGGTGCCGTCGGAGAAGGTGACGTCGCTGCGCAGCGGCAGCCGCCACCGGCGCGGGCCCACCTGCTCGGGTGCCTCGGCGGCCAGTGCGGGCACCAGGTCGGGGATGCGGTCGTCGTTGTCGGCGGCCGGGCGCAGCAGCCCCTCGTAAAGCGGGGAGACACCCTGTTCGCCGTAGCCGTTGACCGGGTTGTAGGCGCCCAGGTCGTAGCCCTCGGCCAGCACGATCTGGTCGGCCGGGGGTTCGCCGGCGCCCGCGCAGCCCGCCGCGAGCAGGGCGGCGGTCGCCGCGAGGATCCCCAGGGTGCGACGTGGCATGCCGGCCTTCCGTTCATCTGTTCAGGTAGACAGAGGATGTTACCGGTGGGCGCGCCGATCACACGCGGACGCCCCGCGGCCGATTCCGCGCCGGCGATGAGGCAGGATGGTCGACAGCTGTCCTGGCCCGGCCTGGGACGGCACTTCCATGCCAGGACTTGCATTTAGCCAGATGGGGGGCCGACGATGACCGACGCCGCAGAAATCCGCCCCAAGTACTCGCGAGTCCTGCTCAAGCTGGGCGGCGAGATGTTCGGCGGCGGCGCCGTCGGCCTCGATCCCGACGTGGTGGCCCAGGTGGCCCGCCAGATCGCCGAGGTGGTCCGCAGCGGCGCGCAGGTCGCGGTGGTGATCGGCGGCGGCAATTTCTTCCGCGGCGCCCAGTTGCAGCAGCGCGGCATGGAGCGGACCCGTTCGGATTACATGGGCATGCTCGGCACCGTGATGAACAGCCTTGCGCTGCAGGACTTTCTGCAGAAGGAAGGCATCGACACCCGGGTGCAGACCGCGATCACGATGGGTCAGGTCGCCGAGCCCTACCTTCCGCTGCGCGCCGTGCGGCACCTGGAGAAGGGGCGCGTGGTGATCTTCGGCGCCGGTATGGGGCTGCCGTACTTCTCCACCGACACCACCGCGGCGCAGCGCGCCCTGGAGATCGGCGCCGAGGTGGTGCTGATGGCCAAGGCCGTCGACGGCGTGTACACCGATGACCCCAGGAAGAATCCGGACGCCGAACTGCTGACCGCGATCTCCCACCGCGAGGTGATCGACCGCGGTCTGGGTGTGGCCGATGCCACGGCGTTTTCGCTGTGCATGGACAATGGCATGCCGATCCTGGTGTTCAACCTGCTCACCGATGGCAATATTGCTCGGGCCGTCGCGGGTGAGAAGATCGGAACACTGGTCACCACCTGACCCGGCCGGCGGGCAGGGGCGAACACGAAGCGACGGGAGAAGATCGCGCATGATCGACGAGGCACTCTTCGACGCCGAGGAGAAGATGGAAAAGGCCGTGACGGTGGCCCGTGACGACCTGGCGTCCATCCGTACCGGTCGCGCCAACCCCGGCATGTTCGCCCGCATCAACATCGAGTACTACGGCTCGATGACGCCGATCACCCAGCTGTCGAGCATCAATGTCCCCGAGGCCCGCATGGTGGTGATCAAGCCCTACGAGGCCAACCAGCTGCGCAACATCGAGGACGCCATCCGCAACTCGGACCTGGGTGTGAACCCCACCAACGACGGCAACGTGATCCGGGTGGCCATCCCGCAGCTCACCGAGGAACGCCGCCGCGAGCTGGTCAAGCAGGCCAAGGCCAAGGGCGAGGACGCCAAGGTCGCGGTCCGCAACATCCGTCGCAAGGCGATGGAGGAGCTGGCGCGCATCAAGAAGGACGGCGACGCCGGCGAGGACGAGGTGACCCGCGCCGAGAAGGATCTCGACAAGACCACCCACAACTACACCAGCCAGATCGACGACCTGGTCAAGCACAAGGAAGGTGAGTTGCTCGAGGTGTGAGCACCTCGGCAATCGCGCACGTGGCAGAGATCGAAACCGGCCAGACCTCCGACGGGCCGCCCCCCAAGACGTCCCGGGCCGGACGCAATCTTCCGGCGGCCATCGCCGTCGGCGTCCTGCTCGGCGCCTCGCTGATCGCGATCCTGCTGTTCGCGCCCTTCGTCTGGATCCCGGTGGTAGCGGTGGCGATCGCGATCGCCACGCACGAGGTGGTCCGCCGGTTGCGCGACGGCGGCTACTCGATCCCGGTGCTGCCGCTGCTGGTCGGCGGTCAGGCGATGATCTGGCTGACCTGGCCGTTCGGCGCGGCCGGCGCGCTGGGCGCGTTCGGCGGCACCGCCCTGGTGTGCCTGGTGTGGCGGCTGCTGTCCCAGGGCCTCAAGACCGCCCCGCAGAACTATCTGCGCGACGTGGCGGTGACCATCTTCCTGGCGGCCTGGATTCCGCTGTGCGGCGCGTTCGGCGTGCTGCTGATCTATCCCGGCGACGGCTGGGCGCGGGTCTTCTGCCTGCTGCTGCCGGTGGTGTTCTCCGACATCGGCGGCTACACGGCCGGCGTGCTGTTCGGCAAGCACACCATGGTGCCGGCGATCAGCCCGAAGAAGTCGTGGGAAGGGTTCGCCGGGTCGCTGGTGTTCGGCACCGGAGTCGCGGTGTTCGCGGTCGCCGTCCTGCTGGACAAGCCGGCCTGGGTCGGTATCCCGCTGGGCATCATGCTGGTGGTCACCGGCACGCTCGGGGACCTGGTGGAGTCCCAGGTGAAGCGCGATCTGGGGATCAAGGACATGGGCACATTGCTGCCCGGGCACGGCGGCATCATGGACCGCATCGACTCGATCCTGCCGTCGGCGGTGGCCACCTGGATCGTGCTGTCGCTGTTGGCCTGATCCGGCCGGCCCGGGGGATACTGCAGGAATGAAGCAGCAACTGGTCTTCGAGGCGCCGCGGCGGGCCAAGCCCCCGCGGCATTTCGCCGACCTCGACGACGGGGCGCGGGCCGCGGCCGTGGCCGAACTGGGCCTGCCCGCCTTTCGGGCCAAACAGCTGGCCAACCAGTACTACGGGCGGCTGGTCGGCGAGCCGCGGCTGATGACCGACCTGCCCGCCGCGCTGCGCGACCAGGTGGGCGAGGCGCTGTTTCCGAACCTGCTCACTGCGCTGCGCGAGATCGCCTGCGACGCCGGCGAGACCAAGAAGACCCTGTGGCGCGCGGCCGACGGCACCACCTTCGAGTCGGTGCTCATGCGCTATCCGGGGCGCAACACGGTGTGTATCTCCTCACAGGCGGGGTGCGGGATGGCCTGCCCGTTCTGCGCCACCGGACAGGGTGGACTAACCCGCAACCTGTCGACCGCCGAGATCGTCGAGCAGGTGCGGCGGGCCGCGGCGACCATGCGCGACGACTTCGGGGGGCGGCTGTCGAACATCGTGTTCATGGGCATGGGGGAGCCGCTGGCCAACTACAACCGGGTGCTGGCGGCGGTCCGCCGCATCATCGAGGCGCCGCCGCAGGGGTTCGGGATCTCGGCGCGCTCGGTGACGGTCTCGACCGTCGGGCTGGCGCCGGCGATCCGGCGGTTGGCCGACGAGCGCCTGGGTGTGACGCTGGCCCTGTCCCTGCACGCCCCCGACGACGAGCTGCGCGACACGCTGGTGCCGGTCAACAACCGGTGGGCCATCGCGGAGACGCTGGACGCCGCGCGGTACTACGCCGACGTGACCGGTCGCCGGGTGTCGGTGGAATATGCGCTGATCCGGGATGTGAACGATCAGCCGTGGCGCGCGGATCTGTTGGGCAAGAAGCTGCACGCGGCGTTCGGGCCGCTGGTGCACGTCAATCTCATCCCGCTCAACCCGACGCCGGGTAGCGAGTGGGACGCCAGTCCCAAACCGGTGGAGCGGGAGTTCGTCCGGCGGGTTCGCGCGCACGGCGTGTCCTGCACCGTCCGGGACACCCGCGGCCGCGAGATCGCCGCCGCGTGCGGGCAGTTGGCCGCCGACGGCGGCTAGCGAGTCGCGGTCAGCGCAGCCAGCCGCGCTTGCGGCCGATCATGTCGCGCACGGTGATCACCAACACCGCCAGCGCGAAGCAGACCACGAAGATGTTCTCGACG
This sequence comes from Mycolicibacterium sp. MU0050, assembly GCF_963378085.1. Taxonomy (GTDB): domain Bacteria; phylum Actinomycetota; class Actinomycetes; order Mycobacteriales; family Mycobacteriaceae; genus Mycobacterium; species Mycobacterium wendilense. The sequence continues at coordinate 3,070,816 of NZ_OY726395.1, read as the reverse complement.
TTGCCGGGGTGCGCGCCGCGCAGCGTCCCGAGCAGGAAGATCACCATCACGAAACCGGCGATGTGCCAGTTGCGGTAGTTGACCCGGCTCCAACCCCACTTGGCCGACGGCACGTCGGCGGGATCGACGTCCTCGTAGCGCTCCACTTCAGTGCTGACCATGGGTGCCATTCTGGCATACCCGGTGCGGGCCCAACTCAGCTGATCGCCCCATGGCGGCGCAACGCTTCCCGGCGCTCCTCGCCGTGGTCGACGATGGGCCCGGGATAGTCCGCGGTGTCCACCTCGGGCACCCACCGCCGCACGTACTCGCCGGTGGGGTCGAACTTCTTGCGTTGGGTCTCGGGGTTGAAGACCCGGAAGTACGGCGAGGCGTCGGTGCCGCTGCCGGCGGCCCACTGCCACCCGTGCTGATTGCTGGCCACGTCGCCGTCGAGCAGCTGGTCCAGGAACCAGCGCGCCCCCCACTGCCAGGGCAGGTGCAGGTCCTTGACCAGGAACGAGGCGGTGAGCATCCGCACCCGGTTGTGCATGAACCCGGTCTGGCGAAGCTGTCGCATGCCCGCGTCGACGAGGGGGAAGCCGGTGCGGCCCTCCCGCCAGGCCTCGAAGGCCCGCTCGGCGGCCGCGTCCCGGTCGACCTCGATGGCGTCGAACGCGGGGTTGAAGTTCCACCAGGCGCTGCGCGGCCACTGCGCCAGCACCGCGGCGTAGAAGTCCCGGAAGGCCAGCTCGCGCAGATAGGCCTGCGGACCCGAGGCCGAACCGGTGAGGTCGGCGGCCAGCGTCCGCGGGTGGATGTTGCCGAAATGCAGGTAGGCCGACATCCGGCTGGTCGCGTCGAGGTCGGGGCGGTCGCGGTGCTCGGCGTAGTCGCCCAGGTGATCCTCGACGAAGCGCGCCCACCGTTGCTCGGCGGCCAGTTCGCCGGCGGGGATCTCCAGACAGACCCCGGGATCGGGGATGTCGTGGTTCTGCTCGCCGACGGCGGCGGGGTCGATCCACCGCGCACTGTCGGCGTCCGAGCGGGCAGGCGCGCGCCAGCCGTGCTCGCGCCAGCGCCGGTGATACGGCGTGAACACCTGATAGGCGCTGCCGTCGGGCTTGGTCACCCGGCCGGGTGACACCAGGTACGGCGAGCCGGTCTCCTGCAACGGGATGTCGCCCAGCGCCTCGCGCACGGCGCGGTCGCGGCGCACGCCGAACGGCGTGTAGTCGGCCGTGATGTGGACCGACTCCGCGCCGATGGCCTTGGCCAGCAGTGGGATTCGGCTCTGGGCGCGGCCGCGGGTGATCAGCAGCCGGCCGTCCAGGCGGTCACGCAGTTCGGTCAGGGAGTCGTGAAGGAACTGCCGCCGTCGGGCCCCGGCGGTAGCCAGCAGTCGTGGCTCCAGGACGAAACAGGCCAAGACCTCGGCGTCGTCATCCGCGGCGGCCAGCAGCGCCGGGTGGTCGAAGAGTCGCAGGTCGCGGCGCAACCACAGCAAGCGAGCCGGTGGGGAAATGTCGGCCGTGCTGCCGTGATTGCGCCGCGACGTCATCCGCTACCCGATCAGGCGGCCGGCGGCATCAGGACGGTGTCGATCATGTAGACGGTGGCATTGGCCGTCTGCACGCCGCCGCACACCAGTCCGGCATCGTTGACCATGGTCGCGTCACCGTCACCGGTCACCGTGACCGTGGCGCCCTGCACGGTCGCGTGCTCACCGACGACCTGCTCCGGCGCGGCCTGACCGGGCACCACGTGGTAGGTCAGGATGGACGTCAGCAACTCCGCGTCGGTCTTCAGCGTGTCGATGGTGGCGGGATCGAGCTTGGCGAAAGCGTCGTCGGTCGGGGCGAAGACCGTGAACTCACCGCCGTCGAGCGTCTCGACCAGGTTGACCTCGGGGTTCAACTGCCCCGACAGGGCGGAGGTCAGCGTGGTCAACAGCGGGTTGTTCGACGCCGCGACGGTCACCGGATCCATCGCCATGCCGGCCACCGACCCCGGACCGCTGGGCACCTGTTCGGCGTAGGCGGCGCAGCCGCTGCCCACGAGATTGCTTGCCGGCGCGGCGGTTTCGGTGGAGACCGTGGTCATCATCGCCGAGGTGGTCGCCCGGTCCGCGGTGACGGCCTCGGCATTGGTGTCGGCGGTGTCACTCGAACACGAGGCGACCCCGAGGGCAACCAGGGAGGCGAAGCCGAGGGTGACCGTCTTGAGCTGGATGGATTTCATGGTGCGGACTCCTTTGTCGTCGGTGGTGCACTTCACCCAGCCATTCGGAGCCCGTGCCGCCGCGGATTGGTCCGCGGCGGATTCGCGTCACAAATGCGTCATTTCGCCCGCAGGGCGCGGTACGCGGCGCGGCCGACCACGTCGGCCAGCTCGTCGGGCTCCCAGCCGGAACCCGGATCCAGCATGGTGCGCGCCGAGGTGTCGCACATCCCGAGGAACAGTTCGGTCAGCACCGGCAGTACGCGGTCGATGTCGGCGACCTGCCAGCGTTCCAGCAACGGCCGCATGACCGTCGCGGTGTGCTCGGTGAGTTGTCGTCGGCCCCGCGAGATCGCCTCGGCCAGTACCGGATCCGGGTCCCGGGCGAAGATGATCCGCCAGGAGGCGGGCCGCTCGCGGACGTCGCCGAGCAGCGAGCGGAACCCGTCGATGAACAGCTGTTCCACCGATCCGGTCTTCAGCGGCGGCAGGATCGAGGTGAGCCGGCTCAGCGCGATGTCGGACTCGCGTTCGAGCAGCGCCGCCAGCACCTCGCCGCGGCCGGGATAGCAGTCGTAAACCACCGGCCGGCTGACGCCGAGTTTGGCGGCGATGGTGCCCATCGTGACCTCCGCCAGTCCCCGTTCGGCGGCGATCTTCAGCGCGGCGTCGAGCACCTGCGGCCGGCGCCGCTGCGGGCCGAGGTGTTCGGCCCGCACCCGGTCCCCGGTGCCTCTGGCACTCACGTGACGCTCACCCGACGGTGCCCAGGATCGCTTGGGACTCGATGATGCCCTCGTCGCTGGGGGCCTGCTGGGCGCCGAACACCCGGTGACGTTGCCGGGCCCGCAGTTCCCGATGCGCATCGCGCGGATTGTCGTAGCCGAGGCGCGCTTGGGCGGCGCGCGGTGTGGTGGTGACCGGAGCGACCGCGGGCACCTTCTTCAGCACACGGGCCGCGACGGGGACGGTGGTGGGGGACAGCAGTTGCAGCAGGGCCAACTGCAAACGGGTGTTGAGGCTCACCGTCGCGAAGCCCAACCGCAGCGGCAACCACGCCAGCGTGTCGAGCAGCGGGGAGGTGGGCAGGCCCGCCATCTCGCGCATCCATCGCGGCATGGTGGCCAGCGTGCCACGCCGCAGCAGCGCGGTGACGACCCAGGTCGCCGGACGCAGCGCTCGCGGCATCTCCGGGAGCATCACCTCGGCCTGCAACAGGTGGTTCATGGCCTGCCGGGCGATGTCGGAGCCGATCAGTTGGGGCCGCATGCGCTCGAAGTAGGCCTGCACGCCGTCGCGGGTGCGGGGAACGTCGGCGGGGTCGCAGGTCTGCAGTTCGGCGGCCACGGCGCACTCGGCCCAGTACCGCTGCTCGTCGGCCTCGGAGAGTCGGCCGGGTCCGTACCGCTCGTAGGCCTTGAGGATGGAGTGCCAGGCGGTCAGGTGGATCCACAGCTGCGAATCGGGGTCGTTGGCGTCGTACTCGGTACCGGTGACGGGATCGGTGCCGACCGCCTTGGAATGGATCTTGACCAGCACGTCGGCGGCCTTGACGGTCGAGGCGCTGTCGTCGAAGGCCACCATCGCGAAGTAGCGCAGGGTGCGGTCGTAGCGGGTCCGCGGCCGGTTGTAGATCTCGTGCGTCTTGTCGACCGCGGCGACCAGGGCGGGGTCGAGTTCCTCCACCACCACGGCACGCTGAAAACCGATGGTCAACGACGTCGGGTAGCTCCAGACTCGCCACGTCACCGAATCGGGGCCGAAGAACCCGTAGTCCTCGGCAGGGGTGAGGTCCGGGGCCGTCGTGAGCCCGGTGATCCAGTCCCGAAATGTGTTCATGAACGCCAGTTTCCTACAACACGTCGGATTTTCCAACACTTTGTCGGAAATTGCCGATGCGGCTTCTGCTCCCGGCAGGCGGCACAATGGTTTCGTGACAGATGAGTGGGCGCCGTGACCGGTGCGCGCCTCAAGGTCCTGATCCTCGGCAGTACCGGGTCGATCGGCACCCAGGCGTTGGACGTGATCGCCGCGAACCCGGACCGGTTCGAGGTCGTCGGCCTGGCGGCCGGCGGCGGCAATGTGGATCTGCTCGCGGCCCAACGCGCGCAGACCGGGGTGACGAACGTCGCGGTGGCCGACGAGGATGCCGCGCGGCGCCTCGGCGACGTGCCGTACGCGGGCCCCGAGGCGGCGACCCGCATCGTCGAAGAGACCGCCGCGACCACCGGAGTGGACGTGGTCCTCAATGGGCTGGTGGGGGCGCTGGGGCTGAAGCCGACGTTGGCCGCCCTGAACTGCGGCGCCCGGTTGGCCCTGGCCAACAAGGAATCGCTGGTGGCCGGCGGGCCGCTGGTGCTCGCCGCCGCGGCCCCCGGCCAGATCGTCCCGGTCGACTCCGAACACTCCGCGCTCGCCCAGTGCCTGCGCTCGGGTAGCGCGGGGGAGGTCGCGAAGCTGGTGCTGACCGCGTCCGGCGGGCCGTTTCGCGGGTGGTCGGCCGCGGACCTCGAATCCGTCACCCCCGAGCAGGCCGGCGCCCATCCCACCTGGTCGATGGGGCCGATGAACACGCTGAACTCCGCGACGCTGGTCAACAAGGGCCTGGAACTGATCGAGACCCACCTGCTGTTCGGCGTCGACTACGACGACATCGACGTGGTGGTGCACCCGCAGTCGATCGTGCACTCCATGGTCACCTTCACCGACGGGTCGACCATCGCCCAGGCCAGCCCGCCCGACATGAAGCTGCCCATCTCGCTGGCACTGGGCTGGCCCGACCGGGTCGCCGGATCGGCCGCCGCCTGCGACTTCGCCACGGCCTCCACCTGGGAATTCGAGCCGCTGGACAACACCGTCTTCCCGGCGGTCGACCTGGCGCGGCACGCCGGCAAGGCCGGCGGTTGCATGACCGCGGTGTACAACGCGGCCAACGAGGAGGCCGCCGCCGCGTTCCTGGCCGGCCGCGCCGGCTTCGGGGCCATCGTGCGAACCGTCGGTGACGTGCTGGCGGCTTCCGATCAATGGGCGGCGTCACCCGCTACCGTTGACGACGTACTTGACGCGCAGCGATGGGCCCGGGAGCGTGCCCGAGTTTCGCTCTCACAGGAGGTTTCGCCCGCACGATGATGTACGCGATCGGCGTCGCGCTGTTCGCCCTGGCCATTCTGGTCTCGGTGGCGCTGCATGAATGTGGCCACATGTGGGTGGCGCGCGCCACCGGGATGAAGGTGCGGCGGTACTTCGTCGGCTTCGGACCCACCCTGTGGTCGACCACCAGGCCCAACAAGCTCGGCGAGACCGAGTACGGCGTCAAGGCCGTCCCGCTGGGCGGCTTCTGCGACATCGCCGGGATGACCGCCGTCGACGAGATCGACCCCGCCGACGAGAGCTACGCGATGTACAAGCAGAAGGTGTGGAAGCGGGTCGCGGTGTTGTTCGCCGGCCCCGGCATGAACTTCGCCCTGGGTCTGGTGATCATCTACGTGATCGCGCTCGTCTGGGGGCTGCCCAACCTCAGCCAGCCCACCACCGCGGTGGTCGGCCAAACCGTCTGTGTCGCACCGCAGATCAGCCCGCAGGAGATGGGGGAGTGCTCCGGGCCGGGACCGGCGGAACTGGCCGGGATCCAGGCCGGTGACGAGGTGCTGAAGGTGGGCGGCACCGAGGTCGGCACCTTCCCGGAGATGGCCGAGGTCATCCGGGGACTCAACGGCCCGGTGCCCATCGAGCTCAAGCGCGACGGGCAGATCATCGAGACCGTGGTCGACGTCACCCCCACGCAGCGCTACACCAGCGCCGACGCGCAGGAGCTGAGCACCGTCGGGGCGATCGGCGTCAGCGCGCTCGAACCCGAGCCGTTCACCCAGTACAACGTGTTGACCGCGGTCCCCGGGACCGTCGCGTTCACCGGCGAACTGGCGGTGCACCTGGGCCGGGCGCTGATCAACATCCCCACCAAGGTGGGAGCGCTGGTGGAGGCCATCGGCGGCGCCGAACGCGACCAGGAGACGCCGATCAGCGTGGTGGGCGCCTCCCGGATCGGCGGCGAGACCGTCGAGCACGGCGTCTGGATGGCGTTCTGGTTCTTCCTGGCCCAACTCAACTTCGTGCTGGGGGTCATCAACCTGGTGCCGCTGCTGCCGTTTGACGGCGGGCACATCGCGGTGGCCACCTACGAGAAGATCCGTGACATGATCCGCAAGGCCCGCGGCAAGGTTGCCGCAGGTCCGGTCAACTATCTCAAGCTCATGCCGGCCACCTACGTAGTCTTGATAGTGGTGTCCGGGTACATGTTGCTGACCGTCACCGCCGACGTCATCAACCCGATCACCCTGTTTTAGCCAGAAGAAGGGGACGCTTCATGTCCATCGGTTTGGGGATGCCTGCGCCGCCTGCACCTGTGCTGGCGCCCCGACGCAAAACCCGGCAGTTCATGGTCCGCGACGTCGGCGTGGGCAGTGCGCACCCGATCTCGGTGCAATCCATGTGCACCACCAAGACCCATGACATCAACAGCACGCTGCAGCAGATCGCCGAGCTGACCGCCGCGGGCTGCGACATCGTCCGGGTGGCCTGCCCTCGGCAGGAGGACGCCGACGCGTTGCCGGCGATCGCTCAGAAGTCGAAGATCCCGGTGATCGCCGACATCCACTTCCAGCCGAAGTACATCTTCGCCGCCATCGACGCGGGCTGCGCGGCGGTGCGCGTGAACCCGGGCAACATCAAGGAGTTCGACGGCCGGGTGGGCGAGGTGGCCAAGGCCGCCGGAGCCGCGGGCATCCCGATCCGCATCGGCGTCAACGCGGGCTCCCTGGACAAGCGCTTCCTGGAGAAGTACGGCAAGGCCACACCGGAGGCGCTCGTCGAGTCGGCGTTGTGGGAGGCCTCGTTGTTCGAGGAACACGGCTTCGGCGACATCAAGATCAGCGTGAAGCACAACGACCCGGTGGTCATGGTCGAGGCCTACGAGCAACTCGCGGCGCAGTGCGATTACCCCTTGCACCTCGGGGTCACCGAGGCCGGCCCGGCGTTCCAGGGCACCATCAAGTCCGCCGTGGCCTTCGGCGCGTTGTTGTCCCGCGGCATCGGCGACACCATCCGGGTCTCGCTCTCGGCGCCGCCGGTCGAAGAGGTCAAGGTCGGTAACCAGATCCTCGAATCGCTCAACCTGCGGCCCCGCGGCCTGGAGATCGTGTCCTGCCCGTCGTGCGGGCGCGCGCAGGTGGACGTGTACACGTTGGCCAACGAGGTCACCGCCGGGCTCGAGGGCCTGGACGTGCCGCTGCGGGTGGCCGTGATGGGCTGCGTCGTCAACGGTCCCGGCGAGGCGCGCGAGGCGGACCTCGGCGTGGCGTCGGGCAACGGCAAGGGGCAGATCTTCGTCAAGGGCGAGGTCATCAAGACCGTGCCGGAGGCGAAGATCGTCGAGACCCTGATCGAGGAGGCGCTGCGGCTCGCCGAACTCGGCGGTGAGGCGGGAAGTCCCAGCGGTCCGCCGGTGGTCACCGTAAGCTGATAGCGGTGCGGCCTGTCGGAGGGCCGCAGTCGTAGGAAGAGTGCCAATGTCGGCTCCGCCGCTCTTTCGCCTGGTCGACGAACGACAGGTGTCGGTGGTTCGTGACGCCGCCGCCGTGCGCCGGGTGCTCGACGCCGACCCGGTGGCCTCCTGCATGGTGGCCGCCCGCGTCGCCGACTACGGTGTCGACCCGACTGCGATCGGCGGCGAACTGTGGACCCGTAGGCACGCCGAGGAGTCGCTGTGCTTCGCCGGCGCCAATCTGATTCCCTTGCGCGGCAGCGCCGATGACATGCAGGCGTTCGCCGAGAAGGCCATGAGCTCGGCGCGGCGCTGTTCGTCGCTGGTGGGGCCGGCCGAGTTGGTGTTGCCGATGTGGCAGCGCCTCGACGGTGCCTGGGGGCCGGCGCGCGACGTGCGCGAACAGCAGCCGCTGATGGCGTTGCGCACCGCGCCGAGCACGCCGACCGATCCCGCGGTGCGGCGGGTCCGCCTCGACGAACTCGACGCGTACCTGGTGGCCGCCATCGACATGTTCATCGGTGAGGTCGGCATCGACCCCCGCGTCGGGGACGGCGGCCGCGCCTACCGGCGGCGGATCGCGAGCCTGATCGCCGCGGGCCGGGCCTGGGCGCGGTTCGAACACGGCGAGGTGATCTTCAAGGCGGAGGTCGGTTCGCAATCGCCGAGTGTCGGCCAGATCCAGGGCGTCTGGGTCCACCCGGATCGGCGCGGCCACGGCCTGGGCTCGGCGGGCACGGCGACGCTGGGCGCCGCGGTGGTGGCCGGCGGGCGGATCGCCAGCCTGTACGTCAACAGCTTCAACACCGTGGCTCGCGCGGCGTATGAGCGGGTGGGTTTCGAGCAGGTCGGCACGTTCGCGACGGTCTTGCTCGACTGAGGGCCTCCGACCCGGTGTCGCTACCGGGTGAACCGTGACCCCGGATCTAACATCAGTCCCAATGGTCACAATTAGATCAACAGCAACACGGATGCTGGCGATTGCCGCGGCCGCTCTGCTCGTGACGGCGCTGCCATCGTGCACACCGCGGCCCGACGGCCCGGCGCCGGCCGCCGAGGCGTTCTTCGCCAAGCTGGCCGTCGGCGACACCAGTGGCGCCGCCGACCTGGCCGACCGCCCCGAGGAGGCGCGCGCGGCACTCAACGCCGCGTGGTCGGGTCTGCAGGCCACCGGGCTGGACGCGCAGGTGCTCGGATCGCGTTTCACCGAGGACACCGGCGCGGTGAACTATCGCTATACCTGGCACCTGCCCAAGGGCCGGACCTGGACCTACGACGGTGAGCTGAACCTGGTCCGCAACGAGGGCAAGTGGGAAGTCCGTTGGACCGCAACGGGTTTGCATCCGCGGCTGGGAGAGAACCAGTCCCTGGAACTGCGCGCGGACCCGCCGCGGCGGGCCTCGGTCAACGAGGTCGGCGGCACCGACGTCCTGGTGCCGGGCAACAAGTACCGCTACGCCATCGACGCCCGGGAGGCCGGCGTCTCGCTGATGCCGACCGCGCGTGCCGTGGCGGACACCTTGCGGCCGTTCAACGACACCCTGGACCCGCAGCGGTTGGCCGAACGCGCCAGCGCGCTGGGCACGCCCCTGCAGCTGGCCACGCTGAGCCGCGACGACCACGACCGGGTGGCGCCCGCGATCGCGCAGCTGCCCGGTGTCGTGGTGACGCCGCTGGCCGATCTGCTGCCCACCGACCCGACGTTCGCCCCCGCGATCGTCAACGAGATCAAGAAGACGGTGATCGGCGATCTCGACGGCGAAGCCGGCTGGCGCGTGGTCAGCGTCAACCAGAACGGGGTCGACGTCGGCGTGCTCAACGAGGTGCCCGCCGAACCGGCGCCGTCGGTGTCGATCACGCTGGATCGCGCGGTGCAGAACGCCGCGCAGCACGCGGTGAACGCCCAGGGCCGCAAGGCGATGATGGTGGTGATCCGCCCGTCGACCGGCGACATTCTGGCGGTGGCCCAGAACGCCGCGGCCGACCAGGACGGGCCGACTGCGACCATGGGCATGTATCCGCCCGGGTCGACGTTCAAGATCGTCACCGCCGGCGCGGCGATCGAGCGTGACATGGCCACGCCGAACACCCTGCTGGGCTGCCCGGGCACCATCGACATCGGGCACCGCACCGTCCCGAACTACAACCGGTTCGACCTCGGGACCGTGCCGCTGTCCAAGGCGTTCGCCAACTCGTGCAACACCACGTTCGCCGAGCTGGCCAGCCGGATGCCGCCGCGGGCGCTGACGCAGGCGGCGGCCCAGTTCGGCATCGGCCCGGACTACATGATCGACGGCATCATGACGGTCTCCGGGTCGGTGCCCCCGACGGTCGATCTGGCCGAACGCACCGAGGACGGCTTCGGCCAGGGCAAGGTGCTGGCCAGCCCGTTCGGCATGGCGATGGCCGCGGCGACGGTCGCGGCCGGTGCCGCGCCGGTGCCGCGGCTGATCCTCGGGCGCGAAACCGAGATCATCGGCGAGCGCCCGCCGGTGGGGCCCGAGCAACTCGAGGGACTGCGGTCGATGATGCGGATGGTCGTCACCAACGGCACCGCCAAGGAGCTCAACGGATACGGCGACGTCCGCGGGAAGACCGGCGAGGCCGAGTTCGAGGGCGGTTCGCACGCTTGGTTCGCCGGTTATCGAGGGGACATGGCCTTCGCGGCCCTGATCGTCGGTGGCGGCAGCTCGGAGTACGCGGTGCGGATGACCAAGCAGATGTTCGACAGCATGCCCGACGGTTACCTGACCTGACCGGCCGCACCCGTAAACTGGGTGCCGACATGTCCGAAATCGATCATCAGCCGGCCCCGATGCGCATCTCCGATGCGGACCGCAACGGCACCCTGCGCCGGTTGCACAACGCCGTGGCGCTCGGCTTGATCGACATCGAGGAATTCGAGGAGCGCTCCGCGCAGGTGTCGGTGGCCCGGCTCCGTACCGAACTCGACGTCCTGGTCGACGACCTGCCCGGGCCCGGGGCCATCGTGACCTCGGCCACCGACCGGGTCGAACTGCGCGGCGTGATGGGCTCGCTCAAGCGGCACGGCGAATGGGCGGTGCCCACCCGACTGGCGCTGGTCCGCCGGATGGGCACGGTCAACCTGGATCTCACCCGGGCCCGGTTCGCCGGCCCCATCGTCGTCATCGAGCTCGACCTGAAGTTCAGCTCGCTGGACCTGCGCCTGCCCGAGGGCGCCAGCGCGTCGATCGACGACGTCGAGGTCATCGTCGGCAGCGCGAACGACTACCGCACTGACGCCCCCGGCGAGGGACGGCCGCACGTCGTGCTCAGCGGCAAGGTGGTGTGGGGCTCGGTGGACATCCGCGGCCCCCGCACCCGCTGGCGCATGCGGCGCGGCAAGCGCTGAGCGCTCAGCGTTTGTCGAGCACCGCGAAGCTCAGCGTGGCCCGGGCGGCCAGCCGGTCGCGGGCCACGTCGGTGACGTCGACGGCGGTGACGATCAACCGTCGTCCCGCCCGCACGATGGTGGCTTCGGCCCGCGCGGGTCCCTCGACCACCGGCGCCAGATAGTGAATGGTCAGGTCGGCGGTGGTGACGTCCTGCGCGGCGCCGACGTGCCGGCCCGCGAGCACCCCGGCGGCGATGTCGATCAGGGTGGCGATCAGCCCGCCCTGCAGGGCCCCGCGGATGTTGGTCAGATCCGGCCGATTGTCCAGCTCCATCACCACGCGCTCGTCGGTTTCCACCACGTTGCGGTAGTTCAGCAGTTCGAGCAGGTGCACGGTCTCGGTCACGCGCTCACGTTAGCAGCGTTCTCGTAAACGGAGATTGCGACTCTCGCGTGTGGGCGGTCCGGCCGTCACCCGACTACCCTGCTGGGTATGCCTGTTCGTGCTGCTCTCCGTGCCGGCGAGGTCTCGCCGACCCTGCCGGTGCCCAAGTCGATCCCACGCCCGGAGTACGCGTGGCAGCCGACGGTGCGCGAGGGCAGCGAACCCTGGGTGCAGACCCCCGAGGTGATCGAGAAGATGCGCGCCGCCGGAAAGATCGCCGCCGGAGCGCTCGAGGAGGCCGGCAAGGCGGTGGCCCCGGGCGTGACCACCGACCAGCTGGACCGGATCGCCCACGAGTACATGCTCGACCACGGCGCCTACCCGTCCACGCTGGGCTACAAGGGCTTTCCGAAGTCGTGCTGCACCTCGCTGAACGAGGTCATCTGCCACGGCATCCCGGACTCGACGGTCATCGAGGACGGCGACATCGTCAACATCGACGTCACCGCCTACCGGGACGGTGTGCACGGCGACACCAACGCCACCTTCTTGGCCGGCGACGTCGCCGAGGAGCATCGCCTGCTGGTGGAGCGCACCCGGGAGGCCACCATGCGGGCGATCAAGGCGGTCAAACCCGGCCGCCAGCTGTCGATCGTCGGGCGCGTCATCGAGGCCTACGCGAATCGGTTCGGTTACAACGTGGTTCGGGACTTCACCGGCCACGGCATCGGCACCACGTTCCACAACGGGCTGGTGGTCCTGCACTACGACCAGCCGTCGGTGCAGACCGTGCTGGAGCCCGGTATGACGTTCACCATCGAGCCGATGATCAACCTCGGCTCGCTGGACTACGAGATCTGGGACGACGGCTGGACCGTCGTGACCAAGGATCGCAAGTGGACCGCTCAGTTCGAGCACACGCTGGTGGTCACCGACGACGGCGCCGAAATCCTCACCCTGCCGTGAACCGCCTGCCGGTGCTGCTGGTGGCGCTGCTGGTGTCCGCCTGCGCGCCGGTGCTCGACGGCACCCCGACCTGGCCGGGCGCCACGCTGGACCGGGCCGTGCTGACCGAGGCGGATTTCCCCGCCGGCGTGCGGTACTCCCGGCTCGTCGAAGACCCGGGCCGCGCCGACGGGGCGGATGCACCGCCGTCGATGGCCACCATGCCGCCGGGCTGCTCGGACGGCCTGACCAAGGTGATCGCGGACTCCGCCGAGCGGGGCCCGGGCAGCGCCGCGAAATACGACGCCGTCTACGACGGAGCCCGCATCGCGATGACGGTGTTGTCCTGGCCGCTGGATTTGCCGGCGTTGGAACGGACCGCCGACCGCTGCGCCACCTTCGAGGTGTTCTTCGACGAATCCTCGCCCGGGATCCCGATGACCACCACCCGGATGCCGGTCGCCGACGAGGACGGGGCCGACGCGCTGGTTTATCAGCAGACGATGACGCTCGGCGGCGAGCGCAGCAGCGTCTACATGGCCTTCGCCAACGTCGGATCGATGGCCACCTTCGGCCTGGTGACCGGAGAGCCCAACAGCGACATCGCCGTGAAAGCGTCACTGCCACAGACTTTTCTGGACGTGGTCGGCTTGCAGATCGACCGGCTGCGCGGCCTCTGACCCGGCGCTTCGCCAAGAGCTGAAGCCGACAAAAACGGCGCCGGGTGCCGGGGCCGCCCTGTACGGTGACCGAATGCCTCCGACCACGATGACCGTCGACGGCTTCCCGATCCCGGTCGATGTGTCAGGCCCGGAGACGGGGCCGGTGGTGGTCCTGCTCGGCGCCGCACAACAGGCGACCGCGGCCTACGACGGGGTGTGCCAGCGGCTGCACAACGCCACCCTGCGCACCGTGGTCATCGGACCGGACCCGCGGCTGCGCCCCGACTCGGTGCTCGGCATCCTCGACTGGCTCGAGGTGCCGTGGGCGGTGCTGGTCGGCGACCGCAACGGGGCCGATCTGGCCTGGGATCTGGCCGCGCGCCGCATCGACCGGTTCACCGCGCTCGTGGTCGTCGACCGTGGGCATCCGCGCGCCGCCGACGCCGCGGGCCAGATCCGGGACGCCGACTGCCCGCCGGTGGAGATCAACACCACCGCGCTGGTGAGCTCGGCGGCGACGCGTGCCGTGGCGGTGGCCAGCCAGCAGTTCGTGTTCGGCGACTTCCGGGTGGTCGACATGCTCGGCCGGCGCAACGCCGCCGAGTCGACCGCCCAGCTGGCCGGCGAGATCGTCCTGCGCACCAGCACCTGGTGACTGCGGCCTACTGGGGAACGGTCGCCGCGGTCCAGGCTTGGGGGAGTCCCGGCTGCCCGGGGAACAGGAAATCGACGAAGGCCGCCGCGGTCGGCTGCGGCTCGTGGTTGGCCAGCCCGGGACGTTCGTTGGCCTCGACGAACACGTACTCGGCGCGGGTGACGTCCGGCACCAGCAGGTCGATTCCCGTCACCGGGATGCCGAGGGCCTCGGCGGCGGTGACCGCGACCCGGCACAGTTCCGGATTCACCTGATCGGTGACGTCGTGAATTGTCCCGCCCTGGTGCAGGTTTGCCATCCGGCGCACCCGCAGATGGGTGCCCTCGGGCAGGATGTCGTCGAAGGACCAGCCGGCCTCGGCGACCGTGTCCGCGGTGATCGCGTCCATCGGGATGCGGGACTCGCCGCCGGTGGCCGCCGCGCGCCGCCGGCTCTGCGCCTCGATGAGTTCGGCCACGGTGTGGGTCCCGGTGCCGGTGATCTCGGCCGGCTTGCGCAGGGCCGCGGCCACCACCTTGCCGTCGATGACCACCAGCCGCAGGTCGTCGCCGTTGGCGCGCTGCTCGATGAGCACCTCGGGATGCTGCTCCCGGGCCCGGCTCAGCGCCGCGTCCAGCGCCTCGGAGCTGCTGATGCCCACGGTGATGCCCTTGCCCTGTTCGCCGCGGGTGGGCTTGACCACCACGTCGCCGACCTCGGCCAAGAAGGCGTGGTCGGCCTCGTCGAAGGTGGCCAGCCGGCCACGCGGCACGACGACGCCGGCCTCGCTGACGATGCGGCGGGTCAGCCGCTTGTCGTCGCAGCGGCTCATGGCCACCGCGGAGGTGAACTCCGACAGCGATTCGCGGGTGATGACGCTGCGGCCGCCGTGGGTCAGCCGCATCTCCCCGGTCTCGGCGTCGAGCACCTCGACACGGATGCCGCGGCGCATCGCCTCGTCGGCGATGATGCGGGCGTACGGGTTGAGGTCGTCGACGGTCTCGGGGATGGGCGTGAACAACGGCTCGTTGATCGCGTTCTTGCGCTTGACGGCCAGCACCGGCACGCGGGTGAACCCCAACTTCTCGTACAGTGCGATCGCGGCCGAATTGTCGTGGGCCACCGAGAGATCCATGTAGGCGCGGCCACGTTCCCGGAACAGCGACGCCAGGGCCTCGGTGAGCGCGGCGCCGATACCGGGCAGGCCCGCGGTGGGGTCGACCGCCAGGGTCCACAGGCTCGAGCCGTCCTCCGGGTCGGCGAACAACCGCCGGTGGTCCACCCCGGTGACGGTGCCGACGATCACGCCGTCGTCGCGCACCGCCACGAGGTAATCGACCGCCTCGGCGTTGCGGTGGTTGTCCCAGATCACCTCGGTGGGGGCCGGCACCATGCCGCACCGCACGAACACGCGGTTGATCTCGTCGGCCTCTTCGAGTGCCTGCAGCGTCCGGACGGTGAACCCGTGGTGGGTCCGGGGCTCCGGCGCGGTCTCGGAGAACCGCAGGCGGTAGGTGTGGCTGGGATCGATGAACAATTCGTTGGGCGCCCGGGAGATCAGCACGTGTGACTCGCGAGCGTAGATGCAGATGTCGCGGCGGCCGGGCCGCTCGTGGGCCAGGGTGTCGGCGAGCACGACGGGGTCGGCGAAGGTCTGACCGAAGATCAGCCGGCCCCAACCCAATTCGAGGACCACGTCGGAGGCCATCGCGTCGACCAGGTGCTGCGGCGAGACGTCGTGCAGTCCCAGCGTGATCGGCTCGCGGGCGGGGTCGCCGGGCGTGGAGTGCTCGACGGCGTTCATCGTCACGCCGCCGGCCCGCCGATGCCGTGGCGCTGCAGCCAGAGTTCGAGCAGCGCGATCTGCCACAATTCGTTGCCGCGCAGCGGCGTCAGGCGGCCATTGGGGTCGGCGAGCAGGCGGTCGACGGCCTCCGGGGCGAACAGGCCGCGCTCCTTGGCGGCCGGGGCGTAGAGCGCGTCGCGCACCATGTCCAGGTACGGCCCCTCGAGGTGGGTCAGCGCAGGCACCGGGAAGTAACCCTTGGGGCGGTCGATCACCTCGGCGGGGATCACTTGCCGCGCAGCCTGTTTCAGCACGCCCTTGCCGTCGTGGGCGGTCTTGAGCTCCGGTGGGCAGGCCGCGGCCAGTTCCACCAGTTCGTGGTCGAGGAAGGGCACGCGGCCTTCCAATCCCCACGCCATGGTCATGTTGTCGACCCGCTTGACGGGGTCGTCCACGAGCATCACCGTGGTGTCCAGGCGCAGCGCGCGGTCGACGCCGGTTTCCGCGCCGGCGTGGGCGAAGTGCTCGGTGACGAAGCGGCCGCTGGGATCGTCGGCGGCGACCACGTCGCCGGGGGTCCCGGCCACCAGTCGGTCCATGGCCGCCTGGTCGCGGTCGAAGAACGCGCCGCGGTAGCTGGCCACCGCACCGTCGAGAGTTGCCGCCGACGCGTCGGCCATCGGGGGGTACCAGTGATAACCGGCGAACACCTCGTCGGCGCCCTGACCGGACTGCACCACCTTCACGTGCTTGGCCACTTCCTGGCTCAGCAGATAGAACGCCACGCAGTCGTGGCTGACCATGGGCTCGCTCATCGCGCCGATGGCGCCGTCGAGGGCGGGGAGCATGCGCTGGGTGTCGATCCGGATCTGGTGGTGATCGGTGCGGAATCGCTCGGCGATGATGTCGGACCACTTGAATTCGTCACCGGCCACCCCGCCGACGGATTCGAAGCCGATGGAGAACGTCTGCAGGCCGGTCTGCCCGGCCTCGGCCAGCAGTCCCACGATCAGGCTGGAATCCACGCCGCCCGACAGCAGGCAGCCGACCGGTACGTCGGCGACCAGCCGCCGCTCCACGGCCCGGCGCAGTGAGTCCAGAACGGCGTCTTCCCAGTCCTTTTCGGTCCAGTCGGAGCGGTCGGCGTGCCGGGTGAAGTCCGGGGTCCAGTAGGTGGAGGTGGAGCGGGTGCCGTCCGGTTCGATGGCCAGCAGCGTTGCCGGCGGCACCTTGCTCACCCCGCGCAGGATGGTCAGCGGCGGCGGCACCACCGAGTGGAAGCTCAGGTAGTGGTGCAGCGCGACCGGGTCGATTCGGGTGTCGACGCCGCCGCCGGCCAGCAGGGCCGGCAACGAGGAGGCGAACCGCAGGCGACGGGGGTCCTCGGTGATGTACAGCGGCTTGATCCCGAGGCGGTCCCGGCCCAGCAGCACGCGCCCGCTGTCGCGCTCGACGATGGCGAAGGCGAACATGCCGAACAGTCGCTCGACGAACCGGTCGCCCCAGTGGTGGTAGGCCTTGATCAGCACCTCGGTGTCGCTGTGCGAGAAGAAGCGGTAGCCGACGGAGATCAACTCGTCGCGCAACTGCTTGTAGTTGTAGATGCAGCCGTTCCAGGCGATGGCCAGGCCCAGGTCGGAGTCGACCATCGGCTGGCCGCCGGCCTCGGAGAGATCGATGATCTTGAGGCGTCGATGCCCCAGCGCCACCCGGCCCTGGGACCACACACCCGCGCCGTCGGGACCGCGGGGCACCATCACCGCAGCCATGGCGGCCACGGCCGCCACATCAGGTGTCCTGCCGTCGAGTCTGACCTCACCGGTCGCGCCACACATCGGTTTCGACCCTACCCCGATCCGTTTGATCTCCAGTTTTTGCGTACGCTCACCAGCCGCTTGAGGCCACTGATGCCGATGGTGTTACCCGCGAATGGACAGTTCTAACCCGGGGCCGAGGCGACGCTCATCACATCCGGTGCCGGCGCGCACGACGAGCAGCCGTTCTGCCTCGGGGTGGTCGAGGCCGCGCGGGCCCGGGTGCGCGAAGGGGTGTGAGCTTCGGAGGAGCCTGGATTAGGCTGGTCAGGACCATGGAGCACGAGCACGAGCACGACCCCGGACCGCCGCAGGTGTTGCTGGCGACGTCGGCGTTGGCGGATGTGGACATTCCCGGCTGGACCCAGCGCTTCGACCTGCTGTCGGACCCCGGCCGGCTGGAGATCCTGTTGGGCCTGCACCGGGCGCCCGGCATCTGTGTGGGTGATCTGGCCAGCGCGCTGAACCGTTCGGAGAACGCGGTCTCCCAGGCGCTGCGCCTGCTGCGTCAGCAGGGCTGGGTGTCCTCGACCCGGATCGGTCGGCAGGTCAGCTACCGGCTGGAGGATGCCACGGTGCACGACCTGCTGCACTGGATCGGCGCAGCGCACGCCTGAACCGGGACCGGGTGCCGGTCAGTGGCGTTTCGGCGCCGGCCACGTCGGCTCGCCGCACAACGCCAGCAGCGCGTTCTCGACGACTTCGGGCAACGCCGGGTGGATCCAGTACTGACCGCGGGCCATCTCCTGGCCGCCCAGCCCGAAGGTCATCGCCTGGATCAGCGGCTGGATCAGCGTCGAGGCCTGGTGGCCCATCAGATGCGCGCCCAGGATCTGCCCGGTGTCGGCCTGCACGATGATCTTGCACACCCCGGTGCTGTCCTCCATGGCCCAGCCGTAGGCCACGTCGCCGTAGTCCTGGACCTTGACCTTGATGTCGATGCCCAGCGCTCGCGCCTCATTCTCGGTCAGGCCGACGTAGGCGATCTGCGGGTCGGTGAACACCGCCGACGGGACGTAGCGGTGATCGGCGGCGGCCAACGCGTCGGTGTCGTCCCAGTCCTGCAGCAGGTTGTGCCGTACCACCCGGGCCTCCAGGTTGGCCACGTGCTTGAGCTGATAGTCCGAGGACACGTCACCCAACGCGAAAACGCCGCGCGCCGTGGTGCGTTGGAAGTCGTCGACCACCACCTGGCCGGTCTCGGTGACCTCCACGCCGGCCAGGTCTGCATCGAGCAGGTCCCCGTTGGGACGCCGCCCGGTGGCCACCAGCACGACGTCGGCGCGCAGTGTCGAGCCGTCGTCGAGTTCCAGGGTGGTACCCGTGTCGTCGGTGCGCCCGCCGGTGACGGTGCGGCCGAACAGCACCTCCCACTTGCGGGAGGCGATGTCGGTGAACCGCTCGCCGATGTCGTCGTCGCAGTGCGACAGCAGGGTGGCGCCGCGCAACACCACCGTCACGCGGGATCCCAACGCGGAGAAGACATGTGCGAATTCCGCGGCGATGAAACCGCCGCCGATGATCACCAGGTGCTCGGGCACCTCCGGGATCCGCATGATGGTGTCGCTGGTGTGCCACGCGATGTCGCTGGCCGCGATCGCCGGCGGGATCACCGCGCGGGCGCCGGCGGCGATCACCACCTGATCGGAGGTGAATTCGGCGCCGGACTCGGTGCGCAGCAGGTGGCGGCCGTCGGGGCGGGTGCGGCCGAACCGGGTGTGACCGTCGAAGACCGTGACGTTGGGGGAGGACCGCCGATAACGCTCGCCGCCCAGGGCGATCGGGTCGATGCGACCGAACACCCGCGAGACGATGTCGCGCCAACGCACGCCCTCGATGCGCGCGTCCACCCCGAAGCGGGCACTGTCGCGGATGGTCGCGGCCACCTCGGCGGCATAGACGAACATCTTCGTCGGGATGCAGCCCACATTCAGGCAGGTGCCGCCGAAGGTGTCCTGCTCGCAGATCGCGATCCGCTTCGACTCGTAGCGTTCGTCGATGATGCTGTTGCCCGAGCCGGTGCCGATGATGGTCAGATCGAAGTGGTCCACGTCAGCCCTGTCTGCTTCGTTCGGATAAGTCGGGGAACTGCGCGCCCAGGTAGCGGTCCAGCCACCGGTCGAGTTCGGCGTAGGCCACGGCGCGCGGCGCCGGCAACGACAGGAACACGTCGTGCTTGGCGTCGGGGATCGGCGCGACGGTGGTGTGGTTGCCGACGCACCCGGCCCACCGGGCGATCTGGCGGACGTCGAGGACCGCGTCCCCGCGCTGCATCGCGTCGGGGTCGTCGCGCGACTCCGTCACCGAGTGGTCCGAGCGCAGGATCAGGTTGGGCACACCCACGTCCAGCCCGCGGTGCAGGCGGGCGTGCCCGCGCCGCACCGCATTGATCCAGCCGAGCGTGACGGGGAAGCCGCCCAGCGGCTTCCAGTCCAGGTTGTAGTCGAACTCGCCGTGATGATCGCGGTGCAGCGTGGCGCCGTACCCGCCCTCGGTCGGTTTACGGATGACGCGGGTCTTGCGCAGCCGGGCCAACGCCCGCAGCGCCGCGGACGTGGGGGCCGCCCGCAGGATCGACGGTCCGTGCAGATCGAAGAACGGGCTGTTGAGCACCAGCCCGCCGACGCCCAGCGCGGCGGTGCGGTCCCGCGCGGCGAGCCGGTCGAGCCACAACGTCAGGATCAGCCCGCCGGCGGAGTGTCCGGTCAGGCACACCTGCGCTCCGTCGGTCTCGGCCGCGATGATCGCCAACGCGCGTTCGAGCTCCCGGTCGTAGCGAGCCAGGTCGGTGGTGAAGTGCGGGGTCTGGCCGGGCCGCCAGGAGCGACCGCATTTATGCAGGTCGAGTGCGTAATAGGCGAAACCTCGGGCCGCGAATCGGTCCGCGGCCTCGGTGTTGAAGAAGTAGTCGGTGTACCCGTGTACCCCGAGCACCGCGTGCCGGGCCGGCGCGGCGGGGCCGCGGCGGATCAGGGTCGCGACCAGGTCGCCCTCACCGTCGGGATCGGCGCCGAGTTCCACCGTGTGTTGGTGGTAGCCAGGCAGGACGTCGGCCTCCCATACCGTCACGGATTCACCTTAGCGGCGGGAACTGTCTGGAAGATCACCTGACTCGCCCGATTAAGCAGGGGGGCGGCGGGCTAACCTGAGACCCAAGACAGCAGACCGGGACGCGCAAGTACCTCGGTCGAACGACGGCACGAGCGCGAAGGATCGACATCCGGTGTCAGACGCCAATGTAACCAAGACCGACGTTGTGCTGGTGGGCTCCGGCATCATGAGTGCCACGCTGGGAGCTTTGCTACGACTCGTCGAGCCGGACTGGTCGATCACCCTGATCGAGCGGTTGGACGGCGCCGCGGCCGAGAGCAGCGACCCCTGGAACAACGCCGGTACCGGTCATTCTGCGTTGTGCGAACTGAACTACACCCCGGAGCGCGCCGACGGCTCCATCGACATCACCAAGGCCGTCACCGTCAACGAGCAGTTCCAGGTGTCGCGCCAATTCTGGGCGCACGCCATCGAAAAGGGCGTGCTCGCCGACGCCCGCAGCTTCATCAACGCCATCCCGCACGTGAGCTTCGTGCAGGGCGAGGAGCGCATCGACTACCTGCGCCGGCGCCGCGAGGCGTTGGTGGACAACCCGCTGTTTGCCGGCATGGAGTTCATCGACACCCCCGACGAGTTCGCCCGGCGCCTGCCGTACATGGCCGCGGGCCGGGACTTCTCCGTGCCGGTGGCGCTGAACTGGGCCACCGACGGCACCGACATCGACTTCGGTTCGCTGTCCAAGCAACTCATCGGTTACGGCGTCACCAACGGCACCACCGCGCTGTTCGGCCACGAGGTCCGCAACCTGTCGAAACGCTCCGACGGGGGCTGGACGGTCAAGGTGCGCAACCGCCGCACCGGTGCCGACCGCAAGATCGAGGCCCGGTTCGTGTTCGTCGGCGCCGGCGGCGATGCGCTGCCGCTGCTGCAGAAGTCCGGTATCGCCGAGGCCAAGGGCTACGGCGGCTTCCCGGTGGGCGGGCAGTTCCTGCGCACCAACAACCCCGAGGTGACGGCCGGACACCAGGCGAAGGTCTACGGTTTCCCGCCGCTGGGCGCGCCACCGATGTCCGCCCCGCACCTGGACACCCGCTTCATCAACGGCAATCAGTGGCTGCTGTTCGGGCCGTTCGCCGGCTGGTCGCCCAAGTTCCTCAAGCAGGGCCACATCACCGACCTGCCGCTGTCGGTCAAGCCCGACAACCTCGCCGCCATGATCGGGGTCGGCCTCACCCAGATGAGCCTGGTGAACTATCTGCTCAGCCAGCTGCGGCTGTCGGAGGCCGACCGGGTCGACATGCTGCGTGACTTCGCGCCCACCGCGGTGGACTCCGACTGGGAGCTGTCGGTGGCCGGCCAGCGCGTCCAGGTGATCAAGCCGGCCAAGGGCAAGGGCGGCACGCTGGAGTTCGGCACCACGGTGCTCACCGCCGCCGACGGCAGCATCGCCGGCCTGCTCGGCGCCTCGCCCGGCGCGTCGACCGCCGTGCCCGCCATGCTCGAGGTCATGGAGCGCTGCTTCGCCGACCGGTACGCCGGGCCGTGGCAGAGCAAGCTCAAGGAGATGATCCCCTCGCTGGGCACTCCGCTGTCGAACAATCCTGCCCTGTTCGACGAGGTGTGGGCGTGGGGCACCAAGGTGCTGGGACTGGAATCCGATTCGGCCGCAAGAGATCCCGAGCCGGTGGCCTTGTCGTGACCGTGTTGCCGCGGCGGGTCTGGGCCAAGGATCTCGACGCGCCCACGCTCTACGAGTTGCTCAAGCTCCGCGTAGAGGTGTTCGTCGTCGAACAGGCCTGTCCCTACCCGGAACTCGACGGGCGCGACCTGCTCGCCGAGACGCGGCATTTCTGGCTCGAACAGACCGATGGCCCCGCACCGGGAACCGTCATCTGCAATCTGCGGCTGACCGAGGAACACGCGGGCGGCGAGAAGACCTTTCGGATCGGCCGCGTCTGCACCAAGCGGGAGGCCCGCGGGCAGGGTCACACCACCCGGTTGCTGCAGGCGGCCCTGGCCGAGGTCGGCGACCATCCGTGCCGGATCAACGCCCAGACGTACCTGCAGGGGCTCTATGCTGCGCATGGCTTCGTCCCCGACGGCGAGGAGTTCGTCGAGGACGGCATTCCGCACATCCCCATGCTGCGGGCGGGCACCCGCGGCGAGTCCGTCGGTTCGTGACGACGGCCGACACCCGAGGAGACCAGATCAACAACTCATTCCCGTTCAGCGCGATCGTCGGACACGACCAGCTGCGGCTGGCGCTGGTGTTGTGCGCGGTGCGCCCCGAGATCGGCGGCGTGCTGATCCGCGGCGAGAAGGGCACCGCCAAGTCGACCGCCGTGCGCGCGCTGGCCGACATCCTGGCCCAGATCGACGACGCCCGGCTGGTGGAGTTGCCCATCGGTGCCACCGAGGACCGCGTGGTCGGGTCGCTGGACCTGCAGAAGGTGCTGCGCGACGGTGAGCACGCCTTCTCGCCCGGGCTGCTGTCCCGGGCGCATCGCGGCGTGCTCTACGTCGACGAGGTCAACCTGCTGCACGACCATCTGGTGGACGTGCTGCTCGACGCCGCGGCGATGGGCCGCGTCCATGTCGAGCGCGACGGTGTATCCCATTCCTATGACGCGAGATTCGTCCTGATCGGCACGATGAATCCCGAGGAGGGCGAACTGCGCCCGCAGTTGCTGGACCGCTTCGGCCTGACCGTGGACGTGCGCGCCTCCCGCGACGTCGAGGTCCGCACCGAGGTCATCCGGGCCCGCCTGGCCTACGAGGCCGACCCGCAGGGCTTCGCCGAGCGGTTCGCCGCCGCCGACGCCGACGTCGCCCGCCGCATCGCCGCCGCGCGGGCCCGGGTTCCGGCGATCTCCCTGGAGGACGAGGACCTCCGCCGGATCGCCGGGCTGTGCGCGGCCTTCGACGTCGACGGGATGCGCGCGGATCTGGTGGTGGCGCGCACTGCGGTGGCGCACGCGGCCTGGCGGGGCGCGGACCGGGTGGAGGTGGACGACATCCGGGTGGCCGCCGAACTGGCGCTGCCGCACCGCCGCCGGCGCGATCCGTTCGACGACCCGGGCCTGGACCCCGGTGCGCTGGACGACGCGCTCGCCGACAGCGAGCCCGAACCGGACCCCGACCCCGACCCGCCCGGCGGCGGTCGACCCGAGTCCGCCGGCGACGCCGAAACGCCGCCGGCCCAAGGCGATTCACCGGTAGCCGGCGCGCCGCCCAGCAAGCCCAGCGCACCGCCGGCGCCGGTGTTCCGGACCCGCGCGCTTCGGGTGCCCGGCGTGGGGGAGGGCGCACCCGGTCGGCGTTCGACGGCGCGTAACCGCACCGGCGGCGTGGTCGGGGTCAGCCCGACCGCTGCCGGCGACGGACTGCATGTGTTCGCCACCATGCTGGCCGCCGCGGCCCGCTCGACCGGCCCGGGCCGGGTCCGACCCGCGGCCGACGATGTGCGTCAGGCGATTCGGGAGGGTCGCGAGGGCAACCTCGTCATCTTCGTCGTCGACGCGTCCGGGTCGATGGCCGCGCGCGACCGCATGTCGGCCGTCAGCGGCGCGGCCCTGTCGCTGCTGCGCGACGCCTACCAACGGCGGGACAAGGTCGCGGTGATCACCTTCCGGGGTGCGGAGGCCCGCGTGCTGCTGCCGCCGACTTCGTCGTCCCACATCGCCTCGCGGCGGCTGTCCAGGTTCGACACCGGCGGCAAGACCCCGCTGGCGCAGGGCCTGTTGCGCGCCGCCGAGATGGTCCGCCTGGAGAAGACCCGCGACCGCACCCGCCGGCCCCTGGTCGTCGTGCTGACCGACGGCCGCGCCACCGGGGGCCCGGACCCGTTGGGGCGCACCCGGATCGCCGCGGGCCGGTTGGTGGCCGAGGGCGCCTCGGCGGTGGTCGTCGACTGCGAGAACTCCTATGTGCGGCTGGGTTTGGCGGCCGAGTTGGCGACCGCCCTGGCCGCGCCGGTGCTACGACTCGAGCAGTTGCGCGCCGATACCCTGACCGACGTCGTCCGCGACGCCGCCTGACTCCCGTGTCGCATCCGGTTCGCACCGCGCCGGCGGTGGTGATTGCCGCCCCCGCCTCGGGTAGCGGAAAGACCACCGTGGCAACGGGATTGATGGCGGCGCTCAAGCGGGCCGGCCACCGGGTGGCGGGCTTCAAGGTGGGCCCAGATTTCATCGACCCGGGTTACCACGCGCTGGCCACCGGGCGGCCGGGACGCAACCTGGACCCGGTGCTGGTGTCGCCGGCCCAGATCGCGCCCCTGTACGCGCACGGGGTCACCGGGTGCGACGTCGCGGTGGTCGAGGGCGTGATGGGGCTGTTCGACGGCCGCATCGAGCCCGGGTCCATCGGCCCGGCAACGGGTTCCACCGCACAGGTCGCCGGATTGCTGGGGGCACCGGTGATCCTGGTGGTCGATGCCCGCGGCCAGAGCCACAGCATCGCGGCGTTGTTGCACGGCTTTTCCACGTTCGACCCCGGCACGCGGATGGCCGGCGTGATCCTCAACCGGGTCGGCAGCGCCCGCCACGAGCAGGTGCTGCGCCAGGCCTGCGACGCCGCCGGTGTCCCGGTCCTCGGCGCCATCCCGCGGGTGGCAGAGTTGGCCGTGCCGTCGCGGCACCTCGGGCTGATCACCGCGACCGAACACGGCGAGCGGGCCCGCGCCGCCGTAGCGGCGATGGCCGAGTTGGTCGGCCGGCACGTGGACGTTCCGTCGGTGCTGCGGGCCGCCGCCACCACGGTGCGCACCGAACCCTGGCGGGCCGCCGACGCGATCTGCGATCCCGTGGCGGGCAACCCCGTGGTGGCGGTGGCCGCCGGCCGCGCGTTCACCTTCTCCTACGCCGAGCACGCCGAACTGTTGCGGGCCGCCGGCGCCCACGTCGCCGAGTTCGATCCGCTCGTCGACGCGCTGCCGCCGGAGACCGCGGCCCTGGTGCTGCCGGGTGGCTTCCCCGAGCAGTACCCCGCCGAACTGTCCGCCAACGAACCGTTGCGCCGCGGCATCGCCGCGCTGGCCACCCGCGGGCCGATCTACGCCGAGTGCGCGGGGCTGACGTATCTGATGAGCGATCTCGACGGCCATGCGATGTGTGACGTACTCCACGGTTCGGCGCGGTTCACCGAACGCCTGACACTCGGGTACCGGGACGCGGTCGCGGCCGCGGATTCGGTGCTGCACGCCACCGGCGCGCGGGTCACCGGCCACGAATTCCACCGCACGACAGTCGAGTTCGCAGTCGAGTACCCGGCGGCGTGGATGTATCGCGGCTCGGACGGCGCCAGTGTGCGCGACGGCGCGGTGCACGGTGGAGTGCACGCGTCGTACCTGCACACCCATCCGGTCGCCGAGCCGGGCGCGACACGTCGATTCGTCGCGCATGCGGCAGCGTCTAAGCTCGGCGAGTGACCGATAACGCCTACCTCGTCGGCCTGCGACTCGCGGGCAAGAAGGTTGTAGTGGTGGGCGGCGGCACCGTGGCCCAGCGCCGCCTGGGGCTGCTCGTCTCGAGCGGCGCCGACGTCCACGTCATCGCCCGCGCCGCCACCCCGGCCGTCGAGGCGATGGCCGGCGCCACGGTGATCCTGCGGGACTACCGCGACGGCGACCTCGCCGGCGCCTGGTACGTCATCGCCGCCACCGACGACCCGGAGGTCAACGCCGCCGTCGTCGCGGAGGCCGAGCGCCGACAGATCTTCTGCGTCCGGGCCGACATCGCCCGCGAGGGGACGGCCCTGACTCCCGCCACCTTCGAGTACGACGGCCTGGCCGTCGGGGTGCTCGCCGGCGGCGAGCACCGCCGCTCGGCGGCGATCCGCACCGCCATCCGCGAGGCGTTGCAGGCCGGGGTCATCGGCGAGGCCCACGACCCGGAGGGGCCGACGGCACGCAAGGGCACGGTCGCCCTGGTGGGCGGCGGCCCCGGGGATCCCGAACTGGTCACCGTGCGCGGACGGCGGCTGCTCTCCCATGCCGACGTGGTGGTGGCCGACCGGTTGGCGCCGGCGGAGTTGCTCGCCGAACTGCCGGCCCACGTGGAGGTGATCGACGCCGCGAAGATCCCGTACGGCCGGGCGATGGCCCAGGACGCCATCAACGAGCTGCTGATCAGCCGGGCCCGGGCCGGCAACTTCGTGGTGCGGTTCAAGGGCGGGGACCCGTTCGTCTTCGCGCGCGGGTATGAGGAAGTCATCGCCTGCACCGAGGCTGGGATCCCGGTCACAGTGGTTCCGGGGGTCACGAGCGCCATCGGAGTGCCCGCGATGGCCGGGGTGCCGGTCACCCACCGCGGCGTCAACCACGAGTTTGTGGTGGTCAGCGGCCATCTGGCGCCGGATCACCCCGAGTCGCTGGTGAACTGGCCGGCGCTGGCGGCGATGTCCGGGACGATCGTGCTGCTGATGGGCGTCGAACGGATCGAACTGTTCGCCGAGGCGTTGCTGAGCGGGGGACGGGCCGCGGACACGCCGGTGATCGCGATCCAGCACGGCACCACCTCGGCCGAGCGGGTGGTCCGCGCCCGGCTGGACAAGATCGCGGAAACTCTTCGGGCGGAAGCCATCCGGCCGCCGGCCATCATCGTGATCGGGCAGGTCGTCGGAGTTCCGGACGGTTCGCACACCGCCTGACGGAGGTCTCGGTTCGGTGTCACCCTCGACGACCGAGCTTAAACAACTCTTAATATTACTGTAGGGTAGCCACTTATGACGGCTCTCAACGATGCAGAGCGAGCGGAGCCTGCCAAGGGTGAAGGCCGCGCGCTACCGGCGCGGGTCGGTTCGGCCCTCGAGCGGACCGGGAAGTCCCTGCCGACCTGGCTGCCGTCGCGGCGGTTCATCTACGCGGTGGTCGCCATCGGCGGCATGCAGCTGCTCGCGACCATGGACAGCACCATCGCCATCGTCGCGCTGCCCCAGATCCAGGACGAGCTCGCGCTCTCCGACGCCGGCCGCAGCTGGGTCATCACGGCCTATGTGCTGACCTTCGGCGGCCTGATGCTGCTCGGCGGACGCCTCGGCGACACCATCGGTCGCAAGCGCACCTTCATCGTCGGTGTCGCGCTGTTCACCATCGCCTCCATCCTGTGCGGTATCGCCTGGGACGAGGCCACGTTGGTGGTCGCGCGGCTATTGCAGGGTGTCGGCGCCGCGATCGCGAGTCCCACCGGCCTGGCGCTGGTGGCCACCACCTTCCCCAAGGGGCCGGCGCGCAACGCCGCCACCGCGGTGTTCGCGGCGATGACCGGTATCGGCTCGGTGATGGGCCTGGTGGTCGGCGGCGCGCTCACCGAGGTGTCCTGGCGGTTGGCGTTCCTGGTCAACGTGCCGATCGGCGTGCTGGTGATCTACCTGGCCCACGCGACGCTGCGCGAGACGCAGCGCGAGCGGATGAAGCTGGATGCCGCCGGTGCGCTGCTGGCGACGCTCGGTTGTAGCGCGGCGGTGTTCGGCTTCTCCAGCGGCCCCGAGCACGGCTGGATCACCCCCGTCACCCTGGGCTCGGGCCTGGCGGCGCTGGTGTTCTTCGTGGCGTTCGTCATCGTCGAGCGTTCCGCGGTCAACCCGGTGGTCCCGTTCGACCTGTTCAAGGACCGCAACCGGCTGGCGACCTTCGTCTCGATCTTCTTGGCCGGCGGTGTGCTGTTCACGCTGACCGTGCTGATCGGCCTGTACGTGCAGGACATCCTGGGCTACAGCGCCCTGCGGGCCGGCATCGGCTTCATCCCGTTCGTGATCGGTATGGGCGTGGGGCTGGGCGCCTCGTCGCAGCTCGTGCGGCTGTTCCCGCCGCGGCTGCTGGTCATCGCGGGCGGGGTGATCGTGCTCGGTGCGATGTTGTACGGGTCCACGCTGAACGCCGGTATCCCGTACTTCCCGAACCTGGTGGTGCCGATCACCGTCGGCGGCATCGGGATCGGCATGATCGTGGTGCCGCTGACCCTGTCGGCGATCGCCGGCGTCGGGTTCGACCAGATCGGCCCCGTCTCGGCCATTGCGCTGATGCTGCAGAGCCTGGGCGGCCCGCTGGTGCTGGCCATCATCCAGGCGGTCATCACCTCGCGCACGCTGTTCCTGGGCGGCACCACCGGCCCGGTGAAGAACATGAACGACGCGCAGCTGGCGGCGCTGGACTCCGGCTACACCTACGGGCTGCTGTGGGTGGCCGCGGTCGCGGTCCTCGTCGGCGCGGCCGCGTTGTTCATCGGCTACACCGCCAAGCAGGTCGCGCACGCACAAGAAGTCAAGGACGCCCTCGACGCCGGGGAGCTGTAGGCGCCGCGAGCCCGCTCAGTAAGCTGGCCCGTTGTGATCACCCGTATGTCGGAGCTGTTCTTGCGGACGCTCCGGGACGACCCCGCCGACGCCGAAGTTCCCAGCCACAAGCTGCTCATCCGGGCCGGATACATCCGGCCCATCGGCCCCGGGCTGTACAGCTGGCTGCCGTTGGGGCTGCGGGTGTTGCGCCGCATCGAGCAGGTGGTCCGCGAGGAGATGGCCGCCATCGGCGGGCAGGAGATCCTGTTCCCGGCGCTGCTGCCGCGGGCCCCCTACGAGACGACGAACCGGTGGACCGAGTACGGCGACACCCTGTTCCGGCTGCAGGACCGCCGCGGTAACGACTACCTGCTGGGCCCCACCCACGAGGAACTGTTCACGCTGACGGTCAAGGGGGAGTACAGCTCCTACAAGGACTTCCCGCTGATCCTGTTCCAGATCCAGACCAAGTACCGCGACGAGGCGCGCCCGCGGGCCGGCATCCTGCGCGGCCGCGAGTTCGTCATGAAGGACTCGTACTCGTTCGACGTCGACGACAGCGGACTCAAGAGCGCCTACGACGCCCACCGCGAGGCCTACCAACGCATCTTCGACCGGCTGGCCGTGCGCTACGTGATCGTCTCGGCGGTCTCAGGCGCCATGGGCGGCAGCGCGTCGGAGGAATTCCTCGCCGAGAGCGAGGTCGGCGAGGACACCTTCGTCCGGTGCCTGGAGTCCGGCTACGCGGCCAACGTCGAGGCCGTGGTCACCACGGCGCCCGAGCCGTTGTCGGCCGAGCAGATCGCCGAACTGTCCGAACCCGTCACCTACGACACCGGGGACACCCCGACCATCGCCACGCTGGTCGACTGGGCCAACACCGCGGGCCTGGGACGCGAGATCACCGCCGCCGACACCCTCAAGAACGTGCTGCTCAAGGTCCGCCAACCCGGGGGCGAGTGGGAGTTGCTGGCCATCGGCGTGCCCGGGGACCGCGAGGTCGACGACAAGCGCCTGGCGGCGGCGTTGGAACCGGCCGAATACGCCATGCTCTCCGACGAAGACTTCCTCCGGTACCCGTTCCTGGTGAAGGGCTATATCGGACCGAAGGCATTGTTGGACAACGGCGTTCGTTATCTCGTCGACCCGCGGATCGTCGACGGCACCGCCTGGATCACCGGTGCCGACGCCCCGGGTAAGCACGTGGTGGGCCTGGTCGCCGGGCGCGACTTCACCCCCGACGGCACCATCGAGGCCGCCGACGTCCGTGACGGCGATCCCTCGCCGGACGGCGCGGGTCCGCTGGTCAGCGCGCGCGGCATCGAGATCGGGCACATCTTCCAGCTCGGCCGCAAGTACGCCGACGCGTTCTCCGCCGATGTGCTCGCCGAGAACGGCAAGCCGGTGCGCCTGACCATGGGCTCCTACGGCATCGGGGTTTCGCGGATGGTGGCGGTGCTCGCCGAACAACACCACGACGAGCTCGGTCTGCGCTGGCCCGCCGGTGTCGCCCCGTTCGACGTGCATCTGGTGATCGCCAACAAGGACGACGCGGCCCGCGCCGGCGGGAGCGAATTGGCCGGCGAGTTGGACGCGCTCGGCCTCGAGGTGCTGCTCGACGACCGCAGCGCCTCGCCCGGGGTGAAGTTCAAGGACGCCGAACTGATCGGGATGCCCTGGATCGTGGTGGTCGGGCGCGGCTGGGCCAACGGTGTCGTGGAGTTGCGCAACCGGTTCAGCGGCGAGACGCGTGAGATCGCCGTCGACGGTGCCGCGGCCGCCATCGCCGCCGCGCTGGCCTGACCCGTACCGGGCGCGGCGCTACTCGGTGCCGCCGGGGAACGCCGTGGTCACCGGCCAGATCTTGAGCGTCTGCTTCCAGAACGCGGCGTTGACCGCGCACTGGGTCAACGCCGAGACCGCGTAGGCGCGTTCGTCGCTGCTGTCGGTCTGCTCGACGACCGCCCGCCAGGCCACCGCGGCGTCGTTCTCCATCCGCACCGCCAGGTTGGCGGCGTCGATCGGGCCGTCGACCTTCATCGGCAGCTGGTACCCGGGTGCCACCACCGGCGGATCCACCGACCGACGTTCCAGCATCCCGACCAGGGCCTCCCGGTGTTCGCGATGCGCCCCGATCGCCTTGGCCACCAGGTAGTTGTCCTCGGGCGTCGAGCGCGCCGACACGATGCCGTAGCCGTAGACCGTGGCGTGCGCGGTGACCAGCGCGTCGTACAGGGCCGCGGCGGCCGGTTCCGAGGGCCGCTGCGGTTCCGGCGAGTTGACCGGTGATGTCATGACGCCGCCTTGGGGCTCGGGAGCGTGACGGTCAGCGACGCGGTGCACGCCGCGGCGACCGACGCCAGCAGGCCGGCGCGATACCCAGCCAGGCCGGCCGCGGCGTCGGTGGCCGCCTCGGCCGAGGCGCGCAGGGCGTCGGCCACCTGGGCCACCGTCGGGGGTGGGGCGGGCGTCGCGCCCTCGCCCGGGGTCGTGGTGGTGGGGGTCGCCGTTGTCGTTGTGGTGGGCGCGGCTCGGCCCGCTGTCCGCGCGATCTCCTCGGCCAGCGCCCGTGCGTGTTGGGCCCGTTCGGCGGCGATCTGGGTCAGTGCCGGAACCAGCGCCGGCGGGGCGCCGGTCGCGGCCGCGCGGGCCAACTCGGCGTCCGATTCGGCCATCTCCTGGGGCTTCTGCAGCGGGTCGACCTCGGGTTCGTCGCTGCTCCCGCAGGCCGCCGCCGTTCCGGCGGTCGCCGCGATGAGCGCCAGCCCGAGGACGCCGCGGCCGGCGCCCACCAACACGTCACGCCTGCGCACGCACCACATCCTGCCATCACCGCCGCGACGCTCGGGCGCGGTGCCCACCCGATCTGGACGGGGGCATCCGATTCCTGACGTATCCTGGGGCATTGGTGTCGCGGGCAGCCGCGACTGCTGGCCGCACAACTCAAGATGAGGAGCCTTGCCGTGACGCAGCGCACCGGATCGACCGGGGGGCTACCCGCGCCGTCGCAGGTAATCGAGCTCCTTGCTGCGGAATTCGAACGCGCGGGCTACGAGATCGAGGACGTCGTCGTCGACACGTCGGCCCGTCCCGCCAAGATCGTGGTGGTGGCCGACGGCGACCGGGCCCTGGATCTGGACACCTTGGCCGAGTTGTCCCGGGCGGCTTCGCAACTCCTCGACGAGGTGCCCGAGGTGAGCGCGCCGTACGTCCTGGAGGTGACCTCACCGGGAGTCGACCGCCCACTGACCGCCCCGAAGCACTTCCGTCGCGCCCACGGCCGCAAGGTCGAGCTGGCGCTGGCCGACGGCACCACTGTCCTCGGGCGGGTCGCCGCGGTCGACGACGGGATCCTCACCGTGGTGGTCCGGGAGCGCTCGGATTTCTCTCGGCGCCAGATCAGACTCGACGACATTGCCAAAGCCGTTGTCCAGGTGGACTTTTCCTCACCGAGCAAACGAGAGTTGGAGCTGGTGGGCCAAACCGGAGGAGGGGCCGTTTAATGAACATCGACATGGCCGCGCTGCACGCGATCGAAGTGGACCGTGGGATTCCGGCGGGCGAACTGCTCGAGACCATCAAGTCGGCGTTGCTGACCGCCTACCGACACACGGAGGGGCATCAACCCGACGCGAGCATCGACA
The DNA here is from genome assembly GCF_963378085.1 of Mycolicibacterium sp. MU0050. Lineage (GTDB taxonomy): Bacteria > Actinomycetota > Actinomycetes > Mycobacteriales > Mycobacteriaceae > Mycobacterium > Mycobacterium wendilense. The sequence goes on along the minus strand of NZ_OY726395.1, from coordinate 3,038,528 downwards.
TCGACCGCAAGACCGGCGAGGTCAAGGTCATCGCGCGCGAGCACGACGACGAGGGCCGCGTCATCAGCGAGTGGGACGACACCCCCGACGGGTTCGGCCGGGTCGCGGCCACCACCGCCCGGCAGGTCATGCTGCAGCGCTTCCGCGACGCCGAGAACGAGAAGATCTACGGCGAGTTCTCGGCCCGGGAGGGCGACATCGTCGCCGGCGTCATCCAGCGCGACGCGCGCGCCAACGCCCGCGGTGAAGTGGTGCTGCGGATGGGCAGCGAGACCAAGTACTCCGAGGGCGTGATCCCGTCCTCGGAGCAGGTGCCCGGCGAGTCCTACGAGCACGGCGACCGGCTGCGGTGCTTCGTGCTGGGCGTGACCCGGGGCGCCCGCGAACCTCAGATCAGGCTCTCCCGCACCCACCCCAACCTGGTGCGCAAGCTGTTCTCGCTGGAGGTGCCCGAGATCGCCGACGGCTCGGTGGACATCGTGGCCGTGGCCCGCGAGGCCGGGCACCGGTCGAAGATCGCAGTGACCTCCCGGGTGTCGGGGCTCAACGCCAAGGGCGCCTGCATCGGGCCGATGGGCCAGCGGGTGCGCAACGTGATGAGCGAGTTGTCCGGCGAGAAGATCGACATCATCGACTACGACGAGGACCCGGCGCGGTTCGTGGCCAACGCGCTCTCACCGGCCAAGGTGGTGTCGGTGTCGATCATCGACCCCAACACCCGCGCGGCACGCGTGGTGGTGCCCGATTTCCAGCTGTCGTTGGCCATCGGCAAGGAGGGCCAGAACGCGCGGCTGGCGGCCCGCCTGACGGGGTGGCGCATCGATATCCGCAGCGACGCCGAAGTCCCCGCCGACGACGCCGCGGGTTAGCCGGGAGACGCCGATCGACGCTGGTTCAGGTGCGTGGCGCGGTAACGGTAGACTGAACCGTGATCCAGCGCGAGAATTCGGTCTTCACCACACGGAAGCATCGCCGTACCGACGGTCCGGTGCGTACGTGTGTCGGGTGCCGGAAACGAGAGTTGGCCGTCGATCTGCTTCGGGTGGTAGCTGAATCCAACAATGGTGACCAATGCCAGCATGGCGTCGCCGTCATTGTTGACACAGCGGGTAATCTTCCTGGTCGGGGTGCGTGGTTGCATTCCGATACGCAGTGCCTGCAGGAAGCGCTTCGACGGCGGGCCTTTGTACGAGCACTGCGAATCACCGGTCCACCGGACACGTCCGCGGTGGTCGAGCACTTCGAGCGACTCGAAGTGCCCGATGACGGCGGGGAACAGAACAGGTAGCGAAGAACATGAGCACACCGTGAAGTCTCGATGACCATGCGTCATAGCTAAACCCGAGGCGTCGGCCGACGACCGCTGCCGCCTCCAGATGAGGAGAAGTAGTGGCCAAGGCCCGTGTGCACGAGTTGGCGAAGCAACTCGGTGTAACAAGTAAGGAAGTCCTCGCTCGCTTGAGTGAGCAGGGCGAGTTCGTGAAATCGGCGTCATCGACGGTGGAAGCCCCCGTCGCGCGCCGTCTCCGCGAGTCATTCGGCGGAGGTAAGGCAGCCGAGAAGGCGCCGCAGAAGTCATCCCCAGCTCCCGCGCAACCCGCGGCGCCCGCCGCGGGCACCGCCGCGCCCGCGGCCCCGGCGGCTGACCAGGCGCCGGCCACCCCGGGCCCCAAGCCCGGTGGCCCGAAGCCCGGCGCCCCCAAGCCGGCCGCCCCGGCGGCTCCCGAACCGCCGGCGGCCCCGCCCGCGGCCGCGACTCCGCCGGCCGCCGCGGCGCAGGCCCCGGCACCCACCCCGACTCCCGGGCCGCGGCCCGCGACCCCCGGACCCAAGCCGGGTATGCCGCGCCCGCCGCGGGTGGGCAACAACCCGTTCTCGACGCAACAGCCGGTCGAGAGGCCGGCCCCGCGCCCGCAGGGCCCGCGTCCCGGCCCCGGACCCGGTGGTCCCCGGCCCGGTCCCGGTGCCGTGCGCCCCGGTGTCACGCCCGGCAACATGCCCCCGCGCCCCGCAACCGGTGCGCCCGGTCGCGGTGGCCCGCGCCCGGGTCCGCGGCCCGGCGGCGGTCCCCGTCCCGGTCCCGGTCAGGGCGCACGTCCCGGCGCCGGCGGTGGCGGCAACTACCGCGGCGGCGGCGGTGCCCCCGGTGCCGGTGGCGCACCGGCCGGCGGCTTCCGGGGTCGTCCCGGTGGCGGTGGCCGGCCCGGTCAGCGGGGCGGCGCAGCCGGTGCGTTCGGTCGCCCGGGCGGCGCGCCGCGGCGTGGCCGCAAGTCGAAGCGGCAGAAACGTCAGGAATACGACTCGATGCAGGCGCCGGTCGTCGGTGGCGTGCGGTTGCCGCACGGCAACGGCGAGACCATCCGGCTGGCCCGCGGGGCGTCCCTGTCCGACTTCGCCGAGAAGATCGACGCCAACCCGGCTGCGCTGGTGCAGGCGTTGTTCAACCTCGGTGAGATGGTCACCGCGACCCAGTCCGTCGGCGATGACACCCTGGAGCTGCTCGGCAGCGAGATGAACTTCAAGGTCCAGGTCGTCTCCCCGGAGGACGAGGACCGCGAACTGCTGGAGTCCTTCGACCTCACCTACGGCGAGGACGAGGGCGACGAGAGCGATCTCGAGCAGCGCCCGCCGGTGGTCACCGTCATGGGTCACGTCGACCACGGCAAGACGCGCCTGCTGGACACCATCCGTAAGGAGAACGTCGGCGAGGGCGAGGCCGGCGGCATCACCCAGCACATCGGCGCCTACCAGGTCAGCGTGGAGCACGAGGGCCAACCCCGCCTGATCACGTTCATCGACACCCCCGGTCACGAGGCGTTCACCGCCATGCGTGCCCGCGGCGCGAAGGCCACCGACATCGCGATCCTGGTGGTCGCCGCCGACGACGGCGTGATGCCGCAGACGGTGGAGGCCATCAACCACGCGCAGGCGGCCGACGTGCCGATCGTGGTGGCGGTCAACAAGATCGACAAGGAGAGCGCCGACCCGGCCAAGATCCGGGCGCAGCTCACCGAGTACAACCTGGTCGCCGAGGACTTCGGTGGCGACACCATGTTCGTCGACATCTCGGCCAAACAGGGCACCAACATCGAGAACCTGCTCGAAGCGGTGCTGCTGACCGCCGACGCCGCGCTGGACCTGCGGGCCAACCCCGACATGGAGGCCCAGGGTGTGGCGATCGAGGCGCACCTGGACCGCGGTCGCGGCCCGGTGGCCACCGTGCTGATCCAGCGCGGCACCCTGCGGGTCGGCGACTCGATCGTCGCCGGCGACGCCTACGGGCGTGTCCGTCGGATGATCGACGAGCACGGCGAGGACGTCGAAGAGGCGTCGCCGTCGCGGCCCGTGCAGGTCGTCGGGTTCACGTCGGTGCCGGGCGCCGGCGACAACCTGCTGGTGGTCGACGAGGACCGGATCGCCCGTCAGATCGCCGACCGGCGCAGCGCGCGCAAGCGCAACGCCCTGGCGGCACGGTCGCGCAAGCGGATCAGCCTGGACGATCTGGATGCGGCGCTCAAGGAAACCAGTCAGCTCAACCTGATCCTGAAGGGCGACAACTCCGGCACCGTGGAGGCCCTGGAAGAGGCGCTGCTGGGGATCGAGATCGACGACGAGGTGGAACTGCGCGTCATCGACCGCGGCGTCGGCGGCGTCACCGAGACCAACGTCAACCTGGCGTCGGCCTCGGATGCGATCATCATCGGCTTCAACGTGCGAGCCGAGGGCAAGGCCACCGAACTCGCCAACCGCGACGGGGTGGACATCCGCTACTACTCGGTGATCTACCAGGCCATCGACGAGATCCAGAGCGCGCTCAAGGGCATGCTCAAGCCGGTCTACGAGGAGAAGGAACTCGGCCGCGCCGAGATCCGGGCCATCTTCCGGTCGTCGAAGGTCGGCAACATCGCCGGCTGCCTGGTCACGTCGGGAATCATGCGGCGCAACGCCAAGGCGCGGTTGCTGCGTGACAACGTCGTGGTCGCCGAGAACCTCACGGTGTCCTCGCTCAAGCGGGAGAAGGACGACGCCACCGAGGTCCGCGAAGGCTACGAGTGCGGTCTGACGTTGACCTACAACGACATCAAGGAAGGCGACGTCATCGAGACCTACGAGCTGGTCGAGAAGGACCGCGGCTGATGAGCGCAGCGAATCAACCAGTCGGGCTCGGTTAGCGATGGCGGATCCGGCACGGGCGAAACGGCTGGCCAAGCGGATCTCGACGATTGTCGCCTCGGCGATCGAGTACGAGATCAAGGATCCGCGGCTGGCCGGCGTGACGATCACCGATGCGAAGGTCACCGGTGATCTGCACGACGCCACGCTCTACTACACCGTGATGGGCCGCAGCCTCGACGAGGAACCCGACTACGTCGGGGCGGCGGCCGCTCTCGAACGCGCCAAGGGTGTGCTGCGCACGAAAGTCGGTGCGGGTACCGGGGTTCGGTACACGCCGACACTGACGTTCGCGCGCGACACCGTGCCCGATGCGGCCCACCGGATGGAGGAGCTGCTGGCCCGCGCGCGGGCGGCGGACGCCGATCTGGCGCGGGTTCGCGAGGGCGCCAAACCGGCGGGGGAGGCCGACCCGTACCGTGTCACTGGGGTGGAGGGCAACGAGGGAGCCCAACCCACCGACTCCGAGGACACCGGTGACGGCGATCGAACCGACGACTGATACCGCATCAGTGGATGCGCGCGGGGCCGCCGATGTGCTCGACCGCGCCCGCAGCATCGTCATCGTCGCGCACGTCTACCCCGACGCGGACACCATCGGCGCCGGCCTGGCGCTGGCGCAGGTGCTCGAGCAGGCGGACAAGCGGGTCACGGTGAGCTTCGCCGCGCCCGCGGAACTGCCGGAGTCGTTGCAGAGCCTGCCCGGCGGGCATCTGCTGGCGCGCCCCGAGCAGGTCGATCCGCACCCCGACCTGGTGGTGACGGTCGACATCCCGAGCGCGCACCGACTCGGCGGGCTGCGCGCCCTGCTGGACCCGGACGCCGACGGGTCCGTTCCCGAGGTGCTCGTCATCGATCACCACGCCTCCAACCACCTGTTCGGCAGCGCCAACTACGTCGACCCGTCGGCGGACTCCACCACGCTGCTGATCGCCGAGTTGCTGGACGCCTGGGACAAGCCGATCGACACGTCCGTGGCGCACTGCCTGTACGCGGGACTGATCACCGACACCGGCTCCTTCCGCTGGGCCACGGCGCGGGCGCATCGGTTGGCGGCCCGGCTGGTCGAACTCGGCGTCGACAACGCCGCGATCAGCCGCACGCTGCTCGACACCCACCCGTTCTCGTGGCTGCCGATGCTGTCGCGGGTGCTGGGGTCGGCGCAGCTGCTCCCCGAGGCGTTGGGCGGGCGCGGGCTGGTCTATGCCGTCGTCGACCACCACGAATGGGCGAAGGCGCGGCCCGAGGAGGTCGAGAGCATCGTCGATATCGTCCGCACCGCGCAGCAGGCCGAGGTGTCGGTGGTGTTCAAGGAGATCGAGCCGGCGCACTGGTCGGTGTCGATGCGCGCCAAGTCGTACGACTTGTCTTCGCTGGCAACGGGTTTCGGTGGCGGTGGCCACCGGCTGGCCGCCGGCTATTCGACGACGGGGACGGCCGCCGAGGTGGTCGAGGAGTTGCGTGTCGCCCTCGGGTGATTCCGAAGCCCCCTCGAGTCGCACCATCGCCGGACTGGCGCTGCCCGCCCTCGGCGTGCTCGCCGCCGAACCGCTCTACCTCTTGTTCGACATCGCGGTGGTGGGCCGGCTCGGTGCCCTCGCACTGGCCGGTCTGGCCATCGGTGGCCTGATTCTCGCGTTGGTGGCCTCGCAGGGCACGTTCCTGTCCTACGGCACCACCGCCCGTTCGGCACGGCACTTCGGGGCCGGCGACCGCACGTCGGCGTGCAGCGAGGGGGTGCAGGCCACCTGGCTCGCGGTCGGGGTGGGCCTGCTGATCATCGCCTTGGTGCAGGCCTTCGCCGCGCCGATCGTCACCGTTATCGCCGGCGCGCAGGACATCGCCGACGCCGCGCTGCCGTGGCTGCGGATCGCGATCCTGGGGGCCCCCGCCATCCTGATCTCGCTGGCCGGCAACGGCTGGATGCGCGGGGTGCAGGATACGGTGCGCCCGCTGCGCTACGTCATCATCGGGTTCGGGCTGTCGGCGGTGCTCTGCCCGCTGCTGGTGTACGGGTGGCTGGGGTTTCCGCGGTGGGAGTTGGCCGGCTCCGCGGTGGCCAACGTGTGCGGACAGTGGCTGGCCGCGGCGCTGTTCTGCCGGGCGTTGCTGGTGGAGCGGGTGCCGCTGCGGCCGGACCTCGACGTGTTGCGGTCGCAGTCGGTGATGGGCCGGGACCTGTTGTTGCGCTCGTTGGCGTTCCAGGCCTGCTTCGTCTCGGCCGCCGCGGTGGCGGCGCGCTTCGGTGCCGCGGCGGTGGCTGCCCACCAGGTGGTGCTGCAGCTGTGGAGTTTCCTGTCGCTGGCCCTGGATTCGCTGGCCATCGCCGCGCAGGCGCTGGTGGGTGCGGCGCTGGGCGGCGGGCGCAGCGCCCACGCCAAGGCGGTGGCCGGCCGGGTGACCCTGTTCTCGACCGTGGCGGCGGTGTTGCTGGCCCTGGTGATGGCCGCCGGCGCCACGGTGCTGCCGAAGGTGTTCACCACCGATCAGGCGGTGCTGGACAGCATCGGTGTCCCGTGGTGGTTCCTGGTGGCCCAACTGCCGGTCGCGGGAATCGTTTTCGCGCTCGACGGGGTGTTGCTCGGCGCCGGTGACGCGAAGTTCATGCGCAATGCGACGCTGGCCAGCGCGCTGCTGGGATTTCTGCCGTTGATCTGGCTGTCGTTGGTGTTCGACTGGGGCCTGTGGGGGATCTGGGGCGGGCTGTCGACCTTCATGGTGCTGCGGTTGGTGTTCGTCGGCGCGCGCACCCTGTCCGGGCGCTGGGCCGTCTGAGCCCAGGGCTTCAGTCTGCGGCGGTGGGGCTGCCGAGCAGATCGCGTACCCGGTTGGCCACCCGGATGAATTCGGGCTGCTCCATCGTCTCCCCGTAGGCGCGCTCGGCCGGCAGGTCGACGTCCTGGACCTCGACGATGCGGCCGGGGCGGGGGCTCATCACCACGACGCGGTTGGCCAGATAGACGGCCTCGGCCACCGAGTGGGTCACCAACACCACCGTGGTGCCGGTTTCGCGCCAGATGCGATGCAACTCGACGTTCATCTTCTCTCTGGTGAGTGCGTCCAGCGCACCGAACGGCTCGTCCATCAGCAGCACATCCGGCTCATGAAGCAATGCGCGGCACAGCGAAACCCGTTGCTGCATACCGCCGGACAACTCGTGCGGCAGGGCGTTCTCGAAACCGGTCAGTCCGGTCATCTCCAGCAGCTGATCGCAGCGCTGCTGGGCGGCCCGGCGGGGCATGCCACGCATCTCCGCCTGCAACAGCACGTTCTTGCGCACCGAACGCCACTCCAGCAGCGCGGCGCGCTGGAACACGTAACCGATCCCTCGTTGCGGACCCCGAACCGGTTTTCCACGCAGTCGCACATCGCCGGCGGTGGACTCAGTGAGCCCGGCGATGACCTTGAGCAGCGTCGACTTCCCGCAGCCCGACGGGCCCGCGATGGAGACGAATTCACCGTCGGCGACCTGCAGGTCGATGTCCTGCAACGCGGTCACGGTGCCGCGCTTGGAGGAGAAGGTGACGGTCAGATGGTCGATCGCGATCGCGTTTTCGGTCACGGCGGTTTCAGGTGGGGTCAGTGTCGCAGCGGTCATGTCGTTGCCCTCTCTGGCTATCGATCGGTCTTGGGGGCGAACGACGAATCCCAGTATGCACCGGGCTCCTTCGCCGACCCCAGCAGCCCGGCCTCGGTCAACGTGCTGATAGTGGTGGTCCAGTCTTCGGCCGCGTTGGCGCCCGGGGGCAGATCGGCGGTGGCCGGAGTGGACAACAGCGGGATGGTCTGCTGCCACTGCTCCAACAACACCTCGCGCGGCGGCATCTGCGGGTCCTTGCCCACCATCGCCTCGACGGCGGCCTCGGGTTCGGCGACGGCGGCGGCGAACGCCTCGCTGGTGGCGTCGACCATCGCCTGCACCAACTCGGGCTCGTCCTCGATGGTGGCGGTGTGAGCGATCAGGCCATTGCTGAAGAAGTTCAGGCCGGCGTCGGAGTAGCGCAGGTAATGCACGGCGCGTCCGCTCTTGTCGGCGATGGTGGGCCCCTGGTCGTGGGAGAAGCCGATCAGGCCGTCGACCCGGCCGGACATCAGGGCCGACATCTTGCCGGCCGCGTCCAGGCTCTGTTGCGTGACCTCGTCGGCGGGCACGCCGACCTTGTCGAGATAAATTGGGAAGGTGGTGGTGGGGGCGTCCCCGGCGGAAACCGCGATGGTGCGGCCCACCAGGTCCTGCGGGGTCTCGATGCCGGAGTCTGCGAACACCTGAACGGCCGACGGCGTGGTCTGCAGGAAGACCCCGGTGCTCCTGATGTCGACACCCTTGTCGATGTTGCTCAGCACCGCGGGCGCGTCGGCCCAGCCGAAGTCCACCCTCGACGTGCCGACGGCCTGGGCGGTCTTGGTGGAGCCCTGGCCGGCGTCGATCCGCAGGTCGATGCCGTGTTTGGCGAAGATGCCCTCCTCGACGCCGTAGTAGAACGGAGCGTGCTCACCGTACGGGTACCAGTTCAGCATCAGCGTCGACGCCGCGGCGGAACCGTCTGGGGCAGGGGCATCTTCGGCGCTGCTGCCGCAGCCGGCCAAGGCCAGCACGGCGGCGGTGGCCGCGGCTGCGGCGATACGGGTCCGGTGGACGAACATGGAGGAGCTCCTCTTCGGTGGGGGTCGGTGGTCAGGCGGTGGCGGAATTGATCACCCGGCGTGATGAATGCCAGGGGATGAGCAACTTCTCGGCGACCTCGATGATCGCGAACAGGACGATGCCGAGCGCTGACATGATGATCAAGGCCGCGAAAAGCATTGCCGTGTCGATATTTCCGTTGGCTTGCAGGATGACGTAGCCGAGTCCCTCGTTGGCTCCGACAAACTCGCCGACGACGGCGCCGGTGACCGCGAGGGTGGCAGCCACCTTCAAACCCGACATCAACTGGGGCAAGGACGCGGGCAGGCGGATCTTGAGGAAGGTTTTGAACCGGCTGGCACCCATCGTCGAGGTGAGTTCCAGGATTTCCGGATCGACCGAGCGCATGCCGGCCAGCCCGGAGATCACGATCGGGAAGAACGCCATGAGGACGGCGACCAGGATCTTCGGCGACGGCCCGAAGCCCAGCCACACGATGAACAGCGGCGCCACCGCGATCTTGGGGATGACCTGCGCGAACAGGATGAGCGGATAGACCGTCTTCTCCAGGCTGGCGGAGTAGACCATCACCACCGCCATCAGCACGCCGAGGACGGTGGCGATCGCGAAGCCGACCAGCGTCTCCCAGGTGGTCACCCAGGTGTGTTGCGTCAGATAGGCCGCGTTGTCGGCGGCGGCGCTCCAGGTGTCGGCCGGCGACGGGAGGATGTACGGGGCGACGAGTTCCGCTGCGGTGACTGCCCACCAGCCGACCAGCAGGACGACGACGAGGGCGAGGGGCCGCCAGACGGAGGCCGCCGTGCGGCGCGGGGAGAAGGCCTTTCGAACCGGCGAGCGGGTCGCAGTGGAAGCCGTTCCGCCGTCCGGTTTGCGGACGCGGGCCGAAGTGGTTGCCGCCATGGGAATGTCCTCAAGGTCGCAGTTGCACGGGTCGAACGCGGTGTAAGAACAGTCCGATCCGACTGGGAATGCGCTTTCCGAAGCCGATCCGACGATAACGTGACGCCGCACACACTGTCAACCGCTCGGTGGCGGGCGCCGTGGACGGTGGCCGAAGGAGCTTCAGCCCAAGCGGGTGCTGTCGCGCAGGATGACGCGGCCTGCCGCACGTTCGCGCAGGTCAGCTGCGGAATCCAAGGCTAGTTCGACAGCGCGGGCGCCAATTTGTTCGAGCGGCAGCGCGACGGTGGTCAGGCTGGGAGTGTGGTCTCTCAGGGTCGGGATGTCGTCGAAACCGGCGACGCATACGTCGTCGGGGACGCGCAGGCCGAGTTCCCGCCAGGCGGCGATGGCGCCGATGGCCATCACGTCGGTCACGGCGTACACGCAAACCGGCCCGGCCGCGAGGCCGGGCTCGAGTTGCAGTGCGGCCGCCAGGCGCCGCGCCGCGGAATACCCGCCGTCGCGGGTGAACTCCCCGGTTACCTCGACCACCGTGCTGAGCCCCTTCCTGCACAGCGCGTCGACGAATCCGTTGCGCCGGTCCACGGCGGTGCGGATGCTGCCCGGCCCGCCGATCACGGCGAACCGTCGGTGGCCTGCCGCTACCAAAGCGTCAGCCAATTCAGCTGAGGCAGAATAATTTTCGGGCTCCACGGCACCGCCGAAGGCGAGCGGCTGGCCGATCACCACCACGCGTCCGCCGTTGGCGCGGTAGCGGTCGAATTCGGCCTCCAGGTCGCGGTCGAGGTCACCGCTCTGCCGAGAGCCGGCCAACACGATCGCGTCGGCACGGTGGGCGATGAAGGTGCTCACCGAGTCCCGTTCGACGTCGAAGTCCCGGTCGGTGCTGGCAAGTAGTACCTGTTTGCGGGCGACGCGGGCGGCGGCCTGGGCGCCACGCACGATCGAGGAGAAGTAGGGGTCGGCGATGTCATGGACGACGAGGCCGATCAGCCCGGTGGAGGCGCGGGCCAGCGCCTGCGCCTGCGCGTTGGGAACGTAGCCGAGTTCACGTGCCGCGGTACGGACACGGTCGGCCACGCCGGCACCGGGGACGCGGGACGAGCCGTTGAGCACGCGCGATGCCGTCGCCTGGGACACTCCGGCGCGCAACGCCACATCCTGCAGGGTTACCGCCGCCATCGCCGCTCCCGCTCTGTGTTCGGTCGCTCCGTGGTTGACCGGAGCGTGTTTGCAGTTTACCTTGGAAAGCGCATTCCGAAGTGCTGACACCGCCGCGCACCCCTCATTCGAGGTGCTTGCGCCGCGCGAGCCCACCGACCGCACTCGTCCCGGCGGCCACGATCCGCCGGACACACCAGAGAAGGAATCTGCACATGTCTTCATCTCCCGGCGTCGGCCGGTCCACTTTGCGCATCGCGATGAACGGCGTGACCGGCCGGATGGGTTACCGGCAGCATCTGCTGCGGTCCATCCTTCCGCTGCGGGACACCGGCCTTCAGCTCGACGACGGCACCCGGGTCGCGGTGGAACCGATTCTGGTGGGCCGTAATTCCGACAAGCTCGCCGAACTGGCGGCCGAGCACGGTGTGGAGCACTGGACCACGGACGTCGAGGCGGTGATCGCCGACCCCACGGTGACGGTGTACTTCGACGCGCAGGTGACCTCGCGGCGCAGGGCCGCGCTCACCGCGGCGATCAAGGCCGGGAAGAATGTCTACACCGAGAAGCCGACCGCTGAAACCCTCACTGAGGCAGTAGAACTGGCGAGAATGGCAGAGAACGCCGGCGTGGTCGCCGGGGTGGTCCATGACAAGCTGTACTTGCCGGGTCTGGTCAAGCTGCGACGCCTGGTCGACGAAGGCTTTTTCGGGCGGATCCTGTCGATGCGCGGTGAGTTCGGTTACTGGGTCTTCGAGGGCGACGGTCAGCCCGCGCAGCGGCCCAGTTGGAATTACCGGGCCGAGGACGGCGGCGGCATCACCGTAGACATGTTCTGCCACTGGAACTACGTGATGGAGGGGCTGCTGGGGCCGGTCGAGGCGGTCACGGCCCGGACCGTGACACACATCCCCACCCGCTGGGACGAGGAGGGCCGCGAGTATGCGGCCACCGCCGACGACGCGGCCTACGGGATCTTCGAGATCGCGGGCGGCATCGTCGCGCAGATCAACTCCTCGTGGGCCGTTCGCGTCCATCGCGACGAACTCGTCGAGTTCCAGATCGACGGCACGCACGGCTCCGCCGTCGCCGGACTGCGGGGCTGCGTCGCCCAACAACGGGCGCACACGCCGAAACCGGTGTGGAATCCCGATCTTCCGGTAACCGAGAGGTTCCGTGACCAATGGCTTGAGGTGCCCGCGAACGCCGAGCTGGACAACGGCTTCAAGCTGCAGTGGGAGGAGTACCTGCGCGACGTGGTCGCCGGGCGAGCCCACCGCTTCGGCCTGTTGTCCGCCGCCCGCGGCGTCCAACTCGCCGAGCTGGGTCTGCGGAGCTCGGCCGAGGGCAAGCGCCTAGCCGTCCCGGAGATCGTGCTGTGACCGCCGCGACGGAGACCGCCGCCGGTGTCTCGCTGACCCTGCCGATCGACGGGGAGCTACGCGATTACCAGCTCGGCCGGCCGGGCCCGTGGCGGCGCCCGGAAGCACCGATCACCTCCCGCATCGCTTACGCCGCAGCGCATGTCATCCCGAAGGTGCTCGCTGACAACACGCCGGACTCGGCGGCGGAGCTGGATTGGGACGCCACCCTGGCCTACCGGCACCAGCTGTGGTCCTATGGCCTCGGTGTCGCCGACGCGATGGACACCGCGCAACGGGGGATGGGGCTGGATTGGGCCGCCACCCAGGAGTTGATCCGGCGCAGTGCGCGCGAAGCGGACGCCGTCGGCGGCCGGCTGGCCTGTGGGGCGGGGACCGATCACCTGACGGTGGCCGATCTCGCGGGCGGCGCGCGGGGACTCGCGCAGATCACCGACGCCTACCGGGCCCAGATCGACGTGGTGCGCAGCGCCGGTGCGCAGGTGGTCCTCATGGCGTCCCGCGCACTCGCCGAGGTGGCCGGCTCACCCGCCGACTACCTGAGGGTGTACGGCGCGTTGCTCGCCGAGGCGGACCGCCCGATGATCCTGCACTGGCTGGGGGAGATGTTCGACCCCGCGCTGCGCGGCTACTGGGGCGACACCGACCTCGACGGCGCCACCACGACATTTCGCGGGCTCATCGAGGAGCACGCCGGCAAGATCGACGGAGTCAAGGTGTCGCTACTGGACGCCGAACACGAGGTGGCGTTGCGTCGGGCGCTGCCCGACGGGGTGCGGCTCTACACCGGGGACGACTTCAACTATCCGGCCTTGATCATCGGCGACGACGCCGGGCACTCCGACGCGCTGCTGGGTATCTTCGCCGCGATCTACCCGGCGGCCTCGACCGCGCTGCAGGAGCTGGATACCGGAAACGACCGGCGAGCACGCGAGATCCTGGAATCCACTGAGGCCTTGGGGCGGCACATCTTCGCCGCACCGACGCGCCACTACAAGACGGGTATCGCCTTTCTCTCCTGGCTCAACGGCCACCAGCCGGGCTTCGCGATGGTGGGTGGGCAGGCATCGGGCCGCTCCGTGGGCCACCTCAGCGAGCTGTTCGTGCTCGCCGACCGCGCCGGTCTGCTCGCCGATCCGGACCTGGCAGCCGCTCGGATGCGAAGCTTCCTGTCTGTGAACGGGGTCGGTCGATGACCGCGACGGGACGACCGTTTGCCCGGTTGTCGCTCAACACCAAGACCACCAATGCCTGGACCCTGCGCGAGGCGGTGCAGGGCGCTGCCGACGCCGGCCTGCCCGCCGTCGGCCTGTGGCGGGACCGGGTCGCCGAAGCCGGTCTGGACGTCGCGGCAAAACTCGTGCGGGACAACGGGCTTCGAGTCTCGAGCCTGTGTCGTGGCGGCTTCCTCACCGGCGCCGGGGACAGCTCGGCGGCGCTGGACGACAACCGGCGCGCCATCGACGAGGCGGCGGCCCTGGGCACCTCGGAACTGGTGCTGGTGGTCGGTGGCGTCCCCGACCGAGACCTGGTGGGCGCCCGCGCTCGGGTGGCCGAGCGGATCGCCGAACTGGTGCCCTACGCCGCCGAGCGTGAGGTGCGACTGGCGCTCGAACCCCTGCACCCGATGTTCTGTGCGGACCGTGCCGTCATCTCCACCCTGGGGCAGGCGTTGCAGCTGGCTGCGCCGCACCCTGCGGATACCGTCGGCGTGGTGATCGACACCTTCCACGTGTGGTGGGATCCGGACCTGGCTGCCGGCATCGCGACGGCGGGCCGGCAGGGACGGATCAGCTCCTTCCAGGTGTGCGACTGGCTGGTGCCGATGGCCGCGGACCCGCTGCTCTCGCGCGGCATGATGGGCGACGGCGTCATAGACTTCGGTGCCATCGCCACGCTGGTGGCGGAAGCGGGCTACGACGGCGACGTGGAGGTCGAGATTTTCAACGAGGCGGTGTGGGCCACCGACGGGCGGACCGTCATCGACACGATGAAGCGCCGATTCGCCGATCTGGTGCTGCCCGCGTTGTGAAGGTCGTCATTGCGCCCGACTCCTTCAAGGGTTCCGCGTCGGCGACCGAGGTTGCGGGCGCGCTGGCGCAGGGCTGGCGCTCGGTGCGCGGCGACGACGACCTCGTGCTGCTGCCGCAGGCCGACGGCGGGGAGGGCACCCTCGAGGCGATCGCCGAGTCGGCGCCGTGGCGCTGGCAACACGCGGAGGTGTCCGGCCCTGACGGTCGACCGGTTCGCGCGCGCTGGCTGCGGCACGACGACGGGCGCGCCGTGGTCGAGTTGGCCGAATCGTCGGGCATCGCGTTGATGACGCAACTGGATCCGTGGGGTGCGAGCAGCCGCGGCCTGGGCGAGGTGATCGCGGCAGCGCTGGCCGCCGGGGCGACCTCGGTGCAAGTGGGCCTGGGCGGATCGGCGAGCACCGACGGCGGCGCCGGCGTGTTGGCGGCGTTGGGTCTGGTGGCCGTCGATGCCGGTGGGAACCCGATCGAGGCCGGGGCGCGCGGTCTCACCCAGGTGGACCACGTTGACGCCGAAGGGCTTTCGTCGCTGCCACCACGGGGTGTCGAGCTGTTGGTCGACACCGAGGCGCCGCTGTACGGCCCGCGCGGGGCCGCCGCGGTCTTCGGTCCGCAGAAGGGCGCGACCGACCGGGACGTCGCCGCCCTGGACGAGGCCCTGCGGCGGTGGGCGCGGGCGCTCACCGAGGCCGGACTGGTCGCCGACCCGCAGCGGCCCGGCGCGGGAGCGGCCGGTGGGGTCGGATTCGGGCTGCTGGCCTGGGGCGCGACCGCGGTGTCGGGCTCCCGGCGCATCGGCGAGATCACCGGTCTGCCCGAAGGGTTGGCCACCGCGGACGTCGTCGTCACCGGTGAGGGCCGCTTCGACGACACGTCGCTGGGCGGCAAGCTGGTCGGTCACGTGCTCTCGGCGGCCGCCGCCGCCGGCGCCGCGCCGGTGGTCGTCGCCGGCCAGGTCGCCACGCAGTGCGCGGTGCCGACGGTGTCGCTGACCGAGCTCGCCGGATCGGCGGAGGCGGCGATGCGCGAGCCGCTGCGCTGGCTGCACGCCGCGGGCGCGGCGGCCGCGCGGGCGGTGTAGCCCCGAGCGTGCGCAATGCACGCAAATCCCTCGGCGTGTCGGCCGGCGACACGCACCGTCGCCAAG
This sequence comes from Mycolicibacterium sp. MU0050, assembly GCF_963378085.1. Lineage (GTDB taxonomy): Bacteria > Actinomycetota > Actinomycetes > Mycobacteriales > Mycobacteriaceae > Mycobacterium > Mycobacterium wendilense. The sequence goes on along the minus strand of NZ_OY726395.1, from coordinate 3,023,084 downwards.
GGAGGAGGGGGTCAGCGGACCTGGCTGCGGCCCCGGTCGATCACCGACGAGCGGCTCGCGGCGATGTCGTCGCCGGACGTCGAGCGCATCCAGGCGCGGGCGGCCTCGGCCTCGAGCCACAGCGACCCGTTGGTCTGCGCGCCGTCGATGCGGTGGTAGGAGTCCAGCAGCGCCCGCACGGCCTTCTGGTTGTTGCCGACGATCGAGGCCGCCACGGCGCGGGCGGCGTCGAGCAGCTGGTCGTGCGGCACCACCTCGGTGACCAGTCCGGCCCGCAGCGCGTCGGCGGCCGACAGGTAGTCACCGGTCAGGCTCATCCGGCGCGCCAGCCCCACCCCGACCTTCTGGGGCAGCCGCACCGACAGCCCCCACGTGGGCAGCAACCCGACGCGCGCGTGGGTGTCGGCGAACGCGGCCTGCTCCGAGGCGATCAGCACATCGCAATACAGCGCGATCTCGAGACCACCGGTGACGGCGGCGCCGTTGATGGCGCCGATCACCGGCTTGTCCATCTCCGGCCACTTGGGGGAGATGTCGGGCAACTCGGTGGTGTCGCCGAGTTCCTTGAGGTCCAGGCCCGCGCAGAAGACCGGGTCGGCGCCGGTGAGGATCACGACGTCGACGTCGTCGTCGGTCTGGGCGGCCGCCAGGGCAGCGAACAGCTCCGTGCGCAGCGCCTTCGACAGCGCGTTGCGGGACTTGGGCCGGTTCAGCGTCAGTGTGCGTACCCGGTCGGTGGTGTCGATCAGCAGAACCTCGGAGTCACTCATGGCCAACACGGTAGCCACCGGCGGGACGCGCGCCTACGTTGGAGTCCATGTGCCGGAACATCACCGAACTGCGCGGGCTGCAGCCGGCGGCCACGCCGGCCGAGATCGAGGCCGCCGCCCGCCAGTACGTCCGCAAGGTCAGCGGAATCGCCCGCACCTCCGAGGCCAACGCCGCCGCGTTCGAGGCCGCCGTCGCCGAGGTCAGCGCCTCCACGACGCGGCTGCTCGCGTCGCTGCCGCCGCGTCGGCAACCGCCCAGGACGCAGCCGCCGTTGCGGCGGCCGGAGGTGCTGGCGCGGATCGCCGCCCGGGGCTCATGACGCCCGCGCTCAAGGAGTGGAGCGCGGCGGTCCACGCGTTGCTCGACGGCCGCCAGCGGGTCCTGCTGCGCAAGGGCGGCATCCACGAGAAGCGCTTCGAGGTCAACGCCGAGGAGTTCCTGCTGTTCCCGACGGTTGCGCACAGCCACGCCGAGCGGGTGCGGCCCGAACACCGGGACCTGGTGACCGCGGCGGCCGCGGACAGCACCGACGAGGCCGTGCTCGTGCGCGCGGCGGCCAAGGTGGTCGATGTGGTCGCGGTGCAGCGACCGGAACGCCTCGGCGAGATCGCGGACCTGCACATCTGGACCGAGGAGTCGGTGCGCACAGACCGCCTCGACTTTCGGCCCAAACACCGCCTGGCGGTGCTGGTGGTCGAGGTACGCGCGCTCGAGCGCCCGGTGCGGCTGCCGCGCTCGCCGGACTTCGGTGGCTGCAAGAGCTGGGTCGATCTGCCCGTGCGTGAGATCCGCGGTGCCCCCGCGCACCCATCGGCGGAACTCGCCGCGGTGGCCGCGCGGGTCCGCGCCACCGTGGCCTAGTTTGCTAGGGGCGCGCCGGGCCCTCCGGCAGCAGCAGGCGGGACGCGCCGCGCAGGTGCACGGTGTGGGTGGCCGGGGCCAGCCGCGCGCCGTGTGCGGGGTCCTCGCCGGTGCCCAGGTTCGGCGCGAAGCGCGGAAACGAGCCGCCGGCCACCAGCACCCGAAGCCGGGTTCCGGCCGCGAAGCGATGCGCGATCTCGTCGAGTTCGATCCGGACCACCGGGTCGTCGTGCTCGGTGCGCACCAGCCGCCGGTATCCGTCGCTGATGTTGCGGGAACGCCCTTTTCGGTCCACCTCGCTGACCCGGACGAACAGGTCGACGTGCGGGTTGTCCGAGGTGTGGTCGAGTTCGATGACCGGCGGGCCGTAGACGTGGAGGTCGGCGGTCAGGGGGGCGCTGGTGAAGCTGAGCACATCCGGGCGCGCGGCGAGCTTATCGTCGCGCCGTCGCCCCGCGCCCGGGGCGAGCAGGCGCCCGCCGACCGTGGGCGTGGGCCGACGCGGGTCGAAGGTGAACGAGCGGGAACCGGCGGCCTCCGGCGCCTGTTCGGTCAGCCCGGCCGATCCCAGGTACAGCGCACGATCCTGGGTGTCGGTCGGCGGCCACTGCTCGGCCTCGCGCCAGCCGCCTCCGCCGGTGACGAAGTAGCGCACCGGGGCGCGCCCGGCGCCGGGTTCGTCCCCGAGGTGGCGACCGAGCCAATCCAGACTCTCGCGGAGCACCTGCCCGGCCGCGCGCTCGGTCATGTGCGTGTGCGTCCACGGCCCGAGCGTCAGCGCGACCTCGACCCCGCGGTCGTGCAGTCGGTGGTACTGCTCGAGGGTCTGCTCCAGGAAGAGGTCCTGCCAGCCGCCCATCAGCAGCACCGGCACGCCGGCGCGGTCGAGGCCGCCGTAGAACTTGTACCGGTCCCAGAACGGGTCGTCGACGTCCGGGTGTTCGATCCATTTCTCCCACCACGGCGCGCCATCGGCGAGCAACGTCCGCCCGGAGGCCGCCAGCGGGGCCTGCCCGATGGCGCGCGCCACCTTCCGGCCCGCCCGCAGGTGGTTGAGCAGCAGCCGGACCCGGTTGGGCTCCTCCTGGTTGCGGATCATGTTGCTCCAGCCCAGGAAGTCGTTGGCCGCGAACGCCCCGGTGCCCCATGAGGACGCGGCGAAGTTGTGCACGCCGACCACCACCACCGCTGCGGCCATGTCCTTCGGCGGGTCCTCCAGTAGCGCCCACTGTGTCTGCCCCAGGTAGGACAGCCCGACGGTGCCGAAAGAACCCGTGTACCAGGGCTGTTCGCGCAACCAGGCGGCCGTGTCGGCGCCGTCGGCCGCCTCGTGGACCGGCGGTTCGAACTCGCCGCCGGAGCCGAACGTGCCGCGCACGCTCTGCAGCACCACGTGATACCCGCGGGCGGCGTAGGTGGCGGCGTACAGCGTGGAGAACGGAAATCCGCGGCCGTAGGGGCAGCGCACCAGCAGGGTGCCGGACGGTGCCGCGGTGTCCGGTGCGTAATGGTCGGCGAGCAGCTCGACGCCGTCGCGCATCGGGACCCGCAGCCGCCGTTCCACCCGATAAGTCGTGGTCCGGGGCGGGACGTTCGCCAGTCGGCTGATCAGCCCGTGGGCGCGCCGGCGGGCGGCCGGCAGGCCGACGGCCGGGGCATCTTTGGAGATCGGGGGCACCCGGTCAGGCTACGGCGTGGGCAGGGCCAGAGGATTCAGAAGATGTAGTGCGGGGTCAGTTGATGGGCCCGGTTCAGGTTTTCCTGCATGCAGTCCGGCCGGCTCGGGGAATGGATCGGCGAATAGAACAGCGACTGCTGGATCACGCCGTAGCTGGTGCGGAAGGTGATCATGCAGGTGATCCACCACCGGTTGTTCCAGTCGGTGGGCTTCATCACCCAGAACTGCGCGGCGCGATGGCCGTTGATGTCCAGCTCGACGGCATCCGGCGGCAGCGACTTCTCGTAGGTGCGCCAGATGATGGCCTCGACGGCCAGCTGGTAGGGGCCCGCGTCGTACTTGCACCGCAGGCTGTTCTCCTGCTCGGGCGGCGTGAACCCCAGGCCCAGCCCGTTGACGACGTCCAGCGGGATGTCGGTGCAGGGGTTGAACGGCTCCGGGTCGGTGTAGTCGATCACCGGGCTGCGGGGTGCGGGGTTCAACGGGGCGTCGGTGGAGCGCAGCGCCACCTCGCTGGCCGTCGGCCCGGCGGGCAGCGTGGTCTGCACGCCGACCAGGGCCGCGGCGAACGCCGCCCCCAACGCTGCGAACAACCGCATCTTGGCGACCATCACACCCCCTTTTCTGGGCAACCGACCTGCGGGGAGTGTACAAGGAACAAACAAAAACCTGTTCTAGTTCCTCCCTACGGGCCGCGCCGCGGTTTCCACGGATGACTAGGCTGGATTGTCGTGACACACGAGACTGCGACCAGATCGCGCCCCACGCTGTGGGCGGTCAGCGATCTGCACACCGGTCACACCGGGAACAAGCCGGTCACCGAGTCGCTCTACCCCTCCTCGCCGGACGACTGGCTGATCGTCGCCGGCGACGTAGCCGAGCGCACCGACGAGATCCGCTGGTCGCTGGATCTGCTGCGCAAGCGGTTCGCGAAGGTGATCTGGGTGCCCGGCAACCACGAACTGTGGACCACGGGTAAGGATCCGGTGCAGGTGTTCGGCCGCGCCCGGTACGACTACCTGGTCAACATGTGCGACGAGATGGGGGTGCTCACCCCGGAGCACCCGTATCCGGTATGGACCGACGAGGGCGGCCCGGCCACCATCGTCCCGATGTTCCTGCTCTACGACTACAGCTTCCTGCCGGCCGGGGCGACCACCAAGGCCGAGGGGCTGGCGATCGCCAAGGAACGCAGCGTCGTGGCCACCGACGAGTATCTGCTCTCCAGCGAGCCCTACGCCACCAAGGACGCCTGGTGCCGGGACCGGCTCAAGCACACCCGCAAGCGCCTCGAGGATCTCGACTGGATGACCCCGACGGTCCTGGTGAACCACTTCCCGCTGGTGCGCGACCCCTGCGACGTGATGTTCTACCCGGAGTTCTCGCTGTGGTGCGGAACCACCGACACCGCCGACTGGCACACCCGCTACAACGCGGTGTGCTCGGTCTACGGTCACCTGCACATCCCGCGCACCACCTGGTACGACGGGGTCCGTTTCGAAGAGGTGTCGGTCGGTTACCCGCGCGAGTGGCGGCGCCGCAAACCCTATCGGTGGCTGCGCCAGGTACTGCCGGATCCGCAGTACGCGCCCGGTTACCTCAACGAGTTCGGCGGCCACTTCATGATCACCCCGGAGATGCGGGCCGCCTCCGAGAAGTTCCGGGATCGGTTGCGCAGCAGGCGGTCATGACCAAACGTATCGGGGCCATCGTGCCCGACTCGGTGTACACGGCCGAGGTTTTCACCGACCCGCCCGGGCTGGCCCCGCTGCCGGAGGAGGCGCCGCTGGTCGCCACCTCGGTGGCCAAGCGGCGCAACGAGTTCGTCACCGTGCGGCACTGCGCGCGGCTGGCGCTGAACGAACTCGGGGTCGGTCCCGCACCGATCCTCAAGGGCCCCAAGGGGGAACCGCGCTGGCCCGACGGTGTGGTCGGCAGCCTGACGCACTGCGAGGGCTACCGCGGCGCGGTGGTGGGGTCGAGCACCACGGTGCGGTCCGTCGGCATCGACGCCGAACCGCACGACGTGCTGCCCGACGGCGTGCTGGGCGCGATCAGCCTGGACGTCGAGCGGACCGAGATCTCGGCGCTGCCGGCCGGCCTGCACTGGGACCGAATCCTGTTCTGCGCCAAGGAGGCCACCTACAAGGCCTGGTTCCCGCTGACGGAGCGCTGGCTGGGGTTCGAGGACGCCCACATCAGCTTCGAGGTCGACGACTCCGGTGCGTCGGGCCGGTTCACCTCCAGGATCCTGATCGACCCGGTCGCCAAGTCGGGGCCACCCCTGGCCACGCTGCGGGGCCGCTGGTCGGTCACCGACGGGCTGGCGCTGACGGCGATCGTGTTGTGAGCAAGCAGGTCCCAGCGCCCGGATTGGTGATCGTCGACAAGCCGGGTGGGATGACCAGTCACGACGTCGTCGGCCGCTGCCGCCGCATCTTCGGCACCCGCAAGGTGGGGCACGCCGGCACGTTGGATCCGATGGCCACCGGGGTGCTGGTGATCGGCATCGAGCGGGCCACCAAGATCCTGGGCCTGGTGGCGGGGGCGTCGAAGACCTACACCGCCACGATCCGGCTGGGGCAGTCCACCACCACCGATGACGCCGAAGGCGAACTGCTGCAGGAAGTTTCCGCCGACGCGGTCACCGACGACGCGATCGGCGCCGCGGTGGCCGCGCTGCGCGGCGACATCGAGCAGGTGCCGTCGTCGGTCAGCGCGATCAAGGTCGGCGGCAAGCGGGCCTATCAACTCGCCCGCGACGGGCAATCCGTCGAGCTGGCCGCGCGCGCGGTCCGCATCGACCGGTTCGACATCGTCACCGTGCGCCGCCTCGGCGCCGTCGTCGACGTCGATGTCGTCGTGGACTGTTCGTCGGGCACCTACATTCGGGCGCTGGCCCGCGACGTCGGTGCGACGCTGGGCGTCGGCGGGCATTTGACCGCGCTGCGGCGCACCCGCGTCGGCGGTTACGGACTGGAGCAGGCGCGGACCCTGGACGGGTTGGAGGCCGCGCCGGAGCTCAGTTACTCGCTCGACGATGCCTGCCGGCAGGGGTTCCCGAGTCGGGAATTGGACGCCGCCCAGGCCGAGGACGCCAGCCACGGACGACCGCTGCCGGCGGCCGGCATCGACGGCATCTACGCCGCCGTCGCCCCGGACGGTCGGGTGATGGCCCTGCTGGAGGACCGCCCGAACGGGCGGACGAAGTCGGTGGTGGTGGTGCGACCCGCGACGCTGTAGCGGCCACGGGCGTAGGTCAAGCGACCACCCAGATGGCCTCGGCCGCCGGGCTGCCCAGATCGACCGTGGTCTTCTCGCCGGCGTGCGATTGCACCGCCACCGAGATCATCCCGGCGAAGTCGCGGCGAGCCAGCACCCGAAGCCGCGCGTCGAGATTGATGCCGACGGTGTCGAAGTACCGCAGCATCTCCGGATCGGCATCGGAGATGCGGGCCACCGTGCCCTCGTCGCCGTCGCCGCAATCGGAGAGCTGCCGGGCCGGCGGGGTCGGCACCTTCCCGTCGGCCGCCGGGATCGGGTCGCCGTGCGGGTCCCGGGTGGGGTAGCCCAGCTTGGCGTCCATCCGGTCGAGCATGCGCTCCGACACGGCATGCTCGAGCACCTCGGCCTCGTCGTGCACCTCATCCCAGCTGTAGCCGAGTTCGTTGACCAGAAAGGTCTCCAACAGCCGGTGCCGGCGCACCATGGACAGCGCGGCCGCGCGGCCCCGCGCGGTCAGCGTCACCGCGCCGTACTTCTCGTGGTGGACCAGCCCCTGACCGGCGAGCTTGCGAATGGACTCCGAGGCGGTGCTCGCCGAGACGCCGATCCGGTCGGCGAGCAGCTTGGTGCTGATCTTTTCCTCCGGCGACCACTCCTGCACGGTCCAGATGACCTTCAAGTAGTCCTGAGCGACCGTGGTCAGCTCGCTGGCACCACTGTCGAGACCATCGTTGGGACTCACGGCATCGAGTTTAGGCAATGGTCACCTCATCTGGGCGCCCAGTGTGATCCCGGTCGCCGCGGGCAGGCCGGATGGGTGACCCGGGCAGACGCGCGGGGCGTCGCATCGTAGGCTTACCGACGTGCAGCGGTGGCGGGGACAAGACGAGATCCCCACGGACTGGGGCCGATGCGTGCTGACCATCGGAGTGTTCGACGGGGTGCACCGCGGACACGCCGAGTTGATCGCGCGCGCGGTCAAGGAGGCCCGTGCCCGCGGCGTACCCGCGGTGCTGATGACCTTCGATCCGCACCCCATGGAAGTGGTCTTCCCCGGCAACCACCCCGCGCAGCTGACCACGCTGACGCGGCGCGCCGAACTCGTCGAGGAACTCGGCATCGACGTCTTCCTGGTGATGCCGTTCACGGCGGACTTCATGAAGCTCACCCCGGAACGCTATGTGCACGAGCTGCTGGTGGAGCGCCTGCACGTGGTGGAGGTGGTGGTCGGCGAGAACTTCACCTTCGGCCGCAAGGCCGCCGGCGATGTCGAGATGCTGCGCGCCGCCGGCGAGCGGTTCGGGTTCTCGGTGCAGGCCATGGGCCTGGTGGCCGAGCAGGACGAGAACAACGGCGTGATCTTCTCCTCCACCTACATCCGGTCCTGCGTGGACGCCGGCGACATGGCGGCGGCCACCGAGGCGCTGGGGCGCCCGCACCGGGTCGAGGGTGTCGTGGTCCGCGGCGACGGCCGCGGCAAGGGGCTGGGCTTCCCCACGGCCAACGTCGCCCCGCCGATGCATTCGGCGATCCCGGCCGACGGCGTCTACGCCGCCTGGTTCACCGTCCTGGGGCACGGGCCGGTGATGGGCACGGTCATTCCGGGCGAGCGGTATCAGGCCGCGGTCTCGGTGGGGACCAACCCGACCTTCTCCGGGCGCACCCGCACCGTGGAGGCCTTCGTCCTCGACACCGCCGCCGACCTGTACGGGCAGCACGTCGCCGTCGACTTCGTCGCCCGTATCCGGGGTCAGGAGAAGTTCGAGTCGGTCGAAGACCTGGTCAAGACCATGCACGTCGACACGGAGAAGGCCCGGACCATCCTGCACGACGCCCGCTAGCGCCGCCGCGCGTCCGGAATCGTCGTTTCGGTACCCGCGCTGTTAAACTCTGCGACGACAATCGACGACGTGTGCTGCAGTTCGCGGTGGCCGCGTCGGGTCCCGCAGGGATTTGATGTTCGCGGACTGAAACAGATGGAGTGAATTCGTGGCGCTTACCGCCGAGCAGAAAAAAGAGATCCTCAGCAGCTACGGCCTGCACGAGACCGACACCGGATCGCCCGAGGCGCAGGTTGCCCTGCTGACCAAGCGCATCACCGATCTCACCGAGCACCTGAAGATGCACAAGCACGACCACCACTCGCGGCGCGGACTGCTGCTGCTGGTGGGTCGCCGTCGCCGGCTGCTCAAGTACGTCGCCCAGGTGGACGTGGCGCGCTACCGTTCCCTCATCGAGCGGTTGGGTCTGCGTCGCTGACCCACCGCCGTGTCATCCCCGCCGTGGTTGTCATCGCGGCGGCATGGGTGACCGGCTGCGCCGAGGTTCCGCCGGCCAACACGCGGGCCAATGACCTGAACGTGGGCGACTGCCTGCGTGTCGGGGGCGCGATCGACCGTCCCGAGGCCCACGAGGTGCCCTGCGGCAGCCCGGAATCCAACTTCAAGGTGGTCGCCACGGTCAACGGACCGGGCGGCGATCAATGCCCCAGCGACGTCGACTCGTTCTACTCGCAGCGCGGCGGTCTGTCCGACAACGTCAGCACCGTGTGCCTGGACATCGACTGGACCGTCGGCGGCTGCATGAGCGTGCATCCCGAGCATCACACCGACCCGGTGCGGGTGGACTGCGCCGATCGGTCGGTGCCGCACCGCCAGCGCGCCACGCAGATCCTCACCGACGTCGCCAACGTCGATCAGTGCCTGAGCGGGCAGGGTTACGCCTACGAGCAGCGGGAGTTCACCGTCTGCGTGGAGAATCTCCGTTGACGCGCCCCTACCTGCGGGTTTGTCCGGACCGGATTCGTCGCGGTGTAGAGTAGGGCTGTTCCGCGTCCGTATCGGCCGGGACACGGTGCGGTTCGCGCAGACCGCGCGCACCGTTCCAGCGCGTCACTGCATCCCCTTCGAGGGGGAGGTCGCCGATGGTGTGGGCGGTCTTCGGTAGTGGCTGCCGGGGGAATTCCGGCAGCTTCGATCGACGGCCGCAGCCGCATCTGGTGTCCTGACGCGTGACGACGCAAAACAGTTGAATAACCAGAGAGGGCATGCGGACATCTATGTCTGTTGCTGAGATTGACGAAGGCGTGTTCGAATCGACCGCCGTCATTGACAACGGGAGCTTCGGCACCCGCACCATCCGTTTCGAGACCGGCCGGCTGGCCCAGCAGGCCGCCGGCGCCGTCGTGGCCTACCTCGACGACGAGACCATGTTGTTGAGCGCCACCACCGCCAGCAAGACCCCCAAGGACCATTTCGATTTCTTCCCCTTGACGATCGACGTCGAGGAGCGGATGTATGCCGCCGGCCGCATCCCCGGATCCTTCTTCCGTCGCGAGGGCCGCCCGTCCACCGACGCGATCCTGACCTGTCGCCTGATCGACCGGCCGCTGCGGCCCACGTTCGTCAGCGGGCTGCGTAACGAGATCCAGGTCGTGGTGACCATCCTGAGCCTCGACCCCAAGGATCTCTACGACGTGCTGGCCATCAACGCCGCGTCGGCCTCCACCCAGATCTCCGGCCTGCCGTTCTCCGGCCCGGTCGGCGGTGTGCGCGTGGCGCTGATCGACGGGCAGTGGGTGGCGTTCCCCGATGTCGAGCAGCTCGAGCGGGCGGTGTTCGACATGGTCGTCGCCGGTCGCGTCGTGTCCGACGGCTCCGGCAACGACGACGTCGCGATCATGATGGTCGAGGCCGAGGCCACCGACAACGTCATCGACCTGGTCGCCGGTGGCGCCGCGGCGCCCACCGAGACGGTGGTGGCCGAGGGTCTCGAGGCCGCCAAGCCGTTCATCGCCGCGCTGTGCAAGGCGCAGCAGGAGCTGCACGAGGCCGCCGGTAAGGAGACGGCCGAGTACCCGTTGTTCCCCGAGTACGGCGAGGACGTCTACTACTCGGTGGCCTCGGTGGCCACCGACGAGTTGTCCGCGGCGCTGACCATCGCGAACAAGAACGAGCGCAACGACCGCACCGACGAGATCAAGGTCGAGGTGCTCGAGCGGCTCGCCGAGACCTACGAGGGGCGCGAGAAGGAGATCGGCGCCGCCTACCGGGCGCTGACCAAAAAGCTTGTCCGCCAGCGGATCCTGACCGATCACTTCCGCATCGACGGCCGCGGCGTCACCGATATCCGGGCGCTGTCCGCCGAGGTTGCGATCATCCCGCGCGCGCACGGCAGCGCCCTGTTCGAGCGCGGCGAGACCCAGATCATGGGTGTCACCACCCTCGACATGGTCAAGATGGCCCAGCAGATCGACTCGCTGGGGCCGGAGACCTCCAAGCGCTACATGCACCACTACAACTTCCCGCCGTACTCGACCGGTGAGACCGGTCGCGTCGGCTCGCCCAAGCGCCGCGAGATCGGCCACGGGGCGCTCGCCGAGCGGGCCCTGATGCCCGTGCTGCCGAGCGTCGAGGAGTTCCCGTACGCCATCCGGCAGGTCTCTGAGGCGCTGAGCTCCAACGGCTCCACCTCGATGGGTTCGGTGTGTGCCTCCACGCTGTCGCTGCTGAACGCCGGTGTGCCGCTGAAGGCGCCGGTGGCCGGCATCGCCATGGGCCTGGTCTCCGACGACGTAGAGGTCGACGGGGTGGTGGAGCGCCGCTTCGTCACGCTGACCGACATCCTCGGCGCCGAGGATGCCTTCGGCGACATGGACTTCAAGTGCGCGGGCACCAAGGACTTCGTCACCGCCCTGCAGTTGGACACCAAGCTCGACGGGATCCCCTCGCAGGTGCTCGCGGGTGCGTTGGCCCAGGCCAAGGATGCCCGGATCACCATCCTCGAGGTGATGGCCGAGGCCATCGACGCTCCGGACGAGATGAGCCCGTACGCACCCCGGATCACCACCATCAAGGTGCCGGTCGACAAGATCGGCGAGGTGATCGGGCCCAAGGGCAAGATGATCAACTCGATCACCGAGGAGACCGGCGCGTCGATCTCCATCGAGGACGACGGCACGGTGTTCGTCGGCGCGTCCAACGGCGAGTCGGCGCAGGCCGCGATCGACAAGATCAACGCCATCGCCAATCCGCAGCTGCCCAAGGTGGGTGAGCGGTTCCTCGGGACCGTCGTCAAGACCACCGATTTCGGCGCGTTCGTGTCGCTGCTGCCGGGTCGCGACGGCCTGGTGCACATCTCGAAGTTGGGCCGCGGCAAGCGGATCGCCAAGGTCGAGGATGTTGTCAAGGTCGGTGACAAGCTGCGCGTCGAGATCGCCGACATCGACAACCGCGGCAAGATCTCGCTGATCCTGGTCGCCGAGGAGGACGCCGCGGCAGAGGCACCGGAGGGCACTCCGGCGTCTGCAGATGTTGCGACCGCCGACGCCTAGAGCCGACGGGGCGGCGCACGACCACACGGCCGTGCGCCGCACCACCCTCCCGGGTGGTCTGCGCGTTGTCACCGAGTTCGTGCCGTCGGTGCGGTCGGCCTCGGTCGGGGTGTGGGTCGGCATCGGCTCCCGCGACGAGGGCCGCACCGTGGCCGGCGCCGCGCATTTCCTCGAACACCTGCTGTTCAAGTCGACACCGACCCGCAGTGCCGTCGACATCGCCCAGGCGGTGGACGCCGTCGGCGGGGAACTGAACGCCTTCACGGCCAAAGAGCACACCTGCTACTACGCCCACGTGCTCGACACCGACCTGGCGTTGGCCGTCGATCTGGTCGCCGATGTCGTGCTCAACGGCCGGTGTGCCGCCGAGGACGTCGAACTCGAGCGCGATGTCGTGCTCGAGGAGATCGCGATGCGCGACGACGATCCCGAGGACACCCTGGCCGACGTGTTCATGTCGGCGATGTTCGGCACGCACCCGGTGGGGCGGCCGGTGATCGGCAGCATCGAGTCGATCTCGGCGATGACGCGCACCCAGCTGCACTCCTTCCATCTGCGCCGCTACACCCCGGAACGGATGGTCGTCGCGGTGGCCGGCAACGTCGATCACGACGAGGTGGTCGCCCTGGTGCGCGAGCATTTCGCCCGGCGGATCGTCGAGGGCCGCACCGCGGCCGCGCCGCGCGCCGGCACCGGCCGGGTGCCCGGAACCCCCACCCTGCAGCTGGTCAGCCGGGACGCCGAACAGACCCACCTGATGCTGGGCGTGCGCGCCCCGGGCCGCAACTGGCGGCACCGGTGGGCCTTGGCCGTGCTGAACAATGCGTTGGGCGGCGGCTTGAGTTCCCGGTTGTTCCAACAGATTCGGGAGTCCCGCGGGCTGGCCTACTCGGTGTACTCGATGGTGGACACGTTCGCCGACACCGGCGCGCTGTCGGTCTACGCCGGTTGCCTGCCGGAGCGTTTCGACGAGGTGGTCACGGTGGCCACCGACGTGCTGGGGCAGGTGGCCACCGACGGCATCACCGAACAGGAGTGCCGCATCGCCAAGGGGTCCCTGCGCGGGGGACTGGTTCTGGGCCTCGAGGATTCCGCCTCGCGGATGCACCGGATCGGCCGTAGCGAGATCAACTACGGCGAACATCGCAGTCTGGACGACACGCTGGCCCACATCGACGCGGTGACCCTCGACGAGGTGAACGCCGTGGCTCGCAACCTGCTCGCGCAGCCCGTGGGGGCCGCGGTGCTGGGGCCGCGGGCCTCGCGCGCTGCCCTGCCCCGACGTCTCACGGCGATAGCGGGATAGCCATGTCGTTCGCCCTGGCCGATCTCGCGGTGCCGCTGGTCGGGGCGCCGATGGCGGGCGGGCCGGGGACCCCGGAGCTGGCCGCCGCGGTGTCGAACGCGGGCGGGCTCGGCTTCGTCGCGGCCGGTTACCTGAGCGCGCAGCGGCTCGCCGATGATCTGCGCGCGGCCCGCGCCGCCGGCACCGGTCCGGTGGGCGTCAATCTCTTTGTGCCGCAGCCCAGTGTCGCGCAACCGGCCGAACTGCAGCGCTACCGCGACGCCCTGGTTCCGGAGGCCGTCCGCTACGGCGTGGAACTGGGGCCGGCCCGCTGGGACGACGACGGGTGGGCGGAGAAGCTCGAGGCCGTCGCCGATCTGCGTCCCGAGGCGGTGTCGTTCACCTTCGCCCTGCCGGATCGCCTTGTGCTGCAACGCTTGCGCGAGCTCGGCATCTACACGCTGATGACCGTCACCAAGGCCGCCGAGGCCGAGGCGGCGGTGGCCCAGGGCATCGATGCGCTGGTGGTGCAGGGACCCGAGGCCGGCGGGCACCGGGGGAGCTGGGATCCCGTCGAGCGGCCCGCGGCGCAGCCGCTCGGCGAACTGGTGGCGGCGGTGCGCCGCGTCGTCGAGGTGCCGATGGTCGCGGCCGGCGGTCTGGGTACGGTGGCGGCGGTCGCCGCGGTGCTCGACCGGGGCGCCGACGCGGCGCAGCTGGGCACCGCGTTGCTGCTCAGCGACGAGGCGGGCACCAATGCTGTGCACCGCGCCGCGCTGACCTCAGCGCAGTTCACCGAAACCGCGGTGACGCGGGTGTTTTCGGGCCGGTACGCGCGCGGTCTGCGCAACGAATTCCTCCGTCGCTTCGACGACACCGCCCCGGCGGGATACCCCGAGGTGCACCATATGGCGGCGCCGCTGCGCCGCGCCGCCGTCGCCGCCGGGGATCCGGACTGGACGAATCTGTGGGCGGGAACGGCGTTCGCCACGGCGATGCGGGGTCCGGCCGCGGCGGTGCTCGCCGCGCTCACCCCGTGATCAACGCACCGGCAGGGAATCGTCGCGGCGCAGCACGAAAAAGTACGGTCGCGCGACGCCCCGCAGATCCATGGCGCCGATGACACTCTGGTCGTCGAGGCGCCGGAAGACGTCGTTGATGGGCAGCTGGTCGTAGATCATGGTGGCGGTGTCGACGCCGCGATAGCGCGTGGTGCGCAACCGCGCCTTGGGGCCGCGGGCCTGCAGCACCGGCCGCCCGGCGACGATCGCGGTGGTGAAGTTGCGCTGCTTGAGGCCCGGGAACCGGCCCGCCAGGCCGAGGCCACCGAACGCCGGCAGCGGGTTCAACGGCCACAGCGCGCTGCCGTCGGCGGTGCGAAACAGCAAGGGGTGGACCGTTTCGGCGTCCCGGAACTGTTTACCCCACCAGCCGCTGGCCGCCAGCAGACCGTCGAGCGGGTGGCCGGTGGGCAGCTCGGCGCCATGCCAGGTGCCGATCATGAACTCCGGATCCACCGCGGGTGCCGCGTCGAAGATGGCGAGCGCGCCGTCGGTGCCGGTCGGGGCGTCGGGCAAGACGTCGTCGAGAAGCATGGACCCACTGTACTTGACAGGTGTCAACTGTGGGTCCGATTGAGGTGGAGGGCACACTGGGGCGGTGCGTTCCACGAACCCCTGCCCCTGCGGCAGCGACACCCTGTTCGGCCGCTGTTGCCTGCCCCTGCATCTCGGGGAGCGGTTGCCCGCCACCGCCGAGGAGTTGATGCGCGCCCGCTACAGCGCCTACGCCACCGCCAACCTGGACTACGTCTGGGCCAGCTGGCATCCCCGCACCCGGCCCGCTGACCTGGACGCCGAGGACGGCGTGGACTGGGTGAGCGTGCAGATCGTCGACACCGCGGCCGGTCGCGCCGGCGACGACGCGGGCGAGGTGGAGTTCATCGCCCGGCACCGTGACGGCGTGCTGCACGAACGCTCCCGGTTTCGCGTGCGTGCCGGACGGTGGTTCTACGTCGACGGCGACCTGTTGGCCTGAGCGGCTTCAGGCCAACACCGCCGCGGGGTCGGTGAACGCCAGACCGAGATCGACGGCCACCCGCTCGGACAGCAGGGCGCCGTCATGGGTCGACAAGCCGTGCGCCAGTGCGGAGTCCGCGCGGCAGGCGCGCCGCCAGCCCTGGTCGGCCAGCTTCAGTACGAAGGGCATGGTGGCGTTGCTCAGCGCGAACGTCGCGGTGCGCGGCACCACACCCGGCATGTTGGTCACGCAGTAGAACACGCTGTCGTGCACGGTGTAGGTCGGGTGGTCGTGGGTGGTCGGACGCGAATCCTCGAAGCAGCCGCCCTGATCGATGGCGATGTCGACCAGAACCGAACCGGGCTTCATCTGCGCGACAAGTGCATTGGAGACCAGCTTGGGGGCGCGGGAGCCCGGGACCAGGACCGCGCCGATCAGCAGATCGGCATCCCGGGCCGCCGCCTCGAGCTCGAAGGCCGACGAATGCCGGGTCTGGATCCGCCCGGCGAATTCGGCGTCGAGCTCGCGCAGCCGGGCGAGGTTGACGTCGAACACCGTGACCTGGGCGCCCATCCCGGCAGCGACCCGCGCGGCGTTGTAGCCGGCGGTGCCGGCACCGATCACCATCACCTGCGCGGGGACCACGCCGGGCACACCGCCCATCAGGACGCCGCGGCCGCCCTGGGTCTTCATCAGCTGGTAGGCGCCCACCTGGGCCGCCAGCCGGCCGGCGACCTCGCTCATGGGCGCCAGCAACGGAAGGGATCCGTCGGGCAGCTGGACGGTCTCGTAGGCGATCGCCGTGGTGCCGGCCGCCAGCAGCGCCTGGGTGCACGCCGTCGACGCCGCCAGGTGCAGGAAGGTGAACAACGTCTGCCCCCGGCGCAGGCGCGGGTACTCCGCCGCCACGGGTTCCTTGACCTTGAGCACCAGCTCGGCCTCGGCCCACACCTGTTCGGCGTCGGCCGCGATGCACGCACCGGCGGCCGCGTAATCCTGGTCGGAGATCGCCGAACCCACACCGGCGCCACCCTCGACGAGCACCTCGTGGCCGTGCCGGGTCAGGTCGGCGACCCCGGCCGGGGTGATGGCCACCCGGAACTCGTTGTTCTTGATCTCTGTCGGTACTCCGACTCGCATGACCCCCACCCTAATGCCGGGGCGCCCGCCGGCCGGGGCGGTGTCGGATTGTGCACGCTGCCAAACATTCGGGGAGTTCTGCATCGCCTGCAACATCGGGCCTATCCCGGCGCGCAGCCCGCATACGGTGGGGGCCACGAACACGGACAGGGGTGTGAGGCAATGTATTTGACCCAGGGACTGCATCGCGGTCTGCAACAGACCCCCGAGCGGGAGATGATGGTCTGTGGCGGGCGGTCCCGCAGCTTCCGGGAGGTGGCCGACCGGGTCGCCCGCCTGGCTCGAGGTCTGATCGACCTGGGCGTGCGCGCCGGCGACCGAGTCGCGATGCTGGCGTTGAACTCCGACCGCTACCACGAATACCTGTTCGCGGTGCCGTGGGCCGACGCGGTGTTGGTGCCGCTCAACACGCGGTGGAGTGTGGCCGAGATCGGGTACGCACTAAACGATTCCGGCACCACGGTGCTGTTCCTCGACGAGGCCCACGCCCACCTTTCTTCAGCGCTGTGCGAGCTCTGTCCGCAGCTGTCCACCGTCGTCTACTGCGGCGACGGTTCGAGTCCCGAGAACGCCGTGGACTACGAGGACATTGTGGCCGGCGCTCCCGCGGCGCGGGACGTCCGGCGCGGCGGTGACCAGCTGGCCGGCATCTTCTACACCGGCGGCACCACCGGCGACCCCAAGGGGGTGATGCTCTCGCACGCCGCCATGGCGACGTCCTGGTTGGGCGCCATCGCCTCCGGTCATGTGTTCGCGGCGGGGCAGCGAACCCGCGCCCTGCATGCCGCACCGATGTTCCATCTGGCAGGTCTGGCGGCGTGGGGAGCCGCCACCCTGCTCGGCGGCACGCACGTGATCGAGCCGCGGTTCGACCCCGTCGCGGTCTTCGCCGCCGTCGAATCCCAGCGCGTCACCGACCTCGCGCTGGTCCCGACGATGATCCAGGCGATGGTCGACCACCCGGACCTGTCCGACTACGACCTGTCCAGCGTGCGCGCGGCGCTCTACGGCGCCTCGCCGATCTCGCAGACGCTGCTCGAACGTGCCGCTGCGGCGCTGCCGCAGGCCGCGTTCACCCAGGCCTACGGCATGACCGAATTGGCGCCGATCGCAACGCTGCTCGGTCCCGAGGAGCACACCATGGCCCACCTGCGCAGCTCGGCGGGCCGGCCCGCGCCCAACTGTGAGGTCCGCATCGTCGACGAGACCGGCGCCGAGGCGCCCCGCGGCATGGTCGGGGAGATCGTGGTGCGCGGCGGCAACGTCATGCTCGGCTACTGGAACAAGCCCGCGGAGACCGCCGCGGCGCTGCGCGACGGCTGGCTGCACACCGGCGACGGCGGGTATCTGGACGCCGACGGCTATCTGTTTGTCGTGGACCGGATCAAGGACATGATCGTGACCGGTGGGGAGAACGTGTACTCGGTCGAGGTGGAGAACGCCGTGGCCCGCCACCCCGCGGTCGCCGGGTGCGCGGTCATCGGCATCCCGGATGCGCGGTGGGGAGAGCGCGTCCACGCCGTCGTGGTACTGCGGCCCGGCGCCCACGCGACCGAGGCGCAGATCCGCGATCACGTCAAGGGATCCATCGCCGGGTACAAGGCGCCGGGCAGCGTCGAGTTCGTCGATGCGCTACCGGTGTCGGGTGCCGGCAAGGTACTCAAACGCGAACTGCGCCAACGCTACCGGTGAGGACGTCGGTCAGGGGTAGTCCGGTTCGGCGGGCAGCATGTCCGCGCCGAAGGTCGCGGTGAGCAGCAATGCCACCTCCACGTCCAGTCGTCGCTGCTCCAGCGGATGGCCGAGCAACGCCTCGATGCGCTGCAATCGGTACAGGACCGTGTTGCGATGCATGAACAGCCGTTCGCTGGCGCGCCGGGTGTTGCCACCCTCCTGCAGGAACACCCACAGGGTTTCGCGCAACTGCTCCGCCGCGGTGGTCCGGGCGGCGAGCTCGCCGAGGGTGCGGGCCACGAACCGTCGGGCCTCCTCCTCGTCACCGGCGAGCAGCGCCACCGTGGCCACATCGGCATGCCGCGTCAGCCGCGGCGGCGCCGGCATCCGGGCGGCGACCCGGCGGGCCCGCTGCGCCTGCTCATGGCTGATCCGGAACCCGTCGACGCCCTCGGTGGTCTGGCCGGCCGCGATCAGCACCTCCGACTTCGGCAATCTGTCCGCACATTCGGCGAGTCGGTCGAGGTCCGGGGTGCCGGCGATCCAGGCCCACATCGCGCACGTCCCGGCGGGCACCATCAGCATCCGCGGCGCTCCGGCCGCCGCGGTGAGCGCGGTCAGGCACCCGGCCAGCGCACCGAGTTGCAGGTTCACCTCGCCGTGCGAGGGCATCCAGGCGACCAGCGCGGTCTGGGGCGCCCGCAGGTCGTGGTTGAGCTGGCGGCCGGCGTGCTCGACGGGGATGCGGTCGCCGCGCAACAGCCGCTCGACGACCGCGGTGCGTCGCGCCGCCTCCCCGAGGACCCATCGGTCCCGCTCGCGTTCGTAATCGGAGACCAGTTGTGCGACAACGCGGTCGAGGTACACGTTCAGCTCGTCGAAGCTGCGGTGGAGCGCCTCGATGAACACCTGCTGCTCGGTGAGGCGCTGGGCGAGGACGTCCATCCAGAGGCGCGAGAACAGCGTCTGCCCCACGCGGTAGGACTGGATCAGCGATTCCAGCGGCAGCTGCCGGCGCGCGACGGTCGAGGCGAACGCGGTGACCTCCGGCCGGATGGGCACCTGCTCGGCCACCGTCTCGGCTCGGAACACCGAAAGCATCGCCGCCACATTCCCGTACGCGCTGGCCTCCACCTCGCGGATCAGGTCGTCGTCGTCGAAGAACTCGGGGACCGAACCCGCCAACTGCTCGCTGAGCGCGACGGCAACCTCGTCGGCCCGGGCGGCCAGGTCCTGGGCGCACGCGACGATCGCGTCCTCGGCGGTACCCACACTGACCACCGCCGAGATCTTACTGCTCCCGGCGCGCGGTCAGTTCGACTTCGGGCAAACCGGTTGCCGCGGAATCCATTCGGGACCGCGCACGCCGGCGCTGCGACCGGATCTCGCGCCGCAGCGTCTTCAGATAGCGGTGGTGGTCGACCTGGACGGTGTGGCGGGTGGAGTCGACGAAACGCTTGCGCAGCCAGCGCTGGTCGGCCTCGATCGCGGCGCGCATCTGCTCGGCGCTGGGCAGGGCGCAGCGGCCAGCGAGCAGTTCACCGATCCATTTGCCCTGCAGTTCGGCCAGCGGCTGGATGGCTCCCAGCGGTTGGCACAGGCCGACGAAGAACAGGCCGGGGCGGTCCGGGTCGACGACACGGTGGTACAGCGCGATCTGGTTGTCCGGTGCCGAGACGTAGGCCTCGTCGAAGAACGGAAAGGTGATCCGATAGCCGGTGGCGCAGACGATGACATCGACGTCCTCGACGCTGCCGTCGGCGAAGCGGACCCGGTCACCGAGCAGTTCGACGATCTGCGGCTTGGGGGTGATCCGGCCCAACCGCAGTTCGTCCATCAGGCCCGCCGACATGGTCGGATGGGCATCGCCGAAGGAATGGTCCGGCGCCGGCAGTCCGTAGTCCTGCGCGCGGCCGTTCGCCAGTCGCATCAGCGCGCCCAGCAGAATGCGGCCGGGCTTGTGTGACGCGCAATCCAGCAGCCAGGTCGGCGGCGCCATCCCGAAGACGAACTTCGGCATGATGTGGGCACCGCGGCGCACCGACAGGTAGGTCTTCTCGGCCAGATGTGCTGCCTCGCAGGCGATGTCGACGGCGCTGTTGCCGATCCCGACCACCACCACCCGCTTGCCGGCCAGGAATGCCGCGTCGCGGTAGTCCCGGGAATGCATGAGGGTGCCCGCGAAGGATCCCGGGAACATCGGTTCCGGCATGCGTGCGTCCCAGTGGTGGCCGTTGGCGACGAGAACCTGGTCGTAGAACCGGGTGCGGCCGTCGGCCAACTGCACCTCGAACCCGCCGCTGCCGGTCGGTGTCACCCGGGTGACCTCGGTCTGAAACTGGATGTGGCGGTGGAGACCGTGATGTCGCGCATAGTCGTCGAAGTAGCGCGCGAAATCCCAGTGGCTCGGGTAGGCCGGCAGGTCATCGGGCATCGGGAAGTCGTGGTAACCCATGTAGGCCTTCGGCGCATTGGAACTCAGGGTGCGATACGCCGCGGCGACCCCGCTCGGATTGTCGAAGACCCACAGGCCGCCCACCCGGTCGCTCTTCTCGTAGCAGTCGAATTCCACGCCGGCGCCCTTCAACCCGGCGCAGGCGGCCAGGCCCGCCGACCCGGCTCCGATCACGCAGGCCCGGGGGCCGTTGGTGGCAGTCATGATGCTGTCCTTTCTGACAGGGACGACAGGAACGAGATCTGGTCCTCGACCACGGCATCGAAGGCCGATCCGGAGTCATAGACGTCGAAGTGCCCGACATCGGGATACACGCGCACCTCGGCGCCGGCGCGTCGTGCCGCGGCCAGCGCCAGATCCGCGGGCGCGCTGTGGTCCGCGCCGCCGACCTGAACCAGCAACGGACAACGGATGTCGGATGCGCGCAGCCCGGGCCGGTACCCGGGCACGCTCAGCAGCATCCGCGCCGCAAACTCGTTGCGCCACAGCGGCGCCTGCCCGGCGGCGGCCAGATAACCCGGCTGCGCGTCCGGGGTGGTGAGCATCGCGACCGTCCCCGGCGCCCCGACGGCCGGCAGCAGCACCGGGGCGCGTCCGACGCGGGCACCCAGCACATCGCGGACGGCGGCCGCGCCGAGCCGGACCGCGCTCCCGGCCGTGAGCTGATGGCGCATCCGCAGCAGCGTCGCCCAGCCGTCGACAATCGGGGTGAGGGCGAGGGCGCCGAGCAGGTCACGCCGCTGCGCGGCAACGGCGAAGACGTGGCCACCCGACAGTGACGTGCCCCAGATGCACACGCCGTCAACATCATTCAGTCGGTGGGCGGCGTCGAGCGCCGCGTGGTAGTCCCGGCGTTGGGCGGCGAAGTCGATGACCTGGCGGGGCTGTCCACCGGATGCGCCGAAGCCGCGGTAGTCGAAACACAGCGCGTCGACCCCGGCCGCGGCGAAGCGCTCGCCGAAGCCGACCAGGCCGGCGTCCCGGGTGCCGCAGAAGCCGTGGGCCATCACCACGCAGGGGCGTCGGCCCGGACCGGGCGCCACGTAGTGCCAGCCGGCGATGGTGGTGGTGCCGACCGGAATCTGGAGCTCGCGGCGGGTCATCGCCGGGCCTGCGGACTGTTGGCGCCGGGGGCGGCGAGGAACTTGCGATAGGCGGCGGCGAACTCCGGCGTCGCGATGCACTGCAGTTGTGCCTCGAGTTCGGCGTCCAGGGACTCGGCCCAGGCCGGCCGCGCGGCGCGGTCGATGATGCGCTTGGCCAGGCCGTTGGCGGTGGTCGAGCAGACCAGCAGTTCCTCGGTCAACGCCGCGGTGGCGGCGGCCAGCCCCGCTGCCGGGGCCACGCGGTTGGCGATGCCGAGTCGGCCGGCCCGCGTCCCGTCGATCATCGCGGAGGTCAGGATCAGCTCCTTGGCCCGGCCCGTCCCGATCAGCGCCGCCAACCGTCCCGAGCCGCCGACATCGGGGACCACGCCCATCCGGGTCTCCGGCAGCCCCAGCGTCGCGTCGCCGGCGACCACCCGCAGGTCGCAGGCCAGCGCCAGTTCGAACCCGGCGCCGATCGCCCAGCCGTGCACGCTGGCCACCGTCGGTATCGGCAGCGCCTCGAGTCGGTCGTAGGCGGCGACGAACGCGCCCCGAATCCGCCGCAGACCGTCCGGCGTGGCCAGCCGCTGCAGGGTTCGTGCGTCGATGCCGGAACTGAAGCCGGGGCCCTCGCCCCGGACCACCACGGCACCGATGCCGGTCGCCGATTCTAGCTCGGCCACGGCCTGCTCGAGGTCGGCGATGAGCTCCTCGTCGAGAGCGTTGCGCCGCTGGGGGCGCGCCAACACCAGGTGCGCGACCCTACCGTCGCGCTCGATCCGAACTGCAGCCATGGTTGCCAGCCAACCGCCGATTCCCGGCGTGGGCCATGGTGCGCTGCACAGAGCTACCCGGCCGGCTTGTGCAGGCGTCGGAGAACACCGGACGGCCCGGCCAGTAGGCTGCCACGCATGCGAGTGGGAGTTCTGGGTGCCAAGGGCAAGGTGGGCGCGACCATGGTGGCCGCGGTCGAGGCCGCCGATGATCTGACGTTCACCGCCGGGGTCGACGCCGGCGACGACCTGGCGCTGCTGACCGGCAGCGATACCGACGTGGTGATCGACTTCACCCACCCCGACGTGGTGATGGACAACCTGAAGTTCTTGATCGACAACGGTATTCACGCCGTCGTCGGCACCACCGGCTTCACCGCGCAGCGGCTGGATCAGGTCGGCGCGTGGCTCGAGGCCAAGCCCGGGGCCAACGTGCTGATCGCCCCGAACTTCGCCATCGGCGCGGTGCTGACCATGCACTTCGCCCGGCAGGCGGCGCCGTACTTCGAATCGGTGGAGATCATCGAGCTGCACCACCCGCACAAGGCCGACGCCCCGTCGGGCACCGCGGCCCGCACCGCGAAGCTCATCGGTGAGGCCCGAAAAGGACTGCCGCCCAACCCCGACGCCACCAGCACCGGACTCGAGGGTGCCCGCGGCGCCGACGTGGACGGCGTCCCGGTGCATTCGGTGCGGCTCACCGGCCTGGTGGCCCACCAGGAAGTGCTGTTCGGCACGCAGGGCGAGACCCTGACCATCCGGCATGACAGCCTGGACCGCACCTCGTTCGTGCCCGGCGTGCTGTTGGGGGTCCGCGAGATCGGCAAGCATCCCGGGCTGACCATCGGTATCGAGTCCCTGATGAACCTGGGCTGATGCGCACACTGCGCATCCAGGTGGTGATCGGGTTCCTGTGTGTGGCCCTGGTCGTCTATTTCGTGCTGCTGGGACGCATCGCGGTGGCGCTGATCGCCGACGGCCGGGCCGCGCCGGTGGGCCTGGGCCTGGCGCTGTTGATCCTGCCGTTCATCGGGCTGTGGGCCATGGTCGCGACCCTGCGGGCGGGGTTCGCGCACCAGCGGCTGGCGCGGCTGGCGGCCGAGCAGGGGATGGAACTCGACGTCAGCGCCTTGCCGCGGCGGGCCAGCGGCCGGATCCAGCGCGACGCCGCCGACGCGATGTTCGACACGGTGCGCGCCGAACTGGACGCCGACCCGGACAACTGGGTGCGCTGGTATCGGGTGGCCAGGGCCTATGACTACGCGGGGGACCGCACCCGCGCCCGGGCGGCGATGAAGAAGGCCGTCGAACTACAGGCGCGCTAGGCAGATCGGCGCGCGAGGTGCGCGGGGCCGCCGACGTACACGATGCCGGCCGGACTCGGCGCGGTCGCCGCGTGGGCGATGGCGGTGGCGAACTCGGCGAGCCCGCGGCGCGAGGCCGAATTGCGGGGGGCCGCGGTGCAGGCGCCGCCGTCGAGCAGCGTGAGCACGGCCTTGCCGTCGATCATGTCGCCGGAGACCACGGTGAAGTGGATGCCGCGTCGGTCGAACTGTGAGCGCATGGCGTAGAGCGCGGTCTCGCCGGCGCGCTTGCTCGCGGCGACGGTGGCGTAGCCCTTCGGCACCGCCTTGTGCGGATAGAAGTGGGCCTGATGGCTGGTTGCGAAGACCAGGCTGGCCCCGGCGGGCATCAGCGGCAGCGTGAGCCGGGCCAGCCGTTGCTGCGCGTCGTGGTTGATCCACATCGCGTGGTTGGGATCGATGCCCGGTTCCAGACCGCCGGATGCGTTGAGTACCAAGGCATCCAGGCGACCGAACCGGTCGGCGACCTGGTCGACCATGGCGGACGTGGCCGTCGCGTCGGCGATGTCGGCGGCCATGGTGGATGCCTGGCCGCCCGCGCCGCGGATCGCGTCGGCGACGGCGGCGGCACCGGCCGCGTTCTTTCGGTAGTTGACCACGACATGGGTGTCCGGTCGGGCGAGTTGCTGGGCGACTTCGGCGCCGATCCCGCGCGAGGCGCCCGTCACGAGGGCGACCCGGGTGCTGTTGTCTGAGTGCATAGTGGCTCCTTCCCTGGCTGCCATTCACCGGGGCTGGCAGGTCTGGTGGCGCTGCTCGCGGCATGCCATCACCGTTATGCGTACCGACCATACACCGAATTTAAGAAAAATAAGGGACGTCTAAGGCAACGATTAGGTGTACGGCTGTACCGGGATCGTGATCTTTACGGTCCCGGGTGGTATCGGTTGTTATCCGGTGTCACCGACAGGG
Source organism: Mycolicibacterium sp. MU0050 (assembly GCF_963378085.1). Classification (GTDB taxonomy): domain Bacteria; phylum Actinomycetota; class Actinomycetes; order Mycobacteriales; family Mycobacteriaceae; genus Mycobacterium; species Mycobacterium wendilense. The sequence continues at coordinate 2,998,507 of NZ_OY726395.1, read as the reverse complement.
AGGTTGAGGTTGCCGCGGTTGTTGATCGTCCACCACACGCCGTCGCCGCACTGCCAGGAGATGCTGGAGGCGGTGGTGTCCGGCGCGACCGATCCCGACATCGAGGGCGTCGACGTCGTCCGGCGCCCGGCGTTGTCGGTGTCGACGACGGACTGGCTCGAGGCCGATGGCTATCTGCTGGGCACGCCCGCCAACCTGGGCTACATCTCGGGTGCCCTCAAGCATGCGTTCGACCACTCTTACTACCCGATGCTCGACGCGACCGGGGGTCGGCCCTTCGGGCTCTACATCCACGGCAACGAGGGCACTGAGGGGGCCCAGCGCGCGGTGGACGGCATCACCGCCGGGCTGGGCTGGGCGCGGGTCGCCGAGACCGTGGTGGTCGCGGGCAAACCCACGAAAGAAGAACTGGAGGCCTGCTGGAATCTGGGGGCCACCGTCGCGGCCGGCCTGATGGCCGGCTGACCCCAGGGGCGCGGTTCTACTTGAAGGCGTCCTTGACCTTCTCGCCGGCGTCCTTGAGGTTGGACTTGACCTGGTCGAGCTTGCCCTCGTTCTCGGTGCTCTTGTCGTCGGTGGCCTTGCCGGCGGCTTCCTTGGCCTTGCCGCCGAGGTCGTCGAGCTTGTTCTTCGCCTTGTCCATTGCGCTCATCGGGGGTCAACTCCTCGGTCTTTGTCCCACCCGGTCGGTGGGTCCTGCGCTCTATATGCCCGCCACCGGCCGTCCTCGAAACGTCCCGTCCTCGAAACTTCCCCTGCGCTGGGTCAGCGTGCGCCGAACGGCCAGCGGGGTGGCGTCGAACCAGCGATGGCAACTCCTGGTCAGCGAGCTCTGCTCGGTGTAGCCGAGCTGGTGGGCCACCGAGGACAGCGGAAGGTCGCGAACCGCGAGCAATTCCGTGACGCTCTCGCGGCGGCGGTCGTCGAGGAGTTGCCCGAAGCTGGTGCCGGTCTCGGCCAGGCGCCGCTGCAGGACCCGGGGGTGCAGCGTCAGCGTCCGGGCGACGTCGTCGAGCGACGCCTGGCCGAGCGGCATCAGCTTGTCGATCAGCTCCACCACGTGTTCTTCCACGTTGCGGTGGTGCCCACGGCCGGTCAGATAACGCGCGGCCAAGGCGTAGGACTGCGAGTCGCCGCCGGCAATGCGTTGACCGAGCAGGGGCCGGGGAAAGAACAGCGCGTTGGCCGGCGCATTGAACTCGACCGGACACCGAAAGGTGTCGAAATACACTGCGGTAGGCGATATCTGGGCGTGGCGGAAGGTGATCCGGTGCGGCCGGAAGTCCGAGTCGGAGAGCATCGCGAACATGCCGCGGATCACGCCGAGCGCCACCTCGATCATCTGGGCCCGGTGCGGCACCCGCGCCAGCGTGATGGCGAATTCGATGCGGGCCATGTTCTCCCGCAGGTGCAGATCGGCCTTGATCGCCGGGGAGTAGGTATGCAGATATTTGGCCACCCCGACCAGTGCGGCCTGCACGGTCGCGGCATTGCGGGCCAGCACCGCGATGGGGCCCAGCATCTCGAGGTCCTGCAGCTTGGACAGTTGCAGACCGAAGTCCGGCACGTCCAGCTCCTCGGCCGCGTTGCCGACCAGCGTGGTCAGCGCGGTGTACCGGATGTAGCGGTGGAAGTCCCCGAGGACCGCGGGATCGATACCCGCCTCGGCGAGAAACTGCTGCGGATCACCGCCGTGGGCGGCGATCAACTCCGGCACGTGGACCAGAGACGACGCGCGCACCAGATCCGCCATAGTCGCGAATTGTAAAATTTATGTCGTGAAATGACAAGAATGGGCATGGCGAAGTGGTGATGATGGACACAAGCCCAGCACGTAGGGCAGTACCTCGCAGCCAAGGAGTAGCCATGACCGTCACCGACATCACCCCGCCGATCGCGCTCACCATGCAGACCCAGAACGTGCCGTGGGCCATCGACGTCCTGGCCCCGGGCATGTCCGCGCAGCTGCTCGTCGCCGACGTGGAGGCCGGTCTCACGGTGGCCAACATCCGCTTCGCCCCCGGCACGGTGATCCCCACGCATCTGCACACCGGAGCCGTGCACGGCTACACCCATTCCGGCAGCTGGTTCTACCGCGAATACGGCCCCGAATCGCTCAACGTCGCGGGCACCTACATCTACGAGCCGGCCGGGTCCACCCACACGCTGGAGGCACCGGCGAGCAACACCGAGGACACCGAGGCGCTGTTCATCATCTACGGCGCCTTCCTCAACTACGACGCCGAGGGCAATTTCGTCGGCCACATCGACGCCTCGGTCACCCGTCAGCTCTACGTCGCCGCGCTCGAGCGCCAGGGCGACACCGTGCCGGACTTCGTCGTCGGCGGAAACTCCCGCTACGGGCGCTGACCTACCGGGAAACATCCACCGCGCTCGGGTAGCGTCTGCGCCATGCCCGGAATGGCTGAGCTCGCGTTGGGTGCCGCGCCGATTGCCGGCGGCGCGTTGCTGGGACTGGCCGCCGGCAACATCAAGGGCCCCGATCTGCGGGCCGGGATCAAAGCCGACATGGACCTGCTCGATCGACTGCCCCCAGAACAGGCGCAGCGCCGCGCCGCGCTGCAACGCTCGATCGACATCCGCATCGACGACATCGTCGCCGGGGTCGAGCGCAATCGAGAGATCCGGGCGATGGCCGCGAGCTACAGCGGCAACTGGCGCGACATCGTGGTGTTCATCTGCGCGGTGCTGTTCACCATCGTGTGGTGGAACGTCAGCCACAGCCGGACCAACTGGATGCTGATGTTCGTCGTCCTCATCGCGCTGTCGATCATCGCCGCGGTGTACGCCGCACGCGGAATCTTCCGCAGCGTCGCGACTTTCATGCACTCACGGCGCCGGTCCTGACCCCGGGGGGAGCCGCGCGGAAGTCTCCCGCGTACGGCACCATGGGCAAGTGAGCAAGGGGCGCGCGGACCTCCGGTCCGACCACGGGCATGATCTCGACGGCGCCCCCGAGATCCGTCCGCCGGTGCTGGCGGCCGGCGGCGCGCTGCTCATCGCGGCGGTGGTGCTGACGGCACTGAATCTGCGTCCGGCGATCACCAGCGTCGGCCCGCTGCTGGGCGAGATGCGCGGTTCCCTGGGGGCTTCGGCGACCTGGGCCGGCGTGCTCACCACCTTGCCGGGACTGTGCTTCGCCGCCGCCGGGCTCGCGGCGCCGTGGCTGTCGCGCCGCATCGGGTTGGGCCGGGCCATCGGCCTGGCGCTGGCGGTGCTGAGCGTCGGCCTGGCGATCCGCGTCCTCGACGGGCCGTACGTGGTGATCGGCGGCACGCTGGTGGCGACCGCGGGCATCGCGCTGGCCAACGTGTTGATCCCGGTCGTCGTCAAGGGATCGTTCCCGGCGCAGATCGGCCTGATGACCGGCATCTACACCGCCGCGCTGCAGGGCGGCGGCGCGCTCGGATCGGCCCTGACACCGGTACTCGACGACGTGTTGGGGAACTGGCGCGCGGCCCTGGGCAGTTGGGCGGTGGTCGCGCTGCTCGCGCTGCTGCTGTGGCTGGCCGGGGCGCGGCATCTCGGTCCTCCCGCAACGGGGACGCCCGCCGCGCCGCCGCGGCGTCGGTCGCTGCTGCGCAGCCCGTTGGCCTGGACGATCACGCTGTTCTTCGGCTGTCAGTCGCTGTTGGCCTACGTGGTGATGGGGTGGCTGGCCGAGGTCTTCATCGACCACGACGTCAGCCAGCGCAACGCCGGCCTGCTGGTCGGTCTGGTGTCGTTGCTGGCCGTACCGATCAGCCTGTTCATCGCCCCGATGGCCGCCCGGCAACGGCATCAGAGCGGCTGGATCCTGGGGCTGGGCGTGATCGGCTTCGTCGGCATGGTCGGCCTGGCCATCGACCCCGGCGCCGCCCCGCTGCTGTGGAGCGTCCTGGTCGGCTTCGGGATGGGCGTGTTCTCGCTGGCGTTGGCCGTCATCGCGCTGCGGGCCCGCACCCCGGCCGACACCGCCGCGCTGTCCGGGATGGTCCAGGGCTTCGGCTATCTGCTGGCCGGCGTGGGCCCGTTGCTGTTCGGGCTGCTGCGCGACGTCACCGGCGGCTGGACCGCACCGTGGACGATGGCGCTGGCGGTGTACGTGGTGCAGATGATCGCGGGGGTGATCGCCGGCCGCAACCGTTACGTGTGACGGGGGCGAAAATTCTTCGGTTCGCGTCGCCGCGGCACCCGGGATGCGCGACGATGGATTGATCGACGACGCGGGGGGCGCGGATGGTCAGTCCGGTCGAGGTTGCCACCGCTCGATGCGGGGCATGCGGCAACGGCCTGCGGGCACAGGCCCGGTTCTGCGACGCCTGCGGTTCGCCCGTGACGCCGCGGCCGCCGACCGGTGAACACAAGCAGGTGACCGTGCTGTTCGCCGACGTCGTGGGCTCGATGAGCCTCGCGGCGACCCTCGACGCCGAGCGCTTCCAGGCCATCATGAACGACCTGTTCAACCGCGCGGCCGCGGTGGTGCAGCGCTATCAGGGCACGGTCGACAAGTTCACCGGCGACGGCCTGATGGCCCTGTTCGGCGCGCCGGTGGCGCTGGAGGATCACGCGGTGCGGGCGTGCATCGCGGCGCTGGCCATCCAGTCGGTGACCGCCGACATCGCCGCCGAGGCGGCCGAGCGGGACGGGGTGTCGCTGCAACTGCGCGTCGGGCTGAACTCCGGTGACGTGATCACCGGGGAGATAGGTTGGGGCCCAGGGAGATACACCGCAGTCGGGCATCCGGTGGGCATCGCGCAGCGGATGGAGGCCGGGGCGCGGCCGGGGGAGGTGCTGTGTTCGGTGTCCACCGCGCGACTCGTCGAGCACGCCGCCCGGCTGGGCCCGGTCCGCGACGTCGCGGCGAAGGGGGTGGACGCGCCGGTGCCCGCGCGGCCACTGCTCGGGGTCCAACCGTGCCAGTCGGTGTCGCCCCGCAACGAGGGGACGCTGCTGGGCCGCGACGCCGAGTTCGGCCGGCTCCGTTCGCTGTTCGACGCCGGCGGCGGTTCGGTGGGGATCGTCGGCGGTCCCGGGCTCGGCAAGAGCCGGCTGGCGACCGAGGTCGCCGACTTCGCCGCGAGTCGCGGCGCCGAGGTCGTAGTCGCACGCTGTGAGTCGCACACCACGGCGGTGCCGTTCCGGGCGCTGTCGCGCATGCTGCGGGCGCTGTTCGCGGTGGACGGCCTGACCGACGCCGCGGCCCGGGATCGCATCGCCGAGCACTTCGAAGGCGGGCCGGGACCGGATCCCGACGACGTGCACGTGCTGTTCGAGGCGATGGGCATCGGTTCGGACACACCCGCGTCGCAGGTCAACGTCGACGGCCGCCGTCGTCGGCTCGTCGAGATGCTGGTGCAGGCCGTCGCCGCGCGCGCCGGGCGGACGATGTTCGTCCTGGACGACGCGCACTGGATCGACGCACCGAGCGACGACGTCCTGGCCGAGTTCGCCGCGACCCTGCACCCGACTTCGTCGATGTTCGTCGCGACGTGCCGTCCGGAGTTCGACGGTGCGCTGCGACGTCGCGCGGATCACCTGCTCACGCTCGATCCGTTGAGCGCGGCGACCACGGTGCGATTGGCCCGCCGGCTCCTGGGTACCGACCCGTCGGTGGCCGGGCTGGCCGAGCGAATCGCCGTGGCCGCGGCCGGCAATCCGTTCTTCGTCGAGGAGCTTGTCCGTGATCTCGCCGGCCGCGGCGTGCTCACCGGAAGTCAGACGGGCTACCGACTCCTGGGCGCGGTCGAGCGCCTCGCGGTGCCGGCCACGGTGCAGGCGGTGCTCGCGGCGCGCATCGATCGGCTCGACGCGGACACCAAGGCCGTCCTGAACGCCGCGGCCGTGATCGGCGCCCGTTTCGACCTGGACACCCTGCAAACGCTGTGCCCGGACGGAGGGCCGACGGCGCTGGCAGAGCTGGTGTCCGCCGAACTGATCGACCAGACCGAATTCGTACCGCGGCAACGCTATTGCTTCCGGCACCCACTGGTACGCACCGTCGCCTACGAGTCGCAGTTGAGCACCGGCCGCGCCCGGGCCCATCGTCGGCTCGCCGCGGCCATCGAGGCCCGCGATCCCGGCGCCGACGACAACGCCGCGCTGATCGCCACGCACCTCGAGGCCGCCGGCGCGCTGGCCGAGGCCTACGGCTGGCACATGCGCGGCGCGGAATGGCTGCGGTCCCGCGACCTTCCCGCCGCCCGCGCGCAGTGGGAGAGCGCCCGCCGCATCGCGGACCTGCTGACCGACGACCACCCCGGCGTCGTCGCGATGCGCATCGCGCCGCGCACCATGCTGATCTCCACCCTGCTCTACGTCGGGGGCGACGGCCACGGCGACGACCGGTACCGCGAACTGCGCGGGTTGGCCCTGAGCGTCGACGATCAGCGGTCCCTCGCGCTGGCCACCGCCGGACAGATCTGGTCGCTGAACGTCAACGACGCCCGGGTTACGGAAGCCGCGGTGCTGGCCGCCGAACTCGAGGAGCGGATCGCAGTCCTCGACTGCGACGCGCTGACGAGAGCGATAGTCCTCAACGCGGTGGCCTTCGCTCGGTTCGTCAACTGCGAATTCGGCCCCGCCCTGCGGATCGCCGAGGAAATCTGCGCGCTGCCCGCCGACGTACCGAGGGAGGAGCGGACATCGGCCGACGCGCTGCGGGCCACCATCGAGATCTGTCTGGGCCCCACCGGGCCGGGCCGCCGGCGGCTGCGGGACATTCAGACCGCGTTCGAGCTGCACCCGGTGCGGCACGCGAGCGTGCTCGTCTATCTGGCGTTCCTGACGGGCTTCGGGATGTACCGGGGCGACGAGTTGGTACCGGTGTTGCGGGATGTGCTGCGCCGCGCGGAGTCCTTCGGCGATCTCTGCGGCATCAACATCGCCGAGTGGACCTACGGCACGGTGCTGCTGCACGCTCAGCACCACAACTCCGCCGAGGCCATCGAGGTGCTCACCCGGGCCCGCGACCGCATGCGGCGACATCAGCTGGGACGCTTCGCGCTGCCCGCCATCACCGCCGACCTGGCGCGCGAGGCCGCCCGCCGCGGCCGCCGCGAAGAGGCCCTCGACGAATTGCGGGAGGTGGTGTCGTCGCATCTGGCGAGCGGCACCTGGTTCTTCGTCGGCTACCCCGCCGAGGCCCTGATCGAGTTGCTCCTCGAACAGGCATCGGACGGCAATCGCGCCGAGGTGCGCCGGATCCTCGACGCGTGGCGGCCGCACGGTCCCGACACCGCCGTCCTGGATCTGTGGTGGCACCGCTGCCACGCGCTGCTGGCCGAGGCCGAAGGCAGTCCGGCGGCCTATGCGGCACGGGCGCGCTATCTCGACCTGTGCCAACGACTCGACGCCCGCGGGCGGTTGAGCGGCTGAGCGGTAAGGAGACCTGCGATGGCGCGCATCCTGGCCTACACCTCACCAGCGATGGGACACATGCTGCCGATCAGCGCGCTGCTGTGCGCGCTGGCCGGCCGCGGGCACACCGTCTTCCTGCGCACGCTGTCGAGTTGCGTGGGCACCGCCCGCGGTCTCGGCCTGCACGCCGACGCCGTCGACCCGCGCATCGAGGGCATCGAACTCGACGACTGGAAGGGGTCCAATCCGCGCCGCGCGCTGCAGTTGGGCGTGGGGGCATTCACCCGTCGCGCCCCGTACGAGGTCGCCGACCTCACCGACGCGGTGGCCGCGGCCCACCCCGACGCAATCCTGGTCGACGTGAACTGTTGGGGCGCCCTGTCGGCGGCCGAGGTCGGCGGGACCCCGTGGGCCTGCTTCTCGCCGTACACCCCGCCGCTGGCGGCCGCCGGGTTACCGCCGTTCGGGCTGGGGCTGCGGCCGCTGCCCGGCGTCGCGGGTCGGATGCGCGACGCCGCGACGCGCGCGCTGGTCACCCGCGCCGTCGAGCGCACGACGTTGCCGCCGGTCAACGAGCTGCGCGCCCAACTCGCCCTCGGCCCCGTGGCGACCATGGACGAGTTCCTGCGGCGGGCGCCGCTGCTGCTGATCGCCAGCGGCGCGCCGTTCCAATATCCGCAGACCGACTGGGGCGACGCGGTGCAGCTGATCGGGCCCTGTGCGCTGGACCCCGGGCCGGCGGTCACGCCGGACTGGCTGGCGGCCATCGAGCGACCCATCGTGCTGGTCAGCACGTCCTCGGAGCGGCAGGCCGACGACGCGTTGGCCCGCACCGCGCTCACCGCGCTGGCCGGCGAGCCCGTGCACGTCGTGGTCACGCTGCCCGCCGGGGCACCGGAGGAGATCGCCGCGACGCCCAACGCCACGGTCTGCCGGAGCGTGCCCCACGGCGCGGTGCTCGACCGTGCGGTGTGCGCGGTGACCCACGGCGGGATGGGCGTCACACAGAAGGCGCTGGCGCGCGGGGTGCCGGTCTGCGCGGTGCCGTACGGGCGCGACCAGTTCGAGGTGGCCCGCCGCGTCGAGGTCGCCCGATGCGGAACCCGGCTGCCGGCCACGAAGCTCACGCCCGCCCGGCTGCGCGCGAAGGTCCGCGCGGCGATGACCATGACCGACGGGGTCCGGCGGGTGGCGGCCGGGTTCGCGGCCACCGGCGGAACCGCCCGCGGCGCCGAGGTTTTCGAGCAGCGGGTGCTCGGCCTTTAGTCGAGGTGGCGGTCCAGGAACTCCGTCGTGGCCGCCCAGTGCCGGTCCGCGGCCTGTTCGTCGTAGGGGGCGTTGTCGGGCACCGCGAACCCGTGCCCGGCCGAGTAGAACTCGATGGTGTGCTCCACCCCGGCGGCGGTCAGCGCCGCATCCAGCGTCTCGGCCTGCGCCGCGGTGAACGACGCATCGTTCTCGGCGCCGCCGACGTAGATGGGCGCGCGCATCCGGTCGGCCAGCAGGTGCGGGCTGCCGGCATCCTCGGAGACCAGGCCGCCGCCGTGGAACGACAGCGCGGCGCCCACCCGGTCCGGCACCCGGCCCGCGACCACCAGCGACGTCCGCCCGCCCATGCAGTAACCGGTGGTGCCGAACTTCTCGCCGCGCACCTCCGGGCGCGCGGCCAGGTAGTCGAACAGCGCCGCGGCGTCGGTGGCCATCATGTCCGGGGTCACCTTCCCGATCATGGCGAACAACCGGCCGCGTTCCTTCGGGTCGCCGAACACCGTGGCCATGTCGAACGGCGCCCAGCCGGGATTGCGGTAGTACACGTCGGGCACCACCACCGCATATCCGGCGTCGGCCAGCCGCTGCGCCATCTCGTCGAACGTCTGGCGCGGGCCACCGGCGTCCGGGTACATCACCACGCCGGGCCAGGGGCCGTCTCCGTCGGGGGTGGCGAAGGTGACGGAGCAGTCTCCGTCGGGGGTGCTCACGGTGTCGGTGATGGTCGGCATGGCTTCTGTTCTACCGTGTCGGCACCGGCCGGTGCGGCAGGGCCGGGAAACCGCGGCGCCGGTGCGGCCGAAACGTCGGGTGCCGACGGTAGGCTTGCCGAATGTCGATCGCCACGCCCTACGAAGATCTGCTGCGTCTGGTGCTCGAGACGGGAACCCCGAAATCCGATCGCACCGGTACCGGTACCCGCAGCGTGTTCGGCCACCAGTTGCGCTACGACCTGCGCGCCGGCTTCCCGCTGATCACCACCAAGAAGGTGCATCTGAAATCGGTGGTCTACGAGTTGCTGTGGTTCCTGCGTGGGGATTCCAATGTGCGCTGGCTGCAGGAACACGGCGTCACCATCTGGGATGAATGGGCCTCTCCGACAGGCGATCTCGGACCCGTCTACGGCGTGCAGTGGCGGTCCTGGCCCACCCCGTCCGGGGAACACATCGATCAGATCAGCGCCGCGCTGGAACTGCTGAAGGCGGACCCGGACTCGCGGCGCAACATCGTCTCGGCGTGGAACGTGGGGGAGATCCCGCAGATGGCGTTGCCGCCCTGCCACGCGTTCTTCCAGTTCTACGTCGCCGACGGCCGGTTGAGCTGCCAGCTGTACCAGCGCAGCGCGGACCTGTTCCTGGGCGTGCCGTTCAACATCGCCAGCTACGCGCTGCTGACGCACATGATGGCCGCCCAGGCGGGCCTGGAGGTCGGCGAGTTCATCTGGACCGGCGGCGACTGCCACATCTACGACAACCACGTCGAGCAGGTCACCGAGCAGCTGTCCCGGCAGCCGCGACCCTATCCCGAACTGGTTCTGGCGCAGCGTGATTCACTGTTCGACTACACCTACGAGGATGTCGTGATCAAGAACTACGAGCCGCACCCCGCGATCAAGGCACCGGTGGCGGTGTGAGCGTCTCCCTGATTTGGGCGCAGTCCAGTTCGGGTGTCATCGGCCGCGACAACGCCATCCCGTGGCGGCTGCCCGAGGACCAGGCGCGCTTCAAGGAACTGACGTTGGACCACACCGTGGTGATGGGCCGGCTCACCTGGGAGTCGTTACCGGCGGCGGTGCGGCCGCTGCCGGGTCGCAAGAACATCGTCGTCACCAGGCAGGCCGACTACCGCGCCGCCGGGGCGGAGGTGGTCACCGACTTCGACCGGATACCCCTGGACGACGCCTGGGTGATCGGCGGCGTGCAGATCTACGCGCTGGCACTGCCGCGGGCCACCCGCTGCGAGGTCACCGAGATCGACATCGACCTGCGCCGCGAGGACGACGACGCCCTGGCGCCCGTCCTCGACGAGAGTTGGAGCGGCACCGTCGGGGACTGGCAGACCAGTTCCTCGGGCCTGCGTTACCGGTTCTGCACCTACCGGCGCTGATGCCGGCGCTGCGGGTGGACCAGGCGCGCCGGATCGCTCTGGCGGCCCAGGGTTTTCACGAACCCAAGCCCACGGGGGCGGTGACCCGCGCGCATCTGCGTCGGCTGATCTCCCGGATCCAGGTGCTGCAATTGGACTCCGTGTCGGTGGCGGTGCGCGCGCACTATGCACCGGTGTTCAGCCGGCTGGGGCCCTACGACCGCGACCTGCTGGACCGGGCGGCCTGGAGCCACAGCGCGCGCTCGCCGCGGCTGCTGGTGGAGTACTGGGCCCATGAGGCCGCGCTGATGGCCGTCGAGGACTGGCCGCTGCTGCGGTGGCGGATGCGCGAGTACACCCACGGCCGGTGGGGCCGCGAGATCGTCCGCAGGAACCGGCGGTTGGCCGACGACGTCGTCGCCGCGGTCGCCGAGCTCGGGCCGTCGACGGCAGGGCAGATCGAGGCGCACCTTCAGGCCGAACCCCGCGGGCCGCGACGGTCTGCGAAACGCGAAATGTGGGATCGCAGCGACACCAAGTGGGTGGCCGAGGCGTTGTGGTCCGCGGGGGTGTTGACCACCGCCACCCGGGTGGGCTTCGCCCGGCACTACGACCTGGCCGAACGGGTGCTGCCCGCCGAGGTCCTGGCCCGCGAGGTCGACGACGCCCAGGCCGTGCGGGAGCTGACGTTGCGGGCGGCCACGGCGCTGGGGGTGGGGACCGAGGCCGACATCCGCGACTACTTCCGGCTGGGCGCCGCGCAGGTCAAGCCCGCCCTGGCCGACCTGGTGTCGACCGGCGAGCTCGAGGCCGTCCACGTCGACGGGACGCCGGCGTATCTGCGTGCGGGGCAGAAGATTCCCCGGACCGACCGCGGGACGGCGTTGCTGTGCCCGTTCGACCCGCTGGTCTTCTTCCGGCCGCGGATCGAGCGGCTGTTCGGCTTTCATTACCGCATCGAGATCTATACGCCCGCGGCCAAGCGCCGCTACGGCTACTACGTATGGCCGTTTCTGCTCGACGGGCAGCTGGTGGCCCGTGTCGACCTCAAGGCCGACCGCGATGCGAACACCCTGCACGTGGTGGGTGCCTTCGGCGAGGACGGCGCCGAGCGCGCCCGGGTGGCCCCGGCGTTGGCGGCCGAGCTGCAGACGATGGCCGGCTGGCTGGGTCTGGGCGGGATCACCGTGGGCACCCGCGGTGATCTCGCGGGACACTTGCGCCGCTCGCGTTAGGCTGCCCCGGTGGCCGAGACCGCCCCGCTGCGCGTGCAGCTGATAGCCAAGACGGAGTTCACCGCGCCGCCCGACGTGCCGTGGAGCACCGACGCCGACGGCGGACCGGCGCTGCTCGAGTTCGCCGGGCGGGCCTGCTACCAGAGCTGGGACAAGCCGAACCCGCGCACCGCGACCAACGCCACCTACCTCAAGCACATCATCGACGTCGGGCACTTCTCGGTGCTCGAACACGCCTCGGTGAGCTTCTACATCACCGGCATCTCGCGGTCCTGCTCCCACGAGCTGATCCGGCACCGCCACTTCTCGTACTCACAGCTGTCGCAGCGCTACGTTCCCGAGCACGACGCCGAGGTCGTGGTGCCGCCCGGCATCGACGGCGACCCCGAACTCGAGCGGCTGTTCTTGGCCGCCACCGACGCCAGCCACGCGGCCTATACCGAGCTGATGCGCCGGCTCGACGAGAAGCTGGCCGGCGAGGCGGGGACGGTGCGGCGCAAACAGGCCCGCCAGGCCGCGCGCTCGGTGCTGCCCAACGCCACCGAGACCCGCATGGTGGTGACGGGCAACTACCGGGCCTGGCGCCATTTCATCGCGATGCGGGCCAGCGAACAGGCCGATGTCGAGATTCGCCGGTTGGCCATCGAATGCCTGCGCCAACTGGTTGCTGTCGCGCCGCAAGTGTTCGCGGATTTCGATATTTACACCCTCGCCGACGGCACGGAGGTCGCCACGAGCCCGTTGGCGACCGAGGCGTGAAAGCGAGTTGATCGCGCGCGGTACCCTTACGCGGTGAGCACCAGCGGATTCGACGTCAGCGCACGTTTGGGCACCGTGCTGACTGCCATGGTGACGCCGTTCCGCCCGGACGGCTCCCTGGACACGGCCACCGCCAAGAAGCTCGCGGCCCAGTTGGTGGACGCCGGTTGTGACGGCCTGGTGATCTCCGGTACCACCGGCGAATCGCCCACCACCAGCGACGACGAGAAGATCGAGCTGCTCTCGGCGGTCCTCGACGAGGTCGGCGACCGGGCCCGCATCATCGCCGGCGCCGGCACCTATGACACAGCCCACAGTGTGAACCTGGCCCGGCGCAGTGCCGCCGCGGGTGCGCACGGGCTGCTGGTGGTCACGCCGTACTACTCGCGGCCGCCGCAGTCCGGTTTGCTGGCGCACTTCCGCACCGTGGCCGACGCCACCGAGTTGCCGAACGTGCTCTACGACATCCCGCCGCGCTCGGTCGTGCCCATCGAGTGGGACACCTTGCGCGAGTTAGCCGAGCACCCGAACATCGTCGGGGTCAAGGACGCCAAGGGCGACCTGCACGGCAGCGCCCAGATCATGGCGGAGACCGGGCTGGCGTACTACTCCGGCGACGACGCGCTGAACCTGCCGTGGCTGGCCGTCGGCGCCATCGGATTCATCAGCGTGTGGGGCCATCTGGCCGCAGCCCAACTGCGAGAGATGTTGTCGGCGTTCAATTCCGGCGACATCGGCACCGCGCGCAAGATCAGCGTGACGCTGGGACCGCTCAACGCTGCGCAATACCGCCTCGGCGGTGTCACCCTTTCCAAGGCCGGGCTGCGGTTGCAGGGCTTCGACGCCGGCGAACCGCGATTGCCCCAGGTCCCGGCCACCGACGAGCAGATCCAGGCGCTGGCCGCTGAAATGCGGGCGGCGGCGCTGCTCCGATAGGACGTCCTCATGAATACCGATTTGGCACCGCCCGGCCCGCTGGAGCCCGGCGGGCTGCGGGTGACGGCGCTGGGCGGCATCGGCGAAATCGGCCGCAACATGACGGTGTTCGAGCACCTCGGCCGGTTGTTGATCGTCGACTGCGGGGTGCTGTTCCCCACCCACGACGAGCCGGGCGTCGACCTGATCCTGCCCGACCTGCGGCATATCGAAGACCGCCTCGACGACATCGAGGCGCTGGTCCTCACGCACGCGCACGAGGACCACATCGGCGCCATCCCGTTCCTGCTCAAGCTGCGCTCCGACATTCCGATCGTGGGTTCGAAGTTCACCCTGGCGCTGGTGGCCGCCAAGTGCCGCGAGCACCGCATCAAACCGGACTTCGTGGAGGTCGCCGAGGGGCAGCGCAGCACCCACGGCGTCTTCGAGTGCCAGTACTTCGCGGTCAACCATTCGATCCCGGACGCGCTGGCGATCGCCGTGCACACCGGGGCCGGCACCGTCCTGCACACCGGCGACATCAAACTCGACCAGCTGCCGCTGGACGGCCGGCCCACCGATCTGCCCGGGATGTCGCGGCTCGGCGACGCCGGGGTCGACCTGTTCCTGTGTGACTCCACCAACGCCGAGCATCCGGGTGTGGGACCGTCGGAGAGCGAGATCGGGCCGAATCTGCACCGGCTGATCCGCGGCGCGGAGGGTCGGGTGATCGTCGCGTGCTTCGCCTCCAACGTCGACCGGGTGCAGCAGATCGTCGACGCCGCAGTGGCGTTGGGCCGCAAGGTGTCCTTCGTCGGCCGGTCGATGGTCCGCAACATGGGGATCGCCCGCGAGCTCGGCTTCTTGACCGTCGCCGACGACGACGTGATCGACATCGGCGCCGCCGAGATGATGCCGCCGCAGCTGGTGGTGCTGGTGACCACGGGCACCCAGGGCGAGCCCATGGCGGCGCTGTCGCGGATGTCGCGCGGCGAGCACCGCAGCATCACCCTGACCGCCGGCGACTTGATCGTGCTGTCCAGCTCACTGATTCCCGGCAACGAGGAAGCGGTGTACGGCGTGATCGACGCGCTCGCCAAGATCGGCGCCCGCGTCGTCACCAACAGCCAAGTCCGCGTTCACGTCTCCGGGCACGCGTACGCCGGCGAGCTGTTGTTCCTGTACAACGGCGTGCGGCCCCGCAACGTCATGCCGGTGCACGGCACCTGGCGGCACCTGCGTGCCAACGCGAAGCTGGCGGCCAGTACCGGTGTGCCCGAAGAGAACATCGTGCTCGCCGAGAACGGCGTCAGCGTCGACCTGGTTGGCGGGGTGGCGTCCATCGCGGGTGCGGTCCCGGTGGGCAAGATGTTCGTCGATGGGCTGATCACCGGTGACGTCGGCGACGCCACGCTGGGGGAGCGGCTCATCCTGTCCTCGGGATTCGTCGCGGTCACGGTGGTCGTGCACCGCGGGACCGGAAAGCCCGCCGCACCACCGCATCTGCACGCTCGCGGGTTCTCCGAGGATCCCAAGGCGCTGGAACCGGCGGCGCTGAAGGTGAGCGCCGAGCTGGACAACCTGGTCGCCGAGGGCGTGACCGACCCGGTCCGCATCGCGCAGGCGGTGCGCCGCGCGGTCGGCAAGTGGGTGGGCGAGACCTACCGGCGCCAGCCGATGATCGTGCCGACGGTGCTGGAGATCTGACCGGGGCCGCTCAGGGCAGCGCCTCCAGGCGATAACCCATGCCCCGCAGGGTCACGAAGCGATCCGCGCCCAGCTTGCGCCGCAGGTACCGGACGTAGACGTCGACCACGTTGG
The DNA here is from genome assembly GCF_963378085.1 of Mycolicibacterium sp. MU0050. Taxonomy (GTDB): domain Bacteria; phylum Actinomycetota; class Actinomycetes; order Mycobacteriales; family Mycobacteriaceae; genus Mycobacterium; species Mycobacterium wendilense. Next base: position 2,983,064 of record NZ_OY726395.1, on the reverse strand, counting down.
AGCCGGGATCGTAGTCATATCCCCACACTCGGCTGAGCAACTGTTCGCGGGACAACACCTGGCCGGGATGGCGCAGAAACGTCTCGGCGAGCGCGAATTCCCGCGCCGACAGGTCGACCGTGCGGCCGTCGACCTCCGCCTGGCGGGTGCGCAGGTCCAGACTCAGTCCGCCGCAGGACAGCACGGTCAGTTCGCCGACCCGATCGGTGGCCAGCCGCAGCCGGATCCGGGCCAGCAACTCCTCGAACCGGAACGGCTTGGGCATGTAGTCGTCGGCGCCGCCCTCCAGGCCGGCCACGGTGTCGGCGACGCTGGTGCGGGCGGTCAGCATGACCACGGGGATCTGGTGGTTCTCCCCGCGCAGCCTGCGCAGCACCTCGAAGCCGTCCATCCGCGGCAGGCCGATGTCGAGCACCATCAGGTCGAAGTCGCCGGTGCGCGCGTACGCGTAGGCGTCCGCGCCGTCGGTCACCTCGGTGACGGCGAAACCGTTGGCGGTCAGCCCTTTTCGGATGAACGACGAGATCCGGGGTTCGTCTTCGGCGATCAGGATGCGGGCCATCGGTCCTCCAGGACGGCGGGAATGGTGATGGTGAACGTGGCGCCTCGCCCCTGCACGCTGTCGAGCAACACGTCGCCCCCGTGGGCGACCGCGATGGCGCGGACGATCGAGAGGCCGAGGCCGGCGCCCTCGCCGGCGTGTCGCGCGCCGCTGCCCCGGGCGAACCGGTCGAAGATCAGCGCCTGATCCTGCGCGCCGACGCCGGGGCCGGAGTCCGACACCCAGAACCGCAGCCAGCCGCCGGACAACTGCGACCCCATCCCGATGCGCCCACCCGGCTCGGTGAAGCGACTTGCGTTGTCGGCCAACGCGACCAGGGCCTGGGTGATGCGCTGCGGATCGAGCACCGCGGTGACGTTGGCCGTGGTCTCCAGGACGAAGTTGCGCTCGGCGAGCCGGGTGAGCTTGACGAAGGCGTCCTCGGTCAGCGCGGCGACGTCGGTGTACTCCGGTTGCAGGAAGGTCGGCTGTTCGGAGTGCGCCAACACCAGCAGGTCGGTCACCAACCGGTTCATCCGCGTCAACTCGTCGTCGACGAGCGCGATGGTCGCGGTGATGTCCTCCGGATCGGTCGGGTCGAGCACCTCCAGATGGCCGCGCACGATCGTGATCGGGGTGCGCAGCTCGTGGCCGGCGTCGTCGATGAACCGCCGCTGGGCGGCCACCCCGGCCTCGATCCGATCCAGCATGCCGTTGATGGTGGCGACCAGTTCGTTGATCTCGTCACGCTCGCCGCCGCGCCGCAACGGGATTCGTTGGGACATGTCGGTGTCGGTGATGGTGTGCGCGGTCTTCATCACGTCGTGCAGCGGGTGCAGGATGCGGCCGGCGAGCAGCCACGCGGCCCCGGCGGCGAGCACCACCGTCACCGAGCCGACCAGCAGCATCATCTGGGCGGCGTTGTCGGCGGCCTCGCGCTCGGCGTCGCCGAGGTAGGCCGCGACGATCACGCCGCGGGATTCGTCCCCGTCGAGGGAGACCGGGATAGCCAGGTAGCGGACCTCGCCGGCCTCGGGGTGTTCGTAGTGCCCTTCGGTGGGCGCTGTGACGGAGGCGACGAGCTGTTCGAAGGCCCGGTCCTGGGCGAGCACCTCGGTGGCGCCGGGTTCCTGCCGGCTCTGCGTGCGGTATTCGCCGTCGACGTACCCGAGGAACTTCTCGTTGGGGCGGGCGATGTTGTAGGCGATGGCCTCGTGGATGACCTCGTCGATGCCGGCGAAGGGCGCCCCGGTACGCGGGTTGACCCCGGGCGCGCTCAGTTCGGTGAACTCCTCGACCTCGACGCGCAAGGCCTCGTCGATGCGGGCGTTGATGCTCGACTTCAGCAACAGCCAGGTCGCCAGCGTGACGATGCCCAGGGCGGCCATCACCAGCAGCAGCACCCAGCCGATGATCCGCGTCCGCGCCGTGGTGGGGAGCATCCGGCGCCACCTCGGGGTGCGGGCGCGCTGGGTCATGTTTGCCATCCTGTCCGTTGCGCGGCGATCAGTCGTCCCAGTCCTCACCCCAGTCGTCGTCGTCCCAGTCGTCGTCCCCGTCGTGGTGGCGGGGGGCGGGTGCCGGGGCGGGGGCCGGCGGGTTGATGGTTTGGATGGCCGGCGGCGGCGGCGGCACGTCCGGGGGGTCCGCGTGCGCGGGCCGCGGGGCCGGTTCCGGCTCGGGTGCGGCGGGACCGGGGCGTTGCGGCGCCTGGACCCGAATCGGCTGCAGGGGTTCCTCGGCGGCGGTGGGCTGCATCGACACTACCGCGACGCCGACGCCGGCCGCGGCGGCCGCCGCCACCACCGCCCAGATGATCATCCGCATGTCGACCACTGTGCTGGGCCGGCGTGGACCCCAGGTGAAACCCAGATGAGAGCTTTCTCATCTGGGGCCTAGGGCAACTCGGCGTGCGCCATCCATTCGATGCCAGAGGCGGTCATGGCGCGCCCGGTGGGCCGGATGTAGGTGTCGCGGTAGTAGCCGGGACCCACCTGCTCGATCAGGCGCCAGCCGTGTTCGGCGAGGTGGTCGTGCAGGCGCTCGGGATCAAGTCCGTAGTGCCACAAAGGTTCTGGACCCAGGAATCGCTTGTGCAAAGACTGCGCGTCGTAGCGGTTGGTGCCGTCGATGAAGTCCTGGCGGACATGGCTGAAGATGAGCCGGCTGCCGGGGGCCGCGCCGCGCAACTGTTCGAACAGCGACGTCACCGCCGGCGGCCGTAGGTATTGCGTCACGCCCTCGCAGATGAAGAAGGTGCGCCGGGTCGGGTCGAAACCATGCGCGGCGAGCGCGGCGAGCAGGTCGTCGTGTTCGAGATCGGCCGGCACCAGACGCACCGAGGGCGGGATCTCACCGAGTGCGCGGCGCACGGCCGCCGCTTTGCGTTCGATGTTGGCCTGCTGATCGACCTCGAACACCGGAAGTCGGCTGTGTCGGGCGATGCGGTAGGCGCGGGTGTCGAGGCCCGCGCCGAGGATCACCGTGGCGTCGAACTCGTGCAGCGGGTCGGACAGCCGTTCGTCGATGAACCGTTTGCGGCACGCGATGCTCGCCCACAGGCCCGGGGCCACCCGATCCGAGGCCCGGATCAACGCGGCGCGAACCGGCGCGAATCGGGCGGCCGCCACCACGGCGCGCAGGTGCGCGGGCAGGAACGCAGCGGCCAGATCGTCGTCGACCAGTCGGCGCGCGGGCGGCTCGTGGTGTTCGATCGCCGCGAGCGCCATCGGCCCGAAAGCCGTTCGCGCTGCATCGTTGCGGGGCACTGACGTGGCTCTCAGCGCTTGTTCACATACCCGGCGTCGACGGGCAGCGCCACGCCGGTGACGTAGCGCCCGGCATCCGACACCAGGTAGTACGCCGCGTTCGCGATGTCCTCGACCTGCAGGGTTTGCACCGGCAGCGCGTTGCCCATGTCCGGCCCACCTTCGGATTGCTGCGCCATGCCCGCCAGCCACGACCGGGTGAAGTCGTTGTCGATCATCGGGGTGTCCACCCCGGCGGGATGTACCGAGTTGACCCGAATGCTGAACTGCGCCAGCACATTCGCGTACACCCGCATGAGTCCGACGATGCCGTGCTTGGCGGCGGCGTAGCCGACCGAGCCCGCCACCGGTGAGCCGAGGCCGACCAGGCCGGCCACCGAACTGGTCAGCACGATCGCCCCGCCGTTGCCGAACTTGATCATCGGCTTCATGGCGACGTCCACGGTGTGGTAGACGCCGGTCAGGTTCACGTCGATGACGTCCTGCCAGGCGTTGTCGGCGGCCATCGGCGCGATCCCCGCGTTGGCGATGACGATGTCGAGCCGGTCACCGAGTTCGGCGGTTCCGGTGAGCAGCGCGGTCTTGAGCGAGTCGCGATCGCGAACGTCGGCCTGCAGCGCGACGATTCGGGATCCGGTCTCCTCGACGAGTTTGACGGTGGCGTCGAGGTCGTCGGGGGAGGCCAGCGGATACGGGACCGACTCGATTTGCTCGCACAGGTCGACGGCGATGATGTCGGCGCCCTCGGAGGCCAGCTTGAGGGCGTGCGCCCGGCCCTGGCCGCGTGCGGCGCCGGTGATGAACGCGGTCTTTCCGCGCAGACTGTCGCCCATCAGCCGCGCAGCTTGCCCTTGGCCGGGTCGCCGGCGACCACCGGGGAGAGCATCTTGATGTCGGGTGCGCCGTCGAGCAGCTCGCCGACCGCACCGAACAGCGCGCCGATGGCCGGGGCGGTGCTGTGGGTCTTCAGCGCCTCCTCGTCGGCCCACTGCTCGATGAAGACGAAGGTGTCGCCCGCCTCATGCAGCGCGTAGAGCTCGCAGCCGGGCTCGGCGTGCACTGCTTCGATGGCCTCCGTACAGGCACTGCGCACGGCGTCGACGGACTCGGGTTTGGCGGTCATGGTGGCAACGACGACAACGGGCATGTGCGCTCCTGGAGGCGGTGGCGATGTGACGTCACACACCCTAGTCCGCGCCGGCGCGCTCGCGGCGGAGCCGGGGCCGGGCTACGCGCGGGTAACGATTCGGGCACAGACCGGGTTCGAAGTGCTCAGCGGGCCGCCAGAGACCCCCTCGTGACCAGTGTGGCGGATGGTGCAGATGAGGTACTTGCGACTAGGCTTGGGCCCATGCCTAGTAAGACCGCAGCGCGTTCGGCCGGCAAAACGAGCAGGTCAGGAGCTCGAGCGGCAGCCGCATCCAAGTCCGGCCCGAAGTCCGGCGCGCGAACCAAGCGGCCGGCCCCGCCGCGGAAGAAGGCGCCGGCGCGCGGCGGTGCGCGCCGGCCCCAGCACGGACCGTCGCCGGTGGCGGCCGCCGGCGTCGCGGTCGGACGCGCATCCCGGGCCACCTGGCTGTTGCTCGCCCGCGGCGCGGGCAGCACCGCGCGCTCGGTTGGCCGGGCCCGCGACATCGAACCCGGCCATCGCCGCGACGGCATCGCGCTGGCGCTGCTCGGCGTGGCCGTGATCATCGCGGCGAGTTCGTGGTTTGACGCGGCCCGCCCGGTCGGCGCCTGGATCGACGACGTGCTGCGGAGCATCGTCGGGTCGGCCGTCGGGCTGCTGCCCGTGCTGATCGCGACGATCGCGATCGTGCTGATGCGCACCTCCCCGGACCCCGAGGCCCGACCCCGACTGATTCTGGGTGCGGCCATGGTGGCCCTGCCGACCCTCGGGCTCTGGCACCTGTGGTCGGGCTCACCCGATGACCCGGCCGCACGCTCGGAGGCGGCGGGCTTCGTCGGATTCGCCATCGGCGGGCCGCTGTCCGACGGACTGACCGTGTGGATCGCCGCGCCGCTGCTGTTCATCGGCGCGATCTTCGGCGTGCTGCTGCTGACCGGCACCACCATCCGCGAGGTGCCCGCCACCCTGCACCACATGTTCAGCACGCGACTGCACCGGGACTACGACGACGACCACTACTACGACGACGACTACGACGAGCACGACGACGCCGGTGTGGCCCACGACGATCCGGAGGACTTCTCCGACGGCTACTACGACGACCCCGCGGCCTACCAGGACGAGCCGCCGTCGTGGCCGGGCGGCACCCCCTACGACAACTACCCGCTCGACGACGAGGCGCCCGCGAGTCTCGACGACGCGCCGACGGTCCCCGAACCGGCGGTGGCGCCCAAGCCGCGCAAGCGCAAGCCGGCCGCCATACCCGCGGTGACCCAGGCGCTGGACCGGGTCGTCGAGGGGCCCTACGTGCTGCCGACTCTCGACCTGCTGATCGCCGGCGACCCGCCGAAGCGCCGCAGCGCGGCCAACGAGGCGATGGTCGACTCCATTTCCTCGGTGCTGCAACAGTTCAAGGTCGACGCGGCCGTGACCGGCTGCACCCGCGGACCGACCGTCACCCGCTACGAGGTGGAACTCGGCCCCGGGGTCAAGGTCGAGAAGATCACCGCGCTGCACCGCAACATCGCCTACGCGGTGGCCACCGAGAGCGTGCGGATGCTCGCCCCGATCCCCGGCAAGTCCGCCGTCGGCATCGAGGTGCCCAACACCGACCGGGAGATGGTCCGGCTGGCCGACGTCCTGACCGCCCCGGAGACCCGAAAAGACCACCACCCGTTGGTGATCGGGCTCGGCAAGGACATCGAGGGTGACTTCATCTCGGCCAACCTGGCGAAGATGCCGCACCTGCTGGTGGCCGGGTCGACGGGTTCGGGTAAGTCCAGCTTCGTCAACTCGATGCTGGTGTCGTTGCTGGCGCGGGCCACCCCGGAGGAGGTCAGGATGATCCTGATCGACCCCAAGATGGTGGAACTCACGCCGTACGAAGGGATTCCGCACCTCATCACCCCGATCATCACCGAGCCGAAGAAGGCCGCCGCGGCGCTGGCCTGGCTGGTCGAGGAGATGGAGCAGCGCTACCAGGACATGCAGGCCTCCCGGGTGCGGCACATCGACGTGTTCAACGAGAAGGTGCGGTCCGGCGAGATCACCGCGCCGCTGGGCAGCAACCGGGAGTACAAGCCCTACCCCTACATCCTGGCGATCGTCGACGAGCTCGCGGACCTGATGATGACCGCGCCGCGCGACGTCGAGGACGCCATCGTGCGGATCACCCAGAAGGCGCGCGCCGCGGGCATCCACCTGGTGCTGGCCACCCAGCGGCCGTCGGTGGACGTGGTGACCGGTTTGATCAAGACCAACGTGCCGTCGCGGCTGGCGTTCGCGACGTCGTCGCTCACCGACAGCCGCGTCATCCTCGACCAGCAGGGCGCCGAGAAGCTGATCGGTATGGGCGACGGCCTGTTCCTGCCGATGGGCGCCAACAAGCCCATCCGGCTGCAGGGCGCGTTCATCACCGACGAGGAGATCCAGGCCGTCGTCGAGGCCTGCAAGGCGCAGGCCGAGCCGGAGTACACCGACGGCGTGACCGCGGTGAAGGCGGGCGAGCGCAAGGATGTCGACCCCGACATCGGCGACGATCTCGATGTCTTCCTGCAGGCCGTCGAACTCGTCGTGTCCTCGCAGTTCGGCTCCACCTCGATGCTGCAGCGCAAGCTTCGGGTCGGGTTCGCCAAGGCGGGCCGGCTGATGGACCTCATGGAGACGCGCGACATCGTCGGGCCGTCGGAGGGCTCCAAGGCGCGCGAGGTGCTGGTCAAACCCGACGAGCTGGCGGCCACCCTGGCGCTGATCCGCGGCGGCGGTGCCGAGGACACCGACTCCGACACCGACGACGAGCCGGACTTCTAGGGGCGGGGCTAGAGGACGAGCAGCATCCGGGTGTTGCCCAGGATGTTGGGCTTGACGTAGCTCAGGTCCAGGAACTCGGCGACGCCGATGTCGTAGGAGCGGCACATCTCCTCGTACACCTCGGCGGTCACCGGGGTGCCGTCGATCTCGCGGAAGCCGTGGGCGCTGAAGAACTGCGTCTCGAAGGTGAGCACGAACAACCGCTCGAGTTCCAGCTCACGTGCCACCTCGAGCAGCTTTTCCACCACGGCGTGACCGACCCCGCGGCCCTTGACCTTGGGGTCGACCGCGACCGTGCGGACCTCGCCGAGATCCGACCACATCACGTGCAGGGCACCGCAGCCGACGACCTCGCCGTCGAGCTCGGCCACCCAGAATTCCTGGACCGCCTCATACAGCGTGACCAGGTTCTTCTCCAGCAGGATCTTGCCGGCGTAGGTGTCCACCAGACGCTTGATCGCCGGCACGTCGGAGGTGCGGGCGCGACGCACGATCGGGGCGATGGATTGTGGCTGGCTCACGGGTGGACAGTATCGGTTGCCGAGGTGGTCCATGCCACCCGATATTCTGTGGCGGTGTCGGGGCACCCTGAAACTGAACCGGCGGCCCGGCGCCCTCCGGTGATCAACATCGCCAACCTGCTCACCGTGCTGCGGCTGGTGCTCGTTCCGGCGTTCCTGCTGGTGCTCTTCGCCGGCGACGGGCACGAGTTCGCCAACCGCATCGCCGCGTTCACGATCTTTGCGGTCGCGGTCATCACCGACCGGCTCGACGGCCAGCTGGCCCGCAAGTACGACATGGTGACCGAGTTCGGCATGCTCGCCGATCCGATCGCGGACAAGCTGCTGATCGGCTCGGCGCTGATCGCGCTGTCGATGCTCGGGGACCTGCCGTGGTGGGTGACGGTGGTGGTCCTGATCCGCGAGATCGGCATCACCGTGCTGCGGTTCGCCGTCCTGCGTCGTGGGGTGATCCCAGCCAGCCGCGGCGGCAAGCTCAAGACCATGGTGCAGGCCGTGGCCATCGGACTGTTCGTGCTGCCGCTGGACGCCTGGCCGCAGATCTGGCACACCACGGCCTGGGCGGTGATGGGCCTGGCCATCGTGCTCACGGTGCTCACCGGGCTCGACTACCTCATCTCGGCGCTCCGGGACATTCGTCGGGCTCCGCGGGAACCAAACCCCGCCCGGTAGACGTTATTCACCTCAGAGTCCGACGAAGTCCGCGCACCGCGCGCCGTCCCGCCGACGGGCCGCGGAGTAAAGGAGACACGATGACGTTGTTGCTGCGCGAGGTCATTGGCGACGTGCTGCGTCGCGCCCGCTCGTCGCAGGGCCGCACCCTGCGCGAGGTCTCGGATTCGGCTCGGGTCAGCCTCGGCTACCTGTCGGAGGTCGAACGCGGCCGCAAGGAGGCCTCCAGCGAGCTGCTGAGCGCGATCTGTTCCGCGCTGGACCTCCCACTGTCCCAGGTGCTCACGGATGCGGGCGAACAGATGGCGCACCACGAGTACGCCGACCGCGCCTCGGACGGGTCCGCGCGCGTCGACGCCGCCACCAAGGTCGTCATCGGACCGGTCAATCCGGTGGCGATGGCGGTGGCCTGATCTGCCGCGACGCGCCAATTGAAGTAGGGGAGTGTGGCGCGGGTCCCCGAACCGATAAATTGGTCTGCGCAGGCTGAGTCACACCACGGAGCATCGACAACGTTAGGCGGCATGAACTCATGGCCAACCCGTTCGTAAAGGCATGGCGCTACCTGATGGCGCTGTTCAACTCGAAGATCGACGAGCACGCCGACCCCAAGGTGCAGATTCAGCAGGCCATCGAAGAAGCCCAGCGGCAGCACCAGGCGCTGTCCCAGCAGGCCGCCCAGGTGATCGGTAACCAGCGTCAGCTCGAGATGCGGCTGAACCGGCAGCTGGCCGACATCGAGAAGCTGCAGGCCAATGTGCGCCAGGCGATCACGCTGGCCGACCAGGCCGTCGCCGGGGGCGACGCCGCCAAGGCCACCGAGTACAACAACGCCGCCGAGGCGTTCGCGGCGCAGCTGGTGACCGCCGAGCAGAGCGTCGAAGACCTCAAGACTTTGCACGATCAGGCCCTGCAGGCCGCGGGTCAGGCCAAGAAGGCCGTCGAGCAGAACGCGATGGTCCTGCAGCAGAAGATCGGTGAGCGCACCAAGCTGCTCAGCCAGCTCGAGCAGGCCAAGATGCAGGAGCAGGTCAGCGCCTCGCTGCGGTCGATGACCGAGATCGCCGCGCCCGGCAACACCCCGAGCCTCGACGAGGTCCGCGACAAGATCGAACGTCGCTACGCCAACGCCATGGGCGAGGCGGAGCTGGCGCAGAACTCGGTGCAGGGCCGCATGCTCGAGGTTCAGCAGGCCAGCGTCGAGATGGCCGGCCATTCCCGGCTGGAGCAGATCCGCGCGTCGATGCGCGGTGAGTCCCTGACCTCCGGAACCCCCGGCGCCGCCCAGCCGAACCCCGCGACCCCGGCTACCGAGGCCGCCCCGGAGAAACCGCTGGGCCAGTAGGCCCACGCACACCCGAGCAACACGAGAAGGTCGATCATGGGGGTCATGCCCACCGCCAAGCGCTGGCGAGCAGTACTTCAACGGGGGCTCGACGGCGCCAGTGAGGCCGCCGACCTACTCGCGCACAAACTCAGCCTGGCGGCCGACCCGCGCGCCCGGCTGCTGCGAAAACGCAAATGGGCGTTGCGCATCGGCCTGGCGTTCAGTTTCGCGACGCTGTTCTGCATCCTGGTCACGGTGCTACTGGCCAGCTGGAGCACGCCGGCGTGGGCGCTGCTGATCCCGGGCCTGCTCGCCGCCGGGGCCGCCTTCCCGGCCACCCTGGCCTTCCTGCGGTACCGGTGGCTGCGTTCCACGCCGCTGCCCGCGCAGCGGCCCGCGAGCACGCGACGACTGCCGCCGCACGGTTCGGCGGCCCGCCCGGCGATGTATGCCCTCGGGGCCTCCGAACGTGGGCTGTTCTCGCTGCTGGGCGTCATGGAACGCACCAACCTGCTGCCCGACGGGGAGATCCAGGAACTGACCGCGGCGGCGAATCAGACCGCGACCGCGATGGCCGCCACCGCCGCTGAGGTGGTCTCGATGGAGCAGGCGGCCACCACGACTCCGAACTCGCGGGCGTACCTGGTGCCGACCATCAACGCCTACACCGCCCAGCTCGGGGTGGGTGTGCGGCAGTACAACGAGATGGTCACCGCCGCAGCGCAATTGGTGTCCGCGGCCAACGGTGGGGGCGCGCCGTCGCCGCAGCTGCAGGCTTCCCAGCACCGCTATCGCAGCGAGCTGACCGATGCCACCGATCGGCTGTTGGGCTGGGCGCAGGCGTTCGACGAGCTCGGTCAGTTGCGCCGGGCCTGAACGGGACTCCCCGGGCGCATCACACGTCGTGACTGGAAGGCGGCCCGGTGCGCGGGCCGTACTTCTCGGCGTACGCCTGGTGGGTCCGCGCCCTCTTCTGCCGCGAGATCTCGTCGACCAGGCTGGGGTCCAGTCCGTGCACCCGCAGCATGTGCCGCCGCCACACCTTGTTCAGGGCGTGGGAGAAGTACACGAACGGGATCAGGATCGGCACCGTCATGCCGATGTGCACGTACAGCGACGTCGGGATGAACCAGAACGGCAGCAGGATCAGCACCGCCGGGATGAACATCCGGACCATCATGCGGCGGGTGGCGCCCTTGCCGGCCAGGTCGTGACGGACCCAGTCGCGCATCGACGCGGGCAGGCGACCGCCGTAGCAGTAGCGGACGTACTGCCAGAGGTTCGGCTTGGTCGCGGCGGCGTTGTTGCTCATGGTGATAAAAGGCTATCAACCTGCGGCAATGACGCGGGTCACAGCGTGGGGCGCAGCGCCGGGACGACGGCCCCCAGCAGGCCGCGCACCAGGGCCTTGGTCATGTCGAAGAAGTCGAAGTAGTCGCGCCACAGCGTGATGCGGCCGTCGCGGACCTCGAAGACACCGCACACCCAGAACTGCAGCCGCACCGGCCCCACGGCGATGACGTCGGTGCGCTCGTTGAGCACGGTCTCGCCGTCGGCGGCGGTCCGGTGGATCTTGAAATCGAATCCCATGCTGGGGCGCTGCATCCCAGCGAACAGCTTCATGGCCCGCTTGCTGCCGCGGATCGTCGGCAGGCCCACGTTCTGATACACGACGTAGTCGCTGAGCGACGACTCGGCGGTGTCGAGGTCCTTGTCGCGCAGCGCGGAGAAGAGCTTCTCCACGGTGGCGATGTTGGCTTCTTCGCTGGCTGCGGCACCGAGATCGATGCTGTGCTCCGTCATGGGGGACAGCCTAATGCGCTATGGCAGGCTGTGGCGATGCGAATTGCGGTGGTCGCCGGCCCCGATCCCGGTCATGCGTTCCCGGCGATCGCGCTGTGCCGCAAGCTGCGGGCCGCCGGGGCCGAACCGACGTTGTTCACCGGCGTCGAGTGGCTGCCGGCGGCCCGCGAGGCGGGGTTGGCGGCCACCGAATTGCTGGGCTTGGACCCCACCGACGAGGACGACGACGCGGACGCGGGGGAGAAGATCCACCGCCGCGCCGCGCGGATGGCGGTGCTCAACGCGGAGCCGCTCGCCGCGCTGGCGCCGGACCTGGTGGTCTCCGACGTCATCACCGCGTGCGGCGGGATGGCCGCGGAGTTGCTCGACATCCCCTGGGTGGAGCTCAACCCGCATCCGCTCTACCTGCCCTCCAAGGGCCTGCCGCCGTTGGGCAGCGGGCTCGCGCCCGGCACGGGGCTGCGCGGCCGGCTGCGCGACGCCGTCATGCGTAAGCTCACCGAGCGCTCCTGGCGCGCCGGGCTGGCGCAGCGGTCCGCGGCGCGGCGGCACATCGGCTTGCCCGCCTCCGACCCGGGCCCGGCCCGTCGGCTGATCGCCACGCTGCCCGCGCTCGAGGTGCCCCGCCCGGACTGGCCCGCCGAGGCGGTCGTGGTCGGGCCCCTGCACTTCGAACCGACCGCCGAGGTGCTGACCCCGCCGCCCGGCGACGGCCCGTTGATCGTGGTGGCGCCCTCGACGGCCACCACCGGCGCCACCGGGATGGCCGAACTGGCGTTGCGACACCTGGTGCCCGGTCAAACCCTGCCCGCCGGCGCCCGGGTGGCCGTCTCACGGCTGGGTGGCGCCGACCTGGAGGTGCCACCGTGGGCGGTCGTCGGCCTGGGACGGCAGGACGAACTGCTCACCGGTGCGAGCCTGATGATCTGCGGCGGTGGCCACGGCATCGTGGCAAAGACCTTGCTGGCGGGGGTGCCGATGGTGGTGGTTCCGGGCGGGGGCGACCAGTGGGAGATGGCGAATCGCGTTGTGCGGCAAGGCAGTGGCGAACTGATCCGGCCGCTGACAGGCGAGGCGCTGGTCGCCGCCGTCGGGCAGGTGCTGGCCGCGCCGGGCTATCGCGAGGCCGCCCGCGCCGCCGGGGCGTCGGTGGCCGGGGTGGCCGATCCGGTACGGGTGTGCCAGGACGTGGTTGGGTAGATTCGTCGGTGTGCGATTGACCGAATTCCACGAACTGGTCCGTGCGCAGTTCGGCGCGGTTCGGGGCTCTTCGCTGCTGGTCGATCACGTGTTGAGCACCGTGGGGGGACGCACCGCCGCCCAGGCCATCGAGGACGGCGTCGAACCGCGGGACGTCTGGCGGGCGCTGTGCGCGGATTTCGACGTGCCCCGCGAGCAGTGGTGAGAGGGTGGGCGCGGTGAGCACGTTCGTCCTGGTGCACGGCGCCTGGCACGGCGCGTGGTGTTGGGAGCGGTTGACCCCCGAACTCGAGCGGCGCGGCCACCGGGTCGTCGCGGTGGACCTGCCGTCCGACGATCCCGCGGCCACTTTCGACGACTACGCCGAGGCGGTGGTGGCGGCCATGGGTGCCGCCACGGACCCGATCGTGGTCGGTCACTCGTTGAGCGGCAACGTGCTGCCGTTGGTGGCGCGGCGCGCGCCGGTGCGGCACGCGGTCTACCTGTGCGCGATGATCCCGGACCCCGGACGCAGCCAGTCCGATCAGGAACGCGCCGGCGGGATGACGGATCCGGCCTATCTCAAGGGGTTGCGCCGGACCGACGGATGCACCGTCTGGGCCGACGCCGACCTGGCCCGCGAGCTGCTCTACCAGGACTGTGCGGCCGACGTCGCGGCCGCGGCGGTGGCCCGGCTGCGCCCCCAGGCCTACGGGCCGCCGACCGAGGTCTGGCCGTCGGGTCCGCTGCCGGCGGTGCCGGCCACGGCGATCGTGTGCGCGGAGGATCGGATCCTGCATCCGGACTGGTCACGACGGGTGGCGCCGGAGCGACTGACCGCGGCGGTCCTGGAGTTGCCGGGCGGGCATTCGCCGTTTCTGTCCCGGCCCGCGGAGCTGGCCGAGGCGCTGCACGGCCTCGGCTGACACGCGCGGCGCGCCTACTTGCGTTCGAACACCTGTTCGCTATCGTGGTCAACGTTCGACCGATGAGTTTTGTCGTAGGGCTGTTCTAACGTCACAGCCAACCGACCGGAACCCGGTCAACCACGACTACTGGAGAGGCACCATCATGGCGCAGGCCCCCGACCGCGAGAAGGCCCTCGAACTGGCGATGGCCCAGATCGAGAAGAGTTACGGCAAAGGCTCGGTGATGCGCCTCGGCGAAGAGGCCCGCCAGCCGATCTCGACCATCCCCACCGGATCGATCGCCCTGGATGTGGCGCTGGGCATCGGCGGTCTGCCCCGCGGCCGCGTCATCGAGATCTACGGCCCGGAGTCCTCGGGTAAGACCACCGTCGCGCTGCACGCGGTGGCCAACGCCCAGGCCGCCGGCGGGATCGCGGCGTTCATCGACGCCGAGCACGCGCTGGATCCCGAGTACGCCAAGGCGCTGGGCGTGGACACCGACGCGCTGCTGGTCTCCCAGCCGGACACCGGCGAGCAGGCGCTGGAGATCGCCGACATGCTGATCCGTTCGGGTGCGCTGGACATCCTGGTCATCGACTCGGTGGCCGCGCTGGTGCCGCGCGCCGAAATCGAGGGCGAGATGGGCGACAGTCACGTCGGCCTGCAGGCCCGCCTGATGAGCCAGGCGCTGCGGAAGATGACCGGTGCGCTGAACAATTCGGGCACCACGGCCATCTTCATCAACCAGCTGCGGGAGAAGATCGGCGTGATGTTCGGCTCGCCCGAGACCACCACCGGCGGTAAGGCGTTGAAGTTCTACTCCTCGGTCCGCCTGGACGTCCGCCGCATCGAGACGCTCAAGGACGGCACCGACGCGGTCGGCAACCGCACTCGCGTCAAGGTGGTCAAGAACAAGGTCTCGCCGCCGTTCAAGCAGGCCGAGTTCGACATCCTCTACGGCAAGGGCATCTCCAAGGAGGGCTCGCTCATCGACATGGGTGTCGAGCACGGCTTCATCCGCAAGTCCGGGTCGTGGTTCACCTACGAGGGCGAGCAGCTGGGGCAGGGCAAGGAGAACGCCCGCAACTTCCTGCTGAACAACCCGGCGGCCGCCGACGAGATCGAGAAGAAGATCAAGGAGAAGCTCGGGATCGGCGCGGTGGTGACCGACGACGTGAGCGATGACGGTGTCCTCCCAGCCCCCGTCGACTTCTGACCCGGTCAAGCGCGCCGAGCAGGCGCGGGCACTGTGCCTGCGCCTGCTCACCGTGCGGGCCCGGACCCGCGCCGAGCTGGCCGGGCAGCTGGCCAAGCGGGGTTATCCCGACGACGTCGGCGAGGTGGTGCTGGATCGCCTGACCGAGGTCGGCCTGATCGATGACGCCGACTTCGCCGAGCAGTGGGTGCGTTCCCGCCGGGTCAACGCCGGCAAGGGCCGGCGCGCGCTGGCCGCCGAACTGCGCACCAAGGGTGTCGACGACGAGGTGATCAACGCCGCGCTGGCCGACATCGATGCCGGGGCCGAGCGGACCCGCGCCGAGGAGTTGGTGCGCAACAAGTTGCGCCGCGAACGCCTCGGCGACGACGACGATCTCAAGGTGACCCGGCGGCTGGTCGGGATGTTGGCCCGTCGCGGCTACAACCAGGGCATGGCCTTCGATGTCGTCAGCGCCGAGCTCGCGGCCGAACGGGAGCGCCGGCGCGTCTAATCGCCGGGTTGCTCGGCGGTCTGCGCGGCGGCCAACGGTTCGGGTGCCCGCTGGGACCGTCGCAGTCGACGTTCGACCCGGGTGGCCACCACCGACAGTGCGATGTTCAACGTGATCATCAGCACCGCGATCACCATCAACGCCGGAACGAAGTTGCCGTAGGCCGACCCGACCACGGTGCCCTGCCGGACCATCTCCACGAAGGTGATCTGATAGCCGATCGCGGTGTCCTTGAGCACCACCACCAACTGTGAGATCAGCACCGGCAACATCGCCGTGATCGCCTGCGGCAGCTGGATCGAACGCATGGTCTGGCCCCAGCGCAGCCCCAGCGACGCGGCGGCCTCGGCCTGCCCACGCGGCAAGGTCTGCACGCCGGTCCGGACGATCTCGGCGATCACCGCACCGTTGTAGAGCGTGAGACCCGTGATCACCCCGGCCAGCGCCACATGCTTGGAGGCGAACACGCCGTACTGCGCGAACAGGAAGTACGCGAAGATCATCATGATCAGCACGGGCACGGCGCGGAAGAACTCCACGAACACCGAACAGGCCCACCGCACCGCGGGATTCGGCGCCATCCTGCCGACGCCGAGCAGCAGGCCGAGCGCCAGCGCCAGCACGATGGAGATCGCGGCGGCGGTCAGCGTGCCCTGGATGCCGGGCAGTACGTAGGTCCGCCACAGGTCGGCGGTCAGGAACGGCCGCCACTTCTCGGGCGTCAACTGGCCCTTCTCGGCCAGGCCGCGCCGCACCATCTTGTACACCTCCACGAAGGCGTACACGGTGACCGCGGTGATGATCCAGTTGCGCACCCGCGCCCGCGGCCCCGGCGCGTCGAAGAGCACGGTCGCGCGGTTGAAACTCAGCAAGCGAATGAGAAACTTCATCGGGCGACCGCCAGGCGCTTGCTCAGCCACCCGAAGAACAACCCCATCGGCAGGGTCAGGACCACGAACCCGACCGCGAAGATCGTGCCGACGGCGATCAGGGCCGCGGTGTTCTCGATCATCTCCTTCATCAGCAGCGCGGCCTCGGCGACGCCGATGGCCGAGGCGATCGTGGTGTTCTTGGTCAGCGCGATCAGCACCGAACCCAGCGGAATGATCACCGCGCGGAACGCCTGCGGCAGCAAGATCATTCGCAGGTTCTGGCTGAAGGTGAACCCGAGCGAACGGGCGGCCTCGACCTGTCCCAGCGGCACGGTGTTCACCCCGGAGCGGATCGTCTCGCAGACGAAGGACGCCGTGTAGACCGCCAGGCCCAGCACCGCCAGCCGGAAGTTGCTGTCGGCGACCGAGGTCGGGGAACTGGCGTCGGCCAGCGTGAATCCCAACGTCTGGGACACCCCGAACGAGCAGAACAGCAGGATCAGCGTCAGCGGCGTATTACGCATCAGGTGCACGTAGCCGGCGCCGAGCCAGTTCAGCACCGGCACGGGCGCCAGCCGCATGGCGGCCAGCACCGTGCCCAGCACCAACGCGCCCAGGGCCGAGTACAGCGTCAGCTTGATGGTCACCACGAACGCCGCCAGGACCTGCTCGTGGTATTCGGTCAAGACCTCCACTGATCAATCGGCCCCGTGCGCGATCTCAGTAGCGATCGACCGCGGGCGGCGTCGGCGTGGCGATGCCGGCCGGGCCGAGGTTCTGCTCGAACGCGTCCTGCCAGGCGCCGTCGGACAGCATCTGTTCGAGGGCGTCGTTGATCTTGCCGCGCAGCTCGTCGTCGCCCTGCTTGAGCCCGATGCCGTAGCGCTCCTCGGAGAACGGCTCGCCGACGATCTTGAACGCGCCCGGGGTCTGCGCGGCGTACCCGGCCAGGATCACTTCGTCGGTGGTCAGGGCGTCGACCGCGTTGTTCTTCAGCGCCTCGACGCACGCGGAATAGGTGTCGTACTGCTGCAGCTGGACGCCGGGGAACTCGTCCTTGATCTTCTGCGCCGGGGTGGATCCGGTCACCGAGCACAGCACCTTGTTGTTCTCCAGCGAGTCCTTGCCGGTGATGTCGGTGTTGTCCGCGCGGACCAGCAGGCTCTGACCGGTGAGCAGGTATGGGCCGGCGAAGTCGACCTTCTCCTTGCGGGCATCGGTGATCGAGTAGGTCGCGACGATGTAGTCGACCTGACCGTTCTGGATCAGTGTCTCCCGCTGGCCGGACGGCGCTTCCTTCCACTCGATCTGCTCGGGGGTGTACCCCAGCTTGTCGGCGACGTAGCGGGCCACGTCGACGTCGAACCCGCTCATGGTGCCGTCCGGATTCTTGTTGGCCAGGCCGGGCTGATCGAACTTGGTGCCGATCACGATCTTGTTCTCGTCACCCCCGCCGCACGCGGCCAGGGACAGCGGGAGCACCGCGGCGATCACGGCGGCCGCCGCACGACGGAATCGGAAGGTGGGCATGGGGTTTCCTTTCGCCATCAATGATTGAGGATCTTCCCGAGGAAGTCCTTGGCGCGGTCGGTCTGGGGATTGGAGAAGAACTCCTCGGGCGGCGCGTCCTCGAGGATCGCCCCGTCGGACATGAACACCACCCGGTCGGCGGCGCGGCGGGCGAAGCCCATTTCGTGCGTGACCACCAGCATGGTCATCCCGCCCTCGGCCAGCGCGCCCATCACCGCCAGGACCTCGTTGATCATCTCCGGGTCCAGCGCGCTGGTCGGCTCGTCGAACAGCATCACCTTGGGATTCATGGCCAACGAGCGGGCGATCGCGACCCGTTGCTGCTGCCCGCCGGAGAGCTGGGCGGGGTACTTGTCGGCCTGATCGGCCACGCCCACCCGTTCCAGCAGCGCCATCGCCTCCGAGCGGGCCTGGTCCTTGGGTCGCTTGCGGACCTTCGTCGGCGCCAGCGCGACGTTCTCCAGAATGGTCTTGTGGGCGAACAGGTTGAACGATTGGAACACCATTCCGACGTCGCTGCGTAGTTCGGCGAGCTGACGTCCCTCGGCGGGCAGCACCCGGCCGTCGATGGTGATGGTGCCCGAATCGATCGGCTCGAGCCGGTTGATGGCCCGGCACAGGGTGGACTTGCCCGACCCGGACGGCCCGAGCACCACGATCACCTGACCGCGCCGCACCTCGAGGTCGATGTCCCGGAGCACGTGGAGGTCGCCGAAGCGCTTGTTGACCGCACGCAGGGAGATCATCGGCACGTCGTTGTCAGCAGCGGCGGCCATGGGCCAAGACCTTACCCAGGAATACCCGGATCTGCGCGCAGGCGGGCCAGGCGTCGAATTGGGTCTGGCCGTCACCCGTCCGTACCATGGACGGGTGACTTCGGCCTGTGCACCCGCGACGCAGCCGCCCGCTGCGGCGTCTGCGGCCACCACCCGCACCTATCAGGTCCGGACCTACGGCTGCCAGATGAACGTCCACGATTCGGAGCGACTGGCGGGCCTGCTGGAGGCCGCCGGGTACCGCCGCGCTGCCGAGGGCACCGACGCCGACATCGTGGTCTTCAACACGTGCGCGGTCCGGGAGAACGCCGACAACAAGCTGTACGGCAACCTCAGCCACCTCGCCCCGCGGAAACAGCGGGACCCCGACATGCAGATCGCGGTCGGCGGCTGCCTGGCGCAGAAGGATCGCGACGCGGTGCTGGGGCGGGCGCCCTGGGTCGACGTGGTGTTCGGCACCCACAACATCGGCTCGCTACCCGCGCTGCTCGAGCGCGCCCGGCACAACCGCGAGGCCCAGGTGGAGATCGCCGAAGCGCTCGAGGAGTTTCCGTCCGCGCTGCCGGCGGCGCGCGAATCCGCTTATGCGGGATGGGTTTCCATCTCGGTGGGGTGCAACAACACCTGCACGTTCTGCATCGTGCCCGCGTTGCGCGGCAAGGAGGTGGACCGCCGGCCCGGGGACATCCTCGCCGAGGTCGAGTCGCTGGTGAGCCAGGGCGTGCTGGAGGTGACCCTGCTGGGGCAGAACGTCAACGCCTACGGTGTCTCGTTCGCCGACCCCGACACGCCCCGCGACCGCGGTGCGTTCGCTGCGTTGCTGCGGGCCTGCGGGCGCGTCGAGGGCCTGGAGCGCGTCCGCTTCACCTCGCCGCACCCGGCGGAGTTCACCGACGACGTCATCGAGGCCATGGCCGAGACGCCGAATGTGTGCCCGGCCCTGCACATGCCGTTGCAGTCCGGTTCCGACCGGGTCCTCAAGGCCATGCGGCGGTCCTACCGCGCCGAGCGGTTCCTGGGCATCATCGACCGGGTCCGCGCGGCAATGCCGCACGCGGCGATCACCACCGACATCATCGTCGGGTTCCCGGGGGAGACCGAAGCGGATTTCGAGGCGACGCTGGAGGTGGTGCGGCGCGCGCAATTCGCCAGCGCCTTCACCTTCCAGTACTCCAAGCGGCCGGGCACCCCGGCCGCCGAGTTGCCCGACCAACTGCCCAAAGCGGTGGTCCAGGAACGGTATGAACGACTCATCGCGGTTCAGGAGGAGATTTCCCTGCAGCAGAACAAGGCGCAACTCGGCAAGACCGTGGAGATCCTGGTGGCGGCCGGCGAGGGCCGCAAGGACACCGCGACGGCGCGGATGAGTGGGCGCGCGCGCGACGGCCGCCTGGTGCACTTCGCCCCGGGCGCGGCCGAGGTCCGTCCCGGCGACGTGGTGACCACCGTCATCACCGGGGCCGCGCCGCACCACCTGATCGCCGACGGCGTGCTGCACCAGCACCGTCGCACCCGGGCCGGCGACGCTCACGAGGCGGGGCTGCGGCCCCGCACGGTGGGCCTCGGCCTGCCGGGGCTCGGGGCCCCGGCGGCGGTGCCCGCGACGTCGGGGTGTGCCCGATGAGCGCGCCGCAGGGATCCGACGGTTTCGAGGGCTTCCGGGCCGACATCGAGGCGGCCGAACGGCGCATCGCCCGGGAGATCAACCCCGGGGCCAGGGCTCTGGTGGTGGCCATCCTGGTGTTCGTGCTGCTGGGCTCGTTCGCCCTGCCGCACACCGGCGGCGCCCGCGGCGTCGACGTGTTGCTGGGCACCGACGCCGCGCTCGACGCCGGCATCGCGATGCCGCACCGGTTGTTCGCCTGGCTGGCACTGATCTTCGGCGTCGGCTTTTCCATGCTCGGACTGCTGACCCGGCGCTGGGCGTTGGCCTGGGTGGCGCTGGCCGGCTCCTCCGTGGCGGCGGTCGCCGGGATGCTCGCGATCTGGACCCGACAAACCGCGGCGACGGGCTACCCGGGCCCGGGCATCGGGCTGGTGATCGCCTGGGTGGCCGTGATCCTGTTGGCCTTCCACTGGGCGCGCGTCGTCTGGACGCGCACGGCGGTGCAACTGGCCGCCGAAGAGGCCCGACGCCGAGAAGCGGCGGAGCGCCAGTCCAAGGGGTTGTTGGACAACCTGCCGCCCGAAGAGCCGCCCACCAACTAGGGGGCCCTCAGCGCTTCTTGGTGAGCGCCCCCTCGGCCGCGGCAGCCCACTGCCGCCACTGCTCGGCGTTGGCCCGGGCCTCCTCGGCCTCCTTGGTGCGGCCCGCGGCCTCGGCCTTCTCGGCCTGCTTCTCGTACTGAGCGACCCGGTCGCGGAACTGCTCGGCCCGCGCCTGCGCCTGCGGGTCGGTCCAGCCCGCGTCGGCCGCGTCGCGGATCTTCTTCTCCACCGCGCGCAGCCGCCGCTCCAAGTCGGTGCGCTCGCGCGGCACCTTGCCGATCTCGTCCCAGCGGTCGGTGATGGCACGCAGCGCCGAACGGGCCGCGTCCGGGTCGGAGGTGTCGATCTTCTCGGCCTCCACCAGCAGCGCCTCCTTGGCGGTGGCGTTGGCCTTGAACTCGGCATCGCGTTCGGCGGTCACCGCGTTGCGCGCGGAGAAGAAGGTGTCCTGTGCGGCCTTGAACCGCCGCCACAGCGCATCATCGACGTCCTTGGACGCGCGTCCGGCCGCCTTCCACTCGGCCAGCAGGTCACGGAACGCCGCGCTGGTGGGTCCCCAGTCCGTCGAATCCGAGAGCGCCTCGGCGCGCTCGCACAGCTTCTCCTTGGCCTGCCGGGCGCCGGCGCGCTCGCGGTCCAACTCGGCGAAGTGCGAACCGCGGCGCCGGTTGAACGTCTCGCGCGCCGACGAGTAGCGCTTCCACAGGGCGTCGTCGGTCTTGCGGTCCAGGCCGGTGATGGTCTTCCACTCGTCGAGGATCGCCCGCAACCGGTCGCCGGCCGCCTTCCACTGGGTGGCGTTGGCGGCCAGTTCCTCGGCCTCGGCGGCCAACGCCTCCTTGCGCGCGGTCTGGGCGGCGCGATGCTCCTCGCGCTTGGCCTTCTCCTCGGCGGCCGCCGATTCCGCGTGCTCGGCGATCTTGGCCAGCCGGGCCGCCAGCGCGTCGACGTCGCCGAGGACGCTGGCCGTGGGCAGGCTCTCGGCCAGCGTCGCCGCGGCGGCCTTGATCTTGCGCGCGTCGCCGGTGCCGGACTCCAGCCGGGACTCCATCAGCGCGATCTCGGTGGCCAGGTCGTCGAACCGGCGTCCGAAGTGGGCGTAGGCGGCCTCGGCGTCGCCGGCCTGCCAGGATCCGACGACCCGCTCGCCGGCCGAACTGATCAGCCACACCGTGCCGTCGGCGTCGACGCGCCCGAACTTGTGCGGATTGCTCGACGGGGGAGCCGGTACCGCGGCCGCCGGGTGCGGTCCCGGCCGGGGGCCCGGCCGGGGAATCGGACCGGGGACCGGCCGCGGGGTCGGTGCCGGTGCCGGTGACGATTCGCCGTGCGTCGGATCTTGTGTGGTCATGACCTGCCCGTACCTACTCTCCACGCGGATATCTCCGCGCACTGCCGCGCGACGCGGCGCCTTGTCTTCCAGGGGTATTCAAGCAGGTAGTTCCCCCGGGCATGGCCAAAGCCGACATCGTCGCCGGGATGAGTCGCGCCGCGGACCCCGGCGTCCCAGGTCGGAGGCGTATCCGTGCACGCCGAGCGCCCCCGATAGCGTTGATGCCGTGTTGACGGCAGTAGCGATCATCCCCTCGGCCCCGGTGCTGGTGCCGCAACTGGCCGGTACCGCCGCCGACGAACTCGGGCTCGCCCGCGAGGCGGTCCTCGTCGCCGCGGCGGCGCTGCCCGCCCGCTGGATCGCCGTCGGTGTGGGGCCGCGAGGCGCTGCGGTCGGCCCGTCGGCGGCGGGGACCTTCGCGGGGTACGGCGTCGACGTCCCGGTCCGGCTGTCGCTGAGCGCCTCCGAGCAGGTCGAGCTGCCGCTGTGCGCGTTGATCACGGGGTGGGTCCGCGGCCTGGTCGCCCCGGACGCGAGCGCCGCGGTGCGCTGTGTGGCCGCCGACGCCGCCGACGCCGAGGCGCTCGACCTCGGCGCTCGGCTGCGGGCCGAGATCGACGCCGCGGCCGATCCCGTCGGCGTGCTTCTCGTCGCCGATGGCGCCAACACCCTGTCGGCGGGCGCGCCGGGCGGGCACGACCCGGGCTCGGTGCCGGTGCAGGAGCGCCTCGACGAGGCGCTGGCCGGCGGGAACGGCGCCGCCCTGCGCGCGCTGCCGGCCGCGGTCGTGGGCCGGGCGGCGTTCGCCGTGCTGGCCGGGCTCCTCGAGGCGCCCGGTGCGGCCGACGAGTTCTACCGGGGCGCCCCCTACGGCGTGGGCTACTTCGCGGGTGTCTGGCGGCCGTGAGACCCATCGCCGTCATCGGCCCGACGGGCACCGGAAAATCCGCGCTGGCGCTGGACCTCGCCGAACACCTGGGCGGCGAGATCGTCAACGCCGACGCCATGCAGCTCTACCGCGGAATGGACATCGGGACCGCCAAACTGGCGGTCGAGGAGCGCCGCGGCGTCCCGCACCACCAACTCGACGTGCTCGACGTGGTCGAGACCGCCACCGTCGCGCGGTATCAGGCGGCGGCGGCCGCCGATGTGGAGGCCATCGCCGCACGCGGTCGGCTGCCGGTGATCGTCGGCGGTTCCATGCTCTATCTGCAGTCGCTGCTGGACGACTGGGCGTTCCCGGCCACCGATCCGGCGGTGCGCAGCCGCTGGGAGCGGCGCCTCGCCGAGATCGGTGCGGCCGCGCTGCACGCCGAACTCGGCACCCGTGACCCGGCGGCGGCCGCGGCGATCCGGCCGACCGACGGACGTCGGATCGTGCGGGCGCTCGAGGTCGTCGAACTGACCGGCGAGCCCTTCGCGGCGTCGGCGCCCACCATCGGCGCGACGCCGCGCTGGGACACCGCCATCATCGGATTGGATTGGGACACCGAGCTTCTCGACCGACGACTGCAGCTGCGCACCGCGGCGATGTTCGACGGCGGGCTGGTCGAGGAGGTGCGCGGGCTGTGCGAGGTCGGGCTGCGCGAGGGCGTGACCGCGTCCCGCGCGCTGGGCTACGCGCAGGTGCTCGCCGACCTGGATGCCGGCGGCGACGGACACGGCGGCCACGAGCCGACGTTCATCGGTACCCGGCGCTACGTCCGCCGGCAGCGGTCCTGGTTCCGGCGCGACTATCGGGTCCGCTGGCTCGACGGCGCGGGGGCCGATCTGCTCGAGCAGGCCATGGCGATCTGGCGCCACGTATCCTGAACTGGTGAAGTTCGCCAAGGGCCACGGCACGCAGAACGACTTCGTGCTGCTGCCCGACCTGACCGCCGACCTGGAGCTGTCCGCGTCGGCGGTGGCCGCGCTGTGCGACCGGCGGCGCGGCCTGGGTGCCGACGGCGTGCTGCGGGTGACCCGGGCCGCGGCGGCCACCGCGGCGGGGGTCCTCGAGAACCTGCCCGACGGCGTCACCGCCGACGACTGGTTCATGGACTACCGCAACGCGGACGGATCGGTGGCCGAGATGTGCGGCAACGGCGTCCGGGTGTTCGCCCACTACCTGCGCGCGACCGGGCTCGAACCCCGCTCCGAGTTCGTCGTCGGGACACGGGCCGGGGCGCGCGCGGTGGTGCTGCACGCGCACGACGCGGTCACCGCGGAGGTCACCGTGGACATGGGCAAGGCGAATCCGTTCGGCCGCGGCCGGGCCACCGTGGGGGGACGCGGATTCGAGGGCCTGGCCGTCGACGTCGGCAACCCGCATCTGGCCTGCGTGGACCCGAGGCTGACGCCCGGTGAGCTCGCCGCGCTGGACGTCGCCGCGCCGGTGGCCTTCGACGCCGGCCAGTTTCCCGACGGGGTCAACGTCGAGGTGCTCACCGCCCCCGTCGACGACACGGTCAGCATGCGCGTCCACGAACGCGGGGTGGGGGAGACCCGGTCCTGCGGGACGGGCACGGTGGCCGCCGCGGTGGCGGCGCTGCGGCACCGCGACGCGGACACGGGGACGTTGACGGTCCGGATTCCCGGCGGGGAGGTGGTGGTCACCATCACCGACGCAACCAGCTACCTGCGCGGCCCGTCGGTACTGCTGGCGCACGGTGAACTGGCCGCGGATTGGTGGAGCGCGCAGACTTGATAATCGTTGGCGGGTACAGCAGCGGACATGCCATCATCGGGCACTGCCCATGACTGACGAATCACGCTTCCCCGCCGAGCCCACCGCCGGTGAACTGGCCCTCGACGACCGCTCGGCGCTGCGCCGGGTCGCCGGGCTGTCGACCGAGCTCGAGGACGTCTCCGAGGTCGAGTATCGCCAGCTGCGCCTGGAACGCGTTGTGCTGGTGGGGGTTTGGACCGAGGGCAGTGCCGCCGAGGCCGAGGCGAGCCTCGCCGAGCTGGCGGCGCTGGCCAAGACTGCCGGCTCCGAGGTGCTCGAAGGGCTGATCCAGCGCCGCGACAAGCCGGACCCGTCGACCTACATCGGCTCGGGCAAGGCGGCCGAACTGCGCGAAGTGGTGCTGGCCACCGGGGCCGACACCGTCATCTGCGACGGCGAGCTCTCCCCGGCGCAGCTCGTCGCGCTGGAGAAGGCGGTCAAGGTCAAGGTGATCGACCGCACGGCGCTGATCCTCGACATCTTCGCCCAGCACGCGACCAGCCGCGAGGGTAAGGCGCAGGTCTCGTTGGCGCAGATGGAATACATGCTGCCGCGGCTGCGGGGCTGGGGCGAGTCGATGTCCCGGCAGGCCGGCGGTCGCGCCGGTGGTGCCGGTGGCGGCGTGGGCACGCGCGGGCCCGGTGAGACCAAGATCGAGACGGACCGTCGTCGGATCCGCGAGCGGATGTCCAAGCTGCGCCGCGAGATCAAGGAGATGAAGAAGATCCGCGACACGCAGCGCGGCGGCCGCCGCCGCAGCGACGTGGCGCAGGTGGCGATCGTGGGCTACACGAACGCCGGCAAGTCCAGTCTGCTCAACGCGCTGACCGGCGCCGGTGTGCTGGTGGAGGACGCGCTGTTCGCGACGCTCGAGCCCACCACGCGCCGCGGCACCTTCGACGACGGTCGAGCCTTCGTGCTGACCGACACGGTGGGCTTCGTCCGGCACCTGCCCACGCAGTTGGTGGAGGCGTTCCAGTCCACGCTGGAGGAGGTGCTCGACGCCGACCTGTTGGTGCATGTCGTCGACGGTTCGGATGCCAATCCGATGGCGCAGATCGCGGCGGTGCGGGAGGTGGTCGGCGAGGTCATCGCCGACCACGACGGTCGTCCGGCCCCGGAGTTGTTGGTGGTCAACAAGATCGACGCGGCCGGAGATCTGGAGCTGGCCAAGTTGCGTCGTGCGCTGCCGGGCGCGGTCTTCGTCTCCGCGCACACCGGCGAGGGCCTGGACCGGCTGCGGCAGCGGATGGGCGAGTTGGTCGAACCGACGGACGTCTCGGTCGATGTGACGATTCCCTACGACCGGGGCGACCTGGTGGCCCGGGTGCACGAAATCGGTCGCGTCGATGCCACCGAGCACACCGCGGCCGGAACCCGGATCAAGGCGCAGGTGCCCGTGGCGCTGGCGGCGGGCCTGCGGGAGTTCGCGACCGCCTGAGGGGCAAAACCGAAATCAGGTTCTCATTCTAGTACGCTGCCCGAAACGATGAAGGGACGGCGCAGATGGGCCTGAGGGGTGAAGCCGCGATCGTCGGCTTCCACGAACTGCCGGCGGAACGCACTCCGACGGGGAAGCCGGAGTTCCTCCTCGAGCAGTGGGCCCGGCTGGCCGCCGCGGCGGTCGCCGACGCCGGACTGTCCGTGACCGACGTGGACGGCCTGGTGACGACCGGAGTCTTCGAGTCCGAGATCTTCGTGCCGTCCACCGTGGTCGAATACCTGGGCCTGAAGGTGAACTTCGCCGAGTACGTCGACCTGGGCGGGGCCAGCGCCGCCGCCATGGTGTGGCGGGCCGCCGCCGCGATCGAACTGGGCATCTGCGAAGCCGTGCTCTGCGCCATCCCCGCGAACTACCTGACGCCGATGCATCCCGACCGGCTGCCCAACATGGGTGACGCGCTGCACTTCGGCGCCTCGAGCTTCCGGTACGGCTCCCCGCAGGCGGAGTTCGAGATCCCCTACGGCTACCTGGGGCAGAACGGCCCGTATGCCCAGGTGGCGCAGATGTACGCCGCGGCCTACGGATACGACGAGCGGGCCATGGCCAAGATCGTCGTCGACCAACGGGTCAACGCCAACCACACCCCCGGGGCCGTGTTCGCCGACAAGCCGGTGACCGTCGAGGACGTACTGGCCAGCCCGATCATCGCGGCGCCGCTGCACATGCTGGAGATCGTCATGCCGTGCATGGGCGGGTCGGCCGTGTTGGTCACCGGTGAACGCCTGGCACGCAAGGGCCGGCACCGGCCGGTGTGGATCAAGGGATTCGGGGAACGGGTGCCCTACAAGTCACCGGTCTATGCCGAGGACCCCCTGACCACCCCCATGCAACACATCGCCCCGCGGGCCTTCGCGATGGCCGGGCTGACACCGGCCCAGATGGACATGGTGTCGATCTACGACTGCTACACCATCACGGCCCTGCTCACCCTGGAGGACGCCGGGTTCTGCGAAAAGGGCAAGGGCATGCAGTTCGTGTCGACTCACGACCTGACGTTTCGCGGCGACTTCCCGATGAACACCGCGGGCGGTCAGCTCGGCTACGGCCAGCCGGGCAACGGTGGCGGCATGCACCACGTCTGCGACGCCACCCGCCAGCTGATGGGCCGGGCCGGGCAGACCCAGCTCGCCGACTGCAACCGGGCCTTCGTGTCCGGCAACGGGGGCGTGCTCAGCGAGCAAGAAGCCCTTGTCCTGGAAGGGGATTAGCGCCATGACCATCGCCATGAGCCGGCCCGTGCCGCTGCCCACCCCGGTGTCGCAACCGTACTGGGACGGGTTGCGCCGCCACGAGGTGTGGATCCAGTACTCGCCGTCGCTGGATCGCCACGTGTTCTATCCGCGCGTGCTGGCACCGGGCACCCTGGCCGACGACCTTCAGTGGCGCAAGATCTCCGGGGCGGGCACGCTGGTCAGCTTCGCCGTCGCGCAGCGCCCGGTCGCACCGCAGTTCGCCGACGCGGTACCGCACCTGCTCGCCGTGGTGGCCTGGGACGAGGGGCCGCGCTTCGCCACGGAACTGGTGGATGTCGAGCCCGGCGAGCTGTCGGTCGGAATGCCGGTGGCGCCGGTGTTCGTCGACAACCCCGACGGGCCCACTCTGCTGAAGTACACGGCTCGTCGATGAGAGGATGCGCGCCGTGCCCTTGGCGATGAGCGATGAACAGACCGAACTGACGGCCGCGGTGGCCGGCTTCGCGCGGCGTCACGCGCCGCTGGAGCAGACCCGGGCCGCCTTCGATGACCTCGCGGCCGGTCGGCCGCCGCAGTTCTGGGATGCGTTGGTGGCAAACGGCTTTCATGCGGTGCACCTGCCGGAGTCCTGCGGCGGGCAGGGCGGCGAGCTGCCGGACGCGGCGTGCGTGCTCGACGCCGCCGGGTATGCGTTGTTGGGTGGTCCGCTGTTGGCGACCATGGTGGCCGGGGCGATCGCGGCCACCGCCGAGCCCGGACCCGCCGCCGATGCCCTGCTGTCGGCCATCGCCGCCGGCGCACCGGCCGCGGTCGTACTGCCCGAGGCCGGCCGGCTGTCCGCGACCCCGGTCGACGGCGGCTGGTCGCTGAGCGGCGAGGTGGGGCCCGAGCTGGGCGTCTGCGCCGCGCAACGGATCCTGGTCAGCGCGGCCACCGACGCCGGGGACACGCTGTGGGTGGTGCTGGACCCGGCAAGTGCGGGTCTGGCGGTCACCGCCGCGGCCCCGACGGACCTGACCCGGGACGTGGGTTCGCTGCGGGTCGCCGACCACCTGGTCGCGGGTGCGGGCGTCATCGAGGGCATCGACGCGCAGCGGGCCCGGTGCATCGCGGCGGCAGCGTTGGCCGCCGAGGCGGCCGGTGTGGCCCGCTGGTGCGCCGACAACGTCATCGGTCACCTCAAGGTCCGCGAGCAGTTCGGTAAACCCATCGGCGCCTTTCAGGCGCTGCAGCACAAGGCCGCGCACCTCTATGTGCAGGCCGAGCTCGCGGCCGCCGCGGCCTGGGACGCCGGGCGGGCGTTGGATGCGCCACCCGCGCAACGCGACGTGGCCGCTGCCGGGGCGGCCATCGTCGCCACCGCCGCCCTGCCGGACCTGGTGCTGGACGCGCTGACGATGTTCGGCGCCATCGGCTACACCTGGGAACACGACCTGCACCTGTACTGGCGCCGCGCGATCAGCCTCGCCGCCGCCGGCGGGCCGGCGGGGCGCTGGGCCCGCGCGCTCGGCGAGCCCGACGCCCCGGCCCGGGATTTCTCGGTGACGTTGCCGGAGGCCGAGACGGAGTTCCGCCGGCGGGTCGTCGAAATCCTGGACCGCGCAGCGGGTTTGCGCAATGACACTCCCGGCCGGCAGAGCCCCGACTACCTCAATCTCTACAGCGGGGCGCAGCGCGACCTGCTGGCGGACGCGGGTCTGCTGGCCCCGCACCTGCCGGCGCCGTGGGGGCTGGACGCCACGGCGATGCAGCAGCTGATCATCGCCGAGGAATTCGAGAAGCGTCCCGAGGTGATCCGGTCCTCCCTGGGGATCGCCGAATGGATCCTGCCCACCATCCTGGCGTTCGGCTCCGAGGCACAGCAGGACCGCTTCGCCGGGCCCATCCTGCGCGGCACGGTGGCGTGGTGTCAGCTGTTCAGCGAGCCCGGCGCCGGATCCGACCTGGCGTCGCTGAGCACCCGCGCCACCCGCGTCGACGGTGGCTGGCGGGTCACCGGGCAGAAGGTGTGGACCTCCTCGGCGGACTGCGCCGACTTCGGCGCGCTGCTGGCCCGCACCGACCCGGCCGCCCGCAAGCACCAGGGCATCGGCTACTTCCTGATCGACATGACGACCCCGGGCATCACCGTGCGACCGCTGCGGACCGCCACCGGCGAGGCGCACTTCAACGAGGTGTTCCTCGACGACGTGTTCGTTCCCGACGACATGCTGGTGGGCGGGGAGACCGACGGCTGGTCGCTGGCGGTCGCGACGATGGCCAACGAGCGCGCCGCCATCAGCGGCTATCTCAAGGACGACCGGGAGGCGGTGCTGCGGGTCCTGTTCG
Source organism: Mycolicibacterium sp. MU0050 (assembly GCF_963378085.1). Classification (GTDB taxonomy): domain Bacteria; phylum Actinomycetota; class Actinomycetes; order Mycobacteriales; family Mycobacteriaceae; genus Mycobacterium; species Mycobacterium wendilense. Next base: position 2,953,245 of record NZ_OY726395.1, on the reverse strand, counting down.
ACCGACCCGGCGTGGACCGCGACGCCCTGATGCGGGCGCTCGGGGAGATCCGGGCGGCCACCAACGCGGTCGCGGCGCTGGGGCTGCGCGACACCCTCAACCGGCTGGCCGGGCATTCGCCGGGGCCGGCCACCAGCATCGCCAAGGTGGCCACCGGTCTCATCCTTCGTCGGATCGGTTCGGCCGCAATGGAATTCGCCGGCCGCGGGTCGCTGGTCGCGCAGCGCGACGGCACCGCCCTGGCGCACACCCTGCAGTTGCCGGCGGAGTTGATCGGCGGCGGCACCATGGAGGTCCAACTCAACATCATCGCGACCATGATCCTGGGACTGCCGCGCTCATGAGCCACAGCGAGCTGCCGGCCTACAAGCGGGCGCGCCGATCGCAGATCGTGGCCGCCGCCACGGCGGCGCTCAAGGTCGGCGACTACGACCAGATCCAGATGCGCGACATCGCCGAGGATGCGCAGGTCGCCCTGGGCACCCTGTACCGCTACTTCAGCTCCAAGGAACACGTGTACGCCGCGGTGCTGCAGGAGTGGGCCCGGCCGGTGTTCGTCGCCGCGGAAACCGACGACCGTTCGGCCGAGGCGCGGGTGCGCGCCAAGGTCGACACCATCCTGTCCAGCTTCGAGCGCTGGCCCGGCTTCTTCCGGGTCTGCATGGTGCTGCAGAACTCGACGGACCCCAACGCCACCGCGATCATGGCGGAGTTCTCCGACGCGGCCGTGCAGACCCTGGCCCGCGATTTCGCCGCGCTGGGGGAGCAGGCCGCCGCCGATGCCGCGTTGATGCTGTGGGCAATCATCAACACGGTGCTCTCGGCGGCGATTCTGCGGGGCGCGCCGATGGCCGATGCGGTGCGGATCAGCAACGCCTACGTCGACCTGATCGGTCCGCGGCTGGCGGCGTCCGCAGAGTCCTGACCAGCGGTGTAACCCCAAATTCTCGACCAACCACCCGGTTGGTATATCGTCGTGGCGAGTATCCGCACTTTGATCAAAACTTTCCCGTCGGAGGTCCCCGTGAGCAACGCCACGATGTATCAGCGCACGCTGTTCGAGCCCGAGCACGAACTGTTCCGGGAGTCCTACCGGGCGTTCCTCGACAAGCACGTCGCGCCGCACCACGAGCAGTGGGAAAAGGACAAGATCGTCGACCGCGCCGTCTGGCTCGAGGCCGGTAAGCAGGGGTTCCTCGGCATGGCCGTGCCCGAGGAGTACGGCGGCGGCGGCAACGCCGACTTCCGCTACAACGCGGTGATCGGCGAGGAGAACACCCGCGGTCGCTTCAGCGGGCTCGGCTTCACGCTGCACAACGACGTGGTGGCGCCGTACCTGCTGCGCCTGGCCAACGACGAGCAGAAGCAGCGCTGGCTGCCCGGCTTCTGCGCCGGCGAGTTGATCACCGCCATCGCCATGACCGAGCCGGGCACCGGCAGTGACCTGCAGGGCATCAAGGCCCGCGCGGTCAAGCAGGGCGACCACTACGTCCTGAACGGGTCCAAGACGTTCATCACCAACGGCATCCTCTCCGACCTGGTGATCGTCGTCGCGCAGACCGACCCGGACAAGGGTGCGCTGGGCTTCTCGCTGCTGGTCGTCGAGCGCGGCATGGAGGGCTTCGAGCGCGGCCGCCACCTGGACAAGATCGGCCTGGACGCCCAGGACACCGCGGAGCTGTCCTTCACCGACGTCAAGGTGCCCGTCGAGAACCTCCTCGGCGAGGAGGGGCAGGGCTTCGTCTACCTGATGCAGAACCTGCCGCAGGAACGGTTGACGATCGCCATCTCCGCCGCCGCGGCCATGGAGGCGATCCTCGAGGACACCATCGAGTACACCAAGGAGCGCAAGGCATTCGGCAAGCCGATCGGCAGCTTCCAGAACAGCCGGTTCCTGCTGGCCGAGCTGGCCACCGAGGCCACCGCGGTCCGCATCATGGTCGACGAATTCCTCAAGCTGCACACCGACGAGCGGCTGTCGGCCGAGCAGGCCGCCATGGCCAAGTGGTACGCCACCGAAGCCCAGGTGAAGCTGATCGACCGATGCCTGCAGCTGCACGGCGGATACGGCTACATGCGGGAATACCCGGTGGCCCGCGCGTACCTGGACGCCCGCGTGCAGACCATCTTCGGCGGCACCACCGAGATCATGAAGGAAATCATCGGTCGGAAACTGGGGGTCTGATCCCCCTCCAATAGGCCGAGGCCGCCAAATCACCGTCGGATATCAATAACGCGCAAAACCCGTCGCGGCTCCACGTTATTTACGGCGGCAGTGGGTATTGTCTGCAAAATGACCTCAAAAGGGCTTCACGCTGCGTTGATTAAGGGGGCGGCGTCAGCCGGGTCGCTATGCGGATGGGCAGCGGTCGGAGAGCGTGGGTGGGTTTGATGACACGGCAGCGAATGGCATTCGGCTTTATCAGCCGAGCGGTATTGGGATTGGCGTTGGCGGCGGCCACCGCGGTGTTATATGCACCGCTGGCCGCCGCTTCGCCGGAGAGCGACGCCTCCAACGCCATCAACGCGGCGTGGGAGGCCGCCGGCGGCGAGGCCTCTCAGCTGGGCCCGCGCGAGGGTGAGGTCTATCCGGCCGGCGAGGGCTTCGGACAGAATTTCGCCGGCGGGGCGATTTTCTTTTCCCCGGCAACCGGCGCGCGCGTCATGCACGGCGCCATTCTGGAGAAATACCGGACCCTGGGCGGACCCGCCGAGAGCGATCTCGGCTTTCCCAAAATCGACGAGGGCCCGGGCCGCGTGAGCCCCGAGAGCCGCAACTCGACATTCAACGCCGGCGACAATCCGGTGATCTTCTGGACCCCGGAAACGGGGGCGTGGGTGGTGCGCGGCGCCATCAATGCGGCCTGGGACCAGCTCGGTGGATCCTCCGGTGTGCTCGGGGTGCCGATCGAGGACGAGGCCTACAACGGCGACGTCGTCGCGCAGCGTTTCACCGGCGGGCAGTTGTCGTTCGACACGCGCACGCGGGTCTTCACCACCGAGCCGCCCGAGCTCGCCGGCCAACTGGCGAACCTGCAGATTCCGTCGGATCCCGCCTCGGCGATCGCCGCGGCCTGGCGCGCGAACGGTGGTGCGAACGGACCGCTCGGCGCCCGCGCAGGCGGCCCGTACCCGATCGGCGCCGGCGGCACCGGTCAGGACTTCGCCGGCGGCAAGGTCTTCTACACCCCGGAGACCGGCGCGTTCGCCGTCACTGGCGACATCCTGACCAAGTACGAGGCCGCGGGCGGCCCCGCCGGCGACTTCGGTTTCCCGATCGGCAGCGAGGCCGACGGCGGTGTGCCGGACAGCCGGGTGCAGGCGTTCTCGGCCCCGGACAACCCGGTGATCTTCTGGACCAAGGACCACGGCGCGGTGATCGTGGGCGGCGCAATGAAGGCTGCCTGGGACGAACTCGGCGGCGCCACCGGCGCGTTGGGGGTCCCCACCGGCGACCAGAACACCGAGGGCACCACCATCACCCAGCCGTTCAGCGGCGGTGAACTCTCCTGGGACAGCGCCAACAACACCTTCAGCAGCGACCCCGCCGGTCTCGCCGAACCGCTGGCCGGGCTCGAGGTCCCCAACGCGCCGGTGCCCAGCGCGCCGGCCGAACCCCCGGCACCGGCCGAGGACGACGGCTTCACCTGGCAGAACTGGTGGCTGTGGTGGATCATCCCGCTGGCGCTGCTGCTGTTCGGGTCGTTGTACGCCTGGATGGCGATGACTCGCCGGCGCGCGGCAAGGGCCGACGACGACTTCGACGAGGACGCCGACGACGCCCGCTATGACGGCCGGTACGGCGAGGGCTACGACGAGGAGCCCCGGTCCCATCGCGACGAGGAACGGCGCACCGACCTGCTCGACGAGCACGACGACTTCCGCCCCGAGCCCCACCGGTGGTCGGCCCGCTCGGACTTCGCCGAGGTCGAGGACGACGACGACTACGACGACGGCGGCTACGAGGGTGGCTACCAGCAGGGCGGCTATCTGGAACCGCCGGTGTGGTCCGCGCGCGAGCCCGCGGCGCCGGTCACCACCCGGTTCGGCGACCTCGGCGACGACGGGCTGTTCACCCACAGGGGGGCGCCGGAGAGCCCCGACGAGGAAGACCCCGACGCGGTGGACACCGCCCCGACCCGGGTGGTGGGATCGGCCGAGGACGACCGCGGGGCCGAGCCCTCCGGTGGTCGTCACGCGGCCTCCGGCGGCGAGCAACGTCGCTCGTGGGACCCGCCCGAGGACGACGATTACCTGCCGGGCCCGGGTTCGCTGTTCGCTCCGGTGTACGGCGCCGCGCCGCCGCCGGCCCCCGAATACTCCGACGACGTCCGCTTCGGCGGACGCGCCGGTGACGCGCCGGATCAGCACCAACCGGCCGAGCAACCCGACCGCGACGAACCCGTCGACGCGGCACCTCCGGCCATCCACCTGCCGCTCGACGACCCGCACCGGGCGCCGGACGGCTACCCGATCAAGGGCAGCATGCGGACCAGCCGGTACCACGTGCCGGGCACGCCGGGTTACGACGAGACGGTCGCCGAAATCTGGTTCGCCAGCGCGGAACTGGCCGAGGCGAACGGATTCACCCGAGCCGACTGAGCGTGCCGCTCAGATCTTGCGGATGACGGTGACGACCTTGCCCAGCACGGCCGCGTCGTTGCCGGGGATCGGGTCGAACGCCGGGTTGTGCGGCATCAGCCACACCTGACCCGAGGTCCGCTTGAAGGTCTTCACGGTGGCCTCGCCGTCGATCATCGCGGCGACGATGTCGCCGTTCTCGGCGACGTTCTGCTGCCGGACGACCACCCAGTCGCCGTCGCAGATCGCGGCGTCGACCATCGATTCGCCGACCACCTTGAGCAGGAACAACGAGCCCTCACCGACGAGTTCGCGGGGCAGTGGGAAGACGTCCTCGACGGCTTCCTCGGCCAGGATGGGGCCGCCGGCGGCGATCCGCCCGAGCACCGGGACGAAGGTGGGTTCGGGCAACGCGTCGGAGCCCGCCACCTCCGTGACCACGGCCGGGGGCCCGTCGTCGACACCGCGCACGTCGACCGCGCGGGGGCGGTTGGGGTCACGGCGCAGGTAGCCCTTGCGTTCGAGCGTCCGAAGCTGGTGTGCGACCGAGGATGTCGACGTCAGACCGACCGCATCACCGATCTCGCGGATGCTGGGCGGATAGCCGCGGGTGGTCACCGAGGCGCGGATCACCTCGAGGATGGTGCGCTGCCGTTCGGTGAGCGAGGTGTCGCGCGCGCCGTCACGTTTGGCGCCGGTACCTGACTTGGCGTCTGCGGAGGTGCTGCCGGATTCGGTGTCAGCCATGTCGATGAATTTAGTCCTCCCGACCCCGATAATCAAACATGTGTTCGAGGCGTGTCGCCCCTGACCGTCCCTGGGGTCGGCGCCGCCGTCCGTTGTCGGTGGCCGGGTTTATCGTTCGGCTACGGTTCGATCACATGTTCGGTTTCGAGCTTCCGGTCGAACAGATGATCGATTAGCGTTTCGAACATAGGAGCGAACGGATGTACGGCTCGCATCGACCGAAAGGATCGGACATGACACGCACCAGCGTTCACCCGCAGGCATGGGACACCGCTTTTGACGACGCCACACCGATTGATTTCGGGGCTGCGGCGCCCCGGACCCCGCGGCGGCGTGCCCTGCCCCGCGTGGTCGACGGCAGCCGCCCCGGACCGCACCGCCCGGCGCCGATGACCCCGCGCTACCGCGGCACCGGCGTACGGGTCTCGCGTGCGGTGCACACCCGCCGGCCGGCCAAGCAGGTCACGCCGGTCACCGTGGTCGGGCTGGCCCTGCTGGCCGCCCTCATCACGGTCTGGCTGGGCGCGGTGGCCCAGTTCGGCGAGACGGTGCGCGACGCCACCGCACCGGTCCCGGACCAGCTGGCGGTGGTCCAGGTGAAGTCGGGGGAGACGCTGGCCCACCTGGCGGCGCGGGTCGCGCCGGAGGCTCCGGTCAGCAGCGTGGTCGAACGGATCCGTGAACTCAACGAGCTGCAGTCACCGGTGATCGATGCGGGTCAGACCCTGATCGCGCCGGTGGGCTGAGCGCCCGAGCGTTCGAAGGTTGAGATCCCATGAGCGTGGTGGAGCTTGGCTCGGTGGCCCGCGGCAGGCGGGCGCAGGTAGTCTCTGAGTCGTTCACGTCATCGCAATGCCGGCGCAATGAAGGAGCGGACATGCACTGTCCTTTCTGCCGGCACCCGGATTCCCGAGTCGTCGACTCGCGCGAGACCGATGAGGGGCAGGCCATCCGGCGGCGTCGCTCGTGTCCGGAGTGCGGTAAGCGGTTCACCACGGTGGAGACCGCGGTGCTGGCGGTGGTCAAGCGCAGCGGCGTCACCGAACCGTTCAGCCGCGAAAAGGTGATCAGCGGGGTGCGGCGGGCCTGTCAGGGCCGTCAGGTCGACGACGACGCGTTGAACCTGCTGGCCCAGCAGGTCGAAGACGCGGTGCGGGCCTCGGGCCCCGAGGTGCCCAGCAACGAGGTGGGGCTGGCAATTCTCGGTCCGCTGCGGGAACTCGACGAGGTGGCCTATCTGCGGTTCGCCTCGGTGTACCGGTCCTTCACCTCGGCCGATGACTTCGAGCGTGAGATCCAGGCGCTGCGGCGCCACCGCGAGGGTCTGGCGGCGGGCTGACCGAGCTGGGCCACGTCACTCGACGTGGCGGACACCGTCATCAACGACGTTGCCGGCGACCCGGACCCAGCCCTCGGAGTTCCACTGGGTTTCGATGATCGAACCCTTGCCCTGGGTGATCACCAGATCCTGGCTCAGGTAGTCGGTGATCCGCACCGCCGCCGACCCGGTGGCCTCATCCTCCGGAATCCCGATGCTCGGGGCGAACATCCGCGCGCGGATCTCGCCCGCGGACTTGTCGGTCCAGGTCCACAGGTAGTGCTCGACGTCGTCGGAGTAGTCGTCGGGATCCGCGGCGAGCAGTTCGTCGACCGACGCCACGTCGTGGATCGCGAACTCCGGTGACCACTCCGCCCGGGCGCTGATCGCGGTGCGCTTCTGGGCCCCCAAGTCGTAGCTGATCTGCACGATGCCGGCCGGGACCTGCAGCGTGTGCACCGGCAGCCCCCGGTCGCGCAACCACCACGCGGCGCCCACGGTGGGGTGCCCGGCGAACGGCAACTCGGCGACGGGGGTGAAGATGCGCGCCGTCGTTGTCGCTGCGCCCTCGGCCGGCAGGTCGATGAATATGGTTTCGCTGTAGCCCAATTCGGCGGCGAGACGCTGGCGGTCGGCGGGAGCGACCGTCGCCGCGTCCACCACGCCCAGCGGATTGCCGAAACCGCCCGCAGGGTCGGTGAACACCCGCAGCACTGTCACGTCGGTAGCCATGGCCCGACTCTACTGGGGTCGCCCGCCGAGTTCGGCGGCTGCGCTAATCGTCCTCGGAGAACGGGTCCTTGGAGCGCTCGCCCGACTGCTGGGCCAGGAAGCGCTCGAACTCGGCGCCGAGTTCGTCGCCGCTGGGCAGGTCTTCGTCACGCGCCAACAGCGACCGGTTCTCCTGCGCGGCCACGAACGCGTCGTACTGCTGCTCCAGCGCGCTCACCACCTGCGCGACCTCCGGGCTGGCCTCGACCTGCTCGTCGATCTTGGCGCGGACCTCGGCGGCGGCCTGGGTCAAGGCCTGCGTCGGCAATTCCAGGGCGGCCGAGCGGGCCACCTCGTCGAGCAGCGCCTGGGCCGCGGCGGGGTAGGCGGTCTGGGCCAGGTAGTGCGGAACGTGCACGGTGAACCCGACGACCTCGTGGCCGTGCTGGGCCATCCGGTACTCCAGCAGGCTCGAGACGCTCCCGGGTACCTGGACCTCGCCCACCCACGGCGTGTGCTCGGCGATCAACTCGCGATCGTTGGAGTGTGCGGTCAGGGTGATCGGGCGGGTGTGCGGGACCGCCATGGGGATGGCGCCGAGCCCGATGGTGCGCCGGACGTCGAGCCGCTCGGCCAGCAGGCGCACCGCGCTGATGAAGCGTTCCCACTTCAGGTCCGGCTCCATGCCGGCCAACAGCAGAAACGGCGTGCCGACGCTGTCGCGGAGCGCAAACAGCGACAACTCCGGATCCTCGTAGTCGGTGAAGTGGTCGGTCTTGAACGTCATCAACGGCCGTCGCGCGCGGTAGTCGAGCAGTTCGTCGATCGCGAACGAGGCCACCAGTTCGGTGTCGAGGGCCTCCTTGAGATGGGCGGCCGCCAACTTGATCGCATGCCCCGCATCGGAAAAGCCTTCCAGCGCGTGGATCAGCACGGGCCCGCGGCCATCGGCATTGGACAGCTGTGGCGCGGGAAACTCCAACTCGTACATACCGGTCTGCTCGGGCTGATCGTGACCTGGTACGTGAGCCATATGTCTCGCCTCCTCGTTACGGCTGGGCAACCCGTCGGCTACCGGCCGTTACCTCTGATTGTCCCCCAAATGGTCGCAGCAAACACAGTCGGGACCGCGACACACCGATGTCAACACGGCACGTGCGGCGGGCAATCCCGATTTCGCCCAGTGCTGAACCCCCGGGCATCGGGGCGGGCGGGGTGATCGTCCATACACAGTCCGGCGTTGCTCCACAGCATCGCGGCGATCGGGGCCGTCGGGAGCCGTCGGCGACGGTGCCGGTTGCGACCGTGCGGGCATGACATCGCAGAACCCCGATTTCGTGCTCCGGCGGCCCGCGGCCCTCATCGCGGCCATTCCCGCGGTCCTGGGCTTCGCCCCGGAGAAGTCGCTCGTGCTGGTCGGCGTCGACGAGGGTCAGATGGGCGCGGTGATGCGCGTCGATCTGGCCGATTGCCTCGGCGGCGATCTCACCCACCTCGTCGATGTCGCGGCGGCCTCGCACGCCGACGCGGTCATCGCCGTCATCGTCGACGCCGAAGGCGCCCCGTGCCGATTGTGCAACGACGAATACCAGCAGATGTGCGCGGATCTCGACGATCTGTTGGCCGACAACGACGTGGAACTGCTCGGCACCCATGTCGTCGACCGCATCGCCGCCGGCGGGCGCTGGCACTGCGTCGACGGGTGCGGGGCCGGCGGGGCCATCGACGATCCGTTGTCCTCGCCGCTGTCGGTCGCCGCGGTGGTCGAAGGTCGCCGCCTGTACGGCAGCCGCAGCGAACTGCAATCCGTGATCGCCGCCGATCTGGACCGGGACCCCGTTGCCATCACGCGGGCCATCGCCGACCTCGCCGCGACCGACGACGCCGAGCGGGCGGAGAACCCGGACGCGGCTAGCGGCCGGGCGGTCCGGGCGGTGCTGGCCCTGATCGATCGAGTCGCCGCGGGGGCGGTGCTCACCGATGCCGAACTCGCGGTGCCGGCCTATGCGTTGACCGACGTGATCGTTCGGGACACGTTGTACGGCCTGGCGGTCGGCGCGGCCGCGGGTCGGGCGGAGACGCTGTGGGTGCTCCTCGCCAAGGGATTGCCGGCGCCTTGGCGCGCGGAGGCGCTGACGCTGCTCGCGTTCTTCGCCTACGTGCGCGGGGACGGGCCGCTGGCCGGGGTGGCGTTGGAACAGGCGCTGCGGATCGACGCCACCCATCGGATGGCGGGGATGCTCGATGACGCTCTGCAAGCCGGGCTGCGTCCGGAAAAGATCCGCCAGCTCGCCGGCACCGGATATCGGCTCGCCCGACGGCTCGGGGTACGGCTGCCGCCGCGCCTGCCGTCCCGTGCGGCCGGTTAGACCTTCTCGACCTTCACCGCGTGGGCCATCTCATGGGGCAGGTCCACGTTCTCGTGGCCCGGGATCACGATGGTGACCTCGCCCGGCGGGTTCACGATGGCGGTGACACGGGCGTTGGGGACCACGCCGGCGTCCTTGAGCCGGCTGATCAGCATCGTGTCGCCCTGGACGTGTTCGGTGAGTTGGCGCACCACCACCGCGACCGGCGAGCCGGCGGGCAGTTCCGTGAGCCGGACCAGGTTGTAGTCCTCGAAGCGGCCGGATTGGTCCAGCCCCAGCTCGGAGAGCCCAGGGATCGGGTTGCCGAAGGGGGAGACGGTCGGGTTGTCGAGCACGGCCACCAGCCGGCGCTCGACCTCCTCGCTCATCACGTGCTCCCACTTGCACGCCTCGGCGTGGACGTCCTCCCACGGGAGCCCGATGACGTCCACCAGGAGCCGTTCGGCCAGGCGGTGCTTGCGCATCACGGCGACGGCCAGCGACCGGCCCTTCTCGGTGAGCTTGAGGTGCCGGTCCCCGGCAACATGCAGCAGGCCGTCACGCTCCATCCGCGACACGGTCTGGCTCACGGTCGGACCGCTCTGTTCCAGCCGTTCGGCGATGCGTGCCCGCAGCGGGATCACGCCCTCTTCTTCAAGGTCGTAGATCGTCCGAAGGTACATCTCGGTGGTATCTACAAGATCGTTCATCTGGCACCCTCCGTCGCGACCAGTCTACTTGGCGAGCTGCGCATTGGGGCCCGCAACGTCGGGGGCGGCGCTCACACAGCAGTGTGCCCGCCGGGGGGAGCGGCGGGCACACTGACGTGCGGAAACGGTTTCTCGTCAGCTGGCGTAGGAGCGTAGCCGATCGGCGCGGTCGCCCTGGCGCAGCTTCGACATCACTTCGCGCTCGATCTGGCGCACCCGCTCCCGCGAGAGACCGAACAGTTTGCCGATCTGGTCCAGCGTGCGGGGCTGGCCGTCATCCAGGCCGAACCGCAGCCGGATCACCTGCTGTTCGCGCTCGTCGAGCGTGGCCAGCACGTGCCGGATGTCGGTGTGGAGCAGTTCGGCGATCACGGCGTTCTCCGCGGACAGCGCCTCGGAGTCCTCGATGAAGTCACCCAGCGGGGCCTCCTCGTCGGAGCCCACCGGCATGTCCAGGCTCACCGGGTCGCGGCTGTGCTCGAGCAGGTCGTTGATCTTCTCCACGGGGATGCCCGACTCCTCGGCCAGCTCCTCGTCGGAGGCCTCCCGGCCCAGCTGCTGGTGCATCTCGCGCTTGATCCGGGCCAGCTTGTTGACCTGCTCCACCAGGTGGACGGGCAACCGGATGGTCCGGCTCTGGTCGGCCATGCCGCGCGTGATGGCCTGGCGAATCCACCAGGTGGCGTAGGTCGAGAACTTGAAGCCCTTGGCGTAGTCGAACTTCTCCATCGCGCGGATGAGCCCGAGGTTGCCCTCCTGGATCAGGTCCAGCAACGGCATCCCGCGGCCGGTGTAGCGCTTGGCCAGCGACACCACCAGACGCAGGTTGGCTTCCAACAGGTGGCTGCGCGCGGCCTGGCCGTCGCGCACCACCTCGGCGAGAGCTTGCTTGCGCTTCTCGCCGAGTCGCTTGCGGGTGGCCAGCAGGTGCTGGGCGTAGAGCCCGGCCTCGATCCGTTTGGCGAGTTCCACCTCATCGGCGGCGTTGAGCAACGCCGTCTTGCCGATACCGTTCAGATACACCCGTACCAGGTCGGCGGCTGGGCTCTGAGCGTCCAGATCGCCATCGATCCGGGTTGCGGCGGCATTCGCCATATCGGCCTCCTTAGAGTGGCTCGAACTGTCAATGGTTCTAACGCCCCAATGGAGGAAAGAGTTCCCACAACGCCGCGGTTTCACACCGTCTGACGTGCAGAAATGATGAATCGACCTGAGAATGCGCTGAGAATGGAAAAAGAACGTTCCTCAGCCGGGCGATTCGGTGCCGGAATCGGCCGAACCGCTCGACCGGGGTGCATCGGCCGGTTTCTGGTCCCCGGGGTCGGCGTCGATCTCGGCGTCGATGTAGGTGGGTTCGATGGCGGGGTGGTCGGCGCCGGCGATGGCCGCGTGCGGCGACGGATCGTAACGACGCGGCTCGTCGGCGCTGCGCGGCGGCCGATCGTTGGCGATCAACACCGCCATCCAGGGCAGCGGGATGGAGATGGCGACGATTGCCAGCGAGATCCAGCCGTTGTGCCACACGCTGTAGGCCCACGCGGCCAGTAGCAGGGCGGGAACCCGGCAGGACATCATGATCAAGTACTTGCGAACCCGCGCGCGATGCTCCTCCTCGTAGGGGATGGCTGCGCGCGTGATGAGTACCGGCCGACCTTCGTCGTCGAAACCCAGCTCCTGGCTGTGCTTCATCACTCCACTGTCGCACAGTTGGACGGCCGTGGCGCGACCGGTTCCCCGGCCGTAATTTTCTGCGGCAGAATGTCATCTATGCAGACCCAGACGATCGAGCGCCCAGATACCGACGAACGCGTCGACGACGGGACCGACGGCGACCGGCCGAAGTTTTTCCACTACGTGAAGAAGGACAAGATCGCCGAGAGCGCCGTGATGGGGACCCACGTGGTCGCGCTGTGCGGTGAGGTCTTCCCGGTCACCAAGTCGGCCAAGCCGGGCTCGCCGGTGTGCCCGGACTGCAAGCGCATCTACGAGCAGCTCAAGAAGTAGACCGCGAGGGTTCCTCGCGCGGGGGTGGCCCGCCGGGTCGGTCCGCGCGGTCGGGCTTGTCCGCCGCCTCGGCCCGCTGGCCGTTCTTCTGATTGGCCTTTTCCTCCAGCCAGGTGCGCAACTTGCGGGCGTGGGTCTCCGGCGCCGGCCACTCCTCCTCGATGGCGTTGTTGAGTTCGGCTCCCAGCATGATCGCGAAGCCGAGGAAGAACGCGAACAACAGGAAGGCGATGGGGGTGGCCAAGGCGCCGTAGGTGTAGCCGGTGCGGGTGATCGAGCTGAGATAGATCCGCAGGCCCACCGTGGCGAGCATGAAGACGGTGGTGGCCAGGGCCGCACCGAGGATCAGGCGGTGCGTCGGCAGCGGCCGCGGCAGCGACACCCGGTACAAGATCGTGATCGCGACGACGAATCCGAGGGCCAGCGCCGGGTAGTAGCCGAAACGCAGGACGTCCGACCAGCTTTCCGGGATGTACTCGGCGATCTTGCGCGGTCCCAGCGCCACGAACGGTGCCGTGACGATGATGATGAGCAGCCCCACCACGTAGAGGCCCAGCGCATAGAACCGCTGGCGCACCGGATGCCGCAGCGGGGTCTGGTCGTGGGCCTCCACGATGGCGTCGACGAACGCGGAGATCGCCGAGGAGCCCGCCCACAGCGAGATCACGAACCCCAGCGAGACCACCTCGCCGCGCGCACCCTGCACGATGTCGCGCATTGTCGGCTCGATGATCTCGGTGACGACGTTGTCCGAGAAGAAGCTGGCGGCCGTGCTGATCAGCCGCTCCTCGATCATCGACAGGGTGCCGGGACCGAACAGTGGTGCGATATAGGCCAGGCTGCCCAGCATGCCGAGCAGCAGGGGCGGCAGCGAGAGCACCGACCAGAAGCCGGCCTGGGCGGACTCCGAGAAGATCGAGTCATCCCATGCCTTCGACAGCGTCCGTTTCCAGACGCGGGCGATGTGGTGTCGAGATGGTTTGCTGGTCTGGTCACTCATGACCAGACCAGCATTCCTGACTCCGGGTGAATCTGCGAAGCGCGACTTTCGAAGATGGCCGTTACAGCTCGGTGGCGCTGGTTTGCAGCACCGCGGCGAGTTCGATCAGCTTGGCCTCGTGCTCGTTGGCGTGATGCTGGCAGAAGAGCAGCTCGGCTCCGGAGGGGAGCGTCGCGCGTACGCGGGCGGCAGCTCCGCAGCGGTCGCAGCGGTCAGCCCGGGTCAGTTCGGGACTGGTCAGCGTTGCGGTCATGGCGCCTCCGTTCCTTGCCTTGCTTGTCTCTACTCTGTCAGACGTACGGCGATCGGGCGTTGTTCCCCCGGCGTTCACCGGTGTGTCGCGTCTCACCTTCGGTCCGGCGTGCCGGTGCGGCACGCTGGGGTCATGTCCGAGAGTAGCGGCGCGTTGGTGCACATCTGTTCGGCGTCCGACTGGTCCGCGGTTCCCCCGGGCGGGCAGTACCGGCCGCCGTCGCTGCAGGAGGCGGGTTTCGTCCATCTCTCCACGCCTGAGCAGGTTCATCTGCCCGCCAACCGGCTCTATGCCGGCCGGACCGATCTGGTACTGCTGTACCTGAATCCGGAAAAGCTCGACGCGCCGCTGCGTTGGGAACCGGGCGTGCCCGGCGACCCCGACGCGATGCTCTTCCCGCACCTGTACGGCCCGCTGCCGGCCGCGGCCGTGAGAATGATCACCCCGTACCTGCCGGAGGCCGACGGCCGGTTTGCGCCGCTGTAGCGCGCGTCCTAGTCCAGGTAGTCGCGCAGTACCTGAGAGCGACTGGGGTGCCGCAACTTCGACATGGTCTTCGACTCGATCTGGCGGATCCGCTCGCGGGTGACCCCGTAGACCTGGCCGATCTCGTCGAGGGTGCGGGGCTGGCCGTCGGTCAGGCCGAACCGCAACCGCACCACGCCCGCCTCGCGTTCGGACAGCGTTTCCAGGACGGACTGCAGCTGGTCCTGCAGCAGCGTGAACGACACCGCGTCGACGGCGACGACGGCTTCGCTGTCCTCGATGAAATCGCCGAGTTGTGAGTCGCCTTCGTCACCGATGGTCTGGTCCAGGGAGATCGGCTCACGCGCGTACTGCTGGATCTCCAGCACCTTCTCCGGCGTGATGTCCATTTCCTTGGCCAGCTCTTCGGGCGTGGGCTCGCGACCCAGGTCCTGCAGCAGCTCGCGCTGGATCCGGCCGAGCTTGTTGATCACCTCGACCATGTGCACCGGAATACGGATGGTGCGGGCCTGGTCGGCCATGGCGCGGGTGATGGCCTGGCGGATCCACCAGGTGGCGTACGTGGAGAACTTGTAGCCCTTTGTGTAGTCGAACTTCTCGACCGCGCGGATCAGGCCCAGGTTGCCTTCCTGGATGAGGTCCAGGAACGCCATCCCGCGGCCGGTGTAGCGCTTGGCCAGCGACACCACCAGGCGCAGGTTGGCCTCCAGCAGGTGGTTCTTGGCGCGATCGCCGTCGCGGCAGATCCACTGCATGTCGCGGCGCTGGGCGGCGGGCAGCTTCTCGCCCTTCTCCGCCAGTTCGGCCATCAGCTGGGTGGCGTACAGGCCGGCCTCGATGCGCTTGGCGAGCTCGACCTCCTCCTCGGCGTTGAGCAGCGCCACCTTGCCGATCTGCTTGAGGTAGGCGCGCACCGAGTCGGCCGACGCGGTGAGCTCGGCGTCCTTGCGGGCCTGCCGCAGCGCCTCGGACTCCTCCTCGTCCCAGACGAAGTCGCCGGAGGCCTTGTCCTTCTCCGAGGGCTCGGAGATCTCGTCATCCTCGGCGTCGTCGTCCTTGGCCGCCTTGGGCTTCTTGGCGGTCGCGGTACCGGCGGAGTCCTCGTCGTCGTCCTCGAGCTCCTCGAGGTCGTCCGCCACCTCCAGGTCGGCGTCGGCCTCGAGGTCGCCGGGCTCGGCGTCGAGCTCGTCGACGTCGGTGTCGAGATCGTCGGCGGCCCCCGCCGTGTCGACCGCGCCGGCCGTCGCCTTCTTGGCCCGACCGCGAGTGGTCGCACCGGCCTTGGCGGCCGCCTTGCGGGGCGCCGCTTTCGCGGGCTTGGCCGCGCCGGCGGCCTTGGTGGCCTTGGTGGCCCGCTTGGCGGGCGCGCGCTTGGCCGCGGTGCCTGAGGTGGAGGCTTTGGTGGCGGTGCGCTTCACCGGCTCATCGGTTGCCGGGGTTGCTTTCGTCGCTGCCACGTACACCCTTTCGATCGTGCTTGCTCGTCAGTGGGCAGGGCATGCGCCACCACAAGCGTCGGCATCTGGAATGTCGGCGTCAGTCTCTGTTCGGAGCTTCACCGCTATTCGTTGGGCGGCCGCCATCGACCATTGTAACGACAGTGCGCCCATCCGCCGCGCCGAGCAAGGAAATCCGCGCGTCACACCACGCGCGGCGAGCCCGTCCCGTCGCCGTGCGCGGCCATTGCGGCCCCGACGATGCCCGCGGTGTTCTGCAGCGCCGCCGCCACGACGGGGGTGCGGTTGGTGAGCAGCGGGACCCACTTGTCGGCTTTGCGGCTGATCCCGCCGCCGACGATGATCAGGTCCGGCCAGATGGCGTTCTCCACGGCCACGAGCACCTTGGTGACCTCCTTGGTCCAGCGCTCGTAGGACCACCCCTTGCGCTCCTTGACCGACGACGCGGCCCGGTGTTCGGCCTCCTTGCCGTCGACTTCGAGGTGACCGAACTCGGTGTTGGGCAGCAACAGTCCGTTGTGGATCACGGCCGAGCCGATCCCGGTGCCGAACGTCAGCAACACCACCACGCCGGTGTTGTCGCGGCCCGCGCCGAAGCGCTCCTCGGCCAGGCCGGCGGCGTCGGCGTCGTTGAGCACGGTGACCGACCGGCCGCCGAGCGCCTTGCTGAACACCTCGGCGACGTTGGTTCCCAGCCAGGCGTCGTCGACGTTGGCGGCGGTGCGCACGATGCCCTCGGTCACCACGCCCGGGTAGGTCACGCCCAACGGTCCGGTCCAGCCGAAGTGGGCGACGACGGCGGCGACGGTCTCGGCCACCGCGACCGGGGTGGCGGGTTGCGGGGTGGCCAGCTTGAAGCGTTCGCCGACGAGCGTGCCGGTGTCGAGGTCGACGATGCCGCCCTTGACGCCGCTACCGCCGATGTCGATGCCGAACCCGTGATTGGGTGCGGGGCCGGGGTCGTGCGCGGTCATGGCGGCTCCTTTGACGGCGTGGCGCTCAGCGGTTCAAACATAGTGCTTCGGTGGGGGATGTGTTGCGATGGAACGGTGATGAACGCTGCGCTGCCGCCCGGTCAGGACGTCGTGACACTACGAGAGGTGGCCGAGGCGTTGGCCGCCGAGGCCGCCGAGTTCGTGCGGACGCGCCGCGCCGAGGTCTTCGCCACGACGCCGTCCCCGGACGCCGTCGCGACCAAGAGCGAGCCGACCGACCCGGTCACCATCGTCGATACCGAGACCGAGGCGCTGCTGCGGGCCCGGCTGGCCGAACTGCGGCCCGACGACGCGGTCCTCGGCGAGGAGGGCGGCGGTCCCGCGCAGCCGGTCGCGCCGGGGACGGTGACCTGGGTGCTCGATCCCATCGACGGCACGGTGAACTTCGTCTACGGGATCCCGGCCTATGCGGTCTCGGTGGCCGCGCAGGTCGACGGGGTTTCGGTTGCGGGGGCCGTCGCGCATGTCTCGACCGGCGAGATCTATTCGGCGGCAATAGGTTCGGGCGCCCGCGTGGCCGGCCCGGGCGGCACCCGGGCGTTGCGCTGCAGCGCGGTCTCGGAGCTGGGCATGGCGCTGACGGGCACCGGATTCGCCTACTCGGCGCGCCGGCGGGAGCAGCAGGCCCGGCTGCTGACCGGGCTGCTGCCGGCGGTGCGCGACATCCGGCGGATCGGCTCGGCGGCCCTGGATCTGTGCCTGGTGGCCGCGGGCGGACTCGACGCGTATTACGAGCACGGGCTGCAGGCGTGGGACTGGGCGGCCGGGGCGCTGATCGCCGCCGAGGCTGGCGCGGTGGTGCAGCTGCCCGAGCGGGGGCGGGGGACCGGGCTGGTCATCGCCAGCGCGCCCGGCGTCGCCGAGCAGTTGCACGGCGCGTTGCGGCGGCTCGGGGGGCTCGCCCCGCTGTCGGAGTGAGCTCTCAGCAGGTGGCGGAATGGATCTTGCCGAGCAGTTCCGAGTCCGCCGGTTCGGTGGCGTCGGGTCGCAACCCGGCGAGCACCGCATCGATGTCGTCGCTGTGGGTGAGGGTGCCGAATTCGGTGCCGATGGCCAGGTCGACGGAGTCGTCGGTGCGCGCGTCCTGGAACAGCTCGGTGCAGGGCGCCACCAGCCACACCGCAGCGGCAGCGGCGCGTCCGTTGGCGCCGAAGCGGATCTGGCCCTGACAGGTCAGGCGGGTCCCGGCGTACACCGGGTCGTTGGCGGCCGTCGGTTGCGCGAAGCCGAGGTCGCGCAGCGCCCCGGCGACGTCGCCGGCCTGGCCGCCCTGGCCACTGGCGTTGAGCACGTTGATCTTGGTCTCGGCGAGCCTGGCGGGCATCACCTCGGCCATCTCGCTGCGTGACACCTGCTCGCCCAGCGTGGGCGCCTCGCCGCCGTCGGCGGGGACGGGCGGGGGATTGCACACCGCGACCTGCTGGACGTCCTCCGGGCGGGTCAGCGCGATCATCCACACCAGAGCGGTGACGACCGCCAGGACGGCCACGGTGATGGCGCCGGGGTAGATATTGCGGCGGCGGAAGGGTAATCCGCGCTTGTCGAAGGCGGTGCCCTCGGTGATGTGTGCGACCACGCCCGAACTCTAGAGCAACCTGTGGGTGCGGTCCGCAACGGAATCACGGACAATCATCCCGCAGTGTGATGCAAATCACACTGCGGGATGGCAGATCCGGGCACGAATCATTTGGCGCAGGCGTTCGGCACTGGTACAAAGCCTTGCTGCAGCAGGTTGCGCACGGGGACGACGAGGGGAAGAAGTTATGGCTACCGACTATGACGCGCCGCGGCGCTCCGAGACCGACGAAGTTTCCGAGGACTCGCTCGAGGAACTCAAGGCGCGCCGCAACGAGGCTCAGTCGGCGGTCGTCGACGTCGACGAGACCGAGACCGCCGAATCGTTCGAACTCCCCGGGGCGGACCTGTCCGGCGAGGAACTCTCCGTTCGCGTGATCCCCAAGCAGGCCGACGAGTTCACCTGCTCGAGCTGCTTTCTGGTCCAGCACCGCAGCCGCCTGGCCAGCGAGAAGAACGGCGAGATGATCTGCACCGACTGCGGGGGTTGATCAACTGGTCAGGGCGGCGAGCACCTTGTCCGGGTGCCGGCAGCTGACCAGCCAGTACGGCGTCGGGTCGTCGGGGTCGTCGAGCACGGCCAGCACCATCGGTCCCACCCAGCCGCGGTGCAGCACGTACGCGGTCGGATCGAGTTGTCGCCCGAGTGCCGCCGACTTCGCCGAGCGCGGGACCTCCGCGGTGCGGGAGATGACGCTGGTCGGCAGATGCGCCCGCCCCGCGCACAATTCCACCTGACCGTCCCGGGCGACCACCGCCACCTCGGCGCGGCCCAGCCACAACAACGCGCCGGCCGCCACCACGAACAGCGCCGCATACGGTATCCACGGCGGCACGTCGGCCTCCCAGAGGGCCCGATTGACCTGCGCGGCAATGATCGCCGCCAACCCGAAACCCAGCGGCCACCACCACCACGGCACCCACAGGCGCTCGCGGTACCGCACCGTCTTGGAGGTCACACCGGACTCTGACACGCGGCCAAGGGTAGTCTGTGGCCTCGTGTCCACTCGTCTGGCGGTTGTTCGCCTGGACCCCGAGCTTCCACTGCCGCAGCGTGCCCACTCCGGCGACGCCGGGGTCGATCTGTTCAGCGCCGAAGACGTCGACCTGGCGCCCGGTCACCGCGCGCTGGTGCCCACCGGCATCGCCGTCGCCATTCCGGAGGGGATGGTCGGGCTGATCCATCCGCGCTCGGGTTTGGCTGCGCGCGTGGGTCTTTCGATCGTCAACAGCCCGGGCACCGTCGACGCCGGTTATCGGGGCGAGATCAAGGTTTCGCTGATCAACCTCGACCCGACCGAACGTATCCTGATCCGTAGGGGTGACCGCATCGCCCAGCTGCTGGTGCAGCGGGTGGAATTGCCCGAACTCGTCGAGGTCACGTCGTTCGACGAGGCCGGGTTGGCGGGCACCACCCGTGGCGACGGAGGCCACGGTTCCTCTGGAGGACATGCGAGTCTGTGATGGCATTTGGTAAACGTAAACAGGACGACACGGCGCCGGTCGGCAGCGACGAGGTGACCCCGGCTGGGGTCGATGCCGGGTCCGACGAGGACGACTTCGACGGGCCCTTCGACGTCGAGGACTTCGACGACCCGGAGCAGGCGGCGCTCGGGCGCCTGGATCTGGGGTCGGTGCTCATCCCGATGCCCGAGGCCGGGCAGGTCCAGGTCGAGCTGAACGAAGCCGGCGTGCCCAGCGCCGTGTGGGTGGTGACGCCGAACGGCCGGTTCACCGTCGCGGCCTACGCCGCGCCCAAGAGCGCCGGGCTGTGGCGCGAGGTGGCCGGCGAGCTGGCCGACTCGCTGCGCAAGGACAGCGCCAAGGTCAGCATCGAGTCCGGCCCGTGGGGCCGCGAGGTGGTCGGTGAGGCGTCCGGAGCGGTTCGTTTCATCGGGATCGACGGCTACCGCTGGATGATCCGCTGCGTGGTCAACGGCACCCACGAGACCATGGCCGCCCTCGTCGAAGAGGCGCGAAATGCGCTGGCGGACACGGTGGTGCGACGCGGGGACACCCCCATGCCCGTCCGCACGCCGTTGCCCGTCCAGCTGCCCGAGCCGATGGCCGCCCAGCTGCGGGCCGCGGCCGAGCAGGCGGCCCAGGCCAATCAGCAGGGCGCCGCACCGGCGGCGCAGCAGGACACCTCGGAGCCGCCGCAGCCCCCGACGCCGGCCGCGCGCCGGTCGGTGTCGGCCATGCAGCAGCTGCGCAGCACCAACACCATCACCGGCGGCTGAGCCCGGCTACTCGGGCAGCTCGCCCAGTGCCGCCACGCAGGCGGCGCCCAACGCCGCCGGGTCCGCGCCGATCTGCGCCAGCGTGACGGTGCGCAGCGCGGCGACCGGCGCCGCCTCGACCCACTCGACGCCGACCTGCAGGGGGTGCACCGGGTCGTCGGACGCCGACGCCACGCCCATCGGCGCGCGCAGCCCGGCCAGCTCGGCCGCGGTGGGGGCGTAATAGGTGGCGGCTTCCTCCATGGCGTCGGGCAGCTCGGGCCACAGGCCGGCCCAGGACCGGGTCAGCTCCGCGGCGAGCCACTCCGGGCTGGACTGCTGCATCCGCGCCGTGGCCGCGGCCAGCCCGTCGCGACGCAGTTCGTGGGCCGACAGCCGCGCGGTCGCGGCGGCGGGGGCCTCCTTCGGGTCACCGGACCACGCCGGCAGCGCCGCCAGGACGGCGACCGTGCGGTCCGGGTGCGCCAGCGCCCAGGCCAGGGCCACCGCGGCGCCCAACGACACCCCGCCGACGGCGATCGGTCCCGCCGCCGCCGCCTCGTCCAGGGCCCGTCGATAGCCGTCGATGAGCCGGGCGGGCTCGGGGGCCGGGGTGACCGGCACCGCGCCGACGGCGCGCAGCGCGGGACCGAATGCGCGACGGACGTAGTCGTCGTCGGATCCGGTGCCGGGCAGCAACACCGTCCGCACTTCGCTGAGGTCAACGGGCATCCCACGATGGTGCCTGCCGCCCGTCGTGGCGTGGCAGCGGGGGCCGGTGTGGGCGACGTGGCAAACGGGCACCCGGAGGTCTACGGTGGCGAGGGCAGCAGGGCGATTCACACGATGGAGCAGGAGTGGCCATGGCTACGGCCGAAGGTTATCTGCGTCGGCTCACCCGTCGGTTGACGGAGGATCCCGAACAGCGCGATGTCGAGGAACTCGCCGACGAGGCCGCCCACACCGGCGCGCAGCGCGCCGTCGACTGCGAGCGTGGGCAAGAGGTCACCATGGTCGGCACGCTGCGTAGTGTGGAGACCAACGCCAAGGGGTGCGCCGGTGGGATCCGCGCCGAGCTGTTCGACGGCACGGACACGGTTCTGCTGGTGTGGCTGGGTCAGCGGCGGATTCCCGGCATCGAGTCGGGGCGGTCCGTTCTGGTTCGGGGTCGGCTCGGCAAGCTCGAGAACGGCACCAAGGCGATCTACAACCCGCACTACGAACTTCAACGCTGACCGGGATTCTGTGAAACTTTGACCGACAAACGCAACGGCGCCCAAGGCCTGCTCGACCAGATGGGTGGCGTGAGTGGGCTGATCTACTCGTCGCTACCGGTGGTGGTCTTCGTCCCGATCTCCTCGCTGTTCGGATTGCTGTCGGCCATCGTGTCGGCGCTGCTCGTCGCGACCGGGATCCTGATCTGGCGGCTGGCCCGGCGCGAGACCGCGCAGCCCGCCATCTCCGGCTTCTTCGGCGTGGGCATCTGCGCGCTGATCGCCTATCTGATGGGCGAGTCCAAGGGCTATTTCCTGCTCGGGATCTGGACCTCGCTGTTCTGGGCGGTGGTGTTCGGCGTCTCGGTGCTCATCCGGCGTCCCGTGGTCGGCTACGTCTGGGGCTGGACCGGCGGACACGGCCAGCGGTGGCGCACGGTGCGCCGCGCCACCCGGGCCTTCGACCTCATCACGCTGGTCTGGGCGGTACTGTTCGCGGCCCGCTTCGTGGTGCAGAACCAGCTCTACGACGCCGACCAGACCGGATGGCTCGGGGTGGCGCGGATCGCGATGGGCTGGCCGCTGACGGCGTTGGCCGCGCTGGGCACCTATTTCGCGATCAAGGTGGCGCAGACGGCGATCCGTGACGTCGACCGCGCCCAGCCGGACGCCGTCGAGGCCGACACCAGCGGCGCCGAGAGCGTCCGCGGCGACTGACCCCCGTCAGGCCGACGGCGGTCGCAGCAGCGCGCGCAGTTCGTCCTCGACCTCGGCCGTGGCCACCAACAGCAGCTCGTCGCCGCCCTCGAGGGGTTCGTCGGCCTGCGGCACGATCACCCGCTGCCCGCGCAGGATCGTCACCAGCGCGGCGTCGCGGGGCAGCTCGAGCTTGCGCACGGGCTTGCCGCCCCAGGGGGTGTCGTCGGGCAGCGTGATCTCCACCAGGTTGGTGCCGCCCTTGTGGAACTGCATGATGTGCACCAGGTCGCCGACGGCCACCGCCTCCTCGACCAGGGAGGCCAGCATGCGCGGCGTGGAAACCGCGACGTCGACGCCCCAGGACTCGTCGAACAGCCACTCGTTGCGCGGGTCGTTGACGCGGGCCACCACCCGCGGCACCGCGAATTCCGTCTTGGCCAGCAACGAGAGCACCACGTTGGCCTTGTCGTCGCCGGTGGCGGCGATCATCACGTCGAACTCCTCGGCGTGTACCGCCTCCAGCAGGGACAGCTCGCAGGCGTCGCCGAGTCGCCAGTGCGCGGCAGGGATGGCGTCGACGTCGATGTGCTCGGGGTTGCGCTCGATCAGGGTCACCTCGTGCGCGTTCTCCAGCAGCTCGCGGGCGATCGAGCGGCCGACCGCGCCGGCACCGGCGATGGCGACCTTCATCGGCCGACCCCCGTCTCGAGATCCGGGGCGGGCGGCAGCGCGGCCACCGCCAACGCGTCGGCGGCGTTGTCGGCCACCGCCGCGATGTACACCTGATCGCTGGCCTGCAGCACGGTCCGCGGGTCGGGGAGCACGCCCTCGCCGAAGCGGATCAGGAACGCGACCCGCGCCCCGGTCGCGGTCTCCAGGTCGGTGACCGGCCGGCCCACCCAGTCCTCGTGCAGGCTGATCTCGGCGACGGCGACCGAACCGGTGGGGTCGCGCCAGCGGGTGGTCTCGGTGTCGCGGGTCAGCGCGTTGAGCAGGCGGTCGGTGGTCCACGGCACGGTGGCCACCGTCGGGATGCCGAGCCGCTCGTAGACGGCCGCGCGCTTGGCGTCGTAGATGCGGGCCACCACCCGCTCCACGCCGAAGGTCTCGCGGGCCACCCGCGCGGAGATGATGTTGGAGTTGTCGCCGGAGGACACCGCGGCGAAGGCGCGCGCATCCTCGATGCCGGCCCGCAGCAACACGTCGCGGTCGAAGCCCATCCCCACCACGCGTTCGCCGGGGAAGTCCGGCGGCAGCCGCTGGAACGCCGCACTGTCGCGGTCGATCACGGCCACGTCGTGCCCGATGCGGGCCAGCGCGTCCGCCAACGAGGCGCCCACCCGGCCGCATCCCATCACCACTACGCGCACTGCGGGAAACCCTTTCGGCTCGTCTGCGAGGTCCGCGATCTGACCGTACGCCGGAACGCTACCGGCAACGGCGCTTAGGCATACTCTTGGACCTCGTGTCCAAGCTTTCGACCGCCACCCGGCGGTTGCTGTTGGGTCGGCCGTTCCGCAGTGACCGGCTCGGCCAAACGCTGTTGCCCAAACGGATTGCGCTGCCGGTGTTCGCCTCCGACGCGATGTCGTCGGTGGCCTATGCGCCGGAGGAGATCTTCCTGGTGTTGTCCGTCGCCGGGCTCAGCGCCTACGCGATGACACCGTGGATCGGGCTGGCGGTGGCCTTCGTGATGCTCGTGGTGGTCGCCAGTTACCGGCAGAACGTGCACGCCTACCCGTCCGGCGGTGGCGACTACGAGGTGGTGACCACCAACCTGGGGCCCACCGCCG
Source organism: Mycolicibacterium sp. MU0050 (assembly GCF_963378085.1). Lineage (GTDB taxonomy): Bacteria > Actinomycetota > Actinomycetes > Mycobacteriales > Mycobacteriaceae > Mycobacterium > Mycobacterium wendilense. The sequence continues at coordinate 2,929,135 of NZ_OY726395.1, read as the reverse complement.
GCGTCACGGTGGCGTCGGCGTTGATGGTGGATTACGTTCTGACCGTTGCGGTTTCGATGTCCGCGGCGATGGCGAACATCGGCTCGGCGGTGCCGCTGGTCGCGCAGCACAAGGTGCTGTTCGCGGTGCTGGCGATCCTGCTGCTGATGTCGATGAACCTGCGCGGCATCCGGGAGTCCGGCATCGCCTTCGCCATCCCGACCTACGCGTTCATCGTCGGCATCTTCGTCATGCTGGGCTACGGCCTGTTCCGGATCTACGTGCTCGGCGATCAGGTGCAGGCCGAATCCGCCGGTTTCGAGCTGCATTCCGAGCACGGCGAGATCCTGGGCTTCGCGCTGGTGTTCCTGGTCGCGCGGTCGTTCTCGTCCGGCTGCGCCGCCCTGACCGGGGTGGAGGCGATCAGCAACGGCGTCCCGGCCTTCCGCAAGCCGAAGTCCAAGAACGCGGCGACGACGCTGCTGATGTTGGGCGGTCTGTCGATCGCGCTGCTGATGGGCATCATCCTGCTGGCCAACAAGATCGGCGTCCAGATCGCCGAGGACCCCGCCACCCAACTGGTCGGCGCGCCCGCGGACTACCAGCAGAAGACGCTGGTCGCGCAGCTGGCCCACGCCGTGTTCGGCGGTTTCCACCTGGGGTTCGTGCTCATCACCGTGGTCACCGCGCTCATCCTGGTGCTGGCCGCCAACACCGCCTTCAACGGCTTCCCGGTGCTGGGATCGATCCTGGCGCAGGACAGTTACCTGCCGCGCCAGTTGCACACCCGCGGCGACCGGCTGGCGTTCTCCAACGGCATCCTGTTCCTGGCGGTGGCGGCAGTGGCCATCGTGGTGGCCTTCCAGGCCCAGGTCACCGCGCTGATCCAGCTCTACATCGTCGGCGTGTTCGTGTCGTTCACGCTGTCCCAGATCGGGATGGTGCGGCACTGGACCCATCACCTCAAGTCCGAGACCGACCCCGACGAGCGGGCCCGGATGATCCGGTCCCGCATGGTCAACACCGTCGGGTTCGTGTGCACCGGCACCGTGCTGCTGGTGGTGGTGGTCACCAAGTTCCTGGCCGGCGCCTGGATCGCGGTCGCCGCGATGGGCGCGCTGTTCGTCTTGATGCGGGCGATCCACCGGCATTACGCGGCCGTGGCCCAGGAGTTGGCCCGCGACGAGGCCGAGGCCGGCGAGATCACCCTGCCCAGCCGCAACCACGCGGTGGTGCTGGTTTCCAAGCTGCACCTGCCGACGCTGCGGGCGCTGGCCTACGCCCGCGCCACCCGCCCCGACATCCTGGAGGCCGTCACCGTCAGCGTCGACGACGCCGAAACCCGGGAGCTGGTGCACAAGTGGCAGGACAGCGACGTCTCGGTGCCGCTGAAGGTGATCGCCTCGCCGTATCGCGAGGTCACCCGGCCGGTGCTGGACTACGTCAAACGCATCACCAAGGAGTCCCCGCGCACGGTGGTCACGGTGTTCATCCCCGAGTACGTGGTGGGTCACTGGTGGGAGGGGGTGCTGCACAATCAGAGCGCGCTACGGCTCAAGGGCAGACTGTTGTTCATGCCCAACGTGATGGTGACCTCGGTGCCCTGGCAACTCAATTCCTCGGATCGGGTCAATATTTCGCAACCGCCCGGTTCGGCCCCCGGCGACACCCGACGGGGCATCATCAGTTGACCGAGCTGACTTTGACGGTCGGTGCGCCGGCCAACGGTGGCAGCTGCGTGGCGCGCCATGACGGCCGGGTGGTCTTCGTGCGCTACGCGCTGCCCGGCGAGACGGTGCGGGCGCGGGTGACCGACGAGCGCGGATCCTATTGGCACGCCGACGCGGTCGAGGTGCTCGAGCCCTCCGGGGACCGGATCGAGTCACTGTGCCCGATCGCCGGCTACGACGGCGCCGGCTGCTGCGATCAGGCCTTCGTGGCGCCCGCGGCGTTGCGCCGGATCAAGGGCGAGGTGGTGGCCAACCAGCTGCAACGCCTCGGCGGATACGACTGGCAGGGGGTGGCCGAGCCGGTGGGCGACGGTGCCCCGACCGGCTGGCGCGCCCGGGTGCGCCTCGAGGTGGGGCCCGACGGCCGCGCCGGCATCCACCGCTACCGCAGCAGTGAGCTGGTCACCGACCTGCGCTGCGCGCAGCTGGCCGACGGGCTGCTCGAGGAGCTGCCCGAGGACGGTTTCCGCCCCGGCGATCAGGTGCACGTGGTGCGCGACGACGACGGCGCCCGACACGTGGTGTGCGCCGGGCAGCGTCGCAAGACCCGGGTGCTCGAAGGCGAGTACGAGGCCGTGCAGCGGGTGGGTGAGCGCAGCTGGCGGATCCCGTTGACGGCCTTCTGGCAGGCGCACCGGGCGGCGCCGGCGGTCTACAGCGAGCTGGTGGGGCTGTGGGCGGCGCCGGTGCCGGGCTCGACGGCCTGGGATCTCTACGGCGGGGCCGGGCTGTTCGCCGCGGTGCTGGCCGACGGCGTCGGCCCCGAGGGCCGGGTGCTGAGCATCGACACCTCCCGGGCCGGGGTCCGGGCCGGGCGCGCCGCGCTGGCCGACCTGCCGCAGATCCGACTGGTGACCGATTCGGTGCGCCGCGCCCTGTCCGAGGGCGGTGCGGCCGCCGGCGGCGCGGACGTCGCGGTGCTCGACCCCCCGCGTACCGGCGCCGGCCGGGAGGTTATCGACCTGCTGGCGGCGGCCGGGGTGCCGCGGGTCATCCACATCGGTTGCGAGGCAGCGTCTTTCGCCCGCGACGTCGGACTGTACCGGGAGCGCGGCTACGCCGTGGAGCAGCTCCGGGTCTACGACGCGTTCCCGCTGACCCATCACGTGGAGTGCTTCGCGCTGCTGACCCGACGCGGCGACGGCTAGGCTGCGTCGGTCAGCAAGGGGTCTTGAGGTGTCCGAACAATCCAATAAGCGGCTGCTCACCCGCGGGTCCTGGCCGGAGGCCGCCCGCATCGCGGACGTGTTGCGCCGGGAGACGGTCGGCGGGCTCATCCTGTTCGTGGCCGCCGCGGCGGCGCTGATCTGGGCGAACTCGCCGTGGTCGGAGTCCTACTTCAGCCTCTCGGCGGTGCAGGTAGGTCCGGAGTCGCTGCACCTGAACCTGTCCCTGGCGACCTGGGCAGCCGACGGGTTGCTCGCGGTGTTCTTCTTCGTGGTGGGCCTGGAGCTCAAGCGCGAGTTCGTCGCGGGCGATCTGCGCAGCCCGGCGCGCGCGGTCCTGCCCATCGTGGCCGCGGTGGGCGGGATGGCGGTCCCGGCGCTGATCTTCTGCGGTGTCCAACTGGCCGCGGGCTCGACGGACACGCTGCGGGGCTGGGCCGTGCCCACCGCCACCGACATCGCGTTCGCGGTCGCGGTGCTCGCGGTGCTGGGCAGCCACCTGCCGATGGCGTTGCGCACCTTCCTGCTGACCCTGGCCGTCGTCGACGACCTGTTGGCGATCCTGGTGATCGCGGCGTTCTACACCGAGCAGCTCGAACTCCTGCCGCTGGGGCTGACTTTGATCCCCGCCGGGCTCTATGCGTTGGCGGTCCGGCGCGGCGTGGGGCAGCTCTGGATATTGTTGCCGCTCGGCGCCGTCACCTGGGCGCTGCTGCACGCCAGCGGCATCCACGCCACCATCGCCGGCGTGGCGCTGGGCTTCACGGTGCCGGTGCTGGGCAAGTACGCCGGGACCGAGCGGCTCGAGCATCTGGCCCGGCCGGTCTCGGCGGGCTTCGCCATCCCGGTGTTCGCCTTCTTCGCTGCGGGTGTGTCGATCCGCGATGTCGGAGTGGGGGAGGCGCTGAGCCAACCGGTGCTGCTGGGGGTGCTGGCCGGCCTGGTGCTCGGAAAACCGATCGGGGTGCTCGGCACCACCTACCTGCTGGCGCGGTTCACCCGCGCCCGGCTCGACGACGAGTTGGCCTGGCGGGACGTCCTGGGGGTCTCGATGCTGGCCGGCATCGGGTTCACGGTGTCGCTGCTGATCGGCGAGTTGGCCTTCGGCTACGGCACCGCATACGGCGATCAGGCCAAGCTCGGGGTGCTGTGCGGCAGCCTGTTCTCCGCACTGCTGGCCGCCGCGGTGTTGCTCAGCCGCAACGCGGCCTACCGGCGCATCCGCGCGGCGGAGACGCTCGACGAGGACCGCGACGGCGTGCCCGACGTGTACCAGCGGCCCGGTGACGGACCTACCGCCGGCTGAGGCCGCGAATCGCCTTGGCCGCGCGGTGGATCCGGGTGGGCGCCGGCGGGTAGAGCTGGGCGGCCAGCGCGAGCTTGCCGGCGCTCAGCCGCGCCACGGCGTCGGCGGGGAACCCGCCGGCGGTCGGCGGGTGCTCGGGCAGCGCGCCGGGGTCGCCGAGCTGCCAGCGTGATCCGGCGGCCAGCAGGGACTGGTGCTTGATCGGGTAGTAGTCGGTGCGCCCAGCCAATGCGACCCCGCCGGCGCCGGCCGCCGCGGCGAGCAGATGCAGGTGGAAGCGGGTGCTGACCCAGGTCTGTCCGGCGCGGGCGGGCACGCCGCGGTTCCAGAGCTCGGTGAACGGCACGAACAGCGCCCCGGGTAACTGGTCGGCCACCCGGTCGTAGACCTGCCGGTCGGCGCCCGGCAGCGCCTCGACGAAGGCCACGTCGGGTCCGCGCAGCTGCCAGCGCTGCACCAGCCGGCTCGTCGCCTCGACCAGGCCGTCGATCCCGCGGCCGCCGTCGAAGTCGTCCATCAGGTCCGACTGCAGGCAGAACACGAAGTCGCGGGCGGCGGCCGGGGAGGATTCGTCGTAGACGCAGTCCTCGGTGGCGCCGAGCCAGGCGTCGTCACCGGTGTGGGTGACCTGACAGGCGGTGTCGGCGAGCGCGTCGTGCGACGGTCGGTCGCGCACGTCGAACAGCGCGAACTGCGAGCCGAGTTTCTGCAACCAGGCGCGGCGCCCGTCGTCGCCGATCGGCAGCAGCCCCTGGCCGGTGGCCACGGCGCGCAGGCCGAACTGCTGGACGGCTGCGGACGCGGTGGCCAGCAGCGACAGGTGGTGCGACCACACGGTGTTGAGGTAGCCGCCGCCCACCAGGTGGACGGTGTCGGCGCGGGCGAGCAGCTCGACGCCGGAGGCGATCCGGGGCAGCCGGCCGGGGTTGTCCAGCACGTCGGCGGCCAGATCGACCACCTGTTCGGCGGGCTGCTCGGCGGTTTCGAAGCAGATCCGCCAGACGGTGTCGACGAAGGTGACGCGGGGGTGCCAGCGCTTGAGCAGCACGGCGGCCTGCCCCGGGGTGTGGCAGTCGACCACCACCTCGGTGTCGGGCCGGACCCGGGCCAGGTACCGCAGCCAGGCCCGCAGGATGAATTCGTCGCCGTAGTTCGGGTTGCCGGCGGGGGCCACCAGATAGATCAGCTTTGGGTCGGTTGGGGGGAGGCTCACGCCCACGATCGGCCTCCGTCCCGGTAATTTCCTGTGTCTTCGCTGTGAATATGCTGCTGATCAGCGTACGACAGCGATGCCGGTTTCGAGTAGGGACGGGTACCCACGGACCGCGGCTGCCACGCCGACGCGTGGATCTCGTCGCGAGCAATTCCGGCGTTCTGCGTAGACTGACGGGATGCTTCAACAGATCCGCGGTCCCGCTGATCTGCAGCACCTTTCGCAGTCACAACTGAGTGACTTGGCTCACGAAATCCGTGATTTCCTGATCCACAAGGTTGCTGCCACCGGTGGACATCTGGGCCCTAACCTCGGCGTCGTCGAGTTGACGTTGGCGTTGCACCGCGTCTTCGACTCGCCCTACGACCCGATCATCTTCGACACCGGCCATCAGGCCTATGTCCACAAGATGCTCACCGGGCGGTGCCCCGATTTCGACTCGCTGCGCAAGAAGGACGGCCTGTCGGGCTATCCGAGCCGCGAGGAGAGCGACCACGACTGGGTCGAGTCCAGCCACGCGTCCGCCGCGCTGTCCTACGCCGACGGCCTGGCCAAGGCCTTCGAACTCAGCGGGCACCGCAACCGGCACGTGGTCGCCGTGGTCGGCGACGGCGCCCTGACCGGTGGCATGTGCTGGGAGGCGCTGAACAACATCGCCGCAGCCAAGCGGCCGGTGGTGGTCGTGGTCAACGACAACGGCCGCAGCTATGCACCGACCATCGGCGGCCTGGCCGACCATCTGGCGGCGCTACGGCTGCAGCCGGGCTACGAGAAGCTGCTGGAGAAGGGCCGCGCCGCGGTGCGCGGGATGCCGGTCATCGGCGAGATCTGCTACCAGTGCATGCACAGCGTCAAGGTCGGGCTCAAGGACGCGCTGCAGCCGCAGGCCATGTTCACCGACCTCGGCCTGAAGTACGTCGGCCCCATCGACGGTCACGACGAGCACGCGGTCGAGGCGGCCCTGCGGCACGCCCGGGCGTTCAACGCGCCGGTGATCGTGCACGTCGTCACCCGCAAGGGCATGGGGTTCGGGCCCGCGGAGGCCGACGAGGCCGAGCAGATGCACGCCTGCGGCGTCATCGACCCGGTGACCGGGGTGGCCACCTCGGAGTCCGCCCCCGGCTGGACGGCCACGTTCTCCGATGAGCTGATCAGGGTCGCCCGCAAGCGCCGCGACATCGTGGCGATCACCGCGGCGATGCCGGGGCCGACCGGCCTGGCAGCCTTCGGGCAGCAGTACCCGGACCGGCTGTTCGACGTGGGCATCGCCGAACAGCACGCGATGACCTCGGCGGCCGGGTTGGCCATGGGCGGGATGCATCCCGTGGTGGCCATCTATTCGACGTTCCTCAACCGCGCCTTCGACCAGGTGATGATGGACGTCGCGCTGCACAAGCTGCCGGTGACCATGGTGCTCGACCGGGCCGGGGTCACCGGGCCCGACGGCGCCAGCCACAACGGCATGTGGGACCTGTCGATCCTGGGGGTGGTCCCGGGCATGCGGGTCGCCGCGCCGCGCGACGCCGCCACGCTGCGCGAAGAGCTGCGCGAGGCGCTGGCCGTCAAGGACGGGCCCACCGCGCTGCGGTTCCCGAAAGGTGATGTGGGCGCCGACATTCCCGCGCTGCGGCGGGTCGACGGCATCGACGTGCTGGCCGAGCCCGCCGAGGGCCTGGCCTCCGACGTGCTGCTGGTCGCGGTGGGTCCGATGGCCACGATGGCGCTGGCCGCCGCGCAGCGCCTGCTGACCCAGGGCATCGGCGTCACCGTCGTGGACCCGCGCTGGGTGCTGCCGGTGCCGGCGGCCCTCGGCCGCTTGGCGCGCGAGCACAAGCTCGTGGTCACGTTGGAGGACAACGGCGTTGCCGGCGGGGTCGGATCGGCCGTGTCGGCCGCGTTGCGGAGCAACGAGATCGACGTGCCTTGCCGCGATGTCGGTGTGCCGCAGGAGTTCCTGGCGCACGCCTCCCGCGGGCAGGTGTTCGACGAGATCGGCCTGACCGATCAGAATATTGCGCGACGTATCACCGGCTGGATTGCCGCACAAGGCAGTTCGGTCACCGAATCGGAAGTGAGCGAACATCTCGACTGACAGGCGGACCGTGCTCGGCCGGTCCAAGATCTTCGGAACGGTCCTTTCTCGAGTCCTCGTCGCGGTGGCGCTGTGTGCGACGGCGCTGGTGGCGGCCCCGGTCGCCGCGGGGGCCACGGTCCCGAACTGGTCCGGTCTGGATGCCCGGCACTACGACGGCCCGATCCCGGCCCCCGGGACGCTCATCCGCGCGGTGCCGCTGGACCCCGCCCTCTCGGTGACCGGTGCGGGCGCGGCCTACCGGATTTTGTACTCGACCACCGACCAGCACAATCGGCCCGCCGTCGGGACCGCGGCCGTCTTCGTGCCGAGAGGCGTTGCCCCGCAAGGCGGTTGGCCGGTCATCGCGTGGGCGCACGGGACGGTCGGGCTCGGTGACGATTGCACGCCGTCGGCGCGCCCGCGCAGCGTCCGCGACGACGAGTATCTGACCCACTGGCTCGACCAGGGCTACGTGGTGGTCGGGGCGGACTACGCCGGGCTGGGCACTCCCGGCCTGATGAGCTATCTCAACGGCGTCACCACCGCGCACGGCATCGTCGACTCCGTCCTGGCTGCCCACGACCTCGATGTGCCGTTGTCGCCGCGCTGGGCGGTCGTCGGCCAGTCGCAGGGCGGCGGTGCGGCGATCGACACGGCCCGCTGGGCCACCGAGTTCAGCGCGGGCTCCGGCCTGGATTACCGCGGGGTGGTCGCCACCGGCACCCCCGCCAACGTGGTGTCGCTGGTCCAGCGCGCCGGGCCGGACATGCAGGTGCCCGACCTCGCGCCGGTCGCCAACGCCTACACCGCCTACATCGTCGCGGCGCTGCGCGAGGCCAACCCCACGCTCGACCTGGACGCGGTGTTGACCCCCGCCGGGCGCGCGGCCGCCGACCAGGCCGAGACGATGTGCACCCACGACCTCGCCGACGCGTTGTCGGCGATGACGCTGCCCGGTTTCTTCACCGCGCCGGTGGCCTCGATTCCCGGGTTCGACGCGTTCGTGCAGCGCTACATGGGAACCCCGCACGACGGATTCGACCGGCCCATCTTCCTCGGGGTCGGGCTGCGGGACCGGGACGTGCCGCCGGAGTTGACGTTGAAATTCAACGATGCGCTGGTCGCCAGCGGCCAGGACGTCACCCTCGAGGTGTATCCGGACGACGACCACAGCAGCGCGGTGCTGGCCTCGATGGCCGATTCGACGCCGTGGCTGCGGGCCGTGTTCGCCGACTAATCGGCGCTCGGCGCGGGCGCGGTCAACGCCGCGGCCAGCACCGGCACCACCAGTTCGCGCTGCCAGCGCCGGGCCCCACCGGCCCGCAGGAATTCCTCGACAGCCCCGGCCGGTTCGTCGGTGGCCGCCCAGTCCCAGCACAGCCGGCGCACCAGGTCGGGGGACACCAGGTTCTCGGCGGGCACGTTGACCTGCTCGGACAGCGCCGCCAATCCGGCACGCGCGGCCTCGAGTCGGGCCGCCGCCTCCGGCTTGCGCTTGCTCCACCGCACCGCCGGCGGCGGCCCGTTCTGCGGTTCGGAGCGCTGCGGCGGGTCCGGGTTGGTGCGGCCGGCTTCCACTGCCTCGAGCCAGATCCGCGCGCTGCGGCGCTGCTTGGGCCCGCCGAACACCGGCAGGGCGACCAGTTCGTCGACGGTCTTCGGGTCCGCCAGGGCGGCTTCGACGATGGCCGAGTCGGGCAGCACCCGGCCCGGCGCGATGTCGCGGCGCCGCGCGATCTGGTCGCGGACCTGCCACAGCTCGCGGACCTCGGCCAACGCGCGCGGCGTGCGCACCTTGTGGATCCCCGAGGTGCGCCGCCACCGGTCGCGGCGGGTGGGTGCCGCCTCATAGGTCCGCAGATGCTCGAATTCCTGTGCGGCCCAACCAGACTTGCCTTGGGCCTCGAGTTCGGCGGCGATGGCGGCGCGCAGCTCGAGCAGCACCTCGACGTCCAGGGCGGCATAGTTGAGCCACGGCTCGGGCAGCGGCCGCTTGGACCAGTCGGCCGCCCCGTGGCCTTTGGCCAGCCCGAGCCCCAGCAGCCGCTCGACCATGGTGGCCAGGTTGACCTTGTCGAACCCGGCGAGCCGGCCGGCCAGTTCGGTGTCGTACAGCGCCGGCGGCCGGATGCCGAGCTCGGCCAGGCAGGGCAGATCCTGGTCGGCGGCGTGCAGGATCCACTCGTCCTCGTCGAGCACGCTGGCAACCGGTCGCAGCGTCGCCAACGGGTCGCGGCCGTGGCTGACCGGGTCGATGAGCACCGTGCCGGCGCCGGCGCGGCGGATCTGGATAAGGTAGGCGCGGTTGGAGTAGCGGAAGCCGGAGGCCCGCTCGGCGTCCACGGCGAAGGGGCCGTGCCCGCTGGCCAGGAACTCGGCCGCCTCGGCGATCTCGTTGGCATACACCGACAGCGGTGGCACGCCCTCGGCCGGGGCGGTCAGGGGGACGGGTTCGGGGGCAGCGTTCTCGGCCGGCTCGTCGGCCGGCTCCGTCGGTTCGGGTTCACTCATCTCAGGCGCGCGACCGTGACCCCAGGTCGATGACCCCCGCCGGCGGCAGGCCCGCGGCGTGCTCGAGTACCTCGCAGAACGCCTGCACGTGGGTGCCGAGATCCGGGGTGAGCGCCGTCCACGACGCCCGCAGCTCCAGCTGGTGGGCGCGCGGCGGGCCGGAGATGTCGCCGTAGCGGACCGACGTCGTGGAGGTGACGGTGCCGCCGAGCGCGGTGACGTGCTCGGAACGCGATTCCAGCGCGTCGACCAGCCAGCTCCACGCCACCTCGGGCAGCAGCGGGTCCACGGCCTCGCTGGAATCGAGGTCCGCCTGGATGTAGGCGACCAGGCGCATGGTGCCCGACCAGGCCTCGGAGCCGTCGGGGTCGTGCAGCAGGATCAGCCGGCCGAACGCGTCGCCCTCGGACTGCTCGGGCACCACCGCGGGCTCGGGCTGCTTGACCTCCGCCCCGACGGCATAGCTGTAGGGGGCCAGCCGCTGCGGCGGGCGGATGGGGCCGAGTTCGATCTCCGGGCGGACGGCGACATCGCTCATCGCCGCCACCGCTGCACGGAACTCTGCCGGGTCGCCGGACGTCACGACGATTTACGGTAGCCCTGTTGGGCCTGCTGCGGGTGCAGGCGCGCCGTCGCGACGCCGACGAGCACCGCGAGGTTTTGGTCGGTTCTGTCGCCGATGGCAGCATTGAGGCCGATGAACAACCGTCGTGAACTACCCAACTCGCCGTATCTGGCCGCCGTCAGCGGCCGGACCCCCAGCCACCTGCCGGTTTGGTTCATGCGGCAGGCGGGCCGATCGTTGCCGGAGTACCGCGAACTGCGCGCTGCGCACAAGATGCTGGATTCCTGCTTCAACGCGGACCTGGTCACCGAGATCACCCTGCAGCCGGTCCGGCGCCACCGCGTCGACGCGGCCATCCTGTTCTCCGACATCGTGGTGCCGCTGCGCGCCGCGGGCATCGACCTGGATATCGTGCCCGACGTCGGCCCGGTGATCGCCAGCCCGATCCGCACGCTGGCCGACGTCTCGGCCGTCAAGCCGCTGGAGGGCCACCAGGTCGCGCCGGTGACCGACGCCATCAAGAACCTGGTCCGCGATCTCGGCGAGGTCCCGTTGATCGGGTTCGCCGGGGCCCCGTTCACGCTGGCGTCCTACCTGATCGAGGGTGGTCCGAGCCGCAACCACGAGCACACCAAGGCGATGATGCTCGGCGACCCGCAGGCCTGGGCCGCGCTGATGTCCGCCTTGACCGAGGTGACCGTGGAGTTCCTCCGGTTGCAGGTCGAGGCCGGCGTGGACGCGCTGCAGATGTTCGACTCCTGGGCGGGGGCGCTGTCGCTGGCCGACTACCGCGCGCACGTCCTGCCCTACAGCACGCAGGTGTTCGCCCGGCTGGCCGACGCGGGCGTGCCGATGACGCACTTCGGCATCGGCACGGCCGAACTGCTGGGCGCGATGTCGGAAGCGCTGGGCCCGGGCCCGAGCCGGATGGTCGGCGTGGACTGGCGGACCTCGCTGGCCGACGCCGCCGGCCGGGTGGGCCCCGGTCGCGCGCTGCAGGGCAACCTGGATCCAGCGGTGTTGATGGCCGGTTGGGATGCCGTCGAGCGGCGGGCCCGCGAGGTGGTCGCCGACGGCCGCGCCGCGATCGCCGCCGGCGCCGTCGGCCACGTGTTCAACCTCGGCCACGGGGTGCTGCCCACCACCGACCCGGGGGTGCTCACCGACCTGGTGGCCCTGGTGCATTCCTTGTGAGTCACCCGTGACCACGGCGATCAGCATCGTCGGCGGCGGCATCTCCGGGCTGGTCGCCGCCTACCGATTGCGGCGCCTGGTGGGCCCGGACGCCGTCATCACGGTCTTCGATCCCGCCGACCGGCTCGGCGGAATCCTGCGCACCGAACGGATCGCCGGGCAACCGCTGGATGTCGGGGCGGAGGCATTCGTGGTGCGCCGGCCCGAGGTACCCGAACTGCTCGCCGAATTGGGTTTGGCGGCAAGCCAGATCGGCACCACCGGGGTCCGTCCGTTGCTGTATTGCGGGGCGCGCCTGCATGGGTTGCCCGCCGACACCGTCAACGGCATCCCGAGTTCGGCGGCGTCGATGACCGGGCTCGTCGACGCCGACGTGCTGGACCGGATGACCGCCGAACCGCAGCGGCCGTTGCGCTGGATGCGCGGCGGTGACCCGTCGGTCGCCGAGATCGTCGGGGACCGGTTCGGCAGCCAGGTCGTGGCTCGCGCCGTCGACCCGATGCTGGCCGGGGTGTACGCCGGTTCGGCGGCCACCATCGGCATGCGCGCGGCGGTACCCACGGTCACCGCGGCCCTGGACCGCGGCGCGCCGAGCCTGACCGACGCGGTGCGCGCGGCGCTGCCGCCGGCCACCGGCGCGCCGGTGTTCGGCGCGATCGAGGGGGGCTACGAGGTGCTGCTGCGCGCGCTCGTCGAACAGAGCGGTCTGCGGTGGGTCCAGACGACGGTCGACGAGGTGCTGCCGGATGGCCGGGGCTGGACCGTGCGCGACGACGAGGGCGCCCACCACCGGTCCGACGCCGTGATCATGGCCTTGCCGGCGCCGCGCTTCGCGCCGTTGCTGGCCGCGACCGCCCCGCGCAGCGCCGCGGCGGCGGCCCGGGTGACCACAGCGTCCTCGGCGGTGGTGGCGTTGGCGGTGCCGGGCGGCACCCCGCTGCCGAAACGGTCCGGCGTGCTGGTGGCCACCGGGGAGCGGCTGCACGCCAAGGCGCTGACGTTGTCGAGCCGCAAGTGGGGTCGCGGCGGCAACGCGGAGCTGCTGCGGCTGTCGTTCGGCCGGCACGGCGACACGATCGCGCGCAGCACCTCAGACGACGAGTTGCTGGCGTGGTCGCTGGCCGACCTGGGCACCGTCTTCGACATCGCCGTGGACCCCGTCGATGTCCGCGTGCAGCGTTGGCTGGACGCGATGCCGCAGTACGGGCCCGGCCACGGGGAGATCACCGCCGAGATCCGCGCGGGCTTGCCGACCGGGATCGCGGTCGCGGGCAACTACCTCGACGGCATCGGCGTGCCGGCCTGTGTGGCCGCGGCCACCCGCGCGGCCACCGAGGTGGCCCGCTGGGTGTCGCGCTAGGCCCAGTGGCACCATGGAGCCATGGCCAAGCTGGATTACGACGCGCTCAATTCGATGACGAGATACATGATGATCTCGGTGTTCGCCGCCCAGGCGGAGGCGTTGGAGCCGGATCGCTCCGCCGTCATCGAGGAGACCACGACCTTCCTCAAACAGCAGGAGGACCGCGGCGTCGTCGTGCGGGGTCTCTACGACGTGGCCGGGTTCCGCGCCGACGCGGACTTCATGATCTGGACGCACGCGGAGCGGGTCGAGTCGCTGCAGGCCACCTACCGGGATTTCCGGCGCACCACCCTGGGCCGGGCCAGCGATCCGATCTGGAGCGTGGTCGCGCTGCACCGTCCCGCCGAGTTCAACAAGAGCCACGTCCCGGCGTTCGTGGCGGGGGAGGACCCGGGCGACTACGTCTGCGTCTACCCGTTCGTGCGGTCCCTGGAGTGGTACCTGCTGCCCGACGACGAGCGCCGCAAGATGCTCGTCGAGCACGGCATGGAGGGCCGCGAGTATCCCGACGTGCGGGCCAACACCGTGCCGGCCTTCGCGCTCGGTGACTACGAGTGGGTGCTGGCGTTCGAGGGCCCCGACCTGGCCCGCATCGTCGAATTGATGTGGAAGCTGCGTTACACCGACGCGCGGCGGCATGTCCGCGAGGAGACGCCGTTCTACACCGGTCCGCGGGTCAGCGCCGAACAGCTCATCAACGCGCTGCCCTGAGCCCCGGGGGCTCAGCCCTCCTTGGGCACCAGCGTCAGCGAGATCGAGTTGATGCAGTAGCGCTGGTCGGTCGGGGTCGGGTACCCCTCGCCGGAGAACACGTGGCCGAGGTGGCTGTGGCAGCTCGAGCACAGCACCTCGACCCGGCGCATCCCGTGTGAATCGTCGGGGCGCAGGATCACCGCGTCGGAATTCGACGGGTCGAAGAACGACGGCCAGCCGCAGTGCGAATCGAATTTCTCTGTGCTGCGGAACAATTCGGCTCCGCAGCCGCGGCAGTTGTAGATGCCTTCGGTGTGGGTGTCGACGTACTCACCGACCCCGGGGCGTTCGGTGCCGGCCCGGCGCAGCACCGCGAACTCCTCGGGGGTCAGTTTCTGGCGCCACTCGTCGTCGGTGAGGGCGACCTTCGGGCGGGGAAGATCCGTGGGCTGACGGCTCGTCATGCGTCCACGCTAGCGCGCGGCCGCTCCGGCGTCATCCACGGCGGATCAATGCCCTGCTCAAGGCGGCCGTCGGCCTTGGCGTCGAGGAAGCGGAAGTACAGCACGCAGAACACCACGACCAGCAGCAACGACCAGCCGTAGGTGATCTTCATGTACTCCAGGAAGCGGCCCGTGGTCGGCCAGTGCCACAGCAGATAGCGGTCCATGGTCAAAAAGCCGTAGATCGCCAGCCAGGCCGGCCAGTTGCGCAGCACCGAGTTGCGCAGCACCACCGTCATCAGGAACGGGAACAGCATCATCGAGTAGTAGGCCTGCCCCAGGGACAGCACCAGGAACGACGCGGTGAGCAACACCCCGGACGACGTCAGCGCCCAGAACAGCGGATCGCGGGTGCGGTAGTGCCGGTACAGCAGGTAGAGGCTGCCGATTGCCAACAGCAGGAACACGATTCGCAGGGTCAGGATCAGCCAGGTCGGCAGGCCGTAGTATATGCCGTTGCCCAGGATGGAGGAGTTGAAGTAGTCGCGGGTGCCCAGGATGTAGGGCACCGTGCGGTTGATGAAGTCCATCGGGTCGGCGACCAGCGGCCAGGCCGCGGCGTTGAACACCAGCGGCACCCCGAACGCGCCGACCAACGGCCGCCACTGCCGATTGAGCACGGGCAGCAGCAGCAGCGGCGCCAGCGACGGCTTGACCACCAGGGTCAGCCCGATCGCGATGCCCGACAACCATTCCCGGCTCCGGCGGCCGTCGAGCAGCCAGAGGAAGAACAACACCTCGGCCAGCAGGATGAACCCGTTGATGTTGGTGAACACCAGGGTGCTGGTGACCGATTCGGTGACGAACATGGCCGCCAGCAACGCTGGGGCGGCCACCGAGGTCGCCGGCAACCTGAACAGGCGCAGCAGCAGGAAGGCCGACGCCACGATGGCCACCGTACTCAGCGCGATGAACCAGTTGCGGGACGCGTCGACGGGAAGGTAGCCGAACGGGGCGAGCAGCAGCGTGCCGCCGGGCGGATACAGGTAGTGCGGATCGACGAAGTCGAAGTTGCCGTTGTAGACCGGAAGACCCAGCTTGAAGTTGATCACCGCGGTGTACACCGGCCCGAAATCGTCGGTGATGTAGCCGTTGGTGGCCAACACGTAACTGCGGTGGAAGATCGACATGATGGCGATCGGCCACAGGATCGAGCGCAGTACGGTCGCGGTGCTCGGCGCAGCGGTGCGCGGGCGGAAGGCCGCGAGCAGGGTGTTGCGCAGGCCTTGATGGGTCGAATCAGGTGCCGTCACGCACCGCAACCTACACCGACGCCCAGCTGGGAGGTATCAGGCGGGGCAGTACGTGTCCGTGGCCGGCGCCTCACCGCTCTCGAGATAGCCGAGCAGAACCGGCATGGCGCAGGAGGAGTAGATGCTGGCGCCGTGGCCGATGCCCTGCCACATCACTCGTTTGCTGGTGGCGCCGGCGTTGATGAGCGTGGCCGCCGTGGCCGCCACCCCGTCGGAGCCGACGATCGGGTCGTTCTGGACGCCGAGCAGCAGGACGTCGATCCCGAGGTTTTCGGGATCCTTCGGCGCCTTGCCGCTGGGCCAGTTGAGGCACTTGACCAGATCCAGCGCGCCCACGGCGCCGAACTGCGGGTAGACCTTGGGCCAGGCGACCACGAGTTCGCGCACCCGGTTGGGGGTGGGCCGGTTCAGCGCGTCGCTGCAGCGGTTGATGAACTGCCCGTCGCTCTGTCGCAGCGCCTCGCCGCGGTTGATCAGCTCCAGCACGGGTCCGACGTCCCCGGCGCGGGCCGCGGCCAGGGTCTCGGCCAGCGCGTTGGTCGCCGCGACGCGGTCGCCCTCGGGGAAGCCCAGCGCCGTGACGATCCCGGTGGTCAGGGCCGCGACCGAGGAACCACCCGGCCCACGCCCGTTGCGGGCGGCGTCGAGCAGGGCGGTCACGGCGGCCTTGGGATCCGGGCCGAGCGCGCAGTTGGCCGCCGCGCACTGCGCCGCGAAGGCGTCGAGGGCGGCCTGCTGGCCCTTGACCCGCTGGTCGGCGGCGGCCTCCGAGCTGATGCCCAGGGGCAGGGGGGAGTCGAGGATCAGGCGCGCGAGCTTGTCGGGATGGGAACCGGCGTAGGCGAGCGCGACCTGCGCGCCGTTGCCGATCCCGACCAGCGCCAGCGCCGGGACGTCCCACAGGCTGCGGAGGCGCTCGAGATCCTCGGCGGCGTGGGCGTTGTCGTAGGCCGAGTCGCCCGGCGCGATGATGTCGGTGCAGTTGGTGGTGGCGGTCATGGTGATCGCGCCCAGCTTGGCCACCGGGTCGTCGCCGGGTTCGAACTGCGTCTGATCCCGCATCTCCTGGCGGTCGAACAGGTCGCGGCACTCCACCGCGCTGGAGCGGCCCATCCCGCGGCGGTCGACCGCGACGATCGGGTTGGTCTCCAGGATGTCGGCGCCGGCGCGGGTCAGCCAGTTGGGCAGCTGCCGTGACGACGGCAGGTCGGTGCCGGTGGTGAACACCACCGGGCCGGCGTCGGCCGGAGTCTTCGGGGATCGGGCGCGCACCACCCCGATGTTCAGCGTTCCGCTGGCGCCGGCGATCGGGTCGAGGTCGGCGTCGTAGGTGGCGCAGTCCAACCGCACCCCGGCCGGCGCGGACAGCCCGGCGTCCTCGAACACCTGCGTGGTGCACTCCTGCCAGGCCAGGTCGGTCTGCGGAGCGACGATCGGCGCGGGGCCGGCGGGTTCGTCGGTGGTGGCGTCGGTGTCGCTGACGTGGCGATCGCGCTCGGTGGCGTAGCGGGGATCGGTGCCGATCAGCGGTGCGCAGCCCGCGACGAGCGCGCTCACCGCGACAACGATCAGCGCGAGGGGTGCCTGCCGGATCATGTCGCCAAGCGTAGCGAGCGCCGTCGCGGGCCCGGGACGCTCAGGTGTCGCGCACGTAGCGGGCGTAGAGGTACCCGGCGTCGTCGGCGAGCAGATGGGTGCGGCGCATGGGCGTGTGCGCGCTGCCCGGCCCGGCGGCGATGCGGGGCGCCTGACCGCCGAGCAGGGTCGGCGCCAGCGACAGGCAGAGCTCGTCGAGCAGGCCGGCGTCGATGAAGCTGTCGTGCAGCCGGGGACCGCCCTCGGTGAGCACCCGGCGCAGGCCGCGGCCGGCCAAAAACGTCAGCAGGGTCGAGATATCCACGGCGGCTGCGTCTTCGGCCGAGCAGGCGATGACCTCGGCGGCGTCGCCGAGGCGCGCGTGGGTGGCCTCGTAGGTGACGGCCGCGGTGAGCACCAGCGGCGCGACCTCGGTGTCGGTGAACACCCGCATGTCTCGGTCGAGGTCACCGGAGCGGGTCACGATGGCGATCTGCGGGATCTCGGCCTGCCCGCGGGCCTGCCGGGCCTGACGGGCGCCGGCTGACATCTTGGCCCCGCCGTAGTTCTCCACGCGGACCGTGCCGGCCCCGACGACCACGACGTCGGCCAGTTCGCGCATCAGGGCGAACAACGCGCGATCGCCCGGGCCGCCGAGCGCGCCGGACTTCCCGTCGGTGCTGGCGCCGCCGTCGATGCTGGCGATGAAGTTGGACCGGACCCAGCAGCGGGTCGGCGCGTCGGGGTAGGCGTACAGGGCGCTCAGCCGTTGTTCGTCGACGGTTTCGGCGCCGCCCAGCAGTGTGAGCTGTGTCCCAGCGACGGGTTCGGCCATGAGGACGATTGCAGCACGTCGCTACAGTTCTGGCCATGGTCGCCCCTCAACTCGTGGATCGGCATCCGACGGTGTCGCCGGAGCGGTTGATTGCTCAACTGGTTCCGCCGCCGACGTTTGTCGACGTCAGCTTCGGCAGTTACCGGCCCGATCCCGCCGAGCCGTCTCAGGCCGCCGCCGTGGTGGCGTGCGGGCACTTCTGTGAGCAGGCGCTGACCCGGCGCGCCGGCAAGAAGAAGCTGTTCGGCAAGCGCGAGGTGCTGCCCGGGGTGGGCATTTACCTCGACGGCGGCTTCGGGGTTGGCAAGACGCACCTGCTGGCCTCGACGTACTTCACACTGGCCGCCTCGGACTTCGGTGACGACGGCGCCAAGGCGGCGTTCGCGACGTTCGGTGAGCTCACGCAGTTGGCCGGCGTCTTCGGCTTCACCGAATGCATCGAGCTGCTCTCGGAGTACGTGGTGGTGTGCATCGACGAGTTCGAGCTCGACGACCCAGGCAACACCACGCTGGTGTCGCGGATGCTCTCGCAGCTGGTGGAGCGTGGCGTGTCGATCGCGGCGACGTCCAACACCCTCCCCGAGCAGCTCGGTGAGGGCCGTTTCGCGGCGCAGGACTTCCTGCGTGAGATCAACACGTTGTCGCAGATCTTCACGACGGTGCGCATCGAGGGACCCGACTACCGCCACCGCGGGCTGCCGCCGGCGCCGGAACCGCTGACCGACGAGCAGGTGGCCGAGCGGGCGGCGCGGGTCGACGGCGCGACGCTCGACGAGTTCGACGCGCTATGTGCCCACTTGGCGACCATGCACCCGTCGCGGTACCTGACGCTGATCGAAGGGATCAAGGCCGTGTACCTGACCGGCGTGCACCCCCTCGACGATCAGAACGTGGCGCTGCGGCTGGTGTCGCTGACCGACCGGCTCTACGACGCGGGCATTCCGGTGGTGGCCTCCGGGGCGAAGCTGGACACCATCTTCAGCGAGGAGATGCTGGCCGGCGGCTACCGCAAGAAGTATCTGCGCGCGACGTCGCGCCTGCTGGCGCTGACCGCCGCGGGCATGGAGCTGGAATAGCGACCGTCACGGCCGCCCGGCCGCACCATCACGTAGTCGTTCTCCAGCCGTGCACCCAGCATGAAGGTCTTGGTCCCGGCGATGGCGAACCCGTGCTTGGCGTAATGGCGTTGCGCCCGTTGGTTTAGCTGGTTGACCCCGAGCCAGACGCTGCGCGCCCCGAGCCGGCCCGCGTGCTCGACGGCGGCGGTCATCAACGCCGCCGCCACCCCGGTTCCGTGCGCCTCGGGCAGCACGTACATCTTCGAGAGTTCCACCGCGGGCCGGTCGGTGACCGCCCGCTGCACGTCGGGGTCGTCGGGCACGCCGCGAATCAGCATGGTGTAGCCCAGGATTGGGCCGTCGTCGGTGCGGGCGACCAAGACCGCGCGGTCGGGGTCGGCGACGTAGGCCGCGAAGCGCTCGGCGGACAACTGGCTTTCGATGAACGCCGCGATGTCGGCCGCGCTGGAACCGGGCGGGCAGGCCAGCGGAAATGTCCGAGCGGCGACGTCGGCGAGTTCGGTCAGTTCCTCGGGCGCACCGGTGACAGCGACAACCCGAAGACTCAACTCAAACGTTCCACTGCGCCAAGCGAATACCGGTGGGCTTGTCGGTGATCACCACATTGGAGACCAGGTCCCGGTAGCAGTCCCAGTAAACGAAGCCCGCGACGGTGGACCCCTGCGGCGCGTTGCTCAGGGTGTTCTTCAGCGCCTCGGGCCCGTCGCTGTTGCGGGGTTGGTAGGCGTCGCCGGTGGGGGTGACGCCGTTGAAGACGAAGGACGTGGCCATCGCGTACGGGTTGGGCACGCGCACGGCCTGCACCACCACCTCGGCCTTCCACACCTGGTGCCGGGGCGGGCGCGGCGGGTAGCCGAAGCCCGGCGGAATCTCCGAGGGCACGATGTTGACGACGGTGATGTCCGCGACCAGGTCACCGCTTTGCACCCGCAAGGTCTCGCCCAGGCGTCCGATGGGGATGTCGGCCGCGGTCGCCGTCGGCAACAGCGGTGCGGACACGCCGCCGAGCACGGCGGCGGACAACGTTGCCAGGACGGCGATGAACCAACGGCGCATCCACGAATGATGGCATACCGGCCGGCGTCGAACGCGCGTTGTCTGTCAACCGCAGCGTCAGGACTCGGGGCTCGCCAGAGCGGCCAGGGCCGCCACGAGATCGGCCTCGAAGACCTCCTTGTCGATCCCCACCCGGTGTAGCGGGCCCGGTTCGGGGCTGTCGTTCTCGCATTCGAGCAGCGCCAGCAGCATGTGTTCGGTGCCGATGTAGTTGTGTCCGAGTCGCAGCGCCTCGCGGAAGGTCAACTCCAGCGCCTTCTTGGCGGCGCTGTTGAACGGGATCAGCTCCGGTCCCTCGGCGTCACCCGGTCCGACAGGCGCCAGGCCGCGCAATTCGTCGAGATCGGCGCGCTGGCGCTGCAGGAGTGTCATCGCCAGACTGGCCGGGTCCTCGAGCAGGCCCAGGATCAGGTGCTCGGGGGTGATCTCGGCGTGGCCGGCGGCACGGGCGGCGTTCTGGGCGGCGACGACGGCGTTGCGGGCGCGGGGGGTGAAGCGGTTGAAACCCTCGTTGGGGTCCATGGTGTCGGCCTTGGGAACGAAACGCTTCTGGGCGGCCTGCTTGGTGACGCCCATGCTCTTGCCGATGTCGGTCCACGAGGCCCCCGAGCGCCGGGCCTGGTCGACGAAATGACCGATGAGGTGGTCGGCCACCTCGCCGAGATGTTCGGCGGCGAGGACGGCGTCGGTCAACTGATCGAGGGCATCGGAATGCACGGCCGTAATGGCCTGGATGAGGGTGTCGAGGCTGACGGCGGCAGTGATGGGGCGTGGTGCGGTCATGCGTCAACCGTAAGTTGACGCACCGCGATCGTCAACTGTCCGTTGACGCATGCGTGGCGGCGTGCTGACTATGATCCGGCGTGTGGCCGACGAGCTCCCTGCCGCGTTGACCGAGGAAGTCTCGGTGGCGCTGACCTCCCTGGTGCGGCTGACGCTGCCGCCGGAGCGTTGGCCAGCGGTGGCCGAGGTGGTGCACCGCATGGACGACGCGGTGTGGCTCGGCCAGGAGGCGGCGCTGAAGACCGAACTGAAGAAATTGCGCTCGGCGGTCATCGGCACGGCGCCGCGGCCCCGGCCCGGCGAGGGGGCCGCACCGGTGGTGAACCCGTTGTCGTACCGGACCACCGACTATCTGGGCCGCACGCCGGTGCGCTGGATCTCCATCATCATGATCACCGGGGCGGCCGTGCTGGCGACGCTGCTGATCCTGCTGGTGGTGGTGCTGGCCTTCGGCGGTGGCGATCATCCGACGCCGGCCGCACCCACCACGACCGTGACCGCGCCGACCATGACGCCCGAGCCCGTCCCGCCGCCCGAGGAACCCGGCGGCGGCGCTTCGCTGACCAGCATCGGCCTGTTGGTGCTGGCCGGCATCGGCGGTTTCGCGTTTGTCATCTGGCGGCGCCGGGCGCGCGCGAGGATGGCGGACCCGCAGGCTGAGGAGCCCGCCGAGGAACTGACGATGCACCTGCCGCATCCGACCGACGGGGCGCGGGTGCCATCGGAGGTGGCCGAGTCTGTCGAGCGGTTGGTGGCCGAGTTGGAGCGGCGTCGCGGCCCGTCCTAGATGCCGAGTCCTAGATGCCGACCGGCGCCGAGGGCGGCGGGGGCAGCATCGGATCCGCCGGCGGCAGCGGCGGTGGGGGCGGCGGCGGGAACATGGCGTTGGCCGGAATGATCTCGGGTCCCGGCGGCGGCAGCGGTGCCGGCGGGGGCGGCGGAGGAGGCGGCGGCATCATGGTGCTCGCCTCGAGGATCACCGGCGCGGGCGGGGGAGCAAGCATGGGGTCGGCGGGAGCCGGTTGGGCACCGGCCATCTCCTCGGCCGGCAGGTACATGTGCTTGGTGAACTGCGACTGATAAGCGCCGCCGCCACCGATCTTGACGCCGCCGCCTTCACCGCTGGAGACCGGGGTGCCGTCCGGCAAGGTTACGGCGGTGTGGCCGCCGTTCCATCCGATCACCAAGGCGTTGGGTGCGGTGCCGTATTTGAAGCCACGGGCGAGCAGGGCGCGCTCCTGGTTCCCGGTGTGGAACCGGTCGCCGTAGATGGGCCGACCGGTCGCGGCATTGGCTACCCAGGATGCCAGCCCCGAGCAATCGGTGCCGTTGGGCGAATCCCCACCGGGGATGTAGGGGGTGCCCGACACCTGATTGACGAGTGTCAACAACGTGGCTAAAGCAAACATGTGGCCGGACGCTAACAACATGTTTTCCGGCGCCGCAAAATTAGCGGCGCCGATTACTTTTCGCCGGATTTGTGACGCAGATTACCAAACCTCGCGCCGGTTTGAATGCATCTTCGGGCGCCGTAGATTTTGGTTAGCGCCATTAAATTAGCAGGTGAACCGCGGTTTGCAAAGCCGGTGCGGCGAGATGTGGTCCACGACTCCCCGGGGCGCTCGGAGTGTAGGTTTTGGTCACAGAAAGTTTGCTGTAGTTGCAGAACTGTTACCTATGCCATAGTTTCCAGCGATTTTCTCTCCCGGTTCGTGAGGGTTCTGTTGCCGTTCTGAGTTCGCTTCAAACGACGCACAGGGCACCCGCGGTCTGCCTAGGCTGCCGGCCATGGCGATAGACCGCGCTGCCCTTGCCGTGGGTGCCCTGCGGCTGGCCTCGGGAGTGTCTTTTCTGGCCGACCCGCTCCGGGCGAACCGCCTGTGGGGTGAGTCCGAGGACCCGGGACCGTCGGCGCGGCTGCTGCTGCGGTCCATGGGTTACCGGGATGCGCTCATCGGTGGGCTGTTGATGGGGTCGGCGCTGCGGGGCCGCGACACTCGCGGCTGGTTCCTGGCCT
The DNA here is from genome assembly GCF_963378085.1 of Mycolicibacterium sp. MU0050. Lineage (GTDB taxonomy): Bacteria > Actinomycetota > Actinomycetes > Mycobacteriales > Mycobacteriaceae > Mycobacterium > Mycobacterium wendilense. Next base: position 2,906,240 of record NZ_OY726395.1, on the reverse strand, counting down.
CCGGTGGCGCCGACACCGCCGACCTGTTGGGCGGCTGGAGTGTGCACGGCGACCTCAAGCGCGGGCAGCAGGTGCGAGGACTCGGCGGCGCCGTCGTCGGGATCGGCGTGGGGTTGTGGGGCGCGACGCGACGCCGGGCGGCGCCGGCTCAGAACCAGGTCTTGGCGAGCAGTTCCAGCGAGCGGTCCCGGACGGCGGGGTCATAGGCGTAGGTGACGGTGATGAGCTCGTCGGCGCCGGTGCGTTCGACGAACTCCTCCAACTGTGTCTTGACGGTGTCGGGAGCGCCGACGGCCTTGATCCGCAGCATCGGCTGGTTGCCGCCGCCCTGGGCGGCCAGGGTCGCCGGGTCCACTGGGGGCTGGATCTTGCGGCGCCGATTGGTCTGGATGTCGAGGAACATCTGCTCGAGCACGGTGAACTGGTGCTGGGCTTCCTCGTCGGTGTCAGCGACCAGCACGTTGATACCGGCCATCACGTAGGGCTCGTCGATCTGGGCGGTCGGCGCCTCGGTGGAGAACATCTCGCGGTAGGTGCGGATGGCGGCGTCGAGCTGGTCGGGGGCGAAGTGCGAGGCCACCGAGAACGGCAGCCCCAGCTGGGCGGCGATGGCGGCGCCGTTGACCGTGGACCCCAGCACCCAGATGGGCACCTCGGTGCCGGCCGAGACCGCGGAGACGATGGGGGAGCTGTGGGCCCTGCCCTCGGCGCTGAACCAGCCCTGAAGGTCGTAGATGCTCTGCGCGAAGGCCTGGGGTTCGGCCGAGGAGCGGCTGAGCGCCTGGGCGGTCATCATGTCGGTGCCCGGCGCGCGGCCCAGACCCAGGTCGATCCGATCGCCGTGGATGTTGGCCAGGGTGCCGTAGTTTTCGGCCACCGTCAGCGGCGCGTGGTTGGGGAGCATCACCCCGCCGGAGCCGACGCGGATCCGCTCGGTCACCGAGGCGGCCTGCGAGATCAGCAGCGCGGTGGCGCTGGCGGCCAGGTTCGGCGTGTTGTGGTGCTCGGCGAACCAGAGCCGGCGATAACCGAGCCGATCGGCCACCCGGGCCGATTCCATGGAGGCGGCGATCGCGTCGCGGGCGGTGGAGCCCTCCGGGATCGCGACCAGGTCGAGGATGCTCAGCGGCACAGACAACTCAGCCGGTTTCCTAACGTTGGGTGGAAGTGGTTGCACTTGTGGGTGATAACGATCCGCGCCTGCGATTCGTTCCCGGTCAGATCGGTCACGAGGAGTCGCAGGCGCGCGCATACTTCGGAGGGTGACCCCGCTGCAGCGCTACATCGCCGAGGAAATCGCGACCGATCACGTCGACGGGCTGCTGTCCCGGCGGGAAGCGTTTAGGCGGCTGGCCCTGCTCGGTGTCGGCGCAGCATCGGCCGCCGCGCTGATCGCCGCGTGTGGGCGGGACCGGCCCGCGGACACCGGAACCGTCGCGAGTAGCCCCACCGACGCCGGACCGCCGCCCGGAGCCGCGGACCCGCTGCCCACCGCACCGATCACCTGGGCCGGGCCGCGCGGGGAGTTGCAGGGCGCCTGGGCCGAGGCGCCGAACGCTCGCGGTGGGGTGCTGGTGATCCACGAGAACAAGGGCCTCAACGACTGGACCCGCTCGGTGGCGGGGCGCCTCGCCGGTGTCGGTTATTCGGCGCTGGCCATCGATCTGCTCTCGGGCGACGGTGGAACCGCGAGGTTCGCCGACCCGGCCGAGGCCACCGCCGCGTTGGGAAAGATCCCGCCGGAAGACGCGCTGGCCGACCTCGAATCAGGTATTGCCGAACTGCAGCGACGGGTTCCGGAGCGGAAGGTCGCAGCGGTCGGCTTCTGCATGGGCGGCGGATTCGTGTGGCGCTTGCTCGATGCCGGTGTTCCGCAACTGGCCGCTGCGGTTCCGTTCTACGGCCCGACACCGGAGAAGCCGGATTTCTCCGGGTCGAAAGATGTTGCGGTGCTGGCCTTTTACGGTGAACGCGACCAACGCGTCAACGCCACGAAGCCGGCGGCCCGCGCCGCGCTGGGGCAGGCGGGGCTGGTCTACGAGATCGTCACCGAACCCGGCGCCGATCACGCCTTCTTCAACGACACCAACCCGGACCGCTATGACGCCGCCGCCGCTGAAGACGCCTGGCGCCGGATGCTGGAGTGGTTCGAGCGACACGTGGACTGACTGGCCTTCGGGTCGCATGGGCGGCCGTCGGCGTGGGATCCGCGGATCCGGACCGCGTGCCCGCATTCTGGGTGGGTGACCAAGCGGCAGGAATATGTGCGGGCACTGCTCGAGGGCTCGCTGGCCGACGTCGGCGACCGCAACCCGTACGCCGGCAAGTCCCTGGTGCTGGCGAAGTTGTGGAGGCGTGGCTATAGGCGGATGCTGCGTGTCCGTATCGACACCGGGCCGGCGATGCAGAGGTATCGGGCGGGGCGCACTGAACTCGAAATTTCGCTGGACGAGCGGCGCAATTGACGCTGTCGTGGCTGCAATGCAATTCGGTGCGGGAAATGGACTCAGAGGTCCGTGTCGACGGTCGAAACTGATCAGACCGCCAAAACTGTGGTGCGCGATACTGGGATTGAACCAGTGACCTCTTCCGTGTCAGGGAAGCGCTCTCCCGCTGAGCTAATCGCGCCGGGTCGAAAAATTGGAGGTGGAGACGGGAATCGAACCCGTGTGCACGGCTTTGCAGGCCGTTGCCTCACCACTCGGCCACTCCACCGCTGGGGTTGATGCCACTGCACCTTCGAGCGGATGACGGGATTCGAACCCGCGACCCTCACCTTGGCAAGGTGATGCGCTACCAGCTGCGCTACATCCGCGTGCCACGGTCGAGATCGTCGCCCGTCGCGATGCAGAACGATAGTCCACCCGGGCACGCAGACACAAATCCCTTGCTCGCCACCGTTGATCGGCGCTGCCCGATGGCCCGTGTTGGCGGGGCCGCCAGCCGGCCGCAGTGGCGGTGCTCAGGCGAGTCCGGGAGCGCGATTCCGGCGCAGCCAACCGGGCGTGCTAGTCTTCTGCCTCGTCGAATCCGTTGGATTTCGGTCCCGTAGCTCAGTGGGAGAGCGTCCGCCTCACACGCGGAAGGTCGCTGGTTCGAAACCAGCCGGGACCACCACAAAACCCCCTGGCAGCAGGGGTTTTCGTGTTTTCTGGGTCGACCGAGGTGGTTGTTTGATGACCCACGGTGACCCATTCCAGATTGATCGCCCCACGGCGACCCGCGGCGGGCCATCGTTGGGCCACGCCGCATTTCTTCGCCGCGGGACTGGTGATGGCTCCGAGCGTCGTCGCGCCATCGGTCCGTGTGGCGTTCGTGGAATGTGTGTAGCGGCCAACGTGAATGTCGCGATGACCACCGCCGGTACTCCATTTGGATGCATGAGCGTGGAGTGGTGTGAACAGGCGTCGTACGGACGAACGTGGGCGCCGAACGGTCGCACCTGGAGGGCTGGCGTTGCGCAGCGGGGTGGTTGATTAAGACCTTATGGGCAGCTGATATTGCGGTAATAGGTCTCTTGAAGGACCATATATGCATGAGTGAGATGACTGCCGCCGAGGCCGCCGAGGTCTTGGAGGTGTCGCAGCGACAGGTTGCGCGGCTGGCGAGCAAAGAGGTGCTGACGGTGAGTCGGGTTGTCGGGCGCACACTGCTGCTCGATAGCGCCTCGGTGCACCGACTTGCCCAACGGGCCCGACGCAACGGCAGGCCATGGTCCGCGGCGACAGCGTGGGCTGCGCTCGCGCTGTTGTCTGGGAAGCAGGCCGACTGGATGGACGCCGCGAGATTGTCGCGCCTGCGTCATCGCCTGCGCGGAATCAACGCCAGTGATCTGGTGTGGCTTTCTCGCCGCCGTGCCACGATTCATCAGATGCGCGGATGGGACGCCGTCACAGGACTGGTACCCACTGGTGTGAGCGCCCTGCGCGATCCGGAGAACGCCGCGTTGTTCGGGCTCTCCGCGACCGATCGCGGGTCTGACGGATATGTCGCAGCCAGCGCGTTCCCCGAACTAGTCACGGGATCGGGGCTATACGACGATATCGAAGGCGACGTGGTCGTGCGCGTCGTGCCTGACGACGCCGGCTACAGGCTCGAGCAGTCGCTTGTCGCCGCTGTTGCCGTAGACCTGGCCGAGGCGTTGGATACCAGGGAAGCCGCTGCGGGAGAACGGATACTTACCGAACTGCTCACCGAGTTCCGAGCCGGTGACGGTCACCGGAACCGGACCCGCCGGTGACCTCACATGGCGGCGACCGGCCGGTCTGGCACGTCAACGCCCCGCCCGGCGGGTGGCCGCTGCCCTGGCCGCAGGTCATCGAAATCGTGAATCTGATTCCACACACCCAGTGGACGCTGATCGGCGGAATCATGGTGCAACTGCACGCGGCTCATGCCGGGTTCCCACTCACTCGCCCGACCAATGACGTGGACATGATTCTGCACATCGAGACCGGCGAGGCCACCTTCCAGGGCGTGCAGCACCAGCTGGAGCGGATCGGTTACGAGCTGCTCCGCCCGTCCGGCGACGGACCGGCTCACCGCTTCGTGCGCGGACCCGAGCAGGTCGATGTGATGGTGGCGGACCGGTTGCCGCCGAAATGGCGGCCGACGGCGTTCCGGCGCCCGGTGTTCGCTGTGCCGGGAGGAACCTCGGCGCTGCGTAAGACGGTGAACTGCGAGGTGGACACCGCAGAGGGGATCGTGGTGGTGAGCGTCCCGGATGTGCTCGGTGCGCTGGTGCTCAAAGGTGCGGCCTATATTGGGGATTCGCGCGACCGGGCGCGGCACGTTGACGACGCCGCGGTGCTGGCCTGCATGGTGAGCGATCCCGTGGCTGACCGGGCTCGGATGAGCAAAGGCGATTCCAAGCGCATCCGAGCGTTATGGAGTGCGCTTCAAGACCGCCGCCACCGGTCCTGGATTGCCACCGGCCGAGAAAGTGGGCGCGGACACGCGGCGTTGCGACTGCTGGCAGGAAACTAGATCCGCGGTCTCACCCAGCGCGGCGAGTTCTTCGCCGAACTGCTGGCTCAGCTCCACGTAATCGTGCGCGGCCCGAGACCTTATTCAGGTCCAGCCAGCTCGGCCGGTAGCGCGGGGTTGAGCGTCACGGTCTGATGCGGCTCGCCAGTGCGGCGTGCACCCTCAGTACCTCCAGTCCGCGGGCACACACCGGAAAACATCCCCGGCCGGCGCCACATGACACACCGACGGGAACGGCAGGTGGGTGGCCACCAGCGCCTCGCCGGTGGCCGCCAACTCCCGCAGCAGTGCGATCCGGACCCGGGCGGATTCCTCGGGGTCATGCTCGAAACCGTTGTGCCACAGGGGGTTGTCAAAACCGGGCGCGAACACCGCGTCGCCGGCGAAGGTCAGGCCGTCGCCGCCGGAGGCCAGCCGGACCACGCTGTGGCCCGGGGTGTGACCGCCGGTGCGGGCCACCAGCACCCCGGGCGCCACTTCGTATTCGGTCTCGAAGGTTCGCAGCGCACCGTGGTACTCGTCGAGGAATCGTGACGCGATCGCTCGCAGCGCGTCGGGCACCGGCGCCGGCATGTCGGTGCGGGAGAAATCCGGTTTCTGCCAGAACTCGGCTTCGGCCGCGGCCACATGCACCCGCAGGTCGGGGCGCAGGCGCTCCTTCAGCCCGGCGGTCAGCAACCCACCCACGTGATCCATGTGCAGATGGGTCAGCACCACATCGGTCACGGCCGACGGATCGATCCCGGCCGCCTCCAGCCGGCGCACCGTCTGCCCGGCGCGAGGGAAGTCGGGGAACTCCACCCCCAACCCGGCGTCGACGAGGATGGTCTGCTCACCGCTGCGCACCACGACCACGTTCAGCGGCCAGTCCAACACGTCGTGCGGCAGGAACCGGTCGTCCAGCCAGGTCCCGAACTCGGTGGGATCGGCGTTGGTGGCCATCGTCCGCGGCGTGATCGGCAGCACCCCGTCGCTGATCACCAGCACCTCGATGTCGCCGACCTGCACCGCGTACCGCGACGGCACCAGCTCGTCGAGCCCCTGACCGCCCAACGAAATGAGGTTGTCCACGCTCATGATGTTTTCTCCTGACCGCCGTACCCGACGTGTTGTGACCGATGGCTTCTGCTCGGTCGAACGCGGGCGGGTCGCGGAGTTCATCCCGTCGGGGCAAACCGGCTACCCGATGCGGATCAGCTTCTTGTTCACGAACTCGTCGATACCGAACCGGCCCAGCTCCCGGCCGAATCCGGAGCGCTTGACGCCGCCGAAGGGCAGTTCCACGCCTTCGGCGCCGACGCAGTTGACGAACACCATTCCGGCCTCGATCTTGTCGGCCACCCGCTTGGCCTGTTCGGTGTCCGTCGCGTAGACGTAAGAGCCCAACCCGAACGGGGTGTCGTTGGCGAGTTCGACGGCCTCCTCCTCCGAGGACGCCTTGTAGACGGTGGCCACCGGCCCGAACAGTTCCTCCTTGTAGGCGGGGGAGTCCGGGGTGACGCCGGTCAGCACGCCGGGCGGGAAGAACGCGCCCTGGCGTTCGCCGCTGGACACCAGGTTGGCGCCGTGGTCCACGGCGCGCTGGACCTGCTCGGCCAGCCGGTCGGCGGCGGCCACCGAGGACAGCGGGGCCAGCCCGTCGGCCTTCTCGAGGACCTTCTTGGTGAACTTGTCCAGGAACTCGTCGTAGATGTCGTCGGCGACGATGATCCGCTTGGCCGCGTTGCAGGCCTGTCCGGTGTTCTCGAACCGGCCCTCCACCGCGGCCTCCACGGTGGCGTCCAGGTCGTCGGAGCCGAGCACCAGGAACGGGTCGGACCCGCCGAGTTCGAGCACCACCTTCTTGAGGTTGCGGCCCGCGATCTCGGCGACGGCGGCGCCGGCGCGTTCGGAGCCGGTCAGCGAAACCCCTTGCACGCGTGGGTCGGCGATCGCGTCGGCGATCTGCTCGTTGGTGGCGTAGACGTTGACGTAGGCACCGGGCGGATAGCCGGCGTCGTCGAAGATCTGCTGCAGCGCCGCAGCGGATTCGGGGCATTGCGGCGCGTGCTTCAACACGATCGTGTTGCCCAGCGTCAGGTTCGGCCCGGCGAACCGGGCCACCTGGTAGTAGGGGTAGTTCCACGGCATGATGCCCAGCAGCACGCCGACGGGCGAGCGCCGGATCAGCGCCGAGCCCTCGCCCTCGAGCAGCGTGATGGGTTCGTCGGCCAGGAACTTCTCGGCGTTGTCGGCGTAGTACTCGTAGATCGCCGCCGAGAATTCCGCCTCACCCTTGGCCTGGTCGTAGGGCTTACCCATCTCGCGGCCGATGATCTTGGCCAGCTCGTCGGCGCGTTCGCCGTGCAACTGACCGACCTTGCGGATCAGGGCGGCCCGGTCGGCGACGCTGGTGGTCTTGGACCAGTCCCGGAACGCCGCGGCGGCCGCGGCCAGCGCCTGTTCCATCTGCTCGTCGGTGGCCGTGGGGTACTCCCGGACGGTTTCCCCGGTCGCGGGGTCGACGACGGCGTAGTGGCTCATGACGGGCTCCTTCGGGGTGCGCACACGGTGTGGCCAAAGCCTATGGGCGCACCCCGTCCGGTGCCCGGCCTTTGGGCCGGCCCCGCCGGGTTACTCGACGATGCCGGTGCTGCGACGCGTGGTCAGCTCCGCGCCGCCCTTGCCGAGGATCAGACCCAGCGCCAGCATCAGCGCGGCCAGGCCGAAGTGCAGCCAGTTGTCCGCGGTGTTGACGGGCACGAAGTTGGCGCCCGACTCCTGATGGATCACCACGCCGTAGACGCCCAGCACCGCGTAGATGACGGCGCTGACCAGCAGGTACAGCCGCGCCTGCACGAAGGTGCGCGACAGCAACAGGCCCGCGACGCCGAACGCCAGGTGCACCACGTTGTGCAGGATCGACACGTGGAAGATGCCCAGCAGCATGGCGCCCGAATGGTGGCCGGCGAAGGTCAACTGGTCGACGTCGGTGGTGATCCCGGGGACGAAGCCCAAAATTCCGACCAACAGGAAGACCGCGCCCACGGCGAGGGCGGCGAGCTGCACCGGGGTGCGACCGGCGCGCGGGGCGGCGTCCGGACGGGATTGGGGTGAGGTGGACATGGTGCCTCCTGGGTGGCGTGTGAGTGTGGCCTCACAGCTGTTCCTCAGGCAGTACCCGTCCTAAACATCGGCGCCGCTCAGGTCCGCCGGGTTGGGGGCACCTCGTCGTCACCCTCGAGGAACTCCCGGATCTGGGTGAACCCGTCGTGCCGCCACGCCTGGATCGCCCAGATCAGCGCGATCACCGGCAGCGGCGCGAACGCGGCCCACCACCGCGCCCCGTCGGGCACCAAGTCGGCGATCACGGTGGCCCGCGGCACCCCGTCGACCATGGCCGGCAGCCATTCGTTGAGCAGGATCGTCAGCATCCGGGTGATCTCGAACGGTCCGACCGCGGTGGCCAACGACCACGACGCGCAGGCGATCAGCAGCGCCCACGGCCAGGCCAGCATCAGGGACTGGTCGTCGACGATGTCGGCGGCCGACCGGATGGACTCGGCGATGAAGGCGAACCCCAGCGCCGCCAGCAGCACGCCGACCTGGGCGGCCAACAGGTCCTCGATCACCGGATTGGCCAGGTCGTCGCCGCGGCGGGTGGGCAGCCCGATGGCCAGCGACAGCAGGCCGGCCACCAACGCCAACAGGGTCAGATGCGAGGTGGAGTCGCTGATCCGGCGAAACGAGTCGGTGAGGATGCGGACGACCAGGTGCGACGACGCGCCGGGGCCGGTCCGGTACAGCACCATCACCACCAGCCCGGAGATCACCACCGAGGTCAACCAGGCCACGATCGCCGTGCAGATGATCACCAGGGCCAGCGAGCCGATCAGCGGCACCAGCAGCGCGTCTTCCTCGCTGCCGCTGCGCACCACCAGCAGCGGCACCGCGCCGATCGCGAGCACCCCAACCGCGCGAACCAGCAACGGGAACGTGAACATGGTGAGATCGGCCGGGTCCAGGTCGGGTGTTCGCGCCCGCATCGCGCCGATCTCGGCGCCCAGCACCGACCGCGCGTTGCGCAGCGACATTTTGCCCGGCATGCCCGAATCCTAGGGAGCGCGCCGGGATCCTCGCCCATCCCACGCCGGTCCGACACGACCGTCTGCGGGGGCAGGCAATACGGTGGTCAGCGTGGTCAACGATCAGCGACACGCGGGCGGCGGTTTCAACGTTGCGAAACCCACCACGAAGGGCGGCCCGGACTTCGGCCGATTCGTTGCCGGCGTGCGCCGCCTGCAGGACCACGCCCGCACCATCGACGCGCCCGACGAGGTCATCAGCGAGGCTGCCGACCTGCTCGACAAGCTGTCGGCGCTGCTGACGCCGTACGACGGCGACGAGTGGACCACCCCGTCCGGGCGGCGATTCGACCTGCCGAACCGCGGCGGAGTGCTCGGCGTCCCGTCGGAGCTCGGCAGGATCGACGACGACACGATCGGCGGGCCGGTCCGGTTCAACCGGTTCTACCTGGGCCGCAACGGCGCCGCGCACGGCGGCAGCCTCGGGTTGCTGTTCGACTCCGTGCTCGGGTACGCGGCCGCGGTGCTGACCGGCGGCATGCATCAGCGCACCGCCTTCCTGCACGTCGACTACCGCAAGATCGTGCCGGTGGAGAAGACCCTGCGCGTCGAGGCCCGGTTGCGCGGGCAGGAGGGCCGCAAGATCTTCGTCGAGGCCGCCCTGTACGACGACGCCGACGAGGACCAGCCCGGCGCGGTGTTGCTGGCCGAATCCCACGCGCTGTTCGTCAAACTCAAGCCGGGTCAGCCGTGACCCCCGAATTCGTACGCCGGTGGCAGCGCTGGCGGGAGCGGTTGCGCGGACGCCGGGTGGCCAATCTGGTCTACCGACTCGTCCTCGGCGCCGTCGGGACCCTGGTGCTGGCCGTGGGGATCGTCGCCATCCCGTACCCGGGCCCGGGCTGGGCCATCGTGTTCCTGGGCCTGGGCATCCTGGCCACCGAGTTCGACTGGGCCAAGCGACTGCTGAGCTTCGCCCGCGTTCGTTACGACCGGTTCATGGCCTGGTTCTGGCTGCAGGGGCTGTGGATCCAGATCCTCGGCGCGCTGTTCACCGCGGCGGTGGTGGTCGCGACGCTATGGGTGCTGGGAGCAATCGGGTGGGGCGCCGGTCTGCTCGGCATCGATTGGGCGTGGCTGAAGAGCCCGCTGGGCATCGGGTCATGAGTACAACCGCGCACACCGGCCCCGATAGCATGGTCGCCGTCTGTATCCCTGGGCCGTACCAGCACAGGGCCCGCCCCACGAGACTGGAGAACCGCCGATGAGCGCCCCCGCACACCCCCAAGCAGCAACCCCGATCCGGGTTCCTGCGGGGACCACCGCGGGCGCGGCCGTCCGCGAGGCCGATCTGCCGGGCCGGGGCAGCCCCAACGCCGTCGTGGTGGTGGCCGACCCCGACGGGAACCTGCGGGACCTGAGCTGGGTGCCGGACACCGACGTCGAGGTGACGCCGATCGCCGCCGACACCGAGGCCGGCCGCAGCGTCATCCGGCATTCGGCCGCGCACGTGCTGGCCCAGGCCGTGCAGGAGATGTTCCCGGAGGCCAAGCTGGGCATCGGCCCGCCGATCACCGACGGCTTCTACTACGACTTCGACGTCGCCGAACCCTTCACCCCCGAGCATCTCGAGGCTCTCGAGAAGCGGATGCGCAAGATCGTCAAGGACGGCCAGCTCTTCGAACGTCGGGTCTTCGAGTCCAAGGACCAGGCGCGCCGCGAGTTGCAGTCCGAGCCGTACAAGCTCGAGCTCATCGACGACAAGTCCGGCGACCCGGACGTCATGGAGGTCGGCGGCGACGAGCTGACCGCCTACGACAACCTGAATCCGCGTACCCGGGAACGGGTTTGGGGGGATCTGTGCCGCGGCCCGCACATCCCGACCACCAAATACATCCCCGCCTTCAAGCTGACGCGCAGCTCGGCCGCGTACTGGCGCGGCGACCAGAACAACGCCAGCCTGCAGCGCATCTACGGCACGGCGTGGGAATCGCAGGAGGCGCTGGACCGGCACCTCGAGCTGATCGAGGAGGCCCAGCGCCGCGATCACCGCAAGCTCGGGGTGGAACTCGACCTGTTCAGCTTTCCCGACGAGTTGGGTTCGGGCCTACCGGTTTTCCACCCCAAGGGCGGGGTGATCCGCAAGGAACTCGAGGACTATTCGCGCAGCAAGCACGCGCAGGCCGGCTACGAGTTCGTCAACACCCCGCACATCACCAAGGAACAGCTCTACGTGACCTCGGGTCACCTGGAGTGGTACGCCGACGGCATGTACCCCCCGATGCACATCGACGCGGAGTACGACGAGGACGGGCAGCTGCGCAAGCCCGGGCAGAACTACTACCTCAAGCCGATGAACTGCCCGATGCATCATCTGATCTACCGCTCGCGCGGCCGGTCCTACCGCGAGCTTCCGTTGCGGCTCTTCGAGTTCGGCTCGGTGTACCGCTACGAGAAGTCCGGCGTGGTGCACGGGCTGACCCGGGTGCGCGGGATGACCCAGGACGACGCGCACATCTACACCACGCGCGAGCAGATGCGCGACGAGCTGGCGTCGCTGCTGCAGTTCGTCCTGGACCTGCTGAGCGACTACGGCCTCGACGACTTCTATCTGGAGCTGTCCACCAAGGATCCCGAGAAGTACGTGGGCTCGGATCAGGTGTGGGACGAGGCGACCGAAACGCTGCGTGAGGTCGCCGAGGCCTCCGGCCTGCAGCTGGTGCCCGACCCGGGGGGCGCGGCGTTCTACGGCCCCAAGATCTCGGTCCAGGTCAAGGACGCGCTGGGCCGCAGCTGGCAGATGTCGACCATTCAGCTCGACTTCAACATGCCCGAGCGCTTCGAGCTGGAGTACACCGCCGCGGACGGCACCCGGCAGCGGCCGGTGCTGATCCACCGCGCGCTGTTCGGCTCCATCGAACGCTTCTTCGGCGTGCTCACCGAGCACTACGCGGGCGCGTTCCCGGCCTGGCTGGCGCCGGTGCAGGCGGTCGGCATCCCCGTCGCGGACGCGCATGTCGAGTACCTCGACGACGTTGCCGCGCAACTGAAGTCCCAAGGCATTCGGGTCGAGGTAGACGCCAGCGACGACCGGATGGCCAAGAAGATCGTCAACCAGACGAACATGAAGGTCCCGTTCCTGCTGCTCGCCGGCGACCGCGATGTCGAGGCCTCGGCGATCAGCTTCCGATTCGCCGACCGCACCCAGGTCAACGGTGTGCCCCGGGATGCCGCGGTGGCGGCGATCGCCAAGTGGGTGGGCGACAAGCGCAACGACGTGCCGACGGCCGAGCTGGTCGAAGAGCTGCTCGCGGCCGGGGGTGGGCAATGACCGATGACGAGGGCCAGATCCGGGATTCCGGGGCGGGCCATCCCGATCACCTGCAGCGGCTGTGGACCCCGCACCGGATGAGCTACATCGTCGGGGCCGTGAAGGAGGGCGGATCGGCGCAGTCGTCGTCGGCGGCCTCCAAACAGCCGTTCACCGACATCCCGCAGATGACCGACGAGGACGGGCTGGTGGTGGCCCGCGGCGAGCGGGTCTACGCCGTGCTGAACCTGTACCCGTACAACCCGGGACACCTGATGGTGGTGCCGTACCGGCGGGTCGCCGAGCTCGAGGACCTGCACGCCGAGGAGAGCGCGGAGCTGATGGCGTTCACGCAGAAGGCCATCCGCGTGATGAAGTCGGTGTCCAAGCCGGACGGTTTCAACGTCGGGCTCAACCTGGGCCGCTCGGCGGGCGGATCCCTGGCCGAGCATCTGCACATGCACATCGTGCCGCGCTGGAGCGGGGACGCGAACTTCATCACGGTGATCGGTGACGCCAAGGTCATCCCGCAGCTGCTGCGCGACACCCGTGCCCTGCTGGCCGAGGAATGGTCGCAGCTGCCGTGAGCGACTTCTACCTGATGACCCGGGCGGCGTACGCGAAGCTCAGCCGCCCGGTCGCCAAGGTGGCCCTCAAGGCCGGCCTGACGCCGGACAGCATCACCATCATCGGCACCGCGGGCACCGTGCTCGCGGCGCTCACGCTGTTCCCGGTGGGGCAGCTGTGGTGGGGGGCGGTCGCGGTGTGGTTCTTCGTGCTGGCCGACATGCTCGACGGCGCGATGGCCCGAGAACGCGGGTACGGCACCCGATTCGGTGCCGTGCTGGACGCCACCTGCGACCGCATCGCCGATGGCGCGGTGTTCTGCGGTCTGTTGTGGTGGGCCGCGTTCGGGCTGCACAACACCCCGCTGGTGGTCGCCACCATGATCTGTCTGGTCACCTCCCAGGTGATCTCGTATGTCAAGGCGCGCGCCGAGGCCACGGGTCTGTCCGGGGGCGGCGGCCTGATCGAGCGGCCCGAGCGGCTGATCATCGTGTTGGTCGGCACCGGCCTGTCGGATCTGCCGTTCTTCCCGCTGCCGTGGCTGCTCGACGCAGCGATGTGGGTGCTGGCCGCGGCCAGCATGGTCACCGTGGCCCAGCGGGTGCACGCCGTGCGCAGTTCGCCCGGGGCCATCGACCCGCTGCGCGACGGCGAGTCCGGCGGCGAGCCGGCGCAGCCGCCCGAGCCGAGCGAGCGCTGATGTCGACGCCCACGTCGGGACTCCCGGGGCTGCCGAAGGTCCGGGGTCTGACCGCGCCGTTGAGCGGCCAGCTGTCGGACTGGGGTTACGCGGCGGGCTGGCGGGTGGTCCGCGCCGTGCCGGAGATGGTTGCCCGCAACGTCTTTGATGCGGGCGCTCTGTACGCGTCGCGTTCCGGCGGACCCGAGCAGCTGCGCAAGAACCTGTCCCGGGTGCTGGGCGTGTCGCCCGCCGAGGTGCCCAATTCCCTGATCCGCGCCGCGCTGGCCTCCTACGCCCGGTACTGGCGTGAGGCGTTCCGGCTGCCATCGATGGATCAACGCAAACTCGCCGAACGCCTCGACCCGTGTCTGCTGGGGCGCGAGCATCTCGAGGCGAGCATGGCCGCGGGCCGCGGCACCATCGTCGCGCTGCCACACAGCGGCAATTGGGACATGGCCGGCGTCTGGTTCGTCCAGCATTACGGCAAGCTCACCACGGTGGCCGAGCGCCTCCAGCCGGAGTCGCTGTACCAGCGGTTCATCGAGTACCGCGAGACCCTCGGGTTCGAGATCCTGCCGTTGACCGGCGGCGAGCGCCCGACGTCGGAGGTGCTGCGCGAGCGGCTGCGCGACAACGCGATGGTGTGCCTGTTGGCCGACCGCGACCTCACCCGCAACGGGGTGCAGGTGGACATGTTCGGCGAGGCCACCCGGCTGCCGGCCGGGCCCGCCCGGCTGGCGCTGGAGACCGGCGCCACCCTGCTGACCGCGCACCTGTGGAACGAACCCGACGACTGGCGCTTTCAGGTCTCCGGTCCCGTCGACGTCAGCTCCGGCGACGTCACCACCATCACGCAGGAACTCGCGAATCGCTTCGCCGCCGGAATCGCGGCGCATCCCGCAGACTGGCACATGCTGCAGCCGCAGTGGATCGCCGATCTGTCCGACGAACGCCGGGCACGACTGGATGGTGCGGGGGAGCGTTGATGCGCATCGGGATGGTGTGTCCGTACTCGTTCGACGTCCCGGGCGGCGTGCAAGCGCACGTACTGCAACTCGCCGAGGTGATGCGGGGCCAGGGCCACGAGGTCAGCGTGCTGGCGCCGTCGTCGAGCGATGTGACGCTGCCGGACTACGTGGTGTCCGGGGGCAAGGCGGTGCCCATTCCGTACAACGGTTCGGTGGCCCGGCTGCGCTTCGGCCCGGCCACCCACCGCAAAGTCAAGAAGTGGCTCGTCGAGGGCGATTTCGACGTGCTGCACCTACACGAACCCAACGCGCCGAGCCTGTCGATGCTGGCGCTGCAGGCCGCCGAGGGGCCCATCGTGGCCACCTTCCACACCTCCACCACACGATCGTTGACGCTGTCGGTGTTCCAGGGGATCCTGCGGCCCTTCCACGAGAAGATCGTGGGCCGCATCGCGGTGTCGGATCTGGCGCGGCGCTGGCAGATGGAGGCGCTGGGCTCCGATGCCGTCGAGATCCCCAACGGGGTCGACGTGGCCGCGTTCGCCGACGCGGCGCCCCTGCCGGGCTATCCGCGGCCGGGCAAGGCGGTGTTGTTCCTGGGCCGGTTCGACGAGCCCCGCAAGGGCATGACCGTGTTGCTGGGTGCCCTGCCGGCCTTGGTGAAGCGATTCCCCGACGTGGAGATCCTCGTCGTGGGCCGCGGTGATGAGGACGAATTGCGCAGTGCGGCAGGCGATTTAGCCAAGCACCTGCGGTTCCTCGGTCAGGTCGACGACGCCGAGAAGGCCAGCGCGCTGCGCGGGGCCGACGTGTACTGCGCGCCCAACACCGGCGGCGAGAGCTTCGGCATCGTGCTGGTGGAGGCCATGGCCGCGCACACCGCAGTGGTGGCCAGCGACCTGGACGCGTTCCGGCGGGTGTTGGACGACGGACGGGCGGGCCGGCTGGTTCCCGTCGACGACTCCGCGGCGCTGGCGGCCGCGCTGATCGACGTGCTGGAGGACACCGCCGAGCGCGACCGGCTGGTGGCCGCCGCCGACGACTGGGTGCAGCGCTTCGACTGGTCGGAGGTCTCCCGGCAGATCCTGCGGGTCTACGAGACGGTTGCCGGCCCCGGCATCAAGGTCGGCGTGAGCGGGACCTCGGGTCGCAGCGAGCTCTCCGGAGGCCGGCGGTGACGCTGTGGGTGATCCTCGCCGTCGCGGTGGTCGTGCTGGTGATGGCGCTGGTCGCGGGGTGGGCCTATCAGACCGCCAACCGGCTGGACCGCCTGCACGTGCGCTACGACCTGTCCTGGCAGGTGCTCGACGCCGCGCTGGGCCGGCGGGCCGTCGTCGCCCGGGCCGTCGCGGGCAGCGCGAGCGACACGGTGGGCGACGGCACGCGGTTGGTCGCGCTGGCCGACGCTGCCGAGCGGGCGCCGCGGTCGGCGCGGGAGGCCGCCGAGAACGAGCTGTCGGCGGCGCTTGCCGCCGTCGACATCGCCCGGCTGCCGACCGCCCTGGTGGCGGAGTTGGCCGACGTGGAGGCCCGGGTGCTGCTGGCCCGGCGCTTCCACAACGACGCGGTGCGCGACACCCTGGCGCTGCGAGAGCGGCCGGTGGTCCGGTTACTGCGGCTCGGCGGCCACGCGCCGCTGCCGGTGTACTTCGAGATCGCCGAGCGGGCCGAGATCGGGCCGCCGGCCGGTGAGACCACCGTCCGTAGCTCCGCGCGGGTGGTGCTGTTGGACGAGCACGGCAGCGTGCTGTTGCTCTGCGGCGTCGACCCGGCGATCACCGACGGGACCGCGCGCCGGTTCTGGTTCACCATCGGCGGTCAGGCCCGTCCCGGCGAGCGTCTGGTGGACGCCGCGGCGCGGGAGCTGGCCGAGGAAACCGGGCTGCAGGTGCGGCCCGACGAGTTGGTCGGACCGGTGTGGCGTCGCGACGCGATGCTGGACTTCAACGGCGCGGTGGTCCGCAGCCAGGAGTACTTCTTCGTGCACCGGACCCGGCGCTTCGAGCCGTCGACCCTCGGCCGCACGGACTTCGAACACAGCTACATCCTGAGCCACCGGTGGTGTGATGCTGCACATATCGATCAGCTGGTGGCCGCGGGGGAGTCCGTCTACCCGACGCAGCTCGGGGAGTTGCTGGCCAGCGCGAACGACGTGGTTGCGCCGGGGTCCGACCCCGCCGCGGGGCTCACCGGGACCGGTGAGCCCCGGCTGCGCGCCATTCACTGATCGGCGCGAGGGAATTCGGGTTGCCGATCACCATTAGACTCGATCAAGGACCAATCAAGGAGAAGAGACCAGTGGACAGCCGAGAAGGCCAGGTCGCTCACACCAACGGATCGGCCGCCGGTGGCCAGACCGGAACCGCCCGCGTCAAGCGCGGCATGGCGGAGATGCTCAAGGGCGGCGTCATCATGGACGTCGTCACCCCCGAGCAGGCCAAGATCGCCGAGGGCGCCGGCGCGGTCGCGGTGATGGCGCTCGAGCGGGTGCCCGCCGACATCCGTGCTCAGGGCGGGGTGTCGCGGATGAGCGACCCCGACATGATCGAGGGCATCGTCGCGGCGGTCACCATCCCCGTGATGGCCAAGGTGCGGATCGGTCACTTCGTCGAGGCGCAGATTCTGCAGAGCCTCGGCGTGGACTACATCGACGAGTCCGAGGTGCTGACCCCGGCCGACTACGAGCACCACATCGACAAGTGGAACTTCACCGTCCCCTTCGTGTGTGGGGCCACCAACCTGGGCGAGGCGCTGCGCCGCATCACCGAGGGCGCGGCCATGATCCGCTCCAAGGGTGAGGCCGGCACCGGTGACGTCTCCAACGCCACCACCCACATGCGCAAGATCGGCGGCGAGATCCGCCGGCTGTCGTCGCTGTCGCCCGACGAGCTGTACGTGGCCGCCAAGGAATTGCAGGCGCCCTACGAACTGGTCGCCGAGGTGGCCCGCGCGGGCAAGCTGCCCGTCACGCTGTTCACCGCCGGCGGCATCGCCACCCCGGCCGACGCGGCGATGATGATGCAGCTCGGCGCCGAGGGCGTGTTCGTAGGCTCGGGCATCTTCAAGTCCGGCGATCCGGCGACCCGTGCCGCGGCCATCGTCAAGGCCACCACCTTCCACGACGACCCCGACGTGCTGGCGCGGGTCTCGCGCGGCCTAGGTGAACCCATGGTTGGCATCAACGTCGAGGACATCGCGCAGCCGCACCGGCTCGCCTCGCGCGGCTGGTAATCGCGGCCGCAATGGCGATCGAGGAGATCCTTGATCTCGAGCAGCTCGAGGTCGACATCTACCGGGGCGGCGTGTTCAGTCCCGAATCCGGCTTTCTGCAACGTACTTTCGGTGGCCACGTAGCCGGTCAGTCGCTGGTCTCGGCGGTCCGGACGGTGGATCCGAAGTTCGAGGTGCATTCGCTGCACGGCTATTTCCTGCGACCCGGCGATGCGCGGGCGCCGTCGGTGTATCTCGTGGAGCGCATCCGCGACGGCGGGTCGTTCTGTACTCGCCGGGTCAGCGCCGTACAGCACGGGCAGACCATCTTCTCCATGTCGGCGTCGTTCCAGACCGATCAGAGCGGCATCGAGCACCAGGACGCGATGCCGGCCGCACCCGGCCCCGAGGATCTGCCGGGTTTCCGGTCCGGCGGCGCCTTCGACGACGCCGGATTCGCGCAGTTCGACGAGTGGGATGTGCGCATCGTGCCGCGGGATCAGCTGACCCGCCGCGACGGCAAGGCCTCCCAGCAGCAGGTGTGGTTCCGCCACCGCGATCCGTTGCCCGACGACCCGGTGCTGCACATCTGTGCCCTGGCCTACATGAGCGATCTGACGTTGTTGGGCTCCGCGCAGGTCAACCACGTGGAAGAACGCAAACACCTGATGGTGGCCTCGCTGGATCACGCGATGTGGTTCATGCGCGCGTTCCGCGCCGACGAGTGGTTGCTGTATGACCAGTCCTCGCCCTCGGCGTGCGGTGGGCGGGCGCTGACCCAGGGCAAGATCTTCAACCGCTACGGCGAGATGGTCGCTGCCGTCATGCAGGAGGGTCTGACCCGATACAAACTGGACACGTCGGCTACCGCGAAGCCCCCCGGGTGAGCACGCCCCGGGTCGGGGTGCTGGCGCTGCAGGGCGATACCCGCGAGCACCTCGCCGCGCTGCACGAGGCAGGTGCCGAGGCCTCGACGGTCCGGCGCCTCGGCGAGTTGGACGCCGTCGACGCGCTGGTGATCCCCGGCGGGGAGTCCACCGCCATGAGTCATCTGCTGCGCGAGTTCGAGCTGCTCGAACCGTTGCGGGCCCGGTTGGCCGAGGGCATGCCGGCCTACGGGTCGTGCGCCGGGATGATCCTGCTGGCCTCCGAGATTCTCGACGCCGGTGTCGCCGGCCGTGCGGCGGTACCGCTGAGCGGTATCGATATGACGGTGCGCCGCAACGCGTTCGGCCGTCAGGTGGACTCGTTCGAGGAAGAATTGACCTTCGGTGGCATCGCGGGCCCCGTGCATGCGGTGTTCATCCGGGCGCCCTGGGTCGAGCGGGTGGGTGACGAGGTCGAGGTGCTCGCCCGCGCCGGCGAGCACATTGTCGCCGTGCGCCAGGGCCGGCGCCTGGCGACGTCCTTTCACCCGGAGATGACCGGCGACCGGCGGGTGCATCGGCTCTTCGTCGACATGGTCACCGGCCGCGCCTGATCGCGGCTACGCTGCCCCACCTGGACGCCGCTGCCGAGCACCAACACCGTAAACCGACAAACCCCCACGTAGAATCGGCAGTCGCAGATGCAGCAGAGGGAATGAGGTAGTACCTGAATGGCCGGACATTCAAAGTGGGCCACCACCAAGCACAAGAAGGCCGTCATCGATGCCAGGCGCGGCAAGATGTTCGCGAAGCTGATCAAGGGAATCGAGGTCGCGGCCCGAGTGGGCGGCGGTGACCCGGCCGGCAACCCCACCCTGTACGACGCGATCCAGAAGGCCAAGAAGGCCTCGGTTCCCAACGACAACATCGAACGGGCGCGCAAACGCGGCGGCGGCGAAGAGGCCGGCGGCGCCGACTGGCAGGACATCACCTACGAGGGCTACGGCCCCAACGGGGTCGCGGTGCTCATCGAATGCCTCACCGACAACCGCAACCGCGCCGCCGGCGAGGTCCGGGTGGCGATGACCCGCAACGGCGGCAACATGGCGGATCCGGGCTCGGTCTCCTACCTGTTTTCCCGCAAGGGCGTCGTCACGCTGGAGAAGAACGACCTCAGCGAGGACGACGTGCTGACGGCCGTGCTGGAGGCCGGCGCCGAAGAGGTCAGCGACCTGGGGGATGCGTTCGAGGTCATCTCCGAGCCGGGCGACCTGGTCGCGGTGCGGACTGCGCTGCAGGACGCCGGTATCGACTACGACTCGGCGGAGGCCAGCTTCCAGCCGTCGGTGACCGTTCCGGTCGATCTCGAGGGTGCCCGCAAGGTGCTCAAGCTGATCGAGGCGCTCGAGGACAGCGACGACGTCCAGGACGTCTACACCAACATGGAGATCCCGGACGACGTCGCCGCGCAGCTCGACGAGGAGTGACGCCCGGCCGGCGCGGCGGGTGCGTGTCCCTCCACCACACCGTGGGTGCGGGACGCTAGGGTGGTTCGAACACATGTTCTTACCAGCTGCACCCAGGAGGGCCTGTGCGCGTGATGGGAGTCGACCCGGGGTTGACGCGCTGCGGGCTGTCGGTGATCGAGAGCGGTAAGGGTCGCAACGTCACCGCGCTGGATGTCGACGTGGTGCGCACCCCCGCCGATCAGCCGTTGCACCGACGACTGCTCATCATCAGCGACACCGTCGAATATTGGATGGACACCCACCGTCCCGACGTCGTCGCGATCGAGCGGGTGTTCTCCAATCAGAACGCCAATACCGCCATGGGCACCGGGCAGGCCGGCGGGGTGATCGCCCTCGCGGCGGCCCGCCGGGACATCGACGTGCACTTCCACACCCCCAGCGAGGTCAAGGCCGCGGTCACCGGCAACGGCCGCGCCGACAAGGCGCAGGTGACCACGATGGTCACGAAAATCCTTGCCTTGCAGCAGAAACCGACGCCCGCGGACGCGGCCGACGCGCTGGCGCTGGCCATCTGCCATTGCTGGCGGGCGCCGATGATCGCGCGGATGGCCGCGGCCGAGGCCATGGCCGCCGAGCAGCGCCGCAAATACCAGGCCACTCTGAAGGCGACGGCCAAGGCGAAAGCGAAGGTGGCCCGATGATCGCCTCGATTCGTGGTGAGGTCATCGACATCGCGCTGGATCACGCCGTCGTGGAGGCGGCCGGGGTGGGCTACAAGGTGATGGCCACCCCGTCGACGCTGGCGACCCTGCGCCGCGGGGACGAGACGCGGCTGATCACCGCGATGATCGTCCGCGAGGACTCCATGACGTTGTACGGCTTCGCCGATGCCGACGCCCGCGACGTCTTCAACACCCTGCTCGGGGTCTCCGGGGTGGGGCCGAAGATCGCCATGGCGACGCTGGCGGTCTACGACGCGCCCACGCTGCGGGCTGCGCTGGCCGACGGTGACATCGCCGCGCTGACCCGGGTGCCGGGCATCGGCAAGCGCAGCGCCGAGCGTCTGGTGTTGGAGCTGCGGGACAAGATCGGCGCCAGTTCGGCGTCGACGACGACGGCCGGGGCCGGCGCGCCCGGGGTGCGCACGCCGGTCGTGGAAGCCCTTGTCGGACTGGGGTTCCCAGTAAAGCAGGCCGAGGACGCCACCGACAAGGTGTTGGCGCTGGATCGGGACGCCACCACGTCGAGCGCCCTGCGGTCCGCGCTGAACCTGTTGGGTAAGAACAAATGAGCCGGTTCGATGACGACGACGAGGATGTCGAGGAGCGCGAGGTCTCGCCCGCCCTGACGGTGGGTGAGGGGGACATCGACGCGAGCCTGCGGCCCCGGTCGTTGGGCGAGTTCATCGGTCAACCCCGCGTGCGTGAGCAGCTCCAACTGGTGATCGAGGGCGCCAAGAATCGCGGCGGCACACCGGATCACATCCTGCTGTCCGGGCCGCCGGGGCTCGGCAAGACCTCGCTGGCCATGATCATCGCGGCCGAACTCGGCTCGTCGTTGCGGGTCACCTCCGGCCCGGCGCTGGAGCGCGCGGGGGACCTGGCCGCCATGCTGTCCAACCTCGTCGAGCACGACGTGCTGTTCATCGACGAGATCCACCGCATCGCCCGCCCGGCCGAGGAAATGCTGTACCTGGCCATGGAGGACTTCCGGGTCGACGTGGTGGTGGGCAAGGGACCCGGCGCGACGTCCATTCCGCTCGAGGTGGCTCCGTTCACGTTGGTGGGCGCGACAACTCGGTCCGGGGCGTTGACGGGGCCGCTGCGGGACCGGTTCGGTTTCACCGCCCACATGGACTTC
Source organism: Mycolicibacterium sp. MU0050 (assembly GCF_963378085.1). Taxonomy (GTDB): domain Bacteria; phylum Actinomycetota; class Actinomycetes; order Mycobacteriales; family Mycobacteriaceae; genus Mycobacterium; species Mycobacterium wendilense. The sequence continues at coordinate 2,884,258 of NZ_OY726395.1, read as the reverse complement.
TATGAGCCGGCCGAACTCGAGCGGGTGTTGTCCCGGTCGGCGGGCATCCTGGGCATCGAGCTGGGAACGGAGGCGGGCGCAGAGATCGCCCGCCGCGCGCGCGGTACCCCGCGCATTGCCAACCGGCTGCTGCGTCGGGTGCGTGACTACGCGGAGGTGCGCGCCGACGGCATCATCACCCGAGACATCGCCAAGGCCGCGCTCGAGGTGTACGACGTGGACGAGCTGGGTCTCGACCGGTTGGACCGGGCCGTGCTGTCGGCGCTCACCCGCAGTTTCGGCGGGGGACCGGTCGGTGTCTCGACGCTGGCGGTCGCGGTGGGCGAGGAGGCCACCACCGTGGAGGAGGTCTGCGAGCCCTTCCTGGTGCGCGCCGGCATGATCGCCCGCACCCCGCGGGGCCGGGTGGCCACCGCCCAGGCCTGGACCCACCTGGGTCTGACGCCACCACCCGGCGCCGCCGGGCTGGGGCAGCAGTCGATCTTCGACTGACCGCGTCTTGTCTGCCCCTGGTGGCATACTCGCTCGTATGTTCGATATGGACGTGTTGCCGCCGGTCAGTGAGGTGAGGGGGCGGGATACGGCTGGGTTGATCGAGGCGATGGGGGCTGCGGCGCGGTGGGAGGCGGCCACGGCGGCGCGGCGGTTGGCCGCGGTGGCGGAGTTGTTTCATCGGCGTTTGCAGGAGGTCGATGCCGAGGAGCGCGAGCAGTGGCTCATCGATGGTCATGAGCAGGTCAGTGCCGAGGTGGGGTGTGCGTTGGGGATCAGCCGGGCCCGGGCGGCGGGGGTGATCCGGGTGGCGACGAGCTTGTTCGAGCGGTTGCCGAAGGTGGCTGCGGTGTTCGCCGCCGGGCGGGTGGATTATCGGGTGGTCGCGGCGATTGTGTCGCGGACCGAGTTGGTGCTCGATGATGCTGATGTGGCGGTGTTGGATCGGGCGTTGGCGCGGCAGGTGCATCGGTGGAACCGGTTGTCGCGCAAGAAGCTCGCCGAGGTGATCGATGCCTGTGTGCTCGAGATCGATCGGCTGGCGGCCAAGCCGGCGCGCGATCGGGTCGAGGACCGTGAGGTCGGCATCGGGGCGGAGACCGAGGGGACCGCCGAGTTGTGGGGTACTTTGGCCGCGCCGGACGCGATCGCCTTCGATACCCGGCTGGAGCAGCTGGCGGCCACGGTGTGTGCCGCCGATCCGCGGACCAAGGCCCAACGCCGCGCCGATGCGGTCGGGGCCTTGTCGGTCGGGGCGACGCGGTTGGCGTGTCGGTGCGGGCAGGCCGAGTGCCCCACGGCCGGTGCGCCGGCCCCGGCGGCACCGGAGGTGGTGATCACGGTGCTGACCGACCCGGCCGGGCAGCGCGGCTACATTCCCGGGTTCGGGTTCCTCGACGCGCAGGCCCTGGCCGCGGCGGTCGCCGCGGCCACCACGAAGGCCTCGCTGCCTCATCCGGGGGTCAACAGCGCGGCCGAGCCGCGGTACCGGCACTCGGCGGCGTTGGCGAATTTTGTGCGGGCCCGGGATCTGACCCCGGTTCCCGGGTTGTGAGGCGCGCGCCGAGGTGTGCGACATCGACCATACGGTGCCGTGGCCGCAGGGTCCCACGCATGCGTCGAACCTGAAGTTGCTGTGTCGTGCGCATCATTTGTTGAAGACGTTCTACACCGGGCCGCGGTGGTGGACCGATACCCAGTTGCCGAATGGCACGGTGCTGTGGACGGCGCCGACCGGGCACACCTATGCCACCAAACCCCATGGTAGGCAACTGTTTCCGCTGCTGGCCCGCCCCACCGGGGTCCTCGAGGTGTCCGCCGCGACCGCGCCGCCGGCCCCGGGCCGCGGCCACGCCATGCCCACCCGCCGCATCACCCGCGCCCAGGACCGCGCCGCGCGCATCACCTACCAACGCAACCTCAACGCCGCGCACTACGCCCAAAACCCCGAACCACCACCGGACCCACCACCCTTCTGACCCGCCCCTCCGGGGATGGTTCCGTGCGTCCCGGTGCGGGTATGCGTATCCCAGCGATGGGAGAGACATCATGAACACCTACGACACGCCGGCACGTCCCTGGGGGAGCCGGTTCCACATTGCCCGTAGCCGCGGCGCGGCGAGCGGGCTGTTACTCGTCCTGCTGGGCATCTGGGGTGCCCTGATCCCGTTTGTGGGGCCCTACCTGAACTTCGCGTACAACCCGGACGAAGCCTGGGTGTGGACCGAGGCGCGGGGCTGGCTCGAGGTGCTGCCCGGCGCGGTGGCCGTCCTGGGCGGGCTGATGCTGCTGCTGACCCGCAACCGCGCCACCGCGATGCTGGGTGGGTGGTTGGCCGTGGCCGCCGGCGTCTGGTTCATCGTCGGCCGCACCTTCGCCGCGACGCTCAACGTGGGCGAGATCGGCGAGCCCGCCGCGACGACAGCGGCCAAGACGGTCGCACTGGAGTTGGCGTACTTCTCCGCCCTGGGCGCCTTCGTGGTGTTCCTGGGCGCCGTGGCGCTGGGCCGCCTGTCGGTGCGCACCGTGCGGGACATCGAATACGCCGAACGCCGGGTCGGGGTGGTTCCGCACGCTGACCACGATGACGTGTCGGCCCGCCACGAACGGCTGGCCCGCGACGAGCGGGTGGCCCCGGCCGCGCCGGTCGCCGCCGAGCCGGCGACCGCCGACGAAAAGGTGGTCCGGGAGGACACCCCGGTGGCCGCGGATCGCAACGGCGAGACGGTGACCGAACCGACCGTCCGGCGGTCCCGCAGCACGCTCAAGGAGCGGCTGGCCCAGCGGTTCGGCCGGCATCGGACGCATCGGACGCCGGTGTCGCACTGACGGCTATAGCTCGGCCAGCAACCCGGCGAGGATGTCGAGAGCTTCGGTGAGAAGCTCGTCGCTGATGGTCAACGGCGGCAGGAATCGCAGCACGTTGCCGTAGGTTCCGCAGGTCAGCACCACTACACCGGCCGCGTGGGCAGCGGCGGCGAGCCCCTTGGTGAGGTCCGCGTCCGGTATGGCGGTCCCGCTCTCGACCAGTTCGACGGCGATCATCGCGCCGCGCCCGCGCACGTCGCCGATCCGGTCGTCGTCGGCCTGGAGCCGGCCCAGCCGATCCTTCATCAGCACTTCGATCTGCCGGGCCCGTTCGACCAGGCCGTCGCGCTCGATGGTGTCGATGGTGGCCAGCGCCGCCGCACACGCGATCGGGTTGCCGCCGTAGGTGCCGCCGAGGCCGGAAACGTGTGGGGCGTCGACAATCTCGGCCCGACCGGTCACCGCCGACAACGGTAAGCCGTCGGCGATGCCCTTGGCGGTGCAGATCAGGTCGGGTTCGATGCCCTCGTGCTCGCAGGCGAACATCGCCCCGGTACGGGCGAACCCGGTTTGCACCTCGTCGGCGATGAACACCACGTCGTTGTCGCGGCACCACGCCAACAGCGTCGGCAGGAAGCCGGGCGCCGGGACGATGAAGCCGCCCTCGCCGGCGATGGGCTCGATGATCATCGCCGCCAGATTGGCCGCGCCGATCTGTTTGTCGATGACGTCGATGGCGCGTTCGGCGGCCAGCTCGCCGTTGGTGCCCAATTCCTTGTCGACCAGGCCGTCGCGGTACGGGTAGGACAGCGGCGCCCGATAGATCTCGGGAGCAAACGGCCCGAAACCGTGCTTATAGGGCATCGACTTGGCGGTCAGCGCCATCGTCAGGTTGGTCCGCCCGTGATAACCGTGGTCGAAGGCGACGACGGCCTGCTTGCCGGTGTAGCAGCGCGCGATCTTGACGGCGTTCTCCACGGCCTCGGCCCCGGAGTTGAACAGCACCGAACGCTTCTCGCCGGACCCCGGCGCGAGCCGGTTGAGCTGCTCGGCCACCGCGATGTACTCCTCGTACGGCGTCACCATGAAGCAGGTGTGGGTGAACCTCGCCGCCTGGGCTCCCACCGCCTCGACCACCCGGAGCGAGGCGTTGCCGATCGTGGTGACCGCGATGCCCGAGCCCAGGTCGATGAGGCGGTTGCCGTCGACGTCCTCGATGATCCCGCCGCCGGCCCGCGCGCAGAACACCGGCATGACGGTGCCGATACCTGCCGAGACGGCCGAGGTCTTGCGCGCGGCCAGATCAACCGAGCGGGGACCGGGGATTTCGGTGACGAGCAGACGGCTCTGTTCCAGGTCGGTCACGCATCGAGCGTAGTCTGGCCACGCGTCACCTCGATCGGTTTCGCGTCCTCGGCGCGAGCCGCCCAAGGGCCCGGAGCGACCGGTCGGGATTGTCGTCGTGCCGCAATGGCACACTATGCACATACGAGGCCCGTTGACCTGCTGCCGAGCAAGCGGGACGCGACTTCATCACAGACCGCTTCACAAGCTCGAGGAGACGTTGGAACGTCATGGAAATCATCACTCTTTTACCGCTGATCATCATCCTGGGCGCGTTCATGTTCTTTGCGTCGCGCCGTCAGCGCAAGGCCATGCAAGCCACGATTGACCTGCACGAATCGCTGCGTATCGGGGACCGGGTGCACACCACCTCCGGCCTGCAGGCCACCATCACCGCGATCACCGACGACTATGTCGACCTGGAGATCGCCCCGGGCGTGGTCACCACCTGGATGAAGCTGGCCATCCGCGACAAGATCGAGCCCGAGGTCGACGAGCCGGAAGACGAGATCGAGACCACCGACAGCGACACGTCCTTCGACACCGGCCGCTGACCAACTGAGCGAAGGGGCGGGCACGTACCCTTTGCGGTTGCGGGCGAACCGACCGCCCGAGACGAACACCGAGGAGACACAAAAACGTGGCATCGTCTACGGCGCCGGTGCATCCGTACCGCTACCTGTCGCTGTTCCTGGTATTTCTCATCGGCGCTTTCCTGCTGGTGTTCTTCACCGGGAACAAAGAGGCCGAACCCAAGCTGGGTATCGACCTGCAGGGTGGTACCCGCGTCACGCTGACCGCGCGGACGCCGGACGGCTCCGCGCCCACCAGGGAAGCCCTGCTGCAGGCGCAGCAGATCATCACCTCCCGCGTCGACGGGCTGGGTGTGTCGGGATCCGAGGTGATCATCGACGGCGACAACCTGGTGATCACCGTTCCCGGTAACGACGGCAACGAGGCGCGCAACCTGGGCCAGACCGCGCGGCTGTTCGTCCGCCCGGTGGCGCAGGCCTACCCCGCCGATCAGCTGCGCGCGGCCGCCGAGCAGGGCGGCGAAGGCGCTCCCGGCCAGCAGCCCGGACTGCCGGAGATGCCAGGCTTGCCGGGCATGCCCGAAATCCCGGGCCTGCCGGGTGCCCCCGCCGCGCCCGGTGCCCCCGCCGCGCCCGACGTTCCGGGTCTGCCGGCCGAGCAGCTGCCACCGGCCGGAGAGGCTCCCGCCCCGGCGCCGCAGCCGCGGCCGTACCCGCTGGAGCCCGCGCCGAGCCCCACCCCGGCTCCCGATCCGAACGAGGCGCCGGCCGAGCCCGAGCCCACCGACGCCCCCGCGGGCACCGACGCGACCCCGTCGCCGGAGGCCCGCAAGGACCTCGCCGGACGGATCAACTTCGAGAAGCAACTGCGCCAGAACACCAACCAGAACATCCTGATGTACCTGGCCGTGCCCTACGTCGCGGAGCGCTGCGGTCAGGAAGACGTCCTGGCCGGCAACGACGACCCAGCGCTGCCCCTGGTCACCTGCTCCACCGACGACAGCACGGTCTACGTGCTGGAGCCCTCGATCATCAGCGGCGAGGACATCAAGAACGCCACCTCCGGGTTCGATCAGCAGGGCGGCCAGTACGTCGTCGACCTGGAGTTCACCGGCGCGGCCGTCGACACCTGGGCGGACTTCACCGCGGCCAACGTCGGCACCCAGACCGCGTTCACCCTGGACTCGCAGGTCGTCAGCGCCCCCCAGATCCGGCAGGCGATCCCCGGTGGGCGCACCCAGATCACCGGCAACTTCAACGCCAACGATTCGCGCGAGCTGGCCAACGTCCTGAAGTACGGTTCGCTGCCGCTGTCCTTCGAGTCCTCGGAGGCCGAAACCGTCTCCGCCACACTGGGATTGTCGTCCCTGCGGGCGGGCCTGATCGCCGGCGCCGTGGGTCTGGCCCTGACGCTGGTCTACGCGCTGCTGTATTACCGGGCGCTGGGCGTTCTGGTGGCGCTGTCGCTGGTGGCCTCCGGCGCGTTCGTCTACGCGCTGCTGGTGCTACTGGGCCGATACATCGGCTACACGCTGGACCTCGCGGGCATCGCCGGTCTGGTGATCGGTATCGGTATGACCGCCGACTCGTTCGTGGTGTTCTTCGAGCGCATCAAGGACGAGATCCGCGAGGGTCGAACGTTCCGCTCCGCGGTACCTCGAGGCTGGGCGCGCGCCCGGAAGACGATCCTGTCCGGCAACGCGGTCAGCTTCATCGCCGCGGCGGTGCTGTACTTCCTGGCCGTCGGCCAGGTCAAGGGCTTCGCGTTCACCCTCGGACTGACCACCATCCTCGACGTCGTCGTGGTGTTCCTGGTGACCTGGCCGCTGGTGTACCTGGCGTCCAAGTCGACAATCATGGCCAAGCCGTCGTTCAACGGTTTGGGCGCGGTGCAGCAGATCGCGCGCGAGCGTCGGGCGGCAGCCCATTCGGCGGGACGGGGGTAACGCGATGGCCGGCAAGAAGAGCGAGATGACAGCAGATACCGATCCCGAGGTGACCGAGAGCAGCGCCGAGGAGGCCCCGGCCACCGGCGCCGCCCTGCCGAAACACAGCCTGTTCACCCGGCTCTACACCGGCACCGGCGCGTTCGAGGTCGTCGGCCGGCGCAAGATGTGGTTCCTCATCAGCGGCGCGATCGTCGCGATCGCCATCGGGGCGATGCTGCTGCGCGGCTTCACCTTCGGCATCGACTTCGAAGGCGGGACCAAGGTCTCGATGCCCCGCGGTGAGGTCACCGTCGAGCAGGTGGAGACGGTGTTCACCGACACCATCGGCACCGAGCCGGAGTCGGTGGTCATCGTGGGCAGCGGCTCCTCGGCCACCGTCCAGATCCGCTCGGAGACCCTGGACAACGAGCAGACGGCCGCGCTGCGGGAGGCGCTCTTCGAGGCCTTCCAGCCACTCGGCGCCGACGGTCAGCCGAGCCCGCTGGCGGTCAGCGACTCGGCGGTGTCCGAAACCTGGGGCGGGCAGATCACCCAGAAGGCGCTGATCGCGCTGCTGGTCTTCGTCCTGATCGTCACCGTCTACATCACGGTGCGCTACGAGCGGTACATGGCGACCGCCGCGATGGCGACGATGTTCTTCGACCTGATCGTGACCGCCGGCATCTACGCCCTGGTCGGATTCGAGGTCACGCCCGCGACAGTGATCGGCCTGCTCACCATCCTGGGCTTCTCGCTCTACGACACGGTGATCGTGTTCGACAAGGTCGAGGAGAACACCGAGGGCTTCGAGCACACCACCCGACGCACCTACGCCGAACACGCGAACCTCGCGGTGAACCAGACCTTCATGCGGTCCATCAACACCACGGTCATCTCGGTGTTGCCGATCATCGCTCTGATCGTGGTCGCGGTCTGGCTGTTGGGTGTCGGCACCCTCAAGGACCTGGCGCTGGTGCAGTTGGTCGGCGTCATCGTGGGCTGCTACTCGTCGATCTTCTTCGCCACCCCGCTGCTGGTGACGATGCGGGAGCGCACCGAGCAGGTCCGTAACCACACCCGCCGCGTCATGCGCAAGCGGGCGCGGGCGGCCGGGAACTCCGACACCGACGAGTCCGCCGACGACGACACCGCCGAGGCCGACGACACCGCTTCGGCCGACGACACGGTGGTTGCGAAGGCGACGGCGACGCGCACCCCGGCACCCGGGGCGCGGCCCAGCCGTCCGTCCCGGCCCTCGGCGCGACGCACCGGGCGGCCCTCGGGTAAGCGCAACCCGCAACCGTAGGTGTGAGCATGGCGCGAATGCGACGACGGCCCGCCGCAGCGGCGATGGCGGTGATCGCCGTGCTGGTGGCGGCGTTGGTGGGCTGTGGCAGCGGCGCGCAGGACCAGATCGACTACGCCGTCGACGGCACCCTGATCACCTACAACACCAACTCCGTCGTCGGCTCCGCCTCCGCGGGGCCGCAGGCATTCGCCCGGGTGCTCAGCGGGTTCGGCTACCACGGCCCGGACGGACAAGTGGTGGCCGACAACGACTTCGGCTCCATCTCGGTGGTCGGCCGGGAGCCGCTGGTGCTCGACTACCAGATCGCCGACAACGCCGTCTATTCCGACGGCAAGCCGATCACCTGTGACGACATGGTGCTGACCTGGGCGGCGCAGTCCGGTCGGTACCCGGCGTTCCAGTCGGCGAGCCGCGCCGGCTACATCGACATCGCCGCCATCGACTGCGCACCCGGCCAGAAGCGGGCGCGGGTGTCGTTCGCCGTGGAGCGCAACTTCGCCGAATTCACCCAGCTGTTCACCGCCACCAGCCTGCTGCCCTCGCACGTGCTGGCCGACGAGCTGGGGCTCGGCGAGGGCGGCGTCACCACCGCCATCCAGGCCAACGACATCGCGCAGATCGACCGGATCGCCGGGTTGTGGAACACGCTGTGGGACCTGAAGCCGGACATCGACCTCAAGCACTTCCCGTCCTCGGGTCCCTACCGGATCGAGGCGGTGCGCGAGGACGGCTCGGTGGTCCTGGTGACCAACGAGAAATGGTGGGGCACTCCGGCCGAGACGCCGAGGGTGATCGTCTGGCCGCACGGCATCGAGGTGCAGGACCGGATCAACGACGCGACCTTCGACATCGTCGACATCGCCGCCGGCTCCTCCGGCACGCTCACCACGCCCGACGGCTACGAGCGGGTGGAGTTCGCCTCGGCGGGCATCGAGCAGCTCATCTTCGCGCCGCAGGGGCCGCTGGCGCCGGTGGAGGCCCGCCGGGCGCTGGCGTTCTGCACCCCGCGGGACGCGATCGCCCGCAGCGCCGAAGCGCCGGTGAGTAATTCACGGCTCAACCCGGCGGCCGAGGACGCGCTCACCCAGGCCGAGGGCATCCCCGAGGCCGGCCAGTTCCTGATCGGCAATCCCGATGCCGCCCGCGACGCCCTCGGCGGGGCACCGTTGAACGTGCGCATCGGATACCAGACGCCGAACGCGCGGCTGGCGGCCACCGTCGGAGCCATCGCGAAGGCGTGCGCGCCGGCGGGCATCACCGTGCAGGATGCCGGCGCGGAGACGGTCGGCCCGCGGGCCCTGCTCGACGGGCAGATCGACGTCCTGATCGCGAGCACCGGCGGCGCCACGGGCGCCGGCTCCAGCGGCGCCTCGGCCGTGGACGCCTACACCTTGTTCGCCGGCAACGGGGACAACCTGTCGCGCTACGCCAACGGTCAGATCGACCGGATCATCAGCGAATTGGCCATCACCGTGGACCCCAAGGAGCAGGTCCGGTTGCTGGCCGAGGGCGCGCCGGTGCTGTGGAACGACATGCCCACCCTGCCGCTGTACCGCCAGCAGCGCACCCTGCTGGTCTCGTCGAAGGCCTACGCGGTGAGCAGCAACCCGACGCGCTGGGGCGCGGGCTGGAACATGGACCGCTGGGTGCTGCGGAAATGAGCTCCGGAATGATCGGCGCATGACCGACACCGAGATCGGTGCCCTGGTCGCATCGATGACGCGGGAGGTCGCCGACTTTCCCGAGCCGGGTGTGCAGTTCAAGGACCTCACCCCGCTGCTGGCCGACAGCCGCGGCCTGGACGCCGTCACCTGCGCGCTCGCCGAGGCCGCCGCCGGGGCCGACCTGATCGCCGGCCTGGACGCGCGGGGTTTCCTGCTCGGAGCCGCGGTCGCCATCAAGATGGGCACCGGCGTGCTGGCCGTGCGCAAGGGCGGGAAACTACCGCCGCCGGTGCACCGCGAGGAATACGCCCTCGAATACGGCACCGCCACGCTGGAGATCCCCGCCGACGGGATCGCCCTGGCCGGCCGATCGGTGTTCGTCATCGACGACGTGCTGGCCACCGGGGGCACCCTGCTGGCCGCGTTGCGTCTGCTGGAGCGCGCCGGGGCCACGGTTCCGGGCGCGGCCGTCGTGCTGGAGCTCGCCGAGCTGGGCGGCCGCGCGGCGGTGGCGCCGCTGTCGGTGACCAGCCTGCACGCCGTCTGAGGTCCCGGGGACTAGTCTGGGGTGCTCAGGCGTTGGTGCGAGCGGAGGTGACGGAGGTGGCCGAGGAGCAGCAGACGGTCGCGGCCGCGGAGAACAGTCCGGTTGCGGTGCCGCCCGCCGAGCAGCCACCGGCCCAGACCCCGGGACGCCCGTCGACCAGCGCGTCGCGTCGGGTGCGGGCCCGGTTGGCCCGCCGGATGACCGCACAGCGCAGCACCATCAACCCGGTGCTGGAGCCGCTGGTGGCGGTGCACCGGGAGATCTACCCCAAGGCCGACCTGTCGATGCTGCAGCGGGCGTACGCGGTCGCCGAGGAGCGCCACGCCACCCAGATGCGGCGCTCCGGTGACCCGTACATCACGCATCCGCTGGCGGTGGCCAACATCCTGGCCGAGTTGGGCATGGACACCACCACGCTGGTCGCCGCCCTGCTGCACGACACCGTCGAGGACACCGGCTATTCGCTGGAGACGCTGACCGCCGACTTCGGTGAGGAGGTCGCGCACCTCGTCGACGGGGTCACCAAGCTGGACCGGGTGGTGCTCGGGACCGCGGCCGAGGCCGAGACCATCCGCAAGATGATCATCGCGATGGCCCGGGATCCGCGGGTGCTGGTGATCAAGGTCGCCGACCGGCTGCACAACATGCGCACCATGCGGTTCCTGCCGCCGGAGAAGCAGGCCCGCAAGGCGCGTGAGACGCTGGAAGTCATTGCCCCGCTGGCGCATCGGCTCGGCATGGCCACGGTCAAGTGGGAGCTGGAGGATCTGTCCTTCGCCATCCTGCATCCCAAGCGGTACGAGGAGATCGTCCGGCTGGTGGCCGACCGGGCGCCGTCTCGGGACACCTATCTGGCCCGGGTTCGCGCGGAAATCGTTGCGACGCTGAATGCTTCGCGGATCGACGCGACGGTGGAGAGCCGCCCCAAGCACTACTGGTCGATCTATCAGAAGATGATCGTCAAGGGCCGCGACTTCGACGACATCCACGACCTGGTGGGCGTGCGGATCCTGTGCGAGGAGATCCGCGACTGTTACGCCGCCGTCGGCGTGGTGCATTCGCTGTGGCAGCCGATGGCAGGCCGGTTCAAGGACTACATCGCGCAGCCGCGGTTCGGTGTCTACCAGTCGCTGCACACCACCGTCGTCGGTCCGGAGGGCAAGCCGCTGGAGGTGCAGATCCGCACCCGTGACATGCACCGCACCGCGGAGTACGGCATCGCCGCGCATTGGCGATACAAAGAGGCCAAGGGCCGCAACGGTGTTCCGGTCAGCCACGCCGCCGCGGAGATCGACGACATGGCCTGGATGCGGCAGCTGCTCGACTGGCAGCGGGAGGCTGCCGACCCGGGTGAGTTCCTCGAATCGCTGCGCTACGACCTGGCGGTCCAGGAGATCTTCGTCTTCACCCCGAAGGGCGATGTGATCACCCTGCCGACGGGGTCCACTCCGGTGGACTTCGCCTACGCGGTCCACACCGAGGTGGGCCACCGCTGCATCGGGGCACGGGTCAACGGCCGACTGGTCGCCCTGGAGCGCAAACTCGAAAACGGGGAAGTGGTGGAGGTTTTCACCTCCAAGGCCCCGAACGCAGGCCCGTCCCGGGACTGGCAGGGCTTCGTCGTCTCGCCGCGGGCCAAGGCCAAGATCCGGCAGTGGTTCGCCAAGGAACGTCGCGAGGAGGCGCTGGAATCCGGCAAGGACGCCATCGCGCGCGAGGTGCGCCGCGGCGGACTTCCCTTGCAGCGCTTGGTCAACGGCGAGTCGATGGTGGCGCTGGCGCGCGAGCTGCGCTACGCCGACGTGTCCGCGCTGTACACCGCCGTCGGCGAGGGACACATCTCCGCCCAGCATGTGGTGCAGCGGCTGATCGCGCACCTCGGTGGCGCCGACGACGCCGAGGACGCGATCGCCGAACGGTCGACACCGTCGAATCTGCCGGTGCGCCAACGCAGTAGCGAGGACGTCGGGGTGTCGGTGCCCGGTGCCCCGGGCGTGCTCTCGAAGCTGGCCAAGTGCTGCACCCCGGTGCCCGGCGACGAGATCATGGGGTTCGTCACCCGCGGCGGGGGAGTCAGCGTCCACCGCACCGACTGCACCAATGCGGAATCCCTGCAGGAGCAGTCCGAGCGGATCATCGAGGTGCACTGGGCACCCGGTCCCACGTCGGTGTTCCTGGTGGCGATCCAGGTCGAGGCACTGGACCGGCATCGGTTGCTCTCCGACGTCACGCGGGTGCTGGCCGACGAGAAGGTCAACATCCTGTCCGCGCAGGTGACCACCTCAGACGACCGGGTTGCCGTCAGCCGCTTCACCTTCGAGATGGGCGACCCCAAACACCTCGGCCACGTTCTGAACGTGGTCCGCAACGTCGAGGGCGTCTACGACGTCTACCGGGTGACTTCTGCGGCGTAGGTCAGGCGTAGGGCGCAGCCGCGCTGTAGCTGATGCCTGGGGTGTCGCCGTACGGGGCGTCGTCGCGCGGGGCCATCGAGATGAGGATCACCGCCAGCAGCAGGAACAGCACGACGGTGATCACCATGATGTAGCCGATCGCCAAGCCCGCCATGGCCAGCCCGCGCCCCTCCTCGCCGGTGCGCTTGATCTGCGACAGCGAGATGTGCCCGAACACGATGCCCAGCGGCGCGAAGACCAGCGAACTGACCAGCGCGATGATGGCCATCGCGTTTGTCGGGCGCCGCGGCGGACCGTACGGCCCCGGCTGGTAGGGGCCGTACGGATAGCCGGGCCGGCCCACGGTCAGTCCAGCGCCACGGAGGTGATCCGGACCTCGTTGGCCGGGGCGCCGTCGGCGGCCCCGCCTTCCACGCCCGCGTTGGCCACCCGGTCCAGGGTGCCCAGGCCGGTCTCGTCGATGGTGCCGAACACCGTGTACTGCGGCGGCAGCTGCGAATCCGCGTACACCAGGAAGAACTGGCTGCCGTTGGTGCCCGGACCGGCGTTGGCCATCGCCAGGGTGCCGCGCGGGTACACCACCGGGCTCTGGGCGGCCGGGCTGCCGGCCGGGTACTGGTTGGTGGGGTACTCGTTGGGGAATTGGTAGCCGGGCCCACCCGAGCCGGAGCCGGTCGGGTCGCCGCACTGCAGCACCGACAGGCCGGGGGTGGTGGTCAGTCGGTGGCACACGGTGTCGTCGAAGTAACCCTGCTGCGCCAGGCTGACGAAGCTGTTGACCGTGCACGGCGACTTGGCGTTGTCCAGCATCAGGCCGACGTTGCCCTGGTTGGTCTCCATGCTGACGCTGACCTGCGCCGGATCGGTGGGCACCCGTCCGGTCCGCGGCGGTTCGTTCGGCTTGCTGGGTTCGCGCGAGGCCGGGTACTGGCAGTCGGCGCCGGTGTCCGCGGTCGGGGTGAACGCCGGCAGCTGGCCGTCGGCGGCAGGCTCGGGGACCCCGGTGGTGGCGAACGGGTCCTCGGCGCTCGTCGCCGCCGTCGAGTCGCCCGAGTCGTCCCTGGTGAGCAGCACGGTGGCGACGACCGCCGCGATCAGCACGACGACGGCGGTGGCGCCGCCGATGATCGCCATCATCCGGCGCTTCTTGGCCTTCTCCGCCCGCCGTTCGAGCTGCCGCTCTAGCTTGCGCTTGGCGTTCTCGCGTCGCTGTTCGTTAGTCGGCACTGCCGATGCCCTCCAACCTCTGCCGGGTGAATATGCTCGAAACGAGTGTGCCAGCTGCCCCTGAGGATGCGCCGTCCGACCCGCGGTGACCGGGGTGCGACACTGGTTTGCGTGCTGATCACCGGGTTTGCCGCCGGCGCCGCCGAAACGAACTGTTATCTGCTGGCGCCGCGACCCGACGCGGCCGCGATCGTCATCGACCCGGGCGACGACGCCGTGCCCACGCTGGAGTACTACTTCGCGGTCAACGAGCTGACTCCGGCGGCGGTGCTGCTGACCAGCGGCCGCCGCGAGGTCACCGGGTCGGCATTCGACCTGTGTGCGGGGTGGGACATCCCGGTGTACCTGCATCCCGCCGACCGCGACCTGCTCACCGATCCGCCGGAGATCCTGCGTGACCTCGCCGACGGCGACCAGGTCCAGCTCGCCGGCATCGACGTGCAGGTGGCCCACACCCCGGGACAGACCGCGGGCGCGCTGGTCTACCGGGTGCTGGCCGACACCGACGAGGGCCCGGCCCCGGTGGTGTTCACCGGACACACGCTGGGCTTTCGCACCGTGGGCGGACCCGGGTGCGAGGGTGACCGCCGGCAACTGCTGAGATCGGTCAGGGAAAAACTGCTGGTACTCGACGACGACACCGTGGTACTACCGGCGCACGGCACCTCGACGACCATCGGCGACGAACGCCGGCACAACAAGCATCTCGACGACGACCAGCACCTCGACGCGTGAAGGAACAGGCTGCGTGAGCGAATCACCGTCCTTTCAGGGCCCCAAGGGCGTTCCCGACTACCTGCCGCCCGACTCGGCACAGTTCGTGGCCGTCCGCGACGGTCTGCTCGGCGCCGCCCGCCGCGCCGGGTACGGCGACATCGAGTTGCCGATCTTCGAGGACACCGCCCTGTTCGCCCGCGGGGTGGGCGAGTCGACCGACGTGGTCTCCAAGGAGATGTACACCTTCGCCGACCGCGGCGAGCGTTCGGTGACGCTGCGCCCCGAGGGCACCGCCGGCGTCATGCGGGCGGTCATCGAGCACGGGCTGGACCGCGGCGCGCTGCCGGTCAAGCTGTGCTATTCCGGCCCGTTCTTCCGCTACGAGCGGCCCCAGGCCGGCCGCTACCGCCAGCTGCAGCAGGTCGGCATCGAGGCCATCGGCGTGGACGACCCCGCGCTGGACGCCGAGGTGATCGCGGTGGCCGACGCCGGCTTCCGGTCGCTGGGGCTCGACGGCTTCCGGTTGGAGATCACCTCGCTGGGCGACGACACCTGCCGACCGGCGTACCGAGAGCTGTTGCAGGACTTCCTGTTCAAGCTCGACCTCGACGACGCGACCCGCGCCCGCGCCGAGATCAACCCGCTGCGGGTGCTCGACGACAAGAGACCGGAGGTCCGGGCGATGACCGCGGACGCGCCGGTGATGCTCGACCACCTGTCGGATTCGGCACGCCAACACTTCGACGCGGTGCTGGCCCACCTCGACGCGCTGAAGGTGCCGTATCAGATCAACCCGCGGATGGTGCGCGGCCTGGACTACTACACCAAGACCACCTTCGAGTTCGTCCACGACGGGCTCGGCGCGCAGTCGGGCATCGGCGGCGGCGGTCGCTACGACGGGTTGATGCAACAACTCGGCGGCCAGGACCTGTCCGGCATCGGTTTCGGGTTGGGCGTCGACCGCACCGTGTTGGCGCTCAAGGCCGAGGGCAAGGCCGTCGGCGCGACGAGCCGGGTCGACGTGTACTGCGCGCCGCTGGGCGAGCAGGGCAAGGCTGCGCTGGTGGTGCTCGCCGCGCAGTTGCGGACGGCCGGGGTGCGCGTCGACGTGGCCTACGGCGACCGCGGTCTCAAGGGTGCGCTGCGCGCCGCCGACCGCTCGGGCGCCCGGGTTGCGCTGGTGGCCGGGGACCGCGACGTCGAGGCCGGCACCGTCGGGGTCAAGGATCTCAGCACGGGGGAGCAGGTCGACATCGCCACCGACGCGGTGCTCGAGGAGGTCCTGGCCCGCCTCTGACCCCGCGGGCGCGCCGGGCTCAGCGGCCCTGCGCCACCGCGTTGAGCACGTCGTGCACGTCGCCGATCCCGCCGTCGAACGGGCTGCCGCGCTTGAGAACTCGGGTGCCGTTGGGGGTGACCGCCACCAGCTTGGGCGAGCTCGACGTCAGCTGCAGGCGGCGTTCGAACCGCACCTCGTTCAGCGGCATCAGCGCCCCGCCCGAGGAACTGAACAGGCCGAGCTTGCGGTCCAGGACGGCCGCGGGATGGCAGTGGCCCAGCGGCTGGCTGCGGCGCACCAGCACCCGTCGGGCCAGCCACCAGGTCGCCGCGGCGGCGAGCAACCCGGCCACGATGAACCCGGCGGCGGCCGGCGCCGCCACCACACTGCCGAGCAGAGCGACCACCCCGAAGCCCAGGGACACCGCGGCGAGCACCCCCAACACGAACGCGAGGACGCTGGCCGGACCGGTCTGCCGGTCGATCACCACCACCCGGCGCCCGTCGTCGGTGACGACGAGGCCGCCGGTGTCGGCCAGTACGCGGGGTTCGGCATCGCTCATAGCGGCGAGCCTGCCATCTCGACTGCGGTGAGCGGGCGCGTTCCCGCCAGAAGCACCGGTGTGTCGGCCGGGGACATGCACACTCGCGGGTGGGTCAGATGGTCAGGGCGGCCCGCACCGCGGTCTCCGAACCCCGGCCGCCGTCGCCCGAGGACGTCACCCGCCCCGCCTCCAGCACGTAGTACCGCTGCGCCGACTCCAATGCGAAGCCGATGTGCTGTTCGACGAGCAGCACACCGAGGTCGCCGGTGGCGGTCAACGCGGTGATGGCCTGCTCGATCTCGGCGACCACCGAGGGCTGGATGCCCTCGGTGGGTTCGTCGAGGATCAGCGTCTTGGGTCGGGTGATCAGCGCGCGGGCGATCGCGAGCTGCTGGCGCTGACCGCCGGAGAGCAGCCCGGCGCGCCGATTCAACAGTTCCTTCAGGGCAGGAAACAGGTCGAGCTGCGCGTCGATCAGCGCCTTGCCGCCCTTGCGGCCGTCGGCGACCACCTGCAGATTCTCGGCGGTCGTCAGCTGACCGAACGACTGCTGGCCCTGCGGCACGTAGGCCAGCCCGCGCGCCACCCGCGCCGACGGGCGCAGCCGGGTGATGTCCTCGCCGTCGAACAGCACCTTGCCCGAACCGCATTTGAGCAGCCCGACCGCGGCGCGCAGCAGCGTGGTCTTGCCCGCGCCGTTGTGACCCAGCACCGCCGCGACGCCGTCGGTCGGCACGTCCAGGGTGACGCCGTGGATCACCTCCGAGCGGCCGTAGCCGGCGTGGACGTCGATCAGTTGCAAAGTCATTCGCCGGCCTCGATTTCGCCGGCCGCCGCGGTGCCCAGGTAGACCTCCTGGACCTTGGGGTTGGCCTGGACCTCGGCCACCGTCCCTTCGGCGATGACGTTGCCGCGGGCCAGCACGGTCACCGACGTCGCGAACTGGCGCATGAAATCCATGTCATGTTCGACGACGACGACGGTCCGTTCGGCACCGATGCGCCGCAACAGGTTTCCGGTCTCCTCGCGCTCCTCTGCGCTCATCCCCGCCACCGGCTCGTCGAGCAGCAGCACGTCGGCGTTCTGCACCAGCAGCATGCCGATCTCCAGCCATTGTTTCTGGCCGTGGGCCAACACCCCTGCGGGGCGGTCGGCGAGCGCGGTCAGCCCGATGGTCTCCAGCGCCTCGTCGATGGCCGGCAGCACCTCGGCGCGCCGACGCAGCAGCGTCCACCAGGACCGCCCCGCCCCGGCCGCGATGTCGAGATTCTGCAGGACCGTGAGGTTTTCGAAGACCGAGGCGGTCTGGAAGGTGCGACCCACCCCGAGCCGGGCGATCTGATGTACCTTCTTGCCCAGCAGCTCGACCCCGGACTTGTTCACCGACCCGCTGCCGGGCACAAGGCCCGTGATCGCGTCGATGACGGTGGTCTTGCCGGCGCCGTTGGGTCCGATGAGGAAGCGCAGATCGCCCTGGAAGAGCGTCAGGTCGACACCGTCGACGGCCTTGAACCCGTCGAATTCCACCGTGAGGCCGTGCACTTCGAGGTATTCGGTACCCATGCCGACGTTGCCGCCGGCCACCGGTTGCAGTTCGGTGGTCATATGCGTGCCTCCGCGGTCTCGGTGGTCGGCTCGGCATCGGGTTGCGGGTCGGGCTCGGGCTCCGGCGGTGGTCGCCGGGTGCGGCGCCGGCGGGCGAACAGCGCCCCGAGCCCGGCCAGCCCGGCCGGGAAGAACCCGACGACGATGATGAACAGCAGCCCCTGGGCATAGGTCCATTCGGACGGAAACCGTTCGGAGAACAGCGTTTGCGCCCATGCGATGCCGATGGCGCCCAGCACCGGGCCGAGCAGGGTGGTGCGGCCACCGATCGCGACGCCGATCACGAACGCGATCGACGGCAGGATCCCGATCTGGGACGGCGCGATGAACCCGACGATGGGGGCGAACAGCGCGCCGGCGATGCCGGCGAACAACGCGGCCACGCTGTAGGCCACGACCTTGACGTTGGCCGGGTCGTAGCCGAGGAACCGGACCCGCTCCTCGCCGTCGCGGACTGCCACGAGCAGCTCCCCGTAGCGGCTGACCATCAGCTGCCGGGCGATCGCGATGACGGCCAGCAGCACGCCGGCCGCGATGAAGTACAGCATCCGGCGATTCGCGGGGTCGTTGAGGGTGAAGCCGAAGAAGGTCTGGAATCGGTTGAGCCCGTTGGACCCGCCGAGGCTGGTCTGGCCGACCAGCAGGATGGCCAGGGCCGCGGCCAGCGCCTGCGACAGGATCGCGAAGTAGGCCCCCTTCACCCGCCGCTTGAAAACCCCGAGCCCCAGTGCGGCCGCGATCGCGGTGGGCACGATGAGGATGGCCAGCACCGTGAACACCGGGGAGGCGAACGGGGCCCAATAGCCCGGCAGCACCCGGATGCCGGCGATCTGCATGAAATCCGGCACCGCATCGCCACGCAGCTGGGCGTCGGCGATCTTCAGGTGCATGGCCATCATGTAGCCGCCGAGGCCGAAGAACACGCCCTGGCCCAGCACCAGCATGCCCCCGCGGCCCCACGCCAGCCCGATGCCGACCGCCACGATCGCGAAGCACAGGAACTTGGCGAACATGCTGAGCCGAAACTCGGACAGCACCAGCGGGGCCAGGCCGAACAGCAGCGCCGCCGCGACCCCGAAACCGGCCCAGGTCTGCCGGCGTCCCAACAGAATTCTCATGCGAGGCTCCTAGTCCGGACCGTGAACAGCCCCTGCGGACGCACCTGCAGGAACACCACGATGAGCACGAAGACAATCACCTTGGCCAGCGAGGCGGTGGTGCTGTATTCGATGAACGAGTTGAAGAATCCGAGTGCGAAGGCGGCGATCACGGTGCCCTTGATCTGTCCCAGCCCGCCGACGACCACCACCAGGAAGGCGTCGATCAGATAGCTCTGGCCGATGGTCGGGCTCGTCGACCCGATCAGGGTCAGCGCCACCCCGGCCACCCCGGCCAGTCCCGACCCGATGAAGAAGGTGGTGATGTCGGTCCGCCGCGACGAGATGCCGCTGGTCTCCGCCAGATCGCGGTTCTGCACGACCGCACGGATCCGGCGCCCCATGGGGCTGGCCTTGAGCATCACGGCCAGCGCGGTCACACACACGATCGCCAGGACCAGGATGAACAGCCGGGTCTTGGGCACCACCGCGCCGAGGATCTCCACCCCGCCGGACAGCCACGTCGGTGCGATCACGTTGACCGCGGGGGCGCCGAACAGGTCGCGGGCCACCTGCTGCAGGATCAAACCGACGCCGAAGGTCACCAACAGCGTGTCCAGCGGCCGGTGATACATCCGCTGGATCAGCGTGGTCTCCAACAGCACCCCCAGCAGGCCGCCGATCACGAACCCCACCACCAGCGAGATCAGCAGCGAGGCACCGGCATTCGAGATGATTTGTTGCGTGACGTAGGCGGTATAGCAGCCGGCCATGATGAATTCGCCGTGCGCCATGTTGATGACGCCCATCTGGCCGAACGTCAGCGCCAACCCCAGGGCGGCGAGCAACAGGATCGAGCCGAGGCTCAATCCCGTTGCCAGCTGCCCGATCAGGACATCCATCTAGGCGCTCAGCCGGCGAGGCCGCTGGCCCACGGATAGGACTCCAGGAAGGGGTCCGGCTCGATGGGACCGGCCGACTCCCAGACCGTGTAGATCAGGCCGTCGGGACGGATCTCACCGATGCGGGCCGTCTTGGTGATGTGGTGGGTGTCGCCGTCGATGGTCACCAGGCCCTCCGGGGCGGCGAAGCTGACGCCGTCGGCGTTGTCCTGAATGTCCTTGACGGCAAACGAATTCGCCTTCTCCACGGTGTTCTTCCACAGGTACACCGAGGTGTAGGCGGCTTCCATCGGATCGGAGGTCACGCGGTCGGCGCCGAACTTGTCCTGGAACGCCGTCACGAACGCCTTGTTCTCCGGGGTGTCGATGGTCTGGTAGTAGTTCCACGCGGTCAGCTGGCCGTCGATGTTCTGCGCCCCGATGCCCTTGACCTCCTCCTCGGCGATCGACACCGAGATCACCGGCATGGTCTGCGGATTCAGGCCGGCGTTGGTGTACTCCTTGAAGAACGCCACGTTTGAATCGCCGTTGAGCGTGTTGAACACCGCGCCGGCCCCGGAGGCCCGCACCTTGTTGACAATGGTCGAGAAGTCGGTCGAGCCCAGCGGGGTGTAGTCCTCGCCCTTGATCTCGATGCCGTTGGCGTCGGCGTAGGCCCGGATGATCCGGTTGGCGGTCTGCGGGAAGACGTAGTCGCTGCCCACCAGGTACAGCGAGGTGACGCCGCGCTCCTTCAGATAGTCCAGCGCGGGCACGATCTGTTGGTTGGTGGTGGCGCCGGTGTAGAAGATGTTGTCGCTGGACTCCAGGCCCTCGTACTGCACGGGGTAGTACAGCAACGCGTCGTTGCTCTCGAAGACGGGCAGCATCGCCTTGCGGCTCGAGGACGTCCAGCCGCCGAAGACCGCGGCCACGCAATCGTTCTTGATCAGCTTCTCGGCCTTCTCGGCGAACACGGTGGGCTCTGAGGCGCCGTCCTCGCCGACCACCTCGATCTGCTTGCCCAGCACGCCGCCGTCGGCGTTGATCTGCTCGACGGCCAGGGCGATGGCGTCGCGCACGGTGACCTCGGAGATGGCCATGGTGCCCGACAGCGAGTTCAGCGAACCCACCTTGACCGCCGGACCGGAGGTGTCCACGCAGGACTCACCGCCGCCGGCGGCGACGGTGTCGGTGGCCTTACTGCCGCAGCCGGACAGTGCCAGCGCGGTGGCACACAGCAGGCCGGTCGCGGCGACCGCCGACTTTCTCAGACTGGGACGCGAAGAACTGGGCATCGAGAGCCTTTCGTGAACGACGGTGCGAGCACCCCGGCGGGTGTCGGACCGGACGTTATGGCTCCCGTGTTTCTTCGAAATATCTGTGTGTCACGAACGTATTAACGAACCCTTGGTGCGCCGTTCACCGACCGGTGAGGTCGGCAATCGGCCCGGAGAAAACGAGCTTCGAAGTCGGCTGTAACGATGCGGTAGCGTCGAAAGATATGACGAACATGGGAACAGCGACACGGAGAATCGGCGCGGCTGTCATGGCGGCGTCGGCAGCATTTGCGGTTACGCATGGCACGGCGGTGGCCGAGCCGACCGGGCAGCAGGTTCGGTACACGCTCACCGCGGCGGCCCCCTACGACTTTGACCTGTTCTATCTGACGACGCAGCCGCCGAGCATGGAGGCCTTCAACGCGGACGCGTACGCCTTCGCGAAGCGGGAGAAGGTGCACGTGGCACCGGGCGCGCCGTGGGTCTTCGAGACGACGCTCGCCGACCCGCAGTGGGCGATCCTGCAGGTGAGCAGCACCACCCGCGGTGGTGTGGGAGCCCCCGGCGCGCACTGCGACATCGCCGTGAACGGCGAGGTGCTCAGCCAGCACGACGATCCCTACAACGTGCGGTGTCAGCTGTCCAAGTGGTGAGTGCGCAGGCCCGTGAGGGCCGCGGGCAACCGACCGCGGTGTAGCACGCCGAGACGCTGCGTGGCGCGGGTGAGCGCCACGTAGAGCTCGGCCGCACCGCGGGGTCCGTCGGCGAGGATCCGCTCCGGTTCCACCACCAGGACGGCGTCGAACTCCAGGCCCTTGATGTCCGCTGGTGCCACCGCGCCCGGCACGTCGGGCGGTCCGATGACGACGCTGGTGCCCTCTCGCTCGGACTCGGCCGCGACGAACGCCTCGATGGCCGCCGTCATCTCGTCGTCGTCGGCGACCTGTCGTGACCACGGCGGGACCCCGGTCGACCGGACCGACTCCGGGGGCCGGACCGTCGGCGCGAACTCGGCGAGCACGGCCGCGGCGACGGCCATGATCTCCGCCGGCGTGCGGTAGTTGACCGTCAGCGGCCGGTACTCCCAGCGACCGGGCACGTAGCGGTCGAGCATCCCCGCCCACGACGTGGCGCCGGCGGCCGCGCGCCGCTGGGCCAGATCGCCCACCACGGTGAACGAGCGGCCCGGGCAGTGGCGCATCAGGACCCGCCAGTCCATCTCGGAGAGTTCCTGGGCCTCGTCCACCACCACGTGGCGGTAGGTCCAGTCGCGGTCGGCGGCGGCCCGCTCGGCCAGGTCCCGGGTGTCGCGTTCGGAGAATCGCTCGGCGAGGTCCTCGGCGCCGATGACGTCCTGCGCCATCAGGCGATCCTCGTCGTCCATCAGATCCTCGCGGTCGATCATCAGGTCCAGCACGCCCGCGGCGTAGGCGGCCTCCTCCCGCCGTTCGGCCTCGGCGGCCCGTTCGGCCTGCTCGGCCTCCTTGTCCCGGCCCAGCAGGTCGACCAGCTCGTCGAGCAGCGGCACATCCGAGACCGTCCAGGCCTCGCCGTCGGCGCGCCACAGCGACGGGTCGGCGCCCGCGGTGCGCAGCCGCTCCTGCGAGGTGTACAGCGTGGCCAGCAGGGACTGCGGGGTCAGCGTCGGCCAGAGCTGGTCGAGCGCGGCCGCGAAGCCGGCGTGCTCGTCGAGTTCGTCGAGCAACTCCGCGCGCAGATGCTCCCAGGCGGCCTTGTCGTCGCGGGTCAGCCAGCCGCGGCCGATCCTGGCGATGGCGCGCTCGGTGAGCACCCAGGTCACGACGTCGATGAACACGGCCCGGGCCTCGTTGTGCGGCAGTTCGCTGGCGCGGGCCTCCTCGATGGCCCACTGCGCGGTCTCGGCGTCGATGCGCACCGCGACGTCGGCGAGCTCGATGGGCAGCGGCTCGGCCGGCACCCGCTGGTGATCGGCGATCGCCGCGGCGAGCACGTCCAGCATCTTCAGCGAGCCCTTGTGCCGGGCGGCCTCCGGGCCGTCCTCGGCCGTCACCCGCAGACCGGGGACCAGGTCACCCGGCGTCATGAACACCACGTTGGTTTCGCCGAGCGACGGCAGCACCCGGCCGACATGGTCCAGGAACGCGGGATTGGGGCCGATCAGCAGCACGCCGTGGCGTTCCATGCGTTCCCGCTGGGTGTAGAGCAGGTACGCGACGCGGTGCAACGCCACCACGGTCTTGCCGGTGCCGGGGCCGCCTTCGATCACCAGCACCCCGGGGTGCTCGAGCCGGATGATCTCGTCCTGCTCGGCCTGGATGGTCGCGACGATGTCCCGCATGCCCTCGCCGCGCGGGGCGTTGACGGCGGCCAGCAGGGCGGCCTCGCCGCCGGCGCCCTCGCTGCCGTCGGGCCGGCCGAGGATCTCGTCGGTGTAGTCGAGGATGCGCCGGCCGCGGGTGTGGAACTGGCGCCGGCGCCGCATGCCCTCCGGGTTTGCCGCGGTGGCGACGTAGAACGCGCGCGCCGCCGGCGCCCGCCAGTCCAGCAGCAGCGGCTCGTAGGAGTTCTCGTCGTCGAACAGGCCGAGGCGGCCGATGTAGCGACGTTCCCCGGCCTCGGTGTCCAACCGGCCGAAGCACAGCCCGTCGTCCGCCACATCGAGGCGTTGGATGCGCTGGATCATCGATCGCACCTCGGCGTCGCGCTGCACCAGCGTGCCGCCGTCCTGGGCGTCGATCGGGGCGCGCAGCGCCTCCCGATGCCGCCGCTTGGCGCGGGCGCGCTCCTCGTCGAGGCGGGCGTAGAGGTCGGCGACGTAACCGCGCTCGCGGCACAGTTCGTCGTCATATCCCTGGATGTTCATGTGCTCCTTTGTGCGCGGATGCCGCTGCGCTGCCGGAGCGCGTCGTCGTCCTATTGTCCCTCGGCGATCATCGACCGGCCGGGGTGTGCGCGGTGCCCGGCCGCGATCGCGGTGTCCCAGTCGTCGCCGTCGAACAGCCCGGTCTGCTCGCCGAGCCAGTGCGCTCGCAACTTCGCCGGCGTGGCCGCCAGCTGGGCGCGCGCCTTCGGCCGGTCGCCGTCGCCGAGCGCGCGGCTGGCCGAGCCGCCGTGGTGGAACACCGGCATGTGCCCGGCGATGTCGTCGCGCAGCAGCGGGATGTCCCGGCATCCACCGTACTGACACACGGCGCGGGCGCCGCGCCTCAGTTCTGTTCGATCTGACCGAACTTCATGGCATCCATGTTCCAGTAGCCGCGCAGGTTGGTCAGCTTGCCGGCGTCGTTCACCCGGTAGGTGAAGATCCCGCGGACATCGCTGGTCACGCCGCCCTCGAACTCGAAGTGCAGATTGAGGATGTGGGCGATCTCCTGCGGGGAGCTCGACGGGAACGTCTCCTCGCAGGTGATCCGGCGGGCCGTGGCCCGGGCGATGGTGTTGTCGTAGAACTCGTACACCTTCTCCTTGCCGCGCACGCCGGTGCCGTCGGCGTTGGTGGGCGCCTGGCCGATGGGGTCCTCGATCAGGACGTCGTCGGCCATCAGGGCCAGCCACGCCTCGCGGTCGTTGGCGTGGACCGCCGCCCAGGATGCCTGGGACGCCGCCAGTGCGGGGGAGATATCGGTGCTGGTGTCGGTCATGGCCGCCACTTTAGTGTCACCGGCCGGCACCAGGTCAGGATCGTCCGCGTTTGACCTCGTTGAACGGTATGCCGCGGTCCGCTGCGGGTTCGCGCGGGAAGCCCAGCAGGCGTTCGCCGATCACGTTGCGCGCGCATGTAGAGGTGGGGACCGAGGCCTACGACGCGACGGCCCGGGAACTGCCCGCCGACGAGCGGGACGCGGCCTACCCCAAGAGCATCGAGCGGGCCCCGGTGTTCGCCGAATACCAGGCCAAGACCAGCCGGACGATCCCGTTGTTCGAGCTGGTCCGCGCTTAACTTCTCTGCGCCGAAACGGCATTCCAGCAGGGGTTGACTCGCACTTTCGCTGCTGGAATGCCGTTTCGGCGGAGATTTACAGGACTCGGACCAGAGGCGCGAGTTCGACCGCCATCCGCAGGTTGAGGCTGCTCGGGGACACCGGCCGACCGAGGCATTCTTCGATTCGCTCCAGTCGCTTGATCACCGTGTTCGGATGCAGATACATCCGGCGTGCCGTCCGGGTCGGGCTGGCCAGCTCGTCAAGGTACACACCCAGTGTTTCCAGTAGCCGCGACGCGGCCTCATCCTCGGCGAAGAGTCGCCCGAGCTCCCGTTCGACCAGGGCTCTGGCGGCGGCGAGATCTCGGGTGGCCAGGGCGAGATGGGCCACGTCTTCGAAAAGCACGACGCCGGTGCGCCGTTCGGCCTGCGCGATCCGGTGGCACTCCAGGGCTTCGGCGCGACTTTGGCGAAAGCCGGTCAGACCCTCATGCGGAGCGCCCAGGCATAGTACGACCGAGTCGGGGACCGGTAGCTCCTTCACCGCGGTGAACCAGTTGTCCCGCAGCGCGCTGAACCAGCCGTAGCACCCTTCGGGTCCACGCAGCGCCAGATGGTGGCGCGCGCCGAGCCGCCCGCCCAGATGCGACAACGTGGTGTCCAGTCGGTCGGCCAGGTCATGGTCGTCGAAGGTTGCCACGTAAGCGATTTGAGTGGTGTTGAACTCGTGGCGCAACAGCAGTTCGGCCTCGCCCTGCTCGACCTCGCCGGCCAGCACCCTGGTGATCATGTCGTGTCGGGCGGCGGCGTTGCGCATCTGGTGCAGCGATCGGGCGGCCTCGTAGGCCCGAGCGGTTTGGGTTGTCACCGAATGGAAGTACTGGAACAGTCGCGCCGATGCGAACTCGAGTAGCTCGGCGTGGTCGTGTGGCGGTATCCGTCGGGGCGCACTGCGCAGCGAGGTGAGTAGTTGCTTCCACAGATTGGCGTGAATCTTCTCGAAGGAGCGCAGCAGGACCGGCAGCGGCGGTGTTTCGTCACGAGCGAGGCGTCGCGTGTAGTCGTCGAAGATCGCCGGCAGGATCACCTGACTCATCTCGCCGGACTGGCTCAGCACGTGGTGCAGTGTGCCCAAGTGCGCGCCGATGGCTTCGCGGACGTGGACCTCGGGCCGTTGCGGGGCGAATGCGAGTTCGGGCAGTTCACCGAGCACTTCGGCGGTCAGCTGATCGAGGATGCTGTCGTATTCGTCGCTCAGCCAGTCAAACAGCCACATCCACGGCTGGGGCCCGGCGCCGTCGTGATCTGACCTCGGGGTGATGACAGGCGTACTCATGGCCCGAGGCTAGACAGCCGGAGGCCCTCACCGCTTTCCACTGGGCGCACGGAACCGATGCCGCAGCGCACGGCTGACGAGCCGCAGTGCCGGCCAGGGCAGCCGTTGGTTGCTGCCACTACCCGAGTGTGGCCGGGCGCGACATTGTCGGCGTCCGGGCATGCCAGCAGGGTTGATGTCAAGACATCGCAAGATCGACCAACGGGATCCACGAAAGGATCGCAGTGGCAGGAACGACAATCAGCATCGACACCGGCGGGACGTTCACCGACGGATTCGTCGTCCACAACGCTCGAGCGCACTCCGTGAAGACGCTGACCACCCCGCACGACCTCCTGGTCTGTTTTCGGGCCGTGTTGGAAGCGGCCGCCGATTCGATCGGTGTCAGCGTTTCGGAACTGCTGGAGAGCACCGATGTGGTCCGGTATGCGACCACCGTCGGCACCAATCAGGTCGTCGAACGCACCGGACCCCGCCTCGGCCTGTTGAGCGCCGAACCTGCGGGCGAAGCCGCGGGTGTCGGTGTCTTCATCGATCCGGAGATGGTTTCCGAGCTGGCCGAGGGCGATGATGCCGCGGCACAGTCACTTTCGAAGATCAGGGATCTGCTGCACCGTGGGGCGCGCGGCCTGGTGCTGGCCGCCGGCCCCGGTGACGACGGTTCCGTCGTCGCGGCGGTGTCCGAGACGTTCCTGGACAACTACCCGCGGCACTGCCTGGACACAGTGCCATTGCTGACGGCCGGCGCGGTGGTACCGGATGCCGATGTGAGTCGACGTACCGCGACCGCGTTGTTCAACGCTTATGTGCACCCGTCCGCCGCCGACTTCCTCTACCGCGCCGAGGATCACCTGCGGTCACTGGGCTACCGCCGACCGCTGCTGATCGTGCACAACGACGGCGGTGCGGCCCGGGTGGCCCGGACGATTGCCGCCAAGACTTACAACTCGGGCCCGATGGCCGGGCTGCTGGGGGCTCGCGAGATCGCCGGCGACTACGGAATCGACACGTTGGTCACGGTCGACATGGGTGGGACGAGTTTGGACGTCGGCATCGTCAGTGACGGTGTGGTGCGGATGCTCGAGCACGGTCTGGTCGCCGGCGTGGAGGTTTCGCTGGCCCTGCCGCAACTGGAACCCTTTGGGGCGGGCGGCGGTTCGATCGCCTGGCTGGATGGCGATGTGCTGCGGGTCGGCCCGCGCAGCGCGGGTGCCCACCCGGGACCGGCCTGCTTCGGCCTCGGCGGTGCCGAACCGACCGTGACCGATGCCGATGCAGTGCTGGGGATCCTACGGCCCGAGGCATTCCTGGGTGGATCAATGCCGCTGGACGTCGAAGCGGCGCACCGCGCCTACCAGCAGCTCGCGGAAGCGCTGGGGCGCAGTGTCACCGAGACGGCCGCGCAGGTGCGGGCTTCCTTGCACCGGGAGACCGGACGGCAACTGGCCGAGCAATTGTCGGCTTGGGGCATCGACCCGGCGGGGGCCACCATGCTGGCGTTCGGCGGCAACGGCCCGACGCATTGCGCGGCGATCGCCGCGGCGGCCGGAATCGGCGACGTCCTGGTGATGCCGTATGCGCCGGTCTTCTCGGCCTACGGAGCTTCCACCGTCGACATCGTGCACCGGCACGAGGCGCCCGCCGGGCAGGCCGGCGAGGACGATACGCGGGCGCGGCTGCAGGCGGCGGTGCTGCGGGACATGCGAGGCGAGGGGTACCGCGCCGAACAGGTGCAGATCGAAGTGTCGTCGAGTACCCGCGACGGCAGCGACTACGTGAGCGTCGAGGGCCGTTATCCGCTGCCCCGGGCGTCCTCGGAGGCGCCGGCCGGGGCCGGGGCCGCCAGTGCTGCCCGCAGCGCCGGCATCTTCTGGGACGGCCATGGTGTGCTGCCGACGGCGATCGTCGAACGGGACGCTTTGCCAACAGGATTCACCCTGACCGGCCCCGCACTGCTCGACGGTGCGGCCTCGACCTGCGTCGTGCCGCCCGACTGGACCTTGACCATCGATGAGCGCGGCGCCGCCCGGTTGCGCCGCATCCACAGCGGGGAGAACCGATCATGAGCGACGCCATCGTGATGACCGAATATCTGGGCATCGATCCCACCGCCCGACAGTGGGTGTGCCTGCCCTGCAAGCACGTCATCGGTCCGGCCGACAGCGACTACAAGCGGGGCCTGCTGCTCTACGACCGTGACCCCCGAGACATCTATCCCGTGGGGCTGCCCGGCGAGCGGGGTTACGCGCCGGATCCGAATTGGTGCCGGATCGTCGAGTACTACTGCCCCAACTGCGCCACCCAGATCGAGACCGAGTACCTGCCGCCCGGCCACCCGCTGACCCGCGACATGGACATCGACGTCGACGCGCTCATCGCCGCCCGGGGTTCCGAACCCGGCGCCGCGGCCGGCGCCGAACGATAGGACAGCACATGGAGATCAACGTCGACATCGGCGGTACCTTCACCGATTGCGTCGTCACCGGCGACGGGTCCGACGGCCCCCGGACGGCCAAGGCGCTCACCACCCACCACGACCTGGCGATCGGCTTCTTCCGGGCGATCGAGGCCATCGCGTCGGCGTGCGGACTTGACGTCGATGCCCTGTTGGCCGACACCGAGACGATTCGCTATGCCACCACGTTGGGCACCAACGCGCTGATCGAACGCAACGGCCCGCGCCTGGGCCTGCTGACGACAGCCGGCCACGAACACACCGTACCGATCGGCCGGTGTCGGCAGTGGGCCGATGGGCTGCCCGCCCAGGTCGCCCGTGACCTGCCGCGGGCTCGGCGTCCGGAACCGCTCGTCGAACCCGAACAGATCGCGGTGCTCACCGAACGGGTCGACGCCTATGGCCGCATCCTCATCCCGCTGCGTGAGGACGAGGTGATCGATCGGGTCCAAGACCTCGTCGACCAAGGCGTGCGCGGATTCGTTGTGTCGCTACTGAACTCGCATGTCAACGCCGAACACGAGCGGCGGGTTCGCGAGATCATCGAAAGCGAGTATCCGTCCACCTACCTCGGTCGCTTCCCGGTCATCCTCACTCACGAGATTGCCCGGCGGTCCGGAGAGTATGCCCGCACCATGACCGCGACGATCAACGCCTACCTGCATCGGTTCACCGCCGACCGGTTGTCGCGGTTGCGCGACGAGCTCCGCAGCCGCGGCTATCGAGGCGAGTTGCTGCTGGTGCACAACAGTGGCGGCATGGGCACGCTGGCTTCGACCGCGCCGATCCACACTGTGCACGCGGGGCCGGTTTCCGGGTTGTACGGGTCGCGGCATGTCGCCGCCGCCCACGGCTTCGACAAGGTGGTGACCACCGACATGGGCGGCACCTCCTTCGACGTCGGCATGGTGGTGGCGGGGTCGGTACGTTTCTACGATTTTCATCCCGTCATCGACCGTTGGCGGGTACAGGTGCCGATGATGGACATTTCGGCGATCGGCGCCGGCGGTGGGTCGATCGCACGGCTGGACCCGGTCGTCGGCATCGTGGTCGGCCCGGAGTCGGCCGGTTCGAACCCCGGGCCCGCCTGCTACGGGCAGGGCGGGACCGAGCCGACGGTCACCGACGCCGACGTGGTCCTCGGCTATCTCGACCCGAAGCACTACCACGGCGGCAAGTTGACGCTCGATGTACGCCGGGCCGAACGCGCGATCGAACGGCGCATCGCCCGGCCGCTGGGGATCTCGGTTTCCGAAGCGGCGCTGCGAATTCGCCGGGTGGTGGACGAGACGATGGGTTCCGAGCTGTTCAAGTTGATCACCACCAAGGGCTATGACCCTCAGGAGTTCACCGTGTTCTCGTTCGGCGGCGGCGGACCGCTGCACGCGTGCGGTTATGCCAGTTCGCTGCGGACCGATCAGGTGGTGGTTCCGCCGCACAGCGAGGTCTTCTCGGCGACCGGCGCGGCAGGGCTGGAGAGGCTGCACATCTACGAGCAATCGGTCTGGCAGGTGTTGTTCAACCCGCTGACCAAGCACATTCTCACCGACTACGCGGTTTTCAACTCCGTCGTCGAGGAGTTCGAGTCCCGCGCGCAACAGGATTTCGGTGGGCAGGGGTTCGCCTCCGACGAGGTGAAGACCACCATCGAACTCGACATGCGCTCCACCGGGCAGCTTTTCGTCATCACCATCGCGTGCCCGGTCAGCAGATTGCGCGGCCCAGCGGATGTGGCGGAGATCATCCGAGCCTATTTCGACGAGTACGGCGACCGGTTCGGCGACCTCGCCCTGACTCGTGAGGTCGGTGTCTCGATCGACGCGGTCCGGTTGCGGGCGTGGATTCCCCGCGAGCCGGAGCAGGCGCGGAAGCGCCTGCCCGGCGTCGCGCCGGCGGACGTCACGGCGGCGTGGACCGGCTCGCGGAGCTGCGTCTGGCGGGACGGACCGGCGCACACCGATGTGTATGCCTATGCCGCGCTGCAGGCCGGACACCGGGTCGACGGCCCGGCCATCGTCGAGGCGGCCGACACCACGATCGTCGTGGAACCCGGCTGGTTCGGGGAGATGGATGAGTACGGCTACTTCCGGATGCGACAGGAGAACCCGCGATGAGCACGATGGACGACACCGAAGCCCAGGAGTTCCTCAGCGACCTGCTGACCAACCAGCCGGTGATGTATGGGCCGGACTTCGACATCACCGCCGAGTACCGGCTACGGGAGCGCACTGCGAGGGAGGACGAGGCCATCGGGTCGATCACCGACCCCACCGACATCACCGTCGGGCTGAGTCGTATCGAGGCGGTACTCGAGTCTGCGATGCAGATGCTCGAGCAGATCTGTGCGGCTCCGGCAGCCAAATACGGCGATCTGATCGTCGGCATCTACACCCGCCAAGGCGAGTTTGCGGTAGCCAGTTCGGGTGGGGTGAACATGTTTTCGGCGACCACTTCGCCGGTACCCAAATTCATCAACCGGTACTGGGCCGACGAGCCCAGCGTCGGTGTCGCCGAGGGTGACATCTTCTACCACAACGACGCCAACTACGGCGGCACCCATAATCCCGACCACACCCTGTTGATCCCGCTGTATTGGCAGGGCGAGCACATCGCGTGGATCGGAGCGATCGTGCACGAGGGAGAAAACGGGGCGGCGCTCGATCCGGGAGGCTTCGCTCTGCGCGCCACCACCACTTACGGTGAAGGGGTGCGGATCCCGCCGATGAAGGTCGGCGAGAACTACACGTTCCGGCGCGACCTGATCAACCTTTTTCAGAATCAGGTACGCGATCCATTGTTGTGGCTCACCGACTTCCGGTCGAAGTTGGCGGCGGCTCGCATGGTCGAACAGCGCATGCAGGACTTCATGGCCGAGCGGTCGGCCGAGTTGCTGATCGCCACGCTGCGTACGGTGCTGGAGTCCACCGAGGCCGAGGTGCGCCGCCGCATCGCCGCCTGGCCGGACGGCATCTACCGCGCCCACCAGTTCGCCGACACGACGCTGCTGGAGGAGCGGCTGTTCAAACTGACCGTCGAGTTGGAAAAACGCGGCGATCAGCTCACGGTGCGCACCCACGGTTCGTCCCCTTCGATCGACCGGGCGCTGAACGCCCAAGCGCATTTCACCCGGGCCATGGTCGGCAACCTGTTCATGAACTTCCTGTTCGCCGACCTGCCCCGCACCGCCGGTTTCGTCTCCGCACTCAATTTCGAGCTGGAACCGGACTCGATCGTCACCGCGGGTGCCGAACAGCCCACCTCGCTGTCGCTGATGACCTTGTTCTGCTTCAGTGCCGCACTGCATTCGGCGGTTACCAAGGCGTTGTTCTCCAACCCGGGCGGTGTCCGGCCGATAGCCCCGTGGTACGCGATGATCCCGACCTTGCAGTACGGCGGGCTCACCCAGCACGACATGTTGACGGCGAATGTGTCCACCGAGATGAATGCGGCCGGCGGCGGCGCGCACCATGACGAGGACGGGGAGCACGCGGCCGGACCGATTTTCGCGCCGGTATCGGATTGGGGTGAGATCGAATGGCGCGAGAGCGAGATCCCGGTGCTCGGACTGTGGCGCCGTCTCCCACCCGACAACCACGGCTTCGGCAAATTCCGCGGCGGTTCGTCGGTGGAGTGGGCCTACATGCTCTATGGCAGCCAGATGTTCGGATTCGGCATCACCAGCATGGGCGGACGGTTCCCGGTGACCGGCGGGATGTTTGGCGGTTACGCAGGCCCGTGCATTCCGTTGACCAGGGTGCGGCCCGACGGCGGGGTGAACGCCGTGCTGGAGTGGTTGGCGGCCGGGGCCGAGGGCCTGACCTACGATGCCCGCAGTTTCGTGCGCGACAAGCCGCTGCCCGGCACCTATGAGATCAGTAACCCGGTCCAACCCGCCGACCCGATCGTCGAGGGGGACATCTGGATTCAGCGAGTCGGCGGTGGCGCCGGCTACGGTGATCCGTTGGAACGCGAACCCGAGGCGGCCCTGAAGGATCTGCGCCGCGGTCTGATCAGTGAGACCGTGGCCCGCGATGTCTACCGGATCGTCTGGGATGACCGGGGCGAGCTCGATGAGCAACGCACCGCTGAGGCGCGCAAGCAGGCCCGCCGCGAGCGACTCGATCGCGGATTGCGCTACGACGATTTCGTCGCGCAGTGGCGTACCGACCAGCCGCCCGCCCACCTCGGGTTCCTGGGGTCGTGGTCCTGGACATGAACGGACCCAATCCGTTCGTTCCGGTCCTCGATGAGGTGGCCGCACGGATCACCCGAACCGCACCCTGCTGGCGGACCGATCCCATGCAGTGGGCCTACTGCCTAAGGGAGGCGGTCGGCCTGGTGGCACCGGATTGGGTGCTGGCCAACTACGACCCCAGCACCGAGGTCGACGCAATCACCGACACGGCGAGCGAGAGCGCCGCGGTGCTCGACGTCGAAGTGGCCGAGTCTCCGATTCTCGTTTCGGCGCTGGAGTTGACCTCTGTTCTGACCAAGCTCTACCCACGACACCCCGTGGCCGCCTCGGTAACCGGCCCGGCGACGCTCAGTTTGCGACTCGCCGAACGGTTTTCGACGCCTTCCGAGCAACTGCCCGATCTGGTCGCCGACGTTGGCGACCTACTCGGCGCGCTGGTGGCCGATTACGTCACCGCCGGTGCGAACCGGATCTTGGTATGGGAGCCGGTAGCGCTGGACGGGGTCTTTCCCGCGGACCGGCTGGATGATCTGGCCGATGCGCACGCGCCGTTGTTGCGACGCCTGGACACCATGGGCGTGCCCGCGGTGTTGTGCGGCGCCGAACGACTGCCCGAACGCGGCTACCGCCATCACGCCGTAGCCGGGCGGGGACTGGCGCCGGCCGCCCGCTTCGGAGCGGAACCATTCCTCGAACTGTGGCAGGAACTCTGCCGCGGCCACGACGGTCCGATCATCACCGACGGGCCGATTCCGGGTGACTGTGACCTGAGCCTGTTGTCTGCTCGCTGACCGGGGCGTCAGCGGTACTCAGGACGGCGCCGGTCAGCCGCCGACCCGGCGAGATTGTTCGCGCAACCGGCTGGGGCTCAGACCGTAGCGTTCCCGAAAAGCCGTACTGAATGCGCTCGGGGTGGCGAAACCCAGCTCGTTGGCCAGGTCGGTGATGGAACTGGGGATGCCGCCCGGAGCGACTACCCGGGCATACGCGGTGCTGAGCCGCTCTTCCTTGATCAGCTTGTTCGTCGTCGTACCGGCATGTTGGAGGGCCAACTGCACCTGCCGCGGTGACCAGCCCAGGGCCGTGGCGATGTGGTGCACCGACAGGTTGCGGTCACCGAGGTGCTTTCGGACGTAGGTCCGCGCGTCGCGCGCCACCTCGACGAGCCGGCCCGGCGCGGCGTCGGTCACCAGGCGTTCCTGCAGGAGGGCGAATAGGTCGGTGAGCCGATCGGCCACCGCGTCGAACTCGTGTGGCGCCAGGACGTCGGATTCTCCCACCAGGCTGGTCAGCAGGGCGCTGACGGACCTGCCGAGCCCGGTACGCAGGTCGATCGGTGTGTGCGGACCGTCGAATTCGTACAACCGGCGGGCCAACGTATCGGAATCCAGGGTCATCGCGAGGACCTCGCAAGCGCGCCCGTGGCTGATCGTCACCGGCCGGCCCATCGAGAACGGGTAGCCCTGTCCCGCCCGGACCACCACGGACGTGTCGTCCTGGATGACGGTCACCGATTTGCTCCGCGGCACCAGGAGGCAGGCGCCGATGGCGCGATCCTTGGCGATGTGCTGCGACGTGCGTCGATAACTGCACCCGTCACTTCGCCAGGACACGTACTGGAATCGTGCGGTCCGCACCCGCACCGCCGACCCGGCCAGCCAGGCCGGTTCGAATCGGCAGTCGAAGTCGGGTTGGTAGTCGGTGAGCAGCTCGGTCCACCGTTCCTGGCCCTCGTGCGGACCCAACCCACTGGTGTTCGCATGTTCGATCTCGACCGTGTTCGTCGCCATTGACCTGCACCTCTATCGCGTGGGGCGGGGGCCGTGGCCCCGCGCTCGACGCTGCCATGCTAGCCCGCGAACCGACCGTTTTATGACGGTGGTCACAAACGGTCGGCCGCGGTGTGGTGCTACACATGCCGTTGTATCCGGTGGCCACCGGCTGGTGGTTCTTCCTCCCATTGTTGGGTTGCCGACTGGCTCATAGCGTCGAATCCGAACCCGAAGTCCGGGTCTGCCCGAACGGCCAGAGAGGAAGCAGCGATGGAGCTGGCGACGCTGATTCGCCAAGGAGCCAAGCGGTTCCACGATCGTCCGATACTGCTCTGCGACCAGCAGGTGCAGACCTACGGGGACTGCTACGAGCGGGCCTGCCGCCTGGCCCAGGCGTTGCGGGGTCTCGGCTTGAAACCCGGTGACCGGGTGGCCACCCTCGTCGACAACTCACCCGAGGCGCTCGAGCTGATCTTCGGCGTCGCGCTGGGCGGGTTCGTCCGCGCTTCGCTGTACACCCACAACACTGGTGAGGTCAACGCTGACCTGTTGGTCGCGATCGGCGCATCGGCCCTGATCGTCCAGCACCGGCACCACCAGGCCATCGCGCCCTACGCCGAGCGGATTCCCGGCCTGACCCATGTGCTGGTCTGTGACGGCCCGGCCGACGGGACAGCACTGGGTTATGACGATGTGCTGGACGCCGCCGTTCCCGAGGACCTCAGGCTCGACATCCCGTCGGACTGGCCGCAGACGATCCGATTCTCGGCCGGCACCACCGGCCGGCCCAAGGCGGTCTACCACGATGTGGCGGGTTGGACGGCAGTCGGCGCCTATACGGCCAAGGCGCTGCCCGCGTTCACCCCCGACGACCGCTACCTGGCGGCGGGTCCGCTTTCCCATGCCAGCCTCATGCCGATGCCGGCCTTCGTCAGTACTGGCGGTTCGCTCGCGCTGATGCGTGGCTTTGACGCCGGCGCCTATCTGTCCCAGATCGCCGAACTGCAATGCACTTTCAGCTTCGGTGTCCCGACCATGATTCACGCGGCGGTGACACATCCGGCGCTGGCCACCACCGACGTGAGCAGCCTGCGCTGTGTGGCCTATGGCGGGTCGCCGATCACACCCGAGACCCTGCGGTTGGCACGCGCCTCCTTCGGAGACGTGTTGGTACAGATCTACGGGCAGAGCGAAGGTGCGCCGCTGACGGTACTGACACCCGAAGACCACGTCGCCGAGAACGGTAAATGGCGTGGGTCGGCGGGCCGAGCCCTGGCCGGGACCGAGGTGCTGATCGTCGATGCGGACGGTCGCGAGCTGCCACCCGGCGAGGTCGGCGAGATCGCGGCGCGCACGCCCACCGCCTTCGCCGGGGTGTGGGGCGACGAGCAAGCCACCAGAGACCGGTTCTTGCCGGACGGTGCGGTGCTCACCAGGGACATGGGCTACCTCGATGAGGACGGTTACCTGTTCCTCACCGGTCGCAAAGAGGATCTGATCATCTCCGGCGGCTACAACATCTGGCCCACCGAGCTCGAGCTGGTCCTCGCCGCCCATCCCGGCGTCGCCGAGGCGGCCGTCGTCGGAATCCCGCACGACCGGTGGGGGGAGACGCCGTTGGCGCTGATCGTGCCGACACCGGGGGCCGTGCTCAGCGGACCCGAACTCGTGGACTGGACCCGCGAGAAGCTCGGTCCGGTCAAGAAGGTCGGCGCCGTGATCTTCGGCGACGAACTGCCCCGATCGGCGATGGGCAAGGTACTGCGCACTCGTGTACGTGAACTTCACGACGAAAACCCCAGCGGAACTTGGTTTTCCGATCCATCGAACTCCCAAGGAACAGGAATGAGAACGCGATGAGAACCGCCCATGTCGTCGGCGTCGGGATGACGCCGTTCACCAAACCCGGTGTGTCGGGGGAAGATTACCCCGGACTGGCCCGGACTGCGGTGGTCGAGGCGTTGGCCGACGCCGGCATCGAATATTCCCGCGTCGAGCAGGCGGTGGTGGGCTATGTGCACGCCGATTCGACGGCAGGTCAGCGTGCGCTCTACGAGGTCGGGCGAACCGGTATACCGGTGCTCAACGTCAACAACAATTGCGCCAGCGGTTCCTCGGCCCTGTTCCAGGCCCGGCAACTGGTCGAAGCCGGCATGGCCGATTGCGTGCTGGCGGTGGGCTTCGAGAAGATGAAGTCCGGCTCGCTGGGTGCGATGACCTACCCCGATCTGGCCAGCCCGGTGCAGCCGTTCCTCGATGTGGCCGCCGGGCACCGGTCGCCCAGCGGCGCGCCGGCCATGTTGGAGCTGTTCCGCAACGCCGGTCTGGAACATCGCGAGAAGTTCGGCACCACCGCTGAGCAATTCGGCAAGGTCGCGGAGAAGAACCACCGGCACTCGGCGAACAACCCGCGGGCACAGTTCCGCACCGTGTACTCACTGGCCGAGATCATGGACTCCACCCAGGTCTGCGAAGGCCTGACCAAACTGCAGTGTTCTCCGACATCGGACGGCGCGGCCGCCGCGATCGTCGCCTCCGAGGAGTTTGTCTCCAGCCATGGCTTGGAGAGCCGGGCGGTACACATCGTCGGCCAGGCGATGACGACCGACAGCGACGCCACTTTCACCTCGGGCAGTGCGTTCGACGTGGTCGGTCGTGACGCATCTCAGCGAGCGGCCAATCAGGTCTATGACCGAACTGGTTTGGGGCCCGCCGATCTCGACGTGATCGAGTTGCACGACTGCTTCTCGATCAACGAGATCCTGATGTACGAGGCGTTGGGACTGTGCGCCGAAGGCGACGGTGGCCGGCTGATCGACGAGGGCGCCACCACCTACGGCGGACGCTGGGTGGTCAATCCGTCGGGTGGGTTGATCTCCAAAGGCCATCCCCTGGGGGCGACCGGGCTGGCCCAGTGCGCCGAGTTGGTCTGGCAACTGCGCGGCGAGGCCGGTGACCGCCAGGTCGAGGGGGCACGTACGGCGTTGTCACACAACCACGGACTCGGCAGCGCCTGCGTCGTCACGATGTATCGGAGGGCTTCCTGATGACTCACTCGGAATTGATCCGGCTCGAGCGTGTCGAGCACGTCGCCGTCATCACGATCAACCGGCCACGGCGTCGCAACGCGTTCGATCTGGCCACCGCCACCGCGATGGAAGCCGCCATCGACGAGTTCGAGGCGGATACCGAACTGCGGGTGGCGGTCCTCACCGGAACGGACGGAACGTTTTCCGCGGGCCAGGACATGAAGGCCGCCGCGACCGGCGAGATCGCCATGACCGAGCGCCGCGGCGGGTTCGGCATCATGGCCCAACCGCCGTCCAAGCCGGTGATCGCCGCCGTGGA
The DNA here is from genome assembly GCF_963378085.1 of Mycolicibacterium sp. MU0050. Taxonomy (GTDB): domain Bacteria; phylum Actinomycetota; class Actinomycetes; order Mycobacteriales; family Mycobacteriaceae; genus Mycobacterium; species Mycobacterium wendilense. Next base: position 2,846,080 of record NZ_OY726395.1, on the reverse strand, counting down.
GGGCCACGCCCTCGGCGGTGGGCTGGAACTGTGCCTGGCGTGCGATCTGGTCGTGGCCGCAAAGGGGGCCCGGATGGGTCTACCCGAAGCTGCGCGCGGCTTGCCGGCGATGGGCGGCGGACTGTTCCGGCTGCCTCGCCGGATCCCGTATCACCGCGCGATGGCGGTCGTGCTGACCGGTGTCCCGTTGAGCGCCGAGGAATTCCACGACTTGGGTCTGGTCAACGAACTGGCCGAGCCGGGACAGAGCCTCGCGGTCGCGATGCAACTCGCGACCAAGGTCGCCGCCGGCGGACCCGTCGCGGTGCAGGCCAGCCTTGAGATCGTCCGCCGTGCCCAGGAGTGGGGCGACCGGGCGAGCTGGGATCTGCAGGCCCCCTATGTCGATCCGGTGCTGGAATCGGAGGACTTCAAGGAGGGGCTCGCGGCCTTCGCAGAAAAGAGACAACCGGTATGGAAAGGGCGATGAGGATGACTCAGGCAGTGCCAACACATGTGGTTGGCCCGATGGACATGGCCGGGCGCGTCGCCGTGGTGACCGGCGCGGGCCAGGGCGTGGGACATCGCATCGTGACCGATCTGGCCCGCCTGGGCGCCGGGGGAGTGGCGGTCAACGATATCGACGCCGACCGGGCCGAGCGGGTTGCCGAGGAGATTCGCGAAACCGGGGTGCCGGCCATCGCGGCACCGGCCGATGTCGGCGACTTCGACGCGGTGGGAGCAATGTTCGCGATGATCGAACGTGAACTCGGACCGGTCGGCATCCTGGTCAACAACGCGGGCAACCAGGGCGGTGGCGGTACGGCGCCGCCATCGGTGCCGTTCTGGGAGCAGGTGCCCGAGCAGTGGGACCGCTCGGTGCGGGTCAACCTGCTGGGTGTGCTCAACTGTGCACGCCATGCGGTCGAGCAGATGGTCCGGGTGGGCAATGGTGGCCGCATCGTCACCGTCATCTCTGATGCCGGGCGGATGGGCGAGGGCAACGGTTTGGAGGCGTACTCCGGGGCGAAGGCCGGCGCGGCCGGGCTGACCCGGGCACTGGCCCGGATCGGCGGCCGATACTTGATCACGGCCAACTCGGTGGCACTCGGTGCTACCCACACCCCGGCCACCGCCGATATGCTCGCAGATGAGCGGGTGCACCGCAAAGTGCTGGAGCATTACATGATCCGACGAATCGGCGAGCCTGCCGACGGAGCGGCGATGATCTGTTTCCTGGCCTCGGAGGCTGCCGGCTGGATCACCGGACAGACGGTCGGCGTCAACGGTGGTTATTCGGTGACGCTGTGACGGGTTCACCAACCGATACCCTGTTCTCGGTTGCAGGCAAATCCGTCGTCGTGACCGGCGGATCCTCGGGGATCGGCGCGATGATCGCCACCGGTCTGGTCGAGGCGGGCGCCCGTGTGCTGATCAGCGCCCGCAAGGCCGATGCACTGGCCGAGCTTGCAGCTGCATTGGGCGGCAAGGGAAGTTGTGAGTATGTTGTCGCCGATGTCGGGACCCCGGACGGCAGCGTGGCCATCGCCGAGGCGGTGGCCACCACCTTCGACGATCGGCTCGATATTTTGGTGAACAATGCCGGGGCGACCTGGGGTGCGCCGATCGACGACTTTCCCGACGAGGCCTGGCACAAGCTGGCGAATGTCAATCTGATCGGTTTGTTTCGCTTGACCACCACGCTGCTGGGACCGCTGCGGCGGGCGGCTACAGCGGAGGCGCCGGCCCGGGTGGTCAACATCGGGTCACTGGCCGGGCTGCGGGCGACCGGGGTGGAGAACTATCCCTACAGCGCGACCAAGGCCGGGGTGCACATGCTGACCAGACACCTGGCCCACCGGTTGGCCCGCGAAGACATCACCGTGAATGCCATTGCGCCCGGCTACTTCCCGAGCCGAATGAGTGCGTTCGCTCTCGATGATGAGGCGACCCGCTCGGAGTTGCTGTCCAGCGTCCCGCTCGGACGTACCGGGGCGCCCGAGGACGTCGTGGGGGCCGTTCGGTTCCTCACCTCGCGGGCGGGGGCGTATCTGACCGGTAGCGTGCTCGAAGTGGACGGTGGTGCCGCCGGCGCCGGCTGAGCCCGGCCGGCGGCTCCGCCGTCAGCCGGGTCCGGGCAAGTGACACCGGGGAGAACCTCTGCAGGTGCCCGTCTGGGGCCCGGGTCACTCGCCGTCAGCGGGACGGATGAAGCCGGCCAACAGGCCGTGCACCTGATCCTAGATCTCTGCAGTGCCCATCCGGCCCGACGGCCGGTACCAACGGGTGATCGACACGAGCATGCCGTTGAGCAGATTGGACGCCGTGGCCACGTCGAGATCAGCTCGGATCACCCCGGCTTTTGCGCACTCACTCAGTAGCTGCTCGGTTGCGTGATTGACATCGCGGGCCCAGGACCGGTAGTTCCTCAGCGCCTGCGTTGACAGCTGGTGCTGGTCGGCGGTCAGCACCTGGTAGTAGGTCTGGTATTTGATCGCGTTGTCGACGTGCAGCCGGAGATAGGCCTCCAGTTTTTCCCGGTGGGTCATATCGCTGGTGACGATGCCACAACTATTTTCGGTGGGCTCGACATCGTGGTGAACAACGCGGCGGTCGGTTCCGCCGGGCGACTTCTGGATCTGGAACAACAGGACTGGGAACGGGTGCTCTCGGTCGGTGTCGGTGGCGTGCTCCACGCGATTCGCCATGCGGCACCGGCCATGCGTGCCCGCGTTGGGGGTGCTTTCGTGAACATCTCCTCGATAGCCGGTCGGCGTGCGATGTACGGTATGGCTGCTTACGCTGCGGCCAAGGCCGGCGTGGAAGCGATAACCCGTTGCGCGGCTCTGGAATTGCGAGCCGACGCAATCCGGGTCAATGCGATCGCACCGGGGATGATCCGTACCAAGGCGGCAACGGCCAATCAGCTGGCACTCGGCCAGGCCTTCGGTGCCGAAGTGAGTGAGTACGTCCAGCGCAGCCAAGGCCGATGGGGCGAACCCGACGAGGTCGCCGCGGTCGCGGTGCACCTGGCCTCCGATGAAGCATCCTTCACCACCGGACAGACCTACCTACTGGACAACGGAGCGAGCGTGCTGGCGTGACCAGCCGACGTACACGAAAGGCAAATGCACACAGATGAGTAAAACGATCGACCGGCAGGACTTCGTGCGGTCGCTGCGCGATTTCGTCAAGCGCGAGTGCGGGACCCGGGAACGACGCCAGGAGTTGAGCTCCAACGGACACGTCACGCACAACCAGGAGCTGTATCGCAAACTCGCCGGGCTGGGCTGGGCTGGGTTGGTTGCGCGATACCGGCCGAGTACGGCGGCGGTGGCGGCAGCGCGTCGGATGCCTGCCACCTGGTCGAGGAGATGTCCTACGGTTTGGCGCCGCTGTTCGGCCTCGGGGTGTCACTGGTCAGTGCGACCGTTGTCGAGCGGTTCGGCACCGAGGAGCAGAGGCAGGACATTCTCGGCGGAGTGTGCCGCGGCGAGGTGTTGGCGACCGCGATCAGCGAGCCGGGGGCCGGATCGGACCCCGCGTCGATGATGTGCCGGGCCGAACGCCGCGGTGACAGTTATGTCATCAACGGACAGAAGACCTGGATCTCGTGTGCGCACATCGCCTCTCGGATACAGGTGTTGTGCCGGACGGACACCAGCGGGTCCAAACACGACGGAATCACCATGATCGACGTGCCGGCCGACGCCGAAGGCCTGGAGGTCCGGACGATCACCCGGGCGCTGATCTTCAGGGTATTGCCCGTCCTGGCCATGACGATTGCGGCGGGCGTGGCCGTACTGAAATGGCACCAGGTTTCGCTGCGCGCAGACCACCGCGCATCGATCGAGTCGGTGCAGGCCGCGACCGAGGCGACGATCATGATGCTGTCCTACAACCCCGACACGGTCGAACGTGATCTGGGCACGGCCCGCGATGTGCTCACCGGAAGCTTCCGCGACGCCTACATCTCCCTGACCGATGATGTCGTCATTCCCGGCGCCAAACAGCGGCAGATCTCAGCGGTTGCGACGGTACCGGCCGCCTCATCGGTATTCAGCAGCGAAAACCGGGCGGTGGTACTGGTATTCGTCAACCAGGCCACCACTGTCGGTTCCGAGGCCCCCAGCGACAGCGCGTCGAGTGTGAAGGTGACCCTCGACAAGCACGGCGGCCGGTGGCTGGTTTCCGGATTCGACCCGATCTGACCGGGGGGCGGGGCCGAGGAAAGGGCGATGACATGACGACAGACAACTCCTGGCGCAACGACGACACCAAGGCGGTTTTCGACCTCGCGACGGATTTTTTGAGCGCGAGGTGGTTTCCCGACATGAGGTGTGGTACACCCAGCACTGCATCGACCGCGAGGTGTGGCGCGCGGCCGGGAAGCTGGGCTTGCTGTTGTGTTCGATCCCCGAGGCCTACGGCGGTGGCGGCGGGACATTCGCCCACGACCTCGCGGTGTTCGAAGCCTAGGGGTACGCCGGCGATCTGAGCCTGGGTATCTCGGTGCACAGCGGAATCGTTCCGCACTACCTGCTGGAATACGGCAGTGAGGCGCAGAAATCGACCTGGCTTCCCGGCATGGCCACCGGCGAGATCCTGGGTGCGATCGGGATGTCCGAACCGGGAGCCGGTTCGGACCTCAAGGCCATCCGCACCACCGCGATTCGCGACGGAGATGAGTATGTTGTGAACGGCTCGAAGACGTTCATCACCAATGGGTCCTCCGCCGACATGATCGTGTTGGCCGTCAAAACCGATCCAGCTGCGGGCGCCAAGGGGGTATCGCTGCTCATCGTCGACCTACGTGCCTGTCCCGGGTTCACGGTCGGGCGGGTGCTGGACAAGGTCGGCCAACACGGTGCCGATACCGCGGAGCTCGCGTTCACCGATGTGCGGGTTCCGGTCGACAATCTGCTCGGCGAATCGGAGGGCCGCGGCTTCGGCCAACTGAAGGCGCAACTGGTTCAGGAACGCTTGATCATCGGGGCCCAGGCCAGTGGTGCCATGCAGCGCGCAGTGCAGGACACGGTGCGCTACACCCGAGAGCGCCAGGCCTTCGGGCACAGTCTGTTCGACTTCCAAAACACCGCCTTTGAGCTCGCCGAGTGTCATACCATCGCCACCACCTGCCGGGTGTTCCTCGATCACTGCATCGAGCAACATCTGCGCGGGCAACTCGATGCGGAGCAGGCCGCGATGCTCAAGTACTGGCTCACCGACCGGCAGTGCGAGGTCGTCGATCGGTGCGTTCAGCTGTACGGCGGCTATGGGTACATGCGGGAGTATCTGATCGCCCGGATGTACGAAGACGCTCGGGTGCAGCGGATCTACGCCGGGGCGAATGAGGTGACGAAGTCGATCATCGCCAAATCCCTGACCTAAGCGCAGCTCTACAGCCGCTCGATGATGGTGGCGTTGGCCATGCCGCCGCCCTCACACATGGTCTGCAGGCCGTAGTGTCCACCGCGCTGTTCGAGCGCATTGACCAGGGTGGTCGTCAGGCGAGCCCCGCTGGCGCCGAGCGGATGCCCGGTCGCGATGGCCCCGCCGTTGACGTTGGTCTTGCTCAGGTCGGCCCCGACGTCATGCGCCCAGGCCAGCACCACCGGCGCGAAGGCCTCGTTCACTTCGAACAGGTCGATGTCCGCCAGCGTCAAACCCGCACGCGCCAGGACCTTTTCGGTGGCCGGGATGACACCGGTCAGCATGTAGAGCGGGTCGGATCCCGCGACGGTGGTGGTATGAATCCGCGCGAGCGGGCTCAAACCCAGCTTCCTGGCCGTCTCACCGCTGGTGATCATCACCGCCGCGCTGCCATCCGACAGCGGGGACCAGTTGCCCGGTGTTATCGCCCAGTCGATCTGCGGGAAGCGCGCCGCGTAGGCCTCGTAGTAGAACGCCGGCTTCAGCCCGGCCAGGGTGTCCACCGTGGTACCCGGCCGGATGATCTCGTCGGTGCTCAGGCCGGCGATCGGGGCGAGCTCGGCCTCGAACCGTCCCTCCTTGGTGGCCCGGGCCGCCTTTTCATGGCTGGCCGCGGAGAACTCGTCGAGCTGGGCGCGGGAGAAGCCCCATTTGGCCGCGATCAGCTCCGCGCTGATGCCTTGCGGGACAAGGCTGTCGGCGTAACGCTCGGCAAAGGCCAGGCCGAACGGGTCGCTGCCGGGCAACACTGAGCTGCCCATCGGCACCCGGGACATGGACTCCACTCCCGCGGCGATCACGATGTCGTAGGCCCCGGCGAGCACACCCTGGGCGGCGAAACTGATCGCCTGTTGCGAACTTCCGCACTGGCGATCCACCGTGGTGCCGGGAACGCTCTCCGGGAAGCCCGCGCCCAGCAGCGCGTTGCGGGCGATGTTTACTGCCTGGTCGCCGACCTGGGTGACGGCTCCGGCGATCACATCGTCGACCAGGACTGGGTCGATGCCGGTGCGGGTGATCAACTCCCGCAGGCTGTGGGCCAGTAGGTCGGCCGGCAGGACGCCGTGCAGCGCCCCGTTGGTCTTGCCTTTGCCGATCGGGGTCCGGACCGCTGCCACGATGACTGCGGCCGCCGCGTCCGCGCTGCTGAACGACCTGGTGCAGGCCGGTCTGCTGCAGCGCCGGCCGTATCAGGAGCCGGGCCAACGCAGCCGGGACGAGTACGTGCTCACCGACTCCGGAGTCGATTTCATGCCGGTGGTGTGGTCGCTGTTCGAATGGGGTCGCAAGCACGTTCCTCCCGGCACCCCGTTACGGCTGGCCCACGACGGCTGCGGTGCCCAGGCCGGGGTCGAAATCCGTTGTGAGCACGGCCACCGGGTGCCCGCCGACGAGCTCGTCGTCCGCGCCGAGCGTCCGGCGTAGCGACGCCTTCGGCTCGGTGGGTGCTCAGAGGTGGGTGAGGCCCATGACCAGAAAGAACACGCCGACCGCGCCGGCGATCAGGGCCACGACCAGACGATGCCGGCTGCGGATCCAGCCATAGATCCGCTCGACGGCCGATCGGGTGGGCTCCGGGGCCACCCAGAAGCTGATGATCGGGATCAGCGCCGCCAGGAAGCCGACCAGATTGAACACCACCAGCGCGGTCATCTGCTCGGCCACCGCGGCACCCGAGGTCAGGGCGGCGGCATCGCGGCCAGGTAGTAGGGGGTGGGAAAGCCATTGGTCAGGCCCAACACTGCGGCCGCCCACGCCGCCTCACCCCGCAGCGCGGCCTGCAAGCCGGACAGCAGTTTCGACAGCGCGGGCGGCGGGTCCACCGTGGGCGCAGCGGTCATGGCCGCCACTTTAGTGTCAGCGGCCGGGACCAGGTCAGGATCGTCCGCGTTTGACTTCGTTGAAGGGGATGCCGCGGTCCGCGGCGGGTTCGCGCGGGAAGCCCAGCACGCGTTCGCCGATCACGTTGCGCGCCATCTCGCTGCTGCCGCCGCCGAGCGAACCGGTCTGGCGGGACAGGTACCGGACCCCGATGTCGAGCATCCCGGCCAGCTCGCCGCCCTCGTCGACGACGCCCGCGGTGCCGGCGATCGCCAGCGCGGTGTCGACCTCGAGTTCGGTGGTCTCGGCGTGGAACAGCCGGATCAACGTCCCGGCGTTCGGCGGCAGGGAGCCGTTGGCGATGGCGGCGCCGACGTGATCGATCAGTTGCTTCTTGACGATGCGGCGCACCAGCGCGCGCCCGGCCAGGTCCTGGACCCGCGGGTCGTCACCCTGCCCGGTGCGCTCGGCGATCCCGACGTGGTCGGGCGGCATCTCGTTGGCGTTCTCCGCGCCGGTGCCGCTGGCGAACTCGGAGCCGCCGCCCACGGCGCGCCGTTCGTGATGGAGCTGGCGCGTGGCCACCGTCCAGCCGTCGTTGACCTCGCCGACCACCGCATCGTCGGTGAGTTCGAGACCGTCGAAGAACTCCTCGCAGAATTCCTCGTTGCCGTTGACCTCTTTGATGCGGCGCATGGTGATTCCGGGCGCGTTCAGCGGCACCAGGAACATGGTCAGGCCCTCGTGCTTGGGCACGGTCCAGTCGGTACGTGCCAGCATCAGCCCGTAGTCACCGGCGAACGCGCTGGTGCTCCAGGTCTTGGCGCCGTTGATGATCCACTTGTCGTCCTTGCGGTCCGCGCGCGTGATCACCCCGGCCAGGTCGGAGCCGCCACTGGGCTCGGACAGCAGCTGCACCAGGATCTCGTCGCCGCGGATCGCCGCCGAGATGCGCTCGCGCTTCTGCTGTTCGCTGCCCACGTCGAGGATGGTGGCGGCGCAGATGGTGAACGAGGGCGTGTTGAGGATCAACGGCATCTCGTAGCACCGGCACTCGTCGTTGAACGCCTTCTGGTAGGCGAAATCGAGGCCCAGGCCGCCGTATTCGCGGGGGAAGCAGATGCCCGCGAAACCGCCGGCGTACAACCGCTTCTGCAGTTCCTTGGCCCGATCCCAGGACTGCTGCTCGGCGCGCACGGAGAACGGCGGGTTGTCCGGGTCGATGCGCGGCATGTTCTCGGCCAGCCACGCACGGGCGCGCGCGGCGAACTCCGCCACCGACTCGGTGGTCTCGGGCGCTGTCACCGTCTCGGTCATGAGGGGGTATCCGACTTCCTACTCAGGGCGTACACGGCGCGGTGATGATCTTCCGGTGCGCCGAACATGGCACGGTACAGCGATATCCGGCGCAAGTAGAGGTGCAGGTCGTGCTCCCAGGTCACGCCGATACCGCCGTGCAACTGCACGCAGTCCTGCAGCATCACCGGGGCGCGTTCGGCCACATAGGCTTTGGCGACACTGACCAGCAGCGGCGCGTCGTCGGCGCGGGCAGACACGGCGGCGACCGCGCCGGCGGTGGTGCCGCGGGCGGCTTCGAACCACATCTTCATGTCCGCCGCGCGGTGCTTGAGCGCCTGATACGACGCCAGCGGGCGGCCGAAGCTGTGTCGGTCGACCAGCCACTGGTTGGTCATGGCCAGCACCGCCTCAAGGATCCCGACGATCTCCGCGCATTGCAGGACCAGCGCGATCTGGCGTTGCCGTTCGACGATGGCTGGGGTCTGTTCAGCATCGCCGACGGCGGCCGATGTGTCCACCTCGACACCGTCGAATTCGATTCGGGCATAACGCTTGACCAGGTCGATGGAGTCCTGCGTGGTCACGGTGACGCCGGGCGCGTCGGTGGGGACCAGGAACTGGCGCAGCGCGCCGTCGCAGCGGGCCAGCACCAGCACCGCGCCGCTCTCGGCGCCCGCCTCGACGCGGTCCTTCACACCGTCGATCCGGTAGCCCGAGTCGGTACGGGTTGCGGTGGTCTGGATTTCGGTGCCGTCGGCGTCCTGCAGGCGCAACGGCCGGCGTGGTTCGTACACCGCCCAGGAGGCCACGAGTTCGCCGGCGACCAGCGCCTCGATGGTCTCTTCGTGACCGTCCGGCGCCTCGACCAGCCCGGCCAGCACCGTGCTGACCGGGTGCAGTGGGCCGGGCGCCACTGACCGACCGATCTGCTCGGCCACCAGGGCGAGGTCGGCGACCCCGTCACCGGAAACGCTTCCGCCGCCGAGTTCTTCGGGCACCAGCAGGCTGGCCCAACCCAGTTCTGCGGCCCGCTGCCACCACGCGGGCTCGAAGGACGTCCCGGCGTCGTGCAGCCCACGGACGTGGGTCAGCGACGCTTCCTTGTCCAGGAACGCCCGCGTGGTGGAGACGAACAGCAGCTGTTCCGGGTTGGCGGCGAGATCGGTCATGAAATCGGTTCAGCCTCTGGGTAGTCGAAGTCCGGTGGGGGAGATGATGTCAGGCGATGACGAGGGCCGGCACGTCGGGCTTGTGAACCTTCTTGTTCTCGACCTTGAACAGGTCGACCAGGTTGCCGCCCATGACCTTTCGGATGCCGTCCTCGTCGAGACCGTTGCGCTCCAGGTCGTCGACCAGGTTGATCGGGTCGGCCAGGCCCTCCGGGTGCGGCCAGTCCGACCCGAAGATGATCCGGTCGATACCGCACAGGTCGGCCATCTCCTTGAAGTTGTCCTCCCAGAACGGCGCGACGTACACGCACCGCTTGAAGGCCTCGATCGGATCCTCCGGGAACTCCTGGGGCATCTTCGAATAGACGTCCTTGAACTGGTAGAAGAGGTAGGGCACCCAGGAGGCGCCGTTCTCCACCGACAGGATGCGCAGGTCCGGGTTCCGGGTCAGCGCGCCGTGACACACCAGCGCGGCCATGGTGTCCTCGATGGGCCGCTTGCCCATCGCGACCATGCGGAACGACGTCGGCTTGAACGGCAGGAACTCGTCGGCCGGCTCCCAGTCGTTGAGGTACTGGGAGTAGCCGCTGTCGGAGGCGTGCATGCAGACCGGGACGCCGGCCTTGACGCAGGCATCCCAGAACGGGTCGAACTCGGGCAGGCCCAGCGACCGGGTGCCGCGGTAGCCGGGGACCGGCGCCGGGCGGACCAGCACGGTCTTGGCGCCCCGCTCGAGGCACCATTCCAGCTCCTCGAGGGCGCGGTCGACGACGCCGAGGTTGATCACCGGCGTGGAGAAGATGCGGTTCTCGTAGTTGAACGACCAGGTCTCGTACATCCACTGGTTGAGCGCGTGGACGATGTCGAGGATCAGGTCCGGGTCGTCCTTGAGGCGCTCCTCGACCAGGCTGGCCAGGGTGGGGAACATGATGGTGTAGTCCAGACCCAGGCCGTCGAGCACCTCGAGGCGGGCCTCGGGATTGCGGAAGGCGGGGATCGCCTTCATCGGCTTGCCCAGCACCTCGCGGTAGCTCTTCCCGCCGCTGCCGTGCCGGAAGTACTCCTCCTGGGCGCCGGGCCGCGCGACCACCTCGAAGGTGGGGTTGGGGATGTAGTCGCTGATCTGGTTGCGCACGACGATCTTGGTGCGACCCCGCACGTCGATGTAATCGATGACGCCCTTGCGGTGCTCGGGCAGGAACTGCGTGAGGGCTTCCTTGGGCTCGTAGAAGTGGTTGTCGGCGTCGAACACCGGATAGTCGAGATTCCGTGACGGCATGTTGGGCTCCTCATGTCGTTTTTCGGTGCGACGGTAATGGCATTACCGCAGTTTGGTAACGAGATTACCACGGGAGGCAACACGGTGCCAGAACCGCTTACGGTATGTCGTTTGCGCTGTTCAGGGCGTTATTTGAGGAGGCCGCGGAGGCTGAATTCGTACACGTGGCGGCCCTCGATGGCCACCCCGTTGAGCTCCGCGCCCAGGTCGCGCAGCCGCAGCGCCCCCAGGGCGGTGTGCATCAGGATCGTCGCGTCGGTGTCGACATCGAGATCGGGCCGGAACACCCCGTCGGCGATGCCACGCCGCAGGATGTCGCTGACCAGCCGGTTCAACGGGGCCAGCACCTTGGCGAACTCCTTGGGGCGCGTCTCGAGCAGGTGGTCGTTGTAGTACGTCAGACCCCGGTTGATGCCTTCCTGCGTGGTCGATTCCGCCGGCGCGCTCACCCGGTCGATCAGCAGGCGCAGCGCCTCGTCGCTGGGCATACCGGCGGTCTCGGCGGTCCAGCGCTCGGTGGCGTCGGACATGATCTTCTCGACCAGGGCCAGCAGCAGCTCATCCTTGGTGGCAAAGTGCTGGTAGAACGCCCGCAGCGACGTCTTGGACCGTTCCACGACCTCCAGCACGGTGAAGTCCGTGCGGCCGGTCTCGCCGAGGATCGCCAGCGCGGAGCGCATGAAACTCTGCGCGCGCGCCTGCGATTTCGCGCGGGCCGGGTCGGTCTCGGGCCCGGCATCGGCCCGCGGTCGCCGGGAATCGGCTCCGCTCACCTTGGCCATCGCGTACCCCTACCGAAATCGTGCGCGGCGCCGGGGGCCGCGCGTTTGGTGCCCGAGGGTACCGGTTGGCGGACATGCTGTGCGAGTGTCTAGCGCGCGTGGCGGTCGGGGGTTACTGTCTTGGACCCATGGCCGAATGGTTTCTCTTCCTGCCGCAGGTGCGGATGGGAATCGACGATGTGGTGCTGCGCGCACAGACCGCCGAGCGCAACGGTTTTGACGGCATCGCTTTCATCGACCATCTCGAGCCCCCGGGGGCGACGCATCAAAGCATCTGGGAGGCAATGACACTCGCGACGTGGGTGGCCGCGCGTACCGAGCGGCTGAAGATCGGCCACCTGGTGTTGTGCGACGGCTTCCGCCATCCGGCCGTGCTGGCCAAGCAGGCCGTCACGCTCGCCGAGGCCTCCGGAGGTCGCTTCGAACTCGGGCTCGGGTCGGGCTCGTGGCCCGCGGAGTTCGCCCGCTTCGGCATCGAGGGCGGCGACGACGCCAAGGGGCGGGCGCGCCGACTGGCCGCCGACGTCGCATTGATCCGGGAGTTCTGGGGCCGCGACGGAGTCACCGAGCGGACCCAGGAACCTGTTGCCTCCCAGCCTATTCCGTTGATCCTGGGTGGGATCGGAAAGACCACCCTGGAGCTGACGCGCAAGTACGCCGACTGGTGGAACATCCCCTCGCACCAGCTGGACCGACTCGACGCGCTGCTGCCCACGGTGGGCGACGCACGGGTCTCCATGCAGCAGATGGTCGGTTTCGCCGGCGCGGACGCGGACCGCGGCGCGGTCGCCGAGACCGCCCGGCGTCGATTCGGACATCTCGGCGACGGACTGGTGTGCGGTACCGCACCGGAGTTGGTCGAGCACTTCGGCGGGCTGATCGACCGGGGTGTCGAGCGGTTCTACGTGTGGTTCGCGGACTTTGCCGCGCCGGCCAGCCTGGCCGAATTCGCGGACACGGTAATGAAAGTCATCGCTCAATCAGGAGGAAGCACAGCGTGACAACGGAATCCAATCAGATCGTCTGGACGGTCGAGGGGCTCGTCGACCTCTTCGACGTGGAGTCGACCGAACCCGACCGGTTCGCCGCGCCGACCGGACCGGCCGGGGAGGACGACCGGCAGGTGGTCGAGGGCACCCAGGTGCTCTCGCAGGCCCTCGTCGCGGTCGCCAAGCGCTTCCCGGGCAAGTCGCTGCGGTCGGCGTACGCGGTGTTCAGCCGAGTCGTGATGGTCGGCGCCCCAGTGGAATTGGCCATCGACGTGGTGCAGGAAGGACGGTCCACCGCCACCGCCGTGGTCACGGCGCTGCAGAACGGCAAGCGGTGCATCACCATCACCGTGCTGTGCGACGTTCCGACCGCAGACGTCATCACCCACCACCTGCCGCGCCCCGAGGTCAAGGCGCCCGCCGAGGCCAACGAGGCCACGATGCCCATGGTGGGCCGCCAGGTGCGTCTCGTCGACGTCGTCGACGTCAACAGCCCCGACGAGGTCGGACCGCCGGAACTGCACGCCTGGTTGAAGTACGACCCGATCCCGCAGCGTGACGAGCTGGCGAAGGCGCTCATCGCGTACTTCACCGGCCACCTTGGTATTTCGACCACCATGCGGGCGCACGAGGGGATCGGGACCAGCCAGGCCCACGTCACGGTCTCGACGGCGCCGATGACGATCAGCGTGAGCTTCCACGAACCCGTGACATGGGACGGGTGGCTGCTCTACTCCCACGAGAGCACCCAGGTCGGCGCGGGGATGTCCTACGTGCGCGGCACGGTCCACTCCGAAGAGGGGGCCCTGCTGGCGTCGTTCACCCAGGACGGGCTGATCCGCCCACTGCGCACCGCCGACACGGCGATCGCGGAGCAGTCCCGGCTCTAACCGTCGAGGTTGGCGGCGCTGAACGTGTCGCACTTGTTCGGGTCGCCGGTCTGATACCCGACGGTGAACCAGTGCTGCCGCTGCGCCGAGGACCCGTGGGTCCAGGACTCGGGGTTGACCCGGCCGGTGGCCGCCTTCTGGATTCGGTCGTCGCCGACGGCCTGGGCGGCCGACAGCGCGTCGGCGATGTCGCGGTCGGTCAACGGCTCCAGGAAGTTGACGTCGGTGCCGGGCTGCTTGGTGATGGCCGCGTAATGCGCCCACACCCCGGCGTAGCAGTCGGCCTGCAGCTCGGCCCGCACGGCGTTGCTCTCCGCGCCGGTGGGGCCGCGCTGCGCCCGGGCCAGGTTGCCCAGCTGATGCTGCACGTGGTGGCCGTACTCGTGGGCGACCACATACTCCTGGGCCAACGGGCCGCCGGTGGAACCGAACTGGGTCTTGAGGACTTCGAAGAAGTCGGTGTCGAAGTAGGCCGTCTGGTCGGCGGGGCAGTAGAACGGCCCGACGTCGGAGGTGGCGGGCCCGCAGCCGGTCTCGACGTGCCCGGTGAACAGCCGCAGATTGGGTCGGCTGTAGCCCTGCAGCAGCTGGCCCCAGATGTGGTCCAGCGAGTTGCCGGTGGCGATCACCCGGCACTCGACGATGCTGTTGGCGTCGGCCCCGGTGCGGCACTGGCTGACATCGAATCCGGGGGCCTCCACGCCCTGGGTCTCCAGGCCCTGCTGGCTCATCACGCCACCGGGGTCGACGCCCAGGAACAACGCGATCAACAGCACGACCAGCCCGCCGAGCCCGCCGCCGATGGCGATCCCGCGGCCGCCCCGCCCGCCACCGCCGCTTGTGGTGGTGGTGCTGGTGTCGATCCGCATCCCTTCACTGAAGGTCATGGGTACTCTCCATCCGCGCATCCGGCACCCCGGCGGTTTGCCGGGCCCCAACGGACATAGCTTTGCACATACGATTCAGGGTGTGTCCGGCAATCCGAAAGGCACCGTCGCCACGCCGCCGCGCGTGGTCCAGACCGACGCCGGCGCCCTGCGCGGCGACACCGACGGCGGGGTAGGCGTGTGGCGGGGCATCCCGTACGCCGAACAGCCGCTGGGGGAGCGGCGGTTCGCCGCGCCCGTCCCACCGCGCCCCTGGCCCGGCGTGCGCGACGCCACCGAGCACGGACCCCTACCGCCGCAGGGCCGGTCGTTCGTCGGGGGCGGCCGGGACGACCCGAAGGTGCGCGACGAGGCCTGCCTGACACTGACGGTGTGGTCCCCGGACACCTCGGGTTCGCTGCCGGTGATGGTGTGGATCCCCGGCGGCGCCTTCGTCTACGGCGCCGGCCAGCTGCAGCTCTACAACGGGTCCCGGTTGGCCGCCAACGGCAACGTCGTCGTGGTGAACATCACGTATCGGATCGGGGTGTTCGGTGGCTTCGAACTCGGTTCCCTGGGCGAGGGTTTCGATGACAACCTGTGCCTGCGGGACCAGATCGCCGCGCTGCGCTGGGTCCGGGACAACATCGCGGCCTTCGGCGGAAACCCCGACCGGGTCACCGTCTTCGGCGAATCCGCCGGAGCCACATCGGTGTTGGCGCTGCTGGCCAGTCCCGCCGCCGCCGGACTGTTCGGGCGGGCGATCGCGCAGAGTCCCGCGCTGCCGTTGATCGCCGATTACGACAGCCGCGCCGAGCAGGCCGACCGGTTCCTGCACGAGCTCGGGGTCGGCCCCGGTGAACTCAAGCGAATGCCGCAGAAGGCGCTGCGCCGGGCGGCCGGAACCCAGCAATTGCACAGTGTCGCAACCACTCCCACTTTGGCGTACGGGCTGACCCACGGCGTCGAGCTGTTGCCCCGACATCCCATCGGCGCCGCGCGCGCGGGTTCGGTGGCCGAAGTCCCGCTGATCATCGGCACCAACAGCAACGAAGCGTCGATGTTCGCCTGGTCCAAGCCGCCGATGTTGCCCACCACGCGGGCCAACGTCGATACCTTCTTCGCCCGGCTGGATCCGGGGGCCAAGGACCGGGTGTTGGCCGCCTATCCGGGCTACCCGCGGCGGCGCGCGCTCATCGCGGTCGGCGCCGACGCCACCTTCGGGGCCCCGACGTGGGCGTTCGCCGACGCCTACAGCAAACACGCCGACACCTACGTCTACCGCTTCGACCACACCACCTGGACGTTGCGGGCCCTGGGGCTCGGCGCCACCCACGGCAGCGAGATCGTGCACATCCAGCACAGCTACGGTTCCTACCTCGGCCGCAAACTGCACCCGTTGGGCCGGCATGTGCAGCCCTCGGTCGGGCGCCGGATGCAGCGCACCTGGCTGGACTTCGCCACCAGCGGCCAACCGGCCCCCTGGCCCCATTACGACACTCCCCGCCGGGCGACCCGGGTCATCCGCAGCACCAGGGACATCACCGTCGGCGATCCGGACCGCGTCCGGCGCACCGCGTGGGAAGGCCTGTACTGATGGACCTCGCGGCGCGGGCGGCGTTGGGCAGCGGCGCCGATTTCTGGTCCACCAAGTCGGTCGGGGAGGTCCCGGCCATCACGCTGACCGACGGCCCGCACGGCGTGCGGCGGCAACGCGCGGCCGCCGACCATCTGGGCATCAACGACGCCGAACCCGCGACCTGCTTCCCGCCGGCGGTGGCGCTGGCACAGAGCTGGGATCCCGCCCTGGTGGCCCGGGTCGCCGCCGCGATCGGCCGCGAGGCCCACGCGCTGGACGTGCAGGTGGTGCTCGGTCCCGGCATCAACATCAAGCGCGACCCACGGGGCGGCCGCAACTTCGAGTACTACTCCGAGGACCCCCACCTGTCCGGGGTGTTGGGCAGCGCCTGGGTGCGCGGCATCCAGGACCAGGGCATCGGTGCGTCGGTCAAACACTTTGCGGTCAACAACCAGGAAACCGACCGCATACGGATCAGCGCCGAGGTGGACACCCGCACCCTGCGCGAGGTGTACCTGCCGGCCTTTCACCGGGTGATCACCGAGGCCCGGCCGTGGACGGTGATGACCTCCTACAACCGCATCAACGGCGTGTGGGCGGCCGAGAACTCGTGGCTGCTCACCGAATTGCTGCGCGGTGAGTGGGGCTACGAGGGGGTGGTGGTCAGCGACTGGGGTGCGGTCGACGACCGGGTCCGGTCGGTGGCCGCCGGTCTGGATCTGGTCATGCCGGGCCCCGACACGGCCGGTGACGCCCAGCTGGTGACCGCCGTCGGCGACGGTGCGCTGCCCGAGGCCGCGGTCCGCCGGGCCGCGCAGCGCATCGAGACCCTGGGCCGCCGCGCCCACTCGCTCGCGCGGCCCGAACTTCGGGTCGACCTCGAGGCGCACCACGAGTTGGCCCGGGAGGCGGCGCGGCGCTCGATCGTCCTGCTGCGCAACGCCGATGAACTGCTGCCGCTGGCGCCGACGGACTCGCTGGCGGTCATCGGGGAACTGGCGCGCTCGCCGCGGTATCAGGGCGGCGGCAGTTCGCACGTGACCGCGACCCGGGTCGACGTGCCCCTCGACGAGATCGCCCGGCGGGCCGGCGGAGCGGTCCGCTTCGAGGTGGGTTACCGGCTCGACACGGACGACGACGGTGCCGATGCCGAGGCGCTGCGGTCGGCGGCGGTGCGCGCCGCCGCGGCCGCGGACACCGCGGTGGTCTTCTGCGGGCTGGCCGAGGAACTGGAGAGCGAGGGCTTCGACCGCGCCGACATCGACCTGCCCGCAACGCAACTCGAGTTGATCGCGGCGGTGACCGAGGCCCAGCCGCGCACCGCCGTGGTGTTGTCCCACGGCGGGGTGGTGCGGCTGGCGACGGTCCCCGCGCCCGCGTTGCTCGACGCCGCCCTGAGCGGGCAGGGCGGCGGCGCCGCGATCGCCGACGTGCTGTTCGGGACGGTCAACCCGTCGGGCAAGCTGGCCGAGACCGTGCCGCTGCGGCTGCAGGACGTCCCGAGCTACCTGAACTTTCCGGGCGCGGCGGGTCAGGTTCGGCACGGGGAGGGGCTCTACGTCGGGTACCGCTGGTACGACGCACTCGAGCGGGACGTGCAGTTCCCGTTCGGCCACGGCCTGTCCTACACCGAGTTCGACTACCGGGATCTGCGGCTGACTGTCACCGACGACGGCATCACGGCCCGGGTCACCGTCGCCAACATCGGCCGGCGGGCCGGTCGCGAGGTCGCGCAGTTCTACGTCGGGGTCCCCGACTCGGCCGTGCCCCGGCCACCGCGCGTGCTGGCGGGTTTCGCCGCCGCCGAGCTGGCGGCCGGCGAGTCCACCGAGCTGGAGGTGCGGCTGACGCGGCGCGATCTCGCCTATTGGGAGGTCCGGGTCGGGGACTGGGTCCTCGAACCCGGCGACTACCGCGTCGACGTTGGCGCCTCCAGCCGGGACCTGCGCGCCGGCGCCACGGTGACACTGACCGGCGAGGGCGCCGAGATCCCGCTGACGCTGGAGTCGACGCTGGCGGAGGTGGCGCACAACCCGGCGGCGCTGGAGCGCGTGCTGGAGCTACTGGCGGGCGCCGCGCCGGACTGGGCCGGCGGTGCCTCGGCAGGTCAGAGCAACATCGCCGCCATGATGGGGGGCCTGCCGGTGGGGCGCCTGAGGGCGTTCCTCGGCGGCCGGCTGACCCGCGCGCAACTGCAGGAGGCCCTCGACGGCCGCCTGGTCAAGCCGCCGAACCCCGCCCCTTAGACTGGTCCTTCGTCTCATACCCCTGAAAGAGGAGTATCTCAGTGCTGCGCTCCCACACCGCCGGCTCGTTGCGTGCCTCCGACGCCGGGCAGACGGTCACGCTGGCCGGGTGGGTCGCGCGTCGCCGCGATCACGGCGGCGTGATCTTCATCGATTTACGTGATGGCGGCACCGGAGGGCAGGAGCGCAGCGACGCGGGAAGCGGGCCCAGCGTGTCGCAGGTGGTGTTCCGCGACGCCGAGGTGCTCAGCCAGGCGCACCGACTGCGCGCGGAATTCTGCGTGGCGGTCACCGGGGTGGTCGAGGTCCGGCCCGAGGGCAACACCAACGCCGAGATCGCGACCGGCGAGATCGAGGTCAACGCGTCGTCGCTGACCGTGCTGTCCGAGAGCGCGCCGCTGCCGTTCCAGCTCGACGAGACGGCCGGCGAGGAGGCGCGGCTGCGCTACCGCTACCTGGACCTGCGCCGCGAGGGCCCCGGCCGCGCGCTTCGCCTGCGCTCCAAGGTCAATGCCGCCGCCCGTGCGGTGCTCGAGCAGCACGACTTCGTCGAGATCGAGACGCCGACGCTGACCCGTTCCACGCCCGAGGGCGCCCGCGACTTCCTGGTCCCGGCGCGGCTGCAGCCCGGGTCGTTCTACGCGCTGCCGCAGAGCCCGCAGCTGTTCAAGCAGCTGCTAATGGTCGCCGGCATGGAGCGCTACTACCAGATTGCGCGCTGCTACCGCGACGAGGACTTCCGGGCCGATCGCCAGCCCGAGTTCACCCAGCTGGACCTGGAGATGAGCTTCGTGGAGGCCGACGACGTGATCGCGGTGTCCGAGGAGATCCTCAAGGCGCTGTGGGCCCTGATCGGCTACGACCTGCCGACCCCGCTGCCGCGCATCACCCACGCCGAGGCCATGCGCCGCTACGGCAGCGACAAGCCGGATCTGCGGTTCGACCTGGAGCTGGTCGACTGCACCGAATACTTCAAGGACACCCCGTTCCGGGTGTTCCAGGCGCCGCATGTCGGTGCCGTGGTCATGCCGGGCGGGGCGTCGCAGCCGCGTCGCACCCTCGACGGGTGGCAGGAGTTCGCCAAGCAGCGCGGCCACAAGGGCCTGGCCTACGTGCTGATCGCCGAGGACGGCACCCTCGGCGGGCCCGTCGCCAAGAATCTGTCCGACGCCGAGCGCGAGGGGCTGGCCGCGTACGTCGGCGCCAAGCCCGGTGACTGTGTGTTCTTCGCGGCCGGGCCGGTCAAGGCGGCGCGGGCGCTACTGGGCGCCACCCGCATCGAGATCGCCAAGCGGTTGGACCTGATCGACCCGGACGCGTGGGCGCTGGCCTGGGTGGTGGACTGGCCGCTGTTCGAGCCGGCCGACGACGCGGCCGCGGCCGGTGACGTGGCGGTCGGTTCGGGTGCCTGGACGGCGGTGCACCACGCGTTCACCGCCCCGCAGCCGCAGTCGGAGGCGACGTTCGACACCGAACCGGGCACCGCGCTGGCCAACGCCTACGACATCGTCTGCAACGGCAACGAGATCGGCGGCGGCTCGATCCGTATCCATCGCCGCGACGTCCAGGAACGCGTCTTCGCGATGATGGGCATCGACGCCGCTGAGGCCCAGGACAAGTTCGGATTCCTGTTGGACGCCTTCACCTTTGGGGCGCCACCGCACGGCGGTATCGCCTTCGGTTGGGACCGGATCACCGCGCTGCTGGCCGGCGAGGACTCGATCCGCGAGGTGATCGCGTTCCCGAAGACCGGTGGCGGCGTGGACCCGCTCACCGACGCGCCGGCGCCCATCACCGCCCAACAGCGCAAGGAGTCGGGGATCGACGCCAAGCCGGAGCCCGCCGAGAAGTAGCCGGGTTTCGCCGCACCGCGGCGGGGTAATACGGATTGGCGTGACCTTCTCGCTGTGTGCCTTCGACCCCGCCACCGGGCAGCTCGGCGTCGGTGCCATCACGGCCATGCTCGGGCGCTCATCGCCGCGGCGCCGTGGTGAGCCGGGCGGGCCTCGGCTCACGAGCACCGCCGATCGCTGAATTCCAAACGCCTGAAACACATTTGTCGGCTTCGTTGGCCGCATCGCGGCGCCTGGCCCTTGACAGGGGTACCGCCGCTGGTTAACGTTCCCCTCACCACTTTACCGGCCGGCCGGTAAAGTAACCGGAAGGGGACAACGATGACCGACACCGACGGCAGCGCCGAAACGCCGCAGATACCCGAACGTATCCTCGTCGCGGCCGCGCGCGTGATGGAACGCGAAGGTTTCGCGAACGCATCGCTGCGTCAGATCGCCGAAGAGGCCGGCATGACCAAGGCCGGCCTCTACTACCACGTGGCCAGCAAGGAAGTGCTGCTGTACGCCCTGCACGAGCGGTTTGCCCACAAGCTGCGCGACTCCGCCCTGCGGATCGTCGAGTCGGACAGCACACCGACCCAGAAACTGCGGGAACTGATCATCGAGACCGTGCAGACCGCCGGCATCTATCAGTCCGAAGGCACGGTGTTCCTGCGCGAGTACGGCCATCTCAGCGGCGAGATGGCGGTCACCATCGGCAAGGGCCGCAACCAGTTTCGGACCGACTTCGAACAGGTCATCAAGGCGGGCATGGCCACGGGTGAATTCCGTTCTGGCGACGCACATCTGGACGCCCTCGCCATCCTCGGCGCATGTAACTTCACCGCGTTCTGGTTCGACCCCGAGGGGCCGTTGAAGATCGAGAAGATCGCCGAGTCGTTCGCAGACCGGCTCCTCTACGGCATGACGTCCCCGACTACTGACAAGGGAGTGTGAGCATGACCTCGAATACGGCACTGCGCATCGGCATCGACACCGGGGGCACTTTCACCGACCTGGTGCTGGCCGAAGGCGAACAGGTACGCATCGGCACCAAGTCCTTGACGACCTACGACGACCTCGCCAACGGGCTGCTCCGCACCATCGAGAAGGCCGAACCCGGCGACACTCCCATCGACCAGATCGTGCACGGCACCACGGTGGCGCTCAACGCGATCCTGACCCGCCGCGGCGCCGACATCGGCATGGTGACCACCCACGGGTTCCGTGACCTTCTCGATATGGCCCGCGGTTGGCGCCCCTTCGAGGCCATGGTGGACCCGCGCTGGCGTCGACCCCACGAGCTGCGGCCCATCGTCGAGCGATACCGCCGCCGCACCGTCAGCGAGCGGCTGATGGCCGACGGCGGAGTGTTGATGACCCTCGACGAAGAACGTCTGCTGCAGGAGGTGGAGCGCCTGGTGGCCGACGGATGCCAGGGCATCGCGGTGTGTTTCCTGCACGCCTACAAGCATCCCGAACACGAGCAACGCGCCGCCGAACTGATCCGCGACCGGTTTCCCGGTATCAGCGTGAGCACCTCGGCGGAGGTGGCGCCGTTCCCGCGTGAGTACAACCGGTTCTCCACCTGCGTGCTCAACGCCTACGTCCAGCCGTTGATGGAGTCCTACACGACGCGGGTGGAGGGTCGGCTGCGGGAGGCCGGCCTGGACGCCCCCTTGACGTTCATGACCAACGACGGCGGTCTGATCACCGCCGAGCAGGTCACGTCCCGGCCCGTCGCGACCCTCAACAGCGGACCGGTCGGCGGGGTCATGGGCGTGCAGGCCTACGCCGAGCGACTCGAGATGCCGAACCTGGTGGGCTTCGACATGGGTGGCACCAGCACCGAGGTCGCCGTGGTGGTGGACGGTCGCGCGTCGGTCAAACGCGAGCTCGAGATCGAGCACGATCTGCTGGTCAGCCTGCCGGTGGTGGAGATCCACAGCATCGGCGCGGGCGGCGGCAGCCTGATCGCGATCGACGAGGGCGGCGGGCTCAAGGTCGGTCCGGAAAGCGCGGGCAGCGACCCCGGCCCGGCTTGCTACGGCCACGGCGGCACCCAGCCGACCGTCACCGATGCCTTCCTGCTGCTCGGTGTGCTGGATGCCGAGGTGCCCCTGGGCGGCGAGATCTACCCGGACGTCGCGGCTGCGGAGGCCGCATTCGCGCCGTTGGCCGCGGCCCTGGACATGACCGCAGTCGAGGTTGCGCGCACCTCGACCGAAGTCGCCATCCACAACATGGCGGAGGCGGTTCGGCGCCTCACGGTTTATCGCGGCGCCGATCCGCGCGAGTTCGGGCTGGTGAGTTACGGCGCAGCCGGGCCGCTGGTGGCCAGTCAGATCGCACGCTCGCTGCAGATGCCGCGGGTGGTCATCCCGGCCCTGTCAGGGGTGTTCTCGGCGTTCGGTCTGCTCACTGCTCAAGCGTTCGAGGAAGAGGTCACCCCGGTGATGGCGACCGTCACCGAGGACGTCGCGACCGACGTGTTCGCCCGGGCCCGGCAGAGCCTGGAGCACCTGGTCGGGAGGCTCCGCGGTCGCGGCAACCGGGATGTCGTCGTCGAAGCCTGGCTGGACGCCACCTACCTGGGCCAGCGATGGGAGCTCGCGGCGGTCATCGACCCGTCGCACCCAGAGCCGCTGACGCACCTGACCGAAGCCTTCGCCGCCGCGCATCAACGCCAGTTCGGTTACAGCCTGCCCGCACCAATCTACGTCCAGACCCTGCGCACCCGCGCGGTGTCGACCGATCAGCGCCGACTGTTCCCGCCCCGGCTGACCAACAGCGAACCGGCGCAACCCAGGCGCCGCCGCGACATCACCCTCATGGGCGAACTCAACCGGGACGTGCCGGTCTACAACGCCGACGACTTCGCACCCAACCAGGTGGTGGCCGGCCCGGCGGTCATCGAGGCCCAGACGTACACCGGCGTGCTCGTCGCGGGCGATGTCGCGACGGTGAACGAATTCGGCGACGTGATCATCGAGATCGAGGAGAAGAACCTGTGACAACTGTGGCACCCCAACCGGTTTCCGTGCTCGGCGCCAAAGAGGTCGAAGACCGTTACGGCGTCGACCTCACCACCGCCGAGGTGATCCGGCACGCGCTGGAACACATCGGTCTGCAGATGCAGATCAAGATCAATACCGCGGCACTGAGCCCACTGCTCAGCGAGGTCAACGACTTCGGCATCGGGTTGCTCGCGCCCCGGGATGCCGATCGCGACTTGGATTTCGACGCGATCGCCATGGGCACCGCCGCGCCCGGCCACTACGTGATCAACCAGTTCTACGCCAGGATGGCCATCGAGCACTGGGGCGTGGAGAACTTCAAGCCCGGTGACGTCATCATCTTCAACGAGCCCTACCGCGGCGGCAGTCACATCAACGACGTCGGCACCCTGATGCCGATCTTCGACGACGAACAAGTACTGGTCGGCTTCGCCGCAGCGATCACCCACTGGCTCGACATCGGCGGGCCCATTCCCACCGGGTTCGGCCCCGGCCTGCAGCGGGACATGTACGCCGAGGGCATCCGGATCTCGCCGCGGCACCTCTACCGCGAGGGCGAACTCGTCCGTGAGACCGTCGAACTGTTCACCGGCCAAACCCGGATCCCCGACATCAGTCTCAATGACCTGCAGGTGATCCATTCGGCGTTGGTGTTGGGTGCGGAGATGGTGCTGCGCTACGTAAACCGTTACGGGCGCGAGGCCTACGCGGGCGCTGTGCAGTACTCGCTGGACCATACCGAGCGGGCGATGCGCGCGGCCCTGAGTGCGATCCCGGACGGAGAATGGTCCGCCGAGGACTACATGGACAACGACATGGACGGTGACCCGATGCTCATCCGCTGCACCGTGCGTAAGCACGGCGGTGAGGTGGAGGTCGACTACTCCGGGTCGTCACGCAACGAATGGGGCGGTTTCGCCTGCACCTGGTCCGACGGGGTGTCCGGTGCCCACCTGGGACTGCAGGTCGCGCTACCGGATTCGATCAGCCCCAACGCCGGCGCCTACCGCCCCGTGCACGTCGTGTTGCCACCGGGAAGCTGCTTGCACGCGCTGCCCCCGATGGCGACCAACGCCGGCCACACCATGTTCATCGCCAAGGCGATAAACCTGGTGAAAAGGGCTCTCTCGCAGGCCGATCCGGCGATGGCGGTGGCGGAGAACTATGACGACGTGCTGTTCATGAGCTTCGCCGGGGTCGACACTCGCAGCGATGTCCCGGCCCCGTTCATCTCCATGAACCTGTTCCAGGGGCCTTTCGGCGGCCACGCGCAGGGCGACGGCAGTTGTTATACGTTCCAGGAGGGCGGCAACTGCGTGGTGACGTCGATCGAACTCGAAGAGGAATCTTTCCCGGTGTTGCTGCTCGAGCGCGAATTCGTCGCGGACACCGCGGGATCCGGGCAGTATCGCGGCGGGCCGGCAACCCGATCCGTGTTGGTCCCGCTGGCCGATTGCGAAAGCTCGTTCCAGCTCGACCAGTGCCGGATCGGGCCGCGGGGTGCGATGGGCGGAGATAACGGGACCACCGGGCACATCAAGGTGTATCGCAACGCTCTGGACGCCTGGGCGTCCGGCGCGGATCTGGGCGAACCGGAGGTGCTGGCCGGCATCGTGGATGCAGCCGGCCGCTTGGTGCCCGAGGAAGTGCCCGGCGAGACGCAGTTCCGGTCGAGCAAACAAGCCGGCGTGGTGATCGGTGCCCGCGATGTGGTGGTGCATCAGACCCCCGGCGCGGGCGGCTGCGGCGACCCGGCCCGCCGCGATCCGAACGCAGTGGCACGTGATGTCCGCAACGACATCGTGACCGCCGCTCCCTGACCAACGCAGCCTTTGGAGGAGTAGACCATGAAGATTTACCCGCAGCCCACAGAGTTGTTCATCAATGAGGCGGTCGAGGAGGTGGACGACGGTTGCGAGCGCTGTGGTGCTCGGCGGTTGGCCCGCTACCGGGTGGTCGACTACCGGGGCTGGCTGCGCGTCGTCAAGTGCCGGGCCTGCCTGCACACCGCTGATGCGCAGCGTATCGAGTCCCCGGTGTTGTCGGGGGAGCTGTAGTGGGCGCGGTGCCTATCGGCGAGCTCGACTTGCTCGATTCGGTGCTGAGCGCGGTGGTCGAACGCTGGGCGGCCCGCGACCCCGACCGGGTGTGCATCGTGCAGGACGACGGTGTCGAAGTCACCTACCGCGAGCTGGATCAGCGGGCCTCGGCGATCGCCGCGGCACTTCAGCGTGGCGGGGTGGGGGCCGGCGATCGGGTGATGACGTTGGTGCCCAACGATGTCCGCGCCGTGTACGTGATGCTGGGGCTCAGCAAGATCGGCGCAGTCGAGGTTCCGGTCAACCCGGGCCTGGTGGGCGCCAGTTTGCGGCACGTCCTGCAGGACGCCGCGCCCAAGGCGGCCATCGTCGACGCGGACCATTGCGAGAGAATCGAGGAAGCCCTGCCCGGCGGCACCTGCGGCCTGCTGATCGGGGTGGCGCCGCACGTCGACGCCCCGGAGCACGATCCGGGCACACTGGACGCGATCATCGCCAACCCGGGCGTGGCGGTGAAAACCGCCGCCGCCGGGCCGGATACCGCCTCGATCATGTACACCTCCGGGACCACCGGCCTACCCAAGGGGGCGGTGCTGCCGCACCGCGCGACGGTGCGGATCGGAGAGCGCACCGTGCGGGCCCTGCAGCTGACGTCGGACGACACCTTGATCGCCGTACTGCCGCTGTTTCACGGCGGTGGCAAGTACATGAATGTGGGCGCCTGCCTGATCTCGGGCGCGCGGCTGCTGCTGGTCCGAAAGTTCAGCGCGAGCAAGTTCTGGGAACAGGCCCGCGAGCACCGAGCGACGGTGGCGCACATGGTGGTGTCGATGGCGCATTTCCTGCTGGCCCAGCCGGAGTCGGGCCAGGACCGCACCAACGACATCACCCGGGCGTTGATCGTCCCGGCGCCACGGCCGCTGGTCGACGCCTTCGCGCGGCGGTTCGATATTCCGATATTCGAGATGTACGGGGCCACCGAGATCAGTATCCCGATCCTGAACTCCGTCGATGCTGTGGTGCCCCATGGCTCCTGTGGTCGGGCGGTCGCGCCGTACCGCGTCCGGGTCGTCGACGAGTACGACCGTGAGGTTCCGCCCGGCGAGGTGGGTGAGCTCTGCATCAGGTGTGACGAGCCATGGTCGATGTCCAACGGCTACTGGAACCAGCCAGAGGAGTCGCTGAAGGTGATGCGCAACTTCTGGTTCCACACCGGTGATGCGGCGCGGATCGACGAGGACGGCTACGTGTACTACGTGGACCGGGTCAAGGAAATGATCCGTCGTCGCGGGGAGAACATCTCGCCGCGCACCGTGGAAGACGTGCTCAACACCATTGACGGCGTGGTCGAGTGCGGCGCCTACCCGGTGCCTTCCGAGTTCGGCGAGGACGAGATCGCCGTCGCGGTGGTGACCGATCCGGGCCGAGCACCCAGCCTCGCCGACATCGCCGCGGTCTGCGCGGAAGGCCTGCCGCGGTTCGCGTTTCCGCGCTACATCCGCTTTGTCGACCAACTCCCCAAGACCGAGACCGCCAAGGTGCAGAAGTTCAAGCTCAAACAGCAGGGTCTAGCTGACGCGGTGGAACTGCCGCAACTCACCAAACAAGGAGCACAACAGTGAAATTGAACGGCCGGTGCGCCCTCGTGACCGGCGCCGCATCCGGCATGGGGCTGGCGACCGCGCAGACGCTGCACAAGGCGGGCGCCAATGTGGTGCTGCTCGACGTGAACGAGGAACGGGTGGCAAGAGCCGCCGCGGAACTCGGCGCGGGAGCGATCGCGGTGCGCACCGATGTCGGCGACGCCGTACAGGTCGAAACGGCGGTACGGGTGGCCACCGAGCAGTTCGGCACCGTGCACGCCGCGGTCAACTGCGCCGGCATCCCCTCGATGATGAAAACGGTGTCCAAGGGAGTGCCGCACAGTCTCGAGGTGTGGCAACGCGTGATCGACGTCAACCTCACCGGCGTGTTCAACGTGGTGCGTCTCGCGGCCGCCCAGATGGTCACCAACGAGCCTGATCCGGAGACCACCGAGCGCGGGGTGCTGGTGAACATCGCCTCCGGTGCGGCCTGGGATGGCACTCGGGGCACGGTGGCCTATGCGGCGAGTAAGGCCGGGGTGGTCGGGATGTCCCTGCCGATCGCCCGCGACCTTGCCAAGGACGGGATCCGTTGCGTATCGGTGGTTCCCGGAGTGTTCGAGACCGGGATGGCCGGCGAGGTCTCGGAGGCCGTGTTGACCTCCTTGCAGGAGTCGGTGCTGTACCCCAAGCGAATGGGGGATCCGGCCGAGATCGGTCGCCTGATCGAACACATCATCACCAACGTCTACTTCAACGCCACCTGCATCAGTTTGGATGCCGGTCTGCGCGCCCGTCACTAGGAGCTGATCAACGTCATGACCACAGTTTTGGAAACCTACCGCCAGGGCAAGGTGCAGTGGCTGTGCTTCAACCGCCCGAACGTGCTCAATGCGCTCAACACCGAGTTGCTCAACGCGCTGTGTGAGGCGCTGGAGGCGGCGACGGCGGACCCGGAGGTCCGGGTCATCGCGATCACGGGGGCCGGGCGCGCCTTCTGCGCCGGGGGTGACCTCAAGTTCGTGCTCGGCGAACTGCAGGGCGAAGGCAACGACGGACCGGACGGCGTGGCCAGCAGCGTGCCCGCCTTCACCGCGCTGCGCAACTGCCCCAAGCCGGTGATCGCCGCCGTCAACGGACCGGCGGTGGCCGGCGGATTCGAGTTGCTGTTGTTCTGCGATGTGCTCTTCGCCGCGGAGAGCGCCACCTTCGCCGACGGGCACGCCATCTATGGGCTGCTTCCGGCAGGTGGCGGCGCCGCCGTGTTGCCTCGACGGATCGGCACGCAACGCGCAAAAGCGTTGCTCTTCAGCGGCGAACCGGTCTCGGCGGCGACGATGCGCGACTGGGGCATGGTGCACGAGGTGGTGCCCGATGACCAGTTGCGGGCCACCGTCGAGCAGTACTGCACCAAGATCGCCGACAAGAGCCCGCTGGTGCTGCAGGCGATGAAGGAGGTTGCCAACGCAGCATGGGACCACGACGAGGATTCGGGCCTGCGCCACGAGATGCTGTTGCTGCGGAACCATATGAACAGCAAGGATTTCCACGAGGGACTGACCGCTTTCACCGAGAAGCGGGTACCTGTTTTCGAAGGACGATAGCGAGATGAACGCCTACATACTCGGGGTTTATGCCACCAACGTCGGCAAGTTTCCCGACAAGGGCCCCAAGGACCTGACCCGCGAGGCCTACCTGGGGGTCCTCGCCGATGCGCGACTGGAGAACACCGACGTGATCGGCGCGGCGTGGTTCTCCAACATGCTGATGGAGAACCAGGGCCAGCCCTATCTCAAGGGGCAGTTGTGCTTCACCCCGCTGGTCAACGAGGGCCTGTTCCCGCGCGGCACACCGATCACCAACGTCGAGGGCGGTTGCGCTGCGGGGTCTCAGGCCTTCAACAACGCACTGCGCGAGGTGCAGTCCGGACACAGCGAGGTGGCGCTGGCCATCGGCGTGGAGAAGATGGTCGACCCGGACAACCCGAGGGCCGCCCTGCGTGGCATGGAAGGTGCCCTTGATTGGTTGGATCCCCAGTCGTGGCGCGACCTCTACCAGCGCACCGCAGCGGCCAACGGCATGAAATTCGAAACCGCCCCGGATCGAGGTCTGGCGATGGACCTCTACGGCATGTGGGCACACACCCACATGCGGGCCTACGGCAGCACCGCCGAACAGTTCGCCATCGCCGCGGCCAAGAACCATTCCAACTCGGTGCACAATCCGCGTGCCCAGTACCAGTTTCCGTTGACGGTCCAGCAGGTGCTCGAGGACCGGATGGTCAGCGATCCGCTGACCCGGGCGATGTGCGCCCCGATCGGAGACGGCGCGGCGGCGGCCCTGATCTGCTCGCAGTCCTACCTCGACAGCTGCCCGCCCGAGGTGCGGGACCGGGCCGTCCGCGTGCGTGCCAGCGAGGTCGCCTGCGGGGTGTTCGACACGACGTGGGAGGACGATCGAGCGCCGGTGATCGCCGGGCGCCGGGCCTTCCGGACCGCCGGGCTGACGCCCGCGGACATCGACCTGGTCGAGCTGCACGATGCGAGCTCGTTCGCCGAGATCCATATCCTCGAAGATCTCGGGTTCTGCGAACGCGGTAAAGGCGGGGAGTTCACCGCCTCCGGAGCTACCGCCATCGGCGGTGAGCTACCGGTGAATGCGTCCGGCGGCTTGGTCTCGCGTGGGCATCCGATCGGTGCCACCGGTTTGATGATGATCAACGAGATCTCGATCCAGCTGCGCGGGGAAGCCGGCGGCAACGCGGTCGGCGACGCTCGATTCGGGTTGGCCGAGAACGGCGGCGGCGTGATCGGCAACGACAACGCGGTGTGCGCGGTGACGATTCTGGAAGGTCCGGGCGCTTAGCAGAACTGCGCGAACAGCGCCCGGGATCAACCAACCGGCGGTACAGTAACGATACCGATTGGTCAGGAATGGCGCCGCGGTGGCGACGGTGGTCCTCGGGCGCCCGGTGGCTCGACTGGGCGCCGCCGCGCAGCCCACCTGTGCCCGCCGGTGGCCGGCGGGTGAAAGCCGTGGCGCTTCATGCTGTTACGGCCGCATGGCGTGGTTTAACGCAATAGGCCGCTGGCCGGGCCGCGGGTGCGTGCATGCGCTGTGGGTCGCCATGACGGCCGCGGGGCTGGGTTGACCAATCCTTGACAGTGGATCATTCGGTCGCTACTGTCCGCATTTATCCTTACCAACTGGTTAAGTAATTGCGAGCGCATGTGGCGGTCGAGTGGCGGGCTCTTGTTCGAAGCGGGTGGATTTTCCGAACCGGGAAAGCGGCCCTTGACATGCGATGTGACACAGCTTACGTTCGATCTACTTTACCGGCTGGCCGGTAAAGTGCCTCTGAAAGGCGGGAAGCACGTGGTCGACCTGCGGTGTGCAGCGGAGCGCGGAAATCTCGACATTCGATACTGGCTGCTGGGAGGGGATGTGGTTCAGCTGTGAGTGTTGCGCAAGCAGCCGCCAGGCCGGTCCGGGCCGTCGGCGACTTCTTCCTGATGTCGGCCGACACGCTGCGGTTGATCTTCAGGCCGCCGTTCGCGTGGCGTGAGTTTCTGGCTCAAACCTGGTTTGTGGCAAGGGTTTCCATTCTGCCGACCATAATGCTCGCCCTGCCGTTCACGGTGTTGACCGTCTTTACCCTCAACATCTTGTTCGTCGAGATCGGAGCCGCCGACTTCTCGGGAACCGGGGCGGCGCTCGGCGCGGTCACCCAGATCGGCCCGATCGTGACGGTGCTGGTGATCGCCGGCGCCGGCGCCACCGCGATGTGCGCAGACCTCGGATCCCGCACCATCCGGGAGGAACTCGATGCGATGCGGGTGCTCGGCATCGATCCGATACAAGCATTGGTGGTTCCGAGAGTCCTTGCTGCAACCCTTGTTTCGTTCTTGTTGGCCTCGGTGGTCACCATCGTGGGAATCTTCGGAGGCTTTCTCTTCTCGGTGTACGTCCAGAATGTCACTCCGGGTGCCTTCGTCGCCGGAATGACGCTGTTGATCGGGCTTCCGGAGGTCATCGTGTGCCTGGTCAAGGCCTCGATCTTCGGTCTGGCCGCCGCACTGATCGCCTGCTACAAGGGCATCTCGGTCGGCGGCGGTCCGGCAGGCGTCGGGAACGCCGTCAACGAAACGGTGGTGTACTCCTTCATGTCGCTGTTCGTCATCAACGTGGTGGCGACCGCCGTCGCGGTGAAGGTGACGCTATGACGTCCACCGCGACCACCCCCACCGCAGGGCCCGCAGCGGGGCCGAGCGCCCAGTTCCCCAGGGCTCGTCGGACGGTGTCCGGCTGGGTGCAGGGCTGGAACCGGTTGGGGTTGCAAACGCAGTTCTACGGGCTCACGATCCGGGGTGTCGGGGATGCGTTGACCAACTACAAGGTCGAACTGCTGCGCCTGGTCGCGCAGATGAGCCTCGGCATCGGGGCGCTGGCGATCATCGGCGGCACGCTCGTCATCGTCGGGTTCCTGACCTTGTCGGCCGGTGCGTGGATCGCCGTGCAGGCCTATAACCAGTTGGCAGACGTCGGGGTGGAGGCCCTGGCCGGCTTCACTTCGGCCTTTCTCAACGTCCGGATCACCTCACCGCTGGTGGCGGGTATCGGGTTGGCCGCCACCGTCGGTGCCGGTGCCACCGCACAACTCGGCGCAATGCGCATCAACGAGGAGATCGACGCCCTTGAGGTGATGGGGATCCGGTCCATCGCCTATCTGGCCTCCACCCGGGTGTTGGCCGGTGTGCTCGTGGTGATTCCGCTGTACTGCATCGCCGTCCAGGTGGCCTTCGTCGCCGCCCGCGTCGGCACCACGGTCTTCTACGGTCAATCCACCGGCGTCTACGACCACTATTTCAACACCTTCCTCAACCCCGTCGATCTGATCTGGTCGTTCATCCAGGCCATCAGCATCGCGGTGGTGGTGATGTTGGTCCACACCTACTACGGCTTCACCGCTTCCGGCGGTCCCGCCGGGGTGGGGGAGGCCGTGGGCCGGGCGGTGCGCGCATCGCTGGTGGTCTCGGCTTTCGTGACACTGCTTGTCTCCCTGGCCATCTACGGCGAATCCGGCAACTTCAACCTCGCGGGGTAGCCCATGGAATCACGACATGATCGAGCACTACACCCAGCGTGGTGGACCTTGGTCCTCTTCGCAGTCATCCTCGGCATGATTGTCGGGACCTGGGCGCTGTTCACCCGTTCCTTCACCCCGCGGATGTCGGTCACCGTCACCTCGGACCGCTCGGGTCTGGTACTCGAGTCCGGCGCCAAGGTGAAGATGTCCGGGATCCAGATTGGCACGGTCAGCGCCGTCGAGGGCGGCGCACAACCGGTCGAGCTCAGACTGGATATCGATCCTCGGCAGGCGGAATTCATCCCCGCCAACGTGACCGCACAGATCAAGGCGACCACCGCCTTCGGTGCCAAGTACGTCGACCTGGTGTATCCGGACGATCCGGCCGGCCACCCGCTGGGTGCTGGTGCGGTGATCCCGGCCCAGAACGTCAGCACCGAGGTCAACACGGTGTTCCAGAACCTCACCGACGTGCTCAAGCAAGTCGACCCGGTCAAGCTCAACGGCGTGCTGTCCGCGGTGGCGGAAGGCCTGCGGGGGCAGGGAGCTACCTTGGGGCGCGCGACGACCGCCGCCAACAACGTGCTGCTGGAACTCAATCCGCTCAGCGAGACCATCCGCGAGGATTGGCGCGCGGTCGAAGGCTTCAGCGACACCTACAGCGCCGCGGCGGCGGACATCCTCCGTGTGCTGGATGCGTCGAGTACCACCTCGACGACCATCAGTGACAACGCCGCTGCGCTCGACAACCTGCTGGTGAATCTGGCCGGAATGTCGCGCAGCGGTGCCGAACTGGTCGGCCCCAACAAGGACAACCTGGTCAACGCGGTCAACGTGCTCGAACCCACCACCCGACTGGTGCACAAGTACGACCCCCAACTGACCTGCATGCTGGTGGGCGGACACTGGTTCCTGGAGAACGGTGGCTACGACGTCACCGGGGGGATCAACGGAAAGTCCATCTCCACCGACGTCGCGCTGCTGCTCGGCGACGATCCTTACCGCTATCCGCAACATCTCCCGATCGTGGGTGCCAAGGGCGGTCCGGGCGGGCAACCGGGTTGCGGATCGTTGCCCATCGTCGACAACAACTTCCCGCATCGTCAGCTGGTCACCAACACCGGCTGGGGTACCGGGCTCGACATCCGGCCCAATCCCGGGATCGGGATCCCCGGATACGCCAACTACTTCCCGACGACGCGCGGTGTTCCCGAACCGCCGAGCATCCGCTACCACGGGCCCCCCGCGCCGGGCCCCATTCCCTACCCGGGCGCCCCGGCCTACGGCGCACAGCTGTACGCCCCCGACGGCACCCCGCTGTGGCCGGGCCTGCCGCCGGCGCCGCCACCCGGGCAGCCCCGGGAGCCGGGCCCGCCTCCGCCCGGGAGCGAACCGTTCAACCCGCCGGCACCCCAGTGAAGGAATCGTCGCTGCGATGAGAGTAGATATGCGCCAGATAGTTTGGCGTCTCGCCGTGTTCCTGTCGATCTGCCTGATCGCGCTGTTCGCCATGTTCGCCGTGTTCGCCGAGTTGCGTTTCGTGGAGGAAAAGCACTATTCCGCCGAGTTCAGCAACGTCACCGGGCTGGCGGCCGGTGACTTCGTGCGGGTCGCCGGCGTCGAGGTGGGCAAGGTGAAAGCCATTACCTTGCAGCCGGATTCCACGCTGACCGTGCAATTCACGGCCAGCGACGCGGTGGTACTGACCGAAGGCAGCCGTGCGGTCATCCGGTACGACGACCTGATCGGCGGACGGTATCTGGGCCTGGAAGAAGGGCCGGGCGGCACCGGGCAGTTGGCGCCGGGTGCCACGATCCCGCTGGCGCAGACCGCACCGGCCCTGGATCTCGACGCGCTGGTCGGGGGATTCCGCCCGCTGTTCCGGGCCTTGGATCCCGATCAGGTCAACGCCCTGAGCGGGCAGCTGATCCACGCGTTCCAGGGGCAGGGCACCACGATCAACTCCCTGTTGTCACACACCGCCGCGCTGACGAACACGCTGGCGGACCGCGACGAACTCATCGGACAGGTCATCGCGAACCTGCATTCGGTGCTCGGGGCGTTCGGCGATCAGAGCGAGAAATTCGACCAAGGCGTTGCGGCGTTGGCCGAACTCGTCGACGGCTTGGCAGCCCGCAAGTCCGACATCAGTGCGGCGGTCGGGCACGCAGACTCCGCGGCCGGCTCCATTGCGGATCTGCTCCGGCAGGCCCGGCCCCCGTTGCAGACGGTGGTCGCGGAGACGGACCGCACCGCCGGGTTGGTTGTTGCCGACCACGAGTACGTCGACGAGCTGCTGGACACGCTGCCCGAGGCGTACCAGGCGCTGGGGCGTCAGGGCTTGTATGGCGACTTCTTCAGCTTCTATTTGTGCGACATCGTCCTGAAATTGAACGGCAAAGGTGGCCAACCGGTCTTCGTCAAGGTCGCCGGCCAGAGCACCGGGAGGTGTGCGCCGAAATGAAACCATCGCTGAGACGAAACCCGTTGGCGGTCGGCACCGTTGGCATCATCGCGATCGCAGCGCTCGCCGTCGGCGCGCTGCAGTACGACAAGCTGCCGTTCTTCAACCAGGGCAATGACTACTCGGGCTACTTCAGCGAGGCCGGTGGCATCACCGCTGGTGCCGATGTCCAGGTGTCCGGGCTCAAGATCGGCTCGGTATCGGCGATCGAACTGGACGGGCCCCGGGTGTGGGTGCGATTCCGCGTCGCCCCCGACGTTCAGCTCGGCGACCGCACCGAAGCAGCCATCAAAACCCAGACCATCCTCGGCGCCAAGGTCCTCGAGATCACGCCGCGCGGCGACGAGCCCCTCGACGGCCCCATCCCGTTGGAGCGCACCCGCGCACCGTATGACCTGCCCGAGGCGCTCGGTGACCTCACCACCGCGATCAGCGGACTGGACACCGATCAGCTCTCAGATTCGTTGCGGGTGCTGGCGCAGACCTTCCAGGATTCGCCGCCGGACCTCAAGATCGCCGTCGAGGGGGTGTCGCGGTTCGCCGAAGTGCTCAACAAGCGCGACGACCAACTCCGTAACCTGTTGCGCAACGCCAACAAGGCGACCACGGTGTTGGCGGAACGCACCGGCGAGGTGGTCGACCTGATCGCCGACAGCAACGCGCTGCTGGTGGCGCTGCGCGCGCAGAGCCAGGCGCTGGATCGCATCTCCGGAAGCATCGCGGCGGTGGCCGAGCAGATCGACGGCTTCATCACCGAGAACCGGCAGACCCTGCGGCCGGCGCTGGAGAAGCTCAACGGCGTGCTGGCAATCGTCGACAACCGCAAAGAGGATGTGCAGGAGTCGATCAAGCGGCTCAACTCCTACGCGATGTCGCTGGGTGAATCGGTGTCCACCGCGCCGTTCTTCTCGGCCTATATCGCCAACTTGCTGCCCGGGCAGTTCGTGCAGCCGTTCGTTGACGCCGCGTTCTCGGATCTCGGGTTGGACCCGAGCGTGCTGTTGCCCTCAGAGCGCACGGATCCGCCGACGGGGCAGCCCGCCACCCCCGCGTTGCCGGTGCCCTACCCCCGCACCGGCCAGGGCGGGGAGCCGAAGATGACGCTTCCCGACGCGATCACCGGTAATCCGGGTGATCCGCGGTACCCCTATCGCGAACCGCCGCCGGCGCCCGCACCCGGCGGGCCACCTCCCGGCCCGCCTGCCGAAGCTGCACCGGAGCTGGCGTCGAGCCCGCAACCCACGCCGAGCCCGGTCCTCGTGCCGGCACCCGATGAGGTAGCACCGTCAGGGAAGGAGACACCGTGACCACATCTACCAAGTACCGGCTGGGTACCGCAGTCGTCCTGGTCGCGGTGCTGGTTGCCGCGCTGTTCACCGCGTGGTCCGGGGACGGCTTGCGGCGCATCACCGTCGAGGCCTACTTCGCCAACAGCAACGGCATCTTCGTCGGTGACGAGGTTCGCATCCTCGGTGTCCCCGTGGGCAGGATCGAGTCCATCGAAGCGCAGCCGACCCGGGTCAAGATCCGGTTCTCCTATCCGGACAGGTACCAGGTGCCCGCCGACGCGAAGGCGGTGATCCTGTCGCCGTCGTTGGTGACCGCCCGCGCCATCCAGCTGACGCCCGCCTACACCGGCGGTCCGCTGCTCGCAGATGGCGCGGTCATCACCGAGGATCGGACCGCGGTCCCGGTGGAGTGGGACGACTTCCGTGAGCAACTCGAACGCCTCACCGAGACACTGCAACCCACCGAGGCCGGGGGAGTGAGCACCCTGGGCGCCTACATCAACACCGCGGCGAACAACGTGCGTGGTGAGGGTGCCAACATCCGTGACGCCGTCGTGCAACTGGCGCAGGCGTTCTCGATGCTCGGCGACCACAGCGATGACATCTTCTCCACTGTCGAGAGCCTGTCGATCCTGGTGTCGGCGTTGAGTAACAGCACGGACCTGATGCGGTACCTCAACCAGAACATCGCGTCGGTCACCGGGCTCCTCGCCAACGACCCGGACGAGGTGGCCCAGGCGGTTCGCAACGTCAACTCGGTGGTGGCCGACGTCGGCGAGTTCGTCGCGGACAACCGCGAGACGCTCGGCACCACCACCGACAAACTCGCCTCGGTCAGTCAGGCCCTGCATGACAGCCTCGACGACATCAAACAGACCCTGCATCTGACACCCAATGTGTTCCAGAACTTCTTGAAC
The DNA here is from genome assembly GCF_963378085.1 of Mycolicibacterium sp. MU0050. Classification (GTDB taxonomy): domain Bacteria; phylum Actinomycetota; class Actinomycetes; order Mycobacteriales; family Mycobacteriaceae; genus Mycobacterium; species Mycobacterium wendilense. The sequence goes on along the minus strand of NZ_OY726395.1, from coordinate 2,809,521 downwards.
ATCTATCAACCGGCGCAGGCAACCATGTCCAGCGGACTGGTCATCACCAACTTCGCCGACCCCATCGGATTCATCTGTGGCGCCGTTCAAGCGGCCTCGCGGTTGGGTGCCGAGCAGTCGGCGAAACTCTGCGCCCAGTACCTGGCACCGATCGTGAAGAACCGCCAGTACAACTTCCCGCCGATCGGCGAGAACCTGTTCGTCGGGGCCGCGGCGCGCCCCAACGAGCTGACCTACAGCGAGGACTGGCTACGGCCGGACTACATTCCGCCGGGCGCGTCGGCCGAGGCGCCGCCGAACGGCGCCGAAATGCCAACGGAGCAGCCGGTATCCGGGCTGGCGTCCCTGATGTTGCCGCCCGGGGGTGGATCATGAGGCGATCGACGATGACCGCGACGCTGGCGGTGACGATCGGGCTCGCGGCGTCCGGCTGTGCGGACTGGCAGGGCGCCAACACCTTGCCCTTGCCCGGGACCGAAGGAGGCGGGCCGGGGGCCTACACCGTACGGGCCCAGCTACCCGACGTCGACAACATCGAGCGGAATTCTCGGGTGCGGGTCGGCGACGTCACCGTCGGCAACGTCACGAAGATCGAGCTGCAGGACTGGCACGCGCTGGTGACGATGCGACTCAACGGGGACGTCGAGCTACCGGCCAACGCCACTGCGGCCGTGGGCCAAACCAGCTTGCTCGGCTCGTTGCACATCGAGCTGGCGCCGCCCACCGACGTGCCACCCACGGGGCGGTTGCAGGACGGGGCGTTGATTCCGCTGGCGTCGGGGAGTCGCTACCCGTCCACCGAGCAGGCGCTGGCCGCGGTCTCGCTGCTGCTCAACCAGGGCGGGATCGGCAACCTCCACGACATCACCCAGACCCTGAGCACCGCCTTCGCGGGCCGGGAGGACGACCTGCGCAGCCTCATCGAACAGGTCGATCTGTTCATCGAGCACGGCGAGAATCAGACGGAGGAGATCATCGGCGCCGTCGACAGTCTCAATTCCCTCGTGGGTCTGGTGGCCGAGCAGCGCCCCGTCGTCGACACCGCGCTGCGCACGCTGCCGGAGGCGCTGACGGTGCTGCGGGATCAGCGCGACACCCTGACCGATGCGCTGGATCAACTGGGGCGGTTCAGCGAATTGGCCGGTGACTCGGTGGATCTGACCAAGGAGAACCTGGTCAAGGAACTCAAGCAGCTCGGCCCCGTGCTGAAATCGCTGGCGGACGCGGGCCCGTCGTTGACCCGGTCGCTGAGCTTCTACTCGACCTTCCCGTGGCCGAAGGAGACGATCACCAAGTGGCAACGGGGCGACTACTCGAACCTCAGCGCGGTGATCGACCTCACGCTGAGTCGGCTGGACTCGTCGTTCTTCACCGGCACTCGCTGGGAGGGCGACCTGACCCAATTGGAGCTGCAATGGGGCCGCACCATCGGACAACTGCCGAGCCCTTACACGGCCGGCAATCCACTGATCGTTCCCTACCGACTGGACCAGGGCCGCTGACATGCGCATAAGCAGAAGGATCTGGACGCAGCTGGCGATCGTCGGGACGGTATCGACGCTGGCCTTCGCCTCGCTGATGCTGGTCTACATCAAACTGCCCAGTCTGCTGTTCGGGATCGGAAAATACCGTGTCACCGTCGAACTGGCGCAGGCGGCGGGGCTCTACGAACGCGCAAACGTGACCTACCGCGGGACCGCGGTCGGCGAGGTGACGTCGGTCAGCCTCGCCCCCGGCGGCGGGGTCCGGGCAGAGTTGCAACTGGACTCGAGCACCAGGATTCCGGCAGACCTCGATGCCGAGGTGCACAGCCAGACCGCGGTCGGCGAACAGTTCATCACCCTGTTGCCCCGCAGCGACGGGGGACCGCAGCTGAAGGACGGTGACGTGATCAGCGCCGAGCGCACGTCGGTGCCGCCGGACATCAACGCACTGCTGGACGCCACCAACGTGGGGTTGGCGGCGGTGCCGCAGGACAACCTCAAGACGCTGGTCGACGAGGCATACCTTGCGGTGGGTGGGCTGGGGCCCGAAATCTCCCGCCTGGTCAAGGGGTCGGCCGCGGTCGCCATCGACGCCGAGGAGAACCTGGACGCCTGGACGGCACTACTGGATCACGCTGCGCCAGTGCTGAATACGCAGACCGAGACCTCCGACGCGGTGCGGTCCTGGGCGGCCAACCTGGCCGGCGTCACCGAGCAGCTCCGCGGCACCGACGCCGAGCTGCAGGGGATCTTGCACGACGGGGGGCCGGCGCTGGGCGAGGCGCGGCAACTGTTCGACCGGGTCCAGCCGACGCTACCGATCGTGCTGGCGAACCTGGTCACTGTCGGCGAGGTCGCGGTCACCTACCGCGACAGCATCGAACAGTTGCTGGTCCTGCTACCGCAGGGCGCGGCCGCCATGCAGGCGATCGGGGTGGCCAACCGAAACACCGAGCAGGACTACGCGGGTGCCTTCCTGAGCTTCAACCTGAACGTGAACCTGCCACCACCCTGCACCACGGGTTTCCTGCCGGCACGCCAGCAGCGGGTGCCATCACTGGAGGACTACCCGGACCGGCCCGCCGGCGACCTGTACTGCCGCACGCCCCAGGATTCGGGGTTCAACGTGCGCGGTGCCCGTAACACCCCGTGCGTCACGCGCCCGGGCAAGCGGGCCCCGACGTGGCAGATGTGTGAGAGCGACGAAGAATACGTGCCGCTCAACGACGGGTTCAACTGGAAGGGGGACCCCAACGCGACGCTGTCCGGCCAGGATATTCCGCAGCTGACGCCCTCCCCGGCGGGCCGGGCGGCCCCGGCTCCGCCGGTGGCGTTCGCCGAGTACGATCCCGCCACCGGAACCTACGTGGGGCCCGACGGGAAGACCTTCACCCAGAGCAATCTGGCCCCGGCTCCCAACGGGGAGCGCACCTGGCAGAACATGCTCATGCCCTGAGCGCTGTGACGAGCGCACCGCAAATGAGTTCGGTGCCCCGGATCGCCTCATGGCCATCCGGGGCACCGAATTCGTTGGGGTTCAGCGGTACCGGTCGCGGATCTCGCGGCGCAGCACCTTGCCGATAGGGGTCCTCGGCAGCAACTCGACGAACTCGACGCTGGTGATCTTCTTGACCGAACCCAGCCGCTCCCGGGTCCACTCGATCAGGTCCTGCGCGGAAACGGTACCGGCCCAGCCGTCTTCGAGGACCACGTCGGCGTGCGGGGTCTCCACCCATTTCTCGTGCGGAATGCCGACCACGGCCGCCTCCCGGACGGCGGGATGTTCGGCCAGGGCGTTCTCCAGTTCGGCCGGCCAGATGTTGTAGCCGCCGGAGATGATCAGGTCCTCCTTGCGGTCGGCCAGGTAGAGGAACTGATCCTCGTCGAGCCAACCCATGTCCCGGGTGCGCACCCAGCCGTCCTCGGTCAGGCGCTGTGCGGTGACATCTGGAGCACGCCAGATCTCCTTCATCCGCCCGGGGGAACGAACGACGATCTCGCCCACCTCACCGGGCGGCAGGATGTTGTCGTCCTCGTCGACGATCCGGATCCCGGAATTCGGTGTGGCCTTGCCCGCCGAACGCAGGCGCCGGCGCTCTTCGGGTGTCCCGTCGACGACGTGATGTTCGGGCAGCAAGGCCGCCACCGGGATGGCCTCGCTCTGCCCATAACTCTGGTACATCACGTTGCCCCACAGCCGCAATGCGGCGATCAGAGTGGTTTCGGGAATCGGCGATGCGCCATAGAAGATCGCCCGCAGGCTGGAAAGGTCATGCGCCGTGGCCTCTGGGTGGGTGGTGATCATCTGCACCATGGTGGCTACCAGCAACGTCACCGTGACGCGCTCTTCGGCCACCAACTGCAGGAACCTACCCGCGTCGAAGTTGGGCATCACCACGATGGTTCCGCCCGCGGCGAGGATCGGCCATACCGGGACGGTGGCCGCGTGCGTCAGCGGACTCGCCGCCAGATAGCAATCCCGGTCGGACAGCGGCGGTGACACGTCGGCGAGGACCTCGTCGCCCGCGGCCATCCACGCTCCGAGAGTGTGGAGGATGCCCTTGGGTAAGCCGGTGGTGCCCGCGGAGAACCGGATCTGGTGCGCGTCATCGAGCGAGATCTCGACGTCGGGCTCGGCGTCGCTCGCGGCGCTCATCATGGTTGCGTAATCCAGGGCGGGTGCAGCGGCTTCGCCGCCCAGGACCACGACGGCGCGCGTGGCCGGGAACTCGGCCAGTACCGGCGCCAGCGCATCGAAGTACTTGTCCTGCAGGATGATCGCGGTGGGTTCGGTGAGTTCGAGCAGATAGCGGTGCCGCTCCGGCCCGTCGTGGGTGTAGAGCGGGCAACGGACGTACCCGCCCAACGTCAACCCGGCGACGATCTCCATCGTCTCGAAGCAATTGTCCGCGGCCACCGCGACCCGGTCGCCTTTGGTGATCCCTTGCGCGCGTAGCGCATTCGCGAGGCGCTTGGCTCGGTCGTATAGTTCACCGTGGCTTTGGGTCCGGCCCTCGAAGCGGACGGCGGCCTTGTCGGCCGCTGTCGTCGCGTTTCGGCGTAGTACCTCAGCGGGGGTCGTCACGGCAGGTCTCCTGACTGCTACTCGCGGGCGGAATTCGATGTGAAGCGCGCGCGCAGCAGTGCCCGGCTCGGGCAACCGACTGCACACGAATGGTTACTTGTTGGTCAGATTGCCCGGGCTTCGGGCTGTGATCAGGCTGGGGCGATGATGTAACCGCTGAGCATGCCGAGCACCTGGTCCACGAGATCATCGGCGGTGAGGCGCCCGGCACTGTGGAACCAGCGGGCAATCGACGACAGCATCCCGTTGAGCAGGTGCGCCGAGGTGCCGATGTCCAGATCGTCGCGGATGACGCCGGCTTCGATACATTCGTGCAGCAGCTTCTCGGTGGCATGGTTGACGTCCCGCGCCCAGGACAGGTAGTTGCGCAACGCCTGCGGCGAGAGTTGATGCTGGTCGGCGGTGAGGACTGCGTAGTACGTCCGATACGTGACTGCCGATTCGACGTGCACGCGGATGAACGCGACCAGCTTGTCTCGGGCGGGGTCATCGCTGGTGAGAATCTGCTCGATGTTGTGTCGGAGCGGGTAGATGACCTGCTCGACGATGGTCTCCAGTAGCCAGCGTTTGGAATCGACGTACTGGTACACGGTGGGCTTGCTGACCCCGGCCTCCGCGGCGATGTCCGCGATGGTCGCATCGACATAACCGACCCGTTCGAACACCCGCGCCGCAGCGTTGACCAACTCCTGCACGGAGGTGACGCGTCGGCGTGCCATCCGGCCTCCCTCCCGCTGCGCAGGGGCGCATTCCATCCCTGTCGGTAAAGATAACTGTAGTGGCCGGGTTGCTCATCGGGGTAACAGGCGTGTCGCCGCGTCGAGGCGAACGCATTCGCCGTTGAGATACTCGTTCTCCACCAGGTGGCGCACCAGCCGGGCGAATTCGTTCGGTCGGCCGAGGCGTTTCGGTTCCAACACCGATTCCAGCAGGCCGGCGCGGACGGGATCGGGCAACCCGGCCGACATCGGGGTGTCGAACAGGCCGGGAGCGACGGCGTTGATCCGGATGCCGGTGCCCGCCAGGTCGCGGGCGACCGGCAGCGTGAGGCCGACGACGCCCGCCTTGCTCGCGCTGTAGGCCGCCTGCCCACTCTGCCCCTCGAAGGCCGCACCGGAGGCGGTGTTGACGATCACGCCGCGCTCACCGTTCTCTGGTTCGTTACGCAGCATCGCGGCCGCGCTCACGCGCATCGCGTTGAACGTTCCGATCAGGTTGACGCCCACGGTGCGCTCGAATGCGTCCAGTTCGGCCGCCCGGCCTCTGGACACCAGCTTGGCTGCGGTCACCACCCCGGCTGTGTTGACGTTGATGTGCAAAGCCCCGAATGCCTCCAACACCGCGTCCAGGGACTGCTCCATCGGGGCAGCGGCGGTGATGTCCGCCTGCACTGCCAGGGCATCGGGCAGGGTCCCGGCGACATGCCGCGCCGCCTCGCCGTCCCGGTCGACCACCGCGACGCGACCACCGGCCGCGGCGAACTCGGCGCACACCGCGCGGCCGAGCCCCGACGCACCGCCGACGACCATCACGACCTTGTTCTCGATCTTCATGCGCTACGCCCCGACGAACTTCGGCTCGCGGCGCTCGCCGAAGGCGCGCAACCCTTCGGCGAAGTCGGCACTCTTCGCGTACTCGGTGCACGCTGCCAATTCCAGCGCGAGCGCATCGGCCAACGGCCGGTCGGAACCGTCGTCGACGAGGCGTTTCATCCCGGTGATGCCCAGTGGACTGTGTCGAGAGATCCGTCCGACGATGGCGGCGACACAGTCCACCAACCCGTCGGCGGGGACCACCTCGGTGACCAGGCCGGCCTCGTACATCCGTTGCGCGGTCCAGCTTTCCGCGGTGAACAGTAGTTGTTTGGCCCGGTTGGCGCCGATCTTCCGGGGGAGCCGGGTGGCGCCGCCGGCGGCGGGGAACAGCCCGTAGCGGGCATGGCCGTCGCTGAAGACCGCGTCGGTGGTGGCGACCACGAGATCGCAGGCGAGCACCAGTTCCAATCCGCCGGCGACCGCGATGCCCTGCACCGCGGCAATGACCGGCTGCGGATGCTCGGCAACCTGATCGAACAGTGCCGCAGCTGCTTTCAGGAAGCCCACCACGTTGTCGTGATCGTCCATCGCGCCGACTCGCTTGAGGTCGGCGCCGGCGCAGAATGCGCTACCGGCTGCGCCGATCACGACGGCGCGGACGGCGGGATCGGCGGCGGCTGTGGTGAGTCCGGCGCTGATCCCATTGAGCAACCCGTGCGAGAGCGCGTTGCGGGCCGCGGGCCGGTTGAGCGTGATCCAGGCGGCGCCGTGACGAACTTCGTAGCGAACTTCGGAGTCGGCACCCTGGTGGGAGGTTTCGGTGTTGGTCATCAATAGTCCTGTCGGGCTCGGGTCAGGCGGGAACATCGACGGGCGTGGACAGCAACGCTGCGGTTCCACCCACACCCTGAATGGCCTCGAAGAATCCGTCGGCCGCGGCCAGCAGCAGTTGGCGGCCGTCGGCCCCGCCCAGAGCGCAGGTGTAGACGTTGACGCCGTCGGGGTGGGCGACCTCGTCGACGACGGCACCGGTGGGGGAGACCCTTACGCAACGTTGATGATTCGCATCGGCGACCCACACGTGGTCTTGCGAATCGATCGTCATCCCGTCGGGGGCGAGCTCGGTGGCCGCGATCATCTCCGCGGGCCCGGCCAGTTCCGGTGCCGGTCCGAATTGGGCGAAGACACGTCGATCTCCGAGGCTGCCGTCCGCTCCGATGGAGAATGCCGTGAGCCTGGCGGCGAAGGACTCTGCGACGATCAGGGTGCTGCCGTCGGAGGTGACGACGACGCCGTTGGGGCACCACAGGTCGGTCGCGGCCACGGTCGCGGTCCCGTCCGGATCCACCCGGAACAGCTCGCCGGGGCGGGGTGTCTCGCCCTCGTGGATCGCGAACCCGATCGTGCCCACCCAGGCGCGGCCCACCGAGTCGACGTACATGTCGTTGATCCAGTTCGGGGACAACCCGGAGAGATCCGCATGCCGGCGAACTGCGCCATCGGCACTGCGCGCGAGCAAGGTCCGATCCTTCATGGACACCACCAGCAGGGTGCCGTCCGGCAGCCAGCCCAGGCCCGAACATAGCGCGTCGACGTGCATCAGATCCTCGCGCTGCCCGGATTCGTCGAAGGCGCAGACCACTCCCTTCAACGCGTCGGACACGTACCAGCGGCCGTCCCGCCAGCGCGCACCCTCGAAGTAGTCGCCGCCCTCGACGATCGTCGTGTATTGCCGTTGCACGTGGTCCTCCTCGATTGGATCGGCGTTCGCCGTCGGGTTGGTCAGATAGGCGGCCCGGGGCCGGGTCCGGCGGCTGCGGGCCTCGGCGCGGATCAGGTCCGCGCCGGCGGGGTCGACGAGGTTGTCGTAGCGCTCGCGGTTGTGCGAATGCGCCAGATGGTGGGCATCGAAGGCCCATTCCACCGCCGCTCGCTGCCCCTGCAGATCGAGCGCGTTGTTGACGGCGCGCTTGGCCAACCGCAGACCGAAGCTGGGGCGGTCGGCGATGCGTTCGGCGAGCGCCAGCGTCTCGGCCTCGAGATCGGCTTTGGGCACCACGCGGTTGACCATGCCCAGTGCCTCGGCGTCGAACGCGTCGATGGGTTCGCCGGTGAACAGCATCTCCTTGGCCCGGCGATGCCCGAGTTCCCAAGGGTGAACGAAGTATTCGGCGACCGCGCAGCCGAAGGCGCTGATCGGGTCGTGGAAGACCGTGTCGTCGGCGGCGATGATCAGGTCGCATGGCCAGATCAGTTCCAGCCCGCCGCCGATCACCCGGCCGTGTACCTGGGCGATGGTGGGGCGGGGAATGTCGCGCCAGCGCAGACACAGGCCGAGAAACAGTTCGGCCTCGGTGGCGTACCAACCCTCGGCGCCCGGCGCGGCGAATCCACCGGTGAGGGTGCGCGGCCTGACGTCGGTCATGTCGTAGGCAGTGTCGACGCGCAGATCGTGACCGGCCGAGAAGTCCGGCCCATCCGCGGCGAGGATGATGACCCGGACGGAGTCGTCTCCGACGGCCCGCAGGTAGGCGTCGTCGAGTTCATGCAGCATCGCGCGGTCCTGCGCGTTGCGTTTGTCGGGGCGGGCCAGCACGATTCGGGCGACGCCCGGGCTCGGTTGTTCGTAACGAATCTGGGGGGCGGGGGTAGCGGTGTTCACAGCCCGTAGGACCTTCCGATGATCTCGCGCTGTACCTCACTGGTGCCGGCGTAGACGGTGCCGATGATGCTCTCGCGCAGGTGGCGTTCCATATCGTGGTCGAGGGTGTAGCCGGCGCCGCCCAGGAACTGCATGCCCTCGACGGCAAGGCGTTTGGCGGTTTCGGTGACCTTGAGTTTGACCATCGATGCCTCCCGCGGAACTTGTCGGTCCGGGTCGTCGTCGAGTTTCCGCGCCAGGTCGTCGACGAGCAGCCGACAGCATTCGAGTTCTGTCGCCAGATCCGCGATCCGGTGCCGCAGCGCCTGGAAGCTGCCGATGGGACGCCCGAACTGCTCGCGCTGCCGCAGGTATTCGACGGAATCCTCGAAGGTGCGTCGGGCGCGGCCGAGGAACATCGCCCCACACATCAGCCGGTCGGTGTTGAGGCCACGCATGATCTGGTGCCAGGCGCGGCCTTCGGTGCCGATCACGCGGTCGGCGCCCACGACGACATCGTCGAAGAAGACATCGTTGACCTCGTCACCGCCCAGACTCGGGATGGTGCGGATGGTCAGCCCGGCGGCATCGGCCGGCACGTCGAACATCGTGATGCCGTCGTGCTTGTCCCCGCTGGTGTCGGTCCGGCACATCACCAGGATGCGGGTGGCGATGTGCGCACACGAGATCCAGGTCTTCTGGCCGTTGATGACGTACGAGTCGCCCCGCCGTTCGGCGCGGCAGATCATCGAACCGGGGTCCGACCCGGCACCCGGTTCGCTGATCGCGGTGGCGAGGACATCCCCGCGGCACACGCCGCCGAGGATGTCCGCCTTCTGCGCCTCGGTGCCGAATCGTTCGACCATGGTGGCGCTGACCAGGCTCACGCCCAGGCCGAACAACGGTGCCTGCCCGTAGGCCATCTCCTCGACGAGTCGGCACGCGTCGCTGGGCTTGCCGCCACCGCCGCCGTACGCGACCGGTATCGAGGCTCCGATCCAGCCCAAGTCGGCGAGCTTGGCGTACAGCTCCGGATTGTGGGTGAGGGAACCGTCGCCGCGGAGCTTCCTGCGCTGCTCGGCGGAGCCGCATTCCTTCTGGGCGAACGCCCGCAGTGATTCGACGAACGTGTTGTCGGCCGTGGTAGGCATCGTGGTGGTTCCTCCTGGGTGGTGATGGGTGCGTCGGTCAGGGCAACAACGACGAGGCGTTGTCGAGCAGATAGAACATCCCGGTGGTGAACGAGGCGTCGGGCCCGGCGAGATGGGTTGCCACCGCAGCGACTTCGTCCGGCTCCCCCCAGCGCTGTTGGCGACGGGTGATGAAGTCTTCGACCGGCATCCCGAGCGCGCCGGACAGCGCTGCAGAGGCTCCGATGGCGGCGGTCGTGCGGATCATGCCCGGCACGATGGCGTTGACCCTGATGTTGTCCGCGCGCAGTTCCACCGCTGCGGTGCGGGTCAGTGCGTCGACGCCGGCCTTGGCCGCGCTGTAGGCCGCCATCGAGGGCATGGCGTGGCGGCCCGCGATCGAGGAGATGTTGACGATCGCGCCTCCGCCCCTGCGGCGCAGATGGGGGACGGCGTGCTTGATGGTGTGGAAGGTGCCGTTGAGGGTGATGCCGAGCACTCGGTCCCATTCGGCGCGGGACGTGTCGGCCATGGGTGTCGACGAACCCAACGCGGCGTTGTTGATCACGATGTCGAGGCCGCCGGTCCGGGCGACCGCGGCGGCGAGGGCGGCCGCGACGTCGTCCTCGTCCGCGACGTCGCAGCGCACCGGTTGGGCCGAGGACCCGATCCTGTCGGCGCAGGCGTTCGCGGCGCGCTCGGAAACGTCGGCCACCACCACCGTGGCGCCTTCGCGCGAAAACCGTTGGGCGATGGCGGCTCCGATGCCGCGACCGGCCCCCATCACGATCGCAACCTGACCCGCGAGTTGGCCGACCACAGCACCGTCCCCTCTAGCCTCTGCGCTCAATTCAAAACCTTACCAGTTAGTTAGAATAAAAGTGGAGTTTACCCCGCCGACCGAGTGCGCCGGGATGCTTTGGGCTATCTGCCCAGGATCGTCACGGTGGCCGCGGCGGCATCCGGGCCGAGGTAGCCGCCTGCGTTCTCGGCGAGCGCGATTCGGGCGCCCGCCACTTGTCGATCGCCCGCTGTGCCGCGCAGCTGCTCGGTGAGCTCGACGATCTGAGCCAGGCCGGTCGCCCCCAGTGGGTGCCCCTTCGATTGCAGCCCGCCGCTCGGATTCACCGGTAGCCGGCCGCCGATCCGGGTCTGGCCCGTACGCAGCAGATCGAGGGCGCCGCCGGGTGCGCACAGGCCCAGTTCTTCGAGCACGATCAGCTCGGCCGGTGCCGCGGCGTCGTGGCACTCGACGACGTCGACGTCGTCCGGCTCGATGCCGGCGGCGTCGAAGGCGCGCCGGGCGACGCCGGGCACCAGTTCGCCGTAGACCCCCGGGCGGCCGGACCCGACGATGCTGGCCAGGATGCGAACCGGCGCCGCCGGACGCCGTCGTGCGACATCGCGGCCGGCAACCACCACCGCCGCGGCGCCATCGCTCATCGGCGCGCACATCGGCACGGTCAGCGGTCCGCTGACCGGCCGTCCGGTCAGCACATCCGACAAGGTCAACCCGCCGCCATACTGCGCCTTGGGATTCGCCGCGCCGTGCTGCGAGTTCTTGACGGCGACTCGGGCGAAGTCCTCGCGAGTGGCTCCGGTGCGCTCCATGTACCAGGTGGCGAAGCGCGCGTAGATGTCCATGAACACCGAACCGGAGCCGGCGCCACCGAGTTCGGCCTGGATCTCGTCCAGCCGTTCCTGGTCCAGCGCGGTGGTCAGGGCGCCCAGCGCCTTGGATTTGTCCGCGATGTGCAGCTTCTCTGCTCCCACCGCCACGGCAACGTCGACCTGGCCGGAGGCCACGGACAGCCAGGCCTGGTTGAGTGCGGTCGCGCCGGAGGCGCACGCGTTCTCGACGTTGATCAGGGGGACGCCGCGCAGGGCGGAGTCGCGCAGCGCGTGCTGGCCCCGGTTGGACTCCTGGCCCACCAGGACGCCGGCCAGCACGTTGCTGAAGTAGGCCATTCCGACCGACTGCTCCCCGTCGCGCAGGCCGGCGTCGGTCAGTGCCTCCTCGAGTGCCTCCGTGGCGAGGCCGGCCAGGCCTCGGTCCCGATGTTTGCCAAAGGATGTCATGCCCACCCCGACGACCATCACTTCCCGCATCTGCGATCCACCAACCTTCCGACACCGACGAGCTCCTGATTGCATAACCTTACCAACCGGTTCAGATTGGCGTGCCGGGGCGCCGAGGTCGCCGGTGGCCGAGGCGCGCCGGCGGCACCGGCTTGCGACAGAATGGTTCGGGCGCGCTGGCTGCGTGCCCACCGATCCGAGGAGGTGCAGCTTGCCGGTCCCTTCGTCGGCCGCCCCCTCCCGTGCAGAGTTCACCCGCCTTGACGTCGACGGGCTGCTGACCCGGTATCGCACCGGCCGCGCGCAGGCGGCGCTGTTCGATCCGCGCGGCGGCCCCGGTCTCGGGTACGACGAGTTCGTCGATGCCGCGGGTAACGTCCGGCCGGCCTGGACCGATCTGGCGGAGGCGCTGGCGCGGCGCGGACTGTCGGGGCTCGACCGGCTTCGCGACGAGGTCCGCACCCTGGTCGACAACGACGGCATCACCTACACCCGCCCCACCGGAGTGCCCGCGCCCTGGCGGCTGGACCCGATCCCACTGCTGCTCACCGCCGAGGACTGGCAAGCCCTGGAGGCCGGGTTGGTCCAGCGATCCCGGTTGCTCGACGCGGTCCTGACCGACCTGTACGGCCCGAAGTTGTCGCTGACGAGTGGAATCCTGCCGCCCGCCTTGGTTTTCGGTCATCCCGGCTACCTGCGCGCGGCCCACGGCATCGAGGTCCCCGGCCGGCATCAACTGTTCCTGCACGGTTGCGACGTCAGCCGGGGCGGGGACGGGTTCGTCGTCAACGCCGACTGGGCCCAGGCGCCGTCCGGCGCGGGTTATGCCATGGCGGACCGCCGCGTGGTCGCCTCCGCGATCTCCGAACTCTACGAGCAGCTCGCCCCCCGCGCGGTCTCGCAGTTCGCCCAGACGCTGCGCTCGGCGCTGATCGAGGCGGCGCCCGAGGCGGCCGAGGACCCGGCGGTGGTGGTGCTCAGTCCCGGCATCCACTCCGAGACCGCGTTCGACCAGGCCTACCTCGCCTCGGCGCTCGGGTTCCCGCTGGTCGAGAGCGCGGACCTGGTGGTCCGCGGCGGCAAGCTCTGGATGCGCTCGCTGGGCACCTTCCAGCGCGTGGACGTGGTGCTGCGCCGGGTCGACGCCGCCTACTCCGATCCGCTGGACCTGCGACCGGACTCCCGGCTCGGTGTGGTCGGACTGGTCGAGGCCCAGCGCCGGGGTGCGGTGACGGTGGTCAACACGCTGGGCAGCGGCATCCTGGAAAGCCCGGCCCTGCTGCGCTTTCTGCCGCAGCTCGCCGAACTGCTGATCGGGGAGGCCCCAATGCTGCCGACGGTCGCCACCTACTGGGGCGGGATCGACACCGAACGGTCGCATCTGCTGTCCCGGCTGGGCTCGCTGCTGATCCGCTCGACCGTCGGTGGCCCCGATCACGTCGGGCCCGAATTGAGCAGCGCACAGCTTGCGGAGCTGTCCGCGCGGATCGCCGCGGCCCCGTGGCAGTGGATCGGACAGGAACTGCCGCAATACTCGTCGGCGCCGACGGTCGGGCCGGGGCGCCTGGTGCCGGCGAATGTCGCGATGCGGCTGTTCACCGTGTCGCAGCGCGGCGGGTACGCGCCGATGATCGGTGGCCTCGGATATGTGGTGGCCCCCAACGGCGTCGGCCATCGTCTCAATGTTGGTGCGGCCAAGGATATCTGGGTTCTGCCCTCGGCGTCGGCGGCCGCCGAACAGCCGGCCGCGGCGCCGACGATGATCTCGGTGGGCGTCGCCGAACTCGGCGCGGTGAGTTCACCGCGCGTGCTGTCCGATCTGTTCTGGAGCGGCCGGTACGCCGAACGGGCCGAGGCCATGGCCCGGTTGCTGACCGTCACCCGAGAGCGGTATCACGAATACCGGCACCGCCAGTACACCGAGGCCAGCGAGTGCGTACCGGTGCTGCTGACGGCGCTCGGCGAGCTGACCGGCGCCGACGACGGCGCCGCCGACGCCACCGAGATGATCGCCACCGCGCCGAGCACCCTGTGGTCGCTGACCGCCGACCGGGACCGGCCCGGCTCGCTGGCGCAATCGGTGGAGCGGCTCGGCCTGGCCGCCCGCAGCGTGCGCGACCAACTGTCCAACGACACCTGGATGGTGCTCGCCGCCGTCGACCACGCCGTGCTCGAATTGCCCACCGCCGCACCGGAAACCCACAGCCTCGCCGACACCAAGATGGCCGCCGCGCACGCCCGCACCCTGGCCGGCATGCTGGCGCTGTCCGGGGTGGCGGCCGAGTCGATGGTGCAGGACGCCGGCTGGACCATGATGGACATCGGCAAACGCATCGAACGGGGGCTGGCGCTGGCGGGCCTCCTGCGCGCCACCATGACCACCGAGCGCGGGCGGGAGGCGGCCCGGGTCATCACCGAATCGGTGCTGACGGCCTGCGAGTCCGCGGTGATCTACCGGCGTCGCAATCTCGGCAAGGTCAGCGTGGCCGCGGTCGCCGACCTGCTGCTGTTCGACGCCGGCAACCCCCGTTCGCTGGTCTACCAGCTCGAACTGCTCCGGACCCGCCTGCGCGCCCTGCCCGGCGCGACGGGATCCACGCGCGCCGAGCGCCTGGTCGACGAGCTCAACGCCCGGCTGCGCCGCATGGCCCCGGAGGAACTCGAGCGCGCGGACGAGCACGGCGTCCTGGTCGGGCTGCGGGGATTGCTCGACGGCGTGCTGGCGGGGCTGCGGGAGTTGTCCGACCTCATCGCCGCCACCCACCTGTCGCTGCCGGGCGGCATGCAGCCGCTGTGGGGGCCTGACCAGCGGCGGCAGATGCCATGACCCGGCGCTACCGGATCACCCACGAGACGGTGTACCGCTATTCCGACGTCGTCACCAGCTCCTATGGCCGTGGCTTCCTGACCCCGCGCGACCTCGACGGGCAACGGTGTCTGCGCCACGAACTGCGCATCGACCCGGCGGCCGCGGACCGTTCGGTCAGCCCGGACGCCTACGGCAACACCAGCTCCTACTTCCATGTCACCACGCCGCACCGGACGTTGACGGTCACGGGGATCTCGGAGGTCGAGGTGGATCCGCCGACTCCCGAACGGTACGGCGCGGGCTCGGCGGTCGCGCCGTGGGAGATCGCCCGGCCCGTCGGCGCCGAGGGCGTGCGCGCGGTCGAGTTCACCCTGGACCTGCAGCCCCCGGAGATCACCGACGCCGTGCGGGACTACGCCGCACCGAGTTTCGTTCCCGGCCGGCCGCTGGTCGAGGTGCTGGGCGATCTGAACCGGCGCATCTTCGCCGACTTCACCTACCGTTCGGGGTCCACCACGGTCTCCACCGGCGTCGCGGAGGTTTTGGCGGCCCGCGAGGGGGTATGTCAGGACTTCGCGCGGCTGGCGATCGCGTGTCTGCGGGCCAACGGGTTGGCAGCCAGTTACGTTTCGGGCTACCTGGCCACCGATCCACCGCCGGGAAAGGAGCGCATGGTGGGAGCGGACGCAACGCACGCCTGGGCCGCCGTGTGGACGCGGGAAAACCAGTGGCTCGGGCTGGATCCGACCAACGAGCAGTTGGTCGACGAGCGCTACATCGTGGTGGGCACCGGCCGCGACTACGCCGATATCCCGCCCTTGCGCGGCATCATCTACACCGACTCCGAGCACAGCGCCATCGACGTGTCCGTGGATGTTGTGCCGGTGACCCTGGAGGGCCGGCATGCGTGATTTCCGCTGCCCCAACTGCGGGCAACATCTCACCTTCGAGAACTCGGTGTGCCTGGCGTGCGGCAGTGCCGTCGGGTTCTCGCTGCAGGACGCGACGCTGTTGGTGATCGCCTCGGGCCCCGCCAGTGAACACGACGGCGCAGTCGACGCCGACGAATACCGGCTGTGCGCCAATATGCATCTGGCCGAATGCAATTGGCTGGTGAAGCTGCAACCCGGCAGCGGCGACAATCAGCAGCTGTGTGCGTCGTGCCGGTTGACCCGGACGCGGCCCGCCGACGGGGACCCCGCGTTGCCGGCGTTCGCCGCCGCCGAGGCGGCCAAGCGCCGGCTGGTCGCCGAACTGGCCGAGCTCAAGCTACCGATCGTCGACCGCCACACCGATCCCGAGTACGGCCTGGCCTTCGACCTGTTGTCCAGCGAGCACGAAAAGGTGTTCACCGGACACCACAACGGCGTGATCACCCTGGACCTCGCCGAGGGCGACGACGTGCATCGCGAGCGGCTGCGGGTGTCCATGGACGAGCCGTACCGCACCCTGCTGGGGCATTTCCGGCACGAGATCGGCCACTACTACTTCTACCGACTGATCGGCCCCGCGCCGGACTATCTGGCGAGGTTCCGGGAGTTGTTCGGCGACCCCGACGCCGACTATCAGGCGGCGTTGGACCGGCATTACGAACAGGGACCGCCGCCGCACTGGGACGACGAACACGTCTCGTCCTACGCCACCATGCACCCGGCCGAGGACTGGGCCGAGACCTTCGCCCACTATCTGCACGTCCGCGACACGCTGGATACCGCCGCCGCGTTCGGCTTTGCCTCCGCCGGTGCCACCTTCGACCGAAGAGCGTTGGGCCCCAGCGGGTTCGACGTGATCGTCGAGATGTGGCTACCGCTGGCGTGGGCGCTGAACATGGTGAACCGGTCGATGGGCCGCGACGACCTCTACCCCTTCGTGTTGCCCAACGCGGTGCTGGAGAAGATGCGGTTCATCCATCAGGTGGTCGACGAGGTGACCTCCGATCCGGCGAAACGGGCCGCCGTCGGCGGTTGACTAGGATCGCCTGCGTGAATGACCGCTACGGCAAGGACGTGTTGGCCAGCAACCCCCATCAGCGCACCCGGGTGCGCGCCACCGAGCGCCCGGTGGAATTGGGGCTGGTGGTCGAGGACGCCGCCACCGGCTATGTGGGTGCGGTCGTGCGGGTCGAGTACGGGCGGATGGACCTGGAGGACCGGCACGGCAAGGTCCGCGGATTCCCCGTCGGCCCCGGCTATCTCATCGACGGTGCGCCGGTGATCCTGACCCCGCCCCGCCGGGCGACACCCGCCGCGCCGACCCGCACCGCCTCCGGATCGGTGGCCGTGCCCGGCGCCCGCGCCCGGGTCGCCCTGCACAGCCGGATCTACGTGGAGGGCCGCCACGACGCCGAACTGGTCGAACAGGTGTGGGGTGACGACCTGCGCATCGAGGGCGTGGTCGTCGAGTATCTCGGCGGCATCGACGACCTGGCCGCCATCGTGGCCGACTTCGCGCCCGGACCCGGTCGCCGCCTCGGCGTGCTGGTCGACCACCTCGTCGCCGGGTCCAAGGAGGAGCGCATCGCGGCCGCGGTGGCCCGCGGGCCGGGTGGCCCGCACACGCTGGTCGTCGGCCACCCGTACGTGGACATCTGGCAGGCGGTGAAACCCGCCCGACTGGGACTCGAACGGTGGCCGACGATTCCGCGCAACGTCGAGTGGAAGCACGGCATCTGTGCGGCGCTGGGGCTACCACACCGGACCCAGGCCGACATCGCCCGCGCCTGGCAGCACATCCGCTCCAAGGTGCGCGACTGGAACGACCTGGACCCCGCTCTGATCGGGCGGGTCGAGGAACTCATCGACTTCGTGACCGCCCCGGCCTAGCACCCGGGCGCTAGGAGCAGATGCTGGGCCGGCCCGCCAGGTAGTTGCAGTCCATGGGGAACCGCTCGACCACCGGGGGCTCCAGCGGTGCCAGGAATGTCAGCGTGAACGGCTCCTTGGCCATCCCCGGCGGACCGCCGCACTCGTCGCCCCACAGGGTGGTGCGGGTGCCGGTCAGCGTGACCTCGCTGAACTCGAACTTCTGCTGCAGCTTCGCGGTGCTGCCGTCGGGGCAGACCTGACCGTCCATGGGGGAGTACTCGAAGGCCCACAGGCCGTTGGACAGTCGAGCCCGCCCACCGATGTTGAGCAGCTTCTGTTCGGCGTCGGCGGGGCGATCCGTCGTGCTGGTCACGTTGAGCACACAGCCCAACGTCTGGATGTGCGGATCGGAATAGTCGGGTTGCGCCCGGGTGCCGCTGGCCTGCGCGCAGACGGACTGCATGCTCCAGTGCGCGCTGGGCTTGCCGGGCTGGGTGTAGGTGTATTCGCCGTCCGGCGGCGGGGCCACCGAGGGCGCCGCCGGACTCGGGGCGGCGGTGCCCAGCGCGGCCAGCACTGCGACCGCGCCGGTCAGGCCGATCCGCTGTCGCAATCTCATGTGGCGCTCCTCGACTCTCGCGTGACGTGCACACAGGTTTATCACCTGGGGGCGCTCGGGTCACGCGCCGCGGTGAATCACCGCGTCGAAGTTGTCGCGTCGCCGTGGTAAGCACAAGGACGTGTCCGACGGTTTGTTCGATGTGCCCGGAGAAGCGCCGGCCGAGCCCGGCCCCGGTGCCGGGATGCCCGTCGCGGGGCCCGGGTCGCCGCTGGCGGTGCGGATGCGCCCGGCCATGCTCGACGAGGTCGTCGGTCAGGACCACCTGCTCAAGCCGGGCTCGCCGCTGCGCCGCCTGGTCGACGGCTCCGGGGCGGCCTCGGTCATCCTGTACGGCCCGCCCGGCACCGGGAAGACCACGCTGGCCTCGCTGATCTCCGGGGCCACCGGGCGGCGGTTCGAGGCGCTATCGGCGCTTTCGGCCGGCGTCAAGGAGGTGCGCGCGGTCATCGACGTCGCCCGCCGGGCGGCCGCGTACGGCGAACAGACCGTGCTGTTCATCGATGAGGTGCACCGGTTCTCCAAGACCCAGCAGGACGCCCTGCTGGCCGCGGTGGAGAACCGCATCGTCCTGTTGGTCGCCGCCACCACCGAGAACCCGTCGTTCTCGGTGGTGGCGCCGCTGTTGTCGCGTTCGCTGATCCTGCAGTTGCAGCCGCTGGACGCCGCCGGCATCGAGGCTGTGCTGCGCCGCGCACTGACCGACGAGCGCGGCCTGGCGGGCAAGGTCGCGGTCGACGACGACGCGGTGGCCCTGCTGGTGCAGTTGGCCGCCGGCGACGCCCGGCGGGCGCTGACCGCGTTGGAGGTGGCGGCCGAGACCGCCGCGGCGGCGGACACACCCGTCAGCGTCGAGATCGTCGAACAATCGTTGGACCGCGCGGCGGTGCGCTACGACCGCGACGGCGACCAGCACTACGACGTCGTCAGCGCCTTCATCAAGTCGGTGCGTGGCTCCGACGTCGACGCCGCGCTGCACTACCTGGCCCGGATGCTGACCGCCGGTGAGGACCCCCGCTTCATCGCGCGCCGGCTGATGATCCTCGCCAGCGAGGACGTCGGCATGGCCGACCCCTCGGCGCTGCCGCTGGCGGTTGCCGCCGCGCAGACGGTGCAGCTGATCGGCATGCCCGAGGCGCAACTGACGCTCGCCCACGCGACCGTGCACCTGGCCACCGCCCCGAAATCGAACGCGGTGACCACCGCCCTGGGTGCGGCGATGGCCGACATCAAGGCCGGTAAGGCCGGGTCGGTACCGGCGCACCTGCGCGACGGGCACTACTCGGGGGCGGCGGCGCTGGGCCACGCGCAGGGTTACCGGTACTCCCACGACGCTCCGGATGGTGTTGCGTCCCAGCAGTACCCGCCCGACGAGTTGGTGGGGACCGACTATTACCGCCCCACCGCCCGGGGCGCCGAGCGCGAGCTCGGCGGCCGGGTGGAGCGGTTGCGGGCGATTATCCGCCGGGCGACGCGGCGTTAGCGCCGCAGCAGACCCGCGCGGCGACGCCGTCCCAGCAGCGCCGCGGTCAGGGCCACGCCGGCGACCGCGACCACCAACTGGACCAGCAGTTCGAGCCAATCGACTCCGCTGGTGTTGGTCGCGATGCCCATGGTCCGTGCCAGCCACGTCCCGACGAGCGCCGCGACGATACCGACGACGACGGTCAGCAGGATGCCGATCGGCTGCTTGCCGGGCAGGATCAGGCGGGCCAGCACACCGACGACCGCGCCGATCAGGATTGCGGTGATGACTCCGGTGATGGTCATTTCTACCTCGCTCGGGTGTTGGGGTGGGGACGAGATTGGTGACAGCGAAATACCCCGCCACCGGGGCGGACAAACCCCGCCTACGCTGAACGGATGGACACTGCGGTACTCGACGTCGACACCTCCGACCGGCGCATCGCCGACCTCACCGACGCGGTCGAGGATTTCTGCGCCGCGCGGGGCGACGGGCTGTGCAATGTGTTCGTTCCGCATGCCACGGCCGGGGTCGCGATCATCGAAACGGGCGCGGGTTCGGACCACGACCTCGTCGACGCGCTGGAGCGGTTGCTGCCGCGCGACGACCGTTACCGGCATTCCCACGGTTCGCCCGGCCACGGCGCCGACCACGTGCTGCCGGGGTTGGTGTCGCCGTCGGTCACCATCCCGGTGCAGGGTGGCAGGGCGCTGCTGGGCACCTGGCAGAGCGTCGTGCTGGTGGACCTGAACAGGGACAATCCGCAGCGATCGGTGCGCCTGAGCTTCGTGGCTGGCTGATCGGGGAGACCGGTAGTGTGGGACGGTCAACTCAGGTGACCGCGGTGCGGGGGAGCGCTGTCACCATCCGGGCGAACAGGAAAGTAGCGACGTGCAGACACACGAGATCAGGAAGCGTTTCCTCGATCATTTCGTGAAGGCGGGCCACACCGAGGTGCCGAGCGCCTCGGTGCTCCTCGACGATCCGAACCTCCTGTTCGTCAACGCCGGCATGGTGCAGTTCGTGCCGTACTTCCTGGGCCAGCGCACCCCGCCGTGGGACACCGCCGTCAGCGTCCAGAAGTGCATCCGAACCCCGGACATCGACGAGGTGGGCGTCACCACCCGGCACAACACGTTCTTCCAGATGGCGGGCAACTTCTCGTTCGGCGACTACTTCAAGCAGGGCGCCATCGAACTGGCCTGGTCGTTGCTCACCAACTCGGTCGAGGACGGCGGTTACGGACTGGATCCGGAAAAGCTGTGGGCCACCGTCTATTACGACGACGATGAGGCCGTCAGCCTGTGGCAGGAGGTCGCCGGCCTGCCGGCCGAGCGGATCCAGCGCCGCGGCATGGCGGACAACTACTGGTCGATGGGCATCCCCGGCCCGTGCGGCCCGTCGTCGGAGATCTACTACGACCGCGGCCCCGCCTACGGTGTCGAGGGTGGCCCCGAGGCCAACGAGGACCGCTACATCGAGATCTGGAACCTCGTGTTCATGCAGAACGAGCGCGGCGAGGGCACCAGCAAGGACGACTACGAGATCCTCGGGCCGCTGCCGCGCAAGAACATCGACACCGGTATGGGCGTCGAGCGGGTCGCGTGCCTGCTGCAGGGCGTCGACAACGTCTACGAGACCGACCTGGTGCGTCCCGTGATCGACGTGGTCGCGGCCCGGGCCCCGCGCGGCTACGGCAGCGGCAACCACGCCGATGACGTCCGCTACCGGATCATCGCCGACCACAGCCGCACCGCGGCGATCATCATCGGCGACGGCGTCACGCCGGGCAACGAGGGCCGGGGTTATGTGTTGCGGCGGCTGCTGCGGCGCATCATCCGCGCCGCCAAGCTGCTGGGCCTCGACGACCCGATCATGGGTGAGCTGATGGTCACCGTGCGCGACGCGATGGGGCCGTCCTACCCCGAGTTGGTGTCCGACTTCGACCGCATCAAGCGGATCGCGGTGGCCGAGGAGACCGCGTTCAACCGCACCCTGGCGGCCGGCTCCCGGCTGTTCGACGACGCCGCCGCGGCCACCAAGTCGGCCGGCAAATCGACGCTCAGCGGCACCGACGCCTTCACCCTGCACGACACCTACGGGTTCCCGATCGACCTGACCCTGGAGATGGCCGCCGAGGCCGGGCTGTCCGTCGACGAGCTCGGATTCCGTGAGTTGATGTCCGAGCAGCGTCGCCGCGCCAAGGCCGACGCCGCCGCGCGTAAGCACGCGCACGCCGACCTCAGCGCCTACCGTGAGCTGGTCGACGCCGGGCCGACCGAATTCACCGGTTTCGACGAACTGACGTCCGAGGCACGAATTCTCGGCATCTTCGTGGACGGCAAGCGGGTTCCGGTGGCCGCGCACCAGGCCCGCGAGCACGGGGAATCGGCGGCGGGGCACCGCGTCGAGATCGTGGTGGACCGCACCCCGCTGTACGCCGAGGCGGGTGGTCAGATCGCCGACGTCGGCGCCATCTCCGGGCACGGTGGAACCGCGCGCGCTGCTGTCACCGATGTCCAGAAGATCGCCAAGACCCTGTTCGTGCACAGCGTGAACGTCGAGTCGGGCGAGTTCGTCGAGGGCGACACCGTCACGGTGGCGGTGGACCCGAAGTGGCGCCACGGTGCCACCCAGGGCCACTCCGGCACCCACATGGTGCATGCCGCGCTTCGGGAAGTGTTGGGCCCCAACGCCGTTCAGGCCGGATCGCTGAACCGTCCGGGCTATCTACGGTTCGACTTCAACTGGCAGGGCGCGCTGACCGAAGAGCAGCGCAACCAGATCGAACTGGTCACCAACGAGGCCGTCGAGGCCGATCACCAGGTGCACACCTTCCACACCGAGCTGGAGAAGGCCAAGGCCATGGGGGCCATGGCGATGTTCGGCGAGTCGTATCCCGACGAGGTCCGGGTGGTGGAGATCGGCGGACCGTTCTCGCTGGAGCTGTGCGGCGGCACCCACGTGCGCAACTCGGCGCAGATCGGGCCGGTGACCATCCTCGGTGAATCCTCGGTGGGCTCCGGGGTACGCCGGGTGGAGGCCTACGTCGGCCTGGACTCGTTCAAGCACCTCGCCAAGGAACGCGCCCTGCTCGCCGGCCTGGCGTCGTCGTTGAAGGTGCCGTCGGACGAGGTGCCGGCCCGGGTGAGCCAACTCGTCGACCGGCTCAAGGTCGCCGAGCGGGAGCTCGAGCGGATGCGGTTGGCGACGGCGCGCGCCGCGGCGGCGAACGCGGCCGCCGGTGCCGAGGTCGTCGGCAAGGTGCGGCTGGTGGCACAGCGGATGTCCGCCGGGATGACGGCCGGCGACCTTCGCTCACTGGTCGGCGACATCCGCGGTTCGCTGGGCAGCGAGCCGGCGGTGGTCGCCCTGATCGCCGAGGGCGACAACGCGAGCGTGCCCTACGTGGTGGCCGCCAACCCGGCGGCGGTGGACCTCGGACTGCGGGCCAACGATCTGGTGAAGACCCTGGCCGCGGCCGTCGACGGCCGCGGCGGCGGCAAGGTCGATCTGGCCCAGGGCTCCGGCAAGCACCCGGGCGGCATCGACACCGCCCTCGAAGCGCTGCGCGGCGAAGTCGCTCGGACCTAGTGCGTGGACCCCGATCTCAGCCGGCAACCGGACCGGCCCGGAGCTGACGACCCCGGACGGGGGCGGCGACTCGGGGTCGACGTGGGCACCGTCCGGATCGGTGTGGCGGTCAGCGATCCCGACGGGATCCTCGCCACGCCGGTGGAAACGGTGCCGCGCGACACCCGCAAATCCGCCAAACATGTGCGCCGATTGGCGGCCCTGGTCGACGAGTACGACGTCGTGGAGATCGTCGTCGGCCTGCCCCGCACCTTGGCCGACCGGGCCGGATCCTCGGCGGCCGACGCGATCTCGGTGGCCGACGCGTTGGCCGCGCGTCTCCCGGCGGTGCCGGTGCGGATGGCCGACGAGCGGCTGACGACGGTGTCGGCGCAGCGCTCCCTGCGGGAGGCCGGCGTGCGCGCCAAGGGGCAGCGCAGCGTCGTGGACCAGGCCGCGGCGGTGGCGATCCTGCAGGGCTGGCTCGACCAACGACGTACGGTACAGAACGAATCCCCACCGGAGAGGTCGCATGACTGAGGACACTGAACCCCAGCGGGCCCAGCCCCTGGCCGTCGGACCGCCGCGGCGACGGCTGTCCCGGGCCGCACGGGTGCGGGCCGAGCGTGATCAGCGCCGGCGGCGGCTGGTGACCGGCGTCGCGGTGGCGGTCCTGACCGTGGTGGCCATCGGGGTCGTCTTCCTCGGTTCCAAGCTGTGGCACGGCATGACCGGGGCGCCCACCGATTTCACCGGCGAAGGCATCGACGACGTCGTGATCGAGGTGCACGAGGGGGATACGACCACCGCGCTGGCCCAGACGTTGGTCGACGCCAACGTGGTCGCCAACGCCAAGACGTTCGTGACCGCCGCCGCCGAGAACCCGGCCATCGCCGCGATCCACCCGGGCTTCTACCTGGTCCGCACCGAGAGCCCGGCCGCCCTGGCGGTGGACGCGCTGGCCGACCCGGCCAACCGGGTCGGCAAAATGACCATCCCGGAGGGCCGTCAACTCGACGACACCACCGACGTCAAGACCCACGCGGTGACCGCCGGGATCTTCACGCTGATCTCCAACGCCAGTTGCGTGGAACTCAACGGCGAGCAGCAGTGTGTCCCCGCCGCGGATCTGCAGGCGGCGGCCTCGACCGCGTCCGCGGCCGAGCTGAAGATCCCGGACTGGGCGCTCGAACGGGTCGCCGCGATGGGCGACGATCACCGCCGCATCGAGGGGCTGATCGCGGCGGGTACCTGGAACGTGAACCCGTCGGCATCGCCCACCGAGATCCTGGCCGACCTGATCGACACCAGCACCAACTACTACACCCGCGACGGGCTGCTCGAGACCGCCGCCGCGATGAACATGTCGCCCTACGACATCCTGGTCGTCGGGTCCCTGGTGCAGAAGGAGTCCACCCCGGAGGACTTCCCGAAGGTCGCGCGAGTGATCTACAACCGGCTGGCCGAACCGCAGAAACTGGAGTTCGACTCGACGGTCAACTACTCGCTGGACCGGCAGGAGATCGCGACCACCGACGCCGACCGCGCCACCGTCACGCCGTGGAACACCTATGCCTCGGAGGGACTGCCGGCCACCCCGATCGCCGCCCCCGGACAGCCCGCGATCGAGGCCGCGGTCCATCCCGCCGAGGGGGACTGGCTGTACTTCGTGACCATCGACATGTCCGGCACCACGCTGTTCACCCGGGAATATCAGCAGCACCTCGCGAGTATCGAGATCGCCCGGCGCAACGGTGTCCTCGACAGTGCCCGCTAGCGCGCCGACGGACCCGACCGCCCGCCGCGCCGCGGTGCTGGGTTCGCCCATCGCTCATTCCCGCTCGCCGCAGTTGCACCTGGCCGCCTACCGCGCACTCGGGCTCAGCAACTGGACCTACGAGCGCATCGAGTGCACCGCGGCCCAATTGCCGGTTCTGGTCGGCGGATTCGGCCCCGAGTGGGTGGGGGTGTCGGTGACCATGCCCGGCAAGTTCGCGGCGCTACAGTTCGCCGACGAGCGCACCGAGCGGGCCGCGCTGGTCGGCTCGGCGAACACCCTGGTGCGCACCGAGGCAGGCTGGCGCGCCGACAACACCGACATCGACGGTGTCGTCGGTGCACTCGAACCGGTGCTGTCGGGCTCGGGTGGGCGCGCGATCCTGCTGGGCTCGGGCGGCACCGCCCCGGCCGCCGTGGTGGCGCTGGCCCGGCTGGGGCTCGGGGAGGTGGTCGTGGCCGCCCGCAACGCCGAGCGGGCCGCCGAGTTGCTGACGGTGGCCGCCCGGGTCGGGCTGGCGGCGCGGCACTGCCCGCTGACCGATGACGCCCTCACCATGGCGGCCGACGGGGCCGCGGTGGCCGTCAGCACGCTGCCGGCCGAGGTGGCGGGCGAGCGCGCCGCCGCGCTGGCTGCCGTCCCGGTGTTGCTCGACGCGCTCTACGACCCGTGGCCCACCCCGCTGGCGGCCGTGGTCGAGGCTGCCGGGGGCACCGTCGTCAGCGGGCTGCAGATGCTGCTGCATCAGGCCTACTCCCAGGTGGAGCAGTTCACGGGGCGCCCGGCGCCGCGTGCCCAGATGGCCGCCGCGCTGGCCTGACGGAGTTGTCCACAGGCCGGTCCCGGACGGCACACGGGCGGCGCGGCGCGACGGTTAGCGTGCCGCCATGCACGCACTGCTGGCCGGCGCGACGCTGCTGTGGCTGGGGGCGTTGACGGCCTGCGATCTGGCCGCGCAGCGGCTGCCCAACGCGCTGACCCTGCCCGGGGCGATCGCCGTCGTCGCCGTGGCGTCGGCCTGCGGCGCCGGTCCGGCGGCGATGACCGGGGCGTTGGCGCTGGCCGGTACTTACCTGCTGGTGCACCTGCTGACCCCGGACGGACTCGGCGCCGGCGATGTGAAGCTGGCGCTCGGGCTCGGTGCCCTGACGGGGGCCTTCGGCGCCGGGGTGTGGACCTGCGCCGCCCTGGGCGCCCCGCTGCTGACCGCCGGATGGGCGTTGATCGTCCGCCGTCGCAGGGTTCCGCACGGCCCGGCGATGTGCGCGGCCAGCGCGGCCGCCGTCGCCGTGCAGCTGGCCCCGGTGCTCGGCGTGACCTGACACGATTACGTCTGCGGCGGCCCGCGTGGGAAGATGGGACGCGTGTTGCGATGGACCACTGCCGGTGAATCCCACGGCCGCGCGTTGGTGGCCGTGGTGGAGGGCATGGTCGCCGGTGTGCGTATCACCTCCGCCGATATCGGCGCCCAGCTGGCGCGCCGGCGCCTCGGCTACGGCCGCGGCGCCCGGATGAAGTTCGAACAGGATCAGGTGACCGTCCTCGGCGGGGTGCGGCACGGCGTCACGCTCGGTGGCCCGGTCGCCATCGAGATCGGCAACACCGAATGGCCCAAGTGGGAAACGGTGATGGCCGCCGACCCGGTGGACGAGGACGCGCTGGCCGACGGCGCGCGCAACGCGCCGCTGACCCGGCCGCGGCCCGGCCACGCCGACTACGCCGGCATGCTCAAGTACGGCTTCGACGATGCCCGCCCGGTGTTGGAACGCGCCAGCGCCCGCGAGACCGCGGCCCGGGTGGCCGCCGGCACCGTCGCGCGTGAGTTCCTGCGCCAGGCCCTCGGGGTCGAGGTGCTCTCGCACGTCATCTCCATCGGGGCCTCGGAGCCCTACGTCGGACCGCCGCCGCAGCCCGGCGACCTGGCGGCCATCGATGCCAGCTCGGTGCGGGCGTTCGACGCCGACGCCGAACAGTCGATGATCGCCGAGATCGAGGCGGCCAAACGGGACGGCGACACCCTCGGCGGCGTCGTCGAGGTGGTCGTGGTCGGGCTGCCGATCGGGTTGGGCTCGTTCACCAGCGGGGACAACCGGCTCGACAGCCAGCTCGCCGCCGCGGTGATGGGCATCCAGGCCATCAAGGGCGTCGAGATCGGCGACGGGTTCGAAACGGCGCGCCGGCGCGGCAGCCAGGCGCACGACGAGATGTTCCCGGGTCCCGACGGGGTGGTGCGCAGCACCAATCGGGCCGGCGGCCTGGAGGGCGGGATGACCAACGGCCAGCCGCTGCGGGTGCGCGCGGCGATGAAGCCGATCTCCACCGTGCCGCGCGCCCTGGCCACCGTCGACATGGCCACCGGCGAGGAAGCCGTCGCCATCCACCAGCGCTCCGATGTGTGCGCGGTGCCCGCGGCCGGGGTAGTCGCCGAGACCATGGTGGCGCTGGTGCTGGCCCGCGCGGTGCTCCAGAAGTTCGGCGGGGACTCGCTGCCCGAGACCCGCCGCAACATCGAGTCCTACCTGCAGGCGGTCGCCGAACACGAACCGAACACCACGCCCACGGCCGTCTCGGGATAGGCGTGTAGCGATGGCTCCCAAGGCGGTACTGGTCGGAATGCCGGGATCGGGGAAGTCGACGATCGGGCGCCGGCTGGCCAAGGCCACGGGCTCGGCGTTCCTGGATACCGACGCCCAGATCGTCGAGGTTGCGGGTCGCCCGATCGCCGAGATCTTCGCCACCGACGGCGAAGCCGAGTTCCGTCGCATCGAGGAAGAGGTCATCAAGACCGCGCTCGCCGAGCACGACGGCATCCTCTCGCTCGGCGGCGGCGCGATCACCAGCCCGGGCGTGCGTGACGCGCTGGCCGGCCACACCGTCGTGTATCTGGAAATCAGTGCCGCCGAAGGGGTTCGGCGCACGACCAGCGGTACCGTGCGGCCACTGCTGGCCGGCGGCGATCCGGCCGAGAAGTTCCGCAAGCTGATGACCGAACGCGTCCCGCTCTACCGCCGGGTCGCGACCCTGCGGGTGAACACCAACCGCCGCAATCCGGGCGCGGTGGTGCGTTATCTGGCGGCCCGGCTGGAGAACCCGGAAGCTGCCAGGCCCACCAAGGCGGCCCGTCGTCGTCGGCGCCCGCCGTGGCGGCAGTCCGGCAGCCAGCAGGCCGCCCCGGCGGCGCCGGCCGAATCGGCGCAAGAACCCAGTCCCCGTCCCAGTCCGCCCACCCCGGCGACCCCGGCCGCATTGGCCGCCCGCCGCAGCGAGGTCCGTAAATGAGTGACAGCAGCAACGTCCCGGCGCCCGTCACGATCGAGGTCGCCGTCGACCCGCCCTACCCGGTCATCATCGGCACCGGTCTGCTCGGTGAACTCGGCGAACAGTTGGTGGGTACCCGCCGGGTCGCCATCCTGCATCAGCCGGTGCTCGCCCAGACCGCCGAGGCGATCCGAAGTTTCCTGGCCGACAAGGGAATCGACGCGCACCGGATCGAGATCCCCGACGCCGAGGCGGGCAAGGAACTGCCCGTCGTCGGATTCGTGTGGGAGGTGCTGGGCCGGATCGGGATCGACCGCAAGGACGCGGTGGTCAGCCTCGGCGGGGGAGCGGCCACCGACGTCGCCGGGTTTGCCGCGGCCACCTGGCTGCGCGGGGTGTCGATCGTGCATGTGCCCACCACCCTGCTGGGCATGGTCGACGCCGCGGTGGGCGGCAAGACCGGCATCAACACCGACGCGGGCAAGAACCTCGTGGGTGCCTTCCATCAACCGCGGGCCGTGCTGGTGGACCTGGCGACCCTGCAGACGCTGCCGCGCAACGAACTGGTCGCCGGGATGGCCGAGATCGTCAAGGCCGGCTTCATCGCCGACCCGGTGATCCTGGACCTGATCGAAGCCGACCCCGAGGCCGCGCTGGACCCCGCGGGCACGGTGCTGCCGGAGTTGATCCAGCGGTCGATCGCGGTGAAGGCGGAGGTGGTGGCGGCCGACGAGAAGGAGTCGGCGCTGCGCGAAATCCTCAACTACGGACACACTTTGGCCCATGCCATCGAACGCCGCGAGCGCTATCGGTGGCGGCACGGGGCGGCGGTCTCGGTGGGATTGGTCTTCGCCGCCGAGCTCGGCCGGCTGGCCGGGCGCCTCGACGACGACACCGCCGACCGGCACCGCGCGGTACTGACCGCCCTGGGGCTGCCGGTCAGCTACGACCCCGACGCCTTCGGCCAGCTGCTCGAATACATGGCCGGCGACAAGAAGAACCGCGCCGGCGTCCTGCGGTTCGTCGTCCTCGACGGCCTGGCCAAACCCGGCCGGCTCGAGGGCCCGGACCCGGCGCTGCTGGCCGCCGCCTACTCGGAGGTCGCCGCCGGCGGGTGAGACCCGCGCGGGATCACGCGTTCGGGCGCTGCTGCTCGTCGGCCGGGGTGATGGTCTCGGTGGTCTCGTTCGGGTCCCGCTCGGCCAGCGCCACCGACGAGGTCTGCTGCTCGGGATACTCCTGGACACCGGCCGTCTCGACGGTGCGCTCGTCGTCGCGGACGGCGGCGAACACATCGGTATCGGCGCGGTCCTCCTCCCAACCGGCCTCCCGGCGCCGCTCCAGCGGCGGGGCCTTGCGGTCGACCAGCCAGCGGCCCACGGCCACCGCCGTGATGGCTGGGAGGAACACCAGCAGCGCGGTGAACGCCGCGAAGGTAGTCAGCTCGTTGATCAGGCCACCGACATACAGCGCCGGGTAGACCAGCGAGATCACCCAGCACACCACGCCGGAGAGCAGACCGGCGACCAGGCCGGCCAGCAGCCACGTCATCGCCAGGTCGTTGCGGCGGTCCGGATCCGGGTTGGCGCGCGCATCGGCGCGGCCGTCGAGCAGCCCCCACACCACGGCGAAGATCGCGAAGATCGCCAGCAGCACGATGCTGATCAACAGCGCCTGGGTCTCGAACTGATTGATCAGCGTCCCTTGGACGAGACGGACAACGACCATCAGGCCCGCGAACACCAGCCCGCGCAACAACCACTTGCTCATGAGGGAACAGCGTAGCGAGTACCGTCAGCACGCGTGACACATTCCCAGCGCCGTGCCAAGTTGTGTGACCGCTTACAGTCCGCGTCGTTGGACGCGATGCTGGTCAGCGACCTGAACAATGTCCGCTACCTCTCGGGGTTCACCGGATCCAACGCCGCGTTGCTGGTTTTCGCCGACGCGCGGCCCGCGGTGCTGGCCACCGACGGTCGCTACCGCACCCAGGCGAGCCGGCAGGCCCCGGATGTGGAGATCGTCATCGAACGCGCCTGCGCGGCGACGCTGAGCCTGCGGGCGGCCGAGGCGGGCGTCGGCGCCCTGGGGTTCGAGGGACACGTGCTGACCGTCGATGCGTATCAAGGCCTGACCGACACGCTGTCGGGACACCCGAACATCGCTCTGGTGCGGGCCTCGGGCACGGTCGAGACCCTCCGTGAGGTCAAGGACGCCGGGGAGGTGGCGCTGCTGCGGCTGGCCTGCGAGGCCGCCGACGCGGCGCTGACCGACCTCATCGAACGCGGCGCGATCCGGCCCGGGCGCACCGAGAAGCAGGTCCGCAACGACCTGGAGGCCGCGATGCTCGAACACGGCGCCGACGGGGCGTCCTTCGAGACCATCGTGGCGGCCGGGGCGAATTCGGCCATCCCGCACCACCGACCCACCGACGCGGTGCTCGCCGACGGTGACTTCGTCAAGATCGACTTCGGCGCCCTGGTCGCCGGATATCACTCCGACATGACCCGGACCTTCGTGTTGGGGCGGGCCGCGGACTGGCAACGCGAGATCTACGAGCTGGTGGCCGCGGCCCAGCGGGCCGGCCGGGAGGCGCTGGCGCCCGGGGTGGCGCTGTGCGAGGTGGACCGCGCCGCGCGCGCGGTGATCGCCGACGCCGGCTACGGCGACACCTTCAGTCACGGCCTGGGCCACGGCGTCGGACTGCAGATCCACGAAGCGCCCGGAATCAACGCCAAGGCCGCCGGTACACTGCTTGCTGGCGCTGCGGTCACCGTGGAGCCCGGCGTTTACTTGCCCGATCGAGGCGGAGTCCGCATCGAGGACACGCTCATCGTCGGCAACGGCCCCGAACTGCTTACCCGGTTCCCCAAGGAACTGCAGATCCTCTAAAGGAGCACCACCGTGGCATCGACTGCCGACTTCAAGAACGGCCTCGTCCTCAAGATCGACGGCCAGCTGTGGCAGATCATCGAATTCCAGCACGTCAAGCCCGGCAAGGGACCCGCGTTCGTGCGCACCAAGCTCAAGAACGTGGTGTCCGGCAAGACCGTCGACAAGACCTACAACGCCGGCGTCAAGGTGGAGACCGCCACGGTCGACCGGCGCGACGCCACCTACCTGTACCGCGACGGCAGCGACTTCGTGTTCATGGATGCCGAGGACTACGAGCAGCACCCGCTGCCGGAGGCCATGGTCGGCGACGCCGCGGCGTTCCTGCTGGAGAGCATGCCGGTGCAGATCGCGTTCCACGACGGCACGCCGCTGTACCTGGAGATGCCGGTATCGGTGGAACTCGAGGTCACCCACACCGAGCCCGGTCTGCAGGGCGACCGGTCCAGCGCGGGCACCAAGCCCGCCACCGTCGAGACCGGCGCCGAGATCCAGGTGCCGCTGTTCATCAACACCGGCGACCGGCTGAAGGTCGACACCCGCGACGGAAGTTACCTGGGCCGCGTGAATGGCTGACGGCAGACACCACAAGACCACCCGGGGTCGACACCACGCCCGCAAGCGCGCCGTCGATCTGTTGTTCGAGGCGGAGGCGCGCGGGCTGACCCCGGCCGAATGCGCCGAAACGCGCTCGGCACTGGCCGCCCAGAAGCCCGAGATCGACCCGGTCGCGCCCTACACCGAGACGGTGGTCCGCGGAGTGACCGAACACGGCGCCCACATCGACGACCTGATCAGCTCGCACCTGCAGGGCTGGACGCTGGCGCGGCTGCCCGCCGTGGACCGCGCGATCCTGCGGGTCGCGGTCTGGGAGTTGCTGCACGCCGAGGACGTCCCTGAACCGGTCGCCGTCGACGAGGCCGTGGAGCTGGCCAAGGAGTTGTCCACCGACGATTCGCCCGCCTTCGTCAACGGGGTGCTGGGTCAGGTCATGCTGGTGACGCCGCAGATCCGGGCCGCGGCCGAGGCGGTCCGGGCGATCGGGATCACCGACGATCAGCCCTGAGGTGCCCTCGCATCCGCCGGCCGGGTCTGGTTGGCTGGGCGCACCACCTCAGGAAAGGTTGAGCAGCGATGGGTGTTAATCCCAAGAACGCGATCGACACGGCCCGTGACATCGCCACCTACGCGGTGGAGATGTCGGGCGACATCGTCGATAACGCGATAGAGGTTCTCAAGGGCAACGTCACCGAGGGCGTCAGCAACATCGTCCAGGACTCGCTCGATATCGCGGGTCACTCCGTCGAGCGGCTCAAGGACCTGGTCACCGACCGCGACGTCGAATGACGGCTCACTTCGAGACTTGCTGCACGACGACTTTCTGCACGACGATGTGGGGCTACTGAACGCCGTTCGCCCCGGCCGACGTCGGTCTCCATACCTAAAGGTATGGTAGCGTCCAGCGCATGACAGCGATCGATGACGCGTTCGTCGCGGCCCTGGCCGACCGCGCCGCCGAGGCCGAGGGACTGCGGCGGCTGCCCGCGGCCACCATCGCCGACTTCCGGGCCAGCGGGGCGGCCAACCTGCTGCTGCCGGCCCGGTACGGCGGCCAACAGGCCGACTTCCCCGAGATCCTCGACCCGATCCGCGCCATGGCGCACGGATGTGCCTCCAGCGCATGGACATTGGGCTTCTACATCCTGCACAACTGGATGCTGGCGCTGTTCGACGAACGCGCGCAGGACGAGGTGTTCGCCGACGGCCCGGTGTTGTGTCCCGCGCCGCTGGCGCCGACCGGCCGCGGCACCCCCGTCGACGGCGGCGTGCGGCTGTCCGGGCGCTGGTCCTGGGCGACCGGGGTGATGGACGCCGACTGGATCCTGGTGGGGGCGTTGTGCGGCGCCGACACCGAGATCTACCCGGCCCTGGCACTGTTGCCGATGGCCGACGTCGAGGTGGTCGACGTCTGGCACACGGCCGGGATGCGGGCCACCGGCTCCAACGACGTCGTCGTCACCGACGTCTTCGTGCCCGCACACCGGCTGGCCAACGTCATCGACATCTACGGCGGCACCGCGCCGGGGGCGGCGTTGCACGACGCGAGCACCTACCGCTGGCCGCTGGTCCCCGCGCTGTCCCTGGTGGCCGCGATGCCGGCCTTCGGCGCCGCCGAGGCGGTGACCGACATGTTCGGTCGCCGGCTTGCCGAACGGGTGCTGGCCTATTCCGGTGTGGCGCAAAAGGATCAGCCGGCGGCGCAGATCCGGCTGGGCGATGCACGGGTGCGGTTGGCCGCGCTGCGCGCCCTGCTCGACCACACCGTCGCCGGGATCGAGCAGGCGATGGCTGCCGGTGACTCGGTGTCGCGGGCCCACCGGGCCTCGGCGCGTGCCGCCGCGGCGCATATCGTGCACGAATCCCGTTCGGTGATCGCCGATCTGCTCGAGGCGTCCGGGGCCAGCGCGCAATTCCTGACCAACCCCATGCAGCGCGCCAAGCGGGACGTCGACGTCATCTGTGGGCACGTCGTGTTCGACTACGACGTCAGCCGGGAACTGGCCGGCGCCTGCGAGGTCGGCGCGAAGGTCTCGCCGATCGCGATGATCTGACCGGCCGGCGGGTCAGAGGTCCAGCGCCGCGTACGTCCGTCGTACGAACCGGGGTTGCGCGGTGCGCAACGACGCCAGCGAGGTGTTCCCGGCAATCGCCGCGGCGGCGTCGGGGGACAGGTCCGGCGCGTTCTGGATCAGGTAGATCAGGATCAGGTCCGCCGAAGGGTCGGCCTGCCACCAGGTGCCGTACGCGCCGGGCCAGGTGAACGAACCCGCCCCGCCGGGCCCGAACAACGGTGCCGACTTGGCCGGATCGGTGACCACCGACAGGTTCAACCCGAACCCGCGGCCGACCCAATACGGCATGCCCAAGAAGGGGATTCGCTTCTGCGCCTCGGTCAGGCGGTCCGTGCGCATCGCGGCCACCGACTGCTCGGACAGCAGCCGGACGCCGTCGAGGGTGCCGCCGCCGAGCAGCATCCGCGCGAAGCGCAGATAGTCGTCGACGGTGGACCACAGCCCGGCACCGCCCTGACAGAACGGTGGCGGCGCAATCGGGGCGGGACCCATCACGTTGTGCTGCAACGTGTTCTGCGCGTCCAGCCGATACATGGTGGCCGACCGTCGACGCCCCTCCGGGGTGAGGAAGAAGCCGGTGTCGGTCATCGCCAGCGGCTCGAAGATGCGCTCGGCGAGAACCTGGTGCAGCGGCTTGCCCTCGATCCGGGACACCATGATGCCCAACACGTCGGTGGCGTGGCTGTAGGTCAGCTGGGCCCCGGGCTGATGTACCAGCGGGAGCTCGGCCAGTTCGGCCAGCCAGCGGTCCTGGTCCTGGCGCATCGGCAGCTGCGCATACGCCCGGGCCAGCGGGCCGGGAATGGAGAACTGGTAGGCGAGCCCGCTGCGGTGGGTCATCAGGTCGTCGACGGTGATGGGGCGCTGCGCCGGCACCGTCTGCGCCAACCCGCCCCGCGGATCGGCCAGCACCCGCATGGTCGCGAACTCGGGCAGCCAGTGGGTCACGGGGTCGGTCAAGGCCAGTCGGCCCTCGTCGATCAGGGCCATGGCTGCGGCGACGGTGACCGGCTTGGTCATCGACGCGATGCGGAAGATGGTGTCCCGCTGCATCGGCAGCCCGGCCTCGATGTCTCGGTGGCCGATCTCGTTGACCTGCCGCACCTGACCGCGCTGCCACACCATGGTGACCGCCCCGGAGAGCAGGCCCGCATCGCAGGCCTCGCGAATGGAGGCGGCGTTTCCGTCTAGGTTCATCGCCGTCAGCGTACTGACCGCGTTCGGCGACCAGGTACCGGCGATGGGGTGTTCGGCGCTCGCGGCTGCTAAGCTGCCCGGCAGTTCGACATCCTTTAACGATCCGTCCAGAGAGGCGGAGAAGGAGGTCAGGTTCATTCGTGGGCGCCAAAAACGGCTCTGAAGACACCGACCGGGAGCTGATGTCCGCAGCGGACGTCAGTCGCACCATCTCCCGTATCGCCCATCAGATCATCGAGAAGACCGCGCTGGACGGCGCCGAGGCGCCGCGCGTGGTCCTGCTGGGTATCCCGACCCGCGGCGTGGTGCTGGCCCGCCGGCTGGCCCGCAACATCGCCGAGTTCTCCGGCGTCGACGTGGCGCACGGGGCCCTGGACATCACGCTGTATCGCGACGACCTGAACACCAAGCCGCCCCGGCCGCTGGAGGACACCTCGATCCCGGCCGGCGGGATCGACGGGGCGCTGGTGATCCTGGTCGACGACGTGTTGTACTCCGGCCGATCGGTGCGCTCGGCGCTGGACGCCCTGCGCGACATCGGGCGGCCGCGGGCCGTGCAACTGGCCGTGCTGGTCGACCGCGGCCACCGGGAACTGCCCATCCGCGCCGACTACGTCGGCAAGAACGTGCCCACCTCGCGCAGCGAGAACGTCAAGCTCCGACTCGAGGAATCGGACGGCTACGACTCCGTCCGGATCGCCCCGCATGGAGGTCCCGCCCGGTGAAACACCTGCTCAATGCGGCTGATCTGAGCCGCGACGAGGCCACCGCGATTCTCGACGACGCCGACCGGTTCGCCGCGGCGTTGCTGGGTCGCGAGGTCAAGAAGCTGCCGACGCTGCGGGGGCGCACCGTCATCACGATGTTCTACGAGAACTCCACCCGCACCCGGGTGTCCTTCGAGGTGGCCGGCAAGTGGATGAGCGCCGACGTCATCAACGTCAGCGCCTCGGGGTCCTCGGTGGGCAAGGGCGAATCGCTGCGCGACACCGCGTTGACGCTGCGCGCGGCCGGCGCCGACGCCCTGATCATCCGGCACCCGGCCTCGGGGGCCGCGCAGCAACTCGCGCACTGGACCCGGCCCGCCGACCCGCTGGCCTCGGGCCCGGCGGTCATCAACGCCGGCGACGGCACCCACGAACACCCGACCCAGGCGTTGCTGGACGCGCTGACGCTGCGGCAGCGGCTGGGCGAGATTGCGGGCCGGCGGGTGGTGATCGTCGGCGACATCTTGCACAGTCGGGTCGCCCGGTCCAACGTCACCCTGCTGGCCACTCTCGGTGCCGAGGTGGTGGTGGTGGCACCGCCGACCCTGCTGCCGGTCGGTGTCGACGCCTGGCCGGTCACGGTGACCCACGACCTCGACGCCGAACTGCCCGCCGCCGACGCGGTGCTGATGCTGCGGGTGCAGGCCGAGCGGATGACCGGCGGTTTCTTCCCGTCGGCCCGGGAGTACTCGGTGCTCTATGGGCTCTCCGAGGCACGGCGGGCGCTGCTGCCCGAGCACGCCGTGGTGCTGCACCCGGGTCCGATGCTGCGCGGCATGGAGATCGCCTCCTCGGTCGCGGATTCTTCGCAATCGGCGGTGCTGCAACAGGTTTCCAACGGTGTGCACGTCCGGATGGCGGTGCTGTTCCATCTGCTGGTCGGGGCGGACCGGTCCGCCGAGGTGGCCGCGGACGCGGGAGGAGTCAAATGAGTGTGCTGATCGCCGGGGCCCGGCGCTACGGGCAGGGCGAACCGGTCGACGTGGTGGTCGAGGACGGGCAGATCGTCGAGATCGCGCCCGCGGGTTCGGTGTCCGCAAACGCGGACCGCACCGTGATCGACGCGGCCGGCCAGGTGCTGCTGCCCGGCTTCGTGGATCTGCACACGCATCTGCGCGAGCCCGGCCGCGAGGACACCGAGACCATCGAAACCGGTTCGGCCGCGGCGGCGCTCGGCGGTTACACGGCGGTCTTCGCGATGGCCAACACCACACCGGTGGCTGATTCGCCGGTGGTCACCGACCACGTCTGGCACCGCGGTCAGCAGGTCGGCCTGGTCGACGTGCATCCGGTCGGCGCGGTCACCGTGGGCCTGCAGGGCACCCAGCTGACCGAAATGGCGATGATGGCGGGCGGCGCCGCCGGTGTGCGGGTCTTCTCCGACGACGGCCACTGCGTGCACGATCCGCTGGTCATGCGTCGGGCGCTGGAGTACGCCAAGGGGCTCGGCGTGCTCATCGCCCAGCACGCCGAGGAACCGCGCCTGACCGTCGGCGCCGTGGCCCACGAGGGGCCGACGGCCGCGCGGCTGGGCCTGACCGGCTGGCCGCGCGCCGCCGAGGAGTCGATCGTCGCCCGCGATGCCCTGCTGGCCCGCGACGCCGACACCCGGGTGCACATCTGCCACGCGTCGACCGCCGGCACCGTCGAGATCCTGAAATGGGCCAAGGGGCAGGGGATCTCGATCACCGCCGAGGTAACGCCGCACCACCTGCTGCTCGACGACAGCCGGCTGGCCGGCTACGACGGCGTGAACCGGGTGAACCCGCCGCTGCGGGAGGCCTCCGACGCGGTCGCCCTGCGCCGCGCGCTCGCCGACGGCGTGATCGACTGCGTGGCCACCGATCACGCTCCGCACGCCGAACACGAGAAGTGCTGCGAGTTCTCCCAGGCCCGGCCGGGCATGCTCGGCCTGCAGACCGCACTGTCGGTGGTCGTCGAAACGATGGTGAACCCGGGGCTGCTGGACTGGCGCGGCGTCGCCCGCGTGATGAGCGAGAACCCGGCCCGCATCGCCGGGTTGCCGGATCACGGCCGCCCGCTGGAGGTCGGCGAGCCGGCCAACCTGACGGTGGTGAACCCCGACACCAACTGGACCGTGTCCGGCCCCGACCTGGCCAGCCGGTCGGCCAACACGCCGTTCGAGTCGATGACCCTGCCGGCCACGGTGACCGCGACCCTGCTGCGCGGCAAGATCACCGCACGCGACGGGGCCGTCGTCCGATGAACACCCCCACGCTGATGGCCTCGCTGGTGTTCGCCGCGGTGGTGGCGGTGCTCATCGCCGTCCTCATCTACCTGGTGCTGCGCGGCTGGCGCCGGCGCGCCGAACGCCAGCTGGAGCTCATCGGCCAGATCCCGGCGCTGCCGGACACCGTCGGGCCCGCCCTGATCCCCGGCATCAAGGGCCTCTACGTGGGCAGCACGCTGGCGCCGAGCTGGCAGGACCGGATCGCGGTGGGCGACTGGGGTTATCGGTCCAAGGCGGTGATCACCCGCTATCCGGAGGGGGTGATGCTGCAACGCACCGGCGCGAGCCCGATCTGGATTCCCGACGAGGCGATCACCGCGATCCGCACCGAGCGCGGCATCGCGGGCAAGGCACTGACCCACGACGGCATCCTGGCGATCCGCTGGCGACTGCCCTCGGGAACCGAGATCGACACCGGTTTCCGCGCCGACGACCGCCGGGAATACCGGCACTGGGTGTCGGACGGGACGGACACATCTTCTAACGGAACGGAGGTCCTGTGACCGACACTGTGGACCACACAACAGCCCTGCTGGTGCTCGAGGACGGCCGGGTGTTCACCGGCACCCCGTTCGGGGCGGTCGGGCAGGCCCTGGGCGAGGCGGTGTTCTCCACCGGCATGTCCGGCTACCAGGAGACGCTGACCGATCCGAGCTACCACCGCCAGATCGTCGTCGCCACCGCGCCGCAGATCGGCAACACCGGGTGGAACGGCGAGGACAGCGAGAGCCGCGGGGACCGCATCTGGGTCGCCGGGTACGCGGTGCGCGACCCGTCGCCGCGCGCCTCGAACTGGCGGGCCACCGGCACGCTGGACGCCGAACTGGAGCGCCAGAACATCGTCGGCATCGCCGGGATCGACACCCGGGCGGTGGTGCGTCACCTGCGCACCCGCGGGTCGATGAAAGCCGGGATCTTCTCCGGGCCGGCGGCCGCCGCCCCGGCCGACGAACTCGTCGAGCGGGTCAACGCCCAGCCCTCGATGCTCGGGGCCGACCTCGCCGGCGAGGTCAGCACCGACGTGCGCTACGTCGTGGAACCCGAGGGCGCGCACCGGTTCACGGTGGCCGCGATCGACCTCGGCATAAAGACCAACACCCCGCGGATCTTCGCGCGCCGGGGGGTCCGCAGCCAGGTGTTGCCGTCGGCGACCACCTTCGAGGAGATCGCCGACCTCAAGCCGGACGGGCTGTTCCTGTCCAACGGGCCCGGCGACCCGGCCGCCGCCGACCACGTGGTGACGGTGGTCCGGGAGGCGCTCGGCGCCGACATCCCGGTGTTCGGCATCTGCTTCGGCAACCAGTTGCTCGGCCGCGCCCTCGGTCGGTCCACCTACAAGATGACCTTCGGGCACCGCGGGATCAACGTCCCGGTCATCGACCACACCACCGGCCGGGTGGCGATCACCGCGCAGAACCACGGCTTCGCGCTCGAGGGGGAGGCCGGCGAGCAGTTCGACACCCCCTTCGGCCCCGCCGTGGTCAGCCACACCTGCGCCAACGACGGTGTCGTGGAGGGCATTCGGTTGCTCAGCGGCCGGGCCTTCTCGGTGCAGTACCACCCGGAGGCTGCCGCCGGACCGCACGACGCCGAGAACCTGTTCGACCAGTTCATCGCGGTGATGGCGGGGGAGGACCTCGCGTGAGCACCACAACCACCGCGAGTGTGCATGTCCCCGGCCGACACACCGACAGTTTCACCGTGATCGCGCACGCTCGCGCCGGAAGGGAAGGGCGCTGATGCCTCGCCGTAACGACCTCAACCATGTCCTGGTGATCGGGTCCGGACCGATCGTCATCGGTCAGGCCTGCGAATTCGACTACTCGGGCACCCAGGCCTGCCGCGTGCTGCGCGCCGAAGGTCTGCAGGTCAGCCTGGTCAACTCGAATCCGGCGACCATCATGACCGACCCCGAGTACGCCGACCACACCTACGTCGAACCGATCACCCCGGCGTTCGTGGAGAAGGTCATCGCCCAGCAGGCCGAGCGCGGCAACAAGATCGACGCGCTGCTGGCCACCCTCGGCGGGCAGACCGCGCTGAACACCGCGGTAGCGCTGCACGAGAACGGGGTGCTCGAGAAGTACGGCGTCGAGCTGATCGGCGCCGACTTCGACGCCATCCAGCGCGGCGAGGACCGGCAGAAGTTCAAGGACATCGTCGCCAAGGTCGGCGGCGAATCCGCCCGCAGCCGGGTCTGTTACACCATGGCGGAGGTGCGCGAGGCGGTGGCCGACCTCGGCCTGCCCGTGGTGGTCCGACCCAGCTTCACCATGGGCGGGCTGGGCTCGGGCATGGCGGCCAGCCTCGACGACGTGGAGCGGATGGCCGGCGACGGCCTGGCGGCGTCCCCGTCGGCGAACGTGCTGATCGAGGAGTCGATCTACGGCTGGAAGGAATACGAGCTCGAGCTGATGCGCGACGGCCGCGACAACGTCGTGGTGGTGTGCTCGATCGAGAACGTCGACCCGATGGGCGTGCACACCGGTGACTCGGTGACCGTGGCGCCGGCCATGACCCTGACCGACCGCGAGTACCAGGTCATGCGCGACCTGGGC
Organism: Mycolicibacterium sp. MU0050; assembly: GCF_963378085.1. Taxonomy (GTDB): domain Bacteria; phylum Actinomycetota; class Actinomycetes; order Mycobacteriales; family Mycobacteriaceae; genus Mycobacterium; species Mycobacterium wendilense. The sequence continues at coordinate 2,768,964 of NZ_OY726395.1, read as the reverse complement.
ATCGCGATCCTGCGTGAGGTCGGCGTCGACACCGGCGGCTGCAACATCCAGTTCGCCGTCGATCCGCGCGACGGCCGGTTGATCGTCATCGAGATGAACCCCCGGGTGTCGCGGTCCTCCGCGCTGGCCTCGAAGGCCACCGGCTTCCCGATCGCCAAGATCGCCGCCAAGTTGGCCATCGGCTACACCCTCGACGAGATCGTCAACGACATCACCAAGGAAACCCCGGCCTGCTTCGAACCCACGCTGGACTACGTGGTGGTCAAGGCCCCGCGGTTCGCATTCGAGAAGTTCCCCGGGGCGGACGCGACCCTGACCACCACCATGAAGTCGGTGGGCGAGGCGATGTCGTTGGGCCGCAACTTCGTCGAGGCGCTCGGCAAGGTGATGCGCTCGCTGGAGACCAAGCGGGCCGGTTTCTGGACCGGACCGGACCCCGACGTCAGCGTCGAGGACCTGCTGGAGCGGCTGCGGACGCCGACCGACGGCCGGCTCTACGACATCGAGCTGGCGTTGCGCCTGGGCGCGACGGTCGAGCAGGTCGCGGCGGCCTCCGGCGTCGACCCCTGGTTCCTCGACCAGATCGCCGGCCTGGTGGCGCTGCGCGACCAGCTGCTGGCGGCGCCGGTGCTGGACGCGCAGCTGTTGCGCCGCGCCAAGTACCAGGGCCTGTCGGACCACCAGATCGCCTGTCTGCGACCCGAATTGGCCGGCGAGGTCGGAGTGCGGGTGCTGCGCGAGCGGCTCGGTGTGCACCCGGTCTTCAAGACCGTCGACACCTGCGCCGCGGAGTTCGAGGCCAAGACGCCGTACCACTACAGCACCTACGAACTGGATCCCGCCGCCGAGAGCGAGGTGGCCCCGCAGGCCGACCGGCCCAAGGTGCTCATCTTGGGGTCGGGTCCCAACCGCATCGGTCAGGGCATCGAGTTCGACTACAGCTGTGTGCATGCCGCGACCACGCTCAGCGGGGCCGGCTTCGAGACGGTCATGGTGAACTGCAACCCGGAGACGGTGTCCACCGACTACGACACCGCCGACCGGCTCTACTTCGAACCGCTGACCTTCGAGGACGTCCTGGAGGTCTACCACGCCGAACAGGAGTCCGGCGCCGGCGGCCCCGGCGTCGTCGGGGTGATCGTGCAGCTCGGCGGCCAGACCCCGCTGGGGCTGGCCGACCGGCTCGAACGGGCCGGCGTCCCGATCGTGGGGACCCGACCGGAGGCCATCGACCTGGCCGAGGACCGCGGCCGGTTCGGCGAGGTGCTGACCGCCGCGGGTCTGCCCGCCCCGCGGTTCGGCACCGCGACGACCTTCGAGCAGGCCCGTACCATCGCCGCCGACATCGGCTACCCGGTGCTGGTGCGCCCGTCGTACGTACTCGGTGGGCGCGGCATGGAGATCGTCTACGACGAGGAGACCCTGCAGGGCTACATCATGCGGGCCACCGAACTCTCGCCCGAGCACCCGGTGCTCGTCGACCGGTTCCTCGAGGACGCCATCGAGATCGACGTCGACGCGCTGTGCGACGGCACCGACGTCTACATCGGCGGGGTGATGGAACACATCGAGGAGGCCGGCATCCACTCCGGCGACTCGGCGTGCGCGCTGCCGCCGGTCACGCTGGGCCGCACCGACATCGCCGCGGTGCGGCGCGCCACCGAGGCCATTGCCAAGGGCATCGGCGTGGTCGGTCTGCTCAACGTGCAGTACGCGCTGAAGGAGGACGTCCTCTACGTGCTGGAGGCCAACCCCCGGGCCAGCCGCACTGTGCCCTTCGTCTCCAAGGCCACCGCCGTGCCGCTGGCCAAGGCCTGCGCACGGGTCATGTTGGGCGCCACCATCGCCGAGCTGCGCGCCGAGGGGATGCTGGCCGCCGACGGCGACGGGGCCAGCCCGGCGCCGCACGCTCCGATCGCGGTCAAGGAGGCGGTGCTGCCGTTCCACCGGTTCCGGCAGGCCGACGGCTCGGGAGTCGACTCGCTGCTGGGCCCGGAGATGAAGTCCACCGGCGAGGTGATGGGCATCGACTCCGACTTCGGCAAGGCCTTCGCGAAGAGCCAGACCGCCGCCTATGGCTCGCTGCCGGCGCGCGGCACCATCTTCGTGTCGGTGGCCAACCGCGACAAGCGGTCCTTGGTGTTCCCGGTGAAACGGTTGGCGGACCTCGGTTTCCGGGTACTGGCCACCGAGGGCACCGCGGAGATGCTGCGCCGCAACGGGATTCCGTGCGAGGTGGTGCGGAAGAACTTCGAGGAGCCCAGCCCGGACCGGCCGGCACTGACGGCGGTCGACGCGATCCGCGCCGGCGAGGTGGACCTGGTGGTCAACACCCCCTACGGCAACTCCGGGCCCCGGGTCGACGGTTACGAGATCCGGGCCGCCGCGGTCCAGATGAACATCCCCTGCGTGACCACCGTGCAGGGCGCCTCGGCCGCGGTGCAGGGCATCGAGGCCGGCATCCGCGGCGACATCGGTGTGCGGTCCCTGCAGGAACTGCACGCCACGCTGGACGGGCACTGAGCATGGCGGGCTTCGGGGTCCGGCTGGCCGAGGCGGTCGCCGCCCGCGGGCCGTTGTGTCTGGGCATCGATCCGCACCCGGAGCTGTTGACAGCCTGGGGGCTGACGGCCGACGCCGACGGGCTGGCCGCGTTCAGCGCGATCTGCGTGGAGGCCTACGCCGGGTTCGCCGTCGTCAAACCGCAGGTCGCGTTTTTCGAGGCCTACGGCGCCGCGGGTTACGCGGTGCTGGAACGCACCATCGCCGAGTTGCGGGCGACCGGCGTGCTGGTCCTGGCAGATGCCAAGCGCGGCGACATCGGTACCACCATGGCGGCCTACGCCGCGGCCTGGCTCGGCGACTCGCCGCTGGCCAGCGACGCGGTGACCGCGTCGCCGTATCTGGGCTTCGAGTCGCTGCGGCCGCTGCTGGACACCGCCGCCGAGCGTGGCCGGGGTGTTTTCGTGCTGGCCGCCACCTCGAACCCGGAGGGCGCCGGGGTGCAGCGGGCCAGCATCGCCGGCCGTACTGTCGCGCAGTCCGTCGTCGACGCGGCAGGTGCCGAGAACAGTGCAACCGGAACGGGTTCCATCGGCGTGGTGGTCGGAGCGACGTTGTCCGAGCTGCCTGACCTGAGTGCCCTCGACGGCCCGGTTCTGGCGCCCGGGTTGGGCGCCCAGGGTGGACGCGCCGAAGATCTGGGCCGATTGGGCGCTCGGGTCCTGCCCGCGGTGTCGCGCGAGGTGCTCAAAGCCGGGCCGGATGCCGCCGCGGTGCGGGCCGCAGCAGAGCGGATCCGCGACCAGGTCGCCTACCTGGTCTGAAAACTGCGCCGCCGTCGGCCGGATGGGCCGTGTCAGGAACGGGTTGCCAGACCCAACACCACCATCTCGGCGATCTCGCGGGACGCGGTCTCGGCGTCGATCGCGCGGTTCTCGAGGCGGCCCGAGAGCACGTCGAACCACACCGCACCGAACGCGAACCGGACGGCCGCGTCGACATCGAAGGTGCGGTGATCCCACCAGCCGAGGTTGGTCCGGATGCGGTCGCCGATCTCCTGGAGCACCGGCGCCAGGATCTCTTCGTAGTGGCTGCGTGCCGATTCCTCACCATCGAACATCAGCACCCCCAGCAGGGGTGCGACGTCGCGCATCACGTCGATCAGGCTGGCGATGAACAGGCGGGTTCGCTCGACCATCTCGTCCCGGGAGGTTTGCGCGTCGGTGGGGGGAAGGCTGTCGGCTTCGGCCCGGCGTGCGATGAGTTCGCGCAGGGGCGCGACGACAGCCGCGGCGAACAGGTCCTCTTTGGACGCGAAGTGTCGGTACAGCAGCGCCTCGTTGATGCCGGCCGCAGCCGCGATGTCGCGAGTCCGCGCGCCCTTCAGCCCCTGGGCAATGAAAACGTCCCGGGCCGACATTTCGATGTGCGCGCGCCGCTGCTCGGCACTCATCCGCTTTTGCGCCGATGCGGCGCGCTGTTGGGTGCTCACCACTTGTCCTCCGGGGTGCATCCTTTGCGTCACGTGGCCGCTGCGGTTGCCGGCGCGTAGGACTCCACGTCGAACGTGCGAAGTCGCCGGGTCAGTGAGTACATCGACCCGGGCCAGGCAAGGGAAACCCGTCGGTGGCCGTCGGCCAAGTAGTAGCTGTCACAGCCGCCCAGGGCCAGGCTCGACTTGTTCAGCATCTTGTCTGCTGCGGCGACGAAGGCGTCCTGCGCTGCGCCGGTCACGTCGAGAGCAGCGACGCCGAGGGCGTTGGTGGCCTTGATCGCGCCGACGAGGTAATTGGCCTGCGCCTCGGCCATGGTGAAGCCGGATAGCGTGCCGACGTTGGGGCCGAACATCATGAATGCGTTGGGGAAACCGTTGATGGTGGTGCCCATGTGCGCCTTCGGGTTGCCCTTCCACACCTCGGCCAGCGTCTCGCCGGATCTGCCGCGGATGCGTTGGGCTACCGGGTGGTGCTGCAGCGTGTGAAATCCGGTCCCGAAAATTATTGTGTCAGCAGGGATTTCACACCCGGCCGCGGTAACCACGGAATGTTCGCGGATCTCGGCGGCGGGCGAGTCGAGCAGCTCGACGTTGGGTGCCGTCAATGCCGGGAAGTAGTCGTTGGAGAACAGCAGGCGTTTGCAGGTGGGGGTGTAGTTCGGTGTCACCGCGCGTCGGAGTGCGCTGTCCTTGATGTGCCGGCGAATATGCAGCCGGCCCGCCAGGCTCAGCAAACCGGCGAAACGTGGTGACCGTAGCGAGATGCTCACCAGCGGATCCAGCAAGGCCCACTCCAGTGCCCGGAGCAACTTCATCGATGCCGGGAACCGCGCGAGGAATCGCTTCGAACGCTCGCTGATGTCCCAATCGGGCTTGGGTAGGACCCACGACGGGGTGCGCTGCAGGATGGTGAGCCTGCCGACCACGGGTTGGACCGCCGGAACGAATTGGATGGCGGACGCGCCGTTGCCGATCGCCACCACCTGTCGCCCCGTGAGGTCGAGGTCGGTGGGCCAGTGCGAGGAGTGAAATACCTTGCCCTTGAAGGTGTCTCGACCCGGGAGGTCGGGGATCATCGGCTCGTGCAGCGGGCCGGCGGCGATCACGAAGAACCGTGCGAGGTATGTGCCGCGGTTGGTGGTCACGTGCTAGCGTTCCTGACCGGAGTCCCAACGCGCGTCGAGCACCTCGGTCTGGGTGCGGATCTTGTCTCGCACGCCGAAGTCGTCGACGACCTGGCCGATGTAATCCCGCAGTTCGGCCCGCGTCCCGTACACCCGGGACCAGTCCGGCTTGAGCGCGTAGGAGAACGAATACACGTGCGAGGGGATGTCCACCGCGCATCCCGGATAGGTGTTGAAGTGCCAGGTGCCGCCGACCGCGTCCGCGCGCTCGATGAGGACCAGATCGTGGATCCCGGTGTTCTGCAATCCGATCGCCGCGGCGATGCCGGATACCCCGGCTCCCAGAATCAGCACCTCGACGGCGTGTTGGTCGACTGTCAGATCGGTGTCTGTCATCTCCGCCTCTTCGTCGCGCATCCCCGGCAATTACAGATGGTGCCGCGGTGGATCCTCATTAGCAAGCACTTACTTAGTAGCACTGGTTTTGTGGAGCTGGGCGGGGCGCGCTGGTTGCTACGGTGTTTCCGGCTATGCCTTTCCGCGCACACCGTCGGCGCTCGCCGTGGGCGAAACCAACCGATCGATCAGGATGGCCGGGATCTTCGCGACCTGCGGCGGTCCGGTACCCATGGCAACGAACTTCGTGGTGGAAGCGGTCGCCTCGCCGAAGTCTCCTGCCCTTGTCAATTCTCGGGATGTCCTCTACGCCAGCATCTTTCAGGTGTGCAACGGGTCATCGGGCCGGGCATGGCACCCCGGTGAACGGCACCGTCGCGCCCACCGTCACGCCGCGGTCTTTGGCGCCCGCGCGACGACGGGGGAGTGCGACTAAGTCCTTCGGTGGCGACGTCGCAGTGGTCGTCGGAGACTCTTTCGGGGGGCGAGCGGGCGGCGAGAGGGCATCGTCAGCAAGTCGTCACCACGAAGCACCTCGCGAACCCCCACCGGTGGGTCGAGATGTCCCCGAATCAGCCAGCGGTGACGTGAACGCGGGCGAACCACCTCCCCCTTGCGTCCCTTCCGTCCCAGAGGCCCCCGGCATTCGCGCTGGTCGCGGCCGCCGGCAGCCTTCGCAGCGCGACCCACGTCCAGGGGTGCCCGACACGCCCGAAACCCCAGGACCAGCCAAAATTTTTCTTTCGGCGCCGTTCGCGGGTCCCACAACGTGGGCCGGCCGCGCGGCCGGTGGACCAAATACGGCTTCCACGTGGCGAAACGTCTTGAAATGCAGTCGGTTACGGCAGCCGACCCGCGCGATCTCGCCGAAACCGGCGCTGCGCAGCACCGGGCGGCCCCGATTCGAGGGGGCCCGGGACGCCGGGATTTGACGCCGTAACCAGGGGGTGGGGTTAGATTTCGTCAGAGAGCCTGGGTACGGTCGTCGTCGCTGGCTGAAGTACCCGGCCAACGGTGTTAAATGGCCTAGATGGACCAATGAGATGGAGGAATCGTGGCCCTTCCCCAGTTGACCGACGAACAGCGCGCGGCAGCGTTGGAGAAGGCTGCCGCCGCACGTCGAGCCCGAGCTGAGCTCAAGGATCGGCTCAAGCGCGGCGGCACCAACCTCAAGCAAGTCCTGAAGGACGCCGAGACCGACGAGGTCCTCGGAAAGATGAAGGTCTCCGCCCTGCTGGAAGCCCTGCCCAAGGTGGGCAAGGTCAAGGCCCAGGAGATCATGACCGAGCTCGAGATCGCGCCGACCCGCCGCCTGCGCGGCCTCGGCGACCGGCAGCGCAAGGCGCTGCTGGAAAAGTTCGACCCCTCCTAAGGGGGTCGTGGGCACCAGCGGGGGACCGGACGGCCGCGTAGTCGTGCTGTCCGGCCCCTCCGCGGTCGGAAAGTCGACCGTGGTGCGCTGCTTGCGAGATCGGGTCCCCGGGCTGTTCTTCAGCGTGTCCGCCACCACCAGGGCGGCGCGTCCGGGCGAGGTCGACGGTGTCGACTATCACTTCGTGACGTCCGCAGCGTTCCAGGACCTGATCGACCGCGGTGAATTGCTCGAATGGGCCGAGATCCACGGCGGCCTGCACCGTTCCGGCACCCCGGCGGAGCCGGTCCGCGCTGCGGTGCAGGAGGGCCGGCCGGTCTTGATCGAGGTGGACCTGGCCGGGGCGCGCGCGGTCAAGCAGGCGCTTCCGGCGGCGACCTCGGTGTTCCTGGCGCCGCCGAGCTGGGCGGTGCTGGAGGCCCGACTGGTGGGGCGCGGCACCGAATCGCCGGAGGTCATTGCGCGCCGATTGGCCACCGCACGTGAAGAAATCGCTGCTCAGGGCGACTTCGATGTGGTGGTGGTCAACAGCGAATTGGAAACCGCCTGCTCCGAATTGGTATCCTTGCTGCTTACGCGCCCTTGAGACGGCATTTTCCAGAACAGATCTTTCGAGAATGTGCTTTCAGCAACTGCCAGGAGAGTTTTTCAGTGACTAACACGCACGCCGACACCCTGACCGCCACCGACGCGGTCGACGCCGCGGGAGTCGACGCCTACGACACGCCGCTGGGCATCACCAACCCGCCCATCGATGAGTTGCTGGAGCGGGTCTCGAGCAAGTACGCGCTGGTGATCTACGCCGCCAAGCGCGCCCGGCAGATCAACGACTACTACAACCAGCTCGGCGACGGCATTCTCGAATACGTCGGCCCCCTGGTGGAGCCGGGTCTGCAGGAGAAGCCGCTGTCGATCGCGATGCGCGAGATCCACGGCGACCTGCTCGAACACACCGAAGGCGAGTAGCGAGCGGCGACCGGTGATGGCTGCCAAACGGATCATCGTCGGAGTAGCCGGCGGAATCGCGGCCTACAAGGCCTGCTCGGTAATTCGACAGCTGTCCGAGGCCGGCCATGAGGTCCGGGTCGTCCCGACCGAATCCGCCCTGAAATTCGTCGGGGCCGCGACCTTCGAGGCGCTGTCCGGTCAACCGGTGCGCACCGGGGTGTTCGAGGACGTTCCCGAGGTCCCGCACGTGCGGATCGGGCAGCAGGCCGACCTCGTCGTCGTCGCACCGGCCACCGCGGACCTGCTGGCCCGCGCGGTCGCGGGCCGCGCCGATGATCTGCTCACCGCGACCCTGCTGACCGTAACGTGTCCGGTGCTGTTCGCGCCCGCCATGCACACCGAGATGTGGCAGCATCCCGCCACCGTCGACAACGTGGCCACCCTGCGCAAGCGCGGCGCGGTGGTCCTCGAACCGGCCGCCGGCCGCCTGACGGGCGCCGATACCGGGCCCGGTCGGCTGCCCGAGCCCGAAGAGATCGCCACGTTCGCCCAGCTGCTGCTCGAACGCGGCGACGCGCTGCCGCACGATCTGGCGGGCACCCGAATCCTGGTGACGGCCGGTGGCACCCGCGAACCGCTGGACCCGGTGCGCTTCATCGGCAACCGCAGCTCGGGCAAACAGGGTTACGCGGTGGCGCGGGTCGCGGCCCAGCGCGGCGCCGAGGTCACCCTGATCGCCGGCAACACCGCCGGACTGGCCGATCCCGCCGGGGTCGACGTGGTCCGCATCGGATCGGCTGCACAGCTGCGCGACGCGGTGTCCAAGCACGCCGCCCAGGCCAATGTCCTGGTGATGGCGGCCGCGGTTGCCGACTTCCGGCCCGCCGTGGTGTCGGCGGCGAAGATCAAGAAGGGCGGCGACTCGGAGCCGAGCTCGATCGACCTGGTCCGCAACGACGACGTGTTGGCCGCGACGGTGCGTGCGCGGGCCGACGGTCAGTTGCCGAATATGCGCACCATCGTCGGGTTCGCCGCCGAAACGGGCGATGCCAACGGCGATGTGCTGTTCCACGCCCGCGCGAAACTGCAGCGCAAAGGCTGTGATCTGCTGGTCGTCAACGCGGTCGGCGATGGCCGCGCATTCGAGGTCGACAACAACGACGGTTGGTTGCTGAGCGCCGACGGGACCGAAGTGGCGTTGGAACACGGCTCGAAGACGTTGATGGCGAGTCGTATCGTTGACTCGATCGCGGCGTTGGTCGGGGGCCGATAACGCCCGCGACGATGCCGCTCAGCGTGCGCCGAAGGGTTGCGTCGCTAGCGGGATAAGCTTCGATGAACTAAACGATCTTGGACCAGAAGCTGGGCCAGAAGGGCGGAAACGTGAGCGGTAAGAGTCGGCTGTTTACCAGTGAGTCGGTGACCGAGGGACACCCCGACAAGATCTGTGACGCCATCAGCGACTCGGTGCTCGATTCGTTGCTCAGCCAGGACCCCAAGTCGCGGGTCGCGGTGGAGACGTTGGTCACCACCGGCCAGGTGCACGTCGTCGGCGAGGTCACCACCACCGCCAAGGAGGCGTTCGCCGACATCACCCAGACCGTGCGGGATCGGATCCTCGAGATCGGCTACGACTCCTCGGATAAGGGTTTCGACGGCGCGTCGTGCGGCGTCAACATCGGCATCGGAGCCCAGTCGCCGGACATCGCCCAGGGTGTCGACACCGCCCATGAGGCGCGGGTAGAGGGTGCCGGCGATCCGCTGGACGCCCAGGGCGCCGGCGATCAGGGGCTGATGTTCGGCTACGCCATCAAGGACACCCCGGAATTGATGCCGCTGCCGATCGCGCTGGCGCACCGGCTGTCGCGCCGACTGACCGAGGTCCGCAAGAGCGGGGTGCTCGACTACCTACGCCCGGACGGCAAGACCCAGGTCACCGTCGCCTACGACGGGACCACCCCGGTCCGGCTGGACACCGTGGTGCTGTCCACCCAGCACGCCGCCGGCATCGACCTGGACCTGACGCTGACCCCCGACATCCGGGAGAAGGTCGTCAACACCGTGCTGGCGGACCTGAACCACGACACGCTGGACACCTCCGACTTCCGGCTGCTGGTCAACCCGACCGGCAAGTTCGTCCTCGGCGGCCCGATGGGCGACGCGGGGCTGACCGGCCGCAAGATCATCGTCGACACCTACGGCGGCTGGGCCCGTCACGGCGGCGGCGCGTTCTCCGGCAAGGATCCCTCCAAGGTGGACCGGTCCGCGGCGTACGCGATGCGCTGGGTGGCCAAGAACGTGGTCGCCGCGGGGCTGGCCGAACGCGTCGAGGTCCAGGTCGCCTACGCGATCGGCAAGGCCGCTCCGGTGGGGCTGTTCGTGGAGACGTTCGGCACCGAGACCGTCGATCCGGCGCGCATCGAGAAGGCCATCACCAGCGTCTTCGACCTGCGTCCCGGTGCGTTGATCCGCGACCTGGACCTGCTGCGACCCATCTACGCGCAGACCGCGGCCTACGGGCACTTCGGTCGCACCGACGTCGAGCTGCCCTGGGAGCAGACCAACAAGGTCGAGGACCTCAAGGCCAGCGTCTAGCGACCTCGCCCGGTGAAGACTCAGCTGGCGAAAACGTAGTCGTCGAGGTCGAAGCGGCGGCTACGGAGGTCGGCCTCCCACGTCGTCGCCGGACGTAGCGGCACGTCACCGTTCTTGTCGAAGTAGTAGCTGTTCGCCTGGGCGCAGCTGTCCTGCCAGAAGATCTGGCGGTGCCGCTTGCGCATCATCTCGGCGAAGTAGCGGGCGTTGGCCTCGGCGCGCACCTCCACGCGGGTCGCGCCGTCGGCCTGCGCACGCCGCAGGCACCGGACGATGTGCCGGGTCTGGGTTTCGATCAACGCGAAGAACGACGATCCGACGTAGCCGTAGGGGCCGCACACGCAGAAGAAGTTCGGGAAGCCCGGGACGCTGACGCCCTCGTAGGCCTGCATCCGGTTCGTGCTCCAGAACTCCGCCAGCGTGGTCCCCGCCGGCCCGGTCAGCGCGAAGGATGCGCTGTCGACGTCCATCACCTTGAAACCGGTCGCCAGGATCAGCACGTCGAGTTCGTGGCCCGCACCGTCGGCGGTGCTCACCCCCGAACCGGTGATCCGGTCGATGGGTTCGGTGACCAGTGCGACGTTGTCCCGGTTGAAGGTCGCCAGGTAGCTGTTGTGGAAACCGGGTCGTTTGCAGCCCACGGCGTAGCGGGGCGTGAGCTTGTCGCGCACCACCGGATCGCGCACCTCGCGGCGCAGGTAGGCCCGCCCGGCGGCCTCGGCGCGCCCGGCCATCGGGAACACCGTGTGGTACTGGGCCGACAGCGGGAAGGTCACCTCGACGAAGGCCTGGCTGAGCGCCCGCCCGAGCAGTTTGCCGCCGGGTACCCGCATCGCCAGCCGCGCCGCCCGGGGTAGCGGGAGATCCACCTTGGGGAAGCACCAGATGGGTGTGCGCTGAAATACGGTGAGCCGTCGGACAATCGGGGCGATCTCCGGAATCACCTGGACTGCCGAGGCGCCGGTGCCGATGATCCCGACGCGCTTGCCGGCCAGCTCCACGCCGTGGTCCCAGCGCGCGGTGTGCAGGGTGGGACCGGCGAAGTCGTCCACGCCGTCGATGTCGGGCGCCTTGGGCTCGTTGAGCACCCCGGCGGCGTTGACGAGGTAGCGCGCGGTGAGCTCGCCGGCGTCGGTGGACACTCGCCACAGGTTGTCGGCGGCGTCGAAGGTCGCGCCGGTGACGGTGGTGTCGAACCGGATCCGTTCGCCGATGCCGTACTTGGCCACGCAGTGTTCGGCGTAGGCCTTGAGCTCGGCGCCCGGCGCGTAGGTCCGGCTCCAGTCGGGGCTCTGCTCGAAGGAGAACTGGTAGGAGAACGACGGGATGTCCACCCCGATGCCGGGATAGGTGTTCCAATGCCACGTCCCGCCCGCCTCCGGGCCGGCCTCGACGATCAGATAGTCGGGCAGCCCGGCGGCGTCGAGCTTGATCGCGGTGCCGATCCCGGAGAATCCGGCGCCGACGATCAGGGTCTGGTGGTCGGGTTGGTGACCCATGCCCCGACTCTAGGCGTGCAGCGCGGCCCTCAGGGCGGACAAGCCGCGATCCATGGCCTCGGTGGTCGCCGGCACCACGCCGGCGTAGCCGAGATACCCGTGGATCAGCGATTCGGCGTGATCCACGCTGACCTCGACGCCGGCCGCGGCCAACAGCTCGCCATAGACGATGCCGTCGTCGCGCAGCGGGTCGTGGCCGGCCACCGCGATGTGGGCCGGCGGCAGCCCGGCCAGGCTGGCCGCCCGGCTGGGAGCCAGGGTGGCGGGCAGCCCCGCCGCATCGGTCAGGTCCAGATCCGGGGCGTACCAGGCGCTGAACCCGGCGATGGCCGCGAGATCCAGGATCGGGGCCTCGGCGTTCTCGGTGTAGGAACCCAGGGTGGTGTCCCAGGTCAGCGCCGGGTACCACAGCAGCTGGAACTTCAGTTCCGGTCCGCCGGCGTCGCGTGCCAACTGGGTGAGCACCGCGGCCAGGTTGCCGCCGGCCGAGTCGCCGGCCACCGCCAGCCGGTGCGGATCGCCGCCGAATTCGTCGGCGTGCTCGGCGATCCACGTCAGCACGGCCCACGCGTCGTCGACGGCGGCCGGGTAGGGGTGTTCGGGCGCCAACCGGTAGTCGACGGCGACGACGATGGCCTCGGCGCCGACCGCGTGCTGGCGCGCGGTCCCGTCGTGGGTCTCGAGGTCGCCGGCCGCGAACCCGCCGCCGTGCAGGAAGAGCAGCACCGGCGCCGGGCCGGAATGCTCCGCCGGCCAGTAGATCCGGATCGGGATGGGGCCGGCCGCGCTGTCGACCGTCCGGTCCTGGGTGCGGATCCCCGGATGCAGCGGGGTCCGGGGCAGATCGCGCAGCGCCTTGCGGACCGCCTCGGGACCGTCGTCGGGGGACAGGCGGAACGGAACCGCCTCGAGAACTTTCTGCAGGATGGGGTCGATGGTCGCCATGGGCTCAACGTAGCGGTAGGCATCGGCTACCTTCGCAGAGTGGTATCCCCCTCCTCGGTGACACGGTCGCGGCAATCCCGGCTGTGGATCGCCGGCGCGGTGGTTGGCGCCGGCTACGGACTGTTTCTGCTCATCGCCGCGCTGCGACTGCCGGCCGGCACCGACCTGACCGGACAGTTCCCGGGCCAGCCGGTGGTCAAGGCGGCGATGGCGCTGCTGTTGGCCGCCGCCGCACTGAGCCATCCGCTGATACGTGAGCGGCGCTGGCTTTTGGGCGCGCTGCTGTTCTCCGCGCTGGGCGACCTGCTGTTGGCCATGCCGTGGTGGGAACCGTCGTTCGTCGGCGGGCTGGGCGCCTTCCTGGTGGCGCACCTGTGCTACCTGGGGGTGCTGGTCGCGCTGGCCCGGTTCTCGCCCGGGCGGGCCGGCGCCGCGGCAGTGGTGCTGCTGGCCTGCGCGGTGTTGCTGGTGTGGTTCTGGCCGCAACTGGCGGCCGACGGGTTGACGGTGCCGGTCACGGTCTACATCGCGGTGCTCGGGGCCATGGTGTGCGCCGCGTTGCTGGCCCGGCTGCCGACCTGGTGGACCGCGGCCGGTGCGGTGTGCTTCGCGGTGTCGGATTCGATGATCGGTATCAGCGAGTTCATCCGCCACGATCAGCTGCTGGCGGTACCCATCTGGTGGTTCTACGCGCTGGCCCAGGTGCTGATCACCGCGGGACTGTTCTTCGGCCGCGGCGCGCCGGCCGCCGGCGCATCGCGGTAGCCCCCGCCGCGTCCGACCGCGCTCGTATCCTGGTCGATCGCAGCCGGATGCGCACGAAAAAGGGGTGACCACCACATGTCGGGTTCGACGAGCAGGCGCGCCTTCCTGGGTACGGGGTTGGCGCTGTTGGCCGGCCTGGGTGGTGCGGCGGCCTGCGCGGGCACCGCACGGCAGCGGGCCGCGCCCCTGCCGGCGCCGGTGGCCACCGACGACTTCCTCGTGTACCAGGACCTGCCGTATGCGGCGCCGGTCGGCCGCGGGCACCTGCTCGACATCTACCTGCCCCCGGCCGCCGACGGACCGGTGCCGGTGGTGATCCATCACCTGGGCTCGGCGTTCCGCAGCGACGACACCAAGGGTGACGCGCTGCCGCCCCCGCCGAGCACCACCCAGCAAGCCGCGCCGGCCGCCGAACCCACCCCCGCGCCGGCGTCGGTGCCGCTGCCCTTCGATCCGGCCTCGCTGAGCGGCATGATCGGCCCTCGGGGGGTGGCGTCGTGGCTGGTGCCGCGCGGATACGCCGTGGTGGGCCTCAACGTGCGCAGCAGCAGCCAGGTGAAGTTCCCCGGGCAGGTCCACGACGTCAAGGCCGCGATCCGGTATCTGCGGGCAAATGCCAACGCGTGCGGCCTGGATCCCGATCGGTTCGTGACCATGGGCAACAGCAGCGGTGGGTGGGTCGCCACCATGGCGGCGCTCACGGCCGGGGCCGAGGAACTGGAGGGTGACCTGGGCAACGGGTCGCAGTCGAGCGCCGTCAAGGCCGTCGTCGACCTCTACGGTCCCACCGATTTCCTGGCGATGGACGCGCACCGGCTGCCGCACGGCGACCGGCACGACGGCGCGGACTCCCCGGAATCGGAACTCATGGGGTTCGCCATCCAGACCGACCCCGAGGCGGTGCGGAAGGCCAACCCCGCCGCCTACGTCCGCGCCGGCAGCCCGCCGGCGTTCATCGCCCACGGCATGGCGGATCCGCTGGTGCCGTTCAATCAATCCGAGATCCTGTTCGACGCCTACGAAAGGGCGCGCGTCAGCGCGAACCTGACACTGATACCCGGTGTGGGGCACACCGACGGGTACCTGTCCGACCCCGGGCACTCCCCGGGCCGGACCGTGCGCCGGACCCGTAACGGCAGCACGACCACCGGTACCGAGCCCGCGCCGACGTTCGAGACGCTGGTGGCCTTCCTCGACACCCACCTGGGTCGGCTACCTTCACCACCGTGAGCGCCGAACGCAAGGCCGCCGAGCATGAGCCCATCGCCCGGGTGCTGCCGATGCTCACCGTGCCGCATCTGGATCGCGAGTTCGACTACCTGGTGCGCGAGGAGCAGTCCGACGACGCCCAGCCCGGCGTGCGGGTCCGGGTGCGCTTCCACGGCCGCCTGGTCGACGCGTTCGTCCTCGAACGCCGCTGGAACACCGACCATCAGGGGCAACTCGGCTGGCTGGATCGGGTGGTGTCGCCCGAACGCGTGCTCACCGCCGAGGTGCGGCGGCTCGCCGACGCGGTGGCTGCCCGCTACGCCGGCACCCGCCCCGACGTGCTGCGCCTGGCGATCCCGCCGCGCCACGCCCGGGTGGAGAAGGAAACCACATCGGCGGCAGCCTCTTTCGAGGTCGCCGCGCCCGATCGCGAGCAGTGGGAGCGCTACGCCGGCGGGCCGGCCTTCCTGACCGCGCTCGAGGAGGGCCGCGCGGCGCGGGCGGTGTGGCAGGCCCTGCCCGGCGAGTCCTGGGCGGACCGGATCGCCGACATGGCCGCGGCCACCGTCCGCGGCGGACGCCGGGTACTGGCCGTCGTTCCCGATCAGCGCGACGTGGATGCGTTGTGGCACAGTGCCGTCGAGCGCTGCGGCGCCGAGGTGGTGGTCGCGCTGTCGGCGGGCCTGGGTCCCACCGCCCGGTATCGGCGCTGGCTCTCGGTGCTGCGCGGCGGCGCCCACGTCGTCATCGGCACCCGCAGCGCGGTGTTCGCGCCCGTACACGACCTGGGCCTGGTCGTGGTGTGGGACGACGGCGACGACACCCTGTCCGAACCGCGGGCGCCCTACCCCCACGCCCGCGAGGTCGCCATGCTGCGTGCGCACCAACTCCGCTGCGCCGCGGTGATCGGCGGGTTCGCACGGACTGCCGAGGCCCACGCCCTGGTCCGCAGCGGCTGGGCGCACGACCTGGTGGCGTCGCGGGCGGTGCTGCGCGAGCGGGCCCCGCGGGTGGTCGCACTCGACGACGACGGCTACGAACAGGAACGCGATCCGGCGGCGCGCACCGCGCGGCTGCCGTCGGTGGCGCTGCGGGCCGCCCGCACCGCGCTGCAGGCCGACCGGTCGGTGTTGGTGCAGGTGCCGCGGCGCGGGTACGTGCCCTCGCTGGCGTGTGCCCGGTGCCGCACCGTGGCCCGGTGTCGGCACTGCACCGGCCCGCTGTCGTTGACGGACCGGCTGGCGGCCGGCGCGGAATGCCGGTGGTGCGGCCGGGTGGACCCCGCGCTGCGATGTGTCCGGTGCGGCTCGGATGCGGTCCGAGCGGTCGTGATCGGCGCCCGCCGGACCGCCGAGGAGTTCGGCCGGGCGTTCCCGGGGGTCCCGGTCGTGACCTCCTCCGGTGATTCGATCGTGCGTACCGTCGACGGCCCGGCCGGCCTCGTGATCGCCACCCCCGGGGCGGAGCCCGCCGCGCCGGGCGGTTACGGCGCCGCGCTGCTGCTCGACGGCTGGGCGTTGCTGGGCCGGCAGGACCTCCGCGCCGCCGAGGACACGCTGCGACGGTGGCTGGCCGCGGCGGCGCTGGTTCGCCCGCATTCCGACGGCGGCACGGTGGTGGTGGTCACCGAGGCCGCCATCCCGACCGTGCAGATGCTGATCCGGTGGGATCCGGTGGGGGCCGCCGGCGCCGAACTCGACGCCCGCGCCGAGGTCGGCCTGCCGCCGAGCGTGCACATGGCGGCCCTCGACGGCACCGCCGATGCGGTGGCGGCACTGCTGGCGGAGGCCGGGATCCCCGGCACGGGAGCGGAGCCGGCCGTGGCGTCCGCCGAGGTGCTCGGGCCCGTCGACCTTCCGGTGGGTGCGCGCCGACCGCCCGGGCTGGACCCGGCGGCCGAGGTTGTGCGGATGCTGGTGCGGGTGCGCCGCGAGCACGGCCTCGCGCTGGCCTCGGCGCTGCGCGGGGCCACCGCGGTGCTCAGCGCCCGCCGCGAGCACGACCCGGTCCGGGTGCAGATCGATCCGCTGCACTTCGGTTAGCGGCTCGGACTGCGCGAGATCCCGACGCGGAGAACGCCTTGCGCATAAAGTGTGAGCGGCCATGAAGTGCGCAGCGGACGCGGGGGACTCAGATGGGCTGGTTCGGCCGGATCATCAGATGGCTGACCGCGACGATCGTCGTCGCACTGGCGGTGTTGTGGCCGTTGGCGTTCGGCGGGGGAGCCGTCGGTGCGCCGGCCGCGGATCCCGTGACCATCACCGAGTACCGCGCGCACTATCACGTCGACGCCGAGGGCAACCTGGACGCGACCGAGACCATCACGGCCATGTTCCCCGGCGACCGACACGGCATCTTCCGGTACTGGGATGTGGCCAACCCGAACAGCCCGCGGGTGCGGCAGGAGCCGGCCATCACCTCGATTCTGATGGACGGCGCGGACATCCCGTACGAGCTGCAGTGGTCGGGGCAGGAGCGCTTCCGGGTGGCCAAGATCGGTGACCCGGACCGGTATCTGAGCTACGGCGAACACGTCTTCGAGATCCGGTACCAGGTGCCCGGCGTGCTCGACTCCGGTGACACCGGGGCGGCCAAGACCTTCGCCAGTCGAATCGGCGCCGTCGAACCCGCCGCGCCGACGGTCTTCTACTGGAACGTGATCGCGCCGGGGTGGGACAACGTCATCGACCGCGCCGAGATCACCGTCACCCTGCCCGGCCCCGTGATGGGCGCCCAGTGTTCGGTCGGGTTCGGGACCGGGGCGCCCTGCCTGGTACTGGATGCGGCCGGCACCACGCTGCGTGTGAGCGCGGCCGAACTGGCGCCGCGCACACCGGTGACCGTGCGGGCCGGAATCGAGACGCCCACCCCAGCGCGCGCGGAGTTGCCCTGGTCCTACCGCTGGGACCCCATCCTGGGCCGATCGGTGCAGGGCGTGCTGTCGGTGCTGGGCATCACGGTGGCGGCGGGGGCCCTGGCCCTGCTGATGTACCGCAGCACCGTCGAGGAGTCGCCGGGGTTCCCGCTGCAGTACGCCCCGCCCGAGGGCCTGAGCCCGGTGCAGTGCGAATACATCCGCACCGAGGCGGTCAGCCGAAACGCGTTGACCGCCACACTGTTCTACCTCGCCGAGCGTGGGCTGATCGAGATGCGGCAGCACGGCGAAAAGAAGTGGTCCATCCACAACGTCGCCCGGGTCCGGGACTGGTCGGGTATCGACCCGGTCAGCGCCGCGGTCGCCACCGCGTTGAAGATCAATCGGGCCGGCGGGGAATTCAAGGCCAACGGGACGGTGTCGGCCGGCAAGCGGCTCTCCGAGGCGAAGGCGGATCTGGAGTCGGCGCTGCGCGAGTGGGCCCGCACCGAGGGCTTGCTGGAGTCCCGACCGTCGGAACTGTGGGTACGGGTGGCCAACCTGGTCGCGTTGGGGTGCGCGGGGATGGCGACCTTCCGCTGGGTCTTCCCGGTCACCATCTGGGTGGTCCCGTTCGCTGTCTTCTTCTTCCTGTCGGTGCGGTCCTGGGCCGCCGGGACCGGTACCCGGCGCACCGCCGCCGGGCGTGAACTGTGGTCGCGGGCAGGCGGTTTCCACCGCATCCTGGTGACCGATTCGGCCGAGGCCCGATTCGACTTCGCCGCCCGCAAGGAGCTCTACACCGCCTATCTGCCGTTCGCCGTGGCCGCCGGGGCCGCGGCGCTGTGGGCGAAGAAGTACCAGGCGGCGACGGGGACGGCCGCACCCGAGCCGACGTGGTACCACTCCACGGATTCCGGTCAGGCGTTCTCGTCGGGGTCCGGCACCGCCGGTTTTGATAGCTTCGAGTCGGCGTTGTCGTCGTCCATCGGCGCCTACACCGCCTCCCAGTCGTCGTCGTCCAGCAGCAGCGGCGGCGGCGGGGGCGGCGGAGGTGGAGGAGGCGGCGGCTCATGGTGACATTCGTCCTGGCGCTGGCCCTGCTCGTGGCACTCGGTGTACTGATCGCCTTCGTGGTCGGCTACAACCGGCTGCGCGCGGCCGATATCCGGGTCGATGAGGCGCTCGGCGGCATCGACGTGCAACTGACCCGCCGCGCCGCGCTGGTGCCGGCGCTGGTGAGCACGGTCAGTGCGGTGGCTCAGCACGAGCAGGCCATCGTGGACCGCGTCACCGCCGCGCGCGCCGCGCTGGCTTCGGCGACCACGGGCGCGTCGGTGGTCCAACGCAGCGCCGCCGAGCAGCAGCTCAACATCGCGCTCGCGCAGCTGCTCGAACTCGGAGCCGGCCACCCGCAACTGAATTCCTCGAACAACTTTCTGCATCTGCAACGGACCCTCGCCGACACCGAGGACAAGCTCGCCTTCGCCCGGCAGTACTACAACGACGCGGTCGCGACCCTGAACCGCACCCTGGGCACCATCCCGTGGATGTTGGTCGCGGGCTCGGCCGGTGTGACCGAGCGCGATTACTACCGCAGCGAGCCCTAGACTGGCCTGATGCGTTTGGTGTTTGCCGGCACGCCCACGCCGGCGTTGCCCGCGTTGCGTCGGCTGCTGGCCTCGCCGCGCCACGAGGTGGTCGCGGTGCTGACCCGACCGGATGCGGCGTCGGGCCGGCGCGGCAAGGTGGCGCCGTCGCCGGTCGCCGCGCTGGCCGCCGACCACGGGATCCCGGTGTTGAAACCGGACCGGCCCAACTCCGAGGAGTTCGTCGCCGAACTGCGCGAGTTCGCCCCCGAGTGCTGCCCGGTGGTGGCCTACGGCGCGTTGCTGCGGGAGCCGCTGCTGGCGGTCCCGCCGCGGGGTTGGGTCAACCTGCACTTCTCGCTGCTGCCCGCCTGGCGCGGTGCAGCACCGGTTCAGGCGGCCATCGCGGCCGGCGACACCGTCACCGGTGCCACCACCTTCCAGATCGAGCCGGCGCTGGACAGCGGGCCGGTCTACGGGGTGGTGACCGAGGCGATCCGCGACTCCGATACCGCCGGCGATCTGCTGGAGCGGTTGGCCGAGTCCGGCGCCGGACTGCTCGAGGCCACCCTCGACGGGATCGCCGACGGCGCCCTGACCGCGGTGCCGCAGAGCGCCGACGGCATCAGCCTGGCCCCGAAGATCACCGTCGAGGACGCCCGGGTGCGCTGGACGCTGCCCGCGCACGTGGTGGATCGCCACATCCGTTCGGTGACACCGGATCCGGGTGCCTGGACCATGATCGGCGAGCTGCGCGTCAAGCTCGGCCCGGTGACGGTGGCCGACGACGATGGCCTGCAACCCGGCCAGATCCGGGTCGAACGCAACCGGGTGTTGGTCGGAACCGGTTCGCAGCCGGTGCAATTGGGTACCGTGCAGCCCCCGGGCAAGAAGTCGATGGCCGCGGCGGACTGGGCGCGCGGGGCGCGGCTGACCGAGGCGGCGGCTTCGTGACCGAACGCCGACCTCCCCGCCGTGGACGTACCGCGCGCCGCCCACTGGATCCCGCCCGCCGGGCGGCCTTCGACGTGCTGCGGGCGGTCTCCGAGCGCGACGCCTACGCCAACCTCGCGTTGCCGGCCCTGCTCGCCGAGCGCCAGATCACCGGCCGGGACGCGGCTTTCGCCACGGAGTTGACGTACGGCACCTGCCGCAGCCGCGGCCTGCTCGACGCGGTGATCGTCGCGGCCGCGAACCGTCCGGTCGAGCGTATCGACCCGGTCCTGCTCGACTTGCTTCGCCTGGGGGCCTATCAGCTGTTACGTACCCGCGTCGAGCAGCACGCCGCGGTGTCGACCACCGTCGAGCAGGCGGGCATCGAATTCGATTCGGCCCGCGCCGGATTCGTCAACGGGGTGCTGCGCACCATCAGTGCCAAGGACGAAGCGGGCTGGGTGGCCGAATTGGCGCCCGCTGCGGCGGTCGACCCGGTGGGCCACCTGGCCTTCGCGCATTCACACCCGCGGTGGATCGCCCAGGCGTTCTCCGATGCGCTCGGCGCCCGAGCCGGGGAGCTGGAGGCGTTGTTGGTCAGCGACAACGAACGCCCCGGCGTGCATCTGGCGGCCCGCCCGGGCGCGCTGACCGCCGCGGAGTTGGCCACCGCGGTCGACGGGGTGGTCGGCGAATACTCGCCGTACGCCGTGCATCTGGCCGGTGGCGATCCGGGCCGGCTCGACGCGATCCGTGCCGGGCAGGCCCTGGTGCAGGACGAGGGCAGTCAGCTGGTGGCCCGCGCGGTGACGTCGGCTGCCCTCGACGGTGCCGACCAGGGTCGTTGGCTGGACCTGTGCGCCGGCCCGGGCGGAAAGACCGCCCTGCTGGCTGCGTTGGCGGCGCAGCAGGGTGCGACGGTCACCGCCGTCGAACCCGCACCGCGGCGCGCGGAGATGGTCGAGGAGAACACCCGCGGTCTGGCGGTGGAGGTCTTGCGGGTCGACGGCCGCGACACCGGACTGGAGCCCGGCTTCGATCGCGTCCTGGTCGACGCCCCCTGCACCGGGCTCGGCGCCCTGCGGCGCCGACCGGAGGCGCGCTGGCGCCGACAACCCGGCGACATTCCCGAGCTGACCAAACTGCAGCGGGAGTTGCTCGCCTCGGCGATCGCGCTCACCAGGCCCGGTGGGGTGGTGGTGTATGCGACGTGCTCACCGCATCTGGCCGAGACGGCCGGCATCGTCGCCGACGCGTTGCGCCGGCAGCCGGTGGTCGCCCTCGACACCCGCGAGTTGTTCGCGCCGGCGACCGATGTCGAGGCCGGCGGCGCGGCCGCGGGGGCGGTGCAGTTGTGGCCGCACCGGCACGGCACGGACGCGATGTTCGCCGCCGCTCTGCGGCGGGTTTGACCAGGCTGCTCTGCGGCGCATCTGACCGGGCTGCTCTGCGGCGCATCTGACCAGGCTGTGGCCCGCGCCACGTCCGGGCGGGGAAGGTAGCCGCCCATCGTCATCGACTTTCCCCGACAATGGAACTCAACCGATGTCGAGTGTAGTCACCCAACTCGGCTCCTATCGGTGACAGAAATCGGAGTATCGAGTTGAACTTCCTGCGACGTAACCCACCGGGGCGCACCGCCGGCCGGCCCTCGGTCCGACAGGTCTCGCTGGCGCCGTTGACCGTGCTGGAGTTCAGCCCGCCGCAGATGGTCACCTGCGCGGCGGAGGCCGGCTACGACGCGGTCGGGCTGCGTCTCATTCCCGCCACCGACGCCGAGCCGCGGCACCCGAGCATCGGCACCACCCCGATGATCCGGGAGACGCGGCAGCGCCTCGACGACACCGGGCTGTCTTTGTTGGACATCGAGGTGTTGCGGCTCCGCCCGGATACCCGGGTCCGCGAGGAGTTCGGCCCCTTCCTCGAGACCGGCGCCTATCTGGGGGCGCGCGAAGTGTTGGTGACCGGAAACGACCCCGATCATCACCGGCTCGCCGACAACCTGGCCGAATTGTCGGAGTTTGCCGGCACTTTCGGCGTCGTCCCGAATCTGGAGCCGATGCCGTGGACCGATGTCCGCGATCTGCGGGAGGCCGCGTCGATCCTGCGCCGCTGCGAGCAACGGCAGGTCGGCCTGCTCGTCGACGCATTGCATTACGACCGCACCGACGCCACGGCTGCCGATCTGCAGGCGTTGGCGCCGAACTGGATCCGCTACATCCAGATCTGCGACGGCACGTCGCCGCGCCCCACCTCGTTGGACGAGCTGCAGTATCAGGGCCGCAACGCGCGCCTGTTCCCCGGCGAGGGCTCCATCGATCTGGTCGCCATGTTGCGGTCGCTGCCCGGCGTGCCGATCAGCATCGAGGCGCCCATTCAGTGGCGCGCCCCGGCCGTCGTCCGGGCCCGCGCGGCGCTGCGGGCCGCACGGCCGGTGATCGCCGTCGCTGACTCTGATCGAGTGTCGCTGTCCGCGTGACTTCGGCCGGCCACGAAGGCGTTGGGACACCGTGATCGATTCCGCGGTGCGGACGGCCCGCACGAGGCGCCGGTGGCCCAATCTGATCGCGGGTTGGTTGGGGCTGGCGTGCGCGGCTGCGGCGGCCGTCGGCGTCCTGGTGCATTTTCTCGGCCCGGTCAGCACCACCGTGACGTTGCTGGCTTCCTTCAGTCCGCTGGCCATCCTGGGTGCACTGCTGGCGGTGGCGTTGTTGGTCGCCGCGCGCTGGTGGGTGGCGGCCGCGATGGCCGCGGTCGTTGCGGCCGCGGGGGTGAGCGCCCAACTTCCGCTCTACCTCGGAGCGCCCGCGTCGGTGGCCTCCGAGGCACCGACGATCACCCTGTTGCAGGCCAATATTCGGCTGGGTGAGGCGGACGCGGACGCCCTCGTGGAGCGGGTCCGCCGCAACCAGGTGGACGTGCTGACCGTGTCGGAGCTGACCGAGGAGGCGGTGGGCCGGTTGGCGGCGGCGGGCATTGCGGAGTTGTTGCCGTTCGCCCATCTCGAGCCGAAGATGGGCGGATCTGGTGCCGGCATCTATGCGCGGCACCCGCTCACCGAGCCGACGGTGCTGCCGGAATTGGTGCACAACAACCTACGCGCCGTGATGACGGTGCCCGGGGCGGAACCCGTTGCGGTGTACGCCCTGCATCCGGTGCCGCCGTACCCTGAGCCGGCGTGGCGGTGGGCAACGGATCTGGAACGGATCGGCGCCGTGTTCGCCGCGGAGTCGAGGCCCCTGATCGTGGGCGCGGACTTCAACTCCACCTACGACCATCGGCGTTACCGGGACTTGGTGTCCGCGGGGACCACCGCAGACGGGGAATTGCTCGATGCCGCGGAGCATCTCGGTGCGGGGATCGTGGCGACCTATCCCGCTGACAGGTGGCATCCGCCGGCGTTGGCCATCGACCGGATCCTCACCCGCGGCGCCACCCCGCTGACCTTCGTCCGGGTCGACCTGCCCGGCTCCGACCACCACGGGGTGCTCGCCGAGGTGCGACTCGAACCGCGCGGCGACTAGTTCACCCGCACTCGCCGGCCGCGGCGTTCACACCGACTCCGGCGTTCCCATCGACTCCATGAGTTCGACGACCCGGCCGATGTGCGGTTCGCGGATCATCGAGTTGTGGTCGCAGGGGATCCGCCGCAGCGTCACCTCGCCGGGCAGTAGTTGCGCCCAGATGCGTTCGTCGTCGACGTTGAAGCTGCTGAGCACCAACAATGTCGGGCCGGAGTAGGGCCGGGGCCGGTGCAGATGGGCCACGCGCACGCCGACCTCGCGCAGGGCCTCTTCCTTCTGGCGTGGGCCGCCGTCGAGGAGTCCGGCCAGCGGCAGGCCGAGGCGACGCTTCCACAGCGCACCGCGGGCCGCGGGCGTCTGATCGAGCAGGGTCGAGCGTGCCTCGGGCAGCGTCACCCGCGCGGCCCGCACCGTTTTCGGCGGCAGGATCGGATCCAGCATGGTGACCAGCTCGACGTCGTGTCCCCGCGCCCGTAGGTGATTGGCGACCTCGATCGCGATGAACGCGCCCAGCGAATGGCCCGCGAGCCAGTAAGGTCCGGTGGGTTGCACGGCCAGCAGATCCTTGAGATGGCGTGCCGCCGCGCGGTCGACCGACCAGTCCGGTATGGCGCGGTTGGCCAATCCTTGCGGCTGGAAGGCGACCACCGCGGTGGTGTCCGCGGCGCGCTCGGCCAACGGCGCGAACGACAACGCGGAAGCGCCCGCTCCGGCGAAGCAGAACAGGATGTTTCGGGACCGGGCGGTCGGTGCGCGCAACACGACCGTGGTGGGGGCAAGCCGCGTCTGCCGCGCCGGGGTCAGTCCGTCCCGGCGCGCCTCGACCACCTCGGCGAGCAGGGCCACGGTGGGGGCCGCGGCGAGGTCCGAGGGCGTCAGGTCGACGCAGTACCGGCGCCCGAGCGTCGTGACCAGTTGCAGTGCGGACAGCGAATCCCCGCCCAGCGCATACAGGTTCTCGTTGCGTCCGACCTCGTCCAGGCGTAGCACCCGGGCCCACTCCGCGGCGATCTCGGATTCCACTCCCGGTGCCGGCGCCTCGATCGGGCCGCGGGTCGGTGCCGGCAGCGCCCGCCGGTCGACCTTGCCGCGCTCGTTGCGGGGCAACGACTCCAGCAACACGACGTGGGTGGGCACCATCCAGTCCGGCAGGCGGGTGTGCAGATGGGCGCGGATGTCGGCGACCGCGGGGGTTCGTACGCCGGGTTCGGGTGCGACGTAACCGATCAGCACGGGGGTATCGCGTGCCATGTCGGCCACCACGACAGCCTCCCGGATGCCGGGACAATCGATCAGGGCGGCCTCGACCTCGGCGGGTTCGACCAGGTAACCGCGAATCTTGACAGCGGCATCGCCGCGGCCCAGCACCACCAGGACGCCGTCCTCGGTGAGGCGGGCGCGGTCGCTGGTGATGAACGTCGCGGTGCCGTCCGGGTTCTCGACGAACTCGGTCTGGGCGCCGGAGGGGTCGAGATACCCGGCGGCGAGGTACCGCGAGGTCACCGTGAGGCGGCCCCGCTCGTCGATGGCGAGGTGCTTGTGGGGGACCGGTATGCCGGCCGGGATCCCGCCGGCCGGCACGTCGTCGGTGGGCCAGACATCAAAGTGCGCGATGCCGAGCGTTTCCGACGAGCCGGCCCAGTTGGTCAGGACCGCATTGGGAGCGAGCGCGCGGGCTTGTCGGAATACGTTGCTGTACACCGGTTCCCCGGTGGTCACGATGCGCTGCACCCCGTCGAGGGTGCGGCCGTCGGCGTAGCCGCTCACCGATTGCAGGAAAGACGGGGTGCACATCACGATGTCGGCGCCGTCGAGCCGGTCGAGGACGACGTCCGGCGGTTGCCGGCGGGGGTCGACGGCGATCACCTCCGCGCCGGACAACAGCGAGCCGACCAGCACATTCAGGCCGGCGGCGAAGCTCACCGGCATGCACAGCGCGATCTTCCGGCCGGCGAGGATGCCGAAGCGATCGCGATGCAGAATCCAGTCGCTGAGCCAGGTGCCGTGGGTGTGCAGGACCGCCTTGGGTTCGCCGGAGGAGCCCGAGGTGAACTGGATGCTGGTCACCGACCGGATGGTCGGCGCGGGTGGCCGCGTCGGGACGTCCTCAGCGGTCGGTGCTTCGGCGGTGTCGGTCGCGATCTGGTCGTAGCGATATCCGTGCTTGGTCAGGGTGTCGAGGATCGCGCGCGTGCGATCGGGTGGCAGGGCGGGATCCAGCGGCACCAGGGGGACGCCGGCCGCGAAGCTGCCGAGGATCACCGCCGCCGTCTGCGGGGTGAGGTCGCCGACGAGGGGCAAAACCCTACGGGTGGCGTCGCTTTCGGTCAGTGCCGCCGTCCACCGCGTCGCGGCGGTGTGCAGCGCACCGTAGGTGAGGTCCCCCGCTGTCGTGCGCAGCGCCACGCGCTCGGGGTGGGCGCGCGCCACCTCGCCGAAGCGCTCGGTGACCGAGGCGTACTCGATGTCGGCGACCGGCGGCGGTTCCGGTCGATCGGCGCCCGGGGCCGCCGTCGTCGCGGGGCTCTGTTCGTGCGGTGTGCCGGCGATCTTGCGTAGCTGGGCGACGACCGGGCCGACCAGGATGATGGTGCAGAGCAGCTCGGCGGCCAGGTAGCTGTAGCCGACTGCGTTGAGACCCCAGCGCGGCGTGGTGAAGATGACCCCGAGGACCACGGTGGTTCCGAGCAGGATCTGCGCGGTGACGGCCAGGCGCAGCCGCCGGCGCAGCCGCGCCAGCGCGGTGTAGACCGTCATCAGCGCCACCGACGGCAGGGTGAGCGCCATCATCCGGATCAGCGTGGTCCCGTGCTCGGCGTAACCCGGGCCGAGGATGCCGAGGATCAGCGGTCCGGTGGCGATCAGCACCACTGAGCCGGCCACCGCCGCACCGCCGCACATCAGCACGAAACGTGCAGTGCAAGAACGAAGGTCGGCTCCGGGCGTGGAGGCGGTGGCGATGAAGGGGGCGGCGGTGGCCCCGATGAGCACCCCGAGTGTGTGGATGACCAACCAGCACATCGAGAAATACGCGTTCATCTCGGTGCCCAGCTGCGCCACCACGATCAGCGGCACCAACAGCGGCACGCTGACGGTCACGGCGCTGATGACATAGGAGCTGGCGAAGAACTGGAACACCTCGCGGGTCGGTGGCAGGGTCGAGGGTCCGCTGCGCCGGCCGGCTTCGCGGCGGATCACCACCACCGAGATGATCGCGGTGATCGCGGCGGCCGGGACCACCCAGGAACCCACGATGGCCGCCCCGGTCGCCAGCGGGATCAGCGCCGCCACCGCGATCAACTTGGTGACCGACTGACTGATGTTCTTGGTGGCGATCGTGCGAGCTCGGCCCAGTCCGATCAGTACCTGGTCCTGCAACGCATAGATGGCGAGCACCGCGACGAAGGCCGGAAACAGCGCCGCCTCATACCAAGTCGGGAAGAGCTGGACGCGGGGACCGAGGATCAGAAACGCCGCGCCGAATACCAGCCCCACCGTCGCGGCGAACAGGGTGCCCTGCCGTACCAGTCGCTGGGTCAGACCGCCCGCGAGGGGGAGGAAGCGCTCGTACAGACTGCCGAGGCTGAAGTTTGCCAGAATTGCGATGAAGGTCGCCGAAGAGATGATCGCGGAGGCGCGGCCGACCTCGGCGGTGTCGTAGCCGCGGGCCGCCACCGTCCAGAAGGCGAAGCCGAGCACCCCGGTCGCGGCGCTCGACGTCATCACTGCGGCGATGTCGATACCCAGCGCGCGGCCCTGCAGTTTCGGGTGCTCGACGGGCTGCCGCGCCGACCCGCGCTCGGCGGCCCGCGGTCCGGTGCGCGGTCGGTCGTCCGTGTCGACGGCGACGGCCAATCCGGTTGGCGCAACGGCTATTTGTCGGCCACTTCGCGCGTCGGACTGGCCTGAGGAGGGCATCGTTCGGTTCCTAGGTGTGCAGAGTCAGGGTGCACGGCGGCCGGGTGGCGGCGAGGCCGGATCAGTCGTCGGCGGTCGTGCGCCGAGGCTACTAGAAATGCTCAGGGTTTGGTTAGGCTACCCATCGCTGTGAGCCGCGTCATAGCCTGTGACGTGGCCCCCCGAAACGGTGAGGGTTTCGTTACAGTGGCGCGGAACTTAGGCAACCCAAACTTTCGCCGACATTTGCTAGATCCGACAGTCCGCGGTGGCGGGCCCGACGACGATCCAGTCCGCGGCGGTGTGCGCGGGGAGAACCTGGCCGTGACAAGGAGTTTCACGACGTGACTGAGATTGTCCCCGGCGTGGGAGTGCACGCAGAGCCCCGAAACGGCGACAACCTGCGGCGTTTCGAGGGCGCGTCGTGGGCTCAACCCACGGCGATGCTGGACGCCGACTCGGGCCGCGACCTGCCCCGCGACGACGGACGTGGCGAGGCGGAGAGGCCCACCGTGACCGTCGTCCTGCCGGTCCGCAACGAGGCCCGCAACCTGCCCCACGTCGCCGAACGGCTGCCCCCGATCGACGAACTCGTCGTCGTCGACGGTGGATCCGAGGACGGCACCATCGATGTCGCACGCACGCTGTGGCCGACGGCCACCGTGATCTCGCAGACCCGCAGCGGCAAGGGGAACGCTCTGGCCTGTGGCTTCGAGGCGGCGACCGGCGACATCATCGTGATGATCGACGGGGACGGCTCGACGGACCCCGCGGAGATACCGAAGTTCGTCGAGGCGCTGCTCGGCGGCGCGGACCTGGCCAAGGGCAGCCGCTTCTCCCAGGGCGGGGGCAGCGCTGACATCACCCATCTTCGACGGTTCGGCAACAAGGGCCTGAACTGGCTCGTCAACCAGATCTTCGACACCGGGTTCAGCGATCTGTGCTACGGCTACAACGCTTTCTGGCGGCGCAACCTGGCCTGGTTGGACCTTCCTTCGACCCAGGCCACCGAGCCGCAGTGGGGCGACGGTTTCGAGATCGAGACCGTGATCAACGTGCGTGCCGCCCGCAACGGATGGTCCATCCGTGAGGTGGGCAGCTTCGAGGAGAAGCGCCTCTACGGCCGCAGCAACCTCAATGCCGTCACCGATGGCTTTCGGGTGCTGCGCACGATCGGACGGGAACGACGGGAACACCGGGCGTCACCTTCGGGGATCCCCGCGAGTTCGTGGCGATGACCGCAGAGGCGGACGACGTGGTCACCACCCGGCCGGCGGTGGTGTCGCTGAGCGTGGTGATCTGCTGTTACACCGAACAACGTCGACACACGCTGGCGCGGGCGGTGACCGCGACATTGGCGCAGCTGAGCGGCGCCGACGAGTTGATCATTGTCGTGGACGGCAACCCCGCCATGTATCGCCGCTTGGCGGCCGCCCACGACGACCGTCGGGTCACGGTGGTAGAGAACGGTTTCGGGCGGGGCCTCTCCGGCGCCCGCAACACGGGACTGGAGGCCGCGCGCGCGGAGGTCGTGGTTTTCCTGGACGACGACGCGGTGCCGGGGCCGAGCGCCCTCGACGGCGTCCGGCGGTGCTTCGCGGATCCGGGCGTCACCGCGCTGGGCGGAGCGGTGCATCCGGAATGGGTCGACGGTCACGGGCCGCGCTGGTTCCCACCGGAATTCGGTTGGGTGGTGGGCTGCGACTACCGCGGACTGCCCTCGGACGGGGCCGCCATCCGCAACCCGATCGGCGCCGCGATGGCCGTGCGGCGACGGGCACTGCACGAGATCGGTGGCTTCTCCGAACAACTCGGACGCATCGACACGGTGCCGGCCGGTTGTGAGGAGACGATGATGGGCATCGCCCTGACTCGGCGCGATCCCGAGGCGAGGGTCGTCCGGGCGACGTCCTTCGACGTGGCGCACGTGGTGCCGCAGGAGCGGACGACGGTGTCGTACTTCGTGCACCGCTGTTACCACGAGGGGCGCAGCAAGGCGGTGTTGACCCGATTGTGCGGGCGGCAGTCCTCGTTGGCGAGCGAGCGCTGCTATGTGACTCGAACACTGCCGCTGGGACTGTGGGACGCCCGTCGGCGGCCGACCCGGATGCTGGCGCTGACGGCGGGACTCGTCGTGACTGGTGTCGGGTACGTCGCGGGCCTGGCGGCGACGTCGCGGCTGGAAAGGGACCTGTGATGTCGAGGATCGTGGGGTGGCTGGGCGACCCCCGGGTGTCGGGATGGGTGGCGCTGCTGCCACTGCTCTACTTTCCGGCCGAATGGGTGGTCTCGGCAACCTGGCGCGGCCACTACGGCTACCGGGAAGACCTTCCCGGGCACCTCGGCGTCGCTTTCTGTGGCCCCGAAGGCAATTGGCCCTGCAGCGCGTTGTACCCGGTGATGAACATCGCCACCGTGGTGACGGGTTCGGCCATCGTGCTCGTCGCCGCGAGTTTCGTCGTCCAGCGGGTGACGCAGCGCAGCCATGCCCTGCTGTTGGGGATCGCCGGGGCCGCGTTGGCCGGCAGCGGGGTGATCACCCAGAACGTGGACTACTCCTGGAATCAGACCTTGATGGGGATCTTCTTGACCTTGGGTTCGGTGGCCGCGCTGTTCATCGCCATGGAATCGGCGTCGCCGCTGTCGACCGACCGACGGGTGGTCGCCGTGGTGGCGGGCGTCGTCGGCCTGCTGGGGTACTTCGCCACTTTCGGGCACGTCGATGTGGTCGGGATGGGCGGCGCGCAGCGCATGACCATCTACGGCATCCTGATCGCGGTCATCGCGCTCGGCAGCGTCGGGATGCGGCGCCGTCCGAACCTCGAAGATCGGCAGCTGGTCGGGGAGTCCCGATGAGCCGACGCCGATTCGGTAGGTCGATGATGACGACGGTCGCGCTGGTCGCCGCGCTGGCGCTGTGCGGTTGCACCCTGCCCGGCCCCCTCGGCCACGCCGACCCGGGACCGAAGGTGCTCTTCTTCGACGACTTCGACGGACCGGCCGGTGCGCCGCCGGCCGCGCATTGGCGCTACGACGTCGGCGGCGGCGGCTGGGGCAACGACGAGCTTCAGGTGTATACCGACAGCCCCGCGAACGCGAGCCTCGACGGTGACGGG
Source organism: Mycolicibacterium sp. MU0050 (assembly GCF_963378085.1). Taxonomy (GTDB): domain Bacteria; phylum Actinomycetota; class Actinomycetes; order Mycobacteriales; family Mycobacteriaceae; genus Mycobacterium; species Mycobacterium wendilense. The sequence goes on along the minus strand of NZ_OY726395.1, from coordinate 2,738,201 downwards.
AACCTGGCGATCATCGCGAGAGGTGAGGCCGACCAGCGCATCACGTCGGCGCGCCTGACCACGCGCGGCACCATGGACTTCACCTACGGCAGGGCCGAGGCCCGCATCGCGGTACCGGCCGGGGCCGGCCTGCATCCCGCGTTCTGGCTGCTCGGCAGCAACGTCGACACCGTCGGGTGGCCGCAGTCCGGCGAGATCGACGTGATCGAGACGCTCAACGACGCCCGCAACTATCACCTCGGCGTCCACGCCCCCAAGCCCGGATCCGAACGGGGACAGGAAGTCTCGACCTCGGCGGTGGCGCCGCACCCGTTGGCCGGCGAGTTCCGGACCTATTGGGTGGAGCGCAGCCCGGGACGCATCGTGATGGGCATCGACCATCTGCCGTTGTTCACGGTCACGCCGGCCGAACTCGCCAGCCCCGCCGACTGGGTGTTCGACGCACCCTTCTTCCTGCTGTTGAACCTCGCGGTCGGCGGCTCGTGGCCGGGCCCGCCGGATGCCAGCACGCCGAATCCCTCGATCATGTTGGTGGATTGGGTGAAGGTGACCGAACTGTGACCGCCGCAGTCACGCTGGATCCGGTGATGCCTCCGCACGGGCACCCGACGTGGCCGGAGGCCCGGTGGATCGGGATGCTCGACATCGACGCGTTCGCACCGGATTCGGGCGGATGGGTCGAGTTGGTCCCGCGCCACGCCGAGGGGTATCGGCATGCGCGCGTACTGCTGCGTCACCGGTTCCGGCCGATCACGTTCGTCGATGCGCCGATCGTCGACGGGCGGGTGCGTGTCCGGCTGCCGGCCACGAGAGCGCACGCCGAGCCGGAAGCCGCCGAGTTGCCGCCGATCTCGGTGGTGGTGTGCACCCGGGACCGCGCCGATGCGCTGGCCGACGCGTTGGTGTCGATCCTGCTTCTGGACTATCCGGATTTCGAGGTCGTGGTGGTGGACAACGCGGCCCGCACCGATGCCACCGCGCGGGTGGTCGAGCGACTCGGCGATCCGCGGGTGCGCTGTGTCCCCGAACCGGTCCCCGGTTTGTCGACGGCGCGCAACGCCGGCGTGCAGGCCGCACGCCACGAACTGATCGCCTTCACTGACGACGACGTCGTCGTCGATCGGTACTGGTTGCGCGCGATAGCTCGCGGATTCGGCCGCGACAGCGCGGTCTCGTGCGTGGCAGGGCTGGTCCCCAGCGGTGAACTGCGCACCGCCGCGCAGGCCTATTTCGAGAAGCGGGTCTCCTGGGCCGGCAGCCTGGCGCCCCGCGTGGTCAGCATGGCGATGCCGCCGCCCGACGTCCCGCTGTTTCCGCTGCAGGTCGGAAGGCTGGGCACCGGAGCGAATTTCGCGGTGAAGAAGGCGCGGGTGCTCGACCTGGGCGGGTTCGACGAAGCCCTCGGCGCCGGGACCGCCGCCCAAGGTGGCGAGGACCTCGACATGTTCTTCCGGGTGGTGACGTCCGGCGACGCCATGGCGACCGAACCGGGGGCCATCGTCTGGCACCGGCACCGTAGCGACAACGACGCGCTGCTGAGCCAGGCGCGCGGCTACGGGCTGGGCCTGGGGGCCTGGCTGACCAAGGTCGGACTCGACCGCACGCACCGTCGGCTGGTGGCCCGGACCGTCTCTCGCCACCTGTGGCTGTCGCTGCGCACCGGAGCCGATTACGGCGCCATCGTGGCGCAACCGAGCGCCGATCTGCGCTGCGAGGTGCCGACGTCGGTGGGACGTACGGAAGTTCTTGCGGTCCTCGGCGGCCCGCGCGCGTTGTGGCGCGGCCGGCGGCGTCGCGCGCGGCCGGTGGCTCCGGTTCCGGTGTCATGACCGCGACCATCGATCCCCCACGGACACGGCCCCGCCGCGCGGTTTCGCCGGGCGCAGTGCGGCAGGGCCGGGTCCTGGTGCCCAACATCCGTCAGGTTGATCTCGCGGTGGTGGGGGCCGCGGCCGGCGCGCTGGCGTTGACGGGTCTGCCGCCGGTGCTGCGTGCCGTCTGTCTGCTGGTGTTCATCGCGGTGGGTCCCGGAGCGGCGGTCCTGACGTGGGTGCGCATCCCGCCGCGGGCCCGGTTGGCGACGGTGCCGGTGCTGGGTATGACGATCACCACGCTGGTCTCGATCGTGGCGATGTGGTCCTACCGGTGGAGCCCACACGACATGCTGTGGGTCCAGGTGGTGGCCGTCGGGCTCAGCAGCGCCTACTGGTATTACCGCCACGGCGCCGACATCTCGACCGCGCCGCGCCCGCTGCGCTGGCAGACGGTGGTGTCCGCCGGCCCGGACTCCCTTGTGGCCCGGTATCTCTCGATGTCTCTCAGCGGGTTGGCGGTGGCGCTGTGGCTGATCGCGGTACCGGGCCTGCCCGGAACAGACGCCAGCTACTACGGCCTGCTGTTCTCCGGCACCGGCCCGATGTTGGCGGTCGGTATTGCGTTGTGCGCCTGGGCATTGCTGGTCGCGGTGCGCTACCGCCAGGTGCTCTCGGGCGCGGTGGCGATCGTCGCGGCGATCGTCGTGTCCCGCGTGACCACGTTCGCGGCCACGGAGGTCCCGCTCTACGACTGGACCTACAAGCACCTGGCCGTCGTCGACTACATCATGGACTACGGTCTGATCCCACCTGACGGCACCGACATCTACGCCCAGTGGGCGTCCTTCTTCGTGACGTCCGCATGGTTCAGCGCGGTCACCGGTGTCGCGCCGATCGACATGGCACATCTTTTCGCGCCGGTCATACATGTGGTCCTGGCGGTGATCGGGTACAGTGCGGCGCGGGTACTCGGGTTCTCCCGCCGCACCGCCGTGACCGCCGCGTTCCTGCTCGAGGTCACCAACTGGGTTGGCCAGGACTACTTCTCGCCGCAGGCCTGGTCGTTGGCGTTGGCATTCGGGATGATCGTGCTCTTGCTGGCGTCGCCGCGCAGCACCGCCAGCGGCGTGCTTGCGGTCCTGGTGTACGCGGCCACTGTTCCCACCCATCAGCTCACCCCGTTCTGGGCTGTGGGCGTGGCGGCCGTGCTGTGCGTGACCAAGCGGGCCCGGCCCTGGTGGATCGCCCCGGCAATGGGCGTGATCGTGTTGGCCTACCTGCTGATGAACCTCGAAGCCGTACTGCCCTACGGGTTGCTCTCCGGCGGCAGCCCGGTCAGCAACGCGACCAGCAACGTGGTGACCTCGGGGCTACCGGCCAAGGATTTCACCTCGGCGGTGGTGCGTGGCCTGTCGGCCGTCGTGATCCTCACGGCGCTGGCGTGCGCGGCGTGGCGGTGGCGCCGGCGGCGCCCGGTGTTCACGCTCGCGGTACTCGCGTTTTCGTCCTTCGGTCTGCTGTTCGGGCAGAGCTACGGTGGCGAGGCGATCTTCCGGGTGTATCTCTACGCGCTGCTGGGGACGTCGCTTCTGATCGCGCCGGCGGTGGTCGGGGCCCTCGACGGGGTCTGGAAGACGAAAACCGCAGCGGGCGCACGCACTTTCGCGGCCAGGGGAGCCGCCGTGCTGGGGCTGACCGCCGCGTCGGTGGCCGGGCTGCACGGTTACGTGGCGCTATGGCCGCTGGTTTACCAGACTCCCGCGCAGATCGAGCTGATGAACGAGTTGACGACCGGCACCGAGTTGCGCACGCGGTATGTCATGTTGCGCCTGGGCGGCATGCCGACCCGGGTCAACTCCGACTACGTCGACGTGACGCGCTTCAATTCCTATTACGACCACCCGATCTCCTATGACATGTGGGATGGGCGGGATCCGCGCCTGCCGGAACTCAAGGCGAACTTTCCCTCCGAGCACGACCTGCACATGCTGATCAACGAGATACCCAATGGCGTGTACGAGACCTACGTCATCTTCAGCAAGCAGTCCAATCGCGCCCTGCGCTATTACGGCGACTACCGCCCCGACGCCGTGGAGATCGTCCAGGACGCGCTGCACCGATCACCGAAGTTCACCCTGGTGGTGTCGGACGGAGAGACGGTCATCTTCCGTGCCGTCAACGAGTACTACGACCCGAGGATACGGCCGGCCCGCATCGAGTAACGCAGAAAGGTGACTCCGACCAATTCCGAAGCGGCCATAAAGGCGAATACCGCACGAAATAACAGCAAAGACAAACTGCGGGCGTCCGTCTGGCGTGGCGATCGCTGCTGTCTTCGGTACGAGAAGGTTCGTTAGTTTTGGTGGCGCAGGGGCGTGGAGATGAAAACAGATGAAGCACAGTTGAATTCAAGTTACTACGTACCTCCCGCGCTGCGATATGGATGTGGTAAATGGGGCCGACTGGAAATCCGATATGAATTCAAATAGACCGTTGAATAGCAAATAGGAACCAGTTGTTCATCAACAAAGTCTCAGCTAATCTTCAGGCGGCCGGATGGCCATTCATTTCACACCCCTGACCCAGGAGAACCATGGCGTTCGAACCTTCTGCTCAGCCGGGGCCAGCGGCCCCGGCGGAGTCTCCACGTTCCACACCGTTGCGTAAGCGGGCGCTGGTCGTCGGCGTCGCACTCGTCGGTGCGTCGGCGATCACGGCCAGCCCGGCGACGGCGGCGGTGCCCGCCCTGGCGACGGCGCAGGCCCGCGATGTCCAGCTGGCCGCCGCCGCCAACCCGCTGCAGACCTGGCAGAACACCCTCAACACCGCCTTCGGTCACGTTCAGTACGGCCTGAACGAGATGAGTACCCTGTACCCGCAGCTGGCGCAGGAGCTGGCCGGCGCGGTCCCGGTGGTGCTGGAGGAGTTCGCCGGTGTGCTGACCAACACCGCGGGTTGGCAGCAGGTGCTCAACAACCTGCCCAGCTACGCCGAGCGGATCCAGGCCGCGATCGAGGCGAGCCAGGAACAGGACCCGAACGTCCCTGATGATCTTCCCGACTTCAACGGGATGCTCGAGAACGTCGCCGGCTACCTCCAGAACCAGCAGTTCAACAACGCCTTCGCCGAATTCAACCAGTACTTCCTGTGGAGCCTCGGCAGCGGAGCCTGGCCGCTGCTGAAGGAACTCACGATCGGCAGTGAGATCCTCGAAACCATCGGGGCCCACCGGCTGGCCAACGTCTGGGACGCCATGCTGGTCGGCCCGGACGGACAAGGCGGTGCGGTCACCGACTTCACCCTGTTCACCCTGGGGCCCATCGTCACCGCGGCCTTCCAGTTCACCGAGGGCCTCGACGACATCGCCGCGGCCGTGAAGGCGAACGACTGGGAGAATGCGATCGGCGAGCTGTTGGACATCGCGCCCAAGACGCTCAACGCCTACCTCAACGGCTACAACCCGCGGGTGAGCGACCAGCCGTGGGACTGGGCCGGTGTGCTCACCAACCGCGGCACGCTGGAGTACTTCGCGTTCACCCTGCCGCGGGAGATCACCTGGGCGCTGATCAATCCGCGCTTCCCGGCCGTGCCGGAGACCATGGCACTCACCGTGGCACCGGAATCTGCGCTGCCGGAGGCGATCTCGACGAGCCTGACCCGGGCGAGCAAGCTGCTGAGCCTGGATCTCGACGCGTTGTCGCCGGAGGCGGAAGCCGACAAGGCCACCGAGGACGCTGTCGAGAAGGTGATCGAGGCCGACGAGACCGAGGTGGTGGAGACCACTCCGGCGACCGACGGCGAAACGGTTCCGGCCGAGACCACGCCGGTGGACAAGGTCGAGGCGGGGGAGGAGGCCGTCCAGACCACACCCACGACCGACACCGAGACGACCCCGGCCGAGCCCGCCCCGGCCGAGACGGACACCGCTGTCGAGGACCTGCCTGCGTCGGCGGATCAGGCGGATCCGGCGGCCGAATCGGCCAAGAGCGCCGTCGAGAAGAGCCGATCCAGCAAGTTCCGGTCGATCCGGAACAAGCTCGCCGACCGCTTCGGCAAGGGTGAGTCGAGCAGGTCGGACAGTCGCACGTCGGGTAACACCAAGTCGGGCGGCGACTCCGCGGAGAGCAAGTCCGAGAACGGTGACTCCGGTGCCGCCAAGTCGGACGGCAGCACGTCCGACAGCAAGTCGGCGGGCAGCAAGTCCGGCAGCGACAAGTCCGAGAGCGGCAAGTCGGACAGTGGCAAGTCGGACAGCGGCAAGTCGGACAGCGGTAGCGATTCGAAGAGCAAGAGCAAGTCCGGGAGCAACGAATAGCACTCGGACCCAGACGCGGCTGGCCCCCTTTGCCCGGCAAAGGGGGCCGGTCGTCGTTCCCGGGCCGCGCCGTCGCCGAACCGCTGAAACGCGTCCGAGTCGCGGCGCTCGACGTGGAGCACGCCCGGCGCTGGACCACGGTGCTGGTGGGCCCGCTGGAGTTGCCGTCGCGGGCCGAACTCCTCGACCGCTACACCGCGCTCGCCGAGCACGGGAATCCGGCCCGCTTGAGTCTGCAGCCGGCGCTGGAGAGCCGCCGCTGGCGGCAGATCCCCGTGCAGGCGGCCCGGGTCATCCACGCGGCGGATGCCCCGCCGCCGGGATCCCCGCTCACCGCGCTACTGCCGCAGGTGCGCGCCCTGCGCGACCGCGACATCGACGGTGGCCTCCGCATCCTCTGCGCCGGTGACCAATTGGCGATCGACTTCTGTCATGGGCTGGGGGAGGTGGCCTTCGTCCATCTGATCCTCGATGTGTTGCTCGGCGCCGTCGACCCCGCCGACCCGGACCTGCTCGCCGCGTACCGCAGCCGCCGTTCCCCTGTGCTGCGCGCCGCGCTGCGCACCTTCGGCACGAGTCCCCATCGAGTCGCCTCGGTGGTCAAGGAGTATCGGGACCGCGCGACCTTGCAGGCGACCGCACACCGGGTGGATCAGGCGGACGCGGCGCCGGTCCGGCCGTTCCGTCCCGCCCCCACCACCCGGGTGGTGGGGCTGCCCGCCGCGGCGGTCGCCGAGATCCGACGCCAGCGCGACGTCCACCTTCCCGGTGTGAGCCTGGTGGCCCTGTGCACGTACGCGCTGTGGGAGGCGTTCGCCGATACCGGTCCGGGGGTCGACGACACGGTCAAGATCCCCTTCGACGTCCGCCGCTATCTGGGGGCGGCGCCGAGCACGCTGGGCCCGTTCACCGCGGGCCTGGACTACACCCTCGGCGCGGGCGGCCTGGCCCGGTTGCAGGCGGAGATGGATCGCTCCGCGCGCAGCGGGCGGCCGGTGGCCAACCTGCTGATGGGCACCCTCAAGGCCCGCCTGCACCGCCAGGACGCCGAGGACCTGCACCCGGCTCGGCCACGCATGCGGTTGCTGCACTCCAACGTCGGCTGGCCCCCGAACTCGGGCCGGTGGCCGCTCACCGATCCGGCTTCGGCGTACATGCTGGTCGCCAGCGATCCCGCCGGGCCCGAGGGCATCACCGTCACCTCGGCGGCGATGTCGGGCAACCTCTGGCTCACCGCTGAGTTCCACGGCAACGTCTTCGATCCCGAGCGCATCGACGCCGCGCTGAACACCGTCGGCGACCGGATGTACACCATGGCGTCGGGCCGGTTCGATCGCCGCACTCAACTCCTGGGCTGCCCGGGTGCACAGTAGGGTGAGCCCATGTCGAAGTCGCCCGATACCCCGATGATCGCGCCGTCGATCCTGGCTGCCGATTTCGCCCGATTGGCCGAGGAGACCGCCGCGGTCGCCGGGGCCGATTGGCTGCACGTCGACGTCATGGACAACCACTTCGTCCCGAACCTGACGATCGGTATGCCCGTGGTGGAAAGCCTGCTGAAGGTGACCGACATCCCGATGGATTGTCACCTGATGATCGCCGAACCTGAACGCTGGGCGCCCCCGTACGCCGAGGCCGGCGCCCACAACGTCACCTTCCACGCCGAGGCCACCAGCCATCCGGTCGGGGTGGCCCGCGACATCCGCGCCGCCGGGGCCAAGGCCGGGCTGGCGATCAAGCCGGGCACCCCGTTGGAGCCCTACCTGGAGATCCTGCGGGAGTTCGACACCCTGCTGATCATGTCGGTCGAACCGGGCTTCGGCGGACAGAAGTTCATTCCCGAGGTGCTGCCGAAGGTGGAGATCGCGCGTCGGCTCATCGACGCGGGGGAGTTGAAGATCCTCGTCGAGATCGACGGCGGGATCAACGCCGACACCATCGAGCAGGCCGCCGCCGCCGGCGTCGACTGCTTCGTCGCGGGCTCGGCGGTCTACGGCGCCGACGATCCCGCCGCGGCGGTGCGGTCGCTGCGCGACCAGGCCGCCTCGGCCTCGCCGCATCTGCGGCTGTGAGTCTCGACCCCGCGATGGGTTTCGACGGCGCCATGCGGGCGGCCATCGCCGAGGCGGAGCGGATCAAGGGCACCACCTATCCGAATCCGCCGGTCGGCGCCGTCGTACTGGATGCGGCCGGCGACATCGTCGGCCGGGGCGCCACCGAACCCGTGGGCGGCGCGCATGCCGAGGTCGTCGCATTGCGGGCGGCCGGCGAGCGGGCCCGCGGCGGTACCGCCGTGGTGACGTTGGAGCCGTGCAACCATCACGGCCGCACCCCGCCCTGCGTGGATGCGCTTCTGGCTGCGGGCATCTCGACCGTCGTATACGCGGTGGCCGACCCGAACCCCGTCGCCGCCGACGGCGCGGGCCGGCTCGCCGCGGCCGGTGTCGGCACGGTGCCGGGGGTGCTCGCCGACGAGGTCGCCGCCGGCTCGCTACGGGAGTGGTTACACAAACTGCGGACCGGGCGACCCCACGTCACCTGGAAGGTCGCCGGCAGCATCGACGGGCGCAGCGCGGCGGCCGACGGCACCAGCCAGTGGATCACCAGCCCGCAGGCGCGCGCCGACGTCCATCTGCGCCGCGCGGCGGCCGACGCGGTGATCGTGGGAACCGGCACGGTGTTCGCCGACGATCCCGCCCTGACCGCCCGCACCTCCGACGGGGCGCTGTATGACCGACAACCGCTGCGGGTCGTGGTCGGTCTGCGCGAGATCGGCGCGAATTACAAAGTGCGCAACGCGGATTCGCCCACCGAACTGCTCCGCACCCGCGATCCCGCCGAGGTGCTGCGCGCACTGGGCGATCGAACGGATCTGTTCTTGGAGTCCGGTCCGGCGCTGGCCTCGGCGTTTCTCCGGGCCGGCTACGTCGACCGGATCCTGGCCTACGTGGCGCCGATCCTGATCGGCGGCCCCAACACCATCGTCGATGCCGTCGGCGTGGACACCCTCGCGCAGGCCCCCCGCTGGCGGTACGACGGCGTGGACCGGGTGGGCCCCGACGTGCTGTTGAGCCTGGTGCCGGCCTGAACCGCCGCTAGGCCGAATTCGCCAGCACCTCAACGGTCTTGGCGCAGAACGCGGGCAGGTCGTCGGGCTTGCGGCTGGACACCAGGGTGTTGGGTCCGCCCGTGCACACCGCGACCTCCTGGTCCACCCAGGTGCCGCCGGCGTTGACGATGTCGGTGCGCACGCTCGGCCACGATGTGAGCGTGCGGCCCCGCACCACGTCCGCCTCGACCAGCGTCCAGGGGGCGTGGCAGATGACCGCGACGGGTTTTCCGGCCTCGAAGAAGCCCTTGGCGAACCGCACGGCGCCGGCGTCGGTGCGCAGGTTGTCGGGGTTGGCCACCCCGCCGGGCAAGACCAGACCCACGAAGTCGGCGGGCTGCGCGTCCGCGGCGGCCACCTCGGCCTCGAAGACGTCCGCCTCGGTGAGGTGGTTGAACGCCTGGACCTTGCCGGTCTCGGTCGACACCAACACCGGCGTGCCGCCGGCCTGCTGCACAGCCTCCCAGGGCTGGGTGAGCTCCACCTGCTCCACGCCTTCCGGGGCAACGAGGAAGGCGACCTTCTTGCCAGTCAGATCGTTTGTCATACCCGCCGGGTACCCGATCGTGCCCGCCGATCACACCGGCGTCGCAACTCCTAGCGCGGGTCGCGTCGCCGGTGTGCGCCGCCGGCGCCGGGCAGCCGCGTGGTCGCGGCGTCGGCACCCCGGGCGGCGCTGAGCACCTCGGTGGCGGGTTCGGTCTCGGCTCGCGGGTCCGGCGCGGCGTCGACGGGTGCATCGTCGGCCTGGGTGTGCTTGCCGGCGATGAGCAGACCGATCACCGCGCCGACGACGCAGACGATCGCGGTGACCCCGAACATCTCGCCGTACTGCATGGAGAACGCCAGTTGGTAGCGGGACGCCTCGGCGGCGAGCCGTTCCGCCAGAGTCTCGCCGGCCGCCCGGGGCAGCTCCGCCAGGATCTGATTGAACCGGTACAGCCCCCACGCCGACAGCGCCGCGACACCGATCAGCATGCCGGTCATGCGGGCCACGACCACCAGCGAGGACGCGATGCCGTGCTGCGCCGACGGGACCACCCGCAGCGCCGCCGAGGTCAACGGGCCGATCACCAGGCCGAGGCCGAATCCGGCGATCACCAGGTCGGTGCTGAACGCGGGGAGCTCGAACAACCCCAGGTCGTGGCTCACCGACAGCACGTCGACGCGCCAATGCGACACCAACCAGTAGGCGAAGCCGGCGATCAGCATCCCGACGAAGACCACGATGCGGTCGCCCACGCGGGTGGCGATCAAGCCGCCGATGACCGCGCCCACCGGCAGGGCGGCCAGGAACCAGCTGAGCTTCAGTGCGGCCTGCACCTGATCCAGGCCCAGCACCCCCTGGCCGAACAGCTCTACGTTGACCAGCGTCACCATCAGCGCGGCGCCGGCGCACAGCGACGTGGCCAGGGCGGCGAGGAACGGCAGGAACTTCACGCCGGCGGGGTCGATGAGCTTGGTGCGCGAGACGCGTTCCCAGATGAAGAACGCCAGGGTGACGACGAGCGCGATGCCGACCAGCAGCAGCCCGTTGCTGGGCAGCACCTCCTTGCCGTCGGGCTCGGGGTTGTACAGGCCGATGACCAACAGACCCAGGGCCACGGCCAGCAGCAGGCCGCCGACGACGTCGACCCGCTCGCGCGGCCCCGCGCCGCGCTCATGGCCCGGCACGCTGAAATGGATCATCAACATGGCCAGCAGGGCCAGCGGGATGTTGATCCAGAACACGTCGCGCCAGGTGTTCAGCATGGACACCACCGCGATACCCCACAGCGGGCCGAGCACACAGCCGAGTTCCTGGGCCGCGCCGATGCCGCCGAGCACGGCGGCGCGGTTACGCGCGGCCCACAGGTCGGCGGCCAGTGCCAGCGTGACCGGGAGCAGCGCGCCGGCCGCGATACCCAGGATCACCCGGCCGACCACCAGGGTGCTGAGGTCCTGGGCCATGGCCGTGACCACCGAGCCGATCGCGAAGCCCGCGAGACCGAGTTGCAGCACCAGCTTGCGGCCCACCCGGTCGGAGGCCCGGCCCAGCAGCGGCATGGCCGCGATGTAACCGAGCAGATAGCCGGTGATGATCGGCGCGACCTGCTGGATCTTGTTGATCGGGATACCGACATCTCGCATGATGTCGGTCATGATCGTGACCACGACGTAGGTGTCGATGGCCCCGAGCAGGACGGCGAGCCCGCCCGCGCTGATGGCGGTCCAGCGCCTCGTTTCCGGGCGCATTACACCTGCGGCTTGGTGACGGTGACGGGCTCGTTCCACTTCGACAGCGTCAGCTCGATGGAGCTGTCACCGGTCGGCTCGATCTGGGCGCGCACCAGGTTGTGCTCACCGCCGTTCTCGATCCACGCGGTGCCCGGCACCGGCGAGGTGGCCTGCAGCGAGGGGATCAGTTGGTTGACGGCATCGGCGCTGACCTGGCCGGTGACCTTGACGGTCTCGGTGCCGTCGATCTGCTCGGTGCTCTCCGACTTGGCGTCGGAGAAATTCGCCAGGATGTTGGCCACACCGGTCTCGGGGTTCAGGATCGTCGACGGGTCGTAGATGTCGGCGGCCGGGCCCATGTCCAGCCAGCTGTCCGGGGTCAGCGCCGCGAACAAGGTGTTGTCGATGACCACGAGATCGACATCCATGTCGGAGCCGGCCATCGTGATGGTGGCGTTGCCCTGCACGGCCGTGGCGGGCACGTTGGTGAGGTCGCCGGACAGGCGCTTGACCGGCAGGCCCTGGATGGTGCCGTCCACGACGATCTCGAGGTGGGCGCTCTGCAGGCCCTTGGTGGTCTGGCTGGACTGCTGCAGCAGGCCCGGAGCGTCGGGCAGCGACTCCGAGGGAGCCTCCGACCCCGACGAGCAGCCCACCACCAAGGCGGTGGCGGCGCCGGCGGCGGCAAGGGACAGGACAATCCGGGACACGAGTCGGCGCGGTTGCATGACTGCATCGTAGAGGGTGCCACCCCGCAGCCGGGTTTCCCACGGCAGACCTGGGTAGCCTTATCGCCCGTGTTCACCGGAATCGTCGAAGAACTCGGCGAAGTCATCGCCAAAGAAGACCTGGCCGACGCCGCGCGTTTCGTCATCCGCGGCCCCATCGTCACCGCCGACGCGGGACACGGCGATTCCATCGCCGTCAACGGGGTCTGTCTGACGGTCGTCGAGGTGTTGCCCGACGGGCAGTTCAGCGCCGACGTCATCGCCGAGACCCTCGACCGGTCCAGCCTGCAGGCGTTGTCGGTGGGATCGCGGGTCAATCTCGAGCGCGCCGCCGCCGTCAACAGCCGGCTCGGCGGTCACATCGTGCAGGGCCATGTCGACGGCACCGGCCGGGTGGTGTCGCGGACCCCATCCCAGCACTGGGAAGTGGTGCGGGTTACCCTGCCCGCGCCGCTGTCGCGTTACGTCGTGGAGAAGGGCTCGATCACCGTCGACGGCATCTCCTTGACCGTCTCTGGCCTGGGTGAACGCGACGAAACCACCGACTCCGACTGGTTCGAGGTCTCGCTGATCCCGACCACGCTCGCCATGACGACGCTGGGTACCGCACCGGTCGGCACCCCGGTCAACCTGGAGGTCGACGTCATCGCGAAATACGTTGAGCGTCTGCTCAGCGCCAAGGGGAAGTAACCGCTGCGTCGTGGTGGTTCATACTGGTGGAATCAATTGTGTTTGAGCCCGTTGCGGGGCTCCGGAGCAGAAACCGGCAAGGTGGCGCAGATGACCAGGCTCGATACCGTCGAACGGGCGGTCGCCGATATCGCGGCGGGGAAGGCCGTGGTCGTCATCGACGACGAGGACCGGGAGAACGAGGGTGACCTGATCTTCGCGGCCGAGAAGGCCACGCCGGAGCTGGTCGCGTTCATGGTCCGGTACACCTCCGGGTACCTGTGCGTGCCGCTGGACGGTGAGATCTGCGACAAGCTGGGGCTGCTGCCGATGTATGCGGTCAACCAGGACAAGCACGGCACCGCCTACACCGTCACCGTGGACGCAAAAGTAGGTGTGGGGACCGGAATTTCGGCCTCGGACCGGGCCACCACCATGCGCCTGTTGGCCGACCCGAACGCCGTCGCCGACGACTTCACCAAGCCCGGACACGTGGTCCCGCTGCGGGCCAAGGACGGCGGGGTGCTGCGGCGCCCCGGCCACACCGAGGCCGCCGTCGACCTGGCCCGGCTGGCCGGGCTGCGGCCGGCCGGCGCGATCTGCGAGATCGTCAGCCAGAAGGACGAGGGCGCGATGGCCCGCACCGAGGAGCTGCGGGTCTTCGCCGACGAACACGAGTTGGCGCTCATCTCCATCGCCGACCTCATCGAGTGGCGTCGCAAGCACGAGAAGCACATCGAGCGCATCGCCGAGGCCCGGATCCCGACCCGGCACGGCGAATTCCGGGCCGTCGGGTACAAGAGCGAGTACGAGGAAGTCGAGCACGTCGCGCTGGTCCGCGGCGAGATCGCCGGTCCGCACAGCGACGGCGAGGACGTGCTGGTGCGGGTGCACTCCGAATGCCTCACCGGGGACGTGTTCGGTTCCCGGCGCTGCGACTGCGGTCCCCAGCTGGATGCGGCCATGGCGATGGTGGCCCGCGAGGGCCGCGGCGTCGTGCTGTACATGCGCGGACACGAGGGGCGCGGGATCGGGCTGATGCACAAGCTGCAGGCCTATCAGCTGCAGGACGCCGGTGACGACACCGTGGACGCCAACCTGAAGCTCGGGCTGCCGGCCGATGCCCGCGACTACGGCATCGGGGCGCAGATCCTGGTCGATCTCGGCATCCGGTCCATGCGGCTGCTGACCAACAACCCGGCGAAGCGGGTCGGCCTGGACGGCTACGGGCTGCACATCACCGAGCGGGTGCCGTTGCCGGTGCGCGCCAACGCCGACAACATCCGCTACCTGATGACCAAGCGCGACCGGATGGGTCATGACCTGACCGGGCTGGACGACTACCACGAGGCGACCACCATGGACGGCTACGACGAGGCGGTCTACCTGCTGGGCGAGCGGCACACCCCGACCGACCGGACCGGGAACACCCCGTGAGCGGCGGCGCCGGCATCCCGGACATGCCCGAACTCGACGCCGCCGAGGTGTCGCTGGCGATCGTCGCCAGCACGTGGCACAGCGGCATCTGCGACGCGCTGCTCGACGGCGCCCTGCGGGTCGCCAAGGCCGCCGGCGTCGCCGAGCCCACCGTGGTGCGGGTGCTCGGGGCCATCGAAATCCCGGTGGTGGCCCAGGAGTTGGCCCGCCGGCACGACGCCGTCGTGGCCCTCGGTGTGGTGATCCGCGGCCAGACACCGCATTTCGACTACGTCTGCGACGCGGTCACCCAGGGCCTGACCCGGGTGTCGTTGGACGAGGCCACCCCGGTGGCCAACGGCGTGCTGACCACCGACACCGAGGAACAGGCGCTCGATCGCGCCGGACTGCCCGGATCGGCGGAGGACAAGGGCGAACAGGCGGCGGCGGCCGCCCTGAGTACCGCGCTGACCCTGCGGGATCTGCGCGGGGCCAGGTGAGGTCTTTGGTCGACAAGCCGCACTGGGACGTCGAGTTGCGCCCCAGGCTGACGCCGATCTTCGCGGTGGCCGCGGCCGTGGTGATCGCGGCCGCGCACATCGTCGTCGGTTTCCTGCTCAAGATCGGGTCCAGCGGGGTGATCTTCCAGACCGCCGACCAGGTGGCGATCGGTGCGCTCGGCGTGGTGATCGCGTGCTGCGTGCTGTTGTTCACCCGCCCGCGGCTGCGGATCGGTCCGCAGGGATTATCGGTGCGGAATTTGCTGGGCGACAAGCTGTTCAGCTGGTCCGAGGTGCAGGGTGTCTCGTTTCACAAGGGGGCGCGGTGGGCGCGCGTGGATCTGCCCGACTACGAATATCACCCGGTGATGGCCATACAGGCGGTGGACAAGGCCCGCGCCATCGACGCGATGGACACCGTGCGCGACCTGATGGCCAAGTACCGGCCCGGCGGATAGCTCGCGCGCCGGGAGCAGTCTCGCCGCGGTACTAGGCTGGAGCAGTGCCTGATCCGTCGACATACCGTCCCGCCCCGGGATCCATCCCGGTCGAGCCGGGTGTCTACCGCTTCTCCGATCAGCACGGCCGCGTCATCTACGTCGGCAAGGCCAAGAGTCTGCGCAGCCGCCTCACGTCGTACTTCGCCGACGTCGCCGGCCTGCATCCGCGCACCCGGCAGATGGTCACCACGGCGGCCAAGGTCGAGTGGACCGTCGTCACGACCGAGGTCGAGGCGCTACAGCTGGAATACAACTGGATCAAGGAATTCGATCCGCGCTTCAACGTCCGCTACCGCGACGACAAGTCCTACCCGGTGCTGGCCGTCACCCTCAACGAGGAGTTCCCGCGGCTGTTCGTCTACCGCGGCCCGCGGCGCAAGGGAGTGCGCTACTTCGGCCCCTACTCGCACGCCTGGGCCATTCGGGAGACCCTGGACCTGCTCACCCGGGTGTTCCCGGCCCGCACCTGCTCGGCGGGAGTGTTGAAGCGGCACAGCCAGATCGGTCGGCCGTGTCTGCTCGGCTACATCGACAAGTGTTCGGCGCCCTGCGTGGGCCGGGTCAGCGCTGACGAGCACCGCAAGATCGTCGAGGATTTCTGCGATTTCCTCTCCGGCAAGACCGATCGCTTCGCGCGCGAACTCGAGCAACGGATGACCGCGGCCGCCGAGGACCTCGACTTCGAGAAGGCCGCCCGCCTTCGCGACGATCTGTCCGCCGTGCGCCGCGCCCTGGAGAAGCAGGCCGTGGTCTTCGGTGACGGGACCGACGCGGACGTCGTGGCGTTCGCCGACGACGAACTCGAGGCCGCGGTTCAGGTGTTCCACGTCCGCGGTGGACGGGTGCGCGGTCAGCGCGGCTGGATCGTCGAAAAGTCGAGTGAGCCCGGTGATCTGGTGGAGACGGTGCAGGAGCAGCTGGTCGAGCAGTTCCTCACCCAGTTCTACGGCGAGCAGGCCGAGCTGGGCAGCGCCAGCGACGGCGGCGGCGACGAGACGACGAACCCCGTGCCGCGCGAGGTACTGGTGCCGTGCCTGCCCGGCGACGCCGAGCAGGTCGCCGAGTGGCTGTCCGGCCTGCGGGGTTCGAAGGTGGCGCTGCGGGTGCCGCGCCGCGGCGACAAGAAGGCCCTGGCGGAGACGGTGCGCCGCAATGCCGTCGAGGCCCTGCAGCAGCACAAGCTCAAGCGGGCCGGGGACTTCAACGCGAGATCAGCTGCCCTGCAGAGCATTCAGGATGCACTCGGCCTGGCGGAGGCGCCGCTGCGCATCGAGTGTGTGGACATCAGTCACGTGCAAGGCACCGACGTGGTGGCCTCGCTGGTGGTGTTCGAGGACGGCCTGCCGCGCAAGTCCGACTACCGGCACTACAGCATCAAGGAGGCGGCGGGCGACGGGCGCTCCGACGACGTGGCCTCCATCGCCGAGGTCACCCGGCGGCGGTTCTGGCGGCACCTGCAGGACAAGCAGAACCCCGAAGAGCTTGCCCCGGAGGGAAAGTCGAGGAAGTTCGCCTATCCGCCCAACCTGTACGTCGTCGACGGGGGTGCGCCCCAGGTGAACGCGGCCGCCGCCGTGCTGGCCGAACTCGGCATCACCGACGTCGCCGTCGTCGGACTGGCCAAGCGCCTGGAAGAGGTGTGGGTGCCGGGCGAGCCCGACCCGGTGATCATGCCGCGGACCAGCGAGGGGCTGTACCTGTTGCAGCGGGTGCGCGACGAGGCGCACCGGTTCGCCATCACCTTCCACCGCAGCAAGCGCTCGAAGCGGATGACGGCCTCCGCACTGGACGCCGTCCCCGGGCTGGGGGAGCACCGCCGTAAGGCCCTGGTGACGCACTTCGGCTCGGTCGCCAGGCTCAAACAGGCGTCGGTCGACGAGATCACCTCGGTCCCCGGAATCGGGCCGGCGACCGCGACCGCGGTGCTCGATGCGCTCGGGGTGCGGCCCCCCGGGCCGGCCTCCGATCGTGAAGATTCTGAGGTAACGGCACGGGAGTCGGCCACGGTGGGCGATGATGGCATCGCTGAACGGACATCGAGATGACGGACGGTACAGACGAAGTGGCACGCGAAGCCGATGCGGGGCAGGTCGGTGCGGACCGCGAGACGGATATCGACGTGGTGCTGGTCACCGGCCTGTCCGGGGCGGGCCGGGGCACCGCCGCGAAGGTCCTCGAGGACCTCGGCTGGTACGTCGCCGACAATCTGCCGCCGGAGCTGATCGCCCGGATGGTCGAGCTGGGACTGGCGGCGGGCTCGCGCATCACCCAGCTCGCGGTGGTCATGGACTCGCGGTCACGAGGCTTCACCGGCAACCTGGATTCGGTGCACAGCGAGCTGGCCGCCCGCGGCATCAGCCCCCGGGTGCTCTTCCTGGACGCCTCCGACGAGATGCTGGTTCGACGCTACGAGAACAACCGGCGCAGCCACCCCATGCAGGGTGATCTGACGCTGGCCGAGGGGATCGCCGCCGAGCGGTCGATGCTGGCACCGGTGCGGGCGGCCGCGGACCTGGTGATCGACACGTCCCGGCTGTCGGTGCGGGAGCTGCGGGAGGCCATCGAGGGCGCGTTCGGCAGCGAGACGACACCGGTCACAAGTGTCACCGTGGAATCGTTTGGGTACAAATACGGCTTGCCGATGGATTCCGACATGGTGATGGACGTGCGATTCTTGCCGAACCCGCACTGGGTCGACGAGTTGCGCCCGCACACCGGCCGGCACCCGGCGGTCCGCGACTACGTGCTCGGCCAACCCGGCGCCGATCACTTCCTGGGGACCTACCATGAACTGCTGGGGCTGGTGGTCGATGGCTATCGGCGGGAGGGCAAGCGATACATGACCGTGGCCATCGGGTGTACCGGGGGCAAGCACCGCAGCGTGGCGATGGCCGAGGCGCTCGCGGAGCGACTGCGCCGCGCGGAGGGCCTGTCGGTGCGGGTGCTGCACCGGGATCTGGGTCGCGAATGACCGCGCAGCGAATCGTCGCGCTCGGCGGCGGCCACGGCCTGTATGCCACCCTGTCGGCCGCCCGGCGACTGACCCCCTACGTCACGGCGGTGGTGACGGTCGCCGACGACGGCGGGTCGTCGGGCCGACTGCGCAGCGAACTCGACATCGTGCCGCCGGGCGATCTGCGAATGGCGTTGGCCGCCTTGGCATCCGACAGTCCGCACGGTCAGCTGTGGGCCACCATCATCCAGCATCGCTTCGGCGGCAACGGCGCGCTGGCCGGGCACCCCATCGGCAACCTCATGCTGGCCGGCCTCAACGAGGTGCTGGGCGACCCGGTGGCCGCCCTCGACGAGGTCGGACGGATCCTCGGCGTCAAGGGCCGGGTCCTGCCGATGTGCCCCATCGCGCTGCAGATCGAGGCCGACGTCGCCGGTCTGGAATCCGATCCCCGGATGAGCCGGTCCATCCGGGGGCAGGTGGCGATCGCGACCACCCCCGGCAATGTCCGCCGCGTACGCCTGCTGCCGGGCAACCCGCCGGCCACCCGCCAGGCGGTCGACGCGATCATGGACGCCGACCTGGTGGTCCTGGGCCCGGGGTCCTGGTTCACCAGCGTGATCCCGCACCTGTTGGTGCCGGGTCTGGCGGCCGCGCTGCGGTCCACTCCGGCCCGCCGGGCGCTGGTGCTCAACCTCGCCGACCAGCCCGGCGAGACCGCCGGCTTCTCCGCCGAACGGCACCTGCACGTGCTGGCTCAGCATGCACCGGAGTTCACGGTGCACGACATCGTCGTGGATGCGGCTAGGGTCTCCAACCAGAGAGAGCGCGAACAGCTGCAGCGCACCGCGGGCGTCCTCGCCGCCCGGGTGCGGTTTGCTGACGTCTCCCGGCCTGGTACACCATTGCACGATCCGGCAAAGCTGGCCGCGGTGTTGGACGCGGTGTGCCGGCCAGCGCAGAGGCCGACCGTACCCACGACGGCTACGGTGCCGACAATGGCTCGCGGCGAACCGGATGGAACGCGGCTGAATGGACCGAGAGGTGACGACCCGTGGCGATGACGGCTGAGGTGAAGGACGAACTGAGCCGACTGGTGGTTAATTCCGTGAGCGCGCGCCGGGCGGAGGTGGCGTCGCTGTTGCGGTTTGCCGGGGGACTGCACATCGTGGCCGGGCGCGTGGTCGTCGAGGCCGAGGTCGACCTGGGCATCATCGCGCGCCGGCTGCGCAAGGACATCTTCGATCTGTACGGGTACAACGCGATCGTGCACGTGCTCTCGGCCAGCGGGATCCGCAAGAACACCCGGTATGTGGTGCGGGTCGCCAAGGACGGCGAGGCGCTGGCCCGGCAGACCGGCCTGCTCGACCTGCGCGGTCGGCCGGTGCGGGGACTGCCGGCGCAGGTGGTCGGCGGCAACGTCGGCGACGCGGAGGCGGCCTGGCGCGGCGCGTTCCTGGCGCACGGTTCGCTGACCGAGCCGGGGCGGTCCTCGGCGCTGGAGGTCAGCTGCCCGGGACCGGAGGCGGCGTTGGCCCTCGTCGGGGCGGCCCGGCGGCTCGGGGTCAGCGCCAAGGCGCGCGAGGTGCGCGGCGCCGACCGCGTGGTGGTCCGCGACGGCGAGGCCATCGGGGCGCTGCTGACCCGGATGGGGGCCCAGGA
The DNA here is from genome assembly GCF_963378085.1 of Mycolicibacterium sp. MU0050. Classification (GTDB taxonomy): domain Bacteria; phylum Actinomycetota; class Actinomycetes; order Mycobacteriales; family Mycobacteriaceae; genus Mycobacterium; species Mycobacterium wendilense. The sequence goes on along the minus strand of NZ_OY726395.1, from coordinate 2,718,318 downwards.
CACCCGGCTGACCTGGGAGGAACGCCGGATGCGCCGCGAGGTTCGGGCGACCGCGAACCGGCTGGCGAATTTCGACGACGCCAACCTGCGTCGCTCGGCTCGGGCCGCGGTCGCCGCCGCCGCGCGGGTGGAACGCGCGCTGGCCATCCTCGGCGACACCGTGCCGGACCACTTGGCCGCCGCGGGCAAGCTCCGCGTCGAGCATCGGCAGGCCTCGCTGGAGGAACTCGGCCGGCTGGCCGACCCGCCGATGACGAAAGATGCTGTTGCCGGCCGTATTCGGCGCCTGCTGTCGATGGCCGATCGCAAGGCGAAGCAGGACGGCATTCCCGACACCGAGTCGGCCGTCACCCCGGAACTGCTCGAGGACGCCTGACTGCGCGTCGCGAAATCCGCACCATTAGGCTGGTCGGGAGCAGTCATCGAAGCCGAACCAAAGAGGAGAGACAAGTGACCATCCGGGTTGGCGTAAACGGCTTCGGCCGCATCGGCCGTAACTTCTACCGTGCGCTGGCGGCGCAGAAGGCCCTTGGCCAGAACACCGACATCGAGATCGTGGCCGTCAACGACCTCACCGACAACGCCACCCTGGCGCACCTGCTGAAGTTCGACTCGATCCTGGGCCGGCTCCCCGAAGAGGTCAGCCTCGAGGGCGAAGACACCATCGTCATCGGCGACCACAAGATCAAGGCGCTCGAGGTCAAGGAAGGCCCGGCCGCGCTGCCGTGGGGCGACCTCGGGGTGGATGTCGTCGTGGAATCCACCGGCATCTTCACCAAGCGCGACAAGGCCCAGGGCCACCTCGACGCCGGCGCCAAGAAGGTCATCATCTCCGCGCCGGCCAGCGACGAGGACATCACGATCGTGCTCGGCGTCAACGACGACAAGTACGACGGCAGCCAGAACATCATCTCCAACGCCTCGTGCACCACGAACTGCCTCGGCCCGCTGGCCAAGGTCCTCAACGACGAGTTCGGCATCGTCAAGGGCCTGATGACCACCATTCACGCCTACACCCAGGACCAGAACCTGCAGGACGGCCCGCACTCGGACCTGCGCCGCGCCCGCGCCGCCGCGGTCAACATCGTGCCGACCTCCACCGGCGCCGCCAAGGCCATCGGCCTGGTGCTGCCTGAACTCAAGGGCAAGCTGGACGGCTACGCGCTGCGCGTGCCGATTCCCACCGGCTCGGTCACCGACCTCACCGCCGAGCTGAACAAGTCGGCCACCGTCGACGACATCAACGCCGCGATGAAGGCCGCCGCCGAGGGACCGCTCAAGGGCATCCTGAAGTACTACGACGCGCCGATCGTCTCCAGCGACATCGTCACCGATCCGCACAGCTCGCTCTACGATGCGGGACTGACCAAGGTCATCGACAACCAGGCCAAGGTCGTGTCCTGGTACGACAACGAGTGGGGCTACTCGAACCGGTTGGTCGACCTCATCGCGCTGGTCGGCAAGTCGCTCTAGTCGGAACTGGTCAGATGAGCGTCAAAACACTCGATGATCTTCTGGCGGAGGGTGTTTCGGGTCGGGGCGTGCTGATTCGCTCCGATCTGAACGTCCCCCTGGACGACGACGGCAACATCACCGACCCCGGTCGGATCATCGCGTCGCTGCCCACGCTGCGGGCGCTGGTCGATGCCGGGGCCAAGGTGGTGGTGACCGCTCATCTCGGCCGACCCAAGGGGGAGCCGGATCCGAAGTTCTCGTTGGCCCCGGTGGCCAAGGAGCTCGGTGAGCGCCTCGGCCGGCACGTGCAGCTCGCCGGGGACGTGGTGGGCACCGACGCGCTCGCGCGTGCCGAGGGACTCACCGACGGGGATGTCCTACTCCTGGAGAACATCCGCTTCGACCCCCGCGAGACCAGCAAGGACGAGGCCGAGCGCACCGCGCTGGCCAAGGCGCTGATCGAGCTGGTCGACACCCCGGGCGGGCCCACCCCGGCCTTCGTCTCGGACGGCTTCGGCGTGGTGCACCGCAAGCAGGCCTCGGTCTACGACGTTGCCAAGCTGCTCCCGCACTACGCGGGCACCCTGGTGGCCGCCGAGGTCAAGGTGCTGCAGCAACTGACCGAGTCCAGCGATCGCCCCTACGCCGTGGTGCTGGGCGGGTCGAAGGTCTCGGACAAGTTGGCCGTCATCGAGAGCCTGGCCGGTAAGGCCGACAGCCTGATCATCGGCGGCGGGATGTGCTTCACCTTCCTTGCCGCGCAGGGGCTTTCGGTGGGTTCCTCGTTGCTGCAGGAGGAGATGGTCGACACCTGCGCCAAGCTGCTCGAGGACTACGGTGACGTGATCCACCTGCCGGTGGACATCGTGGTCGCCGAGAAGTTCGCCGCCGATTCGGCGCCGGAGACCGTGGCCTGCGACCGCATCCCGGACGGCAAGATGGGGCTGGACATCGGACCGGAATCGGTGCGGCGCTTCACCACGCTGCTGTCCAACGCCAAGACGGTGTTCTGGAACGGTCCGATGGGCGTCTTCGAGTTCCCGGCGTTCTCGGCGGGTACCAAGGGGGTGGCCGAGGCCATCATCGGCGCCACCGAGAAGGGCGCGTTCAGCGTGGTGGGCGGCGGCGACTCCGCAGCCGCGGTGCGCCAACTGGGCCTGCCCGAGGACGGCTTCTCCCACATCTCGACCGGGGGCGGCGCCTCGCTGGAATACCTCGAGGGCAAGGAACTGCCCGGCATTTCGGTCCTGGAAAGCTGACTAGGAGAACCACGTGTCCCGTAAGCCCTTGATCGCCGGCAACTGGAAGATGAACCTCAATCACTTCGAGGCCATCGCCCTGGTGCAGAAGATCGCATTCTCGTTGCCGGACAAGTACTTCGACAAGGTCGACGTCACGGTGATCCCGCCGTTCACCGATCTGCGCAGCGTGCAGACCCTGGTCGACGGCGACAAGCTGCGGCTGACCTACGGGGCCCAGGACCTGTCCCAGCACGACGCCGGCGCCTACACCGGTGAGATCAGCGGCGCCTTCCTGGCCAAGCTCGGCTGCACGTTCGTGGTGGTGGGGCACTCCGAGCGGCGCACCTATCACCACGAGGACAACGCGCTGGTCGCCGCCAAGGCGGCCGCCGCGCTCAAACACGAGCTGACCCCCATCGTGTGCATCGGTGAGGGCCTGGAGGTCCGCGAGGCCGGCGAGCACGTCGATTACAACGTGACCCAGCTCAAGGAGTCGCTGGCCGGCCTGTCGGCCGACCAGATCGCCGCGCTGGTGATCGCCTACGAGCCGGTCTGGGCCATCGGCACCGGCCGGGTGGCCAGCGCCGCGGACGCCCAGGAGGTGTGCGCGGCGATCCGCGCCGAGCTCGGCCGGCTGGCCGGCCCGGAGGTCGCCGACACCGTCCGCGTGCTCTACGGCGGCTCGGTCAACGCCAAGAACGTCGGCGAGATCGTCGCGCAGTCCGATGTCGACGGCGCGCTGGTCGGCGGGGCCTCGCTGGACGGCGAGCAGTTCGCGACGCTCTCGGCGATCGCCGCCGGCGGCCCGCTGCCCTGAATCACCCCCGTGTAAGGTGTCTGCAATGGAAATGGCTCTGCAAATTCTCTTGGTGATCACCAGCTTGCTGGTGATCCTGTTGGTGCTGCTGCACCGCGCCAAGGGCGGCGGCCTGTCGACGTTGTTCGGCGGCGGCGTGCAATCGAGCCTGTCGGGATCGACCGTGGTGGAGAAGAACCTCGACCGGTTGACGCTGTTCGTCACCGGTATCTGGGTGGTCACCATCGTCGGGATCGGCCTGCAGATCAAGTACGGCGCCTAGCGTCCGGGGCGTCCCGTATCCTGCGCCGAACCCGGCGCGCGCTGATACTGGGAGCCATGGCTGACACCACCGACGTCCTCGCCCCGATCGGCGCCGTCCACCGCACCCCGGTGGGTCGCGAGGCGACCGAGCCGATGCGCGAGGACATCCGGCTGCTGGGCGCGATCCTGGGCGACACCGTCCGGGAACAGCACGGCGAAGAGATCTTCGACCTGGTCGAGCGGGCCCGCGTCGAATCGTTTCGGGTCCGGCGTTCCGAGATCGACCGCGCCGAGCTCGCCGAGTTGTTCCGCGGCATCGAGGCCCGCGACGCCATCCCGGTGATCCGGGCGTTCACCCAGTTCGCCCTGCTGGCCAACGTAGCCGAGGACATTCACCGGGAACGCCGCCGGGCCATCCATGTCGCCGCCGGGGAACCGCCCCAGGACAGCAGCCTGGCCGCCACCTACGCCAAGCTCGACGCCGCGGTGGCCGACGGCGCGCTGGATGCCGATTCGGTCGCCGAGGCGCTGGCCGGGGCCCTGGTGTCGCCGGTCATCACCGCCCACCCGACCGAGACGCGTCGTCGTACGGTGTTCGACACCCAGCACCGCATCACCGAGCTGATGCGGCTGCGCGCCTTCGGCGGCGGCGCCGCCGAGATCGAGCCGGAGTTGCGGCGCCAGGTTCTGATGATGTGGCAGACGGCGTTGATCCGGTTGTCCCGGTTGAAGATCTCCGACGAGATCGAGACCGGTCTGCGGTATTACCAGGCCGCGTTCCTCGAGGTCATCCCACAGGTGAACGCCGAGGTCCGCGCCGAGCTGCAGCGCCGCTGGCCGGATGCCGGACTGCTGGACCAACCGGTCCTGCGGCCCGGATCCTGGATCGGCGGGGACCGGGACGGCAATCCGAACGTCACCGCCGAGGTCGTGCGAATGGCCACCGGCAGCGCCGCCCACGTCGCGTTGGCGCACTATTTCGCCGAGCTGACGGCCCTGGAACAGGAGTTGTCGATGTCGGCTCGGTTGGTGCGGATCAGCGACGCGGTCGCCGCGTTGGGTCGGGACTGTCACGACCCGGCACGGGCCGACGAACCTTACCGACGCGCGGTGCGCGTCATCCACGCGCGGCTCACCGCCACCGGCACCGAGATCTTGGACCGCCGCCCCGAACAGGAACTCGACCTGGGCTTGGCGCCCTACGCGACGCCGGGGCAATTGCTGGCCGATCTGGACGCAGTCGACGCGTCGCTGCGCGGACACGGGAGCGCACTGCTCGCCGACGACCGACTGGCGCGGCTGCGAGAGGCGGTGCGGGTCTTCGGGTTTCACCTCAGCGGCCTGGACCTTCGGCAGAACTCCGACGTGCACGAGGAGGTGGTCGCAGAGCTGCTCGCCTGGTCCGGCGTGCACTCCGACTACCTCGGGCTGGCCGAGGCGGATCGGGTCGACCTCCTGATGGCGGAGCTGGCAACCCGCCGCCCGCTGACCGGGCCCGGCGCCGAGTTGTCCGAACTGGCCCGCACGGAACTCGACATCGTGCGGGCGGCGGCGCGCGCGGTGCGCGTCTTCGGCCCCGAATCCGTGCCGAACTACGTGATCTCCATGTGCCGGTCGGTTTCGGATCTGCTCGAGGCCGCGATCCTGCTCAAGGAGGCCGGCCTGCTCGACGCGGCCGGCGAGCGACCGTACTGTCCGCTGGGCATCGTGCCGCTGTTCGAGACCATCGAGGACCTGCAGCACGGCGCCGCGGTGATGCGTGACGCGCTGGCGCTGCCGCTCTACCGCTCGCTGGTGCGGGCGCGCAGCGAAAGCCAGGAGGTGATGCTGGGTTACTCCGACTCCAACAAGGACGGCGGCTACCTGGCGGCGAACTGGGCGCTGTACCGCGCCGAGCTGGATCTGGTCGAGATGGCGCGGGACACCGGAATCCGGCTGCGGCTGTTCCACGGCCGGGGTGGCACCGTCGGGCGCGGCGGCGGACCGAGCTACGACGCGATCTTGGCCCAACCGCCCGGTGCGGTCCGCGGTTCGCTGCGGCTCACCGAACAGGGCGAGGTGATCGCAGCCAAATACGCCGAACCCCGCATCGCCCGCCGCAACCTGGAGACGTTGGTGGCGGCCACCCTCGAGTCGACCTTGCTCGACGTGGAGGGCCTCGGCGCTGCGGCCGAGCCCGCGTACCGGGTGCTCGACGACCTGGCGGCCCGTGCGCGACGCGCCTACGGCGAACTCGTGCACGAGACACCGGGATTCGTGGAGTACTTCAAGTCCTCCACACCGGTCAGCGAGATCGGTGACCTCAACATCGGCAGCCGCCCGACCTCGCGCAAGCCCACCACCGACGTCTCCGATCTGCGCGCCATCCCGTGGGTGTTGGCCTGGAGTCAGTCCCGGGTGATGCTGCCCGGGTGGTACGGCACCGGCACCGCGGTCGAACAGTTCCTCGCCGCCGGACCGGATCCCGGGGAGCGCATCGAGGTGTTGCGCGATCTGTATCGGCGCTGGCCGTTCTTCGCCACGGTGCTGTCGAACATGGCTCAGGTGCTGGCGAAGTCGGATATGGGGCTCGCGGCGCGCTACGCGGAGTTGGTGGCGGATGCCGCGCTGCGACACCGGGTCTTCGACAAGATCCAGGCCGAGCATCGGCGCTGCATCGCCGTGCACGAATTGATCACCGGCCAGGACGACCTGTTGGCCGACAACCCGGCCCTGGCGCGGTCGGTGTTCAACCGGTTTCCCTACCTGGAGCCGCTGAACCACCTGCAGGTCGAGTTGCTGCGCCGCTACCGCGCCGGGGACGACCAGGAGCGCGTGCAGCGCGGCATCTTGCTGACCATGAGCGGTCTGGCGTCCGCGCTGCGCAACAGCGGCTGACCGCGACACCGATAGACTCGCCCGGTATGGGACGCAGGGGATGGCGGGGACAGCCGCCCGGCGATGACACCGAGGCGCGCAAGCGCATCATCGATTCCGCGTTGCGGATGCTCGAGCGGCACGGCCCGCGGCGTACCACCCTGTCTCTGGTCGCCGCCGATCTCGGGATCACCCGGCCCACCGTCTACCGGTACTTCGCCACCACCGAGGAGCTGCTTGCGGCCGCGGCCGACGTGGCGCTGGCGGGCTGGACGGCCCGCATCGCTGAATTGACCGCCGGCCTGGACGACGCCGCCGAACTGCTGGTCGAGGCGGTGGCCCACCTGGTGGAACGGCTCCCCGAGGAGGCGCTGCTGGCACAGCTGCTCGACACCGACCAGGGCCGGTCCATCGGTCAGGCGATGGTGCTGCCCGAGGCCGTCGCGCGGTCCCGCGCCATGCTGGAGCACACCGAGATCGACTGGGCCGCCCATGGTTTCGCCGGGGCCGCCCTCGACGACCTGGTCGAGTTCCTGTTGCGGCTGATCCAGTCGATGGTGATCGCCCCGCCGAATCCGCCCCGGTCCGCCGCCGAGCTGCGGGCCTACCTGCGACGCTGGATTGTCCCGATCCTCAGCTGAGTTCGCGCGGTGCCGCGTCGGCCGCGACGACGACCGTCGTCGGCTGCTCGGGCAGTTCGGCGGCGTGAAACCATCGGAACGACATCAGACCCTCGGGGTGCCCCTTGGTGGAAATGGCATTCGGGTGGGCGAGCAGCCGCGGGCTGACGACGATCGTGACGGAGCCGTCGCTGTTGGGAACCGCGGTGCCGGAGTTGATCCCGGCCCGGCCGTAGTCCACGTCGAGCGCCGCCATGTACTGGTTCCACAGCGTGAAGTTCCAGAACCGGGCCTCGGGATGCCGCGAGGTGATCACCAGCGCCTCGTCCGGTTCCAGGGCGAACCCGCCCAGGCCGTAGCAGGCGTCCTGCATCGAATAGCCGTGGGTCGCGCCGCCGGCGCGGTACGGGGGAGCGATGGTGTTGGTGGTCAGCGCCTGCCCGTCGGCAAGCTCGACGGGTTGGCGTTCCATCAGGATCAGCGGGATCAGCGCGTACATGTCCTGGGCGAAACGCAGCGCCGACCGCAACGCGGCCGCGGTGGCCGCATCGGTTTTCGCGGGCTGCACCGGCAGGCCGGCGTGGTCGATGACCTCGATGTGCCAGTCGACGCGGCGGCCGGTATCGGGATGTTCGTGATAGTCGCGGGTGATGATGCCGTGGGCATCGGGGGACAGTTCGATGAACGGGCCGCCGTAACCGTCGGGCCGGGCCGGGCCCAGCACGCACGAGAACCTGCCGTCGGCATCCAGCGGCATGTCGGTGTCGTAGAGCAGACCGACGGTCCGATTGGGCCACGCGCCGGGTTCGGGCTCGTTGTAGACGGTCACCGAGTACAGGGCGCTGTCGTTGGGGGCACCGCTGACGCGGTAGGTGCGGCGCGGGTCGACCATGGCGTAGCCGTAGTAGCAGTCGGTGTTGTCGCCGCCCCAGCGGCGGTCGGGGCGGAACGGGGTCAGGGTGTCGATGAAGCGCGGCGCCACCGGGTCGGCGAACAGGCTCATGTCCAGCGTCAGCGCCAGCATGGTGGCCAGGTTGTGGTAGCCCTCGGCGACGGCGACCTCACCCCGCACCGCCTTGGGGCCCGCCAGGAAGTGCTGGTCGAATTCGGCGAAGGCGCTGAGCAACTCGCGCCAGGCGGCGGCGCTGTCGGGTGCGGTCATGGCGACATCGTAACAACATACAATGCAACGAAAGTTGTAAAAACTGTAACGACCGTCGGTTAGGGTGCGTGCGTGACCGCATCCGTGACATCAGCTTCCGGCGCCATCCGCATCACCGACCTGGCCAGGCCCACGTTCACCCCCGAAGCGCAGGCCATCATCGACGGGATGGCCGCGATGGCCGAGTACTGCCCGTTGACGGCGGAAGCGCTGCACGAACAGGCGACCGCCCAGACCGGCCTGAGCGACTTCGGCGCGCAGGACTACCGCGAACGCATGGACGTGCTGCTCGCGGCGTTCGGCGACCTGCCCAACTTCACCGCCTTCGGCCGCACCTACGCGTTCTCGCTGATGCTCACCTTCCTCAAGGGGCGGCTGCGGGTCATCGACCACCTCAAGCGCCACCCGGAGATCTTCGACGTCGACATCGCCGCCCCGATGGTCATCGCGGGGCTGCCCCGCACCGGCACCACCCACCTGCACAGCCTGCTGGCCGCCGACCCGGCGCTGCGCTCCCTGCCGTACTGGGAGGCCCAGGAGCCGTTGCCCGCGCCGGGGGAGGAGGGCACCGTCGAACCGCGCCGGCAACGCACCGGCGACGCGCTGAACATCTCGAACACGCTGATGCCGTACTTCCAGCTGATGCACGAGATGACCATCGACCACATCCACGAGGACATCGGGTTGATGGTGCAGGACTTCGCCAGCGGCTTCTTCACCACGCTGACCCATCTGCCGCGGTGGTCGGACTACCTGCGCGACCACGACCAGACCCCCGGTTACCAGTTTCTGCGGATGATGCTGCAGGTGTTGCAGCACCAGGACGGCCGCGACCGGCGCTGGGTGCTCAAGAGCCCACAGCACCTCGAACAGTTCGTGCCCATCATGAAAGTCTTTCCGGACGCGACTTTCATTGTCACCCACCGGGATCCGGTCGACGTATCGGTGTCGATGGCGACCATGATGACCTACACCATGCGGATGAGCGTGGACCGGGTCGACGTCGCCACGGTGGCCGGCTACTGGATCACCCGCATCGAGGAGATGCTGGCGGCATGCCTGCGCGACCACGCGAAGCTACCCGCCGACCGCACCATCGACGTGCGCTTCGACGAGTTCATGGCCGACGACCTGGCGATGGTGCAGCGGGTCTGGGACGTCGCCGGGTACCAGCCCAGCGCGCAGTCGCGGGCCGCGGTCGCCGACTACCTGGCCGGGCACACCCGTAATCGGTTGGGCCGGATCGACTACCGCGCCGAGGATCTGGGGCTGGACAAGGACGAGCTGCGGCAGCGCTTCGCCCCGTACGTCGAACGATTCGTGCGCGTGAGCGCCTAGAGTCCGGTGCGGTGGCGCATCGCCGAGATGGCCCCGCGCACCGCATTCTCGGTGGCGGCGATCGGCGACATCACCGCCTCGCCCACGCCGACGATCGCCTCGACGCGGTCCACGATCGCCTCCAAGCGGTCGACCATGCCGATCAGCCGGGGCGCGAGTTCGTCGATGCGGGTGATGGTCGCGTTGAACCGCTCCATGGTGTCGTCGAGGACGGCGGTGGAGGTGTTGAGCTCCCCGAGCGTCTCCGACAGGTCCTGCAACAAGGTGTCGACCTGCCCCACGGTCACGTCGGCGTTCAGGGCCGCCTGCGCCAGGGTCTTGATCCGCTGCTGAGCCGGGCGGGCCCGATTCGCCGCCCGGTCGGTGCTGACGTCTTTGTCTGCCATGCCCGCCAGTATGACGGCTTGCCGGCGCCAGGCCATAGGGTAGAGGCGCACGGTGATCCTGACGGCCCCTGGAGACCCCATGTACCCCGGCAACGCCGCACGCGCCCCGGCGGTGGCCCTGTTCGCCACCTGCTTCAACGACGTGATGTGGCCGGAGACGCTCAAGGCCACCGTCCGCCTGCTGCGCCGGATCGGCTGCGACCCGGACTTTCCCGCCGCGCAGACCTGCTGCGGCCAGATGTTCACCAACACCGGGTACGCCCAGGAGGCGATCCCGGCCGTGCGCCGGTTCGTCGAGGCGTTCGCCGGGTATGACGCCGTCGTCGCGCCGTCGGGGTCGTGCGTGGCCTCGGTCCGGCATCAGCACCGCGGGGTCGCGGCCCGCGCCGGCGACCCCGGGCTGTGCGCGGCGGTCGACGAGATAATCCCGCGGGTATACGAACTGTCCGAATTCCTCGTTGACGTCCTCGGCGTCACCGACGTGGGCGCCTACTTCCCGCACCGGGTGACCTATCACCCCACCTGCCATTCCCTGCGGATGCTGCGGGTCGGCGAGCGGCCGCTGCGCCTGCTGCGTGCCGTCGGCGGCATCGAACTGGTGGACCTGCCCGCCGCCGACCACTGCTGCGGCTTCGGCGGGACCTTCGCGGTGAAGAACGCCGACACCTCGGCGGCGATGGGCGCCGACAAGGCCCGCAACGTGCGCGCGACGAACCCCGAATTCGTTGTGGCCGGCGATAACTCGTGCCTGGCGCAGATCGGCGGCATCCTGTCCCGGCAACGGTCGCCGGTGCGCACCATGCACCTGGCCGAGGTGTTGGCCGCAACCGGCGAGGAGCGGCGATGAGCACCGCACGCCGGCCCGGGCCGCCACACGTGGGGGTGACCAAGGCGTTCCTCGGCATGCCCGAGGCGCTACCGACGTTCCAGGAGGCCGCCAAGGACGCCCTGGCCGACCCGGTGCTGCGCGGAAACCTGGCGCACGCCACCGGCACCATCCGCGCCAAGCGGGCCGCGGTCGTCGCCGAGCTCGACAACTGGGAGGAGCTACGGTTGGCGGCCGAGGCCATCAAGGACCGCGCGCTGCTGTCGCTCGACGAACACCTGGAGGCCTTCGAGGCCAACGCCACCGCGGCCGGTGCGACCGTGCATTGGGCCCGCGACGCCGAGGAGGCCAACCGCATTGTCGTGGAGTTGGTCGAGGCCGCACTGGGGCCTGCGGACCGCCGCGAGGTCGTGAAGGTGAAATCGATGCTCACCCAGGAGATCGAGCTCAACGAGGCCCTGGCCGCGGCCGGCATCGATGCGTGGGAGACCGACCTGGCCGAGCTGATCGTGCAGCTCGGCGACGACTGGCCGAGCCACATCCTGGTGCCGGCGATCCATCGCAACCGCGCCGAGGTGCGCGACATCTTCCGGCGCGAGATGGCGGCCGTCGGTCGGCCGGCGCCCGACGACCTCACCGACGAACCGCGGCGGCTGGCGGAGGCGGCGCGGCTGCATCTGCGGGAGAAGTTCCTGCGCGCCAAGGTGGCGATCTCCGGTGCCAACTTCGCCATCGCCGACACCGGCAGCCTGGTGGTGGTGGAATCCGAGGGCAACGGCCGGATGTGTCTGACCCTGCCGCAGACGTTGATCTCGGTGGTCGGCATCGAGAAGATGCTGCCGTCGTGGCGCGACCTCGAGGTCTTCTTGCAGGTGTTGCCCCGCAGCAGCACCGGCGAACGGGAGAACCCGTACACCTCGATCTGGACCGGCCCCGCCGCCGACGACGGGCCGCAGCGCATGCACGTGGTGCTGGTCGACAACGGCCGCAGCCAGGCCCTGGCCGACCCGGTCGGGCGCACGGCGCTGCGCTGCATCCGCTGCTCGGCGTGTCTGAACGTGTGTCCGGTCTACGAACGGGCCGGCGGCCACGCCTACGGTTCGATCTATCCCGGGCCCATCGGGGCCGTGCTCACCCCGCAGTTGCGCGGCACCCGCACGGCGGTGGACCGCTCGCTGCCGTACGCGTCCAGCCTGTGCGGTGCGTGTTTCGACGTGTGCCCGGTGCGCATCGACATCCCGTCGCTGCTGGTGCACCTGCGCACCCGGGTCGTCGACGACCGGCGCGGGAAAACTCCGGGCCCGGAGGCCGTCGCCATGCGCGCGGCGAGTCGGCTGTTCGCCGACCATCGCCGCTTCGGTGCGCTCGCGCGCGTCGCCTCGCTCGGAGGTAAGGCGTTGCGCAGCAGGGTGTTCGGCGCCAAACGAATGCTGCGGCGGCTGCCGTGGCCGGTCGGAGTCTGGTCGCGGTCCCGGGACGCCCCGGTGCCACCCACCGAGACGTTTCGGCAGTGGTGGGAACGTACCGACGGCGGGCGGCGGCCGTCATGACCGCCGGCGGCGCGCGCACGGAGATCCTGCGCCGGGTCCGCGCGGCGCTGGCCGACCGAACCGGGCGGCCCGGCGTCGAGATTCCGTGGCGCTACGGCGTTCCGGTGCACACCGGCGGCGACGACCTGGTCCGGCGCTTCGTCGAGCGCACCACCGACTACCGGGCCGCGGTGGTGCGGGTCAGCCCGGGCGCGGTGGCCGGGGCCATCGCCGATGCGCTGGTGTCGGTGGGTGCGCGCACGGTGCTCGCCGACGCGCAGGTGCGCCACCGGTGGTCTGGCGCCGCGGCGGTCCGGTGGCTTGACGACGACGGCCGCTCGGCCGCCGAACTCGATCGGGTCGACGCGGTGCTCACCACCGCCACGGTCGCCATCGCGAACACCGGGACGCTGGTGCTCGACCACGGCCCCGGCCAGGGCCGGCGCGCCCTCAGCCTGGTGCCCGACGTCCACATCTGCGTGGTGGACGAGGCGCAGATCGTCAGCGATGTCCCGGAAGCCGTTGCGCGCCTCGTCGATTCCGGTCTGCACACCCGGCCGTTGACCTGGATCAGCGGTCCCAGCGCCACCAGCGACATCGAACTGAGCCGGGTCGAGGGCGTGCACGGACCGCGCACGCTGCACGTGATCGTGGTGGGGGAGTCCGACTAACCGGGCAGTTTGGCCGCGGCCGCGGTGTCCAGCAGCCACACCGTCTTCTCCCGGCCGCGGGCGCCGGCCGCCGGGATGTCGACGGGATCCGCCCCGCCCACGGCCGCGGCCACCGCGTCGGCCTTGGCCTCGCCCGACACCACCAGCCAAACCTCGCGCGCGCGTTGAATCGCAGGCAGCGTCAAGGTGATTCGCTGCGGCGGCGGTTTCGGTGAATCGGTCACCGCGACCACCAGTCGGGAGTGTTCGCGCACCGCGTCGGTATCGGGGAACAACGAATTGATGTGTCCCTCGCCGCCCATCCCCAACAGGTGAACGTCGAACTCGGGGCTGGGCGTGCCGGCAGGGGCGTTCGCGGCCAGGATCTGCTCGTAGGCCAGCGCGGCGGCCTCGATGTCGGTGCCGAATTCGCCGTCGGCGGCGGCCATCGGGTGCACGTTGCGCGAAGGGATGTCGATGCGTTCCAGCAGGGCCTCGCGGGCCTGCTTGGCGTTGCGCTCGTCGTCGGCCTCGGGCAGGAAGCGCTCGTCACCCCAATACAGGTGGACCCCGGACCAATCGATGTCCACGCCGTGCTCGGCGACGTGCCGCAGCAACGCGATGCCAGTGCCGCCGCCGGTGAGCACAATGTGCGCCTGGCCGCGCGCGGCGATCGCCGAGGTGATCGCACCCACCAGGCGGGCGCCGGCCGCGGCGGCCAATTCCTCGGTGTCGACGTAGGTTTCGATGACGGTCTGGGAGCTGGGGCTACTCATATTCCACCTGGGCCAGGCCCTGTAGGGCGCCGTGATAGATCTCGTCCGGGTCGAGTCGGCGCAGGTCCTCGGCCAGACAGTCGCGGGTTGCTCGTCGCGCCAACGGTAGCAGCGCGTCGGGGTGTCCGGTGCGCTGCAAGGTGGCCGTGGTGCCGTCCTGCGGCCGCCGCAAGGTGATGGTCTCGGAGTCCCGGATCAACTCGACCTTCAGGTCGTCGGTGGTGCGGGTGACCTTCCCGTCGATCCGGGTGGCGAGCCAACCCGCGAGGATGTCGAGGGCCGGCTCACCGGCCAGCCCGGAGACCACCGCGGCCCGGATCGGCTCGTGCGGGGCCAGGTCGATCGCCGCGGCCAACAGCGCGCGCCAGTAGGTGATCCGGCTCCATGACAGATCGGTGTCGCCGGCCTGGTACCCGTCGAGGCGGCCCTTGATGGCCGCCAGCGGATCGGCGCCGTGCGACGCGTCGGTGATGCGGCGAATCGCCAACTTGCCCAACGGATCCTCGGCGGGCACCGCGGGGGCTTCATCGGGCCACCACGCCACCACCGGCGTGTCCGGCAGCAGGAACGGGATCACCACGTTGCTGGCATGCTCGGCCAGCGGCCCGGACAACCGGAGCACCACGACCTCGCCGGCGCCCGCGTCGGCGCCGACCCGGATCTGCGCATCCAGGCGCGGGTCGGCGGCGGCCGGATCCGCCGGTGCCACCACGATGATCCGGCAGGGATGTTCCCGGCTGGCATAGTTGGCGGCCTCGATCGATTCCTCCAGCACCGCTTCGGAATCGGGCGCGATAACCAGTGTGAGCACGCGCCCCATGGTGACCGCGCCGCCCTCCTCGCGCAGTTCGACGATCTTCTTGTTGATGTCGTTGGTGGTGGTGTCCGCCAAGTTGAGTATCACGGCCGCCGCCATTCCCGGCCCGCGCGGTGCAACATCTCGAAGGCGGACTCCGGGCCCCAGCTGCCCGACGGGTACGGCTCGGGTTTGCCGTGGGAGGCCCAGTTCTCCAGGACGGGATCGAGGATCTTCCAGGCCAATTCGACCTCCTCGTTGACGGGGAACAGCGAGGGCTCCCCGAGCAGCACGTCGAGGATCAGCCGCTCGTAGGCCTCCGGGGACTCCTCGGCGAAGGCCGAACCATAGGAGAAGTCCATGTTCACGTCGCGGACCTCCATCCGGTTACCCGGCACCTTGGAGCCGAACCGCAGCGTGATGCCCTCGTCCGGCTGCACCCGGATCACCAGGGCGTTGTGGCCGAGTTCCTCGGTCATGGTGGCGTCGAAGGGCAGATGCGGTGCCCGTTTGAAGATCAGCGCGATCTCGGTGACCCTGCGCCCCAATCGTTTACCGGTTCGCAGATAGAAGGGCACGCCGGCCCAGCGGCGGGTGTCGACGTCGAGCGTGATCGCGGCGAACGTCTCGGTGGTCGACGTCTTCGAGAAGCCCTCCTCGTCGAGGAGGCCGACCACCGGTTGGCTGCCCTGCCACCCGGCGGTGTACTGCCCGCGGGAGGTGGTCAGGTCCAGCGGCTGGGCCAACCGGGTGGCGGAGAGCACCTTGATCTTCTCGGCCTGCAATTCCGCGGGCGAGAAGTTCACCGGTTCCTCCATCGCGGTGAGCGCCAGCAGTTGCAGCAGGTGGTTCTGGATGACGTCGCGGGCCGCCCCGATCCCGTCGTAATAGCCTGCGCGCCCGCCCAATCCGATGTCCTCGGCCATGGTGATCTGGACGTGATCGACGTAGTGGGCGTTCCAGATCGGTTCGAACATGGTGTTGGCGAAGCGCAGCGCCAAGATGTTCTGGACGGTCTCCTTGCCCAGGTAGTGGTCGATGCGGAACACCGACGACTCCGGGAACACGCCGTTGACCACCGCGTTGAGCGACTCGGCGCTGGCCAGGTCGTGCCCGAACGGCTTTTCGATGACCACCCGGTTCCAGTGGCCGTCGGTCTCGCGGGCCAGGCCGAACTGGGCCAGCTTCTCGCACACCAAGGGGAAGGCCTTCGGCGGGACCGACAGATAGAACGCGTGGTTGCCGCCGGTGCCGCGCTCGGCGTCGAGCGTGCGCAGGGTGTCTGCCAGTCGCTGAAACGCGTCATCGTCGCTGAAATCGCCCTGGACGAACCGGATTCCTTCCGAGAGCCGGTCCCAGACCTCCTGATGGAACGGCGTGCGGGCGTGCCGGCGCACCGCGTCGTAGACCTCCTTGCCGAAGTCCTCGTCGGCCCACTCCCGGCGGGCGAACCCGACCAACGCGAACTGCGGGGGCAGCAGGCCGCGGTTGGCCAGGTCGTAGATCGCCGGCATCAGCTTCTTGCGCGCCAGATCCCCGGTGACCCCGAAGATGACAACCGCACACGGCCCCGCGATGCGGGGCATCCGCTTATCGCGCTTGTCCCGCAGTGGGTTCACCCACCCGGACTCCGCGGCCGCGTTCATTTCCCGGCTTGGGTTTTCTCGTCCAGTTGGGCCTGGGTGGCGTCGAGGAGTTCCTGCCAGGATTTCTCGAACTTCTCCACACCCTCGTCCTCGAGGAGTTTGAAGACATCCGGCAGGTCGATCCCGATGGCGGCCAGCTTGTCGAACACGATCTTGGCGGTCTCGGCCGTGCCGCTGATCGTGTCGCCGGTGATCTCACCGTGATCGGCGACCGCCTCCAGGGTCTTCTCCGGCATGGTGTTCACGGTGTTGGCGGCCACGAGTTCGGTGACGTAGAGGGTGTCCGGGTAGTCCGGGTTCTTCACGCCGGTGGACGCCCACAGCGGCCGCTGCACCCGGGCGCCCTCGGCGGCCAGCGCCGCGAACCGGCTGCCCTGTTCGAACACCTCCTGATAGGCGGCGTAGGCCAGCCGGGCGTTGGCGACACCGGCCTTGCCGGCCGCGTCCAGCGCACCCTGTCGTCCGCTGTCGGCGGCGATCTGCTCGAGGCGCTTGTCGATCTCGGTGTCGACCCGGGAGACGAAGAACGACGCCACCGAGTGGATCTTCGAGAGGTCGTGACCGGCTTCCTTGGCCTTCTCCAGGCCGGCGAGGTAGGCGTCCATCACCGCGCGGTGGCGTTCCACCGAGAAGATCAGCGTGACGTTGACCGAGATGCCCTCGGCGATCACCGCGGTGATCGCCGGCAGCCCCGCCAGCGTGGCCGGAATCTTGATCAGCAGATTCGGCCGGTCGACGATCTTCCACAGCTCGATCGCCTGCAGGACCGTCTTGTCGGTGTCGTGCGCCAGGCGGGGATCCACCTCGATGGACACCCGGCCGTCGACGCCGTCGGTGCGCTCGTGGACCTTGGCCAGCAGATCGCAGGCGTTGCGGACGTCGTCGGTGGTGACGGTGCGGATCGTGGCGTCGACGTCCGCGCCGCGCTCGGCCAACTCGGCGACCTGCGCGTCGTAGGCGGTGCCGGCCGACAGGGCCGCCTGGAAGATCGACGGGTTGGTGGTGATGCCCACGACACTGCGGGTGTCGACCAGTTCCTGCAGCTTGCCGGTCTGCAGGAGCTCGCGGGACAGGTCGTCGAGCCAAACGGAAACCCCCGCGGCGCTCAGCGCCGCCAGGTTCGGATTCTGAGTCATGGTGTTGCTCCTAGTTTTCCAGTGCGCGTTTCGCCGCGGCGACGACGTTCTCCGGGGTGAAGCCGAACTCGCGGAACAGGGTCTTGTCGTCGGCCGATTCGCCGTAGTGCTCGATCGAGACGATCTCGCCGGTGTCGCCGACCCATCTGTGCCAGGGCATCGCGATGCCCGCCTCGACGGCCACGCGTGCCGAGACCTCCGGCGGCAGCACCGAATTGCGGTACTCCTCCGGCTGCTTCTCGAACCACTCGACGCACGGCATCGACACCACGAAGGCGACGATGTCCTCGGCCGCGAGCTGCTTTTGCGCCTCGACGGCGATCTGCACCTCGGACCCGGTGGCGATGATGAGGACGTCGGCGTCGCGGACCTCCTCGGCCGGCGGGTTGCCCAGCACGTAGGCGCCGCGGGCCACGCCGTCGTTGTCGGTGCCCTCGAGCACCGGCACGCCCTGGCGGGTCAGGATGAAACCGACCGGGCCGCTGCCGTTGCCGCGCGCGATGATGCTGCGCCACGCGTAGGCGGTCTCGTTCGGGTCGGCGGGCCGCACCACGGCGAGCTGCGGGATGGCCCGCAGGGCCGCCAGGTGTTCGATCGGCTGGTGGGTGGGCCCGTCCTCACCGAGGCCGATCGAGTCGTGGGTCCAGATGTAGATGGTGTCGATGTCCATCAACGCGGCCAGCCGCACCGCCGGGCGCATGTAATCGGAGAACTGCAGGAAGGTGCCGCCGAACGCGCGGGTGGGGCCGTGCAGCACGATGCCGGACAGGATCGAGCCCATCGCATGCTCGCGGACACCGAAGTGCAGGACCCGGCCGTACGGTTCCGCGGTGAAGTCATTCGTCGAGATCGACGGCGGGCCAAAGGATTTCGCACCCTTGATGGTGGTGTTGTTGCTGCCGGCCAGGTCCGCCGAACCGCCCCAGAGCTCCGGCAGGTTCGGCGCGGTGTCGTTGAGCACCTGGCCGAACGCCGCGCGGGTGGCCACCGCCTTGGATCCGGGCTCCCAGTGGGTGATGTCGGCGTCCCACCCCTCCGGGAGCTCGTTGGCCAGCAGCCGGTCCAGCAGCTTCTTGCGTTCCGGTTCGCGCTCGGCCCAGGCCGCGTAGTCCTGCTCCCAGGCCTCGCGCATCTGCTTGCCGCGCGCGACGAGCCCGCGGGTGTGGGTGATGACGTCCTCGCTGACCTCGAAGGTCTTGTCCGGGTCGAAGCCCAGGATCTTCTTGGTCGCGGCAACTTCGTCGTCACCCAGCGCCGAGCCGTGGATCCCGCCGGTGTTCATCTTGGTGGGCGCCGGGTAGCCGATGATGGTGCGCAGCGAGATCAGCGAGGGCTTGTCGGTGACCTTCTTGGCCTCGGCGATCGCCTCTTCGATCCCGACGACGTTCTCGCCGCCCACCACGTCCTGTACGTGCCAGCCGTAAGCCCGGTACCGGGCGCTGACGTCCTCGGACAACGCGATGTCGGTGTCGTGCTCGATCGAGATGTGGTTCTTGTCGTAGAACACGATCAGATTGCCGAGCTGCTGGGTGCCGGCCAACGACGAGGCTTCGCTGGTGACGCCCTCCTCGATGTCACCGTCGGAGGCGATCACGTAGATGTAGTGGTCGAACGGGCTTTCCCCGGCCGGGGTGTCCGGGTCGAACAGGCCGCGCTCGTAGCGGGCCGCCATCGCCATGCCGACCGCCGAGGCCAGGCCCTGTCCCAGCGGTCCGGTGGTGATCTCCACGCCCTTGGTGTGCCGGAACTCGGGGTGCCCCGGGGTCTTCGATCCCCAGGTGCGCAGCGCCTCGATGTCGGACAGTTCCAGACCGAAGCCACCCAGGTACAGCTGCAGGTACAGCGTCAGGCTGGAGTGCCCGCAGGACAGGATGAAGCGGTCGCGGCCCAGCCAGTGGGTGTCCGACGGGTCGTGCCGCATCTGCCGCTGGAACAGGGTGTAGGCCAGCGGCGCGAGGCTCATCGCGGTGCCGGGGTGGCCGTTGCCGACCTTCTGCACCGCATCGGCGGCCAGCACTCGCACGGTGTCGACCGCCCGGGAGTCCACGTCGGACCAGTCGTCCGGATGGTTCGGGACGGTGAGGTCGGCGATCTCTTCGGCTGTGGTCACAAGCGAGCTCCTTGCAGGTGCAGGACGTGGCAGGTCGTGGCGGACTTGGCGCCTACCCAACCCTAGTGCGACTCTCTATGGCCCGGCAGAGCGGCTGCGGAATCGACCCGCAGGCCACCGACTTTGTGGAGCGGTCTACCATCGTCTGTAGTAGAAGCTGCGAGGCTGCCGCGACAATCCGCCTGTGTGATGAGGAGTTAACTGCGTGAGCATCCGCGAGCGCGTCGCGCCGAGCCAAATCCGCACCACGGTGCTGGCCTATGTTGCGCTGACCAAACCGCGGGTCATCGAGCTGCTGCTGGTCACGGCCATTCCAGCCATGCTGCTGGCCGACCGCGGCACGGTGAACCCATTGTTGATCCTCAACACCTTGATCGGCGGCATGATGGCCGCGGCCGGCGCCAACACGCTGAACTGTGTCGCCGACGCCGACATCGACAAGGTGATGAAGCGCACGGCGCTGCGACCCCTGGCCCGCGCGACCGTGCCGACCCGCAACGCGCTGATCTTCGGCCTGGTGCTGTCGGTCGGTTCGTTCTGCTGGCTGTGGTGGACCACCAATCTGCTCTCCGGCGTGTTGGCCGTCATCACCATCGCGTTCTACGTCTTCGTCTACACGCTGCTGCTCAAACGCCGCACAGCGCAGAACGTGGTGTGGGGCGGCGCGGCGGGCTGTATGCCGGTGATGATCGGCTGGTCGGCCGTCACAGGCACGATCCAGTGGCCGGCCCTGGTGATGTTCCTCATCATCTTCTTCTGGACACCGCCGCACACCTGGGCGTTGGCGATGCGCTACAAGGACGACTACAAGGCGGCCGGGGTACCGATGCTGCCCGCGGTGGCCACCGAGAAGCAGGTGACCCGCCAGATCCTGGTGTACACCTGGCTGACCGTGTTGACCACGGTGGCGCTGGCGCCGGCGGCGGGCTGGCTGTACGCCGCGGTCGCACTGCTCGCCGGGACGTGGTTCCTGGTGATGGCGCATCAGCTGTACGCGGGCGTGCGGCGCGGTCGGCCGGTCAAGCCGCTGCGGCTGTTCCTGCAGTCGAACAACTACCTGGCCGCGGTGTTCTGCGCCCTGGCCGTGGACTCCGCCCTGGCGTTGCCCACCCTGCTGAACCTCTGACGCGCCGCCCTCAGGGCTGCAGCACGATGGAACCCACCGTCTTGCGGCCCTGCAGATCGCGGTGCGCCTGCTCGGCCTCGGCCAGCGGATACCGCCCACCGACGGTCACGGTGATCGTTCCGGCCGCCATCGCGTCCATCAGCTCACCGGCCCGCCACGCGAACTCGTCGGCGGTGCGGGTGAAGTGGGCCAGGGAGGGCCGGGTCAGGAACACCGAACCGGCCGCGTTGAGTCGCTGTGGGTCCACCGGGGGCACCGGGCCGCTGGCCGCGCCGAACAGCGCGAGCGTGCCGCGCACCGCCAGGCTGGCGAGGCTGGCGTCGAAGGTGCTCTGTCCCACCCCGTCGTAGACCGCCCGGGCGCCGCGACCGCCGGTGAGCTCGCGCACCCGCGCGGCGAACTCCTGGGGGTCCTCGGGATAGTCGAGGACCTCGACCGCACCGGCGCGCCGCGACAGCTCGGCCTTCTCCGGCGTGGACACGGTCGTGATCACCTTGGCGCCGATGCTGGTCGCCCACTGGGTCAGGATCAGGCCCACCCCACCGGCCCCGGCGTGCACCAGCACGGTGTCCGAGGGCTGAACCTCGTACACCGACTTGATCAGATAGTGCGCGGTCATGCCCTTGAGCAACGCGGAGGCGATCGCGTCGGACGCCACCGCGTCGGGCACATAGGCGACGAAATCCGCCGGCGCGGTGCAATATTCGGCATAAGCGCCGACGGCGTTGGCGGTCACCACCCGGTCGCCGACCGTGAGCGCGGCCACGTCGGCGCCGACGGCGGCGATCGTGCCGCACACCTCGCTGCCGACCACGAACGGCAGTTCGCGCGGATACAGGCCGGACCGGAAGTAGGTGTCGATGTAGTTGATGCCGATCGCGTCGGCCTTGATCAGCACCTCACCGGGACCCGGCGCGGGCTGCGGCTTGTCCACGAGGGTCAGTACTTCCGGTCCGCCCGTTTCGGCAACTTCGATCGCATCCATGCTGACTATCATCCTTGACGTGAGGACCGCATGAAACTGGCCCGTCCAGACGTTTTTCATCCGAGGATCGTCCTGGCCGGCTGTTCGAGGCTGGTCGAGGGCGACGGCGACGACGACGGGCTGGTGGCCGCGCTGGCCGCGCAGGGGCTGACGGCGCACTGGCGGGCCTGGGACGATCCCGAGACGTTGCAAGCCGACCTGGTCATTCTGCGCGCCACGTGGGACTACACCGAGCGCCTCGGGGAGTTCCTGGATTGGACGCGCCGGGTGCCCCATCTGCTCAACGCCCCGAGCGTGGTGGCCTGGAACAGCGACAAGAACTATCTGCACGACCTGGCCGTGGCCGGCATACCGGTGTGCGAGAGCGACTTCTTCGCCCCGGGGGAGTTGGTCCACCTGCCGGCGGGGGAGGTCGTCGTCAAGCCCGCGGTGGGCGCGGGATCCCGTGGGGTGCAACGGTTCACCGACCACACCGCGGCGCGTGACCACGTGGCGACCATGCAGGAGGCCGGCGTCACGGTGCTGGTGCAACCCTACGATGCCCGCATCGAGGACGGCGAGATCGCGCTGGTGTTCGTCGCCGGCGAGCAATCCCACGCCTTCCTCAAGGCGCCCATGCTGCCGGCGCCGGGCCGGCAACCCGCATTGGACCCATCGGGAATCTTCGCCGAGGAGTCGTTGCACCCCGCCGATCCCGACTTCGAGCTGTGGGACGTCGGCCACGCGGTGCTGGCCGCGGCGGCCGACCGCCTGGGGGTGGCGCCGACGGAGTTTCTCTACGCGCGAGTCGATCTCATCGGCCGGCGTGATCCGACGCTGTTGGAGCTCGAGTTGGTGGAGCCGTCGCTGGGGTGGCGGCAGCTCGATGCCGCGACCCGGCAGCGGCGCCAGCGCGGGTTCGCGCTGGCGGTCGGCTCAGCTCTGGACCGGCTCGGTCTCGGTCCGTTCGCGCATCGACGCCCATAGCGCCGCGGTGGCCGCGGTGCAGATGCCCGCACCGGCGACGTGCAGGGCGACCAGGGCCGGCGGGATGCCCGCGAAGAACTGGACGGCACCGACGACGGCCTGCAGGACCACCAGCACCACCAGCACCGCCAGCCGAGTCAGGACCGGTCGCGGCGCGCGCACCGCAAGCAGGCCGAAGCCGAGCCCGACCAACAGGGCGAGATAGGCGACCAGCAGCGATGAGTGCGCGTGCACCAGCGTGAGGATCTCGATCTGCAGCCGCGCCACCGGGCGGTCGATGCTCTTGTCGCCGGCGTGCGGTCCCGCGGCGGTCACCAGCGTGCCGGTCACCAGCACGGCGGCCAGCGTGACGCCGCTCAGGGCGGTCAGGTGGCGCAGCGGCCGCACCACGACGTGGCGGTTGACCCCGGAGTCCGGTTCGCCGATCTTGACGTAGAGCAGCACGGCAAGCCAGACCATGGCCATCGAGGCCAGCAGGTGAATCGCCACGGTCCACCAGAGCAGCCCGGTGAGCACCGTGATGCCCCCGATCACGGCCTGCACCACCGTGGAGGCGGGCATCAGCCAGGCGTAGATCAACACCTCGCGGCGGCGTCGGGCCCGCAGCACCGCCAGCACGGCGACGATGGCGGTCGCCACCACCGCGAAGGTGATCAGCCGGTTGCCGAACTCGACCATCTGGTGGATGCGGGCGACCTCGGGGTGCGGGACCGGGGTGAAGCTGCCGGGAAAGCACTGGGGCCAGGTGGGGCAACCGAGTCCGGAGGCCGTGACCCGGACGATCGCGCCGGTGACCGCGATGCCGCCCTGGGTCAGGATGACCAGCGCCGCGATGATCCGCTGTGCGCGCAGACTGGGCTCGGGAAGCAGGTCAACCAGCCGACGGAAGAACACGGACCAAGAGTAGAGGACCGCAACTACAGCCCGTAGTAAGGGGCCTGAGTGGGGGGAGAGCGGTGCGTCAGGTGAAGCGGAACCAGCGCACCGCGCACGCCGCGGCGACCGCGCCCCAGGCGGCCAGCACCGCGATGCCGAACCAGTCGACCGAGACCGTCATCGCCTGGGTGAGCGACTCGGTGAGGGCACCGGCCGGGGTGAGGCGCGCGATCCACTGCAAGGCGGTGGGTACCGCCTCGGTCTCCAAGGTGAGGGCGCCGAAACCGGCGAAGACGAACCACAGCAGGTTGGCCAGCGCCAGCACGATCTCGGCGCGCAGGGTCCCGCCCAGCAGCAGGCCCAGCGCGGCGAAGCACACGGTGCCCAGCGCGATGATCACCGCGCCCAGCAGCAGGCCCAGCGGGTTCGGCCGCCAGCCCAGCAGCAGTCCGATGCCGCCGAGCAGCAGGGCCTGCAGGAACACCACCGCGACCACGGCCATCGACTTGCCGGTGATGATGCCCCAGACCGGCAGGGCCGTGGCACCGAGGCGTTTGAGCGCACCGTAGCGGCGGTCGAACGCCACGGCGATGGCCTGGCCGGTGAAGGCGGTCGAGATCAGGGCCAGGGCCATGATGGCCGGCACGAAGACGCCGGGACGGTCGGCCCCGAATTCTCCCAGCGGCAACAGGATCATCCCCACCAGCAGCGTGATCGGGATGAACATGGTCAGCAGCAACTGCTCGCCGTTGCGAAGCAGCAATTTCAGTTCCAGCCCGAATTGGGCCGCGAGCATCCTGGCCACGGTGTTGGGCCGCGGATCCGGGCTGAAGGTCCCCGGGGGGAACAGCGTTTCGCTCACGGGCGCAGCTCCCTTCCGGTCAGGTCCAGGAAGACGTCTTCCAGGCTGCGTTGTTCGACGCGCATATCGGTGGCCAGGACGTCGAGCCGGGCGCACCACGCCGTGACGGTCGCGAGCACTTGGGGATCGATCGGACCCTCTACCAGATACTCGCCGCTGGTGACCTCGGCAGCGCGGTAGTTCTCCGGCAGCGCCGAGATCAGCAGGGCCAGGTCGAGTTTCGCCGGGGCGCGGAAGCGCAGCTGGCCCTCGGCGCCGGAACGCATCAGCTCGGCCGGGGTGCCCGCGGCCACCTGCCGGCCGTGATCGATGATCACGATCCGGTCGGCGAGTTCCTCGGCCTCCTGGAGGTGGTGGGTGGTCAGCACGATCGTGACGCCGTCGCGGCGCAACGCACCGATCAACTCCCACACCACCAGCCGGGCGTGCGCGTCCATACCGGCGGTCGGTTCGTCGAGAAAGACCAGTTCCGGGCGGCCGACCAGCGCGCACGCCAGCGCCAGCCGCTGCTGTTGGCCGCCCGAGAGCCGACGGTAGGTGGTGCGGGCCGCGTCGGTCAGGCCGAGCGTGTCGAGCAGCCAGGCCGGGTCCAGCGGGTTGGCGGCGTAGGCCGCGACCAGGTCGAGCATCTCGCCGGCCCGCGCCGCCGGGTAGCCGCCGCCGCCCTGGAGCATCACCCCGATCCGGGCGCGCAACTGCGCGTTGTCGGTCAACGGGTCGAGGCCGAGCACCTCGATGGTCCCGGCGTCCGGGCGCAGGAAGCCCTCACACATCTCGACGGTGGTCGTCTTCCCGGCGCCGTTGGGGCCGAGCAGCGCCAGTACCTCGGCCGGGTGCACGTCGAGGTCGAGCCCCGACACGGCCGTGGTGGCTCCGTAGCTTTTGGTGACCCCGCGCAGGCGCAACGGCGGCGGCGCGGTGGTGCCAGTCGCACTCACGGAGACTCAGCGTAGGCGTCGGCGGGACCGTTGCGTGAATTCGCCGGTGTGGACCCGGGTTCGTCGGGCGGCACTGGACGCCAGGGCAGCCGGCGATAGGTGATGGCGATCAGCAGCAGCACGATCACCGTGCTGGCCAGGGTGGCGTCCACGATCTGGAACAGCGCGAAGCGGTCCCCGTTGGCGGTGGGGCCGAAGATGCCGACGACGAGCGTCCCGCCGATGGCGGCGATCCGGAAGCCCGGTCGGGTGGCCCAGGCCGCCAGCGGGATGATCGCCCACAGCAGGTACCAGGGCTGGACGACGGGGAACAGCAAGACGGTGGCGCCCAGCGCAACGCCCAGCCCACCCACCGGGTGCAGCCGGCCTCGGAACACCGCCAGCAGCAGCCAGGTGACCACCACCATGATGATCAGCACGCCGATGCTGCGGGTCAGGGACAGCACCGCGGTGGTGTGGTCGCCGAGCCCGAGCAGGATGCCGACCTGGCCGGTGCCCAGCGCGAGCAGCGTCGGCGGCGACATCCAGCTGCGCACCACGTTGGCGGTGCCCAGGGTGGACAGCCAGCCGAATCCGAGCCCGCTGGCCCAGCCGATCAGCGCCATCACCGCCAGGGATAGCAGCCCCAGCCCGCCACTGGCCAGGAAGAACGCTTTCACGGTGCTGCCCCAGCGACACCCCAGCGCCATCGCCACGAAGCCCAGCGCCAGCAGCGACGGCAGCTTCACCTGCGAGGACATCGTGATCAGCACGGCCCCCACCACCAACATCGCCGCGGGAGCCCAGCGCGCCCCGAGCGGCAGCAGCGGGCGCGGAAGCATCCGTTTGGAAGAGTCGATGCCGCGCAGCGCGAACTCGACGCCGGCCAGCATCAGGCCCAGCATCAGCGCCTCGTTGTGGATGCCGGCCACCAGGTGCATGACCAGCAGCGGGTTGGCCGCGCCCAGCCACAGCGCAGAAACCTCCGCGACCCCGCAGCGGCGGGCCAGCCGCGGGGTGGCCCACACGATCAGCGCCACCCCGAGCAGGACCAGCAGCCGATGACACAGCACCGCGGCGACGATGTTCTCGCCGGTCAGTTCGGAGATGCCGGAGCCGATCCACAGGAACAGCGGGCCGTACGGTGCCGGTGTTTCCCGCCACAGGCTGGGAACCGACAGCGTGAAGACGTGGTCGAGCCCCAGGCCCGGGGCCGGGCCGACGCGATAGGGGTCCAGGCCGTTGTGCGCGATCTGACTCTGGGCCAGGTACGAGTAGACGTCCTTGCTGTACATCGGGGGTGCGACCAGCAGCGGCAGGATCCACAGCACCAGCGTGCGGTCGAGCTGCCCGCGGGTCATCCGGTGCTTGCCGACGGCGAAGCGGCCCAGCATCAGCCAGGCCAGCGCCATCATGACGGCACCGGTGGTGGTCATCGTCAGCGACACCGTCTGGATTCGGGACGGCAGGTTCAGCAGTCGCACGCCGAAGGTGGGGTCCTGCACCACCGGGCGGGCGCCGGCGCCCAGCGCCCCGATGGCCATCAGCACGGTGCCGGTGGCGCCGAACAGCCTGGTCCGACGCAGGGCGACCAGTTCGGCGTCGCCCAGGGGGGTGCCCACGGTGCGTTCATCGCCGTGCCAACCGGCAATTGACGTGCTGAGCGAACGTAGGCGGGCTGCCACGTGGGCAGCTTAGTCGGCGCCCGGTGCGGGGCCGGCCGGGCGACCCTGGTTGGATATTCCCCGACCAGGGTGTGACCTTTTCGACAGCCTCCCAGGGGTCACTAAGGGTGCCCTTGCTGGATTCGCCCACGGAATTGCGTCACACTGGTGTTGTGAAAATACGTCCGACGGTTCAGCGCGCCCCCGAGGCGCCGCTGCATGCCCAGGACGGTCACACCCGCAGTGCCATCGTTCGACTGCTGCTGGAGTCCGGTCCCATCACCGCGAGCCAGGTCGGTGCGAAGCTGGGCTTGTCGGCGGCGGGGGTCCGTCGCCATCTCGATGCGCTCATCGAGGCGGGGGATGCCCAAGCTCACGCGGCGGCACCCTGGCAGCAAGCGGGGCGGGGCCGTCCCGCCAAGCGCTACCAGCTCACCGCGGCCGGTCGCGCCAAGCTCGACCACGCCTACGACGACCTGGCCTCGGCGGCCATGCGGCAGCTGCGGGAAATCGGCGGAGACGCAGCGGTCCACGCCTTCGCCCGGAGTCGCATCGACACCATCCTGGCGGACGTGGAGCCGGCACCGAGCGACAGCGACGAAGATGTCGAGGCCGCGGCCGACCGGATCGCCGATGCGCTGACCCGGGCCGGATACGCCACCACCACCTCGCGGGTACCGGGGCCGATCGAGGGCGTGCAGATCTGCCAGCACCACTGCCCGGTGTCGCACGTCGCCGAGCAGTTCCCGGAACTCTGCGAGGCGGAGCAGGCGGCCATGTCCGAGGTGCTCGGCACTCACGTGCAGCGGCTCGCGACCATCGTCAACGGGGACTGCGCCTGTACCACCCACGTCCCGCTCAGCCCGGCCCGGGCATGAGGCCGCCGCGACAACAGCATCACCCGAGCACGATCTCCGGTCCGCAGCCCAGTGTCCGGAGTACACGACAGAATCGACAGAGCAAAAGGAGTGTGTCGGAATGACACTCACACCGGAAGCCGGGGCCGCACCCGAGACCCTCACCCAGGAGGAGACGCTGGCCGCCCTGGGCAACTACGGCTACGGCTGGTCCGACTCCGACGTCGCGGGCGCCAGCGCCCAGCGCGGTCTGTCCGAGGAGGTCGTCCGCGACATCTCGGCCAAGAAGAGCGAGCCCGAGTGGATGCTCGACATCCGGCTGAAGGCGCTGCGGACCTTCGACAAGAAGCCGATGCCCAAGTGGGGCTCCGACCTGGACGGGATCGACTTCGACAACATCAAGTACTTCGTCCGGTCCAGCGAGAAGCAGGCAGCCACCTGGGACGACCTGCCGGCCGACATCAAGAACACCTATGACCGGCTCGGCATCCCGGAGGCGGAGAAGCAGCGGCTGGTCTCCGGCGTCGCGGCCCAGTACGAGTCCGAGGTGGTCTATCACTCGATCCGCGAGGATCTCGAGGCCCAGGGCGTCATCTTCCTGGACACCGACACCGCGCTGAAGGAACACCCCGAGGTCTTCAAGGAGCACTTCGGCACGGTCATCCCGGCCGGTGACAACAAGTTCTCCGCGCTGAACACCGCGGTCTGGTCGGGCGGGTCGTTCATCTACGTGCCGCCGGGCGTGCACGTCGACATCCCGCTGCAGGCCTATTTCCGGATCAACACCGAGAACATGGGGCAGTTCGAGCGCACCCTGATCATCGTCGACGAGGGCGCCTACGTGCACTACGTCGAGGGTTGTACCGCGCCGATCTACAAGAGCGACTCGCTGCACAGCGCCGTCGTGGAGATCATCGTCAAGGCCGGTGGCCGGTGCCGCTACACGACCATCCAGAACTGGTCGAACAACGTCTACAACCTGGTGACCAAGCGGGCCCGCGCCGAGGCCGGCGCCACCATGGAATGGGTCGACGGCAACATCGGCTCCAAGGTGACCATGAAGTATCCGGCGGTGTGGATGACCGGTGAGCACGCCAAGGGCGAGGTGCTCTCGGTGGCGTTCGCCGGTGCGGGGCAGCACCAGGACACCGGCGCGAAGATGCTGCACCTGGCGCCCAACACCTCGAGCAACATCGTGTCCAAGTCCGTCGCCCGTGGCGGCGGCCGGGCGTCCTACCGCGGTCTGGTCCAGATCAACAAGGGCGCCACGGGATCTCGCTCCAACGTGGAATGCGACGCGCTGCTGGTCGACACCATCAGCCGCTCGGACACCTATCCCTATGTCGACGTCCGTGAGGACGACGTCACGATGGGCCACGAGGCCACCGTGTCCAAGGTCAGCGAGGATCAGCTGTTCTACCTGATGAGCCGAGGCCTGACCGAAGAGGAGGCCATGGCGATGGTGGTGCGCGGTTTCGTCGAGCCGATCGCCAAGGAACTCCCCATGGAGTACGCGCTGGAGCTCAACCGGTTGATCGAGCTGCAGATGGAAGGTGCGGTCGGCTAAGTGAGTGAACTGAACACGGCCGCCGAAACCACGCCCGCGGGTTCGGCGCTCAACAAGGGTGAGATCTTCACCTCGTTCGACGTCGACGCCTTCGAGGTGCCCGGCGGTCGCGACGAGATCTGGCGGTTCACCCCGCTGCGGCGGCTGCGCGGCCTGCACGACGGATCCGCCCGGGCCGACGGCAGCGCGCTGATCGAGGTCACCGAGCGTCCCGGGGTCACCACCGAAACGGCGCCCCGCGGCGACGCGCGGCTCGGACAGGCCGGCGTTCCCGCAGACCGGGTTGCCGCCCAGGCGTTTTCATCGTTCGGCGAGGCCACGGTCGTCACCGTGGGCCGGGACACCCGGGTCGACGAGCCGATCGAGATCACCATCACCGGTCCGGGTGCCGGCGTCACCGCCTACGGACATCTGCAGATCCGGGTCGAGGAACTCGCCGACGCGGTGGTCGTCATCGACCAGCGGGGCAGCGGAATCTACGCCGACAACATCGAATTCATCGTCGGCGACAGCGCCACGCTGAAGGTGGTGTCGATCGCCGACTGGGCCGACGACGCGGTGAACGTCAGCATGCATCACGCCGCGCTGGGTAAGGACTCGGTGCTGCGGCACGCGACGGTTCAACTCGGCGGCGAGATCGTCCGGATGACCGGCCGGGTGCGATACCAGGCGCCCGGCGGTGATGCGGAACTGCTGGGGCTGTACTTCGCCGACGACGGCCAGCACCTGGAAACACGGCTGCTGATCGACCACGCGCAACCGCACTGCCGCTCCCATGTCGTCTACAAGGGCGCGCTGCAGGGCGACCCGGATTCCAAGCTGCCCGACACCCGCACCGTGTGGATCGGCGACGTGCTGATCCGGGCGGCGGCCACCGGCACCGATACCTACGAGATCAACCGCAACCTGGTGCTCACCGACGGTGCGCGGGCGGACTCGGTGCCCAACCTGGAGATCGAGACCGGCGAGATCGTCGGCGCCGGGCACGCCAGTGCCACCGGCCGTTTCGACGACGAGCAGGTGTTCTACCTCCAGGCTCGCGGCATCCCCGAAGACCAGGCCCGCAGGCTCATCGTGCGGGGCTTCTTCGGCGAGATCATCCAGAAGATCACCGTGCCTGCCGTGCGTGACCGCCTGACCGAAGCCATCGAACACGAACTAGCTCTCACCGAAGGGAAGCCTTCCCAATGACCACACTGGAAATCAAGGACCTGCACGTCAGCGTCTCGGCGCCCGACACCGGCGAGGGGATCCCGATCCTCAAGGGCGTCGACCTCACCGTCAAGTCCGGCGAAACCCATGCGCTGATGGGCCCCAACGGGTCCGGGAAGTCGACGCTGTCCTACGCGGTGGCCGGCCATCCCAAGTACACCGTCACCTCGGGTTCGATCACGCTCGACGGTCAGGACGTGCTCGAGATGAGCGTGGACGAACGGGCGCGGGCGGGTCTGTTCCTGGCGATGCAGTACCCGACCGAGGTGCCGGGGGTGTCGGTGTCGAACTTCCTGCGGACCGCGGCCACGGCCGTCCGCGGCGAGGCGCCGAAGCTGCGGCACTGGGTCAAAGAGGTCAAGCAGGCCATGCAGACCCTCGAGATGGATTCGGCGTTCAGCGAGCGCAGCGTCAACGAGGGGTTCTCCGGCGGCGAGAAGAAGCGCCACGAGATCCTGCAGCTCGGGCTGCTCAAGCCCAAGATCGCCATCCTCGACGAGACCGACTCCGGGCTGGACGTCGACGCGTTGCGGGTGGTCAGCAACGGGGTCAACAGCTACGCCAAGGAAAACGAGGCCGGCGTCCTGCTGATCACGCACTACACCCGGATCCTGCGCTACATCCAGCCGCAGTTCGTGCACGTCTTCGTCGACGGGCGCATTGTCGAATCCGGCGGTCCGGAACTGGCCGACGAACTCGAAGCCAACGGCTACGAGCGCTTCACCCAGGCCGCCGCAGCCGGGGCATAGGGGGAGGGGCGATGACAGCGTCACTGGGTTTGGACGCCGCGACACTGACCGGCATCAGGGCGGATTTCCCGATCCTGAGCCGGGTGATGCGCAGCGGTAACCCGTTGGCCTACCTCGATTCTGGGGCCACCTCGCAGAAGCCGCTGCAGGTGCTCGACGCCGAGCGGGACTTCCTGCTGACCTCCAACGGCGCGGTGCACCGCGGTGCACACCAGCTGATGGAGGAGGCCACCGACGCCTACGAGCAGGGCCGCGAGGACATCGCGGCGTTCGTGGGCGCGGCGGCCGACGAGCTGGTGTTCACCAAGAACGCCACCGAAGCCCTCAACCTCGTCTCCTATGTGCTGGGGGACAGCCGCTTCGAGCGGGCGCTGCGCCCGGGCGACATCATCGTCACCACCGAGGCCGAGCACCACGCGAACCTGATTCCCTGGCAGGAGTTGGCCCGGCGGACCGGCGCCGAACTCGCCTGGTTCTCGGTGCGCACCGACGGACCGGATGCGGGCCGCCTCGACCTGGACTCGGTGCAGCTCGACGAGCGGGTGAAAGTCGTTGCCTTCACCCATCACTCGAACGTCACGGGCGACATCGCGCCGGTGGCCGAGTTGGTGCGCCGGGCAAAGGACGTCGGCGCGCTGACGGTGTTGGATGCCTGCCAGTCGGTGCCGCATCAGCCGGTGGACTTCCATGCCCTCGACGTCGACTTCGCGGCCTTCTCGGGCCACAAGATGTTGGGTCCGACGGGAATCGGCGTGCTCTACGGTCGGCGTGAGCTGTTGAACGCCCTGCCGCCGTTCTTGACCGGCGGTTCCATGATCGAGACCGTCACCATGGAGCAGACCACCTACGCGCCGCCGCCGCAACGGTTCGAGGCGGGCACGCCGATGACCTCTCAGGTGGTTGCGCTGGCCGCCGCGGCGCGGTATCTGAGGGCGATCGGCATGGCGACCGTACAGGCCCACGAGCACGAGCTGGTGACCGCCGCACTGGCCGGGCTGGCCGAGGTGCCCGGGGTGCGCATCATCGGTCCGACCACGCTGCAGGACCGCGGTTCGCCGGTGTCCTTCGTGGTCGACGGTGTGCACGCGCACGACGTGGGCCAGGTCCTCGACGACGAAGGGGTGGCGGTCCGGGTCGGGCACCACTGCGCGTGGCCGCTGCACCGCAAGTTCGGCATCGCCGCGACGGCGCGCGCATCGTTCGCGGTGTACAACACCCTCGACGAGGTGGACCGGTTGGTGGCCGGCGTGCGTCGGGCCGTGGATTTCTTCGGTGACCGCTGATGCGGATGGAGCAGATGTACCAGGAAGTGATCCTGGACCATTACAAGCACCCGCACCATCGTGGCCTCCGGGAGCCATTTGCCGCCGAGGTCTTCCACGTGAACCCGACCTGCGGTGACGAGGTGCGGTTGCGGGTCGCGTTGTCCGAGGACAACGAGACGGTCACCGACGTCTCCTACGACGGCCAGGGCTGTTCCATCAGCCAGGCGGCGACTTCGGTGTTGACCGACCAGGTGATCGGGCAGACTGTGGGTGACGCGTTGAAGACGGTGGCCTCGTTCACGGAGATGATTTCGTCACGGGGCAACGTTGTAGGCGACGAGGATGTGTTGGGTGATGGCATCGCGTTTGCGGGCGTGGCCAAGTACCCGGCGCGCGTGAAGTGCGCGCTGCTGGGCTGGATGGCCTTCAAGGATGCGGTGACCCAAGCGACCGAGGAGAGAGCATCATGAGCGAAACCGCCAGTGACAATGTGATCGCCGATCTCGAGGAGGCCATGCACGACGTGGTGGACCCCGAGTTGGGCATCAATGTCGTCGACCTCGGCCTGGTCTACGGGCTGAACTTGGAGGAGGGTGAGTCCGGTCCCGTGGCGTTGATCGACATGACGCTGACCTCTCCGGCGTGCCCGTTGACCGACGTCATCGAAGACCAGTCCCGGCAGGCGTTGGTGGGGTCCGGGTTGGTCAACGAGATCAAGATCAACTGGGTCTGGAACCCGCCGTGGGGTCCGGACAAGATCACCGAGGACGGGCGCGAGCAGTTGCGCGCCCTCGGTTTCACCGTCTGACGGACCGACTCGATCGTTGCTGAGCCGCGCTGTGCGCGGCTCAGCGCGTTTCTGCCGCCCGCCGACTGCTGAGTCCCGGTGTCGAGCGTTGAACTGTGATCACCGTTACAGTAAGATAAGTTCGGTTATGTAGGTTGTGGTGATGCCCAGGGAGAGCGCGATGTCGATCGAGACCAGCACCAGCACCAGCGCGAACGTTGCCGAGGTCGATATTTTCGATCCGCGGTGGTGGGTGGACGGCCCACCGCACGAACTGTTCGCTCGCTTGCGGGCCGAGGCGCCCGTGCACTGGTATCAGAACCCCGACGGCACCGGCTACTGGTCGGTGTTCCGACACGCCGACATCCACCGGATCAGCCACGACTCGGAGACCTTCTCCAGCGCCCGGGGCGGGGTGTACATCAACCCCGACCAGGTGGTCCCGCTGGACGTCATGCGCACCATGATGCTGGTGATGGATCCGCCCCAGCACACTCGCTACCGCAAGATCCTGGCGAAGGTCTTCACCCCGGCCTCGGTGGCGAAGCTGGAGGAGGGGATCCGCGCGCGGGTGACCCGCACCATCGACAAGTTCATCGAAACCGGGTCGTGCGACTTCGTCAGCGACGTCGCGGTCCCCATCCCCTTGGGCGTGCTGATGGAGCTCATGGGCGTGCCCGAAGACGACATGCAGACCTGGTTCGACTGGACCGAGCGGATCGAGAAGGCGGTCCGGGTATCGGAATCCTCGGCCGCGCTGGACGTCTTCGGCGAGATGGGTGGATATCTGGCCCAGCAGATCGAGCGGCAGACGACAGAAGCCGTCGAGGACTCGCTGGTGATGCGGCTGCGCAACGCCGAGGTCGACGGCGAGCAGCTCAACGAACTGGAGATCGTGGCGGTGTTCGGGCTGTTGGCGTTCGCCGGGAACGACACCACCCGCAACACCACCGCCACCGGATTGCTCACGTTGCTCAACCATCCGGAGGCGCTGCAGGAACTCTATGCCGACCCAAGCCTGCTGCCGGGTGCCATCGAGGAGATCCTGCGCTGGACCACGGTGGTGCAGTGGTTCGCCCGCACGGCCACCCGCGATGTCGAGGTCGGCGGCAAGGCCATCGCCGAGGGCGACAAGATCGTCATGTGGTACGGCAGCGGGTCGCGTGACGAGGCCGTCTTCGCCGACGCCGACACCTTCGACATCCACCGCCCCAAGCCCGACCACCAGGCCTTCGGGGGCGGCGGCCGGCACTTCTGCCTCGGCGCCAGCCTGGCCCGGCTGGAACTGCGGGTCACGTTCGAAGAGATCCTGCGCCGGATGAAGGACATCGAACTGGCCGGCACGCCGGAACTCGTGCCCTCGCACTGGGCGCACGGGCTGAGCGCCATGCCGATCCGCTTCACCCCCGGCCCGCGGCTCGGCTTGGACGACTGAGGCTGTCCCGTACTAGCTTTCGGTGCGGGCAGCTTCCGGGGTCAGCATCTGCGTCAGGACCATTCCCAACAACCGGCGCAGGTGCTCGACATCCGGTAGCGGTTGGGTCTGCTGGTATCCGGTCAGGATAAAATTGGTGAGGCGCGCGATGGTCTCGGCCTCGTCCGGGTCCCTGTGCAGGCGCAGCACCGTGTCGTAGGTGACCTGGTAGCGCTGCTCGTCGACGGTGGTCTGGACCTGACGTACCTCCGCGTCGCTGTGTGACCAGGCGCGGATGGCTGCTTCGGCGCGGTGGGGCAGGTCGCAGGCCATCTCCACCAGCGTGGTCAGCGACACCTGGGGATCGTCGAGCCGACGGGCGGTATTGGCCAGGTTCAACGTGCGGTCGTTCAGCCAGAACTCCAGCAGCTCGGTGCGGAAAACCGCCCAGCTGGCGAAGTAGTGATAGAACGACCCGGTGGTGACCTGCAGCCGCCGGCACAGCGGCGTGAGCTTGAGGCCGCCGTGATCGGCCTCGGCCAGGATGTCGATAGCCGCCGAGAAATAGTCCTCGCGGTCCACGATCTTGTGCATATCCCTACCTATCCGTCCTGCCCCGGCGCGCCGGGTCAGAATAAGCGTGCGCCATCGGATCGGTCGGGAGGCGCCGAGGCGCCTTTCTGAGAGTCGGCGACCGCTCCGTCAGTTCACCCTTCCCGCCGCGGTCCGGGCGCGAACGTCACCGGCAGCTTGGTCAGGCTATATGCCCAGTTCGACCAGTGTGGGTCGAACACGTTGACCGTGGCGATGTCCACGGCGGCCACGGTGTCGGCGGGGGCCAGACCTGTCGGCATGGCAGTGCTCCTCAGCTCGCCAGAAAACCAAACATAGATCGAGTTACGGTGACGGCCGTCACAGCGTCAACTTCGACGCGGCTGCGGCAGGGCGAGGTGGACATCGCCGAGGTGCCGGGCGGCAACGGGCCCCCCTTCTCCGGCGCTTGGTCGCACTACCTGATCATTAACATCGCGGTCGGAAACCCGTGGGCGGGCGATCCGGCCCCGATGAGGCTTCGCTCCGCAGCAGATGCAGGTCGGCTGGGTGCGGGTTTACCAGCTGGGTCCGGTGTGACAGGGTCGGTGGGGAACATTGCCCGCCATGCCGACGTTAGGACTCACGTGGCTACCACAGACCTCACCGCGGATCGGTTCAACGAAACGGTCACCGGCAACGACATCGTGTTGATCGACTTCTGGGCGTCGTGGTGCGGGCCGTGTCGGGCCTTCGCGCCGACGTTCGAGGCATCGTCCGAGAAGCATCCCGACGTGGTGTTCGCCAAGGTCGACACCGAGGCCGAACAGGAGCTCGCGGCCGCCGCCGAGATCCGTTCCATCCCGACCTTGATGGCGTTCAAGAAGGGCAAGCTGGTGTTCAACCAGGCCGGCGCGCTTCCACCCGCGGCGTTGGAAGACCTGATCCAGCAGGTGAAGGATTTCGATATCGACGCGGCGCTCCAGGAGCAGGCCGACACCAAGGACGCCTGAGCGCACCTGACCCGTGCCGCGGCGCGCACGCGATAGCGTGCGGAGGTGAACGCTGACGGTGTCTCGGAATTCGTCCAGGTCGACCACCCGCGCCCGAGGGTCGCGGTCATCACGCTGAACCGCCCCGAGCGGATGAACTCGATGGCCTTTGACGTGATGGTGCCGTTGCGCCGGATTCTCGATGAGGTCAAGCACGACAACGATGTTCGCGCGGTGGTCCTCACCGGCGCGGGTCACGGCTTCTCCTCGGGCGCCGATCACAAGTCGGCCGGCAGCGTGCCGCACGTCGAGGGCCTGACGCGCCCGACGTTCGGGCTGCGCTCCATGCAGGTGCTCGACGACGTGATCCTCGGGTTGCGGCGGATGCATCAGCCGGTGATCGCGGCCGTCAACGGCGCCGCCATCGGCGGCGGGATGTGCCTGGCGCTGGCCTGTGACATCCGGGTGGCCGGCGCCGCGGCGTACTTTCGCGCCGCGGGCATCAACAACGGCCTGACCGCCAGTGAACTGGGGCTGAGCTTCTTGCTGCCGCGGGCGATCGGTACCTCGCGCGCCTTCGAACTGATGCTCACCGGTCGCGACGTGGACGCCGTGGAGGCCGAGCGCATCGGGCTGGTGTCCCAGCGGGTCCCCGACGCCGATCTGCTGCCGACCTGTCTGGCGATGGCCGAACGCATCGCGACGTTCTCGCGGCCCGGAATCGAGTTGACGAAGCGCACACTATGGAGTGGACTGGACGCCGCTACCCTGGAGGGGCATATGCAGGCTGAAGGCCTGGGCCAACTCTACGTGCGCCTACTCACCGGAAACTTCGAAGAAGCGGTGGCCGCGCGCGCTCAGAAGAGAGACCCGGTCTTCACCGACGACAAGTAATGACGGATAGCAGTAGCCGATGGAGCAGGAGCACAGTTCGTGATCACCGCAACGGACCTGGAGGTCCGCGCCGGGGCCCGCACGCTGCTCCTCGCCGACGGCCCGGCGCTGCGGATCCAGCCCGGCGATCGCATCGGGCTGGTCGGACGCAACGGCGCCGGCAAGACCACCACGATGCGGATCCTGGCCGGTGAGGGGGAGCCGTACGCCGGTGCCGTCACCCGCGCGGGCGAGATCGGGTACCTGCCGCAGGATCCCAAGGAGGGCGACCTCGACATCCTGGCGCGCGACCGGGTGCTGTCCGCCCGCGGACTCGACACCCTGCTGGCGGATCTGGAGAAACAGCAGGCGCTGATGGCCGAGGTGGCCGACGACCGGGCCCGCGATCAGGCCGTCCGCCGCTACGGCCAGCTCGAGGAGCGGTTCTCCGCGCTCGGCGGTTATGCCGCCGAGAGCGAAGCCGGTCGGATCTGCGCGAGCCTCGGGCTGCCCGAACGGGTGCTGACCCAGCCGCTGCGCACCCTCTCCGGCGGTCAGCGCCGCCGGGTGGAGCTGTCCCGGATCCTGTTCGCCGCCAGCGACAGCGGTTCGGGCTCGGCGACCACCCTGCTGCTCGACGAGCCCACCAACCACCTCGACGCCGACTCGATCGGCTGGCTGCGGGACTTCCTGAAGAACCACACCGGCGGCCTGGTGATGATCAGCCACAACGTCGACCTGCTGGCCGAGGTGGTCAATCGGGTCTGGTTCCTCGACGCCGTGCGGGGCGAGGTCGACGTCTACAACATGGGGTGGCAGAAGTACCTCGACGCGCGCGCCACCGACGAGCAACGCCGTCGACGTGAGCGCGCCAACGCCGAACGTAAGGCGGCGGCGTTGCGCACCCAGGCCGCCAAGATGGGGGCCAAGGCTACCAAAGCCGTTGCCGCACAGAACATGTTGCGCCGTGCCGAACGGATGATGGCGGCGCTGGACGAGGAACGGGTGGCCGACAAGGTGGCCCGGATCAAGTTCCCGACGCCGGCCGCGTGTGGCCGCACCCCGCTGGTGGCCAAGGGGCTGACCAAGAACTACGGTTCGCTGGAGGTCTTCACCGGCGTCGACCTGGCCATCGACCGGGGCTCCCGCGTCGTGGTGCTCGGCCTCAACGGCGCCGGCAAGACCACGCTGCTGCGCCAGCTGGCGGGGGTCGAGTCCCTGGACGCCGGCTCCATCGAGCCGGGCCACGGCCTCAAGATCGGCTACTTCGCCCAGGAGCACGACACCCTCGACGACCACGCCACCGTCTGGGAGAACATCCGCCACGCCGCGCCGGACACCGGAGAACAAGACCTGCGCGGGCTGCTCGGCGCGTTCATGTTCAGCGGCGCACAGCTCGATCAGCCGGCCGGGACGCTGTCCGGCGGCGAGAAGACCCGGCTGGCGCTGGCGGGTCTGGTGGCCTCGACCGCAAACGTGTTGCTGCTCGACGAGCCGACGAACAACCTCGACCCCGCCTCCCGCGAGCAGGTCCTCGACGCCTTGCGCAGCTATCAGGGGGCCGTAGTGTTGGTGACCCACGACCCGGGCGCCGCCGAGGCGCTCGATCCGCAGCGGGTGGTGTTGCTTCCCGACGGCACCGAGGACTTCTGGTCCGACGAATACCGGGACCTGATCGAGCTCGCCTGACGGGACGCCAGTCGCGCGCAGCAGGTTTCACCGATTCCGGTCGCATTCGCCGACGGCGGTTCTACGCTGGATGGTGCCGGGGACCTGTCAACTGCGGGAGGCCTCAATGAAGAAGCCGAACAAGGCGCGCGATCAGCTGATCGACGAACTGCGCCGCGCCTACGAGGGCGGGGCGAGCATCCGGACCCTGGTCGCGAGGACCGGGCGCTCCTACGGGTCCATCCACTCGATGCTGCGTGAGTCGGGCACCACGATGCGCAGCCGCGGCGGGCCCAACCATCGGACCCGCCGCGTCAGCTGATACCGGCCCGCCTCAGTTCGGTTGGCGCACCGAGGCCTCGACGAGATCGAGGACCGCGCTGAGTTCGTCGGGGTCGTCGCCGGACGCCAGCCGGGCCACCAACCCGTCGAGCACCAGGTCCAGGTATGTCTGCAACACCTCACCCGGCACGTCGTCGCGCAGCCGACCCGCCTGCTTCTGGCGCCGCAACCGTTCGCTGGTGGCCGCTGACAGTTCGGCCGAGCGCTCCGCCCAGCCCTGGTGAAACTCCGGGTCATTGCGGAGTTTTCGGGCGATCTCCAGCCGGGTCGCCAGCCAGTCGAACTGTTCCGGGGCGGCCAGCAGGTCCCGCATCACCTGGATCAGCCCCTCGCGGGAGGCCACGTCGGCCATCCGCTCGGCGTCCTCGCGCGCGAGCTCGAAGAAGAGTGAGTCCTTGTCGCGGAAATGGTGGAAGATCGCACCCCTCGACAAACCGATCGATTGCTCGAGGCGGCGCACCGTCGCTCTTTCGTAGCCGTGTTCGGCAAAGCAGCGACGGGCGCCGTCGAGGATCTGCCGGCGCCGAGCCGCCAGATGGTCCTCACTGACTCTGGGCATGGACTATGCCCTCGCCTCTCCGGTGTCCCGCTCAGGCCTTCAGCATGTTGCGCAGCACGTACTGCAGGATGCCCCCGTTGCGGAAGTAGTCGGCCTCACCCGGGGTGTCGATGCGGACCACCGCGTCGAACTCGACCTTGGAGCCGTCCTCCTTGGTGGCCGTCACGTGCACGGTCTCCGGGGTCCGGCCGTTGTTGAGCTCCTCGATACCGGTGATGTCGTAGGTCTCGGTGCCGTCGAGCTGCAGCGAACCGGCGGACTCGCCCTCGGGGAACTGCAGCGGGATGACGCCCATGCCGATCAGATTCGACCGGTGGATGCGTTCGAAGGACTCGGTGATGACCGCGCGCACGCCCAGCAGGCTGGTGCCCTTGGCCGCCCAGTCGCGCGACGAGCCGGAGCCGTACTCCTTGCCGCCCAGGACCACCAGCGGGATGCCGGCCTTCTGATAGTTCTGCGACGCGTCGTAGATGAACGCCTGCGGGGCGCCCTCCTGCGTGAAGTCGCGCGTGTACCCGCCGGAGACGTCGTCGAGCAACTGGTTGCGCAGCCGGATGTTGGCGAAGGTGCCGCGGATCATCACCTCGTGGTTGCCGCGCCGTGACCCGAACGAGTTGAAGTTCTTGCGCTCGACGCCGTTGGCCTCCAGGTACTGGGCCGCCGGCGTGCCCTCCTTGATGTTGCCCGCCGGGCTGATGTGGTCGGTGGTCACCGAATCACCCAGCAGCGCAAGGACTCTGGCGCCGGTGATGTCGGACACCGGGGTGGGCTCGGCAGGCATGCCGTCGAAGTACGGGGGCTTGCGCACGTAGGTCGACTGCGGATCCCAATCGAAGGTCTTGCCGTCCGGCGTCGGCAGGTTCTGCCAGCGCTCATCGCCCTTGAAGACGTCGGCGTAGTTCTTCAGGAACATCTCCCGGCTGATCGACGAGGCGATGGTGTCGGAGATGTCCTGCTGCGAGGGCCAGATGTCCTTCAGGAAGACGTCGTTGCCGTCCTTGTCCTGCCCCAGCGGATCGGCCTCGAAGTCGAAGTCCATCGTCCCGGCCAGCGCGTAGGCGATCACCAGCGGCGGGGAGGCCAGGTAGTTCATCTTCACGTCCGGGTTGATCCGGCCCTCGAAGTTGCGGTTACCCGACAGCACGGCCGCCGCGGCCAGGTCGTTGTCGTTGATGGCCTTCGAGATCTCCTCGGGCAGCGGACCGCTGTTGCCGATGCAGGTGGTGCAGCCGTAACCGACCAGGAAGAAGCCGAGCTTCTCCAGGTAGGGCCACAGGCCGGCCTTGTCGTAGTAGTCGCTGACGACCTGCGAGCCCGGTGCCATGGTGGTCTTCACCCAGGGCTTGGTGGCCAGGCCCTTCTCGACGGCGTTGCGGGCCAGCAGCGCCGCGCCGAGCATCACCTCCGGGTTGGAGGTGTTGGTGCACGAGGTGATCGCCGCGATCACCACCGAGCCGTGGTCGATCTCGAACTCGCCCAGCTCGGCGGCCTTCACCGCGACGCGCTTGGACGGGCGGCCGGCAACCTGCGCCAGGCCGTCTTCGGTGGCCGTCGGGGGCTTCTTGTTGTTGAGGAACGAGGTGTTGCGCACCGGGTCGCTGGCCGGGAACGTCTCGTCGATGGCCTCGTCGAGTTGGGAGTACTCGCCGTTGAACTCGCCGTCCTCGACGTAGTCGGCGATGTCGCGCCGCCAGGCGTTCTTCGCGTCGGTCAGCGCGATGCGGTCCTGCGGCCGCTTCGGGCCGGCGATCGAGGGCACCACGGTGGACAGGTCCAGCTCGATGTACTCGGAGTACTTCGGCTCGCGCGACGGGTCGTGCCACAGGCCCTGTTCCTTGGCGTAGGCCTCGACCAGTGCCAGCTGCTCCTCGCTGCGACCGGTGAACCGCAGGTAGCTCAAGGTCTCGTCGTCGATCGGGAAAATCGCGGCGGTGGAACCGAATTCGGGGCTCATGTTGCCCAAGGTGGCGCGGTTGGCCAGCGGGATCTCGGCCACGCCCTCGCCGTAGAACTCGACGAACTTGCCCACCACGCCGTGCTGGCGCAGCATCTCGGTGGCGGTGAGCACGATGTCGGTGGCGGTCACGCCGGTCTGCCGCTCGCCGGTGAGCTTGAACCCGACGACGCGGGGGATGAGCATCGACACCGGCTGGCCGAGCATCGCGGCCTCGGCCTCGATGCCGCCGACGCCCCAGCCGAGCACGCCCAGGCCGTTGACCATGGTGGTGTGGCTGTCGGTGCCCACGCAGGTGTCCGGGTAAGCGACCCCGTCACGCTGCATCACCACCGGCGCCAGGTATTCGATGTTGACCTGGTGCACGATGCCGGTGCCCGGGGGGACCACCTTGAAGTCGTCGAAGGCGCCCTGTCCCCAACGCAGGAACTGGTAGCGCTCACCGTTGCGCTCGTACTCGATCTCCACGTTGCGCTCGAACGCGTCGGCGCGGCCGAACAGATCGGCGATCACCGAGTGGTCGATCACCAGGTCGGCCGGAGCCAGCGGGTTCACCTTCTCCGGATCGCCCCCGAGGGTGGCGATGGCCTCACGCATGGTGGCCAGGTCGACGATGCACGGCACGCCGGTGAAGTCCTGCATGACCACCCGCGCCGGGGTGAACTGGATCTCGACGCTGGGCTCGGCGGTCGGATCCCAGTTGGCCAGGGCCTCGACGTGCTCCTTGGTGATGTTGGCGCCGTCCTCGGTGCGCAG
This sequence comes from Mycolicibacterium sp. MU0050, assembly GCF_963378085.1. Lineage (GTDB taxonomy): Bacteria > Actinomycetota > Actinomycetes > Mycobacteriales > Mycobacteriaceae > Mycobacterium > Mycobacterium wendilense. The sequence continues at coordinate 2,675,809 of NZ_OY726395.1, read as the reverse complement.
CAGGTTCTCGGCGAGCACTTTCAGGCTGTAGGGAAGCTTTTCGGTGCCCGGGACGGCGTCGAGGCGGTAGATCTCGTAGCTGTTGTCTCCTACGTTGAGCGTGGCGCGCGCTCCAAACGTATTCTTGCTGGTCACATCAACTCCCGGCGTTTAGTTGTCTCGCCGACGGGCTGTGCCGGCGATCTCTACTACTTTAACAGTACGCTCGTACTGCATTAGGGTGGGCGGGCTGTGGACTGACCCGAGGCCCTGACGACAAGTCTTCCCCTTGGCCGCGCGTGCTGCCAACCCGGTCCCGGACTCGTCGCGTACCGTGCTTCCCATGCTCGGTCCGGAGACGCTGTCCACGCCACCGCAATCACCCCTGGTTCCGGTTCTTCCGGCCTACATCCCGCCCGACGTCGACATGGACGTGGTGCTCGCCGAGGTCGCCGCCGACGGCGTCAGCGCGGCCCCGGCCGACGAGTCCGGGTTGCAGCGCGTGGTCGCCGACGCCCAGCAGCAGGGCATCGACCTCAAGGTCGTGGTGATCGACACCAATCCGCCGATCGACACCCCACTCCGGGACATCGCGACCGTGGTGGCCCAGTCCCATCCTGACGCCACCGTGCTGGTGCTCAGTCCGTCGTTTGCCGGCACCCACAGTCAGGTGTTCGACCGCGTCACCCTCGAGGCCGGCGAAGACCTCGCCAAGACCGGTAATCCGGTGCAATCCGCGCAGAATTTCGTCGACCAGTTGAACACCCCCGACTTTCCCTGGACCGGGCTGACGATCGTGCTTACCGTCGGCGTATTACTGGCCGCCGTCCTCACCCGAATGCTGCAAGTTCGGGCGAAGTCCGCCGATGCGCCAAAACCGCAGGCAGACACCGCTTCTGCTGACTCGTAGGGCTCCCGCGGCGCCTTATTCGACAAATGGCGCCAGGTCACCATTTGGTCACATTCATTTAATTACGTTCTTGTAATTTGTGACTGAAGTTTCTTTAGCGTCAACAGTGACGTACGGTGCAAACTAAGCCTATTGGTGTAGGTGTGCCTCCTGTGACTGCAGTGGGTTGGGGCCATCGGTTTGAGCAAAGCCATGAGGAGACCGAGTCGAATGAGACGCATGGTGCCCGTCCGGGCCATTTCTCAGGTTGCCGCGCTGGCGTTGCTCATCGCCACGCCGGGCCTTCTCACCGCCGGTGTGGCGACGGCCGATCCCGAGCCCAACCCCACCAGCCTGGCGGCATTGATCGCCGACGTCGCCGAGGCCAACCAGCGCCTCGACGAGTTGGGTGCGCAGATTCAGCTGCAGCAGGAGAGCGTCAACAAGGCGCTGGTCGACGTGCAGACCGCCCGCGACAACGCCGCCCTGGCCCAGCGTCAGATCGACGAGAGCGCCAAGGCGGTCGAGGCCGCCAACGCGGCGATCGCCGACGCGCAGCAGCGGTTCGACGAGTTCGCCGCCGCCACCTACGTCGCCGGCCCTTCCGCGTCCTATTTGACCGCACGGACCCCGGAGGACGTCATCGCGACGGCGTCGGCGAGCAAGACCGTCTCCGTGAGTTCCCATCAGGTGATGGCCAACCTGCAGCGCGCCCGCACCGAGCAGGTGAACAAGGAGTCGATGGCCCGGTCGGCCAAGGAGAAGGCCGACCAGGCCGCGCGCGAGGCGCAATCCAGTCAGGACGCCGCCGTCGAGGCGCTCAAGTCCGCCCAGCAGACCTTCAGTGAGCAGCAGGCCCAGGTCGACGCGTTGGCCGCGCAACGCGAAGAGGCCAAGGCTCGCCTCGCGGCGGCGCGGCCGGCACCCGCCGCCGCTCCGGCCGGACCCGCCCAGACCGGTGCGGCGGCGTCCCCGTCGGCCCCCGCACCCGCCGGCGCGCCCGGCCCGGAAGCGGACTGGGACCGCAGCCCGCAGGCGGCCGCCGGGGTGGTGCCCTACGGTGACATCAGCCAGTGGGACACCACGTTGCCGATGGTGCCCAGCGCGTTCATGTCCGGCGACCCGATCGCCATCGTCAACACGGTGCTGCAGATCTCGGCGACGTCCGCTCAGGTCACGGCGGACCTCGGCCGCAAGTTCCTGGAGAAGATCGGCATCCTCAAGCCCGCCGACACCGGCATCACCAACGGCGCGATACCGCGGGTCTACGGGCGGCAGGCCTCCGAATATGTGATCCGGCGCGGCATGTCGCAGATGGGTGTGCCGTACTCCTGGGGTGGCGGGAACGCCGCGGGTCCCAGCCGGGGTATCGACTCCGGGGCCAACACGGTGGGATTCGACTGCTCCGGCCTGGTGCTCTACGCCTTCGCCGGGGTGGGGATCAAGCTGCCGCACTACTCCGGGTCGCAGTACAACATGGGCCGCAAGATCCCGTCGTCGCAGATGCGCCGCGGAGACGTCATCTTCTACGGTCCCGGCGGCAGCCAGCACGTCACGATCTACCTGGGGGATGGGCAGATGCTCGAAGCGCCCTACACCGGTTCGCACGTCAAGATCTCGCCGGTGCGCACCAGCGGCATGACCCCGCACGTCGTCCGCTACATCGAATACTGACGGAAGATGTAAATCTATGCGCCACAAGCTGTTCCGTTACCAGCGCGTCCTGTTGACCGCGGTGGTGGCGATCGTGCTGGCGGCGGGGCTCGCAACCCCTGCCGCGGCCGAACCCGACGCCGGGGCGTGGGACCCCACCCTGCCGAAGGTGCTCAGCGCGGGCGCGCCCGGGGATCCGTTGGCCATTGCCAACGCCTCGCTGGCGGCCACCGCGCAGGCGACCCAGGCGACCATGGACCTCGGGCGCAAGTTCCTGTCGAGCATCGGCATCGGTGGCGCGCCGACCGGAGTCAACCCCGGCCGGGTACGCGGCCCGCAGGCCATCGAGTACGTCATCCGGCGCGGCGGAACCCAGATGGGTGTGCCGTACTCGTGGGGCGGCGGCAAACCGACCGGGCCGTCGACCGGGATCGACTCCGGGGCGGGCACCGTCGGGTTCGACTGCTCGGGGTTCACCCAGTTCGCCTACGCCGGGGTCGGCGTGCTGATCCCGAAGTACTCCGGGGACCAGTACGACACCGGGCGCAAGGTGCCGGTGTCGCAGGCCAAGCGTGGGGATCTGCTGTTCTGGGGGCCCGGCGGCAGCCAGCACGTGGCGATCTTCCTGGGTGCGGGCCGCATGCTGGAGGCCTCCGGCAGCGCCGGCAAGGTCACGGTCAGCCCGGTGCGCACGGCCGGTCTGCAGCCCTACGTGGCCCGCATCATCGAGTCCTGAGGGCCGCGGTGCCCCCGGCGGGCGTCCACCGGCGGCCTTGCTAAGCAAATCCTGATAGCCGGTGGGGCACGTCGACGGAATCCGAACTGCCTGGAATAGTTGAGTCCGGGCAACGGCGCCGTCGGAGATGGTGACCGCGCCGCCCGGGTAGGCAATCGAAGCAGGATCATGCAGGAGTCTGGAGGACGTAGTCGATGACATCACCAGGTGGGGCGCCCAACTACACGCCGGCCTCCGGCGCACACGCGGCCCCGCCGTCGACAGGTGCTCCGGCGGGTGGACCCAACGGCCTGGCGGCTGAGGTGCACACCCTCGAGCGGGCGATCTTCGAGGTCAAGCGCATCATCGTCGGTCAGGACCAGCTGGTCGAGCGCATTCTGGTGGGCCTGCTGGCCAAGGGGCACGTCCTGCTCGAAGGCGTTCCCGGCGTCGCCAAGACGCTCGCCGTGGAGACCTTCGCCAAAGTCGTCGGCGGTACCTTCGCCCGCATCCAGTTCACCCCGGACCTCGTGCCCACCGACATCGTCGGCACCCGGATCTACCGTCAGGGCCGCGAGGAGTTCGACATCGAACTCGGTCCGGTGGTGGTGAACTTCCTGCTGGCCGACGAGATCAACCGCGCCCCCGCCAAGGTGCAGTCCGCGCTGCTCGAGGTGATGGCCGAGCGCAAGATCTCCATCGGCGGCAAGACCTACCCGCTACCCAAGCCGTTCCTGGTGATGGCCACCCAGAACCCGATCGAGAACGAGGGCGTGTACCCGCTGCCGGAAGCCCAGCGGGACCGCTTCCTGTTCAAGATCAATGTGGACTATCCCAGCCCCGAGGAGGAACGCGAGATCATCTACCGGATGGGCGTGACGCCCCCGGAGCCCAAGCAGATCCTGAACCCCGGCGACCTGCTGCGCCTGCAGGACCTGGCCGCCAACAACTTCGTCCACCACGCGCTGGTCGACTACGTGGTGCGGGTGATCACCGCGACCCGCCAGCCCGAGCAGTTCGGCCTCAACGACGTCAAGGCCTGGGTGGCGTTCGGCGCCTCGCCGCGGGCGTCGCTGGGCGTGATCGCCGCGGCCCGGGCGCTGGCGCTGGTGCGCGGCCGCGACTACGTGATCCCGCAGGACGTCATCGAGGTCATCCCGGACGTGCTGCGGCACCGACTGGTGCTGACCTACGACGCGCTGGCCGACGACATCTCCCCGGAGACCGTGATCAACCGGGTGCTGCAGACGGTGGCGCTGCCGCAGGTGAATGCTGTTGCTCAGCAAGGTAATGCGGCACCCGCCGGGGTGCCGGCTGCGGCGGCCAACGGTCGGTGAGTGACTCGCAGTCCGTCCATCCGCCGTCGTTTCAGCGCGGCGAGATCGGCGATCCGAAACTCTCGGCGGCCCTGCGCACGCTGGAACTCACCGTCAAGCGCAAGCTCGACGGCGTCCTGCACGGCGACCACCTGGGCCTGATCCCCGGCCCGGGTTCGGAGCCGGGGGAGTCGCGGATGTATCAGCCCGGCGACGACGTGCGCCGGATGGACTGGTCGGTGACCGCGCGTACCACCCACCCGCACGTCCGCCAGATGATCGCCGACCGCGAACTGGAGACCTGGCTGGTGGTCGACATGTCGGCCAGCCTCGACTTCGGCACCACCGGCTGCGAGAAGCGGGATCTGGCGGTCGCCGCCGCCGCGGCGATCACCTACCTCAACAGCGGGGGCGGAAACCGGCTCGGGGCGTTGATCGCCAACGGGGACAACATGGTTCGCGTGCCGGCGCTGTCCGGACGTCAGCACGAGCAGACCCTGTTGCGCACCATCGCCACGATGCCGCGGGCGCCGCAGGGGGTGCGCGGCAACCTGGGCGCCGCCATCGACGCGCTGCGGCGGCCGGAGCGCCGTCGCGGGATGGCGGTGGTGATCAGCGACTTCCTCGGGCCCATCGACTGGATGCGCCCGCTGCGCGCCATCTCCGCGCGCCACGAGGTTCTGGGCATCGAGGTGCTCGATCCGCGCGACGTCGAGCTCCCCGACGTCGGCGACGTGGTGCTGCAGGACACCGAGTCCGGGGTCACCCGCGAATTCACCATCGACGCCCAACTCCGCGACGACTTCGAGAAGGCCGCCGCCGCACACCGTCAGGAGGTGGCCCGCACGCTGCGGCGGTGCGGCGCGCCCCTGTTGACGCTGCGCACCGACCGGGACTGGATCGCCGACATCGTGCGGTTCGTCGCGTCTCGGCGCCGCGGCGCGCTGGCGGGCCGGCAATGACCGCGAGAAAGAAGACTGAGCGTTTATGACACTGCCGTTGCTCGGGCCGATGTCGCTGAGCGGCTTCGAACACCCCTGGTTCCTGCTGTTCTTCCTCGCCGTCCTGGGGCTGATCGCGCTCTACATCGTGGTGCAGTTGGCGCGCCACCAGCGGGTGCTCCGCTTCGCCAACATGGAGTTGCTGGAAAGCGTTGCGCCCAAACGCCCGTCGCGCTGGCGCCACGTGCCGGCGATCCTGATGATCTGCTCGTTGACGTTGCTGACCATCGCGATGGCCGGCCCCACCCACGATGTGCGGATCCCGCGCAACCGGGCCGTGGTGATGCTGGTGATCGACGTGTCGCAATCGATGCGCGCCACCGACGTGGCGCCCAGCCGGTTGGCCGCCGCCCAGGAGGCCGCCAAGCAGTTCGCCGACCAGCTCACCCCCGGGATCAACCTGGGCCTGATCTCCTACGCCGGGACCGCGACCGTGTTGGTGTCGCCGACCACCAACCGGGAGGCCACCAAGAACGCGATCGACAAGCTGCAGCTGGCCGACCGCACCGCGACCGGCGAGGCCATCTTCACCTCCCTGCAGTCCATCGCCACCGTGGGCGCGGTGATCGGCGGCGGCGACGAACCCCCGCCGGCCCGCATCGTGCTGATGTCGGACGGCAAGGAGACGGTGCCGTCGAACCCGGACAACCCCAAGGGCGCGTTCACCGCCGCCCGCACGGCCGAGGATCAGGGCGTGCCCATCTCGACGGTGTCGTTCGGCACCGCCTACGGCTACGTCGAGATCAACGACCAACGCCAACCCGTCCCGGTCGACGACGCGATGCTCGGCCGCATCGCCGAACTGTCCGGGGGCAGCGCCTACACCGCGTCCAGCCTCGAGCAGCTCAAGGAGGTGTTCACCTCGCTGCAGGAGCAGATCGGCTACGAGACCATCAAGGGTGACGCCAGCACCGGCTGGCTGCGCCTCGGCGCGCTGGCGTTGGCCGTCGCGGCGCTGGCCGCCCTACTGATCAACCGCCGACTGCCGGGCTGAGCCCGGGCGACCCCCCGGTGGCGTCGATTTCGGCGAACCAACCGCGAGACGATAAGTTGACGATCATGACCGATACCGCCGCCACCGAAAACGCCGCCGCCCCCGCCGGAGCGAAGCCGCCGTTCGTCTCGCGATCCGTGCTGGTCACCGGGGGGAACCGGGGGATCGGCCTGGCGATCGCCCAGCGGCTGGCCGCCGACGGTCACAAGGTGGCGGTCACCCACCGCGGCTCCGGCGCCCCCGAGGGGCTGTTCGGCGTCGTCTGCGACGTCACCGACAACGCCGCCGTCGACCGCGCCTTCAAGGAGGTCGAGGAACACCAGGGGCCGGTCGAGGTGCTGGTCGCCAACGCGGGCATCTCCAAGGACGCCTTCCTCATGCGGATGACCGAGGAGCGGTTCGAAGAGGTGATCAACGCCAACCTCACCGGGGCGTTCCGGGTGACCCAGCGGGCGTCGCGCAGCATGCAGCGCAAGCGGTTCGGCCGGATCATCTACATCGGATCGGTCTCCGGCATGTGGGGCATCGGCAACCAGGCCAACTACGCCGCCGCCAAGGCCGGCCTGATCGGCATGGCCCGCTCGATCTCCCGGGAGCTGTCCAAGGCCGGGGTCACCGCCAACGTGGTGGCGCCCGGCTACATCGACACCGAGATGACCCGCGCGCTCGACGAACGCATTCAGGAAGGCGCACTGGATTTCATCCCCGCCAAGCGGGTCGGGACAGCCGAGGAGGTCGCCGGCGCGGTGAGCTTCCTGGCCTCCGAGGACGCGAGCTACATCGCGGGCGCGGTGATCCCGGTCGACGGCGGCATGGGCATGGGCCACTGACCCGCCGTACGAACGAAAACAGCACTCAGAAGAGAATCAGGACTCACGACATGGCAGGCTTTCTCGAAGGTAAGCGGATCCTCGTCACGGGGATCATCACCGACTCGTCCATCGCGTTCCACATCGCCAAGGTGGCCCAGGAGGCCGGCGCCGAGCTGGTGCTGACCGGGTTCGACCGAATGAAGTTGATCCAGCGCATCGCCGACCGGCTGCCCAACCCGGCCCCGCTGCTGGAACTCGACGTGCAGAACACCGAGCACCTCGACAGCCTGGCCGGCCGGATCACCGAGGTCATCGGCGAGGGCAACAAGCTCGACGGTGTGGTGCACTCCATCGGCTTCATGCCGCAGACCGGGATGGGCGTCAACCCGTTCTTCGACGCGCCGTACGAGGACGTGGCCAAGGGCATCCACATCTCGGCGTACTCGTATGCCTCGCTGGCCAAGGCCGTCCTGCCGATCATGAATCCGGGCGGCGGCATCGTCGGAATGGACTTCGACCCCACCCGCGCGATGCCGGCCTACAACTGGATGACCGTCGCCAAGAGTGCGCTGGAGTCGGTCAACCGGTTCGTCGCGCGCGAAGCCGGCAAGGTCGGCGTCCGCTCCAATCTTGTTGCCGCCGGGCCCATCCGGACGCTGGCCATGAGCGCCATCGTCGGTGGCGCACTGGGCGACGAGGCCGGTGCGCAGATGCAGCTGCTCGAGGAGGGCTGGGATCAGCGGGCCCCGTTGGGCTGGAACATGAAGGACCCGACGCCGGTGGCCAAGACCGTGTGCGCGTTGCTGTCGGACTGGCTGCCGGCCACCACGGGCACCATCATCTACGCCGACGGCGGCGCCTCCACCCAGCTGCTCTGACGGACTGCCATGGACTTCGATGCCGTTCTGCTGCTGTCCTTCGGCGGTCCGGAGGGCCCGGAGCAGGTGCGGCCGTTCCTGGAGAACGTCACCCGGGGCCGTGACATCCCGGCCGAGCGGCTCGACGAGGTCGCCGAGCACTATCTGCATTTCGGCGGGGTCTCGCCCATCAACGGCATCAACCGGGCGTTGATCGAACAGCTGCGCACCCAGACCGACCTGCCGGTCTACTTCGGCAACCGGAACTGGGAGCCGTACCTCGAGGACACCGTCGTCGCCATGCGGGACAGCGGAATTCGACGCGCGGCGGTGTTCGCGACGTCGGCCTGGGGCGGCTACTCGGGGTGTACGCAATACACCGAGGACATCGCCCGCGCCCGCGCCGCGGCCGGCCCGGGCGCGCCGGAGTTGGTCAAGCTGCGCCAGTTCTTCGACCATCCGCTTTTCGTCGAGTTGTTCGCCGACGCCATCGCCGAGGCGCGCGGCCGGCTGGCCGAGTCGCTGCGCGAGCAGGCGCGGCTGGTGTTCACCGCGCATTCCATCCCGCTGGCCGCCGACGCCCGGCACGGCCCGCAGTTGTACAGCCGCCAGGTCGGCTACGCCTCGGCGCTGGTCGCGGCGGCGGCCGGCTACGAGTCCTACGACCAGGTGTGGCAGTCGCGCTCCGGTCCGCCGCAGGTCCCGTGGTTGGAACCGGATGTCGGCGATCACATCGAGGCGCTGACCCGGCGCGGTGTTCCCGCGGTCATTCTGTGTCCCATCGGCTTCGTCGCCGACCACATCGAGGTGGTGTGGGACCTCGACAACGAGGTGGCCGAGCAGGCGGAGGCCGCGGGGCTGCCGGTGGTGCGCGCATTCACCCCGAACGACGACGTGCGCTTCGCGCGGATGATCGTCGACCTGATCGACGAACTGCGCAGCGGCTCCGAACCGGTCCGCGTCCCGGGCCCGAATCCGGTGCCGGGCTACGGCTTCAGCATCAACGGCGCGCCCTGCTCGCCCGGCTGCTGCGCTACCACGCCGAATGCAGGATCGCGGTAACAGCCGCGAGCCGCGCTGAGCGCACCACGGCCGCCAGCGGCCGCAGCGCATCCGAGGCCAGTTGCGCCGCCGAGGAGGATTGCGCGGCGATCGGCAGCAACCCGGCGCTGACCGCGATGATCGCGTCGACCTGAGCGGCGTTCTCGAGCACCCGCAGCGCCCGGGTCGGTGCGTGCGGCGGCGCGTCGTGGCCATGGGTCGCCGCCAACACCTGCTCGACCATCGCGCGGGGGTCATCGACGTCGAGGCCGGTTCCGCCCGCGCGCAGGGCCGTGAGCGCCTCGGCCGCCGAGCGCACCGCCGAACGCAGTGCGTACTCGGCCTCGCCGAGGTCGATGTACTCCGGGGCGGGCACCGCCGGCAACGAGTACACCGTCCAGGACAGCACCGCGGGGAAGTCGCCGCCGAGGCCGTCCTCGTCGAGGTCGTCGCCGGCGTCCTCGAACTCGGGCACCAGGCCGATCGGCGCCCCGCGCTCGGAGGTCACCACCACGGCCTCACCGGCGGTCAGCGCGTCGCGGGCGAACGTGCTGCCGGCGGGCAGTCCCCGCACGTCGCCGGGCACCGGGAGCGCGAGATTCAGCGCCGGCCCCGGGGCCGTCCGCAAACCCGCGGCGGCCCGCACCGTCTGCAACAGCGACACCGAGGTGGCGGTGTCGACGTCCGGCCATGGCAGGCCCGTGACATCGGCCGCGACCGCGTCGTAGGCGGCAACCGAATGGCTTGGCGCCCAAGCTGATAACGCGTCCAAGACGTCATCGGGCGCGGCCTGCCCGGCCAACCAGGCGTTGGCCCACAACGTCAGCGAAACACTCGGACACCACATGATGTGAGGCAGTGTAATGGCTACCGGCGGGTGCCACCCCCCGGCGCGGAAACCGGACCGGCCACGGCCGCAGGCACGTATCCTGGCCCTATGCCCGCCGCCCTGCTCTGGCTCATCGCCGCCCTGGGGCTCGCCGGTGCCGAGGTGCTCACCGGCGACCTGTTCCTGCTGATGCTGGGCGGGGGAGCGCTGGCCGCGGCCGGAACCAGTTGGTTGTTCGACTGGCCGATCTGGGCCGATGGCGCGGTGTTCCTGGTGGTGTCGGTGCTGCTGCTGGTCCTGGTGCGCCCCGCGCTGCGCCGCCGGATGCAGTCCGCCGCGGCCCTGGAAACCGGTATCGAGGCGTTGGAGGGCCGGCCCGCGCTGGTGCTCGACCGGGTCAGCCAGCACGAGGGTCAGGTAAAGCTGGAGGGTGAAGTGTGGACCGCGCGGCCGCTGAACGACCACGACGTCTACGAGGCGGGTGACCAGGTGATGGTCATGCGCATCGACGGAGCCACCGCGGTGGTCTGGAAGAACGACTGAAGGAGTTCTCATGGATGGTGCGGTGACAGGCCTGGTCCTGCTGGCCGTGCTGGTGATCGTCGCGGTCATCATCGTCGCCAAGTCCGTCGCGCTGATCCCGCAGGCCGAGGCCGCGGTCATCGAGCGGCTCGGCCGTTACAGCAAGACGGTCTCGGGGCAGCTGACCCTGCTGGTGCCGTTCATCGACCGCATCCGGGCCCGGGTGGATCTGCGCGAGCGCGTGGTGTCCTTCCCGCCCCAACCCGTCATCACCGAGGACAACCTGACCGTCAACATCGACACGGTGGTGTATTTCCAGGTGACCAACCCGCAGGCGGCGGTCTACCAGATCAGCAACTACATCGTGGGCGTGGAGCAGTTGACCACCACGACGCTGCGCAACGTCGTCGGCGGCATGACCCTGGAACAGACGTTGACCTCGCGCGACCAGATCAACGGTCAGCTGCGCGGCGTGCTGGACGAGGCCACCAACAAGTGGGGGCTGCGCGTGGCCCGGGTGGAGCTCAAGGCCATCGACCCGCCGGTGTCGATCCAGGACTCCATGGAAAAGCAGATGCGGGCCGACCGGGAGAAGCGCGCGATGATCCTCAACGCCGAGGGCGTGCGGGAGTCGTCGATCAAGCAGGCCGAGGGCCAGAAGCAGGCCGCGATCCTGGCGGCCGAGGGGTCCAAGCAGGCCGCGATCCTGTCCGCCGAGGCCGAGCGGCAGTCCCGGATCCTGCGCGCCCAGGGCGAGCGGGCCGCGCAATACCTGCACGCCCAGGGCCAGGCCAAGGCCATCGAGAAGACCTTCGCCGCGATCAAGGCCGGCCGGCCCACCCCGGAGTTGCTGGCCTACCAGTACCTGCAGACGCTGCCCAAGATGGCCGAGGGCGAGGCCAACAAGGTGTGGTTGGTGCCCAGCGATTTCGGCTCGGCGCTGCAGGGGTTCACGAAGCTGTTGGGTGCCCCCGGGGAGGACGGCGTGTTCCGCTACACCCCCTCGCCGGTCGAGCCGGACCAGGCGCCGGCCGACGACTCCGACGACGTCGCCGACTGGTTCGAGACCAAGAGCGACCCGGCGATCGCCCAGGCCGTCGCCAAGGCCGAGGCCGACGCCCGGGTGCCTTCGGATCCGGCGCTGCCCGGCTCGGACCGGGTGCCGCCGTCGTCGCTGGAATCCGGCGCCCGGCACCGGGAGCAGGCATGAGCGCGCTGACCTCACCGAAGACCTACGCCGCGCTGGCCGCGTTCCAGGCCGGTGACGCGGTGGCCTGCGCCATCCCGCTGGCGCCGATCACCAAGGCGCTCGACGATGTTCGGCTCCCGCAGCAGTATCGGCCGGTCCTGCCGGTGGTCAAGGTCGCCTCCGCGGTGGGTCTGCTTGCCGCCGGCCGCTTTCCGGCGCTGGCGCGGTTGACCACCCTGCTGCTGACGGTGTACTTCACCTTGGCCGTGGGAGCGCACCTGCGCGCCAAGGACTACAGCCCGGGGTTGGTGGCGGCGTCGTCGTTCCTCGCGCTGTTCGCGACGCTGACGGTCAAGGGGCCCGACGTCAACCGCTGAGACCGGCCGGGTGCGCCGGTTCCGGTGCGTCCGGCGGGGGCGCCGCGGCGGCCTTGCGTCGATGGTTGCGGAGCTCGAAGGCCAAACCGGCCACCCCGACGCACGCCGTGCACAGCGAAATCAGGACCAGCAGCGGATTGACGCTGCCGGTCAGGGCGTCGCCGAGGATCACCACGGCGGCGGTGCCGGGAAACAGGCCGACCAGGGTGGCGGCCGCGTACGGGCCCAGCCGCACCGCCGTGGCGCCGGCCGCGTAGTTGATCACGGAGAACGGCACGGCCGGGATCAGTCGCAGCGACAGCACCGCCAGCCAGCCCCGCCGGCGCAGGTGCGCGTCGACCGCGTCGATGGTGGGATGGCTGACCAGGCCGGCGAGTTGCCAGCCGAAGGCGCGCACCAGCACCACCGCCAGCACCGCGCTGATCGTGCTCGCCGTCACCGCCAACGCGATGCCCAGGCCGGAGCCGAACAGCAGGCCGGCGGCCAGCGTGAACGCGGTGCGTGGGAACGGCAGCACGGTACCCAGGCTGTGGGCGGCCAAGAACGCCAGCGGGAACCACGGCCCCAGCGACCGGGCCCAGTCGCGGAGCTGCACCGCGGTGGGCAACGGCACCAACAACGCGATTGCGACAAGAATCACAATCCCGATCGCGGCGGCGACGACGCGGCGGCGGGGGATCTGCCGCACCACCATGGCGGCCGTTTCCGGGGCAGCGCGCAGCGCATCGCGGATCCGTCTCGTTGCGCTGGCCACGGGAATCAAGGGTACGGGGTGGCGGTTGCACATCGGTTGTCGCGCGCCGGGGCGCGCCGCTGCTGGTTGGCGTCGGGCGCTTGATCGGCGGCGATGGCCATCATCTAGCCTGAACCCCGAGTGATCCGTCACCTCGCGGACACTGCACGCTGCGAGAACAGGGGAGTTGCCGGTGTCTTCAGGTGCCTCAGTCGTATCCGCCGATCGGTCGGAGCTCGAACAGGCTCGCGCCCGCTGGCGCGAGGCGGTCGCCGGTGTGCTCGCCAAGAGCACCCGCCGCGATGTTTCGGAGTTGCCGGACGAACCGGAGCGGTTGCTGGACAGCCCCACCTATGAGGGCTTCGACGTCCGCCCGCTCTATACGGCCCTCGACGAGCTGCCCGAGCCGCCCCTGCCGGGGCAGTGGCCGTTCATCCGCGGTGGCGACGCGACCCGCGACGTGCTGTCCGGGTGGAAGGTCGCGGAGTCCTTTCCGGCGCCCAACACCGCCGGTGGCGACGGCAACGCCACCCTGCTCTCGGCGCTCTCCGAAGGCGTCAGCGCCTTGGTGCTGCGGGTGGGCGCCGACGGTGTGCCGGTGGCCGACCTCGACCGGCTCCTCGAGGGTGTGTTCGTCGAACTCGTGCCCGTCGTCGTGGCGGCCGACGCCGACTACGTCGCCGCCGCCGAGGTGCTGCTGGACCTGGTCGCCGGCCTGGACACCGAACAGCGCCGGACGCTGTCGGTCGACCTCGGCGCGGATCCGTTGACGGCGGCCCTGAGCGGACGTGCGTCCGCGCCGGTGGCCGACGTGGTCGCGATGGCCAACCGCGTCAATGAGTTCGGTGGGGCCGTGCGGGCGATCACCGTCGACGGCCCGGCGCTGCACAACCGCGGCGCCAACGGCGCCTGGGAGCTGGCCGGCGTGATCGCCGCGGCGGTGGACTACCTGCGGCTGTTGGTCGCCGCCGGCCTCGACACCGCGGATGCCGTGCGGCAGATCAGCTTCCGGCTCGCCGCCGACGACGACCAGTTCATGACCACCGCGAAGATGCGGGTGGCCCGCCAGCTGTGGGCACGCGTCGCCGAGGTGCTCGGTGTCCCCGACGCGGGCGCGGTCCGGGTGCACGCGGTCAGCTCGCTGGCGATGATGGCCCAGCGGGATCCGTGGGTGAACATGCTGCGCTGCACGCTGGCGGCCTTCGGTGCCGGCGTAGGCGGCGCCGACACCGTGTTGGTCCACCCGTTCGACGTCGCGATCGCCGGCGGTGCGCCCGGGGTGTCCCCGACGTTCTCGCGGCGCATCGCGCGCAATACGCAGCTGCTGCTGCTCGAGGAGTCCCACCTGGGCCGGGTGCAGGATCCGGGCGGCGGCTCCTGGTTCCTCGAGGACCTCACCCAGCAGCTCGCCGAGCAGGCCTGGGAACACTTCCAGGCCATCGAGGCCCGCGGCGGTTTCGCGGCCGCGGGCGCGTTCGTCGCCGAGCAGGTCGAGGCCGTGGCCGCCGCCCGTCGCGCGGACATTGCGCATCGGCGCACCGCGGTGACCGGCGTCAACGAATTTCCGAATCTGGCCGAAGTGCCGCTGCCGCAGCAGGATTCGCCCGAGGGCGTGCTGCGCTACGCCCAGGACTTCGAGACGCTGCGCAACCGCTCCGACGACTTCCTGGCCGCCAAGGGCACCCGGCCGCAGGTGCTGTTGCTGCCGCTGGGCCCGCTCGCCGAGCACAACATCCGCACCACCTTCGCCACCAACCTGCTGGCCTCCGGCGGCATCGAGGCGGTCAACCCGGGCACCGTCGAGAGTGCGACCGTCGCCGCGGCGGTCACCGAGGCCGGGTCCACGGCCGCGGTGGTGATCTGCGGCACCGACGCCCGCTACGGCGAGGAGGCCTCGGCCGTGGTCAAGGCTGCCCGCGCGGCCGGCGTCGAGCGCGTGTACCTGGCCGGTCCGGAAAAGGCGGTCGCGGCCGCCGAGCACCGGCCCGACGAATATCTGACTGCGAAAATCGATGCGGTCGAAGCGCTTTCCACCCTGTTGACGCGATTGGGGGCCTGACGATGACCGCATCCGACGTTGCCGGTAAGTCTGCCATCGAGAGTTTCGCCGAGGTGCCGCTGCGCGGTGCCGAACCCGCCGCCGCCGCGACCCCGGAAGCCGTCGCGGAGTCGGTCCGGACGGCCGCGGCCGCGCACGGTTACGCACCCGAGCAGCTCGACTGGGCCACGCCCGAGGGCGTCGACGTCAAACCGGTGTACATCGCCGCCGACCGCGACGCCGCGGTGGCCGCGGGTTACCCGGTGGACAGCTTCCCGGGCGAGCCGCCGTTCATCCGTGGCCCGTACCCGACGATGTACGTCAACCAGCCGTGGACCATTCGGCAGTACGCCGGCTTCTCGACCGCCGCGGAGTCCAATGCGTTCTACCGGCGCAACCTGGCCGCCGGGCAGAAGGGCCTGTCGGTGGCGTTCGACCTGGCCACCCACCGCGGCTACGACTCCGACCATCCCCGGGTGGCCGGCGACGTCGGGATGGCCGGCGTGGCCATCGACTCGATTCTGGACATGCGCCAGTTGTTCGACGGCATCGACCTGGGCTCCGTGAGTGTCTCGATGACCATGAACGGCGCGGTATTGCCCATCCTGGCGTTGTACGTGGTGGCCGCCGAGGAGCAGGGGGTGCCACCGGAGAAGCTGGCCGGGACCATCCAGAACGACATCCTCAAAGAGTTCATGGTCCGCAACACCTACATCTATCCGCCGAAGCCCTCGATGCGGATCATCTCGGACATCTTCGGCTACACCAGCACGAAAATGCCCAAGTTCAACAGCATTTCGATCTCCGGGTACCACATCCAGGAGGCCGGTGCCACGGCCGATCTCGAGCTGGCCTACACCCTGGCCGACGGGGTGGAGTACATCAAGGCCGGGCTCGACGCCGGCCTGTCGATCGACAAGTTCGCCCCGCGGCTGTCGTTCTTCTGGGGCATCGGGATGAACTTCTTCATGGAGGTCGCCAAACTGCGGGCCGGCCGGCTGCTGTGGAGCGAGCTGGTGGCCCAGTTCGAGCCGAAGAGCCCGAAATCGCTGTCGCTGCGCACACATTCGCAGACCTCGGGTTGGTCCCTGACCGCGCAGGACGTGTTCAACAACGTCGCCCGCACCTGCGTCGAGGCCATGGCCGCCACGCAGGGCCACACCCAGTCGCTGCACACCAACGCGCTCGACGAGGCGCTCGCGCTGCCCACCGACTTCTCGGCCCGCATCGCGCGCAACACCCAGCTGCTGCTGGCGCAGGAGTCGGGCACCACCCGCCCGATCGACCCCTGGGGCGGCTCCTACTACATGGAGTGGCTCACCCACCAGCTGGCCGAGCGGGCCCGCGCGCACATCGCCGAGGTCGCCGAGCACGGCGGCATGGCGCAGGCGATCGACGACGGCATCCCGAAGCTGCGCATCGAGGAGGCCGCCGCGCGCACCCAGGCCCGGATCGACTCCGGTGCCCAGCCGCTGATCGGCGTCAACAAGTACCAGGTGGACGAGGACCAAGAGATCGAGGTGCTCAAGGTCGACAACAGCCGGGTGCGCGCCGAGCAGCTGGCCAAGCTGGAGCAGCTGCGCGCCGAGCGCGACGAGGCCGCCTGCCAGGCCTCGCTGGCGGAGCTGACCCGCGCCGCCGCCGCGACCGGGACCGCCGGTGAAGACGGCCTGGGCAACAATCTGCTGGCGCTGGCGATCAACGCGGCCCGGGCCAAGGCCACCCTCGGGGAGATCTCCGACGCCCTGGAGAAGGTCTACGGACGCCACCAGGCCGAGATCCGGACCATCGCCGGGGTCTACCGCGACGAGGTGGGGAACAGTCAGAACGTGGACGGAATCGACAACGCGACCGCGCTGGTGGAGAAGTTCGCCGAGGCCGACGGGCGTCGGCCCCGCATCCTGGTCGCCAAGATGGGCCAGGACGGTCACGACCGCGGCCAGAAGGTGATCGCGACGGCCTTCGCCGACCTCGGTTTCGACGTCGACGTCGGCTCGCTGTTCTCCACGCCGGACGAGGTCGCTCGGCAGGCCGCCGACAACGACGTCCATGTGGTCGGCGTGTCCTCGCTGGCGGCCGGTCACCTGACCCTGGTGCCGGCGCTGCGCGATGCGCTGGCCGAGGTGGGCCGTCCGGACATCATGATCGTGGTCGGCGGCGTCATCCCGCCCGGGGACTTCGACGAGCTCTACGCGGCCGGGGCCAACGCCATCTTCCCGCCCGGCACGGTGATCGCCGATGCCGCGACGGGTTTGCTGAACAAGCTCGCCGAGCGACTGGGCTACGACCTGACCGGCAACCAGAACGCCACCTCCTGATCGCGATGACTGCCCCGTCGGAGCTGAGCACCGAGGAATTCGCCGGCCGCATCCGCCGTGGCGAGCGTGCGGCGCTGGCCCGGGCGATCACGCTGGTGGAGTCGACCCGCACCGACCATCGTGCGCAGGCCCAGGAGTTGCTGCTGGAGTTGATGCCGGAGGCCGGCTCGGCCATGCACATCGGCATCACCGGGGTCCCCGGGGTCGGCAAGTCGACATCGATCGAGGCGCTCGGGATGTACCTGATCGAGCAGGGGCACCGGGTCGCGGTGGTCGCGGTGGACCCGTCGTCGACGCGCACCGGTGGATCGATCCTGGGTGACAAGACGCGGATGTCGCGGCTGGCGGCGCACCCGGACGCTTACATCCGGCCCTCGCCAACCTCCGGCACCCTGGGCGGGGTGGCTCGGGCGACCCGCGAGACCATCGTCCTGCTGGAGGCCGCGGGCTTCGACGTCATCCTGGTGGAGACGGTCGGTGTCGGGCAGTCCGAGGTCACTGTCGCCGGGATGGTGGACACCTTCATCTTCCTGACCCTGGCCCGCACCGGGGACCAGCTGCAGGGCATCAAGAAGGGCGTGCTGGAGCTCGCCGACATCATCGTGGTCAACAAGGCCGACGGCAACCACGTCGTGGAGGCCAAGAAGGCGGCCCGCGAGCTCGCCGGCGCCATCCGGCTGATCTATCCGCGCGAGGTGCTGTGGCGACCGCCGGTGCTGACCATGAGTGCCCTGGAGCAGACCGGTCTCGGGGAGCTGTGGGACAGCGTGCTCAAGCATCGCGAGGTCTTGACCGCGGCCGGCGAGTTCGAGGCGCGGCGGCGGACCCAGCAGGTCGAATGGACCTGGGCGATGGTGCGTGACGCGGTGCTCGACCGGGTGTTGGACCACCCGGGGGTCAAGGGGATCCGCGGCGAGGTCGAGCGGCAGGTCCGCGACGGCGAGCTGACCCCCGCGCTGGCGGCGGCCCGCATCCTGGACACGGCAGCCGAGTGACCGAGACTAACAGTTCGATAAACCGGGGTTTGTTTGCCCGATGTAACGGGTAGATTTGGCTAGGTGAGCAAAGCTTTTGCCCGGGAGCGCAGCGTAGCGCTTCCCGACGGCGTGGGCGGCGCGGCCGACCCGAACTTCTCCTGCGCGGTGCGCGCGTTCGCCAGCATGTTCCCTCATCGTCGATTCGGCGGCGGCGCGCTGGCCGTCTATCTCGACGGCAAGCCGGTGGTGGACATCTGGACCGGCTGGTCGGACCGGCGCGGTCGGCAGCCCTGGACCGCCGACACCGGCGCGATGGTGTTCTCCGCTACCAAGGGCGTGGCCTCGACGGTCATCCACCGGCTCGCCGACCGCGGGCTGGTGGACTACGACACCCCGGTGGCCGAGTACTGGCCCGAGTTCGGCGCCAACGGCAAGGCCGACATCACAGTGCGCGAGATCATGAGTCACCGGGCGGGCCTGTCCCATCTCAACGGCCTGAGCAAGGCCGACATCATGAACCACGAGCGCATGGAGGAGTGGATCGCCGCGGCGCCGGCCTCGCAGCTGCGCGGCAAGCCCGCCTATCACGCGATCACCTACGGCTGGTTGCTCGCCGGGCTCGCGCGGGCGGTGACCGGTAAGGGGATGCGACAGCTGTTCCGCGAAGAGGTCGCCGCACCGCTGAACACCGATGGGATACACCTCGGCCGCCCCGATGCGGCAGCGCCGACGCGGCCGGCCCAGATCATCCACCCGCAGCTGAACATCCAGAACCCGGTGTTCAACTATCTGGCTCCGCGGGCTGCGATGTTGCAGATGACCGCCGGCTTCGGTGCGCTGTACTTCCCGGGCATGCGCGCCGTGGTCCAGGGCGATATCCCGTTGTTGGACAGTGAAATTCCGTCGGCGAACGGGGTGGCCACCGCCCGTGGCCTGGCGCGGATGTACGGCGCCATCGCAAACGGGGGCGCCATCGACGACACCCGATACCTGTCGCCGGAGATCGCCGCGGGACTGACGGGGCGTCGCAGCCTGCGCCCCGACCGGAGCGTGGGCATGCCGATGGCGTTCCATCTGGGCTATCACGCGCTGCCCCTCCCTGGGGTGCTGCCCGGCTTCGGCCATGTCGGTCTCGGCGGCTCGGTGGGCTGGGCGATCCCGAGCCTGAGGCTGTCGTTCTCGGTGGTGCACAACCGACTGTTGACCCCGTTCGTGGTTCCCGATCAGGCCGGCTTCGTCGCGACGGCCGCGCTCATCCGGCGGGGCGCCGGGCTGGCCCGCACGCACGGTTTCGAACCGATCCGGGAGCTGGGCGCGCCGTACTGGGAAGAGTCCGCCTCCGCGGTGGTGTGATTCGGATTCCGAGCCTCGCTCAGCGCGGCACCCCGGTCAGCCCGCGGATCTTCACCCGCCAGGAGTGGGCGGCGGCCAGCGCGAACACCGCGCCGCAGGCGCAGGCGAAAAACCATACGAGCCGTCCGTTTTCGAGCGGCTGCAGCTCGGGCACCAGGGCGGTGAGGATGCGTATCGCGCAGGCGAGCATGCCGCTGGCCGAGGCGATCAGGTACACCGTGGCGATCCGGCGAGAACGCGGATCCCGACGCAACACCAGCATGGCCCGCACGCCGAAGGCCAAGAGATAGAACAGCATCGAGCACAGCAGCACCCAGTAGGCGGACAACCAGAAGTCGGTGCGCAACTGGAAGAAGTCCGGGTGGTAGACCGCCGCGCCATTGCCCAGCCAGAAGGTGGCCAGCAGCACCGGGATGCACAGTGTCGCGGGTCGCTCCACGTACTGCTTGAACATCTCCTGCATGGCCGAATCCTCTTGGAGGCGGCCGATCGCGTTGTAGACGATCGCCGACGCGGCGACAATGTAGAGGTCGTGGCCCAGGTAGTCCTCGAGATTCCACTTGCCCGTCAGCTCGTAGAGCATCGGCCCCAGCGTCGCCGAGGCCCAGGGCGACATCAACAGCACCGCCCCACCCTGCAGCGCGATGTTGAGGGTCGCCGCCACCTCCCAGCGGCACGACCAGGTCAACCGTCGAATCCACAGACTCCATCCAATGCACACGATCGTGATCGTGATCAGCAACGTCAGGGACATCGTGGAACGCTTTCGAAAGAGTCCGGATGGGCGGCTACAGCGGCGGCGCGTCGGGACGTGGTGACAGTTGCGACAACTTCGGTCGCGGGGTGCGCGTGACCGCGGCGCGATCGGTGACCGAGGCCACGGCCACCGGCGCCGACTCCAGGTAGTGGTACACCTCTTGGCGGCTCATCAAGCCGAAGCGAATCTGCAGGTCGGGATAGCTCAGCGCGAACCGATCCGCGACCAGACGCAGTTCTTCGGCGTTGGGGTAGTCGCTGTCTTTGATGCGGCGGTAGTAAGTGCTGCTCGACACCCCGAGAGCGGTGTAGATCGCCTTCGCGTCGACATCGCCGTCGAGCAAATAGTCCAGCAGGGCTTTGAGTTGCCGGCCGTTCTCATCGGTGCGGGGCACCGCTACACCATAGCCGGGCCGTCCCAGGGGTGACAGGGTTAGCCGTTTTCCGTGCGGGTGGGCAGGTATTGACACAAATGTCAAAGAATTGGCACAGTTCTCCCATTTCTGGGACAACAGGCATACGGTGGTCCCATGCCCACAACATCCATGCTTCGGCCGGCAACCCCCGGACGCGACGATGCGCGGTGGCTCACCGACCGGTGGGTCGAGGACCCTCCGCTCGGCACCGACATGGCAAAGCTGGCCGGCCGGCTCAACCCCGTCCTGACGGCGGAGGTGACGTCCCCGGGCGTGGCCCACGGCGCGGATTTCGAGACGATTCTGGTGGCGGCACTGGGCTGCGCGATTGCACGGACCGTCGGCCCGGGATCGCTGGCCATGGTGCTCGACGGCGAGGCCGCGCAGCGATCCATTCGCTTGCAGTGCAGGGACCTGCGCGGCGCCGACGCGACCCACCCGGCGGCCGTGGTGGCGCCGGGTGCTGGCGCCGGCGCGGTTCGGGTTTCCTACCGCTCGTGCGTGGCCGGCACCACCGCGCCCGTCGGCCACCTGCTGGCCTTGCACGCCCGCCGCGGCGCCGATGTGATCTACCTGAACTGGTGGTACGACACCCGCAGCTTCGATCGGCACACCATCGAGGAGTTCGACGAGCAGCTACCGCTGGCGCTCATCGAGGTGGTCTCCGGCTGAGTGGGCACGGATTTGCCTCGCTGTCTAGAATCGACACAAACAGCGTTGATCCGGCCATCACCGGGGAGCTTTCGGAAGAACCGCCCGGTCGACGGGCGCAGTAGAACCGAACGGGTGCGGCCCGTCACAGCCGATCGAAGTTGAGCGGCGCGCCCCACGGCGCGCAAGCGGGGTGGTACCGCGGCGCTCGCGCACCGTGCGCGACGTCGTCCCCGTGCCGAAGATGCCAGGCACAGGAGACGACACGCAGTGGCCGACAGTGGGACTCCGCACACCAGCCCCAACGCCTATCCCAAGTTCGGGTCGGGCTCCGTTGGGGCGCCGAGCTTTCCGGAGCTCGAAGCCGAGGTGCTCGAGTACTGGGACGCCGACGACACGTTCCGGGCCTCGATCGCGCGCCGGGAGGGTGCGCCGGAGTACGTCTTCTACGACGGGCCGCCCTTCGCCAACGGACTGCCGCACTACGGCCACCTGCTGACCGGCTACGTCAAGGACATCGTCCCGCGGTACCGCACCATGCGCGGCTACAAGGTGGAACGCCGGTTCGGGTGGGACACCCACGGCCTGCCCGCCGAACTCGAAGTGCAGCGGCAGCTGGGGATCACCGACAAGGCCCAGATCGAAGAGATGGGCATCGAGAAGTTCAACGACGCGTGTCGGGCCTCGGTGCTCAAGTACACCGACGAATGGCGCGCCTACGTCACGCGGCAGGCCCGCTGGGTCGACTTCGACAACGACTACAAGACCCTGGATCTCACCTTCATGGAGTCGGTGATCTGGGCGTTCAAGCAACTGTGGGACAAGGGACTGGCCTACGAGGGCTTCCGGGTGCTGCCGTACTGCTGGAACGACGAGACCCCGTTGTCCAGCCACGAACTGCGGATGGACGACGACGTCTATCAGAGCCGGCAGGATCCGGCGATCACTGTCGGGCTGCGGGTGACCGAGGGGCCGCTGGCCGGGGCGCACCTGCTGGTGTGGACCACCACGCCGTGGACCCTGCCGTCGAACCAGGCCGTCGCGGTCCATCCGGAGGTCGACTATGTCGAGGTCCGGGGACCCGACGGCAACCGCTACGTGTTGGCGCAGGCCAGACTGGCCGCCTACGCCCGGGAGCTGGGGGAGGAGCCCGAGGTTCTCGGCACCCACACCGGCGCCGATCTGCTGGGCGTGCGGTACCTGCCGCCGTTCCCGTACTTCGTCGGTACCGACAAGGCGCACAACGCCTTCCAGGTGCTGCGCGGCGACTATGTCACCACCGAGGACGGCACCGGCATCGTGCACATGGCCCCCGCCTACGGCGAGGACGACAAGGCCACCACCGACACCGTGGGGATCGTCCCGGCGACGCCGGTGGACTCCAAGGGCCGCTTCGACGCTCAGGTTCCGGACTACCAGGGCATGCAGGTCTTCGACGCGAACCCGCAGATCATCCGGGACCTGAAGAACGGCACCGGTTCGGCGGCCGTCAACGCGCCGGTGCTGCTGCGCCACGAAACCTACGAGCACTCGTACCCGCACTGCTGGCGCTGCCGCAACCCGCTGATCTACCGCGCGGTGTCGTCGTGGTTCGTCAAGGTGACCCAGTTCCGGGACCGCATGGTCGAACTCAACCAGCAGATCACCTGGTATCCCGAACACGTCAAGGACGGCCAGTTCGGCAAGTGGCTGCAGGGCGCCCGCGACTGGTCGATCTCCCGAAACCGCTACTGGGGCACCCCGATTCCGGTGTGGACGTCCGACGACCCGGCCTACCCTCGGATCGACGTCTACGGCTCGCTGGATGAGCTCGAACGCGATTTCGGGGTGCGGCCCGACAACCTGCACCGGCCCTACATCGACGAGCTGACCCGGCCCAACCCGGACGACCCGACGGGCAAGTCGACCATGCGCCGGATCGAGGACGTCTTCGACGTCTGGTTCGACTCGGGGTCCATGCCGTTTGCCCAGGTGCACTATCCCTTCGAGAACAAGGAATGGTTCTTGGGGCGGGCGGCGGGGGAGGACCCGGCGGCGCCCGGCGAGGACCCGCATTTCCCGGGCGACTTCATCGTCGAGTACATCGGCCAGACGCGGGGCTGGTTCTACACCCTGCATGTGCTGGCCACCGCACTGTTCGACAAGCCCGCCTTCAAGACCTGTGTCAGCCACGGCATCGTGCTGGGCAACGACGGCCAGAAGATGAGCAAGTCGCTGCGCAACTATCCGGATGTCAGCGAGGTGTTCGACCGCGACGGGTCCGACGCCATGCGCTGGTTCCTGATGGCCTCGCCGATCCTGCGCGGCGGCAACCTGATCGTCACCGAGCAGGGCATCCGCGAAGGTGTGCGTCAGGTGCTGTTGCCGCTGTCGAACGCCTACAGCTTCCTGGCGCTGTACGCGCCGAAGGTGGGGCAGTGGCGGACCGATTCGACCCACGTGCTCGACCGGTACATCCTGGCCAAGCTGGCCGTGCTGCGCGACGACCTTACCGCCGCGATGGACAGCTGCGACATCTCCGGGGCGTGCGAGCAGCTGCGGTCATTCACCGAGGCGCTCACGAATTGGTATGTGCGCCGGTCGCGTAACCGGTTCTGGGACGAAGACCGCGACGCGATCGACACCCTGCACACGGTCCTCGAGGTCACCTCCCGACTGGCCGCCCCGCTGTTGCCGCTGTCGACCGAGGTGATCTGGCGCGGGCTGACGGGACAGCGATCGGTGCACCTGACCGACTGGCCCGAGGCCAACCTGCCCACCGACCCCGCCCTGGTGGCGGCCATGGACCAGGTCCGCGACGTCTGCTCGCTGGGGTCCTCGCTGCGCAAGGCCAAGAAGCTGCGGGTGCGGTTGCCGCTGCCGAAGCTCACCGTGGCGGTCACCGATCCCGAGGCGCTGCGGCCGTTCGTCGATCTGATCGCCGACGAACTGAACGTCAAGGCCGTCGAGTTGACCGACGACATCGCCGCCTTCGGCCGCTTCGAGTTGACGGTCAACGCCCGCGTCGCGGGCCCGCGCATCGGCAAGGACGTGCAGGCCGCGATCAAGGCGGTCAAGTCCGGCGCCGGCGTGCTCAACGCCGACGGCACCCTGACGGCCGGACCGGCCACGTTGCTGCCCGCGGAGTTCAGCTCGAAACTGGTTGCCGCCGAGCCCGGTTCCACGGCCGCGCTGCCCGACGGCGCCGGCCTGGTGGTGCTCGACCCGACCGTGACGCCGGAGTTGGAGGCCGAGGGCTGGGCCAAGGACCGCATCCGAGAGCTGCAGGACCTGCGCAAGTCGACCGGCCTCGAGGTGTCCGATCGGGTCGCGGTCAAGATGTCCGTGCCGGCCGAAAAGGAACCCTGGGCCCGCACCCATCGCGACCTGATCGCCGGTGAGATCCTGGCGACCAGTTTTGATCTGGTGGCGGCCGACGACGTCGCCGACGGCGTCGAGATCGGTGACGGGGTGCGGGTCACGCTCGCGAAGGCTTCGCAGGCCTGAGAGCCCGCTAGGGGCCCGTCACCCGGGCCTCGTGTCCGTCCACCGACACGGTGTCCCCGCGGCGCAGCTGCCGACCGCGCCGGAGCTCCACCTCGCCGTTGACGGTGACCAGCCCGTCGGCGATGACCGACTTCGCGTCGGCCCCCGAGTCGATGAGCCCGGCCAGCTTGAGGAACTGGCCGAGCCGGATGGTGTCGTCGCGGATGGACACGTCGTTCATGCCGGACAGCTAACCATCCGCGGCGCGTCCAGTTCCCCACGCCACGGGCCCGTCGGCCGCGATTGCGCAAGCCCCGCCTTTGGCGAGCCCACGCGATTGTGCCGCAAATGGCGGGCAACCGTGAATTGTTCAAATTAGTGATCACGGGCACCGGTGTTGACAACTGGATAGCGGTGTGAATGTACTCGAATTCGGTCCCGTGCCGGGGCAGCGTTTGACGGTGTCGCCCATCACATTTGGCCGCATTGTATAGTCCGCAAGGTTGTGGCAGCGCCCGATTTGGGCTTTCGATTCACTGAAAGGTTCCGAGCCTCTGGTCATTGTGTCCATTTGTCAATTAATTCTTTAGACAGAGGTAGCACGTTGAGCGTGTCAGAGATGGTCCGGTTCAGTATCCCGCTGGTCGTACTGTTGCTGGTGCTTTTTTACGGCGGAACTTTTTTGATTTCCGTCCGTATCGGTAAGAAACGAGAAAATGCCGATGGTTACATGACCGCCGGCAACAATCTGGGTTTTGGAATCTCCGCGGCGAGTATGACCGCCACCTGGATTTGGGCGGCGTCGATGTATGCCTCCGCCACTTCCGGATACACCTACGGAATTTCCGGCCCCATCCACTACGGGCTGTGGGGCGCCCTGATGATCCTTTTCATCTACCCGTTCGGTCGACGGATCAGGGCGGTCGCGCCCCGGGCGCACACGCTCGCCGAGGTGATGTTCGCCCGCCACGGGCGCTCCAGCCAACTCATGCTGGCCGGATCCAACGTGGTCGGGTCGGTCATCAGCTTGATGTCGAACTTCCTGGCCGGCGGCGTCCTGATCGCCCTGCTGTCGCCGTTGAACTTCATCCAGGGCGTCTTCACCGTGGCGTTGGGGGTGCTGCTGTACTCGCTGTGGTCGGGGTTCCGGGCGTCGGTTCTCACCGACTTCGTGCAGGTGGTCGCCATGCTGGGCGCGGTGGTCATCATCGTGCCGGTCATTTTCTTCGCCGCCGGTTTTCCCGCGGCGTTCGAACTCGGGGCCGCCAATCTCACCGATCAGCAGGCCAATTTCTTCTCCAGTGAGGCCTTTCTGAATCAGGGCGCTCCGTATATCGCCGCGGTGCTGGCGTATGCGATTGGAAACCAAACGATCGCGCAGCGTCTTTTTGCGGTCAACGAGCGCCTGATCAAGCCGACATTCATCACGGCGACCATCGGTTATGGCGCCACCGTCATCGGCATCGGCATGCTCGGCGTCCTGGCCCTGTATCTCGGTATCGAGCCGCTCGACGGCGACGTCAACAACATCATTCCGCAGATGGCGGCGACGTATCTGCCGACCATTCTGTTGGTGCTGTTCTTCATCATGGTGATCGGTGCCCTGTCGTCGACGGCGGACTCCGACCTCGCGGCGCTTTCGTCGATCGCGATGGCAGATGTCTACGGGCAGAACATCGCCGGCAAGAACGACGCGAACCCTCGGACCATGCTGCTGGTCGGCCGACTGACAATGGTCATTGCGACCGCGTTGGCGATTTCGTTTGCCAGCCTGCAACTCAGCATTCTGGACCTGCTGGTCTTCGTGGGTGCGCTGTGGGGCGCGCTGGTCTTCCCGGTGATCGCGAGCTTCTACTGGAAGAAGGTCACCAACCGGGCGTTCACCACCTCGGTACTGGTGGCCTTGGCCTGCTTCCTGCCGGTGCGGTTCGGCTGGATCCCGGTCGACGGCGCGATGGGCTACCTGGTCGATGTCCTCAACGTCGTCGGTATCGGCGTCGTTCTCGGGTTGATGGTGTTCGGCTTCTTCGGACTCCGCCCGGCCGTGACCGTCGGTGTCGCCGCCATGGTGGCCTCGGCACCGTTCGTCATCGGATTCCTGCACGACTACGCCACGCTCAGTGGCTCGTTGGTGGCCTACGCGGTCAGCGCCATCGTGTGTTTCGGCATGTCGGTGCGCTCGGAAGAGAACTTCGACTTCGCCGTCATCAAACAGCGCACGGGTGACTTCGACACGGAAGCGGCGGAACGGCGGATCGACGACGACCCTGAGTCGGCCGTCCCGGCCGCCGTCGGGAGAGGAGAACGGGGATGAGCACGCTCGCGTTGACCGTCTATGTGCTGGTGTGGCCGGTGATCGTGGCCGTGGTGCTGGGCGTGTTGGTGACCGCGTTCACCAAGGAGTGGCGGGAGGCCCGGCGCACCGGCGAAGACCTGATCTGATCGCCGCGGGTACGCGCGACCTAGCATCGGTGCGTGGACCGATCGGCCCGGTGGGTGCTGCACCTCGACATGGACGCGTTCTTCGCCTCCGTCGAGCAGCTGACCCGGCCGACGCTGCGGGGCCGGCCGGTGCTCGTCGGGGGCCTCGGCGGACGCGGGGTGGTGGCCGGGGCCAGCTACGAGGCCAGGGTTTTCGGCGCCCACTCCGCGATGCCGATGCATCAGGCCCGACGTCAGGTGGGCCCCGCGGCGGTGGTGTTGCCGCCGCGGGGGGTGGTCTACAGCGTCGCGAGCAAGCGCGTCTTCGACACCGTGCGCGCCGTGGTCCCGATCCTCGAGCAGTTGTCCTTCGACGAGGCCTTCGGTGAACCGGCGGCGTTGGCCGGTGCCGACGCGGACGACGCCCGCCGGTTCTGCGAGGACCTGCGGCGGCGGGTCCGCGACGAGACCGGGCTGGTGGCCTCCGTCGGGGCGGGATCCGGTAAGCAGATCGCCAAGATCGCCTCGGGGCTCGCCAAGCCCGACGGGGTGCGGGTGGTGGGACGCGATGAGGAACAGGGCCTGCTGGCCCGGCTTCCGGTCCGCAAGCTCTGGGGGATCGGGCCGGTGGCCGAGGAGAAGTTGCACCGGCTGGGCATCGAGACCGTGGGCCAGTTGGCCGCACTGGACGCCAGTGAGGCGGCCGGCATCCTGGGCGGCACCGTCGGGCCGGCGCTGCACCGGCTGGCCCGCGGCATCGACGACCGTCCCGTGGCCGAGCGCGCGGAGGCCAAACAGATCAGCGCCGAATCCACCTTCGCGGCCGACCTCACCACGCTGGATCAGCTGCGGGAGGCCACCGGACCGATCGCCGAGCACGCGCACCGCCGCCTCGAACGCGACGGTCGGGGCGCGCGGACCGTCACGGTGAAGCTCAAGAAGTCCGACATGAGCACCCTGACCCGCTCGGCGACGCTGCCCTACGCCACCACCGAGGTCGCGACGTTGCTCGCGACCGCCCGCCGACTGCTGTTGGATCCCGTCGACGTCGGCCCGATCCGCCTGCTGGGCGTCGGTTTTTCGGGACTCTCCGACGTGCGGCAGGAATCGCTGTTCCCGGAGCTCGAACAGCAGGAGGCAGAGGTCGGCGACACCCGCGTCCCGGTCGCTGCGCCCGAACCCGATTCCGGTGGGTGGCGCATCGGTGACGACGTCACCCACCCGGAGCTCGGCCACGGCTGGCTGCAGGGCGCCGGACACGGCGTGATGACCGTCCGTTTCGAAACGCGGTGCAGCGGAGTGGGTCCCGCGCGGACCTTCCCGGTCGACAGCCCCGACATCACTCGGGCCAACCCGGTCGACAGCCTGGACTGGGCCGACTACGTCGGAGAGTTGGCCGACGACGAGGGCGGGCCCTGACCGCCGGTCAGCCCCACCGCGCCAGCACGTCGGCGACGGAGACGTCGCCGGCCGCCAGCGCCGCCATCAACAGCACCCGGGCCTGCGCGGGGCGCAGCGTGGGCACCGGCACGGCGCCGGCGTCCACCAGCGCCGCCCCGGGGCCGTACCCCGCACTGGTTTCGCCGCCGGCCACCCGGGTCGCGACGGCCACCACGACGCCGTCGCGGCAGTGCCGGTGCACCCCCTCGATGATCGGTTCCCCCGCGTTGCCCGCGCCCAGGGCCTCCAACACGATGGCGCGGGCCCCGGCGCGCACACAGGCATCGAGGGCGACGGTGTCGGCGCCGGGATAGGCCGCCACGATGTCGACCCGGGGGGCCTGCGCCGCGCGCAGCGACCCCAGATACGGCCGCTGCTCGTCGGTCTTGTCCAGTGCGCCGAGATCGCGCCCGATGAACCCGACCCCGTTCGGGCCGCCGGATTTGTACAGCCCCAGCGGCGCCAACACCTCGCCGTCGAAGCTGATCAGCACCCCCTGGCCCGCGGCGTCGGGCCGACCCGCCAGGGCCAGCGCGGCGGCCAGGTTCGCCGGCCCGTCGGCCTGCGGCGAGTCCGCGCTGTACATCGCGCCGGTGAACACCACCGGCGCGGTGCCGCGGTAGGTCAGTTCACACCACAGGGTCGTTTCCTCGAGCGTGTCGGTGCCGTGGGTGACGACCACCCCGTCGGCACCCACCCGCACGGCGGCCGCGATGGCGGCGCCGATGGCGTCCCAGTCGGCGGGGGACAGCTGCGAGCTGTCGCGCGCCATCAGCTCGGTCACCGTCACCTCGGCGGGGGCCTCCAGCCCCGCCAGCAACTGTTCGCCGCTGCGCCGAACCCGCTTGATTCCGTCCGCATCGGTGCTGGTCGCTATGGTCCCGCCGGTGGTGACGACGTGCAGTCGAGGCATGCACCGATCATGCCGCAACGGTGCGGCGTCGAGGTCCCGCGACTTTCTAGGGGATGATGGAGGCGTGATTGACGAAACGGCCGGTTCGGTGGAACCGGCGGCCGCCGATACGGGCGATACCGAGGTTGCCGGCGCGCCCGCCTCTGACGCCGCCGCGGCACCCGTGGCCCGGGGTCGACTGAAGTTGCTGCTGTCGGTGGCTGCCGTCATCCTGCTGCTCGACATCGTCACCAAGGTGCTCGCGGTGCGCCTGCTGACCCCCGGGCAACCGGTGTCGATCATCGGCGACACCGTGACCTGGACGCTGGTGCGCAACTCCGGTGCGGCCTTCTCGATGGCCACCGGCTACACCTGGGTCCTGACGCTGGTGGCGACCGCCGTGGTGATCGGCATCGTGTGGATGGGCCGACGCCTGGTGTCGCCGTGGTGGGCCGTGGGCCTGGGCCTGATTCTCGGCGGGGCGCTGGGCAACCTGGTCGACCGGTTCTTCCGGTCGCCGGGCCCGCTGCGCGGTCACGTCGTCGACTTCCTGTCGATCGGCTGGTGGCCGGTGTTCAACGTCGCCGACCCCGCCGTGGTCGGCGGGGCCATCCTGCTGGTCGCGCTGTCGCTGTTCGGCTTCGACTTCGACACCGTCGGCCGCCGCGGCAAACAGGACACCGAGGCGGCGGACCCGAAGACGGACGCCGTGGCCGAGACCACGCCCGCCACGACCGAACCCGAGAAGTGATGGCGGACCGGTCGATGCCGGTCCCCGAAGGACTGGCCGGGATGCGGGTGGACGCCGGGCTGGCGCGCCTGCTGGGACTGTCCCGGACGGCGGCGGCGACGCTGGCCGAGGAGGGCGGGGTCGTCCTCGACGGCACGCCGGCCGACAAATCAGATCGCCTGACCGCGGGCGCCTGGCTCGATGTGACGCTGCCCGAGGCGCCCGCCCCGGTGGAGAACACCCCGGAACACATCGAGGGGATGGCGATCCTCTACTCCGATGACGACATCGTGGTGGTGGACAAACCCCCGGGCGTGGCGGCGCACGCCACCGTCGGTTGGCACGGCCCCACGGTGCTCGGCGGACTCGCCGCGGCGGGATTTCGGATCAGCACATCCGGCATCCATGAGCGCCAGGGCATCGTGCACCGCCTCGACGTCGGCACCTCGGGCGTCATGGTGGTTGCGCTGTCCGAGCGGGCCTACACCCTGCTCAAGCGCGCGTTCAAGCAGCGCACCGTCGACAAGCGGTACCACGCCCTGGTGCAGGGTCATCCGGACCCGTCGAGCGGCACCATCGACGCCCCCATCGGCCGGCACCGCGGGCACGACTGGAAGTTCGCGGTGACCGAGAACGGCCGGCACAGCATCACCCACTACGACACCGTGGAGGCCTTCGTCTCGGCCAGCCTGCTCGACGTCCATCTGGAGACCGGCCGCACGCACCAGATCCGGGTGCACTTCGCTGCGCTGCACCACCCGTGCTGTGGCGATCTCACCTACGGCGCCGACCCGACACTGGCGAAAAAACTTGGGCTGCAACGGCAGTGGCTGCACGCCCGCTCGCTGGGGTTTGCCCATCCCGCCGACGGTCGCCGCTTCGAGATCACCAGCCCGTACCCCGCTGATTTGCAGCACGCCCTGGACGTGCTGCACCAGTAGTGGCCCGCGGCGAGCGCGCGGCCGGTTCCGGTGGCCTGCTCTTCGGGGTCGGCGCCTACGGGGCCTGGGGGCTGTTCCCGGGCTTCTTTCCGCTGCTCAAACCGGCCGGCGCCGCCGAGATACTCGCGCATCGCATCGTCTGGATGGCGCTGCTCATGCTCGTGGTCGTCGCGGCGCTGCGGCGCCTCGGTGACCTGCGGCGGATCACCGGCCGGGTGTGGCTGCTGCTGGCCGCGGCCTCGGCGCTGATCTCGGCGAACTGGGTGATCTACATCTACGCCGTCAACAACGGCCATGTCGTCGACGCGGCGCTGGGTTACTTCATCAACCCGCTGGTCAGTGTCGCGTTGGGGGTGGTGATCTTTCGGGAATCGCTGAACCGTGCGCAGGGCTTCGCGCTGCTGTTGGCCGTGGCAGCCGTGGTCATCCTCACGCTGGAACTCGGTGCCCCGCCGTGGATTTCGCTGGGCCTGGCGCTGTCATTCGGCTTCTACGGGCTGGTGAAGAAGGTGGTGCCGACGGACCCGCGGGTCAGCGTCGGGGTGGAGGCCGGGCTGGCCGCCCCGTTCGCGTTGGTCTTCATCCTGGTCGGGATGTCGGCCGGCCAACAGGCGTTCCTGTCCAACGGCCCCTGGCACACCGCGTTGATGATCGCCTCCGGTGCGGTGACGGCCATCCCGCTGCTGCTGTTCGCCGCGGCCGCGCAACGCCTACCCCTGGTGAGCCTCGGACTACTGATGTACCTCACCCCGGTGATGCAGCTCAGTTGGGGAGTGTTCATCGGGCGCGAACCGATGCCGCCCGCGCGCTGGCTGGGGTTCGCGCTGATCTGGGTGGCGTTGGCGGTGTTCACCGCCGACGCGATCTACCGCAGCCGACGCCCACCGCCGGCGGCGCTGACGCCGTGAGCGCCACCGCCGGTGGGTCGTGCGGCTAATTGCCCGGCAGCAGCACCGGTTTGATGATCTCGCCGGCCAGGGCGCGCTGCTCCACGGTGTTGATCTCCGACAGTGCGAAGGTCTCGACCAGTCGGTCGAACGGGAACCGCCCCGCCTGCCACAGCGCGATCAGGGTGGGGATGAACGTCTGCGGGCTGGCGTCGCCCTCCATGATGCCCACCAGCGTGCGACCCACCGGCAGGGCCATCGGCTCGAGGACGAGGTCACCCTGCGGAACGCCGACCATGCCCAGCACGCCCCGCTGCGTCAGCGCGCCCACGGCCGCGGCGATGACCGCGGGCAGCCCGGTGGTGTCCAGGCCGTAGTCGACGCCGGCCGGCGCCACCGCCGCGATCTGCTCGGTCAGGTCTCCCGCGCCGGCGACGATGGTGTGGGTGGCGCCGAGTTCGCGCGCCAGCTCGAGGCGTTTCTCGTTCAGGTCGACGGCGATGATCGGGCCGGCGCCGGCGACCTTGGCGGCCATGATCGCCGACAGCCCCACGGCACCGGTGCCGGTCACGACGAGGCTGGCCGCGGGCGGCACCCGCAGCGCCTCGAGGATGGCGCCGGCCCCGGTCTGGATGCCGCAGCCCAGCGGGCCGAGCAGTTCCAGCGGCAGGGACTTGTCGACGACGACGGCGTTGTCGACGTCGACCACGGCGTGCGTGGCGAAGGAGGACTGGCCGAACCACCACGCGGCGACGGGTTTTCCGTCGGCGTCGGTGAGCGGAGCGCCCCCGTCGACCCCGGGGCCACCGAGGTTGCGTTCCACGAAGGTGTCGCAGTAGGAGGGCCGGGCCTCGCGGCAGTTGCGGCACCGGCCGCACGAGTCGAAGCTCAGCACCACGTGATCGCCGACGGACACCGCGTCCACCGCGGAGCCGACGGCCTCCACCACGCCGGCGCCCTCATGGCCCACCACGATCGGCGGGGTGCCGAAACCCATTGCGGCGCGCGGCAGGACGTCGGTGTGACAGTGCCCGACGCCGACGATGCGGACCAGGATCTGCCGGGGACCCGGGTCGGCCAACTCGAGTTCTTCGAGGGTGAACGGGGATTGCTCGCCGCGCAGTACGGCTGCGGTGATCTTCATGGAGGTGATCCTTAAGACTGGGTGGCGGGCAGGTACATCGACTTGATCTGCTGATAGGCGGCGAGGCCTTCGGGGCCGAGTTCGCGGCCCAGTCCGCTGGCTTTGACGCCGCCGAACGGGGCGCCGAAGTCCAGGGTGTAGTTGTTGACCCCGATGCTGCCGGTCTGCACCCGGCGCGCGACGTCGAGTCCGCGTTCCTGGTCGCCGGTCCACACGCTGCCGCCCAGCCCGTACTCGGAGTCGTTGGCGATCGCGATCGCCTCGTCGACGTCGCTGTAGGGGATGACCGCCAGGACGGGGCCGAAGATCTCCTCCTGGGCGATGGTGTGGGAGTTCTCGACGTTGTCGAAGATGGTCGGCTCGACGAACCAGCCGGATCCGGCGTCGGCGGGGTGGCCGCCGCCGGTGGTGATCCGGGCGCCGTCGGACACGCCGCGCTCGATGTAGCTGCGCACCCGTTCTTGCTGGCGGGCAGTGGCCAGCGGTCCGATCTGGGTGGTCGGGTCCAGGGCGTTGCCGACCTTGAGCGAGCGGGCGAAATCGGTGAGCAGGTCCACGGTTTCGGCGTAGCGCTGCCGCGGGGCCAGCACCCGGGTGCCGAGGTAGCAGGTCTGGCCGTTGTTCATCAGGGTCGCGGCGAAGAACTCCTGCAGCAGCGAGGGCAGGTCGGCGTCGTCGAGGATGATCGAGGCCGACTTGCCGCCCAGTTCGAGGGTGACCGGCCGGATCAGCCGGCCGCACACCTCGCCGATGGCGCGCCCGGCCGCGGTGGAACCGGTGAAGGCCACCTTGTCCACGCCCGGGTGGGCGACGAGGTAGGCGCCGACCTCGCGGCCGCCGGGCACGATGTTGATCACGCCGGCGGGGATGTCGGACTCGGCGACGGCCTCGGCGAGCAGGTGGGAGTCCAGGACGGTCTCGGGGGAGGGCTTGATGACCACCGTGCAGCCCGCCGCCAGCAGCGGGGCGAGCTTGAAGAAGGTCAGGGTCTGCGGATAGTTCCACGGCACGACCGCCGCGACCACGCCGATGGGTTCGCGGCGCACCACGGTGGTGCCGCCGCCGACACCGGTGCGACGCTCCTCGATCTCCTGGTTGCTCGCCAGGTCGGCGTAGTAGCGCAGCAACATCGCCGGCACGACGGCCTCGGTGACCGAGGCGATCGCGATCGGCATGCCGTTCTGGGTGCTGACCGCCTGCGCGGTGGCCTCGCCGCGACGATCGAGGGCCTCGGCCAGCGACAGCATGGCCTTGGCGCGCTCCTGTGGGCTGCGGGTGGCCCAGTCGCCGGCATCGAAGGCCCGTCGCGCGGCGTCGACCGCGGCGTCGACGTCGGCCTCGCCGGCCTGCGGCACGGTGGCCACCGGCTGGCCGGTGCTGGCGTTGACGACATCGATGCGCTGCGGCGCCGCGGGCGTGCTCCAGGCGCCGTCGATCCAGAAGCCGGTGCGTTCGGGGAAGGTCATGCGTTGCTCCTCGTCACTGAGTGGTTGGCATCGTGCTGGGCATCGGCGGCGGCCGCGACGTCGAGCACGGTGCGGGCCACCAGATCAGGATCGTCGAACATCGGTACGTGGCCGACGTCGGGCAGGGTGATGAACTCGGCCTGGGGGACCAGCTTGGGGAACCGGAGCCCGTAGGGCTGGTAGGGGATCAGGCCGTCCTTCTCGCAGGAGGCGATGGTCACCGGGCAGTCGATGCTGCCGAGCTGGTGATCGGTGGTGAGGATCGGCTCCATCAGCTCGAAATATATGTTGCAGCGCAGGTTGTCGCGGACGAATGCCGCGGCCTCGACGATCGAGATGCGGTCGCTGTGCGCCATCGCGGCACTGAGCAGCAGGTGCCGGATCCGGTGGGAGCGCAGCACGAACTCGGCGTAGGGGCCGATCGCGGCGAACACCTTGCGGGCCACCTGCAGCTTGAGCCGCAGCGGAAGCAGGTGCCGGCCCCGCGGTTCCCAGCCCAGCGCCGGGGCCAGCGCGGTCACCGACAGGGCGCGCCCGCGCGCGGCCAGTTCGAGGGACAGCCAGCCGCCCAGCGAGTTGCCGACCAGGTGGGCGCGGGTGATCCCGGCCCGGTCGAGGTCGCGTTCGAGCTGGTCGGCCAGTGCGGACACGCTCACCGGGACGCCCTCGGGGAGCTGCGGTCCGCGGGCATGGCCGGCCAGTCGGGCGACGTGGACGCGGTGGTGTTCCTCGAGCGCCGGCACGACCGGCACCCAATGGCGCCAGCTGCCGCTGAACCCGTGGATCAACACCATCGGGGAGGCGTCGGGCCCGGAATTGTTCACGGACATCTCCTGTTCCAGTCATCCGAGACTAATTGACATCTCGTCAAGTATAACGAACACTATGTCACATCGTTAGTTGGATCACAACAGAAACGGACAAGGTCAATGAGCACACAGACCGCACGCAACGACGCGACGCTGCCCGCCGAAACGCGGATTGTCATCGTCGGAGCCGGGATGGCGGGACTCGGCGCGGCGTTCCGGTTGCTCGCCGCCGGCATCGAGGACTTCGTCGTCCTCGAACGCGCCGACCGGGTCGGGGGGACCTGGCGGGACAACGACTATCCCGGTTGCGCGGTCGACATCGCCTCGGCGTACTACTCGTACTCGTTCGCGCCCAAGCACGACTGGTCGCACAGCTTCGCCCGGCAGCCCGAGCTGCTGGCGTACCTCGAGGACCTCGCGACCACCCCCGCGGTGGCCGAACGGCTGTACTTCGACTGCGGACTCGAGTCGGCACATTGGGACGAGGAACGCGGCCGCTGGCACGTCGAGACCCCGCGGGGGACGATCTCCGCGCAGTTGCTGGTGCCGGCGGTGGGCATCCTCAACCGACCGACCGCCCCCGACGTTCCCGGCCTGGATTCCTTCGCCGGCAAGGTTTTTCACACCACCGAATGGGATCACGACTACGACCTGCGTGGTCGCCGCGTCGCGGTGATCGGCACCGGGTCGACGGCCTCGCAGGTGATCCCCGCCATCGCGCCGGAGGTCGGTCACCTGACCGTCTTCCAGCGGTCGGCGGGCTGGGTGTTGCCGCGCATCGACTGGAAGGTCTCCCGCCTGGAGAAGGCGCTGATGAAGCGCTTCCCCGTGCTGATGCGGGCGCGCCGGTGGCGCCAGCACTGGACCCGGGAACTGTTCCTGTTCCCGGTTCTGCTCAACCCCGGCCGTAAGCTGATCGTCGTCGAGGCCCTGCTGCGCCTCTTCTTCCGCGCACAGGTACCCGATCCGCAGATCCGGGCGAAGCTGCTGCCCAAGGACCGGTTCGGCTGCAAACGCCCGATCCTGTCCAGCGATTACCTGCGCACCTACATGCGGGACAACGTCGAGTTGGTCACCGAGCCCATCACCGAGATCCGCCCGCACGCCGTGGTCACCGCCGACGGTCGGGAGCATCCGGTGGATGCGCTGGTGCTGGCCACCGGCTTCAAGCCCTACGAGTGGGTCGACGCCGCCCGCGTGGTCGGCCGCGAGGGCAAGACCCTCGACCACGACTGGCGCGAACACGGCGCCCGGTCCTATCTCGGCGGCGCGGTGCACGGTTTCCCGAACCTGTTCTACGTCGTGGGCCCGAACACCGCGGTGTTCACCTCGATCCTGTTCGTCATCGAACAGGTCATCGAGCACTTCGTCCGAACCGTCCAGGAGATGGACCGGCATGGGCTGCGCGTGATCGAGGCGCGCGCCGACGCGCAGGACGAGTTCGGCACCGAGATGACCGACCGGCTCGACGGCACGGTCTGGACCAGCGGTTGCAGCAGCTGGCTGCTGCACGAGACCAAGCACAACCCGACCCTGTGGCCCGGCGACACGACCGAGATCGTCGGCAGGCTGCGGCATTTCGACGCACTCGCCTACGACGTCACGCCCGCCGAAGACGGGTCGACCGACCTGCCTCGGGTCCCGCAGTACCTCTGACCCCGCCACCCGACCCGAAGGACACCCGGTGCACAGTCCCGCGCACATACTCGGACACGCCGCCGAAAGATTCGGCGACAAAACAGCTTTGGTGACCGCCGACCGCACGCTGTCGTATCGCGAACTCGACGAGGCGGCCGACGCCGTCGCGCACGGGCTCGTCGAACGCGG
Organism: Mycolicibacterium sp. MU0050; assembly: GCF_963378085.1. Taxonomy (GTDB): domain Bacteria; phylum Actinomycetota; class Actinomycetes; order Mycobacteriales; family Mycobacteriaceae; genus Mycobacterium; species Mycobacterium wendilense. The sequence continues at coordinate 2,638,371 of NZ_OY726395.1, read as the reverse complement.
CGTGCGACCCGGCCAGACCGTGTCGCTGTACTCCCCGAACCGATGGGAGTGGATCGTCACCTACCACGGCGCCCTGAAGGCCGGGGCCGTGGTGAATCCGGTCAACGTGATGCTGACCCGCGACGAACTGGCCTATGTGCTGCGGGACTGCTCGGCCACCGCGGTGTTCGCCGGCGGCGAGCAGGCCGAGTGGATCCGCGACCTGGCGAAGGACCTGCCCGAGCTGCGGGCGGTCGTCGCCTTCGGGGAGGCGCCGGCCGGGACCACCCCGTTCGAGACGCTGTTGACGCCGCGCCCCGATCGTCCCGGGATCCCGATTCCCGGGCCGACGGAGCCGAGCACCATCGGGTACACGTCGGGGACCACCGGTCACCCCAAGGGCGCGGTGCAGAGCCATCGCGCGGTGCTGACCAACTGCGCGCTGACCGCGACGATGCACGGGCGCGGCGCCGACGACGTCGTCGTGACCGCGCTGCCGGCCCCGCACGTCTACGGCAACGTCGCGATCAACAGCACCTTCCTCACCGGGGGCACGGTGGTGTTGATGTCGCGGTTCGAACCCGCGGCCGCGTTGCGCCTCATCGAGCAACATCGCGCGACGATGTTCGAGGGCGTGCCGGCCATGTACGCGATGATGCTGGCCGACCCGGCCCTGGCCGGCACCGACCTGAGTTCGCTGACCCGTTGCACGGTCGGCGGGCAGACGTTCCCGGTCGCCACGCTGGAGAAGTGGGAAGCCGTCTCGGGGGTCCGCCTGATCGAACTCTGGGGCATGACCGAGATCGCCGGCCTCGGGCTCACCCACGCCGTGCACGCTCCGCCGGTACCGGGCTCGGTCGGGGTGGCGCTGCCCGGCGTGCAGGTCCGCGTCGCTGACCTGACCGACAGCGCCCTCGACGCGCCCACCGGGGAGCCCGGGGAGCTGATGGTGCGCGGTCCCATCGTGATGCTCGGTTACCACGACAACCCGGCGGCCACCGCCGAGACCATCGAGCCCGACGGCTGGCTGCACACCGGCGACATCGCCACCATGGACGACACCGGCCACGTCTTCATCGTCGACCGGCGCAAGGACATGATCATCTCCGGCGGCTACAACATCTATCCCGCGGAGATCGAACGCGTGTTGTCCGCGCACCCCGATGTCGCCCTGGTGGCCGCCGGGCCGGTGCCGGACGCGGTCAAGGGCGAACTGCCGTGCGCGTACGTGGTGCGGGTCCCGGGCAGCACGGTCACCGAGGAGGAACTCGCCGATTTCGCCGGGACCCGGCTGGCCGCCTACAAGCGGCCGCGGCTGTTCTGTTTCGTCGACGCGCTGCCCACCACGTCGTCGGGCAAGGTGATGCGGCGCGCGCTGGCCGCGTTGCGGGCGGACACGCAGTCCGACACGCCCGAGAGCGTCGGAGGTACGTCCTAGACTGACGGGCCTATGGGCACTTCGGATGGCTTCGTTCACCTGCACAACCACACCGAGTACTCGATGCTGGACGGCGCCGCCAAGATCAAGCCGATGCTGGCGGAGGCGCAGCGCCTCGGGATGACCGCGATCGGCATGACCGACCACGGCAACATGTTCGGCGCCAGCCAGTTCTACAACGAGGCCAAGGACGCGGGCATCAAGCCGATCATCGGCGTCGAGGCCTACATCGCCCCGGCGTCGCGCTTCGACACCCGCCGGATCACCTGGGGTGACCCCAGCCAGAAGTCCGACGACGTGTCGGCCAGCGGTGCGTACCTGCACATGACGATGGTCGCGGAGAACGCCCGGGGGCTGCGCAACCTGTTCAAGCTGTCCTCACTGGCGTCGTTCGAGGGGCAGCTCGGCAAGTGGCCGCGGATGGATGCCGAGATCATCGCCGAGCATGCCGAGGGCATCATCGCCACCACGGGCTGTCCGTCCGGCGAGGTGCAGACCCGGCTGCGGCTCGGGCACAACCAGGAGGCCCTCGAGGCGGCCGCCAAGTGGCGCGAGATCTTCGGACCGGACAACTTCTTCCTGGAGCTGATGGACCACGGGTTGTCGATCGAGCGCCGGGTCCGCGACGGCCTCCTGGAGATCGGCCGCAAGCTCGGGATCCGGCCGCTGGCGACCAACGACTGCCACTACGTCACCAAGGACGCCGCGCGCAACCACGAGGCGCTGCTGTGCATCCAGACGGGCAAGACGCTGTCGGACCCGAACCGGTTCAAGTTCGACGGCGACGGTTACTACCTCAAGTCCGCGGCCGAGATGCGCGAGCTGTGGGACGGCGAGGTGCCCGAGGCGTGCGATTCGACGCTGCTGATCGCCGAACGGGTCACCCCGTACGACGAGGTCTGGACGCCGGTCGACCGGATGCCGGTGTTCCCGGTGCCCGAGGGCCACGATCAGGGATCGTGGCTGCGGCACGAGGTGCACGCCGGGCTGCGCCGCCGCTTCCCGGACGGCGTGGCCCAGGAGTACACCGACCGCGCCGAGTACGAGATCGACGTGATCTGCGGCAAGGGCTTCCCGTCGTATTTCCTCATCGTGGCCGACCTGATCAACTACGCGCGGTCCATCGACATCCGGGTCGGTCCCGGGCGTGGCTCGGCCGCGGGGTCGCTGGTGGCCTACGCGCTGGGCATCACCAACATCGACCCCATTCCACACGGGCTGCTGTTCGAGCGGTTCCTCAACCCCGAGCGGCCGTCGGCCCCCGACATCGACATCGACTTCGACGACCGTCGCCGCGGGGAGATGGTGCGCTACGCCGCCGACCGGTGGGGCAGTGACCGGGTCGCCCAGGTCATCACCTTCGGCACCATCAAGACCAAGGCCGCCCTGAAGGACTCGGCCCGGGTCAACTACGGCCAGCCCGGCTACGCCATCGCCGACCGGATCACCAAGGCGCTGCCGCCCCCGATCATGGCCAAGGACATTCCGCTGTCCGGGATCACCGATCCCACCCATGAGCGGTACAAGGAGGCCGCCGAGGTCCGTGGGCTGATCGACACCGACCCGGACGTGCGGACCATCTACGAGACCGCGCGCGGACTCGAGGGGCTGGTCCGCAACGCCGGCGTGCACGCCTGCGCGGTGATCATGAGCTCCGAACCGCTCATCGACGCCATCCCGCTGTGGAAGCGGCCGCAGGACGGCGCCATCATCACCGGCTGGGATTACCCGTCCTGCGAGGACATCGGCCTGCTGAAGATGGACTTCCTGGGCCTGCGCAACCTGACGATCATCGGCGACGCGCTGGAGAACATCAAGTCCAACCGCGGCATCGACCTGGACCTGGAATCGCTCCCGTTCGACGACGCGGCGACCTACGAATTGCTTTCCCGCGGAGACACTCTCGGCGTGTTCCAGCTCGACGGCGGGCCGATGCGCGACCTGCTGCGGCGCATGCAACCCACCGAGTTCAACGACATCGTGGCCGTGCTGGCGCTGTATCGGCCCGGTCCGATGGGCATGAACGCCCACAACGACTACGCCGACCGCAAGAACGGTCGCCAGCAGATCAAACCGATCCACCCCGAACTCGAAGAGCCGCTGCGCGAGATCCTGTCGGAGACCTACGGCCTGATCGTCTATCAAGAGCAGATCATGTTCATCGCGCAGAAGGTCGCCTCCTACACCATGGGCAAGGCCGATGCGCTCCGCAAGGCCATGGGCAAGAAGAAGCTCGAGGTCCTCGAGGCCGAGTACAAGGGCTTCTACGAGGGCATGACCGCCAACGGGTTCTCCGAGGGCGCGGTGAAGGCGCTGTGGGACACCATCCTTCCGTTCGCGGGATACGCGTTCAACAAGTCGCACGCCGCGGGTTACGGCCTGGTGTCCTACTGGACGGCCTACCTGAAGGCGAACTATCCCTCGGAGTACATGGCGGGATTGTTGACGTCGGTGGGCGACGACAAGGACAAGGCGGCGGTCTACCTGGCGGACTGCCGGCGCCTCGGCATCACCGTGCTGCCGCCGGACGTCAACGAATCCAGCCTGCACTTCACCTCGGTGGGCACCGACATCCGGTTCGGGCTGGGCGCGGTGCGCAACGTCGGCGCCAACGTGGTTTCCTCGCTCATCGAAACCCGCACGCAGAAGGGTCATTTCACCGACTTCTCGGATTACCTGAACAAGATCGAGGTGTCGGTCTGCAACAAGAAGGTGACCGAGTCGCTGATCAAGGCGGGCGCGTTCGACTCGCTCAAGCACGCCCGCAAGGGGCTGTTCCTGATTCACACCGACGCCGTCGATTCGGTGCTGGGGACCAAGAAGGCCGAGGCGATGGGTCAGTTCGACCTGTTCGGCGGCGGGGACGGCGACGGCGCCGAGGGCAGCGACCCGGTGTTCACCATCAAGGTGCCCGACGAGGAGTGGGACGACAAGCACAAGCTGGCACTCGAACGCGAGATGCTCGGCCTGTATGTGTCCGGGCACCCGCTCGACGGTGTCGCGCACCTGCTGGCCGCCCAGGTCGACACCGCGCTGCCGGCGATCCTGGACGGCGATGTGCCGCATGACGCGCAGGTTCAGGTGGGCGGGATCCTGGCCTCGGTCAACCGGCGCGTCAACAAGAACGGATTGCCCTGGGCCTCTGCGCAATTGGAGGATCTCACCGGCGGTATCGAGGTGCTGTTCTTCCCGCAGACCTATTCGATGTTCGGCGCCGATGTGGCCGACGACACCGTGGTCCTGCTCAAGGCGAAGGTCGCCGTCCGCGACGACCGGCGGTCGCTGATAGTGCACGAGCTGGTGGTACCGGACTTCTCGAACGCCCAGATCGACCGGCCGCTGTCGGTCAGCCTGCCCACGCGCCAGTGCACCATCGACAAGGTCACCGCGCTCAAGCAGGTGCTGGCGCGGCACCCGGGGACATCTCAGGTGCACCTGCGGCTGATCAGCGGCGAACGGATCACCACGCTGGAACTGGATCAGTCGCTGCGCGTGACGAACTCCTCGGCGCTGATGGGAGATCTCAAGGCACTACTCGGTCCGGGGTGCCTCGGGGGCTGAGCCCGCGAGGGCGAGGGCGGGACGCGAGCGGGGGAGGACGCGCGCGATCAGTGCCGACGGTGACCGGCGCGGAGAATCCACCACACTGCGGTGGCCACTGCGGTCGCGATCAACACGGCGGCCGAGGGATTGCCGGTCACCACGCCCACACCCGCCAATACGAGTGCGCCGACGATCAGCGCCACCACCTTGTAGGCCGGCCACGGCACACCCGCGATCAGCACCTCCCGCTGGGCGAGCGGCGTCCGCGACGGTGCTGCGGAACGGAACTGCTCGGCGGTGGTCATGCCCTCGATGATAGCCCGTACAGAAAGTTTCGGCTACCCGAAACACTGGGTGTGGCGGCTCGATTTCGTTAGGCTGGCGAAATGCCGCTTGAAGGAGAGTATGCGCCGAGCACGCTGGATTGGTCCCGGGAAAACGCCGAGGAGTACATGAGCTCGGGCGGGACCAAGGGCACCGAGTTGCGGGGGATGCCGGTGGTGTTGTTGACCACAGTCGGAGCCAAGACCGGCAAGCTGCGCAAGATCCCGTTGATGCGGGTCGAGCACAACGGCGAGTACGCGATCGTGGCGTCGCTCGGCGGCGCCCCCAAGCATCCGGTCTGGTACTACAACGTCAAGGCGAATCCGCTGGTCGAGCTGCAGGACGGCACTATCTCGGCGGACTACCACGCCCGTGAGGTCTTCGACGACGAGCGTCGGCTGTGGTGGGACCGGGCCGTCGCCGCCTTCCCGGACTACGCCGACTACCAGACCAAGACCGACCGGCAGATCCCGGTGTTCGTCCTCACCCCCGCCTAAAGGATTTCACCGGTCAAATCCTCGCGTGGCACCATTGACCGGTGTCCGCTGAACTGAGTCAAGCACCACGGGTGACACCGTCGAGCCCCCCGCTGAGCGGGGCCGATGTCGAGGCGGCGGCCAAGCGAATTTCCGGCGTGGTGAGCCCGACCCCGCTGCAATACAGCGACCGGCTGTCGCAGCTGACCGATGCCCGGGTCTACCTCAAGCGCGAAGACCTGCAAACCGTCCGGTCCTACAAGGTGCGCGGCGCCTACAACATGCTGCTCCAGCTGACGCCCGAGGAGTTGGCCGCCGGTGTGGTGTGCTCCTCGGCCGGCAACCACGCGCAGGGCTTCGCCCTGGCCTGCCGGTCGATGGGCATCCAGGGCCGGATCTACGTACCGGCCAAGACCCCGAAGCAGAAGCGTGACCGCATCCGCTATCACGGCGGAGACTTCATCGAGCTGATCATCGGCGGCAAGACCTACGACATGGCGGCCGAGGCCGCGCTCGCCGACGCCCGCAGCACCGGCGCCACCCTGGTCCACCCGTACGACGACGTGCGCACCATGGCCGGCCAGGGCACCATCGCCGTGGAACTGCTCGATCAGCTCGACGGCGAACCCGACCTGGTGGTGGTGCCCGTCGGCGGCGGCGGCTGCATCAGCGGCATCACCACCTACCTGGCCGAGCGCACCACCGCGACCTCGGTGCTGGGGGTCGAACCCGCCGGCGCCGCGTCGATGGTCGCCGCGCTGGCCGAGGGGCACCCGGTGACGCTCGAGCACGTCGATCAGTTCGTCGACGGCGCGGCCGTGGCCCGCGCGGGTGCCCTGCCGTTCGCGGCGCTGTCCTGCGCCGGCGACCGGGTATCGATCACGACGGTCGACGAGGGTGCGGTCTGCACCGCCATGCTGGACCTGTACCAGAACGAGGGGATCATCGCCGAACCCGCCGGCGCACTGTCGGTGGCCGGCCTCCTCGAGACCGACGTCATGCCGGGTGCAACGGTGGTGTGCCTGATCTCGGGCGGCAACAACGATGTGTCCCGCTACGGCGAGGTGCTGGAACGCTCGCTGGTGCATCTGGGCCTCAAGCACTACTTCCTGGTCGACTTCCCGCAGGAGCCGGGGGCGCTGCGCCGCTTCCTCGACGAGGTGCTGGGCCCCAACGACGACATCACGCTCTTCGAGTACGTCAAGCGCAACAACCGGGAGACCGGGGAGGCGTTGGTCGGCATCCAGCTGGGGTCGGCCGCCGACCTGGACCGCCTGATGGCGCGGATGCAGAGCTCGGAGAGTCACGTCGAGCTGCTCGAGCCGGGCTCGCCGACCTACCGCTACCTCACCTAGCCGGCCGCTCGGGTCGGCCGCTGCAGCGGTCAGTTGCTGCGCAGCACCGCAAAGGAATGGCCGTCCAGTTCGGTTGCGGCGGCGCCGATCCGGGGTGCACCCCAGGCGTAGACCAACTCACCGTGCACCGGAACGGACGTCGGCTCGACACCGAGATTGCAGGCGACCCTCAGCGATCCGCGGCGCCACGCGATCCAGCGGGCGTCCTCGTCGAACTCCACCGTCATGTGGTCGAGCCAGAAGTCGGCGAGATCGGGCTCGGTGCGGCGCAGCCGGATCAGGTCGCGGTAGACCCCCAGGATCGCGGCATGCCGGCCCGATGCGGGCTCGCTCCAGTCCAGCTTGGACCGGTGGAACGTCTCGGGGTCTTGCGGATCGGGGACCTCGGCGGCGTCCCAGCCGTGATCGGCGAACTCCGCCCGGCGGCCCTGCCGGGTGGCCTCGGCCAACTCGGGTTCCGGGTGCGAGCTGAAGAACTGGAACGGCGTTCCGGCGGCCCATTCCTCGCCCATGAACACCATGGCGGTGAACGGCGTCAACAGCGCGAGCGCCGCGCTGACCGCGAGTTGACCGTCGCTGAGATAGGCCGAGGGCCGGTCGCCGACGGCCCGGTTGCCCACCTGGTCGTGGGTGCTGGTGTAGGCGAGCAGCCGGGAACCCGGGATGACCGAGGTGTCCAACGGCCGACCGTGGCGCCGCTTGCGGAACGACGAGAACGTCCCGGCGTGATGAAACCCGTTCTTGAGCGTGCTCGCCAGCACCGCCAGGGAGCCGAAATCACCGTAGTAGCCGTGTTGTTCGCCGGACACGGCGGTATGCAGGGCGTGATGGATGTCGTCGTCCCACTGGGCGGTCATCCCGTACCCGCCGGCTGAGCGCGGGGTGATGAAGCGCGGGTCGTTGCGGTCGCTCTCGGCGATCAGCGCCAGCGGCCGGCCCAACTCCGTTGCCAGCGCCTCGGTTTCGGCCGAGAGTTCCTCCAGGATGTGCACCGCGGTGGTGTCGACCAGCGCGTGCACGGCGTCCAGGCGCAGGCCGTCGAAGTGGAACTCACGCATCCAGCGCAGCGCGCACCCGATGATGTAGTTGCGCACCTCGTCGGATTCGGCGTCGGCGATGTTGATTCCCTCGCCCCAGGGATTGCTCGCCGAGGACAGGTAGGGGCCGAACCGGGGCAGGTAGTTGCCCGAAGGGCCGAGATGATTGAACACCGCGTCGAGCAGCACGCCCAGGCCCGCCCGATGACATGCCTGCACGAAGCGCAGCAGCCCGTCGGGCCCGCCGTAGGGTTCGTGCACCGCGTACCACAGCACGCCGTCGTAACCCCAGCCGTGGTCACCGGCGAACGCGTTGACCGGCATCAGTTCGACGAAGTCCACCCCGAGGTCGACCAGATGCCCGAGCTTGTCGATGGCCGCGTCGAAGGTGCCCGCCGCGGTGAACGTGCCGACGTGCAGCTCGTAGATGACCGCCCCCTCCACCGACCGGCCCGCCCAGCCGGTCTCGCTCGCGGCGGCGGGGCGCCACAGCGCCGAGCGGGCGTGCACCCCCTCGGGTTGGCGCGCCGAACGCGGATCGGGCAGCACCGTCGGGTCGTCGTCGAGGACGAACCCGTACCGGGCGTCCGGCGCGACGTCCACGGCGGTGCGCCACCAAGCGTCGGCGCCGCGTTCCATCGGATGCAGCGTGCCCTCGACGTCGAGGCGCACCAACTCGGGCCGCGGCGCCCAGACGGCGAACTCGTGGTCAGGCATCGGCGCGCTCCAGCAACGCCACCGGAAGTTCGGCGAACAACTCCGCGACCGGCACCGACCCGACGTGGGTCCGGCCGGTCAGGCGATCCGTCCACGTGCCTTCGGGCAGCGCCAATGCGGTGTCCTGCCAACCCGATTCGCTCAACGTCACCGTCCATCGGGTCACGGCCACCAGCACGTCGGGGCCGCGCCGGAACCCCACCAGGTGATCGGCGGCGGCTCCCGTCGCCGACACCGGGGCGTAGCCGCCGGACAGGAAGGCCTCGGGCCGGGCGCGGCGCAGCTGCAGCGCGGCACGCACCACCCGCAGCTTGGGGTGTTCGCCGGCGGCCAGCGCGGCCCGGCGCGCGGCATAGTCGACCGGGCGCCGGTTGTCCGGGTCCACGAGGCTGTCTTCCCACAGCTCGGTGCCCTGGTAGACGTCGGGGACGCCCGGCACCGTCAGGGCCAGCAGCTTCTGCCCGAGCGCATCGGAGTGGGCGTGCGGCGCCAGTCGCGCGGTCAGCGCGGTGAGTTCGGCGGCCACCGGTCCGTCCAGTACGTCGTCGATCCAGCCGTGGATCGCGGCCTCGAACTCGGCCTCGGGCTCGTGCCAGGAGGTATGCACGGCGGCCTCGCGCAACGCCTTCTCGGCGTAGCCGTGCAGCCGGTCCCGCAACGACCGGTCGACCCGGCCGTCGGCGGGCCACACCCCGAAGATGTTCTGCCACAAGAACAATCCGCTGTCCGGGGCGGGGCAGGGTGTCGTCTGCTCCCAGCCGGCGAGCATCTCGGCCCACAGCCCGGGCACCTGGGACAGCACCCCGATCCGGGCGCGGACGTCCTCGCCGCGTTTGGTGTCGTGGGTGGTCAGCGTCGCCATGGCGGTGGGCCAGCGGCGGGCCCGTTCGGCGGCACTGTGATGGAACTCGGCGGCGCTGACCCCGAACCGCTGCGGGCTGCCGCCGACCTCGTTGAGGGAGACCAGCCGGGTGTCCCGATAGAACAGGCAATCCTCGACGGCCTTGGCGGTCACCGCGCCGCACAACTGCTGCAGTCGGGTCGCGGGTTCCTCGGCGCCGAGCCCGGCCACCAGCACCTGCAGCGGCGCGGCCAGGTCGGGGTCGGCGGCGACGGTCTCGGCGATCGCGGTCGACAGCATCGCCGAAAGCCCCGGATAGTCGCAGCGGTAGACGTGGATGTGGGTCAGCAGCGCGGCGATCGCTTCCGGCAGCCGGGGATGATCGTGGCCGGCGGCGGCGACCACCGCGCGGCGCAGCCGGGCCAGCTCGGAGGCCAGCGTCTCGGTCGCGGCGGCGGTCTTGAGCTCGGCCTCCACCCGGTGCACGTCGGTGTTCTCGAACCCCGCGGAGTCGCTCAACGCGGTCAGCGTCTCGGCGCCGGCCGGATCGACGAACACCCCGCCGACCTCGCGCAGTACGTCGTACCCGGTGGTGCCGTCGACCGGCAGCGTCGGCTCCAGCGCCTCGTCGACCGCCAGGATCTTCTCGATCACGATGTAGGCCTGCGGGCCGGTGAGCTCGCGCAGCCGGTGCAGATAGCCGACCGGGTCGGCCAGCCCGTCGGGATGGTCGATGCGCACCCCGTCGACCAGGTTCTCGTCGAACCACCGCTTGACCTCGACATGGCTGGCGTCGAACACGTCGGGGTCCTCCTGGCGCAGTCCCGCCAGGGAGGTGATGGAGAAGAACCGGCGATAGCCGCACACGTTGCGGCGCCAGCCCACCAGCCGGTAGTGCTGCCGGTCGTGGACCTCGGCGCCGGTGCCGCCGCCGGTGCCCGCCGCGATCGGGAAACGCAGGTCCCCGAGCGTGAGCGTGTCTCCGTCGACCGTCAGCGCCTCGACATCCTCGTCGGAGCCCAGGACCGGCAGGACGATCCGGCCGTCGGGGTCGAGGTCCCAGTCGACGTCGAAGAATCGGGCGAACCGCGAACCCCGGCCGTGTTCGAGCAGATCCCACCACCACGGGTTCAGCTCGGGCCGCTCGACGCCGACATGGTTGGGGACGATGTCGACCAGCAGGCCCATCCCGCGGTCCCGTGCCGCCCGCGACAGGGCGGCCAGGCCCTCGGGACCGCCGAGCTCGGCGGACACCGCGGTCGGATCGGTGACGTCGTACCCGTGCGTCGAACCCTGGACGGCGGTCAGGATGGGGGACAGGTAGACGTGGCTGACGCCCAGGTCGTCGAGGTAGTCCAGCAGCTCCAGCGCATCGCCCAGGGTGAAACCGTCGCCGCGCAACTGCAGGCGGTAGGTGGACAGCACCGGCCGGCCCATGGTCACGACGTCTTGCGGAGCACGAGCACCGACCGCGGTTCCAGGGTGACCCGCTCGCCCGCGCGCACGACCTTGTCGCTGGCTCCGGTGGGCGTCGAGGTGTCCAATGCCGAGCTCCATTCCTGTGCGTAGCGGCCGTCGGGTGTGACGAAGTCCATACCCTCGGCGCTGGCGTTGAAACACAGCAGGAACGAGTCGTCGATCACTCTCTCGCCGCGCTTGTCGGGCTCCGGGATCGCCTCGCCGTTGAGGAAGACCGCCAGCGACGCCCCGAAGGGCGCATGCCAGTCCTCGGGCGTCATCTCCCGGCCGGACGGCGTCAGCCAGGCGATGTCGCGGTACTGGTCGCCGGTGCGGATCGGGGTGCCCGCGAAGAATCGGCGGCGGCGGAACACCGGGTGCGCGCGGCGCAGGCCGGTGGCCCGCCGCATGAACGCCAGCAGGTCGGCGTTGGTCTCGGCCAACGACCAGTCCATCCAGGACAATTCGGAGTCCTGGCAGTAGACGTTGTTGTTGCCCAACTGGCTGCGGCCCAACTCGTCGCCGTGGCTGATCATCGGCGTGCCCTGGCTGACCATCAGCGTGGCGATGATGTTGCGCATCTGCTTTGCCCGCAACGCCAGAATGTCCGGGTCGTCGGCGGGACCCTCGACTCCGCAATTCCAGGACCGATTGTGGTTCTCCCCGTCGGCGTTGCCCTCGCCGTTGGCCTCGTTGTGTTTCTCGTTGTAGGACACCAGGTCTGCGAGGGTGAACCCGTCGTGGGCGGTGACGAAGTTGATGCTGGCGCTGGGACGACGCCCGGTGTGCTCGTAGAGGTCCGACGACCCGGTCAGCCGCGAGGCGAACTCACCCAGGGTCGCCGGCTCGCCCCGCCAGAAGTCGCGCACCGTGTCCCGGTACTTTCCGTTCCACTCGGTCCACAGACCGGGGAAATTGCCCACCTGATAGCCGCCCTCGCCGACATCCCACGGCTCGGCGATCAGTTTGACCTGGCTGATCACCGGGTCCTGTTGCACCAGGTCGAAAAACGCCGACAACCGGTCCACGTCGTAGAACTCGCGCGCCAGCGTCGAGGCGAGGTCGAAACGGAAACCGTCGACGTGCATTTCGAGCACCCAGTACCGCAGCGAGTCCATGATCAGCTGCAGGGTGTGCGGGTGCCGGGCGTTGAGACTGTTGCCGGTGCCGGTGAAGTCCTTGTAGTAGCGCAGATCGTCGTCGAGCAGCCGGTAGTACGCGGCGTTGTCGATCCCGCGGAAGTTGAGGGTGGGTCCCAGATGGTCGCCCTCGGCGGTGTGGTTGTAGACCACGTCGAGGATGACCTCGATACCGGCCTCGTGGAACGCCCGGACCATGGCCTTGAACTCCGCCACCGCGCCGCCGGCCTTGTGGGTGGCCGCGTACTGGTAGTGCGGGGCGAAGAATCCGAAAGTGTTGTAGCCCCAGTAGTTTCGCAGCCCGAGCGCCAACAGTCGCTGGTCGTGCAGGAATTGGTGTACCGGCATGAGCTCGATTGCCGTGACGTCCAGCGACTTCAGATGCTCGATGATCACCGGGTGGGCGAGACCGGCGTAGGTCCCGCGCAACTCCGCCGGCACGCCGGGATGGTTCTGCGTCATCCCCTTGACGTGGGCCTCGTAGATGATCGTCTGGTTGTACGGCGTGCGCGGTGCCCGGTCGTTGGCCCAGTTGAAGAACGGGTTGATCACCACACTGGTCATGGTGTGGCCCAGCGAGTCCACCCGCGGCGGGGTGCCGCCGGAGGCCGGATCCTCGGCGTTCAGGTCGTAGGAGAACAGTGCCTGCGAGAAGTGGAAATCGCCGTCGAAGGACTTCCCGTACGGATCCAGCAGCAGCTTGGAGGGGTCACACCGGTGGCCGGACTCCGGTGCCCAGGGACCGTGGACCCGGTAGCCGTACCGCTGGCCGGGGACGACGGCGGGCAGGTACGCATGCCACACGTGACCGTCGACCTCGTCGAGTTCGATGCGGGTCTCCGAGCCGTCCTTGGCGATCAGGCACAGCTCGACCCTGTCGGCCACCTCGGAGAACAGCGAGAAGTTGGTCCCCGCACCGTCGTAGGTGGCGCCCAGCGGATAGGCGCTGCCCGGCCACACGGTGGGGGCCCAGGGCCGTGCCGGATCCGCCGGCGTCGGCTCGGTCGACGACATCATTCGACTGTATCGGCGTACCGACCGCCCGGCCCGATCGCAGCGGTGATGGTCACCACCATCCGGTCGCGGCGGCGATCTGGCGGCCCAGTTCCGGTGCCATGGTGCGCATGTACGTGGCGGTGAAGTGGTGAGAGTCGTGATACATCAAGACGTTTCCTTCGACCGCCCGGCAGAAGTCGGCGCGGCAGACCGCCTCGCTCATGTCCAGCGGCTTGAGGTTCGGGAACCGGTCGAGGAATTCCAGGGTGGGGTTCTCCGGCGCCAGCACCACCGACCGTTTCACCCCGCAGGACACCGCATCGCCGCCGTCGGCCAGGCAATCGGTGGGGAAGAACGGCTTCGTGTTCTTGACCATCCATGGGGTGTCACGCATGGCGAGCACCTCGATGCCGTGCTCGGCGAACTCTTCCCAGATGCCGAAGTAGGTCCCCGGCATCACGTCGCCGGGCTTGATGTTCCATGGCCGCGTCGAGGTGGTGAACACGTAGTCGGGCTTGTCGGCGATGATCTCGGCCATCGCCTTGCGCACCCAGTCGTAGCACTGCGGGTACTTGGCGTTGCTGCCCATGATGATCGGGTTCTTCTCGGTGGACAGCGGACAGGCCATCTTCAGATAGGTGACCACCTTGAAGTTGTGCATCCGGCCCAGCAGGTCGAGCGCGGTGAGCCAGTGCTCGGCATGCGAACCGCCCGCCACCGCGATGGTGCGGGTGGCGTCCTCGTCGCCGTAGGTGCACTTGATGACGTTCGCGTTCTTGAAGTTGCTGATGCAACCGTCGGTGGTCGAGACCGGCAGATCCTTGGCCGCCTCCAGCACCGTCGGGCGCATCGGCACCCGCGGCACCCGCGCATCGTTGAGCAGCGCCTTGGCGCCCGGGTAGTCGCGGGTGCTCAGCCCGGCGAGTTCCTTGCCGTCCGCCCGTTGCAGCATCACGTGCTCGCGCCAGGTGAACGAGGTCGCGGTGAGCGCCACGCCGAGCAGGGCCACGGTGGAACCCAGCACGATCGTCGGCCGACGCAGCCGCTGCCGCAGCGGGAGCTTGACCGCCGCGCTCGCCGTGGCCGGGGCGCCGCGGTAGCGCAGCGGCTCCTCGATGAACCGCATGGTCAGATACGCCAGCACGCCGGAGACCGCGAGGATCACCGCGCCGTCGAGGAAGCTCGCGTGGGAGCGGCCGCTGTAGGACAACCAGAAGATGAGCAGCGGCCAATGCCACAGGTACAGCGAATAGGCCAGGGCGCCCAGCGTCACCAGCGGGCCCCAGGCCAGCACCCGGTTGGGCAGCGGCATCCTGCCGCGGCAGTGCGGGTCGGCCTGCCGGTTGGCCGCGGCCAGGATCATCAGGATGGTGGCGCCGACGGGCACCAGCGCCCACGGGCCGGGGAACTCCTGGCCGCCGTCGATCAGCATGCCGCAGGACAGGATCGCGGCCAGGCCGACGAAGGCCATCAGGCTGCGGATCCACATCGGCAGCCGCAGCGAGCCGACCGCGGCGCCGGCCAGCGCCCCGGCCAGCAGTTCCCAGCCGCGCGCGAAGCTGTTGTAGTAGGCGGCCGACGGATCGGCGTTGTGGGCGAAGATCGCGTAGACGAACGAGGCGATGGTCAACGCGCTGATCAGGACCAGGAAGAAGATCCGAAGGTTGCGGCCCAGCGGCTTGCGCAGCAACGCGGTGCACAGCAGGACGACGATCAGGAAAGCGATGTAGAACTGGCCCTGCACCGACATCGACCAGATGTGCTGCAGCGGGCTGACCGCCTCACCGGCACGCGCGTAGTCGCCGGCGGTGTTGGACAGCTCCCAGTTCTGGTAGTAACCCAAGCTGGCCAGGCTCTGGTCGGCGAACGCCTCCCAACGGGTCTCCGGCTGGATCAGGATGGTCAGCACCGCCGAGGCGGCCAACACCACCACCAGCGCGGGCAGCAGTCGGCGGACCAGTCGGGTGACCTCCCGGCGCGGGGACGGCAGCGTCTGGGCGGTCAGCGAGTTGCGCAGCAGCCGCCCGCCGAAGAAGAACCCGGACAGCACCAGAAACACGTCCACACCACCGGAGACCCGGCCGAACCAGACGTGGAAGACAGCAACCAGCGCGATGGCCACGCCGCGCAGGCCATCGAGATCGTGTCGGTAGAAACCCGCTTTCCTGGCCCCCTTCGCGGGCGGGGACACAGGCTCCGGAACGGATGTCGAAGCCGGCCGGTTGGGGAGCAGGGCGATCATGGTCGCTCGACAATCTACCTAACCGAGGCCCGTATCTCATTTTCGTGCGGTCGCCCCGGCCCGGCGGATTCCCGCGGCGCATTAGGCTCGGTGCCCGTGTGTGCGTTGACCCCCGAGGAGATCAGCTCGATCGACGCCGCCCACATCTGGCATCCGTACAGCACCATCGGCGCGCCCGGAACGACGCCGCCGGTGGTGGCGCTGGCGGCGCGCGGGGCGTGGCTGACGGTGTCCCGCAACGGGCGCGAGGTCGAGGTCCTCGACGCGATGGCGTCCTGGTGGACGGCGGTGCACGGGCACGGCCACCCGGTCCTCGACGCCGCGATCCGCGACCAGCTGTCGGTGCTCAACCACGTGATGTTCGGCGGACTCACCCACGAGCCGGCCGCCCGGCTGGCGCAGCTGCTCGTCGAGATCACCCCCGCCGGCCTGGACACGGTGTTCTTCAGCGACTCCGGGTCGGTGGCGGTCGAGGTGGCGGTGAAGATGGCGTTGCAGTACCAGCTCTCGCGCGGACGTCCCGGCAAGCACCGGTTGATGACGTGGCGGGGCGGCTATCACGGCGACACCTTCACGCCGATGAGCGTCTGCGATCCCGACGGCGGCATGCACGAGCTGTGGACCGGCCCGCAGGTGGGCGGCAACTCGTTGCTGGCCCAGCAGATCTTCGCGCCGGCGGTGCCGCGGGACTACGACCCGCAGTACTGCCGCGCCTTCGAGGACCAGTTGGCGCGCCACGCCGACGAACTCGCCGCCGTGATCGTGGAACCGGTGGTGCAGGGCGCCGGCGGGATGCGCTTCCACGACCCGCGCTACCTCGCCGAGCTGCGCGCCATCTGCGACCGGCACGACGTGTTGTTGATCTTCGACGAGATCGCCACCGGGTTCGGCCGCACCGGGGAGTTGTTCGCCGCCGACCACGCCGGGGTCAGCCCGGACATCATGTGCGTCGGCAAGGCGCTCACCGGCGGCTACCTGACGCTGGCGGCCACGCTGTGCACGGGCGAGATCGCCGATGTCATCAGCAATTCCGAGGCCGGCGCGTTGATGCACGGCCCGACGTTCATGGCCAACGCGCTGGCGTGCGCGGTCTCGGTGGCCAGCGTCGAACTGCTGCTCGGCCAGGACTGGCGCGTCCAGGTCAGGCGGATCGAGGCGGGGCTGACGGCGGGGCTGGCACCGGCGCGCGACCTGCCCGGGGTGGCCGAGGTGCGGGTGCTCGGCGCCATCGGGGTGCTGGAGATGACCCGTCCGGTCGACCTGGCCGTGGCGACCGAGGCGGCCCTCGACCACGGCGTCTGGTTGCGGCCGTTCCGCAACCTGGTCTACGTGATGCCGCCGTTCATCTGCACCGACGAGGAGATCGCCCAGATCACCGCCGCGATGATCGGCGTGGCTCGTGCATTAGCCTGAACGGTGTTCAATTCGCAGTGAGGAGCATCGGGTGACGCACACCGGCCTTTCCCCGCTGGCCTGGCTGGCCGACGTCGAGCGCGAGCGCCGCGCGGCCGGTCTGCGGCGCGTGTTGCGCACGCGTCCGCCGGTCGGCACCGAGCTCGACCTGGCCTCCAACGACTACCTGGGCCTGTCGCAGCACCCCGCGGTGCTCGACGGCGGCGTCGCGGCGCTGCGGACCTGGGGGGCCGGCGCCGGGGGATCCCGGCTGGTCACCGGCAACACCGAGCTGCACGAGGAGTTCGAGTCCGCCCTCGCGGACTTCGTCGGCGCCGAATCCGCCCTGGTGTTCTCGTCGGGCTACACGGCGAACCTGGGCGCCGTGGTGGCGCTGTCCGGTCCCGGCACGCTGCTGGTCTCCGACGCCATGACGCACGCCTCGCTGGTCGACGCGTGCCGGTTGTCGCGGTCGCGGGTGGTGGTGACGCCGCATCAGGACGTCGCCGCCGTCGAGGCCGCCCTGGCCGGCCGCGTCGAGGAGCGCGCCGTGGTGCTCACCGAATCGGTGTTCTCCACCGACGGGGCGCTGGCCCCGCTGCGCGAACTGCGCGATGTGTGCCGCCGCCACGGCGCGCTGCTGGTGGTGGACGAGGCGCACGGCCTGGGTGTGCGGGGCAGCGGGGGACAGGGACTCGTCCACGAACTCGGCCTGGCCGGCGACCCCGATGTGGTCGTGACCACCACCCTGTCCAAGGCGCTGGGCAGTCAGGGCGGGGTGGTGCTGGGCGCCGCCGCCGTCCGCGCGCACCTGATCGACACCGCCCGGCCGTTCATCTTCGACACCGGTTTGGCCCCGGCCGCGGTGGGCGCGGCGCTGGCCGCGCTGCGGGTGCTCATCGCCGAGCCCGGGCGGGCCGGGGCGGTACTGACGCACGCGCGCGAGCTGGCCCGCATCTGCGGCAGCGCACAACATCCGGAATCGGCAGTGGTATCGGTCATCCTGGGGGAGCCCGAGGTGGCGGTGAACGCGGCCGCGGCCTGTCTGGACCGCGGGGTCCGGGTCGGTTGTTTCCGCCCGCCGACGGTCCCGGCCGGGACCTCCCGGCTGCGCTTGACCGCGCGCGCCTCCCTGACCGACGACGAGATGGCGTCGGCGCGGCAGGTGCTGACCGAAGTGCTCGCCGCCGCCCGCGCATGACCGTCCTGGTGGTGACCGGCACCGACACCGGCGTCGGCAAGACCGTGACGACGGCCGCGCTGGCGTGCGCGGCGCGGTTGGCCGGGCTGGACGTCGCGGTGTGCAAGCCCGTGCAGACCGGCACCATCGACGGCGACGACGACCTCGGAGAGGTACGGCGACTGTCCGGAGTGACGCGGCTGCACGGCGGCTGGCGGTACCCGGAACCGTTGGCGCCCGAGGCGGCCGCCCGGCGCAGCGGTTCGCCCCTGCCGGGTCGCGCCGAGTTGGTGGCCGCGGTGCGGGCCGCCGACGGACCGGCCCGACTCACCCTGGTCGAGGGCGCCGGCGGGCTGCTGGTGGCCCTCGGGGCCGACGGCGTCACCGTGCGCGATATCGCCGCCGACCTGTCGGCGCCCGTCCTGGTCGTGGTCGCGCCCGGACTCGGCACCCTCAACCACACCGCCCTGACCCTGGAATCCCTTGCCGGTCAAGGTATCCCGTGCGCCGGTCTGGTCATCGGCGCCTGGCCCGCCGAGCCGGGGGTTGCCGAAGAAGACAACCGGGCCGCGCTGAGCGCGCTCGCGCCGGTGCGCGCGGTCCTGCCATCGGGCGCCGGCGCCCGGGACGGCGCCCAGTTCGCCGAGCTGTGCGGCAGCGCGTTCGATCGGCACTGGATCGAGAGCCTGCGCTGAGATGGTGCACTCGGTCGAGCTGGTCTTCGATGCGGACACCGAGGCCACGGTCCGGGGGATCTGGGACGAGCTGCGCGCCGCCGGGATCGCGAGTCCGGCGCCGGCGGCGCGCCCGCACTGCACCCTGACGGTCGCGCAGCGGATCGATGCGCGCGTCGACGCGTCGCTCGCCGACGTGCTGGACCGGTTCCCGCTGCCGTGTCGGCTGGGAGCGACCCTGATCTTCGGCCGGGCGGCCGGGGTGCTCGCGCGCTCGGTGCTGCCGACCGAGGAGCTGTTGGCGGTGCACCGCGAGGTGTACCGGTTGACCCTGCCGCTGCTGGAACCGGCGCCGATGCCGCACACGGCGCCCGGTCAGTGGTCTCCGCACGTCACGTTGGCGCGGCGGCTGCCGCCGGAGCGCCTGGCGGCCGCGCTGCGGATTGCGGGGACGCCCGCGGAGATCGTCGGCACCGTCGTCGGCCTGCGGCGCTGGCAGGGCGAGAGCCGGACCGAGCATCGGATCGGGTGAGTGCGCCTAGTTCGCGGTGCCGGTGGCCGGGTCGTGGGCCGCGCCGTGCACGGCCAGGCCGTCGATCAGCAGGCTCAGCCCGAACGCGAACTGCCGGTCGGTGTCGCTCATCAGGACCGACTGCTCGTCCGGCAGCGCGCCCGCGGCGTCCCACTGCCGGCGGGACTGCTCGTCGACCGTGAAGCCCAGCACGTAGTAGATCAGCGTGCGCGCGGTGGAGTCGGCGTCGTCGCCGTGGGCACCCGCTTCGGCCGCGGCCGCGGCGAGCTGGTCGAGGATCTGAACGACGGTCGCGGACTGGCCGGCGGCGAAACTGGCGGACACCAGCTCCGCCCCGTCGGTGTGCGACAGCACGGCGTCGCGCAGCGCCGCGCAGCTGTCCTGGATGGCCCGGCGCCAACCCAGACCGGTGACGTCGACCACGGCGGAGCGCAGAATCCGGTCCGCAACAGCGCCGAGCAGCTCCTGCTTGTTGGCGAAATGCCAGTACAGGGCGCCGGGGCTGACGTTGAGCTCCCGCGCCAGCCGACGCATGGTCAGGTCCGCGATGCCGTAGTTGTCGAGAATCGCCGCGGCCGCGTCCACCACGTCGGGTTTGTGGAGTTGCACACCGTTACCTTAACCTGAACACCGTTCAAGTCGATGATCATGGAGGAGTGCCGGTGACGCAGGCGGCAGTGGATGTGCTGGGCGTAGCTCGTGAGCAGGTGCTCGAACGTGGCGAGGGCTTGACCCAGGAGCAGGTGCTGCAGGTGCTGCAGCTCTCCGACGACCATCTCGAAGACCTGCTGGCGCTGGCCCACGAGGTGCGGATGCGCTGGTGCGGACCCGAGGTCGAGGTCGAGGGCATCATCAGCCTGAAGACCGGCGGTTGCCCGGAGGACTGCCATTTCTGTTCGCAGTCCGGGCTGTTCGCCTCCCCGGTGCGTAGCGCGTGGCTGGACATCCCCAGCCTGGTGGAGGCCGCCAAGCAGACCGCGAAGTCCGGCGCCACGGAGTTCTGCATCGTCGCGGCGGTGCGCGGCCCCGACGAGCGACTGCTGGCGCAGGTCGCCGCCGGCATCGAGGCCATCCGCAACGAGGTGGACATCCAGATCGCGTGCTCGCTGGGCATGCTCACCCAGGAGCAGGTGGACCGCCTCGCCGAGATGGGCGTGCACCGCTACAACCACAACCTCGAGACCGCCCGGTCGTTCTTCCCTAACGTGGTGACCACCCACAGCTGGGAGGAGCGCTGGAGCACCCTCGGCATGGTGCGCGAGGCCGGAATGGAGGTCTGCTGCGGCGGCATCCTCGGGATGGGCGAGACGCTGGAGCAGCGCGCCGAGTTCGCCGCCAACCTCGCCGAGCTCGACCCGCACGAGGTTCCGCTGAACTTCCTCAACCCGCGGCCGGGCACCCCGTTCGGCGACCTGGAGGTGCTGCCGGCCGCCGACGCGCTGCGCGCCGTGGCGGCCTTCCGGCTGGCCCTGCCGCGGACCATGCTCCGGTTCGCCGGTGGCCGCGAGATCACCCTCGGTGACCTGGGCGCGAAGCAAGGCATCCTGGGCGGCATCAACGCCGTCATCGTCGGTAACTACCTGACCACGCTCGGCCGTCCCGCCGAGTCGGACCTGGAACTGCTCGACGATCTGCAGATGCCGATCAAGGCGCTCAACGCGAGCCTGTAAGAATTCGGTGATGATCGCAGACATCCCGGCGCTGCCCACCCCGGTCGGCGCGGGAGCCTTCAACGTCTATACCGGGGTCGCAACCGATGACGTTGCGGCGCAGGTGATTCCCACCGCGGCTCAGCTCGGGCTCGAGCCGCCGCGGTTCTGCGCGGCGTGCGGCCGGCGGATGATCGTGCAGGTTCGCCCCGACGGCTGGTGGGCCAAGTGCTCGCGGCACGGCGTGGTCGACTCCGAAGACCTGGAAACTCAGCGGTGACCGCCGCGGTGGCCGCACCGTCGACGTCGCGCGCCGGGGCGGCATTGCGCACCGTGGTCGCCCTGACCGCGGCCGGGGCCGCCCTCGGCGCGTTGTGGGCCTGGCTGGCTCCGCCGGCGCACGGCGTGGTCGCCCTGACCAAGAGCGGTGACCGGGTGCACGCCTACCTGGGCACCGAGGCGGATCACTTCTTCGTCGCGGCGTTTCTGATGCTGGGGATGCTGTGTGTGCTGGCGGTGGTCGGCTCGGCGGCGGTCTGGCAGTGGCGGGCTCACCGCGGGCCGGTGCTGCTGGTGGCGCTGTGTCTCGGGGTCGGGGGCGGCGCCGTGGCGGCCATGGCCCTCGGGTCGGTGCTGGTCGGGGCCCGGTACGACGCGATAGACATCGCCGGGGCGCCGGTGTCTCCGGATCATCGCGTGCACTACGTCACCGAGGCGCCCGCGGTGTTCTTCGGGCAGACGCCGCTGCAGGTCGCGATCACGCTGCTGGTGCCAGTCGCGACCGCGGCGCTGGTCTACGCGGTCTGCGCGGTGGCGTCACCGCGCGACGACCTGGGCGGTTATCCGCCGGTCGAGGGCGTGGTGCTGGGCGCGCCCGCGGTCACAGTGGACGGCGGTTGAGCACCCGTCCCGAGACCACCCGCGCGGCGACCGTACCGAGCCGCCACATGCCCTGATAGGTCATCGGATTGAGCAGTGTCGGCCACTTGGTCCGGACGACGTGCTCGGACAGTGGTCGGCCCTCGAACCGGTCGATGAGCCAGCGCAACGTCATGGGCGCCGACATCGGGTGCAGCAGCAGATGCTCGCTGAACAGGTCGCGGTGGTAGGTGACGTGGGCGCCGCCGGTGCTGTAGGTGTCGGCGAGTTCGTCGATGTCGTCGACCGAGACGATCCGGTCGTGCACGGCCTGCACCACCAGCACCGGGGGTGTGGGGGCGGTGCCACCGAGCTTGATGTCGGCGAACACGTGCTGCACCTCGGGGCTGTCGAGGATCTGCTCCAGCGGACAGTCGACCAGCTTGTCCATGTCCATGCGCACCAGCCGCAACACGGCGTGCATGGTGGTCAGCTTCTGCACGCGTTGCAGCATTGCCTTGCCCTCGGGGGTGGCGTGCTCGTCGATGATCCGGCGCAGGTCGGGATAGATGTGTGACAGCGCGGCCACCACGGTGGCCGGCAGACCCGAATAGATGGTGCCGTTGAGGCGGCGGAAGGTGCTGCCCAGGTCGCCGACGGGCGAACCCAGGACCGCCCCGACGACGTCGAGTTCGGGGGCGTAGTCGGCGCACACCTCGGCCGCCCACGCGGTGGCCAGGCCGCCGCCCGAATAGCCCCAGAGCCCCACCGGCGCGTCCGGGGACAGGTCCAGGGCGGGCGCCGTCTGGGCCGCCCGCACCCCGTCGAGAACGTGGTACCCGGGCTCGTTGGGGGCGCCCCAGATGCCCTGGAGACCCTCGTGGTCGGGGACCGACACCGCCCAGCCTTCCGCCAGGGCGCCCGCCATCAACAGGAATTCCAGCTGGGCCAGCGAACCCAAGGCGTGGGCGCCGCGGCGCAGCGCGTAGGACGGGAAGCAGCGATCGGTGACCGCGTCGATGGCGCACTGATAAGACAGCACCGGGGTGGGCTTGTGCGGGGAGCGCTGGGCGGGCACGAGCACCGTGGTGACCGCGGCCACGGGGGCGCCGTGCCGGTCGGAGGTGCGGTACAGCAGCTGGGTGGCGACGATCCGCTGCGGGATCAGGCCGAGAAACGCCAGCTGGACGTCACGACTGCGCAGCACGGTGCCGGGACGGGCGTGCTCGAATCCCGCCGGTGGCGTGTAGAACGGGTCCAGCGACGGCCGTAGCGGACGGGTCCCGGGGACCCATTCCTCGTGCGGCGGGGCCCCGATCCACTCGGCGGTGCGTGCCGCGGCGGCGCCTGACTCCATGGGGGACTCCCTTCGCGCCCGCGAAAAGGCGGACGCGCGATTGTCTCTTACGAATCCCTTAAAAATCAACACCCGTCGGGGGGCGCAGCGCGGCGAACTCGTCGGTGACCCGCAATCGGGAGTCGGTGAACTGGTAGAGCGCGGCCGGTCGGCCGCCGCTGCGCCCGGACTGCGCGGTGGTGCCGGTGCGGGTGATCACCTTGCGGCGGACGAGCACGCGTTGCAGGTTGGTGGCGTCGACTTGGTAACCCAGCGCGGCGCCATAGATGTCGCGCAGCGTGGACAGCGCGAATTCCTTTGGTGCCAGAGCGAATCCGATGTTCGTGTAGGACAGCTTGGCGCTGAGTCGGGCGTGTGCGTGGGTGACCATCGGTCCGTGGTCGAAGGCCATCGGGGGCAGCTCGTCCACCGGGTGCCAGCGGGTGTCCGGCGGGAGTGCGGGGGTGGCGGGGGAGGGCACCAGGCCCAGGAACGTCGAGGCGATGGTGCGATCGCCGGGCACCCGGTGCGGATCCGAGAACACCGCCAACTGCTCGAGGTGGGCGATCTCCCGGAGGTCGACTTTCTCGGCCAACTGCCGGCGCACCGAACTCGTCATGTCCTCGTCGTGGCGCAGGCGGCCGCCGGGCAGCGACCACGCGCCGCGCTGCGGATCGAGCGCACGCTCCCACAGCAGCACGCTGAGCTGGGGATTCCGGCTGTCCAGGCCGCGAACCTGAAACACGACGGCCAGCACTTCGTGCGCAGTGCTAAAATTTCCCATGTTTTCGATTGTAAGTCGAAAACCTCCGACGCCGAAAGGAGCGGTCATGACCGTTATCGACCGCGACATGGACAGTTCAATGGTGGAACGGATCGTTGACGGCCCCGGTGGCTACACCGGGGTGGCCGGCGACGAGCAGTGGGCCGCCCAGATCCGCCGGTTGGCGAAGCTGCGCGGCGCCACGCTGCTGGCGCACAACTATCAGCTCCCGGAGATCCAGGACGTCGCCGACCACGTCGGCGACTCATTGGCGCTGTCCCGGATCGCCGCCGAGGCGCCGGAGGACACCATCGTGTTCGCCGGGGTCCACTTCATGGCCGAGACCGCCAAGATCCTCTCGCCGGAGAAGACGGTGCTGATTCCCGATCAGCGCGCCGGTTGCTCGCTGGCCGACTCGATCACCGCGGACGAACTGCGGGCCTGGAAGGACGAGCACCCCGACGCCGTCGTGGTGTCCTACGTCAACACCACGGCCGCGGTGAAGGCGCTGACCGACATCTGCTGCACCTCGTCGAACGCCGTCGAGGTGGTGCAGTCCATCGACCCCGACCGCGAGGTGTTGTTCTGCCCCGACCAGTTCCTCGGCGCGCACGTGCGCCGGATGACCGGCCGGGAGAACCTGCACGTGTGGGCCGGCGAGTGCCACGTGCACGCCGGCATCAACGGCGACGAACTCGCCGACCAGGCCCGCACCCATCCGGACGCCGAGTTGTTCGTGCACCCCGAGTGCGGTTGCGCGACCTCGGCGCTCTACCTGGCCGGTGAGGGCGCATTCCCGGAGGATCGGGTGAAAATCCTGTCCACCGGCGGGATGCTCGACGCCGCGCGCGAATCCAACGCCCGTCAGGTCCTGGTGGCCACCGAGGTCGGGATGCTGCATCAATTGCGCCGCGCCGCACCGGAAATCGACTTCCAGGCGGTCAACGACCGGGCCTCGTGCAAGTACATGAAGATGATCACCCCGGCGGCGATGCTGCGCTGCCTGACCGAGGGCGCCGACGAGGTCCACGTCGATCCCGAGACGGCCCGGTTGGCCCGTGCCAGCGTGCAGCGGATGATCGAGATCGGCCAACCCGGCGGCGGCGAATGACCGGACCGGCCTGCGGCGGCTCGGGTCCGCTCGCCGGGTGGTGGCAGCAGCGCGCTGACGTCGTCGTGATCGGTACCGGCGTCGCCGGGTTGACGGCCGCGCTCGCCGCGCACCGCGCGGGTCGCACGGTGACCGTGCTGAGCAAGGCGGCAGCCGAAAGCGCTGCCACCGCAACCTGCTACGCGCAGGGCGGCATCGCGGTGGCGCTCGGCGGCGATCCCGATGCGGTCACCGCCCACGTGGCCGACACGGTGGCCGCCGGTGGCGGGTTGTGCGATCCGCATGCGGTGGAATCGATTGTGGCCGAAGGACATCGCGCGGTCGCCGACCTGGTGGGCGATGGCGCGCGGTTCGACGAGTCGCATCCCGGGCAGTGGGCGCTGACCCGCGAGGGCGGACACTCCCGACGCCGCATCATCCATGCCGGCGGCGACGCCACCGGCGCCGAGGTCCAGCGCGCGCTCGACGTGGCCGCCGCCCGCCTGGACATCCGCTACGAGCATGTCGCGATGGACATCCTGCTCGACGACGGCACTGTGGCCGGGGTGCAGGTCCTGAGCCCGCACGGAGTGGGCGTCCTGCACACCTCCGCGGTGATCCTGGCCACCGGCGGACTCGGCCAGCTCTACGCCGCGACCACCAACCCCGCGGGCTCCACCGGCGACGGCATCGCACTGGCACTGCGGGCCGGGGCCGCGGTCGGCGACCTCGAGTTCATCCAGTTCCACCCGACCATGCTGTTCGACGGCCGCACGGGCGGGCGCCGGCCGTTGATCACCGAGGCGTTGCGCGGCGAGGGCGCGATTCTCGTCGACGCGCAAGGTAATTCGGTGATGGCGGGCCTGCACCCGATGGCGGATCTGGCACCGCGCGACGTGGTGGCCGCCGCCATCGACGCGCATCTGCGGACGACCGGCTCGCCCTGCGTCTACCTCGACGCGCGGGGGATCGCCGGTTTCGAGGCGCGCTTCCCGACCGTGACGGCCTCCTGCCGGGCGGTGGGGATAGACCCGACGCGACAGCCCATTCCGGTGGTGCCGGGGGCCCATTACAGCTGCGGTGGCGTCGTCACCGACGTCGCGGGACAAACCGAGGTGCCGGGCCTGTTCGCCGCCGGCGAGGTCGCGCGCACCGGCATGCACGGCGCCAACCGGCTGGCCTCCAACAGCCTGCTGGAGGGGTTGGTGGTCGGTGGCCGCGCCGGCCGCGCCGCCGCGGCCCACGCGTCGAGCGCCGGAGCCGTGGTGGCGCGCGCGCCGCGGCGGCCCGACCCCGAGATGATCGACCGCGCGGAGTTGCAGCACGCGATGTCCCGGGACGCCTCGGTGGTCCGCGACGGGGCCGGCCTGATGCGGCTGACCGAGACCCTGGCCTCGGCGCGGCGTCGCCCCGCCACCACCCGGGCGCGGGTCGAGGATGCGGCCCTGACCGTGACCGCGCGTGCGGTGGCGGCCGCGGCGACCGAGCGCACCGAGACCCGGGGCAGCCACCACCGCGCCGATCATCCGTCGACTGACGAGACGTGGGCGCGCAGCACGGTGCTGCGGATGGTCGACGAGCGCATTGTCGTCGACGCTCCGGTGGTGGCGTGATGGCCGACATCGGATTGACCGCCGCGGAACTCGACGAGGCGCGCGAGATCATCGCCCGCGGCCTCGACGAGGACCTGCGCTACGGACCGGACGTCACCTCGGTGGCGACGGTCGCCGACGACGCGCGCACGACCGCGGCGATGGTGACCCGGGCCGAGGGCGTGGTCGCGGGCATCGACGTCGCGCTGCTGGTGCTCGACGAGGTGTTGGGCCGCGACGGGTACACGGTGCTCGGCCGCGCCGACGACGGCGACCGGCTACGGCCGGGGGATGCGTTGTTGACGTTGGAGGCCACCACCCGCGGACTGCTGACCGCCGAGCGCACCATGCTCAACCTGATCTGTCACCTGTCCGGGATCGCCTCGGCGACGGCGCAGTGGGTCGCCGCGGTGGAGGGCACCGCGGCGAAGATCCGCGATACCCGCAAGACGCTGCCCGGCCTGCGGGTGCTGCAGAAATACGCCGTTCGCGTCGGCGGCGGGGTCAACCACCGGATGGGCCTCGGTGACGCCGCGCTGATCAAGGACAACCACGTTGCCGCGGCGGGATCGGTGGTCGCCGCGCTGCGCGCGGTGCGCGCGGCCGCACCCGATCTGCCCTGCGAGGTCGAGGTGGATTCCCTGGACCAGCTCGACGAGGTGCTGCGCGAGGACGTCCAACTCGTGCTGCTGGACAACTTCGCCGTGTGGGAGACGCAGATCGCGGTGCAGCGCCGAGACGCGAACGCCCCCGAGGTGCAGCTGGAGTCCTCCGGCGGGCTGTCGCTCGGGGACGCGGCCTCCTATGCGGGCACCGGCGTCGACTACCTGGCGGTGGGCGCGCTCACGCACTCCGTGCGTGTCCTCGACATCGGGCTGGACTTCTAGCTCGCTCGCGCGCGGAGCGCTGCGCCCCCGGGGGCAAGCGCGCTACGGTTTTCCCCTCCAATGCGCCTTCGGGTACATTATCTCGCCTTGTCAGCGGCGGTTTGTCGAGCCAATCCAGCAAACCGTTGCAACGCTACGGTTTTATTGGTTATCGTGTAGCGAGCCGGATCGCCCGGCATGGCACCGAAGGAGCCGACGATGACCAGCACGCAGATTCCCGCGCCGCACGCCCACCGTCGGCCCGATGCCGACCCGCACGAGGGCCCCACCGAGGTGATCGCACCCGGCCGGGGCGGTCTCCCGGTGGGTGCGGCTCCCCAGCCGTGGACCCCGCCGACCCCGCCGCCCGCGGGCCCACCGCCGGGATACCCGGCGCCGCAGTGGGGTACGCCGGTGCCGCCGTGGGGCCCGCCGCCGAGTTCCGCGCACCGAAAGTGGGCGATCGTGGCCGGCGCGGTCGCGGCTGTGGCCACCATCACCGCCGTGACGGTCGCGGTGACCGCCGTCGGCGGCGACGACGATGCCGCGACGGCCACCCCACCCGCCCTGATCACCCCGGTCCTGACTCCGGCGCCGCCAAGCCCCGAGCCGGAGCCGGTCGAGGCCGCCGCGCCGGATCCCGAAACGGTGCTGCTGAGCGCCCAGGAGGTCCGCCGCATCGTCGGTACCTTCGTCGAGGAGCAGGACACCATCGCCCGACTGGTGGACAGCAGCGCCATGCTCGACGACCCGAGCTGCGTCGGCGTTGTCGGTCCCATCCAGCGCCGCGCCTACTCGGGTGCGGATTACGATCTGGTGGCCGGCAGCATCGTGGGTGACCCCGAAGGCCGGCAACGGTCGATAATCCAAGGGGCCGTGAGCTTTTCCTCGCACGCCGACGCCGCAGCGTACGTGGCCGACGCGCAGCGCAGCTGGCGCGAATGCTCGAACCGGTCGCTGACGCTGAGCTCCTCGGACGGGGAGAGCCACACCGTGTGGAATGTCGAGTCCCCGGCCGCCGGCGCCACCGGTGACTTCATGACCGTCTACCGCTCCCCGGAGGGTTCGCGCGGCGGGTGTGAGCGCGCCCTGGGCAGCAGCGGCGCGATCGTGGTCGACACCCTGGTGTGCGGAATCGGCGCCGAGGGCGAGGCCCTGGGGGTCGCCGAGGCCATCGCGGACAAGGCGGCCGACGGCTGAGTTGCGCGACCCGCGGGCGCCCGCGTCGAGGTCCTGCTCAGGCGTGATTTTATTCAGCTGGACCAATCAGGGACAATCGACGGTGATGGCCAACTTCGAAATGTCCCGGATCGACCTGCGCAACCAGACGCTTTCGGCTGCGCAACTCCGCGGCGCCCTGCCCCGGGGCGGCGTCGACGTCGACGCGGTGCTGCCCAAGGTCCGTCCGATCGTCGAGGCCGTCGCCACCCGCGGCGCCGAGGCCGCCCTCGAATACGGGGCCTCGTTCGACGGCGTACGGCCCAAGACGGTCCGGGTGCCCGCCGCCGCGCTCGAACAGGCGCTGCGGGAGTTGGATCCAGACGTGCGAGCCGCCCTCGAGGTGGCCATCGCGCGGGCCCGCGCCGTGCACGCCGACCAGCGCCGCACCGACACCACCACCGAGCTGGCGCCCGGGGCCACCGTGACCGAGCGGTGGGTTCCGGTCGAGCGCGTCGGGCTCTACGTTCCGGGCGGCAACGCCGTCTACCCCTCGAGCGTCGTGATGAACGTCGTGCCGGCCCAGATCGCCGGCGTCGACTCGCTGGTGATCGCCAGCCCACCGCAGGCGTCGGGCACCGGCGCCTTCCACGGCCTGCCCCATCCGACCATCCTGGCGGCCGCGGCGCTGCTGGAGGTCGCCGAGGTCTGGGCGGTCGGCGGCGCCCAGGCCGTCGCCCTGCTGGCCTACGGCGGCGCCGACACCGACGGGGCCGAGCTGGCGCCGGTGGACATGATCACCGGCCCGGGCAACATCTACGTCACCGCGGCCAAGCGGATCTGCCGCTCGCAGGTGGGCATCGACGCCGAGGCGGGGCCCACCGAGATCGCGATCCTCGCCGACCACACCGCCGACCCGGTCCACGTTGCCGCCGACCTGATCAGCCAGGCCGAGCACGACGAGATGGCCGCGAGCGTCCTGGTGACCTGCAGCACCGAGTTGGCCGAGGCCACCGACCGCGAACTGACCGCCCAACTGCAGACCACGGTGCACCGCGACCGCGTCTCGACGGCGCTGAGCGGTCGGCAGTCGGCGACCGTGCTGGTCGACGACATCGACCAGGGTGTGCGGGTGGTGAATGCCTACGCCGCCGAACACCTCGAGATCCAGACCGCCGACGCGCCGGCGGTGGCCGACCGGATTCGCTCCGCGGGCGCCATTTTCGTGGGCCCGTGGTCGCCGGTGAGCCTCGGTGACTACTGCGCGGGCTCCAACCACGTGCTGCCCACCGCCGGCTGCGCGCGGCACTCCAGTGGGCTGTCGGTCCAGACCTTCCTCAAGGGCATCCACGTGGTGGACTACACGGAAGCCGCGCTCAAGGACGTCTCCGGTCATGTCATCACGCTGTCGAAGGCCGAGGACCTGCCCGCCCACGGCGAGGCGGTCCGCCGGAGGTTCGAGCGATGATCGGCGACTCGGTGACGCTGGCGGACCTGCCGCTGCGCGAGAATCTGCGGGACAAATCTCCCTACGGCGCACCGCAGTTGGACGTGCCGGTGCGGCTGAACACCAACGAGAACCCGCATCCGCCGACCGCGGCGCTGATCGCCGACGTCGCGGAGTCGGTGCGGGCGGCCGCCGCGGAGTTGCACCGTTACCCCGACCGTGACGCGGTGGCGTTGCGGACCGATCTGGCGGCCTATCTCACCGCGGCCACCGGCGTCGAACTCGGCGTGCAGAACGTGTGGGCGGCCAACGGCTCCAACGAGATCCTGCAGCAGCTGCTGCAGGCCTTCGGCGGTCCCGGCCGCAGCGCGATCGGGTTCGTCCCGTCGTACTCGATGCATCCGATCATCTCCGACGGCACCCAGACCCGGTGGGTGACGGCGGCGCGGTCGACCGACTTCGCCCTCGACACCGACGTCGCGGTGACCGCGATCGAGACGCACCGGCCCGACGTGGTGTTCGTCGCAAGCCCGAACAACCCCTCGGGGCAAAGCGTTCCGCTCGACGACCTGCGCCGGCTGCTCGACGCGATGCCGAGCGGAGTGCTGATCCTCGACGAGGCCTACGGCGAGTTCTCCTCGCAGCCGAGTGCGGTCCGGCTGATCGACGAGTATCCGACCAAGCTGGTGGTCAGTCGCACCATGAGCAAGGCGTTCGCGTTCGCCGGCGGCCGGCTCGGCTACCTGATCTCCTCGCCCGCGGTCATCGACGCGATGCTGCTGGTCCGGCTGCCGTACCACCTGTCGGTGCTCACCCAGGAGGCCGCGCGGGCGGCGTTGCGCCACGCCGACGACACCCTGGCCAGTGTCGCGACCCTGATCGCCGAGCGGGAACGGGTGGCACAGGCGTTGCGGGAGATGGGATTCCGGGTGATCGACAGCGACGCGAACTTCGTGCTGTTCGGCGATTTCGCCGACGCGGCCGCGACCTGGCAGCGCTATCTCGACGCGGGTGTGTTGATCCGGGATGTCGGCATTCCGGGCCATCTGCGCACCACCATCGGGCTGGCCGCCGAGAACGACGCCTTTCTGGCGGCCAGTGCCCGTCTGGCCGCCACCGAACCCGTGCAGGAACCCCGAGTAGGAGCACCGTGAACCGCCACGCCAAGGTCGAACGCAAGACCAGGGAATCCGACATCGTCGTCGAGATCGACCTCGACGGCACCGGGCAGGTGCACGTCGACACCGGGGTCCCGTTCTTCGACCACATGCTGACCGCGCTGGGCAGCCACGCCAGCTTCGACCTGACGGTGCGCGCCGAAGGTGACGTCGACATCGAGGCGCACCACACGGTGGAGGACACCGCCATCGTGCTGGGGACCGCGCTGGGCCAGGCGCTGGGGGACAAGAAGGGCATCCGCCGGTTCGGCGATTCCTTCATCCCGATGGACGAGGCGCTGGCGCATGCCGCCGTCGACGTCTCGGGCCGACCCTACTTCGTGCACACCGGGGAACCGGAGTACATGGTGAACTTCACCATCGCCGGTTCCTCCACGCCGTACCACACCGTGATCAACCGGCACGTGTTCGAATCGCTGGCGTACAACGCCCGGATCGCGCTGCACGTCCGCACGCTGTACGGCCGCGACCCGCACCACATCACCGAGGCCCAGTACAAGGCCGTCGCGCGGGCGCTGCGCCACGCCGTGGAGCCGGACCCTCGGGTGACCGGCGTGCCGTCCACCAAAGGCAGCCTGTGACAACGACTTCGACGAAGTCGGTCGTCGTTCTCGACTACGGGTCCGGCAACCTGCGCTCCGCGCAACGCGCGCTGGAGCGGGTCGGTGCCCGCGTCGAGGTGACCGCGGACCCGGCCGCGGCCGCCAACGCCGATGGTCTGGTGGTCCCCGGCGTGGGGGCCTTCGAGTCGTGCATGACCGGGCTGCGCTCGATCGGCGGAGAACAGATCATCGCGCAGCGGGTGGCCGCCGGGCGACCGGTGCTCGGGGTCTGCGTCGGGATGCAGATCCTGTTCGCCCGCGGTGTGGAGTTCGGGGTGGAATCCGTCGGCTGCGGTCAGTGGCCCGGCGCGGTCACCCGACTCGAGGCGCCGGTGATCCCGCACATGGGCTGGAACGTCGTGCAGAGCGCCCCGGACAGCACGCTGTTCAAGGGACTCGGCGCCGACGCCCGGTTCTACTTCGTGCATTCGTATGCCGCCCAGCGGTGGGAGGGCAACAGCGCGGCGTTGCTGACCTGGGCGACGCACCAGGTACCGTTCCTGGCTGCGGTCGAGGACGGCCCACTGGCCGCCACGCAATTTCATCCGGAAAAGAGCGGCGACGCCGGCGCCGAGCTGCTCGCGAATTGGGTTGAGGGACTGTGACTTCTAAACCACCATTGATTCTGTTGCCCGCCGTCGACGTGGTCGACGGACAGGCCGTCCGGCTGGTGCAGGGCAAGGCCGGCAGCGAAACCGACTATGGGTCCGCCCTCGAGGCCGCCGAGACCTGGCAGCGTGACGGCGCGGAATGGATCCACCTGGTGGACCTCGACGCCGCGTTCGGCCGTGGCTCGAACCGGGAGCTGCTCGCGGAGCTGGTCGGCAAGCTCGACGTGGCCGTCGAGCTGTCCGGCGGTATCCGCGACGACGAATCCCTGCAGGCCGCGCTGGCCACCGGATGTGCGCGGGTCAACCTGGGCACCGCGGCCCTGGAGAATCCGGTGTGGTGTGCGGCGGCCATCGCCGAACACGGTGACCGCGTGGCGGTGGGCCTGGACGTCAAGATCATCGACGGCAATCACCGGCTGCGCGGACGCGGCTGGGAAACCGACGGCGGTGACCTGTGGGAGGTCCTGGAACGTCTTGACCGCGAAGGGTGTTCGCGTTTCGTGGTCACCGACGTCACCAAGGACGGCACCCTGGCCGGGCCCAACCTGGAACTGCTCGAGCAGGTCGCCGCGCGCACCGACGCGCCCGTGATCGCCTCCGGCGGGGTGTCCAGCCTCGACGACCTGCGGGCCATCGCCACGCTGACCGACCGCGGGGTCGAGGGCGCGATCATGGGCAAGGCCCTCTACGCGGGGCGGTTCACCCTGCCGGAGGCGCTGGCCGCGGTCAGCGGTTGATCTGCAGATGACGACACCGCCCGACGTCGATCCCGCCAAGCTGGCCGACCTGCTGTCCGTCGCCGCCGAGGTTCTCGACGGCGTCACCGAACAGTTCATCGCCGGACATCGCGCCGAGAGCGCCGTGCAGAAGAAGGGCAACGACTTCGCGACCGAGATCGACCTGGCCATCGAGCGACGCGTGGTCGCCGAGCTGCAGCGGCTGACCGGAATCGGGGTGCACGGCGAGGAATTCGGCGGTGAGTCGCTGGACGCCGACCTGGTCTGGGTGCTGGATCCGATCGACGGCACGTTCAACTACGCGGCCGGCTCGCCGATGGCCGCGATCCTGCTCGGCCTGCTGCACAACGGCCGGCCGGTGCTGGGGCTGACCTGGCTGCCGTTCGTCGGCCAGCGCTTCACCAGCCTGCCCGGGGAACCGGTGCACTCCAGCGGGCAGCCGCTCGAACCCCTGCAACCGGCCACCCTGGCCGACTCCATCGTCGGGATCGGCACCTACAACATCGATTCCCGCGGCCACTTTCCGGGCCGGTATCGCTCGGCCATCCTCGACAACCTCAGCCGGGTGTGCTCGCGGGTGCGCATGCACGGCGCCACCGGGATCGACCTGGCCTATGTGGCCGCCGGGATCCTCGGTGGGGCAATCAGTTTCGGTCACCATGTGTGGGACCACGCGGCCGGGGTGGCGCTGATCCGGGCGGCCGGCGGCATCGTCACCGACCTGGAGGGGCAGCCCTGGGTGCCGGGGTCGCGGTCGGCGTTGGCCGGCGCACCGGGCGTACATGAGGAGATGCTCGAGATCGTGCGTGCGGTCGGAGACCTGGAGGACCATCGGCGATGAGCGGCGACGCGCGGCCCGGTGTGGCCACCCGGGTGATCCCGTGTCTGGATGTGGACGCGGGCCGGGTGGTCAAGGGCGTGAACTTCGAGAACCTGCGGGACGCCGGAGACCCGGTGGAGTTGGCGGCCCGCTACGACGCCGAGGGCGCCGACGAACTGACCTTCCTGGACGTCACGGCGTCGTCGTCGGGACGGGCCACCATGTTGGAGGTGGTGCGCCGCACCGCCGAACAGGTGTTCATCCCGTTGACCGTCGGTGGGGGCGTGCGCTCGGTGGAGGACGTCGATGTGCTGCTGCGCGCCGGGGCCGACAAGGCGTCGGTGAACACCGCGGCGATCGCCCGGCCCGAGCTGCTCGCGGAGATGGCGCGCCAGTTCGGCTCCCAGTGCATCGTCTTGTCGGTCGACGCCCGCTCGGTGCCGGCGGGTGGCCGGCCGACCCGGTCGGGCTGGGAGGTCACCACCCACGGCGGGCGCCGGGGCACCGGCATCGACGCGGTGGAATGGGCCGCGCGCGGCGCGGAATTGGGCGTGGGGGAGATCCTGCTGAACTCCATGGACGCCGACGGCACCAAGGCCGGCTTCGACCTCCCGATGCTGCGCGCGGTCCGCGCGGCGGTGGGCGTGCCCGTGATCGCCAGCGGCGGCGCCGGCGCGGTGGAGCACTTCGCCCCCGCGGTGGCCGCCGGGGCCGACGCGGTGTTGGCGGCCAGCGTGTTCCACTTCGGCGAACTGACCATCCGCGAGGTGAAGGCCGCCATGGCGGCGGAGGGGATCTGCGTGCGATGACGTTGGACCCGGAGATCGCGGCGCGCCTGAAACGCAACGAGGAAGGCCTGTTCACCGCGGTGGTGCAGGAGCGCGGCAGCGGCGACGTGCTCATGGTGGCGTGGATGGACGACGACGCGCTGGCCCGCACCCTGGAAACCCGTGAGGCCACCTATTTTTCGCGCTCGCGCCGAGAGCAGTGGATCAAGGGTGCGACATCGGGGCACACCCAGCGCGTGCACAGCGTCCGGCTCGATTGCGACGGCGACGCCGTGCTGCTGGTGGTCGACCAGGTGGGCGGCGCGTGCCACACCGGCGATCACAGCTGTTTCGACGCCGACGAACTGCTGGGGCCCTGAGCTCAGGCGGTGGCCGGGCGCGCCCGCAACGTCTCGAGCGCCTTGTCGGCGTGGGTGTCCATGCTGAGTTCGCTGGCGATCACCTCGAGCACCCGACGGTCGGTGTCGATGACGAAGGTGGTCCGCTTGACCGGCATGAATTTGCCGAGCAAACCACGTTTGACGCCGAACTCCGTCGCGACCGCGCCGTCGGAATCCGACAGCAGCGGGTAGTCGAACTTCTCCTTGTCGGCGAACCGGGCCTGCTTGTCGACGCTGTCGGTGCTGATGCCGACCCGTTGCGCTCCCACCGCGGCGAACTCCGCGGCCAGATCCCGGAAGTGGCAGGCCTCCTTGGTGCACCCGGGGGTCATCGCGGCGGGATAGAAGAACAACACGACCGGGCCGTCGGCGAGCAGCTCGCTGAGCCGGCGCTCGGTGCCGTGCTGATCGGGTAGTGCGAAGTCCTCGACGACATCACCGCGTTTCATGATCAACACGCTACGCCGGAGGGCGCTGCGACGTCTGGGAAGATGATGTCCGTGTACGCCGACGTCAACATCGCATCGACCACCACGCGGGAGGATTTCCGGGTGCTGGCGGCCGAGCACCGCGTGGTCCCGGTGACCCGCAAGGTGCTCGCCGACAGCGAGACTCCGCTGTCGGCCTACCGCAAGCTCGCCGCCAACCGTCCCGGGACCTTCCTGCTGGAATCCGCCGAGAACGGGCGGTCCTGGTCGCGCTGGTCGTTCATCGGCGCCGGCGCCCCGTCGGCCCTGACGGTCCGCGACGGCGAGGCGGTCTGGTTGGGGACCACGCCGCAGGATGCGCCCAGCGGCGGGGACCCGCTGCGCGCGCTGCAGACCACCCTGGAACTGCTGCGCACCGCGGCGTTGCCGGACCTGCCGCCGTTGTCGGGCGGCATGGTGGGCTTCTTCGCCTACGACCTGGTGCGCCGGCTGGAACGCCTACCCGAGACCACCGTCGACGACCTGCAATTGCCGGATCTGGTGATGATGCTGGCCACCGACATCGCCGCGGTCGACCACCACGAGGGCACCATCACCCTGATCGCCAACGCGGTGAACTGGAACGGCACCGACGAGCGGGTGGACTGGGCCTACGACGACGCGCTGGCCCGCCTCGAGGTGATGACCGAGGCGCTGGGGCAGCCGCTGCCCTCCACGGTGGCGGGCTTCGGCCGGCCCGACCCCGTGCACCGCGCGCAGCGGACGGTGCAGGAGTACAGCGCCATCGTCGACAAGCTGGTCGGCGACATCGAGGCCGGCGAGGCCTTCCAGGTGGTGCCGTCGCAGCGCTTCGAGATGGACACCGACGTCGACCCGATCGACGTGTACCGGATGCTGCGGGTGTCCAATCCCAGCCCGTACATGTACCTGATGCACGTGCCGGACGACACCGGCGGGACGGCGTTCTCGATCGTCGGGTCGAGTCCGGAGGCGCTGGTGACGGTGCAGGACGGCTGGGCCACGACCCACCCCATCGCCGGTACCCGGTGGCGTGGCGCCACCGAGGAGGAAGATCAACTGCTGGAGAAGGACCTGCTCGCCGACGAGAAGGAACGCGCCGAGCACCTGATGCTGGTCGACTTGGGCCGCAACGATCTCGGGCGGGTCTGTGTGCCCGGCACGGTGCGGGTCGAGGACTACTCCCACATCGAGCGCTACAGCCACGTCATGCACCTGGTGTCCACGGTCACCGGACTGCTGGCCGACGGGCACACCGCCCTGGACGCGGTCACCGCGTGCTTCCCCGCCGGCACGCTGACCGGGGCGCCGAAGGTGCGTGCGATGGAGCTCATCGACGAGGTGGAGCTGACCCGGCGCGGTCTCTACGGCGGCGTCGTGGGCTACCTCGACTTCGCGGGCAACGCCGACTTCGCCATCGCCATCCGCACGGCCCTGATGCGGGCCGGCACCGCCTACGTCCAGTCCGGCGGCGGGGTGGTGGCCGATTCCAACGGCCCCTACGAGTTCAACGAGGCCGCCAACAAGGCCAAGGCGGTCCTGGCCGCGATCGCCGCCGCCGAGACGCTGGCGGCCCCGGGTGACCATGGCTGAGGGCGCGCGCCGCCGGCGGCTCAGCGGAATCCGGGTCGCGCAACTGCTGCTGGTGCTGGCCGCGGCGGGCCTGTACACCGCGAGCCGGCTGACGTGGGTGGAGGTGGAATCCTTCGACGGCCTGGGTCCGCCGAAGACCATCGCGCTGGCCGGTTCGACCTGGTCGACGGCGCTGGTGCCGGTGGCGTTGCTGCTCGGCGCCGCGGTGCTGGCGACCCTGGCCGTGCGGGGCTGGCCGCTGCGGGCGCTGGCGTTGCTGCTGGCGGTGGTCAGCGCCGCGATCGGCTACCTGGCGATCAGC